>NZ_FOAE01000001.1:786624-2035482 GCF_900109505.1 Pseudomonas sp. NFACC41-3
AAGGCGCCCGAGGAGGACGCCAAGGAGTCACCTGAACCGAGGGAGCCAGGCGAGCCCGTTCGCAGGGGTGTCGCGGTGGTAAGGCGCGACGGAAGAGGGCTGCGGCGCCCGCCGCGATTACCGAGCGGGCGCGGGCTGTCATTTGCCGAGCTTGATCCGCGTCCAGCCGCGGTTCATCACGCGCTGGATGGCGATCGGCTGGTCGGGCACCGCGTACAGGGTGGCGAGCACGGCCTGCGGCGGGTACGAGGCCGGGTCGTTGCGGATGGCTTCGTCCACCAGCGGCGTGGCGGCGGCGTTGGCGTTGCTGTAGCCGAGGCTGTTGGTGACCTCGGCGATGATGTCCGGGCGCATCAGGAAGTTCATGAACAGGTAGGCGTTGTCGACGTTGGCCGCGTCCTTGGGCATGGCCATCATGTCGTAGAAGCTGCCGGCGCCTTCCTTGGGAATGCTGAAGGCGACCTTCTCCTTGTTACCGGCCTCTTCGGCGCGCGAGCGGGCCTGCAGCACGTCGCCGGAGTAACCCACGGCCACGCAGATGTTGCCGTTGGCCAGGTCGGAGATGTACTTGGAGGAATGGAAGTAGGTCACCGAAGGACGGATCTTCATGAACAGCGCCTCGGCCTCGAGGATCTGCGCCTTGTCCTTGCTGGTCACCGGGTAGCCCAGGTAGTGCAGGGCGGCGGGGAGCATTTCCGTCGGCGAGTCGAGGAAGCTGATGCCGCAGGCCTTGAGCTTCTCGGCGTTCTGCGGCTTGAACAGCAGGTCCCAGGAGTTGGTCGGCGCGTCGCTACCGAGCACCGCCTTGACCTTGTCCGGGTTGTAGCCGATGCCGATCGAGCCCCACATGTACGGGAAGGCGTGGGCGTTGTCCGGGTCGCTGGCGGCGGCGTTCTGCAGCAGCACCGGGTTGAGGTTCTTCCAGTTCGGCAGCCGCGACTTGTCCAGTGCCTGGTAGACCCCGGCCTTGATCTGCTTGGCCAAAAAGCTGTTGGACGGGACCACGATGTCATAGCCGGACTTGCCGGTGAGCAGGCGCGCTTCCAGGGTTTCGTTGCTGTCGAAGACATCGTAGATGACGTGGATGCCGGTCTCGGCCTCGAACTTTTTCAGGGTGTCCGGGGCGATATAGTCCGACCAGTTGTAGACCCGCAGCTCCTTGTCGCTGGCTTGAGCGCCGGTCACCATCGCGCCCATCAAGGACAGTGTTAGCAGAGTCCTGCCAAGCATTTTCATCACTACAACTCCATTTCTTATTGTGCAGAATTGCTGCATTCGCAATGCGCTGTGTCAGGGTGGGCGCCATCGCCAGCAAGCTGGCTCCTACAGGGACGGTGCATGTCTGTAGGAGCGAGCTTGCTCGCGATCCAGGCGCTGCCGTGTGTCGTGAACGCGATGGCCTAGGCCGTCGCAGGCGCTGGTGCAGCAGGTTTGCTGGCGGCCGCTGGCTGCCAGGCTTCGTTGGCGGTGTAGTCCATGGCTTCCTGGATCGCCCGCTTGCGGGCTGCTTCGGCGCGGCGGCCGAAGTACCAGACCAGGAAGGTCACCAGCGACACCGCCAGCAGGATCAGACTGGCCACCGCGTTGATCTCCGGCTTCACGCCGAGGCGCACCGCCGAGAACACTTCCATCGGCAGGGTGGTGGAACCCGGGCCGGAGACGAAGCTCGCCAGTACCAGGTCGTCCAGGGACAAGGCGAAGGACATCATGCCGCCCGCCGCCAACGACGGAGCGATCATCGGGATGGTGATCAGGAAAAACACCTTCCACGGCCGCGCCCCCAGGTCCATGGCCGCCTCTTCGATGGACAGGTCCAACTCACGCAAGCGCGCGGAGACTACCACGGCCACATAGGCGGCACAGAATGTGGTGTGGGCGATCCAGATGGTGACGATGCCACGTTCCTGCGGCCAGCCGATCAGTTGCGCCATGGCCACGAACAACAGCAGCAGCGACAGGCCGGTGATCACTTCCGGCATCACCAGCGGCGCAGTGACCAGGCCGCCGAACAGGGTGCGGCCCTTGAAGCGGGTGACCCGGGTCAGCACAAAAGCCGCCAGGGTGCCCAGGGCCACCGCGGCGATCGCGGTGTAGCAGGCGATCTCCAGGGAGCGCACCACCGAGCCCATCAACTGCTGGTTATCCAGCAGGCCGACGTACCACTTCACCGACCAGCCGCCCCAGACCGTCACCAGCTTGGAGGCGTTGAACGAGTAGATCACCAGGATCAGCATCGGCAGGTAAATGAACACCAGGCCGAGCACCAGCATCAGGCTGGAAAATCCAAAACGTTTCATGCCCGTCCCTCCATCTCTTTGGCCTGGCTGCGGTTGAACAGCAGGATCGGAATAATCAGGATCGCCAGCATCACCACCGCCAGGGCGGAGGCCACCGGCCAGTCACGGTTGTTGAAGAACTCCTGCCACAGCACGCGGCCGATCATCAGGGTTTCCGGACCGCCGAGCAGTTCCGGGATCACGAACTCGCCGACCACAGGAATGAACACCAACATGCAACCGGCAATGATGCCGTTCTTGGCCAAGGGCACGGTGATTTTCCAGAAGTTGTTGAAGTTGCTCGAACCCAGGTCCGACGCGGCTTCCAGCAGGCTCTGGTCGTGCTTGACCAGGTTGGCGTACAGCGGCAGCACCATGAACGGCAAATACGCGTACACCACCCCTATATAGACCGCGGTATTGGTGTTGAGGATCTCGATCGGCTCCGAGGTCAGGCCGCTCCACATCAGGAAACCGTTGAGCAAACCGTTGTTGCTGAGGATGCCCATCCAGGCGTAGACGCGGATCAGGATCGCGGTCCAAGTCGGCATCATGATCAGCAGCAGCAAGACGTTCTGGGTTTCCTTGTTGGCCTTGGTGATCGCGTAGGCCATGGGGAAGCCGATCACCAGGCACATCAGGGTGCTGAGCAGGGCGACCTTCAGCGAGCCGAGGTAGGCCGAGATGTACAGCTCGTCACCCACCAGCAACGCGTAGTTGCCGACATTGAGCAGCAGCTGGAATTTCTGTTCGGCGAAGCTGTAGATCTCCGAGTAGGGCGGAATGGCCAGGGCCGCTTCCGAGAAGCTGATCTTCATTACCAGGAAAAACGGCAGCATGAAGAACAGGAACAGCCAGAGGAATGGAATGCCGATCACCAGCTTGCGACCGCTGGGCAGCACACGGGACAAACGCTGATTGAGAGTCATGCTGGAGGTATTCATGCGCGCAGTACCACGCCGCTGTCGTCTTCCCACCAGACGTACACCTGGTCGTCCCAGGTCGGCCGCGCGCCGCGGCGTTCGGCGTTGGCCATGAACGACTGGACGATCTTGCCGCCGGGCAGTTCGACGTAGAACACCGAATGCCCGCCGAGGTAGGCGATGTCATGCACCTTGCCCCGGGACCAGTTGTAGCGGTGCTCGGGTTGGCTGGTGCTGACCAGCATCTTTTCCGGGCGGATGGCGTAGGTCACCGACTTGTCCTGCACCGAGGTGCTGACGCCATGGCCGACGTAGATCTGCTGTTCCAGCTCCGGGCAGTGGATCACCGCGTGGCCTTCCAGGTCTTCGATGACGGTGCCGTCGAAGGCGTTCACGTTGCCGATGAACTCGCAGACCATGCGGCTGACCGGGGCTTCGTAGATGTCGATCGGGCTGCCGATCTGGGCGATCCAGCCCAGGTGCATGATCGCGATGCGCTGGGCCATGGTCATGGCCTCTTCCTGGTCGTGGGTCACCATCACGCAGGTCACGCCGACCCGCTCGATGATCTCCACCAGTTCCAGCTGCATTTGCGAGCGCAGCTTTTTATCCAGGGCGCCCATCGGCTCGTCGAGCAGTAGCAGCTTCGGCCGCTTGGCCAGGGAGCGGGCCAGGGCCACGCGCTGGCGCTGGCCGCCGGACAGTTGGTGCGGCTTGCGCCTGGCGTACTGGGTCATGTGCACCAGGCGCAGCATCTCTTCCACCCGTGCGTCGATCTCGCTGGCCGGCAGGCGGTCCTGCTTGAGGCCGAAGGCGATGTTCTGCGCCACGGTCATGTGCGGGAACAAGGCATAGGACTGGAACATCATGTTGATCGGCCGCTCATAGGGCGGCATGTCGGTGATGTCCACGCCGTCCAGGTAGATACGCCCCTCCGTCGGCCGCTCGAAGCCCGCCAGCATGCGCAGCAGGGTGGACTTGCCGGAACCCGAGCCACCGAGCAGGGCGAAGATCTCGCCCTGGTGAATGTCCAGGGACACATCATCCACGGCCACGGTTTCATCGAACTTCTTGGTCACGCGGTCGACTCTCACCAGCACCTTCTGCGGTTGCGGGTGACCTTCCAGAGCCTTTCTGTACGTGCTGGAGGCGTTTGCCATGTGGAACTCCCAACAGATGTCAGTCGTCGGGCCAAAACGGCCCGGCTTAATAGATGGATGACAAACCCGCGGTGGCGGGTTTATTCGGCGCTGCCGTCCTGGCGGCCTGACGCTGGTTCTTGTTGTTAAAAGCAGGTTCTCGTAGTGCTGGGTGTGGCTTGAACCGCCCCACGGCCCGGGGCGGGCGCACAAAGGCGCGCCGCCGCCGGCCGGGGGCGTGGCAGTCAATTTCGTGGGTGAAGCTTTTGATCAGTGGCCGTTGCGCTGCGCCGCCCGTTGCCGGCAGGCATCGCCGAAGGCCTGGAAGATCCGCAGGTAGACCGGGTTCGACAGCACCTGCCATTCCGGATGCCACTGCACGCCCAGGGCAAAGGCCGTGCTGTGTTCCACCGACACCGCTTCGATCAGCCCGTCCGGTGCCAGCGCCTCGGCGCGCAGGCCGGGGGCCAGGCGGTCGATGCCCTGGCTGTGGATCGAGTTGACCTGGAATTCCTGGGGCAGGTCCAGGGCCTGGAACACGCCGCCCGCTTGCACCCTGACGGCATGGGCGGGGGCATATTGCACGGCCAGGTCCGGGTGGTCGGCTTCGCGGTGATCGAGGTAGCCCGGCAACTCATGCACCTTCTGGTGCAGGCTGCCGCCGAAGGCCACGTTCATTTCCTGGAAGCCGCGGCAGATGCCCAGCACCGGCACGCCGGCGGCAATCGCCGCGCGCAGCAGGGGCAGGGTGGTGGCATCGCGCTGGGGATCGTGGGCGGTGCCCGGTTCGCTGGCCGGGCCCTGATAGTGGAAGGGCTCCACATTCGACGGCGAGCCGGTGAACAGCAGGCCGTCCAGGTTCTGCAGCAGAGCCTCGGTATCGATGAGGTCCGCCAGGGAAGGAATGATCAGGGGCAGGCCCTCGGCCGCGCTGCTGACAGCACGCAAGTACTTGTCGCCGCTGACGTGGTAGGGGTGCAGCCCGATCTCTTTGACGCACGCAGTAACGCCGATCAATGGCTTGAATGCCATTTTTATCACCTCGAAATTCACGCTGGAACGAGTTTTTCGAGAGCTTATCCTCGTTGATTTTAATTAACAACTTTCGTGTAAAAAATTCTAAACGCAGTTCGTCGGATATTCGGTTTCTGCACGTCTATTGCCAGCTTGATCGGCCATATAGGGCAAAATATTTAACGATTAGGCCCCTCTGTTCGCTATTGACTTCACTTTCCCTTTCGGATTGACTGCTGCCACGAAATCGCTTTGAACATAATAATTAACACATAGGTGCATCATGTCGGTCCCACTGCGTGCCGTTCAGCTCAACGAAGCCAACGCCTTCCTGAAGAACCATCCCGAGATCCTCTACGTCGACCTGCTGATTGCAGACATGAACGGCGTGGTGCGCGGCAAGCGCATCGAACGTACCGCCCTGCACAAGGTGTACGAGAAGGGCATCAACCTGCCGGCCTCGCTGTTCGCCCTGGACATCAACGGCTCCACCGTGGAAAGCACCGGCCTGGGCCTGGACATCGGCGACGCCGACCGCATCTGCTACCCGATCCCCGGCACCCTCAGCGTCGAGCCCTGGCAGAAGCGCCCGACCGCGCAACTGCTGATGACCATGCACGAGATCGAAGGCCAGCCGTTCTTCGCCGACCCGCGCGAAGTGCTGCGGCAAGTTGTCAGTAAGTTTGATCAGTTGGGCCTGACCATCTGCGCCGCCTTCGAGCTGGAGTTCTACCTGATCGACCAGGACAACGTGAACGGTCGCCCGCAGTCGCCGCGTTCGCCGATTTCCGGCAAGCGTCCGCAGTCGACCCAGGTCTACCTGATCGACGACCTGGACGAATACGTCGACTGCCTGCAAGACATCCTCGAAGGCGCGAAAGAGCAGGGCATCCCCGCCGACGCCATCGTCAAGGAAAGTGCCCCGGCGCAGTTCGAGGTCAACCTGCACCACGTCTCCGATCCGATCAAAGCCTGCGACTACGCGGTGCTGCTCAAGCGCCTGGTGAAGAACATCGCCTACGACCATGAGATGGACACCACCTTCATGGCCAAGCCGTACCCGGGCCAGGCCGGCAACGGGCTGCACGTGCACATCTCGATTCTCGACAAGCAAGGCAACAACATCTTCGCCAGCGACGACCCGGAAACCAACGACGCCCTGCGCCACGCCATTGGCGGCGTGCTGGAAACCCTGCCGGCGCAGATGGCGTTCCTCTGCCCGAACGTCAACTCCTACCGCCGCTTCGGCGCGCAGTTCTACGTGCCGAACTCGCCGAGCTGGGGCATCGACAACCGCACCGTGGCCGTGCGCGTGCCGACCGGTTCGGCGGATGCGGTGCGCATCGAGCATCGTGTCGCCGGCGCCGACGCCAACCCCTACCTGCTGATGGCTTCGGTACTGGCTGGTATTCACCACGGCCTGACCAACAAGATCGAGCCCGGCGCGCCGGTGGAAGGCAACTCCTACGAGCAGAACGAGCAGAGCCTGCCGAGCAACCTGCGCGACGCCCTGCGCGTGCTCGACGACAGCGAGGTGATGGCCAAGTACATCGACCCGATGTACATCGACGTGTTCGTCGCCTGTAAGGAAAGCGAGCTGGCCGAGTTCGAAAACTCGATCTCCGACCTCGAATACAACTGGTACCTGCACACGGTCTGACGGCCGTTCCTTTTCCTGCGTTGAGTATTTGCCATGACTAAATCCCGCAGCGACTGGGAGCAGCGCTTCCAGTCCTTGACCCTCGAAGGTCGCGCCTTTATCGACGGCCAGTATTGCCACGCCGCCAGCGCGGCCACCTTCGAGTGCATCAGCCCGGTGGACGGGCGTTTTTTGGCCAACGTCGCCAGCACCGACGAGGCCGACGCCAACCGGGCGGTGCAGGTGGCACGCCAGGCGTTCGAGTCCGGCGTGTGGTCGCGCAAGGCCCCGGCCGAGCGCAAGCGCGTGCTGATCCGCTTCGCCGATTTGATCCTCGAGCACCAGGATGAACTGGCGCTCCTGGAAACCCTGGACATGGGCAAGCCCATCGGCGATTCCCTGAGCATCGACGTACCGGCCACCGCCAACGCGATCCGCTGGAGCGCCGAGGCCATCGACAAGATCTACGACGAAGTCGCGGCCACGCCCCACGATCAACTGGGCCTGGTGACTCGCGAAGCCTCCGGCGTGGTGGCGGCCATCGTGCCGTGGAACTTCCCGCTGATCATGGCCAGCTGGAAATTCGCCCCGGCCCTGGCGGCGGGCAACTCGTTCATCCTCAAGCCTTCGGAAAAGTCGCCGCTGACCGCGATCCGCATCGCCCAGCTGGCGCTGGATGCCGGTATCCCCAAGGGTGTGTTCAACGTGCTGCCGGGCTACGGCCACACCGTGGGCAAGGCCCTGGCCCTGCATATGGACGTGGACGTGCTGGCCTTCACCGGTTCCACCGCGGTGGGCAAGCAACTGCTGGTGTATTCCGGGCAGAGCAACATGAAGCGGGTGTGGCTGGAGGCGGGCGGCAAGAGCCCCAACGTGGTGTTCGCCGACGCGCCGGACCTGCGCGCCGCGGCAGAAGCGGCGGCCAGCGCCATCGCCTTCAACCAGGGCGAAGTCTGCACCGCCGGTTCGCGCCTGTTGGTGGAGCGCTCGATCCGCGAGCAATTTATTCCGCTGCTGGTGGAGGCCCTCAAGGCCTGGAAACCCGGGCATGCCCTGGACCCTGCGACCCGCGTCGGCGCGCTGGTGGATCAGCGTCAGCTGGAGAACGTGCTGCGCTACATCAGCATCGGCAAGGAGCAGGGCGGTCAACTGCTGGCGGGCGGTGCGCGGACGTTGGAAAGCACCGGCGGCCTGTATGTCGAGCCGACCATTTTCGACGGCGTGACCAACGCCATGACCATCGCCCGCGAAGAGATCTTCGGCCCGGTGCTGTCGGTGATCAGCTTCGACACCGAGGAAGAGGCGCTGACGATCGCCAATGACAGCATCTTCGGCCTCGCCGCCGGGGTCTGGACCAGCAACCTCAGCCGCGCCCACCGCTTCGCCCGTGGCCTGCGCGCCGGCAGCGTATGGGTCAACCAGTACGACGGCGGCGACATGACCGCGCCGTTCGGCGGCTTCAAACAGTCGGGCAATGGTCGCGACAAATCGCTGCATGCCTTCGACAAGTACACCGAGCTGAAAGCGACCTGGATCAAGCTCTAGGCGCTTTACGAAAACTCGTCGAGCGGCGATCAGGCAAGGCAAAAACAGGCGAGGAACGGCCGGGGTCGCGTTCGACTGTAGGGGCCTACATGAGCATTCCGAGCCTGTTTTTAACGCAGCATGATCGACGCGCAGACAGTTGTCGTTAAGACGACTACCTATAACAACGGCGGGGCGGGCTACGACCCGCACCTGCTGGGGAATTCGATAATGCAAACCTACGTAAACAGCTACTACGCCGCGACCCGCAACCCGACCAGCGACTTTCCGGTGCTGGAAGAACAGCTGGACTGCGACGTCTGCGTGAT
The DNA here is from genome assembly GCF_900109505.1 of Pseudomonas sp. NFACC41-3. Taxonomy (NCBI): domain Bacteria; kingdom Pseudomonadati; phylum Pseudomonadota; class Gammaproteobacteria; order Pseudomonadales; family Pseudomonadaceae; genus Pseudomonas; species Pseudomonas sp. NFACC41-3. The sequence goes on from NZ_FOAE01000001.1 coordinate 795,469, forward strand.
CGGCGCCGGCTACACCGGCCTGTCCTCGGCGCTGTTCCTCGCCGAGGCGGGCTACAGCGTCACCGTGCTCGAAGCGGCCAAGGTCGGCTTCGGCGCCAGCGGGCGCAACGGCGGGCAACTGGTCAACTCCTACAGCCGCGACGTCGACGTGATCGAGTCGCGCTACGGCGAAAAAAGCGCCGAAGTGCTGGGCAGCATGATCTTCGAAGGCGCCGACATCATTCGCCAGCGTATCCAGCACTACGACATCCAGTGCGACTACCGCTCGGGCGGGATCTTCGCCGCCATGAACAACAAGCAGCTCAAGGGCCTGGCCGAACAGAAGGCCAGCTGGGAACGCTACGGCAACCACAACCTGAAGCTGCTGGACCAGGCGCAGATCGCCCGGGAAGTCGGTTCCGACGCCTACGTCGGCGGCCTGCTGGACATGCAGGGCGGGCACATTCACCCGCTGAACCTGGCCCTGGGCGAAGCCAGCGCCATCATCGGCCTGGGCGGCAAGATCTTCGAGCAGTCGGCGGCGCTGGAAATCACCTACGGCGAACCGAACATCGTGCGCACCGCCAAGGGCGTGGTGCGTGCCAAGTACCTGCTGATCGCCGGCAACGCCTACCTGCAGCAGGACCTCGACCCACGGGTGACCCGCAAGAGCATGCCGTGCGGCTCGCAGATCGTGGTCACCGAACCGCTGCCTGCACAAATGGCCCGCAGCCTGATCCGCAACAACTACTGCGTCGAAGATTGCAACTACCTGCTGGACTACTACCGCCTCACCGCCGACAACCGCCTGCTGTACGGCGGCGGCGTGGTCTACGGCGCCCGCGAGCCCAACGACATCGAGCAACTGATCCGGCCGAAGATCCTCAAGACCTTCCCCCAGCTCAAGGACGTGAAGATCGATTACCGCTGGACCGGCAACTTCCTGTTGACCATGTCGCGCATGCCGCAATTCGGCCGCATCGAAAAGAACGCCTACTACATGCAGGGCTACAGCGGCCACGGCGTCACCTGCTCGCACCTGGCCGGCAAGCTGATCGCCGAAATGATCCGCGGCGACGCCGAACGCTTCGACGCCTTCGCCTCGCTGCCGCACATGCCGATGATCGGCGGCCGCACCTTCCAGGCCCCGCTGACCGCCATGGGCGCGGCGTACTACGCGCTGCGCGATCGTTTCGGTATCTGATCGCGAACCTGTTCCTGCGTTTGCCCGCGCTCGCGCGGGCTTTTTTCCAGCCGAATTCGCCGCCGCAACCGCTTCACCTGTAGCCGCTGGCGCAGGCTGCGATAAGGGCCGCAGGCCCTTCCAGCACCGGAAAAAATACCGCCGGTTTTCAACGCCTGGCACCACCCACGGCAAGGCCGGTCACCCGCGTCGCCCACCGCTACAGCTCCACCCACAAACGTGATTTAATAGCCGCCTTTCAGGTTCCGGGGCCACTGGATCGGCGAATTTCGCAACTAAAAGTCCCCGGCCGCACTCCAACGCGCAATACCCTCACGTACACCTCACACAAGGCTGCTATGGACACGGGCACTCGACTCAAACTCGTTCGCGAAAGCTACAAACTGTCCCAGCGCGAGCTGGCCCGACGCAGCGGCGTGACCAACGCCACCATCTCCCTGATCGAACAGAACCGCGTCAGCCCCTCCGTCAGCTCCTTGAAAAAGCTGCTCGAAGGCATTCCCATGTCCCTGGCCGACTTCTTCACCTTCGACCAGCCCCCGCGTGAACACCAATACGTCTTCCGCGCCAACGAACAACCCGACCTCGGCCGCGACGGCGCCCGCCTGCTGCTGATCGGCGCCGCCCTGCCAACCCGCCAGATGCGCTTTCTGCGCGAACAATACGCCCCCGGCGCCAGCTCCGGCGACGAGCCGATCGTGCATGCGGAAGGGGAGGAGTGCGGCCTTGTCACTCGCGGCACCGTGGAATTGACGGTGGATGGGCAGGTGAGCGTGTTGAATCCGGGGGATGGGTATTATTTTCCGACTACGCTGCCGCATAAGTTTCGGAATATTGGGGCGGATGAGGCGGAGATTATTAGTGCGAATACGCCGGCGAACTTCTGAGTCGAGCAGTTCCTGAAACTCTCTCTTGTCATGAGCGGCTATTGATCGCCGCTTATCACTGCTGTGATTTTACGGGGCGCTTTTGAGCGATCTCTCGGTTTTTGAATACTGGCGAGTAATGTAGATATCTGCTTGGTTGAGGGGCGTCCGCTTCCGGCCATAAGCAGTCAGTCGGAAATGTCCACGAAACCATGGGCGACTCATCACAATTTTTAACGTCATCAAGATCGCCTAAGTACTAGATACAAAGCCTTCAGCCCTACTAGAAATAGCAGGACTATAGGTCTCACAAATTTCTCTTAGAAACTAATCAAGTATACAAACGAAATGGTAGGTCTTCTGCGACGGCTTGCCCAGGAGTGCAGAGCCACTGCCATACTTGCTGTTGTGTTAGGCTTCCCTCGCACAATCGCAATAGAGCCTCACCCAAATCCCCGCTTTCAACTACGCTTAATCGGCCACAGAATGCAATTTGTTGTGGCACACTCGGATCTACTCCGGGATGGCAAAGAGTTACGCAAAAACAATCTCTAAAGCCATGTATTTCGGAGGCCGCTAAAACCTCTACTGCTTTATTGTAATCGACAAGCTTATCTCCCTCTTTCGATTTTAGCTCGACCACAACAGAAGGCGAATCGAAGAATTTGACTAAATAGTCGGGCGCACCAGTTTTAGTCTTGTCATCTAATTTCTCAAACGCTACACCTAGCTGTAAAAGAACCTGTTCGAACGCCACTTCAAACGCATCACCTTTTGCCTCGTAATAGTTCTCAATTAGAGCCTTGCTATCGCATCTGCTAGCTCGTTTTAGATGCCTCACAGATATTCGCTTTCGCTGGTCAACTTTCCAATCTCGACAAGCGTCTCGTACCCAATTTGCTTTAGCTTGAGCATTAGGCTTAGATTTTACAAAAGCTAAAATTCTTGCTGAGTTCGCCTCAGGACTGCCAAGCATAAGCAATTGCGGCGTTGTGACTCCATGCTGCTTCAAGAGCAACATTTCATGCCTATACAGCTTTAAAGCATTACCCGCCGCAGATACCCCTGTCATCCAGAGAATGTCGTCCGGCAATCCCTCTTGGACTCTGTATGCTAATCTTCGAATGTAGCGCGTCAACTTAGATATAGCGCGCAACAAAGTATCATCCACTCTTAATTGTGGCGGACGAAGAACTGGCGGCACGCGCTTATCGGCGGCGGACATAGCTATCCCAGCTAGGCCCTGTAGGACCCAGGATAGGTTTCTGTTCATCTCTTTTACAGCGCCAGCACTCAGAGATTTAACTTCACGCTCAATTGCCCTAATCTCAACACCGCTAGTCCACTTCTGGCACAACCATGCTGCATTAGTAGGTACTGGATCAACTTGCCAAATTGATTCCATTAGGTCATCTGCGAGGTGCTGCGCATCATAAACGGGATCTTTCAACTGATAAGGCAGGAACCGAGTAGGTTTAACTCCATTTCTCGGACGAAACTCAGGGCTGGATAAGCATGCGGAAAAGATAAGCATCTCTAGCCTGGACTTGAGATCCGCCGATTCAAGCTGCCCAATTAGTTCTGCCAAATAAAGTGACTTCCTAGACAGAAAGTTGATTAAAAACACCCCGGTTTCAGGTAGTAAACCACTGAACCCGACCGCTCGCCCCACTGGCGTAGGGCTCAGGTCCCCACCAGACGTTTCAACAACGAAGCCAGCATCAATCAACCCAGCCAGAGCAACACCTACTTTACTCGGCCACGTCTTAAATGCAGTTAAGTTACTATCTTCTTCCCTTAACGCACTAAAAGTTGTGCAAACAAGCTCTTCAAGCTCGACTCTGTTGTTGCACAACCCTGAAGATATCAGTTGCAGTGAAAGCTGACCAAACCTAGCAGGCACAATTCGCGCTTTGATTTCAGGAAGTTGCTCTATTGATAGATAACTTGTAGCTAATGCGCGTTGCGGCCCGGTACCAAAATATATTACACGCCCTTCTGCATGTTCAAAACCCATACGCCCGACCCGCCCGGACATGTTGTGGAACTCTGCACTATCTATCGCGACATACTGCCTTTGCTGGCCGTCCCAACGTTCCCAATTAGCAAATACTGCAGCCCCTAGAGGGAAATTCACACCTGCCGCTAAAGTACTTGTAGCAAATACAACATCCAGCTTATTTTCGGATAAGTAACGTTCAACTACTCCTCGCTCTTCGTCAGTCAAATCCGCGTTATGACTCGCAACTCGGAGATCGAGTATCTTCGCCAACATCGTGTTGGCTGAAGTTTCAGGCAAGGTATCAAACTCTAACGACAGCTGTCCTTGCTTACCCTTGTGGTATGAAGCTACAAAAGATTCAGCAAGATCATAAGTATCTTGCTTTTTCATGCAAAAAACTATGATTGGAAGCGGTGGACTATCTTGCTTAAGCAGATATGTTAAAGCTGAAATTGTTTCGGCTTTAACTCCAGTAGGCAGTCTCTTGTCCGATTCCATTACATCAGGCTTCGCACTACTTACTGAATAGATCTGATCGCCAATCCAACATTCATACCGTAAATGCTTTTCGCGCTTTTGCTCGAAAATAAGCTGAACCCGCAGCCAGTTTGCTAAGTCCTGGGCGTCCTTGCTTTTTAAAACTGCTGACAATCCTACAAACTGTTTCCAACCCGCATTCCGCATGAGTGTTAAAAGGACTTCAACATTTTGTCCGCGGTTTTCGTCTCCCATCAACTGAATTTCATCGCACACGACAATCGTATTTTGCATGCTTTTCGGCACCCCAGATGCCGACAGTAGCGCTAAATATTTTTCATATGTAGCAATTACCAGAGGAGCACTTAGAGGAGTCGCAGAATACTGTCCCGTGGCATCTTCGACGTAGTCCCCTGTGGCAATAACCATCGAAGCACCATCGCTCTCCAGATATCTGTCCAACAACAACGTTTTGAAGTCTTCAAATTTCTGCTTGGCCAGTGCGCGATGGGTCACCAGATAAACTGTTTTATTCCCAATGAGTAGTCCTTCAGCAATAGCCCAGAGCCCAATTTGAGTCTTTCCGGTGGAGGTAGGGGAAACCACCAGCATGCTTTGTCCATGCGCTACGCCAGACTCCAACGCAAGGTACTGAACATCAGTGAGGGAGATCGCCCCCTCAGATCGGTAGACCAACCCATCGGCCACAGATGCGGACAGACCGTGTTCTACTGGAAAGGTATCCCTCATGCCTAGCAACTCCTGTCATGCGTTTGGGTGCAAGCGCCCAGAGCAATCTGGGCGCCGAGTGTCCGAATCCGGCAGAAGCATACGTAGCATTAAATGGCCATATTGGCCATCCTACTTAGCGTCAGAGCGGCAATCTGGGAAAAGCAGGGCAGTAAAATGCATAGCCATATAATCTGTAACTACATAATTTTTAATAGAGTTACGCTGGATCATGTACTGGATTCGCTTTTTTCGGCCTCCCGCTTTGAATCGCTCCTAGTTTCTCAGAGACCGAATGACTGGTTATGTCCGAAAGTAGCCATTCACAAGCTGATCACGGCATATTTTTTGAAACGATAAACCGAACAGCCTGTCACCTAAAAACTGTCATCAGGCGAATACCGCTTCTATAGTTCAGCACGTCATTGCTGGCTGATGACTGGTCATCGCGGGCCAAAAACTATGTGCATAGCACCTCATTAATCAACAGCTTCTCTGTTTGGTTGGATGACAGAGGCAGGGCTTAAATACTCATGGAGCTTCACCAATGACCCGCACAGAAATTTGCAATCTCGTTCCACTCACCCGCAACGACACCGACCACCCGGTCCTCTACCTGGACGCCAACGCCTCACTCTCCGATCTCTACACCTGCGCCCAACAACGCATCGGCGCCGCCCGCAATCTGCTGGAAATCCTCGACTGTGCTGCCGGCGCCCAAGATATTGCCCAGATACGCTTTGCCATCGGCCTGCTGCTCAGCGACGGCTGTGATCTGTTGCGTACCCTGGGCGATAAGTCTCAGGCGCTGAACGCTTAATCTCGACAACCAACGACCGGGCAGAGCAAGCCCGGTCGTGACTTGGATAGGAGGCATCGCGAGCAGCGGAGGTTGAGTTATTTTCTTTTGCATTCCTCAAGCTCGTTCTGGCTTTTTAAGGTTGTAGTTATACCTAGCCGATACTTGCAGTATTGGATAACCAACTGCCGTTCCATATCACTTAGCTCACTCAGATTTTTGTCATCTGACTCATACGCGAAAATATTTTCAAATTTTATTTGAAATGTCGGGGCTTTCTTGATGAACAATACTTTTTCTGGGTCGGCGTCTTCCATCTTTTCGTAGAAGCCGATGTAGAGAGCGGCGACAAGTGCGATCGAGAGAATGATTTCATGAGGAAGGTGGTTGCAATAGTTGTGTGATGCATGCCGCTGGCTTCGCCATGCTTGACTCCCGGTCAACAAATTTGCCGGGGCCGACTGTATCAGACTTGTATGAAACCGACGCTAGGAACAGTTGTTCGACTGAATCGGATAACTGTTATTTCTCTTGCCGACTAAAACAAAAAAGCCCCGACAAGTCGGGGCCTTTTGCTTCAAGCCGCTGCCACCCGCTCAGTTCGTGCAAGTAAGCCGCGAATACTTCGGCGGATCGAGCAGGATCCCCGGGGTCATGAAGGTCGAGCAGTTGAAGACGCGGCCCTTGGCGGTGGTGGCTTTGAAGGTCAGTTCCGAGCCGCCGAGGAAGTCTTCCTTGCCTTTGGTGACGGGGCCCATGGTGAGTTCGTCGGTGGAGGCCAGGCCGATGGTTTCCGCGGTGACTTTGTGTATTTGCAAGACATTGGGGTTGGTCGAGCAACCGGCCAAGGTAGCCGCCAGAAGCAGTAACGCGGGGGCAAAGAGGTGGTTTTTGTTCATGGCATATCTTCCTTAATAGTGTTTCGCCCTGGTTATCAGCGATCCTCAACGGGGCACGTCAGAAAACGTGGAGTCAGGGAATCTGGCACGGCCGGCCCCTGTTAAATCTGACTCAATAGGGGGATTTATTTCAGCATGGCGTTGGAGGGGGGCATATAGGGCAAATGTGCTATGCCGAGGGCATTTCAGGGCTCTGCTAAAACCCGAGCCATTTCCTCGGTGCTGTACAACGCCTGTCGCCAAACTCTAAAATGAGAAGCATTATCATTAATGCGGATCTGACATGCACGACGACAGCTTTGCCTCGCCCGTCGCCCGGTTGTATGCGAACCATCACGGCTGGCTTCGCGGCTGGTTGCATCGGCGGTTGGGGCACAGTGCCGATGCCGAGGACCTGGCCCACGACACCTTTGTCCGGGTGATGCGCTCGCAGGAGGATGTACGTGAGCTGCGCCAGCCCATGGCGTTTCTCGCGACCATTGCCAATGGCTTGCTGATCAATCGCTGGCGGCGCCAGGCGATCGAGCGGGCTTACCTGGAAGCGCTGGCGGCGCGGCCGGTGGCCGAGGAGCCTTCGCCGGAAGAGCGGCACGTGATGATCGAAACCCTGTTGCAGCTGGATTCGCTGTTGGTGGGGCTGTCGTCGCGGGTGCGGCAGATTTTCTTTTTGTCCCAGCTCGACGGCTTGACCTACCCGCAGATCGCCGCGCGGTTGAACCTGAGCGTGGCCCAGGTGCAGCGGGCCATGGGCAAGGCGTTCAGTGTCTGTTACGCGAGCCGTTTTGAATGAGTGGCACCGTGGTTGATCCGCGGGTGCGGGACAGTGCCATCGACTGGATGGTCCGCGCGCAGTCCGGGTTGATGAGTGATGTCGAGCATCAGGCCTTGCAGCAGTGGCGGCAGGCGAGCGCCGAGCATGAAGACGCCTGGCAGCGGGTCAGCAGCTTGCCGCTGATGCTGCAGCCCGGGGCCAATCTGTTGGCCGATGCCACGGCGCGGCGGGCACTGGAGTCGGCCGGGGCCGATCCGCAGCGGCGTCGGCAGGTGCTCAAGTGTTTGCTCGCCCTGGGACTGTTCGGCGGGGTTGCCTGGCAAGGGGCGGATTCCACCCTGGTGCGTTCGGCCCTGGCGACTTACCGCACGAACATCGGCGAGCGTCGGCGCTGGGCCCTGGCGGACGGTGGCTCGCTGTGGCTGAACACCGCCAGCGCCGTGAACCTGGAGCTGACCGCGCAGCGGCGCAGTGTGCAGTTGGTCGAGGGCGAGCTGGCGCTGGATACGCCGGCGGAATCGGCGTCGCTGCAACTGCTGACCCCGGACGCGGTGCTGTACGGCCGCGGCGCCAATCTGCTGGTGCGCCACGACCGCCAGGGCACCCAGGTCACGGTGCTGCGCGGCCTGGCGCAGGTCAGTACGCGGCGCCATTGGCTACCGGTGCCGCTGCAGGCCGGTTGGCAAACCCGGATCGACAACCAGGGCGTCGCGGCGCCGAGTCGCGTTGACCCGTTTATGGCCCAGGCCTGGCTGCGCGGCATCTTGCCGGCCGAACGCATGCGTCTGGATACGTTGCTGGCTGAACTCTCGCGCTACCGCCCGGGTTTTTTGCGTTGCAGCGAAGCGGTCGCGGCCTTGCGCGTGACCGGCAGCTTCCAGCTGGACGACACCGATGCCGCGTTGGCGCTGGTGGCCAATACGCTGCCGGTGCGCATCGAGCGACGAACCCGTTACTGGGTGACTGTGGTGCCGGCCTGAAAATATTTTTTCCCCGGGGCGCAGTTTTTTCGATCTGGCTTGGCCTTCAGGTATGACCCACCGAGACAGGTGGGTGCCAACCCCTAGGAGCCTTGCATGATCTTCCCCGCCCGAGCCTTGTGTGCCCGCACCTTTGGCCTGCTTTTCCTCAGCCTGCAGCCGCTCTGCGGCGCGGCCGTTTTCGCGGCTGGCGAGCGCCAGCACTACAGTATCGACGCCGGCCCGCTGGACCAGGCGCTGTCGCGTTTCGGTGTGCAGGCAGGCATCAATATGGCGGGCAGCGCCACGCTGACGGAAGGCAAGCGCAGCCAGGGCCTGCAAGGCGATTTCAGCACTGAGGCGGGCCTGGCGCGGTTGCTGGCGGGAACCGGCCTGGGCTATCAGCGCCAGGTTGACGGCAGCTTCGAGTTGTATCGGGCGGGCGGGGATATGGTGCTGCCGTCGCAGAAAGTCGTCGGCGAAGACCTCGAGCAGAAGGAGGTGTACTCGGCGCCGCGCTCCTCGGTGTACATCTCCGGCGAGGACATGCAACGCTTTGGCGTGATCTCGGTCGGCGACGTGCTCAAGGGCCAGCCTGGGGTGCAGGTCGGCGACAGCCGCAACGGCGGCGGCCTGGATGTGAACATCCGCGGCATCCAGGGCCAGAGCCGGGTGGCGGTGACGGTCGATGGCTCGCAACAGGCGCTGGATGTCTATCGCGGGTACGCCGGCACCCAGCAACGCAGCTACATCGACCCGGACCTGATCAGCGACATCGCCATCGACAAGGGGCCGAGCCTGACCTCCAGCGCCATCGGCGGCACGGTGAAGATGCGCACCCTCGGCGTCGAGGACATCCTGCAGGACGGCAAGAACATCGGCCTGCGCTTGAAGGGCGACCTGTGGAACAACGGCGTCGCTCCCGCCTCGCGTGATAGCCATTCGATGACCGAGGAGCTGTTCTCGGAACCGCATCGCAGCCGTGGCGGCCTGTTCGGTTCGAAGGCCGAGTCCGGCAGTGCCGCGTTCGCCTATAGCCATGAGTTTTTCGACGTGGTGGCGGCCTACGCCCACCGCAACCAGGGCAACTATTTCGCCGGCAAGAAGGGCCAGGACCGCTATCGCACCTATGACCGTTACGGCGACGAAGAGACGAGTGTGGCCACCACCTATAACGCCGGCGAGGAGGTGCTGAACTCCTCTTCGGAGACTGAGTCCTTCTTGCTCAAGACCACCCTGCGCCCGGCGGACGGCCATACCTTCGACCTGGGTTACCGCCGCTACGACGGGCGTATCGGCGAAATCATGCCGTCGGACATTTTCCGTTTCGGCACCGGCGGCATTTACCAATACCCCCTGGGCCATACCAAGATCGACACCTACACCGCGCGCTACCACTACCTGCCGGACGGCAATCCGCTGGTGGACCTGACGGCCAGCCTGTGGATGACCGACGCGCAAACCAGCCAGCTGACCTCGGTGGCGGCGCCGGCTTCGCAAGCCTATCGCTCGGACCGCAGCTGGAGCCGCCAGGCCGACCGCCGCATCGGCGGCGACCTGGCCAACACCTCGCATTTGCAGAGCGACTATGGCGATTTCAAGCTGGACCTGGGCGGCTCGTTCCAGGTCGAGGACCTGCGCCCGCAAAAAAGCGTGGTCACCACCCAGCACGACATCAATGCCAACCGCATGCTGCGCGAAGGGTCGCGGCAGGAGTTCAGCCTGAATGGCAAGCTGGAATACCAGCCGGTCGACAGCCTGACCCTGTGGGGCGGCGGCCGTTATACCTACTACCGCACCCAGGACCACGTCGCCCATGCGACGGCGCGTCGGGAAGAACGCGACTTGCGCTACCTCAGCGTCTCCAACGCGCACAGCTACGGCAACATGATGTGGTTCCCGGACCAGAACGGGCAGTACACCGACGCCACCGACCCGCGGTTGAACAACGGCATTGTCTTCAACAACACCAACTATCCGTTCGAGGGCATTCGCTACAACGACTTCGGTGCGACCGACTCGACGGTCTATCCGTCGCAGGTGGGCGAGGTGGTCAGCGGTTATGACTATTCCGGCAAGCAGAGCAACAGCGGCGGCGCCTTTGCACCGGCCTTCGGCATCAATGTCGAGGTGCTGCCAGACACCTTCGTCTATGCGTCCTACACCCAGGGCCTGCGCATGCCCTCGCTGTTCGAAACCAGCCAGGGCGTGTTGCAGACCACGCCGGGCAAAGGCCTGAAGCCCGAGCGCTCCAGCAGTTGGGAAATCGGCGCCAGCACGATGCACAAGGGCCTGCTGCTGGACAACGACTCGGCGGCGATCAAGCTGGCCTACTTCAACAACAGCATCAAGAATTACATCACCCGCTACTACGACCCGAGCCCGGGCCTGATGGGGCAGATGCGCTTCAGCAATACCGACAGCTACAAGACCAGCGGCCTGGAGCTGCAATCGCACTACGACGCGGGTCGGGTGTTCGCGGACTTTTCGTCCACCTACTACCTGAAGACCGAAACCTGCGACTCGGCCTTCGCCGCGCGGCTGCGGGCCAGCAGCAATCGCTATCGGGACTTGAGCAATACGCCGGACTGTACGCCGGGCAGCTTCATGGGCTCGTACTCCAACACCCAGAACCCGCCACGCTTCTCGGCGAACCTGACCTCGGGCCTGCGCTTCTTTGACCAGTCCCTGACCGTCGGCGGGCGCGCCACCTACAGCTCCGGCCCGACGGTCAAGGCCGACGAGAACTGGCAGACCGGTGCGACCACGCCGCAGCTGGTCTACCGCGAGGTGGCGCTGTTCGATCTGTTCCTCAACTACAAGTTGAAGGAGCACACCCACCTCAATGTTTCGCTGCAGAACCTGACCGATCGCTACTACCTGGACCCGCTGGCGCAGAGCTTCATGCCGGCGCCGGGGCGGACGCTGCGGGTGGGGGTGCTGACGAAGTTCTGAGGGCAGGGTGGGGGCTATCGGTCGGCGGCTGGCGCTGGCCGATCCTTGTCTGTCAGCGGGCAGTGCTGGCGGTCAGGTCGCCGTCGTCTATCGGCGTCAGCCCTGTGACCAGGGCCTCCAGCAGGACCCTGACCTTGGGCAGCGTTTCACGACTTTTGACCCAGGCCAGGTTGATCGGCATTCCCTCGCTTGCCCGATGGGCGAGCACCTCCACCAAGGTCCCTTCGTCCAGCTGCCGCTGGATGAGCCAGGACGGCAACTGCGCGATACCGCAACCGGCCATGGCCGCCATCACGATGCCTTCGCCATTGCCCACCACGAGCTGGGCGGCGACCTGCCGGCGCGTCGTGGCGCCCTGGTCGTCGGCGAAGTTCCAGGGATTGGTTCGTCCGTCCACCCAGCCATAAGCGATGCACTGATGCTGCTGCAAATCGCTTTCGGTCAACGGGATGCCCTGCCTGGCCAGGTAGGCGGGGGAGGCACAGAAGAGGTGTCGTTCGCGGGCCAGGCAACGCTGCCCCAGCGTATCGGGCCAGGCATCCGCGCCGCCAATACGCACAACGATGTCCACGCCTTCCTTGAACGGGTCGACGAAACCGTCGGAGAAGGAAATATGCGGAGTCAGCGCCGGATGATCCTGGGCAAGGCGCAGCAGGATCGGCAGCACCTGGGCGCGGCCAAAAGCCCCTGGCAGGTCGATGCGAACGCTGCCGCGGACCTCGCTGGCTTCGGCCTTGAGTGCAAGCTCGGCGTCTTCCAGGTCGGCCAGCACGCCGGTGCAGGTGCGATAGAAGGTCATTCCCGCGTCGGTCAACGCCACGCGTCGCGTGGTCCGATGCAGCAGGCGAGTGCCCAGCCGGCCCTCCAGGCGCGCGATGCTTTTACTGACGGCGGAGCCTGTCAGGTGCATTTTCTCGGCGGCGGCCGTGAAGCTGCCAGATTCGGCCACGCAGACAAATACATCGATACCCTTCAAGCGTTCGGAGGAAAACATAGACATTCCTTATTCGTGAATCTGGCTCCACACACCAGGTAAAAACCATCAGCAATGAGAACTGGATTCAGCAGTATGCTTGATCCGCGCCGGGCTTTCCTGCGATTGCTACAGCGCGAACCCGACAAAAATAATGGCAATAACGATGAGGCAAGGATGCTGGCCACGCTAAGAAACTATCCGACCACGGTAAACCTGCTGCTTTCAGCGTCCCTGATCCTGACCCTCGCCCGCGCGATCACCCTGCCTTATCTGGTCATTTATTTATCGGGCCACTTCCACTTGAGCATCGCCGATGTCGGTTTGGTCATCGGCAGCACGCTGATCATTGGCTCGCTGTTGAGCCTGTATGGCGGGTTCCTGGTGGACCGGATGTCCAGCTACAGGCTGATCCTGGTCTGCAGTGGTGTATTCACCGCGGGTTTCCTCGGCACCTTTGTCGCGCGCGATCTCTGGCTGTTCTACCTGTGCCTGGTGTCGATCAACCTGGCCTACGCGGTCATCGATATCGCCGTGAAATCGGGCTTTGGCAGCCTGCTTCCCGCCGCTGGCCGGGGCGAAGTGTTTTCGATCAAATACACGCTGACCAATATCGGTTATGCCGTCGGCCCCTTTCTCGGCGCGGGGCTGGCCGGGCTGGATATCAGCCTGCCCTTTCTGTTGTCCGCGGGGCTGGGCGCAGGGTTCTTGTTTATCTACTTCGTGTGGGGCGACAGGGGCTTGGCGGGCGTTGAGCCAAGCCAGCCCCGCGCGCCGTTCCTGGCCGTGGGCAAGCTGTTGCTGAGCGATCGCCGGCTGGTGTGCTTTACCCTGGGCGGGCTGCTCAGCGCCGTGGTCTTCGGCCAGTTCAGCGCCTATCTCTCGCAGTATCTGGTGGTGACTACCACAGCCGAAACCGCCTACCGGATTATCAGCAGCATCGTGGCGACCAATGCCCTGACGGTGATCAGCCTGCAATACCTCATCGGCAGGAAAATCTCCCAGCAACACTTGAGCCTGTGGCTCGCCGGCGGGCTGGTTATGTTTGTCCTGGGGCTGGCGGGCTTCGCCCTGTCGACCACCCTGGTGTTCTGGGTCGGCGCCATGGTCATTTTCACGCTCGGCGAGATTATCGTGTTTCCCGCCGAATACATGTTCATCGACAACATCGCCCCCAGCCATTTGCGGGGCATGTATTACGGGGCGCAGAACCTGAACAACCTGGGCGCTGCATTGGGGCCGGTATTGTGCGGGGCGGTCTTGGCGGCGCAGCCGCCCCAATACATCTTCTACATGCTGATGCTGTTCATCATCGCGGGCGGGATGCTGTACTTCCTCGGGGCTTCCATTGCCGGCAATACGGCGCCGGGGGAGGAAGGTGTCGCCGGGGGCTAGCAGGGAAGGGGTTGGACGGTCGCTGAGAAGTAGCTGGTTCGAGCCGGCAGCGGGGTGGGTCCGGCGGGTTGGCCCGCTGATCGCCCGGGCCATTTCCTATGCCTGTGGGGCCAGCGCCTGTCGATTCAACGGCGGGCGCTGTTCCCCGGCCTGGCCATCAGCTGGAAAGTGCCGCGACCCTGGCCCGCGCCGCGTGCAGCTTCTTGTAGCTGTCGATCAGGCGCAGGTGGCGGTCGATCCCTTCCAGCTTCATGCTGGTCGGCGTCAGCCCATAGAAGCGCACATCGCCATTCACCGAGCCAATCACCGCATCCATCCGCTCGTTGCCGAACATGCGGCGGAAATTGGCTTCGTAATCCGCCAGGTCCAGATCTTCGTCGAGCTCCATCTCCAGCACCGCATTCATCGCCTGGTAAAACAGGCCGCGCTCGGCGGTGTTGTCGTTGTACTGCAGGAACATCTCCACGCACTCCTTGGCTTCTTCATATTGCTGCAAGGCCAGGAAGATCAGCAGCTTCAACTCCAGGATGGTCAGTTGGCCCCAGGCGGTGTTGTCGTCGAACTCGATGCCGATCAGGGTGGTGATATCGGTGTAGTCGTCCAGTTCGCTTTCTATCAGGCGCTCGAGCAACGCCTGCAATTCTTCCTCGTTGAGGCTGTGCAGGTTGAGGATATCCTCGCGGAAGAACAGTGCCTTGTTGGTGTTGTCCCAGATCAGGTCTTCCACCGGGTAGATTTCCGAGTAGTCCGGCACCAGGATGCGGCAGGCGGTGGCGCCCAGGTGCTGGTACACGGCCATGTAGGACTCTTTGCCCATGCCTTCGAGAATGCCGAACAAGGTCGCGGCTTCCTGGGTGTTGGAGTCTTCACCCTGGCCGGAGAAGTCCCACTCGACGAATTCGTAATCCGACTGGGCGCTGAAGAAGCGCCACGACACCACGCCGCTGGAGTCGATGAAGTGCTCGACGAAGTTGTTCGGCTCGGTGACCGCCTGACCTTCGAACGTCGGCGGCGGCAAATCGTTCAAGCCCTCGAAACTGCGGCCTTGCAGCAGCTCGGTGAGGCTGCGTTCCAGCGCCACTTCCATGCTTGGGTGCGCGCCGAACGAGGCGAACACCCCGCCGGTACGCGGGTTCATCAGGGTCACGCACATCACCGGGAACTCACCGCCCAGCGACGCATCCTTGACCAGTACCGGAAAGCCCTGGGCTTCCAGGCCCTGGATGCCGGCGAGAATCCCCGGGTATTTGGCCAAGACTTCTGCCGGTACATCCGGCAGGGCGAATTCGCCTTCGATGATTTCGCGTTTGACGGCGCGTTCGAAGATCTCCGACAGGCACTGCACCTGGGCTTCAGCCAGGGTGTTGCCGGCGCTCATACCGTTACTGAGGTAGAGGTTTTCGATCAGGTTCGACGGGAAGTACACCACTTCGCCGTCCGACTGGCGCACGAACGGCAGCGAAACAATGCCGCGCTCTTCATTGCCGGAGTTGGTGTCGAACAGGTGCGAACCGCGCAGCTCGCCTTCGCGGTTGTAGACCTTCCGGCAGTACGCATCGAGGATTTCGCTCGGCAGCTCGTCGTTGGGGCCTGGCTGGAACCAGCGCTCGTCCGGGTAATGCACGAACGGCGCGTTGGCGATCTCCTCGCCCCAGAACTGATCGTTGTAGAAGAAATTGCAGTTCAGGCGCTCGATGAACTCGCCCAGGGCCGAGGCCAGGGCACCTTCCTTGGTCGCGCCCTTGCCGTTGGTGAAGCACATCGGCGACTGCGCGTCGCGGATATGCAGCGACCACACGTTGGGCACGATATTGCGCCACGAAGCGATCTCGATCTTCATGCCCAGGCCGGCCAGGATGCCGGACATGTTGGCGATGGTCTGTTCCAGCGGCAGATCCTTGCCGGCGATGTAGGTGGTGTGCGCCTCGGCGCTCGGCATCAACAGGGCCTGGGCATCGGCGTCGAGGTTTTCCACCTCCTCGATCACAAACTCAGGCCCGGCCTGTACCACTTTCTTGACCGTGCAACGGTCGATGGAGCGCAGGATGCCCTGGCGGTCCTTGTCGGAGATATCCGCCGGCAACTCGACCTGGATCTTGAAGATCTGGTTGTAGCGGTTTTCCGGATCGACAATGTTGTTCTGCGACAGGCGAATGTTATCGGTGGGGATATTGCGGGTGTCGCAGTACAACTTCACGAAGTACGCCGCGCACAACGCCGATGACGCCAGGAAATAGTCGAACGGACCCGGTGCCGAGCCATCGCCCTTGTAGCGGATGGGTTGATCGGCCACCACCGTGAAGTCATCGAACTTGGCTTCAAGTCGGAGGTTGTCGAGAAAGTTGACCTTGATTTCCATGGGGCACACCGAATAACGAGCAAAACGAAATGGCGGCCATTATCCGGTTTTTCAGCGCGAAGTCTTGCGCTTTTCGGCAAGCGGGCCAGGTGGTTGGGGGAGGTGGTCGCGGCCTGCGGCATCAGCTCCTCTCACTCATCACCGATTGACATCAGGCTGGCGGCCCACGCTTGGCTGGCAGTGTAGCGAGCGAAATAGGCCTGCTTCTCGGTCTCGCCCAAGCCGGTAAAAAACGGCAGGAAGTACTGGTCGTTGTAGTAACCCTGGGCACCTTGCAACTGCGTTCCCCACCATGCAGGGTCGTAACCCTCGAAGGCTACCCAGGGCGGCGGAACGGCGAAACGCTGGCGCTGAATGGCTTCGAGAAAGTCAGTGCTGTTGGTTACCAGGCGTACCGTGACGGCGTTGAATTCCCGGGTGGATATAAAACAGATCAGGTGCTGGTGGTTTTGGAGGTTTTCATACTGCCTGACGGGGAGGTCGTTGAAGCTGCGCTCGTCGGCCAGGGTGAAGCTGGATTCGATAAGGGCCTGGAAAGAATCCCTGTCGCTTCCATCGATCAGCAAGGCCCCGTAATAAGCCGGTACGCCTGTGCCTTCCAGAGAAACCGCGCGCAGTGGAAGGGGTAGGGCAGGAGTGGTGTGTTTAAGGGGCTCGGTGAAAACCGCTCGGAGTTCTGACAGGGAATAGCCCGCAATTTGCTCCTTGGGGGGGCGGTCAAAAAGACCTGCGATACGGCTGAAAAAATTCATATCGTCCTTGATTCAGCTTTGGTGGGTTTATTGGAATGGCGCTTCAAGGCCATTGATTTAGGGTTCTTTGAAACCCGGAAAACCGTTGGCCGAGCGCCAGTCTTGGACTGTTTTCAAAATTCCCTTTGGCGAATCGTCTTCACCATCCTCGGGATAGTAAATCCAGTCAGATGCAGCGGGATTGCCAGTTATTTTAATAAAGTGCTCTAACAGCTCATCCTGATATTTCTCTGTACCCACCGCATTGCATATTTCTTCGAGTAGCTCAAGAAAATCACTTTCGGTGTATTCGGACAAAGAGCTTGCAAGCTTGATCATCGTTTGTTGTTCCTGTGCAAGTCGATGTGGTGTCTTGGCGTGACGACACCAAGGTTATCTAAATCGTAAACCTCACCGCTTTCTGAAATAGGTATCTTGTGGTGCAGTTCAAAGGAGCGTCGCCCGCCAACGGTATCAGAGGCTCTTGCGCGTGGAGCCATGCCGTCTCGCACTCGTGCCTTGTTGCTGTTGTTAAACTGCGCAGCTAATTCTGGATCATCACTTACAGCCCTCCACAACTCCTCCCGAAAAGCATCAAAGCTTCTGAACTCCCTCCCGCGCAACTGATCAGCAATCTCCGTGGGTATCGGAGAACCTAACCCGGAGTCGGCCCCCGCGAGCCAGAGACCTTCTACGTCCTGCCCCCGACCCGTAACCGTACCGGGCGTCTTGCGCACGCTCAGCACGATATAGAGCGGCCGAACCCCAGACCCCGGCGGGAACACCAGGATGAAGTCCTTGTACTCCGGTGGGTAGATCGGGTTGACGATGAGGGTGTCCGCCTGTTCGGTGGGCGGAAAGATCCAGATGTGCGGCGCTTGGGGTGCGGCCTCCAGCGGGGGGATGCCGGAGGTGCTGGACGGGTCCACCGCGGGGGTCCAGATCAGGGTGACGCCGTCGCCGAAGTCGGCCACCTGTTGCTGGCCTTCGGCAGCAAAGCGCACCACCGGGACCATTTCCCAGTCACGCTGCTTTTGCGTGTTGTAGCCATAGCCCTTGAGCGTGCCGTCGGGCCGTTGTTCGAGATGCAGGCGCACGCGGGTACGGCCTTCTTTCAGCGCGTCGAGTTGCTCGGGCGTGTACAAGGCGCTATCGCCCAGGCTCGAAGGCCAGAGCATGGCCACCATGCCAGCCAGGGCACCCGCGACCACGCCGCCGACCCCGGCGGACGCCACGGCCTCGCCACCCAGCGCAAGGCTGCCCAGCGCGGCGGGAAGGGCGCCGCTGATTTTCTTGAGCGGGATATTCCCCGTCGCGTCCGCGCCACGGCCCCCCAGCAAGACAAGCTCGCCATAGTCCTTGATGGCGTCGGTGGGAATCGCCCCGGACGGGCTGAGGTAGTCCATGACCCCGTCGGGCAGCTTGCAGGATTTGGTAAAGGTGCAGCCGGCCATCGCCTGTTGCTTGCGGGGTGGGCTGGCGAGGCTGTCTGCGTAGGCTTGTTGGCGAACCAGCATCCGTTCATAGGCGTTTTGCCTGGCCTCTTGCTCAGCCCGTTCGCTGGGGGTCATGTCTCGATAGCTGACGTGGTGCCCGTCGCCGGAAGGGGGATTCTTGATCGGGGGGAGTCTGTTGCGCGCCATCGAGGGTTCTGCCTGTCCATCCAGTGCGGTTTTCCAGCCGGCGGCGGGATGGCATCAACCCTATTGGCTATGGCGAGGCATTACTGCGGGAGGAGTCTGAAAGGTTTGAAGGGCAAATCTTTACTTTTACGGGCTGACAAGCAGGACGATTCTGGCTAATGCCGATCCGTTAAGGACGAGAGTGGGGGCTGGTGTAGGAGCGAGCTTGCTCGCGATGGACTTGAGAGCGCCGCGTTCATCCACTCGACACGCGTTATCGTTAACCGCCATCGCGAGCAAGAACTAGGCGTCCCCCTTGTAAGCTGGTTTTACCTGCTTCAGATCGTGGTTCCCAACGGTTTCAAGATCGTGAGCGAGCCTGAGCCGGTTCAGGCTTCCCGGCCGTGGGCCGCTGCGGCCAGTTGCTCGGTATCGACCCGCACGAAGATCGAGTCGCCAATCGCCGTCAGCACATCGCCGGCGTAGACCTCGCAGATCACCCGGCTCTTGCGCCCGACTTCGCCTTCGACCTTGGCGCGCAAGGTCAGGGGCACGCCCATCGGTGTGGGCTTGATGAATTTGATGCCGAGGTTACCGGTCACGCAGTTGATCCGCGGCTGGCTGTCCAGGGTGCGATTTTCGGCGCGGTAGTGGTAGGCCATGGCGGTCCAGTTCGAGTGGCAGTCCACCAGCATGGCGATCAGGCCGCCGTACACCAGCTCGGGCCAGCCGCAGTATTGGCTGTCCGGCAGGTGCTCGGCCATCACATGCACCCCATCCTCATGCCAGTGGCTCTTGATGTGCAGGCCATGGGGGTTGCGGCTGCCGCAGCCAAAACAAACGCCGTCCGGCGCGGTGCTGTCTTGCAGGGAGAGTGGGTGCATGTGTCT
This sequence comes from Pseudomonas sp. NFACC41-3, assembly GCF_900109505.1. NCBI lineage: Bacteria > Pseudomonadati > Pseudomonadota > Gammaproteobacteria > Pseudomonadales > Pseudomonadaceae > Pseudomonas > Pseudomonas sp. NFACC41-3. The sequence continues at coordinate 815,080 of NZ_FOAE01000001.1, forward strand.
TACCTTTTTTATTGTTGGAGAAGGAAAGCCTCAGGCTGCCTGTGCCTGTATCTGCAGGTCGCCGTCGACGTCCTTGACCAGCCCGCTGGCCAGCAGCAGGGGCAGCAGGCGTTGGTGCAGTTGCGGCTCGACGAACTCCTTGACGGTGTCCAGCGCCAGGTTGCCGCTGGTTTCCAGCTCGGCCTTGGTGTAGGACAGCCAGGCCTTCTTCAGCACCAGCAGCACGTCGCTGCCGGCGGTGGTGGCGAAGCGGCGGTGGGTGACTTTACCGTCGAAATCGAAGCTGTGCTGGTAGGCATAACCGCTCTCGACGCCCGCGCTGGCGACACAACGACCGCAGGTGCATTTGCCGTCGCCGAAGGCCGTGCGCAGATAGGTGTTGAAGTCCACCACGGGCTTGAGCCCCAGGCGCTTGTCGACTTCGAACAGATCCCCGGTCAGTTTTTCTTCAGTGCTCAACGTCCATTTCCTCAAGTCATGCGGCGTGTTTTGACAGGGCCGCACGATACCAGCCGGGCGCTTGCAGGGGTAATTTTCTGCCCGGAGGTGGCGAGAAACCCGCATTAGGAACCTGGACCGGCGGCTGTTGCCAAGCCTGGCGCCCGTAGTGAACAAGTGGCCAGTAAAAGAGAGGCATATTGCCTTCTCCAATAAGGCCCGATGCTGGCCCCGCGCTCACTCAATCACCGCCAAAATCACTTTAATTTCAGGTGGTTAGGTAGATCGAAAAATGCGCAATGTGTGGATGACGCTGACCTCGTTCGCCTTGGTCAGCGTGGCTGTCGCGGCCGAGGGCAAGGAGTTGCCGGCCAATGACCGGTATGTGTGCAGTTGGGGCGCGGGGACGGCGGCGCGGGCGCAGGAGCTGAAACTGTCGGGGGTTTCGTTGTATGCCGCGCGGCAGAAGCTGCAGACCTACAAGTTCAGCAAGGGCTGGATGCGCATGCTGGCCCTGGGCATTACCGAACAGACCTACGACAGCCCCTCGCGGGCCAAGCCGGCGACGGTGCGGCAGAGTTTTTACGACGATTGCGTGCGCTACAAGCTGGCGCGCAAATAACCCGGGAAGGCACGCGCAATTGCCGGTTGCCCGGGCTGCCATGCTGGCCTGGGCGCCGGCGATCCTGGGTCGAGGCCTGTCGGCTTTGCCTCATGTACCCGGACCTTTGGTCCATGGGCCGACAGCGTTCGCCGCCATCTGATCCGTATTTTTCTTCATCACCTGCGTCTGTATCGGGATCAGATCTGGCCTGACAATAACGCACCCCTCAGGCGCACCGGCCCGCCGGCTGGAGCCTGAGGCTGCGTTCTGCTTTTCGCGTTGGCGAAAACCTATTGTTCAGGAGGCCTTTATGGCGAAGATGGCGATTTTCTTGTTTGGATTCTTGGCGCTGACCATCGCGATCGGTCTGCTGGCGACCATCTCTCCGGTCTGAGGGGAAAACCTCAGGCCAGCCCCGTCTTGCCGAGGCGGGCCGAACCGCTATTTGGAAAACTTCCTCGCCCCGGCCACGCATAAAATCACCGCCACGGTCACTCCCAGCATGCCCAGGCTGACCTGCTCATGCAGCAGGGTGGCCGCCAGGGCCAGGCCAAAGAATGGTTGCAGCAATTGCAACTGGCCGACGGCGGCGATCCCACCCTGGGCCAGCCCGCGATACCAGAAGACAAAGCCGATCAGCATGCTGAACAACGCGACATACCCCAGGCTCAGCCAGGCGGGCAGGGTAATTCCGCTAAATGAAGGCGGGGCGCGCAACAGGCTCAACACGGCCATGACTGGCAGCGCCAGCACCAAAGCCCAGGAAATCACCTGCCAGCCGCCCAGGGTGCGGGAGAGCTTGGCGCCTTCCGCGTAACCCAGGCCGCAGACCAGGATCGCCAGCAGCATCAGGATGTCTCCGGCCGGCGCGGCGCTCAGCCCCTGGGACAGGGCAAACCCCACCACCAGCAGGCTGCCCAGCACCGAGAACAGCCAGAACACCGGCCGCGGCCGCTCGCCGCCGCGCAGCACGCCGAACACCGCGGTGGCCAGTGGCAGCAAGCCGAGAAAGACGATGGAGTGGGCCGAGGTCACGTACTGCAGGGCCAGCGCGGTCAGCAGCGGAAAGCCCACCACCACGCCCAGGGCGACTATCGCCAAGGGCCACAGCTGGTTTCTGTTCGGGCGTTTTTCCTTGAACAGCAGCAACAGGCACAAGGCCAGGACCCCGGCGATGCTGGCGCGGGCCACGGTCAGGAACAGCGGGTCGAATTCCAGCACGGCGACCCGGGTGGCCGGCAGCGAGCCGCTGAAAATCAGCACGCCGATAAAACCGTTGAGCCAGCCGCTCGCGGCCTTTTGCGTGGTGGGGTGTGGCAGGGGGGATGTCCGTTCCATTCAGGGGCTCAGCTCTGTTCAAGGGGGAAGCGCTACGCCGCAGGGCGAGATTGCGCCTGGGCTGCTCAGGCCCCATCCTAGGAGTGCTAAGCAATACAATCAAAATATTGTTATGGATACATTTCGCTATGGCCCGTGCCCGCTACAAACAACTGGTCGATGCTTTTGCCGCCGATATCCGTGGCGGCGCACTGCCGCCCGGCGCCCGTCTGCCGACTCACCGCGAGCTGGCCGCCAGGGAAGGGCTGGCCCTGGTGACCGCCTCGCGGGTGTATGCCGAGCTGGAGGCCATGGGCCTGATCAGTGGCGAAACCGGGCGCGGCACCTTTGTCCGCGAGACCGCATTGCCGCCGGGGCAGGGCATCGACCAGCAGGCCACGGCGGCGGGCACCCTGGATCTGAATTTCAACTATCCGGCGTTGCCCGGGCAGGCCGAAGTGTTGCGCGGCGGCCTGCGCCAACTGGCGGCCGCCGGTGACCTGGAGGCGCTGCTGCGCTACCAGCCCCACAGTGGCCGCAGCCACGAGCGGGCCGCGGTGGCGCGGTATCTGGTCTCTTGCGGGTTGCGGGTAGACGCCGAGCAGGTGTCGATCGTCAGCGGCGCCCAGCATGGCCTGGCGACCACGGTCATGGCGCTGCTCAAGCCCGGCGATGTGGTCGCCACCGATGCCCTGACCTACCCGGGGTTCAAGGTGGTGGCCGACGCCCACGGCGTGGAGCTGGTGTCGATTGCCCTGACCGAGCACGGCCCCGACCTGCAGGCTTTCGAGCAGTTGTGCCGCAGTCGGCGGGTGCGGGCGGTGTATGCCATGCCGACCCTGCACAACCCCATGGGCTGGGTGCTGGACCTGGCGTGGCGCGAGCGTCTGGTGCACATAGCCCGACAGCATCGCCTGCTGATTATCGAGGACGCCGCCTATGCCTTTCTCGCCGAGGATCCGCCCGCGCCGCTGGCGGCCCTGGCGCCGGAACTGACGGTGTATGTGTCGGGCTTTTCCAAGAATGTCGCCACCGGGCTGCGGGTCGGTTTTGTCGTCGCGCCGCCGGCCTGGGTGCCGCTGATCGAACGGGTGATCCGCGCGACCACCTGGAACACCCCCGGGGTGATGACGGCGCTGGTCTGCAACTGGATCGACGACGGCACCGTGGCGCGCCTGGAAACCGAGAAACGCCAGGATGCGCAAGCCCGGCAGGCGCTAGCCAGGGAGGTGTTGGCCGGCCTGGCGTACATCGGGCATCCGGCGTCCTATTTTCTCTGGCTGCCGCTGCCCGAGGAGGTGCGTGCCGATCAGGTGGCGATGGCCTTGCTGCGGGAGAATGTCTCGGTGTCCATCGCCGAGCCCTTTGTCAGCGCCGCGCCGGTGCCCCACGCGATCCGTCTGGCCCTGGGCTCGGTCGATATGGATCAGCTGCGGGTGGCGCTGGAAAGGGTGCGCAAGGTGATTGCTCAATACGCCTACTGAAGGCCCCGCGCGGTGAGGCGCGGGAGCCCGTTGGCCGTCAGACCTTGAACTGGGTTACCAGGCCGCTGAGTTCCACCGCCAGGCGCGACAGGTCCTGGCTGGCGGCGTTGCTCTGGTTGGCCCCGGCCGAGGTCTGGGTCGCCAGGTCGCGGATGTTCACCAGGTTGCGGTCGACCTCGCGGGCGACCTGGGCCTGCTCTTCGCTGGCGCTGGCGATCACCATGTTGCGTTCGTTGATCGAGGTGATGGCCTGGGTGATCTGGTCCAGGGCCAGGCCCGAAGCGCGGGCGGCTTCCAGGGTCAGGTGGGCGCGTTCGTTGCTGTGGCGCATGGCGCTGACCGCGCCTTCGGTGCCTTCTTCGATGGTGTTGATCATGCTTTCGATTTCCTGGGTCGACTGCTGGGTGCGATGGGCGAGGGCCCGCACCTCATCGGCGACCACGGCGAAACCGCGTCCGGCATCGCCGGCCCGGGCGGCCTCGATGGCCGCGTTGAGGGCCAGCAGGTTGGTCTGCTCGGCGATCGAGCGGATCACCTCCAGGACTTGACCGATATTGCGCACATCCACCGCCAGGTGCTCGACCTGCTCGCAGGTGCGGGTCACCTCGTCGGCCAGTTCGTCGATGGAGTCGACGGTGTGCTGCACCTGTTGCCGGCCGTGGTGGGCGGTGGCGTCGGTTTCCCGGGATGCTTCGGAGGTGCTGACGGCGTTGCGCGCCACTTCTTCCACCGCCGCGGTCATTTCGTTGACCGCGGTGGCGGCCTGTTCCAGTTCGTTGCTCTGCTGGTGCAGGGTCTTGCTGGAATCCTCGGTCACCGCATGCAGTTCTTCGGCGGCCGACGCCAGTTGGCTGGAGGAATCGGCGATCTTCTGCAGGGTGCTGCGCAGGCTGTTCTGCATGCGTTGCAGGGCGTGCAGCAGGCGCGCCGGTTCGTCGTTGCCGGTCACGCTGATGGCATGGCACAGGTCGCCGCTGGCGATGGTTTCGGCGACTGCCACGGCCTGGCTCAGCGGCCGCACGATGCTGCGGGTGAGCACGATGGCCAGGCCGACGGTCAGCACCAGCACGATGGCCAGGATCGCCAACACCAGCCCGACCGCGCTCTGGAACACTTCGTTGCTGCGCGCGGCCGCTGTTTCGCCGCCGTGGGTATTCACCTCGACCACGCTCAGCAGTTCCTTGAGCATGGCGTCGGCATTGGTCAGGAACGGCCCGCCGTCGACGATGGCGATCGCCTCGTCCTTGCGCCCCTGGCGCGCCAGGTCGAGGACGCGCTGCTGGTCCTTGAGGTACAGCGCCCTGACCCCCAGGTAGCGCGCGTACGCCGCCTTTTCCTCGGGGTCGATACTGAGTTTTTCGTAGGCCAGTTGCTGGGCCGACAGTTGCTCGTCGAGCTGCTTGACCCGGTCCAGCAGGGCCTCGACTTCGGTTCTGTCGCGTACGACCAGCAGGCGCAGGGTCAGGGTACGGATCTGGGTACTGGTCAGGGCCACGGCGTTGGCCGCGACGATCGAGGGCAGCCAGTTCCTGTCGACCTCGAGCGACTGCTCGTTCATGCGCCGCATTTCCAGCAGGGAGAACGCCCCGAGCGCAACCGCGAGCAACGCGATCAGGGCAAAACTGAGGCCTGCACGGCGGGAAATGTTCATCGATCGTAAAAGCATGACTGTGTTCCTTGTGGCGGCAAAAGGCACAACCTGCGCGGCATCCGGCAGGTTCGCAGCAAAGCGGCGCGCGCTCGGAAAGGCTCCGGGGCGTCGTCGGTTCTTGCAGGCAAGACAGGCGGGAGGCGCATCGTGGCGCCTTCTTTTATGGGGTCTTCCGGGGTGGGTGGGGTCGTGCGGACCTTGGCCGGAGAGGGGGCGATGATATCACAGTGATGTCGCTTTTTTGGCCGGAGCAACCTGTGTTTGGCTGATGAAAAAGGCGAGCTGCGGCTCGCCTTTTGTTTTTCACAGTGCTTGCGGGGACCGTCGGACCCCGTCAGTCACTCTCGGCTTCATCCAGGAGCGAGACGTAGCTCTTGATGTCGAACCGGCTGTCTCTATTGAAGGAAAGCCAATTGGAGAGGCTGCAAAGAAAGGCGAAAACCGCGCTGTCCCCGGATGCTTCGAAGTTTCCAGAGGGTTCGAAGCTGAAAAAGTAAGCGGGTTCCAGGCAGAGGATTCCGGTGGGGTAATGCTGGCCTTTCTCTCTGCATTCTTCGAACAGCCATTTGGCAATGGTGTCTTCGTTCGGTCCTTTGAAAGCAATGATGTAGGAAGGAACAAGGTATTCATTTCTGAAAATGAATTTTTCTTCCGACTTTTTCCGTTGCAGCCGCTGGACGGCGTGGCTCTGTTCGAACGCCTGGACCTTCTGGACCCGCAGGTCGGACTTCACTTCGATGGCCGCCGCCACGGTATCGGCAAAGTACAGCCGTTGCTTGCCGGAGGTAATCGGCAGGCTGAAGCTTTGCTCGCACTCAAGGACGATATCCATCTGGCCGGTGGTTTGGCCGTAGCAGTCCATGATGACCCCGGAGCCATAGCGGATATTTTGCGGCAGAACCCGGGCCAACAGGCTTTCAATGATGAGTTCCCGTTCATTTCCAATAACCGTCGAAGGGTACTTTTGCGATTGCTTGTGCCCCAGCATCAAGCTTTCTTTCAGCGTCTCGATGCTGTTAAGCAACAGGTCTTTCCCTGGCATGACTCACTCCGTGTATGACATTTATGGATCAAGCAGCCCCGTTTGAATCCGGGGCTGCTCGACAGTAAGAAAGCCTGGAAGGGGTGTAAAGGCATTTGTCGGAACAGAAGTGCCGCTGAAGGTGGCCGTTCCGTGAGCCTGGGTTCAACCGTGCTGGATGCCCGCGCGTTTCAGCAACTGCTTGCAGCGCTCGGACAGGTGGGTCACCCGCAGGTGCTTGCCGGCCTTGCCGTAGCGTTCGCGCAGGGTTTTCAGGGCGGCGATGGCCGAGTAGTCGACGAAGCTCAGGTGGCGGCAGTCGAGGGTCACCTGGGCCGGGTCGCCCGCCGGGTCGAAGTGGTTGAGGAAGGACGTGGTCGAGGCGAAGAACAGGGTGCCGTGGACCCGGTACAGCTTGCTGCCGTCGGCTTCCTCGTGGCTGTCGGCGTACAGCTCGCGCGAATGCTGCCAGGCGAAGTTGAGGGCGGCGATGACGATGCCGCACAGCACCGCGATGGCGAGGTTGGTGAACACGGTGATGATGGTCACCGCGACTATCACCAGCATGTCGTTCAACGGCACTTTGTGCAGCACCCGCAGCGAGCCCCAGGCGAAGGTCTGCTGGGCCACCACGAACATCACACCGACCAGCGCCGCCAGCGGAATGCGCTCGATCAGGGGCGAGAGAAACAGCACGAACAGCAGGATCATCGTCCCGGCGACCACCCCGGACAGCCGGCCACGACCGCCGGAGCTGAGGTTGATCACGGTCTGGCCGATCATCGCGCAACCGCCCATGCCGCCGAACAGGCCGGAGGCGATATTGGCCGCGCCCAGGGCCACGCATTCGCGGTCGGGGAAGCTGCGGCTCTCGGTGATTTCGTCGGTGAGGTTGAGGGTCAGCAGGGTTTCCAGCAGCCCGACCATGGCCATCAGGAACGCGTAGGGGGCGATGATGCCCAGGGTCTCCAGGTTCCACGCAATGTCCGGCAGCATCAGGCGCGGCAGGCCGCCGGCGATATGGGCCATGTCGCCCAGGGTGCGGGTCGGCAGGCCCAGCAGGTAGACCAGCAGGCCGACCCCGAGGATCGCCACCAGCGCCGGCGGCACCGCGCGGCTCAGGCGTGGCAGCAGATGGACGATGGCCATGGTCAGCGCCACCAGCCCGAGCATCAGCCACAGGGGCGTGCCGCCGAGCCAGCGTTCATCGGCCTTGAAGTGTTCCAGCTGGGCCAGGGCAATGATGATCGCCAGGCCATTGACGAAGCCGAGCATCACCGGGTACGGCACGATCCGCACCAGCTTGCCCAGGCGCAGCAGGCCGAAGGCGATCATGACCAGGCCACCGAGCAGCACCGTGGCCAGCAGGTACTGCACGCCGTGCTGCACCACCAGCGCGACGATCACCACCGCCATCGACCCGGCGGCGCCGGAAATCATCCCCGGGCGGCCGCCGAACAGCGCGGTCAGGGTGCAGATGATAAAGGCCCCGTACAGGCCCATCAGCGGGTTGAGGTGGGCGACCAGGGCGAAGGCGATGCACTCGGGCACCAGGGCGAAAGAGGTGGTGAGTCCGGCCAGGACGTCGGCGCGAAGGCGAGCGGGTTTCATGGTTTACCTGAGAGGGGGCCAGGGTCGGCCGGGGTTGCGGGGGATTGTCGAAAGGCGGCGAATGTTACGGAATTACAGCCGCGCCAGCCAGCCATGGGGCTTGTATTGATGGGCGCTCGCGGCAAGACTGCATGGTCCCGACGCTTAATACCGGGCAGCCAAGGAGCCACCATGCCATCAAGCAAACGCGAGCAGGCGCGTCTCGAACGCCGCCTGGCTGCCAGCCTCACCGACGCCTGCGAAACCGCCAAGGCGGAAATCGTCGGGTTCTCCTGGCTGACCCATGTGGCCGATTACGCGGCGTTTCCCGCCAGCCTGAGGGTGGTATGGGTGTTCGACACCCAGGCCAGCAAGTCCCTGGCCCTGGCCTGCGGGCAGGGCGAGCGCATGCTCGAACTGACAGCCGTGGCGCTGCATGACGCCGGCGTGGAGTTGCAGGCGCTGGCGGCCCATGTGCGCTACGACAGCGAAGAACAGTGCCAGCGCATCAACGGCGGCAACTGGCAACAACGCCTGGCGCGGCTGGGCTGAGCGCCGCTGGCAAGCGCGGCTAAACGCCGCACCCGACCAAGGTCGCACACAACCTGTCATCCATTTGGCAGGAAGCGGGGCGCCGCGTTTTGCTACCATGCGTGGCTTTTACGGATGGGCCGCCTGGCGGGTCGTCTGGACTTTCGGCTCCTCAAAGGGCGGTAACGAATGAGTGTTTTGTTGAGTCGCCGCGAGGTGATTGCAGGTATGGGGGTGTTGGGTCTCGGTCTTCTGGCCGGCTGCGATACCCGGGGCCAGCTGTCGTACAAATATGGCAAGGATCTGAGCGACAAGATCATGGGCCGTACCTTCAAGCTGAAGGACACCGAGGGCAACGTCAGGACGCTCTCAAGCTATAGCGGCCTGATGCCGATGGTGTTCTTCGGTTTCACCCAGTGCCCGGCGATCTGCCCCACGACGCTGGCGCGCGCGGCCCAGGCCAAGAAACTGATGGGCCGCGACGGCGACCGCCTGCAGGTGATCTTCATCACCCTGGACCCCGAGCGGGATACCCCGGAGGTTCTCGACGCCTACGTCAAGGCCTTCGACCCGTCGTTCGTCGCGCTGTACGGCACGCTGGAGCAGACCGCGGCCACGGCCAAGGAATTCGACGTGTTCTACGAGAAGATCCCCAGCGGTTCGACCTACACCCTGTCCCACACCGCCACCAGTTTTGTCTACGACTCCCGGGGCACGTTGCGCCTTGGCTTGTCCCAATCGCTTACCGCGCAAGAGTGCGCGGAAGATCTACTGACCGTCATGGAGGTCTGCTGATGTACCCGGCCCTGAATAAAACCGCTATCGCCCAACGTGCCAAACGCATCCTGATCGGCCTGTCCCTGTTGGGCCTGGCGGGCCAGGCCGCGGCCCAGACCCAGGTCGACGACGCCTGGGTACGCGCCACCGTCGCCGGGCAACAGGCGACCGGGGCCTTCATGACCCTGACCGCCAGCGACGACAGCAAGCTGCTCAGCGTCGAGTCGCCAGTGGCCAAGATCGTGCAGATTCACCAGTCGAGCATGCACAACGATGTGATGAGCATGCGCCCGGCGGACTTCGTCGCGTTGCCGGCCGGCAAGGCCGTCGCCCTGGACCCCCACGGTTATCACGTGATGCTGATCGACCTGGTGGCCCAGGTGAAGGAAGGCGACAAGGTGCCGCTGACCCTGGTGGTGGAAAACGCCAAGGGCGAGAAAGAGTCGATCAAGGTCGAGGCCCAGGCCCGCGCGCTGAACATGCCCGACCACAGCAAGATGCAGCATTGATGGTTGGCAGCACCTGCGACGACCGACAGCCAGGCTGACGCATGGCCAAGGAAATCGACAACCCCTGCATCGCCGTTTGCCAGCTGAGCGGCGATCTGTGCCTGAGTTGCGGGCGCAGCAAGGACGACATCCGCCAATGGAAGCGCATGAAGCGCCCGGAAAAGATGGCGGCGGTGCAGCGGGCGAGCCAGCGCTTGAAGGCGCTGCGCAAGAAGGGCGGCGGCGCCAGCCGCTGATCTCCCCCCCCAGCCGGCCTCCAGCGCCGGCCTTCAGGTTCCCGGCGTCTGCGCCGCACACTCGCGTAACCAGGCGATACAGGCCGAGACCCGTCGCGGCAGGGTCTCCAGGGCCGGGTGGACGATGTAGTAATCGTATTCGCCGCTGCGGGTAAACCCCGTGAACGGCAGCACCAACCGGCCTTGCCCGATCGCCTCGCTGACCAGATGCTCGCGCCCGATCGCCACGCCGGCATGGTGGATGGCGGCGGTGACGCAAAGGTCCGAGCGATCGAAAGTCACCCCGCGTTTCGGCATGGCCACGCCAGCGCCGTGCTGGCGAATCCACAGCGCCCATTCGGAATCGAAGGTGGCGTGGTCCCAGGCCAGCGAGTCATGCAGCAGGGTGCACTGTTGCAGTTGCTCGACTGCGCCGGTCAATCCATGGCGTTCGGCGTATTGCGGGCTGCACACCGGCGCAACCCGTTCCTGCATCAGCTTGTGCGCCACCAGCCCCTGGAACTCGCCATTGCCGTAGTACAGCGCCAGGTCGATCTGCCGGGTGCGGAAGTCGATGCGGTCGTTGCCCACCCGCAGGTCGAGCCTGACCCCGGGAAAGCGCTGGCCGAACTCGGCCAGGCGCGGCACCAGCCAGGCATGGGCGATGGACGGGTGGGCGTACAGGGTCAGCGGCCCGGCCAGGTCGGCGTCGACCGGCTGGGCCAGGACTTCGGACAGCTCGCCCAGGGTCTGCTGGAGGATCGCGAAAATCCGTTCGCCGGCCTCGGTCAGCTCCACCCGCCGGGTCAGCCGGCGGAACAGCTGGATCGACAGCTCCGCCTCCAGCCGGGCGATGCGATGGCTGACCGCGCTGGCGGTCAGGCACAACTCATCGGCGGCCTTGCTGAAACTCAGGTGGCGGGCCGCGGCCTGGAAGGTGAACAGGTTCGAGAACTGGCTGCTGTTGAGCTTGGCATCCAGTCGGGGCGGTAGGTTGTACAAGCCGGCGCTTCTCCTGTCGGTCGGTTATGAGCCTTGCAGCACCCGGGCGCCTTGCGCCAGGTAGGCCTGCATCTCGGTGTCCGGGACCATGCTGCCGCCCGTGGCCCAGACCAGGTGGGTGGCCCGGGCGTAAGCCGCTGCGCTCAGGCCGCTGCGCTGCAGGTACTGGTCACGCTGCGCGTGCACCCGGGCGATGCCTGGGACGCCGGCCACTGCCGAAGGCTCCAGGTGCAGCTGTTGGTGCTTGGCCATCAGCCAGACCAGGGCATGCAGTTCGTCATCGCTGACGGTGTAGTAACCCTCGATCAGCCGCTGCATGGCGCGGCCGACAAAACCCGAGGCGCGGCCGACGGCCAGGCCGTCGGCGGCGGTGAGGTTGTCGATGCCGAAGTCCTGCACCGACACCTCGTCATGCAGCCCGGTGTGCACCCCCAGCAGCATGCACGGCGAATGGGTGGGCTCGGCAAATATACAGTGAACGGCGTCGCCGAACGCCAGCTTCAGGCCGAACGCCACGCCGCCGGGGCCGCCGCCGACGCCGCAGGGCAGGTAGACGAACAGCGGGTGCTCGGCATCGACCCGGACCCCGGCCTGTTGCAGTTGCCGGCTCAGGCGTTCGGCGGCCACGGCGTAGCCGAGGAACAGGTCGGTGGAGTTTTCGTCATCGACGAAATGGCAGGCCGGATCGGCGCTGGCCTGCCGGCGCCCCTGGGCCACGGCGATGCTGTAGTCGCTCTGGTATTCCATGACATTCACACCGTGGGCGCGCAGCTTGTCCTTCTTCCATTGGCGGGCGTCGGCGGACATGTGCACCGTGACCTGGAAGCCCAGCCGGGCGCCCATCAGGCCGATGGACAGGCCCAGGTTGCCGGTGGAGCCGACGGCGATCCGGTAGTGGCTGAAGAACGCCCGGGCCTCGGGCGAGTCGAGCACGCTGTAGTCCTGGTCCGGGCGCAGCAGGCCGGCCTCCAGGGCCAGGCGTTCGGCGTGCTTGAGCACCTCGTAGATACCGCCCCGGGCCTTGATCGACCCGGAGATCGGCAGGTGGCTGTCCTGCTTGATCCACAGCGCGCCGGGCAGGGCCTGGCCATAGCGGTCCGCCAGCACCGCCTGCAAGGCCGGCAGCGGCTGGATCGGCGATTCGAGAATGCCGTGGCTGGCCAAGGTCTCGGGGAAGGCCACGCGAAAATACGCGGCAAAACGCGCAAGGCGCGCGCTGGCGTCGGCCACGTCGGCGGCACTCAGCGCAAGATCGCCCAGGCCATCGGCCAGGGGCGCGCGGGTGGCGGTGAACCAGGTGGTTTCGCGCAACGCCATCAGCTCTTCGAGCAGCGGGAAGCGACGGGTCCAGGTAGCGAGTGGCTGGCCTGCGATCATGGGGAGGTCTCCTGTGGCAAAGGTTTAAACGAAATGAGAGAGGGCCAGGGTCAGCAGCAGGGCGACCACCGAGGCCAGGACCGTGGCGCTGGTGAAGGTCTTGAGGGCATCGGCCAGCGACACCCCGAGGTATTCCTTGACCACCCAGAAGGCCGAGTCGGTGACGTGGGTCCAGCCGATGGCCCCGGCGCCGATGGCGACCACGATGATCTCCTTGCTGTAGCCGGAGTCGACGCCCAGGGTCGGCAGCACAATGGCGGCGGCGCTCATCATGGCCACGGTCGCCGAGCCCACCGCGAAGTGCATCAGGCCCGCCACCAGCCAGGCCAGCACCACCGGGTTGATGTCCAGCCGGGTCAGGGAGTCGGCCAGCACCTTGCCCACGCCGCTGTCGATCAGGATGCCGTTGAAGGCGCCGCCGGCACCGATGATCAGCAGGATGCTGGCCAGCGGCGGCAGGCTTTTCTGGGTGTGCCCCAGCAGGTCCTGCATGCCCAGGCCGCGGCGCAGGCCCAGGGACCAGTAGGCGAAGACCACGGCGATCAGCAGCGCCACCAGCGGGTTGCCGAAGAACGACAGCAGCCCGGACAGCGTCGAGCCGGCGGGCAGGGCGCTGGCGAAGGTCTTGCCGATCATCAGCAGCAGCGGCAGCAGGATGGTCAGCAACGTCAGCCAGAAGCCCGGCAGCACTCGTTCGCCACGGGCCTCGCAACGCTCCTCGAGGAAGGCCGCCTGCCAGGGTTCGGCCCGGCTGCGCGCCACCAGGCGGATCCACAGCGGCCCGGCGACGATGGCGGTGGGCAGGCCGACGATCAGGCCGTAGAGGATCACCTTGCCGACGTCGGCCCCCAGCAAGTGGGTGATGGCCATGGCCGCCGGGTGCGGCGGCAGCATGCAGTGCACGCACATCAGCGACACCGCCAGCGGCACGCCGAGGTGCAGCAGGTTGAGGCGGGTGGCCTTGGCCACCACGTACACCAGCGGAATCAGCAGGATATAGCCGACCTCGAAGAACACCGGGATGCCGGCGATGAACCCCACCAGCATCATCACCCAGGAGGCGCGACGCTCGCCCAGGGTGTCGAGCAAGGTCCGGGCGATGCGTTCGGCGCCCCCCGATTCTTCGAGCATCTTGCCGAGGATACTGCCCAGCCCGATGATCGCGGCGAGAAACCCCAGGGTATCGCCCAGGCCCTTCTGGAACGATTCGAGCATGGCATTCAAGGGCATTCCCGAGCCCAACCCGACCAGGCCGCAGGCGGCGATCAGCGCCAGGAAGGCATGCACCCTGAACCTGACAATCAACACCACGATCATCACGATCGCGGCTAACAACACCCACAGCAACGCGCCATTGCTTTGCATCGGCCAACCCTCTTATTGATTTTGTGACGGGGTCCGTCAAAGGACTTCGCGGGGCGAGAGTTAACGCTCGGCCGCGCGGGGCTGACAAAAGATCATTGCTCAGCAGATGGGTGATGCTGGGTCAGGCGTGGGAATGGGCTTGGGAATGGGAGCCGCGAGGCCGGTCTGGCCGTGGAATCCCGGGCCACGGGCGTGACCCGGTCGAGGGGTGTGAGTCAGCCGGCGGTGCTTTCCGGCAGTCTGGCGATGACCTTGATCTCGAAGTCGAAGCCATAGAGCCAGGTCACGCCCACGGCGGTCAGCGTCGGGTGCGGCGCCTGGCCCCAGAACTCCGGCACCACCTTCCAGATGGCTTCGAATTTGTCCTCGGGGTCGACGATAAACACGGTGACGTCGATCACCTCGTCGAAGGAGCTGCCGGCGGCCGCCAGGATGGCGTTGAGGTTGGTGAACGCGAGGCGGACCTGGGCCTCGAGGTCCGCCTCGGGCGAGCCGTCGGCGGTGCTGCCGACCTGCCCCGAGACGAACAGAAAACCATTGGAACGGATCGCCGGCGAGTAGCGGTTGCGCTGGTAAAGCGCCTGGCGTCCGGGCGGAAAAACCACGTCGCGCTGAGTCATGTGTTGCCTCCATCGATAAGGGCCGAAGCCGGCCTGGAATGAACGATGAAGCTGACTCTAGGCACTTGCGCCGGGCCGATAAACCAGCAACCGTAGCCATCACTGTTTGTGGAATCCAAACAATCCAATGGTTAGCCGGGGTGGAAATGGACCGATTTGATGCGATGCAGGCCTTTGCCCGGGTGGTGGAGGCGGGCAGTTTCACCAAGGCCGCCGACACGCTGCACATGAGCAAGACCAGCGTGACGCAACTGGTGCAGCAGCTGGAGGCGCGCCTGCGGGTCAAGTTGCTCAACCGCACCACGCGCCGGGTCCACCTGACCGCCGACGGCGCGGTGTATTACGAGCGTGTGGTGCGCCTGCTGGCCGACCTCGACGATGCCGAGACCAGCCTGTCCAGTGCCTCGGCGTTGCCCAGGGGACGCCTGCGGGTGGATGTGCCCAGCCCGTTGGCGAGCATGATACTGGTGCCGGCGCTGCCCGGGTTTCACGCTCGCTACCCGGACATCCAGATCGACCTGGGCGTCAGCGACCGCATCGTCGATGTGCTTGGCGAGAACGTGGATTGCGTGGTGCGCGGCGGCGAGCTGACGGACCAGTCGCTGATGGCGCGGCGGGTCGGCGACCTCCAGCTGGGCGTGTATGCGGCGCCCGGCTACCTGGAGCGCCTCGGCACGCCCGCGCATCCGCGCGAGCTGGAGGATTCGTTGCATCGCATCGTCGGTTTTCTCTGGGCGCGCACCGGCAAGGCCTTGCCCTATGCCATGCACGGCCACGGTGAGAGCCTGCAGATCAAGGGCCGCTACGTGCTGGCGGTCGACGATGGCAATGCCTACCTCGCCGCCGGCCTGGCGGGCCTGGGCGTGCTCTGGCTGCCGGACTACATGGCCCGGGCGCATCAGGAACGGGGCGAGCTGGTGCGTCTGTTCGAGGACTGGCGGCTCGAGCCGATGCCAATCTACGTGGCGTTCCCGCCCAACCGGCATATCAGCATCAAGCTGCGGGTGTTCATCGACTGGGTCGCCGAGCTGATGGCCCGACATGCGCCCATCGCCAGCCGAGCGGGGGCGTGAAGCGACCGGTTACATGAATTTTTTGGGTGACCCCCAGAAACCCGCCAGAGCAGCTTTACTTGTCCAGGCAAGTCGCGCCTGTAGATGGCCGTTCGGCCGCCGCATTCTGCCCGGGACCGGCATTGCGAGAAGGACACGGAGTGTCGTTCAACCCCGTACAAAACCCTTGTCGCCCCCCCTGACATGAACGCCTGTTGGAGCAGTCGTTTGCTGGCCAGTACCTCATCGCGGTCTGGTCGCGCCCGTGCCATCGCAGCCCGGGCGCCGCCTCTTTAAAGGAGTAAAGACATGACTCAGTACGACAAACAGCTCAACAACCCCAAACAGTCGTCGCGCCAGGCACGCCTGGAAAGCACCGGCGCCGAACGCCTGACGCTGGCCAACGCCGGGCCGATCCAGATGGGCTTCTGGGTGCCCAACCGGGTATGGGCCACGGCCAAATTCCTGGTGCCGCTGCGCAACCTGATCGCCGAGAAGAAAAAGGCCGGCACCCTGACCCCGATGCGCGCGGAAATCATCGAGTTCAAGACCTGGGTCACCCACAACAGCGTGTACCGCATGTGGGTCAACTCGATGATCGAACAGTCCAACGCCTACGTGGCGACCCTGGACGAGGCGACCAAGGAGCAGATCAAGGACTCGGACGGCGATGCGCTGTGGATCGCCGGCTACGACAGCTTCTTCGAGATTCTCAACGAGATCATCAGCACTTCCTCGTCGTTCAACACCACGGCCCAGGTCGGCACGCCGATGAACGCCTTCCTGGCGGTGTCGATGGGCACCGAGGCGGGTGTCGCGCTGTTCCATGACACGACCTTCAACCAGCAGTTCAAGAAGGTGCTCAATGCCTGGAACGCCTTCCTCAAGAGCAGCGCTTCCCTCGACAAGCTGGACATCAACGACCCGGAAAAAGAGGGCTCGTGGATCTCCGCGGCGGCCCACGAGGCCGGGGTCTGGAAGCAGATGGAGCATGACCCGAACCTGCCCGGCTATGGCTTCGATTCCTGGAACGCGTTCTTCATCCGCAGGTTCGTGCCCGGCGCGCGGCCGTTCCAGGGCAACCCGCTGACCCAGGTCGATATCGGCTGCGAGACCACGCCCTGGCAGTACGAAAACGATGTGGCGTTCGAGACCGAGTTCTGGATCAAGGACGTCAATTACTCGCTGCTCGATCTGTTCGGCGGCCAGGAGCAGTGGGCCGCGCCGTTCCAGGGCGGGCAGGCTTACCAGGGCTTCCTGTCGGCGACCCACTATCACCGCTGGAACGCCCCGCTCGACGGCAAGCTGGTGCGCTCCTGGGTCCAGCCGGGCACCTATTTCGCCCAGCGTCCGGCCCAGGGTGAAGGCGAGGGCACCTGGGAGGGCACCGAGTCGCAGCCGTACCTGGGGCATGTCGCCGCCCGGGCGATCTTTGTCTTCGAGCACCCGACCTGCGGTTATGTCGCGCTGATCTGCATCGGCATGGTCGAGGTCTCGACCTGCGTGATCGAGCCGCCGTTCATCGTCGACGAAGGCGCGGCAGCGGTGAATATCACCCGTGGCACCGAGATCGGGCATTTCGAGTTCGGCGGTTCGACCCACATGATGATCTTCCAGAAGGGCCGGGTGCAGTTGGAGGACTGGGCGGTGAACGCGGTCGCGCACCAGAACGACCCGCAACCGACGCCCATGGGCACGGTGATCGCCACGGCGTTGCTGAACAAGGGCTGAGCCGCTGAGAACAAGCGACGGCGCGCTCGCGCCGTCGCCTGCAAACCGCTGTCAGCCGCTGGCCTGGACCAGGTACTTGTGGAACCACGCCAGCGTCCGGTCCCAGGCCAGGGTGGCCGCCGCCTCGTCGTAGCGCGGGGTCGAGTCGTTGTGAAAACCGTGGTTCACCCCGGGGTAGATATAGGCTTCGTAGGTCTTGCCCGCGGCTTTCAGTGCCTGCTCGTAGGCCGGCCAGCCTTCGTTGATGCGGGTGTCCAGTTCGGCATAGTGCAGCAACAGCGGCGCCTGGATCCGCTCGACTTCCGCGCTGTCCGGCTGGCGTCCGTAGAAGGGCACGGCCGCCGCCAGTTCCGGATAGGCCACGGCCGCGGCATTGGCCACGCCACCGCCATAACAGAAGCCGGTGATGCCGACCTTGCCGGTGCTGGCCTCGTGCTCGAGCAACCATTCGACGGCGGCGAAAAAGTCGTTCATCAGCTTTTCCGGATTGACCTTCAGTTGCAGCTCGCGGCCCTTGTCGTCGTTGCCGGGGTAGCCGCCGAGGGAGGTCAGGCCGTCGGGGGCCAGGGCGATGAAACCGGCCTTGGCCAGGCGTCGCGCAACGTCCTCGATATACGGGTTGAGCCCGCGGTTTTCATGGGCCACCACCACCGCCGGCAACTTGCCTTCGGCTTTCGCCGGGCGCACCAGATAACCCCGGACCTGTTCGTGGCCCTTGGGCGAGGGGTAGGTGATGTATTCGGCGACGATCGCCGGGTCGGTGAACGACACCTGTTCGGCCAGGGCGTAGTTCGGCGTCAGGGCGGCGAGGGTGGCGCTGGCGGTCAGCCCGACCAGGGTGAAGGCCGCCGCCCGGTCGAGAAACTCGCGGCGGCTGATCTTGCCGTGGGCGTAGTAGTCGTAGAGCTCAAGCAGCTCGGGGGCGAAGTCTTTGGCACTGAGACGTTGCATCGCGCGTTATCTCCTCACTCATGGGCGTCCGGGTGCCACATGACTTGTGGGCGGGACGAATTCGCCCCGGTTGCCTCAGTAAAGCAAGCCTGGGCCCGGGCGGCCAATGCGCAGGGCTGGCGTTGTGTTTGGGCAAAGCCTTGGCTAATCTCGCATAAACACGCAAAAGCAGGCATAACCATGCAAAACCAGCATTCCATCGCCGAACTGCCCCATGTGCGCCGGCAGAAGATCCTGTTGCTGCTCGAACGCGACGGCAAGGTCATGGCCTCCGAGCTGGGCCAGCATTTCGCGGTCTCCGAGGACACCATCCGCCGCGACCTGGCGGAACTGGCCGATGCCGGGCTGCTGCAGCGGGTGCACGGCGGCGCGCTGCCACGGCCCAAGGACACCGGCAAGGATGTGTTCACCCGCCTGGGCGAAAGCAGCGAGGTCAAGCGCCACCTGGCCAGGCTCGGCGCGCAGCGGGTGCAGGAAGGGCAGATCGTGATGTTCGACTCGGGCTCGACCACGCTGCTGATCGCCCAGTCGCTACCTGCCGATATCGGCATCACCGCGGTCACCGCTTCGCCGCTGATCGCCGTCGCCCTGGCCGAATACCCGCGCAGCCAGGTGATTCTCGCCGGCGGCCGGCTCAACCCGGCGACCCTGTCCTCCGGTGGCCATGAGGCGGTACGCCTGATCCAGGGCATCCGCGCCGACCTGCTGTTCACCGGGGTGTGCGCGATTCACCCGGAGGTCGGCATCACCTCGCTGCACTTCGATGAGGTACCGGTGAAGCAGGCCTTGCTCGACAGCGCTTCCCAGGTCATCGCGGTGACCACCGCCGACAAGCTCGGCGCGGTGGAACCCTTCGCCGTGGCGCCGTGCAATCGTCTGCATACGCTGATCACCGAGCAGCACCTGGCCTCGGGCAGCATCGAGGACTACCGGCGCCTGGGCATCGAGGTGGTGCAGGCGCCGGTGTGACGGTGGTGGCAAGAGCCGGGAGGTGCTGGGCTTTATCAGGGGCTGGCCTGGGTCGGTGGATGACGAGTTCGGACCTGTGGCAAGCCCGGCCTGAACCGCCGCGGGTTTATTCGACTCGGCGGAACACCAGGGCCTTCAAGCCGCTCTCGATATCGCTATCGGGAAACTCCGGTGGGTTGTCCAGGCGTTGCTCGAAGCGCAGGCCCGGGGCCTCGCGGGTGACGCCGTCGATCAGGAAGTCCGAGCCGACGGCCGGGTCGTTCATGCAGGCCAGCACGCAGCCGTCGGCGGTGAGCAATTCCGGCAGGCGCCGCAGCACCCGGGCGTAGTCCTTGGTCAGCAGGAAGCTGCCTTTCTGGAAGGAAGGCGGGTCGATGATCACCAGGTCGTAGGGCCCGCCGCTTTTCACTTTGCTCCAGGACTTGAACAGGTCGTGGCCGAGAAAACTCACCCGGCTCAGGTCGTGGCCGTTGAGCCGGTGATTGTCGCGGCCACGGCTCAGGGCCGCGCGCGACATGTCGAGGTTGACCACATGGGTCGCGCCGCCTTCGATGGCCGCCACCGAGAAGCCGCAGGTGTAGGCGAACAGGTTCAGCACGCGCTTGCCCCGGGCATTGGCGCGCACCCAGTTGCGACCGTAGCGCATGTCGAGAAACAGGCCGTTGTTCTGCTTCTGGCCCAGGTCCACCCGATAGCGCAGGCCTTCCTCGACCAGGGTCCATTCATCGATAGGTTCGCCTACCAGCCAGTCCACCGGGCTTTGCAGCTGATAACGGTGTTGCAGCAGCAGGGTATGGGCGCCACAGGCCTGCCACTCGGGCGAGGTGCTGAGTGCCAGCAGCAACTGCTTGAGCGCCTCCAGCTGCTGCAGCTCCGGCTCCTTGAACAGCGCCACCAGCACCACGCCCTGCAGCCAGTCGACGGTCAGTTGCTCCAGCCCCGGCCAGCAACGCCCGCGGCCATGGAACAGGCGCCGGGTTTCCGCCGGAGCGCAGGCCAGGGCTGTCAGCAGGTGGTGGTGCAGGGTGGCGAGGGCGTCGGGGTTCATCGAAGGAGGGCCGGCAATAAAAGGGCGGGCATTTTAAACACAAATGCCGCGTGGGGAACGCGGCAAGTCAGTGTCTGGCACCCGTGCCGATGGCTGGGGGCTATGTCGAGCGGGGCTGCCGATCAGGTGTGGAACAGGGCGATGGCAAAGGAAACCACGATCATGCAGGCGACCGCAAAATTGATATTCATGACGTACTTGTCCGACGGTATTGAAGGTGGCGCCATTCTGAAGGCATCGGCGGAAAATGAAAAATCCGCTTTCATGATTTGAATGATCGACGGCCGTGATGATTGGCGGCGGCGTGGCAGGGGGCCGTCAGGCAGCGGGCGAGTGGATATCTGCGCGAAGCTGATTATGCTTCAGGGAAACCTGGCAGCGATGCGAGGCCGTCAGTCTGTTTCCATGCTTTGTGCAATCCGTAGTTCGATGAGCTTCAGTCCGGTGACATCTGTTCAATGAGCTTCAGTTCGATGACATCAGCCCAGGGCCTGGGTGCGGCAAGGGTAGTAAGGCACTCCGGCCTATAACAAGAACAAGACGGAGAACCCTCATGCCGGCAATCGACAGTACAACCACGGGCAGTGCGCCCAACCGCGGGATCACCAGGGAGGAACGCAAGGTCATTTTCGCCTCGTCCCTGGGCACCGTATTCGAGTGGTACGACTTCTACCTCTACGGCTCTCTCGCCGCGATCATCGCCAAGCACTTCTTTGCTGGCGTCAACGAAACCACCTCCTTCATCTTCGCCCTCCTGGCATTCGCCGCGGGCTTTGCCGTGCGACCGTTCGGCGCCATCGTGTTCGGCCGCCTGGGCGACATGATCGGGCGCAAGCACACCTTCCTCATCACCATCGTGATCATGGGTGTCTCCACCGCTGTGGTCGGCCTGCTGCCCAGCTATACGACCATCGGTGTGGCGGCGCCGATCATCCTGATCAGCCTGCGCCTGCTGCAGGGCCTGGCCCTGGGCGGTGAGTACGGTGGGGCGGCGACCTATGTGGCCGAGCATGCCCCCAAGGGCAAGCGCGGCTACTTCACGTCGTGGATCCAGACCACGGCGACCCTGGGCCTGTTCCTGTCGCTGCTGGTGATCCTCGCCTGCCGCACGATCCTCGGCACCGAAGCCTTCGAGGCCTGGGGCTGGCGGATTCCCTTCCTGCTGTCGATCCTGCTGCTGATCGTCTCGGTGTACATCCGCCTGCAACTGAGCGAGTCGCCGGTGTTCCAGAAGATGAAGGCCGAAGGCAAGTCGTCCAAGGCGCCGCTGACCGAGTCCTTCGCCCGCTGGGACAACCTCAAGATCGTGATCATGGCGCTGCTCGGCGGCACCGCCGGCCAGGCGGTGGTCTGGTACACCGGGCAGTTCTACGCGCTGTTCTTCCTGCTGCAGACGCTCAAGATCGACCCGCAGACCGCCAACCTGCTGATCGCCGGCTCGCTGCTGATCGGCACGCCGTTCTTCATCCTGTTCGGCAGCCTGTCGGACCGCATCGGCCGAAAGGGCATCATCATGGCCGGTTGTGTCCTCGCGGCGCTGACCTACTTTCCGATCTTCAAGGCGCTGACCGAATACGGTAACCCCGAGGTGTTCAGCGCCCAGGAGCGCAACCCGGTCACGGTGATCGCCGATCCTAGCCAGTGCTCGTTCCAGTTCGACCCGGTGGGCAAGGCCAAATTCACCAGTTCCTGCGACCTGGCCAAGAGCGTGCTGGCGAAGAAAGCCATCCCTTACGCGAACGAGAAGGCCGAGCCCGGCGCCGTGGCGCGGATCCGGATCGGCGACAAGGTGCTGCCGAGCTTCGAAGGCACCGGCATGCCGGCCGTCGACTTCAAGGCGCAGAACGATGCCTTCGTCGCCACCCTGGGCAGCGCCCTCAAGGACGCCGGCTACCCCGAGAAGGCCGACCCGGCCAAGACCAACTACCCGGCGGTGCTGGCATTGCTGACCCTGCTGGTGATCTACGTGACCATGGTCTACGGCCCGATCGCCGCCTGGCTGGTGGAGCTGTTCCCGGCGCGCATCCGCTACACCTCGATGTCGCTGCCATATCACATCGGCAACGGCTGGTTCGGCGGCTTCCTGCCGACGGTGGCGTTCGCCATGGTGGCGGCCACCGGGGACATCTACTACGGGCTCTGGTACCCGATCGTCATCGCGGTGATGACGGCGATCCTGGGCACCTTGTTCCTGCCGGAAACCAAGGACCGGGACATTCACCACACCTGAAGGTCTTCACCCGTCCTCTCCCGCAAGGGAGAGGGCTTTCAGCGCACCGCGCCGGTTCAGTTCTGCTGGACGATCTGGATCAGGTTGCCGCAGGTGTCGTCGAAGACCGCGAGGGTCACCGGGCCGGCGACCGTCGGCGGCCGGGTGAACTGCACGCCCAGGGCGCTCAGCCGGGCATATTCGGCGTGCACATCCTCGACTCCGAAAAAGGTGAAAGGGATGCCATCGCGTTTCAGTGCCGAGGTGAATGGCTTGGCGGCCGGGTGGGCGTCGGGCTCCAGCAGCAATTCGACGCCGTCGGGGTCGCCGGGGGAGGTCAGCGTCAGCCAGCGATGCTCGCCCATGGCGATGTCGTGCTTGAGCTGAAAACCCAGCACATCCCGGTAGAAGGCCAGGGCCTTGGCCTGGTCGTCGACGACCACGCTGGTGATGACGATCTTCATGGGTTTGTTCTCCGTATTGATGCGCGAATGGCCAGCAGGATATCGAGGGTCTGTCGGCGATAAATGCCTGACAGGGATAATAGTCGGGCAGCAGCGTCGCCCTCGCCCTGGAGTGTTACAGGCTGCCACCGGGCGAGGAGGGCGGGCCGGGTTTTCCCGCCGATTCGCGCACGACCCGGCGCCGGGGCTGTAAACTGGCGCCCTTTATCCCCTCGAACAAGAGAGCCCCATGGCCAACCACGATATCGATTTCATTCCCGATCCCGACGCGGACTCCATCTCTTCCGACGTTGCCGGTTTCGCCGGCATCCTGGTCTCCACCCAGATCCCCACCCGCGCCGACGGCAGCCTGGAGCTGGGCGACATCACTGCGCAGAGCGCGTGCACCCTGCAGGCGCTCAAGGTGGCCCTGGAAAAGGCCGGCAGCTCCATGGACCGGGTCCTGCACCTGACCATCTACCTCACCGACATGGCCGACCGCGCGGCGTTCAACGAGGTCTACCAGCGCTTCTTCGCCAAGCCCTGGCCGGTGCGCGCCGCCGTTGGCGTGGCGTCCCTGGCGGTCGAAGGCATGCGCGTGGAAGTCACCGCGATGGCGGCCAAGGGCTGAGTTTGCGGCGTTATCCGGTGGTGCCGCTCGGCGAGTGGGCGCCACCGGGCAGTACACGGGTGCCGGTCAGGCGTTTCGCCGCTACAATGCGCGCCTCGACCGTGACAAGCCTGACTAAAAAAATATGTCCTTGCCCAAGCATCACCTGGAATTGCTCAGCCCTGCCCGCGATGTCGCCATCGCCCGCGAGGCCATCCTGCATGGCGCCGACGCCGTGTACATCGGCGGCCCGAGCTTCGGCGCGCGCCACAACGCCTGCAACGAAGTGAGCGAAATCGCCGAGCTGGTGGAGTTCGCCCGCCGTTACCACGCGCGGATCTTCACCACCATCAACACCATCCTCCACGACAACGAGCTGGAGCCGGCGCGCAAGCTGATCCACCAGCTGTACGACGCGGGCGTCGATGCGTTGATCGTCCAGGACCTGGGCGTGATGGAGCTGGACATTCCGCCGATCGAGCTGCACGCCAGCACCCAGACCGATATCCGCACCCTGGCCCGGGCCAAGTTCCTCGACCAGGCCGGCTTCTCGCAACTGGTCCTGGCCCGCGAGCTGAACCTGCAGGAAATCCGCGCCATCGCCGACGAGACCGACGCGGCGATCGAGTTCTTCATCCACGGCGCGCTGTGCGTGGCCTTCTCCGGCCAGTGCAACATCTCCCATGCGCAGACAGGCCGCAGCGCCAACCGTGGCGACTGCTCCCAGGCCTGCCGCCTGCCGTACACCCTCAAGGACGAAAAGGGCGGGGTGATTGCCTACGAGAAGCACCTGCTGTCGATGAAGGACAACAACCAGAGCGCCAACATCCGCGCCCTGGTGGAGGCCGGCGTGCGTTCGTTCAAGATCGAAGGGCGCTACAAGGACATGGGCTACGTGAAGAACATCACCGCCTATTACCGCCAGCGCCTGGACGACGTGCTCGAAGACCGTATCGACCTGGCCCGCGCTTCCAGCGGCCGCACCGCGCACTTCTTCCTGCCCGACCCGGAAAAGACTTTCCACCGCGGCAGCACCGATTATTTCGTCACCGATCGCAAGATCGACATTGGCGCCTTCGACTCACCGACCTTTACCGGCCTGCCGGTGGGCGTGGTCGAGAAGGTCGCCAAGCGCGACCTGCAAGTGGTGACCCATGAGCCGCTGTCCAACGGCGACGGCCTCAACGTGCTGGTCAAGCGCGAAGTGGTGGGTTTCCGCGCCAACATCGCCGAGCCCAAGGGCGAGTTCGAAGAGGACGGCGAGAAGCGCTATCGCTATCGCGTCGAGCCTAACGAGATGCCGGAAGGCCTGTACAAGCTGCGGCCGAACCACCCGCTGAACCGAAACCTCGATCACAACTGGCAGCAGGCCCTGCAGAAGACTTCGTCCGAGCGTCGCGTGGCCCTGAGCTGGGTCGCGCGCCTGCGCGAAGAACAGCTGGAAGTGACCGCGACCAGCGAAGAAGGCATCAGCGCCAGCGTGACCCTGAACGGCCCGTTCGGCGTCGCCAACAAGCCGGAACAGGCGCTGGAGCAGCTGCGCGACCTGCTCGGCCAGCTCGGCACCACGCAGTACCACGCCATCGACATCAAGCTCGATGCGCCGCGGGCATTCTTCATCCCCAACTCGCAGCTCAAGGCCTTGCGCCGGGAAGTGATCGAAGCCTTGACCGCCGCGCGGATCGCCGCTCACCCGCGTGGCAGCCGCAAGGCCGAGACCACGCCGCCACCGGTGTACCCGGAATCGCATCTGTCGTTCCTGGCCAACGTCTACAACCAGAAGGCCCGCGATTTCTATCACCGCCATGGGGTGAAGCTGATCGATG
Source organism: Pseudomonas sp. NFACC41-3 (assembly GCF_900109505.1). Classification (NCBI taxonomy): domain Bacteria; kingdom Pseudomonadati; phylum Pseudomonadota; class Gammaproteobacteria; order Pseudomonadales; family Pseudomonadaceae; genus Pseudomonas; species Pseudomonas sp. NFACC41-3. The sequence continues at coordinate 840,420 of NZ_FOAE01000001.1, forward strand.
CGGCCTACGAGGCCCACGAAGAGGCCGGCGAAGTGCCGGTGATGATCACCAAGCACTGCCTGCGTTTCTCCTTCAACCTGTGCCCGAAACAGGCCAAGGGCGTCACCGGCGTGCGCACCAAGGTGGCGCCGATGCAGCTGATTCACGGTGACGAAGTGCTGACCCTGAAGTTCGACTGCAAGCCGTGCGAGATGCACATCATCGGCAAGATGAAAGGCCACATCCTCAACATGCCGCAACCGGGCAGCGTGGTCGGCCACATCAGCCCCGAAGACCTGCTCAAGACCATCCCCCGCGCCCCGCACTGAGTGACGGGCGGGCGCGGTGCCATTACGGCGTCGCGCTCGCTCAAGCGCTGGCTGTCGCGCATCAACGCCATTGTCGACCTGGGTCGGCCATGGCGTTGTTGTTTCTGCGAACCGCCTTAACGCGCTGGATCTTCCTCGGCGCGCAACTGAACACTCATATCGTCGCAGCTTTGCGACCAGTCTTGCAGCCACTGTGGCAACTCGGGCGATATGTCTATGCCCAGTTCGTGGACGAACTCGCCGGGGGCAATCGTGCCTTTGGCCGAGCGGAACAGCCCGCGCATCACCACCACGCCGATCACCCGGCCTTTGCTCACGAAGCGGTGTTCCATAAAGCTCCATTTCTCGTCCCAGCCGAGGATCCGGCTGTGGATCTCGAAGGCTTCGAACAGCTTCAGTTCACGGCGGAACTTGCCCCACACATCGCCAACGATCGGCACGGCCCTGTGGCGCAGGGCCACGCGATAGGCGCCGCTGCGCAGGACAAAATCCATGCGCCCGAGGTCGGCCAGGGTGAAGTAGCGGCCATTGGTGACGTGGCGGTTGAGGTCGAGGTCGAGCGGCCAGACGCGCATGCGCACGACGGTGGTGGCCAGGCCTTCGACCGGCTTGCGCCACGGACGACGAAACAGCATGAGCAGCATGCGGAACCAGAGATTCATGAGTACACCGATGATTGAAAGGATGGCCGCACTTTAGGCAAGGGGGATCGGCTAAGCTAGGTGCGCAAATGACATTTTTCATGCGAAAAGCGCAACGGAATCCACTATGCACGTCACCTTGCTTCTGGCCGATCACTGTTCCGCCGCCAGCGCCACCCTGGCCCTGGAAGTCCTGAGCGCCGCCAACCTGTTCGCCGACAGCGCCAGCGCGCCGTTCGAGGTGGTGGTCGCTTCGCTGGATGGCGCCGATGTCAGCGCCTGGGGCGGGCAGGCGCTGCGGGTGCAGCGTTCGGTGGCCGAGATCGCCCGGACCGACCTGGTGCTGATCCCCGGTTTTCTCTTCACCTTGAAGGAAGCCTTGCCGGCATTTGCCAGGCATGGGCCCTGGTTGCGGCAACAGCATGCCCAAGGCGCGGTGCTGGCCTCGATGTGCACCGCCACCTTCCTGCTGGCCGAAGCCGGCCTATTGAAGGGCGCCCGCGCCACCACCCACTGGGCTTTTGCCGAGCTGTTCCGGCGGCGTTATGCCGGGGTCGAGCTGGACGAGGGGCAGCTCCTCTGCGAGGACGATCGCCTGATCACCAGCGGCGGCGCGAGCGCGGCCATGGACCTGCTGCTGCATTTGGTGCGGCGTTTCGCGTCCCTGGAGCTGGCGCAGAAGTGCGGTAAGTACCTGCTGATCGACAAGGTGCGCAGCGAGCAGTCGGTCTATGTCATGTGGTCGTTGCCCAAGAGCCACGGCGATGGCGAGATCCTGCGGGTGCAGGACTGGCTGGAGGAACACTTCGACCAGCCGCTGCTGATCGACGACACGGCCCGGCGCTTCGGCTTTGGCGTGCGGAACTTCAAGCGCCGCTTCAAGGAGGCCACCGGCTACACGCCCCTGGCCTATCTGCAGACCCTGCGCCTGGAAAAGGCCAAGGAGCTGCTGGAATCCACGCGCATGACCCTGGACAGCATCACCTACAAGGTGGGCTACGAAGACAGCAACTCGTTTCGCCGGCTGTTCCAGCAACGGGTCGGCCTGCTGCCGGCGGCGTACCGCAAGAAGTTCCAGGCCGGTGCGAGTTGATTCGTAGGCGAGTGCCGAAGCTTGCGCTTCTGTAGGAGCGCAGCTTGCGCGCGAAGAACGCTAACGCGATGGGGCAGGCGTTCGGCGGCGTGGCCAGCGCGGGCCTAGGCAGCCCTGGCCGCCTACAAAACCTTGCTCATAAAGACCCGGCTGCTGCCTTCGGGATCGCAGGCGACCTCGCCGAAGCGTTGCCAGCCGTGTTTTTCATAGAACGACGGCGCCTGGAAGCTCAGGGTGTAGAGCACGGCCGAGCGGCAGCCGCGGCGCCGGCCTTCGTCTTCGCAAGCCTGCAGCAGTCGGGCGCCGAGGCCCGCGCCGCGCAGGCTGTCGGGCAGGTAGAACAGGTCGATGAACAACAGGCCCAGGGAGGTGCGGCCGCTGATGCCGCCCAGGACCTGGCCGGTCTCCGGGTCCTTGAGTTCCACGGCCAGCGGCTGGCGATCGTTGTAGCCGGTCATCTGCTCATTGAAGGTGGCGAGACCGATGTCGAGCAGGGTTTCGAAGGTGCTGTCGAGCGTGTCGCTGATAACGATCAAGGGGTTGGTCGTGACGATGGGTTTCATAGGGGATTCCAGTTCAGGCGTCGCGCAACAGGTCGTGGGCGTCGAGCAGGCGGTAGGCGATTTCCGGGTTCTTTTCCAGGCCGCGGCGGATGGCGGCGGGGATCGATTGGCGGGTCTTGCGGCACAGGCCCGGCAGTTCATCGAGCTGGATGGCGATGCCGCGCATGCTGCGCACTTCGTTGAAGCTGGGGGCGATCTGTACGCGGATGCCCAGCAGTTCGTACATCCGTCGCTGCATGTGTTCGAGGTCGCTCAGGCTTTGCAGGTTTTCCAGCCGCTCGAGCAGGCGCTTTTCTTCCTGGCGGGTCAGGCCGAGGATGCGCAGGTCGGTGCCAGGGGTTTGCAGCAGGCGCTCGCGCTCGCAATCGCAGGCGCCGGGAGGGCAGGGCTGGCGGATCTGGAAATCGGGCATCTATGGACTCCACTCGAAGCGATCGCGGATCGCCGTTGCCCATGGGGTTGCCTGGAAATATACACAGACGGGGCAGGCTGTGGCGCGGGATTCGCCAGCCACGCCGTCGGTTTTTTCAAGGCTGCCGGCGCCGCCACAACAGGCGCCCGTAGACCAGAGCGTTGATCAGCAGCACCAGCGCGCCGAGGCCCAGCTGGATCTGCGGCGTCAGCCCGGCCGGGTAGATCAGCGGGATCAGGTAGTGTTCGATGAAACCGTCGCCATACCCCTGCTGGCCGGCGCCGTGGCGCAGGCGGTTTTCCCACTCGGTCAGCGGGCAGGGCAGGTGGAAGACTTCGACCGCCACGCCCCAGGTCGCGGCGGGCAGGTGCAGCCAGGCCAGGCGCGGCCACTTGAGCACCAGCAGGCCGCCGAAGAGTACGAACAGGATAAAGGCCAAGTGCAGCGATACCAGGGCGTCAGCGGCGAAGCGGTAGAGCATGTCGAGTCTCGTTGCGGTCAGGGATACAGCAGTGGTTCAGGTTCGCGCGCGGTCGAACCAGCCCAGCGCGGTGCGCCAGATGCAGATGCCCAGGAAGTACGCCGACATGGCCAGCCACAAGCCCATCACCCACGGGCCATTGTAGGGATGGTTGATCACCAGCGATAGGCTGCACAGCAGCCAGATGGCGGTCACCGCGATATTCACCGGCATGAAGCGGCGCACGCGGAAGGGGTGGAGGAATTTCATCCGGGTCAGGGTCAGCAGCGCCAGGACCACGATGCTCGACAGGCTTAGCCAGGGTGTCGGGGCAAGGATGTACAGCGCCAGCGCCACCACGTTCCAGGCCGCGGGAAAGCCGACGAAATAGTTGTCCTTGCTCTTCATGTTGACGTTGCAGAAGCAGAACAGCGACGACACCAGGATCACCGAGGTCGCCAGCAGCGCGCTGTAGTCCGGCAGCGGGATGTAGCGATAGATGAACAGCGCCGGGATGAACACATAGGTCAGGTAGTCGATCACCAGGTCCAGCACCGAGCCGTCGAAATGCGGCAGCACCGACTGCACATTAACCTTGCGCGCCAGCGAGCCGTCGACCCCATCGACGATCAGCGCCACGCCCAGCCACAGCAGGCAGGCCTTGGGCTGGTTGTCGAACAGCGCCAGGGTGGCGAGAAAGGCCGTGACCACGCCGGTCGCGGTGAAACCATGGGCGCCCCAGGCTTTGAGACTGGCGATGTGTCGGGTCGTTATCACGGGCGTTCTCCAGGAAATGAAACCAGCCATACGACGCCCCATTGGAAGAAACGGGGGCTTATCGCCAAACCTGGCCAGATTGCATCTATCGACCGGGCAGGCGGCGATAAGGTTCACCCTTGCCCGTGTCTTTGTCAGGCCGCTCATGGACTTGCCCGCGTGCAGCAGGGCGCCCAAGCCCGTGACGGCTCCTAAGACTGTAGCCACAGTTTGGCGGGGAAGGGCCCTGGCGAAAGCGAATTTCTTCACGGCGCCGGGGAGGCAGGGCGCCTCGCCGGAGCGGTCACTTCCTGTATTGCGTGGCTACATTCCGTTGGCGAAGGGCACGGCGCGGATATCGATGCGCGAGCGCAGGTGCTTCAGCGCGCCGGCGTATTCGGCCAGGACTTCCAGGCTCCAGTCGGCGCGGGCGCGCAGGTGGCGTTCTTCAGGCGTGGGCTCGGAATGCGCATTGAATACGCCTTCCACCTGGCGAACGATCAGCTGTTCCGGCAGGTAGCAGATCCGGCAGTTCTTGTAGCTGGAGGCCCGCAGTTCGGCGAGCGGGTAGGCGCCGCCCAGGCCGGCCGAGACCCCGACCAGCAATGCCGGCTTGTGCCCCAGCTCGGTGTGGCCGGCATACACGAAGAAGTTCTTGATGGCCGGGCAGGCCATGCCGTTCCACTCCGGTGTCACCACCACCAGCGCGTCTGCCTGGAGCAAGCTGGCCGAGTACTGGCTCCAGGCGCTGTTCGAGTCCGGGCTTGGCCAGAGCGGCAAGGGCGAGCGCCCGAGGTCGAGCAGCGTGACCTGCTCGCAGAGTTTCAGTTGGCGCAGGCGTTGGCCCAGGTAATGGGCAACCTTGGCCGACTGGCTGGCGAGCTGGCTGGAGCCGGCGAGCAGCGCGATATGCAGGCTCATTGCGCCACCTCCTGCTTGGCTTCGGGACGCGCCACGGGTTTGGGCGAGCGCACCAGCGGCCAGAACAGTTCCTGCTGCCAGCTGATGGGACGCAAATCTTCGATGCCATAGGCGGTGGGGCGGCGGCGGGTGATTTTCGCGGTGCCGAACAGCACATCCCAGAAGAACAGCAGATTGCCGAAATTGCCTTTGTAATGGGTCACCCCGTCATGGGCGTTCAGGCCGTGGTGGGCGGAGTGGGTGGAAGGGGTCGAGATGGTCCGCTCCAGCAGCCACATCAGCGGGCGCAGGGCCGGGATGCGATAGAGCCTGTCGTCCCAGGCGACGCTGCTGTGGGCGGCGAAGATCACCGTCATCTTGACGATCAGGTAGCCGTAGTAGACCGGCGCCAGGCCCAGGTAGATGAGCACGCCGGAGAGCCAGATGCCCGGCATCAGCAGGTAATAGAAGCTGTTGTTGCGGTAGACGATGCGGATGCTCATGTACGGCGCCGAATGGTGCGCGCGGTGCAGCGCGTAGAGGAACGGCAGGCGGTGGGTCAGGCGATGCCACCAGTACTGGGTCATGTCATCGAGCAACAGGAACAGGGCCGCGCCCGCCACCCAGTGCAAGTCGCCCAGGCTGTTCTTCAGGGACGGCGCGAAGGTGTCGAGCAGCAGGGTGCTGAGGAACATCACCAGGGGGAAGGTGAGGCCCAGCAATAGCGAGGAACCGATGATCTCGATCAGCACATCGCGACGCTGACCCTTGGGTTGGCGAAAGCAGGTACAGGCGATTTCCAGGAGGATGAAACCGAGGAAAATCCCGGCCACGACCAGGATTGGATTGTTGGCGAGCATTGTTGTATTCATGGCAATCTCGAGTCAGGCCCGACATGGGCATTGCCCGAACAATAAGAAACCAAGAGCTGCCCGGACCCTATGCGCGAACTGGACAAAAACACTGGCGAAGGGGCCAATCAGCCGGTCCGCCGTTTTCACCGGGGCCAGCTCGGCCGGGTGCTGGAGCGGGTCCTGCAACGCCAGACCCGCGGCGACCGCCAGGATTACAACTTGCTGGAACTGGAACAGTTGTGGCGCCTGGCGGCGGAGCGCGACCCGGCCATCGGCCTGCACCTGTTCGGCGAATTCACCCCCCAGGACCTGCACGTACTGGCCTACATCTGCCTGTACTGCCCGGACGTGCGCGGCGCCATGCAATGCTGGGCCGACTACGCCGCGCTGGCCTCGGACATGGACAGCCTGAAGCTGGTCAGCGACGGCGATCTGCTCGGTGTCGAACTGTGCATCGACGCGCCCGCCAGGCTGACCCGCTACGTAGTGGAGCATTACTGCGTCATGGCCCTGACCCAGATCCGCCACGGCACCGGGCAACCCGTGCGACCGGTGCGCGCCTGCTTCAGCCATTCGCGACCGGCTTACCACGAGGAATATCGCCAGTGGTTCGGCGACAACCTCGAATTCGACTGCCCGCACAACTGCCTGTACTACGACCAGGCCACCTTGCGCCTGCCGCTGCTGACGCGCCACGCCGGCATGCAGGCGTTGTTGCGCAGCGAGCTGGACCGCCGCCTGGCCCAGCGCCTGCAACTGGCCGGCTGGACCGGCAAGGTCGCGGCCAGCATGCGCGACAGCCTGGCCCGTGGCGTGGTGCCGAGCCTGGAGAACCAGGCCGAGGCGCTGTACCAGAGCCCGCGCACCTTGCGTCGGCGCCTGGAGGAGCAGGGCATGACCTTTCGCCAGTTGCTCGATCAGGTCCGCGCCGAGCTGGAGCAGCAACTGGAGTTTCTCGGCGAGAGCCGCGCCCAGATGGCGGCCCAGCTGGGTTACGGCGACCTCGCGGCGTACCTGCATGCCCGCAAGCGCTGGAAGCGCGACTGAATCCATCAGGCTCGCGGCATCACCGCAGGCGTTGCGCGGATTCCTTAAAGGAATCCACTGCATAAAAAACATGAATTTTATTTATCGCAATCGAGCCTGTAGCGTGGCCCCGTCCCTGACCGATGGAGCGCCCCCAATGTCCACCCCGCAGCCGCTGTCTCCCGCCGAACGCTACTGGCAGCGCAACCTCGCGGTGTGCGCCCTGGGGGCGTTCACCACCATTGTCGCGATGACCCTGCTGCTGCCGTTCCTGCCGTTGTACGTCGAGCAACTGGGGGTCAGCGATCCGGCGGCCATCGTCCAGTGGTCCGGCGTGGCGTTTGGCGCGACCTTCCTGTCGGCGGCGATCACCGCGCCCTTGTGGGGCCGCCTGGGTGACCGCTATGGGCGCAAGCTGATGCTGATCCGCGCCAGCCTCGGCATGGCCGTGGCCATGTCGCTGATCGGTCTGGCGGAGAACGTCTGGCAACTGGTGTTGCTGCGTCTGCTGGCGGGCTTGCTGGGCGGCTATGCCTCGGGGGCGACCATCCTGGTCGCCACGCAAACCCCCAAGGCGCGCTCCGGCTGGGCGTTGGGCGTGCTGTCCTCGGGGATCATGGCCGGCAGCCTGGCCGGGCCATTGGTGGGTGGTCTGCTGCCGCCGCTGATCGGCATCCGCAACACCTTCTTCATCGCCGGGGCGGTGATCTTCGTGACCTTCCTGGCCACCACCTTTCTGCTGCAGGAGGCGCCGCGCGAGCCGCGCCCGGCCACGCAAAAGGGCCAGGCGCCGGACAACTCCTGGGCGTCCGTAGCGGACAAAAAAACGGTATTGAGTATGTTCGCGGTGGCCTGCCTGCTGATGTTCGCGACCATGTCCATCGAGCCGATCATCACCGTGTACCTGCAGGAACTGCGGGCGGAAAACGTCACCCTGATGGCGGGGCTGGTGATGTCCGCCGCGGCCCTGGGCAGCATTATTTCCGCGTCGCAGCTGGGCAAGCTGGCCGACCGTATCGGCCACTGGCGGGTGCTGACTGTGTGCCTGGCCGCCGCGGCACTGCTGCTGATTCCCCAGGCGCTGGTCAGCGCACCCTGGCAACTGGTGCTGCTGCGCTTTCTCATGGGCCTGGCGTTGGGCGGGCTGTTGCCTTGCATCTCCAGCATCATTCGCCATTCGGTGCCGGAAAACATCGCCGGGCGGATGCTCGGCTACTCGACCTCCAGCCAGTACGTCGGGCAGGTGCTCGGCCCCCTGGCCGGGGGCTTTCTCGGTGGGCACTTCGGCATGCGCACGGTGTTTGTCGGCACCTGCGGCGTCATGGCCTTGTGCGCTCTGGTCACCTGGTGGTTCGGCTCGATGAAACCTGCCGTGGCGGTGGCAGGCGAAGCCGGTTAGACCGGGCCGGCGCCACGCCGCGCACTGCGCTCGACCATGGCGACGATGCTGTCGAACAGCTCGTCGCGGGCCTGCTCGCGGCTGATTTCTCCGGTGGCCGCGGCATGGGACAGCGCCTCGGCCGCCCCGAGCATCGCCCGCAGGCCAGCCGTGGCTATGGTCCCGGGCGCCGCGAAGGGGGCGAGGGCGGCGCGGCATTTTTCCAGGAAGATCAGCTCGTACTCCTCCTTGATCCGCGCCAGTTCCGGCGAACTGGCCAGCGCGGCGATCACCCCCGGGATCTCGCGGCCCTGGGTCAGGACGCAGTCGACATAAGAGCCGGCGATGACCGCTGCGCGGCTGGCCAGGGTCGCTTCGCTGCGGTCCAGGGCGGCGTCCATCAGCAATGTCTGGCGGGCATCGAAGTCCTGGTACAGCGCCGCCAGCAATCCTGCGCGGGTGACGAAATGGTCATAGACCACCGGCTTGGTCACCCCGGCCTGTTCGGCGAGGCGGCCCAGGGTCAGGGCTTCGGTGCCTTCCGCGCCGATCAATTGCCAGGCCACTTCCAGCAACTGTTGCAGGCGCTCTTCGCGGGACAGGCGGCGACGGGGGGGTGAAGTCTCGGAGGGGGTGCTTGACATGCTTATATACCAAAAGTAACTTACTGTTCGTAACTTACCAAAAGTATATAGGGCCTGGTTGCCGCCCTCAATCCAATTTGCCTCCATCGGCAGGAGTCTTCGCCATGCATGCGCTTATCGTTGTCGCCCACCATGATCCCCGCTCCCTCAGCCACAGCCTGGCGGCCCAGGTTGCCCAGGGGCTTGGGCCGTCCCACTCGTTCGAGATCGCCGACCTGTTCGCCGAGGCGTTCGACCCACGCTTCAACGTCGCCGACCACGCGGTCCACCGCCGGCAGGAGCAGCCACCGGCCGACGTGCTGGCCGAGCAGGCGCGCATCGACCGCGCCGATGCGCTGGTGCTGGTCTATCCGGTGTACTGGTGGTCGATGCCGGCGCTGCTCAAGGGCTGGATCGACCGGGTGTTCGCCAACGGCTGGGCATTCGATTTCAACCTCGAAGCCAATCGCTTTGAGAAGAAACTCGGGCATCTGCGGGTGCATCTGCTTGGCGTCGGTGGGGCCGATGCCGGCACTTACGGGCGCCACGGCTACGAGGCGGCGATGAAGACCCAGATCGACCACGGGATCTTCGACTACTGCGGGGCGCGGGTGCTGACCTCGGAGCTGCTGCTGGAATCGGAAAGCCAGGATCCGGCGCTGCATCTGCGCACGGCCCGGGCCATCGGTCGCGATCTGTTCAGCCGCGCCAGCGCCGCCGCGGCGGTTCAGGCGGGATGAGGGGGGATAAGGCTCCGCGACGTCCCGGTCGCGGAGCGCAGGACGGCTTCGGCCGTCAGTGCCCGGCGGGCTGCGCCTGTTGAGTGAGGATCGCCCTGGCCAGTTCTTCATCGCTGGCGTTGAGGCCTGGGTTTTCCTGACGGATTTTCTGCAGCACCGACTCCAGGTAGACGCCACGGATGGCGCCGCCGCTGGCGACGAAGCTGGAGGCGTCGTCACGGGCGGGAATCACCATCTTGTCGTCCTTGAAGGTCGAGTACAGTGAGGCGGAAACCCCTGCGGAGGTGGCGACATCACCCGCATCGACACGGGCCATGGCTGAACCTGCGGGCAGACAGAGCAACAACGAAGAAACGAGTAATAGGCGGCGCATGGGGGCGTCCTCCGACAGCGTGAAGCGAAAAGGAAGTACTACACAATCTAGGATGCGTGGCACTGCCCGGGAGTTCCCCGGGCGCTCGCGGTGGCCGCTGGCCGGGCGTTTTCTGTGGGGCAGCCAGCAGCCCCCGGCATTGCGCCGGGGGCTGTGATCACTGGGCTGTCAGCTCACGACCCGGTAGCACGGCACGTAGGCCGCGCCGCCCGGCAGTTTCATCCGGTGCTGCTGGACGAAGGATTTGAGCAGGTGATCCAGCGGCTGCATGATCGCGGTGTCGCCGTGGATTTCGTACGGGCCGTGTTTCTCGATCAGACGGATGCCCTTGTCCTTGACGTTGCCGGCGACGATGCCGGAGAACGCGCGACGCAGGTTGGCCGCCAGTTCGTGGGACGGCAGTGCGCGGTCCAGTTGCAGGCTGGCCATGTTGGCGTGGGTCGGGTCGAACGGACGCTGGAAGCCTTCGTCGATTTTCAGCAGCCAGTTGAAGTGGAAGGCGTCGTTGCGTTCGCGGCGGAACTGCTTGACCTCCTTGAGCCCCTCGGTCATCTGCCGGGCGACCTCGGCCGGGTCGTCGATGATGATCTGGTACAGGCTGTGGGCCGCGTCGCCCAGGGTCGCGCCGACGAAGGCGTGCAGTTGCTCCAGGTAGGGCGCGGCGCTTTTCGGCCCGGTGAGGATCACCGGGAACGGCAGCTCGCGGTTGTCCGGGTGCATGAGGATACCCAGCAGGTACAGGAACTCCTCGGCGGTACCGGCGCCGCCCGGGAAGATGATGATGCCGTGGCCGACGCGGACGAAGGCTTCCAGGCGCTTCTCGATGTCCGGCAGGATCACCAGCTCGTTGACGATCGGGTTCGGCGCCTCGGCGGCGATGATGCCCGGCTCGGTGAGCCCCAGGTAACGGCTACCGCTCATGCGCTGCTTGGCATGGGCGATGGTCGCGCCCTTCATCGGACCTTTCATCACGCCCGGGCCGCAGCCGGTGCAGACGTCCAGTTTGCGCAGGCCCAGCTCATGGCCGACCTTCTTGGTGTACTGGTATTCCTCGGTGCTGATCGAGTGGCCGCCCCAGCACACCACCATCTTCGGTTCCACGCCCGGACGCAGGGTGCGGGCATTGCGCAGCAGGTGGAAGACGTAGTCGGTGATGCCCTGGGAGCTTTCCAGGTCGATACGCTGGCTGGCCAGTTCGCTTTCGGTGTAGACGATGTCGCGCAGGGCGCTGAACAGCATTTCCCGGGTGCTGGCGATCATCTCGCCATCGACGAAGGCATCGGCCGGGGCGTTCAGCAGTTCCAGGCGCACGCCGCGGTCCTGCTGGTGGATGCGGACTTCGAAATCCTTGTAGGCGTCGAGGATGGTCTTGGCGTTATCGACGTGGGCGCCGGTGTTGAGGATGGCCAGGGCGCACTGGCGGAACAGGGCATAGATGCTGCCGGAACCGGCTTCGCTGAGTTGTTGCACTTCACGTTGGGACAAAGTCTCCAGGCTGCCTTTGGGGCTGACCGAAGCGTTGATGACGTGTCTTGAATGCATTCTGGATTCCTTGAAAGCGAGACCACCGGCCCATGCGGGCCCATGGCTTAAGAATAGTGAGCGGCGGGCGGGACGCCGGGAAAACATTCTCCCGGGCTTCACCACGCGAAGGCAAACGGCCACCGGAACGTGCGGCGCGTCCGCCACGCTACTTTCTCACAGCTGGTGGTCCGAAGCGAAAGCGGCGTGCATCGCCCTTGGCTATGCTCAGCCCAGTCACCCATAGGGCTGGGGAGCGCAACCAGGCGCCGGCAGTGCCAGTCTCGTCACGACATCGGGAGCGCGTGAGCATGGCATCTGCATCCGACCGGTCCGCGGTCAAAAAGGGCAAGGCTGCGGCTACAGCCAAAAAAGCCGAGAAAAAAACCACGAAAAAAACTGCCGCAACGGCCGCCAGGGCTGGCAAGAAGATCGCCCGCCGCAAGGCCGCCACGGCCCCTGTGCGGGTCCTGAACGTGCGACCGGACGGCCTGGATTTTCGCGACACCATGTATATCCCGACCCTGGTGGAAGTCCCGGTACGCCGCGAACTCAGCGACTACCGCAAGACCAGGGTGCCGGTACTCGACCAGGGCCAGGAAAACGCCTGCACCGGTTATGGCCTGGCGACGGTGGCGCATTACCTGCTGCGCACCCGTCGCTATCAGTCCGACGCCACGTTCGTCAGCCCGCACATGTTGTACGACCTGGCCCGTCGTTATGACGAATGGGCCGGCGAGGTGGACGAAGGTTCCAGTTGTCGCGGGGCGATGAAGGGCTGGTACAAGCACGGGGTGTGCCCGGCACCGCGGTGGCAGGCCAACAACCAGGCCACGACCCTGACCCAGGTGCTGGCCGAGGAGTCGGCGCTGCGCCCGCTGGGGGCGTACTTCCGGGTCAACCATACCGACATCGTCGCCATGCACGCGGCGATTGCCGAAGTCGGTGTGCTGTACGCCAGCGCCAACGTGCACGAGGGCTGGCATGCGGTCGGTGGGGATGGCCATATCCAGCCCTCGGCGAACATTCTCGGCGGCCATGCCTTCGCGATCGTCGCCTATGACCAGGACGGTTTCTGGATTCAGAACTCCTGGGGCGAGACGTGGGGGTACGAGGGGTTTGCCCACCTGCGCTACGACGACTGGCTGGCCAACGGCGCGGATGCCTGGGTCGCTCGGCTCGGCGCGCCGATCACCCTGCGCGTGTCGCTGCAGGCGGCATCGCAGGCCAAGGCGGTGGCGGCGGCTTCGTCCAGCGAGACTCTGCGGGAGATTCGCCCGCATGTCATCAGCCTGGGCAACGACGGCGCCTTCGACCCGCGTGGCGACCTGGCGACCACCGCGGCCAGCGTCGAGGAAATATTCGCCGTGGACTTCCCGCGCATCACCGCCGGCTGGGCGAAAAAACGCATCGTGGTGTATGCCCACGGCGGCCTGGTGGCGCAGGCCGGGGCCATCGAAACCGTGGCCGGCTACCGCGCGGCCATGTTGCAGGCCGAGTGTTATCCGCTGGCGTTCATCTGGAAGACCGATTACTGGAGCACCCTGGGCAACATGCTAGCCGATGCTGCCCGGCGCCGGCGCTCCGAAGGGGTGCTGGACGCGACCAAGGACTTCATGCTCGACCGCCTGGACGATGCGCTGGAGCCCATTGCCCGGCTGCTGACCGGCAAGGCCGAGTGGGACGAAATGAAGGAAAACGGCCTGCGTGCCATGGTCAATGCCAACGGCGGGGCGCGGGTGGTGGCCAGGGCCCTGGCGCGCCTGGCTGCCCAGGGGGTGGAGATCCACATCGTCGGGCACAGCGCGGGCAGCATCCTGCTGGCGCCGATGGTGCAGTACCTGGTATCCAAGGGTGAGATGAACGGCGGGCCGATGGCGCGCAGCCAGTTGAAGGGGCTGGAGGTGAAGATCGCCAGTTGCCACCTGTGGGCGCCGGCCTGCACCGTCAAGCTGTTTCGCGAGACTTATTTGGCGCCGATTCGCGACAAGCGCATCCAGAAGTTCGGCCTGTTCACCCTGACCGACCAGGCCGAACGTGACGACCATTGCGCGCATATCTACAACAAGTCCTTGCTGTACCTGGTCTCCGATGCCTTCGAGGACAAGGTACGCATACCGTTGATTCGACCCGACGGTGAGCCGATCCTCGGCATGGAGCGGTTCGTCACCGGCGAAAGCGATCTGGCGCAGCTGTTCTCCAATGCCCCGAACGCCGATTGGGTACGCGCGCCCAACGACTTGCCGATGGGCAGTCAGAATGCCTCCGGGGCCCGTCACCACGGCGATTTCGACAACGACGAAACCACGGTTCGCGCGACCCTGGCGCGGATCCTCGGGCAAGGCGGAGCGCGGCAAGCCCTGGTGTTGTCGCAACCCATCGCCGAGCGGGCGCAACGGCGGCGCCAGCTGGACCTGGCCAGCAGCATTGGCCGGAGGCAACCATGAGCATTCCTTCGCCGATCCGCCCCATCGAGGTGCCGGCCGACCAGTCCTGTGTTACCAGTGACTTCGAAATCGAAGTTGGGCATCGCTACCGTTTCCTGGTGGAAGGCCAGTGGGCCGATGCCACGGACCCACCGACCGGGCCCGAGGGCGTGGCGCACCCGGGCGGCATCCGCGAGGGCTTCGGCTGGGCCAAGCGCTTGCCCGAGGCGGCCTGGATGGCGCTGCTGGTGCGGACCAGGGGCCCGAAGGGCAAGTCGCCCTGGCGCCTGCTCGGGCGCGGCGACGGCGTCTGGTCGGACCTGCCACCGGGGCGCCTGCAGTTCTGCGCCAACGACGTGCCCGGCTTCTACCGGAACAACTCAGGGAAGATGGACGTCAGGGTGATCGATGTCACCGAGGGTGGCTAGCGGGGCTCTTGGCGGGTGCGCAGAGCGGCTTTGGGGCAGGTGTGGGAGCGAGGCGCCCCTGGCGGTGATCCCGCTGCCGTCGGCGCAACCGACGGTGCGTGCACGGTCTTGCCCAGCACCTCGGCAGGCCGAGTGAATTTATCGGCCAGGCGCTGCTCATAACTCTAAATGGCGTAATCGCGCCAGGGTTGTGTACGTAGTCAGGGAGCGGCATCCACATGAGCCCGGTTTCATCTGTCAATCCAGGCCAGCCTTGTCGCCTGCTGTTAGTGGTCGAGGACGAGCCGATGATCCTGGAGTTTCTCTGCGAGATCCTGCAGGACGAGGGCTTCGCCACCCAGGCCATGCTCCGCGCGGATGAGGCGCTGCAGTTCCTGGAAAGCCACCCGGACCAGGTGCGTCTGCTGCTGACCGATATCAATATGCCGGGCACCTTGAACGGCGCGGGCCTGGCCAACCGGGTGCGCGAGTGCTGGCCGGAGATGCCGGTGCTGGTGATGTCCGGTTATGAGACGCCGCAGAGTTCCGGCATCCGCTATCCGGTGTCGTTCATCCGCAAACCCTGGACCATCGGTCAGATCCTCGACAGTGTCGACCAGGCGTTGAACAAGGCGGGGAATAGGTAACTGGGCGGGGCGCTGGCGAGATGAGGAGCGAAGCGGCTTTCGACCACCCAGGACCTCGGGTCCTCGGTGATCGCAAGGGAGGGTGAGCTAGCGGCTCACTCTTTGACGCTCATGAACTCTTTGGCCCAGACGATGTACTCCTCGGGCTGGGTGTAGGTGTGGGCCAGCTCGGTGGCGCTGAGGTCCGAGGCCTGGGTGAAGATCTGCCGCTGTTCGCGCAGGCAGTCGTAGGTGGCCTTGATCGCCGCGAAGTACGCCGCGTGGCCGTCGACGATGATCTTCGCGCCCAGTTGCGCCAGGCGCGCATCGTCGCGCAGCGCCGGGTTGCCGTAGGTCACCAGCATCAAGGGGACCGACAGGTGCTCGGAGATCTGCTCCAGTTGCTCGAAATCCTTGATCCCGACCATGCAGATGCCGTCGGCGCCGGCACGCTCGTATTGCTGGGTGCGGCTGATGATTTCCTGGATCGGCAGGATGGCCGCGTTGGTCCGGGCGATGATCGCCAGTTCCGGGTCGACCCGCGCTTCCAGGGCCGCGCGGATCTTGCCCACGCCTTCGGCGACCGAGATCAGGTCGGTGGACTTGCGCCCGAACTGGGCCGGCAGCAGGGTGTCTTCGATGGTCAGGGCGGCGACGCCGGCGCGCTCCAGTTCGACCACGGTGCGCATCACGTTGAGGGCGTTGCCGTAGCCATGGTCGGCGTCGGCGATCACCGGCAGCTGGGCGACGCGGCCGATGCGGGTGGCCTGCTCGGCGAATTCGCTCAGGGTGATCAGGGCGAAGTCAGGCGCGGCCAGCACCTGCAGCGAGGCGACGGAGCCGCCAAGAATGCCCACTTCGAAACCCAGGTCGGCGGCGATCCGCGCCGACATCGGGTCGAAGACGGAGGCAGTGTGGAAGCAGGAGTCTGAAGCGATCAACTCGCGAAAACTACGGCGTAAATCTTGATGAGACAGCCTGGACATACGAAC
Organism: Pseudomonas sp. NFACC41-3; assembly: GCF_900109505.1. Taxonomy (NCBI): domain Bacteria; kingdom Pseudomonadati; phylum Pseudomonadota; class Gammaproteobacteria; order Pseudomonadales; family Pseudomonadaceae; genus Pseudomonas; species Pseudomonas sp. NFACC41-3. Next base: position 856,519 of record NZ_FOAE01000001.1, read on the forward strand.
TCCCGGAAGGAGGTAAAAGAGATGCCGACGATAGCGTCGAGTCAAAAATGCAATCGGTTGTCCAGCGCGCCTGTGTCAAAGGTTCGCTGCGAAAACCTGGGCAGATGAAGACGAAGCAAGCAGGTATGAAACGGCGGGTGATGCCGCACCGGATGGAAAAAGCCAGGCGGGCGCTCTTGTTATGGCCGCCATGAAGGCTATCACGCCGCCGCGGCGAAAATGATGACGAATTCGTATGGGCCCATGCCAGAACGGCATAGGCCATGCCGGTTGTCATGGGCGCCAAGGCGGGTCGACCATGCCGAACAAGAGGGTTCAGTTATCACTGGCGTTTATGGGAGCGTCGATCTGTAGCGGCAAAGACGAGAGTACGCAGCGCTTGTTGCAACGCCTCGAACCAGGGGAAAGGCTCAATAAAATGTCAGAATTTGAGTCCGGGTCTGGACCTTTTCCCCTGATGCGCAATCATTAGGACGTGGATACCCAAAGGAGAGACGCATGTTCATTCGGTCATTGACCCTCGCAACGCTGCTCGCTGTCGCCGGCCCCGCAATGGCGGCCGACAACGAAGGCCCTCTGGCCCAGGATCAGGGCAAGGCGCGCCCACTGATCGTCATCGCTCCCAGCACCGTGGACCCGACCCTGGTGGCGCTGAAGAAGTCCCTCGAGGAGCCGGCCAACCGCCAGGCCTTCAGCGAACGCAACATGGTGCTCTACACGGTGATCAACACCATCGGCCAGCGCGACGGCAAGGACCTGGACCCGCAATCGACCATGGCGCTGATCCGCAGCCTGAAGCTCGGCGCCGGGGCGCAGACCAAGGTGATCCTGGTGGGCAAGGACGGCGAGAAGAAGCTCGAGCATTCCGGGGCCATCGAACTCAAGGAAGTCTTCAGCACCATCGACCAACTGCCGGCGGCGGAAAAGGAAGCCGTTGCGCCGACGTTAGCGCCGGTCTCGGAAGTCAAGGCAGCCCACGCCGGCAAGGCCGCCAAATCGGGCAAGCCTGCGGCACCACCCAAGCCGCTGGACGACTGAGTCTGGCCATCACCGTTTCCTGATAGCGCATCGCGAGCAAGCTGGCTCCTGCAGAAACATACGGGCTCCTGTAGGCGCAAGCTTGCTCGCGATAGCGTTCTAACTCACCTCGCCTGAGTTCAGCTGACCATCAGGCATCGGTCACGACACTGCCAGCATTTCTGCCTCTTTTGCTGCACCGCCATCACCTTCAGTGCTTTGCAGTGTCCGGCTGACCCCGCGCACGATCATCTCGACTTCCCGTTCATCGATGATCAGCGCTGGCAGCAGGCGGATGGTGGTACCGCGGGTCACGTTGATCAGCAGTCCGTGATCCTGCGCCGCCCGTAGCGCCAGCTCGCGCTGCGGGGCTTTGAGCTCGATGCCGATCATCAGCCCCAGGCCGCGCACCTGCAGGACCTGCGGGTGATCCGCCAGCTCCACCCGCAAGCGTTGCAACAGGTGCTCGCCCTGGCGCCTGGCGTTGGCCAGCAGGCCTTGTTCCTCGATGATCTCCAGCACGGTGCAGGCCACCCGACAGGCCAGCGGGTTGCCGCCGAAGGTGCTGCCATGGCTGCCGGGGGTGAACAGCTGCGCGGCCTTGCCCCGGGCCAGGCAGGCGCCGATGGGGATACCGTTGCCCAGGCCCTTGGCCAGGGTCATCACATCCGGGACCACACCCTCGTGCTGGCAGGCGAACCACTGGCCGGTGCGGCCGATGCCGGTCTGGATCTCGTCGAGCATCAGCAGCCAGTTGCGCCGGCTGCACAGCTCGCGCACGGCCTTCAGGTAGCCGGGCGGGGCCAGGCGGATACCGCTTTCGCCCTGGATCGGCTCCATCAGCACCGCGGCGATACGCGGGCCGTGGGCTTGCGCGGCTCGCTCCAGGGCGGCCAGGTCGCCGAAGGGCAGCTTGAGGAAATCCCCGGGCAGCGAGTTCAGGCCCAGGCGCACCGCCGGTCCGTCGCTGGCCGCCAGGGTGCCCAGGGTACGGCCGTGAAAGGCGTTCTCCATGACAATGACCAGCGGCCGCTCGATGCCTTTGTGCCAGCCGTGCAGCCGCGCCAGCTTCAGCGCGGTCTCGTTGGCTTCGGCGCCGGAGTTGTTGAAGAACGCCCGGTCCATGCCGGCCAGCAGGGTCAGCCGCTGCGCCAGCCGCTGTTGCCAATCGATGCTGTACAGGTTGGAGGTGTGCAGCAGCAGGCCGGCCTGTTCGCGGATGACGCTGACCAGTTTGGGATGGGAATGGCCGATACCCGTCACCGCCACGCCGGCCACCGCATCCAGGTATTCGCGGCCCGCCTGGTCCCAGAGGCGGGTGCCCAGGCCGTGGGTGAAGCTCAGGGGCAGGGGTTGATAGGTGCTCATCAGGCAGGTGGCGGTCATGACGGGTCGCTCCATCGAGTGGGGTGTGCTGGCAGTATCGTTAGCCACCCTGGCTAGATAAACTCGTCAATTCTTTAATCATCTTCAAGTCAGGGTTGATAATGGATCTGTTCCAGGCGATGACGGTGTACGTGAAGGTGGTGGAGGCGGGGAACATGACCGCTGCCGCCCGTGAGTGCGGCCTGTCCACCACCATGGTCGGCAATCACCTGCGGGCGTTGGAGCAGCGCCTCGGGGTCAGCCTGCTCAACCGCACCACAAGGCGCCAGCGCCTGACCGAGTTCGGTGCCGAGTATTACCAGCGTTGCCTGGCGGTGCTGGGGCTGGTGGCGGACTCCGAGCGCATGGCGGAACAGGTCCAGGGCGAGCCGTCCGGCACCCTGCGCATCACCGCGCCGCTGACCTTCGGCACCGAGCGCCTGGCGCCGGCGTTGAGCGAATTCCAGCAGCGCTGCCCGCAGGTCAAGGTGGAACTGACCCTGGCCAACCAGCGCTTCGATTTGATCGATGGTGCCTTCGACGTGGCTTTTCGCCTGGGCAACCTGGACACCACGTCGCTGATCGCCCGGCCCCTGGAGGACTACACCCTGACCATCTGCGCCGCGCCGGATTACCTGGAGCGCTGTGGCACGCCGCAAGTCCCGGAGGATCTGCAGCACCACAATTGCCTGGCGTTCGCCTATCCGGCCGGTGACGAGTGGAGCTCCACCGCCACCCAGTGGCCGCTGAGCGGGCCCGAGGGGGACGTGCTGATCCCGGTGTCCGGTTCGCTGCTGACCAACACTTCGTCCGGCCTGCACCGCGCGGCGCGGGGTGGCCTGGGGGTGGTGATGATGCCCGATGCCCTGGTGGAGGAGGACCTGCAACAGGGGCGGCTGGTGCCTGTGTTGCAGGACTATCAATTGCCCTTGCGGGCGATGCACCTGCTGTACGCCCAGGACCGTTACCGCCTGCCCAAGCTGCGCAGCTTCGTCGAATTCGCGTTGGAGAAGTGGGGGCGCTGATCGGCCGCGCGATCAAGCAAAGACCCCGTCGTGCCGGTCTGGCAGCGACGGGGTCGGGTTCATGCAGGCTCGGTCAAGCCCGTTCGACAGGCTTCAGTTTGTCCCAGGATTCCACCGGCCCCGGGTTGCCCGGCAGGCTGCCGCTGCCAAAACACACCGCCAGCTTGTTCACCGCGTTGATCGCGGTGGTGACCGCGCCTTCGGCCCAGCCAGCGGTCCAGGACACGTCATCGCCGGCCAGGATGAAGCGGTCGGGATTGTCCGTGCCGACGTCGCTCATGAACTGGGAAAAGATCCGCCGCTGATACTCGTACTGCCCCGGCAGGTTCATCTTGAAGGCGCCCAGGTACAGCGGCTGATCCTCCCAGTTGTGCTCCACGAACGCATCGACCGTGCTGTATTGCTCGTTGAGGTTGATCTGCGGGTAGAGGTTGTCCAGCAGGTTGGTGCACAGGTCGACATGCTGCGGCAGCGGCGCGGGGCGGTCGCCGAGGAACTTCAGGGCATCGTCGTTCCAGGTGTAGGACAGGAAGATCCCGCTGCCTTTGTAGTCGCCCTTGCTGGCCGAGTAGTCCACCAGGTAGGTGCCGCGGGTCAGCCGGTCGGACAGGGTGATGCTCATCTTGCGTTGCTCGCCCTCTGCCACCGGGTCGTTCCAGAACGGGCGCCGGGTGGCGGCGAAAATCTTCGCCGACTGCATGTAGTGGGTGTACATGATGGCTTCCCAGGTATCGATGGGCAGCAGGCTGTTCATGGCGGGAAGGCTTCGTGGGTTCCCCGAGTAGCGCAGTTTGTCGAGGATCCGCACATGCGGGGTGTAGATGACGCTGGGGAAGTAGCGTTGCTGGGTTTTTTGGTTGCGGGTGTCGGTAATGGAAACGAGGAAGGAGCCGTCCCGCTGGCGCTCGATGTGTCGCACCTCCTGGTGGAACGGGTCGGGGAATACCTCGCGGGCCAGGGTTTCGACCGTGGTTTCCGCGGGCCAATGCTTCATCGTGTCGCCCAGCTCTTGCGGGGTCTTCGACCAGAGCCGTTGCGGCAGGCTGGAAGAGCCGTCGAACATCAGTTGGTGGTCGGCATCCAGGCCGGTGTACAGCACGCGCAGCAGTTCAAGGATGCTGTTCGGGTAGTCGGTGTTCCAGCCGCCGGTGCCGAAGCCGATCTGGCCGAACAGGTCGATATCGGCCTTGCTCCAGCCGGAGTTTTCCAGGAGCGCGGCGTAGAAGCTGACATCGTCGCCGCTGGTGCCGGTCGTGGGGTTGACGATGGCGTTCCACAGCTTCTTGATCGTCTGTTGACTGATGGAGCCTTCGGTCATGGCCTTTTCCATGGCGGTGAAATCGTAGGTTTCCAGGAATTTATCGAAGAACTGGTTTTCCAGGTCGGTGTATTCCGGTGGTTTTGGAAAGTCCGGGTTGCCGTCCACTTCGTAATAGGTTTTTTCCCCGCGGTAATCGACCACGGTGCTGATCGCCGCGGCGGTGCCCGGGTTGGGAAAGTCCGCCGAGTTTTCGCTCATGCCGACTTTTCGGAAGTAGTGGAACAGCGCCTTGCCGGACACCGGAAAACGCATCGCGCCCAGTTCACAGAGCACCTGGTCGCCTGGGTTTTCGGGGTCGCCCTGGACCTTGGAGTAGAGCCGCCCGCCGATGCGCTCCGAGGCTTCGACCACCACCGGGTGCAGGCCCATGCGCATGGCCTCATAGGCGGCGACCAGGCCGGCGACGCCGGCACCGACGATCAGCACCTGTTTCCCGTAGTTCTCCGGGGCGACATGGCCCAGGGGGCTGCCCTGCGCTTTCTGCAGAAAGTCGGCGTAGTGAAAGGGGAAGTCCGGAATCAGCGCGGTGACGTCCTTGTTCATGCGCAGGGGAGAGCGGTTGGTTCTGGAAGGAATCGCAGACATGGGGTTTCTCCTTGAAAGTCATTTCCATGTGTTTCCACTTGCTCGATGGCTCTATATCAATAGTCGCCAGAGGTCCAAGCCTAGAACAGATTCCGGGATGCATAGGGTCGGGCGGGGGTTGTGCCCGCGCGGGGCAGCAGCGCAAGAGCGTGAGAGGAGGATTTGATGTCCGATGCCCTGGTGCCGGAGGACCGGCAGCAGGGCTGGCTGGCGTTAGGCCGACTCGCTGGCCAGCAGCATCATCGCCGCCGACAGGGTGTGGCCGTCGGTGATCTGGCCGGTGGCAATCAGCGTCATCAATTCCTGGCGACTGACCCACAGCAGATGGTCCACTTCACCATCGGTGGCGGCGGCCTGTTGCTCGGCAATCTGTACCTGACACACCGCCACCGCGCTGGCGATCAGCGACGTGTTGCTGTGCAGCAGGCCCAGTTCGCGAACCTGCGACGCCTGCCAGCCGGTTTCCTCCAGCAATTCGCGGGCCGCGGCGTCAACGGCACTTTCCCCGGCATCGATGGCGCCGCGGGGAAACTCGATGGACTGGCCGCCGATGGCCCGCCGCTTGAGGTTGACCAGCATCAGCCGGCCATCGGCCAGGGTCGGCACGGCCACCACGCCGTTCACCGCCCGGGGTTCCTTGATGATGAAGTAGCCCTGTTCACGGACCACCTTGAAATACGGGGTTTCCAGCAGGCACTGGTGGTTGTCGGCGATGGAACTCATGGGGGGTATCACTCCAGAAAACAGCGATCGAACAGGTACAGCTCGGCGGGCTTGAGATTTTCCACTGTGGCTTGCGGCCGGCCGCCGTCGCCGCTTTTCTTGCGTCCGGTTTCGCGCAGGTAACCGGCTTCGCTCATCTTCAACAGGCGCTGGCGGATGCTGGTCTTGAGCACTGGCCGTTGCAGCACCAGGGAGAAGATGTTCACCGCTTCGGGGGCGCTGAATTCGCTGCCGAGAAACATCAACGGCAGGCTGCTGTACAGGGATTTGGAAAACAGCCGCTCGTGCACCTGGGCCACCAGGCTGTTGTGGTCGAAGGGCAGCTTGAAGCTGCCGCTGGCCACGTCGCCGAGGGTAAAGAAACCCTGCTGCGGGCCGGGTTCCACCGGCTCGCTGACGATCCCCAGGTAGAAGGTCGAGGACGACCAGCAGCGCGGGTCGCGAAAGGCGTCGCCGACCGTGCCCACCTGCTCCAGCCAGGCCAGGGGCATGTCCACCTTGCTGGAGCGCCGCAGCCGCTGCACCGCATCATGCAGGCTGCGGTCCTCGACATCGCCGTTGACCACGATGCCCGGCAGGGCCCAGTGCCCGGCGAAGGGCTCGCCGTCGCGTTGATGGAGGAGGATTTCCAGCTCGGAGCGTTCGCGGTTATAGCGCAGCAGGCACAGGTCGATGGTGTGCAGGTAGGCGCTGGGGGAGAGAGGGCGGTCGGGCATATCAACTTCCGTGGACGGCGTAGAGGCCGTAGTTTAGCGGATTCATGCCCGGTGCCAGCCATTGGCTTGGCGGTGTTTCGCCGCGGGCCAGGCACTGGCGCAACACGCTGCTGCGCACCCCCGGTTGTTCTTCGATCCGCAGGATGGAGAAGCGCTGCAGCAGCTCCTCGACGCGATGGAACCCGGGCAACTGGCGCGCCACGTCCTCACCCACCACCAAGGCAATGCGCTTGCCGTCCAGAGCCAGGTCGTCCGCCAGCCGTTGCAGCAGGGTGTAACTGTAGACCGGGGCGGGATCGGCCAGGCCCAGTCGCTGCTCCAGGCGGCTCACTGCCAGTTCGGCGGAGCACTCGGGTTGCAGGTGCCGGGTGATGGCCTGCAACCAGTTCACCCGTTGCTCGAAGTCGGCCATGCGCTTGCCGTCCGGATGGCGAAAGCTGGGGACTACCAGCACGCGCCGGGCGTGGCGGGCGGCTTCGAGCATGACCCGGGCGTGACCGGCGTGGGGCGGGTTGAAGGCACCGCCATAGAGGGCCAGTTCAAACATCTGCATCTCCTTATTGGTACATGACGTGTACCTTATCATTGCTTGTGTGCGCAGGGAATCGGCATGTCATGTGCTATTTATATTGTTTGATTCGGATCGATGAAATAAAAAACGGAGTCAAAGGGGATTGCCTTTAAAGTACATGACATGTACTTTTAGCTCCATGCAAAGGAGAAAACCAGCATGAACAGCCAAACGATGAAGACCGCTTCCTTCGATGTCGATGCACAAAAGAGCTTTACCCCGCTGTGCCCGGACGAACTGCCCGTGGCCGAGGGCGACCGTATCGGTGGCGAGCTGAATTTCATGGCGACCCTGGCCAGCCTGCGCATCGGCAGCAAGGACGCCCACAGCCCCCAGGCCCCCTGGGTGGTGGCCGAGCCCGGGCAGATGCTCCAGCCCACCGGCCTGGAGCATGCCGACCTGACTTGGGTCAGCCACTGCGTACCGGGCACCGAAGGGTTCGCCCTGCTGGACGAATTACCGACGCCCTATGACTACGACTACTTCGTGTGGAAGGGTGTGGAGCCGGACCTGCACCCCTACGGCGCCTGCTACCACGACCTGCACGGCAAGCTGTCCACCGGGGTCATCGAATACCTCGACAGCCAGGGTGTGCAACGGGTCATCGTCGGCGGCCTGGCCCTGGATTTCTGCGTCAAGACCACCGCCCTGCAACTGGCCGCCGCCGGCTTCAAGGTGATCATCCATCTGCCGGCATGCCGCGCCATCAGTGCAGAGGGCGCCACCCAGGCGATCGACGAGATGCAACAAGCGGGTATCGCGGTGGCCGCGACCCGCGAAGAAACCGCCAGATTGGCCAGTGCCTGAGGAGTCACCATGGAAAGTGCATTTGACCGTAACAATGGCGTGATCCAGAGCCTGCTGGACACCGACTACTACACCTTCACCATGATGCAGGCGGTGCTGCACCAGCACCCCAATGCCGATGTGGAATACCAGTTCATTGTCCGCTCCAGAGAGTCCCTGGTGCATCTGATCCCGGAGATCCGCCAGGAACTGGAAAAGCTCGCCAGCCTGCAGATGCGCGAAGGCGAACAGCGCTTTCTGTTCAACAAGCGTTTTCGCGAGTACCTGACCCCGGACTTCGAGCAGTTTCTCGGCCTGTTCCGTTTCAACCTGCGCTACATCCACGTGGCGGCGGTCGATGGCCAACTGAGCATCCGCGTCCGCGGCCCGATGCTGCACTGCATCATGTTCGAACAGCCGGTGCTGGCCATGGTCAGTGAGTTGCGCAACCGCGACAGGTATCCGGAGGTGGAGCTTGCGGACGTCACCCGCCGGCTCTATCAGAAATTCGAATGGCTGGAGAAAAACGCCAGCCGCGAAGAACTCGCCGAACTGCGGGTCTCGGACTTCTCTACGCGTCGGCGTCTGTCGTTCAAGGCCCAGCGCGAGGTGGTGAAGATCATGCGCAGCGACTTCCCCGGGGTCTTCGTCGGCACCAGCAACGCCCACCTGGCCTACGAGTTCGACCTGCCGCTGATCGGCACCATGGCCCACCAGTGGCTGATGGTGCACCAGCAACTGGGACGGCTGCGGGAGAGTCAGAACACGGCGCTGGAAAACTGGGTGCGCGAATACCGCGGACGCCTGGGCATTGCCCTGACCGACTGCATCAGCACGGACTTCTTCCTCAAGGACTTCGACCTGTACTTCGCCAAGCTCTACGACGGCCTGCGCCAGGATTCCGGGGACCCGATTGCCTGGGCCGACAAGGTCCTGGCGCGCTACCGGGAACTGGGCATCGATCCACGGACCAAGGACCTGATGTTCTCCGACGGCCTGAACTTCGAGAAATGCCTGCCGATCCTGCGTCACGTGCGTGGCCAGGCCCGGTTCGGTTTCGGCATGGGCACCAGCCTGGCCTGCGATGTCGAAGACGTCGAGCCGCTGAGCATTGTGATGAAGCTGGTGCGAGTGCATGGCGAACCGGTGGTGAAGTTCTCCGATGACCCGATCAAGAACGTCTGCGAAGACCCGTCGTTCCTCAGGTACGCGGCGCAGGTGTTCAACGTCAACCTCAGTAACTCGCCCCTGGAGGCCTGATATGAGCAGCCAAACCCAAGAACGAATTGCCCGGGAGCTGGGCATCGATCGGCAACTGGCGCGTGGAGACGAAGCCGCGGAAATCGTCCGGCGCGTGGCTTTCATCCAGCAGGTGTTGCGCGAGTCCGGCGGCCAGGCCCTGGTGCTGGGCATCAGCGGTGGCGTCGATTCCTTGACCGCCGGCCGCCTGTGCCAGCTGGCGGTGGAGCAGATGCGCGGGGCAGGGCACGACACCCGGTTTATCGCCATGCGCCTGCCCTATAAAAGCCAGGCAGACGAAAGCGATGCCCAGGCCTCCCTGGACTTTATCTGCCCGGACTCGGTCAGTACCTGCAACATTGCCGAGAGTGTCGACGGTCTGATGAACCAGGTGCGGATCGATGGCTTGCGGCCGTCGGCCGAACTGACCGACTTCGCCAAGAGCAACGTCAAGGCGCGGGCGCGGATGCTGGCCCAGTATGCGGTCGCCAACTTCAGCAACGGCCTGGTGGTGGGGACCGACCACGGGGCCGAGGCCCTGATGGGGTTTTTCACCAAATACGGCGACGGTGCCTGCGACCTGGCTCCGCTGTCGGGCCTGACCAAGACCCAGGTGCGCGCGCTGGCCGAGGCGCTTGGCGCTCCCGGGCACCTGGTGCACAAGGCCCCCACGGCGGACCTTGAAGAACTGGCGCCGGGCAAGCTGGACGAAACGGCTTATGGCTGCAGCTACGCCGAGATCGACGCCTACCTGATGGGCGAGCCGGTGTCCGATGCCGTGCGCCATCTGATCGAAACCGCCTACCACCGCACCGCCCACAAACGCGCCTTGCCGCGCACCCCAGCCTGACTCCTCTATGGCTGTAGGAGTCGACTCGCCAGCGAAGAGGTTCGCAAGGTCGTCTTCGCCGGCAAGCGCAAGGCCGTCAATCCGGCCACTTCTTCAGTGCCGCCCGGCACTCTTCGGTCAGCTCGGGCATATGTTCCTGCACTTCTGGCCAGCCCAGCAGCTCCAGGGCCTCTTGGGCGCCCAGGCGCAGCGGCGCCCACTGTGGGTGTTCAAAGCCATTGTCTTCGAGGGTCATTCCATAGGCTTGCGGGCTCAGGGCTTCACAGGCGCTTAACAGGGTTTGCAGCCGCTGGTGCAAGTGCGGCGCCAGGTGCGCAGGGAAACGCTGCACAAAGTGCGCGAGATAATCGAGATGGTCGGACCACAGATTACACTCGGCGCAGCAACCGATCTCCGTTCGCTGCCGACCTGCATCCAGGGCCAGGAATTCCAGGGCTGGCCCCAGTTCGCCGACCAGGATGATTTTTCGGTACTCGTCCTGGCCATACCAGGTCCAGATCCTCGAGCCGATGGTTTGTGTCTCGTCGATGCCCGCTTGCACCATTTGCCTTCTCCTTGATGTCACCCACGCGGCCATCCATTCATGGATTCGCGCCGCTGCTGCCATAGGCTACAGCAGCGCGTCGGGCCCGTCCGGCGATGCTTGCATTCACCTCAACGCAACCGTTCGAGCATCTGGTAGTACCACATGCCCGCCGCCAGCATCGGGTTGCCCAGCTGGTCGCCGAAGGGTACGCGGATGTGCTGGCAGGCGGCGAAGGTGTCGTAGTGCTCGAGGTGCCCGGTGATGGCCTGGGCCATGATCTCGCCCATGATGTGGCTGGTGGCGATGCCGTGCCCGGAGTAGCCCTGGCAATACCAGACGTTGTCCGAGAGCTTGCCCAACTGCGGGATGCGGTTGATCACGATGCCCATGGCGCAGCTCCACTGGAAGTCGATGGCCACGCCCTTGAGCGCCGGGAAGGTGCGTTCGATGCAGGGGCGCAGTTCGCCGGCGATGTCCCGCGAATCCTTGCCGCTGTAGTTGGCGCCGCCGCCGAACAGCAGGCGGCCGTCGGCGGTCATGCGGTAATAGTCGAGCACGAAGCGGCAGTCGTAGACCGCCAGGTCCTGGGGGTTGAGGCGCTTGGCCAGGTCGCCCAGGGGCGCGGTGGTGACGATGCCGCCCATGGCCGGGAAGATCTTGCCCTTGAGCTGTTTCGGCTCCAGCTTGTGATACACGTCGCCGGCCAGCAGCACCTGCTTGGCGTCGATGCGGCCCTGGGCGGTGATCACCGCCGGGCGCTCGCCGTGGACGATCCGCAGCACCTCGCTGTGTTCGAAGATCAGCGCGCCGAGGCTCTCGGCGGCGCGGGCTTCGCCAATGCACAGGTTCAGCGGATGCAGGTGCAGGTTGCGGGTGTTCTTGATCGCGCCGTGGTACAGCTGGCTTTCCAGCACCTCGCGCAGCTGTTGCTTGTCCAGCAGGCTGACCTCGTCGCCCATGCCGCGGCGCACCGCTTCTTCGTAGTCGGCGCGCAGGCCGGCGAGGTGGCTGGGCTTGTAGGCAGCGTGCAGGTGGCCGTGCTTGAGGTCGCAGGCGATGGCGTATTTGTCCACGCGCTGGCGGATGATCCGGTGCCCGCGCCAACGCAACTGCCAGATGAAATCGTCGACTTCGTCGCCCAGGGTGCGGCGCATCTGCTTGCGCATGGCCTCGTCGCCGGACAGGCTGCCGGTGACCTGGCCGCCGTTGCGCCCGGTGGCGCCCCAGCCGATCTTGTGGCTCTCGACGATGGCCACTTTCAGGCCTTTTTCCGCCAGTTCCACGGCGCTGGCGACGCCGGTGAAACCGCCGCCGATGATCACCACGTCGACCTGATGGGTGCCTTGCAGGGGCGGGTAATGGGTTTCCTGATTCAGGGTGGCGCTGTAATACGAAGGGCAGCGTTCGGCTGCCGGTGTGACTTGGTTGAATGCGGCTGTCATGGGCTGTTCTCGAATTTTTATTGGGGCCGGGCCGGCGCCGTGACGCCGGCCAGCGCGTCACGCCTGGGTCAGGTACCAGCGCCAGTCCTGCTCGCCGACTTCGGCCATGAACTGGCGGTATTCGGCGCGCTTGACCGCCAGGTAGACCCCGAGGAATTCGCTGCCCAGGGCGTCGCGGGCCCAGGTGGAATTTTCCAGGGCGGTCAGCGAGGTCAGCCAGTCGGTGGGCAGCAGTTCGCTGGCCTGGGCATAGCCGTTGCCTTGCACCGGATCGCCCGGATCGAGTTGTTCGCGCAGGCCGCGATGGATCCCGGCGAGGATCGCCGCGGCGGCCAGGTAGGGGTTGGCGTCGGCGCCGCAGATGCGGTGCTCGATATGCCGGCTGTTGGCCGGACCGCCCGGCACCCGCAGGCTCACGGTGCGGTTGTCGACGCCCCAGGTCGGCGCCAGCGGCGCGTAGCTGTTGGCCTGGAAGCGGCGGTAGGAGTTGGCGTTGGGGCAGAACAGCAGCAGCGAGTCGAGCAGCGACGCGAGCATGCCGCCCACCGCCTGGCGCAGCAGCGGGGTGCCGGCCGGGTCTTCGGCGGCGAACAGGTTGTGGCCCTCGGCGTCGGCGATGCTCACATGCATGTGCATGCCGGTGCCCGCCAGGTCATCGAAGGGCTTGGCCATGAAGGTTGCCTGCATTCCGTGCCGGTGGGCCACGGCCTTGACCAGGCGCTTGTAGCGCACCGCCTGGTCCATGGCCTCCAGGGCGTCGCCGTGTTCCAGGGTGATTTCCACCTGGCCCGGGGCGTATTCGGAGATCGCCGTGCGCGCCGGGATACCTTGCAGTTTGCAGGCGGCGTAGAGGTCGGCGAGGAAGGGTTCGATCTGCTCCAGCTCGCGCAGGCCATAGACCTGGGTGTGCCGTGGCCGGCCGCCGTCGGCGTCCAGCGCCGGTTGCGGGCGGCCGTTGCTGTCGCGCTTGGCATCCAGCAGGTAGAACTCCAGCTCGCAGGCCATCACCGGGTAATACCCCTCGGCCTTGAGTTGGTCGATGACCTTGATCAGCAGGTGGCGCGGGTCGGCGATGCTGGCCGGCAGGCCTTCCTGCGGGTGCATGCTGACCTGCACCGCGGCGGTGGGGATCTGCCGCCACGGCAGGCGCACCAGGCTGCCGGCCAGGGGGTAGGCGCGGCAGTCGATATCGCCGACGTCCCAGACCAGCCCGGAGTTTTCCACGTCGTCGCCCTGCAGGGTCAGGCCGAGGATGGTGCTGGGCAGCGGCCGGCCGCTTTCATAGACCGCCAGCAGTTCCTCGCGGTGCAACAGCTTGCCGCGCGGCACGCCGTTGGCGTCGAGGATGAACAGCTCGATCATGTCGATATCGGGGTTGGCGGCCAGGAAGCTACGGGCCTCGTCAAGGGCTGCAAATTTCATGGTTCTCTCGCTTGCGCCATGGCGGCGCGCAGGTTCGGTTCATGCAGCGGCGCTGGCAGGGCCCGGTTGCAATGGCAGATAGCAAGGCGGCAAGGCTCGACGCGCAAAGGCGCGCGTTCAGAGCGAAAGCGAGAGGTCCGGAGGGCGCGAGGAATGACGCAGGCGGGAGCGGCACAGGGCCATGGGCAGGTTGACCAGCAGTTTCATCGCCGGGCCCCGGGGTTGCCGTGGAGATCGCCGTGGGTGCGTTGCGTTGTTGCCGTTCCAATGCCGATGCCGAGGCGGCTGCACGAGGCAGCAGCGCGGGGCTGGCAGGGCGGGCGGCAACACAAGGCGTTCATCGGCCGGCGGATCTCGTCAAGAATTCACGGACATTTCGTGCAAGTGAGGTTCACTGTTTTACCGGGACTGGTCCTCGCTGCCAAGGGGCGCGTCACAAAATATTTAACACCGCCCCCGGCAGCCCGACGGAAAAAATCCTCAGTAAACCCACGGCACCAGGCGCCAGGTGTAGGCGCAGTAGGTGTCGTATTGCTTGCCGAATTCTTTGCGCAGCAAGGCTTCTTCGGCGTGGATGCGGGCAATCAGCGGGATCAGCATCAAGGCGGTCAGCAGCAGGCCGACCCCGGAGCGGAAGGCCAGGGCCCAGCCCACGCAATTGATCAGCAGCCCCAGGTAACTCGGGTTGCGCAGGGTGCCGTAGATGCCGGTGGTCACCAGCTGATGGCCGGGCTGGATCGCCACCAGGCCACTGAAGCGCTTGCCCAGCACGAACACCGGCCACAGCCGCAATATGCCGCCGCCGATAAAGAACACCACGCCGAACCAGCGCACATCGGTGCTACCAAAGGTCCAGAAGTCCAGGCGGTCGGTATAGGCGGGAAGAAAGGCCAGCAACAGCCCGAGGATGCCGAAGGCGACGAGGACCCAGCGGTTTTCCCGGTCTTCCTGTTTGCCGGGGCTCAGGTTGCCTTCGCTGAACTGGGCAACAAAGGCCATGGCCAGCAGGGACAGGGTAATGACCCACAACGCCGGGTGGGAGAAAAACGCCACCGGTCCGCCCATGCCGAGGATGGCCAGGCCGAGGTAGGCGAGGGTAGCGATCAGGCTGAGCGCCGCGAGTTGGGGAGAGTTACGCATGATGGCCCCTCACGAATGCCGAGGTGTATGCCTTCAGTGTAGGTCCATCGTCGAGACAGCCCAGGTCGCCCGCGGCACCGCGTCGCCTGCATCGCCGGCAAGCCTGGCTCCTACAGAAGAGGGGGTGTTCACGCATGTCTGTAGCCGCTGCCGAGCAGCGCGAGGCTGCGCTCGAGGACGAAGTCCTCGCAAAACCTGCGCATGCGGTTTGCCTGTAGGAACGCGGTGCCTGGTTTTGCGGCCCCTGCGGTGCCGATCGCAGCCTCGCGGGCTCGGCAGCGGCTACAGGGACGCCATGGTGTTCCCGGCTTCTGTAGGAGCGAGGCTTGCCCGCGAGGCGGTGTATCTGACACCCCATCTCGCCTGGATCACCTACGGATGCACAGGCGGTTTCTCCGCCAGTTGGGCGACCAGGAACTCGATAAAGGCCCGGGTCTTCTGCGGCACGCGCCGGGCGGACGGGTACACCGCGTGGATGCTGATCGGCGGAGCCTGCCATTCGCACAGCACCGGCACCAGGCGGCCGGCGGCCAGGGCGTCGGCGACGATGAAGTCGGGCAGCAGGGCGATGCCCATGCCGGCCTCGGCGGCCTGGGCCAGCAGGTCGCCGTTGTTGGCGTGCAGCGGGCCGGTGACGTGGACGCGCTGGGTGTCCTTGCCGTTGCTCAATTGCAGGCTGACCCCGCTTTGCAGGTAGCCGTAGTTCAGGCACTGGTGGGCGGTCAGGTCGCGGGGCGTCTGCGGGGTACCGGCGCGCTTCAGGTAATCCGGCGAGGCCACCATGATCCGCGGCGCCGGGGCCAGCAGCTTGGCGACCATCGACGAGTCGGCCAGGCTGGCGATGCGAATGGTCACATCGAAGCCGCCGCGCACCGGGTCCACTTGCTGGTCGCTGAGCACCAGCTGCAATTCGATGTTCGGGTGCTGCTCATGAAACAGCGGCACCAGCGGCCCGAGACGACGCAGGCCGAAGGACATCGGCGCGTTGACCCGCAGCACCCCGCGCAATTCGCCGATGCCGTCCCGGGCCCGTTGTTCGGCCTCGTCCACGGCGGCCAGGACTTCCCGCGCCGACTCGTAGTACTCGGCGCCGGCTTCGGTCAGATGCAGGCTGCGGGTAGTGCGATGCAGCAGCTGAACGCCGATGGCTTCCTCCAGCGCCTGGATCTGTTTGCTGACTTTCGAGCGCGGCACGTCCATGGCCCGGGCCGCGGCGGCGAAGCCGTTGGCGTCGACCGTGACGACAAACGCGCGCATGCATTCGATGCGATCCATGACTGTCCCTTTTTTGGAATCAATGATTCTCGATTTTAGGGAATTGTTGCTTTTTATTCCAACCCCTAAATTAGCCACCAAGCCGGCCGCACAGCCTCCCGCAGCGGAACCCGCGCCGAGCTCCCGAATTGTGCAACTCAACGCTTTAACCCACTTAGCTATCGACAGCAAAAGGAACGCGCCATGTCTATCCGTGAACTGCTCAACCCAACCAACTCCGCCCTGATCCTGATCGACCACCAGCCGCAGATGTCCTTCGGCGTGCAGTCGATCGACCGCCAGACCCTGAAGAACAACACCGTGGGCCTGGCCAAGGCGGCGAAGATCTTCAACGTGCCGACCATCTTCACCTCGGTGGAAACCGAGAGCTTCAGCGGCTACATCTGGCCGGAACTGCTCAGCGTGTTCCCCGACCACCAGCCGATCGAGCGCACCTCGATGAACTCCTGGGAAGACAAGAAACTGGTGGAAGCAGTCAAGGCCACCGGGCGCAAGAAGCTGATCATGGCCGCGCTGTGGACCGAGGTCTGCCTGAACTTCCCGGCCCTGGAAGCCCTGGCCGAAGGCTACGAGGTGTACATCGTCACCGACGCATCCGGCGGCACCACCCAGGAAGCCCACGACATGTCGGTGCAGCGCATGATCCAGGCCGGCGCGGTGCCGGTGACCTGGCAGCAAGTGCTGCTCGAATTCCAGCGCGACTGGGCGCACAAGGACACCTACGACGCGGTGATGGACCTGGTGCGCGAGCACAGCGGCGCCTACGGCATGGGCGTGGATTACGCCTACACCATGGTGCACAAGGCGCCGCAGCGTCAGGTCAAGTAAGTCTGCCGCCAAGGATAACGCGGTTTAGCAGAAACACCGCGTCGTCCAACTATCTGGCAAGTTGCAATAAAAAAGGGACGCTCTTATTGGAGCGTCCCTTTTTATTTAATGGATCAACGGTTAGCGACAACGACAAGTTGCACTTAGCAGAACCGGTCAATCACCCGAACTTCCGACTTGTTCTGCAGCGATTGCCATTCATTCTTCAGGGTATCGAATACCCGTCCGATGAAGTCCCTGTCGGCGGCGGCCTTCTTGCCGACGTAGCCCTGGCCACGGCGGTACATTTTCAGGCGGGCCAGCAGGTCCTGGTTGTTCTTGTCGAACTCTTCTTCATGGGCGTGGGGCGACAGGCAGTCGATATGGACCTGGCCAGACTTGGCAATCCAAAGGATGTGGCTGTCATGGCTGTCTTTCTGTGCCGCGAACAGATGAGACAGTTCATCAATAGTAGGTTGATTGTTCAGATTCATTTGTAAGCCCCTTGACCATTTCGATCTATCTAGTTGAGTCGCTAATTGATATCGCTACATCGGTAAGTTGAACCCTGATACCGGAAACAGGGCGACAGAGGGTGTCTGTCGGATACAGATAAGGCCCAGAGCCTGATGCGTGTAGTCGTCTTGATTAACTGCTACGCAATAGCGTCACAACGAAGAGAAGCAGCGTAAACCTGGATCAAGCTGCCGAAGTTTTCAGTTTCGGCCACAAGCATCTTGAGGAGTTTTCGCCAGCTTCCCGCCCTTTGTACTGGACGTTCATGCCAGGTCAGTTTCATCAATCTGCCTTGTGGGCAGTACACATCCGGGTTAACAGCTCGGCGGTCAGACGAGCTTGCTCATAACACCTTTGCCACGTCTCCCGATCGGGGAGACGCCTGCATCATGCAAGGGCAAATTCGCCTCGTCAACGGTTTTGTAGTGAAAATTTTCAAGCACTACATATTGTCCGACAAAACCTTTCGGCACATGAGCGGAACGGGCTATCGCGACCGAGGACAGGTAGAATCGAGACCTTGAAACAGGTGCTTGAGGTTGCAGTGGTGGATTTACAGCAGGGCTTCGTCCTGACCCGGCATTGGCGTGACACGCCGGCAGGCACGGAAGTCGAGTTCTGGTTGGCAACCGATGCCGGGCCGCGCCAGATCCGCTTGCCGGTGCAGACCTCCGTGGCCTTCATTCCCGCCGAACAGCAGGAACAGGCCCGGCGCCTGCTGGCCGACGATCGCGATGTGCAATTGCGCCCCCTGGACCTGTGCGACTTCCAGCACCGCCCGGTGCTTGGCCTGTACTGCCCGCAGCACAATCAATTGATCCGCCTCGACAAGACCCTGCGCCGTGTCGGGGTCGAGGTGCTCGAAGCCGATGTGCGGCCGCCCGAGCGCTACCTGATGGAGCGCTTCATCACCGCACCGGTGTGGTTTGGCGGCACCCCGGGCGAGGGCGGGATACTGCTGGAGGCGCAGATGAAACCGGCGCCGGACTACCGGCCGGCGTTGAAGCTGGTGTCGCTGGATATCGAGACCAGCGAGACCGGCGAGCTGTATTCCATCGCTCTGGAAGGCTGCGGGCAGCGCCAGGTGTACATGCTCGGCCGCGCTCGCGAGGACGACAGCGCGGTGGATTTCGACCTGGAGTTCTGCGCCAGCCGCGAGCAGTTGCTCGAACGGCTCAACCAGTGGCTGGCACGGCACGATCCGGATGCGATCATCGGCTGGAACCTGGTGCAGTTCGATCTGCGGGTGCTGCACGAGCACGCGCGGCGCCTGGCGGTGCCCTTGCGCCTGGGGCGCGGCGGCGAAGAGATGCAGTGGCGCGAACACGGCAGCCGTACCCATTATTTCGCTGCGGCCGCCGGGCGTCTGATCATCGACGGCATCGAAGCCCTGCGCTCGGCGACCTGGAGCTTCCCGTCGTTCAGCCTGGAAAACGTCGCCCAGACCCTGCTTGGCGAAGGCAAGTCGATCGACAACCCCTACCAGCGCATGGACGAGATCAACCGCATGTTCGCCGAGGACAAGCCCGCCCTGGCGCGCTACAACCTCAAGGACTGCGAACTGGTGACGCGGATTTTCGCCAAGACCGAGCTGCTCACCTTTCTTCTCGAACGGGCCACCGTCACCGGGCTGCCGGCCGACCGCAACGGCGGCTCGGTGGCGGCCTTCACCCACCTGTACATGCCGCTGATGCACCGCCAGGGTTTCGTCGCGCCGAACCTCGGCGAGAAGCCGCCACAAGCCAGCCCTGGCGGCTTTGTCATGGACTCGCGGCCGGGTCTCTACGAGTCGGTGCTGGTGCTGGACTACAAGAGCCTGTACCCGTCAATCATCCGCAGCTTCCTGATCGATCCGGTGGGGCTGGTGGAAGGCTTGCGCCACCCAACGGACGAGCAATCGGTGCCGGGCTTTCGCGGTGCGCGGTTTTCCCGCACCCGGCATTGCCTGCCCTCGATCGTCGCCCGGGTCGCCGAGAGCCGCGAAGTGGCGAAACGCGAACACAACGCGCCGCTGTCCCAGGCGCTGAAGATCATCATGAACGCCTTCTACGGTGTGCTCGGTTCCAGCGGCTGCCGCTTCTTCGATCCGCGCCTGGCGTCGTCGATCACTATGCGTGGCCACGAAATCATGCGCCGCACCCGCCAACTGATCGAGGCGCAGGGCCACAAGGTGATCTACGGCGACACCGACTCGACCTTCGTCTGGCTCGGCAGCGCCCACGCCGAGGTGGATGCCACGCGCATCGGCCGCGCGCTGGTGGCGCACGTCAACCAGTGGTGGCGCGATCACCTGCGCGATGAGTACGGCCTGGAAAGCGCCCTGGAGCTGCAATTCGAAACCCACTTCTGCCGCTTCCTGATGCCGACCATTCGTGGGGCGGAGGAGGGCAGCAAGAAGCGCTACGCCGGCCTGGTGACCCGCGCCGACGGCACCCAGGAGATGGTCTACAAGGGCCTGGAAGCGGTGCGCACCGACTGGTCGCCGCTGGCCCAGCAGTTCCAGCAGGAGCTGTACCAGCGGATCTTCCACCGCCAGCCGTACCAGGACTATGTGCGCGACTACGTGCGGCGCACCCTGGCCGGTGAACTGGACGAGCAACTGGTGTACCGCAAGCGCCTGCGCCGCCAACTGGACGATTACGAACGCAACGTGCCACCCCATGTGCGCGCCGCGCGGCTGGCTGACGAATACAACCAGCGGCAGGGCCGGCCCCAGCGTTATCAGAACGGTGGCTGGATCAGCTACGTGATCACCCTGGCCGGTCCCGAACCCCTGGAAAACCGCACTGCGGCCATCGATTACGATCACTACGTGACCCGCCAATTGCAGCCGGTGGCGGATGCCATCCTGCCGTTCGTGCAGGACGATTTCAGCACCCTGGTGGGTGGGCAGATGGGCTTGTTCTAGGAGGCGTCTCGGCTACACGTGCGTGAGTTGGCTCAGTCGTCGACCGAGGTGCAAATGCCGCTGGCACCCTGTTTGCCGCTGTAGGTCACGACCACCGAGTCGTCGTCCTCTACGCTGATGTCCACCGTGATGCCCGAGCCCTTGGCCTCGAAATAACGCTCGTTGACGGTCTTGGTCTGGGCCTCTTTGCCGTTGATGAACACCGGCCCGCCTTCGTCCGCGCTGACTGGAATGTTGCCCGGACAGTCGACGTTGAACAGCGGGATGCCTTCGGCGTGGGCGGCACTGGCAAGGATCGACAGGGCGCAGCTCAGGAGGATTTTTTTCATTGTGGACCCCTTCAGGAAACAGGCAGAAGCACGAGTGTGGCAGTGGTTCCATTAGCGCTGAAGCTTAGCGTATGGCACGCCGGGGCAGGGGCTGGGTTGCGATTTTAATGAGGCGCAAAGTCGCCCGGGCATATTGTCGGACAATAAAAATCGTGGACGCCACGCCGGGGTCTGTGTCAGTTTTTCCCCGCCTTGAATAGGGCGAGTGATAGGACGATCTCGCTAACAGGTCGCCGTGGTCTATCGGAAATTTTCAGCGTTGAACAAGGACGTAAATGATGTCAAAAGCCAAAGAAAATGCCGGTTTTTCGGCAGCTCCGGGCAGCGATGCCTACCAACTGATCACTGCCTTCAGCCATGCCTATGACCGTGGCGGCGCGGAGCTGGTGAATGGCAAGCCGTCGTACACCGCGGACCAGGCCGCCGAGCAGATCCTGCGCAAGGGCCTGTCCTGGCAGGACCAGAACGGCGACGGCAAGGTCGAGCTCAGCTACAGCTTCCTCACCAGCAAGCCGGCCAACTACAACCCGAACCTGGGCAGCTTCAGCGAGTTCAGCGCCTTGCAGAAAGCCCAGGCGTTCCTGGCCCTGCAATCCTGGTCGGACGTGGCCAATGTGCGCTTCAACGAAGCCGCGAGCGGCGGCGACGGGCACCTGAGTTTCGGCAACTACAGCGTCAGCACCGGTGGCGCGGCCTTCGCCTACCTGCCTTCGGGCAGCAGCTATGACGGCCAGTCCTGGTACCTGATCAACGATCAGTACCGGGTCAACGAAACCCCGGGCAACGGTAACTACGGTCGCCAGACCCTGACCCACGAAATTGGCCACAGCCTGGGCCTGTCCCATCCGGGCGCCTACAACGCCGGCAACGGCAACCCGACCTACAACGATGCCACCTACGCCCAGGACACGCGCGGCTACAGCCTGATGAGCTACTGGAGCGAGAGCAACACCGGGCAGGACTTCAGCAAGGACGGCGGTGGCGCCTACGCCTCGGCGCCGTTGATGGACGACATTGTCGCGGTGCAGAAACTCTACGGCGCCAACCACGAGACCCGCGCCGACGACACGGTGTACGGCTTCAACTCCAACACCGGGCGCGATTTCTACAGCGCCAGCTCGTCCGCCTCCAAGCTGGTGTTCTCGGTGTGGGACGGCGGTGGCAACGACACCCTGGACTTCTCCGGCTTCACCCAGAACCAGAAGATCAACCTCAACGAGGGCTCGTTCTCCGACGTCGGCGGCCTGGTGGGCAACGTGTCCGTGGCCCACGGCGTGACCCTGGAAAACGCCATTGGCGGCTCGGGCAACGACCTGCTGATCGGCAACGCTGCGGCCAACATCCTCGAGGGTGGTGCCGGCAACGACATCCTCTACGGTGGCGGCGGTCGCGACACGCTATGGGGCGGGGCGGGGGCGGACACCTTCGTGTTCGGCGAGGCTTCCGATTCGACCCTGACCGAACCCGACTGGATCATGGATTTCACCAGTGGCCAGGACAAGATCGACCTCAGCGGCCTGGCGCCGTTCGCCTCGGGGCAGGCGACCCTGAACTTCGTCAGCGGCTTCACCGGCCATGCCGGCGACGCGATCCTGACCTACTACGCCGAGACCGACCAGACCAGCCTGCTGGTCGACCTCACCGGCCTGGGCGCGGTGGACTTCGCCGTGGGCACCGTTGGCCAGGCGGCGACCACCGATATCGTGGCCTGATCGACAGCAACGGAAGCGGCGCGCCATGGCGCGCCGTTTTTTTGCCAGGTGCCCTTGGCTGATGCTGAGCGCCCCAGGGCCTGCAGCCCTGCTTGGGGCGCTACCGTCAGCCGGGCTTTTCAGTTGTTGTCGATATCGACGTTGCGGGTCTCGCGCAGGCAGATCAGGCCGACGAGCAGGCTGACCCCGGTGATCACCACCGGGTACCACAGGCCGTAGAAGATATCGCCGGTGTACACCACCAGAGCGAAGGACACGGTGGGCAGGAAGCCGCCGAACCAGCCGTTGCCGATGTGGTAGGGCAGGGACATGGAGGTGTAGCGGATGCGGGTCGGGAACAGCTCGACCATCAGCGCCGCCAGCGGGCCGTAGCACATGGCGGCGATCAGGATCAGGGCGACGATCAGCACCACCACCATGGTTTTGTTGACGTTCTGGGTGTCGGCCTGTTGCGGGTAGCCGGCCAGGGTCACGGCGCCGCGCAGGGCCGCTTCGTCGAAACCGTCGAGCTGCACGTCGCCGACGCTGACCTGCACCGGGCTGCCGGCGGGCGCGGCGACGCTGGTGTAGGGCAGGCCCTGCTTGACCAGGAAGGTCTTGACCTTGTCGCACGGGCTGTCGAAACGCGCCTTGCCCACCGGGTCGAACTGGAAGGTGCAGGTGGCGGGGTCGGCCAGCACGCTGATCGGCGCCTGGCGGCTGGCCTGGTCGATGGCCGGGTTGGCGTAGTGGGCCAGGGACTTGAAGATCGGGAAGTACAGCGCGGTGGCCAGCAGCAGGCCGACCATCAGCACCGGCTTGCGGCCGATCTTGTCCGACAGCCAGCCGAAGAAGATGAAGAACGGCGCGCCGATCACCACGCTGATGATCAGCAGCATATTGGCCAGGGCCGGGTCCATCTTGAGGAACTGGGTGAGGAAGAACAGCACGTAGAACTGCGCGGCGTAGAAGGTCACCGCCTGCCCGGCGTTGATGCTGAACAGGGCGATCAGCACCACCTTAAGGTTTTCCCATTTGCCGAAGGACTCGCGGATCGGCGCCTTGCTGGCGCGGCCTTCTTCTTTCATCTTCAGGAAGGCCGGCGACTCGTGCAGGCTCAGGCGGATCCAGGTGGAAATGCCCAGCAGCACGATCGACAGCAGGAACGGCAGGCGCCAGCCCCAGACTTCGAACTGATCGCCGGTGAAGTAGCGGCAGCCCAGCACCACCAGCAGCGACAGCAGCAGGCCGAGGGTCGCGGTGGACTGGATCCAGCTGGTGTGGAAACCGCGCTTGCCCTGGGGGGCGTGCTCGGCGACGTAGGTCGCGGCGCCGCCGTATTCACCGCCCAGGGCCAGGCCCTGGAGCATGCGCAGGGCGACCAGGATGATCGGCGCGGCGATGCCGATGCTCGAGTAGGTCGGCAGCAGGCCCACGGCGAAGGTCGCCAGGCCCATGAGAATGATGGTGGCGAGGAAGGTGTACTTGCGCCCGATCATGTCCCCCAGGCGCCCGAACACCAGCGCGCCGAACGGCCGCACCACGAAGCCGGCGGCGAATGCCATCAGGGCGAAGATAAAGGCGGTGGTGTCGTTGACCCCGGCGAAGAACTGCTTGCTGATGACCGCCGCGAGGGCGCCGTAGAGGAAAAAGTCGTACCACTCGAACACCGTCCCCAGGGACGAGGCGAAGATGACTTTCTGGCTTTCCTGGCTGGTGGGCGCGGCGACCGCCGCGTCCATCGATTGAGCATGTTCCGACATATCGATATCCCTCACAGTGATTGTTTTTGTTGTTCCACTGTCGGCGCCAGCGTGGCGTCGCTATCTGTATCTTGTCGCTGTCTTGTGCATCTGTAGGTGTAGGAGCGAGCTGGCTCGCGATAATTCCTTGAGCCGTGCACCGCCCTTCAGGTCGTTATCGCCAGCAAGCTGGCTCCTACATGGATCTCATCGTTGCTGCTCCTGTGCGGATCAGGCCGGGGTGACGCTTGGTTTTTCGGCGGCAGGGCTCCTGGTCGAGGTGGCGAGAATCAGCTCGGCGGCCTTCTCGGCGATCATCAGCGTCGGCGAACAGGTATTGCCGGAGGTGATGTACGGCATGATCGAGGCATCGGCGATGCGCAGGCCGGGGATGCCATGCACCCGCAGCTCGGCATCGACCACCGCCTCCGGCCCGTGGCCCATGCGGCAGGTGCCCACCGGGTGGAAGATGGTGGTGCCGATGCGCGCGGCGGCTTCGTGCAGTTGTTCTTCGCTGCGCAACTCGGCCCCCGGCAGGTATTCGATCGGCTTGAAGGCCTGCAGGGCCGGCGCGGCGACGATGCGCCGGGTCAGGCGAATGGCGTCGGCGGCGACCCGCAGGTCCTCCGGGTGGCTCAGGTAGTTGGGCTGGATCAGCGGCGCCGCCTGCGGGTCGGCGGAGCGGATTTGCACTCGGCCGCGGCTTTGCGGGCGCAGGTCGCAGACCGACGCGGTAAAGGCCGGGAACGCATGCAGCGGTTCGCCGAAACGCTCCAGCGACAGCGGCTGCACGTGGTATTCGAGGTTGGCCGAAGTCTGTTCCGGTCCGGAGCGGGCAAACGCCCCCAGCTGGCTCGGCGCCATGGACAGCGGGCCGCTGCGGTCGTACAGGTAGCGCAGGCCCATGCCCATCTTGCCCCACAGGCTGCCGGCGATCTGGTTCAGGGTGCGGGCGTTTTCCAGTTTGTAGATCAGCCGCAGCTGCAGGTGGTCCTGCAGGTTGCCACCGACCCCCGGCAGTTCGTGGGCGACGCCGATGCCCAAGCGTTGCAGCAGCGCGGCGGGGCCGATTCCCGAACGCTGCAGGATGCTCGGCGAGCCGATGGAACCGGCGCTGAGGATGATTTCGCGACGCGCCTTGAAGGTCTGCGGCTGGCCCTGGTAGCGGGAGCTGAGCGCCGCCGCGCGGCCGTTTTTCAGGAGCACCCGATCGACCTCGACCCCGGTCAGCACGGTGAGGTTGGGCCGCTGGCGAATCGGTTTGAGGAAGGCCTTGGCGGCGTTCCAGCGCACCCCGGCTTTCTGGTTGACCTGGAAGTAGCCGCAGCCTTCGTTGTCGCCGCCATTGAAGTCATCGACGCTGGCGATGCCGCTCTGTTCGGCGGCGTTGCGGAAGGCATCGAGGATCGGCCACGACAGGCGCTGGCGCTCGACCCGCCATTCGCCGGCGGCGCCGTGGAATTGCGAGTCGCCGGCAAAGTGGTTTTCGCTTTTGCGAAACAGCGGCAGCACGTCCTGCCAGTTCCAGCCGGGGTTGCCGTCGGCGGCCCAGCGCTGATAGTCGCCGGCCTGGCCGCGCATGTAGATCATGCCGTTGATCGACGAGCAGCCGCCCAGCACCTTGCCGCGCGGGTAGCTCAGGCTGCGGCCTTGCAGGCCGGGTTCGGCTTCGGTCTTGAAGCACCAGTCGGTGCGCGGGTTGCCAATGCAGAACAGGTAGCCGACGGGGATATGGATCCAGGGGTAGTTGTCGCGGCCACCGGCTTCCAGCAGCAGGACGCGGTGGGCCGGGTTGGCGGACAGCCGATTGGCCAGCAGGCACCCGGCGGGACCGGCGCCGACCACTATGTAGTCGTAGGGATCAAAGGCAGGCAGCATCCATGACCTCGTTTTATCGTTCTTGTTGCGGCTCATCCTAGTTGTTAGCTTTCGTTAAAAGAATGTTAGTTTTTGCTCAGCCGCTGTGCGTTTTTAAACAGCGGCTCCCCCTGGCATTTGCAAGGAAGAGTCATGTTCGACTGGAACGACCTGCGGTTTTTTCTCGAGCTGCAACGCAGTGGCCGCCTGCTGACCGCGGCCCAGCGGTTGAAGACCACCCATGCCACGGTGGCCCGGCATATCGAGGCGATCGAGAAAAGCCTCGGCACCGCGCTGTTCGTCCAGCACGCCCAGGGCTATGAACTGACGCCGGCCGGGGAGGCGCTGCTCAAGCACGCCGAAGCCATGGAGAACGTGGCCTTGCTGGCCCAGGAGGAAATCACCCAGTCCACGGCGCCCCTGGGCAAGATCCGCGTGGGCGTCACCGAGGGCCTGGGCATCATGTTTCTCGCCAGCCGCATGCGCGGCCTGTTCGAGCGTTATCCGGGGCTGGAGGTGGAACTGGTGGCGGTGCCGCGTTTTGTCAGCATCCTCAACCGCGAGGCGGAAATCAGCATCCACCTGGAGCGGCCCAACGCCGACATGCTGGTGACCCGCAAGCTCACCGACTACCGCCTGGCCCTGTACGCCAGCCAGGACTACCTGGACCGCGCACCGCCCTTGCGCAGCCGCGAGGACCTGGGACGGCAAGCCTGGATCGGCTATGTCGACGACCTGCTGTTCAGCCAGGAGCTGATTTTCCTCACCAGCTTCTGCCGCAACCCCCAGGTGGTGTTCCACAGCACCAGCGTGATCGCCCAGCAACAGGCCGCGCGCTCCGGCCTGGGGATCGCCGTGCTGCCGTGCTACATGGCCGCCGGCGATCCGCAGCTGGTGCCCTTGCTGCCCGGCGAGAGCATCCAGCGCGCCTACTGGATCAGCACCCGCCGTGAGCTGCACAAGTCCGTGCGCCTGCGGGTGGTGTGGGATTACGTGGTCGAGCTGTGCGCGGCCGAGCAGGGCTTGCTGCTCGCCGAGCCGGCCTGATCGCAGCAAACACTGGCGTGCCTTTGTAGGAGCGAGCTTGCTCGCGATGGCCGCGAGAACGACGCGTTCATCCAGGCGATAGGCGTCATCGTTGACGTTTATCGCGAGCAAGCTGCGCTCCTACATGGACGGCGCCGAACTTGCAGGAGCCCAGCTTGCTGGCGGTGCAGGCGCCGCTGTGGCTCAGGCTTTCTTTGTGCCCTTGAGCTGGACCAGTTGCCGTGTTTGCTCGGCGCACGCCTTGGCCTGGCTGACCATGGCGTCGAACGGCGCGCTGATGATTTCATCGTGGCTCAGCCAGCGCTTTTTCTGGCTCAGGCGGTAGTGATAGAGGTACTCGCCCTTGACCCGTTCGCTGCTCAGGTCCATGTCGAACCAGGGCGAGCGCACGTTGCAGGCCTTGATGTCCTTGTCCAGCCGGGCACCGGAGAGGGTGAAGGTGTAGCGCAGGGTATTGGCGTCGCCGATGTACAGGTCCGCCAACTGGCCGTTGCGGCGGTAGTTGACCAGGAAGTCCCAGTCGCCCTCCAGGGCCGGGGCCTTGTAGAAGTAGTTGCCGGAGATGTTTTCCAGGGGCTTGAGGTCGGTCAGGGAGGCCTTGATCCGGTAGGTCGCGGGCGCGACGAAGGCGGTCGGCTCGCGGCTGATCTGGCAGTCGCGCAGTTCCCGGGTGAAGCGCTCGCACAGGCTCTGGTCGTTGCTGGCGATACCGTTCTGGTTGTCGGAGACCATCAGCCGCATCAGCTCCATATGGCTGAATTCGATACGCGCGTTGACCCGGGCCTGGCCGTTGCTGTCGAAGTGCTCCTGCTTGTCCAGCACGAGGCTGGTGTCCGGGGTTTCCAGGGGGATGTAGTCCTCGCGCACCTGGCCCTTGGCGTCGCTGACAAAGGCCCAGCGCTCCTGGATGTCGGGCATGCTGCGGCCCGGGTCGAACACCGGGTTGGTCGGGTCCAGCCACCACACTTTGCCATCGACCTCGGCCCGCACGATGGCGTGGTTCGGCGCGTGGGTGCCGGGGATCAACAGCGGCGCGACGACGTTCTCGCGGCTGACCCAGGCCGTCTCGGCCTTGATCCCGCTGGCCTTGAGCATGGCGGCCAGGAGCACCGCCAGGTCCTTGCAGTCGCCATAGCCGCGCTGCTCGATCTGCTTCAGCTCGAAGGGCAGATAACCGCGCTCGGTGGCGCGCCAGTCGCCCAGGTAGCGGTAGTTGTCGTTGATGTGCTGCATCAGCCCGGCCACTTTCTGCGCTGGCGGCAGGTCGCGCAGGCCGGCCACGGCCTTGGCGCTGGCCGGCGGCAGGGGCGCGGCGAGGATCTGCTGGTAGCGCTGGGCCAGGGGGCCGAAATAGTCCTGCACCTCGGTGCTGCTGCCCAGCTCGACCCGCGGCACCCGCTGGATAAAGCCGATCGAGGGTTCATTGATGTAGTTGAGGAAGACCGGCGCCTTCTGTTCGATGGTCAGCTTTTTGCGGTCGCTGCTGGCGGTAAAACGGTAGTCGTCCATCTGCTCGCTGCGCCAGACGATCGGGCGCGTGGCGCGGTAGGTGATCTTGAAGCTGTCCTGGCGCACCGGCTTGGGGCCGAACTGCAGCACCGAGTGGAACTGCTCCAGCAGCGGTTTGGCCGCGTAGTGCTGTTGCACGGTGTAGCTGAGCCGGGTGCCGACCCGCAGGTTGGGGAAGGCCAGGGACGTCTGTTTCTCGCGCAGGAAACCCTGTTCCGGATTCGGCGCGGTGCGCGTATCGATCTGCGCCGGCGCCAGCGCCACGGGCTTGCCGCCCGGCTGGGTGAATTCGGCCTTGCGCAATTCGAAGCCGTCGGTTTCGGCATAGCTGAAGTCGATGCGCGAAAGCATGTCCCGGCCCGCCGGGGTGAGGATGCTGTAGTGCTGGGTGGTGGTGCAGTCGCTGCTGTGGTCGGCGTTGAACTGGCATTCCATTTCGGAATCGGCGGCCAGGGCGGCTTCCGATTGCGGTTGATAGGCCGCAAAAGCTTGCCAGGAGAGCAGTCCGAGACCGGCGCAGATCAGGGGACGGTAAAGCGGAAAACGGTACATGAGCGCCTCGGGTGAATCATTGAAATCAGCCACGTCGCACCGGTCGAATCACCTGTGCCAGGGGCGTGGCTGGCGGGGGAGGCGCCAAATGATAATTTATCTCAATACGGATTTACACCATTGTCTGACAATTAGTCTTGGCTGAAAGGCCCGAGATAGAGCGGTTTCTTTGACTCAGTCGGGATTGTTGAACGGCAGGTGAGGGTGTCCGCAGTGTTGGGATTTTTCCTCGAAATAGCGTTTTTCTCCCCGCAGATATGGCGCAAAGCCATATCTGCGAGCTGAACAGTTCCAGGCGGTTTTCCGTTGTTTTTGCAAGAAGTGGCTTGGCTGATTTTGCGAAACAATTTGTTACGAGATCGCCGCCCGCTGGCTCAGCCGTCGAGCAGGTCGGTGCCGTAGGAGTTGTCGATCACACAGCGCCAGCCATCCGCCGGCTCATGGCGAAAGACATAGGTGGCGCGCCGTTCGAGGGTGCTGGCGATGCCATCCCGATCCAGGGTGTCGAGCAGGGTATGCATGATCACCAGCGCGGTGCCGGCGCCTTCGATGACCTGCATCGCGCCCTGCCGGACCACCATGCTGTGGTTGAAGTGCTCGGCGATGGCCACGAAGGCCCGGCGGATCTGTTCCTTGCCCCGGGCTTCCAGGCCCGGCTTGACCACCAGCGTGGCGTCCTCGGCGTAGAAATCCATCAGGCTGTCGAAGTCTTCGGCGGTGATGGCGCGGTCGGCGGCTTCGATCAGGGTTTTCAGCGGATGGGCCGGCATGGTCGCTCCTTGCGGTTTCAGTTGTGGATCTCGAACGCCGTGCTGCCCAGGCGTTCGCCGTTGACCAGGATATGCAGCATATGGCGCCCGGGATAGTGGCGGCGGGTGCTCAGTTCGCGGATGTGCTGGGCGCGGCCAAGTTGCTCCCGGGCCTTGGCCGGCAGGGTGAAGGCCTTGAGCTTGAACACCTTGGCGCGGGTGCCGCCCGAGGCCTTGACGTAGTCGATGGCGTAATCCACCACCAGGCGCTGGCTGGCGTCGGCAGTGGACTCCAGGGCAAAGGACAGGTTGATGCGTTCGCCCAGGCGAATCACCGCCGGCTCGACCCGCAGGCCATGCAGCGTCACCTGCGGCGCATGCCCGGCGCCGACGATCGCCAGCGCCCGGCGATGGCCCTGCTTGATCAGGCTGCGCAGGGCATGGCGGGCGATCCAGGCGGTGTGCGGGTTATCCAGCGGCCAGCCTTCGAGCAACCCCAGCAGCCAGTCGGGATGATCCTTGCTGATGTCGTTGAGGTGGTTGGCCACCGACTTGCGCACGTACAGGCTGGGGTCGGCCTTGAGGCATTCGAGGATAGGCACAGCCAGGGTCGGGTCGGCCTGGATCCGCTCCAGGCGGAACGACCAGGGCAGGCGCGGGCGGCTGCCTTCGCTGGCCAGGCGGCGCACATGCTCGTTGTCGTCCCGGGCCCAGTCCTGCAGCACCGCCAGGGTGCGCGACAGGTCGCTGGCGAGGAACGGGCGGATGGCGAATTCCGAGGAGCCGAAGGCGGTGAAATACTTGAGCGCCGCCATCGAGCGCTCGAAGGCGTGGCCGCCGTAACTGGCCACGTAGTGCGGCAGGAACATGCAGACGAAGCGGCTGTCCAGGCGCGGGGCGAGGTCGTACAGCCGTGCGAGGTTGGCTTCGTAGTCCGCCGGCAGCACCGCCTGCAGGCTCTCGCTGACCCGCGCCAGGCGCTGCATCACCGACAACTCGGCGAGGCCCTTGTTCGCGTGGGCGAGAAAGCCGCGGTGGTCGAACGCCGGGTACACCGCGAGCATTTTTTCGGCGATGTGTTCCAGGCGTTCGGCGTTGAAGATTTCCTTGAGGGCAGGGGGGTTGCTGGTGGCGGTCATCGGCGTATCCATTCGGGACGGGGCGCCGGGCACTGTAGCGCAGCGGGCTGACAGATTGTGTCAGGAGCCTGGGGGATGGAATCAGGCCCGACGCCATCGCGAGCAATCGAGCGCCGACCGGCTGCTCCTACAGGGATCGTGGTGTTTCTGTAGGAGCGAGCTTGCTCGCGAAAAAATCCGGCCACAGCGCGTGGCCCTATGTTCAGCGCGGCGCCGGCAACACGCCTTCGGACTGCTCGTCCTCGGCGTCGGCCTCGAACAGCCGCGCCAGCTCGGCCCGGGCCTCCTGGGCCGATTGCAAGATCTTCGCGTGGTCGTCGTAGATCGCGTGCTGGGCTTCGAGCACCTGTTCGTCGTGGGCGGTGAAGCGCTTGATCCGCGAGTCGGCCTGGGCGTGGGTCAGGCCCAGGCCGATCAGCGCCTTGCGGCTCATTTCCAGGCTGGAGTAATAGGTTTCCCGCACCGCCTCGGCTCCCAGGTCCACCAGCTTGTGCACGTGCTGGCGGTTACGGGCGCGGGCGATGATCTTGATGTGCGGGTAGAGCTTGCGCACCACCGCGGCGGTGTTGATGTTGGTCTGCGGGTCGTCGGTGGCGATCACGAAGTACTCCGCCTCGCCGACCTTGGCCGCCTTGAGGATTTCCGCGCGCATCGGGTCGCCGTAGAACACCGGCATGCCGCCGAAGCTGCGGGTCAGCTCGATGGTGTCGACCGAGGTGTCGAGGGCCACGAAAGGGATGTTCTGCGCCCGCAGGATCCGCGCGACGATCTGGCCCATCCGGCCCATGCCGGCAATCACCACCCGCGGCGCGTCGGTTTCGATCTCGCGGTATTCGGCGGGCATCTCCAGCGGCTTGGCCTTGGGCTGCAAGAAGCGCGCGCAGGCCAGGAGCAGCAGCGGGGTCACGGCCATGGACAGGGTGATGGTCAGCACCAGCAGGTCATACAGGCGCGCCTCGAACAGGCCCTGGTCGCGGCCGATCTTGAACACCACGAAGGCGAATTCGCCGCCGGCCGCCAGCACCACGCCCAGGCGCACCGCGCTCAAGCGTCCCAGGCCGCCGGCCAGGCGCCCGACCACGAACAGCAGCGGCAGCTTGATGGCGATCAGCAGCAGGGTTAGGCCCAGCACCGCGATCGGCGCGCTGAACAGCAGGCCGATATTGGCGCCCATGCCGACGCTGATGAAAAACAGCCCCAGCAGCAGGCCCTTGAAGGGTTCGATCTGCGCTTCCAGTTCGTGGCGATATTCCGAGTCCGCCAGCAGCAGGCCGGCGAGAAAGGCGCCGAGGGCCATGGACACGCCAACCATGTCCATCAGCCAGGCGGTGCCGATCACCACCAGCAAGGCAGTGGCGGTGGACACTTCCGGCAGGCCGGTGCGCGCCACCACCCGGAACACCGGGCGCAACAGGTAGCGCCCGCCGATCACCACCACGGCGATGCTGCCCAGCACTTGCAGGCCATGGCGCAGGTCTTCGGCGCTGCTGGTGTTGTGGTCGACCCCGGCCAATACCGGGACCATGGCGATCAACGGAATCGCCGCGATGTCCTGGAACAGCAGGATGGCGAACGCCAGGCGCCCGTGGGGGCTGGTCAGCTCCTTGCGTTCGGCCAGGCTTTGCAGGCCGAAGGCGGTGGACGACAACGCCAGGCCCAGGCCCAGCACGATCGCGCTGTTGAGCGGCTGGCCAAACAGGAACAGGGCGACGCAACCGATCACCACCCCGGTCAGCAGCACCTGGGCCAAACCGACGCCGAACACCGCTTTGCGCATCACCCACAAGCGCCGTGGCGACAGCTCCAGACCGATGATGAACAGCAGCAACACCACGCCCAGCTCCGACACATGGCTGATGCTCTGCGGGTTACCCACCAGCCCCAGCACCGCCGGGCCGATGATCACCCCGGCCAGCAGATAACCAAGCACGGCCCCCAGTTGCAGGCGCTTGGCCAGGGGAACGGTCAGCACCGCCGCGAACAGAAACACGACAGCGGCTTGCAACAGGTTGCCTTCATGGGGCATGGGCTTACTCCTGGGAAACGGGTATTGGGTGGTGCACGGAAAAAACGGCTGCGCCTCAGGCAACCGTTTGGCCCGCAGGTTCCATGGGGGGATGGCTGTGCAGCATAAAGTCTGGGGCCGGCGCAGTCAGCCGTTAATGGCCGATACGCCGCAGGTTGTCAGGCGCAGGTTGCAGTCATTCGTGCTCTTCGATACTGGCGTGCCTGCACCATCGACCGTTAATGCGGCCATTGCTCGAGCAGGATCGACACGAACTTTTCCGCGGCCGGCGACAGCGAGGCGCCGCGGCGGTAGACCAGGCCCAGGGTGCGGTTGACCACCGGTTCGCTCAGCGGAATGCTCACCAGGGTCGGGTGGTCGGCCGCGGGCATGGCCAGGCTGGGCATGGCCGACACCCCGAGCCCGGCCTCGACCATGCCCAGCGACGTGGACAGGTGCTGCACCTCGTAGAACCACTGGGGACGCCAGCTCAGGCCGGACAGGGCGTGGTCCAGCAGCATCCGGTTGCCGCTCAGGCGGCCGACGCCGATCAGTCGGTAATCGCTGAGTTCCGACCAGGTGACCGAGGCCTTTTTCGCCAGTTCATGGTCACGCCGGCACGCCAGTACGAAAGGTTCGTTGACCAGGGGCACGAACTCGATGTCCGGGTGCTGCCCGCTCATCATGTTGATGCCGAAGTCCGCTTCGCCGCGCAGCACGGCTTCCAGCCCTTCATTGGCGCTGAGGTCGAGCAGGCGGATGCGGATTTTCGGATAGCGCTCGTTGTAGAGACGGATCACCGACGGCAGGAAGTAGAAGGCCGCGGTGGGAATGCAGGCCAGGGTCACCTGGCCGATCTGCCGTTCCGCCAGTTCGCGGATATTGAGGATCGAGTCGTCGAAGTCATCCAGCAGGCGCCGGGCCTTGGGCAGGAAGTCCCGGCCGACGCTGGTCAGGCTGACCTTGCGCGTGGTGCGGTCGAGCAGGGCGGTGCCCAGGCCTTCCTCCAGCTTCTTGATCCGGCGGCTCAGGGCCGGCTGGGACAAGTGCAGGGCATCGGCCGCCTCGTGGAAACTTCCGAGTTCGGCGATTTTCACGAAGGATCTTATGTCCTGGAGCTCATATTCCATGTTTTCGTCTCAAGCGAAGGTGGGAAGGCAGCGCTGTTCACCTTAGATTTATCATGTGCAAAACGCAATAATCGCTACGATCTTTGCATTGGAAACATGATTTATTCCCTGACACTCTTGTGCCCAGAACATCAATTAACCCGATTGATTAACAAGAGTCTGTGTCCATGCAACGAATTCCTTGTGTGCTCATGCGCGGCGGTACCTCCAAGGGGCCGGTGTTTCTCGCCTGGGATCTGCCGGTGTCCATCGAACAGCGCGATGAGCTGCTGCTCGACCTGATGGGCTCGGGACATGAACTGGAGATCGACGGCATTGGCGGTGGCAGCCCGCAGACCAGCAAGGTCGCGATCGTCAGCCCGTCACTGCACCCCGAGGCCGATGTCGACTACCTGTTCGTGCAGGTGATGGTGTCCCAGCGCCGAGTCGATACGGCGCCCAACTGCGGCAACATGCTGTGCGCGGTCGGTCCCTTCGCCGTTGAGCAAGGCCTGGTCAAGGCCACGGGCGAGCAGACCCAGGTGCGGATCCGCAATCTCAATACCGGCACCTTCGTCAATTCCCTGGTGCAAACGCCGGCGGGCAAGGTCAGCTACGAAGGCGATACCGCCATCGATGGCGTGCCCGGCACCGCCGCTCCGGTGCAGTTGACGTTCCTCGACGCCGCGGGCAGCAAGACCGGCAAACTCTTCCCCACCGGGAACACCCGGGACCTGATCGATGGCGTACCGGTGACTTGCATCGACATGGCCATGCCGCTGCTGATCGTCGAGGCCGGTCAATTGGGCAAGCGCGGCGATGAAACCCCGGCCGAGCTGGACGCCGACAAGGAATTCCTGCGGCGGCTGGAGGCCCTGCGCTTGAAGGCGGGCCTGGCCATGGGCCTGGGCGACGTCAGCGACAAGGTGATCCCCAAGCCGGTGCTGATCTCGCCGGCGGTGGCCGGCGGCACCGTGCAGGCGCGTTACTTCATGCCGCACAGCTGCCATCGCGCGCTGGCCATCACCGGCGCCATCGGCCTGGCCACCGCCTGCGTCAGCGAGGGCAGCGTCGCCGCCGAACTGCTGGGCGGAGCCACGCAACTGAAGC
Organism: Pseudomonas sp. NFACC41-3; assembly: GCF_900109505.1. NCBI lineage: Bacteria > Pseudomonadati > Pseudomonadota > Gammaproteobacteria > Pseudomonadales > Pseudomonadaceae > Pseudomonas > Pseudomonas sp. NFACC41-3. Next base: position 891,592 of record NZ_FOAE01000001.1, read on the forward strand.
AAGTGCGCCTGGAACATCCCAGTGGCGCGATCGATGTCGTATTGTCCTACACCGGCAACCAGGGAGAGACCATTCGCGCCTCGGTGGTACGCACCGCGCGAAGGCTGTTCTCCGGTTTCGTCTACGCCCCGGCGTCACAACGCCTGGCCGGATAGTCCTGCACCGCAGTGACAGTCGTTCGCATCAGAACAATTCTAAAAATGGGTGATGCCATGAAAGTCGTTAAATCGCTCTACTTCCAGATCATCTGTGCCGTGCTGCTGGGCGTGGTGGTCGGGCACTTCTGGGCCCAGCAGGCCATTGCCCTCAAGCCCCTGGGCGATGCCTTCATCAGGCTGGTCAAGATGATGATCGCGCCGGTGGTGTTCTGCACCATCGTCACCGGGATCGCCGGGATGAACGACAAGCGTTCCCTGGGTCGCCTCCTGAGCAAGACCCTGCTGCTGTTCCTGGCGTTGACGGTGGTCAGCCTGATCATCGGCCTGGTGGCGGTCTACCTGTTCAAGCCCGGCGCGGGCATGAACATCGACCCCACTCACCTGAGTACCCAGGGCTTGTCGCAGTACACCGAGTCGGCGGCGAAGCTGGGGGTGGTGGAGTTCTTCATGCACATCATTCCCGAGACCTTTATCGGCGCCTTCACCAAGGGCGAAGTGCTGCCGGTGCTGTTCATCGCGGTGCTCTGCGGTTTTGCCCTGTCGTCCCTGGGCGAGCGCGGCAAGCCCGTGCTGGATGTGCTGGAAGCCGCCTCGCACATGGTGTTCAAGATCTTTTCCTACCTGATGCGCTTTGCCCCGATCGGTGCGTTCGGCGCGCTGGCCTTCACGGTCGGCCAGTACGGCATCACCTCCCTGGGCGCCCTGGCCAAGCTGATCATGACCCTGTACATCGCCTGCGGATTCTTCGTCTTCGTGGTGCTGGGGGGTATTTGTCGCGCCCATGGGTTCAGCCTGTGGAAGCTGTTGCGCTACCTGCGTGAAGAGTTCCTGGTGGTGCTGGGCACCTCATCCACCGAGCCGGTGATGCCGCGCATGCTGGAAAAGCTCCAGGCCCTGGGTTGCAAGAAAGGCGTGGTGGGCCTGGTGCTGCCCACCGGCTATTCGTTCAACCTCGACGGCACGGCCATCTACCTGTCGCTGGCGGCGATTTTCATTGCCCAGGCCTGCAACATCGACTTGAGCCTGGGGCAGGTGATCACGATGCTGGCGATCATGCTGCTGTCGTCCAAGGGCGCGGCGGGGGTGACTGGCAGCGGCTTCGTCGCGCTGGCCTCGACCCTGACGGTGATCCACGACATCCCCTTGGCGGGGCTGGCGCTGTTGATCGGCATCGACCGCTTCATGTCCGAGGCCCGTGCGCTCACCAGCCTGGCCAGCAATGCCGTGGCCACGGTGGTGATCTCGCTGTCGGAAAACGCCTGCGATCGCCAGGTGCTGCTACAGACCCTGGATGGCAAGGCGACGCCCAACGCCCAGGCCAGTGACCCAGCCTGGGAGCCGGTGCAGGCCGGCAAACACCTTTAGCCGCTTGCGGCTCCCTCCACCTTCCGTTTCTGACCCCGGTTGAAACCCTCGCCAGGCCCCGCCTGGCGGGTAGGGGGCCGTGCGCCTGGGCGTCGGCCATGCTTGTCCATAACAACAAGAGAATCCCTCATGCTTGCATTACTCGGCCTGGCCATGGTGGTCGTGTTCACCTTCCTGATCATGACCAAACGCTTGTCCCCGATCGTTGCCCTGACCCTGGTGCCGATTGTCTTCGCGGTGATCGGCGGGTTTGCCGGCAGCACCGGAAAAATGATGCTCGACGGCCTGAAAATGGTCGCCCCCTCCGCGGCGCTGCTGCTGTTCGCGATTCTGTTCTTCGGCCTGATGATCGACGCGGGCCTGTTCGACCCGCTGATCCGCAAGATCCTCAAGCGGGTCAACGGCGACCCGGTGAAGATCGCCGTCGGCACCGCGTTGCTGTCGCTGCTGGTGGCCCTGGACGGCGACGGCACCACCACCTACATGATCACCTGCGCGGCGATGCTGCCGCTGTACAAGCGCATCGGCATGAACCCGATGATCCTTGCCACCATCGCCATGCTGTCCCTGAGCATCATGAGCGGCATGACCCCCTGGGGCGGTCCGGCCACCCGGGCCATCGCCGCCCTGGGGCTGGATGCCGGCGAGTACTTCGTGCCGTTGCTGCCGACCATGATCGGCGGTGCGGCCTGGGTGGTGTTCAGCGCCTTCCTGCTGGGCCGCGCCGAGCGCAAGCGCATTGGCAACACCGAGCTGCAGAGCGGTGGCGGCAACTGCTACATCAAGGCCATTGTCGAAGACACGCCCTGCAAGCGACCGAAGCTGGCCTACGTCAACCTGTTGCTGGTGGTGGCGGTGATGGTGGCGCTGGTGATGGGCCTGATGCATTCGGCGATCCTGTTCCTGATCGGCTTCGTGCTGGCGCTGATGATCAACTACCCGCAACTGGAGATGCAGAAAGAGCGGATCCTCGCCCATTCGGGCAATGCCATGACGGTGGTGCTGCTGGTGTTCGCCGCCGGCATCTTTGCCGGGATCTTCTCCGGTACCAAGATGGTCGATGCCCTGGCGCAGACCCTGGTGGACTGGATTCCGCCGTCGTGGGGGCATCTGTTCCCGCTGGTGGTGGCCATCACCAGCATGCCGCTGACCTTCGTCCTGTCCAACGATGCCTACTACTTCGGCGTGGTGCCGATCCTCGCCAATGCCGCGGCGGCCTATGGCATCGATCCGCTGGAGATCGCCCGGGCCTCGATCCTCGGTCAGCCGGTGCACCTGATGAGCCCGCTGGTAGCCTCGACCCTGCTGCTGGTAGGGATGGTCGACCGCGACATCGGCGACTTCCAGAAAGCCACCGTCAAATGGGCGGTCCTGACCTCCCTGGTAATTACCGCCCTGGCCCTGCTGACCGGCGCGCTGACCCTGTTTTCCTGAGCCTGTTCTCCTGAGTCATCCCTCTGAACCATCAGGTGTTCCCTGGCGCGCCGGGTCCATGGCGCGCGGCACCTGCACCTTGAATAACGGCACCTCGAATAGCTGCACCTTAAAAAAACAACAACTCGAATAACAACAATGAGTAGTCCGATATGAGCCGTTCGATCACCCCTGGGGCGTGGTTTCCTCTGGTCGCCCTGTTGCCGCTGACGACTGTCGGCGCGGCAGGCTTCAGCGACGACAGCACGCTCAAGCTGCAACTGCGCAATGTCTACTTCAATGAGAACTTCCGTGACGAGCATGGCCTGAGCGCCCGGGCGGCACGCACGGCCAAGAGCGAGCGCACGGAGTGGGCCCAGGGCCTGCTGCTGGATTTCCAGTCGGGTTTCACCCCCGGCACCCTCGGCCTGGGTATCGACGGGCTGGCCCTGGTCGGGGTCAAACTCGACTCGGGGCGGGGCCGCAGCGGTACCGGCCTGCTGCCGGTGCATGACGACGGTCGTGCCGCCGACGCGTTCGCCAGTGCCGGTGTCACGGCCAAGGCCAGGCTGGCCGGGACCACGCTCAAGCACGGCACCTTGCTGCCGAGGAACCCGGTGCTGATCTACAACGACGCGCGGCTGCTGCCGCAGACCTACCAGGGCACGCAGCTCACCAGCAGCGACATCGACAACCTGACGCTCACCGCCGGCCGGCTGGATCGCTTCAAGCTGCGCGATTCCAGCGACAGCGTGCCGATCGTTGCGGACGGTTATGCCGGCGACAAGTCCGGGGACTTCACCTATGCCGGGGGCGACTACAAGCTCGGCAAAGACCTGCGCCTGAGCTACTTCTACGGCGAGCTCGAGCACTTCTACCGGCAGCACTTCGCCGGTCTCCAGCACGACATGAAGCTGGGCGCCGGTGTGCTGACCAGTGACTTGCGTTACTTCCACAGCAGCGACAGCGGTTCGGCCTACGGCGGCAACATCGACAACGATATGCTCAGCGGCCTGCTGTCCTATGCCGTGGCCGGCCATACCCTGAGTGGCGGCTATCAGGTGCTCAGCGGTGATGCCGGCTTGCCTTATATCAGCGGCGCCACGGTGTACTCGTTCAGCAACGTGGGCATTGGCAAGTTCATCGAGGAGGACGAGAAAACCTGGATGCTCGGCTACGGCTATAACTTCGCCGCGCTCGGGGTGCCGGGGCTGGCGTTTTCCACCCGCTACCTGAGCGGCAGCGATGGCCGCTCGAACACGGCGATCAAGGAATGGGAACGCGATGCCGAACTGGCCTATGTGGTGCAGCAAGGCCGCTTCAAGGGCCTGGGGGTGAAGCTGCGCAACTATGTGTACCGCTCCGACTTTGCCCGGGGGCGCGACAGCAACCGCCTCTATTTCACCTACGAGATCGCGCTCTGGTAAGGAGGGCGGTGCCTGCCCAGGCTGGTGCTGGGCAGGAATGGTTGAGCGGTACTCAGAACGTGGCGGCCTGGGGGGCGCTGGCCGATGCCTGGGAGGGCGCGGGCTCGGTGACTGCCGGGGGCAGCAGCGGCGGCATCGGGCAATCCAGCACATCGGCCACGGCGCGCATCAGCTCGGCTTCGGCCACGGTGACCTGGCCGTCGTAGCAGACGCAGCGGGCCATGGCCTGCAGCAGCGTCGGCCGTTCCTCGGGCATCAACTGGCGCAGGCGCACCAGGGCGGCATCCAGGTGTTCGAGGTCGACCTCCGCCGGTTGCGGCTGGGCGAAGGGCAGGCCGGTCCAGGCATGGGCCAGGGCCAGTTGGGCCTGCTGCGCGGTCTTTTGCCCGGCACTGGCCAGGGCGCCGAGCAGGACCGCCAGTTCTTCGCTGCGCTGGAACAGCCCCCATTTGTACTCGGGCGCCGGCAGGCCTTCGACATTGCGTTGCACGATGCGCAGCAGCGTCCACTCCAGCAGCTCGACCTGATCGTCGGCGTCGATCAGTTGCCGCAGGTTGTCCATGAACAGCTTGCAGGCTTGCTTGTCCAGCTGCTGCAGGGCCGGTATCGACAGGTCCAGCAGCGGCAGGCGCAGGTTCGGGTCGAGGGCCGCCAGTTGTTTTTGCAGGGCTTGCAGGCAACCGAAGACCTCGGTGGGGCTGTTGGCGTCCAGCTGCGCGAGTTGTCGGCGGCGCATCGAGTCGTTGGCGGACAGCAGCAGGCCATAGACCAGCGCCTGGGCGCCGGTGGTGCTGTGGGCGCTGCGCTGGAGCGCCGGGTCGAGGCTGACCAGCGTCGCCTGGGCCGCCAGCAGATGTTGCGCGTTCGGGCTGCCGATGCTGGCAATCGACTGCTTGATCGCATTCAGGTCGAACACCAGGGCGCTGGTCGCTTGCGACTGGCGGCTGAACACCCCGGAGCTGTCCAGGCCGGAGCGGGCGGGTTCGGCCGGCAGTTCGATGGCTTCGATGGTGGGCAAGCGGCCGTCCCAGCCGGGTTCCAGGCGCCGGATCCGCGCCGAGAGGGGCGGATGGGTCGCGGACTGGCCGTAGACGGAGAGGGTGGCCCCTTCACTGAAATACAGGTGGCTGTATTCAGCGCTGAAGGCGCTGTCGAGTTTCGAGCTGGCGGCGTAACCGCCGATTTTTTTCAGCGCGCCGGCTAGGCCCACCGGGTTACGGGTGAACTGCACCGCCGAGGCATCGGCGAGAAACTCGCGCTCGCGGCTGATGGCGCCCTTGATCAGGTTGCCGAAAAAAGTCCCGACCGAGCCCAGCAGGATCAGCGCCAGGCCACTCCACATCGCCAGCCCGCCGACCCGGTTTTGCGCCAGCCGGCCAGCCTGGTTGACCCCTTCGGTCATCGCCTCGCCGGTCAGGCCGATGACCAGGATGCCGTGGACAATCGCCACCAGCCGGGTGTTGAGGCGCATGTCGCCGTTGTAGATGTGGCTGAACTCATGGGCGATTACCGCCTGCAGTTCCTCGCGGTTGAGCACCATGATGGCGCCGCGGGTGACCCCGATCACCGCTTCCTGCGGCGTGAAGCCGGCGGCGAACGCATTGATCCCGGCATCGGGCAGCACGTACACCTGTGGCACCGGCGTGCCCGAGGCCAGGGCCATTTCCTCGACCACATTGAGCAGCCGTTGTTCTTCCAGGCCGTCCGGGTGCAGGTTGATCAGCCGGCCACCCAGGCGCTTGGCGACCACCTTGCCGCCGGCTTTGAGTTCGGCGTGCTTGCCCATGCTGCTGCCGATCACCACCAGGAACACCACCGCGGCGATCATTGCGGTCAGGTGCCAGTCGAATCTCGGCGACTGCTTCATCTCCTTGAGAAATTGCAGCCAGAGCAGGTTCAGCGCCAGGCTGGTGACGGCCACCAGACACAGCACGGCCAGGATCATCAGCAGCACCAGGGTGCCGGTACGCCGTTTGGCCCGGGCCTGGTGTTCAAAAAAATTCATCGGACCATCCAGGGTGACAGGGGGTTAGAACGCGACCTTGGGGGCTTCCTGGATCAGGGCGCTGTCGGCGAATTGCAGCAGGCTGGCATCGGCGCCGTGGCCGAACAGGCCGGCCAGGATCACCGGCGGGAAACTCTGTTTGTAGCTGTTGTAATCCATCACCGTGTCGTTGAAGGCCTGGCGGGCAAAGGACACTTTGTTTTCGGTGCTGGTCAGCTCTTCGCTCAGCTGTTGCATGTTCTGCGACGCCTTGAGGTCCGGGTAGGCCTCCATGCTCACATTCAGCCGGCCCATGGCGCTGGAGAGTACGCCTTCGGCCTGGCCCAGTTGCGCCATGTACTGCGGATTGCCGGGCTCGGCCGCGACGGCCTTGAGACCCGCCAGCGCGGCATTGCGCGCCGCGGTCACGGCTTCGAGGGTGTCGCGCTCGTGCTTGAGGTAAGCCTTGGCGGTTTCCACCAGGTTGGGGATCAGGTCGTAACGGCGCTTGAGCTGGACTTCGATCTGCGCGAAGGCGTTCTTGAAGCGGTTCCGGCGGGCCACCAGGCCGTTGTAGACGGTGATGACATAGATCACCAGCAGGGCCAGAACGAGCAGAATCACAATAGTTGAAACAGCCATACGGATGTCCTTATCGGCGTGCGGATTTCAGGGGGGCGCCATGGTAACCGAATTCATGGCGGGCGCAGCCATGGGCAGCCGTCGGCATGCGCTCTTCGGCAGCGCCTCGCACCAGGAGGCGCAATCGGCGCCAGCGCGTTGTGAATGATTGCCGGGCGTTGTGGTCGGACCTTGCATGGCTTGTCGTCGATTCCGGAGTCCGCGGCAGGCGCGCCACCCAACCCTGGGCCCGCCAGCCACGCCGCGGGCGTCACCTTGTGAAGGATCATCCCGACCATGCTCGAACCCACCTGGACGGCTCTCAAACACCATAAGCGGGTGCACCAGATTGTCGCCGTGCTGGCGGCCTTCGGTGCCCAGGACGTTTTGCTACGCCTGGGCCTGGGCCGCCTTTTGGGCGAGTCGCCAGCCGCTGGTGAAGCGCAGCCACAGGACTCGACGCCACAGCGGGTGCGCCTGGCCCTGGAAAAGCTCGGGCCGACCTTTATCAAGCTCGGGCAGATCCTCGCCAGCCGCAGCGACATCCTGCCGCCGCACTGGATCAGCGAGCTGGAGGCGTTGCACAGCGGCGCCGCGACCCTGCCCTGGAGCGAGCTGGAAGATCAGGTACGCGACGACCTGGGCTGCGAGCTGGACCAGGTGTTCGCCGAGTTCGACAGCGAGCCCCTGGCCGCGGCCTCCATCGCCCAGGTTTATCGCGCGCGCCTGCTCAGTGGCGAGGCGGTGGTGGTCAAGGTCCAGCGCCCCGGCCTGCGGCGTAAGATGAGCGCCGACCTGCAATTGCTGGAAGGCGTGGCGATGCTGGTGGAAGAGAACGCGGCCCTGGCCCATTACCAGCCGAGGCAGATGGTCCGGCAACTGGCCCGGGCGATGCTCGAAGAACTGGACTTCACCCAGGAGGGGCAGCACTGTGACGCAGTGGCGGCGAATTTCGCCGAGCATCCGCAGATCGCCATTGCGCGTATCCACTGGCTGCACAGCAGCGAGCGCCTGCTGGTCCAGGAGTTTTTGCCCAGTCACACGCCGCTGGAACGCCAGGCCCTGATCGAGCAGGGCCTGGACCCGAGCCTGCTGGCGCAGCGCGGGGCCCAGGCGTTCATCAAGATGCTGCTGGAGGACGGCCTGTTCCACGGCGACCCGCACCCCGGCAACCTGCGGGCCATGGACGACAATCGGGTCGGCTTTATCGACTTCGGCATGGTCGGTCGCCTCGACGAACGCCGGCGCCTGGAGGTCATGAGCTTCATGCGGGCCATGACCGAGGGCAGTACCGAAGCGCTGGTGGCGGTGCTGATCGACTGGAGCGGCGAGCAGGTGCGCGACCTGTCCGCCATCGAACAGGCCGCCCGGGAATTCATGGGCCGGCACGGCGGCAAGGCGCTGAACATGAGTGCGATGATCGAGGACTTCCTCGGCCTGATGCGCGAATACCAACTGTTGTTGCCGGCCGACCTGCTGGTGCTGTTCAAGGCGCTGATCACTGCCGATGGCGTGCTCACCCGGCTCGACCCGCAACTGGACCTGATAGCCACCGCGCGCCCGGCCATCAGCAAGATGCTCAAGCAGCAGTTCAGCTGGAAACTCGCCCGCCGCCTGGGCCTCGACGGCCTGGAACTGGGCCGTGGCGTCGCCGTCGAACTGCCGCAACTGACCCGCCTGCTGATCAACCGCCTGAAACACGGCGTGGTCGACCTGCGCCTCGACATGCCGGGCATCGAGCGCCTGGAAAAATCCCTGCGCCTGGCCTCCACCCGCTTGTCCCTGGCCCTGCTGATCAGCGCGCTGCTGATCGCCTTCGGCCCGCAGATCGCCGCGGCCGGCCCGGCCTGGCAGGGGTTGTCGGTGGTGGGGTGGCTGGCGGGAGTGGCGACTGTGGGTGGGGTGGTGGCGTTTGTCTGGAGTTTGTTCAAGCGGTCTTGAGGGGGGAGTGGGGGATCAGGGCTTTGCCAGATCCCATTGGCACTCTTTCAACCGATTGACATTGGTGTCGCTGTCTTTCATTTGGGCGTGGCCCTTGTTCACATGTTGCGTATTTTTTCATCCGCTTTAAGGATGAACTCTAGCCCGATACCAACGTCTTTCAGCACCTCGGTAACGCGGTCAATGAAGAGTTCGCCTTGTTCTGGTAGTTCGTACAGACCGTTGATACGAATGATGGGGGCTTTGTCTTTGGATGGTGGATAGCTCTCTAGGATTTCACCGCTTTCGATGAATGCGATGTAAGTGTTGATCTTCTCTTGCAGCAATAATAGGTGTTCACCTTGTTGGGTTTTATCACCCCATTCAAGGTGGTCCGTGATAACCAGAATCACGTTATCGGGTTCCCACTCTGGCACTGCAATAATATCTACGACTTTCGTGTCTACGATGGACATGTCTGTTCCCTCAGAGGGCCGGGTCAGGTCGGATGATTTCGACTCTGGTGGGTGGAATAGTGGTGCCTCCGGGGAAGCCGGGTTTACCTTTGCCTACAACGGTCGCACCGGTTTTCTCAATTTCCGGGAAAGCCTTTTTCTGGTTTTTGGTCAATGGTGCGATTTCAGAAGATTTGCATTCAACACATGAGATTTCGCCATCAGCATTCCTGCCCATCATATCAATACGTGTGCGCACTCCACTGTCGGTTTTCACTGTGACTTCACGGGCACTTTCGGGCTTGGTCTTGCTGTACTCGTCATAAGACATGTCCTCAAAAGCCTTACCCTGTTTCCTGTTCTTCTCTAGCTGGACATTGAACACGATGTACAGGGGCTGGATTCCAGACCCTGGCGGGAAGACCAGAATGAAGTCTTTGTAATCAGGCGGGTAGAGCGGGTTGACGATGATGCTATCCGCCTGCTCGGTGGGCGGATAAATCCAGATGTGGGGAGCCTGTGGTGCTGCCTCTAATGGAGGGATCCCCGAAGCACTGGACGGGTCAATGGCTGGTGTCCAGGTCAGGGTGATCCCGTCTCCGAAATCGGCCACCTGCTGAGAGCCCTGAGCCTCGAACCGGGCAACAGGGATCATTTCCCAGTCGCTGCGCTTCTCAGTGTTGTATCCGTAGCCTTTCAGCGTGCCGTCAGCTTGCTGTTCTATGTGCAACCGGACACGTGTGCGGCCTTCCTTGAGCGCTTTGAGCTGTTCGGGTGTGTACAGGCTGCTGTCGCCCAAGCTCGATGGCCAGAGCAATGCGGCTATGCCCGCCAATCCACCTGCAATAACACCCGTGGTAAAAAACGTGGTACCCGCACTCGCGCCTGTTGCCGCAGTACCCGTGCTGACTCCAGCACCGGCCCCAGTGCCAACCCCTGTAGCAGCACCAGCAGTAGCAGCCACTCCACCTAATAGAAGTGTTCCAAGTGCAGCAGGTAACGCGTGACCACTGATTTGCTGGAGAGGGATTTTCCCTGTTGCATCCGCTTCGCGTCCGCCCAGCAAAACGAGCTGCCCGTATTCGCTAATGGCATTGGTGGGGATGACACGAGTTGCGTAGTTGATGACCCCATCAGGGAGCTTGCAGGGTTTGGTAAAGGTGCACCCAGCTGTCTGGGGTTTGGCTTCTGCCTTCGGTGGCAGGTCCGGGTATTGCGCCCAGCGTTGGGCGCCCAGATCGACGGGCTCTACCCCCTTGTTGCGATAGCCCTTCGGGGCGTTCGGTACGTAGCCACTCATCCGTGTTTGCGTCCACATTGTCCATAAAGAAGCCCCCGTCAGAGGGGGAGCAAAGAGCATTTGCAGTTGGCTTAGGGACGCTATTGGATTTGGCTATGGAGGGTCTGTAGGGACAATCTGAAAGATGGTGGCTGGGCCAGGAGGCATCGGTAATGTGCCCTGCCTCAGCCCCCTCCAGGAGCATGCCTTACAGGTCGAGAGGGCGAAAATTTGTTATTTTCCGCACCCTCGGTGGCCACTGCCGGCTGCTGTCAATAGAGAGTGAGTGGATGAGCGATTCGTTGCAGGTGATCGATATCGAAGTGGGCGAGGGCAAGGCGGTGGTCAAGGGCGCCTTGATCACCACCCAGTACCGCGGTTTCCTGGAAGACGGCACGCCCTTCGATTCTTCCTGGGAGCGCGGTAAGCCTTTTCAGTGTGTGATCGGCACCGGGCGGGTAATTAAAGGCTGGGACCAGGGCCTGATGGGCATGCAGGTCGGCGGCAAGCGCAAGCTCTTGGTGCCGGCGCACCTGGGTTATGGCGAGCGGTCGATGGGCAAGATCCCGCCGAACTCCAATCTGGTGTTCGAGATCGAGTTGCTGGAAGTCCTGACCCGCGACGATTGATCCCGCGTACTGGCCAGGTCGGGACGCTGTCTGATCTGGCCGCCTTCACGGTCTTCCTCGGTAAATCCCTCTTTGAAATCGTGTCTCCGTGCTTCGCCAGGCGGGGCTGGGCCGTGGGTGATCGATAGGCAGTGGCGGACGACCGGCGTCATCAAGCCCTTGCGTGGGCCCGTGGCATCGGCCAGGATAAGCGCCATATAGGTATAGGGGGTATGGGTATGTCGCACACGCACGCACAGAAAGACGATCTGCTCAAACGGGTCCGGCGCATCCAGGGCCAGATGCAGGCGGTGGAGCGGGCCCTGGAGTCCGGCGCGGAGTGCGCCAAGACCCTGCACCTGGTGGCGGCCACCCGGGGCGCGATCAACGGCCTGATGGGGGAAATCATCGAGGCCCATGCCCTGGAACATGTGGCCCATCCTGAGCTCAGCGATGCCGAACGGGCCAAGGGCGTGAACGAACTGCTCGAAGCCATTCGCCGTTATTCCTGACTGGAGGCCACACCATGCGCCCGACCTTGCCCTCTGCAGGCTTGACCCACGACCACCACTTCCTCGGTGCCGCCCACGATGAAAACGCCCGTCGCACCCTGTGGGTGGTGGCGCTGACCTTCGTCATGATGATTGGCGAAATCGCCGCCGGTTATCTCACCGGTTCCATGGCCTTGCTCGCCGATGGTTTCCATATGGCGACCCACGCCGGGGCCCTGGGCATCGCGGCGGCGGCCTACGGTTTTGCCCGACGCAATGCCGACAATGCGCGTTTCAGCTTCGGCACCGGCAAGGTCGGCGACCTGGCGGGGTTCGCTTCGGCGCTGATCCTCGGCCTGGTGGCCATCGGCATTGCCGGCGAGTCGTTGCTGCGGCTGTTGCAGCCGACCCAGGTGGCCTTCACCGAGGCGACCGTGATCGCCGTGGCCGGGCTGCTGGTGAACATCGTCAGTGCCTTGCTGCTCTCCGGCGGCCATGTCCATCACGGCCACGTTCATCAGCAGGTTCATGAGCATCCGCACGAGCATTCACACGGGCACGGCCATCACCACGACAACAACCTGCGCTCGGCCTACGTCCATGTGCTGGCCGATGCCCTGACCTCGGTCCTGGCCATCGCCGCGTTGCTGGCGGGGCGTTACCTGGGATGGGTCTGGCTCGACCCGGTGATGGGCATCGTTGGCGCGGTGGTGATCGCCCGTTGGGCCTATAGCCTGATGAAGTCCAGCGCGGCGGTGCTGCTCGACACCACGGACGAACAACTGGCCGGCGAGATTCGCCAGTCGGTGGAAGCCGCCGGCGATGCGCGCATCACTGACCTGCATGTGTGGCAGGTCGGCCCGCAGGCGCGGGCGGCGATTGTCAGCGTGGTGGCGGCCGCCGGTGTCAGCGCCGAGACCATCCGCCAGCGCCTGGCGCCGGTCCACGAACTGTCGCACCTCACCCTCGAATATCGCAGCCTGTAACGCTAGGCCCCTGTCTGCACCACAGGCGGGCAGGGGTAATGCCGGCGCAGAAAATCCAGCAGCCGCAGATTGACCTCCTCGGCCTGTTCGCTCTGGATCCAGTGCCCGCAATCCGCCAGCCGATGCTGTTCCAGGCGCGGTACCTTGCCGGGCATGCGCTCCAGCGTGCGGGCTTCCAGCTGGCCCACCGGGTCGCGGTCGCCGATCATGAACAGGGTGGGCTGGCTCACCTGGCACTCGCCCAGGTGTTCGGTCCGTTGCCAGTTGCGCTCGAAGTTGCGGTACCAGTTCAAGGCGCCGCGAAAACCTCGCCCTGTAAAGGTGCGCCGGTACACCGCAAAATCCTCCGGCGTGCACCAGGCGGGCGGTGTGTGGCGCGCAGGCATGCCCTCGAACAGCAGGGCCGACGGGCTTTTTTCATCCAGCAGGTGTTCGCAGTCGTGCATGAAATGCAGCAGGCTGCGGTCGATGTCGGCGTCCAGTTCCCGCTCGGCGACGCCGGGTTCCTGGAAGTACAGGATGTAGTTGAAACGCTCGGCGAACAGCTCGCGCATGATCTCCACGGCCGGGCGTTTCGGGCGGCCGGCGAACGGCACCGACAGGGTCGCCAGGGCCTTGACCCGCTGCGGCTCCAGCAGCGCCAGGTGCCAGGCCACCACCGCGCCCCAGTCGTGACCGACGATGCAGGCCTGCTCCTGGCCCAGGGCATCCATCGCTTGTTGAATATCGGCGCACAGGGTCAACACGTCATAGGCCGCCACTTCCTCGGGGGCGCTGCTGTCGCCGTAGCCGCGCATCTGCGGGATCAGCACGCGGTAGCCGGCGGCCGTCAGCGGCGCGACCTGCCGGCGCCACGAATACCAGCACTCGGGAAACCCATGCAGCAGCCACACCGGCGGGCCGTCCAGCGGGCCGGCGGCATGCAGGTGCAGTTCGATGCCATTGAGCTTCAGGGCATGTTGGGTGATCTGGCTCATGAGCTTGTCCTCCCGGGTCCAGGCATGACCCTAGCAGAAGCCCGCTGACCCTCTGAGCACCATTCATTGGTCGAATAGGCGCCCAGCAGTGTTACCCGGCATGGGCCCGGCGGCTGTCCGCCGGCGCCTGCTCGCGCCGGCTCAGCCCGTAGTCGCGCGCCACCTCGGCGACCCGCAGCCGGTAGTCGGCGAACACCTGGGTCCGCCCCAGGGCCTGGGCCGTGCGATGGCGTTCCAGGGTGCGCCAGGCTTCGACCGCTTGCTCGTCGCGCCAGAACGACAGGGACAGCAGCTTGTCCGGCTCGCTCAGGCTCTGGAAACGTTCGATGGAAATGAAGCCGTCGATCTCCAGCAGCAGCGGTTTCAACGTGGCGGCGATGTCCAGGTAACGCTGGCGATGTTCCGGGCGGGGCAGGGCTTCGAATATCACGGCGATCATCAGTGCGACTCCGGCAGGCTAGTGAACAAGGGGATACGCCCGTTGAGCGAGGGCTTGTAGGTCCAGGCGATGGGCTGGTCGAGGGTCGATTGCCGCAGCAGCGCACCGACCACCGCGCTGGCGATGGCCAGGGCCAACTCTTGGCCGGGGCATTGGTGGCGTCCGCTGCCAAAGCTGAAACTGCGCCGCGCCTCGCGTTCCAGCAGCAGGCGATCCGGCTGCGGGTTCAACTGCGGGTCGCGATTGGCCGAGGCCAGCAGCACCAGCACCACTGCGCCGGGCTCCAGCGTCACCCCGGCGACGCTGCAAGGCGCGGCGACGAAGCGCCGGGTGTTCTGCACCGGCGGATCGTGGCGCTGCACTTCGGCCAGCAGGTCGGCGACCCGGGTGGGCGTCGCTCGCAGGTCCGCGAGCAACCGGCGATCGCCCAGCAGGGCGCAGAGGGTATTGCCGATCAGCCCGGCGCTGGCTTCGAAGGTCTGGGACAACAGGCCGATCAGGTTGGCGATCAGGCTGTCGCGATCTTGAGCGTCGAAGCCTGCGACGATCCGTTGCAACAGCGGGCTGACGGGCGGCTGATCGAGCAGAACCTCAAAGCGTCGAGTCAGTTGTCCGGCTGCCCGGTGGGCGGCATCCCGTTGTGCCCGGTCGCTGGCCGGCGACAGGCAGGCGACAAAGTCCGCTGTCAGCCCGGCAATCGCCGGCAACGTGTGCGCGGCAAAGCCCAGCAGCCCGGCGACCACCGCCACCGGCAGGTGGAACTGGCAGTCATGCAGCCTGGCCGTGGTATCCCTTGGCAGGCCCAGCAGCAGGGCGGCGACCCGCTGGCTGACTTCCTCGGCATGCACCTGTTGCAGGCCCGGCTCGATGGCGGCCCGGGGGCAACGCTGGCGTTCGCCGTCGTTCATCCGCATCAGCAGGCCGAACACTTGGCCGGCGGCACCGCCGACTATGCCCTGGGGCACCGGCTCGTGCGCAGGACGTACCCGACACTCGGGCTGGGCCAGCACCGCGGCCACCGCTGCGGCGCTGCTGGCCAGCCACATTCCCAGTCCGGGGTCGAAGGCCAGCCCGCCCCGGGCCCGCAGGCTGGCGTAGTAAGGGTAGGGATCGGCGTGGGTGACGGCGGTGATCGGGTCCATGGCGTGCGGCCTTATTCGCGGGGGAGAAGTGTTGCTACTATCGGCAACCTGCGAGGGGCACGATTCGTTCGGGAGCGAAATATGAATGCACAGCAGCACGACAACGCCGTATCCCAGGTCGCCGCGGCCATTGCCGAGCCGGCGCGGACGAAAATGCTCTGCGCGCTGATGGACGGCCACGCGCGCACCAGCACCGAACTGGCGGCGATCGCCGATGTCAGCGCCTCCACCGCCAGCGCGCACCTGGGCAAGCTCAAGGAACTGGCCCTGGTGCGCCTGCATGTGCAGGGCCGCCACCGTTACTACAGCCTCGCCGACAAACGCGTGGCCCAGGCCCTGGAAGCGCTGATGGTGATCGGCCGCAACGCCGCGCCCGCGTTCAGCCCACGCACTCCGGACCGCCTGCAGTTCGCCCGTACCTGCTACGACCATATGGCCGGCACCCTGGCGGTGCAGCTGCATGACCGCCTGCTCGAGGCCGGCTGGTTGCAGGAGCCGCAGGAGGGCGCCCAGGAGTACGTCCTGAGCCCGGCCGGCGAAGAGTTTTTTGTTGGGCTGGGCATCGATGTGCAAGCTCTGGCCAGCCTGCGTCGGCGCTTTGCCTGCCCGTGCCTGGACTGGAGCATGCGCCGCCCGCACCTGGGCGGGGCGCTGGGGGCGGCGTTGTTGCAGGAGGCGATCCGGCGCAAATGGCTGACCCAGGACCTGGACAGCCGGGCGCTGGGCTTGACCGCCCTGGGGCGCAAGGAGCTTGCCAGTCGGTTCGCCGTCCGGATCGAAGAGCCGGGCAGCCCGGCCCTGCGTGTCAGGAACGTTGCCAAACCGGGTCGCCCGGCCGTTACCCAGGCTTCATAGGCCGGTCCACAATCCCATGGCTGGCGTTGCCGTCAGCCTCCGAATGCAGTCCTGGCTTGGAGTCTTCAGCATGCTTATCGTCTTCAGTGGCCTGCCCGGCAGCGGCAAGACCACCATCGCCCGGGCCCTGGCCAGCCATCTGCGGGCTACCTACCTGCGCATCGACAACATCGAGCAGGCACTGCGCAACGGCGGGCTGGCGGAAGTCGGCAAGGCCGGGTACGACATCGCCAATGCCCTGGCCCGCAGCAACCTGGCCCTGGGCAACCGGGTGGTGGCCGATTGCGTCAATCCGGTCGCCGAGAGCCGCCAGGCCTGGCAGGGCATAGCCGAAGCCGAGCAGAGCCCGCTGCTCAACATCGAGGTGGTCTGCACCGACATCGCCGAGCATCGGCGCCGGGTGGAAAACCGTGAGGCGGATGTGCCCGGCCTGCGTCCGCCGAGCTGGCAGTCGGTGCTCGATCACGATTACCAGGCCTGGAGCGGCGAGCGCTTGACGCTGGACAGTTCGCTGTTGTCGCCGGCGGAGGCGGTGCGGATCATCGTCGGGCATCTGGAAACCTTGTAGTACCTGACCCACCGCGGCGCCTGGATCGCCAGCAAGCTGGCTCCTACACATTTTACGCTGTGTGCGAGTAGCTATTTATCCGCGAATCCCTGTAGGAGCGAGCTTGCTCGCGATGGCGGCGTGCCTGATTCACCGTGGTGCCTGCATCGCGAGCAAGCTGCGCTCCTACAGGTTCGGTGGTGGGGGTAGGGCGGCGATAAATCCTGGCTGATTGCACTGAATCAATAAAAAGTGGAATGAAGACTTCGGTGGATAACGTCGGCGAACGTTATTCCTTCGGGCGCGAACCGTGCGCAGTCGGAAATGCCCGGTTCAATTATGTCCGACACTTTTACAAACTAGCGCTGGCGAAAAGCTGAAATTGCGCCAATAGTTGGCGCTATTGGGTGTTTCGTTCGCCGTTGGTGCGTTTTCCGGACCGCTAATGGTGCGCTGTTCTTTCTCTCGGCAGGCCGCGTCAACTCTTGCTTTGTGCAAAGCGATAACAGCTGCTTTGCCAAAAATCCCCGTGTCAGGGCAAAAAAACCTTCCTCGACAGTTTCTGCACTTTTTTCGTTCGCGCCAGTGTTGTGCAAAGCCGTTCAGGCGGCTTTCTGGATAAAACGTTTCAGCGTCAACCGGGGACGGGGCCCCGTGGTTGAGTGAAAAATGCCGTCAAGCGGGCGTTTTTTCCCCCTTGGGGACTTTATTCGCAAGGAGGCGGGGTTTGGGCACAGCGATTGCTACAGCAGATAAACAGCCTTCGAATTCCAGTGAAGTGTGCTGTCGAAGTTTCGGAAAACTTTCAGATTGAAAGTTCACATTAAAACGAAAAAGGAGGTGACGAGTTCCACAACCAATGGACGTCATCGCGGGCGATCCATTGCCGAAAATCCATACGGGAAGTTTCGCCAGGCGACTGGCGTCAATAAGTGGGGGTATTTCCGCCAGCATCGAGCGGAATATTCAAGCCGCACAATGAGGTGCTCAACAGAACAGTTTCTATCGCACAGCGTAAGGCCCGATTTATTGAAACAGAGAGTTTAAATAAAAAAGCCGTTTAAACCACGGCGAGGAGTTGGGGTATGTCCCGTGCTTTTTTTAACGAAATGTATGATGCGAGTGGTGGCTGCCGCCCACATTACCAGGAGTTCGCCCGCTGGCTGGCGGACACTCCCGTGGAGCTGCTGGACCAGCGTCGGCGCGAAGCCGACCTGCTGTTCCACCGCGCTGGCATCACCTTCACGTTGTACGGTGACGAGCAAGGCACTGAACGGCTGATTCCCTTCGACATCATCCCGCGCAGCATCAAGGCCAGCGAATGGCGGAACGTCGAGCGCGGCTGCATCCAGCGGGTCCAGGCATTGAACATGTTCCTGGCCGATATCTACCACGGGCAACGCATTCTCAAGGAGGGCATCATCCCGGCCGAGCAGGTGCTGGCCAACGAGGGTTACCAGGTGGCGATGCGCGGCCTGGATTTGCACCGCAATATCTATTCGCACATCTCCGGCGTCGACCTGGTGCGTGACGGCGACGGCAGCTACTACGTGCTGGAAGACAACCTGCGCACCCCCAGCGGCGTGAGCTACATGCTCGAAGACCGCAAGATGATGATGCGCCTGTTCCCCGAACTCTTCGCCGCGCAACGGGTGGCGCCCATCGACCACTACCCGAACCTGTTGCTCGATACCCTGAAAAGCTCCAGCCCGCTGGACAACCCGACGGTGGTGGTGCTGACCCCGGGGCGCTTCAACAGTGCCTATTTCGAGCATGCGTTCCTGGCTCGGGAGATGGGCGTGGAACTGGTGGAAGGCGCCGACCTGTTCGTGCGCGACGACCGCGTATTCATGCGCACCACCTCCGGTGCCCAGGCGGTGGATGTGATCTACCGCCGCCTCGATGACGCCTTCCTCGACCCCTTGTCGTTCAACCCCGACTCCATGCTCGGCGTGCCCGGGCTGATCGCCGCCTACCGTTCCGGCAACGTGGTGCTGGCCAACGCGGTGGGCACCGGGGTGGCGGACGACAAGTCGATCTACCCCTATGTCGACGAGATGATCCGCTTCTACCTGAGCGAGGAACCGATCCTGAAGAACGTGCCGACCTGGCAATGTCGCAAACCCGAGGAACTGTCCCACGTACTGGCCAACCTGCCGGACCTGGTGGTCAAGGAAACCCAGGGCTCCGGCGGCTACGGCATGCTGGTGGGGCCGGCGGCCACCGCGGCGGAGATCGAAGACTTCCGCGCCCGGCTCAAGGCCCGCCCGGAGGCCTATATCGCCCAACCCACCCTGTGCCTGTCGACGTGCCCGACCTTTGTCGAGAACGGCATCGCCCCGCGGCATATCGACCTGCGTCCGTTCGTCCTGTCGGGCAGCGAAACCCGCCTGGTGCCGGGCGGCCTGACCCGCGTGGCCTTGCGCGAAGGCTCGTTGGTGGTGAACTCGTCGCAGGGCGGCGGCACCAAAGACACCTGGGTCGTGGAGGATTGACCGATGCTTTCAAGAACTGCTGCAGACCTCTACTGGATGTCCCGTTACCTGGAGCGCGCCGAGAACCTGGCGCGCATGCTCGAAGTCAGTTACTCGCTGTCGCTGATGCCCCAGGCGGGGCGTAGCGACGGGCATGCCGAGCTGGCGATGTCGCTGCTGGCCGCCGGCACCCTGGACGACTACAACCAGCGTTACGGCGAACTGAACACCGAACGCATGCTGCACTTCTTCGCCCTCGACGAGACCAACCCCGGCAGCATCTATTGCTGCCTGCGGGCGGCGCGGACCAACGCCCACGCGGTGCGCGGGCGCATCACCGCCGACATGTGGGAAAACATCAATGCCACCTGGCTGGAGATGCGCAACATCGCCAAGAGCGGCCTGGGGCGCTACGGCATCAGCCATTTCTGCGAATGGGTCAAGGAGCGTTCGCACCTGTTCCGTGGCGCGACCTCGGGCACCATCATGCGCAACGACGCCTATTGCTTCATTCGCCTGGGCACCTTTATCGAGCGGGCCGACAACACCCTGCGCCTGCTGGACGCGCGCTACGAAATGTTCGGCGAGGAGTCGGAGGAGGTCAGCGACAACTCGGCCCGCGGCTACTACCAGTGGAGCGCCTTGCTCCGCGCCCTGTCCTCGTTCGAGGCGTTCAACGAGATCTACCGCAACGCGCCGGGGGCCGAGCAGGTGTCCGAGATGCTGCTGTTGCGCGCCGACGTACCACGCTCGCTGCATGCCTGCGTCGAGGAGCTGGACCAGATCCTCGCCAGCCTGCCGGGCAACAACGGCCGTCCGGCCCAGCGCCTGGCCGCCGAGCTGAACGCGCGCCTGCGCTACACCGGGATCGACGAGATCCTCGCGTCGGGCTTGCACCTGTGGCTGAGCGATTTCATCGCCCAGATCCGTCACCTGGGGCAGACCGTCCACGAATCCTATCTGGAGGTTGTATGAAACTTTCCATACGCCACGACACCACCTACAGCTACGCCGACGAAGTCTGCACCAGCATCCAGTTCCTGCGCCTGACCCCGCAGAACAGCGAGCGCCAGCACATCCTCGAATGGCACCTGGAACTGCCGCGCCTGGTGCGCAGCCAGCTCGATCCCTACGGCAATATCCTGCACGTGCTGACCATGGACGAACCCCATGGCGCCCTGGTCCTGAGCGCCTATGGCCAGGTGGAAATCGACCAGGCCCGGGAGGTGGAACACGACAGCCAATCGCCGCTGCCGTTCCTGCGCAGCAGCCCGCTGACCAAGGCCGACGCGGCCCTCGGCGCCTTTGCCGCGCAGCACTGCGGTACCCGGCGCGACCGCGCGGCGCTGATCGAGCTGATGCATGCCCTGGCCACGCACATGGTCTACAGCCCGGGCGCGACCACGGTGGACACCACCGCGGCCGAGGCTTTCGCCGGCCGGGTCGGGGTCTGCCAGGACCACACCCATGCGTTCCTGGCCTGCGCCCGCGGCCTGGGGATTCCCGCGCGTTATGTCTCCGGCTACCTGTGCACCGAAGACGAAAGCCACCTGGCCAGCCACGCCTGGGCGGAGGCCTGGATCGACGGCGGCTGGTACAGCTTCGACGTGACCAACCGCCTGGCGCGGCCCGAGCGGCACCTGAAGCTGGCGGTCGGCCTCGACTACCTCGACGCCTGCCCGGTGCGCGGCATGCGTCGCGGCGGTGGCGCCGAGCACATGCTGGCACAGGTCCAGGTGAACTCGATGTTCCAGGTCCAGCACCAGTAACCGCGACCTTTTCCGCACCATCGGGCATGCCGGCCCCGGCATGCCCACCCCTTGGGGCGTAGTAGCCCTGCGTGGCCCATCATCCGCGCTCTCTGTCGTCGGACTTTCTCAGCGACTTTCGGACTTTTCCTAAAGACAGTCTTTCCTCCCGGTCCCTAGCATGCCCCACTCCGCAGGCCTGCAACGCAGCAAGCCGGGCGGGGAAAGGAAAGTAACGTTCAAGGGCAAGTCATGAAGAAATACACCACGGTCTTAAGCCTCTTGCTGGCGATGACCGGTTGTACCAGCAGCCACCAAGACACCTCCGAGGCAAGGCTTACGGAGAAAGAGGGCTACGTCCTTTCGAAAGGCGAAAGGGCGGTGGCGCAGAACCATCGGATCCGTTTCCTGGTCCTGCACTACACCGCGCTCGATCAGGCGCAGTCCTTCGAAACGCTGACGCGATCGGAACACGTCAGCGCCAACTACCTGATTCCCGACCGGCCGAAGACCTACAAGGGCTTGCCGGTGGCCGACCAGTTGGTCGATGACCACGACCGCTCCTGGCACGCGGGAGTGAGCCAGTGGAAGAACCGCAGCAACCTGAATGACACCTCGCTCGGGATCGAGATCGTCAACGCTGGCTGGGACAAGGACACCGGCCAGTTGCTGGGCGAGCCCTACAACGAGCGCCAGATAGAACTGCTGATCAGCCTGACCCGGGACCTGGTCAGGAAGTACGACATACAGCCGACGGACATCGTCGGGCACTCGGATATCGCCCCCGGGCGCAAGATCGATCCGGGGCCGTTCTTTCCCTGGAAACGGCTTGCCGAAGCCGGCATTGGCGCCTGGCCCGACGAGCGCACCATCGACGACTACCTGGCTCGCTTCAGCGTGTCGCCGCCGAGCATGGTCCAGGTCACGAAGGCGCTGCAAACCTATGGTTATGGCTATCTGGACCAACAACCGGAAAGGGTGGTGGAAGCCTTCCAGATGCGCTTTAACCAGGAGAATGTCAGCGGGATCGTGGATATCCGCACGGCTGCCATCCTGTTTTCCCTGATCGACAAATATCACGGCAAGGACAAGGCAAGCGCCATTCTGCTGCCGCCGGAAGTGGCGGCTCTCGGCTAGGGGCACAGGTTTCGGCGCCCATGAAAAAAGCCCGCCGTTCGCGGTGGCGAAGGGCGGGCTTTTCAGCACCTGGCGGTTGGGGTCAGACCTTGACGATCCAGCCGGCTGGCGCTTCGACGTCGCCGGTCTGTACGCCGGTCAGCTCTTTGTAGAGCTTCTGGGTGATCGGGCCGACTTCTTTTTCGCTGTAGAACACGTGCAGCTTGTCCTGGTACTCGATGCCGCCGATCGGCGTGATCACCGCGGCGGTACCGCAGGCGCCGGCTTCCTTGAAGTCCGACAGCTTGTCGATCAGCACGTCGCCTTCGATCACTTCCAGGCCCAGGCGGGTCTTGGCCAGTTCGATCAGCGACAGGCGGGTGATGCCCGGCAGTACCGACGGCGACTTCGGCGTGACGAATTTGTTATCAAAGGTGATGCCGAAGAAGTTGGCCGAACCGACTTCCTCGATCTTCGAGTGGGTCAGCGGGTCCAGGTAGATGCAGTCGGCGAAGTGCTTCTTCTTGGCTTCCGAACCTGGCATCAGGCTGGCGGCGTAGTTGCCACCGACCTTGGCCGCGCCGGTGCCCTGGGGCGCCGCGCGATCGTAGGTGGAGATCAGGAAGTTGTGCGGGGTCAGGCCGCCCTTGAAGTAGGCGCCGACCGGAATGGCGAAGATCGAGAAGATGAACTCGGGGGCGGTGCGCACGCCGATGTTATCACCCACACCGATCACGAACGGGCGCAGGTACAGCGCGCCGCCGGTGCCGTAAGGCGGGATGAAGCGTTCGTTGGCGCGTACCACTTGCTTGCACGCTTCGACAAACTGCTCGGTGGACACCTGCGGCATCAGCAGGCGCGCGCAGCTGCGCTGCATGCGGGCGGCGTTCTGGTCCGGGCGGAACAGGTTGATCGAACCGTCCTTGCAGCGGTAGGCCTTCAGGCCTTCGAAGCACTGCTGGCCATAGTGAAGGGCGGTGGAGCCTTCGCTGATGTGCAGCACGTTATCTTCGGTCAGGGTGCCTGTGTCCCACTCGCCGTTCCGCCAGTGCGACAGATAGCGCTTGTCTGTCTTGATGTAGTCAAAACCCAGCTTGTCCCAATTGATGCTTTCGTTACCCATGACACCCTCTATCGCTTAACAACCGTCGCAACGGCTCAAGGCTTCTGACGTTTTTTGGATGGGCACAACAATACTGCATTCCGGGGGGGCACCGCATCCCGGACGATGGGAGGGGCAGCAAAAAAACCTGGCCTGCTCATGAACCCTCCTGTCGTCCCGTGGAGCGCCCTGTAGCCGCTGCCGAAGGCTGCGATCGGCCTCGAAGAGGACGTGCTCTTGAGATCCTTGAAGGCCCTGCGGGCCTTATCGCAGCCTGCGGCAGCGGCTACAGGGTGTTGCCTCCCGGTGTGGCGTTTACAGATGCAACGCGTGGCCCAGGGCCCGCAATGCCGCTTCCTGCACCGCCTCGCCCAGGGTTGGGTGGGCGTGGATGGTGCCGGCGATATCTTCCAGGCGCGCGCCCATTTCCAGGGACTGGCCGAAGGCCGTGGACAGCTCGGACACGCCGACGCCCACCGCCTGCCAGCCGACAATCAGGTGATTGTCACGGCGTGCCACCACCCGCACGAAACCGCTTTTCGATTCCAGGGTCATGGCGCGGCCGTTGGCGGCGAACGGGAAGCTCGACACGATGCAGTCCAGGCCGGCGGCCTTGGCCTCGTCCGGGGTCTTGCCGACCACCACCAGTTCCGGGTCGGTGAAGCACACCGCGGCAATGGCCGTCGGGTTGAATTCCCGGTGCTGGCCGGCGATCAGCTCGGCGACCATCTCGCCCTGGGCCATGGCCCGGTGCGCGAGCATCGGTTCGCCGGCGAGGTCGCCGATCGCCCACACATTACGCATGCTGGTCTGGCAGCGCTGGTCGATGCGCAGGGCCGAGCCGTTCATCTCCAGGTTCAGCGCCTCGAGGTTCCAGCCCTGGGTGTTCGGCTTGCGCCCGACCGCCACCAGCACCTGGTCGGTTTCCAGCAGCAGGCTGTCACCGTTCGGGTCACGCACCTGCAAGGTGTTGGTCCCGGCATCGAAGCCTTCGACGCTGTGCTTGAGGTAGAGCTTGATCCCCAGTTGCTTCACCGATTCGAGCACCGGTTGGGTCAGCTCGCTGTCATAGGCCGGCAGGATGCGCTCCTGGGCCTCGACCACGCTGACCTCGGCGCCGAGCTTGCGGTAGGCGATGCCCAGCTCCAGGCCGATATAGCCGCCGCCGACCACGATCAAACGCTTGGGCAGGGCCTTGGGCGCCAGGGCTTCGGTGGAGGAGATGATCGGCCCGCCAAGCGGCAGCATCGGCAGGTTGACGCTTTTCGAACCGGTGGCCAGCAGCAGGTGCTCGCACTGGATGCGGGTGTCGGCGCCTTCGATGTCCACGGTCTTGCCGTCGACGACCTTGGCCCAGCCATGGATCACCTGGACCTTGTGCTTTTTCAGCAGGGCGGCGACACCAGTGGTCAGGCGGTCGACGATGCCGTCTTTCCATTCCACGCTCTTGCCGATGTCCAGGGTCGGTGCGGCAACGTTGATGCCCAGGGCCGAGCCTTGGCTGTGATGGCGGGTCTGCTGGAACTGTTCGGCGACATGGATCAGTGCCTTGGACGGGATGCAGCCGATGTTCAGGCAGGTGCCGCCCAGCGCCTGGCCTTCCACCAGGATGGTCGAAATGCCCAGCTGGCCGGCGCGGATCGCCGCCACATAACCGCCAGGACCGCCGCCGATGATCAGCAAGGTAGTGTTTAGAGTTTGTTGCATGGGTTACTCCAGAAACAGACTGGCGGGTTGTTCGAGCAGGCCGCGAATGGCCTGGATGAAGAGCGCCGCGTCCATGCCGTCGACCACCCGGTGATCGAAGGAACTGGAGAGGTTCATCATCTTGCGGACCACGATCTGGCCTTTGATCACCATCGGCCGTTCGACGATCTTGTTCACCCCGACGATCGCCACTTCCGGCAGGTTCAGCACCGGCGTACTGACAATGCCGCCCAGGGCGCCGAGGCTGGTCAGGGTGATGGTCGAGCCGGACAGTTCGTCGCGGGCCGCCTTGCCGCTGCGCGCGGCTGTAGCCAGGCGCGCGATTTCCGCGGCGCTGTCCCACAGGCTGCGGGCTTCGGCATGGCGCACCACCGGCACCATCAGGCCGACGTCGCTTTGCGTGGCCACCCCGACATGCACCGCGCCGTGGCGGGTGATGACCTGGGCTTCGTCGTCGTAGCGCGCGTTGATCTGCGGGAAGTCGCGCAGGGCCACGACCAGGGCCCGCACCAGGAATGGCAACAGGGTCAGCTTGCCGCGGGTGGCGCCGTGTTTTTCATTGAGGTGCGCGCGCAGTTCTTCCACGGCGGTGACGTCGATTTCCTCGACATAACTGAAGTGGGCGGCGCGCTGGGTGGCTTCCTGCATGCGCTGGGCGATCTTGCGGCGCATGCCGATCACCGGGATCTGCTCCTCGTCATGACGCTGGGTATAACCGGACGGCGCCGAGCCGCTCTGGGCGCGCTGATTGCCCTGGGCCAGGTAGGCGTCCAGGTCTTCATGGAGGATGCGGCCGGCCGGGCCGCTGCCCTGCACCAGGCGCAGCTGGATGCCCAGGTCCAGCGCATGCTTGCGCACGGCCGGGGAGGCCAGCGGGCGCTCGTCGGCATCGCGGGCTACCGGCGCCTGTGGCACGGGGCGGCAAGCGGCGGCGGGTTTGCTTTCGACCACTGGCGCGGCCTCGACCTTGGGCGCTGCTACTGCGGGTGCTGCTTCTTTAATAGCCGCGGGTTCCTTGAGCAGCTGATCGGACGCCTTGAGGTTGCCGGCGCCTTCGACCTCGATGCTGATCAACACACTGCCCACCGCCATCACTTCACCGGGCTGGCCGCCCAGGGATAGAACCTTGCCGTGCACCGGGGAGGGGATATCGACCATGGCCTTGTCGGTCATGACGTCGGCCAGCACCTGGTCCTCGACCACCAGGTCGCCGACCTTGACGTGCCACTGCGCCAGTTCTACTTCTGCGATGCCTTCGCCGATGTCCGGCATCTTGATTACGTGCGTGCCCATTCAGACCTCCATGACCCGTTGCAAAGCCGCGCCCACTCGGGACGGGCCAGGGAAATACGCCCATTCCTGCGCGTGCGGGTAGGGGGTGTCCCAACCGGTCACGCGCTCGATAGGCGCTTCCAGGTGGTGGAAGCAGTGTTCTTGCACCAGCGACACCAGCTCGGCGCCGAACCCGCAGGTGCGGGTGGCTTCGTGGACCACCACGCAGCGGCCGGTCTTTTTCACCGACTTGACGATGGTTTCCAGGTCCAGCGGCCACAGGCTGCGCAGGTCGATGACTTCGGCGTCGATCCCGGTTTCCTCGGCGGCCACTTGCGAGACATACACCGTGGTGCCGTAGGTCAGCACGGTGACGTCCTTGCCCGGCCGGGCGATGGCAGCGACGTCCAGCGGCACCTTGTAGTAGCCGTCCGGCACCTGGGCCGAGGGGTGTTTCGACCAGGGGGTTACCGGGCGGTCGTGGTGGCCATCGAACGGGCCGTTGTACAGGCGCTTGGGCTCGAGGAAGATCACCGGGTCATCGTTTTCGATGGAGGCGATCAGCAGGCCCTTGGCGTCGTAGGGGTTGGATGGCATCACGGTGCGCAGGCCGCAAACCTGGGTGAACATCGCCTCGATGCTCTGGCTATGGGTCTGGCCGCCGTAGATGCCGCCGCCGCAGGGCATGCGCAGGGTCATGGGGGCGGTGAACTGGCCGGCGGAGCGATACCGCAGGCGCGCGGCTTCGGAAATGATCTGGTCCGAGGCCGGGTAGACGTAGTCGGCGAACTGGATTTCCGCCACCGGGCGCAGGCCGTAGGCGCCCATGCCGACGGCGACGCCGACGATGCCGCTTTCCGAGATCGGTGCGTCGAACACCCGCGAGGTGCCGTACTTGGTCTGCAGGCCCTCGGTGCAACGGAACACTCCGCCGAAATAACCGACGTCCTGGCCGAACACCACCACGTTGTCGTCACGCTCTAGCATCACATCCATGGCCGAGCGCAGGGCCTGGATCATGGTCATGGTGGTCGTGGTCATGGCGGTGTCCAACTGGATATTGTTGTTGTGGTCGTTCATGTCAGATTCCCAGTTGCTGGCGTTGGCGCTTGAGGTGCTCGGGCATTTCCTTGTAGACGTCCTCGAACATGGTCGCGGCGCTGGGGATCTGCCCGCCGGCGAGGGTGCCGTACTGCTCGGCCTGTTTCTGCGCGGCGATGACTTCGGCTTCCAGTTCGGTGCTGACCGCGGCGTGTTCCTCTTCGGACCATTGGCCGATCTTGATCAGGTGCTGCTTGAGGCGGGCGATCGGGTCGCCGAGGGGGAAGTGGCTCCAGTCGTCGGCCGGGCGGTACTTGGACGGGTCGTCGGAAGTGGAGTGCGGGCCGGCGCGATAGGTGACCCATTCGATCAGGGTCGGGCCGAGGTTGCGCCGGGCGCGTTCGGCGGCCCAGCGGGACGCGGCATAGACCGCGATGAAATCGTTGCCGTCCACCCGCAGCGAGGCGATGCCGCAACCGACGCCGCGTCCGGCGAAGGTGGTGGCTTCACCGCCGGCGATGGCCTGGAAGGTGGAGATCGCCCACTGGTTGTTGACCACGTTGAGGATCACCGGCGCGCGGTACACGTGGGCGAAGGTCAGGGCGGTGTGGAAGTCCGACTCGGCGGTGGCGCCGTCGCCGATCCAGGCCGAGGCGATCTTGGTATCGCCCTTGATCGCCGAGGCCATGCCCCAGCCCACGCCTTGCACGAACTGGGTGGCCAGGTTGCCGGAGATGGTGAAGAAACCGGCTTCTTTCACCGAGTACATGATCGGCAGCTGGCGGCCCTTGAGCGGATCGCGCTCGTTGGACAACAGCTGGCAGATCATGTCCACCAGCGGCACGTCGCGGGCCATCAGGATGCTTTGCTGGCGGTAGGTGGGGAAGCACATGTCGTCGATGTTCAGTGCCAGGGCCTGGGCGCTGCCAATGGCTTCCTCGCCGAGGCTCTGCATGTAGAACGACATCTTCTTCTGGCGCTGGGCGACCACCATGCGGTTGTCGAAGGTCCGGGTCTTGAGCATGGCGCGCATGCCCTGGCGCAGGACCTCGGCCGGCACGCCTTCGGCCCATTCGCCCAGGGCATTGCCCTGGTCGTCGAGCACGCGAATCAAGCCACGGGCCAGGTCGGCGGTGTCGGCGGGTTCCACATCGATTGGGGGTTTGCGCACCGTGCCAGCGTCGGTCAGACGCAGGTAGGAGAAGTCGGTTTTGCAACCGGGACGGCCTGAGGGTTCGGGCACGTGCAGGCGCAGCGGTTCGTACGCTTGGGTCATGGCTTGTCTACGCTCGATCTTGTGAATTTCTTGTAGTGGGCGCGCTTAGCTGACAGTCATTCTTTGGGTAAAAGAAATCTTGTCCTACAACAATCATAGGCCGGGCCAAGGAGAATATTTATCTCTGTTTCGTTGCGCTCAGGATGATTTGCAGATAAAAAATCTGCATAAACATAAAAATCAGGTTGATTTGTCTCATGCGCAAACTGGACCGTACCGACATCGGCATTCTCAACAGCCTCCAGGAGAACGCCCGCATCACCAACGCCGACCTCGCCCGTTCGGTGAACCTTTCGCCCACCCCGTGCTTCAACCGCGTGCGCGCCATGGAGGAGCTGGGGCTGATCCGCGAGCAGGTGACCCTGCTGGATGCCGACCTGCTGGGGCTGCACGTCAACGTGTTCATTCACGTCAGCCTGGAGAAGCAGGTGGAAGAGGCGCTGCAGCATTTCGAAGAGGCCATTGCCGACCGCCCGGAAGTCATGGAGTGCTACCTGATGGCCGGCGATCCGGACTACCTGATCCGCGTGCTGGTGCCGACCATCCAGGCCCTGGAGCGCTTCATGATGGACTTCCTGACCAAGGTCCCCGGCGTGGCCAATATCCGTTCCAGCTTCGCCCTCAAGCAGGTGCGCTACAAGACCGCGCTGCCGCTGCCGGCCAATGGCTTGACGCTGGGCAGTTGATGGGGGAATGGCAGGCCCGGCCTCTCGCGAGCAAGCTCGCTCCTACAAGGGGTGTGTAGGAGCGAGCTTGCTCGCGATGACAATCGACGGGGCGCCATCGAACCTGGCCTTGCCCCCCCGTCTTTGAGCCCAGCCATAAGGCTTCAGTCGTTGTACGCCGCCTCGCTGTTATCGATCAGCGGGTTCTTCTCCGTCAGCACGATCTGCGCGATCCGGTCCTTGCGCATAAAGCTGACCTTCGGATGGGACTGGGCGTAGCGGATAAAACGCTCCACCGCTTCGACCATCGCCGGCGTGCCGCCGATCCGGTCGTGCAGGCTCACCGACATCATCCGCCGCCGGCTCGCGCCTTCGGCGTACAGGCGATCGAACTCCAGCACCAACTGCTGATAGAACTGTTCGGCGGAGAAGTGCCGGCCCTCGATCAGCACGATGTCGTTGTTGCGCAGGGTGTAAGGCACCACGGCGAATTTCTTGCCACGTACCAGGGTAACGAAAGGTTCGTCACGGCTGACGTCGTCGATGTGGTAGGTGAAATTCAGATCCTGCAACACTTTCAGGGTGTTGGGGCTGCGCCGCAGCCAGTTGGCGTTGTAGCCGACCGAGCGCTGGCCGGTGAGCTTTTGCACCGCGTCCACGCCATCGCCGATGAACTGTTTTTCCTGGGCGTAGCTCATGTTGTAAGAGTCGGCCCAACGCATGCCATGGGCCGCCACCTCGTGGCCACGCTCGGCGATGGCCTTGACCAGCTCCGGGTGTTTCAGCGCGGCTTCGCCGACCACATGGGAGGTGACCTTGATGCCGGTGCGGTCCCACAGGTCGAGCAGGCGCCACAGGCCTTCCTTGTGGCCGTAGTCGAACCAGGTGTTGGCCGGCAGGTCGGGGTAGCCCTTGGGCAGCGGACTCCCGGAAAACGGGCTTTCGGCGCCCTCCGGCTGGCCACCGGTCTCGAACTGCATGGAAAACGACAGCACCAGCTGCGAGCCGTCCGGCCAAGGACGCTCCTGGGCGAATGCCAGGGCCGGCGCCAGCAGGCTGAAGGCGAGCAGGCGCTTGAGCCAGCGCAAGTGTTTGTGGGGGGACATGGTGGCACTCCTTAAGGAAAAAGTGCCGATAGGCTGGCATCAGGCTTTTTCCTGAAACATCCCCTCGAAGCCAGATCACCTTTAAAGAAAATTTACCAATCGAGCCGGGATGGGTCTTGCTGTGCGTGTTCATGCTCAAGCGCGATGAGCTTGCCCGTTGAGTCGCACACCGAGCCATAGCCGAGGTTTGGTTCTCCGTTCACAATGGTCCGCGTATTGGCGGACTGGGCGTTTGAGAACGCTCCGATTCTTCTGCTGCTACCGACCAGGAAAAACAGGTCCCGTAAAATACAGGCGCTTGCCTCTTTCTCGAGCGAATCATTCAAAGCCCAAGGCACTGATAAAAGCCATGCATAGGCTGTTATTGTCTTCTCATTGAAATCTTCTACTTTGCTGGACATCTTCGCTATGAAGAAAAACACGACCCCCGAGCAACAGGCGCTGATCAGTCAGCTGGAGCAAATTGCAGAAGGCTTGAGCCAGACCTTCAGCCCATTTTGCGAAGTGGTACTGCACGACCTGCGAGATCCCGAGCACGCCATATTGGCTATTCACAATAATCTTTCCGGCAGGATGGTTGGACACCCCGCTACCGAGTTGGGACTTGCTCGAATTGCCGACCCCGCTTACCCCCAGGTAATTGCCAATTATCCCAATCATTTCAAAGATGGCCGCCAGGCCAAAAGCACATCGATTGGCATCAAGGATTCCACAGGGCGTTATGTGGCCGCGCTCTGTATGAATATCGACCTGACCCTGTTCAGAAGCCTGCAAGGCATGCTCGATCAGTTCGGGGCCTTCAGCGGCGAACGTCCCCATGAGTCGCTCGAGTCGAGCGGTGCAGAGTCGATTCGAGCGCGCATCGATCAGTTTGCCGCACGCATGGCCACCACTCCCCGTGCCCTGAAGGCAGGCGATCGAAGGGCTCTGCTCCAGGAACTGAAGGAGTGCGGTCTGCTGGACATCAGAAAAGCCATGGAGACGGTGGCTTCACACCTCGGCGTATCGCGCGCAACGGTGTATAGCGATACGAAGTGATTGACACCTTGTACGCTCCTGGCCACACGGGGCAGCGTTGACCCGATCGGTAGATTGAAACGATCGGCGTCAGACGTATCGTCCTCAATTCTTTGGGAAGTCGATGCTTCCCGATCCAGCGATTGGCGCCAGGCATCGAGGTGCCTTCGCACCTCGACCCCGGTGGGTTACATGCGGGCCACAGCCTCAATCTCGACCAGATAGCCATGGTGCAGTTCTGGTACCGGCACTACGGCGCGCGCCGGACGATGGCTGCCCAGCATTTCGCAATAGATCTCGTCGAAGGCTGGCCAATGCTTTATGCCCGCCACATACACAGTGACCTTGACCAAGTCAGAGGCAGTGCGGCCTGCGGCATTGAGAATCGCCAACAGATTGCTGAGGGCTATGTGTGCTTGTTCGGTGAACGAGGCTTCGATGTTGTGAGTGCCATCGGGACTGACGGGAAGCTGACCCGAAATGTACAGCGAGTCTTGGTGAATGACCGCTTGCGAGTAATGGCCGGCGGGAGGGGAAGCGGTATCGGTGCTTACAATTTTCATGAGTAACCTTATATAGAGGGGAGCCGATGCGGTAGGCCATGCAACCCATCCGCTCCCGGTGTTCGATTGAATGGCGGTGCCATGGGTTTTTGTAAGGGGCGGTTAAACGGCTTGCAGGCTTTTCTCGGTATCGTTTGCTGTCTCGATCGGGTCCTCATTACCGTGTCGCCCGATGACAGCGGTAGCGACGCCGCAGCCAAAGACGTTGGTGGCGGTGCGCCCCATGTCCAGGACTGGATCAACGGCGAGGATGAGCAGCAGGCCCGCTTCTGGAAGGCCGATCATCGGCAGGCCCGCAGCCAGGACGACCAGCGAGCCACGCGCGACCCCCGCAGTTCCTTTACTGATAACCAGCAGCGTCAACAGCACCATGATCTGGTGGGAGAACGTCATTTCGATGTTGTACGCCTGGGCGATGAACATCACGATGAAGGATTGGTACATCATCGAGCCGTCCAGGTTGAATGAGTAACCTAGCGGCAGGACGAAGCTGCTCACGCGCTTGTTGGCGCCGAACGTGTCCAGGGCGGCAATGGTTTTCGGGTACGCGGCCTCGCTGCTAGCCGTGGAGAACGCGATCAGCAGCGGTTCACGCAGGTGCTTGAACAGGTCCTTGATACGGGGCCCGAGGGCCAGATAGCCGGCAAGCGTGATCAGCGTCCAGAGTAGCGCCAAGCCGAGGAAATACTGTCCCACCATCTTGCCAAAGGTCACGACCATACCCAGGCCATGCACGGTGATAGTGGCGGCGATGGCTGCAAAAACGGCCAGGGGAGCCACATACATCACGTAGTCAGTGACCCTGAACATGACATTGGCCAGCTCTTCGAGGATATCCACGATGAACTGACCTTTGCCCTTGACGAACGCCAGTGCGGATCCGAAGAACAGGGAAAACACAACGATCTGCAGCACTTCGTTGCTACCCATTGCCTC
Source organism: Pseudomonas sp. NFACC41-3 (assembly GCF_900109505.1). Taxonomy (NCBI): domain Bacteria; kingdom Pseudomonadati; phylum Pseudomonadota; class Gammaproteobacteria; order Pseudomonadales; family Pseudomonadaceae; genus Pseudomonas; species Pseudomonas sp. NFACC41-3. Next base: position 924,282 of record NZ_FOAE01000001.1, read on the forward strand.
AATGATGCTTCGAGGGAATACATGGGTGAGAAAGAGCGGCAGGCTAAAGGCGGAAGTGTTCAGGCCGCTATTCACTGCGTCACCGCTAACCGCCAGGTTCAGACCCGTTCCAGGCTGGAAAAAGTTGGCAAGGAGCAAGCCAATGGACAGTGATACCAGGGAAGCGATCATGAACCAGGTAATGGCTTTGAAGCCAACGCGGCCCATCGAACCGTTTCCCGACATGCTGGCCACGCCGGTAACCAGCGTGGCCAGCACCAGGGGTGCGATGACCATTTTGATCAGGCGTAAAAACACATCAGTGACCAGGTTCAGGTATCCGGCAACTTCTTTGGCGGCCGCCGTATCGAGTTGACTATGAAGCATGCCCCCCAGGACCACGCCGGAAATCATTGCAATGACAATTGCTTTAACGAGAAGACGGCTTTTCATGTGCACCTCTTTTTTATTGTGGCTATATCTATAGCCATGTTATCGGGCTGAATATGTTCATCGAATTTCGGCAAGACGATGCCGTCAGGCGCTGTTGAACGCCTGATGTTCTTCAATGGATAAAGCGCGCTGTCTTAAAGCTGGAGAAACTTTCCAAACTTGTCGATATCAATGTTGCCGCCGGTAATGATGATGCCGACGCGTTTGCCTTGAAGTTCATTCCTTAACTTTCTTGCGGCGGCAAGCCCCAGGCATCCGGTGGGTTCAACCACAGTTTTCATGCTCTGGGCAAAGAACTTCATTGCACAAATAAGCTCTTCGTCGGTAACGGTGACAATCCGGTCAACGCCATTCAGGATAATTGGGAAAGTGTAATTTCCAAGGTGCTGGGTTTGCGCCCCATCAGCGATGGTGTCGGGGGTGTCGATGTGAACAATTTCACCTGAATTGAACGATTGTTGGCCGTCATTACCGGCTTCAGGCTCGACCCCGATCAAGGTACAGCCGGGTGACAGTGCGCGTGTTGCAAGGGTTGTTCCAGACAGCATTCCTCCACCCCCCAGGCCCACAAACAACGCATCCAGTTGGCCCACGCTGTCGAACAGTTCCTTGGCGGCGGTTCCCTGGCCGCAAAGCACGTCCGGATGATCGTAGGAGGGGATCAACGTCATACCGTGCCTGGCGGCCAGGGCTTTGCCGATAGCCTCGCGGTCTTCGGTGTAACGGTCATAGAAGACCACCTCGGCGCCATAGCCTTTGGTCGCCGCGACCTTGGCGGCAGGCGCATCAGTGGGCATGACAATAGTGGCCGGAATTTTCAACAGCGATGCTGCTAATGCAATGCCTTGCGCGTGATTTCCAGAGGAGAACGCCACAACACCGCCTCGGCGTTGCGCTTCGCTGAATTTCGCGAGGGAGTTGTATGCCCCCCTGAATTTGAAAGAGCCGGTACGTTGGTAGTTTTCACATTTGAAAAAAACCTTGGCACCGATTTCATCATCGATCGTGCGCGAGGTCAGAACTGGCGTAGCGTTCGCTACTCCCTCAAGTCGCGTCGAGGCATCGACTACATCTTGATAAGTGGGCAGAGTGATTTGCATAACAAAATGTCCTCAAAGAATTACCACGGCCAAGAAATATCCTGGTCAATACCTTCGATATTGGCTTGCTTGAACAGCAGTTGAGCACCTGTCAGGTCTAGTAGCGCTAACCCCGTCATAACGACAAGAGTGATGTCATTCGCCCTGCGGATGAGTTCGACTTGCCCGTCAGCAGGTCACCCATTTCCGCTTGCGTGGCTGGCACTCTAAAGGGTTAAGACAAATTATCCAGTTCTGGACTATTTGTAAAGTTTTGCTGCAAACCGTCTGTCATCGCGACAGGTCCGCCCAGGCACCTTCAGCCGCAGAGCGTCCCGCTGAACACCTGCACCACATTGCCGGCCAGCCGCACCTTGCCCTGGCCATCCCAGCTGACGGTGACGGGGCCGCCGTCGCACAGCACCCGGACCGGGCTGTCCAGCAGGCCGCGGCGGATGCCGTTGACCGCCGCGCCACAGGAGCATGAGCCGGAGCCCAGAGGGATGGCGCCGTTGCGTTCCCAGATGCGCAGGCGAATGGTCTGGCGGTCGATGACCTGGACGAAATGCACATTGGTCTTCTGCGGGAACAGCGGGTGCGCCTCGATCCGCGGGCCGAGTGTGGCCACATCGATGGCTTGCACATCCTCGACGAAAAACGTGCAGTGCGGGTTGCCCATGCTGCACGCCGCCGGCTCGCCGGGCAGGGGCAGGGCCAGGCTGTCGAGGGCCGTCGCCAGCGGAATGTCCTGCCAGGCAAATTGCGCCACGCCCATCTCCACCGCCACCGACTGATCGTCCAGGCGCGTGCAGTGCTGGATGCCGCGCACGGTTTTCACCCATACCGAGTCTGCGCCGCTTTCGCGCATCAGCAGGTCGGCCGCACCGCGGGTGGCGCTGCCGCAGGTGCTCAGGCTGGAACCATCGGCATTCCAGAAAGTCAGTTGCGCCGCCGTCTCGGGGCAATCGCCGAGCACCACCAGTTGATTGAAACCCACGCCGCGATGGCGATCGCCCAGGGCCCTGGCCAGCTCGCTGGTGATCGGGTTGTCGCGCCCGCGGGCATCGACCAGCATGAAGTCGTCGCCATTGGCATGCAGCTTCTGAAAAGGCAGGGGCATGGAGGTCTCCGCGGCTGGAGCGCAAGGGGAGGTTGATTCTAGAGGGGCAGAGGCGGCAATGGTAAGCGCGACGTCGCAAGAAATGATCTGTAGGAGCCAGCTTGCTGGCGATACGGGTACAGCGGCCAGCCAGGCACACCGCTATCGCGAGCACGCTCGCTCCTACAAAGACGCCTCAGGTTCCGGCAAACTGCCGGGCAACCCGGAATAACTCTGGATCGTCCGCCACTCGGGCGGACATGGGACAAGCTCACGCAATGGCAAGGTCACTGAATGGATAGTTACGCCCCGCGCAACTGGCAACCCCACGAAAAGCCCAGCTTGCCCGGCTCCCCCTCGACGCCGCTGCACCCCACCCACAAGCGCCTGGCCTATGCCCTGGTCGGTTTGCTGGTGGCGATCACCGGCGGCCTCGGCAACTCGCTGGTGATCGCCAACCTGCCTTACTTGCAAGGGGCGCTGGGCGCGACCACCGCGGAAATGGCCTGGCTGCCGGCCGCCTACGTGATGACCAACGTGTCGATGAACCTGCTGCTGGTGAAGTTTCGCCAGCAGTTCGGCCTGCGCGCCTTTACCGAGGTGTTCCTGGTGCTCTATGCGCTGGTGACCTTCGGCCACCTGTTCGTCAACGACCTGAGTTCGGCCATCGCCGTGCGCGCGGCCCACGGCATGGTCGGCGCGGCCCTGAGTTCCCTGGGCCTGTACTACATGGTCCAGGCGTTCCCGGCCAAGTGGCGGATGAAAGCCCTGGTGCTCGGGCTGGGCGCCTCGCAACTGGCCTTGCCCCTGGCCCGGCTGTTTTCCGAAGACCTGCTGCAGATCGCCGAATGGCGCGGCCTGTATCTGTTCGAACTGGGCCTGGCGCTGGCGTCCCTGGGCTGCGTGTTCCTGCTCAAGCTGCCGCCCGGCGACCGTTTTCGCACCTTCGAGAAACTCGACTTCCTGACCTTCGCCATCCTCGCCAGCGGCGTCGCGCTGCTCTGCGCGGTGCTGTCCCTGGGGCGCATCGACTGGTGGCTGGAGGCGCCATGGATCGGCTACGCCTCGGCCGGTTCGATCGTGCTGATTCTCGCCGGCCTGGCCATTGAACATAACCGCAGCAACCCGATGCTGATGACCCGCTGGCTGGGCAGCGGGGCGGCGATCCGCCTGGCCCTGGCGGTGATCCTGATCCGCATGGTGCTGTCCGAGCAGTCCACCGGCGCCGTGGGTTTTCTCCAGGCGCTGAACATGAGCAGCCAGCAAATGCGCCTGCTGTACGGGGTGATGCTGCTGGGCAGCATCGCGGGCCTGGCCACCAGTGCCCTGACCATCAACCCGGCGCACCTGCTGATGCCGCTGGTCATCTCCCTGGCGCTGATGGCCGTGGGCTCGGTGATGGACAGCTTCTCCAGTAACCTCACGCGCCCGGCCAACATGTATGTCAGCCAGTTCCTGCTGGCCTTCGGCGGCACCTTCTTTCTTGGTCCGACCATGGTCCTGGGCACGCGCAACGTGCTGACCAACCCGCGCAACCTGGTGAGTTTCTCGGTGCTGTTCGGCATCTGCCAGAACCTCGGCGGGCTGATCGGCTCGGCGCTGCTGGGGACCTTCCAGATCGTCCGCGAGAAATACCATTCCAGCCATATCGTCGAGCAACTGGTGCTGATGGACCCGCGGGTGCTGGGCCGGGTGCAGAGCGGCGGGGCGGCCGTCGGCCGGGTCATCGCCGACCCGCAGGCGCGCGAGCTGCAAGGCATCCGCAGCCTGGCCAGCGCCGCCACCCGCGAAGCCAACGTACTGGCCTACAACGATGTGTTCATGCTGATCGCGGTGATTGCCGTGCTGACCATGATCTGGATCTTCATTCGCAGCCTGTGGCTGATGAGCACGACCAAGGCGGTCGCGCCAGCCACCCCAGCCCCGACTCCCGTCCAACCCAGCGGTGCCATTTCTTCATGACCGAACCGACCATCACCACCACCAACGCCATTGCCTCGACCCCGGAAGGCAGCACGCCGCCCTCGATGCCGATCACCGAGCCGCGTTCGCTGCGGGTGCGGATCATCTCGTCCCTGGGGTTCGCCGCGATCGCCATCACCGGGGTATTGATCGTGCTCTATGCCTGGCAGCTGCCGCCGTTCAGCAGCCCCATCGAAAGCACCGAGAACGCCCTGGTGCGCGGCCAGGTGACGATCATCGGGCCGCAGCTCAGCGGTTATGTGTTCGAGGTGCCGGTGCAGGACTTCCAGTTCGTCAAGGCCGGCGACCTGCTGGTGCGCCTCGACGACCGCATCTACAAGCAGCGCCTGGAGCAGTCCCTGGCCCAGCTGGCGGCGCAGAAGGCGGCGCTGGCCAATGTGGTGCAGCAACGCAACAGCGCCGAAGCCACCATCAAGCTGCGCCAGGCGGCGCTGGCCGACAGCCAGGCCCAGGCGCGCAAGAGCGCCGCCGACCTGCGCCGTAACCAGGAACTGATCGCCGACGGTTCGGTGTCCCAGCGGGACCTCGACGTGACCCGCGCCGCCAACGCCCAGACCCTCGCCGCGGTGGCCCAGGCCCAGGCGCAGCTGGACATCGCCCGCCAGGACCTGCAGACGGTGATCGTCAATCGCGGCTCGCTGGAGGCCGCGGTGGCCAATGCCGAGGCGGCGGTGCAACTGGCGCGGATCGACCTGTCCAACACTCGGGTCACCGCGCCGCGCGATGGCCAGCTGGGGCAGATCGGCGTGCGCCTGGGGGCCTACGTCAATTCCGGTGCGCAGCTGATGGCGCTGGTGCCGAACCAGCTCTGGGTGATCGCCAACATGAAGGAAACCCAGATGGACAACATCCGCGTCGGCCAGCCCGCGAGCTTCACCGTCGACGCGCTCAACCACCGCAAATTCCACGGCCATGTGCAGCGCATCTCGCCGGCCACCGGTTCGGAGTTCGCCTTGTTGCAGGCCGACAACGCCACCGGCAACTTCGTCAAGATCGCCCAGCGGATACCGGTGCGCATCACCGTCGATCCCGACCAGGCAGAAAGCGAACGCCTGCGTCCGGGGATGTCGGTGGTGGTGAGTATCGATACGGCGGCGAAGGGCGACGCCCACATCGAGTGATGTGCATCCCTTGTAGGAGCGAGCTTGCTCGCGAAAAAAACTCTACGGCGACACGTTCACACAGGGCAATCGCCGCTTCGCGGCTATCGCGAGCAAGCTCGCTCCTACAAGGGGGCGGGGTGTCAGGCGGTGAGAGTCGGCAGGGTGCCGAGCAGGGACACGGCGGCCACCGCGGCGATGCCCAGCAGCCATTCCAGCAGCACGCTGCGGCGCAGGGTGCCCAGGTGCTGCTGGCAGTCCTCGATGCGCAGGCGGTTGAACAGGGCCAGGGCGAACATGCCGCACACCAGCAGCACCTTGATCAGCAGGATCAGGGCAAAGCCGGACAGCAGCGGTGTCGGCCACAACTGGCCGGTCAGCACCCGCACATTGATCAGCCCGCTGAGGCTCAACCCGGCCACCAGCCCGTAACCGACCCCACTGAAACGCCGCAGCAGCGGGCCCAGCGGCAGGCCGTCGGGCTGGCGCAAAACCATCAGCAGCACCAGCAAACCGCCCAGCCACAGGCTGACGCAGCCCAGGTGGACGATCTGGTTGAGAATCAGCAACTGGCCGCTGAGGCCGTCGAGCATGGCGCCGTGGCCCACGGGGGCGAGGGTGGCCAGCAGCAGGGCGGCGAGGATCAGCCGTAGCGCCAGCCGCTCACCCAGGCGGGTCAGCAGCAGAACCAGCAGCGCGCCATTGAGCAGCAGATGCCAGCTCCATACCTGGCCGAAAAAAGTCTTGCCCAATACCAGTCGCAAGGTCGCCGGGTCCAGGGCCGCGGCGCCGCTGCCAGCCATGCTGGCGGTGATCAGCAGCAACCAGCAGATGCCGGTGGCCAGGGCGATTCCGGCCAGCCAGCGGCCGAGTCGCGTCAGGCGGCGATCCAAGGCGGCAACGGGCTCGCGCCCCAACAGCAGGGGCCTGAATACCCAGGCCCCGAACAGCAGCAGGACTGCCGCGAAATGCACGAAGCGGCAGAGCACCAACAGGGTCGACATCGGTTACTGGCCGACCTTGAAGCTGTAGCTGCCTTCGCTCTTGTGGGTGTCCACCGACACCGCGTGCCACTCGACCTTGTAGGCGCCCGCCGCCAGCGGCGCCGACGGGGTCACGACCAGGGTCTTCTTGTCCGCGCCTTCGGTGGCCAGGGCCTTGACGGCGACCGCCGCGCCATCCTTGCTCAGGCTGACTTTAGTGAAGGCCGCCTCGACGCCTTCGGAGAACACCAGGCGCAACTCGCTCGGCGCGCTCACCGTGCTGTCGGCGGCCGGGACCTGGCTTTGCAGGTGGGCGTGGGCGAAGGCCGAGGAGGCGGCGACGAGAGAGGCCAGCAGGGCGCTGGTGGTCAGCAGTTTTTTCAGCATGGGAAATACCTGTTCAATGAGTGGCGGGTAGTCGATGCGCCGATGAGTATAAGGACCGCGGCAGGGTCGCTGGATGAAACATCGGCGCGGTTTTCAAGCGCTTTTCAGGCGCATATGGATGATCGGGAACGGCCGGCCCTGGCCGTCGGTTGCCGAACGGCCGATGTCTTCGAAACCGTAGTGCCGATAAAAACCATGGGCCTGGGGGTTCTGTTCGTTGACGTCGACGCTGAGCCGCGGATGCCGGCTGCGTACATGGTCCAGCAGTTGCCGGCCGACGCCCTGGCCACGGCGGGCCGGTTCGATAAACAGCATTTCCACCTTGTCGCCGGCGGTGGCGATAAAGCCGGCCGGGGTGCCGTCGGCATCCTCCAGCAACCAGGCTTCGAGGGCCGGCAGGTAGGTGTCGCGCACCAGGGGGTAGAGCAGCTGGATGTCGTCTTCGGCGATAAAGTCGTGGGTGGCCCGTACCGAGCGTTCCCACAGGGCGGCGAGCCGCGGATCGTCCGTGGCCCGGCGTTTGCGAATGTTCATGGATAAGCTCCATAGCGGCGTTGCAGGATGGCCGAAACGCTTTGGGTTCGGCGGCGAAAGTCCTGCCTGCATGTCCGTGTCGCGAATCAACGCCTGGACGGAACACTTCAGGTGCCCGGAAATAAGGCGGGAGGGATCCTAACCAATCGGTTTTGCCGGGGAAAGCCGGGCGCAGGAAGTTTCGTTTTTGTACGAAGGCCGATGGTAGTCTTGCAGCAGACTGTTTTCAGGGAGCCCTTATGGGCAATCACAAGATCGAGATCCGTCGCAGCAACGTCGAAAAAATCCTCCTGGCGGCGGAAAAGGTGTTCGCCGAAAAAGGCTTCAGCGGCACGGCCATGGCCGATATCGCCGCCGAGGTGCAATTGCCGCGCTCCAACCTGCATTACTACTTCAGCACCAAGAGCGAGCTGTACAGTGCGGTGCTGCTGGAGCTGCTGGAACTGTGGAAGCAGGACGCGCTGTGCTTTGAGATGTTCGACGACCCGCGGGTGGTGCTCAGCAGTTATATCCGCGCCAAGATGAACCATTCGCGCAGCCGGCCTTATGGCTCGAAAGTCTGGGCCAACGAAATCATCCACGGCGCGCCGACCCTGGGCGAGGCGCTGGACGCCAGCCTGTACGACTGGGCGAAGATGAAGGAAGCGAAGATCCGCCAGTGGGTCGAAGACCAGCGCATCCTGCCGGTGGAACCGTCGAGCCTGCTGTACATGATCTGGGCCTCGACCCAGCACTACGCCGACTTCGACCACCAGATCATGATCATCAACGAACACCAGCCGCTGTCGGACATGCAGTTCGAAAAGGCCGTGCAGACGGTGACCAGCGTGATCCTGCGCGGGATCGGGCTGGAGCCCTGAGCGCCGGCGTGTAGCCGCTGCCGAGCGCAGCGAGGCTGCGAACGGCAACGCAGTTGCCGCAAAACCTGAATTCGCGGTTTGTCAGGTCTTGCGCGTTATCCGGGTTGCGGCCGCTTCGCGCCCGATCGCAGCCTCGCGGGCTCGGCAGCGGCTACAGGCAGGCGTCAACGTTTACGTCCATCGCGGGCAAGCCTCGCTGCTACAGGACCAGGCCAACCCTGTAGGAGCGAGCTTGCTCGCGATGGACGTCAGTCCAGGCAATGCTATTTACCCGGCGAACCTCACACCGCCTCGCGATACGGATTGCGCGGATCGTGCTGCCAGTCGAGGAACGGCTTGCCGGTGTCCTGGGGCACCATCTCGATGCAGTCCTGCACCGGGCAGGTGATCTGGCACAGGTTGCAGCCCACGCATTCGGCGTCGATCACTTGGTATTTATGCGTGCCGTCGGCCTGCTTGAGGCTGGCAATGGCCTGGTGCGAGGTGTCTTCGCAGGCGATATGGCAGCGGCCGCAGCCGATGCAGGCGTCCTGGTCGATCTTGGCGATCACCTGGTAGTTGATATCCAGGTACTTCCAGTCGGTGGTGTTGCCCACCGCGCGCCCGGAGAAGTCCTGCAGGCTGTGATAACCCTGGCTGTCCATCCACCGCGACAGGCCGTCCTTCATCTCCTCGACAATGCGGAAACCATGCAGCATCGCCGCCGTGCACACCTGCACCGCGCCGCAGCCCAGGGCAACGAATTCCGCGGCGTCGCGCCAGGTGCCGATGCCACCGATACCGCAGATCGGCAGGCCGTGGGTCTGCGGGTCACGGGCGATCTCGGCGACCATGTTCAGGGCAATCGGCTTGACCGCCGAACCGCAGTAGCCGCCGTGGGTGCTCTGGCTGCCGACCATCGGGTTGGCGACCATGCGCTCAAGGTCCACGCTGGTGATCGAGTTGATGGTGTTGATCAGCGACACTGCGTCGGCGCCGCCGCGATGGGCCGCGCGGGCGGCCATGCGGATGTCGGTGATGTTCGGCGTCAGCTTGACGATCACCGGCAGCGAGCAATAAGTCTTGCACCAGCGGGTGACCTGTTCCACGTACTCCGGCACCTGGCCGACCGCCGCGCCCATGCCGCGTTCCGGCATGCCGTGGGGGCAGCCGAAGTTCAGTTCGATGCCGTCGGCGCCGGTGGCTTCCACCAGCGGCAGGATGTTTTTCCATGACTCCTCGACGCAGGGCACCATCAGCGACACGATCAGCGCACGGTCCGGCCAGTCCTTCTTGACCTGGGTGATTTCCCTGAGGTTGATCTCCAGGGAGCGGTCGGTGATCAGTTCGATATTGTTGATGCCCAGCACTTCGCGGTTGGCGCCGAAGTGCGCCGAGTAGCGTGACGACACGTTGACCGCCGCCGGGTCCTCGCCCAGGGTTTTCCAGACCACGCCACCCCAGCCGGCCTCGAAGGCGCGGACCACGTTGTAGGCCTTGTCGGTCGGCGGCGCGGAGGCCAGCCAGAACGGGTTGGGGGCTTTGATACCGGCGAACACAATCGACAGATCGGCCATTTACGCAGCCTCCACGTTGAGCATGAGTTGGGCATGCATGGCTTCGGCGGCCCGCTTGCCGTGTTGCACCGCCTGGACCGTGAGGTCCTGGCCGAGGCTGACGCAGTCGCCGCCGGCATACACCCCGGGGATGCTGGTGCGCAGCTGTTCGTCGACTTCGATGCGTTCGCCGGCGCGCTTGAGTTCCTGAGCCAGTGGGTCGCTCAGGGCTGCGCTGTCGAACGCCTGGCCGATGGCCTTGAAGATCGCGTCGGCGGCCAGTTCGAAGGTCTCCCCGGTGGTTTGCAGGCGGCCCTCCACCAGCCGGGTGCGGGCGAAGCGCATGCCGCGCACCTGGCCCTGGGCGTCGAGCAGCACCTCTTCGGGCGCGGCCCAGGTCAGCAGGCGCACCTGATTGGCCTTGGCGATGTCCTGTTCATGGCGAGTCGCGCCCATGTCCTCGATGCCGCGGCGGTACACCAGGTTGACATCGTGGGCGCCGAGGCGGGCCATCTGCACCGCCATGTCGATCGCGGTATTGCCGGCGCCGAGGACGATGCAGCGGTCGGCCAGGGGCAGTCGGGTGAGGTCGTCGGCCTGGCGCAGTTCGCGGATGTAGTCGGTGGCGGCCAGCAGGCCGGGGGCGTCCTCATGGGGCAGGCCCAGCTGTTTGCTGGCGGCCAGGCCGAGGCCGAGGAACACCGCATCGAATTGCTGGTGCAGCTCGGTGAGGCTCAGGTTGTCGCCGAGTCTGTGTCCGTGGCGGATTTCGATGCCGCCGATCTGCAGCAGGAAATCCAGCTCCTTCTGGGCGAAGTCGTCCACCAGCTTGTACTTGGCGATCCCGTATTCGTTGAGGCCGCCGGCTTTTTCCCGGGCCTCGAAAATCACCACTTCATGGCCGTGCATGGCGCAGCGGTGGGCGCACGACAGCCCCGCCGGCCCGGCGCCGACCACGGCGATGCGCTTGCCGCTGGCGGCGGCGCGCTGGAACGGGTGCTGGCTGAAGTGTGCATTGTCCACCGCGTAACGCTGCAACAGGCCGATCAGCACCGGCGCGCATTCCTGGGCGTTGTTACGCACGCAGGCCTGCTGGCACAGGATCTCCGTCGGACACACCCGGGCGCAGCTGCCGCCGAGGATATTGGCCGAGAGAATCTTCTGCGCCGCGCCCTGGACGTTGTCGGTGTGGATATGGCGGATGAACGAGGGAATGTCGATCTCGCTGGGGCAGGCGTTGACGCACGGCGCGTCGTAGCAATACAGGCAGCGCGAGGCTTCCAGGTGCGCCTGGCGGGCGTTGAGCGGCGGCGCCAGGTCGCTGAAGTGGCCGGCGAGGGTGGCGCCATCCTCCTGGGGATGGGGCAAATGGTTCAGGGTCTTGATCACGGTTCAGGCCTCACGGTTTTTTGTCGATTGCCTCTGACGGGCATTGTTTTTCTACCGGGCGCGAGCGCCCGGATCGCGAGCAAGCTCGCTCCTACAGGAGATGCGTTTTCATGTAGGAGCGAGCTTGCTCGCGATAGGGGGCAAAGCCCCCGATCTCAGCGTTTGACGGCGGTCGGCTTGTGCGCCTCGGCGCGCTTGCTCAGCAGGTCGAACACCGCCGGGTAGGCCGGGCGCTCGATGTAGCGGCCGGCACCGCGCTCGGCGCGCAGGTCGCCGTCGGCCCAGACCAGCTTGCCCTGGCTGATGGTGTGGCTGGGCACGCCGCGCACGGTCTTGCCTTCGAAGATGTTGAAGTCCACCTGCTGGTGGTGGGTCGCAGCGGAGATGGTGCGGCTGCCTTGCGGATCCCAGAGCACCAGGTCGGCATCGGCGCCGACGCGGATCGCGCCCTTGCGCGGGTAGAGGTTGAAGATCTTCGCCGCGTTGGTGGAGGTCAGGGCGACGAAGTCCTGCATCGACAGGCGCCCGCTGTTCACCCCTTCGTCCCAGAGCACGGCCATGCGGTCTTCGATGCCGGCGGTGCCGTTGGGGATCTTGCTGAAATCGTCGCGGCCGGCGGCTTTTTGTTCGGCGCAGAAACAGCAGTGGTCGGTGGCGGTGGTGTGCAGGTTGCCCGATTGCAGGCCGTGCCACAGCGCGTCCTGATGGCCGCGAGGGCGGAAGGGCGGGCTCATCACATAGCCGGCGGCGGTCTGCCAGTCCGGGTGGCGGTACACGCTGTCGTCCAGCAGCAGGTGACCGGCCAGCACTTCGCCGTACACCGGCTGGCCCTTGCCGCGGGCGTAGGTGATTTCGTCCAGCGCCTCCTGGGTCGAGACATGCACCAAGTACAGCGGCGTGCCCAGGGTTTCGGCGATGCGGATCGCCCGGCTGGCGGCTTCGCCTTCGACCTGGGAAGGGCGCGACAGCGGGTGGGCTTCCGGCCCGGTGATGCCCTGGGCCAGCAGCTTGCGTTGCAGGTGATAGACCAGCTCGCCGTTCTCCGCGTGCACCGTTGGCACCGCGCCGAGTTCCAGGCAGCGCTCGAAGCTCGCCACCAGGGTGTCGTCGGCGGCCATGATCGCGTTCTTGTAGGCCATGAAATGCTTGAAGCTGTTGACCCCGTGCTGGTTCACCAGCTCGGCCATTTCCTCGCGCACCTGCTCGCTCCACCAGGTGATGGCGACGTGGAAGCCATAGTCCGAAGCCGACTTCTCGGCCCAGCCGCGCCACTGATGAAAGGCTTCCAGCAGGGACTGCTGCGGGTTGGGAATCACGAAATCGATGATCGAGGTGGTGCCGCCGGCCAGGCCCGCCGCGGTGCCGCTGAAGAAGTCTTCGCTGGCCACGGTGCCCATGAAGGGCAGTTGCATATGGGTGTGGGGATCGATGCCGCCGGGCATCAGGTATTGGCCACTGCCATCGAGTACTTCGCAGCCGGTATCCAGATGGTTATCCAGATTCTGGCCGATGGCCTTGATCACGCCGTCGGCGCACAACACATCGGCTTTATAACTTTCATCATGGGTAATAACGGTGGCGCCACGGATCAACAGAGACATTCCGAGTTCCTCGCAGGCATGACCGGCTTATGCCGGTTCTAGTGTTTTTGTAATACGCAGGCTGCGGAATGTTTATTCCTGTCAGCGGTGTCAGGAATAAAAACTAGCTGGTGTTCAATCAATCGGCAAGATTATTTTTTATAAGCATATATCTAAGTTAAGTAATTGAAATATAACGATTTAAATCGTAAATCCGCAAAATGGTGCAGCCTTTCACCATTTTGACGCACTTGACAGGATCGAAATATGAGCAAGATTTCCTATGTGAAATCAGCCGCTTGAAGGAGGCCTGTGGCCCATACAAAAGTTTGAAAAAAGTTTGCGTGCACCAGATTGAGTCCTGACCCGATGGGCAACTTGCCCGGCATTCGGCCTGAGTGAACCGGCAAGTTATCTCGGGCAGGAAGTTGTTCAGAATAAAACTGAAGAAACATCAGTTGTTTACATGGATTTTACCGACTGTGGAGCACCGTCGACGGGCAAGCCGGCACGCTTATTGAGTGCCGCCGTCGACAGGATGGCCGGTCGGTAAAAGTCGTCAGTTCTCCGGCCATCGCCGGGCTGGCAGCACGTCTGCCAACCCGTTTGATGAGCAAAAATAATCAGAAAAAAGTGGAGCGGCCATGCAACAGAACAGATCCCAAGTGACCGAGCGTGCCGGCCTGTACGAGCTGGACGCCGGCAGCGACGTGCTCGACAGCCCCCGTTACAACCACGATATCGCGCCGACCAAGGTCCATGAGCGCACCTGGAACAAATGGCACATCACCGCGCTGTGGGTCGGCATGTCGATCTGCGTGCCGACCTACACCCTGGGCGGTGTGCTCACCGCCTATTTCGGGCTGACGGTGGGCGAGGCGCTGCTGGCGATCCTGCTGGCCAATATCGTGGTGCTGGTCCCCCTGACCCTCAACGCCTTTGCCGGCACCAAGTACGGCATTCCGTTCCCGGTACTGCTGCGTTCGTCCTTCGGCGTCATCGGCTCCAACGTGCCGTGCCTGATCCGCGCCCTGGTGGCCTGCGGCTGGTTCGGCATCCAGACGATGTTCGGCGGCCTGGCGATCCACCTGTTCCTCGGCTCGATCTTCGAGGGCTGGAAGGCCCTGGGCGGCACCGGCGAGGTAATCGGCTTCATGCTCTTCTGGACCCTCAACCTGTGGGTGGTGCTGCGCGGCGCCGAGTCGATCAAGTGGCTGGAAACCCTGTCGGCGCCGCTGCTGGTGGCGGTGGGTGTCGGGCTGCTGGTGTGGGCCTTGCCCAATGTGTCCCTGAGTGAGTTGTTGGCGCAGCCGCCCAAGCGTCCGGAAGGCGCCAGCGTCTACAGCTACTTCTTCGCCGGGCTCACGGCGATGGTCGGGTTCTGGGCCACCCTGTCGCTGAATATCCCGGACTTCAGCCGCTACGCGAAAAGCCAGAAGGACCAGATCCTCGGGCAGATCTTCGGCCTGCCGCTGACCATGTTCCTGTTCGCAGCCCTGGGGGTGGTGATGACCGCCGCCTCGGTGAAACTGGTGGGCGTCACCGTCTCCGACCCGGTGAGCCTGATCGGCCATATCCAGAGCCCCGGCTGGGTGGCCCTGGCCATGGCGCTGATCATCATCGCCACGCTCTCGACCAACACCGCGGCGAACATCGTCTCGCCGACCAACGACTTCCAGAACATCGCACCGAAGCTGATCGGCCGCACCAAGGCGGTGATCCTCACCGGGCTCGTCGGCCTGGCGCTGATGGCTCATGAGCTGCTGAAAAAACTCGGCCTGCTGGTCTCGGACGTCAGCCTGGAGACCGTGTATTCCAACTGGCTGCTGGGTTACTCCAGCCTGCTGGGGCCCATCGCCGGGATCATGGTGGTGGATTATTTCATCATCAAGAAACAGCGCCTGGACCTGGCCGGGCTGTACCGCGATGACGTGTACCCGGCGTGGAACGGCTACGGCTTTATCGCCTTTGGCGTGCCGGTGGCGCTGACTCTGCTGTCCCTGGGCAGCGATGCGTTCAGCTGGTTCTACAGCTACGGCTGGTTCACCGGCTCGGCCCTGGGCGGCTTGCTCTACTACGGGCTGTGCAGCATGGGCCGTCCGCAGAGCGTGACCGTCAAGACGCCGGTATGACCTTTGAATGGCGTTATGGCGGCCGGCCTGTTCCCCTGTAGGAGCGAGCTTGCTCGCGAAAAACGTGCAAACAACGCGGTCTATCTGGCGAATCGCGTTATGGCTACTGGCCAATCGCGAGCAAGCTCGCTCCTACAGGGGGGGCGATCCATCGAACACCGTAAGACTCCAGACGAGCGCGCAACCTCGTCAACGACAACCAGAAAAGCCTGAGGAGATCACCATGAACGCTGCCGTCGACGTTCTGCAATCCAGCCACCGGCACATCAACCGCGACCGCCTGTGGCAGTCGCTCATGGAGCTGGCGCGGCTCGGGGCCACGGTCAAGGGCGGGGTCTGTCGCCTGGCCCTGACCGACCTCGACCGCCAGGCCCGCGATCTGTTCGTGCAGTGGTGCGAGGCGGCCGGCTGCACGGTCACGGTGGATGGCATCGGCAATATCTTCGCCCGCCGTCCCGGGCGTAACCCGCAGCTGCCGCCGGTGATGACCGGCAGCCATATCGACACCCAGCCCACCGGCGGCAAGTTCGACGGCTGCTTCGGCGTGCTGGCCGGGCTCGAAGTGCTGCGTACCCTCAACGACCTCGGGGTGGAAACCGAGGCGCCCCTGGAAGTGGTGGTGTGGACCAACGAAGAAGGCTCGCGCTTCCCGCCGTGCATGATGGGCTCCGGGGTGTTCGCCGAGAAATTCACCCTCGAGGAAACCCTGGCCAAGACCGATGCCGAAGGCGTGAGCGTCGGCGATGCGCTGAACGCCATCGGCTATGCCGGCAGCCGCCAGGTCAGCGGGCACGCGGTGGGGGCCTACTTCGAAGCCCATATCGAGCAGGGGCCGATCCTCGAGGACGAAAAGAAAACCATAGGCGTGGTACTTGGCGCCCTCGGCCAGAAATGGTTCGACCTGAAATTGCGCGGCGTCGAAGCCCACGCCGGCCCGACTCCGATGCACCTGCGCAAGGACGCCCTGGTCGGCGCGGCGGCGGTGGTGGCCGCGGTCAACCGTGCCGCCCTCGGCCATCAACCCCATGCCTGCGGCACCGTGGGTTGCCTGCAGGCCTATCCCGGTTCGCGCAACGTGATCCCCGGTGAGGTGCGCATGACCCTGGACTTCCGGCACCTGGAACCGGCGCGCCTGGACTCGATGATCGCCGAGGTGCGCCAGGTGATCGACAGTACCTGCCAAGAACATGGCCTGAGCTTCGAAATGCTGCCGACCGCGGACTTTCCGCCGCTGTATTTCGACAAGATTTGCGTCGACGCGGTGCGCGAGGCGGCGCAGGGGCTGGGCCTGTCCCATATGGACATCGTCAGCGGCGCCGGGCACGACGCGATCTTCGTCGCCGAGCTGGGCCCGGCGGGGATGATCTTCGTGCCTTGCGAGGGCGGCATCAGCCACAACGAAATCGAAAACGCCGACCCCGACGACCTCGCCGCCGGCTGCGCGGTGTTGCTGCGGGCGATGCTGGCGGCATCCCAGGCCGTCGCCAAAGGACAGCGGGTGGCCTGAGGACATGCGCCTGTAGCCGCTGCCGAGCCTGCGAGGCTGCGATCGACCCCGCAGGGGGCGCGGGGGATCTCAAGACCGCTGAAGGCCTTCGGCCTTATCGCAGCCTCGCGGGCTCGGCAGCGGCTACAGGGCGATGGTGTGATCGGCCATTGCATGCAGCTTAGGATCGTCCAGCTGAACCTAAGCTAATGCTTAAAAAGTATTTATATTTGAATTCTTAGATCGATTAGCTTTTAGCGACTTTCCTGGCTCCCAGAAGGTCCGCCCCCATGCGCCTGCCCTTTGCTTTGCGTCGTAGCTTGTCGATCACCGCCCTGGCCGGTCTGGCGCTGGGCATGGCCTTCGGTGCCCAGGCCGCTAGCGACCTGCGCATCGGCTACCAGAAATCCTCGACCCTGCTGGCGGTGCTCAAGGCCCAGGGCACCCTGGAAAAACAGCTGGCGGGGCAGGGCGTGAAGATCTCCTGGCATGAATTCACCAGCGGCCTGCCCCTGGCGGAATCGCTGAACGTGGGCAACGTCGATATCAGCGCCGACGTCGCCGACACCGTGCCGGTGTTCGCCCAGGCCGCCGGCGCCAAACTGACCTACTTCGCCACGGAAACCCCGTCGCCCGCCGCCCAGTCCATCGTCATTCCCAAGGACTCCACGCTCAAATCCCTGGCCGACCTCAAGGGCAAGCGTATCGCCGTGACCAAGGCCGCCGGCAGCCATTACCTGCTGATCGCCGCACTGCGCGAAGCCGGCCTGAGTTTCGCCGATATCCAGCCGGTGTACCTGACCCCGGCCGACGGCCGCGCCGCCCTGGAAACCGCCAAGGTCGATGCCTGGGTCACCTGGGAACCCTTCGTCGCCAGCGCGCAGCGCCAGCAGGGCGCGCGGGTGCTGCACGACGGCCAGGGCCTGGCCAGCTACCGGCGTTATTACCTGGCCTCCAACGATTACGCCAAGGCCCACCCCGAGGTGCTGAACCAAGTGTTCGCCGAGCTGCAGAAGACCGGCACCTGGGTCAAGGCACACCCGACGGAGGCGGCAAAACTGCTCGGCCCGCTGTGGGGCAACCTGGACGTGAGCACAGTGGAGCTGGCCAACAGTCGTCGTACCTACAAGGTGGAAGCGGTGCAGCCGGACGCCCTGGGCGAGCAACAGAAAATCGCCGATGCCTTCTACCAGGAAAAACTCCTGCCCAAGCCGGTGGATGCCCGCGCGGTGCAGCTGTGGAGCCCCAAGCATTTGTAACTGAGCCTTGGCTCGCCTGTGTCGGCGAGCCCATTTCCCTGGGGTAGCCGGCTGGCCGGCCCCAGCCATTTTTCTTCTTTATCACTGCCGGTGACGCGGTTGCGCGTCCGGCATCAGGAGTGCCCGTGTCTGCCGTTTATCCCCAAGAGGCGTTTGCCGTCCCAGCCGCGTCCGCCCCGCAACCGGCCAGCGCCGAGGTGGTGCTCCAGCTGCGCAACCTGACCAAGCGCTACGGCCGCGGCTCGTCCGCGCCGGCGGTGGAGCAGGTCAGCCTCAGCGTGCGCCGTGGCGAAGTGCTGTGCCTGATGGGCACCTCCGGCAGCGGCAAGTCCACCTTGCTGCGGCACATCAACCGGCTGATCGAGCCCAGCGGCGGCGAGGTGCTGATCGATGGCGCGGCCATCAGCCAGCTTTCGGCCAAGGACCTGCGCACCCTGCGTTCGCGGCGCATCGGCATGGTCTTCCAGCACTTCGGCCTGTTGCCCCATCGCAGCGTGCGCGACAACGTCGCCTTGCCCCTGGAACTGCGCGGCGAACCCGAGGCCCAGCGCCAGGCCGCGGCCGATGTGCAGCTGCGGGCCATGGGCCTGGAGGGCTGGGGCGAGCATTATCCCCATGAGCTGTCCGGCGGCATGCAGCAGCGGGTCGGCCTGGCCCGGGCGCTGGTCAGCGAGCCGGACATCCTGCTGATGGACGAACCCTTCAGCGCCCTGGACCCGACCATCCGCCGCGACCTGCAACGCCACTTCCTGCGCCTGGTGCGCGAGCGCGGCATCACCACCTTGCTGGTGACCCACGACCCGGCGGAAGCCCTGCGCCTGGCCGACCGCATCGCGGTGCTGCGCCAGGGCCAGCTGATCCAGCTCGGCAGCCCCGGCGAGTTGCTGGAGCAGCCGGCGGACGCCGAGGTGGCGGACTTCTTTCAGGAGCACGGCGCGCGCAGCGACACGCTGGCCGCGGCGCCCGTCGCTTCGGCTAAAACAACAACCGCTCCGGCGCCCGTGGCCCCGGGGTTTTCCTTCTGGCAGGCGCTGTTGCTGGGGCCGACGGCCTTGGCCGCCAGCGGCCGTGGCGCGCTGTATTGGCTGGGGTTCGCACTGGAGTTGGCGGCGGCCAGTGCCCTGGGCCAATGGTTGGCCAGCGCCAGCCTCGGTTGGGCTGGGTTGGCGGTGCTCGGCTTGTTGCTCAGCCGCCTGCTCAGCGTGACCCTGGCCCGCCGTCCGAGCCGCCAGGGCCGTTCCGACTGGCGCCTGCCGTGGCTGGTGTTGCTGCTGTGCCAGGGCCTGGTGTTGTGGCGGGTGCTGGCGGTGGATGCCAGCGGCCCCTGGCTGCAGTTTCCCGCCGACCGCCAGGCGCTGCTGAGCACCGCGGCGGCCATCGACCAGTTGATCGGTTGGTCCCAGGTCACCTTCGAAAGCACCTTCGTCGGGGTGATAGTCGCCGTGCGCACGGTGATCGAGAGCATCGAAAGCCTGCTGGGCTGGCTGCCCTGGCCAGTCCCGGCGCTGGCCCTGGTGCTGCTGGCCTGGCGCAGTGCCGGAGCGGCCCTGGCCCTGACCAGCGCGGCGGCCTTGCTCTATATCGGCCTGTTCGGTTTCTGGGAGCGGACCATCGCCACCCTGGCGCTGGTGGGTTCCTCGGTGCTGCTGTCGCTGCTGATCGGCGTGCCCGCCGGCATCCTCCTGGCCAAGCGTGCCCTGGCGCGGCGCCTGATCACGCCCTTGCTGGACGTGATGCAGACCCTGCCGACCTTCGTGTACCTGATCCCGGCGGTGGCGTTCTTCTCGGTGGGCAAGACCCCGGCGGTGATCGCCACGGTGATCTTCGCCCTGGCACCGATGATCCGCCTCACCGCCCTGGGGATTCGGGAAGTGCCCAAAACCGCCGTCGAAGCGGCCCTGGCCCACGGCGCCACGCCGTGGCAGATCCTGACCAAGGTCGAGCTGCCCCTGGCCGCCGGCTCGCTGCTGCTGGGGATCAACCAGACCCTGGTGATGAGCCTGTCGATGGTGGTGGTTGCGGCGCTGATCGGCGCCGGCGGCCTGGGCTACGACGTGATGACCGCGCTGCGCAATATCAAGGGCGGCGAGGGCATGTTGGCCGGCGCGGCGATCGTGTTCTGCGCGTTGATTCCCGATCGCATCATTCAAGCGACCCTGCGCCAGCGGGATCGCGCTTTTCATCAGCAATGAGGTGTCTCTTGAACAAGTCGTTTTCCCGCACCCTGGGCGCTGCCGCGCTGCTCCTGGGGCTGGCTCTGCCAGCCCTGGCCAAGGACAAGATTGTCATCGGCGAACAGAACTGGACCGGCGCCATCGCCATCCAGAACATCCTCGGCGAGGTGATCAAAAGCCGCCTCGACGGCGACGTGTCTTACCTGGCCGGTGACATACCGGTGCTGTTCGCCGCCGCGGCCAAGGGCGACGGCTCGGTGGATGTGCTGACCGATATCTGGTTGCCTAATCAATCCGCCGCCTGGGCCAAATACGTCACCGGCGGCACCCGCTCCCTGGTGCCGAACAAGCAACCCTACCTGGGGGTGCAGGGCTTCTACATCCCCGGTTACCTGCAAGACCAATACGGCGTGAAGTCGGTCTACGACCTGCAAAAGCCTGAAGTGGCCAAGCTCTTCGAACCCCTGGGCGGCGGCAAGGCGCAACTGCTGGTGGGCCCGGCGGGTTGGGAGTCGACCTATATCGGCCAGATCAAGGCCAAGGACTTCGGCTTTGCCGACAAATTCGAATCGGTGTCCACCGAAGCCTCGGTGACCTACGCCAAGCTGGCCGCGGCCTACAAGGCACAGCGCGGCGTGGTGTTCTACGCCTACACCCCGGACTGGATCTTCTCCGCCTTCGACCTGCGCCGCCTGGACGAGCCGGCGTTCGACGGCTACGCCCAGGACAACAAGAAGGGCGACCCGCTGTACAAGGCCGACGGCTGCTGGAAATTCATCAGCCCGACGGTAGACGCCGACTGGCTGAACAAGAGCAAGATCACCTGCGCCTATCCGGACGCCCGGGTCTATGTCCTGGCCTCCAGCGCCTTGCAGAAACGCGCGCCACGGATCGCCGCCTTCCTGGAAAACTTCAGCATCGACCCGCAGGTGCTGAACGACCTGATCCTCAGGATCGAGAAGGAACAACAACCGGCGGCGGAAGCGGCCAAAGCCTGGGTCCAGGCCAACCCGGCGATCGTCGATCAATGGCTGGGCGCCAGCGGCGAGAAAGTCGGAGCGGTGCAGTGAGCGAGGCGCGTGGGAACATGAGCGGGATCAAACAGGCCACCTTCGGCGCGGGTTGTTTCTGGGGCGCGGAAGCCGCGTTCCGGGCGTTGCCGGGGGTGGTGGAGACACGGGTGGGTTACGCCGTGGAGGCGGGCGATGAGTCGTTGCGGATCGAGGTGGTGCAGGTGGATTTCGATCCGCAGGTAGTGGCTTATCCGAGCCTGATCGAGCACTTCTGGGGGTTGCATGATCCGACTTCGGTGGATCGGCAGGGGGAGCATGGTGGGGGGAAATATCGTTCGGCGATTTTTCACCATGACGATGGGCAGGCGCAGGAGGCGCGGTTGGCCAAGGTGGCGTTGCAGGAGTCGGGACATCTGGGTAGACCCGTGGCGACGGTGGTTGTGCCGTTGGGGCGGTTTGAACTGGCGGATGAAGCGCACCAGCGCTATCTGGAAAAGAATGGCTTGAGCAGTTGCCATATCTGAGGGGTTGGCCGCTGGTGGTTTGCTCTCGCTGCAGGTCGGCTTCTGTAGGAGCAGCCGGTCGACGTTCGATTGCTTGCGATGGCGTTGGCTTTGGCACTGCACTTTTTGGATGGGGTACATATCCGTTCCTGCGGTCACGGCGGCTTATGGTTTCGCCCTTACGGCGAGTCCCTTTTTTTCAAACGCCAAAAAAAGGAACCAAAAAACGCTTGCCCCACCACTCGGTGCCTCGCCTAGGCTCGGCATACCCTCACTCCGGCATTGATCCGTGGGCCGCCGCAATGGGCCATCCATGGCCCAGTGCGGCTAACCCGGCGTCCTGCCGGGTTACCCACGGCTCAATGCCTGCGTTCGGCCAGCGTGGTTAACGGGGCCAATAGATCAAAAGCCAAACCAAACCAAAGCTTGCTGCCTTCGCCACGCTGCAACTCTTCTGTCTGACACGCTTTGTGTAGCCGCTGCCGAGCGTAGCGAGGCTGCGATCGAGGCCGAAGGACTCGCCAAGCGGGCACCGCGTTTCCCCAGATCCTGCGAGGCGTCAGGTTTAGCGGCCCTGCGGGCCGATCGCAGCCTCGCTACGCTCGGCAGCGGCTACAGAGACCGCATTCCCAGCCAGGCCGGCCGGTAGGCCGCCTCGCGTTGCTTTTGATGGTTTGCCCCATCGGGAGGCCGAGTGGAGGTTCTGCGCAGTGGGCAACTCGGCAGGGATGCCGAGTTAGCCGCCCCAGGCCATGGATGGCCTGTGGCGGCGGCCCACGGAGCAGGACCGGAGCGAGGGAATCCGAGCCTTAGCGAGGACCGGACGCCAGGGGCAGGGCCCTTTGGTTACTTTGGGGCCCTTCCAAAGTGACCCGCCGTAAGGGCGGAACCCTAAGTAGCCGTTACCGTAGGAACGGATATGTACCCAATATCCAATCCCCCCAACGCTTCAGATGTACAGAGAAATCAGGTTTGCGACTGCTGCACGACCGAGCGGAAACCAGCTTCCTCGCCACAGTTGAACGGATTCCATACCCGCTCAAATCAAACCCCACTTTTCCACCCCCCACCCAACGCCACCACCAACCCCACACTCGCCTGCAACCGCCGCGTCTGCAGCGCCTGCAACCCCCGCTGCGCCTGCAACGCCGCGGTCTGCGCCGTCACCACCTCCAGATAACTCACCGCCCCCGCCTGATAACTGTTCATCGCCAGGGCCTGCGTATGCTCGGCGGCATTCACCGCCGCTTGCTGGTCCAGCGCCTCCTGCTGCAAATCCCGCAGTTGCCCCAGGTTGTCCTCCACCTCACGCACCGCCCGCAGCACCTGGCCGCGGTAATGGGCGGCGGCTTCCTCGAATTCGGCGTGGGCCTGGCGTTCGTTGGCGCTCAGGCGGCCGCCGTCGAAGATCGGCAGGTTGACCAGAGGCCCCAGCGCCCAGTAGCGATTGCCCGCCGCCAGCAGGTTGCCGCTGCCCTGGGTCTGCCCGCCGAGCAGGCCGGTGAGGCTGAAGTCCGGGTACCAGGCGGCCCGGGCCACGCCGATGTTGGCGTTGGCGGCGAACACCCGGCGTTCGGCGGCGGCGATGTCCGGGCGGCGTTGCAGCAGGGCGCTGGGCAGTTGTTGCGGCACGCTGGGCACGGCCAGGGTCTGCTGGGTGGCGGGCAGCTGGAACTGGCTGGCCGGTTCGCCCACTAGTTCGCCGATCGCGTGTTCGGTGAGGTTGCGTTGCCCGCGCACTTCGTCCAGTTCGGCCTCGGCGCTGGCCAGCTGGTTTTGCGCGCGGGTCAGGTCCAACTCCGAGGCGATCTGCCCCTGGTAGCGGCTGCGGGTCAGTTGCAGGGCCTGGGCGTAATCGTCCAGGGACTGGCTGAGGATCGCGCGCTGCGCATCCAGGCCATTGAGCTGCACATAGAGCGTCGCCAACTGCTGTTGCAGGCTCAGGCGCGCCACCGCCAGGTCGTCGGCCGAGGCCTCGGCCTGGGCATCGCCGGCGGCCACCTGGTTACGAATCCGCCCCCACAGGTCCGGGTCGAAGCTCAGCGAGAAACCGGCGCTGTTGCTGTTGTACAGCGAAGGCTGGCTGCCGCCGCGCAAGGGCCGGTGGTCCGACTGGCGCTGGCGTAGGGACTGGCCGCTGGCGCTGATCTGCGGGAACAGCCCGGCATGCAGCTGGCTGGCATAGGCCTGGGCCGCGTCGAAGTGCGCCAGCGCCGCCGCCAGGTCCGGGTTGGCCTTGAGCAGGCGCTGTTGCAGGTCATCCAGGCGCGGGTCCTGGTACAGCCGCCACCACTGGCTGGCCAGCTGATCCGCCGGTCGGGCCGGATGCCAGGGGCCGTCGCTGGTCTGTTCGCGGTAGTGGGCCGGCAGTTCCACGGTTGGCACTTGGTAGCCGGGCGCCAGGGAGCAGCCTTGCAGGGCCAGCACCAGCAACACCGCAAGCGGTTCAAGCCTTGGGCGCATGTTCACCTCCGGCGTCGGCCAGTTGCACCAGGTCGCCTTCGCGCAGGGCATCGGGCGGGTTGTCGATCACCCGGTCGGCGGCTTGCAGGCCCTGGTCGATCACCAGCCGCGCGCCGAGGTCGAGGCCGATATGGATGTCCCGCAGGTGCACGTGGTTGTGCTCGTCCAGCAGCGCCACCTGGGTGCCCTGGGCGCGGAAGATCAAGGCGCTGGCCGGGATGCTCACGCCCCGGGTGTCGGCGGGCAGGGCCAGGGCGGCCTCGGCATAGTCGCCGGGCAGCAGCGCGCCGTCGGGGTTGTCGGCGACGAACTGGGCGAGTAGGGTGCCGGAGCGCTGATCGATGGCGGTGGAGTCGCCGATCAGCCGCGCGCTGAAGTGCTGGCCGGGGTGCTCCGGCACCGTCAGCTCGGCGCTGAGGCCGGGGCGGATCACGCTGGCGTAGTTCTGCGGCACCGGCACGTAGAGCCGCAGCTTGCGGGTGTCGGCCAGATCAAAGAGCTGCGGATCGCTGTCGTTGTCGGCCTTGATCAGCTGGCCGATATCGGTGTGGCGCGCGGTGATGGTGCCGGCGAAGGGCGCGCGGATGGTCTTGTAGTCCTCCAGGGCCGAGAGTCGCGCGTAATCGGCGGCGGCTGCTTCGGCATTGGCCTTGGCGGCCGCGGCGTTGGAGGTTTTTTCATCGGCCTCCTGGCGCGACACCGAGTGGCTGGCCAGCAGGTTCTGCCAGCGCACGGCGGTGGTTTGCGCCAGCCGCGCATTGGCCTGTTCCTGCACCAACCGGGCATGGGCCTGGGCTAGTTGCTGGTCGAGGTCGGGGCTGTCGATTTCGGCGAGGACTTGCCCGGCCTCGACCTTGGCACCGATGTCGCTGTTCCAGCTTTTCAGGTAGCCGCTGACCCGGGCATGGATCGGCGCCTTGCTCCAGGCTTCCAGGTGCGCCGGCAGGCGCAGGGTGTCGCCCTGGCGGTTCTGCTGCGGCTGGAACACCAGCACCTGGGGCACGGCGGCGGTTTCGGTCCAGGCGGCCACCGCGCGTTCATGGCGGGTACGCGCGGCCAGGCCGTTGGCCACCAGCAGGGCGGCCAGGGTCAGGCCGCCGATGCCGAGCCACTGCAGGCGTTTGCGCGAAGGGGTGTGTTCAGGCGACATGGGTACTTTCTCCAGCGACAGCGCGAGTGGGGTGACGCCCGTGGACCAGGCTGAACACCACGGGAACGAACAACAGGGTGGCGGTGGTGGCGAGGATCAGGCCGCCGATCACGGCGCGGCCCAGGGGCGCGTTCTGCTCCTCGGACAGGGCCAGGGGCAGCATGCCGATGATCATCGCCAGGGCGGTCATGCACACCGGGCGAAAACGCGTGTAGCCGGCCTCCAGCGCGGCCTTCAGGGCATCGCCGTGTTCCGCCAGGCGTTCGCGGCAGAAGCTCACCACCAGGATCGAGTTGGCCGTGGCCACGCCCATGCAGAGGATGGCCCCGGTCAGCGCCGGCACCGACAGCGAGGTGCCACTCAAGAACAGCATCCAGACGATGCCGGCCAGGGCCGCCGGTAGCGCGGTGATGATCACGAACGGGTCGAGCCAGGACTGGAAGTTGACCACGATCAGCAGGTAGATCAGCACCACCGCGCCCAGCAGGCCCAGGCTCAGGCCGCTGAAGGCTTCGTGCAGGGCATCGATCTGCCCGTGCAGGCTGATGGTCGCGCCCTTGGGCCGCAGCGCTTGGCTGTCGTCGAGGACTTTTTGGATATCCCGGGCCACGCCGCCCAGGTCGCGGCCCTGGACGTTGGCGTAGAGGTCCAGGGTCGGCTGGATGTTGTAGTGGGTGACCACCGCCGGGCTGTCGACCCGCGAGATGCTGGCCAGGCCGCCGAGGATCTGTGACTGGCCGTTGCTGCCGGTCACCGGCAGGGCCTCCAGGGACGGCAGGCTGTCCAGGCGGTACTGCGGGGTGGCGGCGACGATGGAATAGGACACGCCGTTCTGCGGGTTGAGCCAGAAGGTCGGCGCCACCTGGGAGCTACCGGCCAAGGAGGCCACCATGCTGTTGGTCACGTCACGCTCGGTGATCCCCAGGCCATTGGCCCGCAGGCGGTCGACCTTGACCGCCAGCGACGGGTAGCCGGTGGACTGCTGGATGCGCAGGTCGGCGATGCCCGGCACATGTTGCAGGCGCCGTTGCAGTTCCAGGGCATAGGCGCGGTTGGCGGCGCTGTCGGGCCCGGAGATTTTCACGTCCAGCGGCGCCGGCGCGCCGAAGTTGAGGATCTGGCTGCTGATGTCCGCCGGCAGGAAGGCGAACTGGCTGCCGGGGAAACTCTCCGGCAGGGCTTCGCGCAATCGCTTCACGTAGTCGGCGGTCGGCGCGTGGCCGGGCTTGAGGGTGACCTGGATGTCGCCATCCTGCGGGCCGATGGTGCCGCTGCTGCTGTAGGCCATGTCGATGCCGCTCAGCGGAATGCCGATATTGTCGATCACGCTGTCCAGCTGCTCCGGCGGAATCACCTCGCGAATCCGCGCCTCGATGCGGTCGAAGGCCGCCGCGCTTTCCTCGATCCGCGTGCCCAGGGGCAGGCGCACATGCAGGGCCAGGGCGCCGGCATCGGTGGCCGGGAAGAAGTCCTGGCCGAGGCTCGGCAGCAGGGCGAAGGAGGCCAGCACGCAGGCGAGAAACCCCAGCAGGAAGCGCTTGCGGTTGGCCAGGGCCAGGGTCAGCAGGCCGTGGTAGGTGTCGCGCACGTTGGAGAAGCGGCGCTCGAATGCCTGCTGGAAGCCCAGCAGCCCGCGCACCAGGGCATGCCGTGGCCGGGCGTGCTGTTCGCCCTCGTGGTGGTTGATGAATGCGTCTTCCGGGTGATGCCCCGGACCCGGCTCCGGCACATGGGGCTTGAGCAGGTACATGGCCAGGGTTGGCACCAGGGTGCGCGAGAGGATGAACGAGCTGGCCATGGCGAAGATCACCGCCAGGGCCATGGGGCGGAACAGGTAGCCGGCGATGCCCTGCAACAGGAACATCGGCACGAAGACAATGCAGATGCACAGCAGCGAGACGAAGGCCGGGCCAACGATTTGTTTGGCGCCATCGAGGATCGCGTCCTTCACCGCCTTGCCTTGTTCCAGGTGCCAGTTGATGTTCTCGATGGTCACCGTGGCGTCGTCCACCAAAATCCCCACCGCCAGCGCCAGCCCGCCGAGGGTCATGACATTCAGGGTCTGGCCGCTGGCGGCGAGCAGGGCGATGGCCGCAAGCACCGCCAGGGGGATCGAGGCGGCGATGATCAGGGTCGAGCGCCAGCTGCCGAGAAACAGCAGGATCATCGCGCTGGTCAGTAGCGCGGCGATGATGCCTTCCCGGGCCACGCTGCCCACCGACTGCTTGACGAACACCGAGGCGTCGCCCAGCAGCGAAGTCTTCAGCGCCGGCGGCAGGGTTTCGTCGATGCGCGGCAGCATCTGGCGGATGCCGTCGACGATCGACAGGGTGGAGATATTGCCGTTCTTCAGCGCCGGCATCAGTACCGCGCGGTGGCCGTCGACCCGCACGATATTGCTCTGCGGCGGCGAGCCGTCGCGCACATGGGCCACCTGGCCGATGGTGATCAGCGCGCCGTCGACGGTCTTGATCGGCAGGTCGTTGAGCTCGTCGATGGCCGTCGGGCTGTTGTTCAGCAGCACCGTGTACTCACTGGCGCCGAGCTTGGCGGTGCCCACCGGGATGATCTGGTTCTGCGCCGCCAGGGCGTTGCCCACGTCCTGCGCTGACAGGCCCTTGGCGGCCAGCGCCTGCGGGTCCAGATCCAGGGTGATCTGCCGCTGCTTGCCGCCCATGGGCGTCGGCATCGCCAGCCCCGGCACCGAGCTCAGGGGCAGGCGGATATTGTTCTGCACCAGGTCGCGGATCCTGGCTTCCGACAGGGTCGGGCTGGAAAAGGCCATCTGCAGGATCGGCACCGTCGAGGCGCTGTAGTTGAGGATCAGCGGCGGGGTGATGCCCGGCGGCATCTGCTTGAGCACGGTTTGCGACACCGCCGTGACCTGGGCGTTGGCGGTGCGGATATCCACCCCCGGCTGGAAGAAGATCTTGACGATGCCCATGCCCGGCAAGGATTGCGACTCGATGTGCTCGATGTCGTTGACCGTGGTGCTCAGGGAGCGCTCGTAGGTGTAGATCACCCGACCGGCCATGGCGTCCGGCGACAGGCCGGTGTACTGCCAGACCACCGCCACCACCGGAATGCCGATATCGGGGAATACATCGGTGGGGGTACGCAGGGCCGCCAGCGGCCCGATGATGCAGATAAAAATCGCCAGCACGATAAACGTGTAGGGCTTGAGCAGAGCGGTCTTGACCAGCCCGAGCATGCGGTGGACCTCCGAGGGAAAACGAACCTCGGCAGCCTGCCGCGACCCACCTAACACGCGGCTTTCAGCCAGGTGAAGGAAGTTTTAGGTTGGGCCTGAATTTCCTTTCACGGGGATTCATTTGTCCTGTGGCGGGGGCCTCGACAAGCTGGATGGCAATCGGCGCGAGCGCTTTTTTCGCTTCGCCCTGTGTCGTTTTTTTACTGCCGAGGTACCTGCCATGAATGCCAAACCCCTGTTGCTGATTCCCGCCCTGAGCCTGGTGCTGCTGCTCTCCGCCTGCGCCGGCCCGATGCCCAAGGCCGATCCCAACGAAGCCTGGATCAGCCTGGAGGAAGAGGGCTCCAGCGACCTGCTGGCCGAACGCGTCGACGGCAAGAACGTCGACGACGGACGCTACTTCGAAGTCCAGCCCGGCGCCCACCGCCTGGACGTGACCCTGTTCGAAGAAGTCGGCGGCGACTCCAACCAGGTCGACTGCCGCGGGCAGGTGAGTTACCCGAGCTTCAAGGCGGGGGAGCATTACAAGCTGGTGGAGTCGACGTTGGGGACTGAGGTGCGGGCGCGGTTGTATGACGGGGAGGGGAAGCAGGTGGCGAGCGTGCGGGATTTTGAGTGTATGCCGGGGTGACAGCGCTTCTCGCGCTGCCCAAACCAAGATATTTCGCTCAATGGAAAGAGAACCGCCTGACAGCAAATTTATGGTGGGGCGCTCGATGATAAGGATTTGAATCTTCAAGCGGAGCCTTCTTTATGAGCCAACCTGCCGGAGCACTACCGACGTCCACCGATGCGGCCTTCAACGAAGTGGCGCAAATGATCGCCGCCGCGCGCCAACGGGCGATGCGGGCGGTGAACACCGAACTGGTGGAGTTGTATTGGCAGATCGGCGCCTATATCAGCCGCAAGATCGAGGCGGCGGAGTGGGGCGATGGAGTGGTTCAGCAACTGGCGGATTATCTTGCGCGGCAGCAGCCGGGGTTGCGGGGTTTTACCCGGCGTAACCTGTTCCGCATGCGGCAGTTCTATGAGGTTTATCGAGGCGAGGAGAAAGTGTCAGCACTGCTGACACAATTACCCTGGACCCAGAACCTGATCATTCTTGCGCAAGGCAAGCGGCCAGAAGAGCGCGAGTTCTACCTACGCATGACGATCCAGGAACAATGGTCAACCCGAGAACTGGAGCGCCAGATCAAATCGGCCCTCTTCGAGCGCTCACTGACCCAACCGGCAAAAGTCTCGACAGTGTTGAGACAAATTCATCCCGAGGCGTTGGAGGTGTTCAAGGATGCCTATGTGGTGGAGTTTCTCGACCTGGCCCCGGGGCATAACGAAGCGGATTTGCATCAGGGGCTGGTGCGGCAACTCAAAGACTTTCTGATCGAAATGGGCCGCGACTTCTGCTTTGTCGCTTCGCGCTATCCCTTGCAGGTTGGCGGGCGTGATTTCGTGCTGGATCTACTGCTGTTCCATCGCGGCTTGAATTGTCTGGTGGCCATCGAGCTCAAGGTCGGGCGCTTCGAGCCGGAATACCTGGGCAAGCTGGATTTCTACCTGGAAGCGCTGGACCGCCAGGTGCGCAAACCCCATGAGAACCCGGCCCTGGGCGTGCTGCTCTGTGCCAGCAAGGACGACGAGGTGGTCGAGTACGCCCTTAGCCGCTCACTGTCGCCCGCCTTGATCGCCGAGTATCAGACCCAACTGCCGGACAAGAAGCTGCTGCAGGCCAAGCTGCATGAGTTTTATGCGCTGAATCCTCAGGCGGTTTGAGCCGCCTTATCGGAGCCCGAATTATTTTTCCGCCACCCCGTCACAAACCGCCAGGCTGGCCCGTCATGTCGGTGTATCCCTCAATTAACGGAGCCACCCCATGTCATCCAGCCACCCGACCCAAGCCGTCAACCTGCTGCAAACCATCCCCGAAATCTTTGAAAGCCTGGGCCAGGTCCACGGCCTGATCGACGCCCATGGCCTTGCGCGCAAGCTGCATCACCTGGTGGTGTTGCGCGCCTCGCAGATCAACCAGTGCGGCTTCTGCGTGAAGATGCACACCCGCGAAGCCCGTGAAGACGGCGAAAGCAACGAGCGCCTGGACCGTCTGGTGGTCTGGCGCCATGTCAGCGATTTCAACGCCGCCGAACGCGCCGCGCTGGCCTGGACCGAAGCCCTCACCGTGCTGCGCGAAGACACCGACTTCGGCCCGTTGCGCGCCGCCCTGCGCGAACATTTCAGCGAAGCGCAGATCGCCGCCTTGACGGCCGATATCGGCATGATCAACCTGTGGAATCGCTTGCAGGTGTCGAGGCACTGAGGATGGATCGAATCGATGACACGACGGTGTTCGAAAGCCGTCGCAGCTTCCTGCTGGGCCTGGCCTACCGCCTCCTTGGCTCGCGCGCCGAAGCCGAGGACGTGGTGCAGGACCTGTTCATCAAATGGCTGGAGGCCGACAAGGCCTCCATCGCCACCCCGGCCGCCTGGCTGACCACCGCCTGCACCCGGCACTGCATCGATCTGCTGCGCTCGGCCCAGCGCTCGCGCCTGCAATACATCGGCACCTGGCTGCCAGAGCCGATCCACAGCCTGCACCACGACTCCCCCGAACAGAGCCATGAACTGGCCTCGTCGCTGTCCACCGCCTTCCTGCTCCTGCTCGAACGCCTGACCCCCAAGGAACGCGCCGCCTACCTGCTGTACGATATCTTCGACCTGGACTACCCCCAAGTCGCACAAACCCTCGGCGTCCAGGAAGCCACCTGCCGCAAACTGGTCTCCCGCGCCAAAGCCAGCCTGGGCAACACCCAGGCGCGCTACCAGCCGGAACCTTCACGCCAGCAACAACTGCTGAGCGCCTTCCACAGCGCCATCACCAGCGGCTCGACCCAAGGCTTGGCCGCCATGCTCTCCGAAGACGTCGAGCTGTGCGCCGACGGCGGCGGCAAAGCCAGCGCCATTCGCGAGACCTTGTATGGGGTGGAGGCGGTGCTGGGGTTTGTGGGGGAGTCGTTGAGCCGGTACTGGCGGGAGTATCAGTGGCAGGAGGTGGAGATCAATGGTGGGCGTGGGGTGGTGTTAAGAGGAGAGGGGGAGGTGGTGGCGGTGGTGAGTTTTGGGTATGACGAAGGGGGGCGGGTGAACCGCGTCTTTATCATGCGTAATCCGGATAAGTTGGTGGGGTTGGGGGAGGGGAGTGAGGGATTGGTTTGAGGGGCGGAGACTCGGAAGGGGCCGACGCTGTAGCGCATCCTAGCCGACGCTAACGATCTCTCAAATGCTCTGAGCTCCCTCTTTCGTTCCTTAATGAAGGGACACGGAATTGGGGGGGTAGAAGTTGAAAATGAGAATCAGCCTGCGCTGCTCATTAAATATGTCACGAGATTTGCTGACCAGTCGTCGAGGAAACGAGGAATTCTGCGGTGTAGAGGCACTTTGCCTTTACCTAGCTTCGTGTGCTGGATATTGTGACGGCCATCAAATTCCAAGCAGACCGTTGTTTTCCAAGGATGGCATCCCGAACGCTCTGAGATATCGGTAGCGTCCTCCCAAAGCCTCTCTTGTTATCGCGGCCAGCTGAAGCTGAGCATCGGTTTACCGTGCCCAGAAAAACCTCATAAGGCAGTTGCCCCAACACATTAGCGGTGATCGACGTGAACTCAGGCCCTGAATCTTTGGCTATCCAACGCCATGAACTTGTTCGTCAATGGATATTGGAGCTAGTCCCGGCGGACGGCACGGCTGTTGGCAATAAGTCACTGAGAGACCGGATTGATCGACGGGCAGAACTGCAGAATTTCTCCGTCTCCGAGGAGGAGTACTGGAGCCTCCGTGATGAGCTCATTGCAAAGGGGGTGCTCAATAAGGGGGCCGGTCGCGGGGGCTCGGTTTATCGGTTCGATGCTGAGGCCAAAGAGCATGCCAAGCCCGTTGAATCTGAGCCACTTGCCGACTGGGATGACCTTGGTACTCCTCCAAGCGAGATACCCGATAGTTTGGAGAAACTACGTAGCAGGCTTCTTGATCTCAGCGCCCGTAATCGACTGCTGAACTTCTCACATGCCCGCTCCAAGCGCTTCGTAAGGATTATTGATGAGCTGCCGGATCATCTGTTTGAGTCCTTGGCAGACGAAAAATCTATGCGCTTTGCTGCAGTCCCCGAGCCCACAGAGAGACAGCTCCTCACCCATGGTTTTTTAAAGTTAGACGAGAAGACAGGGGCTGTTGTTGAGCTGAAGAAACAGCCAACAGCGGAAGCTTGGGCACAGATCCTGGGGATGGCCACAAGTTATGAGCTTCCGCAGCCTTCAGAGGGCAGCGGCTCAGGAAAGCATTCTGATGATGCAATTCAGACGCTTTATTACCCAGTAGAGATGGAGTCACGATTACAGATTTTGCACGCCCAATCACGATCGGCTCTGGAGGAAACGGGGGCGAACATCCTTTATCTGGCACTCGGTTTTCTGGAGTGGGATGAGTCGATAGCAGGTAAAGACAGCAGCCGTTTGGCACCATTGATGCTGGTGCCAGTGAATTTGGAGAAGGGCAAACTCAACCCCCAAACTGCAACATTCGAGTACCGCGTTCAGCCAACGGGTGAGGACATTCTGACCAACCTGTCATTGCGTGAAAAACTTCGCGTCGACTTTGGTATCGCGTTGCCACGAATCACCGATGACAGCACGCCTGAGGAGTACTTCGAGCGTATCGTTGAAACCGTATTGAAGGTTAAGCCTGATTGGAAGGTGCATCGTTATGCATCTCTTGGCTTGTTCGAGTTTGGCAAGTTGATGATGTATCTCGATCTTGATCCTGGTCGTTGGAAAGACCAGTCATTGTTGGATCATGGTTTGGTTCAGCGGCTAACAGGAATGGATGGCTTACCGGCCGACTCGTCAGGAAAGCAAGGGGCGTTTTGCGTTGAGCACTCAATTGACGAGATTGAGCAGGTCCACCAACAGTTCCCTCTAATTGATGATGCTGACAGCTCTCAGCATAGCGCCTTGATAGATGTGATTCGCGGCGATGACTTAGTGATTGAGGGGCCGCCGGGCACGGGTAAATCCCAAACCATCACCAACATGATTGCGGCGGCGCTGGCTCAAGGCAAAAAGGTGTTATTTGTTGCCGAGAAGCGTGCAGCACTCGAAGTAGTAAAGAGCCGCCTGACC
The DNA here is from genome assembly GCF_900109505.1 of Pseudomonas sp. NFACC41-3. Classification (NCBI taxonomy): domain Bacteria; kingdom Pseudomonadati; phylum Pseudomonadota; class Gammaproteobacteria; order Pseudomonadales; family Pseudomonadaceae; genus Pseudomonas; species Pseudomonas sp. NFACC41-3. The sequence goes on from NZ_FOAE01000001.1 coordinate 957,799, forward strand.
AGGGCTGGTCTGGGCGATTTTTGTTTAGAACTGCACAGTCATAAGAGTCAAAAGAGCTCCGTCATCGATAGCATCCGGCAGCGAATCCAGAACAGTAATGGCTTTCGCTCACCCAAGCAGCTGGCGGATCTGATTGCCAACTATGAGCGATTGAAGCAGCAGCTGAATAAACACGTACATCACTTGCATGCCTCTTTTGAAGAGTCAGGTATGACGGTTCATGAAGTGCTGATGCAGGCGACTCGTTTGCGTGAAGCGCTATCGATCAAACCTTCTGATCTACATCCGCAGTCGGAGGCGAAAATCGACAAAGCGCACTTGCGAGAGCAAGCCGGCTTTTATGCGCATATTTATCGCAAGACAGCTGAAGAGGCTGGTCAAGCAGGCAGGCTGGAAACCCATCCGTGGTTTGGCAGTACAAAGACTCGATTGGCAGGTGCTGAGCGTTCTGCACTTCTAGAGCACCTGTCTCATGCCCAGCAGGCACTCAGCCGTTTGGCTGCTCTTCGTTCTCAATTGTCACAGCAGCTACAGGTAGCTGTTCTGGAAACCTACAGCCCAGATCAGTTAGACGCTTTGGCCGCTTCAATTCCGGTACTTGCATTGCCTAAAGGTGATGAGGATTGGGATCTGTTAGGGCGGTTGGATATAGAGTCATGCGAGGCGTTGAAGCTTTGGCTTCAGGGAATGGATTCGTTGTTGGATCAGCAGACTACGTTGGCTCGCTCTCTGCGAGCTGACGTCATCAGTTCTGGGGCAGCGATAGCGGCTGTAAAACAGGCCAGTGCAGCCATACGTTTGCACAATGCTGATGAAGCACTATCCCTCAACGCCTTGCTGGATGTAATCGAAGAAGCAGAGGACCTACTGGAGTTAGCGCCGCGGGTTCAGCGGCTGATTCAGTTGTTGGAAGAGGGGGCTACGGTTGAGGGTTTACGAAGCGACTTCACTGGTATCGAACAGTTGGTCCTGTTTCTGCAAATGCTCTCGGCAATGCCGGCGGATCTGGTTTCTCTTCGGCATAAGCGCTTTGAAGATGAAGCTTTGGATGAGGTCATTGCAGAGCTGGATATCGAAGTTCCAGCTATCAAGCAATTGCAGGAGCAAACTGCGGATCACTTCACTCTAGATCGCTTGCCTGGCCATACGCGGCTTGAGGACTTGAGTCGGATTTTAGCTGATAAATCACTTTTTCGTTGGTTCAAAGGGCAATGGCGCTCAGCAAAAAGTGAAGTTATGGCCATGGCACGGCCAGGCCTCAAATTAAAGCAACTACAGCGGGTTTTACCTGATGCAATTGCCTACCTGAAAAAACACACTCAACTGAATGACAACAAAGTTCTCAGTGACAAGTTGGGCGAGCATTTTCAAGGGTTGGATACGCCGGTCGATTCACTCAAGCGCTTGCGAGGCTGGTACAAAACGCTGCGGGCTGAGTGCGGGCGTGGGTTCGGTGCAAAGGTCTGGATTGCAGAGTATCTGCTTAAAACTGATGAGGAATTACTGGCTGGGGTTTCCGGCGATAGTGCTGAGCTTGAGTCCTATTTGCTCGATGTACTGGAGCATCGCCTGGATCTGGAAGAGCTGTTGCCTTTCGACAGTCATGACTTACGTTCAGAGGACCTACTTGCGCCGCAGGGCCTGTATGTTCGCCTTATCAAGGACGTTGGAACCCCACTGCGTTCGCTGTTACCTGTGATTAGCGAAGAGGCACCCACTATGGGGCAGTTGCTTCAGTTGATTCAGGCCGTGGAAAGTTGGCAGTCCCGTTCGACAGCACTGCAAAGTGATGCTGTTTTGCAAACCTGCCTGCTAGGTGAGGAACTCCCCCGGATAGACAATCTTTCGGCCGCGCGACCTCGCTTGACCACCTGGCGGCACACTGTTGCCTTCGTCCAGCCGATTTTGGCTTTACCGATTCGAGACATCCTCATTCCGCAGCTAACCGCCTGCACCCCCAAGGAAGCTGAGGAGCTAATACTTCATTGGCATCAACAAGGCGCAGTGCTCTCCAAGGCAGTGGAGTCTTGGCAGCTAGCACAGGAAGCGTTTTTCCAAAGTGCTGCCGTTGTGGGAAGTCAGTGGTGGCAGTCCATTGAAACAGCCGACTTTGAGCCTATGGCTGATCGTTTAGCCTGGGCCGCGCAAAACCCTGACTTGCTCGACCATTGGTTCGAATACCGCCGTTTGCGTTCGCATTTGGTTGAGCTGGGTTTTGAGACTGTAGTCGAAGCAATCGAAACGCAACGATTGGAGTCTGAACGCTGTATCGATGCCTGTTTGCTTGGTCTTCTTGATAGCTGGGCGTTGAAAATCCTTGAGCTTGATCCTGCATTAGGACAGTTTTCGGGCAAGGAGCAGGAGGCCATTCGTACGCGCTTTGCTGAGATTGATGAGCAACTCAAGCGTCTGCAGCGTGAGCAGGTTTCGTCACGTATCAGTCAGAACAACGTTCCTGTTGGCAATAGCCATGGCGCAGTTAGGGATTTTACGCAATTGGCGTTGCTACAGCGTGAGGCCGAGAAAAAGACTCGGCACGTACCAATTCGTAGCCTGATGAACCGTGCAGCAGAAGCGCTGCAGGGCCTCAAACCCTGCTTCATGATGTCGCCAATGGCTGTCGCTCAATACTTGCCGGCTGGGCATATCGAGTTTGATTTGGTCGTAATGGACGAAGCCTCTCAAATGCGTCCAGAGGAGGCGTTGGGCAGTATTGCGCGTGGCAAACAGTTGGTGGTTGTGGGAGATCCGAAACAGCTGCCACCGACTAACTTTTTCTCCCGTAATGCGGGGGACTCGGATGCCGACGAAACGGATGTTTCATTGGCCGAAGACTCGGAAAGTATTTTGGAAGCGGCGATGCCGTTGTTCAAACTACGTCGTCTACGTTGGCACTATCGCTCACGTCACGAGAGCCTGATTGCCTTCTCCAACAAAGCTTTCTATGAAAGTAACTTGGTGGTCTACCCATCGCCCCATCGTGAGTCAGCAGAGTTCGGAGTTAAGTTTGTCAGGGTTCCCCGTGGGCGCTTTGTTGAACAGCGCAACATCGAAGAGGCGGAAGTGGTCGCCAAGGCTATCGAGCACCATGTGATTCATCGCCCTGATGAATCTCTGGGTGTGGTGGCAATGAACGTCAAGCAGGCTGAGCAGATCGAGCGAATGCTTGAGCTATTTGCCAAGCAAAGTCCACAGCTACAAGTTGCGCTGGATCGCAATCAAAGCCTGGGTGAGCCGCTGTTCATCAAGAACTTGGAAAACGTTCAAGGTGACGAGCGTGATGTGATTTACATCTCTGGCACTTATGGCCCTATGGAAGTAGGCGGTACCGTTCCACAGCGTTTCGGTCCGATTAACGGTGCCAGCGGATGGCGGCGTTTGAACGTGCTGTATACCCGCTCCAAGAAGCGTATGCAGGTGTTTTCCTCGTTTGGGTCGAGCGATGTACTGGTGACCGGTACCTCCAGTCGCGGCGTGCAGGCACTGCGAGATTTTCTGCACTTTGCCGAATCTGGCCGTATGCCGCATATCAAGGAAACTGAGCGAGCTCCGGATAGTGATTTTGAGGTCGCTGTTATTGAGATGCTGGCGCACCACGGCTACCAATGTGAGCCCCAGGTGGGGGTAGCCGGCTTCTTCATCGATCTGGCGGTACGTGATCCTGGGCAACCAGGCCGCTATTTGATGGGGATTGAGTGCGATGGTGCGGCCTATCATTCGGCGAAGTCGGCGCGAGACCGTGATCGCTTGCGCCAAAGTGTATTGGAGCAGTTGGGCTGGAACATTCGTCGTATTTGGTCAGTGGATTGGTTCCGCAATGCCCGGGTGCAGATTGAACCCATTCTTCAGGAACTGGCGCGGTTACGAACCGAGCCGGTGGAAAAAGTAGAAGAGGCCAGGGAAGAGTCTGAAGAGCTTTCGAGCCAACAAGTGGCCGATGAGCAACGAGAACACGCCGAGAGTATTACCCTTGAAGGTAACTACAGCTTGCGAGAGAAGCTGGTATGGCTGGAAGAAAATGTTATTCGGCCGAACTTGCCAGATGTGCCGGCCAATCAACGATTGCTGAGACCTGCGATGTTGGAAGCTTTGCTTGAGTTCCTTCCGGCCGACCGTATTGAGTTTCAGCAGATGATTCCTGGGTATTTGCGTAATGGCACCCATGGTGCTGAAGGGCAGTATATCGACGATGTGTTGCTTGTGATCGGCGAGCAGTAATTGGGCGGGTAGAGCTGTGATGGAAAACGGGGTAAATCACGCCTTACCCCGTTTTTCTTCTCTTAGATCTGCGGGGCGTTTAACCCGTTACCGAGGCTTTGGTCGGTTTGTTTGCATCCAGCAACGAATCCACCACTGTTCTAGCCATCTCCACCGAATGGATCATTGACCAAATCAACCCACGCTCCACACTGCTGGCGCGCTCGGTGATTTCATCGCTGATCTGTACCGCACGGTCCAGCAGTAACGACACATGAACCAACGCTTCTTCGGCATTGATGCCGGGGTGGACACTAAACATGGATTGATGACCAATGGACGTAGGCACGGTGTCTTTCAGGTTCTTGAGGATCGAGGTTTCAGCGCTATGCGCGGCCAGCGCCAGGCTAATGCGCTGAGTGTCGATATCGTGTTCGGGATTTCTGAACTGCCCGGGCAAAGGCATGAGGGGATCGGGAGCGGTTTTTTTATGGTGCATCTCCAATATTAGTGGGTGCCCCAATGTGCTATTTCGAGCGGCTAAACCCGATCACTGATATGCGGTGATGTACCGAGCCTGGGCGGCACTTTCTGTATGTGCAAGGCGTTTGAACTCTCTAGGACGGGGCGCTCAAGAGAAAGGGACAAGCCCTACATTGGGTGCCGAAGTGCAGTGGTTTTTGCGACGCCTGGTAATTTTTCGCCGACCTAACCTAGGGGTCTGACGAAAAGCCGTCAGCCCGGTATCATGCAGCCCATCTTTGACCGGCCCTAGGGGTTGGTTTTTCATTTTTTATTGCGCAATTCATCTGCGTTGAAGGTAGGAATTTGTCCATGACGGATCAAAAGGCTGGCAAACAAGCCGCTAGCAGTCTCGCCGAGCAAGTATTGAACGAAGCCCGAGCACGTTATACGCCAAACGAATCTCCCGAAGGCCTGGAGGCTGAACCGGCCAAAAAAAAGCCAGGACGTAAAGCTAAAGCTGCGGTCAAGACCACCAACAACACGCTGCAAGACCTACAAAAAACTCTGTGGGCTACCGCCGACAAAATGCGCGCCAATATGGACGCCGCCGAGTACAAGCACATCGTTCTCGGTTTGATCTTTCTCAAGTACATCTCCGACAGCTTCGCTGGCCGTAGTGCCGAGCTGAAGCGTCGTTTTACCGATGCCAACGATGATTACTACCTGGGCAGTGACAGCCCCGAGCTGCTGGCCCAAGAGCTGGAAGAGCGTGACTACTACACCGAAGTCAACGTGTTTTGGGTGCCGGAAGTGGCGCGTTGGGAGTCACTGCGTGCCGCTGCTAAACAGGTAGATATTGGCAAACGCATCGACGAAGCTTTGGCCGCCATCGAAGCTGAAAACGCCAGCCTGAAAAACATTCTCGACAAGCGTTATGCCCGTGCCCAATTGCCGGACGGCAAGCTTGGTGAGTTAGTCGATTTGATCTCGACCATCGGCTTCGGTGGTGATGCCAACCAGGCCCGGGATCTGCTGGGCCAGGTATATGAGTACTTTCTTGGTCAATTCGCCAGTGCCGAAGGTAAGAAGGGCGGGCAGTTCTACACGCCGGCCAGCATCGTTAAAACCCTGGTTGCTGTACTGAACCCACACCATGGCAAGGTTTACGATCCTTGCTGCGGCTCGGGCGGGATGTTCGTGCAGTCAGAAAAATTCATTGAAGCCCATGGCGGCAAGCTGGGTGACGTATCCATTTATGGCCAGGAGTCCAACCCGACTACTTGGCGTCTGGCGGCAATGAACCTGGCTATTCGTGGTATTGACTTCAACCTTGGTAAAGAGCCAGCCGATACCTTTATCCGTAACCAACACAGCGATCTGCGCGCTGACTTTGTGCTGGCCAACCCGCCATTCAATATCAGCGACTGGTGGCATGGCAGCCTCGAAGGCGACCCGCGTTGGGTGTATGGCACACCGCCGCAAGGCAACGCTAACTACGCTTGGCTGCAACATATGCTGTTTCACCTCAAGTCCAATGGGCGCGCTGGTATTGTTTTGGCCAATGGCTCGATGAGCTCTACTCAAAACGGTGAAGGTGATATTCGCAAGGCTATGGTCGAGGCGGATGTGGTAGAAGTGATGATCGCGCTGCCTGGTCAATTGTTCTTCAACACGCAAATCCCGGCTTGCTTGTGGTTCCTCACTAAACGGAAAGTCGCTCGTCCCGGTGAGGTGCTGTTTATCGATGCGCGTAAGTTGGGGAGCAATGTCAGTCGGGTGCAGATCGAGCTGCTGGATAGCGATGTGGAGCGCGTTGCTCAGACGGTGGCGAATTGGCGCGGTGAACCGTTGGATGTCGGTGGAGAAATCGCAGAGTACGTTGATGTGGTCGGTTTTTGCCGCAGCGTGTCCCTTGCCGAAATCGCCGAGCATGGCCATATATTGACGCCTGGTCGTTATGTTGGGGCTGCGGTGATAGAGGAGGATGACGAAGCCTTTGCTGACAAGATGCAGATCCTCACCGCATTGTTGAATGAGCAGATAACTAAGGGGGCAAAGCTCGATCAGTTAATTCTCCAGAAGTTGGGGGGGATAGGGTATGAGTTCTGATCGTTATTTTACGCTAGGGGACTTCGTCAGTTTGCAGCGGGGCACAACGTATAAAGGCAATCTTCTCGGTTTACCTGGCCCTGTTCTTCTGGGGCTTGCATCTATTCAGCCCAACGGGGGGTTTAGGCAGGGCGCATTTAAAACATATGGAGGAGAGTCACCTGAAAAAATTACCCTAGGTGTTGGTGATCTTTATGTATCTCTAAAAGATGTCACTCAGTCTGGTGACTTGCTTGGTTCAGTAGCGCGAGTACCAAAAAATGTAGAGAAAGGGCGTTTAACTCAAGATACCGTGAAGTTGGTTTTTGATAAGAAGGCCATTTCAGCAGAATATATATATTGGCTCTTAAGAACTCCTATATATCGTGAGTACTGTCGTGCTCGTGGGACCGGTACTACCACTTTAGGATTGGCTCGTGAGGATTTTCTTGGCTTTAGAGTTCCTGTGCCGACAGAAGCAGAAAATTCGTTAGTGGAACTGCTCGAGATAATTGAGGCAAGAGTTGAGCTTCTGAAGGAAACTAATGCGTCTCTTGAGACTATCGCTAAAGTGCTGTTCAAGTCTTGGTTCGTTGATTTCGATCCAGTGCGCTCTAAAAGTGAAGGGCTTGAGCCGGAAGGTATGGATGGTTCTATCTTATCTCTTTTTCCCGATGGCTTGGAGGAGTCAGCTCAGGGCGTGGCTCCGAGTGGATGGAGTACTGCAAAACTTGGGGATGTTTGTGACTATTTGAGCCGAGGAATTTCACCAAAGTATACCGAAGACGATGGTGTATTGGTGATCAACCAGAAGTGTATCCGCGACTTCTCGGTGGATTACACCAAAGCCCGCAGACACGATCCTCTGAAGCGCAAGATTGATGGACGTATGCTTAAGGTTGGAGATGTTTTGATAAATTCAACGGGTGTTGGCACTCTCGGGCGGGTCGCCCAGGTACTTGCACTTCCAGAGTTAGCAATTGCAGACTCCCATGTCACCGTAGTGCGTGCTGGGCCTTTATTGAATTCGACTTTTTTGGGGCAGTGGATAGCCCGCAAACAGCCGGAAATTGAAGCTATGGGAGAGGGTTCTACTGGGCAAACAGAGTTAGCTAAGTCGAAGCTAAGCGACCTTCCCATCCTGATTCCGTCTGCGCCGATTCTGTCTGCCTTTGACGAGCTGGTTTCGCCATTGAAAAGCAGTATTGCATTGAACGAAAGCCGCGTAAGTAGCCTCACCCAACTCCGCGACACCCTTCTACCCCGCCTTATCTCCGGCCAACTACGCTTATCAGAAGCGATAGCCGCCACGGAAAAGATCTTGTCGGAGGCTATTTAAATATGGCTTCTCTCAACCTGCGCCAACGCGTTATCGAACGCCTACAAAACCAGCCCGATACCCAGCACACCGCCCGTGAACTGGCGCAATGGATATTCGAGCAGTTCCCCGCCGAATGCGCGGTCAAAAAAGCCGGTAGCGGCAGCCATATTCAGACTGACACCGATCTCGTGCAGCAACTGGCGGCCGAAATTGCCGGCTCGCGTCCTCGCTGGCAGAAGCAGCAACCTCAGCTGAAAACCACTGAAGGCCGGCCACGTCACTATTACTGGTCGGAGTTGGACGCTAACGCCGAGGTCGCAGCGGCGGAAGGCCTGTCACCTGAAGTCGCAGAGCTGCCCGAGTCCTCGCGGTTACGTGAGCACGCGCTCTATCCCTTGCTGGCGCAGTACCTGCTGTCAGAAGAGCAGTGCGTGAACGCCATGCGTATCAACGAAAAACGCTCCTCCAACCGCGCTGGCAGCGGCGGTAATGAATGGCTGCACCCGGATCTGGTCGGGCTGGAAAACCTGACCGCTGACTGGACGGCGGATGTGCGTGAGTGCGTTCGTGTATTGGGTGAGCGACGCGCTCGGTTGTGGTCGTTCGAGGTCAAGCTGCTGCTCAACCGCTCCAATGCCCGCAAGTGTTTCTTCCAGACGGTGTCCAATTCCTCCTGGGCGCATTTTGGCTACTTGGCGGCCGCTACGGTGGAAGGCGATGGCACGCTCAAAGAGCTGCGTATGCTCGCCGCTGCCCATGGCATTGGGGTGATTCAACTGGATGTGGAGAACCCCACGGAAAGCCAGATCCTGATTCCTGCGCGGGAACGCAGCGATATCGACTGGGACATGTGCAACCGTCTAAGCGAAGAAAATAGCGATTTTGCCGAGTTCCTCGGACGTGTCCGGCGCTTCCACCAAACCGGCGAGTTAACCGCCAAGGAATGGGAGGCCTCTGCGTGAGCAATCCCGAGCTTCTCGCCGAGCGGTGGCCTAGCCCATGAGCCGCTACCAGCCGCCGTTGACCCTGACCCCAACCATGCTCGCGCTTGTTGCGCAGATCAGCGAGCAGGTGGGGCGGTTGTCGGCGCGGCATGAGGCGACCCTGACGCCACAGCTGCGGCGGGGTAATCGCATTCGCACTATCCAAGCTTCGCTGGCCATCGAAAACAACACGTTGAGCCTGGAGCAGGTGACGGCCGTTCTGGAGGGTAGGCGGGTATTAGGCATGCCCCGGGAGATCCAGGAAGTGCGCAATGCTTTTGCCGCTTATGAGGCCATGCCTGGCTGGCGCCCGGCGTTGCGTGAGCATTTGCTGGAGGCTCATGCCCTGTTGATGCACGGGCTTATTGACGATGCCGGACAGTTCCGCCGTGCTGGGGTCGGTATCTATCGCGAGCAAAAGCTGGTGCATATGGCTCCGCCGGCTAGCCGTGTACCCACCTTGGTGGACGACCTGCTTAGTTGGTTGTCCAGCACGGATCTGCACCCACTGTTGGCCAGCTGTGTATTTCACTACGAATTCGAGTTCATCCACCCGTTCGCCGATGGCAACGGGCGGATGGGGCGCTTGTGGCAAACGCTGATTCTCAGTCTATGGCGTCCCGTTTTGGCCTGGCTGCCCGTGGAAACGGTGATTCGCGAGCAGCAAGAGGCTTATTACGCTGCGCTGAGTGCTGCGGATCAACGCAGCGAGGCCACGCCTTTCGTGGAGTTCATGTTGCAAGCCTTGCAACAGGCGTTGTTTGATGGTGGCCAAAGCGACCAAGTAACCGATCAAGTAAGCGACCAAGTAGCTCGGCTGCTCCAAGTGCTGGGTGGCGGCGTTGCCCTGAAAGCGGGAGAGCTGATGCAGTACCTGCAATTGGCGCATCGCCCGACCTTCCGTAACAACTATTTGAACCCGGCATTAGTGGCCGGGTTGATCGAAATGACTCACCCCGATTCGCCACGCAGCCCGGCACAGAAGTACCGATTGACTGCACAAGGGGCGACGTGGGTGGCCAATAACTAGATGACCCCACCTGTGAGGCTGGGGGAGCGACTTTATTGGGCAGCCTGCTGCTGGCCAATGTCGAGGATTGATAAGGGACTAATGCCGTAATGACCGAAGACCAACTGGAACAGGAAACCCTCGGCTGGCTGGAGGAGGTGGGTTACACACGATTGTATGGGCCAGACATCGCCCACGACGGAGAACACCCCGAGCGCGATAACTACCGGCAAGTGGTGTTGGTCGAGCGCTTACGCAGTGCGATGGCCAAGCTCAATCCCAAGGTGCCGTTGGCAGCCCGCGAAGATGCCCTTAAGCAGGTGCTGGAGTTGGGTTTGCCGGTGCAGCTTTCGGCCAACCGCTTGTTCCATCGCCTACTGGTCAGTGGCGTACCTGTGCAGTACCAGAAGGACGGCGAAAGCCGCGGCGATTTTGTGCGCTTGATCGATTGGGCCGAAGTCAAAGCCAATGATTGGTTGGCCATCAATCAATTCCGTATCCAAGGGCCGAAGAAGCTTCGTCGGCCGGACATCATCCTGTTCATTAACGGGTTGCCGCTGGTCTTGTTGGAGTTGAAAAACCCGGCTGACGTAAAGGCGGATCTCGGTAAAGCGTTTGAGCAGCTTCAGACCTACAAAGAGCAGATTCCGGATTTGTTCCAGTACAACGAAATCCTGGTGATTTCCGATGGTACTGAAGCTCGAATGGGGTCGCTGTCGGCGGATATCGAGCGCTTTATGAATTGGCGCACCATCGACGGTGAAACACTCGACCCGCTGGGGCAATTCAACGAACTTGAAACTTTGGTACGTGGTGCGCTGGCCCCGGAAATGCTGCTCGATTACCTGCGCTATTTCGTGTTGTTCGAAGATGACGGCCGTCTGGTGAAGAAGATTGCCGGTTATCACCAGTTCCATGCCGTGCGCGCTGCTATTCAACAGGTGGTCGTGGCTTCGCGTCCTGGCGGTAGCCATAAGGGCGGCGTGGTTTGGCACACCCAAGGCTCGGGCAAGAGCATCACCATGACCTGTTTCGCCGCTCGGGTGATGCAGGAAACAGCGATGGAGAACCCGACCATTGTGGTCATCACCGACCGCAACGATCTGGACGGCCAGCTGTTTGGGGTGTTTTCCCTGTCTCAGGATTTACTCCGGGAACAGCCGGTCCAGGTGGAGTCCCGTGGTGATCTACGGGCCAAACTGGCCAATCGACCCAGTGGTGGCATTGTGTTCGCCACCATTCAAAAATTTATGCCCGGCGTGGATGAAGACAGCTTTCCGGTACTGTCCCTGCGACCCAATATCGTAGTTATCGCTGACGAAGCTCATCGCACTCAATATGGATTCAATGCCGAGCTGAAAGCGCCAACTGGACTTCAGGCAGCGGAAAGCCGGGCGCGTTATGAGGTGGGTTATGCCCAGCATCTGCGCGACGCGCTGCCGAACGCTACGTTCGTGGCCTTTACCGGCACTCCGGTGTCCAGCGAAGACCGCGATACTCGCTCGGTGTTCGGTGAGTACATCCATGTCTACGACATGCAGCAGGCCACAGAAGACGGTGCCACTGTTGCTATTTACTATGAGTCACGCTTGGCCAAGCTGTCCTTGAAGGACAGCGAGCTACCGAAAATCGACGATCAGGTGGATGAGCTGGCCGAAGATGAAGAGGACGAGCAACAGTCTCGCTTGAAAAGCCGCTGGGCTGCATTGGAAAAGGTAGTGGGTGCTTCGCCGCGGATTCACAGTGTAGCGGCGGATATGGTCACGCATTTCGAGGAGCGTAATCTGGGGCTGGTTGGTATGGGACAGATGCCCGGTAAAGCCATGGTGGTCGCCATGAGCCGAGAAATCTGTGTGCACTTGTACAACGAAATCGTTGCCCTGCGTCCTGACTGGCACGACGAAGACCCGGAGAAAGGCGCGATCAAGATCGTGATGACCGGTAGCGCTTCGGACAAGGCTTTGTTGCAGCCGCATATCTACTCAGGGCAGGTTAAGAAACGTTTGGAAAAACGCTTCAAGGACCCCCTCGACCCGCTCAAGTTGGTGATCGTTCGCGATATGTGGTTGACCGGTTTCGATGCGCCTTGTGTTCATACGTTGTATGTAGACAAGCCGATGAAGGGCCACAACCTGATGCAGGCTATTGCCCGGGTTAACCGCGTATTCAAGGATAAGCAGGGCGGTTTGGTGGTGGACTACATCGGCATCGCCAATGAGCTGAAAGCTGCGCTGAGGGAATACACCGGCAGCAAAGGTAAAGGGCGCCCGACGGTGGATGCTCATGAAGCCTACTCGGTGTTGGAGGAGCGGCTTGATGTCCTGCGTAGCCTGTTACACGGCTTCGATTACAGCGATTTTCTGACCGGAGGCCACAAGCTGCTGGCAGGGGCCGCCAACCATGTTTTGGGCCTGGAGGACGGTAAAAAGCGTTTTGCTGACAACGCGTTGGCCATGAGTAAGGCTTTCACTCTGTGCTGCACCTTGGATGAAGCCAAGGCTGTACGTGAGGAAGTGGCCTTTTTCCAAGCGATCAAGGTGATTTTGATCAAGCGCGATGTCAGTCAGCAAAAGAAGACTGATGAAGAGCGTGAGTTGGCGATTCGTCAGATCATCGGTAATGCCGTGGTTTCTGGGGATGTGGTGGACATCTTCGAGGCGGTGGGTCTGGACAAGCCCAATATCGGTCTGCTCGACGATGCTTTTCTTGCCGACGTACGTAACCTGCCGGAGAAGAACCTTGCGGTAGAGCTGTTGGAACGCTTGCTGGAAGGTGAAATCAAGAGCCGTTACAGCTCCAACTTGGTCCAGGAAAAGAAGTTCTCCGAGCTGCTGGCCAATGTGATTAAGCGCTACCAAAACCGTTCGATTGAAACGGCTCAGGTGATCGAAGAGTTGATCGAGATGGCCAAGAAATTCGCTGCTGCGAGCAAGCGCGGTGATGAGCTTGGACTTAATGATGATGAGTTGGCGTTTTACGATGCCCTGGCCACCAACGAGGCCTCGGTGCGCGAATTGGGTGATGAGACACTCGCAAAGATTGCTCATGAGTTGACTGCGAGTCTGCGAGCAAATGTCAGTGTTGATTGGAGCAGTCGAGAAAGTGTGAGGGCTAAGCTGCGTATTCTGGTGCGGCGGATTTTGCGTAAGTACGACTACCCGCCGGATAAAGCTGAAGATGCTGCGCAGATGATCCTCGATCAAACAGAGATGCTTTGTGAGGGGTGGTTGTAGAACGTCAAGACTAGTCATTCTCTAATGGTCTTCTCGGGTGCATAAAGAGCCGGTGAGTAGCCGGCTCTTGTTGTTTTTAGTCAGGCACTAAAGGCGCGTGTCTCAATCACCGCCAACACATCCCGCACATCCTGCAGTAACAGCCTGGCGGTATTAGCCACAGTATCGATGTCCTTGTCGCTGGAGTCGCGCAAGCTAGTGCAAGCCATCAGATTCAGATAGTCGAGAGTGGTGAGTAAACGCTCGCTAGCACAGGCATGCAGGTCTACCAGAGGTGCGTGGCTGTCAATAAAAAGCACTGGGGTATCGCTGGCAATTGGGGTCAGGGGAATAAAGCGTTCGGATGGGGTTTGGGTGTTCATCGCTGTTCCTTGTCGAAAAATATGCCGATTGGATGTCCTCTCGTTAAGGCTGCGAACCCCTGTGCTGATCGAAATCAGCAGACGTGAAAACTATAGGTGGGGGGCGGATTCGGAACAACGGCAGGGCTGTAGGAAAGGTCTCGATTGTGGGTAGGGCGAGGCTGAGTCGTTGGTCCTTGTCGCAAGCGGGATGGTTGTAAAACTCCGTAGCGGCTACCGCAGGTCCAGGCCGTGGCGCCATTCAGTCGTTGAGGTGTAGCTGGACAATTGGGGTGTGCCGGTTTGGGGGCGCTGCGCGCCCCATCGCAGCCTCGCGGGCTCGGCAGCGGCTACAGGGCGTAAGACTTTGCTATCCTGCGCGCCTTTTACCCATTGCAAGGAGCGCAGGCATGACCCAGTCCGTTGGTGGCGGGAGGCGAGTAGAGGCTGGGGAGCGGGGTGGTGTGTCTCGCTTGCGGCATTTTCTATCCCGGTTGGCGCCGGCGCTGTTGGTGGGTATGGCGCTGGGTGTGCCCACGGCCAGCGCCAACCCGGTCACCACTTATCGCGGCACGCTCGGCGATACGCCGGTGGAGCTGGCGCTGGTGTATGACTCGCAATATGGCGGCGGGATGTCTGGCTATTGGTTTAGCGGGGCCGAGCGCTTGCCGATGCCTTTGGAGCTCACGCCGTTTCGCCCGGACAGGGGGCTGTTGATCAATATCATGGATAACCCGACGTTGCCGGCGGCGGCTGTGTCGTTGCAGCCCTTTGCCGAGGGGGCCGAGGCGTTGCAGGGGGCCTTGGTCGATTTGCGCACAGGCGTGCAGCAGCCGTTGCGGTTGCAGCGGGTGATGCGCTTTGGCGGGAGTCAGCGCGAGGCCTTTGACGGTGAGTTGTTGCAGCCGGCGGCCGACCAGCAGTTCTATTTCAGTGTGCATGCCGTGCGCAATGCCGGGGAGGACAGGGGGCGGGTGGACACTATCCGGGTGCTGAGCCGGGCCACCGGCGAGGTGGTGCAGGAGGTGGGCGGGCAGTGGTGCCTGGCTCCGACCGGGACCCGCACCCTGACCTTCGAGCATTTCGATGCCGATTCCACCCTGGATTTCCAGGTGCAGGGCTACAGCTTGAACGGCCCGTACGGCAGTGTGCTGTGCGCGCCGACCCAGTATTACCTGTACCACCCACAGACCCAGGCGTATCTGCGCCATCCGCAGCTGGAGCAGTTGGCCGCCGAGGGCACGGTGCGCTTTGCCGCGGGCGGGCAGATGGAGTTCAGCAAGCAGGACTTTATCAACTTCAGTGCGGGCACCCAGCGTAGGGACTATTACCGCGTGATCAGCCCTGACCGGCTGGAATTCATTCAGTCTCTCGAGGGGCGTTTCTGATGCGGCGGGTTAATGTTTTTCGTGGGTTGGCGGCGTTGTTGCTGGTGTCGTGGCTAGTGCCGGCGCAAGCGGCCCATGGGGTGTACCAGGGCACCTTGGGCAAGCAGGCCATTGTGCTGACGCTGGGCAGCCAGAATGCGCTGTACCAGGGGACCTATGCCTACCAGCGCTATCGCACGCCGATCCGCCTCAAGCCGACCTTCAGCTTCAGCAACAAGGTGCTGGCCATGGACGAGCTGGACGAGCAGGGGTTGCCGGTGGCGCGCTTGCAGTTCAACGACCTGATGGTCAGCCGCCAGAGCGAGCAGGTGCGCGGCAGTTGGACCAGCTATCGCACTGGCAAGACCTTGCCCATCAGCCTGAAGCTGGTGGCGCTGGTGGACTCGGACCGTTCGTGGCCGCAGCCGAACACCACGCTGTTGCAGAGCGCATCCACCAAACGCTGGTATTTCCAGGTGCCGATGCAGGGCAATGACCAGCGGATAACGGCGATCGAGGTGGTGGACAAGGCCAGCGGCAAACCGCTGCAGACCCTGACGCTGGCGGCGCCGGGTTGTCTGTATCAAGGGGTGGATATGTTGCAGGTGCAGGCCGAGGGGGAGAGCCTGCGGTTCAGTTTGAGCGACTGCAGGTTGCCGGGGTTTCAGTGGAATGAGGGGAGTGGGCGGTTTGAGGCTTTGCCCTGAGCCGGGCTCGGTTTTGTAGGTTGGTCTTGGTGTTTAGTCAGACAGGCTGTGCTTGCAGGTTTTGCGACTGCTTTGCCCGAGCGCGGACCGGTCGTCGCAGCCTCGCGGGCTCGGCAGCGGCTACGGGGTTGGTGTCAGCTCGCGTTGCATGATCAGGGTGCGTTCTTCGCCGTGGTGTTGCTCGCGCAGGGTGCGAAAGCCCAGGTTGGCGTAGAAGCCTTCGGCGGTGATCGAGGAGGGCACGGTCAGCTGGGTGAGGCCGGCGCCCAGGGCCTGGCGCTCGAGTTCGGCCATCAGTTGGCGGCCGACGCCCTGGCCTTGCCTATCCGGGGCGACGAAGACCGAGCGCACTACATGGCCGTCGAGGCTGGCGGTGCCGACGATTTCGCCGGCCGCCTGTGCCACCCAGACCTGGCGTTTGCTCAATAGCTGGCGCACGGCATGCGGGCTGAAGTTTTCCTGCACCTGGGCGATTACCGCGGCGGGATAATCCCGGGCGTTGCTGGTCTGCAGGGTGGCGATGATCAGGCGGCTGATGGCGTCGACGTCCTGCGCGTGGGCGGGGCGGATTTCACAGTCCATGTGGGGCGTCCTTTGAGGGGTAGGTCTGGACACTAGCCTTGGTGGGGATTGTTCGCTAGGGGGTGTTTACCAACTGCCATAGGGAATTCCGTATTTCTCTATGTAGCGCTTGGAGTTCTCGGGTAGCGGATAATAGTGCCCGTTTGATTTACCGAGGTGCGGTCCCAGCGGTTCAATCTCCGCCTGGACACGAGCGACCTTGACCGGACGATAGCATTCATCTCTGGCCCACACTTGAACTATGCCGCCAGAGGCCAGCCCCAAATAGAGGGATGCCAGATAAGAAGAGCTACGTTCAGGGTACAGAGAGCAGCGTTGGGCAGTTGCCTTGCGCATGATCTGTAGGGCTTCTTCCGGGATATCCACCCACGCCCGATACGTCTGTGGCTCTACCACGGATTGCCAACGGACAAAAATACGTTTCGGGAGATCAGCCCCCACCACTGGTTTGCCAGTATCCCCAACGGCATCCCAGCCTCTGGCCCATTCCTTGTTGTAGCCTGGGTTGCCGCCAGCAGCAGAACCACTGCCAGTCCGGCGGAACAGTATGCCGTTGATATCCTCTACCGCTGTGTCTTCAACCCATACCTTCATGTAATACGGCTCGGTGAAGTTCAGGCTCCACCAAGGCAAGTGTGGGTCATTCTTTCCGGATAATGGGTGACTTGACAGCCAGTCAACAGCAGTGCACCCAGCAGAGCGATGAATGCTCTCATTACCAAAGCGTCCAGTCAGTTGCATGAGTGGATAGGGTTTATTAGCAACCTGCTCTTCATATACAGAAGGAAGTTGATTACCAACTGCCATAGGGAATGCCGTACTTCTCTATGTAGCGTTTGGACTCTTCACTGATCTGGTAGGCGTAACGGCCATTGGTTTTGCCTTGGCTCGGCCCTAAAGGCTCAACGTCGGCTTGGACGCGGGTGACTTTGATCGGGTGATGACATTCATCTCTTACCCAGACCTGAACAATGCCCCCTGGCGCCAATCCCAGATTGACTGAGGCCATATAGCTGGCGGTTTGCTGTGGCGTTTCTGGGCACCGACGGGCGGTGGTCTTGCGCATGATCTGTCGGGCCTCTTCCGGGATGTCGATCCATACCCGATAGGTTTGCGGTTCAACCACCGATTGCCAGCGCACGAAAATGCGTTTGGGCAGGTCGGCACCGACCACGGACTTGCCATCAATACCAACTCCGTCCCAACCTCTGGCCCATTCCTTTTTGTAACCAGGGCGGCCACCCGCAGCAGTCCCACCCGTGCGGTGAAACTGTTTTCCGTTGATGTCCTCTACCGCGCTGTCCTCGACCCAGACTTTCATGTAATAGGGTTCGGTAAATCCAAGTTCCCACCAAGGGTTTTTTGGGTCGTTTTTACCTGAAAGTGGATCGCTGGCCAGGCAGCCAGTCAACAGCAGTGCGCCCAGGAGGGCGATGAATACTCTCATTACCAAAGCGTCCAGTCAGGTACGTGAGGGTGTTGCACACGCACGGCATCCGCCGTGGGGGCATTGATATAGACGACTTTAAGGCTGCCGCCATCCTGCTTGCCAAGCGGGTGGTTCCAGTGGGCCGAGAGATGGATGTAACGCAGCTTGAGCATCGCCTCCTCGGCTGGAGTTGTACTGTAGTCACCGGCGATAAATCTGTCACAAAGCGCTTGAAGCTCCAATGGAATCGCATATTCGGTTGTTTCTGGGATGTCCTCGAACTGCACACCGTTCTCCTTGGCCAGTTCATACATGACGCGCAGATACACCTTCGCCAGCTTGTTGCTCATGGGCCTCTTGAGCTGTACACCGACATACACCCGCTTTTGTCGTAAGCCGAGGCGGTCTTGTGAGTCCTGCGGCAGAACCATCGGCTCCGGTGTGATGATTTCCAGCCATTGTGCGGGCCAGCCTTTGGCCAACCAGCGTTTTCTGATCTGGGTTGCGTCCCGGTAAATCGAGGTCTGGGTCACGTCAGTATTGAGTGGTACCTCCAGCGCCTGCATCGGACTGACCAGTACACATTCCTGCACCTCATCCAGATAACCGCCGCCGATATCCGAATGCGCACCGGGCAGGGTGATCTCCATATGGTCGGGTTTGACTCGGCTCAGGGCGAAGTTGGATCGATGCTCATCCCGGGCGACCAACTGGACGACTGAGCGAAAGTAGCGGCGGTCGAGGTGCAGCTTGATACCCGGAGCAATGGCGCTGCGCACGTTGCCCAGATTACTCACGCCGGCAACCGACGGCACCGTATCGAACAGGCCGATAAAACCCATATCAACATCGTGGCCGTACTGCCGGTTGAAACGGGGGCTGAAGGCATTGGAGTGGTCGTGCAGAATCAGTTCAAGCGGCCCCAGCCAGCGCACGACTTCATTGGCAAAGTGCCGAGCCGCTGCGGCGCCTCGGCTAAAGCCGAAAGTGTCAAAGGTCAGGGATAAGATTTCGCTGTCCGGGTTCTGCTCGAAGAAAAGACCAATACGTTGCTTGATCGCAATAAATGCCTTCTGCACACATCCTGATATTCCCGTATCGCCGCGCCCTGTTCCCGAGGTAATCAGACTGTCCTTTTCGCCAGTCCGCGTTCCGATACCTTCGATATAAATGGAGTGAAAGGCACGTTTTTGCAGACCTTCACCCTCAGGCGTCTGAGTGGAATAGTACAAATCACTCAACCGCTTAACATTGCTCACATCATTCCCATAACTACTCTCCGGATCCCTCATATACGGCTTGCAGTTGCCATCGATATCCCTGGCTTCAATGGCATGTTGCGCGCCGCAAATCTGGCCCATGGCCGAGTTGCTGGCGTTGTTACCGGTGCCGTCGAAGAACACGCCGATGCGCAGCGCCACCTGGACCTTTTCAGGCGGTGGCGCAGGCTCTTTGGCGTATTTCTCATACTGCGCCCAGAGCTGTTCGCCGTAGCTGGGCTCTTCGGTTTCAGCGGCGCGTTCGGCGGGGCTCTGGTTGGGATTGGCGGGCCGTAGAAGATTGGGCATCGGCCCGGGTCCGTTGCTGGCCATGGGTGGTCCTGGTTCAGGCGAAAGGGGCGCTGGAAACCGTACCGGGAATGGCGGGGCAGGGATTTAGGAGGATTCTGCAAGCGGCGACGCAGTGGCTGATTTGGTTGTAGGAACGGTTTATTGCCGGGGTGTTTTTGTCGTTTGAGTGGACGCTATCGCGAGCAAGCTCGCTCCCACAGTGGGAGCGAGTTCATGAGCTCAGTGCCAGGCGCCGAGTGCGCCGAGGCTGAGCATCACCGCCGCCAGCATCCCCACCAAGGCAAACAGCTGCTGCAACCTCGGCCCCGCCAGGTAGCGGGCGACCTGACGGCCAGCGATCAACCCCAGCACCGCGCCAATGGCGAAGGGCGCGCCCACCGCCCAGTGCATCACGCCGCTGAGGCTGGCGGTGATCACGCTGCCGGCGGACACCAGGGCGATCACCGCCAGGGAGGTGGCGACGATGCTTTTGCTGTCCAGGTTGGTGTAGCGGGTCAGCGCCGGGATGATCACGAAGCCGCCGCCGACCCCGAGCAGCCCGGAGAGCAGCCCCGAGAGCAGGCCGGTGACGGTCAGCGCGCGGGCGCAGGGCAGGGTCCAGCGCAGCCGGCCCTGCAAGGGGTTGAGTACGCAGGGCTGGAAGGCCGCGCGGGGTGCCGGCTGGCCGTGGCGCAGTTCGCGGGTGGCCTTGCGCAGGATGCGCCCGCAGGCGTACAGCAGCACCGCGGAAAACAGCAGGGCCAGCGGCAGGTTCGGCAGGCGGTGGGCCAGCCACAGGCCCACGGGCGCCATGAGGATGCCGATGGCGGCGACGAAGCCGGCGGCGCGGTAACGCACGATGCCTTCGCGCAGCCCCAGTACCGCGCCCACGGCGGCCGCCAGGCCCACCGCGAGCAGGCCGATGGGCGCCGCCTCGACCATGCTCAGGCCCAGGCCGAACACCAGCAGCGGCACCGCGAGAATCCCGCCGCCGGCCCCGGTCAATGCCAGGATCGCTCCGATCAGTGCGCCGAGGCCGGCGCCCAGCAAGCTGTACTCACTCATGATTCCGGCAGGTCCGTCACCAGGCTCGGCCGCGCCAGCCACTCATGGCCCTTGAGCATGCCGCGCCAGTACAGCGGCGGCAGGATGCGTTCCTTCAGCCACCAGGCGCGGCGGGTCGGCTGGCGACCGTCCAGCAGCCAGGCCGGAAAGCTCGGCGCGACTTTGCCGCCGTAGGTGAATTCGGCGAGGACGATCTTGCCGCGCTCCACGGTCAGCGGGCAGGAGCCGTAGCCGTCGTACTGGGCCCGGGTCGGCAGGCGCTTGAGGTTCACCAGCACGTTGGTGGCCACCACCGGCGCCTGCTTGCGCGCCGCCGCGGCGGTTTTTGCGTTGCTGGTATTGGTCCCGTCGCCCAGGCCGTGGATGTTGCTGTAGCGCTTGTGCCGCAGGCTGTGCGGGTCGACGTCGATCCAGCCGGCGGCGTCGGCCAGCGGGCTGTTGCGGATAAAGTCCGGGGCGGTCTGCGGCGGCACCACGTGCAGCATGTCGAAGGGCAGTTCGATGCGTTCCTGCTGGCCATCGGCACCGTTGCGGACGAAGGTCGCCCGTTTACCGGGGCCGTCCACCGCCACCAGGTTGTGGCCGAAATCCAGGGCGATGTCGTATTTCTTCACGTATTCCATCAGCGCCGGCACATAGTCCGGCACGCCGAACAGCACGCCACCGGCATTCAAGAAACGGGTGTTGATCTGCCCCAGCCGGCCGTTGCGCAGCCAGTGATCGCAGGACAGGTACATGGCCTTCTGCGGCGCGCCGGCGCATTTGATCGGCATCGGCGGCTGGCTGAACAGCGCCTGGCCCTGCTTGAGGTTCTGCGCCAGTTGCCAGGTGTAGGGCGCCAGATCGTAGCGGTAGTTGGAGGTCACGCCGTGCTTGCCCAGGGTTTCGTTCAGGCCGTCGATGGCGTTCCAGTCGAGCTTGAGGCCCGGGCAGACGATCAGCTGGTCATAACCCAGCACATGACCGTCGTTGAGCAGCAGGGCGTTGTGCTCCGGCTCGAAGCTGCTCACCGCCGCCTGAATCCACTTCACCCCCTTGGGGATCAGCGAGGCCATGCTGCGCGCGGTGTCTTCGGCGCGGAACACCCCGGCGCCGACCAGGGTCCAGCCGGGCTGGTAATAGTGGGTGTCGGCCGGGTCGATGATGGCGACGTCCAGGTGCGGTTCGCGGCTGATCAGGCTGGACGCGGTGGCAATGCCGGCCGCGCCGCCGCCGACGATCAGCACCTGGTGGCTGCCGTTGACGGCTCGTGGGATGGGGGAAATGGGGCGCATGGCAGCGTCTCCTGGTGGAGTGGCGTTATAGGTTTTAAAGGGCGTTCAGCGGGATCTTCAGGTAGCTCACGCCGTTGTCGTCGGGCTCGGGGAACTGGCCGCTGCGCATGTTGACCTGCACCGACGGCAGGATCAGCACCGGCATTTCCAGGGTGGCGTCGCGGGCTTCGCGCATGCGCACAAAGGCGTCTTCGTCGATCCCTTCATGGATATGGATATTGTGGGCGCGCTGTTCGGCGACCGTGGTCATGTATTGCAGCTCGCGGCCGTTGGGCAGGTAGTCGTGGCACATGAACAGCCGGGTCTGCGCTGGCAGGGCGAGGATCTTGCCGATGGAGCGGTACAGGGTGCGCGCGTCGGCGCCGGGGAAGTCGCAGCGGGCGGTGCCGTAGTCGGGCATGAACAGGGTGTCGCCGACAAAGGCCACGGTCTCTTCAGCGACCTGTACCAGGTAGGTCATGCACGCCGGGGTATGGCCGGGGGTGTGCAGGGCGCGGGCCTGGAGGTTGCCGATGGCGAAGCGGCTGTCGTCTTCGAGCAGCACGTCGAACTGGCTGCCGTCGCGGGCAAAGCCCTGGCCTTCATTGAACAGCTGGCCGAACACCTGCTGCACCACGGTGATCTGGTTGCCGATCGCCACCCTGGCGCCGAGCTGGGCCTTGAGGTAGGCCGCGGCGGACAGGTGATCGGCGTGCACGTGGGTCTCGAGGATCCAGTCGACCTGGGCGTCCAGTTCCCGTACCCGGGCAATCAGTTTGTCGGCGGACTCGGTGCGGGTGCGGCCGGACTTGGGGTCGTAGTCCAGCACGCTGTCGATCAGCGCGCAGCGCCGGGTGTCGAGGTCCATCACCAGATAGCTGATGGTCCACGTCTGGCTGTCAAAAAAGGCTTCTACGCACAGCGATGCGCCGATGATCATGGGGTTCTCCGAGCAATAGGGTGACGGCGGTCGGGGCGGGCAATCGTCCCTAGGCTCTGTACGAAAAGTGGCTGCGCTCGGCCATGCTGCGTTAAAAACAGGCTCGGAATGCTCATGTAGGTCCCTACAGTCGAACGCGACCCCGGCCGTTCCTCGCCTGTTTTTGCCTTGCCTGACCTTCGCTCGCCGACTTTTCGTACAGACCCTTGGACTGTCAATAAGCGTGCCAACCGGCGCGCGCTGCTTTTACCGCCCATTCATTGAATTCAAAGGCTTGGAACGGGCGTTCTGGCTGTCACTGTCAATTGTAGGTGGCAGTCGATTGGCAGTTTCTGGCAGAAAATGGCAGAAGCCGGGCCCATGGTTTAAGCTGCCGCGCAACGCCCAGGAGTTGCCATGCCCCAGTCCCCGAATGCCCTCGCCAATCCTGAAATGTTAGCCCTGATGTCCTATCTGGAGCATGACGCGCAGCCGACGATCCTGCTGGACACCGACTACAACATCCTCGCCGCCAACACCGCCTACCAGCGCCAGTTCGGTGTCGAGGGCAAGCCCCATGTCGGCGCCAAGTGCTACCGGGTGTCCCACCAGTTCGCGGTGCCTTGCGACCAGGCCGGCGAGCATTGCCCGATGCGCAAGGCCTTCGAGACCCGCCTGCCGGAACGCCTGCTGCATATCCATCACACCCCGCGCGGGCCGGAGCATGTGGACGTCGAGTTGCGGCCGATCCTCGGCGACACGGGGCAGGTGGTGGCTTACGTCGAGCGTCTGAGTTCGGTGGCGGTGGCCTCGGTGCAGCCGCAGCAGAAGGGGTTGGTGGGGCGTTCGCCAGCCTTCAATGCGGCCTTGAGTGCCCTGCAGCGGGCGGCGCCGTCGCAGATCCCGGTGCTGCTCCAGGGCGAGTCCGGCACCGGCAAGGAGCTGTTCGCCCGCGCCCTGCATGACGGCAGCCCACGTGCCGGCGGGCCGTTGGTGGTGGTCGATTGCACCGGCCTGACTGAGTCGCTGCTGGAGAGCGAACTGTTCGGTTATGAGAAGGGCGCTTTTACCGGCGCCCTGCAACGCAAGATCGGCCTGGCCGAGGCGGCCCATGGCGGCACCCTGTTTCTCGACGAGATCGGTGAAGTGCCGCTGGCGATGCAGGTCAAGCTGCTGCGGCTGATCGAGTCCGGCAGCTTTCGCCCGGTGGGCAGCCTGCGCACCGTGCATTCGGACTTCCGCCTGGTCTCGGCGACCCACAAGCCGCTCAAGGAAATGGTCGCCGCCGGCACTTTCCGCCAGGACCTGTACTACCGCATCAGCGCCTTCCCGATCCGCCTACCGGCCCTGCGCGAGCGCGGCGACGACCTGCCGCTGCTGATTGACAGCCTGCTGCAACGCCTGGCGCCGGGCGCGGTGCCGCGGGTCGCGCCGCAGGCCCTGGAGCGCCTGGGCCTGTATGCCTACCCGGGCAATATCCGCGAGCTGCGCAATATCCTCGAACGGGCGCGGCTGTTCAGCGACGACGGGGTGATCCGCGTCGAGGACCTGCCCGAGGAATTGCGCGCCGGCAGCGCCGCCGCCACAACGCCGCCGAGCCGGCGCCGCGCGGGCAAGGACCTGGAACAACTGGCCCACGCCCTGGAAGTGTTCGAAGGCTCGCGCAGCGAACTGGCCAAGGCCCTGGGCCTGAGCGAGCGCACCCTGTATCGACGCTTGAAAGCCCTGGGTATTTCCTGAGCCACGGCATATCGCCCCCCTCGATATTCCGCTCCCGCGCAATGCCTGTGTAGCCGCTGCCGAAGGCTGCGATCGAGCGGCACGCTCGCGGCGATCCTGCTGGCGCCGGAGACCCTGCGGGTCTATCGCAGGCTGCGCCAGCGGCTACAGGGAGGCTGCGAACCCCTCGACATTCCGCCCCCGCTCAATGCCTGTGTAGCCGCTGCCGAAGGCTGCGATCGAGCGGCACGCTCGCGGCGATCTTGCCGGCGCCGGAGACCCTGCGGGTCTATCGCAGGCTGCGCCAGCGGCTACAGAGAGGCTGCGATCCTCTCGATATTCCGCTCTCGCTCAATGCCTGTGTAGCCGCTGCCGCAGGCTGCGATCGAGCGGCACGCTCGTGGCGATCCTGCTGGCGCCGGAGACCCTTCGGCTCTATCGCAGACTGCGCCAGCGGCTACAGGGGCGAGCGGGGTGACAAGCGGTTGCTGCGGCCGGGCAGGTCGCAAGCCATCACCCACATCCCTATCTGCTCCAGGTCGGTGTTGAAGGGCACCTCGCCTACCTGACGCAGGCCGGCGCTGGCATAAAAACGCTGGGCGCCAATGTTGCTCTTGAGCACGTCCAGCCACAGGCAGGGTTCACCGGCATCGGTGGCGCGCTGCAGCACATGCTCAAGCAAGCGGCGACCGTGCCCCTTGCCGGCCTGGGATTTGAGCAGATAGATCTTCTGCAACTCGGCACCGGGAATGCCGCTGCCCGGAGTGGGCCGCGCCCAGTTGAGTTTGGCGAAACCTATGGGGTGCTGTTGCTCGTCCAGGGCCAGCAGCCACAGATGCTCGCTCTTGGCGGCAAGAGAGTCTCGCAGGGTATGGAGGGAGAAGTCCTGGTCGAGAAACTGCTGTATGCCTTCAGCGGTCCAGATCGAGGAGAAATGCTCGCGGTAGGTGGCGCATCCGATGGCTTGGAGGGCATCGATATCGCGGCTGTCAGCTTCACGGATGGTGATCATGCTTCACTCCTTGATGGCATTGGCGGATTGGGCCGGGTGCGGCAGCTTAGCCTTTGCGCAGGCGAGGCTCCAGTACTCCGCCGTCATTGGCGCATCGGCTCCAGGGCACGATGGCGAAGCGCCGTGGTCGTAGTTTCTGCCCGCCTTTTTTCGACGTCACGCCAGTGGCGCCGGGCCTTTGAGGAATTGCCATGAGCCAGGATCTACTCGCCACCGAAACCAATCGCCGACAGTTGCAGCAGATCATTTCCGGACTGTCCGACGGGGTCATCCTGCTCGAGGCGGACCGGCGCATCGTCTGGGCCAACGAGGCGGCGCTGGCCATGCACGGGGTTGGGGAGATCGCCGAGTTGGGCGCCGACGACCAGCAATACGCCGAGCGTTTCGCCCTGCGTTATCGCAACAACCACCCGCTGGCGCTGGACAGCTACCCCATCAATAGGGTCGCCGCCGGGGAGACTTTCAGCGATGTGGTGGTGGAGGTGCGCAGCGGCGAGGGCGAGGAAGAACGCACCTGGGTGCATCGGGTGCGCAGCATGATCCTCACCGACCGCGCCGGCGAGGTGGAATCCCTGGTGCTGATCCTCAGCGATGCCACCGAGTGGGCCAGCGCCGAACAGCGCTTCGAGAAGACCTTCAATTCCAACCCGGCGCCGGCGGTGATCTGCCGCCTCAGCGACCTGCGCTACATCAAGGTCAACCAGGGCTTCCTGGAAATGACTGGATATGCCCGCGACCAGGTGATCGGCCGCTCGGTATACGAAGTGGATGTGCTGGAGGGCGCCGAGCGCAAGGACCTGGCCATCGAACGCCTGAACCAGGGCGCGACCATTCCGCAGATGCAGGCCGAGCTGCGCCTGCCCGAAGGCGGCAGCAAGCTGGTGATAGTCGCTGGCCAGCCGCTGGACCTCAATGAAGAAGACTGCATGCTGTTTTCCTTCATGGACCTGGAGCCGCGGCGCAAGGCCGAGACCGCCCTGCGCCAGAGCGAGGAGCGCTTTGCCAAGGCGTTTCGCCTGACGCCGGTGCCGACCCTGGTCTGCGGCGCCGACAGCCAGCAGATCGTCGATGTCAACGAGGCCTTTCTCGACAGCACCGGTTATGCCGCCGAAGAGCTGCTGGGCAAGACAGTGGAGGAGGTCGGTTTCATCGCCAGCCCGCAGGCCTGTGCCAGCCTGTTCGGCGCCCTGGAGAAAAGCGCCGATGTGCGCAACGTCGACCTTCGGGTGGCGAAGAAGGGCGGCGAACTGCTCGACTGCGTGGTCTCGGCCGACACCGTGGATATCCAGGGCAAGCCCAGCTACCTGCTGGTGCTGATGGACATCACCGAGCGCAAGCGCTCCGAGCTGGAGCTGGTGTCGGCGATCGAGGAGGTGATGCGCGATGCCTCGTGGTTCAGCCAGACCCTGATCGAAAAGCTGGCCAATGTACGCAGCGCCAACCAGGCCGAGCAGCCCAGTGCGTCCTTTACCGACCTGACCGCCCGCGAGCGTGATGTGCTGGGGCTGATCTGCGAGGGCCTGGCCGACAAGGAGATCGCCGCGCGCCTGCAGCTGGCGCCCAGCACGGTGCGCAATCACGTGGCCACGGTGTATTCCAAGCTGGCGGTGCACAGCCGCGCCGAGGCCATTGTCTGGGCTCGCGAGCGCGGGCTGTTCAGCGGCGATCGCCGTGGCAAGGCTCAGCGCTGACCGGTGCAAATGCACCAGTGCCATCAGTACAAATGGCGCTTTTGCGGCGTGACGGGGTTTTTTAGGCTGGGTGATGTGCGGTGCCGTGGCGGACACGGGCCGTGCACCGAAAATCATCAGCTGAAGGAATGCACGATGCGTAGCGAACAGATCAAAGGTGCGGTGGGCACCGCGGCCGGTAAGGCCCAGGGTGCAGTAGGCGAGCTGCTGGACGATCAGCAGATGCGCCTGGAAGGCGCCGCTCGCCAGGCTGCCGGGCAATTGCAGGAAACCTATGGCGATGCGCTGGACAGCGTCTCCCGCTTTGTCCGTGACAAACCCATGGCCAGCGTCGCCATCCTCGCCGGGATCGGCCTGCTGGCCGGCCTGTTGTGGCGTCGCCGCTGAGGAAGGCCTGGGTGATTTCCCGGGCGCAGTTGCGCCGCTACATCGAACAGGGCTTCGCGCCCCTGGCCTGTGCCTTCAGCACCGGCGCCGACTCCACCGTCACCCTGCGGATCTACGAACCGCAAAGCGGCCGGGTCGACCTGGTGGTCACCGGCATCGACCCGCGGCTGCTTGAGACTGAAGCGGACGTGCTGGCGATGATCGAGGAGCTGCGGTACGAGTTGCGCAGCAACTCCATCAGCCTGGTGCATCTGTCCTGATCGCACCCGGCATTCTTCTGTAGCAGCCGTTCAGTCTTTGCCGATCAGGCTCGGCCGGCAATCGAGGCTCAGGCGCGCGCCGCCGCGGTCGCTGCTGCCGACGTCGAGCTTGAAGCCGTGCAGGCTGACGATGGCCGCGACGATGGACAGGCCCAGGCCAAAGCCGCCGTGGGAGTTGCTGTCGTCGACCCGGTAGAAGCGCTGGAACACCGCCTTGCGCTCGGCCTCGGGAATGCCGGGGCCGGAGTCGAGGACTTCCAGGCGCGTACAGCCGCCATCCTCGACACCGCGCAGAATCACTTCGCCGCCCGGCGGGGTGAACTTGATCGAGTTGCTCAACAGGTTGGCCAGGGCCTCGAACAGCAGGGCGCGGTCGCCGGTCAGGCTCGGCAGCGTGGCGGGCACATCCAGGGTCAGGGTCAGCTGGCCTTCCTCGGCCAGCGGCAAATAAAAGTCATATAGCTCGCGCAGCAACGGCAGCGGGTCGAGCTCGACAAACCCCGAGCGACGCTGGTGATCCTCGATCTCGGAAATCCGCAGCAAGCCGCGAAAACGCGCCATCAATCGATCGGCCTCGGCCAGCACCTGGTCCAGCTGCAAGGCTTCCGGCGTGCCCTCGACCGCCTGTTGCTGCATGCGGTACAGCTGGGCGCGCAGGCGGGTCAGCGGGGTGCGCAGGTCGTGGGCGATGTTGTCGCACACGCCCTTGACCTCGTTCATCAGCCGTTCGATGCGGTCGAGCATGGCGTTGACGATGGCCGCCAGCATGTCCAGCTCGTCGCGGCGGTTGGACAGCGGCAGGCGGTGGGTCATGTCGCCGGCGACTATCGCCTCGGCGCTGGCCTGCAGGGCGCGGATCCGCCGCAGCGGCCGGCGCCGGAGCAGATGCCAGCCGGCGGCCCCGGGAATGATGGTCAGCGATACACCCCACAGCAGCGCATGGAGGATGATCCGCGTCACCGCGAACAGCGAGCCGTTGTCGCGCACCAGGATCAGCCAGCGGCCATCGCGGGTGTAGGTGGCCACCGCGTCGCAACTGTCGCGGGGCAGGTTGGGGTCGTCGGAGTCGATGCAGCTCTTGAGCTCGTGGATCTGCCCGTCCAGCGGCAGGTCGTCGGGGATCTCGCGGATCGGCCCGCTGAGGTAACGGCGGCGCTCGTCGAACAGGCCGTAGGCGTCGATGGCGCGCATGTCGAAGGTCATGCTGGTGGTCAGGGCCTCTTCCAGCTGTTCGCCCTGGAAGCGCGCGAACAGGTGCTGGCGCTGCATCAGCGAGTGCTTGGCGAGGCTTTCCAGGTAGCCGGACACCTCGTAGTACATGACGCCCATGAGGATGCAGCTCCAGGCCACGAACAGCGAACTGTAGAGCGCCAGCAGGCGGCTGCTGGAGGAGCGCCAGCCCTTAGAGGGGTTCAGCAATGACATAACCCGAGCCTCGCACGGTGCGGATCAGCGGGGTCATGCCGGGCGGATCGATCTTCTTGCGCAGGCGGCCGATATGCACGTCGATCAGGTTGGTGCCCGGGTCGAAGTGATAGCCCCAGACCTCCTCGAAAATCATCATCCGCGAGAGGATCTGGCCGGTGTTGCGCATGAGGAATTCCAGCAGCTTGTATTCGGTGGGCAACAGGCTCAGCAACTGGTCGGCGCGGGTCGCTTCGCGGCTGATCAGGTTCAGCTCCAGGTCGGCGACCCGCAGGCAGGTCTCGAATTCCTGCACCGTACTCTTGCGCCGCAGCAGCACCTCGACCCGGGCCGCCATTTCGTCGGAGGCGAAGGGTTTGGTCAGGTAGTCGTCGCCGCCGGCGCGCAGGCCGCGCACGCGTTCGTCGACGTCGGACAGGGCGCTGATCATCAGGATCGGCGTCGACACGCCGATGGTGCGCAGGGTGGTGACGATCGCCAGGCCATCCAGCTCGGGCAGCATGCGGTCGAGGGTGATCAGGTCGTAGTCGCCGCTGACGGCACGTACCAGGCCTTCGCGACCGTTATCGACCCAATCCACGTCCAGCCCGTGGCTGCTCAGTTCGGCCACGATTTCGCGGGCTGTTACGGCATCGTCTTCGATGGTCAGAATGCGGGTCATAGGGGCTTACCTGATTGGGATTTCATGACACAGGCCGGCATTTTGCCAAGAAATGGCCGCGGGCTTTCTAAAAAATCTTTCATCTTTGCGCCAGTGCCCTGGCCAACGCAGGGTAGCAGGCGCGCTGGGCGGAGCGATCGTTGATATCATCCAGCTATTACTGGCTGGCAGGGACGCTACGCAATGCACCGACCTCATGACCTCGACTGGAAAGCCCTGGGCATTTGCCTGTTGCTGCTGGCGGCGGCCCCGGCGTTCGCCGCCAATCAACCCTGCTCCGGCAAGAAGGGCGGGATCGCCGGTTGCGACGGCGAGCTGTTTTTGTGCAACGACGGCTCCATCAGCGGCTCCAAGCAAAACTGCGCCGCGCGCTACGGCAACTCGGGCCAGGCGGCGCGTCCACAAAGCCTGTTGCGCAGCAGCGACGGCTGCTCCTGTGGCAGTGGCAGTTTCTGCACCGGGCCACGGGGCGGGGTCTATTGCCTGACCCCGAGCGGCAGCAAAAGCTACAAGCGTAAATAACCCACGCAGACACCGATTGGACAGGCCCGGGTGCCTCTACTAGCGTTGCCGGCACGGCGCCGCCGGGGGCCACTATCGGGGACAACACGGATGGACAAACAGCAAGCCAAGCGCCAAGTCATCGCCAGCCTCGAGGCCGGGCGCTCCAAGGGCGAAACCTTTGCCGCGTTCGCCGGCAGCGGGATCAAGGAGCGGCTGCTGGCGTTCTGGATCGCGGCCTATTCTGATCCCGCGCTCTATGCCCGGCACCGGCGCAAAATCCAGATCCTGCTGGCGGTGATGTTGCTGCAGGCGGTGGTCGGCGCGGTGGCAGGGTTCTTCCTCGGCTCGGTCATCGGCCCCAAGGCTGCCTGGGTATTCGCGCTCTTGGGTGGCGTGGTGCCGCTGCTGTTTGCCTGGGGCTTCCATAAACCTTCGGCGAACGCCTACACCTTCTATGCCCTTCTGACCCTGTCGCAATTTCCGCGGTTGTTCGAAGGTTATGCCGAGGACCCGTTGGGGACCCTGATCGGCGCGGCCATTACCTTGGGGGTGGTGTTTTTCGCGATGTACGTGCGCAGCCTGATCTTTCCGGATTTCGCTTTCATCGGGCCGCGCAAGGTCAAGGGCCGCTACGTGTTCTCCAGTTAGGGCAGGGCGGCGCAAGGCGCATTCCAGAGCCTTGCGCTTTGCTTGGCCCAGATCAATGTTGTTGTTCGACAAACCTACTAGATTGGCCCGGTGTTCAGCTCCGAGGAGCTGGCGTCGCGCAACCGTGATCCGGGTCGAAGTCCAGGTTCACGGCGATGCACAGCAGGACGCTGGCATTCCTCTTCACTCCGTTCAAGGACGAATTTACTGATGCGCCATACCGAACGAACCTTCGATATCCAGCCGTTGCAACAGGCGGATATGACCATCAGCCTCAATGGCCAGCCGGTGACGGCGGCGATTGGTGAAACCGTACTCAGCGTCATCCAGTCCCTCGGGCTGCGTCAGGTGGCGCGCAACGACCACGGCCAGCTGGCCGGCGCCTATTGCGGCATGGGCGTGTGCCATTGCTGCCTGGTGCAGATTGACGGCCGACACAAGCGCCGGGCCTGCCAGACCCAGGTGCGGCCGGGCATGCAGGTACAGACCGAGGTCAACCGCATCATTGCCGCGGAGGAGGTGCTATGAGCCTCAATCCACTGATCGTCGGCGGCGGCCCCGCGGGCATGGCCGCGGCCATCGAACTGGCCGAGCACGGGGTGCGCAGTACCCTGATCGACGAGGCCTCGCGCCTGGGCGGCGTGGTCTATCGCGGACCGCTGCGCGACGGCGTGCAGCTGGACTATCTGGGGCCGCGTTATTGCGAGGCCCTGGCGAAACTGCACGGCGCCTTTTCCGACTGCGAACAGATGATCGATGTGCGCCTCAACCACCGGGTGGTGGGGGCCGAAGGCAAGGGCAGCCTGGTCCTGCTGGATGCCGACGAGCACTTGCAGGAAGTGGCCTATCCGCAGTTGCTGCTGGCCGCCGGTTGCCATGAACGCAGCGTGCCGTTTCCCGGCTGGACCTTGCCTGGGGTGATGCTGCTGGGCGGCTTGCAGTTGCAGATCAAGAGCGGCGTGGTCAAGCCGCGCGGGCCGGTGGTGATCGCCGGCAGCGGGCCGTTGCTGCCGCTGGTGGCCTGCCAGCTGCACGCCAGTGGCGCGAACGTGGCGGCGGTCTACGAGGCCTGCACCTTTGGCCGGATCGCCAAGGAAAGCCTGGCGCTGCTGAACAAGCCGCAGCTGTTCCTCGACGGCCTGAGCATGCTCGCCTACCTCAAGTTGCACCGCATCCCGATGCATTACGGCTGGGGCGTGGTCGAGGCCCAGGGCAGCGACGGTTTGGAAAGCGTCAGCGTGGCACCGTATTCGGCGCGTTGGGAGCCGGACCTGAGCCGCCTGCAACCGGTCGCCGCGCAGACCCTGGCGGTGGGCTACGGCTTTATCCCGCGCACCCAGCTCAGCCAGCAGATGGGCCTCAACCACGGCTTCAGCCATGACGGCTACCTGCGGGCCACGGCCAACGTCTGGCAGCAAAGCAGCGAGCCGCACATTCACCTGGCCGGCGACATGGGCGGGATTCGCGGCGGCGAGGCAGCGATGCTCACCGGGCGCATCGCCGCGCTGTCGATCCTGATGCAGCGCGATGTGCTGAGCAACGAGGAGGCCCTGGCGCGGCGCCAGAAGTACCAGAACAAACTGGCCTCCATCACCCGTTTCCGCGCGGCGGTGGATCGCTACACCGAACGCGGCACCGGGCAGATCGAACTGCCGGCCGCCGACACCCTGATCTGCCGTTGCGAACACGCCACCCGTGGCGATATCGACCGCGCCCTGGAGCAGGGCGTGCAGGACATGGCCAGCCTGAAGATGCGCACCCGGGTGAGCATGGGCGACTGCCAGGGCCGCATGTGCGTGGGCTATTGCAGCGACCGCCTGCGCCAGGCCACCGGGCGCCAGGACGTGGGCTGGTTGCGCCCGCGTTTCCCCCTGGACCCGATTCCTTTTTCCGCTTTCCCTCAACCGAGCAAGGATGCTGTGAATCATGAGTAAGTTCTACGACGTGGTCATCGCCGGCGGCGGTGTGATCGGCGCTTCCTGCGCGTACCAGTTGTCCAAGCGCAAGAACCTGCGGGTGGCGTTGATCGACGCCAAGCGTCCGGGCAATGCCACCCGTGCCTCGGCAGGCGGCCTGTGGGCCATCGGCGAGTCGGTGGGGCTGGGCTGCGGGGTGATCTTCTTTCGCATGATGTCGGCGCGCAACAAGCGCCAGGCCCGGGGTTCGGCGGTGCTGGTGGACTCCAGCACGCCGCATATCCTGCCGCAGTCGTTCTTCGACTTTGCCCTGCAATCCAACGGCCTGTACCCGCAGTTGCATGAAGAACTGCGCGAACGCCACGGCATGGACTTCAAGTTCGAGCGCACCGGGCTGAAGTTCGTGATCTACGACGACGAGGACCGGCTCTACGCCGAGCACATCGTGGCCTGCATCCCGCACCTGGCCCATCAGGTGCGCTGGCTCGACCAGGCGGCGCTGCGCCAGGCGGAACCGAACGTCAGCCATGCCGCCCAGGGCGCTTTGGAATTTCTCTGCGACCACCAGGTCAACCCGTTCCGCCTGGCCGACGCCTACACCGAAGGCGCGCGGCAGAACGGCGTGGACATGTACTTCAACACCAACGTCACCGGGGTGCTGCACCAGGGCAGCCGGATCAGCGGCGTGCAGACGGCGGAGGCGGGGCTGTTCCATTGCGACACCCTGATCAACGCCGCCGGCGCCTGGGCCGCGGAGCTGAGCCTGCAAGCCACCGGCGCGAGCATTCCGGTGAAGCCGGTCAAGGGCCAGATCCTGCTCACCGAGCGCATGCCGCAACTGCTCAACGGTTGCCTGACCACCAGCGACTGCTACATGGCGCAGAAGGACAACGGCGAGATCCTGATCGGCAGCACCACCGAGGACAAGGGCTTCGACATCAGCACCACCTACCGGGAAATCCAGGGCCTGGTGCAGGGCGCGGTGCGCTGCGTGCCGCAGCTCGAACAGGTCAACCTCAAGCGTTGCTGGGCCGGCCTGCGCCCGGGCTCGCCGGATGAACTGCCGATCCTCGGGCCGATGTGCGGGGTAGAGGGTTACCTCAATGCCTGCGGGCATTTCCGCACCGGCATCCTGACCTCGGCGATCACCGGGGTGCTGCTGGATCGGTTGGTGAATGAGGAGGCGTTGCCGCTGGATATCACGCCGTTCCTCGCCGAGCGTTTCGGCTTGCAGGCGGTGGCGCCGTTGCAGGTGGCGCTGGCCTGAGGCATCGCGTCTCCCTGAAGTTTTTACGATGAATGTGAACGGTGACGCGGTGCTGCAGTAACACCGCGTCGCCTGGTGGCCTCAAACCATCGGCGTACTGACAAACAACGCCAACCCTTCGGCATACTCCGCAAACGCTTTGACCCTTGGAAACCGCGCGGCATCCAGATGCTCGGCCACCAGCAGTTGGGTAAAGCTCCAGGCCACGGCCAGGCTGATACCGGCCTGATCGATATCGCCATCGGTGGCCAGCGGGCGTTTCTCCAGTTCTTTTTCCAGCTCGCCATAGGCCGCCGCCAGCTGCCCGCGAACCCGCTCCAGCCACGGTTCGTGCCGCTTCTCGGCGGGGCGCAGTTGGTACTCGTAGTAGATCTGCACCGACTTCTCGCACGCCGCCAGCGCCAGGCCGATCAGCCGCAGGTCATGGGCCCGCGCCTGGGGCGCCGCCGGCAACAGGCTACGGCCGGCCAGGGCTTCCAGGTAGTCGATGATCAGGCACGAATCCATCAGCACCGTGCCGTCGTCGCAGATCAGGGTCGGCGCCTTGACCACCGGGTTGATGCGCTGGAACTGCTCGAAGGTGCGAAACACCGACAACGCCTCATGCTCGAACGGGATATCCAGGCACTTGAGGGTAATGGCGACACGGCGAACATAGGGTGAATCGAGCATACCGATGAGTTTCATTGAGCATTTCCTTGTGCGGAACAACGAGACAGGGGGAGGGCAGCGGCTAATTTAGCGACAAATGTCCGGGGTTGGCTATCGGGGGCCTGGTTATTGCTGTCCATCATCGATGACCTGTGTTCCAGGTGTCATTAGGCGAGGGTGAACGTTCTCGGGCAGCCTGTCGCAGGGGCTGAAACAGGCGAGCGGTTATATGAGTGCGAAGTTGTAAAAGGCCCGCCAGGCACTGCTACCTGTGTATCGTCAATGACGATTGGAAACCCGCAGCCAAGTGTTGCACTGCGGGTTTAAGCGTGCGGAGCGATATCGGCTGAGTTCTACCGTTGCGGTATGACAGGCTCGATAAAACGCCGTGCATCTCACTGCGCGTGTTTATTTCTCACTCCAGGCGATGGCCTTATTGAACGCCTCATAGGTTTCCGACTCGGTAAACTCCACGGTCGGAACGATCTTGAGGGATTTGAGCAGGTCTTCGACATCGTCCTGCTGCCCGACTTGAACGAAGAACTGCTGGATACTGCTCATCTCGCTGTTGGTCAGGCTGCCCAGGAAGTTCTTTCCCTGGTAGTTCTCGGCTATATAAAAGCTGTAGTTATTGTTGCCGACCCTGGACTTGTATATCGACGTCAAGCCACCGGCGCCCAAGGTGATTTTACCGTCGCTTTCCTCTTTCATCTCCCGGGCGATAGTGTCGTGATCACTTTCTCCTGCATTCTTGGTGCCGCCGAAAAACTGCGGCATGCCGCCATAAACGAGATTGTTTCGTTTAATGGGGAAGTAGAGGTAGCCATTATCCTCATCTTCGGAATGGAGAAGAATTGCGTATGCTTTGTCGGTCATGATGCGCTCCTTGCGTGAGTTTGAACTTCAAACTTCCCTGGTACTGCGAGGGACTTGTCGTGATGTCCATGACCAGCACTTGATTGAACGGCGCAAGCACGATTGTGCTGTGGAGCATCCGTTACCCAGCGTAGGTGAGCGACGTACCCGCTGCCGGTCTTTCGGATGAAAAGCATGTCATGGCGCGGGAGCCGCCAAACGGACTCGTAGCGGGGTGCGGCAGGGCTATTGTTTAGGGAGCAATGGCTGAACATCGGCAGGAGAAGCGCTATGCATCCCACCCGAACTGCCCTTGTCCTTGCCGGTGGCGGCAGCCTCGGGGCTGTCCAGGTGGGGATGCTGCGGGCGCTGCTCGAAAAGCACGTGGTGTTCGACCTGGTGGTCGGCGCGTCGGTCGGCGCCCTCAATGGTGCCTACTTTGCCGCCAGGCCCAATGCCCGTGGCGTCGCCGAACTGGCCGATTTCTGGCGTGGCTTGCGCAAGGCCGATGTGTTTCCGTTTTCCTTGATTGACGCGCTGTCGTCCGTGCTCAAGCGTCGCGGCTGCCTGTTGCCCTCGTCGGCGCTGGCGAGCCTGGTGCGCCGGGTGCTGCCGGTGACCCGCATCGAAGACACCGAACTACCTCTGTATATCGTCACCACCAACCTGCTCACCGGGGCCGAGGAGCTGTTATCCAGCGGCAGCGTCGAGCAGGCCCTGCTGGCGAGTGCCGCGATTCCGCTGGTGTTTCCCTGGGTGCAGATCGGCGACAAGCTGCTGGTCGACGGTGGCGTCGCCAGTAACACCCCGATCGCCGCGGCGGTGTCGCTGGGCGCGACCCGGGTCATCGTGGTGCCGACGGGATTCGGCTGCGCCTGCCCGCGACCGCCGAGCGGCTTGATCGCCCTGGCCTTGCACACTCTGAACCTGATGAGCATGCGCCAGCTGGTGCGGGATATTGAGCTCCATTCGCCACAGGCGGCGATCCATGTGGTCGCGCCCTTGTGTCCGCTGGGTATTTCGGTGTTCGACTTCAGCCAGACCGAGCAACTGCTGCAACGGGCCCACCAGCAGACCCTGGCCTGGGTCGAGGAGGGCGGCCTGATCCGTACCGGTGTGCCGGGGGCGTTGCGGGCGCATACGCACGCGGCGGGGTGAGGCTCAGTCCTCGAACCCCGCCTGTTCGTGAATCTCGTCGACCTTCAGTTCCAGGCGGTAGGCCACGGCGATGAACAGCGCCTGGCACAGGCACAGGGTGGCGCTCAGGGAGCGGAAGGCGAAGGAGCTGCCTTCGTTGACCAGCAGTACGGTATTGGCGCGCTTGGCCAGGGGCGACAGGTTGCTGTCGGTGATGATCAGGGTCTTGGCCTGATTGTGCTGGGCGATGCGCAGGCAGTGCTGGGTTTCCTTGGCATACGGGGTGAAGCTGATGGCGATCACCAGATCGTTGGGGCGGATGCTGCGCATCTGCTCGCGGTAGCTGCCGCCCAGGCCCGACACCAGGTGAATGCGCTTGTTGGTGTGCTGCAGGTTGTACACCAGGTAGTCGGCCACGGCGAAGGAGCGGCGCACCCCGACCACGTAGATGTTGTCGGCGTTGACCACCAGGTCCACGGCCTTGTCGAAGGCCGCGTCGTCCAGTTCCAGGCCCAGGCGCTCGATGCCCGACAGGGTGGCGTTGATGCACTCGCGCGCCAGGTCGCCGCCGCTGGCCTTCTGCGACTTGTTGGCGATCATGCTGCGGATGCGCTGCTGGTAGTTCTGTACGGGGGTGGTCTTGTGGGTATAAGCCTCGCGAAACAGCGCCTGCATTTCGCTGAAGCCGCTGAAGCCGAAGCGCTGGGAGAAGCGCACGATGGCCGAGGGGTGCACCTCGCATTCGCCGGCGATGTCGCTGATGCGGTCGACCATGATCCGGTCGCTCTGCTGGCTCATGTAGCTGGCGATGCGTTTGAGCTGGCGCGGCAGGCTTTCGTATTCCTGGGTGATCAGCTGCAGCAGGCGCTCGGCATTGATCGGGGGGCTGGCGAGGTCGCTGTCTTGCGGGCTCTCGGTCGTGGCCGGCTGATCGGTGCGGGACATAGGCAATCCTTCTGTGCTTACTGGCTTGTACTTAATGGGAGCGGGCGGGTTGATCCACTCCCTGACAATAGGTGGGCTGAGCGCAGTCTACAGGGTCGGCGCGGGGAAAATCTTGAGCCGCGCGGCCACGGGGCGCTTGCTGAAACGATGCAGGCTGCCTGGAGCGGCCTTGAGAAAGTTTATTGGAAAAAATATTCCACGTAAAAAATTTATAGAAAAAATATTGATTGGCGCCGGTGAACGTTTTAGTCTGCATCCACCAAGAGCGTTCGGCGCCTTCCTCGGTGCCACGCGCAGGCTGATAAAAATAACAGGAGCCAGCATGGGCCAGACTCGTTTTGCCAGTGGGCGTCAATTGGATCTGATTTGCCTCGGACGCCTGGGCGTCGACCTTTACGCACAGCAGGTCGGGGCCCGGCTGGAGGATGTCGTAAGCTTCGCCAAATACCTCGGCGGCTCCTCCGCCAACATCGCCTTCGGCACCGCGCGCCTGGGCTTGCGCTCGGCGATGCTGAGCCGGGTCGGCGACGATCACATGGGGCGTTTTTTGGTGGAGTCCCTGGCCCGCGAAGGCTGCGACGTCAGCGCGATCAAGGTCGACCCGCAGCGCCTGACCGCCCTGGTCCTGCTCGGGCTCAAGGACCGCGAGACCTTCCCCCTGGTGTTCTACCGCGAGAACTGCGCCGACATGGCCCTGCGCGCCGAGGACATCAATGAAGCCTTTATCGCCTCCAGCAAGGCCTTGCTGATCACCGGCACCCATTTCTCCACCGACGGCGTGTACCAGGCCAGCCTGCAGGCTCTGGAGTACGCCGAGCGGCACGACGTCAAGCGCGTGCTCGACATCGACTACCGCCCGGTGCTCTGGGGCCTGGCGGGCAAGGCCGACGGCGAGACCCGGTTTGTCGCCGACCAGAATGTCAGCGCCCATGTGCAGAAGATCCTGCCGCGCTTCGACCTGATCGTCGGCACCGAAGAAGAGTTCCTCATCGCTGGCGGCAGCGACGATCTACTCAGCGCCTTGCGCACCGTGCGTTCGCTGACCGCCGCGACCCTGGTGGTCAAGCTCGGCCCCCAGGGCTGCACGGTGATCCACGGGGCGATCCCGGCGCGCCTGGAAGACGGCGCGATTTACCCCGGGGTGCGGGTCGAAGTGCTCAATGTGCTGGGGGCGGGCGATGCCTTTATGTCCGGCTTCCTCAGTGGCTGGCTGGAGGACGCCAGCGACGAGCGCTGCTGCCAGCTGGCTAATGCCTGCGGCGGCCTGGTGGTGTCGCGCCATGCCTGCGCGCCGGCGATGCCGACCCGCGCCGAGCTGGATTACCTGTTCAACAGCCCGGTGCCCATCACCCGGCCGGACCAGGACAGCACCCTGCAGCGCCTGCATCAGGTCAGCGTGCCGCGCAAGGCCTGGAAGCAGCTGTTCATCTTCGCCTTCGACCATCGCGGGCAGTTGGTGGAACTGGCGCAGAAGGGCGGGCGCGAGCTCAGGGCCATCGGCCAGCTCAAGCAGCTGTTTATCCAGGCCGTGGAGCGGGTCGAGGCCGATTTGCGCAAGCAGGGCGTCGAAGCCGATGTCGGCCTGCTGGCCGACCAGCGTTTCGGCCAGGACTCGTTGAACGCCGCCACCGGTCGCGGCTGGTGGGTGGCGCGGCCGGTGGAAGTCCAGGGCTCGCGGCCGCTGGCCTTCGAACACGGGCGTTCGATTGGCAGCAACCTGATCGCCTGGCCCCAGGAGCAGATCATCAAGTGCCTGGTGCAATACCACCCGGACGACGAACCGCTGCTGCGCCTGGAGCAGGAAGCGCAGATCAAGGGCCTGTACCAGGCGTCCCAGGCCAGCGGCCATGAGCTGCTGCTGGAAATCATTCCGCCCAAGGACCATCCCTCGACTCACCCGGACGTGCTCTACCGCGCCCTCAAGCGCCTGTACAACCTGGGCATCTTCCCGGCCTGGTGGAAGATCGAGGCGCAAAGCGCCGAAGACTGGACCCGGCTCGACGAGCTGATCGAGGAGCGCGACCCCTATTGCCGTGGCGTGGTGCTGCTGGGCCTCAACGCCCCGGCGGCGACCCTGGCCGAGGGGTTCCGCCAGGCCGGCAGCAGCCGCACCTGCCGCGGCTTCGCCGTGGGCCGCACGATCTTCCACGAACCGAGCCGGGCCTGGCTGGCCAGCGAGATCGACGGCGAAACCCTGATCCGCCGGGTACAAGCGACCTTCGTCGAGCTGATCGACGCCTGGCGCGCCGCCCGCGGCTGATCCTGTGTAGGAGCGAGCTTGCTCGCGATGGGCCTGAGGGCGCCGCGTTTAGCCAGGCAGTACGCGTCATCGTCAACCTCCATCGCGAGCAAGCTCGCTCCTACAAGGGGACGTAGGCGCAGCCGCTCCAGGCTCTTACACAGAAACAGCGGCTTTTTTAGAAAACAATAAAAGGTGCAGCCAT
Source organism: Pseudomonas sp. NFACC41-3 (assembly GCF_900109505.1). Taxonomy (NCBI): domain Bacteria; kingdom Pseudomonadati; phylum Pseudomonadota; class Gammaproteobacteria; order Pseudomonadales; family Pseudomonadaceae; genus Pseudomonas; species Pseudomonas sp. NFACC41-3. The sequence goes on from NZ_FOAE01000001.1 coordinate 997,830, forward strand.
GCCCGCAATCCGAATTGGCATCAACCCGATTTCCTGGAGCAACGACGACCTGCCGTCCCTCGGCGGCGAAACGCCTTTGAGCACCGCGCTGAGCGAGGGCAAGGAAATCGGCTACGAAGGTTTCGAGCTCAACGGCAAGTTCCCCAAGGATGCCAAGGGCGTCGGCGATGTGCTGCGCCCGTACGACCTGGCGCTGGTCTCGGGCTGGTATTCCAGCCGCCTGGCCCGGCGCTCGGTGGCCGAGGAGATCGACGCCATCGCCAGCCATGTGCAGTTGCTGGCGCAGAACGGCGCCAGCGTGCTGGTCTACGGCGAGGTCGCCGACTCGATCCAGGGCCAGCACATTGCCCTGGTGGAGCGCCCGCGTTTTCACAGCCAGCAGGCCTGGCAGGAATACGCCGACAAGCTCACTGAGCTGGCGCGTTTCACCCTGTCCCACGGCGTGCGCCTGGCGTACCACCACCATATGGGCGCCTACGTCGAATCGCCGGCGGACATCGACCAGCTGATGAGCCTGACCGGCAGCGAAGTCGGCCTGCTGTTCGATTCGGGCCACTGCTACATGGGCGGCGGCGAACCCCTGCAAGTGCTGCGCAAGCACATCGGGCGCATCTGCCACGTGCACTTCAAGGATGTACGCAAGCCGGTGGTGCAGCTGGCGCGCAACCACCTGTGGAGTTTCCCCGACTGCATCATCAACGGCACCTTCACCGTGCCGGGGGATGGCGACATCGATTTCGCCGCGCTGCTGGACGAGCTGCTGGCCGCCGATTACCAGGGCTGGCTGGTGGTGGAGGCCGAGCAGGACCCGGCGGTGGCACCGAGTTATATCTACGCGAAGAAGGGTTATGACACCTTGCGCGCGCTGCTTGATGAGAGGACTGGACAATGAGCCTGCTGGTAAAAAGCGCGGCCAAGGGCCGGACCATGGTCCAGTTGGCTGAGGGCCGATTGCAGTACGTTGGGTTCGCCGCCTACCGCCTGAGCCTCGGCGAAAGCCTGCCGATCAGCGCCGGCGACCGGGAGTTGTGCCTGGTGCTGCTCAGCGGGCGCATCGGCATCCAGGGCGAGGCGCCGGGGCAGGGCGCGTTCGGTTGGGACAACCTCGGCGACCGGCAATCGGTGTTCGAGGACAAGTCGCCCTTCGCCGTCTACCTGCCACCCGGCAGCCAGGCCCAGGTCACCGCCCTGAGCGATGTGCAGATCGCCGTCTGCGCCGCGCCCGGCGCTGCTGCAAAAAGCTCCGCCACCAACGGCCTCGGCCCCCGGCTGATCCTTCCCGAGAGCATGAAGCGCAGCGTGCGCGGCAAGGGCGCCAACACCCGCTATGTCTGCGACATCCTGCCGGACAGCGAGCCGGCCCATTCGCTGCTGGTGGTGGAGGTGCGCACGCCGTCCGGGCATTCCTCCAGCTACCCGCCGCACAAGCACGACACCGACGACCTGCCGCACCAGAGCTTTCTCGAAGAGACCTATTACCACCAGGTCAACCCGCCCCAGGGCTTCGTGTTCCAGCGGGTCTACACCGACGACCGCAGCCTCGACGAGGCCATGGCCGTGGAGCACGGTGACCTGGTGGTGGTGCCCAAGGGTTACCACCCGGTCAGCGTGCCCTATGGCTACGAGTCCTATTACCTGAACGTCATGGCCGGGCCCAGGCGGGTCTGGCAGTTCCATAACGATCCGCGGCACAGCTGGCTGCTGGATCTGTGATTTCCAGCCTCTGAATTCCAACATTCGAACGGAGAAGAACAATGAGTGACGCCCCGGTAATCGGCCATTACATCGACGGTCAGGTGCAAGACAGCGGCGAGCGCTTCGCCAACGTGTTCAACCCGGCCACCGGCCGCGTGCAGGCCCGGGTCGCCCTGGCCAGCCAGAAGACCGTGGACGAGGCCGTCGCTTCGGCGATGAAGGCCTTTCCGGCCTGGGCCGAGCAGTCGGCGCTGCGCCGTTCGCGGGTGATGTTCAAGTTCAAGGAACTGCTGGACCAGCACCACGACGAGCTGGCCGAGATCATCACCCGCGAGCACGGCAAGGTGTTGTCCGACGCCCATGGCGAAGTGACCCGCGGCATCGAGATCGTCGAGTTCGCCTGTGGCGCGCCGAGCCTGCTGAAAACCGACTTCAGCGACAACATCGGCGGCGGCATCGACAACTGGAACCTGCGCCAGCCCCTGGGCGTGTGCGCCGGGGTCACCCCGTTCAATTTCCCGGTGATGGTGCCGCTGTGGATGATCCCGCTGGCCCTGGTCAGCGGTAACTGCTTCATCCTCAAGCCGTCGGAGCGCGACCCGTCCGCCAGCCTGCTGATGGCGCGCCTGCTGACGCAAGCCGGGCTACCCGATGGCGTGTTCAACGTGGTCCAGGGCGACAAGGCGGCGGTGGACGGGCTGTTGCAGCACCCGGACATCGAAGCGATTTCCTTTGTCGGCTCGACGCCGATCGCCGAGTACATCCACCGCCAGGCCACGTCCCGCGGCAAGCGCGTGCAGGCCCTGGGCGGGGCGAAGAACCATATGATCGTGATGCCCGATGCCGATCTGGACCAGGCCGCCGATGCGCTGATCGGCGCGGCCTACGGCTCGGCCGGCGAGCGCTGCATGGCGATCTCCATCGCCGTGGCGGTGGGCGAGGTGGGCGACCGGCTGATCGAGAAACTGCGGCCGCGCATCGACCAGCTGAAAATCGGCAACGGCATGCAGGGCGACAGCGACATGGGGCCGCTGGTGACCGCCGAGCACAAGGCCAAGGTCGAAGGTTTTATCGAGCAGGGCGTGGCCCAGGGCGCGCAACTGCTGGTGGACGGGCGGGGTTTCAAGGTGCCGGGGGCGGAGCAGGGCTTTTTTGTCGGCGCCACGCTGTTCGATGGCGTGACCACAGAGATGAGTATCTACCAGGAAGAAATCTTCGGCCCGGTGCTGGGCATCGTCCGGGTACCGGATTTCGCCAGCGCGGTGGCGCTGATCAACGCCCATGAATTCGGCAACGGCGTGTCCTGCTTCACCCGCGACGGCGGCGTGGCCCGGGCCTTCGCCCGCGGCATTAAGGTCGGCATGGTCGGCATCAACGTGCCGATCCCGGTGCCCATGGCCTGGCACTCCTTCGGCGGCTGGAAGCGTTCGCTGTTCGGCGACCACCATGCCTACGGCGAGGAAGGCCTGCGCTTCTACAGCCGCTACAAGAGCGTGATGCAACGCTGGCCGGACAGCATCGCCAAGGGTCCCGAGTTCAGCATGCCGACCGCCAAGTAAATCCCTTCAATCCGTTGCTCTGGAGAACAAGAATAATGAGCCAGCCCCTGCGTTTCGCCCTGAATCGTATGGTTGCCCCGCGTTTGAGCCTGCCGGCGTTCATCGAGCTGGCGGTGACCCTGAAAGCCGATGCCATCGAGATCCGCAATGACCTTGCGGGCGTGGAAATCGAAGACGGCATGCCGCCGCAGCAGGTGCGTCAGTTGTGCGCGGCCCACGGCATCCAGGTGTTGTCGATCAATGCGCTGTACCCCTTCGATGTCTGGAACGCCGAGCGTCGCGCCCAGGCCCTGAAGCTTGCCGCCTATGCCCGCGATTGCGGCGCCCGCGGCCTGGTGATGTGCCCGCTGAACGACCGCGCCGATACCCGCAACGAAGCCGAGCGCAGCGCCGGTTTGCGCACCGCCTTGACTGAGTTGGCGCCGATCCTGCGCGAGCACGGGATTCTCGGTTTTATCGAGCCCCTGGGTTTCGAGGAATGTTCCCTGCGGCGCAAGCGCACGGCGGTGGAGGCGATCCGCGCCATCGGCGGGCTGGATGTGTTCCGCCTGGTGCACGACACCTTTCACCACCACCTGGCCGGCGAGCAGGAGTTCTTCCCCGAGCTGACCGGGCTGGTGCATATCTCCGGGGTCGAGGACCGCGAGGCGCCGCTGGCGAGCATCCGCGACGGCCACCGGGTGCTGGTGGGCGAGGGCGACATCCTCGGCAACGCGGCGCAGATCGAGGCCCTGCTCGAGCGCGGCTACAGCGGCCACCTGTCGTTCGAGCCGTTCGCCGACAGCGTACATGGGCTGGCGGATATCCAGCGGGCGATCGGCGCGAGCATCGACCACCTCAAGCAGGCCCTGGCATAACACCGTTCCCTGTAGCCGCTGCCGCAGGCTGCGATCGACCGCGTAGCGGGCGCGCTCTTCAAGATCGCCGAAGGTCCTGCGGACCTTATCGCAGCCTGCGGCAGCGGCTACACAAGCAGGAGGCAAGAGCAGTAAGAACAGCAAGGGCGGTCGCCTCAAGCAGGCCCTGGCCCGACACCGCTTCCTGTAGCCGCTGCCGAAGGCTGCGATCGCGACCGAAGGGCGCGCAAGGCCTCGGGTTCGCTGAAGGCCTCCGGCCTTATCGCAGCCTGCGGCAGCGGCTACAAAAGCAGGAAGGGCGCAAAGCAGTAAAAGCGGCAAGGGCAATAGCAGCAAGGGCGGTAAGCGCATCAACCTTCACCGTATTGATCAAGGTGCAAGCATGACTACGACACGACTGACCATGGCCCAGGCCCTGGTGAAATTCCTCGACAACCAGTACGTCGAGATCGATGGGGTGCAGAGCAAGTTCGTCGCCGGGATCTTCACCATTTTCGGCCACGGCAACGTGCTCGGCCTGGGCCAGGCCCTGGAGCAGGACAGCGGCGAGCTGCTGGTGCATCAGGGCCGCAACGAGCAGGGCATGGCCCACGCCGCCATCGGTTTCGCCAAGCAGCACCTGCGGCGCAAGATCTACGCCTGCACTTCGTCGGTGGGCCCGGGGGCGGCGAACATGCTGACCGCCGCGGCGACCGCCACCGCCAACCGCATTCCCTTGTTGCTGCTGCCCGGCGATGTCTACGCCAGCCGCCAGCCCGACCCGGTGCTGCAACAGATCGAGCAGTTCCACGACCTGAGCATCAGCACCAACGATGCCTTCAAGGCGGTGAGCAAATACTGGGACCGCATCAACCGCCCCGAGCAACTGATGACCGCGGCGATCCACGCCATGCGCGTGCTCACCGACCCGGCGGAAACCGGCGCGGTGACCCTGGCCTTGCCCCAGGATGTGCAGGCCGAGGCCTACGATTACCCGGATTACTTCCTGCAAAAACGCGTGCACCGCATCGAGCGCCGGCCGGCCACCGCGGCCATGCTCGAGGATGCCGTGGCGGCCTTTGCCGGCAAGCGCAAGCCGCTGATCGTCTGTGGCGGCGGGGTCAAGTATTCCGGGGCCAACGAGGCGCTGCTGGCCTTCGCCGAAAGCTTTGGCATTCCCTTCGCCGAGACCCAGGCCGGCAAGAGCGCGGTGGTCTCCAGCCACCCGCTGAATGTCGGCGGTATCGGCGAGACCGGTTGCCTGGCGGCCAACCTGCTGGCGAAAGAGGCGGACCTGATCATCGGCATCGGCACCCGCTACAGCGATTTCACCACTGCCTCGAAGTCGCTGTTCCGCGCCGATGCGCAGTTTCTCAACCTCAATATCAGCCCCTGCGATGCGCTGAAGCTCGACGGCGTGCAGTTGCTGGCGGATGCCCGGGAAGGCCTGAACGGGTTGGCCGAAGCCCTGGCGCGCAGCGATTACCAGGCCGCCTGGGGCGAACAGATCGTCCAGGCGCGGGCGCAGCTGGACGCGGAGGTGGACCGGGTCTATCAGGTCGAATACCACGCCGACGGTTTTGTCCCGGAGATTAACGACCATATGGACCCGGCGGTGCTGCGCGAATTCATCGAGCTGACCGGTTCCTGCCTGACCCAGAGCCAGGTGCTGGGGGTGCTCAACCAGACCCTGGCCGACGACGCGGTGATAGTCGCCGCCGCCGGCAGCCTGCCCGGCGACCTGCAACGCAGCTGGCGCAGCAAGGGGGTCAACACCTACCACGTCGAGTACGGCTATTCCTGCATGGGCTACGAGGTCAACGCGGCCCTGGGGGTCAAGCTCGCCGAGCCCCAGCGCGAGGTCTACGCCCTGGTGGGCGACGGCTCCTACCTGATGCTGCATTCGGAGCTGGCCACCTCGATCCAGGAGCGACGCAAGATCAACGTGGTGCTGCTGGACAACATGACCTTCGGCTGCATCAACAACCTGCAGATGGAACACGGCATGGACAGCTTCGGCACCGAGTTTCGTTTCCGCAATCCCGAAACCGGCAAGCTCGACGGCGGCTTGGTGCCGGTGGACTTCGCCATGAGCGCGGCGGCCTATGGCTGCAAGACCTACAAGGTCAAGACCGTGGCAGAGCTGCAGGCGGCCTTGGCCGATGCGCGGACCCAGAGCGTGTCGACCCTGATCGATATCAAGGTCCTGCCCAAGACCATGATCCACAAGTACCTGTCCTGGTGGCGGGTCGGGGTGGCGCAGGTGTCCACCAGTGCCCGCACCGACGCGGTGGCCAGGCAACTCAACGAACGCCTGGCCAAGGCCCGGCAGTACTGATTGCTCTCAAACGAACAACAACAGGAGTAGCACCATGTCTTTGAAACTGGGCGTCATCGGTACCGGGGCCATCGGCCAGGACCATATCCGTCGTTGCAGCCAGACCCTGCTGGGCAGCCAGGTGGTGGCGGTCACCGACATCAATCTTGCGCAGGCGGCGAAGGTGGTGGCCGAGCTGAAGATCGCCGCCGAGGTGTATGCCGACGGGCAGGCGCTGATCAAGGCGCCGGAAGTCGAGGCGCTGCTGGTCACCTCCTGGGGGCCGAGCCATGAAGAGTTCGTCCTGGCCGCCATCGCCGCCGGCAAGCCGGTGTTCTGCGAGAAGCCGCTGGCGGTGACCGCCGCCGGCTGCCGCAAGATCGTCGAGGCCGAGATGGCCCATGGCAAGCGCCTGGTCCAGGTCGGCTTTATGCGTCCCTACGATGCCGGCTACCGCGCGCTGAAGGCGGTGATCGACAGCGGCCGGATCGGCGAGCCGCTGATGCTGCACTGCGCCCACCGCAACCCGCGGGTCGGCGAGAACTACAAGACCGACATGGCGATCACCGACACCCTGATCCATGAGCTGGACGTGCTGCGCTGGTTGCTGGCCGACGACTATGTGTCGGTGCAGGTGGTGTTCCCGCGCAAGTCGAGCAAGGCGTTGGCGCACCTGCGCGACCCGCAGGTGGTGCTGCTGGAAACCGCCAAGGGCACGCGCATCGACGTCGAGGTGTTCGTCAACTGCCAGTACGGCTACGACATCCAGTGCGAAGTGGTGGGCGAGACCGGCATCGCCCGGTTGCCGGAGCCGTCCCAGGTGCAGCTGCGCAGCGAGGCCAAGCTGTCCAACACGATCCTGATGGACTGGAAGGACCGCTTTATCGCCGCCTATGACGTTGAGCTGCAGGCCTTTATCGACGGTGTGCGGGCCGGGCAGGTCGGTGGCCCTTCGGCCTGGGACGGTTATGCCGCGGCGGTGGCCGCCGATGCCTGCATCGAGGCGCAGAACAGCGGGCAGATCGTCAAGGTCGAGCAACCGCCGCGCCCGGCGTTCTATGGCTGATTCTGTAGGAGCGGCCGGTTGCCCGCGATGGACGTTAACGATGACGCGGTCTGTCTGGAACAACGCGGCGCATCCGACTCCATCGCGAGCAAGCTTCGCTCCTACAGGGGACACAGCAACTTTGTAGCCGCTGCCGAAGGCTGCGATCGCGACCGAAGGGCGCGCAAGGCCTCAAGATCGCTGAAGGCCTTCGGCCTTATCGCAGCCTTCGGCAGCGGCTACAGGTCACCACTTCAGATTCGGGGAGAACATAAAAATGCGTATCGCACTGGACCCCTACATGTACCGCCACCTGCCGCTGGGCCAGATGACCGACAAGGCTGCCGAACTGGGCTATGAGTACATCGAGCTGTCGCCGCGCGAGGATTTCCTGCCGTTCTACAAGGCGCCCCGGGTCGACCGGGCGCGGATCAAGGAATTTCGCAAGGCCCTCGGCGACAGCGGCGTGCAGCTCTCTTCGCTGTTGCCGATGTACCACTGGGCCGCCGCCGACGAAGGCTTGCGCGTGGCGGCGGTGCGCAACTGGAAGCGGGCGATCCAGATCGCCGTGGAAATGGACTGCGAGCTGGTCAACAGCGAATTCACCGGCCAGTCGGACAACCCGCTGGTGTGCGAGAACCAGTTCATGCGCTCCATGGACGAGTTGATCCCGGAGTTCGAGCGCGAGGGCATCAAGCTCGATATCCAGGCCCACCCCTATGATTTCTGCGAGCGCAACAACGAGTCGGTGGACATCATCCGCGGCTTCGACCGAGACTGGATCAACTACCTGTACGCGGCGCCGCACACCTTCTTCTACGACGACGGCAAGGGCGACATCGCCTCGATGCTCAAGTACGCGGGCAGCAAGCTCAGCCACCTGATCATCGCCGACACCTACAACCACAAGGCGTCTTCGAGCCTGCGCTATATCGTCAACCCGCCGGGCGTCACCGCCACCGTGCACCAACACCTGGACATCGGCCAGGGCGAGGTGGACTGGACGGCGTTCTTCGATACCCTGCGCGAGATCCGGTTCGATGGCATCGCCACGGTCTCGGTGTTCGCCTGGGAAGACCGCCCGGACGAGTCCAACCGGATGATGCTGGAGCGGGTCAGCAGCGAGCTGTGCCGCTGACACAAACGCAGCCGCCTGTAGCCGCTGGCGCAGCCTGCGATCGAGGACAACGTCCTCGCAAAACCTGGCGACGTGCAGGGAACTGAAAGACCGCATGCGCCGTGGTTGCGACCACTGCGTGGTCGATCGCAGGCTGCGCCAGCGGCTACAGCAGTACAACGGGTTCTATATAAGGAGGGCTTTGCGATGCGCATTGGTTTGGTGGGTTACGGCCATGGTGGCCGACATTTTCACGCGCCGCTGATTGCCAGCCTGCCCGGCGCGACCTTCGTCGGCGTGGTCACCCTGTCGGCCGAGCGCCGGCAGCTGCTGGCGGCGGAGCACCCCGGGGTGCGGGCCTTCGACAGCATCGAGCAACTGGTCGCGGCCGGGATCGACGGGCTGGTGATTTCCACCCCGCTGGAGGGCCGTGCGGCGCTGGTGCTGGAAGCCATCGAGCGCGGTGTCCCGGTGGTCAGCGACAAACCCTTCGCCAGCGACCTCGAACAGGCCAAGGCGCTGATCGACGCCGCGCAAACCCGTCGGGTGCCGCTGAGCGTGTACATGAACCGGCGCTGGGACTCGGACTTCCTCACCCTGCGCAAGCTGATCGCCAGCGGCGCCCTGGGCAGCGTCAGCCGCTTCGAGTCGCGGGTCGAGCGCTATGTGCCGCAGGCCGTGGGCAATACCAGCGGCGGCGGGTTCCTGCGCGACCTCGGCAGCCATCTGGTGGACCAGGCCTTGCAGCTGTTCGGCCCGGTGACCCGGGTCTACGCCGAGTTGCAGTACGCCGCCCAGGCGCCGACCTGCGACTACGGTTTTTTTCTCGCCCTGAGCCATGCCAACGGCGTGGTTTCACATTTATCCGGTAGTTGTCTGCAGAACTGCCAGGGGCCACGGTTCCGGGTCAGCGGTTCGGCCGGCAGTTATACGGTCGAGGGCCTGGACGGCCAGGAGCAGGCGCTGGTCGCCGGCCTGTCGCCGCAGACCGAGGGCGAGCGCTGGGGCGTCGAGGAACACCGGCGCTGGGGCTGGTTCGAGCAGGGCGAGATCCGTGAGCGGGTGGCTTCCGAGCGGGGCGACTGGTTGCAGTTCTATAAACAGTGGCAGGCGGCGCTGCAAGGGCAGGGGCCGCTGCCGGTGACCGCGGCCGAGGCCCTGGCCACCACCCGCGTGCTGGACGCCGCGCGCCTGAGCTGGCGCCAGCGCCAGGTGGTGGAAATGGCGGATTTCCGGCTGCAGAATGAATTTGGAATAAAATTCTAAAATGAGTTGATATAGAAATTATTTTCCAATAAAGTCATTTCCAGGTTGCCGACTAGCAGGGTTTCGCCAGCGTCACAGGCCGATTTCAGATCCGCCTTGAACCGAGTGAAACCCGCCAACAAAAACAAAACAGGTACCGTCGATGAAAACCTTCAGTTCCGTTGTGCACCTGCTTCGCCGCGCATTGCCGCGCCGCCATCCATTGTCCAGTCGGACACCCCGCCAAACACCCCGGCATGCCTTTGTCGTCCAGTCCCTGGTCCGCCTGCTTTGCGTCGAACGCAAGGGCGCGCTGGTGTGCTGCATGCCCGGCGCGCCGATCGTGCGTCTGCCTCACTGAGTGGTTTCTGCGCCTTATCCATAAAACCTACAAGAATGTGGAGAAAGACCTTTCATGAAGACCAAGACCCGTTTCGCCACGCTTGCCCTGTCCCTGCTGCTGGGCAGCGGCACGGCGTTCGCCGACCTGAAGATCGGCGTGAGCATGTCGCAGTTCGACGACACCTGGCTGACTTACCTGCGTGAATCCATGGACCAGAAAGCCAAGTCGCTGCCGGACGGCGTCACGCTGCAGTTCGAGGACGCCCGGGCCGATGTGGTCAAGCAACTGAGCCAGGTGGAAAGCTTTATCAGCCAGAAGGTCGACGCCATCGTGGTCAACCCGGTGGACACCGCGGCAACCCGCAAGATCACCGAAGCGGCGGTCAAGGCCGGGATTCCGCTGGTCTACGTCAACCGTCGGCCGGACGACCTGAACCTGCCCAAGGGCGTGGTCACCGTGGCCTCCAACGACCTGGAAGCCGGGCAGATGCAGATGCAGTACCTGGCCGACAAGATGGGCGGCAAGGGCGAGGTGGTGATCCTGCTGGGCGACCTGGCCAACAACTCCACCACCAACCGCACCAAGGGCGTCAAGGAAGTGCTGGCCAAGTACCCGGGGATCAAGGTCGAGCAGGAACAGACCGGGATCTGGCTGCGGGACAAGGCCATGACCCTGGTCAACGACTGGCTGACCCAGGGCCGCCAGTTCGATGCGGTGGTGGCCAACAACGATGAAATGGCCATCGGCGCCGCCATGGCGCTGAAACAGGCCGGGGTGGAGAAGGGCAGCGTGCTGATCGCCGGGGTCGACGGCACGCCCGATGGCCTGCGCGCGGTGCAGAAGGGCGACCTGGCGGTCTCGGTGTTCCAGGATGCCAAGGGCCAGGCCGACGGCTCGATCGACACCGCGGTGAAAATGGCCAGGCACGAGCCGGTGGAGCAGGCGGTGTGGGTGCCGTATCGCCTGATCACCCCGGAAAACGTCGCCCAGTTCAAATAAGCCCGGTTCAAACAGCCCGTCCGTTCCATCAACAACCATAAGCCGGCGGGGTGGCCCAGCTGCCCCGCGGATGGAGTACCTGATCATGTTCGCTTCAGCGACTGCTTCGAGCATCCCGACGGCGGCTATGCAGCCCGCCGCTCAGTCTGCCCAGTCTGTGTCCGAGCAGCAGCCTTACCTGCTGGAAGTCATCAACGTCAGCAAGGGTTTCCCCGGGGTTGTCGCCCTGTCCGATGTGCAGCTGCGGGTGCGTCCCGGCACGGTGCTGGCGCTGATGGGGGAGAACGGCGCGGGCAAGTCGACCCTGATGAAAATCATTGCCGGGATCTACCAGCCGGACGCCGGCGAGCTGCGCCTCAAGGGCCAGCGGGTGAATTTCGAGACGCCGCTGGCGGCCTTGCAGGCGGGGATCGCGATGATCCACCAGGAACTCAACCTGATGCCGCACATGAGCATCGCCGAGAACATCTGGATCGGCCGCGAGCAGCTCAACGGCCTGCACATGGTCGATCACCGCGAGATGCACCGCTGCACCGCGCTGCTGCTGGAGCGCCTGCGGATCAACCTCGACCCCGAGGAGCAGGTGGGCAACCTGAGCATCGCCGAGCGGCAGATGGTGGAGATCGCCAAGGCGGTGTCCTACGACTCCGACATCCTGATCATGGACGAACCGACCTCGGCCATTACCGAGAAAGAGGTGGCGCACCTGTTCTCGATCATCGCCGACCTCAAGGCCCAGGGTAAGGGCATCATCTATATCACCCACAAGATGAACGAAGTGTTCGCCATCGCCGATGAAGTGGCGGTGTTCCGCGACGGCGCCTACATCGGCCTGCAACGGGCCGACAGCATGGACGGCGACAGCCTGATCTCGATGATGGTCGGCCGCGAACTGAGCCAATTGTTCCCGGTGCGCGAGAAACCCATAGGCGAGCTGCTGATGTCGGTGCGCGACCTGCGCCTGGACGGGGTGTTCGAGGGCGTGTCCTTCGACCTGCACGCCGGGGAGATCCTTGGCATCGCCGGGCTGATGGGCTCGGGCCGCACCAACGTGGCCGAGACGATTTTCGGCATTACCCCCAGCGACGGCGGCGAGATCCGCCTCGACGGCCAGCCGGTGCGCATCAGCGATCCGCACATGGCCATCGACAAGGGGTTTGCCTTGTTGACCGAGGACCGCAAGCTCAGCGGCCTGTTTCCCTGCCTGTCGGTCCTGGAAAACATGGAGATGGCGGTGCTGCCGCACTATGCCGGCAACGGTTTCATCCAGCAGAAGGCCCTGCGCGCCCTGTGCGAGGACATGTGCAAGAAGCTGCGGGTCAAGACCCCGTCCCTGGAGCAGTGCATCGACACCCTGTCCGGCGGCAACCAGCAGAAGGCCTTGCTCGCGCGCTGGCTGATGACCAATCCGCGGGTGCTGATCCTCGACGAGCCGACCCGCGGCATCGACGTCGGCGCCAAGGCCGAGATCTACCGGCTGATCGCCTACCTCGCCGGCGAAGGCATGGCGGTGATCATGATTTCTTCGGAGCTGCCGGAAGTGCTGGGCATGAGCGACCGGGTGATGGTCATGCACGAGGGCGAGCTGATGGGCACCCTCGACCGCGGCGAAGCGACCCAGGAGAAGGTCATGCAACTGGCTTCCGGGATGTCCCTGGTCCACTAGCCGGCAAACGTATCAAGGCCATCGGCGAGGTGTGTTCGCCGCCGGCCATACAAGAAGAAGGTGAAGGCTTATGAACGCGATACTGGAAAACAAACCCGCGGCGGCGCCAGCCAGAACGCGCCGGCGCCTGCCCACCGAGCTGAGCATCTTCCTGGTGCTGATCGGCATCGGCCTGGTGTTCGAGCTGTTCGGCTGGATCGTGCGCGACCAGAGCTTCCTGATGAACTCCCAGCGCCTGGTGCTGATGATCCTGCAGGTGTCGATCATCGGCCTGCTGGCCATCGGCGTGACCCAGGTGATCATCACCACCGGCATCGACCTGTCGTCCGGCTCGGTGCTGGCGCTGTCGGCGATGATCGCCGCCAGCCTGGCGCAGACCTCGGACTTCACCCGTGCGGTGTTTCCGTCGCTGACCGACCTGCCGGTGTGGATCCCGGTGGTGGCCGGGCTGGGGGTAGGGCTGCTGGCGGGGGCGATCAACGGCAGCATTGTCGCCATCACCGGCATCCCGCCCTTTATCGCCACCCTCGGCATGATGGTCTCGGCGCGTGGCCTGGCGCGCTATTACACCGAAGGCCAGCCGATCAGCATGCTCTCGGATTCCTACACGGCCATCGGCCACGGCGCGATGCCGGTGATCATCTTCCTGGTGGTGGCGGTGATCTTTCATATCGCCCTGCGCTACACCAAGTACGGCAAGTACACCTATGCCATCGGCGGCAACATGCAGGCGGCGCGGACCTCGGGGATCAACGTCAAGCGCCACCTGGTGATCGTCTACAGCATCGCCGGGCTGCTGGCGGGGCTCGCCGGAGTAGTGGCCTCGGCGCGGGCGGCGACCGGGCAGGCGGGCATGGGCATGTCCTATGAACTGGATGCCATCGCCGCGGCGGTGATCGGCGGCACCAGCCTGGCCGGCGGCGTGGGGCGCATCACCGGCACCGTGATCGGCGCGCTGATCCTCGGGGTGATGGCCAGCGGTTTCACCTTCGTCGGCGTCGATGCCTACATCCAGGACATCATCAAGGGCCTGATCATCGTGGTGGCGGTGGTCATCGACCAGTACCGCAACAAGCGCAAGCTCAAGCGCTGATCCCTCTGTTTTACTGTAGGAGCGAGCTTGCTCGCGATGGCGGTCAACGATAACGCGTAGGGTCTGATGGAAACGCGGTACATTGACGCCCATCGCGAGCAAGCTCGCTCCTACAGGGAAGCGTGCAGAATCCCGGCAGCGGCAGGCCTTTTTTCGGGCCTGCCGCTGCCGTTTGTCTTCTAAAAGACCCCGGCCGATGGAATTTCTTGTTATAAACGCACTCCGATAACCGCCGCCAAAGCCAGCCCTGGCGGGCTTTCAGGGCTTATCAGACAAATCTGATGTCATTTCAGTTGCTGACGCCTCGAACCGGCCTTAGACTGCCGCCCCTCGTAAATTGAGTGCCGGGTGGCGCTTGGAATGTATGGCGCCTTTCCGATGCCCCGAAAGGGGGCACGGAAAACAGCTTTAATTCGCCTTAATGCACGTATTTTTTATAGAGAAATCAATGACAAAGGAAAAGTTGCTGGCCATGCCGGCGGATGACTACATGAACGCCGAGCAGCTGGCTTTTTTCACTGAGCTGTTGCAGGCCATGAAGGTCGAAACCCACGAGCGCATCGAACAGAACCGAATCGCCATTGAGAGCCTGGACACCCCGGCCGACCCTGCCGACGCGGCTTCCGTAGAGGAAGAGCGGACCTGGTTGGTCAACGCTATCGACCGCGACCAGCGCATGCTGCCGCAGCTGGAGCAGGCCCTGGGCCGTATCGGCGACGACAGCTTCGGCTGGTGCGACGACAGCGGCGAGCCGATCGGCCTGAAACGCCTGCTGATCAGCCCGACCACCAAGTACTGCATCGAAGCTCAGGAACGTCACGAGCAGATCGATAAGCACCAGCGTCAGGCCTGATCGCCAAGACTTCTTTCCCTCGCGGGCAAGCCCCATCCCAAGGTCGTCGAGACGCCTGGGATCGGCGGCTTGCCCGCGAGTCGTTTGTGGGCGTCTTTAAAGCCCGCGCCTTTCTATTGATCTGCTGCAAAGCTGCGACTAATGGACCATGGATAATGGCTTTTTAGTGGCGTTCAATGCAGGTCAAATAATTAGAAAAGCGTGGGGTAATCCAGATGACGCAAGACGGATCTTCGCCGGCTGCCATGGCGCAACCGCTGCCGACAGGCCAAAACACCCGGCGCTGGCAGGTTCCAGCCCTGCAAAGCGGCGCCTTGCTGCTAGTGCTGTACGTCCTGTCCCAGGGGCGGCTTTCTTTCTATCTCGCCGTGCCGCTGATGCTGCTGATCGTCTGGCTGCCGCTCTTGCGCAGGGCCAAGGCCGCAGCGCCGGCGAGCAGCGTCGATAACCGCGAGATCGCCGCGCTGACGCGCGACCTGTCCTGCAGCACCAGCCATAACGCACTGTCGGCCGCCGGCGTGGCCTATTCGGTCCGGCAACTGGCCGGGCGGGTGCAATCGCAACTGGACTCGGCGGCGCGCATCGTCAGCAGCGCCGAGGCGATGATCCACACCGAGCAACTGGCCGCGCAGCTCAGCCAGCAGGCCCTGAGCGCCGCCAGCGAAGCCCACCGCAGCAGCGCCGAAGGCAGCGCGGTGCTGGGCGAGTCGATCACCCGTATGCACCGCCTCAGCCAAAGCGCCAACGACAGCCGGCAACTGATCGAAGCCTTGAGCCAGCGCAGCGAAGACATCCAGCGGGTGGCGCTGGTGATCCAGTCGATCGCCAGCCAGACCAACCTGCTGGCGCTGAATGCCGCCATCGAGGCGGCGCGGGCCGGCGAGCATGGCCGCGGGTTCGCCGTGGTGGCCGATGAAGTGCGTGGCCTGGCCGGGCGCACGGCCACCGCTACCGACGAGGTCGGGGTGATGGTCGGCGATATCCAGCAGCGCACGGCCCAGGTGGTGGAGCAGATCCGCCAGCTGTCCAGCGACCTGAACACCGGGGTCGAGCAGGTCGAGTCCACCGGCCAGCACCTGCAGAACATCGCCCGGCTGGCGGCCGGGGTGGAAAACCAGGTCGGCGAGATCGCCCGCGGCGCCGAGACCAATCGCCAGCAACTGGACAGCCTGTTCCATGCCGTGGAGCAGGTGCGCGGCGATCTGGCGGTGAGCGACCAGCAGACCCGCCGCCTGGCCGAGGCGGCGGCGCAGATGGAAGGGCAGGCGGAGATCATCAGCGAACGCCTGGCCGAGGTCGGCCTGGATGACTACCACCAGCGCATCTACGACCTGGCCCAGGAAGGCGCCCGGCGCATCGCCGAGCAGTTCGAGGCGGATCTTGCGGCCAACCGCATCAGCCTCGACGACCTGTTCGACCGCAGCTACCAGCCGATCGCCAATACCCAGCCGGTGAAATACCAGACCCGCTTCGACCGTTACGCCGATCAGGTGCTGCCGGCGATCCAGGAGCCGTTGCTGGCGCGTCACGAAGGCCTGGTGTTCGCCATCGCCTGCACGCCCCAGGGCTACGTGCCGACCCACAACCAGGCGTTCTCCCAGCCGCTGACCGGCGACCCGCAGGTGGACACCTTGCACAACCGCACCAAGCGCAAGTTCGAGGACCGCACCGGCCTGCGTTGCGGCAGCCACCAGCAGCCGCTGTTGCTGCAAACCTACACCCGCGATACCGGCGAGCTGATGCACGATCTGTCGGTGCCGATCAGGGTCAAGGGCCGGCATTGGGGCGGCCTGCGCCTGGGCTACAAACCGGAGCAGGCCGCCGCGGCCGCGCGCGGTTGAGCCTGGACAAGGGCCGGCCATTGTTACCGGCCCTGCAACGAAGCTGTGCCAGAGATGGCTTTTTCCCAGCATTGGAACTCATTAGTATGAGCGACATTGTTAGCTAGCTAACTAGTTACCAGGAGAAGTCCTCATGCAAAGCAAAGTCGATGTCGCAGTGATGATTGGTAGCGGTGTACCGGCCACCTTTCGCGCGGTCGGGCTGAATGTGTGCTGGGTCGTGCTGGTCAATGGCGAGCGCCGCGGCGCGCCGTTCGCCAGCCGGGAAGAGGCCCTGGAGTGCCAGGCGTCCTGGCTGGCCCAGCTGGCGCGGGACAAGGCCGGACACCCAGTATTCAGCCGTTCGGCTTAACGACGCTGATGCAGGCGCAGGTTGAGCTCGTCGACCACCCGCGCCCAATCGGCGTCTTCGCGCAGTTCTTCCTTGAGAAAGGCCGCCTGCCGGGGCGTCCAGAAGTCGGCGTCGATCATCCGCACGTCCGCGGGCAGTGGCGAATGTTGCTCGATGAACGCGTCGATGGCGTTGGGGCTGGAGTCCAGGCCGAGTTGATCGAACAGCCCTTTGAGGTCGTGGGTCGGCGAGTCCATGTTGATCTCCTTGCTGAGGGATTATCCGGGCATTGTCTTGCATCTGAGGCGCCGGGCAACCAGGAGTTCGATCAGCTTGCCGGGGGCTCAGACCTCGCTGCCGATCACCGCGCTTTCGGCCTGGAACAGCGCCACCTGGGCCATCGACAAGGCGCTGCTGGCGGCCTGCGCCTGGGCCCGGGCGGCGGACAATGCCTGCATGTGCGCGTCGGTTGTGCGATGCCGGGCGGCGCTTTGTACCATCGCCAGGCGCTCGTTGGCCTTGCGCAGCCTTTGCTGCAGTTGTTCGATCTGCTTGCGCAGCAGCTTGATGCGTTTCTTTTTCGCTTCGAGCACGCCGTCGGGAGCAGCGTTGGTCGCCCGAGTGATCGCGGTGCGCAGGTCAAACGGATCGCTCGCCGGGCTTTCGCTGGCCGCCGCGCCGGGCAGGGCGAACTCGGCCAGGGAAGGCAGGCGGGCAGGTGGGTTGAGGTCGATCATCATGGTGCTCTTGAAATGAAGGCTCACCAATATGTCGGTCGGGCGCGGCAATCCTTTATTGCCGTTCAGAGGTTCAGGGCGCCCTGGTCGACGGCCTGCTTGAGGGCGCGGGCGGCGTCCTTGGCGGCGGCTTCGGCCAGTTCCGCGGTCTTGAACCAGCGGTCCTTTTCCACCTGGTGGCAGCGCACGGTGCGCAGCGGTGGCTTGGCGCGCATCACGATCACGGCCTGGAACTCGCCCTCGACATCCCGGGCCTCGCCATGGATGAAAAACTCGCCTATATCGAATTCCGTCACGTCCGACTTTCCCCTGGAAATTATGCTGGTGAAGCCTGGCCGGTGGCCGGCTTCAAGGTCGCGGCAGTATGGCAGTTGTTGCCGGTCGATGGCTGAGTTAAGTCACGCAAGTGGCTGACCGGTAGGGTGAAAGAGGTTTTTTCAGCGATTTGCTAACGCATGGGTTGCTCTGAATACATAAAGTTGCTCTAGAATTGCCCCGGCAGTCAGAGATTGATGTTTATCTGCAGCACTCCCGTCCCATTAAGGGTGACGAAAGGATCGTGAGGTTTTCCGATCGACAGTGAGTGCGCAGCTTTCTCGGCGAGCTGGAATCACTTCTTCTGCGCTTGATGCGGGCCAAACGGTCCGGTAGTCCTTCCGGTCTTTCTGGGGAGGGGCGCTCCGGTGTTTGCGCCTACGCGTTGGCGGGTGGTGCTTTTTCGGATTGTTTTCATGTGGAGTCACGGCGCCGGTTCGGCCGCCTTTTTCTGCTGTCCGTCGTTTACGCGGGCAGAGTCATTTTCAGTTTCGGGGATCTTTCCTTGGCAGTAAGTAATCTTGATATGCACGCGTTGTTCGTCCTGGGCGACTTACGCGCAAAGTTGGTCAAACAGTTCCAGTCCCGTTTCGTCTACATCACCGAACAGACGCCGGAAGGCATTTACGTCGCCGAAATCGATACCGAGACGGCGCTGGTCGTGGACGACAAGCCGCGCCTGGAACTCAAGGTCGGCGACCATTTCCGCGCCGCGGTCCTGCCCAGCCGTGAGGGCGGCAAGTTCGAAATCCGGTTTCGCGAGATCAAGCTGGCCGTCTACGGCCTGGGCGAATACGCCTTTGTCAGCACCGCCGACGGCCACGCCATCCTGTTCAAGGAAGGCCACAGCGTGGTGACGGTATTCGCCGCCAACCAGCAGTTGCAGGAAGGCCTGACCAAGACCCTGAAAGCCGTGACCGGCAAGGCCGCCAAATGGCGCAAGGGAGAACTGGTGAGCTTCAAGGCCAGCGAGTGAGCCGCGCCGAATTCCACCAGCAGCATCTTGCGCGCGCCCGCGCCGAGGCCCAGCGCCTGTTCGAACGCAAGGCCATGCTGCAAGGCGCCTGGCTGGCCTGGGTGGCCTCGCAGCTGTATGTCCTGCAGCCGGCGGCATACGCCAGCATGGTGCGCCGCGAGTTGCAGCGCCTGCAGGAGCAGGGCGAAAACTGAAGTCCCCTCGAAAGCAGGAACCTCTACTACAGTCAGATGACTCAATTAGTCAGAGGCTTGCGGTCCCCGATCGCAAGACCATCCTGCAACGCTGTGAACAGCTAAAGGGGCACAGGCATGAAAGGACTGCGAACACTGCTGGGCGGCACGCTGCTTGGCTTGGGTATTTTGCTGGCGCCCGCCGGCGCCTCGGCGGCACCGTCGGTACAGCCGGCACAGGCGCCGATCCACTTCGCCGACCTGAACTGGGAAAGCGGCAGCCTGATCACCGATATCCTGCGCACCATCGTCGAGAAGGGTTACGGCCTGCCGACCGACACCTTGCCGGGTACTACCATCACCCTGGAAACCGCGCTGGCCAATAACGATATCCAGGTCATCGGCGAAGAGTGGGCCGGACGCAGCCCGGTGTGGGTCAAGGCCGAGGCCGAGGGCAAGGTGGCGGCCCTGGGCGACACGGTGAAGGGCGCGACCGAAGGCTGGTGGGTGCCGGAATACGTGGTCAAGGGCGACCCGGCCAAGGGCATCAAGCCGCTGGCGCCGGGCCTGCGCAGCGTCACCGACCTTGCGCGCTACAAGGACGTGTTCAAGGACCCGGAAAGCCCGGGCAAGGGGCGTTTTCTCAACAGCCCCATCGGCTGGACCTCGGAAGTGGTGAACAAGCAGAAGCTCAAGGCTTATGGCCTGACCGACAGCTATGTGAATTTCCGCAGCGGTTCCGGCGCGGCGCTGGACGCCGAGATCACTTCATCGATCCGTCGCGGCCAGCCGGTCCTGTTCTACTACTGGTCGCCGACCCCGTTGCTCGGTCGCTTCAAGCTGATCCAGCTGGAGGAGCCGCCGTTCGATGCCGAGGCCTGGAAAACCCTGACCGACGCCGAGCACCCCAACCCACGCCCCACGCGCTCGCTGGCCTCGAAGCTGTCGATTGGCGTGTCCACGCCGTTCCAGCGGCAGTACCCGCAGATTACCGAGTTCTTTAGCAAGGTCGATTTGCCGATCGAAGCGCTGAACAAGGCCCTGGCCGAGATGAGCGAGAAGCACACGCCACCCCGGGAGGCGGCGCGGGCATTCCTCAAGGCGCATCCGGACGTGTGGCGGGCGTGGTTGCCCGGGGATGTGGCGGACAAGGTGAGTGCCAGCCTGGATTGAGGGGCTGGGGAGATCGCTATCGCGAGCCAGCTCGCTCCTACAGGGTTACGCGAACTGTAGGAGCAAGCTGGCTCGCGATGCCTTTAGAAGCGGCTCTGCACCGCCAGCTCGAAGGTCCGCGGCGTACCCAGGTAGTAAGCCGGCGACACATGGGCGAACTCGGCGTAGACCTCGTTGGTCAGGTTGCGTACCCGCCCGGTGATCGAGGTGTGGCTGTCGAGCTTATAGGTCAGGAAGGTGCCGTACAGGGTGTAGGAGGGCACGGTCAGGGTGTTGGCCGTGTCGGCGTACACCGAGGCCACATAACGCGCATCCACCCCGGTCTGCCACTGCGGCGCCAGGTCATAGGTCAGCCACAGGTTGCCGACCCGGTCCGGCACGTTGGTCGGGGTATTGCCCTTGCGGGACACCACCACGCCCGCGGCGTTCTTCTCGGTGAACGCGTCGTACTGCGCATCGACCCAGGCGAAGTTGCCCTCGAGCAGCAGCTTCGGGGTGACCCGCAGCGAGCTGGCCACCTCGATGCCCCTGGAGGTCTGCTGGCCCACCGGGATGCTCAGGGTCGGGTCCAGCGGGTCGGTCACCGCGAAGTCCTTGCGCTCGATACGGTAGGCCGCCAGGGTCGCCGAGCCTCGGCCGTCCAGGTAATCGAACTTGCTGCCCACTTCCCATTGCTTGCCCGTGGAGACATCGAAGTCCTGGGTGGCGCTGTTGGGCTGTTCGGCGGCAGTGCTGTATTGCACGTAGACGTTGGCGCCGGGCAGGTACTGGTAGGTCAGGCCGACCCGGCCGGTGACCGGCTCCCAGCTGCGCTTGAGGTGCCGCGGGTTGCTCGCCGTCACCTGGCGGTGGTTGGTCACGTCCAGGTCGATGTGGTCGTAGCGCAGGCCGCTAAGCAGGGTCAGCCGGTCGGTCAGGGCCAGGCGATTCTCGACGAACAGCGCCTGGGTGGCGACCTCGTTGGTCTTGTCGGCGACAAAGCCCTGGCGGGTGCCCGGCAGGTCGTAGAAATGCCCCGGCTGGTAGTTGTTCGGATCGACGCTGTTGGCCGCCTTGACGTTCAGCGGCGAGTTGGTGGTGCGGTTGACCTTGTACTCGAAGCCGCCGGACCAGGTTGTGTCGAGGCCGAAGATCGAGCTGTCGTGGCGCAGTTCGAACTGGTTGCCGTTCTGCTCGCCCTGGTGCCGCACCTGATAGGCCGTGGAGCGGTTCACCGCGCTGTTGTCGGTGTTGTACTGGTAGGTTTCCAGGTTGCGGTAATCGCGCTGGCTGTCCAGGTGATAGAGGGTGTTGCGCAGGCTGGTGCTGTCGTTGATCCGGTAGTCGACGATCGAGCGCACCCAGATCGTGCGCTGCTCGTAGCGACCGTCCTCGACGTTGTAGTTGTTGAAGCGGTTGTGCTTGTCGATCTTCAACTCGCCGGCCTTGGGGTTGAGCACCGGGGTGCCCCAGTACGGGCTGTCCTCGTGTTCGTCCTGGTATTCCACGGCCAGGGTGTGGGACAGGTTCGGCGTCAGGTCGCTGAGCAGGGAAAACGCCAGGCTCCAGGCATCCCGTTCCTGGCGGTCGATGTAGCCGTTGCTGGTGTTGTGGCTGACGTCGAGGCGGGCGTAGTGCTGCATCTCGTCGCCGGCCTCGCTGAGGGCGTGGTTGAGGCCGAAGGCGGTTTGCGTGGTGTCGTAGCTGCCGTAGCTGACGCGACCCTCGATGGCCCGCTCCTGGCGGTCGGCCAGCTTGGTCACGTAGTTCAGCGAACCACCCACGGAGCCGGCGCCGTTGACCAGCGAAGAGGGGCCGCCGAGCAGTTCGACCCGGTCATAGATCCAGGCGTCCACCGGTCGCGCCAGACCGCTGGACACGTTGATGCCGTTGAACATCTGGGTGATCTGGCTATTGCTGAAACCACGGTACGAGACAAAACCGCCGAACCCCGGCGGGGCGCTGGCATTGACCCCGGGCAGGGTGTTGGCGGCGTCCTGGAAGTTCTGCGCGCCGCGCCGCTCGATATCGTTGCGGTTGGCCACCGCCACCGAGGCCGGGGTTTCGCGGACGCTCAGGCCCAGGCGCGAGGCCATGCCGCTGGACTGGTCGAGGGCCAGGCCGGGTTCGGCGGGCTGCTCGCCGTCGATGGTGATCGGCGCCAGGTCGACGCTGGATTGCGCCCAGGCGCTGACGGACAGGCAGCCGCACAGGCTGGCCAGCAGGGGAATGTGTTTCATCGGTAGATCCTGAATGCTTGGCTAGGAAGCAGCCCACGAACAAACACCGTGGGTTAAGGCACGGGGCGGGCTGATGACAAGGGCGAAAGACTCAGGCGAAGGCGGGCGGCGCGCGCGGGTGGGCCGCGGGCCAGGTGAAACGGGTGGGGACGTCGGCGGTGGCGCGCGGCGCCAGCGGTGGGCTGTGGTGCTGCGGCAGGATCGCCAGGGTCAGGCTGGAGTTGAACGCCGGGCCCATGCCGCCGGTGGAGCACAGCGGGCAACCGAAAGCCTTGGACAGGGTCGGCAGCGATTCGTCGACCGGGTTGGAGGAGGCCGGCGCCTGGGTGCGCGGGTCCACCGTACAGAACTGGCCGCCGATCCCGTTGAGCTGCTGGCCGACCATTTGCCCGTGGCCGATGCTGCAGGCGAACACGTTGAACAGGACGCAACAATAGAGCATCCAGGCAACGAGCGAGCGATCGGTTCGGGTTAATTTCATGAGGCGGCACTTTACCATCGCAGGCGACGAACGTACTTACAAAAACGTGCGGGTGGGTCCATTCTTCAGCGACATTTTTTTGCCATGGACGTTTGCATATGAATGTTTTGATCGCGCAAGGGATGGCCGGAGCCTTCCTGCTGATCAGCTTGATCCACCTGTACTGGGCCGCCGGCGGCAAGCGCGGCAGTGACGCGGCGATTCCCCAGGTGCCGGGCAGGACGCCGGGCGAGCTGGAGCCGGCGTTCAAGCCCTCGGGGTTCGCCACCTTGCTGGTGGCGGTGGGCCTGCTGCTGATCGCGATGCTGGTGTGCTTGCGGGTGGGCCTGTACCTGCCGACGGTGAGCCACCCGGCGCTGCAATGGGTGATCAGTGCGATGGCCTTGCTGATGTTCGCCCGGGCCATCGGCGATTCGAACCTGGTGGGGTTCTTCAAGGAGGTCAGCGGGTCCCGGTTTGCCCGGCTGGACACCCTGTTCTATTCGCCGCTGTGCGTGGTCCTGGGCGCGGGGCTGCTGGTGGTGGCCTGGAACTGAGTGGCTGAACTCAGCTGCCGCTTTCGCTGCGCCGGCTGCTGACCTCCGCCGGTACATCGTCGCCGGCCATGCGCTTGCGGAACAGCGCCGCCCGCGCCAGCAGCAGGGTGGTCACCGGCACGGTGATCGACAGCAGGATCGGGATCAGCCAGGCGTGCAGCACCGGCCCCGACTTCATCCCTGAGAAATACAGGATCGACGCCAGGGCCACGCACCAGGCGCCCAGGGTCGAGGCCAGGGCCGGCGGGTGCATGCGCTGGAAGTAATCCTTCATGCGCAGCATGCCCAGGGCGCCGATCAGCGCGAAGCTACTGCTGAGCACCAGCAGGATCGCCACCGGTATCTCGATCCACCACGACAGTTCACTGACGGCATTCATTCGATCACCTCGCCACGCAGGAGGAATTTGGCCAGGGCGAAGGAGCCGACGAAGCCGAACAGGGCGATCAGCAGCGCCGCCTCGAAGTAGGTGTCGCTGGCGTAGCGGATGCCCAGCACCAGCATCATCAGCATCGCCAGGATGTATAGGTAGTCCAGGGCCAGGACCCGGTCCTGGGCCGAGGGACCCTTGAACAGCCGGACCAGGGTCAGGACCATGGCCACGGAAAACAGGAACAGGCTGAACAGGATCGCATTCGCGAGCAGGGCACTCATTCGAAGATCTCCATCAACGGACGCTCGTAGGTCGTCTTGAAGTGCTGGATGAAAGCCGCTTCGTCGTCCAGGTCGAACACATGCAGCAGCAGGATGCTGCGGTCCAGGGACAGCTCGGACCACACCGTGCCCGGCACCACCGTGGTGATGGTCGAGAGCGCGGCCAGGCCGTTGGCGTCGCGCAACTCCAGGGGGATCTTGACGAAGCGCGAGCGCGGCGGGCGGCGCCCGGCGTTGAGCACGCCCCAGGCCACGGCCAGGTTCGACAGCAGCACATCGCGGCCGACCACCAGGAGCAGGCGCAGGATGGTCGCGGGGCGGCGGATGCGGATCGGCAGCGGGCGCAACGGCCGCATCATCAGCGGCGCGCAGAACCCCAGCAGGGCGCCGAGCAGCAGGTTGCCGGGGCTGACGGACAGGTTCAGCACCAGCCATAGCAGCCACAGCGCCAGCGACAACCAGGGAGCGGGGAACAGGCGCTTCATGGCTGCACCTCCTGCAACGCCGCCTGGGCCTCGGGGCTGGGGACCGCCCGGGTGCCGAGCACGGCCATCACATACTGTTGCGGATTGTTGAGGCTGTCGGCGGCGGCCTGGGTAAAGCGCAGCAGCGGCTCGGCCTTGACGGTCAGCAGCATGCACAGCCCGAGCAGGGCAATGATCGGCACGCACTCGAAGCGCCGCAGCAGCGGCGACGGCCGTTCTTCCGGGGTCCAGAAGCGCTGGATGCCCAGGCGCGAAAAGGCGATCAGCGACGCCAGGCCGGAGAGGATCAGCAAGGCCAGCAGGCCCCAGGCGGCGCCGGACAAGGGTGCATCCGTGGCCTGGCCCAGCCCCAGTGGGTTGAGCAGGGCGCCGATCAGGCTCAGCTTGCCGATGAAACCCGACAGCGGCGGCATGCCGATGATCAGCAGCGCGCAGGCGATGAAGCTCAGGCCGAGGAAGGCCATGGTCCAGGGAATCACCTGGCCGACCACGGCTTTCTGCTCGTCGTCGAGGTTGGTGCCCGGTGGCGGTTGCAGCGACTCCTGGGGCCGGGGCAGGGTTTCGACTTCATCCTCGAGGGGGATCTCGTTGGCCGAGCGCGAACGTTCGATCAGTTCGGCCAGCAAAAACAGTGCGCTCAGGGCCAGGGTCGAACTGACCAGGTAGAACAGCGCGCCGGCAATCAGCCTGGGCTGGGCGAAACCGATCGCCGCCAGGAGGATCCCGGCCGAGACCAGGATGCTCAGGCTGGCCATGCGCTCCAGGCGTTGCGCGGCGAGGATCGCCAGGGCCGCGCCGACGATGGTCGCCATGCCGCCGTAGATCAGCCAGTCGCCGCCGAAGTAGGCCGATGCCCCGGCCTGGCCGGAGAACAGCAGGGTCCACAGGCGCAGCAGGGTGTAGACCCCGACCTTGGTCATGATCGCGAACATCGCCGCCACCGGCGCGCTGGCCGAGGAGTAGGCCGGCACCAGCCAGAAGTTCAGCGGCCACATGCCGGCCTTGGCCAGGAACGCGGTGGCCAGGATCGCCGCGCCGGCGTGCAGCAGGCCACGGTCGGCTTCCGGCACCAGCGGGATCTTCAGCGCCAGGTCGGCCATGTTCAGGGTGCCGGTGACGCCGTAGATCAGCGCCGCGCCGATCAGGAACAGCGACGAGGCCAGCAGGTTGATCGCCACGTAGTGCAGGCCGGCGGACACCCGCGCCCGCCCCGAGCCGTGCAGCATCAGGCCGTAGGAGGCGGCCAGCAGCACTTCGAAGAACACGAACAGGTTGAACAGGTCGGCGGTCAGGAAGGCACCGTACAGGCCCATCAGCTGAATCTGGAACAGCGCGTGGAAGCTGGCCCCGGCGCGGTCCCAGCGGGCCATGGCGAACAGCAGGGCGCTGACGCCGATGATCCCGGTGAGCACCAGCATCAGCGCCGACAGGCGATCGACCACCAGCACGATGCCGAACGGCACCTGCCAGTTGCCCGGCAGGTACACGCCGACGGAGCCGGGCACGCCGGTCTGCTGGGTCCAGCACAGCAACAGCACGGAAATGCCCAGGCCGAGCATGCTGGAGAACAGGTTGATCCTGGCTTTGAGCGGGCGATGTTTCTCGCCGAGCATCAGCATCACCGCGGCGGTCAGCAGCGGCAGCAGGATAGGCGCGACGATCAGGTGCGGCATCAGGTTCATTCCTTGGGCTCCCGGCCATCCACATGGTCGGTGCCGGTCAGGCCCCTGGACGCCAGCAGCACCACCAGGAACAGCGCGGTCATGGCGAAGCTGATGACGATCGCCGTGAGCACCAGCGCCTGGGGCAGCGGGTCGGTGTAGTGCAGCAGGTCCTGGGGCACGCCGTCCTTGATGATCGGCTCCTTGCCGATGAACAGGCTGCCCATGCTGAAGATGAACAGGTTGACCCCGTAGGACAGCAGGCACAGCCCCATCACCACCTGGAAGGTCCGTGGCCGCAGCACCAGCCAGACGCCGGAGGCCGCCAGCACACCAATGGCGATTGCAATGACTTCTTCCATCAGGCGGCTCCTGGCTTGGCTTGGGGTTTGACTTGGGCACGCACCGACTGGTGCGCCAGCGCGGTGAGGATCAGCAGGGTCGAGCCGACCACCACGGCATACACGCCGATGTCGAAGAACAGCGCGCTGGCGATATGGATATCGCCCAGCAGCGGCAGGTCCAGGTGCAGGGTATGGGTGGTCAGGAACGGGTAGCCGAACGCCAGGGCGCCGAGCCCGGTCAGGGTAGCGAACAGCAGGCCGGTGCCCATCCAGCGCAACGGCCGCAGGCTCATCTGGGCCTCGACCCACTGGGTGCCGGCAACCATGTATTGCAGGATGAACGCCACCGACATCACCAGGCCGGCGACGAAACCGCCGCCCGGCAGGTTGTGGCCGCGCATGAACAGGTAGAACGACACTACCAGGGCGATCGGCAGCAGCAGGCGCACCAGCACCGCCGGCACCATCATGAAGCCCAGGGCGGTGTCGCTGGCATGGCGCGGGTTGACCAGATCGGTGACCACGTCGGGCGCTAGCAGGCGCTGCTGGGCCGGCAGCTGCATGCTTTCCTTCGGCGGGCGGAAGCGTCGCAGCAGGGCGAACACGGTCAGGGCCACGGCCACCAGCACGGTGATCTCGCCCAGGGTATCGAAGCCGCGGAAGTCCACCAGCATCACATTCACCACATTGCTGCCGCCGCCTTCCGGCAGGGCGCGGCTGAGGTAGAACGAGGAAATGTCGTTGGGGGTCTGGCGGGTCAGCATGGCGTAGGACAGCACGGCCATGCCCAGGCCGACGGCGATCGACAGCAGCAGGTCGCGCAGGCGGCGGGCACGGGCCTTGGGCAGGCTGCTGGGCAGCGGCGAAACATCCTCGATCCGCCGGGGCAGCCAGCGCAGGCCGAGCAGGATCAGCACCGTGGTCACCACTTCCACCACCAGCTGGGTCAGGGCCAGGTCCGGCGCGGAGAACCAGACGAAGGTCACGCAGGTCATCAGCCCGCAGACGCTGACCATGGTCAGGGCCGCCAGACGGTGGTACTTGGCTTGCCAGGCCGCGCCCAGGGCGCAGGCGATGGCCAGCAGCCAGAGGGTGACAAAGACGATGGAGCCCGGGATCTTCGGCCGGTCGCCCCAGCTCAGGCTGCTGTAGAGCATCGGGATGAGGCCGGCCAGCACCGCCACCAGCACCAGCAGGAACAGCTGGGTCTGCAGGCGCTGGGTGCTGATCCGCCGTTCCAGGCGCCGGGCCAGGCGCATCATGCTCACCAGGCTGCGCTCGAACAGGCGCTTGCCGTTGAAGCGGCCGATCAGCGGCGGATAGGCAAAATCACCGCGCACCAGCGGGGCACGCAACAGCAGGTAGAGCACGATGCCGCCGGACATGGCGATCAGGCTCATGATCATCGGCGCATTCAGGCCGTGCCAGATCGCCAGGCTGTACTCCGGCAGCGTGCCGCCAACCACCGGCTGGGCGGCCGCGGCCAGCAGCGGGCCGACCATCTGTGCCGGGAAGATCCCCACCAGCAGGCAGGTGAACACCAGCAGTTCCACCGGCGCGCGCATCCAGCGCGGCGGCTCGTGGGGCGTGTGCGGCAGGTCTTCGGCCGGTTTGCCGAAGAACACGTCCACGGTGAAGCGCAGGGAATAGGCGACGCTGAAGGTGCCGGCGATGGTGGCGATTACCGGCAGGGCGGCCTCGACCCAGGCGGTGGAATTGATGAACACCGTCTCGGCGAAGAACATCTCTTTCGACAGGAAACCGTTGAGCAGCGGCACGCCGGCCATGGAGGCGCTGGCGACCATGGCCAGGGTCGCGGTGAACGGCATCAGCTTGATCAGGCCGTTGAGCTTGCGGATGTCGCGGGTGCCGCTTTCGTGGTCGATGATGCCGGCGGCCATGAACAGCGAGGCCTTGAAGGTGGCGTGGTTGAGGATGTGGAACACCGCGGCCACCGCGGCCAGCGGGCTATTCAGGCCCAGCAGCAGGGTGATCAGGCCCAGGTGGCTGATGGTCGAGTAAGCCAGCAGGCCCTTGAGGTCGTTCTGGAACATCGCGCAGTAGGCGCCCAGCACCAGGGTCGCGGCCCCGGCGCCGCCGACGATCCAGAACCATTCTTCGCTGCCGGACAGCGACGGCCAGAGGCGGGCGAGGAGGAACACCCCGGCCTTGACCATGGTCGCCGAGTGCAGGTAGGCCGAGACCGGTGTCGGCGCGGCCATGGCGTGGGGCAGCCAGAAGTGGAAGGGGAATTGCGCGCTTTTGCTGAGGGCGCCGATCAGGATCAGCGGCAGGAGAATGGGGTAGAGGGCATGGGCTCGGATGAGATCTCCGGCAGCCAGGACCTGGTCCAGGTCGTAGCTGCCGACCACATGGCCGAGCAGCATGACCCCCGCCAGCAGGCACAAGCCCCCTGCGCCGGTGACCATCAGCGCCATGTAGGCCCCGCGCCGGGCATCGGAGCGGTGGTGCCAGTAGCCGATCAGCAGGAAGGAGAACAGGCTGGTCAGTTCCCAGAAGAACACGATCTGGATCAGGTTGCCGGAAATCACCAGGCCGAGCATGGCGCCCATGAAGGCCAGGAAAAACGCGAAGAAGCGCGGCACCGGGTCTTCCGGCGACATGTAGTAGCGCGCGTACAGCGACACCAGGGTACCGATGGCCAGCACCAGCATGGAGAACAGCCAGGCGAAGCCGTCCATGCGCAGGACGAAGTTCAGGCCGAGGCTGGGCAGCCAGTTGAACTCTTCACGGATCACGCCACCATGGGCGATCTGCGGGTACATCGAGGCCACCGCCACGCTACCGGCCAAGGCGACCAGGCCTGCCAGCAGGGACTCGGTGTTACGCGCGTTGTGCGGCAGCAAGGCCGCCAGACAGCTGCCGATAAAAGGCAGAAGCAGTAGAACTATCAGGGACATAGGCTTCTAATCTGCGGGAAATTGTGATGCATCATACGTGCCGACTCTGTGATCACCAACCTTGAAGCTGTGGCAGGATCCTACAAAACCCCTTCGGCCAGCCTTCAAGGCCGGGGACAAAAAGCCGGCTGGTGCGAAAATCATGGCAGTTTGCCCGGGGTGAATGACAACAAAGCGCTGCGCGCGGTGTTATGGTCACGCCCCTTGGCAACGGACCCGCTTGAAAGGAAGCAGACAGGCCCTTTATGACCCTCGGACCCTTTACCCGCAAAACCCTCGCCAATCTGCTGTTGATGGTCCTCGGCGGCTGGATTGTCTGGCTGTGGCTGACCCTGGCCGGGCCCACTGCCGGCATGAGCCGCTTCAAGACCCTGGAGCCCTTGTCGATCGAGGGGCAAGCGGCGGCGGCCTTGCCCGCCGGCACCGTGCTCTATTACGACACCGGCTTTGCCGAGGGCCATGGCCGTTACCTGGCGTACTTCTATCACAAGGGCGTGATCGCCCAGGAAGCCTTGCCCAAGGCCTTCTGGCCGGGGCAGGAGCAGATCAGCCCCTTGTGGTTGTGGAATATCGATCCCGAGCAGGTCCCGGAGAAGACCATGACGCGAGAGGACATTGTCGCCGCCGTACAGGCCGGCCAGCTCTCCCGGCAGGAACTGGCGGCCATTGTCGAGTCGTTGCCGCGTTAGCTCAGCGTTGCGAGTCCGCGGTCTCATCCAGCCGATCCGCCTCGACCACCTC
Source organism: Pseudomonas sp. NFACC41-3 (assembly GCF_900109505.1). NCBI lineage: Bacteria > Pseudomonadati > Pseudomonadota > Gammaproteobacteria > Pseudomonadales > Pseudomonadaceae > Pseudomonas > Pseudomonas sp. NFACC41-3. The sequence goes on from NZ_FOAE01000001.1 coordinate 1,028,186, forward strand.
GCCACCTTTACCCTTGGTCTTCAACTCGCTGACGATCACCGCCGCGACGATCAGCGCGCCGCCCAGCAGGGCCAGGGCCGGCAGACGTTCGCCGGCGATGCGCCCGACCAGCCCGGCCCATACCGGTTCGCCGGCGTAGATCAGGGTGGCGCGGGTCGGCGAGACGCTTTTCTGCGCCCAGTTCATCGCCACCTGGATCGCCGCGCTGGCGGCGCCCAGGCCCAGGGCGCTGGCCAGCAGCAGCCAGGAAAAGTCCGGGATGGCTTCCTGGGTCGGCACCACCATCAGGAACGACAGCACCGAGGTGGCAGCCAGTTGTACTACGGTGACCCGGCGCACATCGACCTGGCCGGCATAGGTGCTGATCAGGATGATTTCCGCGGCGATGGCCACGGTGCTGATCAAGGTGGCGATTTCTCCCGGGCTGAAGTCCAGCGTGGCGCCGCTGGGCCCGGAGAGCAGCATCAGGCCGGTGAAGGCCAGCATGATGCCGATGCTCGGCATCAGCCCCGGGCGCTTGCCCATGAACAGCCATTGCAGCAGCGGCACGAAGGGCACGTACAGCGCGGTGATAAAGGCCGACTGGCTGCTGGGAATGGTTTGCAGGCCCACGGTCTGCAGGCCGTAGCCGAGCATGATGGCGGTGCCGATGAAGACCCCGGCCTTGAGTTCGAACAGGGTCAGCCCGCGCAGGCTGCGCAGGGAGAACAGCCCGACGATGCAGGCCGCCGCGGCGAACCGCAGGCCGACGAAGAACATCGGGCCGCTGACGGTCATGGCGTGCTGCACCGTGAGAAAGGTGCCGCCCCAGACCATGGTGATCAGCACCAGCACGCACTCGGCTTTGCTCAGTTTGAGGAAGAAGGAAGAAGATTTGCAGGAGTTCACCGACGTCATGCCCTTGCGTGCTACCCGGGGCGGCCGCACAATGCGCCGCGAAGTTGGGCAGTATACTGCGCAAACCCATACAGTGAGCAATATAGTGCACAAAGATCCTGGGCAGCGCGCTTCCGTGCTGCAGCATGTCAGTCACAACGTCCGGCGCCTGCGCCACGCCGCCGAGCTGAGCCAGAGCGCCCTGGCGGAAAAGTCCGGGGTCAGCCGGCGCATGCTGGTGGCCATCGAGGCCGGTGAGAAGAATGTCAGCCTCAGCACCCTGGACCGGGTGGCCGAAGCCCTGGACGTGGCCTTCAGCGACCTGATCCAGGCCCCCGATGCCCGCGACCCGAGCCGGATCAACGAGCTGGCCTGGGCCGGGCTGATTCCCGGGAGCAAGGCGGTGCTGCTGGCCAAGGCCAACGCCTGCCGCGAAGTGGAGCTCTGGGAATGGCGCCTGGAGCCGGGCGAGCAATACCTGTCGGAACCGGACGCCGAAGGCTGGAGCGAGCAGCTGTATGTCTTCGAGGGTTGCCTGACCCTGGTCCTGGGCGAGCAGGAGCGGCGCCTGGACAGCGGCGAGTTCTTCATGTTCGCCAGCAACCTGCCGCATGCCTATCGCAACGATGGGGCGGTGGCGGTGCGTTTCGTGCGCAACGTGGTGATCTGAGCACTGTTGCCTGGGCAACAGTGCTTGAACATTTTGCCTGTTTTCAATTGATGCTGTTTCTTATAAATATCAATCAACTTACTGATTTGTAAGACTTATAGTCTTCGGCACGACTTCTGCAATCTCCAGGTCAGAACGGATCTTCCGCATTCGACAGGACCTGGAGTCGGCCATGACAGCCACTGCTCAACCCACCCGAACCGCCCACATCATCCACTCCGACGCCGAGGCTATCGCCGTCGCCCGGACCCTGGCCGAACGTTTCGCCGTCGAAGCCAGCGTGCGCGATCGCGAGCGGCGCCTGCCGTTCGCCGAGCTGGACGAGTTCTCCGCCAGCGGCCTGTGGGGCATCACCATTCCCAAGGCCTACGGGGGCGCCGGGGTGTCCTACGTGACGGTGGCGCAGGTGATCAAGATCATTTCCGCCGCCGACTCGTCCCTCGGCCAGCTGCCGCAGAACCACCTGGGCGTGCTCGATATCCTGCTGCAGACCGCAAGCGAGGAGCAGAAGCGCTATTACTTCGCCAAGGTGCTGCAGGGCTATCGCTTCGGTAATGCGTTCTCCGAAGCCGGCAGCAAGCATGCCGGCGCCTTCGAGACCCGCATTCGTTTCAACGCCGACGGTGCGCGGATCGACGGCGAGAAGTTCTACTGCACCGGTGCCTTGTTCGCCCATATCGTGCCGGCGGTGGCGGTCGACGAGCAGAACAAGGCGTTCATCGCCTTTATCGAGCGGGACAACCCCGGCCTGACCGTGATCGACAGCTGGGACGGTTTCGGCCAGCGCACCACCGCCAGCGGCGGGGTCACCCTCGACGCGGTGCAGGTGCCGCTGAGCGCGGTGATCCCGGCCCATCGCGCATTCGACGAGCCCACCGCCGACGGACCGATCTCGCAGATCATCCAGGCAGCGGTGGACACCGGCCTGGCAGTCGGCGCCCTGGAAGAAGCCAAGCGCCACGCGCGCCAGTCGCGCCCCTGGATCGACAGTGGCCAGGATCATGGCTGGCAGGACCCGTTCACTATCGCCGCCATCGGCGACCTGGAATGGCGAGTGCACGGCACCGAGGCGATCCTGGAAAAAGCCGGCTTGGCCATCGACCAGGCACTGCGCGAACCCAACGAAGACACCGTGGCCCAGGCCTCGGTGGTGGTGGCGCAAGCCAAGGTGTTGTCGGCGGAAAGTGCCTTGCTCGCCAGCAGCAAGCTGTTCGAACTGGCCGGCACCCGCTCGGTGCTGGGCAAGTACAACCTCGACCGCTACTGGCGCAACGCGCGGACCCACACCCTGCATGACCCGGCGCGCTGGAAATACCACCTGATCGGCAACTTCCTGCTCAACGGCGTCAAGCCGGCCCGCCACGCCTGGAACTGAGGAATCGCCCATGAACGCATTGAGCCAAGCCACCGCCCATGAAACACGCGCCGATGAACAGGCCGAGCACAGCCACGACGACCTGCGCCGCGCCCGCGAACTGCTGCAATCGACCCTCAAGTTTGTCCGTGAGCAGGCCAAATCCTGGCCCGGCAGCGGCCTGGCCCGAGCCAGCGACGACCCTTATGTGATCAGCCGCTTTGGCGACCTGCTGATCCGCATCGAAGTCGCCGCCGCCTTGCAGGAACGGGCGCAATCCCTGCTCGCCAGGGAGCACGACGTTGCCGAAATCGGCGTGGCCCAGGCCGAGGCGGCCATCGCCAGCCGCGAGGCCTTGCTCGCGGTGAGCAACGCCGAGTTCGAGCTGACCGGCCAGCGCAGCCCGCTGCCCGCCGCGCAGGGTGAACCCTTGCGCTGGAAATACCCGTTGATCGGCAACTACCGCCTCAATGGCGTGGTGCCGCCCAGTTTCAGGAGTGCGGTTTGATGGCCCGGGAAATCCGTCTCAACGCGTTCGACATGAACTGTGTCGGCCACCAGTCGCCGGGCCTGTGGGCCCACCCCCGGGATCGCTCCTGGCAATACAAGGACCTCGAATACTGGACCGACCTGGCGCGGATCCTCGAACGCGGCAAGTTCGACGGCCTGTTTATCGCCGATGTGCTGGGCATCTACGACGTCTACCAGGGCAACGGCGAGGCGGCGATCCGCCAGGCGGCCCAGGTGCCGGTCAACGACCCGCTGCAACTGATCCCGCCCATGGCCCTGGTCACCGAGCACCTGGGCTTCGGCCTGACCGCGTCGCTGTCGTTCGAGCATCCCTATCCCTTCGCCCGGCGTCTTTCCACACTCGACCACCTGACCCGCGGCCGCGCCGGCTGGAACATTGTCACCTCCTACCTGGAAAGCGGGGCGAAGAACCTCGGGCAGAAAGCCCAGACCGAGCACGACGCCCGCTACGACTACGCCGAGGAGTACCTGCAGGTTTGCTACAAGCTCTGGGAAGGCAGCTGGGAAGAGGGCGCGGTGCTGCGCGACCGGGAACGGCGGATCTTCAGCGACCCGAGCAAGATCCATGAGATCCGCCACGTCGGCCCACACTTCCAGGTGCCGGGTATCCACCTCTGCGAGCCTTCGCCGCAACGCACCCCGGTGCTCTACCAGGCTGGGGCGTCGAGCCGTGGCAAGCAGTTCGCCGCCGAGCAGGCCGAGTGCGTGTTTGTCGCCGCGCCGTCCAAGGTGCTGCTGAAGAACACCGTGGCCGATATCCGCCGCCGCGCCGCCGAGGCCGGGCGCGATCCGGCGCAGATCCTGATCTTCAACCTGCAGACGGTGATCCTCGGCGAGACCGACGCCAAGGCCAGGGCCAAGTTCGAGGAGTACAAATCCTGGGTCAGCTACGAGGGCGCCATGGCGCTGATTTCCGGCTGGACCGGCATCGACTTCAGCCAGTTCAAGCCCGACGAGCCGCTCAAGCATGTGCACACCAACGCCATCCAGTCGGCGGTGGAGGCGTTCTCCACGGCCGACCCGAACAAGGTCTGGACGCCCCATGAGCTGGCGGACTGGGTCGGTATCGGCGGCTTCGGCCCGCTGTTCGTCGGCAGCCCGGAAACCGTGGCCGATCTGCTCCAGGAGTGGGTCGAGGACACCGATGTGGACGGCTTCAACCTGGCCTATGCGCTGACCCACGAGACCTTTGTCGACGCCGTCGAACTGCTGGTCCCCGAGTTGCAGAAGCGCGGCGTGTACAAGACCGAATACGCCCCCGGCACCTTGCGCGAGAAGCTGTTCGGCGCCGGGCCGCGCTTGCCGCAGAACCATCCGGGCAGCGCTTATCGCGACCTGGCGGCCTGGCATCGCCAGGAGCAGCAGGTGGCCTCCATCCGGATACCGTCCCTGTAGCCGCTGCCGCAGGCTGCGATAGGTCCGAAGGACCTTCAGCGTCAGTGTGATCGTCACGACCTGTCGGTCGATCGCAGCCTGCGGCAGCGGCTACAGGTGCAGTGCAAACCAAAAACAGCCAGCGGACCACCGCACGCTTTTGCCCAAGGAATCGAGGTCAGTCCATGAGCGTGCATGAACTCAAGCGTTCGCCCCCGGCGGACGCGCGAACACCGGAACACACTGTGCTGCTACCCGCGGCCCTGGAGCTGTTGCAGCACTGGGCGCAGGTCAGCCCGCTGGCCAGCGCGTTGCGTCACAAGCGCCACGGCCATTGGTACAACTGGCGCTGGATCGACGCCGCGCGGGATGTCGAGCGCCTGGCCGACGGCCTGCGCCAACAGGGTTTCGACGAAGGCTCGCGACTGGCGTTGAGCGGCCTGTTCGAGCCCAACCTGCTGCTCCTGGCCCTGGCCGCGCAACGGGTGGGCGGCCAGGTGCTGACCCTGAGCGATGAGCTCGACCCGCAAGCCCTGCGCCAGGCCCTGTGGAACCTGCGCCCCAGCCATGCCTTCGTGCATTCGCGCCAGCAGTTGCTGCGCTGGGTCGCGGCCGGCGAAAGCAGCATGGCCCCGCAATTGTTGATTGCCCATCAGGCTGTTCCGCGCCTGCCGCAGGGTTCGCGCCAGCCGGTGCTGGCCTTCAGCGACCTGCTCGGCAGCCGGGAAAAGCCCCAGCGCCAGAACCACTGGCGGCATCCGGCCCATGCCGCGCAGCTGTGGAGCGAGGAGGGCACGCACTGGCCGGAAGGCCTGAGGGTCTTGCTGCACCAGTGGCTGCACAGCGGCCATAGCCTGGCCTTCCCGGAAAGCCGCGGTTCGGCCAGCCGCGACCGCCGCGATGTCGCCCCCAGCGGCCTGCTGCTCTCGGGCCCTTGCCTGCAACGCCTGGCCGACGACATCGAAAGCCGCCTGGCGCCCGTGGGCAGTTGGCGCCGCCGCCTGTGCGACTGGGCCATTGCCCAGCCGCACCGCCCCCTGCAACGGCTGCTGAAGAACCGGGTGCGCCGGCTCCTGGGGTTCCAGCGCCTGGATTACATCTGGCAGGCCCCCGGCAACCCCTCGACACCTTCGGCGCCGGTGTGGCTGGCCGAACTCAAACGGAATATCGCATGAGCGCCGCCGACCCCATCCTGCAAGTCAATGCCATCTCCCTGTCGTTCAAGGGGGTGAAGGCGATCAACCAGCTGTCCTTCGCGGTCGCGCGCGGCGAGATCTGCGCGCTGATCGGGCCCAACGGCGCCGGCAAGAGCTCCTTGCTCAATATCCTCAATGGCGTCTATCGCTTCGACGCCGGCTCGATTGTCTTCGACCGCGAAGCGTTCCAGCGCATCGACCCCTTGCAGGCCGCGCGCCGAGGGATTGGCCGCACCTTCCAGAACAATGCGCTGTTCAAGAAGATGAGCGTGATCGACAACCTGCTCAGCGGCCTGTCGCGGCACACCCGCGCCAGCTTTATCGAACAGGCCCTGGGGCTGCCCCGGGCGCGGCGCGAGGCTGAGGCCCATCGGCAGCTGGCCCAGGGCATTCTTGAGTTCCTCGAGTTGCAGGCGCAGCGCGATGTGCCGGTGGGCAATCTGGCCTACGGCCTGCAAAAGCGCGTCGAGCTGGGCCGGGCCCTGATCGCCGGGCCCAGCCTGTTGCTGCTGGACGAGCCCATGGCCGGGATGAACGCCGAGGAAAAACAGGACATGGCGCGTTTCATCGCCGACATCAACCGCGACCTCGGCACCACGGTGGTGCTGATCGAGCACGATATGAACGTGGTCATGGACCTGTCCGACCATGTGGTGGTGCTGGACTACGGGCGCAAGGTCGGCGATGGCACCCCGGCCGAAGTGCAGGCCGACCCCGAGGTGATCGCCGCCTACCTGGGGGCGGTGCACTGATGAGCTTTTTCTTCGAAACCCTGCTGGGCGGCCTGCTGGCCGGCACCCTGTATTCGCTGGTGGCCATCGGCTTCGTGCTGATCTACAAGGCCAGCGGCGTGTTCAATTTCGCCCAGGGCGCGATGTTGCTGTTCGCCGCGCTGACCTTCGTCAGCCTGCACGACCAGGGCGTGCCCTTTGTCCTGGCGCTGCTGGCGACGGTGCTGGTGATGATCGCCGGCGCCTGGCTGATCGAGCGGCTGGTGCTGCGGCCATTGGTCAATCGTTCGCAGATCACCCTGTTCATGGCCACCCTGGGCCTGTCGTTCATCATCGAAGGCCTGGCCCAGGGGCTGATGGGCTCCCAGGTCAGGGCGCTGGACCTGGGCATCGACGACGTGCCGCTGTTCCTCGGGCCGTTGATGTTCAGCCAGTTCGACCTGATCGCCGCGGCCACGGCCGTGGTGCTGGTGACGGTGCTGGCGCTGCTGTTCAACAAAACCCGGATCGGTGTGTCGCTGCGGGCGGTGGCCGACGACACCACGGCCGCGCTGTCGATCGGCATCAACCTCAACCGCATCTGGCAGATCGTCTGGGCCGTGGCCGGCATCGTCGGGCTGGTGGCCGGGCTGCTCTGGGGCGCGCGCCAGGGCGTGCAGTTCTCGCTGTCGCTGGTGGTGCTCAAGGCTTTGCCGGTGCTGATCATCGGCGGCTTCACCTCGATCGGCGGGGCGATAGTCGGCGGGCTGATCGTCGGCGCCGCGGAGAATCTGGCCGAGGTCTACATCGGCCCGCTGATCGGCGGCGGCATCACCCCCTGGTTCGCCTATGTGCTGGCCCTGGCTTTCCTTTATATCCGTCCCGCCGGCCTGTTCGGCGAGCGCGCCATCGAGCGAGTCTGAACCCATGTCCATTCCCTTGACCCAGGCCACCGCGCCTGTGCTGTTGATCCCGCGCCGCCTGCCCTGGGGCCTGGGCGGCCTGCTGTTGCTGGCCCTGGTCGGCGTGCCCCTGGTGGGCAACGACTATTGGCTCAACGCCATTCTGATCCCGTTCCTGGTGCTGTCCCTGGCCGGGCTCGGCCTCAACCTGCTCACCGGCTACACCGGCCAGACCTCGGTCGGCGCCGCCGGCTTCATGGCGGTCGGAGCCTTCGCCACCTATGGCTTCCTGCTGCGCCTGCCGGAGTTGGGCCTGCCCCTGGCGCTGCTCGGCGGCGGCTTGATCAGCGCGGCGGTGGGCTGGCTGTTCGGCCTGCCCAGTTCGCGGATCAAGGGCTTCTACCTGATGGTCACCACCCTGGCGGCGCAATTCTTCCTGGAATGGCTGTTCGTCAAGTTTCCCTGGTTCTACAACTACGGCTCCTCGGGGACCATCTCGGCGCCCCGGCTGAGCCTGTTCGGCCATGACCTCAATACCCCGGTCGGGCGTTACCTGCTGACTCTGGCCTGCGTGCTGCTGTTGACCTGGGTCGCGTTGAATCTGGTGCGCAGCCAGGTCGGGCGCAACTGGATGGCGATTCGCGACATGGACACCGCGGCGGCGGTGATCGGCATTCCGGTGGCGCGCTACAAGCGCCTGGCGTTCGCCGTCAGTTCCTTCTACCTGGGCATCGCCGGCGCCCTGTGGGCCTTCGCCTACCTGGGCACCGCCAGCGCCAGCAGCTTCGATATCAATCGTTCGTTCCAGATCCTGTTCATCATCATTATCGGCGGCATGGGCAGCGTGGCCGGCAACTTCGTCGGCGCGGCCTTTATCAGCCTGCTGCCGATCCTGTTGAGCCACGCCGGGCAAGCCCTGGCGGGCGGTGCGGTGGATGCCGGGCAGTTGCAGAACCTGCAGAAAATCATCTTCGGCGTGCTGATCATCCTGTTCCTGATCAAGGAGCCGGAGGGCTTGATCCGCTTGTTGGGCAATCTCCGTCAACGGCTGGGCCACTGGCCGCTGCGTTTCTGAATTCCACTCCTGAGTAGAGAAAAATATGCGTGCATCCTTGAAACGTTCCCTGGCCGGCGTCGCGGTGGCGCTGGCGATCCTCGGCGGCGCGGCGCCCGTGGCGCAGGCCGCGGCGGACCAGCAGTTCTTTCCGCTGGCCACTTACCGGGTCGGCGCCTATGCCTCCAGCGGGGTGCAGGTGTGGGCCGGCATGATCGACTACCTGAACTACATCAATCAGGTGGAAGGCGGGATCAACGGGGTCAAGCTGGTCTGGCAGGAGTGCGAGACCGAGTGGACGGCGGAGAAGGGCATCGAGTGCTACGAGCGCTTCAAGAACGGCCTGGATGGCGCGCCGGTGGCGGTCTACCAGCCCAATGGCGCACCGGCGGCCTATGCCCTGAGCGAGCGCGCCGAGGTCGACAAGATCCCGCTGATCACCCTGGGTTACGGCCGTACCGAAGCCACCGACGGCACGGTGTTTCCCTATAACTTTCCGGTGATGCTGACCTTCTACAGCGAGGCGTCGACCCTGGTGAACTACATCGCCGAGCGCGAGGGCGGCTTCGACAAGCTCAAGGGCAAGAAGATCGCCACGGTCTACCACGATTCGGCCTATGGCCGGGAAACCCTCGGCCCGCTGAAACTGCTGGCGCAGAAGTACGGTTTCGAGAACATCCAGATCCCGGTGGCCGATCCGGGTAACGAGCAGTCGGCGCAATGGCGCCAGGTGCGCCAGCAGAACCCCGACTGGGTGTTCCTGCGCACCTGGGGCGTCTCGACCCCGGTGGCGGTGAAGACCGCCGCGCGCTTTGGCTTCCCGGTGGACCACATCATCGGCGACATCTGGGCCAGCTCCAGCGAAGACGTATTGCCGGCCGGCGCGGCGGCCAAAGGCTACCTGGCGTTGACACCGTATCCGGCGGGAAGCGATTTCGAGATCCACCGGCGCCTCAAGCAACACATCCTCGACCAGGGCAAGAGCGACCTTGCGGACCTGAAGAACTTCGGCAGCGTGTACTACAACTCCGGGCTGGTGAACGCCGCGGTGGCGGTCGAGGCGATCCGCACCGCCCAGGGCAAGTTCGGCCAGCGCCCGCTCAATGGCGAAGAAGGCCGCTGGGGCCTGGAGCACCTGAACATCGACGACGCCCGGCTCAAGGACATGGGTTACCTGGGGTTGATGCAGAACCTCAAGCTGTCCTGCCGCGATCACGAGGGCGGCGGTTCGGCGCGGGTGCAGCAGTGGGACGGCGCCCACTGGACCCTGATCAGCGACTGGATCGCCGCCGACCGCGCCTTGCTGCGGCCGCTGATCGACGAGAAGTCGGCGGCCTTCGCCAAGGAGAAGAACCTCATGCCACGCAGCTGCACCGGGGATGAATGAAGCATGAGCCAGACCGCTCCGGCCGCCACGGCCGACGACCTGTTGCAGGTGCGCGATATCGAGGTGATCTACGACGGTGCGATTCTCGCGGTGGCCGGGGTCTCCCTGAGCGTGCCCGAGGGCGGCATAGTCGCCTTGCTGGGGGCCAACGGCGCCGGCAAGAGCACCAGCCTCAAGGCGATCTCCGGGCTGCTGCGCGCCGAGCGGGCCGAGGTCAGCCGTGGCTCGATCGCCTTTCTCGGCCAGGACAGCGCCGGCGTCGACCCGAGCCAGCGGGTGCGCCAGGGCATGGTCCATGTGCTGGAGGGGCGCCATGTGTTCCCGCAGTTGACGGTGGAGGACAACCTGCGCAGCGGCGGTTTTGTCCGTGGCTTGAGCCGCCGGGAACTGGCCGCCGACCTGGAACGCATCTACGCCTGGTTCCCGCGCCTGAAGACCAGGCGCGGCACCCGCGCCGGCCTGACCTCGGGCGGCGAGCAGCAGATGGTCGCCCTCGGCCGCGCGCTGATGACCCGGCCGCGCCTGGTGCTGCTGGACGAGCCGTCCATGGGCCTGGCGCCGATTATCGTCCAGGAGATTTTCGAAATCGTCGCGCAACTCAATCGCGAGGCGCGGGTGAGCTTCCTGATCGCCGAACAAAACATTAATGTGGCGCTCAAGTACGCCTCCAGGGCCTACGTGCTCGACACCGGGCGCGTGGCCTGGTCCGGCACGGCCGATGAACTGCTGGCCCGGGGCGATCTGCAGGACTTCTACCTAGGCAGGCACTGACCCGTGAGAACCCCATGAGCCAAACACCCAACGGACAGGCGAGCGGCGCCACCCGTGATGCCGATGTGCTGATCGTCGGTGGCGGCCTGAGTGGCGCCTTGCTCGCCGCCCAACTGCTGCGCCTGCCGGGCCGGCGCCAGGTGCTGGTGATCGAGCCGCGCAGCGAGCTGGGGCGCGGCGAGGCCTACAGCGCCGTCGAACTGGGCCACACCCTGAACGGCAACGCCGCGCGCATGAGCGTCGACCCGGACAACGCCGACGACCTGACTCAATGGCTGACCGATTACATCGCCGCCGGTGGCTGGCCGGAGTCGAAGCAGCAGCCCGTGCCCATCAGCGAGCTGTTTCCACCGCGCGGAATCTTCGGCCTGTATGTCCAGCAGCGGCTGGCCGAGGCCCAGGTGATCGGCTCCTCCCAGGGCTCGACGGTGGCGCATGTGCGCGCCGAGGTGGTGGACTTGCAGGCCGACGCCGAGGGTGCCTGGCTGACCCTCGACGACGGCCGGCAACTACGCGGTGCCTTTGCCGTGCTGGCCACCGGCATGTTCCCGGCGGCACGCACGCCGCAGACCCAGTCCAGCGGCCTCAATGCCGCCGCGCTGGACCCCTGGGACGTTTCGGCCATGAGCCGGCTCGACCCGCAGGCCACGGTGCTGATCATCGGCTCCGGGCTGACCATGGTCGACGCCGTGGTGTCCCTGGAGCAGGCCGGGCATCGCGGACCGATCGAGGTGTTCTCGCGCCACGGCCTGTTGCCCCATGTGCGGCGCCAGCCACCGGCCTGGGTCGACTTCCTCGCCGAGGATCCCAGCCTGCGCAGCCCGCGCCAGTTGCTGCGCGAGCTGCGTCGGCAATGTCGCCAGGCCCTGGCGGATGGCGTGGACTGGCAGGCGCCGCTGGACACGGTGCGTGCCCATATCGGGCGCTTGTGGAGCCAGGCCACGGACGTGCAGCGCCGGCAGTTCGTGCGCCATGTGCGGCCGTGGTGGGAAAGCCATCACCACCGTTCGCCGCCGCTGAGCGCCGAGCTGGTCGCGCGTTTGCACGGGGAAGGGCGCTTGCGCATCCAGGCGGCCTCGTTCAAGGGGTTGGAGCCTTCGGCGGATGGGCGCCTGGCGATTTGCATCCGTCGCCGTGGCGAAGCGCAAACCCGCTGGGTCGCGGGGGATGCGCTGATCAACTCCAGCGGCATCGAATACGACTGGCGCCGGGTCGCCCGGCCGTTGCCGCAGCAACTGCTGGCCCGTGGCCTGATCACGCCGGGACCGCTGGCCCTGGGGATTTGGGCCGATGCCGCTGGCGCGGTGGTGGATGCCGAAGGCCAGGTCGCCCGCCGGCTGTTCGCCATGGGCCCGCCGTTGCGCGGCATGTGGTGGGAAAGCACTGCGGTGACCGATGTGGCCAGCCAGGCCAAGGCTCTGGCCGCACGCCTGGCGGCATTACCCTTGTAGCCGCTGCCGCAAGCTGCGAACGGCTGCGCAGCAGACGCCGCGATCCTGAGGCCGCCAAGCAAGGTCCTGCGGACCTTTTCGCAGCTTCGCCTTGGCTCAGCAGCGGCTACAGGGTCACCCAGCGCTGTTCGGCGGCGGCAAGGCGAATCGCCGCCGCCAGGCGCTCGACCTGCCAGGCCTCGGCGAAATCCGTTCCGTCTTGTCCCTGGCCGCTAAGCGCCATGATCAGCTCATGGACCTCCAGGGTCTTGAGTTCGTTGTAGCCCAGTTGATGGCCCGGGGCCGGGCTGAAGGCGGCGTAGCCGGGCAGGGCGGGCCCGGCCAGCAGGCGCTGGAAGCCGCTATCGCCGGCCCGGTACAGGCGCAGTTCGTTGAGGCGTTCCTGGTCGAAGGCCAGGGTGCCGCGGGTGCCGCTGATCTCGAAACTCAGGTGGTTCTTGTAGCCGTGTTTGAGCCAGCTGCTGCTGAAGGTCCCGCGGGCACCGCTGGCGAAACGCAGCAGGGCATGGGCCTGGTCGTCCACGGCGATCGGGCGCTGCTCCTGGCTACCGGCGCTGGCCGGGCGTTGGTGGTGCACGGTCTGGCTGTCGGCGCAGACCGCCTCGACCTCGCCCAACAGATAACGCGCCATGGCCAGCAGGTGGCTGCCCAGGTCGGCCAGGGCGCCGCCGGCGTGCTGCGGGTCGCAGCGCCAGGAGAAGGGCGAGGCCGGGTTGGCCATGAAGTCTTCGCTGAACTCGCCCTGGAAGCTGACGATCTGCCCCAGTTCGCCGCTGTCGATCAGGGCCTTGGCCTGCACGATCATCGGGTTGTGCTGGTAGTTGTAGCCGACCCGGGTGACCACCCCGGCGGCCTGGGCCGCTTGCTGCATCTGCTGCGCCTGTTCGACGCTGACCGCCAGGGGCTTCTCGCAATACACCGCCTTGCCGGCCTTCAGCGCAGCCATGGCCATGGGGAAGTGCAGGTGATTGGGCGTGGTGATCGCCACCAGGTCGACCCTGGGGTCGTCGATCAGCCGTTGCCAGTCGCCGTGAGCCCGGGCAAACCCCCAGGCCGCCGCGCAATGTTCGGCGCGCTGGCGGTCGGCATCGGCCAGCGCCGCCAGGTGCAGGCGCACCGGCAACTCGAACACCGCGCTGACATTACGAAACGCCAGCGCATGGGCCCGCCCCATGAAACCGGTGCCGATCAAGCCTATTCCAAGTTCACCCATAGCCGGACCTTTCAGAATTCTTATTGTAAGGAGGGCTATTTATGGAATAAAAATTCGTTAATTGCAATCCATAGAATAAATTTTCAGTGGCAGCGCCGCTGCTGCTCGACAACCCGGCCGGGAAAAGCGAAGGGTGCAAGTAAAAAGGCTATGTCCCAATAGCCTTTTTTATGTCTCGGCCTCGCTTCGCGTGCCCTGGTCACCTCAAAAGAGCCTGTTCCACAGGCGCTTGAGCGCATTCGGCTGTTCCGTCCGCTCGCCGGTCGATTGAGGTGCCGAGGGCGGCGGGGAAGGCCGCGCAGCGGACGGGCGCGGCGCTTGGCCACTGCGTTTGCGCTGCTCATGCTGGTCCCGGAGTGCGAGTAGCTCGGGGTTGTCCGGACGGGCTTCCAGGCCATGCTTGATATAGGCCCGCGCCAGGTCGTGATCGCCCTTGGCATACGCGCTTTCGCTCATCTCGGCGTAGAGCAGCGCCACCTGGTTCAACCCGGCCAGTGCCTGGGTGTTACTCGGCTCCAGGCCGAGTATCTGCCGGTAATAGAACACCGCGCTGTCATCCTCGGGCTCCAGCAGGTGTTCTTCGGCGATGCGCTGCTCGGCCAGTTGCCGGTAGCCGGCGATCCGCGCCGCGGCTACCCGTTGCAGTCCTTGCCGGGCCTGCGCGCTGGCTTCGTCGAGCTGCAAGGCCTGGTTGAAGAAATACTCGGCATTGTCCTGCGCCGGCTCGACCAGCTGGCCCGCCGCCAGGCGATGTTCGCCACGCGCCAGCAGCTCGGTGATCTCGATCCGCTGCTGCAGGTACAGGCCGGTGCCGCTGGCAGCGCCGAGCAGCAGCAGGCTGCCGAGTGCCCACAGCGCCAGGCGCCTGTTCGAACTGCGCCGGCGGGCGGGCTCGGGCTCGGCCTGGGCCTGGAGCGGCGCAGGATCGATCAGGGCCGGCGCGAAGCGGGTAGATTCCAGCTCCACCTCGCTGGGCTCGTCCGGTTCGTCCGGTTGCTCTGGCTGGTCCAGCTCATCGAGTGCCTGCAGCAGCGCCCGGCAGTCGGCGAAGCGCTGGTTGGGGTCCTTCGCCAGCATCCGCTCGAGCACCGCCTTGTACGGGCTGATGTGCGCCGGCAAGCTCGGCGCCGGCATCTGCACGTGGTTCATCACGGTCTGGGTATAGCTGGCGCCACGGAACGGATTGGTACCGATGAGCATCTCCAGGAAGATCACGCCCAGGCTGTAGATGTCGGTGCGGATATCCAGCGGCTGGCACTGCGTCTGTTCCGGGCTGCTGTAGGCCGGGCTGCCGACCGCGATGCCGAGCCCGGTGAGCTCGCTGTCCATCTCCAGCGCCTTGGCGATGCCGAAATCGGTGATCACCACCGTGCCGTCGCTGCGGAAGAGGATGTTCGCCGGCTTGATATCGCGGTGGATCAGGCCCTGCTCATGCACCACGGCGAGGCCGGTGGCGATCTGCCGGACGATATCCAGGGCGCGCGTCGGCTCGAACACCTCGCCCTTGTGCCGGGCCAGGTCGCCGCCGCCGACGAACTCCATGGCCAGGTAGTAGCGGCCATCGGCCAGTCTGTTGATGTCGTGGATGGTGATGATCGTGGGGTGGTGCAACGAGGCGACGATATGCCCCTCGCGGATGAAGCGCTTGCTGAACGCCTCGTCATTGGCGTTGAGCAGTACCTTCACCGCCACCTTGCGGTGCAGCGACTCCTGGGTTGCCAGGTAGACTTCGGCCATCCCGCCTTGGCCAAGCCGGCTATGCACGCTGTAGCCGGGTATCTCGGGTAATCGTTCGTCCATGAAAGAATCCGTGAGCAGCCGCTGATTGGGGGTATCGCCGATACTGTCGGGCCGGATGTCACCCGTCGGATCGGGTCTCTAATTAATATTAATAAGAGCGGGGAACTTTTCCGATAGTTCCCGGCTCGCCGTCTGCCGCCGTCCTGGCGTTTCGCGCTGCGCAATGCCGGCATATGAGCCTATCCTGGGCGCTGCAAGCGACCGCCGGCGGTCGTTCAGCAGCGCTTCGTAGCCCAACGGAGGTGAGCCACATGTCACGAATGGTTTCGCTCCTGGCATTGCTCGGCGCCTTGTACCTGGCGCTCTGCGTCGCGGCGTGGGGGTTGCAGCGTTCGCTCATCTACTTCCCCCAGCCCCGCGCCATCGACAGCCCCGCCACGCTGCTCAGGCTGCCGGTCGCCGACGCCGAGGTGCTGGTTTCCGTGAGGCCCCACGACGGCCCGAAGGCGTTGCTCTACTTCGGTGGCAACGCCGAGGACGTGTCCCTCAACCTGCCGGAGTTTGCCCGGGCCTTTCCCGAGCATGCACTCTACCTGCTGCACTACCGAGGCTATGGCGGCAGTTCCGGATCGCCCTCCGAGGCGGCCATCGCGCGCGATGCCATGGCCTTGTTCGACAAGGTGCAAGCCGCCCACCCGCGTATCGTGGTGGTCGGGCGCAGCCTTGGCGCGGCTGTCGCCGTGCGTCTGGCCAGCCAGCGTCCGGCATCGCGCCTGGTGCTGATCACGCCGTTCCACAGCCTGCAGGAGTTCGCCGCCAGCCAGTTTCCCTTTCTTCCGGTGAGATGGCTGCTGTGGGACAAGTTCGAATCCTGGAAATACGCACCGCGCATCGCCGTGCCGACTTTGCTGATCGCCGCCGAACACGACGAAGTCATCCCGCGTTCGAGCACCGAGACGCTCTATGCGCATTTCGCCCCCGGCGTGGCCAGGCTCGAGGTCGTCCCGGGCGCGGGGCACAATTCGATAGACGCGAGCCCGCGGTTCCTGGAACTGCTCCGCAGCGGGCTGTGAGCGCGCCGGCCTTCCGGAAGCGCCGGCTTATGCCGGCTCCTCGCTCCTGTCCTGAGACATAGCCAATAAAAAGGGTGCAATGAACAGTCATTGCACCCATGGGCCGATCACCTGAGCAGGGTCAGAACTGGAAGGTGAACCCCAGGTTGACCGTGCTGCCACCGCCATGGCCGGACACCAGCCCGGTGTAGTTCAGCGACACCAGGGTGTCTTTGCTCATGGCCATTTCCGCAGCGGCCTTGACCACCGCGCCATCGCGAGACACCGGCACGCCGTTCACCGCAAAGGCCGCCGCACTGCCGGCAAATTTCAATGAGGTTTCACGATCCAGGTCGCCGTACTGGTGTTCCCAGCCCAGCTCGCCACGCAAGGTCACCGAGCGGGTGGCGCTCACCGGCAATTGCGTATGACCTCGCAGGCCAAGGGTCGAGAGCGTTGCGTCCTGGCTTTGCTTGCTGGCATGCAAGGCTGCTGCACCGCCGCGTTCCTTGAACGAGTCATTCTGGAAGTTGATGTAGCTGAGGTTGGCGAAGGGCTCGAAAGCCGCCCACCGGGTGTAGCCGATTTCGCCGAACACCTGATCGGTACGCGCGTTGTAGTTGGCTTTTTCATGGCTCGACTGGTTGCCGTACGCCACGTCACGGGAAGTGTCGAAGCGGTGCCAGGTGCTGGCTCCGCCGAGGCGCAGGGCGATGCTGTCGAAACGTTTGCCGCCATAGATCGACAGGTGATAGTTGTCGCTGTCGGCGGAAGTCCTGGAGGCTCCGTTCAGATCGGTTCGGGTGTAGCCGGTTGCCGCACCGACGCGCCAGCCATCGCCGACCTCGGTGTCCAGACCGAGCAGGACGCCGGTGGTGGAAGTGCTGTAGCGCGTGGCGTTGTGATCGGCGTCGACTTGCCTGTGGCCACCGAGCAATTGCACCCAGCCACCATTGCTGCTGGCCTGGATATCCATATCGGTATCCAGGACCTGAGCCTGTTGCAGGCGGCCGTTGACTGCGTCACGCAGGTAACGGCTGTCAGCGATCTGCGCAGCGGCGATGTCGGAGTGCACCTGGCCATCGAGCTGGTTGAAGGCTTGTCGCGCCAGTTCCGCCGAGTCGGAGGCCAGGATGCTCTCGTACACCGGATTACCTGCGCTCAATGTGTCGATGGCGCTGGCGACGGCACGCTCGTTACGGGTCAAGGCTACGCTGGCGAACGCGGTCTGGTTGCGGTAGATGCCCAGGCTCAGCTGGTTCGGCTGGTAGTTCAGGCGGGTGTCGAGGAACAAGAAGCTGGGGGCGACGGAAGCGAACTGGCCGTTGATACCCTGGCTGGCGCTGAGGATGTTGAACTGCTGGCCCAGGTAGCTGCTGGCCTGGGCCGCAGACAGCAGGTTGGGGCTGTTTTCCATGGAGAGGGTGACCTGCCCGCCGTTGAGAGTAGCCACGCCCGTGCTCTGGAGGGTGTCGGTCTGCCCGTTGGCGGCGACTTCCACCGCGTACACCGAACCCGGGTTGAACGTGACGTCGCCGGTGTGCAGGGTGCCGACCGAATGGCCGGGGGCCACGGTACCGCCGTTGTTCACCAGCAGGGTGTCGATGCTGCCGTTACCCGCCAGGGTGCCGCCGATACGGGTGACCACCTGGTTATTGGCATCGACGGTGCCCACGGCGCTGCCATCGACCGTCACGCTGGAGGTCAAGCTGCCGTCTACCGAGAGCTTGCCGCCACGGACCCAGGTACTGCCCGAATAGCTGCTCTGGCCGTCGAGTACCAGTTCCCCATCCCCGGACTTTATCAGGCTGCCGACATAGGTCTGGCCGGTCAGCGGGTCCAGGCCGCGGGTCAGCGTCGCCTGCTCCCGGGCCATACCGGTCTCGTACTGGAATTGATCGTCCGCCGAGGCCCCGGCCGGTAGACCGTTGACCCAACCTTTGTGCTGCTTGATCGCGCTCCAGGTGGCCTGTTCGGCGGCGTCTTCGCTGCGTCGGGCACGGATCGCTTCGTCGGAGATGTCGTTGGCCCAGATATCGCGGGTGCCGGCGGGCAGCGCCACGGCCAGTGCACCGACGAACTGTCCCGGGCCCTGCATGGCCTTTTTCAGGTTGGGCAGGCCCCAGCCGTTGACCACCCCTGGCACCTGCGGGGTGCCGGGAGCGGCGTCGTGCACCGGTTGCAGGTTGTCGTAGGTGCGTCCGCCCGTCCGGTCGCCGACGGGGGTGTCGGGGCCGTCCGGGGTTTGCAGGGTGGAGGTGGTCAGCAAGACATCGCGGGCCTGGCTCGCGGTCATGTAGGGAAAGCGCTGGATCACCAGGGCCAGGGCGCCGGAAACGCTGGGGGCGGCCGCCGAGGTGCCGTTGGCGTTGGGGATGATCTCGCCTTCCGGTCCTGCGGACGGAATGCCGGAAACCCCCATGACGCACCACCACTTGGAGGTGCCGCAGCGGTTGTAGACCTGGGCGCCGCTCTCGTCATAACCGGTGATGGACAGCCACTTGGATTCCAGGTCCGGCTTGAAATAGGGGAGGTTGGCGTTGGTGTCCGGGTTGGCGCCATGGCTGTCGTTGCCGGCGGAGATGATCTGGATGAACGAGTACTGCCGGCCGGCGTCGGCCATGGCATCCATCCAGGTCTTCTGGCCCGCGTGGGCCTTGTCCCAGAACGGCCGGTAGGCGGCGGTCATGTCCCTGAGGATATCCTGCGGGCTGTCGCCGACAGTGCCGAAGTGGTTCTCTATGTCATTACGCGAGTTCTGCCCCCAGCTCTGGTTGACGATCGACACTTTTTTCGCCGCCAGCGCGTCGTAGCTGGCCATGAAGGCGTTGTAGTCGAGGTCGTTGGAGCCTTGATAACGGTCGTTGTCGCTGCCGCCGGTGTTGGCCACGAACAGATTGGCGTCGAAGGCGATGCCGTGCATGCCGGTACCATTGCGACTGGCCGCCAGTACTCCGGACATTTCCGTGCCGTGGCCGTCGTTGAAGCTCGGGTCGTACTCGCCCGCAATACTGAAGTGCTCACCTTTGTGGAACTCGCCGGCAGGCACCTCCAGCCGATAGCGCGGATGGGTTGCGTAGTATTCGCCGGTAGAGGTGACTGCCTGCACACGGTTTTCGCCTGCGGCGTTCTTGCCCTGGAATTCCGAATGTTCACTGAGGATGCCCGAGTCCAGCACGCCGACGTTTACCCCTTTCCCGGTGATACCCAGGGCATAGGCGTAATAGGCGTTGGTCCGGTCCAGGCCGGAGTTGACCTGGGCTTCCGGAGTCTTCCAGGTTTGCGCGTTATTGCTCCAGTTGCCGGTCACGGCGGACCATGACTGTCCGGCATTGAGTTGTTTGTGCAGGTCCGTGGCCACACCCGGCTCTATATAGGTATAAGGTTGGGCCGCCGGCAGGTTGGCAATAATCGCTTTGGCGAAGTCGAATATGTTCTGGGTATAACGGCCGGAGTTGCTGAACAGGCGGCTTTTATAGCGATCCAGATTGTTGTTGTAATCAAGTGGCTTGCTCGTATCGCCGAGCATTGCACTGATCGACAGGTTTTCCGTCTGCAACTGGTAGTTCTGCTGGAGCAACGAGTCGAACTTTGTCGATTGTGCGGCAAACTCTTTGGCTGCCAGGTCCAGGGTATTGCCTACACCAAAACGTAAGTTGGTATACACGGCGCTGCCCGGCGCGAATGACGCAGCGGCTTTCCTGAACGCAGCCTCCAATACCTGGGGTGTATAGGGCGAGCCGGTGGGCGGATTATCTGCCAGAGCCATCTGGCCCTGACCCAGCCACAAGGCGATGGCCATTGCGACAGGGCTCAGGGAAGCTGGTTTTAAACGGTTGCTGCGTTTGCCTGAATCGATACCTGCTACGTCCATGTTCCTTTTCCTTGAGATATGTCCTTGGTCGAAACTGATGTTTCGATCTCTTGTAATAGGCAGGGTGTAAATGATGGGTTGAAACAAAGGTGCTGTTTAGAAGCACGTGATGTGTTTATTGTTTTTACTGAGCAATAGGGAATTCAGTCGCGGTTATCGTTACTGTCTCGCTTGATACTCACTAGGTGGTACATATTAAGAGGTCGACAATCAACGAATGGTCAGTTGTTGATCCTCAAGTTGTTTTTCTTTAAGACACACATCGACCTCCGCTGTTTTCAAACAATGGTTTTTCACATGAGTGGTGTTGCAGAAAACTAACTGCGAGAGGGTTATAGCATGACAAATGAGCTTGTAACAAAATATTTATAGAGTGCTACGAACTTGATACCAGAACTGTGACAGGTTTGGTTTTCTGTTTGAGAAAGGTTGGGGCGAGGTGTGGGTGCCGGGCAATAAAAAGGCAGCCCGCAGGCTGCCTTTGTTGTATTGCGAAGGTCGATCAGGAAAGGAAACCGCCGTCCACGTTCAGCGACACGCCCGTGGTGTAGCTCGAGGCATCGCTGGCCAGGTAGAGCACGGCGCCGGCCATTTCGCTCGGGTCGGCCACGCGCTTGAGGGGGATCTGCGCCAGGGCGGTCTTGAGGATGGCGTCGTTCTTCACCAGCGCCGAGGCGAACTTGGTGTCGGTCAGGCCCGGCAGCAGGGCGTTGCAGCGGATGCCGAACTGCGCGCATTCCTTGGCGAAGACCTTGGTCATGTTGATCACCGCGGCCTTGGTCACCGAGTAGATACCCTGGAAGATGCCGGGGGACACGCCGTTGATCGAGGCCACGTTGATGATGCTGCCGCCGCCGTTGTCGCGCATCAGCTTGCCGGCCTCCACCGACATGAAGAAGTAGCCGCGGATATTCACGTCGACGGTTTTCTGGAAGGCGCCGAGGTCAGTGTCCAGCACGTTGCAGAACTGCGGGTTGGTGGCAGCGTTGTTGACCAGGATGTCCAGGCGCCCGAACTGTTCGCGGATGCCGGCGAACACCTGGCTGATCTGCTCCATCTCGCCGATATGGCAGGCGATGGCGGTGGCCTTGCCGCCAGCGGCGACGATGGCATCGGCCACATGCTGGCAGCCTTCGAGCTTGCGGCTCGAGACAATCACATGGGCGCCTTGCTGGGCCAGCAGCTTGGCGATGGCTTCACCGATGCCGCGGCTGGCGCCGGAGACGAAAGCGATCTTGCCGTCGAGGTCGAACAACTGGGTCTTGGACATGGTTTTTCCTTATTGTGTGCCTGGCGCGTCGGGACGATCAGAGGCTGGATTTCTTGATGACCTGCAGGCTCATCTGCTCCAGCAGCTTGTTCATGTGAATGAACTGCGCGAAGCGTTTGTCCTGGGTCTGGCCATGGAAGAAGCGGTAGTAGATCTGCTGCACGATGCCGGCCAGGCGGAACAGGCCGTAGGTGTAGTAGAAGTCGAAATTGCCGATCTGGATGCCGGCGCGTTCGGCGTAGTAGTCGACGAACTGCTGGCGAGTCAGCATGCCCGGGGCGTTGCTCGGCTGGCGGCGCATCAGTTGCACCGGCGCCGGGTCGCCGGCTTCGATCCAGTAGGCCAGGGTGTTGCCCAGGTCCATCAGCGGATCGCCGAGGGTGGTCAGCTCCCAGTCCAGCACGCCGATGATCTGCATCGGGTTGGCCGGGTCGAGGATCACGTTGTCGAAGCGGTAATCGTTGTGCACGATGCTGGAGGTCGGGTGATCGGCCGGCATCTTGTCGTTGAGCCAGGCCTTGACCGCTTCCCACTTGGGCGCATCCGGGGTCAGGGCTTTCTCGTAGCGGTCGCTCCAGCCCTTGATCTGGCGTTGCACATAACCTTCGGGCTTGCCCAGGTCGCTCAGGCCGCAGGCCTTGTAGTCGACGCGGTGCAGCTCGACGAACTTGTCGATGAAGCTCTTGCACAGGGCTTCGGTCCTGGCCGCGTCGAAACCCAGCTCCGGCGGCAGGTCGGAGCGCAGGATGATGCCCTTGACCCGCTCCATCACATAGAACTCGGCGCCGATCACCGATTCGTCGGTGCAGTGCACATAGGCTTTCGGGCAAT
Organism: Pseudomonas sp. NFACC41-3; assembly: GCF_900109505.1. Lineage (NCBI taxonomy): Bacteria > Pseudomonadati > Pseudomonadota > Gammaproteobacteria > Pseudomonadales > Pseudomonadaceae > Pseudomonas > Pseudomonas sp. NFACC41-3. Next base: position 1,050,442 of record NZ_FOAE01000001.1, read on the forward strand.
ACGGAAAGCCGTCCTTGAGCTGGTTGAGGATGCGGTATTCGCGGCCCATGTCGTGGGCCGACTTGGCCTTGTGGCCGAAGGGCGGGCGGCGCAGGACGAATTCCTGCCCGGGGTATTCCAGCAGGTAGGTCAGGTTCGAAGCGCCGCCCGGAAACTGGCTGATCTGCGGGGTGCCGGTCAGGCCAGGAATATGCGCCTTGAGGTACGGATCGATCAGGTTGGCATCGAGTTCCTCGCCGGAGCGAGTACGGGTGGACTGGTCAGTAAGCGCCATGCTTATCCCTTCTGCTTATTCTGGAGGCCAGAGATTATTGGCTAATCTAATGCGCCCACCTGAGCGCCACAATCGCCGAAGGCCTTTATAGGTGAGCGTGTTGCCGGGCAATCATTGCTTTTGATACAAGCGTTTGAATGGGCCCGGCTTGACTCTAGTCCAGTTCGCCGGGCCTGAATGAGTATTCCGACCGGAGCGGCGCACGGCACTGTTTCTGCGTAGCGCCGAAGGCGCCCAGCGCGGGGCATGGCCTGCGTGGCGTCTGTGGCGACGCCTGGTTCAGTTCGGGGCAGGCAGGGCGATGGGGGTCAACAGCGGCTGGCCGCTGAAGTGGGCGACGAGGTTCTTGCCCACCAGCTCCACCGTGGCCTGGGTCGCTTCCGGCGACAGCCCGGCGACGTGGGGCGTCAGCACCACATTGTTCAGGGTCTTCAAGGCGTCCGGCACCCGCGGTTCGTCGTCGAATACATCCAGGGCCGCGCCGGCGATGCTGCGTTGTTCCAGGGCCTGCAGCAGGTCGGCGGTGTTCACCACGCTGGCGCGGGCGATGTTCACCAGGAAACCCTCCGGCCCCAGGGCCTGCAGCACGGCTTTGTCGATCAGTTGGCGAGTGCCTATGCCGCCGGGCGTGGCGACCACCAGGAAGTCCGAGTGCCGCGCCAGTTCGGTCGGGGTCGGGCAGAAACTGTAGGGCACGTCGCTGCGGATCTGCCGGTTGTGGTAGCTGACGCTCATGTCGAAGCCATTGGCGCAGCGCTTGGCGATGGCCAGGCCGACGGCGCCGAGGCCGAGCACGCCCAGGCGCTTGCCGGCCAGGGACGGACGCATGACTTTCGGCCATTCGCCACGCCGCACGGCGGCATCGGCGCGGGGGATGTCACGCACCAGCGACAGCAGCAGGGCCATGGCATGGTCGGCCACCGACGAGGCGTTGACCCCGGCGCCGTTGCTCACCGCTATGCCACGGTTGCTCGCCGCCTGCAGGTCGACCTGCTCGTAGCCGGCGCCGATCACACAGATGATTTCCAGGTGCGGCAGGGCGGTGATTTCTTCGGCGCTCAGGCCCAGCGGACCACGGGTGAGCACCGCGTTGATCTGCCCGGCATGGGCCCTGATGGCGTCCGCCCGCTCGCTGGGCGTCGGCGCGAGGATCAGGTGGAAGCCCTGGTTTTCCAGGATCCACAGGTAGTCATTGATGGTTTCGACGAGGACCAGAACGGTGGCGGGCATGCGTGTCTCCTGAAGGACTGAAGAGGGACGGACGGCGTACGGCGCAGCGATGGCAACCGGCGTACAGCTCCTGGAGCTGCGGTACCGTGATAAACCACTCAAGCGCTCAAGATTGCGGATTGCAGGGTGCTTTGGCAAGGCGCGGTCGCGGGTTTTTCCCGCGACCGCGGCCTGGAGAGCGTCGCCGCCCTCGAGGGCCTTATCGCCAGCAAGCTTGGCTCCTGCAGAAGCAATCTCAACTCTGCCTCGCTCCTGCAGAGAGGGCATTCAGAAGCGGATATCGGCGGTTTTCACTCGCCGGACAAAGGCGCCGTCCAGGGTCGCGTTGTGGTGGTCGATGATGGCTTTGGCCGAGAGCAGCGGCGTGTCCATGCAGGTATGGGCGTCCTCCGCCAGCACGGCGGCGAACCCCAGGTCCAGGGCGGCGCGGCAGGTGGCGTCGATGCAGTACTGGGTTTTCATGCCGACGATCACCAGCTCATCGACCTGCGCCGCCCGCAGGTGTTCGGCCAGCCCGGTGCCGACAAAACAATTGGGGCGGGTTTTGTCCAGCCGCCGATCGCCGGCCTCGAGTTGCAATTGCGCCAGCAGTTGCCACGGCGCGCTGCCGGCGGCGATGGGCGAGCCTTGCGGGCCGGTATGGCGCACGGCGATCACCGGCGCGTCGGCCTGCCGGGCGCGGTGGATCAACTGGTTGATGTTGTCGAGCACGCGCTGCCCCTCGAAGGGCTGCTCTGGCCCGTGAAACAGGCCGACCTGCATGTCGACGATCAATAGGGCGGGGCGCTGGGCCTGGGGTGACGGCATGGTGTTTCTCCTTGTGAGCCAGCTGGACGGAGAAACAAAAGGCCCCGTCCATTGCTGGCGGGGCCTTGGGTTCGACTGCGCTGTTGTCAGCTCATGCAGCGACCACACGACCCGCCGGAAGCGGTCGTGGTGGTCGTGCGGGTGAGGTGGCGCGGGAAGAGATTCATGGCGCCGATCATGGGGCCGGGGTTCGCCCACTGTCAATCCGAGGGGATGCTTGTTTGGGCCGGGCGTGGGCGTAATCGACATCCCCGTGGATGACGCTGACCTTGCTTCAGCTTCTTGAGCGCAGGCGGGTCAGCGCTCCTGACCAGCAGGTCGCTTTCAGGACACGATGGGTCGCCTGGGTGCAATCGCCGGACCATGGCGATGGGCAAGCTTCCAGGATGCCCCGGACCCGGTGCGCCAAGACATTTGGCCGGAGAGCAAGAATGGCGACCGACAATCCACGCCTCCGTGACGTGGCCGGGCGCTGCAGCCGAAGACTCCGGACGGCTACCGCTATGTAGCGATGTCGTTCGAGATGCCGAGGTACGTTTATGTCTGATGACACGCTTCACCTGCCTCTGATTCACAGCGTGTTGGAGCGCGAAAAGGACACCCCCGGTGCCTTGTTGCCCATTCTCCACGCCATTCAGGACGGTTGCGGGTACATTCCCGACACCGCCATCCCCGAGATCGCCCATGCCCTCAACCTCAGCCTGGCTGAAGTGCACGGCGTGATCAGCTTCTACCACGATTTCCGTACCACGCCGCCCGCGCGCCATACCCTGCGCCTGTGCCGGGCCGAGTCCTGCCAGAGCCGGGGCGCCGAACGCCTGGCTGCGCAGCTGCGCGAACAACTGTTGCTGGACGACCATGGCACCACCGCCGACGGCAGTATCAACCTGCGACCGGTCTACTGCCTGGGGGCCTGCGCCTGTTCGCCGGCCCTGGAACTGGACGGCGAGCTGCACGCCCGGATCACCCCCGAGCGTCTGCGCCAGCTGGTGAGTGGCTGCCTGGAGGATGGCGCATGCTGAAGCTCTATATCCCCCGCGACTCGGTGGCCCGTGCCGTGGGCGCGGACAAGGTGGCCGTGGCGCTGGTGCGTGAGGCCGAACGTCGACAACTGCCCTTGGAGCTGTGCCGCACCAGCTCCCGTGGCCTCTATTGGCTGGAGCCGCTGCTGGAACTGGACAGCGCCGACGGCCGCCTGGGTTTCGGTCCCCTGACTCCGGAGGACGTGCCGAGCCTGCTCGACGCCCTGGCGCGCGACCCTGGCAGCCATCCGTTGGCCCTGGGGCCGGTGGAGCAGATCCCTTATCTGCAGAGCCAGCAGCGCCTGCTGTTCGCTCGGGCCGGCATCACCCAACCGCTGTCCCTGGACGACTACCGCACCCACGGCGGTTTCCAGGGCCTGGCCCGGGCCATCCAGATGGAGGGCGCGCAGGTGGTTGCCAGCGTGCTCGACTCCGGCCTGCGCGGCCGGGGAGGCGCGGCCTTTCCGGCGGGGATCAAGTGGCGCACCGTGCGCGAAGCCGCGGGTGCCCAGAAGTACGTGGTCTGTAACGCCGATGAAGGCGACTCCGGCACCTTCGCCGACCGCATGCTGATGGAAGGCGACCCCTTCCTGCTGATCGAAGGCATGATCATCGCCGGCATCGCCGTGGGGGCCAGCAAGGGCTATATCTACGTGCGCTCGGAATACCCGGACGCCATCGGCACCCTGAACGAGGCCCTGCGCATCGCCCGCGACGCCGGTTACCTGGGGGCGAACGTCGGCGGTAGCGGCCGTCCCTTCGACCTGGACGTACGGGTGGGCGCCGGTGCCTACATCTGCGGTGAGGAAACGGCGCTGCTGGAATCCCTCGAGGGCAAGCGCGGCACGGTTCGCGCCAAGCCGCCGCTGCCGGCCCTGCAGGGCCTGTTCGGCTTGCCAACGCTGGTGCACAACGTGCTGACCCTGGCCTCGGTGCCGATCATCCTGGAGAAGGGCGCGCAGTTCTATCGCGACTTCGGCATGGGGCGTTCCCTGGGCACCATGCCGTTCCAGCTGGCCGGCAACGTCCGCCAGGCGGGCCTGGTGGAACGCGCCTTCGGCCTGAGCCTGCGCGAGCTGGTGGAAGGTTATGGCGGCGGTACCGCCAGCGGCCGGCCATTGAAGGCGGCGCAAGTGGGCGGGCCGCTGGGGGCCTGGGTGCCCCCCGCGCAGTTCGATACGCCGCTGGACTATGAGGCGTTCGCCGCCATGGGCGCAATGCTCGGCCACGGTGGCGTGGTGGTTGCCGACGACAGCCTGGACATGGCCCACATGGCCCGTTTCGCCTTGCAGTTCTGCGCCGAGGAATCCTGCGGCAAGTGCACGCCGTGCCGGATCGGCTCGACCCGTGGGGTGGAGGTGGTGGACCGCTTGATCGCCAGCACCGACGCCGCGGCCCGTGAGGAACAGGCGCTGCTGCTGCAAGACCTCTGCGACACCCTGCAATACGGCTCGCTCTGTGCCCTGGGCGGGATGACTTCCTACCCCGTCGCCAGCGCCCTCAAGCACTTTCCCGCCGACTTCGGTCTGGCGACCACGGAGGCCGACCAATGATCAATATCTTCGACCCTACCAGTGATATCGACCTCGGCACCCCGGCCCGCGAAAGCGCGGTACAGGTCAGCCTGACCATCGACGGCCGCGAGATCAGCGTCGCTTCCGGCACCTCAGTGATGCGCGCCGCGGCGTTGCTCGGCACCACCATTCCCAAACTCTGCGCCACCGACAGCCTGGAAGCCTTCGGCTCCTGCCGCATGTGCCTGGTGGAGATCGAGGGCATGCGCGGTTATCCGGCCTCCTGCACCACGCCGGTGACCGAGGGCATGGTCGTCCACACCCAGACTTCCAAGCTCGCCAGCCTGCGGCGCAACGTGATGGAGCTGTATATCTCCGACCACCCGCTGGACTGCCTGACCTGCTCGGCCAACGGCAACTGCGAGTTGCAGACGGTGGCGGGGCAGGTGGGCCTGCGGGAAGTGCGCTACGGCTACGAGGGCGCCAACCACCTGGACGAACAGAAGGACGTCTCCAACCCCTATTTCGACTACGACCCGAGCAAGTGCATCGTCTGCAACCGCTGCGTGCGTGCCTGTGAGGAAACCCAGGGCACCTTCGCCCTGACCATCAGCGGGCGCGGCTTCGATTCCCGGGTGGCGGCGGCCGGCGGCGACAATTTCCTCGACTCCGAGTGCGTGTCCTGCGGCGCCTGCGTGCAGGCCTGCCCGACCGCCACCCTGATGGAAAAGAGCGTGGTGGAAATCGGCCAGCCCGAGCGCAGCGTTATCACCACCTGCGCCTACTGCGGCGTGGGTTGCTCCTTCCGCGCCGAAATGAAAGGCGAGCAACTGGTGCGCATGGTCCCGGACAAGAACGGCCAGGCCAACCACGGCCATTCCTGCGTCAAGGGCCGCTTCGCCTGGGGCTACGCCACCCACCCGGACCGCATCACCAAGCCGATGATCCGCAAGCACATCAGCGATCCGTGGCAAGAAGTCAGCTGGGAAGAGGCGGTCACCTACGCGGCCAGCGAGTTGCGCCGCATCCAGCTGAAATACGGGCGCGACTCCATCGGCGGTATCACCTCCAGCCGTTGCACCAACGAAGAGACCTACCTGGTGCAGAAGCTGGTGCGCACCGCCTTTGGCAACAACAACGTCGACACCTGCGCCCGGGTCTGCCATTCGCCCACCGGCTACGGCCTCAAGCAGACGCTGGGCGAATCCGCCGGCACCCAGAGTTTCGACTCGGTGATGCAGGCCGACGTCATCCTGGTGATGGGCGCCAACCCTACCGATGCGCACCCGGTATTCGGCTCCCAGCTCAAGCGCCGCCTGCGCCAGGGCGCGCGGCTGATCGTCATCGACCCACGACGCATCGACCTGGTGGATTCGCCCCATGCCCGTGCCGACTTGCATTTGCAGCTGCGTCCGGGCACCAACGTGGCCATGCTCAACGCATTGGCCCATGTGATCGTCACCGAGGGCCTGGTCAACCAGCCTTTCGTCGATCAGCGCTGCGAAGCGGCGGACTTCGCCCGCTGGCGCGATTTCGTCAGCCTGGCGGAGAATTCCCCCGAGGTCCTGGGGCCGATTTGCGGGGTGCCGGCCAGACAGATCCGCGACGCCGCGCGGCTTTACGCCACCGGCGGCAACGCGGCCATCTACTACGGCCTGGGCGTCACCGAGCACAGCCAGGGCAGCACCTCGGTGATGGGCATCGCCAACCTGGCGATGGTCACCGGCAACATCGGCCGCGAGGGTGTCGGGGTCAACCCGCTGCGCGGGCAGAACAACGTCCAGGGCTCCTGCGACATGGGTTCCTTCCCCCACGAGCTGCCTGGTTATCGGCATATTTCCAACGAGGCGGTGCGCGCCGAGTTCGAACAGGCCTGGAACGTGACCCTGCAACCCGACCCGGGCCTGCGCATCCCCAATATGTTCGAGGCGGCCCTGGACGGCACCTTCAAGGCACTCTACTGCCAGGGCGAGGACATCGCCCAGAGCGACCCCAACACCCAGCACGTGACCGCCGCCCTGACGGCCATGGAGTGCGTGGTGGTGCAGGACATCTTCCTCAACGAGACGGCCAAGTTCGCCCATGTGTTCCTGCCGGGCAGCTCCTTCCTCGAGAAGGACGGCACCTTCACCAACGCCGAGCGCCGCATCTCGCGGGTGCGCAAGGTGATGGAGCCGCTGGCCGGCAAGGCCGACTGGGAGGCCACCATCGCCCTGGCCGAGGCCCTGGGCTATAAAATGCAGTACAACCACCCATCGGAGATCATGGATGAGATCGCGCGCCTGACGCCGACCTTCCACCGCGTCAGCTACACCGAGCTGGACCGGCACGGCAGCCTGCAATGGCCATGCAACGATGCCGCGCCGGACGGTACGCCGACCATGCACATCGATGAGTTCGTGCGCGGCAAGGGCCGCTTCATGCTCACCGGCTACGTGCCCACCGAGGAGAAGGTCAACAGCCGCTACCCATTGCTGCTGACCACCGGGCGCATCCTCAGCCAGTACAACGTCGGCGCCCAGACCCGGCGCACCGACAACGTGGCCTGGCACGAGGAGGATCGCCTGGAAATCCACCCGACCGACGCCGAGAACCGCGGCATCGTCGATGGCGATTGGGTCGGCATCGGCAGTCGCGCCGGGCAGACGGTGCTGCGGGCCAAGGTCAGCGAGCGGGTGGCACCGGGGGTGGTCTACACCACCTTCCACTTCCCGGAATCGGGCGCCAACGTGATCACCACCGACAACTCCGACTGGGCCACCAACTGCCCGGAATACAAGGTGACGGCGGTGGAAGTCGTGCGGGTCAACCAGCCTTCCGAATGGCAGAAGCGCTATCAGGCGTTCAGTGATGAACAGGGGCGCCTGCTGCGGGAGCGTCGTCACGCCGAGAAAGCCGAGGTGCGCCGATGAGCAGCGAAAGCCTGATCAAGATGGCCAACCAGATTGCCCAGTTCTTCGCCAGCGAACCGGACAAGGCCCAGGCAGTGCGTAGCGTGCGCCAGCACCTGAAAAGCTTCTGGACGCCGGCCATGCGCAGAGAGTTGACCGCCTGGGAGGTGACACACCCCGGCGCGGCGCTGCACCCCCTGGTGCAGGCGGCGTTGAAGGAAGAGGAAGCGCAGACCTAGCGTTTGCCGATGGCGGGCACACCTTGAACCGGACCGCCTCGTTGCAGTTAACCAGAAGCCAGGGCCTTGCCCTGGCTTCTGCGTTTGACGGGCACACCTGCTGTCTTCAGGGGCATGCCGATGGGGATGATGATCCGCGCGCCCGGCACGCAGGCCAGCCGAAACCCGGGGCCAGCGCTTGCCACAGATCAATGAAACCTTGTGCCCGACCCCGCAAAACCGCGCTCCAGACATCTGCACCGGCAAACCGTTCCTCAGCTAAGTCTTTGCTTCTGGTGAGTAATCCCGGACAATCGCGCCCCTGTTTCGGCGAGGGCTCTGTCTGTCGGGTACTCCGACGCGCCCTGGCCGAGTGGCAAATGACCGGAATGTGGAGATCCCACCGGATGAATGATCAGGCCAACAGCGTTGATCAACGCTTTGAAGCGGCAGCCCCAGCGACCCTAGCTAGCTGGAATCGCCAAGACACTACCTGGATGCTGGGCCTGTTCGGCACCGCCATCGGCGCTGGCACCCTGTTTTTGCCGATCAACGCTGGCCTGGGCGGCTTCTGGCCGCTGCTGGTCCTGGCGCTGCTGGCCTTTCCGATGACCTTCTTCGCCCACCGCGGCCTGACCCGCTTCGTGCTTTCCGGGCGTGACGGCGCGGACATCACCGAAGTGGTGGAGGAGCATTTCGGGATCAAGGCCGGCGCCCTGATCACCTTGCTGTACTTCTTCGCCATCTTCCCGATCCTGCTGATCTACAGCGTGGCCCTGACCAACACCGTGGGCAGCTTCATGGAGCACCAGCTGCACATCATGCCGCCGCCGCGCGCCGTGCTATCGCTGGTGCTGATCCTCGGCCTGCTGGCCGTGGTGCGCTGCGGCGAGCAGGTGATCGTCAAGGCTATGAGCCTGATGGTCTACCCGTTCATCGTCGCCTTGCTGTTCCTCGCGGTGTTCCTGATTCCGCACTGGAACGGCGGCATCCTCAGCACCGCCAGTACCCTGCCTGAGCCTTCGGCGTTCCTGCACACCCTGTGGCTGGCGATCCCGGTCATGGTGTTCTCGTTCAACCACTCGCCGATCATCTCGGCCTTTGCCGTGGACCAGAAGCGCCGGTATGGCGCCCACGCCGAAGAGCGCAGCTCGCAGATCCTGTCCCGCGCCCACCTGCTGATGGTGGCGATGGTGCTGTTCTTCGTCTTCAGCTGCGTGCTGACCCTGTCGCCGGCCCAACTGGCCGAGGCCAAGGCGCAGAACCTGTCGATCCTGTCGTACCTGGCCAACCACTTCAGCAACCCGACCATCGCCTTCGCCGCGCCGTTGATCGCGTTCGTGGCCATCGCCAAGTCGTTCCTGGGCCACTACATCGGTGCCAGCGAAGGCCTCAAGGGGTTGATCGTGAAAAGCGGCCGCCGCCCGGGCGCCAAGGCCCTGGACCGCATGACCGCGGCCTTCATGCTGGTGGTGTGCTGGATAGTCGCCACGCTCAACCCGAGCATCCTCGGGATGATCGAAACCCTGGGCGGCCCGGTCATCGCGGCCATCCTGTTCCTGATGCCGATGTACGCCATCCGCAAGGTGCCGGCCATGGCCCGCTACCGCGGCCAGGCCTCCAACGTGTTCGTCACCCTGGTCGGCCTGGTGGCCATCACCGCGCTGGTCTACTCCCTGAGCGCCTGACCCGCCGGCGGCCCACCGCGCGTTGGCGGTGGGTTGCCGCGCAAAAATGCCTGATTCAGCGAAGCCACGGCCGCTGACTGCGCATAAAGCGCGGCGCGGCCGTTTTTCTGGTAGGCCGCAAAGTCCAGGGCCAGCAAGTGGTCGCGGTTGACCCGTTGCGGCTGGCCGAGCCGGGTCAGCGCCACGCCATGGCGCAGGAAATAACGCTCCAGCGCCGGCGTGGTCACCGCCACCACCGAGTTCGCCCCCAGGGTCCAGGCGGTGTGCAGGGTGTGCCAGAACACCCGCATCGGCAGCTTGCCGCCTTCCAGCGCCGAGGCGGCGAAACGCGAGATTTCCCAGGTGTCGTGCTGGCGCGGCAAGGGCCGGTCGCAGAGAAAACCGAACACGTCCGCCAGCAGATAGGGCTGGGTGGTCGGCAGCAAGCGGGCGCAGCCGTGGACCTTTTCCTCGCTGTCCAGCGCCAGGGTGTAGCGGGTGTCGGCGTGGTCGAACTGATCGAGCTCCTGCCCGCACTGGCTGGCGCTGGAGGGCAGTCGCCAACCCAATTGCTTGATGAAGACCGCATGGCGATAGCGGCCGAGGTCGTCGCGCAGGGCCGGCGAAAGCTGGCTTTCATGCCGTGAAATCACAGTGATCATGGGGCGATATCCTTATCGTCGGGTGAAGCGTCAGATCAGCCCCAGGACGGCGGCGTAGGCGGCGGCCAGGGTCTTGTTGGCCGCGCCGAATTTCTTCTGGATGACCTTGAGGTGGAAGTTCACGGTATTCACCGAGATGCCCAGGATCAGGGCGATCTCCCCGGAGCTCTTGCCGTCGGCCGTCCATTGCAGGATTTCCCGCTCGCGCGCGCTCAGCTCCAGCTGTTCGGCCTGGCTGCTGGGGTGCCCGAGTTCGCCGAGGCGCATGGTCGCCAGTTCGATGATGCAGCGCAGGCGCAGGCGGATTTCTTCCAGTTCCACGGCGCTGATCGCCGTGCATTCACGGGCCACCGACAACACGCTCAGGGCACTGTCGGGCGTGTGGATGGGCAAGGTCGCGCCCACCCGCAAGCCCCATTCCCGGGCCTCGCCCCACAACACCGAGCCTTTGCCGAACAAGGCGTCGCTCCAGACCACCATTTCCGTGGAGCGCAGGCCGTTGAGGATCGTCGGGTCGATCGCGGCGTAGTTCTGTTGCTGGTAACGCTCCACCCAGGCTTGCGGATAAGAGCCATAGATGTCGATTTTCGGGCGGGTGAAGGGGATCGAATGCCTGACTCCGTAAGCGTAAAAATCAAACCCCAGGGACCGGACTTCCCGTTCCAGCAGCGCAAAGACCTGTGCGCTCTCCTGTTGCTTGAGCATCTCCATGCGCAGGTCGTTCCACCAGTGCATGAAATCCTGTCGTTTCTCCATGGCGTTCGCCTTGATTCCTTGCACGTCAGGGAATCTAGTCCAGGGCAATACGCTGTCAATATTCATGAAATTCATAGGAAACCTCGCAACGGCCCTGATCCGGCGCTCTGCACCAGGCCACCCGGGTGCGGGGCCGGCAATTCGGGCGGTGGTAGGCGTGGAGGGGGCTCACGGCCAAGGCTGGCCTGCGGCGCTATGTCACTGTGTGGCGGGGTGCCGCAAAGGCACTGGCCAGGCCGATAAGGGCAAAAGACCTCCCCGGCAAAACCGCTGGCGAGCATGCGCATAACTCTTTTCCTTGAGTGTTCTGGCCGTCTCTGGCCAAGGGGCAGGGGACAGCTTCAGGCAAAGCGCAGGCGGGTGATGGGTTCCACAGCGGTGGCTGGCTCGCGGGCTGCCCGGGCGCTCGGCAGCAACGGGGCGAGCAGGGCGCGATGCACGCTGTCGGCGGCGGTTCTCGATTCCAGGTCGAGAAAATGCCCGCAGTCCTCGACCACCGCGAAGCGGCAATCGCGCACATGAGTCTTGCGCTGCGGGTCGTTGCCCGGTTGGTCGACATGCCTGGGGTAGTCGTTGAACGCTTTCTCGATCACACAATGGTTACGCCACATAGCACACCTCCATTTGTTGCTTTTGACGGGGCGAAAGAATCCGCGGCAGCTGAGATCCAGCTGTCGTGCGCGGAATGTTTTTATAGTCGTGTGAGCGCTTCGAACGATCGGCGCGGGTTGACAGCTGTCATCCCAAGGCCCGTGGCAAGCAGGCAGCGTTCGACATTCGGGCGAGCGTCGGGCGCCGTTGGCAGTGGCGTGATTTTTAGCAAGGGCGGGGGAGGGCTAACAACTACCAGATCTGGTAGGTAAAGACGCCTGGCGTTCTGCCGCCAGAGCGACTAGCGAGCGGATCGCCGGGATAAAAAAACGCCGCGTATCGTCGTGGGATACGCGGCGTTCTTCATTGCCTTGCAGCCTTAGGCTTGAACCACCGGAATCTTGGCGTTCGCGGCAGCCTCACGGAACTCGGCGATCTGGTCGAAGCTCAGGTAGCGGTACACGTCCGCTGCCATGCTGTCGATCTTGCCGGCGTATTCCATGTACTCCTCGACGGTCGGCAGGCGACCCAGGATGGACGCAACGGACGCCAGCTCGGCCGAAGCCAGGTAGACGTTCGCGCCGTCACCCAGACGGTTCGGGAAGTTACGGGTCGAAGTCGAAACCACGGTGGAGTTCGGCTCGACGCGGGCCTGGTTACCCATGCACAGCGAGCAGCCCGGCATTTCCATGCGCGCGCCAGCCTTGCCGTAGATGCCGTAGTAGCCTTCTTCGGTCAGCTGGTGAGCGTCCATCTTGGTCGGCGGCGACAGCCACAGACGGGTTGGCAGCTGGCCCTTGACCTGATCCAGCAGCTTACCGGCAGCGCGGAAGTGACCGATGTTGGTCATGCAGGAACCGATGAACACTTCGTCGATCTTCTCGCCAGCGACACTGGAGAGCAGGCGAGCGTCGTCCGGGTCGTTCGGCGCGCAGAGCACAGGCTCCTTGACGTCGGCCAGGTCGATCTCGATGACTTCGGCGTATTCGGCGTCCTTGTCGGCTTCCAGCAGCTCAGGGTTGGCCAGCCAGGCTTCCATCGCCTGGGCGCGACGCTCCAGGGTGCGGGCATCGCCGTAGCCTTCGCCGATCATCCAGCGCAGCAGGGTGATGTTCGACTGCAGGTATTCGGCGATCGACTCTTTGGACAGCTTGATGGTGCAACCGGCAGCCGAACGTTCGGCCGAGGCGTCGGACAGTTCGAAGGCTTGCTCGACGGTCAGGGTTTCCAGACCTTCGATCTCCAGGATGCGGCCGGAGAAGGCGTTCTTCTTGCCTTTCTTCTCGACGGTCAGCAGGCCTTTCTGGATCGCGTAGTAAGGGATGGCATGGACCAGGTCACGCAGGGTGACGCCAGGCTGCAGCTTGCCCTTGAAACGGACCAGGATCGATTCCGGCATGTCCAGCGGCATGACGCCAGTGGCGGCGGCGAAGGCCACCAGGCCGGAACCGGCCGGGAACGAGATGCCGATCGGGAAGCGGGTGTGGGAGTCGCCACCGGTGCCGACGGTGTCCGGCAGCAGCATGCGGTTCAGCCAGCTGTGGATGATGCCGTCGCCCGGACGCAGGGACACGCCGCCACGGGTCATGATGAAGTCAGGCAGGGTGTGGTGGGTGGTGACGTCGATCGGCTTCGGATAGGCCGCGGTGTGGCAGAACGACTGCATCACCAGATCGGTGGAGAAGCCCAGGCAAGCCAGGTCCTTCAGTTCGTCACGGGTCATCGGGCCAGTGGTGTCCTGGGAGCCGACGGTGGTCATCTTCGGTTCGCAGTAGGTGCCTGGGCGCACGCCTTTCACGCCGCACGCCTTGCCGACCATTTTCTGCGCCAGGGTGAAGCCCTTGGTGCTTTCGGCCGGCGCTTCCGGCTTCTTGAACAGGTCCGAAGGTGGCAGGCCCAGTTCGGTACGGGCCTTCTCGGTCAGGCCGCGGCCGATGATCAGCGGGATACGGCCGCCGGCACGGACTTCGTCGAGCAGGACCGGGGTCTTCATTTCGAAGGTGGCCAGGACTTCGTCGCTGTTGTGCTTGGTGACTTTACCGGCGTGCGGGTACAGGTCGATCACGTCGCCCATGTTCATCTTCGACACGTCGAATTCGATCGGCAGGGCGCCGGCGTCTTCCATGGTGTTGTAGAAGATCGGTGCGATCTTGCTGCCGAAGCAGAAGCCGCCTGCGCGCTTGTTCGGCACGTAAGGAACGTCGTCGCCGAAGAACCACAGCACGGAGTTGGTCGCCGATTTACGCGACGAACCGGTACCGACCACGTCGCCGACGTAGGCGATCGGGAAGCCTTGGCCGCGCATTTCCTCGATCTGCTTCATCGGGCCGGTCTTGCCTTGCTCGTCCGGAACGATGCCGTCACGGGCCATTTTCAGCATGGCCAGGGCGTGCAGCGGGATGTCGGGACGGGACCAGGCATCCGGGGCAGGGGACAGGTCGTCGGTGTTGGTTTCGCCCGTCACCTTGAACACGCGCAGGCTGATCTTGTCGGCCAGTACCGGGCGGTTCTTGAACCACTCGCCGTCGGCCCAGGATTGCAGTACGCCCTGGGCGTGAACGTTGCCGTTCTTGGCTTTTTCCGCGACGTCGTGGAAGGCATCGAACATCAGCAGGGTGTGCTTGAGCTGTGCGGCCGCGACCGGCGCCAGCTCGGCGTCGTCCAGCAGTTCGACCAGGGTCACGATGTTGTAGCCGCCCTGCATGGTGCCCAGCAGTTCAACGGCGCGCTTCTTGTCCAGCAGAGGGGATTTGGCTTCGCCTTTGGCCAGCGCGGAGAGGAAGCCGGCCTTCACATAGGCGGCTTCGTCGACTCCTGGCGGAACGCGATTGGTGATCAGGTCAACGAGGAAGGCTTCTTCGCCAGCGGGGGGATTCTTCAGCAGCTCGACCAGGCCTGCAGTTTGTTCGGCGTTTAGCGGCTGGGGAACGATACCCAGGGCTGCACGCTCTTCGATATGTTTGCGGTAGGCTTCAAGCACAGTATTACCCTCATCAGTGGTCCCAAATGGGTGTCCGGGACGCTCATCCCGAAATTGCCGTACTCATGCGCTGCGTGACGTTATGGGTCGCTTAGCCAGAATTACCGGCAATTCCTTACAGAAGCTGCTTTCAAAGTTTTACGCCTGCAGAACGGGAGCTGATGAGGGTTGGCGCTGGGCTTTCCCCGCTGGAAAGACCCATCGCCAACACCGCTCTGAAGGAACGACTGTGCTCGTGACGCTTTGAAAACAGCTTCTAACGGACATTGGCGCCTAAAAAGGCTGGCTGATTCTACGGCAAAAAAAATTTAAAGGTAAGACAGGGTCTATTGGACTTTGGTGGCGAGCCGCGTTGCTGGGCCAACGTGTGCGAGGCAAGGCGCGGGATGCAGCCAATGGTTGTTCCCTTGGCAAATCCCGCAACGCAGCCTCGCGCACGTTGGCACGCAACCCGAAGGGACGGGGCCCGCTTGGTGCAGGGCTGCGTTGCTCGGAACTTATTTGGAACAACCAAACTGCGTTCCTCGCGCCTTGCCCTGCACCAAGCGGGCATCCGTCGCGGCCGCCACCAAAGTCCAATAGACCCTGATGCCTCGAAGTTTGAGGGGTGATCAATGTTAGACAAAGGGCTAACATGCGGGCCTGTTTCGCTTTTTTCCGCCAATTGCCTACTTATGCCCAATCAGACCATCAAGACCCCCTGCGTCGGCCTCTGCTCCACTGTCTACGGTGACCTGGTGTGCCGTGGCTGCAAGCGTTTCCACCATGAAGTGATCCACTGGAACGGCTACAACGAGGAAGAAAAGCACGCGGTGTGGCTGCGTCTCGAGCAATTGCTGGTGCAGGTGATGGCGGCCAAGCTGGAAGTCTTCGACCCCCAGCGGCTGCGCGAGCAGCTGGAGCAGCGCAAGATCCGCTTCGTGCCGCACCAGTCGGAATATTGCTGGGCCTATCAGCTGATCGCCCGCGGGGCGCGGGTGATCAACCAGCTGGAAGCCTATGGGATGGTGTTGCTGCCGGAGTTTCGCGACTGGGAACTGCCGGAATTGCGCGATGCCATCGATCGGGAGTTTTTCCTCCTGTCGGAAGCCCACTACCAGCGTTATATCGCCCCGGGGTTCCTCAAGGACGCCTTTGGCGCCTGACCGCTAAAAAAAACATCGCGAGCAATCGAGCGCCGACCGGCTGCTCCTACAAAGGTGGGTTTCTGTAGGAGCGAGCTTGCTCGCGATGGCGTTCTATCAGTCAACCCATCCCTCAATGCTTGCCGGCCAGCTCTTCCAGGTGGTCCATGATGTCCTCCGGCTTGAGCACCAGCACGTCGCTTTCCAGGGCATCGAGCACCACTTCCGCGGTATTGCCGATCAGCGCCCCGGAAATCCCGGTGCGCGCCACGGTGCCGATGATGGTCAGCGCCGCCTGCAGCTCATGGGCGGTGTGCGGGATCAGCACGTCCGCCGGGCCTTCCTCTATATGCAGGTGGGTATCGTCGATGTCGAATTCGGCCTGGAACGCCTTGCACTGCTCGCGGTAGCGCGCCTCGATGGTTTCCTTGAGCTGGAACACCGGGTCGGACGCCGACAGCATCGGCGACGGATGGGCGCTGATCACATGCAACTGCGCCTTGGCCAGGCTGGCGATGTCGAAACCATGGTCGATGATGCTGGCATGCAGGGTGCGGTGCTCGCCGTCGGTGTTACCGACATCGATGGCCGCCAGGATCACGCCGCCGGTCCAGGGCTTGACGGTTTTCACCAGCAGCACCGGGCTTGGGCAGTAGCGCAGCAGTTTCCAGTCGGCGGGGGTGAGCAAGGCCTTTTTCAGCGGGTTGTCGGCAAAGTGCTGCTTGATCACCAGGCCACAGCCTTCGGCCTGCTGCACGTCGATGATGGTGTTGTGCAGGCTGTCGTTCCAGGCCTGCTCGGTGGTCACGCTGTAGCCCTCGCTCAGCAGGCTGCTCTTGAGCACGCTCAACAGCGCCGAATGCTCGTGCTTCTTGTCGCACACCAGCAGGTGCAGATGGGCCTGGGTCACCCCGGCGATCAGCTTGGCGCGCTTGAGCGCGAGGCTTTCGGAATGCTCGGGCTCGATGACCACCAGGATGCTGCGGATGGCTTGCATGGTCGGGATCTCCAGAGAGGGATGAAGGCTATGTTGCACAACTATAGTTGCTGCGCGCCGCCGTGGCTGTTGACGCACATCAAGCGCCGCGGCTGGTGGTCTGTGGCGCGGCCGGTATAATCGGCGCCCTTCGCCGTGAACCCTTATGCCGTGAGCCCCATGTTATCGATCCCTGAAGTCGCCACCGTCCTGCCTTGCGCGCTCATTCCCTTGAAGGCTGCCCTGAAGGACGAACGACCATGAACCTGCCAGAAATTCATGAGTTCCTTGGCTGCCGCACGCCGGATGCCTGGGTCCGGGCGGCCCTGGCGGATCAGGAAACCCTGCTGATCGACCACAAGAACTGCGAGTTCAAGGCGGCCAGCACGGCCCTGAGCCTGATCGCCAAGTACCACTCCCATGTCGACCTGATCAACATGATGTCGCGCCTGGCCCGGGAAGAGCTGGTGCACCACGAACAGGTCATGCGCCTGATGAAACGGCGCAAGATCGAACTGCGCCAGCTGTCGGCCGGGCGTTATGCCTCGGGCCTGCGCAAGGTGGTGCGCAGCCACGAACCGGTGAAGCTGGTGGACACCCTGGTGGTCGGCGCCTTTATCGAGGCCCGCAGCTGCGAGCGTTTCGAGGCGCTGGTGCCGCACCTGGACGAAGAGCTGGGCAAGTTCTACTTCGGCCTGCTGAAAAGCGAGGCCCGGCACTTCCAGGGTTACCTGAAGCTGGCCTATCAGTACGGCGACGCCAGGGACATCGCCCAGGTGATCGAGAAGGTGCGCGCCGCCGAGCGCGAGCTGATCGAGTCGCCGGACGTGGAGTTCCGCTTCCACAGCGGCGTGCCTACTCTGTAGAACGGCCCAAGTCGGTTCAAAACTACGGGCAAATTGTAAAAAACTCTTAAAAGCATGAAACATCATTGAAAACCGGCCATCTGGGCCGGTTTTTGCTGTCTGCCCTGGTCTCAGATTTATCCGATGCCGCCTATAATGCGCGCCCCAATTGTGCGCACTCAGACTGGTATTTATGGATAACCCGGGTCTTGGCAAAGTATTGCTGGTGGAAGATGACGAGAAGCTCGCCGGGCTGATCGCGCACTTCCTGTCCCAACACGGTTTCGAGGTCCTGACGGTACATCGTGGCGATGTGGCGCTGGCGGCCTTTCTCGAGTTCAAGCCGAAAATCGTCGTCCTCGACCTGATGCTGCCGGGCCAGAGCGGCCTGCACGTGTGCCGGGAGATCCGCAATGTGGCGGACACACCCATCGTCATTCTCACCGCCAAGGAAGACGACCTGGACCATATCCTCGGTCTTGAGTCCGGCGCCGACGACTACGTGATCAAGCCGATCAAGCCGCCGGTGCTGCTGGCCCGCCTGCGCGCCCTGCAACGGCGCCAGGTGCCGGAGCCGACGGTGCGCGGCGCGCTGGAATTCGGCAGCCTGACCCTCGATCGCAGTTGCCGGGAAGTGCGCCTGGCCGGCGAGCTGATCGAGCTGACCACCATGGAGTTTGAGCTGCTGTGGCTGCTGGCCAGCTCGGCGGGCAAGATCCTTTCCCGCGACGACATCCTCAACCGCATGCGCGGCATCGCCTTCGACGGCCTCAATCGCAGCGTCGATGTCTACATCAGCAAGCTGCGCGGCAAACTCCAGGACAACCCCCGCGAGCCGGTGTGCATCAAGACCATCTGGGGCAAGGGCTATCTGTTCAATCCGTTCGCGTGGGAGCTCTAGATGCTGCGGCTGTTTCTGCGTCTGTACATCATCCTGGCCCTGGGGCTGGCGGGGGCCATCTGGGCGGTCAACTACACCTTTTCCGAGCTGTTGCCGGACGCCAACGAAACCTACAACCGCGAGGCCATGCGCGGGCCGGGATACAGCCTGGTCAACCAACTGTCGCCGGTCACGGGAGCGGCGCGCGAGCAGCGGCTGGCCGAGCTGCAACAACACTACGGCATGCGCCTGAGGCTGTTGCAGGCGGATGGGCTGGACCTGTCCGAACGCGAACGCCAGCTGCTGGCCGAGAACAAACTGGTGGTGCGCGGCGACTTCAGCGAGTTCATCGCCAACCTCGACGGCGGCCCGCAGTTGCTGAGCATCCGCCTGCCGGAAGAACCCAAGTGGCTGTACATCTGGGCGTACGCCTTCCTCGGGGCCAGCCTGGCGTTGGTCCTGTATTTCTGGGTGCGCCCGCATTGGCGCGACTTGGAACTGATTCGCCTGGCCGCCCAGCGTTTCGGCAATAACGACCTGGGCTCGCGCATCCGCTTGTCGCGGCGCTCCAGCGTGCGCGACCTGGCGCAGCACTTCAACCAGATGGCCAGCCGCATCGAAGGCCTGATCGCCAATCAGCGCGAGCTGACCAACGCGGTGTCCCATGAGTTGCGCACGCCCATCGCCCGCTTGTCGTTCGAGCTCGACCAGCTCAAGCAGTCCGACCCGCGGCAGAACCGCGAGCTGATCGCCGACATGTACGCCGACCTCGGCGAGCTGGAGGAAATGGTCTCCGAACTGCTGACCTACGCCAGCCTGGAACACGGCGCCACGGTGATCAACCGCGAGACCATCCAGGCCCGCAACTGGCTCGACAGCGTGGTCGGCAGTGTCGCCCTGGAGGCGGAGGCGGCGGGGGTGCAGATGGCGATCCGGGCCTGTGAGGTCGAGTACATCAGCATCGAACCGCGGTTCATGGCGCGGGCGGTGATCAACCTGCTGCGCAATGCCATTCGCTACGCCGAACGGCGCGTCGAGGTGTCCCTGGTGCAGGTCGGGCAGGGCTATGAGGTCCAGGTCAACGACGACGGCCCGGGCGTGCCGGTGGCAGGGCGGGCGAAGATCTTCGAGCCGTTCTCCCGGCTCGACGCCAGCCGCGACCGCCGCACCGGCGGCTTCGGCCTTGGCCTGGCGCTGGTGCGGCGGGTGTCGCAGTCCCACGGCGGCCAGGTCGAGGTGACGGATTCGCAGTGGGGCGGCGCGTCGTTTCGCATGACCTGGGCGCAAGTCGAATAGCCCAGGCAGCTTGCGCGCGATAACGTCAGAACGGCCTACGCCGCTTAAAAGCTGTACTCCAGGGTGGTGGCCAGTGACGTCTGCAGCCGCCGCTCGACAATCGGGCTGTCCGCCGCTTCCCGGCCCAGGTACTGCAGCGCCAGCACCGTCGATACGTTCATCTGTTCACTGACCGGCACTGTCCAGGTCAGGTCGCCGCCCCGGCTGAGAAAGCCGCCCTTGGGCCGATAGGCGCCGAAGCGGGTCCTGTCGGCCTGGGCGCTGCTGACGCCATACCAGGTGCGCAGGTAGTCGCCGTCGCCGAACTGGCTGTTGAGGCTGCCCTCGAGGCGTCCGTACCGGCCTTCATACAGCGTGCTGCCAATGCTCAGTTGCAGGTGGTTGTAGGCCGAGCCAGTGTCGTGATCATCATTCTTCTTCAGCGCGTGCTGCAGCGTGGCCCCGAGCTCCACGGTGCCCAGGGTGTAGCCCAGGTGAGCGCCAAACTGCGCGCGGGACTTGATCGAGCCCATGCCGGCGAGATGGTCCGAACCCTTGTAGCCGTGCTTGCGGTCCTTGCGTGTTTCGCTGGGGCCGACCCAGGTACTGAACGCCAGGTCGCCCCATTCGTTACCCCAGCCAAGGCCCTGTTCGGTGTTGAGAAACACCCCGTAGGGGCTGACGATTGCGCCGCCCAGGATCGGCGCGACTGTGCGTTCGTCGCTGCCGCTGTAGCGCGGCAGGCTGGCCACGCCGGCTTGTAGTTGGTATTGCCAGTCCGCGGCGTAGAGCGGGCCGCTGGATGTCAGCAGGCACAGCGAAGCCAGAGGCAGCGTAGCAAGGGACAGGCACAAGGTTTTCGGACGGATCGAGGTCTTCATCGCGGCTAGAAACTCAGCAGGGTGTGGGAGTGGTCGTTGGTTTTGGAATAGGAGCTGCCCAGGCCATCGCGCGGGCGCTGGGCGACCTTGCGCGCCGGGGCGACAGGGGCCGGCTTGGCGCGAAGGGCGGTCTCGGGTGGCGTGGCGATTTCAGGCGGCGGTTCGACGCTGGGCGTCGGTGGCGGCGTGCCCTGGCAGCTGAAGCCGCCGAGCAGCACACCAATGAAGAGCGTGAAGAACCGACCGTACATGGCGCACCCGTGGGGAAATGGATGCGCTCATGCTAGGGACGCGGGCGCGGGCAATCTTTGGCAGCTTTGTCGCAAAACTGTCAAAGACTGTGAATGCCCGGCGCTTAGCGTTGCAGGTCCAGGCGCTCATGCCACTGAGCGATGGATTCCTCGGGGTAGTGGGCGAATTGCAGGTCGTGGGGATGCCAGTCGATTTCCACCCAGGGTGCCCTGGAGTCGAGCATCAGGTGGGTGTGTTCCGGCGGTATCGGCAACGGCGTGTCGATGGCCGAGGCAAAGGGATGGATCAGTTCCGGCCACTCTGGGCTGAACAGCCACAACCCGGAGCCGCAGCGGCTGCAGAAATGCCGTTCGGCGCTGCTGCGCCGGGCGCGTTTGCCGGGTTCCCTGAGCAGCGCGTGGTAGATCGAGATGTGCTGGCGCCCGCGGACTTTCAGGCTGGCGGCATCGCCGCCGAGGTTGATCGCATACCCGCCGCCGCCCTGGGTCTTGCGGCAGATCGAGCAGTAGCAGCGCTGATAAGGGTAGGGGTGGGCGCTGTTCAGGCTGAAGTGGACAGCGCCGCAATGGCAGGAGCCTTCGAGTTGCATGACGACCTCCGACGATCCATGGGCTATGACCGTCAGCCTAGCCGCGTTTTTGCCAGCAGTGCGGGACCTCGTTGCAGCCCGCCGCGTGCCGCCAGTGCGGCAACACGCTGGCCGCCGGCGCGCGGTTTTGCGCGCAGTGTGGCGGGGCGGCGGGCTGAGGCCGGCCTACAGCGCCAGGTGGTAGCGGACCTGGGTCGCATCGTCCGGGTCGATGGCGCGGTGGAAACCCAGGGTCGCGGCCAGTTCGCGCATGCGGTGATTGGCCGGGCAATCCAGGGAGTACATCTGCTTGAAGCCCTGGCCCTTGGCCCGGTCGACCAGATGGCGCATCAGCAAGGCGTCCAGGCCCTGGTGCTGCCATTCGTCGGCCACGGTGACGGCGAACTCGCAGGTGTCCGCGTCGGCGCCGATGGTGGCGTAGCGGCTGATGCCGATTTCCCGCAGCGAGCCGTTGTCGTGGACCAGGGCCACGTAAGCCACGCGCTGGCTGCCATCGACGTCCATCAACTGGCTGAGCAGGGCCTCGCCGACTTCCTTCACTTCGCCGAGGAAGCGGTGGTGCCGGGTGGTCGGCGAGAGGTTCTCGATAAAGGCCTTTTCCCGCTCGCGGTCTTCGGCGCGCAACGGGCGGATCAGCACCGGGCTGCCGTCGTTGAGGGCGTCTATCCAGTGTTCGCCTTTGTACTGGGCGAAGGCGGCCAGGGCAGGCGTGTGGAGGGCGGTGCTGGTCATGGGCAAGTCTCCGTGAAGGTGCAGAGGATTGCCTGAACATTCACACCTGTCAGGCGCCGGGCCCTTGATTCA
Organism: Pseudomonas sp. NFACC41-3; assembly: GCF_900109505.1. Classification (NCBI taxonomy): domain Bacteria; kingdom Pseudomonadati; phylum Pseudomonadota; class Gammaproteobacteria; order Pseudomonadales; family Pseudomonadaceae; genus Pseudomonas; species Pseudomonas sp. NFACC41-3. Next base: position 1,072,680 of record NZ_FOAE01000001.1, read on the forward strand.
GGTCAACGGGCGGCGGTGTCGCAGAGGGTTTTGCGCCAGGGGGTAGATTGACCCCGAGCGATCAGGCCTCGGGCATCAGGGTGGCGATCAGCGCCCGCACGGTGCCGGGCAGGGCCTCCAGCTCACGGACAATGATGCTGCGCTCGCGCACCGCCCAGGCCTCGTTGAGTTTCACCGTCACCAGCTGCATGGTGCGGCTGTGCCGGATCGCGGCCGATTCGGGAATGATGCCGATGCCGACGCCGGCCTCGACCATGCGGCAGATCGCTTCGAAGCTCGAGACCTGGATCCGCAGCGACAACTGCTTGCCGGTGCGCTCCACGTGTTCGCGCAAAAAACTCAGCAAGGTGCTGCCTTCGTGCAGGCCGATGTGCTGGTAGGCCAGGGTCTGCTCCAGGGTCACCGCCGGCTGCGTCGCCAGCGGGTGGTCGACCGGCAGGATCAGCACCAGGTGGTCGGTGCTGAAGTGCAGGACCTGCAGGCCGCTGGCCTCCACCGGGCCGGCGATGATGCCCATGTCGGCGGTGCCGTCGAGCACGCCACGCACGATGTCGCGGGACAGGCGCTCCTGCAGGTCCACCGTGACCCCCGGGCGTTTCGACAGAAAGCCGGCGAGGATCTCCGGGAGGAATTCGGTCACCGCCGTGGTGTTGGCGAAGATGCGCATATGCCCGGTGGAGTCGCCGCCGTACTGGGTGAACTCGCTTTTCAGGTAGTCCACCTGGCGCATGATCAGCCGCGCATGCTGCAACAGCCGCTCGCCGGCCGGAGTGACTTCGACGCCGCGGCTGTCGCGGTACAGCAGACGGGTCTCGAGCTGGCTTTCCAGGGCCTTGATCCGCGCGCTGGCCGCCGCCGGCGAGAGAAAGGCGCGCTTGGCGCCCTGGGTCAGGCTCGGCGATTCGGCGATATGGATAAACAGGCGCAGGTCGGCCAGGTCGAAATGCATGGGCGGGCTCCTGGAGTGAAGAGGGGGCAAAGCGGCGTTCAGCATAACCGAACGCCGGTTTATTGAAATGCAAATTCTCAGAACGCACAGCGGCTTGCATGATCGGGCGCACCACCACTGCAACAGGACCCGACCCGATGAGCGTGACCGACCCCAGCGCCTGGACAGGCCGTAGCCAGCAAGCCCGAGACCTGCTCAGCGACAACCTGCTCAAGCGCATCGCCGCGACCTTTGGCGAACCCGTGCCGGCCCCTGGCGAGGCCTTGCCGCCGCTGTGGCAATGGTGCTTTTTCCAGGAGCCCCTGGCCGAAAGCGCCCTGGGTGGCGACGGCCATCCGGCCCGTGGCGGCTTCCTGCCGCCGGCGGCCAATCGCAACCGCATGTGGGCCGGTGGCCGGCTGGAGTTCTTCGAGCCGCTGCGCGCCGGGTTCGAGGCGCAATGCGTGTCGACCATCAGGCAGGTCGAGGAAAAGACCGGGCGCACCGGCGCGCTGCTGTTCGTTACTGTGCGCCATGAGTATTCCCAGGACGGTCGCCTGGCGATTCGCGAGGAACAGGACATCGTCTACCGCGAACCGACCCCGCCCAAGCAGGCCAGCGGCGAGCCGCTGATCCAGGGCGACTGGCGCGAACCCGTCGAGCCCAGCCCGACCCTGCTGTTTCGCTACAGCGCCGTGACCTTCAACGGCCATCGCATCCACTACGACTTTCCCTACGTCACCGCGACCGAAGGTTATCCGGGGCTGGTGGTGCACGGCCCGCTGATAGCCACCCTCAGCCTGCGCGCCTTCTGCCGCGCCCATCCCGGGGCCCGGTTGCGGCGCTTCGCCTATCGCGGCCTGCGGCCCTTGATCGCGCCGCAGCCGTTCGAGGTCGGCGGGCGCATCGTCCGCCCCGGCGTCGCCGAGCTCTGGGCCGGCAACGACGCCGGCCTGGCCCAGCGCGGCGAAGTGCTGTTCGACGCCATCCCGGAATGACCCCATCCCAGCACAATAACCACAGGCGGAGAGCCGTTCGATGAACCCCAACAGCAACGAAGAATTGAATGCCATCCGTGAAGGCGTGCGCGCCCTGTGCGCCGAGTTCGATGCCGCCTACTGGCGCAAGATCGATGAAGAAAAAGGTTTCCCGGAACGCTTCGTCAAGGCCCTGACCGACGCCGGCTGGCTGGCGGCGATGATCCCGGCCGAATACGGCGGCTCGGGCCTGGGCCTGGCCGAAGCCTCGGTGATCCTGGAAGAAGTGAACCGCTGCGGCGGCAACTCCGGCACCGTGCACGGGCAGATGTACAACATGTTCACCCTGCTGCGGCACGGCAGCGAAGTGCAGAAGCGTTTCTACCTGCCCAAGCTCGCCAGCGGCGAACTGCGCCTGCAATCGATGGGCGTCACCGAGCCCACCACCGGCACCGACACCACCAAGATCAAGACCACCGCGATCAAGCGTGGCGACAAGTACGTGATCAACGGGCAGAAGGTGTGGATCTCGCGGATCCAGCATTCCGACCTGATGATCCTGCTGGCGCGCACCACGCCGCTGGCCGAGGTCAAGAAGAAGTCCGAAGGCATGTCGATTTTCCTGGTCGACCTGCGCGAGGCCATCGGCCACGGCCTGACCGTGCAGCCGATCGCCAACATGGTCAACCACGAGACCAACGAGCTGTTCTTCGACAACCTGGAAATCCCCGCCGACAGCCTGATCGGCGAGGAGGGCAAGGGCTTCAAGTACATCCTCGACGGCCTCAACGCCGAGCGCACGCTGATTGCCGCCGAGTGCATCGGCGACGGCCGCTGGTTTATCGAAAAGGCCAGTCAGTACGCCCGCGACCGCGTGGTGTTCGGCCGGCCCATCGGGCAGAACCAGGGCGTGCAGTTCCCCATCGCCGAAGCCCATGTCGAGATCGAGGCCGCCGACCTGATGCGCTGGCGCGCCTGCGAGGAATACGACAGCGGCGGCAACGCCGGGGCCAGCGCCAACATGGCCAAGTACCTGGCGGCCAAGGCCTCGTGGGAGGCGGCCAACGCCTGCCTGCAAACCCACGGCGGTTTCGGCTTCGCCTGCGAATACGACGTCGAGCGCAAGTTCCGCGAGACCCGCCTGTACCAGGTGGCGCCGATCTCCACCAACCTGATCCTGTCCTATGTGGCCGAGCACCTGCTCGAACTGCCGCGCAGCTTCTGAGGAACCGAGCATGAGCCATACCCAAGCCTTGGCCGGGTTCCTTGCCGGCCTGAGTTACCCGCAGTTGCCCGACAGCGTGCTGGCGCGCACCGAAGAGTTGTTCCTCGACTGGTTCGGCTCGGCCCTGGCCAGCCAGGGCGCGCATCCGATCCCGTTGTTCGAGCGTTACGCCCAGCAGATGGGCCCGGCCGATGGCCCGGCGCGGATCCTGGTCAACGGCCGCGGCAGCTCGGCCTATTTCGCCGCCCTGGTGAACGCCGCGTCTTCCCACCTGGTGGAGCAGGACGACCTGCACAACAGCTCGGTATTGCACCCGGCCACCGTGGTGTTCCCGGCCGCGTTGGCGGCGGCCCAGGACCTGGGCAAGTCCGGCCAGGAGCTGCTGCTGGCGGCGGTGGCCGGCTACGAGGCGGGGATCCGCATTGGCGAGTTCATGGGCCGTTCCCATTACCGGATCTTCCACACCACGGCCACCGTCGGCACCCTCGCCGCCGCCGTGGCGGTGGGCAAGCTGATGGGCTTCGACCAGGCGCAGTTCATCAATCTGCTGGGCAGCGCCGGGACCCAGGCCGCCGGGCTTTGGGAGTTTTTGCGCGACGCCGCGGACTCCAAGCAGCTGCACACGGCCAAGGCCGCGGCCGACGGGCTGCTCGCCGCCTACCTGACCCGCGACGGGCTGACCGGCGCGCGCAATATTCTCGAAGGCGAGCAGGGCATGGCCGCGGGCATGTCCTGGGATGCCGAGCCGAGCAGGCTGTCCGATCGGCTCGGTTCGCGTTGGGCCTTGCTGGAGACCTCGTTCAAGTTCCACGCCTCCTGCCGCCATACCCATCCGGCCGCCGACGCCTTGTTGGCGCTGATGCAGCGCGAAGGCCTCAGCCATGAGCGGATCGCCAGCGTGGAAACCCGCGTGCACCAGGGCGCCATCGATGTGCTGGGGCGGGTGAGCGTGCCGCAGACCGTGCACCAGGCCAAGTTCTCCATGGGCACCGTGCTCGGCCTGATCGCCGTGCATGGCAAGGCCGGGCTGCCGGAGTTCCAGGAGCTGGCGCTGAACGACCCGGCGGTGGCGGCGTTTCGCGACAAGGTGTCGATGGTCCTCGACCCCGAGGTGGACCGCGCCTATCCGCAGCGTTGGCTGGGCCGTGTAGTGGTCAGCACCGACGACGGTCTTACCTTGCACGGTGCCATCGACGAGCCCAAGGGCGATCCGGGCAACGGCCTGTCGCGGGCCGAGTTGGCGGACAAGTTCCAGCGCCTGCTGCGCTTCTCCGGCGCCCGCACCCCGGAGCAGGGCGCGGCCCTGATCCGCCAGGTGTGGAACCTGCGCGACACCGCGCGACTGAACGAATTGCTCTGAGCCCGCCCCGAGGACGCCTTATGACACTTAATACCGCACAACCCCGGCCGCTGGACGGCATCACCGTGGTCAGCCTGGAACACGCCATCGCCGCGCCGTTCTGCACCCGCCAACTGGCCGACCTGGGCGCCCGGGTGATCAAGGTCGAGCGCCCCGGCAGCGGCGACTTTGCCCGTGGCTACGACGAGCGCGTGCGCGGCCTGGCCTCGCATTTCGTCTGGACCAACCGCTCCAAGGAAAGCCTGACCCTGGACCTCAAGCAGGACGCCGCCGGCGACATTCTTGAACGCCTGCTGGCCCAGGCCGACGTGCTGGTGCAGAACCTTGCGCCGGGCGCGGCGGCGCGCATGGGCCTGTCGTTCGAGGCGCTGCATGAACGCTTTCCGCGGCTGATCGTCTGCGACATTTCCGGTTATGGCGAGGGCGGCCCCTATGAGAAGAAAAAGGCCTATGACCTGCTGATCCAGAGCGAGGGCGGGTTCCTGTCGGTGACCGGCGGCCCGGGTGACGATCAACTGGCCAAGGCCGGCTGCTCGATTGCCGACATCGCCGCCGGCATGTACGCCTACAGCGGCATCCTCTCGGCGCTGTTGCTGCGCGGCAGGACCGGGCAGGGCAGCCGCATCGACGTGAGCATGCTGGAAAGCCTGGTGGAGTGGATGGGCTACCCGATGTACTACGCCTTCGACGGCGCGCCGCCACCACCCCGGGCCGGCGCGGCGCACTCGACCATCTACCCCTACGGACCGTTCCCGGCGGGGGATGGCGGCACGGTGATGCTCGGCCTGCAGAACGAGCGCGAGTGGGCGGCGTTCTGCGACAAGGTGCTGCTGATGCCCGAGCTGGCCGGAGACGAACGCTTCTCGGCCAACTTCAAGCGCTCGGCCAATCGCCAGGCGCTGCGCCAGATCATCGTCGACAGCTTCGCCCGGCTGACGGTGGAGGCGGTGATCGAGCGGCTGGAGCAGGCGCAGATCGCCAGCGCCCGGGTCAACGACATGCAGGGCGTGTGGCAGCACCCGCAGCTCAAGGCCCGCGACGGCTGGCGCGAGGTCGACAGCCCGGCCGGCAAGCTGCCGTCGCTGCTGCCGCCGGCGCGCAATGCGGCGTTCGAGCCGCGCATGGACGGCGTCCCCGGGCTGGGCCAGCACAGCGGCGCGATCCTTGCCGAACTGGGGCTGTCCAGCGATGCCATCGAGCAGCTGCGAAGCAATGGCGTGATCTGAAACCGACCTGCCGGCTTGCATGGCCCCCTGTAGGAGCGAGCTCGCTCGCGATACGCCCGAAAGGTCGATGCAAATCTCGAGGGCCTCATCGCCAGCAAGCTGGCTCCTACAGGGGAAATCGGGGATACCCCACAGGGCCTGCGGACCCCACATCACATACAAGGAATTCAACATGCCCAACCCAATTGTCCGCTCCGCCTTGTTCGTCCCGGGCAGCCGTCCCGAGCGTTTCGGCAAGGCCCTGGCCAGCGGCGCCGACGCGGTGATCGTCGATTTCGAGGACGCCGTGGAAGAGCCGCTCAAGCGCCAGGCCCGGGACAACCTCGAGCAGTTCCTCAGCAGCCAGCCCCAGGTGCGGCTGTGGGTGCGGGTCAATGCCCCGGAACATGCCGAACATGCCGCCGACCTGGCGTTCTGCAAAGCCCAGGCCGGGGTGGTCGGCATCCTGCTGCCCAAGGTCGAAAGCGCCGCCCAGGTGGCGACCGTGGCGGCCACCGGCAAGCAGATCTGGCCGATCATCGAAAGCGCGCGCGGGCTCTTGGCTTTGGCGGAAATCGCCCGGGCTCCTGCGGTGCAGCGCCTGTCCTTCGGCGGCCTGGACCTGGCGCTGGACCTCAACCTGTGCAGCGGTTCGGCGGCAGCGCAGTTTGCCCTCGACCAGGCGCGGCTGGCGCTGATCCTGCATTCGCGCGCCGCCGGCCTGGTGCCGCCATTGGATGGCGTGCACCCGGCGATCGATGACCCCGAAGGTTTACGCCAGTCCATTCGCCACGCCTATGAAATGGGTTTTGCCGGCGCCTTGTGCATCCACCCGAAACAGGTGCCGGTGATCCACCAGGCCCTGGCCCCCAGCGCCGAAGACCTGGCCTGGGCGCAACGGGTGGTGGACGCCGGCAGCCACGGCGCCGGCGCCTATCAGGTCGACGGCCAGATGGTCGACGCGCCAGTGCTGCTGCGGGCCCAGCGCCTGTTGGCGCTGAGTCCCTGAATACTGCAATCGCGCAGGAGCGCGTTACCAACTGCCATAGGGAATGCCGTATCGCTCTATGTAGCGCTTGGCGTTTTCGGACAGGGGGTAATAGTGGCCGCTGGATTTGCCCAGGTGTGGGCCCAGTGGCTCGATTTCACCCTGGGCGCGGGCGACTTTGACCGGGTGATGGCATTCGTCCCTGACCCAGACTTGGACGATGCCGCCAGGAGCGAGGCCCAGATAGACCGATGCCATGTAGCGGGCAGTCTGGTGTGGGGTTTCCGGGCAGCGTCGATTCGTTGAGGTGGCCATGATTTTCCGGGCTTCTTCCGGGATATCTATCCATGCTCGATAAGTTTGGGGTTCCACAACTGATTGCCAGCGCACGAAAATGCGTTTGGGTAGGTCTGCGCCTATCACTGACTTGCCATTGCCTCCAACTCCGCTCCAGCCTCGAGCCCATTCCTTCTTCAAGCCCGGGTCGCCATCTGCTGCGGAGCCACGCCCGGTATGTCGGAAGAGTCGTCCGTTGATGTCTTCAACAGCCGTGTCTTCGACCCAGACTTTCATGTAGTACGGCTGGGTGAAGCCCATTTCCCACCAGGGATCTTTGGGGTCGCTTTTTCCGGATAGCGGGTCCGTGGTTAAGCAGCCACTTAATAGCAGGGCGCCCAGCAGGGCGATGAATATTCTCATTACCAAAGCGTCCAATCAGGTACGTGAGGATGTTGCACACGCACGGCATCCGCCGTGGGGGCGTTGATATAGACGACTTTAAGGCTGCCGCCGTCCTGTTTGCCCAGCGGGTGGTTCCAGTGGGCCGAGAGATGGATATAGCGCAGCTTGAGCATCGTCTCTTCGGCTGGCGTCGTACTGTAGTTCCCAGCGACAAACCTGTCACAAAGGCTTTGAAGTTCTTGCGGGAGGGCGTAGTCCGGGTCCTGTTCGTCAATCACGTTAAAACGCACACCGTTCTGCTTGGCCTGCTCATACATGACGCGCAGATACACGCCCGCCAGCTTATTAGTCATTGGCCTTTTGAGTTGCAGGCCGGCATACACCCGTTTTCTTCGTGGTACGAGGCGGTCCTGTGGATCCTGGGGCAGCAACAGCGGCTCCGGTGTGACGATTTCCAGCCACTGCGCGGGCCAACCCTTGGCCAGCCAGCGTGTTCTTGCCTGGACCGCATCCCGGTAAATCGAGGTGTGGATCACGTCGGTGTTGATCGAGACTTCCAGCGCTTGCATCGGACTGACGAGTACACACTCCTGCACCTCATCCAGATAACCACCGCCGATATCCGAGTGGGCGCCGGGCAGGGCGATTTCCAGATGATCGGGCTGGACCCGGCTCAGCGCGAAGTTAGCCCGGTACTCGTCGCGGGCGACCAGTTGCACCACCGAGCGAAAGTAGCGGCGGTCGAGGTGGAGCTTGATACCCGGAGCAGTGGCGCCGCGCACATTACCCAGATTGTTTAGCCCGGCAACCGATGGCACCGTATCGAACAGGCCGATAAATCCCATATCGACATCGTGACCGTATTGTCGGTTGAAATTGGGGCTGAAGGCCTTGGAGTGGCTGTGCAAAATCAGTTGCAGCGGTCCAAGCCAGCGCACGACTTCATTGGCAAAATGCCGGGCCGCTGCCGCGCCTCGGCTAAAGCCGAAGGCATCGAAGGTCAATGAGGTGATTTCAGTTTCCGGATACTCTTCGAGGACCTCATTGATACGCTGCTCGATCGCACGAAATGCTTTCTGCACGCACCCTGAGATTCCAGTGTCGCCACGTCCTGTCCCCGAAGTAATCAGACTGTCCTTCTCGCCAGTCCGTGTGCCAATACCTTCGACATAGATTGAACGAAAGGCACGCTTTTGCGGGCCCTCACCCTCAGCTTGCTGAGCGGAGTGATACAGATCACTCAGCTTTTTAATATTGCTCACCCCATTCCCATAACTACTCTGCGGATCGCTCATATACGGCTTGCAACTGCCATCGAGATCCCTGGCCCCGATAGGGTGTTGAGCCCCACACAACTCGCCCATCGCCGAATTGCCGGCATTGTTGCCGGTCCCGTCGAAAAACACGCCGATGCGCAGCGCTACCTGGGCTTTGGCCGGCGGTGGCGCGGGTTCCTTGGCGTACTTCTCGTACTGCGCCCACAGCTGTTCGCCGTAGCTGGGCTGTGCGGTTTCGGCGGCGCGTTCGGCGGGTGGTTGGTTGGGGCTCTGATTGGGAATGGCGGGCCGTAGAAGGCGGGGCATCGGCCCGGGTCCGTTGTTGGCCATGGGTGTCCTCGTGCGGTCGAAGAGGGTGCTGGAAACCGTACCGGGAAGGGCGGGGCAGGGATTTAGGAGGAATCTGCAACAGGCTCGGTTGCGGCTGATTCCATCGTAGGGGGATGGAACTTCAGGCGCCTATCGCCGGTAGCGCGCGGCGTTCGGCCCAGGCGAACGCAGGTATCAAAAATTCAAAATTCTCAATACGCGTGCCCTTAGGCACTCTGCGATCAACCACAACAATAAGAAGGTGAAGTCCATGTTCAAGCTCTCCCGGGCGTTGTTCTGTGCCACCGCATTGCTGGGCGCCGGTCTTGCGCAGGCCGCCGACCCTATCGTGATCAAGTTCGCCCACGTGGTGGCGGAAAACACCCCCAAGGGCCAGGGCGCCCTGCTGTTCAAGAAGCTCGCCGAGGAGCGCCTGCCGGGCCGGGTCAAGGTCGAGGTGTATCCGAACTCCTCGCTGTTCGGCGACGGCAAGGAAATGGAGGCGCTGCTGCTGGGCGACGTGCAGTTGCTCGCGCCGTCCCTGGCCAAGTTCGAGCAGTACACCAAGAAGGTGCAGATCTACGACCTGCCATTCCTGTTCGATAACCTCGCTGCTGTCGACCGCTTTCAGCAGGCCGAGGGCAAGCAGCTGCTGACCGCCATGCAGGACAAAGGCATCCTCGGCCTGGCCTATTGGCACAACGGCCTCAAGCAGCTGTCGGCCAACAAGAAGCTGGTGGAACCCAAGGACGCCCGCGGCCTGAAGTTCCGCGTGCAGGCTTCCAGCGTGCTCGAGGAGCAGTTCAAGGCGGTGCGCGCCAACCCGCGCAAGATGAGCTTCGCCGAGGTCTACCAGGGCCTGCAGACCGGTGTGGTCAATGGCACCGAGAACACCTGGTCGAACTATGAAAGCCAGAAGGTCCACGAGGTGCAGAAGTACTTCACCGAGACCGACCACGGCCTGATCGACTACATGGTGATCACCAACGCCAGGTTCTGGAGCGGCCTGCCGGCGGATGTGCGCGGCGAGCTGGAAAAAATCATGGCCGAGGTCTCGGTGGAAGTGAACAAGCAGGCCGAAGCCCTGAACCAGACGTCCCGGCAGAAGATCATCGACGCCAAGACCAGCGAAATCGTCGCCCTGACTCCCGAGCAGCGTAACGAGTGGCGCGAAGCCATGCGCCCGGTGTGGAAGAAGTTCGAGAGCGATATCGGCGCCGACCTGATCCAGGCCGCCGAAGCCGCCAACCAGGCGCAATAACCACCTGCATCCCGGCCGCTGCGCTCGCAGCGGCCCATCGGCAGCCGCTATCGGGCTGCACTCCACTGGCACTTTCGCGGAGAACCTCAATGCACAGGCTGAGGCGGTTCTGGGAACATTTTGAAGAGGCGTTCATCGCCTTCCTGCTGGCGGCCATGACGCTGGTGACTTTTGTCTACGTGGTGCTCAACAACCTGTACCCGCTGTTCTACGCCATCGGCGATGCCTGGGAAGGGGGCAGCACGCTGTTCCTGGGGATCGGCGACTTCCTCATGGAGCTGGCCCAGGACATGGTCTGGAGCGTGGCGCTGACCAAGATGCTGTTTGGCTGGCTGATCTTCTTCGGCATTTCCTACGGCGTGCGCACCGCCGGGCACCTGGGGGTGGACGCGCTGGTCAAGCTGGCCTCGCGCCCGGCCCAGCGCCTGCTGGCGGTGATCGCCTGCCTGTGCTGCATGGTCTACGCCGGGCTGTTCATGGTCGCCAGCTTCAAGTGGCTGATGGCGCTGATCCAGGCCGGCATCGAAGCCGAGGACCTGGACCAGTTCGGCATTCACCTGTCGCACATCGCGATGATCGTGCCCTTCGGTTTTGCCCTGGTGCTGATCCGCTACCTGGAAATCATGTGGCGCATCCTCATGCGCGGGCAGATCAACCTGGGCCTGGCCGATGAGGCGGCCGAGGCCAGCAAGCTTGCCAGTCACCACGAGGATCAGCACTGATGGCCATTCTCTGCCTGTTTCTGATGCTGTTCGTGTTCATGTTCCTCGGCGTGCCGATCGCCATTTCCCTGGGGCTGGCCGGCGCCACGTCGATCCTGCTGTTCAGCCCGGACTCCCTGAGCTCCCTGGCGATCAAGCTGTTCGAAACCTCCGAGGCCTATACCTTGCTGGCGATCCCGTTCTTCCTGCTGTCCGGGGCCTTCATGACCACCGGCGGGGTGGCGCAGCGCCTGATCGATTTCGCCAACGCCTGCGTCGGGCATATCCGTGGCGGTCTGGCGATTGCTGCGGTGCTGGCCTGCATGCTGTTCGCCGCGCTGTCCGGTTCGTCGCCGGCGACGGTGGCGGCGGTGGGTTCGATCGCCGTGGCCGGCATGGTGCGTTCCGGCTACCCACGGGAGTTCGGCGCCGGGATCATCTGCAACGCCGGGACCCTGGGCATCCTGATCCCGCCGTCGATCGTGATGGTGGTGTACTCGGCGGCCACCGAAACCTCGGTCGGCAAGCTGTTCATGGCCGGGGTCGTGCCGGGGCTGTTGCTGGGTGTGATCCTGATGGTGGTGATCTACATCGTCGCGCGGATCAAGAAGCTGCCGGCGCAACCGCGGGTGTCCTTCCGCCAATGGCTGAGCACCGCGCGCCGGGCCTTCTGGGGCCTGCTGTTGCTGGTGATCATCCTCGGCGGCATCTACAGCGGCCTGTTCACCCCGACCGAGGCGGCGGCGGTGGCGGCGGTGTATTCGGCCTTCGTCGCGCTGTTCGTCTACAAGGACATGCGCCTGCGCGACTGCCCGAAAGTGCTGGTGGAGTCGGGGCGGCTGTCGATCATGCTGATGTTCATCATCGCCAACGCCATGCTCTTCGCCCATGTGCTGACCACCGAGCAGATCCCGCAGCAGATCACCACCTTCGTCATGGATGCCGGGCTGTCGCCCATCGGTTTCCTGCTGATGGTCAACGTGGTGCTGCTGGTGGCGGGCAGCTTCATGGAGCCTTCGGCCATCGTGCTGATCCTGGCGCCGATCTTTTTCCCGATCGCCATGAAGCTGGGCATCGACCCGATCCACCTGGGGATCGTCATGGTGGTCAACATGGAGATCGGCCTGGTGCATCCGCCGGTGGGCCTGAACCTGTTCGTCACCTCGGCGGTGACCGGCCTGACGCTCGGCCAGACCATCCGCGCGGCCTTGCCGTGGCTGATGATCCTGCTGGTGTTCCTGATCCTGGTGACCTACGTACCGTTCATTTCCCTGGCGCTGCCGAACTGGCTGGGGATGAACTGACGCAACGCCGTTACTTGCAGGAGAGGCGGTTTGCACGAGCCTTGCAGGCGCCAGCTTGCTGGCGATGGGGCCTTGAGATGTGCAGCGCTCTTGCGGGCTTGTCGCAGGCAAACCTCGCGCCTACGGGGCGCTGGACGCTGGCGCTGCGTCGCGGCAGCATGGACGCCTTCATTTCGGGGGCTTGGATATGCGACGTCTGCCTTCCCTGGCGGCATTACGGACTTTCGAGTGCGCGGCGCGGCATGCGCATTTTGGTCGGGCGGCGGCCGAGCTGTGTGTCACCGACAGCGCGGTGAGCCATCAGATCCGCCAGCTCGAAGAGCAACTCGGGGTGTCGTTGTTCGTCCGCGAGGGCCGGCAGATCCGCCCGACCCTGGCGGCCGGGCGGCTGATGCAGAGCCTGCAGCAGGCTTTCGAGCTGATCGGCGAAGCCTGCGATGAGCTGCGCGATCCGTCTTCCCTGGCGGTGCTGCGCCTGGCGGTGACCGCCGAGCTGGCGCAGAAATGGCTGATGAGCCGGCTGGCGGACTTTTCCGCGCGTTACCCGCATATCACCCTGCATCTCTATGAACAGCCGATCGACGCCAGTGTGCCGGGCGAAGACATCGACCTGGCGATCACCTATGGCAGCGGCCCGCAGGACAGCAGCGCCTACTTCGTGCGGCCGTTGCCGAGCCTGCAGTTCTTCCCTGTGTGCAGCCCCGGGCTGTTCAACCAGGGCACCCTGAAAAGCCCGCGGGACCTGGCCCGCCATTGCCTGTTGCACGACGATCAGGACGGCAAGACCTGGACCGCCTGGCTGACCAGCCACGCCGGCGATTTGCGCCCGGCGCGCCAGTTGTATTTCGCCCACGCCGGGCTGGCGCTGGAAGCGGCGGCGCAAGGGCAGGGCGTGGCCATGGGCGACAATCTCACGGCCCAGGAAGACCTGCTCAATGGCCGTCTGGTACGGCCCTTCAACGCCGCCAGCATGACCGCCCTGGGGCAGTACGCCCTGGTGTGCGAGCGGGTGCGCCTGGAGCGCCCGGCGCTGATGCAGTTGCTGGACTGGTTCAGCGATCAGTTGAGCGATTGATGAGTTGAATTCAACTGTCGCGCAATATTCATCGTTGGTGCCTTGACCCGGCGCGGCGCTAGTTTGATGGCCATTCCCCAGCACCGACGAGGTTTGCCCCATGGCCCGATTGCTCGACACCACTCCCAAACACGATGGTTTTCGCCTGCCCGGCGAATTCGAAGCCAAGGCCGGTTGCTGGCTCGGCTGGCCGGAGCGCACCGACGTCTGGCGCAATGGCGCCAAGCCGGCGCAGAAGGTCTGGGTGCGGATCGTCACCGCGATTGCCCAGAGCGAACCGGTCACCGTCTGTGCTTCCGCCGCCCAGTTCGCCAATGCCCGCCGGCTGTTGCCGCCGCAGGTGCGGGTGGTGGAAATGACTTGCAACGACACCTGGTTCCGCGACAGCGGGCCGTGCTTCGTGGTCAACGACCAGAGTGGCGAAGTGCGCGGCGTCGACTTCGAGTTCAACGCCTATGGCGGCCTCGACGGCGGCCTGTATTACCCCTGGGACAAGGACGACCAGATCGCCGCCAAGATCCTCGAGATCGAAAACCTCGACCGCTACCGCGCGCCGCTGATCGCCGAACTGGGCGGCATCCAGAGCGATGGCCAGGGCAGCATCCTCACCACCGAGCAGTGCCTGCTCAACCGCAATCGCAACCAGCACCTGGGCAAGGCCGAGGTCACCCGACGGCTCACCGACTACCTGGGCGCGGAGCAGGTGATCTGGCTGCCGCGCGGCTGCAAGTTCGACGAGACCGACGGCCATGTCGACGATCTGGCGTGCTTCGTGCGCCCCGGCGAAGTGGTGCTGCAATGGACCGACAACCACGACGACCCGCAGTGGGAAATCTACCAGGAGGCCTACGACATCCTGCGCAGCACCCGCGACAGCCGTGGTCGCGAGCTGGTGGTGCACAAGCTGCCGCAGCCGGACGTGCTGGAATGGACCGCCGCCGAGGCCGAAGGCCTGGACCAGCTGGACAGCACCCATGCGCGCCAGGCCGGCACGCGGATCTGTGCCTCGTACATCAACTACTACGCCGGCAACAGCGCGATCGTGGTGCCGCTGTTCGGCGACCGTAACGACAAAACAGCGTTGGCCACCCTGGCCGAACTCTTCCCCCGGCACCGCATCGTCGGCATCGACAATTCGCGGGAAATCCTCCTCGGCGGCGGCAACGTCGCCTGCATCACCATGCCGCAATACGCGGCTCCCCGGCGCACCGGCGAAGAGGGCTGAACATGAACCTGCACAGGCTGGGCGGCGCGTTGCTGCTGGTACTGGCGCCGTTGTGCGCCCAGGCGGCCGACGAGGCCGAACCCACGGTCAATCTGTACATCTGGGGCGAGTACCTGGCCCCGGACACCCTGGACAACTTCGAGCGCCAGACTGGCATCCGCGTGGTGGTCGATCACTTCGATTCCCTGGAGACCGTGGAGACCAAGCTGCTGACCGGGCGCAGCGGCTACGACCTGGTGCTGACCGCCGGCCAGCACCTGTCCCGGGCCATCGCCAGCGGCGCGCTCCAGCCCCTGGACAAGCAGCGCCTGCCGCACCTGGCCGGGGTCGGCGAGGAGTTCCGCCAGCATATGGCGGTGTTCGATCCGGGCAACCGTTATGCCGGGATCTATGCCTGGGGCACTACCGGGGTCGGTTATCAGGAGCAGGCGGTCAGCCAGCGCCTGGCGCAGGCGCCGCGGGACAGCTGGGCGATGCTGTTCGATCCGGCGGTGGTGGCGAAATTCGCCGACTGCGGGGTCAGCCTGCTCAACGATCCCAACGAGGTGTTCGCCGCGGTGATGAAGTACCTGGGCCTGGACATCAACCGGCAGAACCTCGACGACCTGAAACTCGCCGAGCAGCAACTGGCGAAGATCCGGCCCTATATCCGCTACTTCGACAACGACCTGAACATCAGCGACCTGGCCAACGGCAACACCTGCGTGGCGATGTCGTGGAACGGCAACGTGGCGATCGCCGCCGGGCAGGCCGAGGCGGCGCACAAGCCCTTCACCTTGCGCTATCGCATCCCCAGGGAAGGCACGCTGATCTGGTTCGACGCCATGGTCATCCCCAAGGACGCCCCGCACCCCGAGGCCGGGCTGGCGTTGATGGATTACCTGATGACCCCGCAGGTGATCGCGCCGATCACCGACACCATCCATTACGCCAACGCCATCAGCGCCGCGGATGCCCTGGTCGATCCGGCGATCCGCAACGACCCAGGCACCTATCCGACCCCCGAGGTGCGGGCCTCGCTGTACAGCAAGAACGACAACGGCAAGGCCTTCAACCGCGCGTTGATCCGCGCCTTCAGCCGCCTCAAGTCGGGGCTGTGAGCGCGCGCCAGGCGGCGTAGGCTGGCGCCAGGCAGCGGGCGCAGGGCCGATAACCGGCGCTGCGGGCGCTGGCCTCGTCGGCAAAGAACACCCGCTGGCGGACATAACCGCCGCGGGAGATGGCGCGCAGGGCGGCCGGGCAGTCCAGCCGCCCGTAGATCCGACTGCCACGGTGGCCGCCGAGAGTGCCCGGTTGTTCGCTGAGAAAGGTATTGCCCTGGGCATCGAGCAAAACCCAGCTTTTTTCGCTGTTCATCCGTCCCTCCTGTAGCCGCTGCCGAGC
Source organism: Pseudomonas sp. NFACC41-3 (assembly GCF_900109505.1). Taxonomy (NCBI): domain Bacteria; kingdom Pseudomonadati; phylum Pseudomonadota; class Gammaproteobacteria; order Pseudomonadales; family Pseudomonadaceae; genus Pseudomonas; species Pseudomonas sp. NFACC41-3. Next base: position 1,088,579 of record NZ_FOAE01000001.1, read on the forward strand.
CTGCGAGGCTGCGATCGACCGCGTAGCGGTCGCCAGACCCGCGCCAACTGTATCGCCAGGTTTACGGGGCTGCGCCCCGATCGCAGCCTCGCAGGCTCGGCAGCGGCTACAAGTGTTGGCATCCGCTGTGCCTGCAATGAACACACCCGTCAGCGCGCCGGCACCCGCCACAGGTACCAGGCCGCCACCGTGCGATGCGGGCGCAAGGACAGGCCGATCTCGATCATCTGCTTGCGCGTTGGCTGCTGTTCCAGGCCCTTCAGGCGCCGGTAGCCTTCGCGCACGCCGAAGTCGTCGGCGGGCAGGATGTCCAGGCGTTCCAGGCTGTAGATCAGCAGCATCTCCACGGTCCAGCGACCGATGCCGCGCAGGCGGGTCAGGCGCTCGATCAGTGCCTCGTCGTCCATGGCCCGGGCCGTTTGGTAATCCGGCACCACGCCGCTCAGGGTCGCTTCGGCGATGCCGCGGAGGGTGGCGATCTTGCCGGCGGAAAAACCGCAGGCGCGCAATGGCTCGAAGTCAGTGGCGAGGATCTGCTCGGGGGAGGGGAAGGTTTGCCCATACAACCCCAGGAAACGCCCGAGAATCGCATCGCCGGCGCGAGCGTGCAGTTGCTGATAGGCAATCGCCCGCACCAGCGCCTCGCAGGGCTCGCGGGCCGGCTTGGCCTGGTGCAGGCACGGACCGACCGCCTCGATGTGACGAGCCCAGTCGGGGTCGAGCCCGGCCAGAAAGGCGCGGGCCTCAAGAAACGGATCGGGCATGGAGAGTCCTGGACCATGGGCGTTGCCAGAGATTAACCAGCAATGCCTGGCGCTGCACTCGGTCTCTTGCGCTGGAATTCCGTGAACCTAGATCGAACGCTGATTGACCCGGCTGGACAGCGCCGCGGCGCTTTCCTTGCGTTCCGAGTAGCGGTCCACCAGCAGGTCGGCGCGGCCGCGCAGCAGCAGGGTGAACTTCATCAGTTCCTCCATCACATCCACCACCCGGTCGTAGAAGGGCGAGGCCTTCATGCGGTCGTTGTCATCGAACTCGAGAAAGGCCTTGGGCACCGAGGACTGGTTGGGGATGGTGAACATGCGCATCCAGCGGCCCAGCACGCGCAGCTGGTTGACCGTGTTGAACGACTGCGAGCCGCCGCAGACCTGCATCACCGCCAGGGTCTTGCCCTGGGTCGGGCGTACCGCGCCGAGGGCCAGGGGGATCCAGTCGATCTGCGCCTTGAACACCGCCGACATGGCGCCATGGCGTTCCGGCGAGCACCAGACCTGGCCCTCGGACCACAGCACCCGTTCGCGCAGTTCCCGGACCTTGGGGTGATCCACCGGCGCATCGTCCGGCAGGGGCAGGCCGCTAGGGTCGAAGATGTAGGTTTCGGCGCCGAGGAACTCGAGAATGCGCGCCGCTTCCCGGGTCAGCAGGCGGCTGAACGAGCGCTCGCGGGTGGAGCCGTAGAGCAGCAGGATGCGCGGTTTGTGCGCGGCTGCTGCCGGAGCCTCCAGATGCTCCGGCGCCAAGGCTTGCAGCAGTTCAAGGTCAAGGGCGGACAGCGGTTCTTCGCTGGGCTTGCGGTCGTCGCTCATCACAGCGCTCCGATGCGGTCGAGGGCATTTTTCAGCTCGGTGGGCGAGAGGTGGTCGAGGTCCAGGGCGAAGAAGGCGGCGCAGCGCTGGCGGATTTTCTGTACGGTCTGCTCGAAGGCGGCCTGGATTGCCTGCTCATCGCCCTGGACCTCGGAAGGGTCCTCCAGCCCCCAGTGGCTTTTCAGCGCCGGGCCGAAATACACCGGGCAGGGCTCGCCACTGGCCTTGTCGCAGACGGTGATGACGATATCGGGCGGGCTGTCGGCGAAGACCTCCGAACCTTTGCTGTACAGGCCTGCGGTGCTCACACCGGCCTGTTCCAGGGTGGCCAGCGCGCGGGCGTTGAGCGTGCCGCTGGGGAAGCTGCCCGAACTCACCGCCTGATGAGCGGCCGGCGCCAGGTGATTGAACAGGGCTTCGGAAAGAACGCTGCGGCAGCTGTTGGCGGTGCACATAAAGAGGATTTTCATCGGGGGCTTCCGGGCAGAGGGGGAGCCATGACGTTAAACAGTCACTGGCTTGAATATATGGTTATTCGAATATACGGATGTGAAAGAGCGTTGCCAAGCTGCCGATAGGGGGAGCGACCGAGCGCAGTTGCGCGTCTCGGTACCGGATTGGGCAGGAGGGCTGCGCGCGCAGCCGCTTCCAGGCGGGCACCCAAAACTGGGACAAAAAACTGCTGGCGCTGGCTCCCGCCGCGCTGGCAGCTGCGCTGCTGGTCCTGCGCACGTCATGGGAGGACCCGCTGTTGCAGGCCGAGTTGCCCGGTTATGCCGACTATTGCCAGTGGGTGCGCTGGCGCTTGGTTCCCGGCCTCTGGTGAGCCTCGGGAGCGATTACGCCCGGACGAAATGGCGCTGGCGCAAAAGCCGCTTTGCTACAGCAGCTGGTCGATCAGCACCGCGTTGCTGTAGATCAGGCTGCCATCGCTGGCTCGGTGCCCCACCAGATGGAACTGGCCGCGACCGTGCTGCAAATAGACGCGCATCCGGCAGTCGGACAGGGGGGCGTACCCCTCGGGCATGATCAGCTCCATGGTGTCCATGTCGACGTCGACCATGGCGTCCTGTTCATGGGTTTTCTGCAGGCGTTCCTCGGCTTCTTCCAGGCGCAGGTGCAGCGGGCCATCGACGTAGAAATGGATCTCTCCCAGCGGCGTGGATTTTTGCCCGTCGCCGGCCTTGCACCAGCCTTCGATTGTCAGGGCGCTCATGACGAGACCTCCAGTGTGAATAGCGGGGCGTTGTGGCGCGGCCCCATTCTCAATGCCATCACTGTTCAGACCGTTGCGCGGGTTGGTTCGTTTCCTTGGCGGGTGCCTGGCGGGCTACCGCGGGTCGCGTCAGGTCTTCGCGCTCCGATGGTCGCAAACGCCAGGCTTTTGCCAGCTTGCGCGCCACCTTGCCTGGCAGCACCGTGGATCCGCTGTGCCGCACCAATCTGGCATGCTCGGCCAGCCCTTCGACCAGTGCGGCCCATTCCGGCCGCGGGTCGTTGACATAGTCCCAACCCAGCCCCAGCCAGGGGCAACGCCCACCGATCCAGGCCTGCACCGCGGGTGTCGCACGCCGGACATAATCAGGGGCCTTGGCCGCCTTGGGCCGGAGCGCGCGCGCCTTGACGGCCGGTATCTGCAAGCGTGGGGTGCCGTCTGCCTCCTGGGTCACCTGCATCGCCCCGAGCAAAGCAATGTCGAAAGGCACCGGCTGGCCCTGGGCGGCATAGAAATACGCCAGGCGCCGGATGCTGTCGTAGTCGGCAACGGCGCGGTACAGGTAGGCGCAGATCACCCCCAGCATGGGGTCGGCATGCTTTTTATGGCACACGCCAGCGGCGAACCGGTCGATGTCTTCGGCCTGTAGCCGGCCAGCGGCGAAATCGTCGATCGCGCCAAGCATCGCCAGGTATCTGTCGGGGGCCTTGGGCATTCCATAGGCCTGGAAAATATCGCCGAGGGGGCTGGGCATCACCACGGCGTACTGACCCGCATAAGGCACCACCGGGGTGGAGGTGCCATCGGCCAGTTCCACCAGGACCGGCATTCCCTGGGGATCGCTGGTGGCGCGGAACGTCTCGAACCGCGAGGAGCTGTCCCGTCGCTCGATCCGGGCCCGGGACAGGAGCTTCGCGCCCTTGCCGTAGACGATCAGATTAGCCTCGCCGGGGTCGCCGATCTGTTTCATCCGGCGGCGAACTTCGGTGGCCGCGGACTTGCGCATATCGGCGGCGGCATCCGCTTCCAGGCGCTGGACCAGCGCCTTGACCTTCTGTTTCTTCTCGGGAAAACGCGGGCTCTGCTGGCGGAGCACCACCAGATCCTGCAGCAGCTCCTTGCTCGAGTCGGGAATGCTGATCATCTGGTCGGCGGGAACCGCCAGGTTATGCTGCTTGAGCCCGAAATCGGCGCCGAGCATGCGCTCGCGAAAGGCCGCGTCGCTGTGGACCCGCTCAAGGTTGCGCTCGGCGGAATCCGCCGGGCCGGCCGCCGGGGACGGGCCCATGGTGGCGGCGTTGCCCGCGGCCGGCCAGGGCTGCAACCCGGCGGGGCCCGGCAACGGCTGGGCGGTGTTGTAGAGCACAGCCGGTTCCGGATCGACCAGGCACTGCGGGTTAAGCTTGAGGCGATACTCTTTCGCCCGCTCGGTGGTGCGCGAGCGCACGCACATGCCGAGGGTCGCGGTGGTGATCAGGCCATTGCTGATGGCGGTCGGCTCGATGCCCCACAGCGCATCGGCGATCACCCCGGAGAACACGCATTTGCCCGGAACGCCGGACATCGGTTCGGACACCATGTAACCCAGCTGCCCGTCCTGGCAGGCGGCCAGGCGGTCGAACCTGGGGTTTTCCACTTGCGTGCCTTGCACGACGATTCCGCGCACCGCATCCAGTCGCGTCAGGTCGAGATTCTTTGGCGCCTCGCGGCAGGCATCGGTGATCAGGGTGATGCGCTGCACGCCGTGCAGCAGCAGCTCGGTGTAGAACGAGTCGGCCAGGACGCGGTACTTCTGGCGCAGCGAGTCGCTGAACAGCCAGGAGATCGAGCCGATATTCGCGTCGGTCAGGCCGTGGCCGCAAAACGCCAGGATCAATTGCTCGACCACTTCGGCGCCCGCGGGAAACAGCTCGTCCACCGCTTGTTGTACCCGTTCGCGGGTGACCGGATTGCCCTGGCCGTCTATGGGGCCGTCGTCGACGATCCTGACGTTGTCGGCGCCGAAGCCCGAGCGTAGCGCCCAGTCGCCGATCGAACGGGCGGCGAGCACGGCGCCGTCCAGGTAGGCGAAGCGCAGTGTCTGGTTTGGCAATGGCGTCAGCGTGCTCACGCCGATCGCCAGGCAGGTCCGTCTAGTCATGGGAGTGCGCCACCTTGCGCGTAGTCAGGAGCCAGAGATCGACTCGGGGGAGCATCACCGGCCAGTGCCAGTGCGGCCGATCGCCCGGTGCCAGGCGTTCGACCAGCATGATGGCCCCGGCCACCAGCATCAGCGGAATGTGCCAGGCCCCGCCCAGCAGCGGCATCAGCATCCAGGCCCAGCATGAGGCGATGCACCAGGCCCCGTGGCTTGCGCCGAAGACCAGGCAATCGCGGTCGGCGGCCCAGCCGAAGAGGCCGATCCGGCGCAGGCGGTGGCCGCGGTTGAGCGCCGCGCGTTGCCACGGGCTGGCACTCCACAGCAGGGCAACCAGCAGCGCCGTGGCCAGCGCCGCGTCGGCGACGCTCAGTTGCAGCAACAAGGCGAGCACCATCAGCAGCGGTCCGGCGGCCAGCCATAAGGCGCTGTAGCCGAGCAGGAAACCGAGCGCCGCGCGGATGCGCCGGCGCGGCAGGCTGGAACGCCAGACATGCATGAGTGGCATTGCCAGCAGCGGCGGCATCATCGCCAGCAGCATCAGGGCCCAGTCCGCCAGCATCTGTTGCACCGGGTTCAGGACCAGCTCGGCCTCCAGCACGGTGGGCCAACTGGCAACGATGGACAGCGCGGAACCGCAGAAGGCGGGCAGGGTGCTGTGCCCGGCGGTGTAGAGACACAGGGCCAGGCCCAGCCCGGCCGTCGCGAACAGCAACGGCCAGGGCGCCCGGGTGAAGCTGAGCAAGAGCGGTCCGGGTTGCATGAGGCGTGACTCAGCTGACGATACCACTGCGCTTGAGCACGCTGATCCGCTCCACGGTCACCGGTTTATCCGCCGATACCTGCTCGCCTGGGACCAGGGTTACCCGCAGATAGTCGGGATCGAAATCGCCGGCATCGGTCAGCCGCTGGGCCAGGTCGGTGATGTCGATCGTATAGCCGAGCCCGTGGCCGCCATGGCCGCCGTCTGGCCGCGAGGCGACGTTCAGCCCGAACAGCGTCAGGCTGCCGGCATGGCACTCGGGATGCTGCTGCGGATCGCTGTCTTTCGGCAGGTTGATGTACACCGCAAGCTGCGGCGAGGGCGCAGAGCCGCGCACCGATTCCAGCGCCAGGTAGAGCCGGGTCACCGGCAGGCCCAGGTCCGTCGCGCCCATCGCGGCGATGCCGGTGCTGGTGGCCTGGCGGTCGAGGTCGACCTGGGTGCGCACCGGCGCGCCGCCGACCGTGACCACCGAACGGTTGGCACCGATCGGTTCGATGTTCTGTTGTTCCGGCGCACCCATCTTGACCCGTGTCACGGCCTCTACTCCTGGTTTCACGCCCGTGCCGATGCTCAAGTCGGCATAGCGCGGATGCAATTTGCCATCCTTCAATGTGTCGCGGCCGGTGAACTTCATGCCAGGGTCATTGCCGCCGACCTGCGGCATGATGAAACGGCGGTCGGCCGGACCGTCGAGCCAGCGCGGATCGCGGACCATGGTCTTGCCCGGGGTGTTCATCCAGGCCTCCCAGAGCCGGTCGACGTTGCAATGGTGCAACCAGAAGAGCGGGTCCAGGGCGGCGAGGTACGGGTCGGCCATGAAGCCTTCGCCCCCGCCGATCAGGCGATGCACGGTGTTGTGCGGGTTGTTCTCCAGGTCGCCGGTCCAGCGGGCGAACTGGGCGAAATTGCCGGTGACCCCGCCACCGAAGCCGATGCTGCCGTCATTGCCGACCTGGAAATCGTTCTCCTGCATCGCCGCCAGGCTGAAGGCATCGAGGGAGTTCGGCCGCAGCGTGGTAAAGCCCTGCCGGCGAGGGTATTTCTTCAGCGGGTTGGGGCTGCCGTCAGGTAGGGTGTCGGCCAGGAACGCCTCCGGGGCCCGCCGCGCATCCGGGTTTTTGCTATTGAGGTAGTTCCAGTACGGCAGCGCCCAGTCGTCGCCCGTCAGTTCCTTGACCTTGGCCGCGACAATCGCCTCGAAGGCCGCCAGGTAACCGCGGTGCCAGGACGGGAAGTACCAGCTGCCGTGCTGGCACTGGCTGCCGTAGGTAAAGTTGGTCAGGTCCTTGGGAACCGGATCGGAATCGCCCAGGACATTCACCTCGACCCACAACTGCCGATCGAAGCCGTGGATGGCGCCGAGGAACTTCCAGCTGTTGCGGTTGGTGATCGGTAGTTTGTCCAGCTCGCGCATGGCCAGCGCGTAGTTGAGCAAGACCTTGTTGTCCCATCCGGAGCCGAGTGTTGCCACATCCTGTCGGATCGTGTTCATGAATGCACCTTCCTTGCAGCATCAGGCCAGGTGACGCGTATGGCGCCACACCCCTCGCAATCCTTTGCCGCTGGCGACTTCATGTTCACGGCGGAACTGCGCTCAGGAGGCCCGCAGTGCCGGTGCGCGCCTCGTCGAAAATGAGTATAGAGGCCTGGCAAAAACGCCATGGCCGATTCCCATTATCCCGATGAACGACACAGGTTTCGGGGGCTTGGGCGGACGGACGGGGGATTGGCCCGGGTGCAATGAAGGTGGGTCACAACGCCTGCAGCAGGCGCTGCAATTGCTGGTGTTCCCAGATGCTCAGCAGTTTGACCGGGTCGGTGCCGTAACGCTGCCAGGCGTCGAGCGTTTCGACCCGGCCATCCGGCGAGCGGCATTGCTCGCAGTGGCTCAGGGTCTGGCCATGGTTGACCAGGGTCAGGGTCCAGCCTTCGATGTCGAGCCGCACTTGCCAGCTATCGTCCGCCGCCAATACGCGCTGGCTCGATGGGCCCAGGGTACGGGTGCCGAGGGCCAGCTCTCTGAGCACCTGGCAGATTTCGCGGGCGGTGAGGGTGGGGGTGGCTGGCATGGGAACGATCTCAGGGCAGGGACGGCGGCTATTTTGCCATTGTTGCGGGCTTGGAAAGTGCCATCGAGCGCGTCGATTTTCCGGGCGGAGGGGCTGTGGAAATATATGTGCTCGTGCATTGTAAATGCGAACCGTTATCTTTAAAGTCTCCAGCCTTTCCGTCGCATGACACTGCAGCGAATGTCGAGCATGACCACCGAAGAGTTGGAATTGGCCTTCAAGGCCCATGCGGGAGAGTTGCGCTCGTTTTTGTATCGGCACCTGAGAAACAACGAGACTGCCGCCGACCTGGCCCAGGAAACCTACTTGCGCATGCTGCGCCAGCCGCCGCGCAAACCGGTGCTGAACCTGCGCAGCTTCATCTTTCGCGTGGCCCATAACCTGGCCATCGACCACGCCCGCAGCCGCGGTACGCGGGACCAGCACGACCAGGGCATGGCCTATCTCTACGAGGTCACCGGGGAAAGCCCCGAACTGTTCGACGTGGTCGCTTCCCAGCGCGAACTGGAATCTATGGGCGAAGCGTTGCAGCGGCTGCCGGCGCAGTGCCAGCAGATCTTTCTGTTGTGCCGCCTGCAGGGGTTGCCGCACAAGGAGGTGGCGGGGCAATTGGGCGTCTCGGTCAGCACCGTGGAAAAACAATTGGCCACTGCCCTCGACTTTCTCCGCCAATGCCTGCAACGTTAACCGTTATGCACGATCAGCCATCCATCCACACCCCTGAATCCGATATTCATCGCGTTGCCCATGCCTGGGTGATTCGCCTGACCTCGGGCGATGTGCTGCCCGCCGATATTGCCGCGGCCCGCGCCTGGTGCGAGCAGGATCCGGCCCATCAGCAGGCCTTCGTCGACGCCCGGCACCTGTGGCGACTGAGCGGCCAGCTGGCCGCGGCGGTGCCCGCCAGGCCCAGGCGTTCCGTTCCCCGCCGCTGGGCGCTGGCGAGCGCGGCGGTGCTGCTGCTCGGAGTCGGCCTGTTACTGGTGCGCCAGAACGCCTGGGATGCGGATTACCGCACCGCCCAGGGCGAGCAGAAACAGATCCAGCTGGCCGACGGCTCGCGGGTCACCCTCGATTCGAATTCCGCGCTGGATGTGCTGTTGACGCCCAACGGACGGCAGATCGTGTTGCGCAAGGGCGAAGCGCTGTTCGACGTGGCCCATGACCCGGCGCGCCCGTTCACCGTGCAAGCGGCCCAGCTGCGCGCCACCGCGCTGGGAACGGTGTACGCGGTGCGCCGCGAAGGGCCGCAGGCGCAGGTCATAGTCGCCCGCGGCCGGGTCGCGGTCAGCGACGCGGCCGGGCAGGTGGTGCTGCAGGCCGGCGAGGCGGTCACCCGGCAGGCCGCCGGCCTGGGCGCCAAGTACCCGCTCGACACCGATAGCGCCCTGGCCTGGCAACACGGGCGGCTGGTGTTCGACCAGGCGCCGCTGGCCCAGGTGCTGGAACAACTCGGGCGTTATCGCCCGGGGTTCATGCTGATCGGCGACGACCGCCTGCGCGAACTCAAGGTCAGCGGCACCTTCCAGCTCGGCCGCCTCGATGAAGGCCTGGCCACCCTGGAGCAGGTTTTCCCCTTGAAGATCGAGCGCTACACCGACTACCTGATGGTTTTCAGCACCCGCGGCTGAATTATTTTTACGGGTCTGTCCGGTTCGCCCGTCTTTCTTCTCTAAAACGATAATGCTTCGCATTTATTAGAGAGGAACCCCGATGCAGCGTCTGCTTCCCCCAGGTTTTCAGGGTCAATCCCTGGTTCCGGCCCTGAGCCGAATCTCGTTGCTGTGCGCCCTGATTCCGGGGCTGGCCCTGGCCGAGCCCATGCAGTTCGATATCGGCGCCCAGCCGCTGGGTAACGCGCTCAATCGCCTGGCGGCGCAAAGCGGTTTGCAGGTGATCTACGACGGCAACATGGTGCAGGGCAAATCGAGCCGCGCGGTCAGCGGTCGCCAGGAACCCCAGGACGCTCTCGGGCAAATGCTCCAGGGCAGCGGCCTGACCTGGCGCGCGACAGGCAGCGGCAGCGTGATGCTGGAAAAACTGCCGGAGCAGGGCGGCCCCCTGGAACTGGGCGCGACCACCATCGGTGGCCAGCAACTGGGCGAAACCACCGAAGGCACCGGTTCCTACACCACCGCCATCACGCAGACGGCGACCAAGCTGCCGCTGTCGATTCGCGAGACCCCGCAATCGGTGACCGTGGTCACCCGCCAGCAGATGGACGATCATGGCGCCCTGGCGGTCGGCGATGTGCTGCGTAACGTCCCCGGCATCACCCAGCAGGCCTACGACAGCGACCGCATGGAGTTCTCCGCCCGCGGCTTCGCTATCACCAACTACCAGTACGATGGCGTCAACCGCATCTACGACGGTGTCTATGGCGAGGCGCCGACCCACGTCGACACCGCCACCTTCGACCGCATCGAGGTCATCAAGGGCTCTACCGGCCTGATGACTGGCTCGGGCGACCCGTCCGCCACCGTCAACCTGGTGCGCAAGAAGCCGACCAAGGAATTCAAGGCCTCGGTCAGCGGCACCGTCGGTTCCTGGGACAACTACCGCAGCGAGGGCGATATCTCCGGCCCACTGAACGATTCCGGCAGCGTGCGCGGGCGTTTTGTCGGCGCCTATCAGGACCGCAATTCCTACCTGGACCACTACAACCAGAAGAAGGACCTGTTCTACGGCATCCTCGAAGCCGACCTGACGCCGGATACCCTGCTGACCCTGGGCATCGACAAGCAAAGCGTGACGCCGCGCGGCACCTCCTGGACCGGCACCCCGACCTACTTCGCCGACGGCGGCCGCACCGATTTCTCGCGCAGCTTCAACCCGGGGGCGGACTGGAGCCGTCGCGATTTCGACTCCGTGACCTATTTCGCCGCGCTCGAGCAGGCGCTGGCCAACGACTGGAAACTCAAGGTCAGCCTCGACCAGAAAACCACCGATCACGATACCCGCCTGGCCTCGGCCAGCGGCGGCAACCCGGACCGAGCCACCGGCGAAGGCATGTTCCTGTATTGGGGCCGCTGGGAAGGCCATCGCGTGCAGAACACCGCCGATGTGAATGTCTCCGGTCCCTTTACCCTGGGCGGTCGCCAGCATGACCTGGTGGCCGGGGTCATGGCTTCCCATTCCCGGCAGACCGGCTCCACCTACGACACCAGTGCCTTCAGCCTGGTCCCGGGGAGCATCTACGACTGGAACGGCAAACTGCCGGAGCAGGAGTTCCCGAAAAACGGCAAGTATGAGCGCACCCAGAGCCAGAACGCGGTCTATCTGGCGACCCGCCTGCGGCCGACCGACGACCTGTCGTTCATCCTCGGCAGCCGCCTGAGCACCTTCAAGTACAACGAGGACTACCGCTACAACGCCGGCGCCGGCCTCGACGATACCCATGCCAGCTACAAGGAACACGGGGTGCTCACGCCCTATGCCGGGGTGGTCTACGACCTGAACGATGTCTACTCGGTCTACGCCAGCTACACCTCGATCTACCAGCCGCAGATCTACAAGGACGACTCCGGCACGACCCTGGCGCCGGTCGAAGGCAAGAGCTACGAAACCGGCCTCAAGGCGGCTTACCTGGACGGCGCGCTGAACGCCAGCCTGGCCTTTTTCCGCATCGAGCAGGACAACGTCGCCGAGTCCATCGGCACCGACCCGATCACCAACGAAGGTATCTACAAGGCCATCGATGGCACTACCACCAAGGGGGTGGAGCTGGAGCTGGCCGGCGAACTGCAAAAAGGCTGGAACCTGTCCGCTGGCTACACCTACGCCCGCACCCGGGATGCCGACGAGCAACGGATCTTCGGTTACCCGCTGTCCACCACCCGGCCGGAACACGCGGTGCGGGTTTTCAGCACCTACCGCCTGCCCGGCGTACTGGACAAGGTCACGGTCGGTGGCGGCATCAGCTGGCAGAGCGGCTACTACGGCAAGATCTACAGCGCCAGCGTGGGCGACTACACGCGGATCCGCCAGGGCGGCTACAGCCTCGTCGACCTGATGTCGCGCTACCAGTACAACGAGCACCTGAGCTTCACCGTGAATGCCAACAACGTCTTCGACAAAAAATACCTGACGGGCCTGGGCAACTTTGACACCACCTACTACGGCGAGCCGCGCAACCTGATGCTCACCAGCAAGTGGGATTTCTGATTCCCTGAACCGGAAAATCTCGAGCTGAAAAAAATGCCCGTATCTCGCGATACGGGCATTTTCTATTGGCCCGCAGGGGTGCCGGGAGGGCCTGGCCAGTGGGCGTCAGCGGTATTCAGGGGCGGGGGCAAGGCTTACTTGGCGGACTTTCGCACACTGGACGAGCGCCAGGCCTTTTCTTCCCCGGGATGCTGCAGGGTCAGGTAGGCCCTCACGCCCAGTCCGGCCAGACAAAAGACCATGCCTGCGATGAATTGAAATGTAGTCATGACATGCCTCCAAAACAATCAACAGGAGACCATCTCATTTAAGCGCTGCCGGGGCCAGCCGGAGTTGTTACAGGTTGTCTAAGGACGAGCTCATCCGGCTGATGCAGGAGGGCGTAACGGCAACGGTGCCGGCTCGTGGTTCAACTGGTCGGCACACGGGCTGGCGCTGTCGCGGCGACCTTCGCCGGCCGGGCATGCAACAAGGTGTTCAGGGCCTGGCGGTAGCGCTCGCCGGCCAGGCGCATGCTGTTGTTGTGGGTGGCTCCGGGAACCAGCAGCAGTTGCTTGGGTTGTCGCGCGGCGTCGAACAATTGCTGGCTGAAGCGCGCCGGCACGTAGCGGTCGTCCAGGCCGTGGACGATCAGCAGCGGCATGCCAATATGGGCGATCTTGTCGAGGGAGTCGAACTTCTGCGACAGCAGCCAGCGCACCGGCAGCGAGGTATTGCCCAGCTCGGCGGCGATATCGGCCAGGGAGGTGAACGAGGATTCGACGATCAAGCCACGGGCCGGGACCGGCGAGCCGTCGCTGGCCGCCTGTTGCCCCAGTTGCGCGGCCAGTTCCACCGCCACCGCGCCGCCCAGGGAATGGCCGTAGATCAGGCGTTTGCCGGCGTCGGGTTGCAGCCTTTGCAACTGCTCCCAGGCGATCCGCGCGTCCTCATAGACGCTGGTTTCCGACGGTGGTTCGCCCAGGCTCTGGCCGAAGCCGCGATAGTCGATGGCCAGCACCGAGAACCCCAGGGCGTGCAGTTGCTCGATGCGGAACAGTTGCCCGGTGAGATTCCAGCGCACCCCATGCAGATAAAGGACGGCCGGCGCATCGGCGCGCTGGGCCGGCCACCACCAGGCATGAATGTTCTGCTCGGGCTTGAGGCTGTCGCCCTTGAACTCCAGCTCGCGCACCCCGGCCGGCAGGCCGCGATACCAACTGGCGTTGCCCGGCTCGACGCGAAACACCAGTTCGCGTTCCTTGTGTTCCAGCACCTGGCAGCCCACCGGCAGGCCGATCAACAGGGCAGCCATGCCAAGCAGCGACCACCAGCGAGGTCGCCAGCGCGAGAGAAATGAGGAGGACATGGGCTGTGGCACCGCGTACGGATAAAAACCGCGTTTTAGCAGATGTCCCACCGGCACAGTAATCATTTCGCCAATCCGTGGCCGGGGATGCTTTACAAAATGTGGCGGCAGGGCCGGAGGCGGGGGGCTCTGGAATATAAGGTCACAACCCTTGAGGTGGACTGTCGGTCCATGGATGAAAAGCTGTGCGTTTGCCTTGAGGATTTTGATTTATTGGATCCATTGTTCCTGAGTCCTGTAACCATTCACAGCCACAGGATCCTCAACAGTCTGCGCCTTCTGAGTCTGGTCGATAATCGCCCGCAAATATCAGCCAATGGCTATTTGATTAAGTCATTGATTTTCATATTTTAAATAAAAACACCTAAGCGTTTCTCCAGGTATTTCAGCCACTTTTCCAGGGGTTACCTCGATTTCACCTCTTGTTAATGGATCCACTGGATGATTGATTAGCCACCTGGCGATGGCGGGCCCCTCCCGACCGTCCCCCGATAAAAACTACAAGAAGGGTCTCGTCATGAATGGCTTATCAAGGGCGCGGAACTGCCTGGGTTCCGTCCGCCACCTGTCTGTGTGCACGCCGCTGTTTTCCCTTTCGCCGTCGCCGGTAGGCGGTGTGGAGGTGCGCTCATGACGCTCGACCTGAAGAGCCGCGTGGACAGCGGACCGATGAGTTCCTTCCAATGCCTGGCCATCGGCATCTGCATGGTCTTGAACATGATCGATGGCTTCGATGTGCTGGTGATGGCCTTCACCGCGGCCTCGGTCTCGGCCGAGTGGGGCCTGAACGGGGCGCAGGTCGGCCTGCTGCTCAGCGCCGGGCTGTTCGGCATGGCGGCGGGTTCGCTGTTTATCGCGCCCTGGGCCGACCGGTTCGGCCGGCGCCCGCTGATCCTGTTCTGTCTGGCGCTGTCCGGGCTTGGCATGCTGCTCTCGGCCCTGAGCCAGACACCCCTGCAACTGGCGCTGCTGCGCGGCCTGACGGGGCTGGGGATCGGCGGCATCCTGGCCAGCAGCAACGTGATCGCCAGCGAGTATTCGAGCAAGCGCTGGCGCGGCCTGGCGGTCAGCCTGCAATCCACCGGTTATGCCCTGGGCGCCACCCTGGGCGGGCTGCTGGCGGTGTGGTTGCTGAGCCATTGGGGCTGGCGCTCGGTGTTCCTGTTCGGCGGCGCGGTGACCTGGCTGGTGATCCCGCTGGTGCTGCTGTGGCTGCCCGAATCCCTGGACTTCCTGCTTGCCCGCCGCCCGGGCAATGCCCTGGTGCGGATCAATCGCCTGGCCCGGCGCCTGGAGCAGCCTGAGCTTGCACAGTTGCCGCCAGAGGTGCCCAGGCAGCCCGGCGCGCCCAGCGGTTTCGGCCAGTTGCTGGCGCCGGCCATGCGTCGCACCACCTTGCTGATCTGGCTGCTGTTTTTCCTGGTGATGTTCGGCTTCTACTTCGTCATGAGCTGGACCCCGAAACTGCTGGTGGCCGCCGGGCTGTCGGCGCAGCAGGGGATCACCGGCGGGGTGCTGCTCAGCGTCGGCGGGATCTTCGGCGCGGCGCTGGTCGGCGGCCTGGCCTCGCGCTGGCCCCTGGGCCGGGTGCTGGCGCTGTTCATGCTGATCACCGCCGGCCTGCTGGTGCTGTTCGTCGGCTCGGCCTCGTCGATCGCCGCGGCGCTTGGCCTGGGCCTGCTGATCGGGCTGTTTGCCAACGGCTGCGTGGCCGGCCTCTACGCGCTGTCGCCGGTGGTCTACGACGCCTCGGTGCGCGCCACGGGTGTCGGCTGGGGCATCGGCATTGGCCGCATCGGCGCGATTCTTTCGCCGACCGTGGCCGGTTTCCTGCTGGATGGCGGCTGGCAGCCGCTGCATCTGTACGGGGTGTTTGCCAGCGTGTTCGTGATCGCCGCCGGCTGCCTGTTGCTGCTCAAGCCGGCCCGGGCCCGGGCGCAGCCGGCGATGGCCGGCGTCTAGCCCTGGCCCTGGCCGCTGATGATGGCGTCGGCGATGGTGTCGCAGAACCAGCGCAGGGCGGCGGAGCTGTCGCTGTTGGGGTGCCAGTTCAGGGACACGGCGAACTCGGCCACCGGGAACGGCAGTTCGAGCATCTTCAGCTCGCCCTCGTGGATGAACAGCCGGGCGATCTGCGCCGGCAGCACCGCCAGCAGGTCGGTGCCGGGAATGATTTTCGGCAGCACCGAGAAGTGCGGCACATGCAGGCTGATGCGCCGTTCCACATTCATGTTTTTCAGCACGTCTTCGACATTGCCGTGGCCGCTGGTGCGGGTCACGGCGACGTGCCGTTCGGCGAGGAACTGTTCGAGGCTCAACTGCTGGTCGATGCGCGGATGGCCGGTGCTCAGCAGGCACACATAACGCTCGTGCATCAGCACCCGGCTGCGGATACCGGGGACTGGCTGGCGGCAGATCGCGGCATCGACCTTGCCGCTGGCCAGCCATTCGCCGACCTGGTCCACCTGCAGCGGCAGGACCTCGACTTCGGCCAGCGGCGCGTCCTGGTTCAGGCGCGCCAGGATCAGCGGCAAAAAGCCGATTTCGCCGAGGTCGGAGAGGGCGATGCGAAAGCGCCGCTCGGTGCTCGCCGGGTCGAACTGGCGGCAGCCCTGCACGGTGCTTTCGATGCGGGTCAGGGATTCGCGCAAGGGACCGTACAGCTGCTCGGCGACAAAGGTCGGCTGGATGCCGTCGCGGGTGCGGCTGAACAGCGCGTCGTCGAACAGTTCGCGCAGACGCGCCAGGCCATAGCTGACCGAGGGCTGGGTGACGAACAGGCGCTCGGCCGCCAGGGTCACGCTGCGGGCTTCGTAGAGGGTGACGAAGGTGCGGATCAGGTTCAGATCGATGTGGCTCATACCGCCTCTGCTGTCGTTATGAACATAGACAGGTTTTATTTTTGATAGAGATAGTATCGATTTGATCAATTTCGTAGCGGCTGCAAGAGTAACCCGAAATCCAATAACAAGGGTCCTTATGAAAACCGTTCACTCTGCGTCCTACGAGATTCTTCGCGAGCATGGCCTGACCACCATCTTCGGTAATCCTGGCTCCAACGAGCTGCCGTTTCTCAAGGGTTTTCCCGAGGACTTCCGCTACATCCTCGGCCTGCACGAAGGCGCGGTGGTCGGTATGGCCGACGGTTACGCCCTGGCCACCGGCAAGCCGACCTTCGTCAACCTGCATGCCGCCGCCGGCACCGGCAACGGCATGGGCGCGCTGACCAATGCCTGGTACTCCCACAGCCCGCTAGTGATCACCGCCGGCCAGCAGGTGCGCTCGATGGTCGGCGTGGAAGCGATGCTGGCCAATGTCGATGCGGCGCAACTGCCCAAGCCCCTGGTCAAGTGGAGCCATGAACCGGCCTCGGCCCAGGACGTGCCGCGCACCCTGAGCCAGGCGATCCATATGGCCAGCCTGGCGCCGCGCGGGCCGGTGTATGTGTCGATTCCCTATGACGACTGGGCCTGCGCGGCGCCGGCCGGGGTCGAGCATCTGGCACGGCGCCAGGTGGCCAGCGCCGGCCTGCCTTCGGCGGCGCAACTGCAAGCGCTGGTCGGGCGCCTGGCGGCGGCACGTAGCCCGGTGCTGGTGCTCGGCCCGGATGTCGACGGCAGTGGCAGCAACGGCCTGGCGGTGCAACTGGCGGAAAAACTGCGCATGCCGGCCTGGGTCGCGCCTTCCGCTTCGCGCTGCCCGTTCCCCACCCGCCACCCGTGTTTCCGTGGCGTGCTGCCGGCGGCCATCGCCGGGATCAGCCGCTGCCTGGCCGAGCACGATTTGATCCTGGTGGTGGGCGCCCCGGTGTTCCGTTACCACCAATACGCCCCGGGCGATTACCTGCCGGCGGACTGTGAGCTGGTGCACCTGACCTGCGACCCGGGCGAGGCAGCGCGGGCGCCCATGGGCGATGCGCTGGTGGGCGATATCGCCCTGACCCTCGAAGCCCTGGTCGAGGTGCTGGCACAGAGCGAACGGCCGCTGCCGAGCGCCTTGCCGCTGCCGGCGCCGGTGCGCGAGGAGGGCGGCCTGCTGCGCCCGGAAACGGTGTTCGACCTGATCAACCAGCTGGCGCCGCGGGACGCGATCTACGTCAAGGAATCCACCTCCACGGTGAGCGCGTTCTGGCAGCGGGTGGAGATGAGCCAGCCCGGCAGCTACTTCTTTCCCGCCGCCGGTGGCCTGGGTTTCGGCTTGCCGGCCGCGGTCGGCGTGCAACTGGCGACGCCCGGGCGGCGGGTGGTGGCGATCATCGGCGACGGCTCGGCCAACTACGGCATCACCGCGCTGTGGACCGCCGCCCAGTACGGCATCCCGGTGGTGTTCATCATTCTCAAGAACGGCACCTACGGCGCGCTGCGCTGGTTCGCCGATGTGCTGCAGGTCAGCGATGCGCCGGGGCTGGACGTTCCCGGCCTGGACTTCTGTGCCATCGGCCAGGGTTATGGCGTGCATTCGCTGCATGCCGCGACCCGCGCCGAGTTCGCCGCCGCCTTCAGCGCGGCCCTGGCCGGCAATCGTCCGGTGCTGATCGAGGTACCGACCCTGACCATCGAACCTTGATTTTCAAGGACTGAGCTTCCGTCGGGCTGAAGGCCCGGCAATGCCAACCGCGCCTTGCGCACATTCACCACAACAATAAAAAGAGGTGGCTATGAACACGACTTCGGTCAGTGAAGTGATGGAGGCTGGGCCCCAGCGGTCGAGCCCGGTTTCCGGCAGTGCCGATATCGGCACCTTGCTCGACGACGGGCCCTACACCGGGATGCAGAAGATCGTGGTGTTGCTGGCCGCGCTGTCCATCGTGATGGACGGTTTCGACGGCCAGCTCATCGGTTTCGCCATACCGCTGATGATCAAGGAATGGGGGATCACCCGTGAGGCCTTCGCCCCCGCGGTGGCCGCCGGGCTGATCGGCATGGGTATCGGCAGCGCTTGCGCCGGTCTGTTCGCCGACCGTTTCGGCCGGCGCATGGCGGTCATCGCCAGCGTGATCCTGTTCGGCACCGCGACCTGCGCCATCGGCCTGGCGCCGGATGCGTTGACCGTGGCGGCGCTGCGTTTTATCGCCGGGCTCGGCATCGGTGGCGCGCTGCCCAGCGCCACCACCATGACCGCCGAGTTCACTCCGGCGCGCCGGCGGACCCTGGCGGTCACCGCGACCATTGTCTGTGTGCCCCTGGGCGGGATGCTGGCGGGTTTGTTCGCCTCCCACGTACTGCCGCTGTACGGCTGGCGCACGCTGTTCTATATCGGCGGCAGCCTGCCCATCGTGCTGGGCCTGTTGCTGTTGGCGACGCTGCCTGAGTCGCCGCGTTTCCTGGCGCGCCGGCCGCGGCGTTGGGGCGAGTTGACTGCGCTGCTGGGACGCATGGGCCGACCGATGCCCGAGGGCGTGCGCTACACCGATGCGCTGGAGCAGAAGAGCGAGCAGCAGGGCGGCTTCCGTGCCTTGTTCGCCCCGGGTTACGGGCTCGATACCGTGGCGGTCTGGGTGGCGTTCTTCATGTGCTTGACCGCGGTCTACAGCGCCTTCAGCTGGCTGCCGACCATGCTCTTGTCCGAAGGCTTGTCGCTGGCGGTGGCCGGTTCCGGCCTCACCGCCTACAACCTGGGCGGGGTGATCGGCGCGCTGCTCTGCGCGGTCGCGATGACGCGCTGGGGCTCGTTCTGGCCGCTGCTGATCTGCTGCGCGGGTGGCGCGGCCAGTGCCTTCGCCATGCAGGCGGTGGACGTCAACCAGAACACCAGCCTGCTGATCTTCGGCTTTGGCGTGCATGGCCTGTTCGTCAACGCCGTGCAGTCCACCCTCTACGCGTTGTGCGCCTTTATCTATCCCACCGCCGTGCGCGCCACCGGCACCGCATCGGCCCTGGCGTTCGGGCGCATGGGCGCGATCCTCAGCGCCTTCGTCGGTGCCACGGTGATCACCCAGGGCGGCGCCCATGGTTACCTGACGTTGCTGGGGACGGTGATGGTGCTGGCGCTGATCGCCCTGGTGCTGGTGCGCCGCCATATTCCCCGGCGGGTGCCTGGGTCAGCCCGGGCCGACAAGCAGCAACTTGCCGATCAACCCTCACAGCCATAAGGAGGTTCGATGAACATCAGCATTCTCGGGGCCGGCGCCATGGGCTCGCTGTTCGGCGGCCTGCTGGCGGAAAGCGGGCAGAGCGTCACGCTGCTGGACATCAACGACACACACCTGGAGGCGATCCGCCGCCAGGGCTTGCGCCTGGACACCGACAGCGGCGAGCGGCGCATCGGCGGCCTGAGCGCCTGCCGGCCGGAGCAGGTGACGGGCCAGCCCGACCTGCTGCTGGTCTTCACCAAGGCCCAGCACACCGACAGCGCGCTGCGCAGTATTGCCGGCCATATCGGCGAGCACACGCGGGTGCTGACCTTGCAGAACGGCCTGGGCAACGCCGAAGCGTTGTGCCGCCACGTCGCCCCGCAGCAGGTGATGATCGGCATGACCACCTGGCCCGCCGACATGGTCGGGCCGGCCCATGTCCGCTCCCATGGCCAGGGCGTGGTCCGGCTGCTGTCGCTGGATGGCATCGAGCGCCAGGGCAGCACTCAGGTGGCCGCGGTGCTGGAGGCGGCGGGGCTGCACTGCGCGGAGGACCCGCAGGTCTGGACCTCGATCTGGGAGAAGGTGGCGTTCAACGCGGCCTTGAACAGCCTGTGCGCCGTCACCGGCTGCACGGTGGGGCAACTGGATGCCGTGCCGCAAGGCCCGGCGCTGGCCCGGGCCATCGTGCTGGAGGTGCTCAGTGTCGCGCAGTCGGTGGGGGTGGCCACGGATGCGCGGCGTTGCCTGGAGACTGTGGCTTATGTCATCGCCCACCACCGGGCGCACAAGCCGTCGATGCTGCAAGACGTGCTGGCCGGCCGGCCCACGGAAATCGGCGCGATCAATGGCGAGGTCCTGGCCAGGGCGCGCCAGGCCGGCATCGCCGTGCCGCACACCGAAACCCTGCTGGGGCTGCTGCGCCTGATCGAGGCGCGGGCGGCCACCGGAGGCGGTCATGCATAGCCTCGCAAACCCGGTTCTGCACCCTGAGTCGCGAGCCCCTCTTTCCTGTGAATCCTGTCCTCAAGGAGCTTTGTCATGAGTGAGTCCACAGCTGTCTACCGCGATCTGCACCTGCAACCCATCGCCGGAGAATGGCGCGCCGGCGCGGCCGGCAAAACCCTGGCGGTGAGTAACCCGTTCGACGGCGCGCTATTGCTGGAAGTGGCCCAGGCCAACCGCGCCGACCTGGATGCCGCCTATGCCAAGGCCGCCGCGGTGCAGCCGCACTGGGCGGCGCTCGGGCCGTCGGCGCGGGCGGCGGTGTTGCATCAGGTGGTGGCGGTGTTCGACCGGCGCCGCGAGGAGATCGTCGACTGGATCATTCGCGAGTCCGGCAGCACCCGGCTCAAGGCGCAGCTGGAGTGGGGCGCGGCGCGGGCCATCGCCCTGGAGTCGGCCTCGTTCCCGGCGCGGGTCCACGGCCGTATCGTCGAGTCCGATGTGCCGGGCAAGGAGAGCCGGGTCTATCGCAGCGCCCTGGGGGTGGTCGGGGTCATCAGCCCGTGGAACTTCCCGCTGCACCTGACCCAGCGTTCGATAGCCCCGGCGCTGGCCCTGGGCAACGCGGTGGTGGTCAAGCCGGCCAGCGATACGCCGGTCTGCGGCGGCCTGCTGCTGGCGAAGATTTTCGAGGAGGCCGGCCTGCCGGCGGGCGTGCTCAGCGTGGTGGTGGGGGCGGGCAGCGAGATTGGCGATGCCTTTGTCGAGCACCCGGTGCCTTCGCTGATCACCTTTACCGGATCGACCCCGGTGGGCCGCGGTATCGGCCGGATCGCCAGCGGCGGCGCGCACCTCAAGCATGTGGCCCTGGAGTTGGGCGGCAACAGCCCGTTCGTGGTCCTGGCCGACGCCGACCTCGAACAGGCGGTGAACGCGGCGGTGTTCGGCAAGTTCCTGCACCAGGGGCAGATCTGCATGGCGGTCAACCGGATCATCGTCGACGACAGCCTCTACGACGCCTTCGCCGCGCGCTTCGTCGAACGGGTCAAGGGGCTCAAGGTCGGCGATCCGCAATCGATCGAGACGGTGATCGGCCCGGTGATCAATGCGCGGCAACTGCAGGGTCTGCGGGAGAAGATCGAACTGGCCCGCCGCGAAGGCGCCGAGCCGCTCTACGAGGGCGGCGCCCAGGGCAATCTGCTGGCGCCCCATGTCTACGGCGAGGTCACAGTCGACATGGACCTGGCGCGCAACGAAATCTTCGGCCCGCTGGTGGGGCTGCTGCGCGCGCGGGACGAGGCTCATGCCCTGGAACTGGCCAACGCCAGCGAGTTCGGCCTGTCCAGCGCGGTGTTCACTGGCAACCTGGAGCGCGGGGTGAACTTCGCCCGGCGGATTCGCGCGGGCATGACCCATATCAACGACATCCCGGTGAACGACGAGGCCAACGCGCCCTTCGGTGGGGAAAAGAACTCGGGGCTCGGGCGCTTCAACGGCGACTGGGCGATCGACGAGTTCACCCGTGATCACTGGATCAGCGTGCAGCACTCGGCGCGTCGTTATCCCTTCTGATGCCTTGAGCTGAGGATATCGCCCGGCCTCAAACAGGCCGGGCATTTTTGCAGCCGATAGCAGGCGGGCCTGGAGCGGCCTGTCGGGGAACGGCTGCGCCTATGCAAAGCGGAGAACAATAATAATGAACACCCCTCACTGCATCCTTGCGCGCTCGCTGGCCGTGGCTTCATTGGCACTGGGCACGGGCCTGCCGGCCTGGGCCGAAGACGGTGGTTTTTTTGAAGATGCCAAGACCGATTTGGTGCTGCGCAATTATTACTTCAATCGGGATTTTCGCGACCCGGGGGCGGCCAAGAGCAAGGTCGAGGAATGGGCCCAGGGGTTTATCCTCAAGTTCAATTCCGGCTACACCCCGGGCGTCGTCGGGTTCGGCCTGGACGGCATCGCCATGTTCGGCGTCAAGCTCGACAGCGGACGCGGCACCAGTGGTTCCGAGCTGCTGCCGGTGCATGACGACGGGCGCGCGGCGGACAACTACGGGCGCGCCGGCGTGGCGGCGAAAATGCGCATTTCCGCCACTGAGCTGAAGGTCGGCGAGTTGCTGCCGGACATTCCGCTGCTGCGCTACGACGATGGCCGGCTGCTGCCGCAGACCTTCCGTGGGGCGATGCTCGACTCGCGGGAAATCGCCGGGCTGGGGTTGCAGGCCGGGCAGTACCGTTCGGTGAGCCTGCGCAATTCCTCGGACATGCAGGACCTCTCGGCCTGGGCCGCGCCCGGGGTGACCTCCGATGGCTTCACCTATGCCGGCGCCGAGTACCGCTTCAATCAGCAGCGCACCTTGATCGGCGCCTGGCATGCGCAACTGGAAGACATCTACCAGCAGAGTTACTTCAACCTGCTGCACAAGCAGCCGGTGGGCGACTGGGTGCTGGGGGCGAACCTCGGGTATTTCATCGACAAGGATGACGGCCAGGCGCGCATCGGCGAGATCCGGAGCCGCACCGCCTATGCCTTGCTCTCGGCCTCCACCGCCGGGCATACCCTGTACCTGGGCTTGCAGAAGGTCAGTGGCGACAGCCCGTGGATGTCGGTGTACGGCAGCAGCGGCCGGACCCTGGGCAACGATATGTTCAACGGCAACTTCAGCAACGCCGACGAGCGTTCCTGGCAGGTGCGTTATGACTACAACTTTGCCGCCATGGGCGTGCCGGGGTTGTTGGCCATGGTGCGCTATGGGCATGGCGAGAATGCCACGACCAAGGCGGGGAGCAATGGCAAGGAATGGGAGCGGGATACGGAGGTGGGGTATACCTTTCAGAGTGGGAGTTTGAAGAACCTTAGTGTGCGGGTGAATAACGCCACTAACCGGCGCAGCTTTAATGGTGACTTTGATCAGACTCGGGTGATTGTGAGTTATCCGTTGTCGTTTTGAGTCTTGCGGCGTTGTCGCGGGCAGGAGCGGCCGGTTGACGCTCGAATTGCCCGCGATGGCGTTTGTTCTGGCACTGCCGTTTTGATGGCGTACATGTCATGGCGGGCACGTTTGCAGGCTTCTGTAGGAGCGAAGCTTGCTCGCGATGGCGTCGGCTCTGGCTCTGTATTTTTTGGACGGTGTACATATCCATTTCTGCGGTAATGGCCGCTGGCGGTTTCGCCCTTACGGCGAGTCCCTTTTTTTCAAACGCCAAAAAAAGGAACCAAAAAACGCTTGCCCCACCACTCGGTGCCTCGCCTAGGCTCGGCATGCCCGAACGCAGGCATTGATCCGTGGGCCGCCGCCACAGGCCATCCATGGCCTGGGGCGGCTAACCCGGCATCCCTGCCGGGTTACCCACGGCTCAATGCCTGCGTTCGGCCATCGTGGTTAACGGGGCGTTCAGATCAAAAGCCAAAGCCAAAGCAAGACGGCGGCCTGCCGGCCGGCCTGGGGGTGGGGGGGCTTCCTGTAGCCGCTGCCGAGCCTGCGAGGTTGCGATCGACCCCGAAGGGGGCGCAAGGTCTTGAGATCGCTGAAGGCCTGCGGCCTTATCGCAGCCTGCGGCAGCGGCTACAGGGGAGGTGTGTCTTCCGTGGGAGCGAGGCTTGTCTGCGATGAGGTCCGTGAGGTCGCCAGTGTCGCCACGCCGCTATCCGCATGCCGCCGGCGCAAGGCTTGCGGTACTATGGCCGCCCACGTTTTCTGGAAGTTGCCTGGATGAGTAAGCCCGGTCAATTGGTGCTGGTCGCGTTGCGCAAGATGATCGCTTCGGGCGAGCTGGCGGCCGGTGAACGGCTGATGGAGATTCCGACCGCGGAGTTGTTCGGGGTGTCGCGGATGCCGGTGCGCATGGCGTTCCGTACCCTGGAGCAGGAAGGCCTGCTGGTGCGGTTTGGCGGGCGGGGGTTCCAGGTGCGTTCGGTGAGTGCCGAGGACATTGCCGGCGCGGTCGAGGTGCGGGGTGTGCTCGAAGGGCTGGCGGCGCGCCAGACCGCCGAGCGCGGCTTGTCGGAGGCGGCGCGGGCGGCCCTGGAGTTGTGCCTGGCCCAGGGCGACCAGCTGTTCGCCAAGGGCTATGTGACCGAGGACGACCTGGAGGTCTATCACGACCTCAACATGCGTTTTCACCAGGTGATTGTCGAAGGCAGCCACAACCCGGCGATCGCCGATGCCCTGGCGCGCAACGATCATCTGCCGTTCGCCTCGGTGACCGCGCTGGCGGTGGATCGCCAGGACATGGCCCGCGAATACCGGCGCTTCAACTACGCCCATATGCAGCACCATTCGGTGTTCGATGCCCTGGTCAATCGCCAGGGCGCGCGGGCCGAGGCGATCATGCGCGAGCACGCCAACGCGACCCTGCGGTATGCCGAGATCTTCAGCAGCGCGGCGGCGGACGAGCGGATGAAGGTCATCCTCCGTCCCGCCTGACTCCCTTCAGATATCCAGCACCAGCAGCGGCGTTTTCGAGCGTGAGCAGCAGGGGGTGAACTGGTCGTTGCGCGCCTGTTCGTCCTCGGTGAGGAACAGGTCGCGGTGCTCCGGCACGCCCTCCAGCACCCGGGTCAGGCAGGTGCCGCAAATCCCTTGTTCGCAGGACATGGCAATGTCGATGCCATGGCTTTCCAGGACCTGCACCACGCTCTGGTCGGCCGGCACCTCGAAGACCTGGCCGCTGCTGGCGACCTTGATCGAGAAACTGCCGTCGGCGCGGGTATCGACGGGGGCGGCGGCGAAGTACTCGCGGTGCAGGCAGTCCTCCCGCCAGCCCGCGGCCTTGGCCGTGTCCAGCACGTGTTGCATAAAGCCGCCGGGGCCACACACATATAGGTGAACGTCGTTGCTAGGCGTGGCCAGGACCTTGGCCGCGTCCAGCGCCGTCTCGGGTTCCTGGTCGAAATGCAGGAACACCCGCTCGGCGAAGGAGGAATTGCGCAGGCGTTGGACAAAGGCCGCGCGTTCGCTGGAGCGGGCGCAGTAATGCAGCTCGAAATCGGCGCCGCTGTGGGCCAGGCGTTCGGCCATGCACAGGATCGGGGTGATGCCGATGCCGCCGGCGAACAGCAGGCTGCGCCGGGCTTCATGGGCCAGCGCAAACAGGTTGCGCGGCTCGCTGATGTGCAGTCGCGTGCCGGGGTGAATCTGCTCGTGCATGGCCAGCGAGCCACCGCGGGAGGCCGGGTCCTTGAGCACGCCGATCAAGTAGCGATGGCGTTCTTCGGGGTGGTTGCACAGGGAGTATTGGCGGATCAAGCCGCCGGGCAGGTGCACATCGATATGCGCACCGGCGCTGAAGGCCGGCAGCGGGCGGTCATCGGCACTGGCCAGTTCATAGCTGCAGATGTCCTGGGCTTCGTCGTTACGGGATACCACCACCACATCGATCATCGTCGGTTCTCCGAGTGCTGCCGCCCGGGGCGGTCACTTCTGTTTCTTTTGTTGGGTAAAGGGCAGGGCTCAGGCCGTGGCCGTGGCGATCAGTTGTGCTTCGCCGGCGCGTTCCCTGGCGATCAGGCGCTCCAGCACTCGCCGCGACTGCACGCCGCCGGCGTCGATATTCAGCTTGAGCAGGTTGCGCGTGGGGTGGGCCAGCAGGTTCTGTTGCTGGCGTTCGAGCATCTCCAGGTCTTCGCTGAAAATCTTGCCCTGGCCCTCGCGAATGCTCGCGGTCAGCGCCTCGTCCCGTGGGTTGAAGTTGCGCGCCATGCCCCAGAAGTACCAGATCGAGGTGTCGCTCTCCGGGGTGATGAAATCCACCACTATGCTCGATGCCTTGAACTGCGGCGGCGCGTTGTAGCCGCCCTGGCCGGCGTGGGCCACGCCGACTTCGATCAGCACATGGCTGGGCGGGCTGAAGCGGCAGATCTGCCAGCGGTCCACCGGCACGTCGTCGGCCAGGCCGTTGCCGCGCAGGGCCATGCGCCAGAACGGCGGGGCCATGATGTTTTGCATATGCCGCGCGGTGACCACTTCATCACCCTCGACCGTGGTGGTCGGCGGCGCCTCGTCGATTTCCTTCTGGCCGATGCTGGAGGCGTGGACGTAGGTTTCGTGGGTCAGGTCCATCAGGTTGTCGATCATCAGCCGGTAGTCGCACTGGATGTGGAACAGCCCGCCGCCGTAGGCCCACTCATCGCTGACCGCCCATTCCAGATGATGGATCTGCGCCGGGTCGGCCAACGCCTGGTCGCCGGGCCAGACCCAGATAAAACCGTAGCGCTCGACCACGGCAAAGGTCTTGTTGCACGGGAAGCCGCGCACCCGTTGCCCGGGCATTGCCACGGTCTTGCCATCGCAGCCCATCACCAGCCCGTGATAACCGCACACCAGGTTGCCGTTTTCCACATACCCCAACGACAGCGGCGCGCCGCGATGGGGGCAGAAGTCCTCGACCGCCGCCACCCGGCCCTCCAGGCCACGGTAAAACACCATCTTCTCCCCGCAGATCTGCCGGCCCAGGGGCTTGTCGGCGATTTCATCGGGGGTGCAGGCAACGTACCAAGTGTTCTTGGGATACATGGAAGGCTCTCCAGGGGAGTGATTGTTTTTATTTAATGGATCCATTAGAGAGGTGGCGGTGTTTGAGTGTCAACGGTAAATCTGAGGGTTAAGGTTGATTTATGGGCGATTATCGGACTTGAGATTGTTGTGTTTGTGTTTAATGGATCCATTTGTGAGTGTTGTTAAACACCCCAATCACAGAAAAAGCGTCAGCGATGAAGGAGGGGATGTCGACCCGAGCTGGCGAGCGGGAAGAGGCGCTAGTCGAGCGACTGGGCCGGACGCCAGGCATCGATGCCGAAGATGTGATGGTGGTGATTACCACCACTGAGGCAGAGGAATGGTCGTTTGGCGGTGGGCGGGGCAATTAGTCTACCTATGCGTTTCTGGCATCAGTCCAATCCAACGGATCGAAGCGCTCGGTGGTGTCCATCCGGATATTGCGCAAATCCAGGGTTTCCAGGTGCGAGGCATAGAGCGGTTCGGAAAAATAGCTGATCAGGAGCGAGCGACGGCGTGCGCCGCTCGGGTTCAGGCAGCCCGCGTGCAGCAGATCGACATCGAACACCAGGATGTCCCCGGCGGAGCCTGAAAGCTGCACGGACCGCGACTCGTCGGTGAAGTCGAGTGGCGGCTCTCCCGGCCCGGGGCGATGGCTGCCGGGGACGATACGGGTGGCACCGTTCTCGGGGCCATAGTCGTCGAAAAAAGCCAGGGCGTTGGCGATGTCGCCTGGCCGCTGGGCCGACAGGTCGCGGTGCAGCTGTTGCTGACCACCCCCGGCAAGGGGCTCGCGACCTTCCACCTGGGAGAGGAAGAAGCGCTCCCCGATCAACTCGCCCACCACCGCCAGCACCTGCGGCAGGCGACACACCGCCTGAACCGTCGAATCGGAGTCCAGCAGCGAATGGCGCCAGTCCATGCCACGGGGCACAGGCCATTGGTTCGACGGCAGCACACCCGCATCGAACGTGGCACGCAGGTGATCCAGCCACTCGGCCGGGATCGCTTGGCGCAGCAGCGCGTAACCCTCTCGATGGAGTTGCTCGCGGTCAGTCATGGTCCCTATGCCTGGAAGAATCGCTCGGGGCGGCAGGGAGCAAGGGCAGGAGAGCCCTGGCCGTCGATAATTTCCTCGCTGGCCAGATGGCCGGCTATCGCCGCCAGCGTGACGCCAGGGTGCATCGCACACACATACACGCCGCCGATATCGGGCAGATAGCCGATGATGGGCTTGCCATCGACCGGCATGGGCCTGAGCCCGACACAGGCCGATTCCAGCTCGATGGACGCAACCCCGTGGAGTTCGTTCCGGATGGCCTGGGCGGTGCGTAGCGCTATCGCGGCTGGCTGGTTTTCCAGCGCGTCGTCCAGGTAGTCCTCCGCCGCCAGCAGCGTGCCGTCCGGGCCTTGCCGTACTTCCATTTCCGGGCTGGAGATAAGGGTGCGCACGAGGTCGGGTTGTGAGGCGTAGCGGATCAA
This sequence comes from Pseudomonas sp. NFACC41-3, assembly GCF_900109505.1. NCBI lineage: Bacteria > Pseudomonadati > Pseudomonadota > Gammaproteobacteria > Pseudomonadales > Pseudomonadaceae > Pseudomonas > Pseudomonas sp. NFACC41-3. Next base: position 1,116,861 of record NZ_FOAE01000001.1, read on the forward strand.
TATGGCTGGGGAGGCCGCTATTGGCAGGGGCAGGTTCAGCAACTCGGTCAGCTGCTTGATGCCCGTCCCGGCGGCCAGCACGACAACGTCGGCCTCGATACGGCCCCTTGCGGTTGCGACGCCCGTCACCTGCGCACCCTGGGTGGTAAAGCCGAGCACCCGCGTCTGGGTGAGCACCTGCGCGCCATGCGCCTGGGCACCGGCGATCAACGCCTGGGTTGCTTGCACGGCGTCCAGCGCGCCTTCTTCGGCGGCGTACATGGCCTGCTGCGGGGGATGCTTGAGGTTTGGCTCAAGGTCGAGGATCTGTGAGCGCGACAGCTGGGTTGCCGAAGGCGGGTGACCCGAGGCGTGCAGCGCTTCACTCTGGTTTGTGCCGTAAGACAGTGCGCCGCTCCAGCGCACCTTCAGGCCAGGCAGCTCGGTTTCGAGCCGGCGGTATTCCTGGATCGCCGCACCGCGCAATGACGCGATGGGATCGGGCCCGTCGTGGGAGGTGTTGATCCAGGCGAATGAGCGTCCCGTCACCCCGGACGCTATGTCTTCGGCCTCCACCAGAATGACCTGCGCGCCTCTGCCCGCCAGGTGATACGCCAGGGACGCGCCCACTATGCCCGCGCCAATGACCACGACGCGTTTGTTTGCCGCGTTCCCCATATCAACCTCCATGTTGTCGACCTGATGAGGGTAGGGCATCCAGATAAACGTACAGCCTGAGAACCGAGCGGCCTGCTTCGCTGGCTGCCTGTTATTTCTTTTGCACTGCTATTTCTTGCACTCCGCCAACACCACTTTGCAGGTGCCGGGCGTGCCGCCGGAGCGGCCGGCATAACGGATGCAGTTATTCAGGGACTTCTGGCGCGCCATGCTCAGGGTGGAGCCCCAGGCCAGGCCGCCCTCGCCGGAAGTGGGCAGCGCTTTGGCGTAACAGTTCGAGCCGATGCTGGCGGTCGAATAACGATACTTGGCGGCTTTGCTTGAACATCCCGAGATCAGCGCCAGGTTGATGGCGAGCAGGGAAAACAGGATCCATGACGAGTAGTGGCGTGCTGCTTTTCTGGTCATTCCGGTTCCCCTGTATCAAGACGGTAGAGGCGTGTTCGCAGTGCTGCTCTATTCAGCTTAGAGGGTATCGCGCCTGGTCCTGGAGCCGTCTGGCGGAGTGGATGCGTTTGGGTGTGCCTTGCGTCGGTTGCCATCCGTGTTTGCCTTGTTGCAGTCATGGTTCTTGCGGCCAATTGTCCTGGATTTCGTACCACGAAGCCTTGAACGCCACCTGAATGTGTTTCTGTTTATCTGCGGTGAAGGGCGTATCCAGAGTGCCCAGGGCGATCGAGATCCAGTTGGCGTGTTCTCCCTGGTCCCTGGACCAGAACAGCGACGAACCGCACTGGCCGCAAAACTGGCGCCGCACCGTTTCGGACGAACGATAGGACTGGAGGCTCCCGGCACCCTGCACGATGCGCAGATCGCTGCGCAACACACTGCCATAGCTGGCGAATGCCGCCCCATGGCTTTTACGGCACTGGCTGCAATGGCAGTGGGAAAGCGCCTTCGGGCGGGATAAGAGCTGGTATTCGACGGCGCCGCAAAGGCAGCTGCCCAGGAAGGTGTCAGTCATTTAAGGGCGCACCTTGAACGGAAGGGCGCCCATTTAAGCAGTCGGTGTCGAGGATGTCGAACGGCTGGTTTTGGTTGTGGATTCAACCCAAAGCTGTCTCTCGCCAGCGGCAGTTGTCGAGCGTTTTTTTGAAAAAGTCCGAGCGGGTTGGCTCAACCTACACTGTGCTTGAAAGCGCCCGATTCACGCACGGCAAGCTCTCCTCGCAGGGCAAGCGTATTGCGGTGAATGGCTCCAGCCCCATCACTTATGTCTGGGTCGTTAGTTATGGATGAACACTCAACCATCCCCTCGGATGATGTACCTGGCCTTCAACCTATAGTGCAGCGCAAGCTCGGGCGCTGCCTGTTGCGTTTGCAACAGTACGAACGGCAGCTGAAAGTCATAGTCGCGCATAGCAAGCTGAGCGGCCCTGCGGATCAGCTGGAGCAGACAATCTCATGTGCCCAGAGAGAGACCATGGGCACGTTGGTGGGGAGGCTGACCGAAAGCTTTCTGACGCGGCCTACAAATGAAGAAGAATCACAGACGCAAGCCTATGCCGGCGACCAGATCTGGTTCAGCTATCGATGCCAGTTGGAAATGCCTGCCGAGCACTATGAGGCAATGAAGGTCGCCCTCAAGGAGCTGGTCGGCTTGCGCAATAAGCTAGTTCACCACTTCCTTGAGCATTTCGATCTCTGGTCTGAATCAGGCTGCCAGGCGGCGGATGGCTTCCTGGAGGAAAGCTACGAAACCATCAATGGGCATTGCCTAAATCTGCAAAGTTGGGACAAAGCCATGCATGAAGCGCGAGCCAAGATGGCTTTGTTTATACAGAGCTCAACAGTTGAAGATGGGTTGAACGGTCTCCAGGTGGATGGCTCAGTCAATTGGCCCTGCAGTGGGATATACAGCTGTTTGCATGAAGCAGAAACCAAGCTTGCCGAAGGTGGCTGGACTCGATTGGAGGCAGCCATCCGCTGGATTGGTCGTACCTATCCGGAGCAGACGCCCAAGCGCTACGGTTGCAGCAGTTGGAGGCATGTCCTGCACGAATCACGGCAGTTCGAAATACGAAAATCCCAAGCTGATAATGAACGTACTGCCGTTTGGTATCGCAGCAAGGTCAGTTGATTGGGAAACTGAACCGTCCCCCTTTTTGCAAGTGCGCTTCCGCCGATTCCTCCCTGTCATGAAAAGCCGCTTCCGACCCTTTGTCGCCTGTCGGCAGCGCTCGCCTTTTCGGGGTGTCTACTGCTAGTGAAGCCCTGTAGGTACAGGGAGGAGAGCAGCATGAGCAATGAACAGGTGGCACCGGAAACCAAAGGGGTTGCAGTGCAGGTACTGGCAACCATTGACCTGGGTCCCGAAATCGAGGGCATGGCCGGGCGCCAACTCAGAATGCGCCTGGTGACCATCGAGCCTGGAGGCGTATTCGGGCCGATCCACAACCATAAAGACCGGCCTGGCGTCGTCTACATACTGGAAGGCACCATCACTGACCATCGCGAGGGCGGCGACACGGACTATGGCCCGGGAGTGGGGTGGCCCGAGGACCGGGACACCACGCACTGGCTTGAGAACAAAGGGCCGATTCCGGCGCGGGAGATCTCGGTCGATATTATCCGCCAAGAGTGAGCCCGGGCCGAACATCGATACGGGCGAGCCCGCCGTGCGGTTCGCCCAACGCCCATCATTCCCCCGCACCCGCCGCGCCATTGGTCGCATCGCCTTCGGCCAGCATGCGCATCAGGATTGCCCGCTCCTTCGGCCCTGGCACCAGGCCGCTGGTCTGGCCTTCCAGGACGATGATGCCGTCTTCGTTGGTCATGCTGATGGCCGCCGTAGCCCGGCCTTGTTCGTCCAGCGCCTGGATCACCCAGTGGCAAGTGATGGTGTCGCCGGCGTACACCGGCTGCTTGAACTGGAAGCTCATGGCCGAGGCCAGCCAGCCGATCTGCCCGCCGATTTCGGTGAGCAGGCTGGCGGTCAGCAGGCCATGGGAAACCGGCGCCCTGAAGCGCCGGGCGGCGGCGAACTCGGCATCGAAATGCACCGGGTTGTAGTCGCGGGACAGCGTGGCGAAGCCCTGGATATCCGCCTCTGAAAAACAGCGGGAGAGGGTGAAGCGATCGCCTGCCTGAAGCCCTTCGGCGGCGCGCTGTCGGAAGCTTTTCATGGCGGTTCCTGGTCCTTTTGCGTATTCGGGGGAGTGCGGTTTCGAGCCTTTTGGATACCCGTGGAACATACCGGTTCAGCGCAGGATCTGCTCGACGAACAGCAGCACGGCGATGATGATCATCAGCACCCCCGAGAGCCGGCTGACCGCTTGCGCGGCCACCGGGCGCGTCTGCAACACGGCGCGGGAAGCAAAGCCCACCAGCAGGTAGATCACCGCGCAGCTGAAGGCATGCAGCAGCCCCAGCGCGACGATCTGCAGCGGCACCGGCCAGGCGGCCAGCGGGTCGGTGAATTGCGGCAACAAGGCCAGGAACAACAGGAACACCTTGGGGTTGAGGCCACTGACGCAGGCCCCCTTGAGGGTCCAGCGAGCCCAGGACGCAGAGGCTTGGGCCTCCCCGGCGCGGGGCACGGACGGGTTGCGCAGCATATTGATCCCCAGCCAGAGCAGATAGCCAGCCCCGCCAAGGGTCAGCAGCGAGAGGGCCAGGGGATTGCTGGCGATCAGCCCGCCGACCCCGGCGGCCACTATCAGCGTCGCCAGCAGATGTCCGATCAATAGGCCGGCCACCGCGGGTATCACCACTCGCCCGAACAGGCCGGCCGATATCGCGTAGGCCCAATCCGCCCCGGGGGTGATCACAAATAGAAACGACACCGCCCAGAACGCCGCGAAAATACTCAGGCTCATGGCCGTCTTGCCTTGTGCTGCTGGGCGAATGCTGTTTCTGGGCTGTCGACGGTGGTTTTAATCGGGGAGGGCATGCTTCTTTCTCGCAAAGATCAGGTTTGCGGAAAGATTAATGGAGTGCGGTGAGAATATTTTCTCTATCATTCCAGTCCGAATAAGGTTTTTGGGTAGATCCTTCCAGATGGACAGAATTGATCAGAAGATTCTTGCCGAGCTGCAGGCGGACGGGCGTTTGTCGGTGACCGAGCTGGCGGAGCGGGTCGGCCTCAGCCTGTCGCCGTGCCATCGTCGCGTGCGAGCGCTGGAGGAGTCGGGGGTGATCCAGGGCTATCGCGCCCAGTTGTCGCCCAGCGCCCTGGGCCTGACGTTTTCGGCGATGGTGTTTGCCACGCTGCGCGAGGGCGATCACCAGGCGGTGGCCGCCTTCGAAGCGGCGCTACTGCCGATCCCGCAGGTCGTCGAGGCGCAACGGCTGTTTGGCGAGCCGGATTACCTGCTGCACGTCATCACCCGCGACCTGCCGGCCTTCCAGCAGCTTTACGATGACCGCCTGTCCAAGCTGCCCAACGTCCAGCGCCTGACCTCGACCCTGGTGATGAAACGGGTGATTCAGGACCGCTCGCTGCCGCTGTGAGACGTGTCGACGCGTACATCAGAACAACACTTCATGGAGATACCGATGCGTGAACGAAAATCGGCAAGATTGCTGGTCATCAACCCTTCGCGAAAGGTCCTGCTGTTCCGGTTCCTGCACAAGGAAGGGGCGCTGGCGGGGGATGACTATTGGGCCACGCCCGGTGGCGGGCTTGAAGGGGACGAAACCTTCCAGGTCGCGGCGATTCGTGAACTGCACGAGGAAACCGGTATTCAGGTCTGCGCGGTGGGAGAGCCGGTGGCCAGTCGCCGGTTCCCCATGCAACTGCCCAGCGGCGAGTGGGTGGCCTCTGTCGAGCAGTATTTTGTGGTGCACGCGCCAGACCAGCCGCTCTCTCGTGCAGGCTGGACCTCGGCCGAGGCCCAGGTAATGGCCGATCATCATTGGTGGTCCGCCGAGGATCTGCGAGCCACCGAGGCCATCGTCTGGCCGGAAGCGTTGGTGGAGATGCTGGAAGAGGCGGGGGTATTCGAGCCGTCCTTGTAGCGTTTTTTTCTGCGGGCTGATCCTGGCTTGATGCGGGGCTGCCGATCTCCCGCGCAGTCGGGATTTTCCGGCTGGCGGTTTATGCCGTCGATCCCGGTTCGCCCTCGATATTCACAACGGTGCCGTCGGCTCGTTCCTCTCTCTACCAACCATTAGAGGGAACGCCCGATGAAAAACACCGAACTCAGCCACATCATCCTCAGTGACCACTCGCGCATCGAGGCCGCCATCAGTACCGGCGCAGCCTGGGAAGTCTGGTTCCAGGTCGAGTTTCTGATGCTGCTGCGCGCAGCCCACCTGGGGGTCGCTCGCGAAGTGCCTTACCCATCGCCGAACGACACCCTGCACCTGGATGTACTGGCCAGCCAGGGTGTCGAGAGATATGCCATCGAAGTGAAAGTCGAGAGCGCCACCAACGCCGGCAACAAACTGCTGGCGGAAACCCGCAAGGACATCGAGAAAATCGCCAAATACACTAGGCCCGTCGAGGCACGCTGGGTGGTTGCCCTGGCCTATAGCGACGTGGCAAAACACTCTTTGCGGGGATTCGCAACAGAGCACAATGCGCGGGCTATTTACCATGAGTCTGGCGCGATCGGCTGCATGATCTTCTCGGTCTGACCCGCACAGGCGCCAGCAGGGCATGAGGCCTTCCTGGCGCCTTTCGACAGTTCGCGCCCTTAGTGAGAGAACAACTGCCGGTCGCCCTGTTTCTGCGAACCTGCGACGTAGTACGCCTCGAACCAGGCGGGCTGGCCCGAGATCGCCGTGGGTTTTTTCAGCACCAGTGGCGGTGGCTGTCTCCCCTGGGTCTCATCGGCGCTGGTGAAGGTTTTTTGCATCACGCTGCGAAAGTGCAGGTGATCGAATATCAGCAGGGCCTGGATGGCATAGACCACGGCGATTCTCTGGTCCTCGATCAGGATCAGGTGATCGCCGTTTTTTTCTTCCCCCCGGATCTAGAACCAGCTGACTGTCGTTGGCCATGTGCATCATCCGGCCCCGGTAGGTGAAGGTGCCTTGCTCGACCTCATGGGGAACGTGAGCCCAGCGTAACTTCTGGAAGGGCGCTTCCAGCGAGGAAAACTTGCGCTGGCCATCGACCGCGCTGTGGGTTGGCTCGTCGTAGGCAAAGGCGATGCGGTTGAGCAGGGGCTTGAACGCGTCGGTACTGGGGAACCTGCATTCGATGGCAAAGCCCACGAGGTCCGCGGGAGGACTCTCGACATCGAAACCGATCAGGCACATGTGTTCGCCGCGCCACAGTTTCATGGTGAAACCATCGATCGTCTGTGCGTTCTGGAAAGCGGACATGAGCAGCGCTCCTTGCTGTGGCATGTGGGTCAAGAGGGGATCCGGCATTCTGTAGCCTGGAGCAAAACGCCAGCTCCCTCATGGCGGGGGGCTGGCAGCAGACCCCTGGTCAAAGACGATCCGCATCGATCACTGCCTGGGCAAACGCCCGCGGGTCTTCCTGCGGCAGGTTGTGGCCGATGCCGCCGCTGATCAGGCGGAACTGGTATTTGCCGGTGAAGCGCTTGGCGTAATCCGCGGGGTTCGGGTGCGGCGCGCCGTTGGCATCGCCTTCGAGGGTGATGGTCGGCACGCTGATGGTTGGGGCCGTGGCCAGTTTCTGCTCCAGGGTGGCGTAGCGGCTTTCGCCTTGAACCAGCCCCAGGCGCCAGCGGTAGTTGAACACCGTGATGTCGACGTGATCGGGGTTGTCCAGGGCCTTGGCGCTGCGCTCGAAGGTGGCGTCGTCGAACGTCCATTGCGGCGAGGCCAGTTGCCAGATCAGCTTGGCGAAGTCGTGAGTGTTTTTCTCATAGCCGGCGCGACCGCGATCGGTGGCGAAATAGAACTGGTACCACCACTGCAATTCCGCCTTGGGCGGCAGCGGATTCTGGCCGGCCGCCTGGTTGCCGATCAGGTAGCCACTGACCGACACCAGCGCCTTGACCCGCTCCGGCCACAGCGCCGAGACGATGTCCGCCGAACGCGCGCCCCAGTCATAACCTCCGAGCACTGCTTGCTTGATCTTCAGCGCATCCATGAAGTCGATGACGTCACTGGCCAGCGCGGCCGGTTGGCCATTGCGCAGGGTTTTCGCCGACAGGAAACGGGTATCGCCATAGCCGCGGGCATAGGGCATCAGCACCCGATAACCCTTGGCGGCCAGCAAGGGCGCGACCTCATCAAAGCTGTGAATGTCGTACGGCCAGCCGTGCAGCAGAATCACCACCGGGCCATCGGTCGGGCCGGTTTCGGCGTATGCCACGTCCAGCAGCCCGGCGTTGACATGCTTCAACGGACCGAAAGGCGAGGGGGCGGCATAAGTGGTGCCGGTGCTACCCGCGTCGGCTTGCGCCGCCGTGTTCGTCTGCGCCTGGGCCGTGCCGAGGATGCCGAACAGGGTGAGGGCCAGGACCGATGCGCCGATTGTGTGGTTGCGCAGTGTCATCTTCATGCTGATCTCTCCATTGGATTGCAAGCCGGGGGTGAGGATCTGGCCGATCCCCTTCAACCTGGGTTGCATTTGACGGCCGCGACGTATCTGGCCTGTGTCCGAATCCCGGGGCGGATGCAAGCTTATGTAGCGGGAGGTGATGTAGACACACTGCGATACATAGGGGATGGGCAGAAGGGCTGGGGCGTTCCATTCCCGCCTCCCGGGCTGCGCAAAGCTCGAGGCAAAAGTGGCTTTTGCCCCGGCTTGCCTTGGCGCCGATACGCGAGCGACGGGGCGGGCGAAACCAGGGGCCCGGTCGCATAAATTTGAAATGCACGGCATTGCCCGACAGAATCGCGCCCCGATCCGGTCAAAGGCGCCGGAGGTTCGTGGTGAAAAGGGGCGGCAGTTGAACCAACAGACATTGTCCATGCGCCTGGAGCGCGTGGCGGCGCATGTGCCAGCGGGTGCGCGCCTGGCCGATATCGGCTCGGACCACGGCTACCTGCCGGTGGCGTTGCTGCGCCGGGGCCTTATCGCGGCGGCGGTGGCTGGCGAGGTGGCGTTGACGCCGTTCCACGCGGCCCAGCGCAGCGTGCGTGAAAACGCGCTGGAGTCGGGCATCAGCGTGCGCCTGGCCAACGGCCTGGCGGCGATCGAGCCGGAAGACGGAATCACGGCAATCAGCCTTTGCGGCATGGGCGGCGAGACCATCCGCGACATCCTCGACAGCGGCAAGGCGCGCCTGAATGGCGACGAACGCCTGATCCTGCAGCCCAACGGCGGCGAGCAGCCCCTGCGCCAATGGCTGATGGAGCATGGCTACCGCATCCTCGGCGAGGAAGTGCTGCGGGAAAACCGCTTTTACTACGAAATCATCGTCGCCGAGCGCGCCGGGCCGGTGAGCTACACCGCCGAGGAACTGTACTTCGGCCCGCTGCAACTGCAGGCCCGCAGCCCGGCATTCCTGGCTAAATGGCAACGCATGCTGCGCCTGAAACACAAGACCCTGGCCCACTTCGCCCGGGCGCGGCAGGCCGTGCCCGAGGAGAAGGTCCAGGACATCGCCCGGCAGGCCCGGTGGATCAGCGAGTTGCTGGCTTGAGCGCGGTAAACTGGAAGCGGCTGCAACTTCCGTTTCCCAGATGCTGACCGTTCAGTTGGAAGCGTTGTTCAGCTGCTGAAGCTCAAGTTGCTTGGCAGCACTGGCTTCGAGGGTTGCACGCTCTTCATCCAGATACCGATAGATGCTTTGGAAGTTGGCGATTTTCTGTTTGATTTCTGCCATCTTCCTTTCAATTAACTTAGCGCCGTCAGCACAATCGATCAGCTTGTTCCGCTGCGCATCCAGAATCTCGCCTATTTCCCCCAGGGAAAACCCCATGCTTTGCGCGCGCTGGATAAAGTCCAGGTCCTGCAGAGTTTGCATTGTGTAAACGCGATAGTTGTTAGTTTGCCGCAGCGGTGAGATCAGGCCGATTTGCTCGTAATAACGCAGCGTATGGCGGCTGGCGCCGCTGCGGGCTTCGAGTTCGCCGATCTTCATGAAAACACCGCTTGACTATAGAGTTGGGTCGATAGTTTACGCTCGATTTCTCACCTTAAACAAGGAACAGGGAAATGAGCGTGGAGTGTTTTGTCACCGGGGGTACCGGCTTCATCGGTCAACATCTGGTGGCGTACCTGAGTGCCAAAGGTCACACAGTTAGGGTGTTGATGCGTCGCCCGGAGCGACTGGCTGCACTGCGCGAGCAAGTCGATAATTTGGGAGGGTGCGCAACCCGGGTATTTGCCGTAGCTGGCGATCTGGAACGGGACAACCTCGGGCTGAGTCTTGTTGACCGAGAAGTGCTAAGGCACGCCAGAGTCATATTCCACCTCGGTGCCCACTTCGCCTGGGGGCTTTCAGTGGAGCAGTCTCGTGCGGTGAATGTGGAAGGGGCAAAGCGCGTGGCGCTGTTGGCGGCTGAGCAAAAAAGCCGGTTAGTGATGATCGGCGGCTACATGCTGAAAAATCATGAACATCTGCAACGCATCGGAATTGATCCTCGTTATCCGCAACTGACGAATTGGCCTGCCGTCTACCGACAGGTCGGTGGTTACGAGGGAAGCAAGCTGGAGGCGCATTTTGCGACCCTGGAGGTCATGTCCGCCAAGGGCGGGGAGATGACCGTTGTCCACCCTGCGACGGTCTGTGGCCACAGCCGCACGGGGCATATCCTTGACGGTCAGCCGCTGGTGGCGCTGATACGCAACCTTGTGCAGGGAAAGCTGACGGCAGTGCCCGGCACCGCCGAGCACTGGCTGCCACTGGTCACCGTGGATTACCTGGTTGAGCTGGTGGCGGTGTGTGCTTTCGATCCTGCCATGGTGGGCCAGGAACTGCTGGCGCTTGATGACCAGACTCCCAACTTGCGAGAACTCCTGGTACAGGCGGCACAACCTTTGGGCGTAAAGTCTCCCAAGCATTACATTCCACTGCGCTTGCTGAAGTTGCTACTGAGTATTGCTCCCGTCGCGCGGTTTTTGAACACAAAACCCGAAGCCTTGGACTTTATCCAGACCACGCGTTTTGATACGGTCGCGGCCGAGCAATTTGCCAACAGGCATGGAATAGCCAAACCGGATATACGCCAGTCCTTGCAGCACACTGCGACGTTCGTTAACTCATATTGCCTAGCCAAGGGCCAGGCCCTCTGACTTCTCCCAGGGGAGTGAACCTGATCCACCCACTTTTTTCCGCCATTTCGTACGGAAACTTCAAGAGGCCGACAGCCCCCTACTGGGCGATCCAGCTGATGCCTCAATAAATACTTGGTGTGGTGGATCTTCGTATCCTCAAACTTTGCGCCGTCGATGTAGGGCGGCATTCTATCGAACGACAATTCAGCGACAGGGATCGTCATCAATGCCATCTACTTTCAGCAAAGGCGTCATATTTGCACTCTCCGCTGCGGCACTGAACGCAACGATCGGTGTACTCAGCAAAGTCCTCATGAGTAATGGTTTCACCGCTAGCAGTGTCGCTGTCATCAAGACCGTACTGGGTTGCGTGCTTCTGTCGATCTTGCTGTTTTTCCTCAAGCGCCCGGCGACGTCGACCAAATGGACTCAGGCGGCTATCTGCGCATTCCTTGGCATCTTTGTGCTGTTCTATTTCGAAACGTCCGCCTATCAACACTACGCTGCGGCAGGTGTGGTGGTGGTGCTGATGGCCAGTGCCTCGATTTCCTCGATCATTCTGGGGCGCGTTTTCCTCAAGGATGCCATCACCGCGAACGCTACCGTTGGCGCCGCATTGGCTATCGCTGGGATCTCGGTGATCTTCGGCGGCGACCTGCAGCAGGGCTTTACCCTGCAAGGTGCTGCGCTCGCCTCCATGGCCGGCTGCGGCTATGGGGCCTTTTCGGTTGCCATGAAGCGTATGAGGGTGTCGGGGGGGCTGCACTTCACCCGACAATTGTTGTTCTTTGGCAGCCTGTACCTGCTGATGCCGGCGGCGGCCGATGGTTTCGCGATAGGCGAGCTGTCGCCGCTGGCGATCGCCGCGCTGCTGGCGCTGGCCACGCTGCCGACAATCCTGGGCTTCTTCTGCACCACCAAGGCCATCGAGTACCTCAAGCCATCCCAAGTGCAAGCGCTGGAGCTGACCGAGCCACTGTTCGCCGCGCTGCTGGCGTTTGTGGTGCTCAATGAAGTACCGCGCGAAAGCCTGTACGCGGGAGCGGCACTGATCATCGTCGGCCTGTGTTTCTCCAATGAACTCATCCGCTTGGGCAGCAAAGCATCCGTCCCTTCGACCGAGTGAGCTTTTTTCGGAGCCTGATGACTTTGGCAATCAGTGGCTTTTAGGTGTTTTGAGCGATTGGACCGCTCCTGGCCGGAGCGGATATTCGATACCTTCCAGCCAAGCGGAACCGAGCGAGATCTCGCCTGTTGACCCGTTCTATCCAGTAATATGCAACCCCCATCCTCCGACGAGTCTGAAAATGGACCCTCACTCGATTCTGGCTTTTACCCTGGTCGCCGCGATTGCCATCGCCAGCCCGGGGCCTGCGACATTGATGGCGATCAACAACAGCCTCGCCCATGGCCAACGCAGCGCGGTGTGGTCCTCGTTGGGCAATGCCAGTGGCCTGTTCTGCCTGTCGGCGGCTGCGATGCTGGGGCTGGGGGCGTTGCTTGCCAGTTCCGAGTTGCTGTTCAACGCAGTGAAGATCATCGGCGCCGGTTATCTGTTCTATCTGGGGATCAGGCAGTTGTTCAAAAAGAGCCCGATGCTCGCGGACGGTATCCAGGATGACGTGAAGAAGAGCAGGCCCACTCGCGTGAAGCTGTACAAGTCGGCCTTCCTGACGGCGGTGACCAACCCCAAGGCGACGATGTTCTTCACCGCGCTGTTCCCGCAATTCATTGATCAGGGCGCGCAGCTGCTGCCGCAGTTCCTGATCCTCACTTCGATCTTCATGGGGCTGTCGGTGGCGTCCTTGAGCCTGTATGCCGCACTGGCCTCCCGGGCCAAGGGCGTGCTGACCCGGCCCGAGCTGTCCCGCTGGGTCAGTCGGGTGGTGGGCTCGACCTTCATCTGTTTCGGAGCGGCCATCCTGACCATGCGTCGACAGGCTGCATAAGAGGAGTGTGGCTATCCATGGATGGTTGGTTCTGGCCGGAACCAACCATTCCCATGCAACCGCTAACGACCAAAAGCGCTCATCTTGCGGCCTTTGGGAAACCCGTGGCTCCAAGGTTATGCATTCAGTGCGCGGCACAGGAATCCGGCCCGATATCGTTAGCTGATATCATCCGAAACCTTACCGGCCGAGTAGAAAGACCATGAACCGTCGTAAAAAAATCAATCAGCTATTAAAGGCTAACGCGAAAAAGGCCAGTGCCAAGCTGGCGCCGTGCAGCAAGCCCAAATACATCAGCAAGGCCGACCGATTGAAGCTGGCTGCCGAATCCAGTCCCGAGTCCGTGGTGTCCTCCGAGAGCTGATAGCGCGCCTTTTCCGGGTGGCTTCAGGCTGCCCGCCAAACCGGATCGCCTGCCCACGCCTGGCCGCCCTGGCCTTAACGCAGGCTCCACGCCACCCCGACATACATCGCCATGCCTTCCCCCGGCGTCGAGCGCGCCGCGTCCAGGCCTTTGTCGTCATAGCCCGGGGTGACGGTGGCGGCGTAGTGCTGGTCGGTCAGGTTGCGCAGGTCGAGCCAGGTCTGCCAGTCGCCCTTGGGCGCGTTGTAGCCCAGGGTGGTGCCGAACAGCGCGTAGGGATCGGCGTAATAGCTGTTGGCGTAGTCCACCGCCACCTTGGACACCAGTTGCGTGTTGAGCGCGGCGAAGAAGCCCAGGGGCCAGTCGTAGCGCAACTCGCCCTGGTAGTAGTGCATCGGCAGGCCCGGCAGGCGGTTGTCGCCGAAACGTTCATCGTCGCGGTAGCGGAAGTCGCTGAAGGTGTAGCTCTGGCGCAGGCTCAGCTGGCCGCCGTCTTTCCCTGACCACAGCTTGCTGTCCAGGCTGGCTTCCACGCCCTGGTGCACGGTGGGGCTGGCGTTGAGCTCATAGGGGGTGGTGGCGTTGGCGTCCGGCAATACCGAGAGCAGTTCGTGGCGTACCTGGGCGTAGTACCAGGCCAGGCTCCATTGGCCGATGGCGCTGTCGCCCCGGCCGCCGAGTTCCAGGGTGGTGGCGGTCTGGTTGTGTAGCTTGATCGGGTCGCGCTGGGTGCCGGTGGCGGCGCCGCTGCCGGCCGGGAAGCGAATGTTGGAGCTGTAGATCAGCGACCAGGGGTGGGGCGCCTCGACCGAGCGGCTGAGGTTGCCGAACAGTTGCAGGTCGGGGCTCAGCTGGTAGCGCAGGCCCAGGCGCGGCGCGTAGTCCCAGTCGCCGAGGCTGGTCTTGCCACCGCCGTCGGGGTAGGTCACGGCGCTTTCGCGGCGGGTGTAGAGGGCGGCCAGGCCGGTGGTCAGCCACAGGTCGTCGGCGATTTCCAGGTCATTGCCCAGATGCAGGACGCTGTCCGAGCCCTGGTAGGTGAAGTTGCGCATATGAGTACCCGGCGCATAACCGGCGGTGTTGCCGCTGGGGATACGCACCAACTCGCTGGCCCCTGAGTTGGGCAGGTGCTTGGTCACGCGCAGGCCCAGGGTGCTGTGGCTTTCCAGGCCCCAGAGGGTGTCGCGGCGCTTGTAGTCGAAGGTGCCGCTGACGTCGGTGTAGGCCACCTTGAGGCGGTTGGGGCCCTCGCGCAGGTCCATGGGGTAGTCGTGGTAGACCAGGCCGGTCTGGATACTTGAATCGTCGTCGATGTACCAGGTGGTCTTGTTGCCGATAAAGGTGCTGCCCGGCTGGTCGCGGCTGTCGTTACGCGTCACGTAGGCCGGGTTGGCCGCCCGCGGGTGCTGCTCGATGGAGCCTTTGGTGACCCGCCCGGCGAGGTCGTTGTCGGTCTGGCGATGGCGGATGTAGAAGCGCGTTTCCAGGTTCGGGTTGAAGCGATAGCCGAAGTTGGCGACGACCCCCTGGCTCTTGCTGGCGCTGTGGTCCTGGTAGCCGTCGGAGTGGGCGTCGGTCAGGGACAGGTAGTAGTCGAAGTCGCCCAGCACCTGCCCGGAGCTGACCTGGCGCTGCTGATAACCGTGGCTGCCGGTGGCGTAGCGCACCTGCAACTTCGGCGCGTCGTAGCCGGTGTGGCTGATGTAGTCGATGGCGCCGCCCAGGGCCAGGGCGCCGCGGTCGAAACCGTTGGCGCCGCGCAGCACTTCCACACGCTCCAGCCACAGCGGCTCGAGCAACTCATAGGGCGTGCCGCCCGGGCCGCTCAGCGGCAGGCCGTCGAGCAGGGTGTACAGCCCCGAGGCATGGGCGCCCGGCGCGCGGTTGATCCCAGAACCGCGGATCGAAATCTTCACCCCTTCGTTGCCCGCCGACTGGGCATAGACCCCCGGCTGATACGCCAGCACATCCTGGTTGCTGGCCACGCGGCCCTGCAGCGGGCGGCGCAGGTCGACCACATTGCTGCCGCCGGGCACCTGGGCCAGCCGCGCCTTGGCCTCCTCGATCGATGCGTCTTCGCCGCTGCGCTCCTCGGCGCCGATCAGCACCTGCCCCAGCTCCAGGCCCTGGGCTTCGGCCAGGGTCGGACAGACAAGGGCCAGGCCCAGCAAGGCAGCGGGCAGGGGACGGGGCGAGGGCATCGGGGGGAACTCCAGGCATGGGCAACGGGCAGTGAGAACTGCGACGTATGAAAGAACGAAGGAAACACATGGCAATTTTATCTTTTGCCAGGCAGGCGCAGATCGGCAGGAGTCCAGCGTCCATGCCCGTGCGCTATCAAGGCTGTTCGCAATGGATATATCCGCGCATCGGCGTTCGGCTATCGTCACCCTATATGACTCGATCGCGCAGCTACTGTGCTTTTGCGTTGACGCTATGTCGGCCGCTGCTGCGATTCACACAGCGCTCTCAAACGCGAGGACATCACGATGGGCGTCCACAAAGCTGTTGCTGTTTCGCTGGCCCTGCTCGGCGCAACCTTCCTGGCATCCGCCGCTCTGGCCGAGGGCCAAGGGTTGATTGCCGCCACCCCCGCCGAACTGAAATGGGCCGCCGCGCCCTCGGTCGGGCCCGGCGTGATGATTGCGGTGATCGAAGGCGACCTGAAAGCCGCGGAGCCCTTCACCCTGCGCCTGAAACTGCCGGCCAACACGAAAATCGGCGTGCATACCCACCCCGTGACCGAACGTGTCACCGTGATCTCGGGCACCTTCTACTTCGCCACCGGCGACACCTTTGATGCAGCCAAGGCCAAGGCCTATCACCCGGGCGACACCCTGATCATTCCCGTCGGCATGCCGATGTACGCCGCCACGCAAAAACAGGAAACCGTGCTCCAGCTCCACGGCACGGGCCCCTGGGGCATCACCTACCTCAACCCGGCGGACGACCCCAGGAACAGCAAAAAATAGGCAATGACTGAAGGCTGGATTCGATCTGATATGTGTCAGGCAAGGCCTGACACATATCCCTCTTAATGATTAACAGGCTACGGACTTGGCCACCCGGATGTACTCTTCAACGAAGTTGTTGGCAGAGTGAACCCTTACGCCTTTGAGCTTATCCAGTGGTGGGTTTTCCCAATACTCAGATGCGGTGATGGGGCAGATGGGGAATATGGAAATTCCCTGGGGTGGGTCAGCGACGAAGTCAAAGTCTTGAATCCCGTCTTTCGGGAAATCAATGTAAAACCGCGGTTGCAATCTTGGGTTGGTCCAGCCGGTAGAACCCACCAGGCCATGGGCCAATATATGCAACTGCGGTGGGTTGGACTTGAGCAGTGACAGGTGAATGTCCAAAACTTTCAATATGCTAGCCATCTTCGATCTCCTTTCGATGAGTGCGCCTCTTTTCACCTCGGCGCTCGGGTGTAAAACCCTCTAGCTGAAAGCCTGATACGTTTCAGAATGTCCCTTGGCAGGCAAGAAGTGCCACGTGCACTTCCTGGATGGTTCTCTCCTTGAGTACCGGGAGGAACGAGTAGGCGAACACGCTACTGTTCGAGAAGGAGTACGGCATGGACAGTGAACTCAGGCCAGTTAGAACCGGTTCGGCTGCTGTTGGGTAGACACTAGTAAAGGAGCCTGCCGGCTGCCAGGCCCGATCATCGGATACCGCAGAGGGCTGGACGCCTCCCGCGCAAGCGTTTTACCAGGAGGCAACCGCGGTGCCTGCTAAACCAGGGGAGGCCCGATACGCCGCTATTTTATTGAAAAGAAAACCGACTCTGCTTACCTCTCATCCAGGGCCCGAGGTTTCGCGCCCGCCATCACCCTTCGTCAAAGCCCTCGATCAAAGGTGCCTCCATGCTGCTTGCCCGCTGGCTGCCAGGCTTGGCCAATCTCCTGCAATACCGCCGCGAATGGTTCAGGTACGACCTGCAGGCCGGTTTGTCGGTGGCCGCCGTGCAGATCCCGATTGCCATCGCCTATGCACAGATCGTCGGGCTGCCGCCCCAGTACGGCTTGTACGCCTGCGTCTTGCCGATGATGGTCTATGCCCTGGTGGGCAGTTCGCGGCAGTTGATGGTCGGGCCGGATGCGGCCACCTGCGCCATGGTCGCCGGCGCGATCGCCCCCCTGGCGCTGGGCGATCCCGAGCGCCTGGCGCAGTTGGCGGTGATTGTCACGGTGCTGGTTGGCCTGATGCTGATCGGCGCCGGCATCGCCCGGGCGGGGTTTATTGCCAGCTTTTTCTCGCGGCCGATCCTGATCGGCTATCTGAACGGCATCGGCCTGAGCCTGCTGGCCGGGCAACTGGGCAAGGTGCTGGGCTACAAGATCGAAGGCGACGGGTTCATTCTCAGCCTGCTGAACATGCTGCAGCGGCTTGGCGAAACCCATCTACCGACCCTGGCCATCGGGGCGGGCGCTCTGGCGCTGCTGATCTGGCTGCCGCGACGCTTTGCCAGGTTGCCGACAGCGCTGGTGACGGTGGCCATCGCTACCTTATGCGTCGGGGTGCTGCGCCTGGACCGCTACGGGGTCTCCGTACTGGGGCCGATCCCTTCGGGCATGCCGCAATTGAGCTGGCCCGAGACCGACCTGAGCGAACTGAAACGGCTGCTGCGCGATGCGCTGGCGATCGCCACGGTGAGTTTTTGCAGCGCGATGCTGACGGCCCGCAGCTTCGCCGCGAGGAACGGCTACACGGTCAACGCCAACCATGAGTTCCTGGCGCTGGGGGTGTCCAATATCGCCGCCGGGGTCTCCAGCGGTTTCGCCATCAGCGGCGCCGATTCGCGCACGGCGGTCAACAGCATGGTGGGCGGCAAGAGCCAGTTGGTGGGGATCATCGCCGCCCTGGTGATTGCCCTGATCCTGCTGTTCTTCACCGCGCCCATGGCCTGGATCCCCCAGGCGGCGCTGGGGGCGGTGCTGTTGATGGCCGGCTGGGGCCTGATCGATATCCAGGCGATGCGGGTCATCCGCAAGCTCAGCCGTTTCGAGTTCTGGCTGTGTGTGCTGACCACCCTGGGGGTGATTGGCGTGGGGGTGCTGCCGGGTATCATCGTCGCGGTGCTGCTGGCGATCCTGCGGCTGCTCAAAAGCATCTACCAGCCCACCGACGCGGTGCTGGGCTGGGTGCGCGGGATCGAAGGCCAGGTCGATATCAGCCAATACCCGCAGGCGCGCACGCTGGCGGGGCTGGTGGTGTATCGCTTCGACGACGCGATCCTGTTTTTCAACGCCGACTACTTCAAGGCGCGCCTGCTCGAGGCGGTCGAACGCGAGCCCGAGCCCCGCGCCGTGCTGTTGGTCGCCGAGGCGGTGACTTCGATCGACGTCAGCGGCATCGTGGCCCTCAGGGAGCTGCGCGACACCCTGCTGGCCCGAGGCATCATCCTGGGCATTGCCCGGCCGCACGGGACATTCCTGCGGATGCTGGTGCGTTCAGGCCTGGCGCGCGAGTTGGAGCAGGGATTGTTGTTCCCCTCGGTACGCGCCGGCATCCGCGCTTATCGGGTCTGGCGCAATCAGTTGCAGCGCAAGGCGCAGACAGAGGAGCCTCGGGCCGGCACCCTGCCAGCGCCCGCCAAGCCGGCGCCATGACTGGACGCGGCCGTGGCCAGCCACCACCAACGCTTGACCCAAGAGGAGGTACGGCATGGAACGATTCACCGGCGGTTGCCTGTGCGGCAAGGTGCGGCTCGTGGCGTCGGGGCCGCCATACCGGGTCGGTTTGTGCCACTGCCTCGACTGTCGCAAGCACCATGGCGCGCTGTTCCATGCCTCGGCGATCTTCCCCGAGGACGCGGTGACCGTCGAGGGCGAAACCCGCGACTACGCTGGGCGGTTTTTCTGCCCGCATTGCGGCTCGTCGGTGTTCGCCCGCAGCGCCGACGAAATCGAAGTGAACCTGGGCGCCCTGGACGCCCCCGACCAACTCAAGCCCAGCTATGAAAGCTGGACTATTCGTCGCGAGTCCTGGCTGCCGGCGTTTCCACTCGCCAGGCGCTACGCGCGCGACCGTGATGCCAGCAGTCGCTTCGAGGAATAGCAGGCGCCCAGGCTTATGACCAGGGCGTCTCGGGCGTCACCCCGCGCGGGCGTTTCGCCAGGAGCTTGCGGGCGGTGTCGACGAAGGGCGTGACGATCAGGCTGTAGACCGTCAGGTAACGCCGCTGGTCCTGCTCGCCGGTGCCGAAGCGCAGCGGCTCGGGTGTCGAGGAGGTGACGTAGAGCGTGCCGAACATCCAGTCCCAGAGGGACAGGTTGGTGCCGAAGTTGCGGTTGAAGTGGCGGGGCGCGTCGCTGTGATGGATCTGGTGCTGGGCCGGGCTGTTCAACACATGCTCCAGCCGCGGGCCGAACGACAGCCAGACATGGCTGTGCCGCAGATTGGCCGCCAGGCTGTTGAAGATGAATATCAGGTAGGTCACGCCGAACAGGGTGTAGCGGCCGATCTCGCCGCCGCAGGCATACCAGAAGCAGCCGGCGTAGAGGCCCAGGCCGAGGCTGATGCTCAGCTTCTCGACGATCTTTTCCACGAAGTGCACCCGGCTCGCCGTTGCCGGCACCAGCACCGGCGCCGAGTGATGGACCTTGTGGAAGGCCCACAGCCAGCGTGAGTGAAACGCCCGGTGCGCCCAGTAATGGAGGAAGTCCTTGAGCAGGAACACCCCCAGCCCGTAGAGCAGCGCCAGCCCCAGGTTCTGGCCCAGGCGCGGGCGCTCGCCCCAGAGGTTGCTGAAAAAGGCCAGGTAGTCCCCGGAGCGCAGGATGTAAGGGTCGACCAGATGAACGATGGGCAACACCAGCGCGACCTTGAGGATGGCGCGCACGAAGTAGTAGCGGTAATCCAGCAGCGCCGAGGAATGCAGGTGCACCCGGCCGCCGCCAAGAAATTGCCAGAACGACCGGGCGTGGCTCAGGCCGCGGCGCTTTCGGAAACGGAACAGGCCATAGGCGACGCCGTAGGACACGCACAGGAACAAGACCCCGAGCCGGCCGTTCAGATTGAAAGTGCCGAGAAACTGCGCGGTGACAGGGGCGATCACCCACTCGGTCAGGTGCTTGTAGACAAGCGACAGGGCATCCACGAATCGCCAGCCTCTGAGCCAGAAAAAAAGAATGGCATTGTAAATCAGTTCGGTTTGGCCGGGCAGGGTGGCGCGACAAGCAGGCAAGGTGCCCCGCGCGCCATCCGCCTGGAACCGGCCACGGCTGTTGGAGTACGCTGGCTGCTCGCTGTATTCCGGAGGTGCCTGGCTCATGACCCTGTTACGGGAATCCGCAAACCGGTTGCTGCAACCTCGGGTGGGCGCGGGTTGCATCCGCGCGCGCGGCGCCGAGGGCGCGGTCCTGCAGTCGGCGTCGCTGTTCGACGGCCTGGTGACCATCGATCATCGCCGCTGGGCCTGCCGCGAAGCCGAGCTCAGCTGGACGGCGCCGCAGCACGTGGTGATTCTCACGGAGCGCGGGGCAACGGCAAAGACTCATATCCGCAGCAGTTCAACGCTCAATTACGAGGGCTGCGACCGCCCCGGGTCGATCAGCTTCGTGCCGGCCGGCGTCGAGCGCCAGGGCTATTTTCGCGACGCCGACCTGATCTACACCGCCCTGTGGATCGACACGGCCCTGGATTTTCCCGGCTGCCCGCGGCTGGCCGAATTGCCCATGCGCATCAACAGCGGCGATGGGGTGATCCATTCGCTGCTCGCCGCCCTCAGCGCCGAGATGGCCGGCGGGCATATCCCGGAGGCCAGCTACATAGAGCACCTGGTGGCGCTGGTGGGGTTGCGCCTGGGCCGGGTCGATACCGCCAGCGCTGGCGGCGGACGCCTGGGGCCGCAACTGCTCAAGCGCTTGAGCGACTACGTCGATGCACGAATCGACGGCAGCCTCTCGCTGACCGAACTGGCGCGGATCGCCAGCATGCCCGTGGACACCTTCGCCCGGCATTTCAAGGCCGAAACCGGCATGGCGCCCTATGCCTATGTGATCGAGCGCCGGGTGCGCCGCGCCGAAAGCCTGCTGCGGGCCGGCAGCATGCCGATCAGCGCCATGGCGCTGGAGCTGGGGTTCTCCAGCCAGAGCCACTTCACCTCGACCTTCCGGCGGATCACCGGGACCACCCCGAACAGCTACCGCCAGCAGGCGTCCAGAATCCTGACAAGCTCGTCCTGATACCTGAAAGAACGGCGCCGCGTCCTTGGCGATACTCGCGTCCAGCCGTTTATTTCAGGAGAGCACCATGGAAGACCTGGATTCTCCGCGTCCGTCGCGCCGCGCGCTGCTGCAAGCCGGGGCCGCCGCCAGCCTGCTTTGGGTGGGGGGCAGCGGCGCGCTGGCCCAACCCGCCCCGACGCCGCCCAGCCCCTCCCGCCCATTACCGTCCCAGGCGATCACCCTACGCATCAATGCCAGCGACCAGTTGCTGGACCTCGACCCACGCACCACCTTGCTCGACGCGCTGCGCCATCAACTGGGCATGACCGGCTCGAAGAAGGGCTGCGACCACGGCCAGTGCGGCGCCTGCACGGTGCTGGTGAATGGCCGTCGGATCAACGCCTGCCTGAGCCTGGCGGTGATGCATGACGGTGACGAGATCACCACCATCGAGGGGCTGGCCAATGGCGACCTGCTGCACCCCCTGCAGGCCGCCTTTATCGCCCGTGACGCTTTCCAGTGTGGGTACTGCACGCCGGGGCAGATCTGCTCGGCGGTCGGCATGCTGCAGGAGGTGCGCGCCGGCTGGCCGAGCCATGTCACTGAAGACCTGGCGTCCCCTTCCGTCAGCCTGAGCGACAGGGAGATCGGTGAGCGCATGAGCGGCAACCTGTGCCGCTGCGCCGCCTATCCCAACATTGTCGCCGCCATCCGCGACGCCGCCGAGGAGGCCTGAGCCCATGATGCCTTTCAGCTATGCGCGTGCGAGCGATGTGCAGCAGGCGGTCAGCCTGATGGCCGCGCAGCCACGGGCGCGCTTTATCGCCGGTGGTACCAATCTGATCGACCTGATGAAGCTGGGCATCGAGCGGCCCAGCCACCTGATCGATATCAGCCGCTTGCCCCTGGCCATGATCGAGGACAGCGCCGAGGGTGGCCTGCGTATCGGTGCCCAGGTACGCAACAGCGACCTGGCCGCCGACCGCCGTGTGCGCGAGCGCTACCCGCTGCTGTCCCAGGCGTTGCTGGCTGGCGCTTCGGGGCAGATCCGCAACAAGGCGTCGACCGCCGGCAACCTGCTGCAACGCACGCGCTGCCCGTACTTCTACGACCCGGGCATGGCCTGCAACAAGCGCGAGCCCGGCAGCGGCTGTTCGGCTCTGCAGGGGCACAACCGCATGCATGCGATTCTCGGCGCCAGCGAGTCGTGCATCGCGGTGCATCCCTCGGACATGGCAGTGGCCATGGTCGCCCTGGAGGCGCGGGTGGAGACCCTCCTGCCCGACGGCAAGCGCCGCTCCCTGGCCCTGGATGAGCTGTACCGCTTGCCCGGGACCACCCCCGAGCTCGAAACCCGGCTGGCCCATGGCGAGATGATCGAGGCCATCACGCTGCCGTCGCCACCCCCGGGGCGGCAGCTGTATCGCAAGGTGCGCGATCGCGCTTCCTATGCCTTCGCTTTGGTCGCCGTGGCGCTGGTGCTCGAAGTCCGCGCGGGGCAGGTGCGCACGGTCCGCGTGGCCTTGGGCGGCGTCGCGCCCAAGCCGTGGCGGGCTACGACGAGCGAGCAGGCGTTGCTCGGCCAGCCACCTGCTCAGGCGCTTTACGAGCAGGCTGCCGACGCCGCCCTGGCCGGCGCGCGCGGGCAGGGCGGCAACGATTTCAAGATCCCCCTGGCCAAGCGGACCCTGTACCAGATGCTGGCCCAGGCCGCCCAGGAGCAAGCATGAGCACATCCATGCCAACCGGCCCGATCGGCCAACCGCTGGACCGCGTCGACGGCCGGCTGAAAGTCACCGGCCGCGCGACCTACGCCTACGAGCAGCGGGACATGGGCGACACTCTTTATGGCTATATCCTCGGCGCGAGCATCGCCCGCGGCCGCATCGACGAGATCGACAGCCACGAGGCCGAACGCACGCCGGGTGTGCTGTATGTCATGACCCACCGCAACGCACCGGCCCAAACGGCCTTCGGCCCAGCGCTGACACCCACCCCGGGCGAGGTGTTCAGCCGCGCGCGCCCGGTGCTGGCCAGTGATCGTGTGCGTTACCACGACGAACCTGTGGCGCTGGTGGTTGCCTCGACCTTCGAGGCCGCGCGCGCGGCGGCCCGGCTGATTCGCGTGCGCTACTCGGCGGAGCAGGGCAACTTCGACCTTGCTTCCCGCCTGGCCCAGGCCTACAGCCCGCCGCGGACCAACGCCGGCTTCCAGACCGACAGTGCCATCGGCGATTTTGAATCGGGGTTCGCCAATGCGCCGGTCAAGCTCGACAGCACCTACAGCACCCCGTACCAAAGCCACGTGCCAATGGAGCCCCATGCCTCTATCGCCGTCTGGTCCGGGGAAGAGCTGACCCTCTACACCTCGGCGCAAACCCTGGCGAACTTCCGTGGCGGGCTGGCCAACACCCTGGGCATCGAGCCGGCGCGTGTGCGTATCGTCAGTCCTTATATTGGCGGCGGCTTTGGCGCCAAGCTGATCATCCATCCCGACGCGGTGCTGGCGGCGCTGGCCGCGCGGGTGCTCAAGCGCCCGGTGAAGGTGGCCCTGACCCGCCAGCAGATGTTCGCCAACGCCGGTTACCGCCCGGCCATGCAGCACCGGGTAAGGCTGGCGGCGGACAGCAGCGGCAAGCTGACGGCCCTGGGGCACGACGTCTGGTCGAGCACTTCGCGCTTCGAAGAGTTCTGCGAGCAGACCGCGGTGTTTGCCCGTTCGCTGTATGCCGCGCCGAATCGCCTGACCCGCCATCGACTGGTGCCGGTGGACCTCAATCGCGGCGAGTGGATGCGCTCGCCGGGCGAGGCGCCGGGCATGCTCGCCTTCGAAAGCGCCATGGACGAGCTGGCCGAACGCCTGGGCCTGGACCCCATCGAATTGCGGGTGCGCAACGAGCCGGAACTGGACCCCGAACTCGGCGTACCGTTCGCTTCGCGCAACCTGCTGGCCTGCATGCGCAGCGGTGCCGAGCGCTTCGGCTGGAGTCGCCGCAAGCCCAGGCCCGGCAGCGTGCGTGAGGGCCGCAAGCTGATCGGCATGGGCATGGCCGCGGCGATCCGCCCCAACTACCTGGGGCTGTCCAGGGCCCAGGTGAGCCTGGGCCCGACCGGGCGGGTGCTGGTGCGCCTGGACATGACCGATATCGGCACTGGTACCTACACCATCCTGACCCAGGTCGCCGCCCACAGCCTGGGGGTGCCGATGTCGGCGGTGCAGGTGCAACTGGGCGACAGCCGCTTCCCGCAGACCGCGGGGTCGGGCGGTTCCTGGGGCGCGGCCAGTTCCGGCTCGGCGGTGGAGGCCGCCTGCCAGGCCCTGAAGCAGCAACTGATCCAGGCCGCCGGCGCGCCTTACAACCAGGCGCCGGTGCGCTTCGCCGACGGCCGTATCAGCACGGGCGAGCGCTCGGAGCGCCTCGTTGACCTGATGCTGCGGGTGGCTCCCGCCGGGTTGCAGGCCGAAGGCAGCGTCGGGCCGATGGGGGAGGACTACAAGCAGTTTTCCCAGCATTCCAACGGCGCGCACTTCGTCGAAGTCGCGGTGGACATCGACACTGGCGAAGTCCGCCTGCGCCGCATGCTCGCGGTGATCGGTGCCGGGCGCATCCTCAACCCCAAGACCGCGCGCTCGCAGATCCTCGGCGGCATGGCCTGGGGCGTCGGCGCGGCGCTGATGGAGCAGACCCTGCTGGACACCCGCCACGGCCATTTCGTCAACCACGACCTGGCCGAGTACCTGATACCGGTCAATGGCGATATCGCGGCGATGGACGTGCTGTTCCTCGAAGAGCCCGATCCCAGGGCCAACGCCCTGGGCATCAAGGGCCTTGGCGAGCTGGGCGTGTGCGGGGCCGGGGCGGCGGTAGCCAACGCCGTCTACAACGCCACCGGCATCCGCGTGCGCGAGTTCCCGCTGACCCTGGACAAGCTGCTGCCCGGGCTGGCGGCCCTGGAGGAGTAGGCGCAGCCTGCATCGACAAAAAATCTCGACGGCATGCCCTGGATTGGGCAGGCTTGTGGCCTCGCACCCGCCTGGTTGGCGGGTGTGGAATTCAAGCCATC
Source organism: Pseudomonas sp. NFACC41-3 (assembly GCF_900109505.1). Lineage (NCBI taxonomy): Bacteria > Pseudomonadati > Pseudomonadota > Gammaproteobacteria > Pseudomonadales > Pseudomonadaceae > Pseudomonas > Pseudomonas sp. NFACC41-3. The sequence continues at coordinate 1,142,157 of NZ_FOAE01000001.1, forward strand.
AGCCGACGGATTTATCCATGAACCTTGCCACCCTGGTGCTGTTTCTCCCGGCCTGTTTCGCCCTCAACATGGCGCCCGGGCCGAACAACCTGCTGTCGATCCGCAATGCCACCACCTATGGCTTTCGCGCCTCCTGCCTGGCGGGAGTAGGGCGGCTGGCCGCCTTTGCCCTGATGATCGCCCTGGCGGCGGCCGGGCTGGCGGTGGTGCTGCAAGCTTCGGAACTGCTGTTCCACGGGATCAAGATTCTGGGGGCTGGTTACCTGCTGTACCTGGCATACCAGCTATGGACCGCGGACACCCAGGTCGAGGCCGAGAACAAGACCGCGCCATTGGGCCTGCTGGCCTTGGCCCGGCAGGAATTCCTGATTGCTATCGGCAATCCGAAAGCGATATTGATCTTCACCGCCTTCCTGCCGCAGTTCGTCGACCCGCAAGCCCCGGTTCCCGCCCAGTTCCTGGTGCTCGGCGCACTGTTCCTGGCCCTGGAGTGGATCGCCATCAGCGCCTACGCCTACATGGGCCTGCACCTGCGCCGCTGGTTCGCCGAGCCACGGGGCAAGAGAATCTTCAACCGCTGCTGCGCGGCGTTGTTGTCGGCGGCGGCTTCGGTGTTGCTGTTGGCGCGGCGGGCGTGAGTCGGTTGGTAAGCATCGTTGGGACTACGGGCGCTCGGTTGAATACACAGCCAGAAGCTGCCTTTCACGCTGTCCACAGAAACACACTCACCGCGCGCTGCTGAAAGACAACATTGAAAAGGAGTTCGAATGAAAACGGATTGGCAACAAATTCGAGAGCGCATATGACTACCGCCATCAGGCAGGCAAAAAACAATCTGACGCTTAGATTCACGGGCAATCACCCGGCGGAGACGGATCTGTCACCTCTGGTTTGAACGTCTCCTATGGGGCGGGAGCCGCTCCATGGCCGAAACGAACAATGGAGGTTAGAACCCATGCTTCGTGAGGGATCACAAAGGAAAACTTATGCCTATCGACAACTGTCTTCATACATTTGAAGAGCTTGCCTCAACGGTGTTGCCTAGCCATTTTGCAAGGCTAAAGGCTGCCCTGGAGACTCCAATGCCTGCCGCAACCTTTGTTGGCTTCAAGAGCGCATCAAAAAAAGCTCTGTCCAAGGTGGGTAGAACCACAGATTTCCCAGGGTGCTACGTCTTCAGCGATCAAGGTAAGCCGGTCTATGTAGGTATTTCGAGAGGGGTAGTAAAGAGGCTCGTCCAGCATTTAAATTTCGAGTCGCACAACACCGCAAGCCTCGTCTACAAAATGGCTGCAGAAGACTATCCGCACGAAATGAAGCGTGATCAAGCGATGAAAGACGAACAATTCAAGGAAGTCTTTCTTTCAGCTCAGGGGCGCCTCCGACAAACAACGGTGGCCTTTATCGAAGTCAACAATGACCTTGAGTTGTACGCCTTCGAAGTACTTGCGGCCATGAAGCTAGACACAGATGTATGGAACACATTCCGCACACATTGAAGCTGATAGCTAACCTTTCCATAAAGCGGACTCTGCTACGCAAACAGGTCGCCGCCGTTCATTACAAACGTTAAGTCGCGTCCGCGCTGAATCGAATGTGGTCTGAAATGAGCGTCCGCTTCCGGCCACAAGCGAACATCTCGATAGCCAATCTCAAAGAGGCTGAACACTGAGGCCGGCGGTTATTTAAGCCGCAGCTCCCTAGAACTTTTCTCTATTTATCGGTCTATGTGGATAGGCTCATCCGCTCGGTAAGCGCGGCCTCGCAGGCTTACCGCAGCCGGATGGCCACACGTCCGATTGTCCAGCAGAGGTTGTCTTCGCTCATGAAATTCCCTGACCCACGGATGGTGCTCTTCGGCCTATTCGCGTTCGCGGCATTGGGCTCGGCATCAGCAACGCAGATGAAGACCTCAACCCCTGTTTTAGCAACTGAAGTCCCAGCCGTTCAGGCTCCTGCCCAGGCCGCCGGCAACCCTTGGCCGACCTTGGCCAGCATGCTTGGCAAGCAGCCCGGGCCATTGCTTGCCCATGACGACCGATACTGGCATGACGGCCGTTGGCACGATCGTCGAGACGATTGGCGCCGGCACGACTGGCGTCGAGAAGACTGGCGTAGGGAACAGTGGCGTAGAGAGCAAGCCCGCCGAGAAGCTGAACGCCATCGCGATTGGGAGCGCCACCACGATCGCGCCATGCGGCACCGCTACGAAGACAATCACCGATACTATCGTCGCTAGCGCGGCGCCACGAGATTAATCCACCTCAGGCAGGTGCCAAAACAAGCACGGGGATATTGAGTGGTTAGGTCAACGGGCGAGCCGGCGATACGTCAGATCTCAGCACTTCCTACGGAAATCCTGGTACTGGAAGCGGAGGCAGTTACGGAGGGTTTCAGGTTTCTTACGCGCTTGGTTGCAGAGTGGCAGAACGGGTCGAATCGGTTCGATCAACCCGGTGAATGCCTTTTGGGAGCTTTCCGCGATGGGCAACTGATTGCCATCGGCGGTCTTTCATATGATCCATATGCTGGGCCGGACATCGGCAGGCTGCGGAGGGTATACGTCGTGCGTGCAGCAAGGGGGCAGAATGTGGGTAAGGCCCTGGTGCAGCAGCTTTTGGCCTATGCGGCTCAGCGATTCCGTGTCGTGCGCCTATCCACGGATACACCCGAGGGCGCCGCATTTTACCTGCGCTGCGGGTTCCAACCGATACAAGATGATTTTGCTACTCATGTGAAGTCGTTAGTCGATGCCACCTAAAACATCATTAAGGATTATGCATGCCGCTGATCTCGCAACGTGTCGAGTTAGCACGTAACGGAGCTAACGATAAAGTGATTTGCCGAATGGCATCAGGTTGGGCGGTCATGGGCGATGTGCAATTTCTACCGGGTTACTGCCTGTTGCTGCCCGACCCCGTCGTTCCGAGCCTGAACGATCTGGATGCTGAGGCCAGAGCCACCTACCTGCTCGATATGGCCCGTATTGGTGACGCAGTTTTACAGGCAACCGGGGCGCTTCGTATGAACTATGAAATTCTAGGGAATTCGGAGCCAGAACTGCATTGCCACATTTTCCCACGCTACTCCTCAGAACCTGAACAGAATCGCAAGATGCCCGTATGGTTTTATGACTGGAAAACAGCGATTCCCTACGCAGAGGAAGCGCATGGGGATTTGCGTAAAAAAATTGCTCAGTTACTGAATGCATCGAGCCAGGATGCCTGAGTGCACTTGGCAATGCTTGAGGCTACGCGGGCCTCATTGCGTTTAGTGAGTCCATGAGCGCCCCGTTGCTTGTCAGTAGCCGATACCCGCTTTCAGCCTTGGGCCGAAAGCAGCCACCCGACCGGTAGTGAAATCAAGCTGGACTTGCAACGCACCCAGTATCAGCCCCGATCCCTGCTCATCAATGGAAAGGGAAGATGTAGTTCATCCAGGCCGACATGCGCAGGAGGATCTTGCGCATGATCGCCACATGGTGGAAGTGCTGGCTATAGAGCGCCGCCTGGCCATAGGCGCCACCGGGCATGAGTTTGGCGTAGGGCAGGTAGTCCGGGTCGGTGATTTCAATGACCACCGGCACCCGTCCCGGCGGCGGTGAGCCGGTGTAGCTCAGCAGGGTGCCGGATGGCTGGACCTGTCCTTCGCCGATCACCGCGATGACATTCTTCACCCGGCCCTTGAATACCTTGCCGGGGATACCGTCGAACGCCACTTCCGCCTCGTCCCCCGGGACCAGGCGCAGCAGGCTGTTCTGGCGCATCCAGGCAGAGAAGTAATGGCCCTCGTCCGGAATGAACACCATCGACGGGCGCAGCGGCAGCTTGCTCGCCATCATTCCCGGGCGCAGCGACACGTGGGTGACGAAGCCTTTGCTCGGGGCCCGGACCACGGTGCTGTTCAGCTCGAACTGGGCGTTGGCGATCTGTGCCTGCAGGTCGTCGACCCGGGCAATGGCGGCTTCCTGCTCACGGCGAGTGCCGAAGTTGCGCCTGATCAACTCGTTGATCCGGAACAGGTCGCCCCGCGCCGCCGTCTGCTGGGCCTTGAGCGACTTGAGGCGGTTCTCGAAAGGCTCGGGGTCGATGCGAAACAGCACATCGCCTGGCTCCAGCGGCGTGTTGCCCTGCACCGGCACCTCGATCACCCGGCCGGTGACGACCGGGATCACGGGCACCGAGACGAAGTAGGAGCGCGCCACTTCCGAATAGGGGTGGTTGTAGTTCATCAGGAAAATCAGCGCGCCGATCAATACCACGCCGCCCAGCACGGCGGTGGGCACCGTCCATTTGTTCAGCGGGATACGGAAGATCTTGAAGATGGCCACGCAGATGGCGGTGTAGGTCAGGATCAGTAACAGGTCCATGGGTCACGGCTTCCCTTCCGGGCGGGGCCCGGCCTGGGATTGTCCTTCCAGTCGCTCGACCCGCTGTCGCAGCTCGGCCAGTTCTTGGGCCAGATCTCTTTCGGCCTGCATCCGCGCCTTGTCGGTCGCGAACCCCCAGCCCCGGTCCTCGCGGTACAACATGGCCCAGATCCACAGGAACGGCCACAGGGCATGGAGCGTGAACAGACTGACCCAGCCTGCCGCGTGAATGGCGTCCTGATGTGGATGGTTCCGATGGACGGCAATTTCGTAGGGAATGTCGTGCAGGACAATGATTCCGTAGAACAGCACTATCCCGGCAAAGATAAGCATGCCCAGCGCAATCTGATCGAGCATGATTCGCCTCCCGGAAGCCATCGGCCTGCACGCAAGCGCTTATGAAGCCTGTTGATCCGCCACTGCCATCCGACAGTCCGATGGGACGGGCCTTACGAAATCCATACTAGTTCAAGTTCGATCGTCTGCCTGGCTGCCTTCCGGGAGGCGCGCGGCCCTGGACCTGGAAAGCTGCGCTCACCCAGGCCGCGGTTTATGATCGCTACCTGTCGTCCCTCACTGCGAGCCCGATCATGCCTTTTGAAGTGGACCTTCCCGAAATCCGCGCCGGCATCGTTGAATTCCCTGTCTGGCATGCGCGCGGTGGTACCTCCACCGGTTTGATCCTGGCTCGCGAAACCCTGCCCGAGGACCCGTTGCTGGTCGAAGAACTGTTGCGCCACCTGATGGGGGTGCCGTTGAGCGGCGAGCTGCCGGGCAATAACCAGATCACCGGCCTGGGCCGTGGCGGGCCCACCAGCAACAAGGTGTTCATCGCCGAGCGCCAGCCCGGCGAGGCGCGGATGGTCAGCACCCTGGCGCAACTGGCGGCGGGTAAAAGCGCGATCGACTGGAGCGTCAACTGCGGCAATATGTCCGCGGCCTTGCCCCTGTACGCCCTGGAACGTGGCTGGCTGAGCGCGGACGAGGACAGCGCGCAGATCGAGATCTTCAACAGCAATACCCAGACCACCATGCTCGCGCGCCTGGCGTTCCGCGACGGTCGCCTGCTGAGCGATACGCGCATTCCCGGGGTCAATGGCGTGTTCCCCGGGGTCGACCTGTTTCTCAGCGACCCGGTGGGGGCCAAGACCGGTCAGCTGTTCCCCACCGGGCAACACATCGACCTGCTCCATGGCGTGCGCGCCACCTGCCTCGACGTGGCGGTGCCGATGGTCATCGTCCAGGCCGCGGACCTGGGCAAGACCGGCCTGGAAACCCCGGCGCAACTGGACGCCGATACCGACTTCAAGGCGCGCTTGATCGGCTTGATGGTCGAGGGCGGCCTGCGCATGCAACTGCGCAATCGCAGCGGCGCCTTGATGAGTGCCGATGAGTTGCAGCGCAGCGAAACCCTGCCGAAGATCTGCATCGTCAGCCCGGCCCAGGGCGCGGGCGATATCAATACCCGCTATTTCACCCCGCAAAACGCCCATCCTTCATTGGCCGTCTCCGGTGGCTGCTGCCTGGCCGCCGCCTGCCTGGCGTCAGGCACCGTGGCCCATGAACTGCTCAAGACGCCCAGGCCCCTGAGCGCCACCACGGCGGAATACCCGGTGTCGATCGAAAACCCGGCGGGGGTGCTGGACACCTTGATCACCGCGCGCGAGGAGGGCGCCTCAATGCGCATCGACGCGGCCGCCTACCGGCGCAGCGCGCAGATCCTGCTCAAGGGCCGGGTGCCGCTGTACAACGCTTCGGCGGCGTTGGTCGAGGCGTTGCAAGGGCGGCGTTGACCCGCAGGCGCTCCGGGGCCATCGCCGAACGGGGCCGTACGGTTCACAGGTCCAGGTCGACCCACACCGCCGCGTGATCCGAGCCGGCGTTTTCCTTCTTGTCCAGCTGCGGGTAGACCTCCCAGCGCTTGGGCTGGCTGCCCGGCCACATGCCCTTGCGCCATACACCGCCGGCGGTGACGGTGGCGAACAGCGCGGGGGAGAGCAGCAGGTAGTCGATCTTGTTCGCCGCCTTGCAGGTGTCGAAGGTGCCGGGGTAACCACCGTCATCGAAGGCCGGATGGACAAAGGCATCCTTCAGGTCGGTGCCCTTGAGCAAGGGCTCCAGCGGCGCGCTGTCCGGGGTGTCGTTGAAGTCGCCGACCACCGCGATATAGGCCTCGCCCTGGGCCACCAGCTCTTGGTAGATGAGCTTGATCCGCTCGGCCTGGGCCAGGCGTTTTTTCGCCGAGGCCGCAAGGCCGCCGAAGCCTTTGCTCTTGAGGTGGTTGACCAGGACGATCAGCTGCTTGTCCTTTTGTTTTCCAGAAGGCAACGGGATATGAAACTGCGCGCAATCGCGGGAAAAGATCAGCTCGCCGTTGGCCGCGCTGTCGTCGACATGGCTGCGCAGCTGGCCGATGGGGTAGCCTGCGGCGGTCATCAGGCCGACATCGATGCCCCGCGTATCGTTGCCGTCGATCAGCATCACATGGGAGTACAGCGGGCCGCCCAGGGCGCCGATGATTTCGGTATTGAAGTCGCGCAGGGCCGGGCGGCTTTCCGCCTCGACCACCGCCAGCACATCGGCTTGCAGGTCGATCATCACCCGCGCGGTATTGCGCATGGCTTCCAGGTCCACCGGGGCCTCGATCAGCTCCAGCGAACCGACCCACTCGGTGCGGCCGTTGGCGACAATCTCCAGGCCACCGGCCTTGGGCCGCTTGACCAGGCTGCCGCGGTTTTGCCGCAGGATCACAAAGGGGCCCTTGTCCGACTTGCTCAGGCCCAGCTCGGTCAGCAGCTTGACCATCTGCGCCTTGTCCTGGTCGGTGTAGATGGGCTCGCCCAGCAGTTGGTTGAGCTTGGCGAAACGCTCCAGCACCGGCTTGCCTTCGGCCCAGCCTTCCAGGTTCATGGCCTTGGCGCGGTTGAACAGGTTTTCAACGTTGTAGGACGCGAGTCTCATCGGGCTCTTCCTTTGCGTGGGGCGGACGTCAATGCGCATTACAACTGATAAAAATGACCGAATGCCGACAGACGCGGCATCTTGTTGCCTTCTTTATGCTGAACTCAAGAAAGGGCTAAACCGGCCCGGGATTCCCGGTGGGCGAGTCGCAGAGTGCCGGTGGGGAAGCGACCTGGCAGGCAGCACTTCGCCCGAACCGAATGGGGAGGACAGGGCATGAATGATGCGTCCCGCGAGCAGGGCGAGCCGTTCAAGCGGCTGTTCTTCGCCTTGCCCTGCACCGCCACCCAACGCCGGGCCATTGCCCAGTGGCGCAGCGCGCTTGGGCTCAGGAGCGGCCGGCCGGTGCCGGCGGAAAACTTTCATTTGACCCTGATGTTCCTGGGCTCGGTCGCCGTGGTGCAGATTCCGCGGATCTGCGCCGCGGCGGCGAACGTGCGAACGCCCGGTGAGGCGCTGCACGTCCCGCTCGACCGCCTGGAGGTCTGGCGCCGGGCCGGGGTCTTGTTGCTGGCGCCGGCACAGGCGCCGCTGGCGTTGCGTCAGCTGGTGTATGCCTTGCAGGAAGCGCTGCTGCCCCTTGGGTTGGTCGATTCGCCGCGGGAGTTTCGCCCACACTTGACCTTGATGCGCGACTATCGGGCGCCGGTTCCTGAGTCCCAGACCCCTGCGGATTTTCAGCTGAGTGCCCGGCACTTCGCCCTGTACGAGTCGCATAAAGGCCGTTATCGGCCGCTGGCCGAATGGGCACTGGAGCGGTGACGGTCGGGGCAGCCGCCGGTCAGCCGAAATCCGCGTGCCTCAGGGCCTGCACGTTATAGTTGATGAGGCCGAATCAATGGGAGGCGGGCATGCGCCAGATCGTCAGCAAAGAGCCGTGGTGGGCCGCGCCGCCGAAGCCGGGCCAGGATGAGTCCGAGCTGGACTGGGGCTGGCTGGTCACTTACAACGAGGGCGAGCCGCGCTTCGAGTTCGTCAAGGAGCGCCCTTCGGAGCAGGAGATCCGTCAGCGCAAGAGTTGCCGGACCACGCCGTCCGAGTAGCCGGTCGGCGCGGAGGGCAATCTTGCGTGACCCTCACTGTTTGTAGCCGATCTGCCGCAGCAGGTTCTTGCGCCACAGGATGTCGTCGTCGCCTTCCAGGCCCTTGGCGCAGAAGCCATCCACCACCCCCAGCACCGCCCGGCCCTGCGCCGTTTCAGCGAGAATCACCTGGCTCGGGTTGGCGGTCGCGCAGAAGATGCGGCACACCTCAGGCACCATCTTCAGGGCGTTGAGCACGTTCAACGGATAAAAACCGTCGCCGAGAAACACGATAAAGCTATGGCCGGCGGCGATCGCCTGGGCGTTCTTTTGCGCCAGCGCGATCATCGTTGGATCGCTGCCGGACCAGCGCACCAGGCATTGGCCGGAGGCTTCGCAAAAGGCCAGGCCAAAGGCGATGTTCGGCACGCTGGCGACCAAGGCTTCGTGGATGTCCTCGACGGACTTGATGAAGTGGGTCTGGCCGAAAATGAAGTTGGTGGCTTCCGGCTTGTCGATGTTCACGCTGATCAGTTGCATCTCGAACCGCTCCTTGCCGATGTCGCGCGGCGCTAGGGGGCGTTGACGAAAAGGGGCAGCCGTCGCCGCCCGTTATCGCGGCGGCGAGATTGCTTGCTGCAACAGATCAAGCATAGCCACTCACGGATCGTTGCTTCGCTCGTTCGCGCTTGGGGCGCGAGTACCGGCAACAGGATCGACGGTCATGCGTCGCGAGCGGCAGGCTGCTATGCCTTCCCTAGGGGGCAATGGTTTCGGGCCGGCCGAGAGGCGGGGCGATACCGATGCGTGGTCGTGGTCACGGTGCCTGCCTGGCGCACGCAACGAACAACGGGCGCCCGTTTCGCAGGAGGTGGCAGATGTTATTCATTGTCAGTTGGTCAATCAGCCCCGAACGTCGTAACAGTGCGATCGAGCGATTTCTCAAGACGGGTGGGGCGCCACCCGCAGGGGTGAGCATGCTGGGACGCTGGCATGCCGTCGGCGGCATGACGGGGTTTGGGATCGCGGAAACCAGCGATCTCGCGCTGATGCAGAAATGGGTGCTTGAGTGGAGCGACCTGCTGCGCATGGAAGTGCACCCGGCGTTGACCGATGAACAGGCCGCGCCGCTATTGGCGGCAGCGCTTGGCAGGTAACGGGCAAGCAGACCGTTGGCGATCCGCCGAGGGCTGTCTGCCTCGGCCAATATACGGGGTAACGCTGTTTGTCGGCGTGCCCCGGCCATTCACGAAGTGGAGGTTGTCATGCCGAAGTTCGTCATCGAGCGCGAGATGCCGGAAGCCGGGGCGCTTACGCCGCAGGATTTGCAACAGATCTCGCAAAAATCCTGCAAGGTTATCAGTGAGCTGGGGTCGCAAGTGCAGTGGCTGCATAGCTACGTCACGGGCGACAAGATCTATTGTGTCTATATCTCCCCGGACGAGGAACTTGTCAGGGAGCACGCCAGGCTAGGCGGTTTTCCGGCGGACCGGGTATCGCGGGTGACCTCGATCATCGATCCGACGACCGCGGAGTAGGGCCTTGCGGTGACATGTGTGCGCCTGGCTCGGCGTCCCCTTACTCCAGGGCGAGGTGATGTCGCTGGCAGGAAAACAAGGCCGCCCTCGGGGCGGCCTTTTTCATGGGCGCGGCGTGCCGCGTTAGCGTCGCGGGGCGTCTTGCCAGGCACAGGCTCGGCTATGCTGCAGAGTCGACGGCCGGTTTGCGGCCGATGTCCACACCTTGAACCAAGAGCGCCATGAGAAAAACCACCCAGCAGATGTTGCTCCACGAAATCGCCGACTGGCGCCACCGTGGCCTGATCGATGCCGAGGCGCAGCAGCGGCTCGGCGCCCTGTACGAACGTCCCGAACACCGCTTGTCCACGGTCCTGCAATGGCTGGGCATCGGCGCGGTGCTGCTGATCGGCATGGCGGTGCTGGGCGGCATCGGCCTGCTGGCCGAGTCGGTGCTGGTGGGGGCGGTGCTGTTTTTCGCCGCCGGTGTCGGGCTATGGCTGATCGGCGCGCGCCTGGCCCGCGACCCGGCGCGGCGCATGCCGGTCACCGGGGTGGCGATCCTGACCATCGGCCTGATCCTGATGGGCGCCAGCCTGTTGCTGGGCAGCTCCGACAGCGAGACCGGCGACTTCGGCAACCTGCCCCTGGCGCTGCTGGTCACCGCCGCCCTGAGCATCGCCACCGCCTATGGCTATCGCCTGCGCTGGCCGCTGCTGCTGGGCCTGCTCTGCGTCTTCCACGGCCTGGGTTCGTGGGAGTGGTATGGCGGTTCCGGCACTTACTATTTCGGCATCCAGGACCCGCGCTCCATGGCCGTGATCGCTGCGTTGACCGCGCTCCTGGGGCTATGGCACCAGCGCGCCGAGGATCACGCCTTGCGCCGGTTCAGTGGCTTCGGACGGCTGTATGTGATCTTCGGATTGTTGTACTTCAACTGTTCGCTGTGGTTCCTCAGCCTGGAGGAAGCTTACCGTCAGACCCTGACCTGGACCCTGTTGTTCACCCTCGGCGCCATCGTCCAGCTGGTACTCGGCGCGCGTTTCAAGCACCCCAGCTTCACCGGTTTTGGCGTGGTGTTCCTCGGCATCGACCTGTACACGCGCTTTTATGAGTACGCCTGGGAACAGCTGAGCGCCGCGGTGTTTTTTGCCGTGGCTGGCGCGGTAGGCATGCTCCTGGGCTGGTTGTTCGAACGCACCGCGCTGCGCGCCGGGGAGGCTGGCCAATGAACCCGGATCGCCGTAATCGCCAGGTGCACAACGCCCTGGACCAATGGCTGCGCGACGGCCTGATCGACACCCAGGCCCACGCGCGGATCGCCGAGCTGTATCCGCAGACCCGCTGGGACTGGCGTTCCCTGGGGCGCTGGTTCCTGACCTTCGGCGCCATCAGCCTGGCGGCGGGCTTGCTGATCCTGCTGCATGAACACCTGACGTTCACCTTGCCGAAACTGGCGGGCGGCCTCGGCCTGTTGATGGTCGGCTTGTTCGTCGCCGGGCGCTGGCTGCTGGGCAAGCAGCTGAAGCTGCTCGGCGCGACCCTGGCGTTGCTCGGCGGGTTTGCCCTGATCGGCCTGAGCCTGGTGCTGGGCATGATCTACTCCGACGGCTCGGGCAACTGGCCGGCGCTGTTGCTGGTGGACCTGCTGCTGTTGCTGGCGCTCAGTTATGTGCTGAACAACGCCTTGCTGCTGACCCTGTGCAGCGTGCTGTTCTTCATCTGGTTCGGCGGGCGCAGCGGTTATGAGTCGGGGTGGGGCGCCTACTGGTTCGGCATGAACTACCCGCTGCGTTTCCTCGGCGCGGCCCTGGCCATGGTGCTGTTCGGCTTTGTCCATCTGTGGGGCGAGGCCTCGAGGCTGGCCCGTTATCGCGGCTTTGCCAAGGTGTGGATTTCTGCCGGGCTGTTCATGGCCCAGATGTCGTTGTGGCTGCTGTCGCTGTTCGGCAGCTACGACCTGATCGACGGTCCGTGGCACCTGGCCGAGGCCGGCGAACTGGTGCTGTTCAATGGGCTGTGGGCAGCGTTCAGCCTGGGCTTGCTGGCACTGGGCATTCGCTTGCGCTTTTCCATGCTGGTGGGCTATGGCGCGACCTTCTTCATCATCCAGCTGTACACGCTGTTCTTCACCCAACTGGCGGACACCCTGGGCTGGTTCGTCAGCCTGCTGATTGCTGGTGGCAGCCTGCTGGGGCTGGTGATCTGGCTGGAAGGCAAGCGCCAGCAACGCCGGGCTGGGCCGGGCGAAGCGGAATCGGTGTAGGGAAGGGGAGAAGCCCATGCCCGAAGTTGCGGGCATGGGCAGGCGACGGACCCTAGGCTGTCAGTCGTTTTTCGATATCCCGGTAGGTTTCGCTGTCCGTGGCCGCCAGCAGTTTGCGGCCATCCTTGAAGGTGCCGATGAAGGTCACCTCGGTTTCCTTGCCGGCTATCAGGTAGCCCGCGAGCGCACCCACCGGACCCAGCAGCATGGCCCCGGCGATGCCGTAGCCAATGGCGTCCCTGTTGGTGATGCTGTCCTGTGTCGCGATTTCCAGGTGTTTGAATGCGGAAGCTTTGACCTCGACGCCCGGGGAGGGGTTGGTCACGGTCGGCAGCTTGAAGACGCCCTGTCGGTACTCGCCATTCCCTTGTAGAAAATCACCAGCCAATACATTGATCTTTGCCATGTTGAATATCCTTGTTCAAGCATTGCGGATTGACCATACAGCGCCGTCCCGTGCCCACCGTCAATGAGGGGGCGATGAAGGGCGGTACCACTGATCGGTGATGTTGCGCCTAACAGCATCGGTCTCGAGTGTAGACGCCTGGTTGACGCAGATCAGTGCGCTGGTCGCAATGGGCTACCGCTCGTCCGTTTGATTCTGCGCGGGCTGCAAGGCTGTCACGAGCTGTCCGGCGTCCATGTTCGGCAATGTTAATAAATGTTAGGTATTAAAAAATACTTCACATAATCCGTTCATTGATGGATGATCAGGCCACACCTGATAACAACAAATCACAGGACGGCCCCTCGATGTCCGACACGGTCTCGATTCACCCGCCAGGCGACCCTGTCGCCCCCGCCGCCCGTGCTGCCCTTTACCCCGCGGCCCGCCGCCCGCGCCTTGCCGGCGTGGAGCAAGCCGCTGTCTTCCCTGGAGTACCCCATGAATAACAAGAATGTCGGTGTTGTCGGCCTGGGCGCGATGGGCCTGGGCATTGCCCGCTCGCTGCTGCGCGCGGGTTTCAAGGTGCATGCCTGTGACGTGCGTGAAGCGGTCACCCAACAGTTCGCCAGCGAAGGCGGGGTGGCCTGTGCGTCGCCGGCGCGAATGGCCGAAGCCTGCGATGTGATCATCACAGTGGTAGTCAACGCCGAGCAGACCGAAACCGTGCTGTTCGGTGGGGAGGGCGCCGTGTCGGCCTTGGGTGCCGGCAGCCTGGTGATCGGTTGCGCCACCGTGGCGCCGACCTACGCCGTGGAGCTGGGCGAGCGCCTGGCCGAACAGGGCCTGCTATACCTCGACGCGCCGATCTCCGGCGGCGCGGCCAAGGCTGCCGCCGGCGAGATGACCATGATGACCTCCGGCCCGGCTGCGGCCTACGCCAAGGCCGAAGCGATACTCGCCGGTATGGCGGGCAAGGTCTATCGCCTGGGCGACGCCCACGGCCTGGGTTCCAAGGTCAAGATCATCAACCAGCTGCTGGCCGGGGTGCACATCGCCGCGTCCGCCGAAGCCATGGCCCTGGGCCTGCGCGAAGGGGTGGACGCCGACGCCCTGTACGAAGTGATCACCCACAGCGCCGGCAACTCCTGGATGTTCGAGAACCGCGTGCCGCACATCCTCAAGGCTGACTACACACCGCTGTCGGCGGTGGACATCTTCGTCAAGGACCTGGGCCTGGTGCTGGATACCGCCCGCGCCAGCAAATTCCCGCTGCCGCTGTCGGCCACCGCGCACCAGATGTTCATGCAGGCCTCCAGCGCCGGTTTCGGCCGCGAGGACGACTCGGCGGTGATCAAGATTTTCCCGGGCATCGACCTGCCGACCGCCAAGCCCGAGCCTGTCTGAGGAACGCTCCATGACCCATTCCACCGCACGCCCGTTGCTGGGCTGCATCGCCGACGATTTCACCGGCGCCACTGACCTTGCCAACATGCTGGTGCGCGGCGGCATGCGCACGGTGCAAAGCATCGGCATCCCCAGCCGCGAAGTGGCGGCCGGGCTGGATGCCGACGCCATCGTCATCGCCCTCAAGTCGCGCACCACACCGGTCCAGGACGCAGTCGAGGAATCCCTCGCGGCCCTGGACTGGCTGCGCGAGCAAGGCTGCGAGCAGATCTTCTTCAAGTACTGCTCGACCTTCGATTCCACCGCCGCCGGCAATATCGGCCAGGTCAGCGAGGCCCTGCTCAAGGCCCTGAACAGTGATTTCACCCTGGCGTGCCCGGCGTTCCCGGAAAACGGCCGGACCATTTTCCGCGGCCACCTGTTCGTCCAGGACCAGTTGCTCAGCGAATCGGGCATGCAGCATCACCCGCTGACGCCGATGACCGACGCCAACCTGGTGCGCGTGCTGCAGGCCCAGACCCAGCTGAAAGTCGGCCTGCTGCGCTACGACAGAATCGCCGGGGGCGTCGAGGCGGTGCGGGCGAAAATCGCCGAACTGCGCGCGCAGGGCGTCGGCATGGCCATTGCCGACGCGCTGTCCGACCAGGACCTCTACACCCTGGGCAGCGCCTGCGCCGACCTGCCGCTGCTCACCGGCGGCTCGGGCCTGGCCCTGGGCCTGCCGGGCAACTTCCGCCGCGCCGGCAAACTGCGCGACTTCGACGCGGCGTCGCTGCCGACGGTTGCAGGCGACGAAGTGGTGCTGGCCGGCAGTGCCTCGGTGGCCACCATCGGCCAGGTTGCGGCCTGGCTGGAGGCCGACCGTCCGGCCCTGCGCATCGACCCCATGGCCCTGGCCGCCGGCGAGCCGGTGGTGGAGAACGCCCTGGCCTTTGCCCGCGACAGTGACGAAACCGTACTGATCTACGCCACCAGCACCCCGGCCGAGGTCAAGGCGGTGCAACAGCAGCTCGGCGTCGAACGCGCCGGCGCGCTGGTGGAGAACGCCCTGGGCGAGATCGCCGCGGGCCTGCGCCAGAACGGCGTGCGCCGCTTTGTGATTGCCGGTGGTGAAACCTCTGGCGCGGTGGTCAAGGCGCTGGGGGTCAGCCTGCTGCAGATCGGCGCGCAGATCGATCCGGGCGTGCCGGCCACAATCAGCAACTCCAGCGAACCGCTGGCGCTGGCCCTGAAGTCCGGCAACTTCGGTAGTCGCGACTTCTTTGCCAAGGCCCTCAAGCAACTGGCCGGAGGTGGCCAATGAGCGCCGCGGCGAATAAGGAACAGGCCCTGCGCGAAGAGATCTGCGACGTCGGCCGCAGCCTCTACCAGCGCGGCTACACCGTGGGCAGCGCCGGCAACATCAGTGCGCGCCTCGACGATGGCTGGCTGATCACCCC
Source organism: Pseudomonas sp. NFACC41-3 (assembly GCF_900109505.1). Classification (NCBI taxonomy): domain Bacteria; kingdom Pseudomonadati; phylum Pseudomonadota; class Gammaproteobacteria; order Pseudomonadales; family Pseudomonadaceae; genus Pseudomonas; species Pseudomonas sp. NFACC41-3. Next base: position 1,157,523 of record NZ_FOAE01000001.1, read on the forward strand.
GACCGACGTCTGCCTCGGCCGCCTCGATCCGGCGGCCATCGCCAAGGTCAACCTGGCGGGGGAGTGGGTGTCCGGCGACAAGCCGTCGAAGACCCTGGCCCTGCATCGCCAGGTCTATGACCGCAACCCGGGCGTCGGCGGCGTGGTGCACACCCATTCCACCCACCTGGTGGCGCTGACCCTGGCCGGCGTATGGCGGCCGGACGACATCCTGCCGCCGCTGACGCCGTACCAAGTGATGAAGGTCGGGCACATCCCGCTGATCGGCTACCAGCGCCCGGGTTCGCCCAAGGTCGCCGAGCAGGTGGCGCAACTGGCCAACAGCGTGCGCGGGGTGATGCTCGAACGCCTGGGGCCGGTGGTCTGGGAAAGCTCGGTGGCCAAGGCCAGCTACGCCCTGGAAGAACTGGAAGAAACCGCGCGACTCTGGCTGATGAGCAATCCCAAGCCGGCGCCGCTGGATCAGGCAGCCCTGGATGAGCTGCGCGAGACCTTCGGCGCGCACTGGTAGGTAGCGCGCCGCTGCAACTCGAAACTGTAAACCGACATTGCAAGCACCGCCCGGGAGCCGCCGTCAGGCTCTCGACGGCCCCGGCTTGCCTGAAAAAACAATAACAACAGGACATCCCCGCATGACGTTCCCTGACTGCAGCTGTTTTGGCTTCACCGGCGCTTCTTTCTCTTATGAGGGAGGGGCCGCGCAATGAGCCCGCTTATCCTGATGTTGACGGCCGGCGCGGGCATCGCGCTGCTGCTGTTCCTGGTGCTCAAGTACAAGTTCCAGCCCTTTGTCGCGCTGATGCTGGTGAGCATCCTGGTGGCGCTGGTGGCCGGGGTGAAACCGGCCGACCTGGTGGCGACCATCGAAGGCGGCATGGGTAAGACCCTCGGCCATATCGCGATCATCATCGCCCTCGGCGCCATGATCGGGCGGATCATCGAGCTGTCCGGCGGCGCCGAGGCCCTGGCCAAGACCCTGATCGAGCGTTTCGGCAACCGCCGCACGCCGCTGGCGCTGACCATCGCCGGGTTCATCATCGGCGTGCCGGTGTTCTTCGAAGTGGGGGTGATCATCCTTATGCCGCTGGCCTATGGCGTCGCTCGCCGGGCGCGCAAGCCGCTGCTGGTGTTCGCCTTGCCGATGTGCGCGGCGCTGCTCACCGTGCACGCGTTCCTGCCGCCCCATCCGGGCGCCGTGGCCGCGGCCAGCCAGCTGGGCGCCGACCTGGGCCGGGTGCTGATGTTCGGCCTGCCGATCACCGCCTTCCTGTGCTACGTCGGCTACCGCGTGGCCGGGCGCATGACCCGGCGCTTCTACCCGATGACCGACGACATCCGCGCCGAAGTCTACGGCCCCCACGTGACCAACGAGGACCTGCTGGCCTGGACCAATGGCAACGGCCATGAGCAGAACCCGCAACAGGCGGCGGTGGCGGCGTCCCACATGGGCCTGGAAGAATCCACCAGCGCCATTGTCGCCAAGCTGCCACCGGCGCCCGCGCCGGGTTTCGGCCTGATCGTCAGCCTGATCCTGCTGCCGATCGTGCTGATCCTGCTGGGCACCCTGGCCACTTCGCTGCTGCCGGCCGAATCCACCCTGCGCGGCATCATGACCGTGCTCGGCGCGCCGCTGGTGGCGCTGCTGATCGATACCTTGCTGTGCGCCTGGCTGCTGGGTTCGCGCCGTGGCTGGAGCCGCAACCAGGTGTCGGACGTGATCGGCTCGGCCTTGCCGGGCGTGGCCATGGTGATCCTGATCGCCGGGGCCGGCGGAGTGTTCGGCAAGGTGCTGGTGGACACCGGGATCGGCGCGGTGGTCTCCGACCTGCTGCGCACCACCGGCCTGCCGGTGCTGGCCCTGGGCTTTTTGCTGACCATGCTGCTGCGTGCGGTGCAGGGGTCGACCACCGTGGCCCTGGTGACCACGGCCGGGATCATCAGCCCGCTGATCGCCACCCTGAACCTGACCCCCAACCACATGGCGCTGCTGTGCCTGGCCATGGGCGGTGGCGGGCTGGCGATGTCGCATATCAACGACGCCGGCTACTGGATCTTCACCAAGCTCGCCGGGCTCAACGTCGCCGACGGCCTGCGCACCTGGACCGTGATCACCACCTTGCTCGGTACCCTGGGTTTCTGTATTACCTTGCTGATCTGGCCTTTTGTCTGAGCCGTTTTTAGGAGCCAACATGCCTCGTTTTGCTGCCAACCTAAGCATGCTCTACCCGCAACACGGGTTTCTCGAGCGTTTCGCCGCCGCGGCGGCCGACGGTTTCGAAGCGGTGGAATACCTGTTCCCCTACGACTACAGCCCCCAGGAGCTCAAGCAGCGCCTGAGCGACAACGGCCTGGTCCAGGCCCTGTTCAACGCGCCGCCCGGCGACTGGGCGGCGGGCGAGCGGGGCACCGTGACCCTGCCGGGGCGCGAGGCGGAGTTCCGCGCCGGCTTCGAGCGCGCCCTGGAATACGCCGCGGTGCTGGGCAACTCGCGCATCCATGTAATGGCCGGCCTGCTGCCCTCGGAAGAGCTGCGCGAACGCCATTACGCGGTGTACCTGGAGAACCTGGCCTACGCCACCGCCCAGGCGGCCAAGGCCGGGGTCACGGTGCTGCTGGAGCCGATCAACACCCGCGACATGCCGGGCTTCTTTCTCAACCGCCAGGACCAGGCCCAGGCGATTTGCAAGGAAGTCGGCGCGAGCAACCTCAAGGTGCAGTTCGACTGCTACCACTGCCAGATCGTCGAAGGCGACCTGGCGACCAAGCTGCGTCGCGACTTCGCCGGCATCGGCCATATCCAGATCGCCGGCGTGCCGGACCGCCACGAGCCGGACCTGGGCGAGCTGAACTACCCGTACCTGTTCGCGCTGATGGACCAGCTGGGCTACGACGGCTGGGTTGGTTGCGAGTACCGACCGCGCGGCGATACCTCGGCCGGCCTGCAATGGCTGCGGGACTGGAAAGCCTTCTGAGGGGCGGGTGGGGCGGCGCCATGGGTCAGTGGGTGCCGCCCGCGAAGCGCGATTCTGCGGGAATCTGAACATTTCTGGAGGTGTCGGCCTTCGCTCCCCAGCTGCGGGTACATTGGCTCCCTGTCGCCAGGGCCATCACTGGTGCCATCAATGGGAGCGGGGAGCATGGAAAAGTCGATATTCGTCGATCAGTCGGGCCTGGACGACGCGCCTTGTCGTCCGCGCGATCTGCATTGGGAACAGATTCCCACCGTGACCCTGGAGCGCATCGAGCGCGAATACCGCCGTGCCCGGCGCACCACTATTCTTGGTCAGTGGATCAATATCGCCAGCGTGCTGCTGGTGGTGCTGAGCGCCGCCTGCGGCCTTTGGCTGTGGAACCACTTCCGCGCCCAGGGGCTGGACCAGGGCTTTGGCCTGCGGCAACTGTTCGTGCTGCTGTTCTTTTTCGCCAGCCTGTGCGCGGTGGTGGAGTGGCTGCGACGCATTCGCCGCACTACCCGGGTGGCCCTCGACGGCTTGGGCGAAGACCTGCGGGATATCGCCTGCGTGCTGTGGTTCAGAAAGCAGCACCAGTGAGCGGCACCCGCGCAGCGGCTGTCAGTCTTTCGCTGCAACCGCTTGCGAGTCGGAGGGCAGCAGCAATTCCACCCCTTGCTTGCGAATCCCGTCCGCCGCGGCCTGGGCCAGGTCGTCGTCGCTGATGATTACGTCGAACTGCTCCAGCCCGGCGATGCGGTACATGCTGAAGGTGCCGTACTTCGAACTGCTGGCCACCAGCACCACCTGGGACGCCGACTGCATCGCCACCTGCTTGACCTCGACCTTCAGCGCCGACGGCGTGGTGATGCCGCGGCGCAGGTCCCAGGAGCTGGTGGACATGAAGGCGATATCGGTCACCACCTGACGCAGGGTCGCCACCGCCAGCCCGCCGACGCAGGAATGGTTGTCGTGGTCGAGCTGGCCGCCGGTGTGGATCACCGTCACCTGAGGCGCCTCCATCAGCGCCTGGACGATGCCGAAGTCATTGGTCACCACGGTCATGCCCGACAGCGCCTTGATGTACGGCACGATCTCCAGGGTGCTGGTGCCGGCGTCCAGGTACACCGTCATGTCCGCGTGTAGCAAACGCGCCGCCAGCCGGGCCATGGCCTGCTTCTGCGGCAGCTCGACCACCGCCTTGCTCTGGTGGCTCGGCTCGCTGTGCAGCTGGCTGGCGATGCGCACCCCACCGGTCACCGAATAGGCCCGGCCTTCCTGCTCCAGCAGCGCGATATCGCGGCGCACGGTCATGTGCGAGCAGTCGAACATCTCCATCAACTGATGCACGCTCAACACCTGGTGCTTGCGCAACTGGCGCAGGATCAGCTCGCGACGCTGCTCGGGAATCATCGGGGCGCCGCTATCGCTGGCGATGTCCTTGGGGTTGGGCATTGAGGCTCCGCAGTGGCTGGGCAGAAGGCAGGTAACTGGCGGACATAGTAGCGAATCCGCGGGGCGGGAACGAGAAGCACGCAACCGATCGTCCCCCTGTACGAGCGCGTGGCTCTGCCTCTGCAGGAGCGCAGCTTGCGCGCGATGAACGATGACGCGATATTCCTGCATTGCGCGTGACGGCTATCGAGCATCGACCGGCGAGCAGCTACTAAGGAGCGGTCATGGACCCCAAGCGTTATGAACACCTGACGATCAGCGTCGAGCCCCATGAAATGCGCATGAGCCACTGGGTGTACGCACCCAGGGTGGTGGATGCTCGCGATGGCCGGGTCGTGCTGGACCTGAGTGGCGGGCCGTGGGACCTGGTGTCCTGCTCGCCATCGACGGCGGCGGTGGAACTGCTGTTGCGCAAGTACCCCGGAGAGCGTGAGGCGGTCTGCCTGAGCATTCGCCTGGCCGACAACAGTCTCTGGCTGGGCGACAGCCCGGTCGCCGCCGGGGATATCGAGGGGGCGTTGGAGAGGGCGCATGGCTGAGCCGCGCCGTGGCTCATGCCGGCGAAGCGTCACCGGGCCTGACGACCGTTGGTAAGCTGGCGGTTCTTTCTTTTGCCAAATGGCATTAAAGTGAATGCCATCTGTCATCAGGCCGGGAGATGATCATGACCGCCGCCGCCAAGAATACCGCCACCGTGAAACCCTCGGCCGAGGCTGAGAAGGCCAAGGGCAGTGCGCCCAAGGCCATCGCCAAGGTCGAACCACGCAAGCCCTCCGCCAGCCGCGTCCGCGGCCCCAAGGCCAACCTGCTGCGCGAAGAGGCGGCGGTCTATGCGCTGCCTTCGCCCATGGTGCGCGGGCTGCTGCCGGGCACCGACGCCGATGACCCGATGGCGGTATTCAGGGCCACCCAGCTGGGGTTCTCCCTGGGCGCGGTGATCGAGCTGGTGGAGTCGGTCGAGGCCTTCAAGCGCTACAACGTGCTGGCGAAGATCGTCGGGTTTTCCGAGCGCACCCTGGCGCGGCGCCTGAAGAACCAGGACCAGGCCCTGACCCCCGAACAGAGCGCCCGCGCCTTGCATTACGCGCAAGTGCTGGAAAAGGCCGAGGCGGTGCTGGGCTCCCGGGCGCTGGCCGAAGAGTGGATGACCCAACCGGCGCTGGGCCTGGATGGCGAAGTCCCCATCGACCTACTGGCCAACCCGGTGGGCTATGAACTGGTGACGGACTTTCTGCACCGGCTCGAGTTCGGGGTCTACTGATGCTCACCGACCCCTTGGCCCCGGCCCTGCATTTCTGGCGCCTCGACCAGGCCCGGCATGCCTCGACCTGGAACAGCGGCATTGGCGCCGAAGGCAGCGGCGGGCGCTGGAACCCCAAGGGGGTGCAAGTGGTGTACGCCAGCCTGGACGCCTCGACCGCCATCCTGGAGGTGGCGGTGCACAAGGGCTTCAAGGCCCTCGACTGCCTGCCCCACACCCTGACCGCGGCCCGGGTGCTGGACCCGTCGCGGGTCCACACCGTCCGCCCCGAAGACATCCCCAACCCCAACTGGCTGATCCCCGGCACCCCCAGTCACAGCCAACAAGCCTTCGGCGCCAGCCTACTGGAGCAGCATCCCTTCGTGCTGATCCCCTCCAGCGTGTCGCGCCATAGCTGGAACCTGCTGATCAACCCCTTGCTGGCCACGGGGTTGTATGAACTGGTGTTGCAGGAGCGTTTTGCGCTGGATGGGCGGTTGAGTCCGCCGGAGCGTGTCGTGTAGCGCAGCAGCACCGAGCAATTTCAGAATCTTCCTACACCCCGGCCGTAGCCACTTAGCGTAACGTTCCGTTGCCAACTGCAACCAAACTTGCCCCCATCTTGATGGGGGCTTTTTTATGGACGATGTGGAAGTGGACACGGATGAGCGGCTATGTACCCAACGCCCCGAAGGGCTATCGCAATAGAGGCGTGGAGCCTGTCGATATCGGTGAACAGCGCTGGGCCGAATACAAAGACCTGCCAGTTAAACCAGAGGCAAAACCAGCCCTTAAAGGCTGTGTCTTCGCCAAGTCCTGCGCCTTGCCCAATGGGGTGATAAACCACAGCAACCCCGGTGGTTTTGTGCCCGTCGAGTCGTTGAAACAGTACGGCACCTTCGCGGTATTGGGCACCGGCTCGGCGATAGCTGCGGCCGGTACCCCACTGCAATGGATCGGTGGTTCAGGGAGTGCTTCAGCCCTCGTAGCCCGCCTGGGAGGCAGCCTGGCTTTGGCGGGCTCCACGGCTGTGGGCTTCGCCGCGTTACTGCTGCCTGACGATACGTCGGCCGACAGCGCCTTCTATACCTCCGAGCAATACGCACAGTTGAGCCAAGGGAACACCCGTGTACGGGTCAACGTAAAACACCTGCCGGACGGTACTGTGAGCGTGTACGGGTTCTATACCGGGACCAAGACGGAGTGGCAGCAGGTGCCTGTCATCGAAGCGAAAGCGCGGGGCGACCAACTGGTAGCGGACATTGGGAATGGACTAGAGGTCATATGGACCCCGGCAGCTGACCCAAAGGCTGTGCTAGGAATCCCTGCCTTGGAAGGTGTTTCGTTGAAGCCAGGGGTATGGGTGTACCCGCCGACCGAACAGGCCGATAAGATACTGGTCAACCCGGAACATCCGCCTGACTACCGGGATGCGATTATCTGGTTCCCTGACAAGCCCCAGATTGCTCCGATCTACCTATCGATAAGCGCCAAGGGCGGCGGAGACCTTAAGTACCACAAACCTCCAAAAGAACTTGCTGCTTTTTCAGACGCTAAACCAGCAAAGGATAAAAACCCTGTCCAAGGAGGCGGCGGCATGCGACGACGCTGGAAGGATCGTAAAGGCCGTATTTACGAATGGGACAGCCAGCACGGAAGAGTTGAAATTTTCAACTCGCAAGGAACCATACATTTTGGTGAGTTCGACCCTGAAACAGGCGAACAAACCAAACCTGCCAAAGCCGGTAGAACAACCCCAAAATAGAGAGGCTATCAGCGTGTTTTTATGGATTAGCGGTTTTTTGCCGGGCGATAACGAAGACGACTCACTGAAGTACGAACTCAATGTACCTCACGAGTTTGAACGAAAAGTCCTGGATACTCTTGGATGGACAGACTTGGAAAACAGCCCCGAGGGCGATTGGCTACTTAACACGATGCAGGTACAGCAGATTGCAAAGATTATTGGCGAATCTCTTCCAGCAGACTTGGATTTGTTCATCGGCGTAACTGCGTAGAACGGGTGAATCATGCCTGGACGAACAGCAGAAAAATAGGAGTGCTTTATGTATCTGTGTATCACCGGCTTTTTGCCAGACAGTTTTAGCGACACCTCATTGAAATACGAGCTGGACGTAGCACCTGAATTCGAATAGCAGATCGTAGCTCTGCTGGGCCATAAAAGCCTCAACGCAATGGCAAGCGGGGAGTGGTTGTTGACGGTGGAGCAGGCTCGGCAGATCGCTGTTTTGATCAAAGAACCCATTCCTGATGATCTGGATATTTTTATTGGGGTTGAAGCGTCCCTGTTGGGTCGATAGTTCAGGAAACATCGATGAGTGGGGCACTCGGTACGGTGCGGGTGAGGATGACAAAAAGGCAGGGAGTTCGACTCTGCAGCGACGGAATGAACGAGGCCAGCAGACCCTTATGTTTTTATGTATCGCAGGCTTTTTCCCCGATGGTCACGAAAATGAATATGTGCAATTTGAACTGGGCGTAGCACCGGAATTCAATCAGGCCGTGCTTGATTTGGTCGGCTGGAGCTCCCTCGAAGAGGGCGTGAAATATGGCGTTGTAGCGTTAACCGCGACACAAGTCAGGCAGATTGAGAGTGTGCTTGGGCAACCCATACCGAGTGATCTGGATATCTGTATCAGCGTTTTTGCCTAGAAACTGGATGCGGTCTATGCACCTGTACCTCACCGGCTTTTTATCCGATGGCTTTGATGACACGTCATTAAAATATGAGTTGGACGTTGTTCCGGAATTTGAACAGAAGGTCATGGGCATCTTGGGCTGGGAAAGCCTCGCCGCAGAGGCTGATGGTGAGCTACCACTGACCAAGGAACAGGTCATGCAAATAGCTGCGGCCATCAAAGAATCCTTACCCCATCACCTCGATTTGTTTATTGGTGTGGTGGCTTAGCTCCACCCATCATCCGTGATCCCTGTCGACCCATTGACGGGCGAAATCAGGAAGTTCTGATCGTTCTTCTCGTCCCCTACGATTAGCAAAGGTTTTTAGTACGGAGGTTTGGGAAAGCTCTGATATTTACGACTTTTCTGCATTGATAGGGTCGGTGCCTGAATTTTTCAGACACTCAGGATGTACTCATGGCCTATGTCATCAGGGAAGGAGACCCGACCACGACCGGTGGAAAGGTTATCGCAGGTTCGTCAACAACCATCGTTGAGTACCGCAAAGTTGCACGCATCACCGACCCGGTGTGGTGTCCGGTGTGCCAGTCGGTGGGGTATATCGCGGAGGGCCATAACACATGGCTGGATAACCAACAGGCTATCGCGGTGGAAGGGTGCGCCGTTCAGTGTGGCTGCCCTGTAGGTTCTAACCGTCTTGTCGCCACTCAATCTTCTGTCCTCTCGGATAATCAGCCAGCGGTTCCTGTTCCCGTCGCCTTGGTGCCGCAAGTTGTGGCGAATACCCATCAATGGGCCGAAGCGATCAGGCGGGGATATTCGCAAAACCAATTCGCAGATTCGCTGCCGCGCGATCAGGTGAAGGGGCTGGCGCCCATCAGCGAAACGGCGCTGTCAGCGCCCGCTCGGTTGTCGCAACAAGGCGTAGAGCCGGGCTTTTATATCGTTCAGTCCCCGATGAGCCGTGCAGCCCTCGAAGTGGTGCTTTTCGGTCGGCCCGACGCGGCCCTCCTGGAGAAGTTTCGTCGGCTCAACCCCCAACTGACGGACACCGCCAAACCCGGCCAGATGGTGGTCCTCAGCCATCCCGAAAACCATCAGTGCAGCCGTGAAGAAACACTGCTGATGGACGCAGCGCAAAAGGTCAGCGCCGCGCTGGACACCCTCACGGCCGAGGAGGCGGCCTTTATGGTCCAGTACCGGCAGCAGATCGAGTCGGTCCTGTCTTATGGCTCAACCAACCTTGGGGTCGCGACCGCTGCCGCCGGCAATCATCTGGACGGTATTAAAAGAACCTTGCAGGCCATCGAATCCCTCCACCAAACCTACTTCCTGCGGGATGGGCATCTACGCAGCGTCCAGTTCTTCGCTGAACGGCGGGCACTGCTCGCCCGGCTGGACGCAAACCTCACCGCCATCACGAAAATGAGCATCGCCTTTCCCGACCACCCGGACCTGAAAACCGCACTGGGGATTTCCAGCCGCAGCCTGGTCCATCATTGGACCAAAGCAGGAGCAGCGGGGCAGATACCGGGGTATGCGACGCATATCGAGGGTGTGTCGAAGGCTTCCACGGTGCTCAAGTATGGGGGGTGGATTGGCACGGCTTTGGGCGGTGGCGCGTCTTATGTGAAGGTTCAGGATGTTTGTTCTGCGGGGAATAAAGAGGCTTGCGAGAAGGTGAAGTTTACTGAGGTGGGGAGTTTTGTTGGTGGGGTGTTCGGAGGGGCAATCGCCAGCCCGGTTTTAACCCAGGCTATGACTTCCATCTGTGCTGCAGTTGCTGTTCCTACAGGGGGGATGGGCGGTGTTGTCTGTGGCTTGGTGGTGGTTGGAGCGGGGAGCTATTTGGCAGGGAAGGGCGGAGAGGCCTTCGGAGAGCTCCTCGGAGAAAATATTTATGAGGTCGGGCAATGAGTAAGTTAAGTACTGCGGAATACGTGCTTACCTTTTTGGGTGTAGCCACGTTTTTGGGTGGGGGAGTTACTGCAGGGGTGTATTTCTATCTGAGTTGCACCCGAATGGATGAGATTTTGGGGTATGTAAAAAACTGCAAAGTAGTAAATAACCAAAGGTATTACCTTTATATGGGGGGGTGGGGGCGCTTTTTAATGATAGGGATGATTTCGGGTGCCTTGGCATACTCTAACTATCAAATTAGAAAGGGGATGATGGATGCTGGTGATGTAGATAATTTTCCTGAGCCGCTCAAGCGGAGACTGATTGCAATGTTTAACATGCAGTTAGTATTCCTGGTCTGTCTAATAGTTGAGTTTATTGTTCTGAAATTGATCAGGCCGTGATAAGTGGCGTTATTTATGAGGTTTTCAATTGGGCCTGCTTAACCTGGCGGCAGTTGTGCTTGCATTCACATTTGCCGGAATACTTGTTGGTGCCTTTGCCCTGATGGGTGTTTTTCTGTATGTCGGGTATTCACGTATGGAGGAAATGCTGGGCCATCTTGAGAATTGCCAAGCAATACAGCAAAGAAGGTTTCTTATGCACGTCGGGCCGTGGGGGACAGTCATGCTTACGGCGTCGATTGCGGGAATCATGACATTTCCCGGAATCTATCTTCGTCACGGCGGAGTCAGTCAGGCGGACTTGGACGCTTTTCCATCGCCCCTGAAGCGCAAGCTGATCCTGTTGCATATCGTGAATATTGCGTTGGCCGTGGGTGGTTTTTTGGTCGGCGGAGCAATGGTTGTGTGTTGGAACTATGTAAAAAAGGCGGACTTTAAGGCCCCGAGGTTCGGACATAAACTGCCACGTCTTTGTCGTTGCCCCGTATCGAGCCCAGAGCTAGCCTTTGATCGTCGCTGCAAACGCAGTGATCGGGCTTGGTAACCCGTTTTGATGCAGGCGCAACGATATGGAGTTCAATTATGTGCGCCGACAAGTCGTCCGCAGATCGCGGCTTTTCTAATCTCCTTTTCCTGCTCAATTACGTCTGCTCCCCAAGAGCAAAAGGAGGTGCGCTATGAGCACCTCCACCCCCGTCAAAACCCTCGGCTTCGTCACCTTCGGTCTTTGCGGCGACGGCGATCAAACCCTGTTCCGCGTCAATGCCGACGTACCTCTGCACCAAGCCCTGGAACACGCTTCGACCCTGCTGTACTACGCCAAGAAACTTGCCCTCGATGCCGCCATGGAAGAGCAGGGCGAACGTTACGCCTGGGCCGCGCACTTTCTGGCGGAGATGGGCAAGGCGGTGATCGATGATGTGGGGTTGGGCTTAAGGGAAGAGGAGGCGTTGCAGGTTTAACAGGTAGGAGGATGTCGGGTAGGGCGTCGTTTCTGGGTGGCAGGGAAGCGGCGTCGATTTCCCAAAGTCTGGTTCGACTATCTTTCAGGGAATGAAGCCGATGGATCGCAATGACCGTCGGCGTTCCCTTCGGCCGGGCCATCCAGGACCTGTTCTCGCAGTTGCTGCTGGGGCGCCGTATCGGTCGGGAGCTGCCCGGGGACGCAGCGACGACAAAAGAGCAACTATGCTAGGTCTGATGCCGGAATTGATTGAGCAGATCGGGCTTTGCGTCCTTGCGTCGTGTAAAAGCAATGGGAATGGGATCGATCCGCTTGGGTTGAATTGACCGTCGCTGCATCTCAAGGTCGGTCTGTTGGAGGTCTGAAGTTGCGAATCGCTTTTCTGGTGAACCGAGACGTGGAGAGCAATCTCACTCTCAACTTCCTGTTGCCCGAGATTCACGAGAGCACCGTGGGGATATTCCTCTCGGAGAGAGTGGGAACGGGCAGCAAGGTACCCCGCATGCTCGGACAACTCGCATTGATCGAGCAGGACTTCTTCAATGCCTTGGCTCCGGGGTTGAGCGGATCGAGCGACCAGGTCAGCAGCGGGCATCGATTCGGTTTTGCAGAACTGCAGCAACGCTTTGGGGTACCTGTGCGGGTGTTGCCCAGCTTGCGGGAACCGCAGGGCCTGCAAATGCTGCGGGATGCGGGAGCGGATCTGTTTGTCTCAATCCGCTTTGGTCAAATCCTCTCCAATGAAGCGTTGGTCATTCCGTCACGCGGCGTCCTCAACCTTCACTCTGGTCTCTTGCCTCACTATCGAGGCGTTCTCGCGACGTTCCGGGCGCTGCTCAATGGTGACCCGGAGATTGGCTGTACGCTCCATTGGATAGACAGTCCCGGCATTGATGTGGGTCGCATCATTGAGACGGCGCGGGTGACGGTCGAAAAGGAGCGCTCCTTGCTGTGGCACATCCTTGCACTTTATCAACCAGGCGCGAGCCTCATCCTGGACGCAATCAGACGCCTGGAGCGCGGCGAGCCCATGACGGGGGCGCCTCAGGATCCATCTGCAGGCGCCTACTACTCCTTTCCCAGCGAAGATGACCTGATGCGCTTCACCACACTGGGGTGGCGGCTCTTCGATCGCGAGGACGTCTGGGATCTTTTCGAGTCGTACGGATTTCCGTTGCGCACGCGCACGCTTTGAGCGTTGAACGGCGCCAGGCGTCCAGAGGTAGCGTGCTGTTTGCCTCCAACATCCGGTCACGAGAGGCACGCCAGAGCGCTGGTCCCCATGCCATGACCGGTGGAAGGAAGATGTTCACCGGGCTGGGGAGGCATTGATCTGGCGTTTTTCCAGCGTTGAATCTGACAGACTCGCGTGAGCGGCTGCATGACTGTGTTTCCAGTTGCGACCATGGCCGGATAGGCCGACTCCTCGATACCCCGCGCAGAGCGCAGCCCGCCCTGAGTGACCGCATTCCAGATATTTCCAAGACGATGGGGTTAGACATAAACTGCCACGCCTTTGTCGTTGCCCTGTATAGAGCCCGAGACTAGCCTTTGATCGTCGCTGCAAACGCAGCGATCGGGTTTGGTCGCCCGACTTGATACAGGCGCAACAGCGCCCCCTTGACGATTGCAGGCGCTTTTTTTGCGCTCGCATTTCCGTGCAATGGCGGCTGTGCGTGGAAGGGCTTCGGCCCTGCCGGGTTCCTGTATCTCCGGTCGACCAATCCGCGCACGGCTGCCACCCATTCGTTTGGTCGCGAACGTGGCAGCTCTCACTTTGATATGGGAGTTTCAATCATGTACGCCATCAAAACCGCTGCAAATTGTGGTCGCTTCAACGGGGCAAATGGCGGTGCACTATGAGCACCTCCACCCCTGTCAAAACCCTCGGCTTCGTCACCTTCGGTCTTTGCGGTGACGGCGAGCAAACCCTGTTTCGCGTCAACGCTGACGTGCCTCTGCACCAAGCCCTGGAGCATGCTTCGACCCTGCTGTACTACGCCAAGAAACTCGCCCTGGATGCGGCGATGGAAGAGCAGGGCGAACGTTACGCCTGGGCCGCGCACTTTCTGGCGGAGATGGGCAAGGCGGTGATCGATGATGTCGGGCTGGGCTTGAGGGAAGAGAAGGTGCTGAAGGTTTAGTGGAGGGATGATGTTGCAGAGCGCCGTTTCTGGGTGGCAGGGAAGCGGCGTTTTTTAGGGTGGTTACCCCGCATCGCACTGTCGATTTCCCGGAGTCTGGTTCGACTATCTTTCAGGGAACGAAGCCGATGGGTCGCAATGAGCGTCGGCGCTCCCTGCCTGAGCACTTTCACGCAGACGAACCAGGAGAAGACCATGCGCAAGCTAATCGTTGCCGCTTTCATGAGCCTGGATGGCGTTATCCAGGCGCCCGGCGGGCCCGAAGAAGACACCAGCGGCGAATTCCGCTTCGGTGGCTGGATAGTGCCCTACGCCGACGAAGCCTTCGGCCGGGCCATACAGGACCTGTTCTCACAGCCGTTCGACTTGCTGCTGGGGCGGCGCACCTACGACATATTCGCGGGCTATTGGCCGCACATACAGCCCGGCTCAAGCAACAGCGTCATCGCCGACCTGTTCAACCGCGTGCCCAAGCACGTGGCCACCCATAGTCCCGACACCCTTGATTGGCACAACAGCCATGCGCTGCAAGGAAACCTTGCCGACGCTATACAGTCTCTCAAACAGCAGGACGGCGCCCAGCTGTTGACCCAGGGCAGCGGCGAGCTGGTGCGCCAACTGCTTGCAGCTGGGTTGGTGGACGAGCTTCGGCTGATGATTCATCCCATTGTGTTGGGACGCGGCAAGCGGTTGTTTGATGAGCATGCCCAAGCGTCGGCTTTCACGTTGGCGAATTCGATCAGCACGCCCAGTGGGGTGCTGGTTGCCCGTTACGTCCGCAGTGGTGAAGTACGTACAGGAGTGTTTGAAGAGTAGAAAGCCCGTGCCTTAGCAGACAGCTACTTCTGGGGTTTGGGAGGGAGTAGATGTTCCTGGGTGTTCGTTTAGCGGGGAAGCGGTTGGTTATAACTGACTGTTAACGGCCAATAGCTGTCTCTCACAAAAGACCGCTGCTGGCTAGATGTTATCAGTCGATGGCACCAGTCCCGACCGAGACTTTGCGATCTATAGTAAGTAGTATGCGGCCCACAAACGGCGCCTTCCTCAAGCCCAAACACACAGCAGTGCGAATTGACATGGCAAGAGCAAAAAAAGAAAGACCAGTTCTTGATGCAACCAGTATTAGCCTCGAAGAGTGGCTTTCCATGGTTTTCACTTACAAAGAAAAGAGAAAATATAGATTCATAGATTTTCGCTTTCCAACAGATACCCATGCAGCCGAATATCTGGCCTCAGCTGAACTAAGATCGGAGTTTGAAACTAAGAATCTAATACGTTCATTCTTAATCCCCCCTGGGGTTCAGGGATATGATCATCAATTTTTTCACCATTGGATAGATAATGGGGACATTACCCAGATGATTGAGACGAACGAGTATGCTCGTCGCCTTTTCAGAAATGAAGGTTGGGAAGGTTTGACTTGGATATTAGATCTCCTCCCAGATTGGCCTCAACACGCTATTGGCGCATTGGACGCTTTCATACGGGCGCATACACTCTACCTCTCCGATGACCGAATATGGGGCCTTTGTGACGCGGTTTCGATAATTCGCCATAAGTATCTACTTTCATCTAATCCTCGTGACATACTCAACGATGTTTCTTCAAGGGATTTTGAATTTCTCATCGCCGCCTTGTTTAGAAGGCAGAAATATCACGCAAAAGTCACTAAACAGTCACGGGATGGAGGGGCTGACATAATATGCAGTTCACTCGATACCCCCATAAAGCAAAAGGTATTGGTTGAGTGCAAGCACCACACTGGCACCATCGGCGTTGAAGTAATTCGTAAGCTGGCAGGAGTTGTAAGTGAAACCGGAGCCACGAGCGGCTGGGTTGTGACCTCTAGCAAATTTAGTTTGCCAGCGGTGGAATTTGCTAGTGCTACAGGGAGGATTCAGCTCCTAGATTACAAGGCATTGAACCTTAAATTTAACGAGTATTTTGGTGCGCGATGGAGTGAGTGCTTGCCATCTCTAATCAGTGAGGAGCAGCGAAATCAAGTCAAACATGCCGCTAAA
Organism: Pseudomonas sp. NFACC41-3; assembly: GCF_900109505.1. Lineage (NCBI taxonomy): Bacteria > Pseudomonadati > Pseudomonadota > Gammaproteobacteria > Pseudomonadales > Pseudomonadaceae > Pseudomonas > Pseudomonas sp. NFACC41-3. The sequence goes on from NZ_FOAE01000001.1 coordinate 1,173,262, forward strand.
GTAAGTTGAAAGCGGTTAGCGCGTGATCGGGCAGCTTCCGGCTAAAAGCAGGCATTGGATGTGACTACGGAGCTCGAGGTGATTCAAAACTCCTTTAGACGTTCGTCTTCAGCCGATCGCCATATGGACAGCATGCATCACCCGAGGTACGGTTGAATTGCGGTGGCAACCTGCCATCTTTAAGTGATGCCTAGAGGGATTTAGAGTGCACGTTAAATCGATCAAGCTGATCAACTTCAAAAAATTTCGCGACGACCTCCTAGAGTTCAACGACGACGTCAATATTTTCGTCGGCGACAACAATGCTGGTAAAAGCACAATCCTGGAAGCGTTAGAGATTGTTCTCAATTACAACCATCGTGGACGGCCCTTCAACGGCGAGTTCTCCCCCGATCTTTTCAATCAAGATGCCGTCACTCTATTTCTCGCCTCAGACTTGAGCTCCAAGCACCTGCCCAGCCTGATCATCGAAGCCTACATTGATGGTGTGCCTGAGTACCGAGGCTCGAATAACAGCCTCAAGGCTGACGCCCAGGGTGTCGTGGTACAAGCCTGTTTCGACTCGTCGCTGGAGGCCGTTTACGAGAGCCACCTCCTGACCAAGCCGAACATCACCAGCATTCCGATTGAATTCTATAAGGTGGAATGGCTTGATTTCGGTTGGAACCCGATAAAGCCGATCGCCAAGAAGTTCAAGGCGCTTTATATCGATCCCACACGTATCCACCCCACCATGGGGAAGAACCAGTACATTTCGAGCATCCTCAACACCGCCTTGGCGAAGGAAGAGCTCGTCAAGCTGACCCTCAATTATCGTGAGAACCTGCAAGTGTTTAACAACTCCGGGGAGGTTAGGACGGTCAATGCCAACCTTGATGCGGGTCACCTTATCACTGATAGCAAGCTCACCATTGCAGCAAGCACCTTACCAGCGGGCTCCATCCAGACTGGCCTGCAGCTTGAGGTCGATGATGTGCCGTTTCACTTCATCGGCAAGGGTGAACAGAGCAATGTGCAGATCAAACTGGCCATTCAGAACAAATCCCATGACATCGATCTGGTGATGATGGAAGAGCCCGAAAACCATCTGTCTCACACCAATCTGAACAAGCTGGTGCACTACATCGAAACCCAGCGAGGAGAAAAGCAGCTGTTTCTGACCACGCACAGCTCGTATGTGTTGAACAAGCTGAGTATCGACAAGATTTGCCTCGTGCAGTCAGGGTACAAAAGGCTGCACACGCTAGATCCGAAAGTGGTAAAGACCCTCAAGCGTCTTCCTGGCTACGACACCCTGCGAGTGGCACTGTCGGGCAAGGTCATCCTAGTCGAAGGACCGTCGGACGAACTGGTGCTCAAGAAAATCTACCAACGAAAACATAACCGACTTCCTGAGCAGGACGGGATAGATATCATCGTGGTACGCGGTGTGGGGTTCAAGACGTTTATCGAAGTGGGCAAAGAGATCGGCACCAAGATCCACGTGCTCAGGGATAATGACGGCGACTATAACGGTAACGTTGTGCAAGGACGTCTGGAGTACGCTGCGTTTCCTAACATCCAGTTGTACTCGTCGATGAATGACGCCGAGTTTTCGCTTGAGCCAGCGATGATTTATGCCAACGCAATTGACATCAAAACCCTTGACGCTTTCGCGAAGGAAGTCTTGTCGACGGAAACCTTCAATATCTACAACGCAGAGGTCGCTCTGGAGGACCGAAGGGAAAATCTGATCCGTTGGTTCAAAAGCGTAAAGGGCAACGGTAAAGGCGCTCGAAAGGTCGATTCGGCGGTCAAACTGTTTGATGGCGAACTGGACTTCAAGTACCCAGCATTCCTTGACGAGGTGCTCGATTTTGCCTAACGAACTCTGGATCGCAGGCGCCGGGTCAGGTAAAACGCACAAGATCATTACTGAAGCCATTGAGGTTATTAAGGCTGGCGGGCGGGTGCTTGTAGTCACCTACACGACCAATAACCAGGCAGAGCTACGCTCTCGCTTTGTTGAGCTGTACGGTGCTAGCAGTGAGCACTTCGTCGTTAAAGGGCTGTTCTCTTTTTACCTAGAAGATATGGTACGTCCCTATCAGAGCGAGGTATTTCCAGATCGAATCACGACTATCTCCTTCACTGAGAACAACCCTCACTTGATACCAGGTACAACCTACTACATTGAAGGCAGAGCTGAAAAATCAAAAGACGGCACGATCAATCCGCTGCATTACCTGACAGCCTGCAAAACCAAGGCGTACTCCGGACTGTTGGCAAAGCTTGCGACGCTCATTGCGAAGCTATCCAAAGATGCCCCTGCCAAGCGGCTGAAAGAGATTTATCAAAGAGTTTTTTTTGATGAAGTGCAGGATTTGGTCGGTTGGGACTACGACGTGATCAAATCACTAAACAAGGTCATGGTCGACTCGATCTGTTGTGTGGGCGACTTTCGACAGACGATCTACACCACGACATTCGGCCATAAAGCTCCGCAGACGCCTCAGCAGAAGGTCGATTACTTCGTCGGTAAAATGAGATTTGAAAAGCATTCGATGCCAAAGAATCGCAGGTGCATCCAAGAAATCTGCGATCTCTCCGACACGATCCACCCGGGGGCTTATGACAAGACAGTATCGGGTGTCGAGAAAGTGCCAGACGAAATATCGCATCACCATGGTACCTTCATAGTGAAGCAATCTCAGGTGAGCGATTATCTGGCAGCATTTCAGCCCCAAGTACTACGTTGGTCGTCAACCACCGGCACTGGATATCTACCGTGTGACCTTATCTGTTACACGTTCGGCTCCTGCAAAGGCTTAGGCTTTGATCGAGTGCTTTTGATCCCGCCAGATAAACACCTGAAGTTCGTTGGCGGGAATGCCAAGGCGTTCGACAAGGATAAAACAGAGGAGTCGCGAAACAAGCTATACGTCGCGATCACCCGTGCGCGCTATAGCCTTGCCTTCCTCGTCGAGGATAAGAAGGTGAAAGGGCTCCCTTATCCCGTGTGGGATGGCGCTGGCGCGCTCACTACAACGATTGAAAAGTGAGGCAGAGGGCGGCCTGGTGGCTCGTCGATGTCGAGATAGATTAAATGCTCTATGTCTCATAGGCGCATCGAATGGCTGCTTTTGGCCGCAAACAGCCTTCCGGGAATGGCTGCTTCCGGCCAAAAGCACACTAAAAAACTCTACCAAACGATCAAAAACTCAAAACCAACCTCACCTCACCCCCACCCCAAACACCTCCCCACCCTTCGTCGACTGAATCACCCATTCCCCCCTCACTCGAAACGACTTAGCCGACGCATAGGTATCTTCCATAAACTGGAAATAAACGATTTTCCCATCGACCACTTTGGCAAGAATCGAGAACGGCGAGGTAAAGCGATGGCCCACGCCAACCGAGGTGTAGGTAAAGCTACCGAAGACCGCGACTTTTTCACCTTCGCCGAAGATATCGGTGACCGAGAAGTCGTTGATGTCCCAGTAGGTGCCGACGTTGGAGAAGGTGTCGACGTAGATCTGCCGGCCTTTGCGGGTGCCGGCCCAGGGTTCGATCTGTTGCAGTTCGGGGTTGTCGAAGTTCAGGGACACGTAGGTGGCGTCTTCGCTGACCAGTTGGGTGGCGGCGTGTGCGACGCTGTTCTTGGCGGTGTTGGCCAGGAAGGCGCTGACGACGTCGATCGGGGCTTTGGTTTTTTGTGCTTTTTCGATTGCGGCGAGATTGGCCATTTTATTGCCTGCTCAATGAAGTGTTTCAGGGGGTGAGTTGAAGTTCTTGCTGTATCGCTTCTGGCGTCTAGGACGCGGATTTATGGCGCTTGTCGACTCAAGGTTGGTGGGGCGGTTGAAGCAGAGCGCGGATACCCGGGCAGCCAGCAAGCCACCCGGATACCTGGCTCTTGATTTCTACAAACCAAACAAGCGTTGCGCATTCCCCCGCCCAATCTTCTCCCTATCGTTCTCACTGATCAGCGCCTGATCAAACCAGTTACTCGCCGTGGCCATGCTTTCATACGGGTAGTCCGCCGAGAACAGCACACGATCGACGCCGATTTCGCTGATGGCGTCCAGCAGGCCCTTGGTGTGGAAGTGGCCGGCGGTGGTCAGGTAGAAGTTGTGGCTGAAGTAATGGCTGACCGGTTTTTTCGCGTTGCCCAGGCCTTCGCCTTCGCGTTGCATGTGCAGGCGGTGTTCCAGGCGCGGCAGCATCAGTGGCAGGCCTTCGGCCAGGTGGCCGAGGATGAGGGTCAGGTTGGGGAAACGGTCGAACAGGCCGCTGAGCATCAGGCGGATCGCGTGGGTGGCGGTTTCATGGGCGAAGCCCCAGGCCGAGCCGATCAGCGATGGATAGCCCTCATAGATCCGCCGCTGGGTCGGCAGCGGTTCGCGCGGGTGCAGGTAGACCGGCACGTTGAGCGCCGCGACCCGCTCCCAGAATTCCCATACCGGCGGTTCGTCCAGGTACTGCGCGGTATTGGCGTTGCCGATGTTGGTGTAGCCGTTGATCAGTGCCCCCACCATGCCGTAATCCTTTACCGCACGTTCCAGTTCGTCCGCCGCGGCCCTGGGCGATTGCAGGGCCACCGTGGCGAAGGCCTTGAAGCGTTGCGGGTGGCGGGCGACGAACTGCTCGGTGATCTGCTCGTTGGTGCGTTGCGCGAAGGCGATGGCCTGGCGCGGATCGAGCAGCGACTGGGCGCCGGGGGAGGTGAGGGAGAGGATGGCGAGGTCGATGCCATTGCGGTCCATCTCGGCGACGCGCTGGTCGCTGTCCAGCAGGCGTTTTTCCACATCCGCCATATAGGCCCGGCCATTGCGCGTGGCTTCGCCGGAAGCATCCCACAGGCTGTTGTTCAGCTCGGTGCTGACGTGTTCCTCGAGTACGATTTTGCCTTTCATGCTGATGTAGCCTCTTTAAGGATAAACAGGTACGTAGCGCGTCAAACTCGGTCTGGGCCTAGGCCTCGGCGGTGGACAGGCTGATGTGTTTGTATTCGATGAAATCGTCGATGGCCGCGACGCCGTTCAGGCGGCCCAGGCCGGACTGGCGATAACCGCCTTCCTCGAATTCGTCGTAGACCTTGGCCCAGTCGTTGATCCACACGGTGCCGGCCTGCACCTTGCGCGCCACGCGCAGCGAGCGCTTGGTGTCGCGGGTCCAGATGGCGGCCGCGAGGCCGTATTCGCTGTCGTTGGCCAGGGCCACGGCTTCGGCTTCTGTATCGAAGACTTGCAGGGTCAGCACCGGGCCGAAGGTTTCCTGTTGCACGATGTCCAGCTTCGAGTCGCTGACTTGCAGCAGGGTCGGGCGGTAGAAGGCGCCGTTGGCCAGCTCGCCTTCGGTGATGGGGCCGCCGCGCACTATGACCTTGGCGCCGGCGGCGATGGCGGCCTCGACGGCCTGGTCGACCCGCTGCACGTTGGCCTTGTCGATCAAGGGGCCCATGTCGCTGCGCGGGTCGGACGCCGGGCCGACCCGCACCGCTTGCAGGCGCGCGGCCAGGCGCTCGCGCAGTTGCTCGGCGATGCCGCGCTGCACCAGCAGCCGCGAGCCGGTCATGCAGAACTGCCCGGCGAACACGGTCAGGGCTTTTTCCAGGACCGGCAGGGCGGCGTCGAGGTCGGCGTCGTCGAACACCAGGTGCGGGGTCTTGCCGCCCAGCTCCAGGCCGAAGCGCTTGAGCGACTGCGCGCCCACCGCGGAAATCGCGCGGCCGGTGGCGGAGGAACCGGTGAAGCTGATGACCGGCACCTGGGGCGAGGCGATCAGCCGGCGCGAGCCTTCGCCGCCGGACTCGGTGAACAGGTTGACCACCCCGCGCGGCAGGGACGGCGCCTCGGACATGACCTTGGCCAGCAGGGCATTGGTCTGCGCGGTCTGCGCCGGCATCTTGATCACCACCGTGGCGCCGGCGGCCAGGGCCGGTGCCAGCGAGCGCACCATCAACACCACCGGCGAGTTCCACGGCACGATGATGCCGGCCACGCCCATCGGCTCGCGCAGCACGATGGACAGCACGTCGGGGCGCGGGGTGCCGCTGTGGCCGCGTTCGGTGCGGGCCAGGGCCGCGTAGTAGCGCAGCTTGGAGGGCACCATGCTGACTTCGAAGCGGGCTTCGGGCTTGATCTTGCCGTTCTCCAGCGCCAGTTGCTCGATCAGCGCCTCGCTATTGCGCTCGAAGGCGGCGGCCAGCTCGTCGAGGACCCGGGCGCGCAACGCGCTGTCGTCGGTCCAGCCACTGTTGAAGGCGCGCACGGCCGCGGCGATGGCCGCATCGGCCTCGGCGGCGCCGCCATCGGCGTAGTGGCCGATGACCCGGGAGGTGGCCGGGTCGATGGATTCGCGGTGTTCGGTCGAGTCGACCCAGGCGCCGTCGATCCAGTGTTGGGCAGCGGTGTTTTGCATGGTCATGGCAGTGTTCTCCACATTAGCTGTAGCGACGCGCGATGTATTCGGCGGTGGCGATGGTGGTGATATTGGTGGCGACCGAAATGGCGTCCGGGAAGATCGACGCATCGACCACCCGCAGGCCCTGCACGCCGTGGACCCGGCCTTCCAGGTCGACCACCGCGCCGGGGTCGCCGGCAGGGCCCATGGGGGCGGTGGAGGTGGGGTGGTGGTAGGTGTCGAGGGTGGCCAGCATCGACTGCTCGATCTGCTGGTCGCTGCTGGTCTGGGCGCCCGGGTTCAGTTCCGAGTGGATCAGGTCCTTGAGCGGCGCGGTCTGGCCGATCTTGCGCGCGAGCTTCACCCCTTCCAGCAGGCGGGCGCGGTCCTCGGCCTGGGCCAGGAAGTTGAGGTCGATCAGCGGCGCTTGCGCCGGGTCGCGGCTGGCCAGTTTCAGGCTGCCCACCGACAGCGGGCGAGTCAGGGCCACGGCGAGGACAAAACCGACCTGGGTCGGGCTCTGGTCGTGGGGGAACAGGTGGGTGGCGGTGATGTGCAGGTCGAGGTCGCCGTTTTTCGCCGTGGAACTGTGGGTCCAGAGCTTGGCGCCGATCACTGGGGACTGCTTGCCGATCAGCTCGGGGCGGGCGGCATAGGCGTTGTAGTAGAAGGGGTGGTCCTTGAGCCGCTGGCCGACGGGCAGGGCGGCGACCAGGGGGATCGACAGCGACGCCAGGTGCTCGCGCGGGCCAATGCCCGAGCGCAGCAGGATCGCCGCGCTGCCGTAGGTGCCGGCCGAGAGTATGACTTCGTTCGCATGGATGACTTCGCCGCTGGCCAGGCGCACGCCGGTGGCGCGGCGGCCGTCGAACAGCACCTTGTCCACCAGCACGTCGCCGCGGATCTGCAGGTTGCCGCGGGCCCGCACGGCATTGTCGAGGTAGGCGATGCCGGTGTTGACCCGCACGCCGTCGACGATGTTCATCGGGTAGGGACCGACACCCTTGGCGTCGGCGCCGTCGAAGTCGTCGACCGCGCGGAAACCGTTGGCGACGGTGGCGTCGACGAAGGCCCGCTGCATGGGGCTGATGTCATTGCGAGTCAGCTGGTGCACCGGCAGGGGGCCGTCGTGACCGTGCAGCTGGTTGCTGCCGGTGTTGCGTTTTTCCAGCTTCTTGAACGACGGCAGCAATTCTTCATAGGACCAGCCGGCAGGTTCCAGTTGACCAGGTCCTGCTTGCGGGCGCGGATCGCCACCGCGCCGTTGACTGCCGAGCTGCCGCCCAGCACCTTGCCGCGAATCGCGTGGATCGGGTGGCCGATATAGCCGGGCAGGGTCTGGTAGCCCCAGTCGCTGCCGGCATCGCCGCCGACGCTGTCGCTGCTGGCGATGACTTTCGGGTAGTCGCGGGTGCCGTAGACGTGGCCGGCTTCGAGCAGCAGCACGTTGCGCTCGCGGCGTTCGCTCAGGCGCCGGGCCATGACCGCGCCGGCCGAACCGCCACCGATGATCAGCACGTCCACCGGGTTGCCGGCACTGCCGTCGCGCTTGCCGTTGGCGCCTTGCGGGGCTGCCGCGAAAGCGGGGCCGGCACCCAGCATGGAACCGATGGCCAGGGTCGCCGAGCCGACGACTGTCTGGGCCAGCAGTTTGCGGCGCGAAGGGTTTTCTGGTTGGTGGTGACTCATCGCTCATCTCCCATAGCAGGCGAATGCCTGTCAGATGGAAGCTGAGGCTAAGGTGCGCTCGGGTTGAGCGACAGCCACTGTTAAGTGAACCGCTGGTTCAGTATTGCTTGACCGGGCGGCGGGCCCTGCGCGCTCAGGCGGTGGCGCCGCCCGGCAGCAGCCCGCGAGCGATCAACGCCGCGTCCCAGGGCGCCGGGCGACCGATTTCCTCGCCGAGAAATTGAATCAGCGCCTGGACCTTGGGCGGGGTTTTCAAGGTCTTGAGGTACACCGCCGAGATGTGCCCGCCGGACGGCGCGTAGTCGTCCAGCACCGACACCAGCCTGCCGTCGAGCAGGGCGTCGGCGGCCAGGAAGGTTGGCAGGATCGCCAGCCCCAGGCCGGCCAGCGCGCCTTCGAGCAACTGGTGCCCGGAGTCGGTCCGCATGCGCACGCGGACGCGGAACGAGTTCTGCGCGCCGTCCATGGGCAGGCTCCACATGCCGTTGGGTTCGCGGTTGTAGTAGATCAGCCCGTCGTGCTGCTGCAGGTCGCCGGGGTGCTCGGGAGTGCCCTGGCGCGCCAGGTAGTCGGGGCTGGCGCAGATCAGGTGGCGGTTCTCGGTCAGCGGCCGCGCCACCAGGCAGGAGTCGTTGAGGTTGCCCAGGCGGATGGCGACGTCGAAATGGCCATCCTGCAGGTTGGCCACCCGGTCCTGGGCTTCCATGTCGACGCACAGTTGCGGGTATTGCAGGGCGAAGCGCGCCAGCAACGGCGCCAGGTAGCGTGGGGTGAAGGCCATCGGCGCCGCTAGGCGCAGGGTGCCGCCGAGGCTGGCCTGGTGGTCCTGCACCGACTCTTCGGCGCGCGCCAGGTCCAGCAGGATGCGTGTGCAATCGGCGTAGAACAGCTGGCCGGCCTCGGTCAGCTTCAGCGGCCGGCCACGGGTCAGCAACACCACGCCCAGGCGCTTTTCCAGCTGCTGCATGCGTTGGCTGACCAGCGACTTGGTGGTCCCCAGGCGTCGTCCGGCTTCGGAAAAACTGGCCGCCTCGACGACCGCAACGAAGGTGCTCATGTCCGAGAATTTATTCACCGCCACTCCTGTTGCCCTGGGTTGAGGAACCTGAAAAGAAACACGCAGGTTCGCGTGCTGCTCAGGGGCGACATGAGAAGCCAAGCGCATCGGACAACGCAAGTGGCGAACCGGCCAGAGATGAAGTTGCCGCCCGGGGCGACGGACGGGGGCTGTTGCCGATGGACAGACGCCCGGGCTACCTGGTGTTGCCGAAGTTTGGCGCGGATCGCACGGTTTTCCATGGCCCTGTCACTTCGCGGCTATTCTCTAATTTCAGGTCGATGGCCTAAAGATCCATGTCCACGCCTATGGCCTGATGTCCTGCTCGCCTGGGTAAAAACGCTTTTCTCAGCCTTGCTGAGCCGTATCGGGTGTTGCTTCGAGGACGGGCCCCTCCAGTTCGAGGGCGGTTAATGGCGCTTCACGGTGATCAGGGACGATGACCGTGAGGGCATGCATGCAGTGGCGGCCATGGATATGAGCGTCGGGTCAACGACCGGAGAAGAGGCGGCGGACTTTTTCGTGCAGACCCTGGAACAGGCCAACGATGCCGTGGTGATCATCGATGATCGCAACCAGGTGGTGTTCTTCAACGCGGCGGCCGAACGCTTCTGGGGCTGTCCACGGTGCGAGGTGCTGGGCAGCGACGTCAGCACGCTGGTGCCGATCCCCATCCGCTCGCGAAACGACGGCGAGACTGGGGTCAACAAGATCATCGGCACCAGCCGCGATGTCTGCATCACGCGCAAGGATGGCGAAGAGCGCTGGGGCGCGATGGCGATTTCGAAGATCACCCTGCAGGGGCGCATTTTGTATGCCGCTTTTTTCAAGGACGTGACCCAGACGCGGCTGAAGGATATCGAGCAGCGCCTGCTGTCGATGTCGGTCAACGCCAGCAGCTCGGCCACCTGCATCGTCGACGCCGACGGTCGGCTGATCTATATCAACGACGGGCTGGTCCGCTTGCTGGGGTATTCCCGCGAGGAATTGCTGGAGCGCTCGCCGCAGGTGTTCTTCGTCGCCGATACCCCAGGGCGGGTTCAGGCCGACGAGCTGCAACTGGAGAGCATCCTCAGTGGCCAGCCCCATGAAGCCTGCGGCCTGATCAGCAAGCGTAACGGCCAGCGGCTGTGGGTGCAGGTCTGCTCGGCGCCGGTGTTCGACGCCGGCGGGCGGATCGGCAACATCGTCATCGTGTTCACCGACATCACCCGTTCCAGGCTGCCCGAAGTGCTACAGGACAAGGTCATCGGCGCCTTGTTGCAAGAGCAGCCCCTGGAACGCGTGTTGACGCTGCTGTGCCAGGAAATCGAGCGCCTGGCGCCGGAGGTCGTCGTCTCGATACTCAGCGTGGACCCACAGGGGCTGCTGCATCCCCTGGCCAGTCCCGGCCTGGCGGCCGACTATTCCCAAGCCATGGAGGGACTGCCGATCGGGCCCGCCGCCGGTTCCTGCGGCACCGCGGCCTTTCGCGGCGAGCCGGTGCTGGTCACCGATATCGACACCGATCCGCTGTGGGCCGATTATCGTTTGCTGGCGCGGCAGGCCGGGGTGCGGGCCTGTTGGTCGATCCCGCTGCGCAACAGCGCCGGCAGGGTGCGCGCGACCTTTGCCCTGTACTTCCGCGAGCGCCGCAAGCCCGATACCACCCATGCCCATCTGATCATGACCGGGACCCACCTGTGCATGCTGGCGCTGGAGCGCGAGGAGGCGCGCCAGTCGATCCGCCACATGGCCTTGTCCGATGCCCTGACCGGCTTGCCCAATCGCAGTTCCCTGTTGGCCGAGGCCAACCGCAGCATCGCCGAGGTGGCCCTGGAGCAGGGCGAGCTGGCGGTGCTGTATGTCGACCTGGACCGCTTCAAGCAGGTCAACGAGGCCCTGGGGCATGCCTCGGGCGATGAGCTGCTGCAGGTCATGGCGCAACGGCTGCGCAGCGTGCTGCGCGAGTCGGACATCGTCGGCCGGCTGTCGAGCGACGAGTTCGTGCTGGTGCTGCCCCGGATGAACGCCACCCGGGTCACGACCTTTCTCGAGCGCCTGATGCCGACCCTGGGCGCCCCGGTCGATATTGTCGGGACCGCCGTGCTGCCTTCGGCCAGTGTCGGCGTCAGCCTGTACCCCAGCGACGGCCAGGATATGGAAAGCCTGCTGCATTGCGCCGATATCGCCATGTACCAGGCCAAGCGTACCGAGCGCGGCGGTTTCAGGTTCTTCCTCGAGGAGATGGACCAGCTCGCCCAGCAGCGTCTGCAGCTGGAGACGGCGCTGCGCCAGGCCCTGACCAGCGACGGCCTGCATCTGGTCTATCAACCGCAGATCGATTTGCGCAGCAACGGCCTGGTCGGGGTCGAGGCGCTGGCGCGCTGGGAGCATCCGCGCCTGGGCAATATCCCGCCCGCGCAATTCATCGCGCTGGCCGAGGAGTGCGGGTTGATCAACTACCTCAGCCAGTGGGTGCTGTGCGAAGCCTGCGAGCAACTGGCGCGCTGGCGTCGATCGGGAATCCGGGTGCCGTCCATCTCGGTCAACCTGTCGCCGATCAACTTCCATAACCTCAACCTGGCGGCCCTGATCGCCCGCCAGTTGCAGCGTTGCGGCCTGCAGCCGGCGGACCTGTGCGTGGAGGTCACGGAGGGCGTTTTCCTGTGCAGCAGCCCGACCACCGAGCAGACCCTCCAGGACTTGCATACCCTGGGCGTGCGCCTGGCCATCGACAACTTTGGCGCGGGATATTCCAGCCTGGGCTATCTGCGGCGCTTGCCGATCAATGAGCTGAAGCTGGACCAGAGCTTCGTCGAGGAGCTGGAGCACGACGCCTCCTGCCGCGCCTTGAGCGAGGCGGTCATCGGCATCGGCAAGGGCCTGTCCCTGCGGGTGATCGCCGAGGGCATTGAACACCCCGCGCAGCGCGACATCCTGCAGGCGCGGGGCTATGACGTGGGGCAGGGCCAGCTGTTTTCCTCGCCATTACCGGCCCGGGCGTTCGGGCAGTGGTTTGTGGGTTGGCAGAGTTAGCCGGCCGGTCGATGGGGCAGCGCCGCGCTCCAGGCGGATGCGAAGTGGACCGCGACGGGCCTGCACACGACCCTTTCTTTTCCTTCTTTCCAGGGCCGCTGCGGGCATTGCCCGGTGCCAGGCATGGGCGTGGTCATTCAAACACTCTGTTCTTTAAGTCAAGTTGTTAGCGTGTAGGGATTTTCTGTTTTATGCCGTGGAAAACCAATTAAACCTGACGGTTTGTTAGATGTTTAGTTGTGGGTATTTAGTGTTTCTGCTTATTGGATTTTGTAACTGTTGGCGTATTCCGTATGGGACTGATGTGATTCGGGAAAATCATTTGTCAGCGGTATTTTTGTGGGCTTTAGTGGGGGTGGAAAACAATTCGCGAACACTTCCAAACAGCATGATTCAATCATGGGTGGTTTAAATATAATAAGAAGGTAAGCCATGACAGACTCCACAAAAGTGCCGGCTGCGTGCGATACAGCGGGCGATTTTCATAATGAGAAAACCGCCGGCGGACTGAAAAGAACCCTGACGCCCCGCCACCTGAACATGATCGCCATCGGCGGCTGCATCGGTACCGGGCTGTTCGTCGCCTCGGGCTCGACCATTGCCCAGTCCGGGCCGGGCGGCGCGCTGCTGGCCTTTGTGGTCATCGGCGCCATGGTGTTCTTCCTGATGACCAGCCTCGGTGAACTGGCGTCCTGCATGCCGGTCACCGGTTCATTCTCGACTTATGCCTCGAAGTATGTCGATGAAAGTTTCGGCTTCGCCCTGGGCTGGAACTACTGGTATGCCTGGGCGGTGACCGTTGCAGTCGATCTGGTGGCCGCGCAGATCATCATGGCTTATTGGTTTCCGGAGGTGCCGGGGTATATCTGGAGTGCGGCTTTTCTATTGATCATCAGCGCACTTAATATGGCCTCGGTGCGCTTGTTCGGTGAGTCCGAATATTGGTTCGCCCTGATTAAAGTCATCACTATCCTGCTGTTTATCACGGTGGGCATTCTGATGTTGTTCGGCATTCTCAGCGGCGGCGAAAATGCCGGCCCCAGGCTCTGGTTGATTGGCGATGCGCCGATTGTCGGCGGCCTGGGGGCCCTGGTCGGGGTGGCGATGATCGTGGGGTTTTCGTTCCAGGGCACCGAGTTCGTCGGCATCGCCGCCGGTGAAACCCGGGACCCCGGGAAAAACGTGCCGCGCGCGGTGCGGCAGATCTTCTGGCGGATCCTGCTGTTCTACGTGCTGACCATCCTGATCATCGGCCTGTTGATTCCTTACAACGACCCGAGCCTGTTGAGGAATGGGGTGTCCGATATCCGTGTCAGCCCCTTCACCCTGATCTTCGAACGGGCCGACATGCTCGGCGCGGCTGCGGTGATGAACGCGGTGATCCTGACCTCGGTGCTGTCCGCCGGGAACTCCGGCATGTATGCCTCCTCGCGGATGCTCTACAGCCTGGCTCTGGAAGGCAAGGCGCCGGCGATCTTCGCCCGTTTGAGCGCATCCGGCACCCCGCGGTGGGCGCTGCTGGCCACGGCCACGGTGGCGGCCCTGTGCTTCCTGACCTTCATCTTCAGCCCGGGGCAGATCTATAACTGGCTGCTCAACACCTCGGGCATGCTCGGCTTTATCGCCTGGCTGGGCATCGCGGTCAGCCACTACCGGTTTCGTCGCGGTTATGTGCGCCAGGGCCATGACCTGGGCAATTTGCCTTATGTGTCGCGGTTCTTTCCGTTCGGGCCGATTTTCGCCTTTGTCCTGTGCCTGTTCGTCACCCTGGGGCAGAACTATCAAGCCCTGCTCGGCGACTCGATCGATTGGGCCGGGCTGACCGCCACCTATATTGGCCTGGTGCTGTTCCTGGCGATCTGGCTGGCGCACAAAGTTGTCAGTGGATCCAGGTTCGTCCGGTTTGCTGACATGAGCTTTTCGATGATTCGCAACAAGTCCGAGACTTGCCCGCCGCTGGAATCGGCTATGAATGAGAATGCGGGTCTTCCTGTGCGAATGACCCAGGTCGGAGCCAAGTGATGAGTCAGGATTTTCTCGAAAGTTATTACCAGGCCACGGTTGAAAAGACCGCCTATCCGGCGCTTGGCGGCCGGGTGGAAACCCGGGTGTGCATTCTGGGCGGCGGGCTGGCCGGGCTGTCCACGGCGCTTGGCCTGGCCGAACGCGGCGTAACCGACGTGGTGGTGCTGGAGTCCCACACCGTGGGGCACGGCGCCTCGGGGCGCAACGGCGGTTTTGTATTCGGCGGCTATTGCCTGGGCAATGCCGAGCTGCTCAAGACCCTGGGCCGCGAGGAAGCGCGGCGGCTCTACCGGCTGACCATCGACGCGGTCGAACTGATCCGCCAGCGCGTCCGGCAATACGGTATCCAGTGCGACCTGACCGACAGGGGCGTGCTGCTGGCCAACTGGTTCAACGACCCGGCGCGTCTGGAAAAGCCTCGGCAACTGATGAAGGAGGTCTACGGCGTCGACTGGCAGTACGTACCGCCGGGCGAGTTGCGGGAAAAGCTCAAGACCGAGCGCTATTTCGGCGCCTTGTTCGAGAGCAATGCCTTTCACTTCCACCCGCTCAAATATGTGTATGGCGTGGCGGCGGCTGTCGCCGGCTACGGCATCGATATCCACGAACACTCCGCGGCCCTGGCGATCGAGCAGCAGGGCGGCAAGTACCTGATCAGGACCGCGGGTGGCGAAGTCCTGGCTGAACAGGTGGTGTTCGCCGCGGGTGGTTACGCCCGTGGGCTGTACCGCCCGGTGGAGCGAGCGACGCTGCCGATTGCCACCTATGTGGTGGCGACCGAGCCCCTGGGCGAGCGTTTGCGGGAAGCGATCGACTGCGAGTCGGCCATTTACGACACCCGCTTTGCCTTCGACTATTACCGCCCACTGGCGGACAGCCGGATTCTCTGGGGCGGGCGCATTTCCATCCTCAATCGTGGCCCGCAGGCGATTGCCGGCTTGCTCAAAGCCGATCTGGTCACGGTCTACCCGCAATTGGCCGACGTCGAGATCGAGTATTCCTGGGGCGGGCTGATGAGCTACGGCCGCCAGCAGATGGCGCAGATCGGCCGGGACGACAACGGCGTGTGGCATGCCGTGGGGTTCGGCGGTCACGGCATGGCGCCGACCACGGTGGCGGGGGAAGTGCTGGCGGATGCCATCGCCAAGGCCATCCCCATTCCCCAGGGCTTTGGCCAGTTCGGCCTGGTGCCCACCTTTGGCTTGGCCGGTCTGGTCGCGGCGCAGGCGACCTATACCGCCTATCAGGCCCTGGACGCCTACGATGCCCACCGTTTGAACAAATGACCGCAGCTTCTCCCGGGCCATACAGGTCATGGAGCAATCTCAGCGTTTTCTGGCCCAAACCCCGGAATGAACTTATGCTGGCGGGCAAATCTGCACTCATTGAAAACCCAAGGCGTGACGCGAGGACGTTCCGAGCGTCTACGACTTGAACAAGTGACGCTGCTGCAGCCCGTATTGGCTCTTGGCATATTGAAATTGGGAGATTGTGTATGGTCATCAAACCCCGCGTTCGCGGCTTTATCTGTGTGACGACCCACCCGGTCGGTTGCGAAGCCAACGTCAAGCAACAGATCGACTACGTCACCGAACAAGGCACCATCGACGCTGGGCCAAAGAACGTACTGGTGCTCGGCGCTTCCACCGGCTACGGCCTGGCCGCACGTATCACCGCCGCCTTCGGTTGCGGCGCCAACACCCTGGGTGTGTTCTTCGAGCGCGGCAGCGTTGACGGCAAGCTCGGCACCGCCGGCTGGTACAACACCGCGGCTTTCCACAAGTTCGCCGAAGAAAAAGGCCTGTACGCCAAGAGCATCAACGGCGACGCCTTCTCCGACGAAGTCAAGCGCCAGACCATCGAAACCATCAAGCGCGACCTGGGCAAGATCGACCTGGTGGTCTACAGCCTGGCCGCTCCGCGCCGTACCCACCCGAAAACCGGCGAAGTCCTGAGCTCGACCCTCAAGCCGCTGGGCAAATCGGTGACCCTGCGCGGTGTCGACACCGACAAGGAAATCGTTAAGGAAACCACCCTGCAGCCAGCCACCCAGGAAGAAATCGACGGCACCGTGGCCGTGATGGGCGGCGAAGACTGGCAAATGTGGATCGACGCGCTGCACGAAGCCGGCGTCCTGGCCGAAGGCGCGAAAACCACCGCTTTCACCTACCTGGGCGAGAAGCTGACCCACGACATCTACTGGAACGGTTCCATCGGCGAAGCCAAGAAGGACCTGGACCAGAAAGTCATCGGCATCCGCAAGGAGCTGTCGGACCTGGGCGGCGACGCGCGGGTATCGGTGCTCAAGGCCGTGGTGACCCAGGCCAGCTCGGCGATCCCGATCATGCCGCTGTACTTGTCGCTGCTGTTCAAGGTCATGAAAGAGCAGGGCAGTCACGAAGGTTGCATCGAGCAGGTCTACGGTCTGTACAAGGACAGCCTGTACAACCCGAACCCGATCATCGACCAGGAAGGCCGCCTGCGTGCCGACTACAAGGAACTGGAACCTGCTGTCCAGGACCGCGTGAAGCAGCTGTGGGATGAAGTCACCAGCGAAAACCTCTACCAGATGACCGACTTCGCCGGCTACAAGCAGGAATTCCTGCGCCTGTTCGGCTTCGAGATCGACGGCGTCGACTATGAAGCCGATGTCGATCCGGACGTGAAGATCGCCAACCTGATCCAGGTGTAAGCGAACTTAACGCATCATTGCCAACGCCCCTCCCATGAGGGGCGTTGTCGTTTCTGCCCGGGCTGTGCGCAGGTTCAGGCCGGTGCCTGGCAACGGTCGGCCTGGGCCGGGATCGACATCTGGCGCATCACTCGTGTTGAATGTCGGCCCATTGCCAAGGGGGAAGACCATGCAAGCCGCACCCGTGCGCATCACCGCCGAGGAGATGCTCTCCGACAACTGGTACCTGCTGAAGAAATACAGCTTCGACCTGCAGCGCCGCGACGGCAGCTGGCAGGCGCAGACCCGCGAGGTCTACGACCGCGGCAATGGCGCGACCATCCTGCTGTACAACCGCGAGCGGCGCACGGTGCTGCTGATCCGCCAGTTCCGCATGCCGACCTACGTCAACGACCACAGCGGCTACTTGATCGAGACCGCCGCCGGCCTGCTGGACAATGCCAGCCCGGAGGAGCGCATCCGCCTGGAAGCCGAGGAGGAAACCGGCTACCGCGTCGGCACGGTCGAGAAGATCTATGAAGCCTTCATGAGCCCAGGCTCGGTCACCGAGCGCATCCACTTTTTCATCGGCGAATACTCCCCCCGACGACCGTATCGGCGACGGTGGCGGCCTGGAGGAAGAGGGCGAGGACATCGAGGTGCTGGAGCTGGGTTACCAGCAGGCGCTGGACATGGTGCGCAGCGGCGAGATCGTCGACGGCAAGACCATCATGCTCCTGCAATATCTGGAACTGCGCCTGATGCCGCCGCGCCGCCTGACGATCCTGGTGGCCGCGCCCCGGTACTCGGCAACCGACGATGCGGCGGCGCTGGCGCGGCAGGTTGCCAGCCTGGATGACTGGGCCGCGCAGTTGTTCGAGGCCGGGCACAGCCCCGTGTTCGGCCAGTGGCTGGGGTTGGCGACGGATGCTTCGAGCGCTGTCGACGAGTTCCAGGCGGGTGCGCGGCAGCAGTTGCAACGTTGCGACGCGCTGCTGCGCATCGGCGGGGCCTGCGCCAGTGCCGATGCCCTGGTCGCCATGGGTGAGCAATTGGGCTTGCCGGTCTACCGTTCGCTGCAGGACATCCCGCGTTGCACTTCGGCCAGTTGAGCCAGCGCTCACCTGGCCGGTTGGCCGACGGCCTTGTATCGGAGTGTGTATCGGCCCGCTGCTGATACACCTGCTTGTCCTGGCGCCGGTTGCGCACACAACCCGGATACACCCCGAGGATTAACTACGTCCACCCGCCAGCACCGAGCTTCTCGGTGTCGGTGGCGGGAACCGTTAATCAATCCATCGAAGGGGTATCAGCATGTTCAAACTCTCCAATGTTTCCAACGTCGCGCTCGGCCTGGCGCTGGTCGGCGGCCTGGGCCTGTCCACCGCCGCTTCGGCGCTGAGCATGACCGAGCTGTCCCAGGGCTACACCCTGGCCGCGGCCGACGGGGTCAAGACCTCCACCGAAGGCAAGTGCGGCGAAGACAAGTTCGCCAAGACCGACACTAACCACGACGGCAAGGTCTCCCGCGAGGAGTTCATCGCCGCCGCCCCCGAGCGCGCCGCCGAGTTCGACAAGATCGACGCCAACCACGATGGCGCCATCAGCCTGAGCGAAGCCAAGCAGTACCTGGCGGCCAAGGCCGGTTCGGCCGAAGGCAAATGTGGCGAAGGCAAGTGCGGTGCGGCGATCGAGTCCTGATCGACGGTGGCGGGGGGCATCCGGGTGCCCCCCGGTTTTTTCCGGGGCAACCAGGAGACTGGCCCATGCAACCCTCTCACAGCGTGTTATCTACCCTGGCTCCGCGGCTGCCCGTTTCGGCAACCGTGGGGCTTGGCTTGCGTCGTGCCTTGCTCGACTCATTGCATACGGCGCCTGCGGGCGCTTTTGACTTTCTGGAACTGGCGCCGGAAAACTGGATCGGCATCGGCGGTGCCCATGGCGCCGCGTTGCGCGCCCTGGCCGAGCGCTGCCCGTTGACCTGCCACGGGCTGTCGTTGTCCCTCGGTGGCCCGGCACCGCTGGACCTAGGGTTCCTGCGGGAAGTGCGGCAGTTTCTCGAGCGTTTTAAGGTGCCGCTGTACAGCGAACATCTGAGCTACTGTGGCGACGACGGGCACCTCTACGACCTGCTGCCGCTACCGTTCACCGAAGAGGCGGTGCGCCATGTCGCGGCGCGCATCCGCCAGGCCCAGGAGGTGCTGGGCCGGCGTCTGGCGGTGGAGAATGTCTCGTACTACGCTGCGCCGCGCCAGGACATGGACGAGCTGGCGTTCACCAACGCGGTGCTGGCCGAAGCCGATTGTGACCTGTTGCTGGACGTCAACAACCTCTACGTCAACTCGGTGAACCACGGGTTCGAGCCCCAGGCCTTTCTTGCCGGCCTGCCGCCAGAACGGGTGGTGGCGATGCACGTGGCCGGGCACTACGACCAGTCCGACAGCCTGAAGATCGACACCCACGGTGCGCCGGTCAAAGCGGTGGTCTGGGATTTATTGGCGCGCGCCTACCAACTGTTTGGCGTGCAACCGACCCTGCTGGAACGGGACTTCAACTTCCCGCCATTCGCCGAGCTGCTGGGCGAGCTGGACAGCATCCGCCAGTTGCAGGCCAGTGCCTGCCAGATGCAGGGGCGGCTGGCCCATGGATAAGCCGCTGATCGCCCTCGACGCCCAGCAACAGGCCCTGACCGCCTACCTGCGCGACCCCGAGCACCGGGCGCCGCCCGCCGGGATGGACCGCGCGCGGGCGGAGATTTACCGCGAGCTGGTGTTCGACAACCTGCAGTCGTTGCTCAGCGGTACTTTTCCGGTGCTGCGTTCGGTGCTCGGCGAGACGGACTGGCGCCGGCTGCTGCGGGTGTTCCTGCGCGAGCACCGCTGTGCCACGCCAAAGTTCGGCGAGATCGCCGGCGAATTCGTGGCCTGGATGGCTTCCACGCCCGCCGGTTTGCAGGACGGCAGTTGGCCGGCCTTCATGGTCGAACTGAGCCATTACGAGTGGATCGAAATGGCCCTGCAACAGACCGAGGCCGAACCGCTGCCGGCCAGCGACCCGGAGCTGCTATTGCGTCGCCCGCTGCGCCTGTCGCCCCTGGCCTGGCCGCTGGCCTACGCCTGGCCGGTGCAGCGCCTGGGCCCGGCCTGGCGTCCCAGCGACCCCGGGGCAGCACCGACCTTGTTGCTGATCTACCGCGATGCCGGCTACCGCGTGCGCTTTTGCGAACTCAGCCCGCTGGCCTGGCGCCTGCTGGAGCGTATCGAGGCGTTCCCCCAACTCCACGGTCGCGCCCAGTTGCAAGGCCTGGCCCTGGAAGCGGGCATCGACGACCTCGACACCTTTCTCGCCAATGGCCAGAGCCTGCTACGACAACTGCACGGCCAAGGCACTATCGGCCCAATGTAGCCGCTGGCGCAGCCTGCGATCGGCGGCGTAGCCGTCGTAAAACCTGGTTGCACGTTCTTCCTGGCACACCGCGTTGCCTGGGTTTGCGTCTGCTGCGCAGCCGATCGCAGGCTGCGCCAGCGGCTACGGGGATATGTGCCTGTTATCGAACTTCCGCCGTAGAAACACCAAAGCCGCAGCTCACGCTGCGGCTTTTTTGCCCCTCGGTATCAGCGTCCGTGGCGCAGGCGCCCGATCAATGCATCCAGGCTGAGTTTGCCCGGGCCCTGGAACAGCAGGGGCAGCAGCGCCGCCAGGTAGATCGCCGGCAGTTTGAAGTTGCCGTGGCCCTTGTTGCTGATGGCGTAACCCTGGGCCAGTTCACTGAGGCTCGACCAGTCGGCCGGCCAGTGCACGGCGGCGGTGGCGACCACAGTGACCACGATCAGCACCAGCGCGGCGCAGCGGGTGCCCAGGCCCAGCAGCAACGCCAGGGGGCACAGCAGCTCGGCCCACATCGACAGCTGCCAGTTCAGGCTCGCCGGCAACTGGTCGAAGGGAAACGGGAAGGCGGACTGGATCTGCTGGAACCAGTTTTCCCCCCGCCATTTTTCCAGGCCCGACTCGAAGAACTCCCAGGCCAGCAACAGGCGCAGGCTGAGGAGCGCGACCCAGGGGGACAGGCGATTGAGGTGGCGTTGCAGCCCGTCGAGGGCGGACGAAAGCGTGAGGATCATGGGGTGGATCTCCTGGGCAAAGTGGGGGGCATTACAAAAGCGGCGCCGTCTGCGACGTCGATCGCAGCGCCTGCGCCAGCGGCTACCGGGGCGGTATCAGCTCAGCGCGGGTTCAGGGCCTGGCGTTGCCGGCGTTTGTTGGCCTGAGCCAGCTTGCCCAGCAGGTTGATCGCCATGGCCGAGCAGGTGAGCGTGAAAGGCAGCAGGTACCAGGCGCTCAAGGGGATGCGTTTGAAATTGGAGAAAGCGAATATCGCGGCGATCACCCACATGCCGGTGGTGTGCAAGCGTTTCCAGGCCGTGCGGCTGAGCAGCGAGGCCGGGCCTTTGAACGAGGTCAGGGTCAGCAGCAGGATAAACAGGTAACCCACGGACCCGGGCAGGTTGCCCAGGGTGCTGCGGCCGGGCCAGAACTCCGGGTTCAGTTGCCCGTAGCTGTAGATCAGCAGCGCGTGGACCAGGTGCGAGAAGGCGAACGCCAGGCCGATGAAACGGCGCTCGCGCACCAGCGTCTGGCTCAGGGGAGAGGGCAGCAGCACGGCGAACGCCGAGGCAGTGAAGGCCAGCAGAAATAGCACGAAAGATGAGCGCGCGGTGGCGCGGATGGCGCTGCGGGTGGCCTCGATCAGGTTCGGCTCGAGCAGTAGCACCAGCGCGGTCATCAGCAGCACGGCGGCGGCCAGCAGGCTGAACAGCCGCCAGCCGTGGAAACGCGAGGGAAGGGATTGAGTGGGCATGAGAGGCTCCTTGAGGTTGGGCGCCGCTGTCGCGGCGCGTCCCAGGAGTCTTGCAAGGCCATGTATATCGGCTGTGTCGGCGAGGGGCGGTTATGTATGCCTGTGTAGCGAGGCGCTCAGAGGCTGGCCTTGTTGCTGACCAGGATCAGTTCCGCGCACAGGCCACCGCCCTGGCGATTGCTCAGGCGCAGCGAGCCACCCAGGGCCACCGCCAGTTGCTGGGCGATGGCCAGCCCCAGGCCGGTGCCGCCGGTGTCGCGATTGCGCGAGCTTTCCACCCGATAGAACGGCTTGAGCACTTCGGCCAGTTGCTCTTCGCTGATCCCCGGGCCGCGGTCCAGGACCTTGACCGACAGGCGATCGCCGGCTTGTGCCTGGACCTCGATCCGCGCCGCGCCGGAGAACTTCAGCGCGTTGTCCACCAGGTTCACCAGCACCCGGCGCAGGGCGTGGGGGCGGGTGTCGATCAGCGCGCCGTTCTTGCCGGCCAGCTCGACGTCCTGGCCGGTGTCCTGGTAGTCGAACACCAGGCTGTCGAGAAACGCGTCCAGGTCGATGCGGCAACTGGCCTCGGTGGCGCCATGGATGCTGCGGGCATAGGCCACGCCCTCGCGCACCAGGTGCTCCATTTCACTCAGGTCGTTCCACAGCTTGTCCTTCTCGGCGGAGTCGTCCATGAACTCGGCGCGCAGTTTCATGCGGGTGATCGGCGTCTGCAGGTCGTGGGAGATCGCCGCCAGCAGTTGCATGCGCTCCTTGAGGTAGGCGCCGATCCGCGCCTGCAGGGCATTGAAGGCCTTAGCCGCGTGCACCACTTCGATCGGGCCTTTTTCGTCCAGGTGTACGCCGTGGGTGTTGGGGTCGAGGCTGTCCACCGCCTGGGCCAGCCGGGTCAGTGGGCGCACGGCGATGCGTACCGCCAGCCAGGCGCAGAGGATCAGCACCAGCAACTGCCCCAGCAACACTGCCGGCAACCAGGGCGATATCGGCGTCATCGCCGGGCGCACGTCGATGGTCAGTGGGCTGCCGTCGGCCAGTTGCAGGTGGGCCTGATAGTGCTGGCGCGGTCCGGGAATGGTGTTGAACGCCAGGTCGTAGTCGCGGCCGAGGGCGCTCTTGATCGAGTTCACCGAGACCGGTACATCCTCGCCGTCCAGGGGCTGGCCGGGTTCGCCGGCGCTGAGCAGGTAGCCATAGTTGCGCCGTTGCAGACGTTGCAGCCAGGCGGGGCGCTCGGCGGCGGGCAGGCGATCGAGGATGGCGATGGAGGTGGCGACGTCGCTCTCCAGGTTGCCGAGCATGGTCATCTTCGCGCTCTGGTAGCGCTCGTAGGACTGCGCGGCGAACGACAGGCCCTGGGCCAGCGCCAGGCCGATCAGGAAAATCAGCGACAGCCGCGAGGCGAGGGTGCGCGGCCAGTGCAACGCAAGCTTCATGACGCGGCCTCGAGGATCTCCACCGGCAGCGAGAACACATAACCCTCGCTGCGCACGGTCTTGATGTAGGCCGGTTCGCGAGCATCGTCCAGCAGGCGCTGGCGCAGGCGGCTGACCAGCAGGTCGATGGAACGGTCGAACAGGTCGGCGTCGCGGCCCTGGGTCAGGTTGAGCAGCTGGTCGCGGTTGAGCACCCGTTGCGGGTGGTCGAGGAACACCCGCAGCAGCCGGTATTCGGCGCCGCTCAGGGCGACCAGGGTGCCGTCCTGGTCCAGCAGGTGGCGCGCGGTGGTGTCCAGGCGCCAGCGGCCGAAGCCCAGCAGGCGGCCGCTCTCGGTGACCACCAGGTTCGGCGGCAGCATGCGCGTGCGGCGCAGCACGGCATTGATCCGCGCCAGCAGCTCGCGGGCGGCGAAGGGCTTGACCAGGTAATCGTCGGCGCCCATCTCCAGGCCGATGATGCGGTCGGTCTCATCGTTGCGCGCGGTGAGCATCAGCACCGGCGTAGCCTTGTGCTTGCCGGCGCGCAGCTCGCGGCACAGCAGCAGGCCATCGTCGCCGGGCAGCATGATGTCGAGCACGATCAGGTCCACCGGGGTGGTTTCCAGGAAGCTGCGCATCTGCCTGCCGTCAGCCACTACCGTGGTGCGCAGGCCGTTCTTTTTCAGGTAGTTGCCTACCAGCTCTCTGATCTCGCGGTCGTCATCGACTATCAATACGTGATCGACATGATCCATGGGGTTGCCTCTGTATAGGGTCGTGCTGCCTAGTCTATAGGGCCCGGGCGGGCCTGCCTGCGGCGCTTTGTATTGCAGTGTATCTGGCGCCTGGCTGAATACACGGCGATGCAAAACAGGGTTTTTCCGACGCCTTTGTATCGCTGTGTATCCCCCGGCGGCGTGGATACGCAGGGAAACAGCAAGGGCGGTTTGCCGACACAGGCGCGATACCTTGCGCGCATTCAATGGGCTCCATCGAGGCACAGCCACTGGCCTCGCCACCAAAGCCCATTGTCGTTCGAGGAAACCCGCATGAAACGCACCGCCCTCTACGCCGCCTGCCTGTTCGCCGCGCTGAATATCTGCACCCTGTCGGCCCGTGCCGAAAGCACGGTACAGGCCCAGACCTACAGCTACGGCACCCAGCTGGATATCCAGAAAGTCCTGTCGATGACCGAAGACGCCGAGCCGAGCTGCGGCGTGGTCAATGCGCGCATGACTTACCTCGATTCCCAGGGCCGTACCCAGGCCCTGGATTACCGCAAGTTCGCCAACAACTGTAACGACGGCAACTGAGTGCACTCATTTGTCATGTAGTCCCTGTTGAACATGAGGATCAGCCCATGAACACCCTGAAAACCTGCCTGCTTTCCCTGACCTTGACCCTGGCCGGCGTGGCCGTGGATGCCAGCGCCGCCGATTCGTCCTGCACGACCTGCTTCCAGCTCGCGCCCTTGAGCCAGGGCGGCCAGCCAGAGCGAGCGGCGCCGCTGCTCGCCGAAGGCGGCTACGAGCGCACCCCGCAGGGGATGCGCGCCGACAACCAGGCCTGAACCGGGCCTGCCACCCCTGAATACGCCCGCCATCGATGGCGGGCGGGACATTGACCGATCACAGGTGATGCCATGTTGCTCATAGCGTTTCTCGGCGGGGTCCTGACCATCCTCAGCCCCTGCATTCTTCCGGTGGTGCCGTTCCTGTTCGCCCGGGCCGACCGCTCGCGCGGCTCGGTGCTGCTGACCCTCGGCGGCATGGCGCTGACCTTTGCCCTGGTGTCGAGCCTGGCGGTGGTCGGCAGCGACTGGATCGTCCGGGCCAACGGCATCGGGCGCCAGCTGGCGCTGATTGTGCTGGGGCTGTTCGCGCTGTCGCTGATCTTTGCCCGCTTCGGCAACTGGCTGGCGCGGCCCTGGGTCAGCCTGGGCAATCGCCTGGACGGCCTGCGCCTCGATCGGGCGCGCAAGTTCTCCGGACCCTTGGCGGCGCTGTTGCTGGGGGTGGCCACCGGCTTGCTCTGGGCGCCCTGTGCCGGGCCGATTCTCGGGGTGATCCTGACCGGCGCCATGCTGCAAGGGGCGAGCGCCCAGACCAGCCTGTTGCTGCTGGCCTACGGCCTGGGCAGTGCCCTGTCCCTGGGGCTGCTGATCTTTGCCGGAAGAGGGCTGGTCAACCGGCTCAAGCCGTCCCTGCCGGCCACCGCCTGGCTGCGCCGCGCCGCCGGTTGCCTGGTGTTGCTGGCGGCCGTGGCGATCGGCAGCGGGGTGGACGACCGCCTGCTGGCCAGCACCTCATCCCAAGGCGGCGCGGCCCTCGAGCAAGGCCTGCTGAAGAGCGTGCCCAAGGCCCTGGACTACCTGATCGACAAGGCTGGCGCGGCACCCGCCGAGGCGCTGCCGAGCAAGGGCCCGATGCCTTCGCTGAGTGGCGCGGTGCAATGGTTGAATTCGCCGCCGCTGGACGCCGAGGCCTTGCGCGGCAAGGTGGTGCTGGTGGACTTCTGGACTTACGACTGCATCAACTGCCAGCACAGCCTGCCGTATGTGAACGCCTGGGCGAAAAAGTACGCCAAGGACGGGCTGGTGGTGATCGGCGTGCACACCCCGGAATACGCCTTCGAAAAGGTCATCGACAACGTCAAGGCCCAGGTGCGCAAGCTGGATATCGGCTACCCGGTGGCCATCGACAACGACTATGCGATCTGGCGTGCCTTCGACAACCAGTACTGGCCGGCTCACTACTTTATCGACGCCCGCGGCCAGGTGCGCTACAGCCACTTTGGCGAGGGCAGTTACGAGGCGCAGGAGCAGGTGATCCAGCAGCTGTTGCGCGAAGCCAAGGCGCCTTGAGGGGCCGGGTTGCCGATTGGGGGCCGGGCGGTGGGGCAGGCACACCGCGTTCTTCAGAGCGCCAGCCAGCCTCTACAACCACCAGCGCAGCAGGAAAAAGAACGCCATGCTCAGCAGCATGCTGACCAGGGTGTTGCGGGTGTAGATCACCAGCACGATGGCCACCAGCGAGCTGATCAGGTACGGGTTGTCGTAGGCCAGGTTCAGCTGGTGCTCGGGCATGAACACGATCGGTCCGCAGATCGCGGTGAGCATGCCCGGTACGGCGAAACCGAGAAATTGCCGGGCGTTGCTGCTCAGGCGCACCGGCAGGCGCGGTTCGAGAAACACGTAACGGTTGAGAAACACCAGCAAGCCCATGCCGAAAATCACTGCCCAGACCATCATGTGCGCTCCCGGTATAACTTGTTGCAGAGAAAACCCGCGGTCATGCCCATCAGGCCCGACAGCACCAGGGCCGAGCCCCATTGCCAGTAGCTGAACAGTACCGAGCAGAACAGCGATACGGCCACGCAGACCACGGTCGGCACGTTGCGCACCAGCGGCGTGATCAGGGCGATAAAGGTGGCGGCGATGGAGAAGTCCAGGCCCAGGTGTTCGAGCCCGGGAATGGCGCGCCCGAGGACGATGCCGGCCAGGGTGAACAGGTTCCAGGCGATGTAGAAGGTCAGGCCCACGCCGAGGGCGTACCAGCGATCGAACTGCTGCTTGTCGTGCTGGCTGGTCAGGGCGAACAGCTCATCGGTGAGCAGGAACCCCAGGCCGACCCGCCAGCGTCCTGGTAGCGGCGAAATCACCGAACGCATGCTCATGCCGTACAGCAGGTGCTGGGAGGTCAGCAGCAGAGTGGTGAGCAGGATCGAGAAAATCCCCGCGCCGCCCTTGAGCATGCCGATCGCCACCAGTTGCGCGGCGCCGGCGAAGACGATGCTCGACAAGCCCTGGCCTTGCAGGGGCGTGAGATTGGCCTCGATGGCCATGGAACCCGCCAGCAGGCCCCAGGGCGCGGTGGCCAGGGACAGCGGCAGGATGGCAACGGCACCACGCAGGAACGCGGTGCGGGGAAGAACAATGCTGGACATGACAGCCTGCAATCAAGGAACGGGAACCGACTGTGCCAGCCCGCGACGGAAATGGCTTGAACGATCTTGCGCACTTGGCGCCAACGACCGTTATTTATCGTTCACCCCGCAGATGCTTCGGTAGGAGCGGCCGGTCGACGCTCGATTGTCGGCGATTGGAGCAATGCGGTGTGCCTGGCATGACGCCTCGCGAGCAAGCTTCGCTCCTACAGAGGCGAGTGTTTGCCACAAATCCCGCATTCGCCTGGTCATTGCGTAGACGCTGCCCGCTGGCCATGGCGCCAACCCGATCTGTCTGCTAAAACGCTTCGCTAGCATCGGCCAGCTTCCCTGTGGGGGAGGTGGCCTGTCATCTTCCTGCAACAGCCCCGTGCCAAGAAGGGTGTCTGGCCGCTACCGGCCAGGTCACTACGGGGCCGTTCACCCACTGCCCCATCCCAAGGAGAGGGTCTATGAGAAAACTGTTTGCAACCGCGGCGCTGGCCGCGCTGATGATCTGCACCGTCGGGGTCAGCCAGGCACGGGAGGCGCGACAGCAGCGCGAATCGGTCGCCGGGGTGTTCGACTACTACCTGCTGTCGCTGTCCTGGTCGCCGACCTTTTGCCTGACCCATCCGGAAAACGAGCAGTGCTCTGGCAAGGGCTACGGTTTTGTCCTGCATGGCCTGTGGCCGCAATACGCCAAGGGCGGCTGGCCGCAGTCCTGCCCGCCCTTGACGCAGCTGAACGCCGAAGAGCGGGCCAAGGGCCTGACCCTATTCCCGACGGCCAAGCTGATGGAGCACGAATGGAGCAAGCACGGCACCTGTAGCGGGCTGGGCGCCATGGGCTACCTGGAGACCTCCGACCAGGCCCTGGGCAAGGTGAAGATTCCCGAGGTGCTGGAACCTTCGACCACCGTGCATTACTTCGAGGCCCGGGAGATCGAGCAGTTGTTCCGCCAGGCCAACCCGGGCATTCCGGAGAAGGGCGTAGCGGTGTTGTGCAGCGGCCCGGAACTCTCCGAAGTGCGGGTCTGCCTGGACAAGAACCTGGGGTTCGGCGCCTGTGGCAAGGGCGTGCGCACCCAGTGCCGCCAAGGCGATATCCGCATACCGCCGATTCGCTGACCGGCGAGCGGCCAGGGGGAGGCGGCATAGGCTGGCCTGAGCATCTAGGGTTGCAAGACGCCCGTCTTCATCCAAGGAGTCCATGATGCTGCATATCCGCACCCCCCTGATCCTGCATCCCGGGTTGTCCACGGCCACCCGGCGTATCTGGCTCAAGCTGGAAAACCTGCAACCCAGTGGCTCGTTCAAGATGCGCGGCCTGGGCCTGCTCTGTACCCAGGCGGCGCAGCAGGGCAAGCGCCGCGTGGTCTGTCCGTCCGGCGGCAATGCCGGGCTGGCCACGGCGATGGCGGCGGCCAGCCTTGGCCTGCAAGCCTGCATCGTGGTGCCACAGACCACCGCGCAAACCACCCGCGAACGCATCGCCCGGACCGGCGCCGAGGTGCTGGTGCATGGCCAGGTCTGGGACCAGGCCAACGAACGCGCGCTGCAACTGAGCAGCGCTGCCGACAGCGAATACGTGCCGGCCTTCGACCACCCGGTGCTGTGGCAAGGGCACAGCAGCATGATCGATGAAATCCTCGAAGACTGTCCGCAGGTCGACACCATAGTGGCGTCGGTGGGCGGTGGAGGCTTGCTGGCCGGCATCCTCACCGGCCTGCTGCGTCACCAGCGCCAGGACTGCCGGATCATCGCCTGTGAAACCACTGGCAGCGCTTCCTTTGCCGCAGGGCTGGCGGCCGCGCACCCGGTCAAGTTGGCGAAGGTCGACACCGTCGCCAGTTCCCTCGGCGCGGCCCAGGTGGCGGCCTGGCCGTTGCAGCAGATCCAGGCTTTTGCCCATCAGTCGCTGGTGTTGTCGGATGCCGAGGCGATCCTCGGCGTGGTGCGTTATGCCGACGATCTGCGCCAGCTGGTGGAGCCGGCCTGCGGCGTCTCGCTGGCGGTGGCCTACCTCGATCACCCGGCCATCGCCGCGGCGCGGGACGTGGTGATCGTGGTGTGCGGCGGCGTCAGCATCAGCGCTCGCCAGGTGGCGGACTGGGGCGCTTCGCTGCCGGGCTGAAAGCCCCTGGTGTATGCTGGCCGACCTGTTGTACCTGTGGTTTTACGGAGGGTTCGGATGGACGCCACCACATTGTTTCTGTACGTCGTCACCGTCAGCGCGGTGATGATGACCCCGGGGCCGTCGATGCTGCTGGCTCTCAATAACGGTGCCACCCATGGCATGCGCATCGCCGGTTGCGGCATGGCTGGCGCGATGCTGTCCGACCTGTTGCTGATCGGTGCGGTGGGCTGCGGCCTGGGGGCGTTGCTGCAAGCTTCCGAGCAGCTGTTTTCCATCGTCAAGTGGGGCGGCGCGGCGTACCTGTTGTACCTGGCGTGGGTGCTGTGGAAGGCGCCGACAACGGCGCTGGCCGCGCAGAGCGGCGGCGCTGCCAGCAGCGGGCGCGGGGCTTTCATGCGCTCATTGCTGGTGGGGCTGTCGAACCCCAAGGGGTTGCTGTTTTTCTCCGCCTTCCTGCCGCAGTTCGTGCGCCCCGACCAGCCGGTGGCGCAGCAGTACCTGATCCTGGCGCTGGTCAGCACGGCGATCAATTGCGTGATGATGGCGACCTACGCTTTTGGCGGGCGCTATGCCATGCGCACCTTCTCCGCGCGGGCGATGCTGTGGATCAACCGCAGCTGCGCCGGCATGCTCGCGGTGCTGGCGCTGGGCCTGAGCCTGTATCGGCGCAGCGATATCCGCTGAGTCTGCATGAGTCTGACCTGCCGGCGCGCTGCGCCTATCGCCAGCAAGCTGGCTCCTACAGGCTTTGCGGCGAGCGCGGACTCGCGGCAGGCGCCGATCCTGTAGGAGCCAGCTTGCTCGCGAGGCGGTGTGTCAGGCACACCGCGTTGTCCCTGGCGCGGCCTTTCTGAAACAGCCTCTAGAACCTCAAGGTCGCGCCGCTGGTCAGCCAGCGGTCGCGGCCTTCGTTCAACTGGCCACCGAGCACCAGGTCGAGGTCCAGGTTCGCCCCCAGGTGCAGCCGTGGCCCGGCTTGCCAGGCCTGCTCGCCGCCGCGCTGGCCGTAACGCTCGGCGACCAGGGTCAGGCGTTCGCCCAGGTCGTATTCGAAGCCGCCGCCCCAGGTCCAGTGGTGGTTCTGCTGGCCGTCGTCATAGGCGTGGGCCCAGCCGGCGTTGAGGTTCAGGCGCAGGCTGTCCAGGGGCTGATAGGTCAGCGGCAGGCCGATGTCGCCACCGTCGAACGAGTGGTTGCGGTTGAGGGCGAAATGCGCGGACGTCGCCAGCGCCAGTTGCAGGCCAAGGTCTTCGCGGTTCCACAGTTGCGCCTTGAGTTGCGGGCTCAGTTGGGTTTCGCCGTGGCCGTCCTCACGGTTGCGCTCGAGGGCGGCGCCCAGTTGCAGCCTGGGCAGGCCGGCGAAGGTGCAGGCCGGGGAGACCACCGCGCCATGGCTTGCGCCGTGGTGGCGCAGGCTCTGGTACCAGATATCCAGGTTGCATTCCCCCGGGGCGTTGATTGCGCCGTCGTCCACCACATAGGCGCCGCCCGCGGCATTGGCCTTGGCGACCAGGGTCAGCAGGCCGATCAGGCTCAGGGTGAGGCCGACGAACATCAGGTTGCGCCGCAGCATGCGCCGTTTCGCCGGGGGCAGGTCGCGGGTGAGGCTGGCGAAGCGGTTGTGGCGCGAAGGGCTGTATTTGGACATGTCGGTTCTCGCTAAGGCATGGGCAGCGGCCGCGCTGTGTGGGCCGCTGCGTAGTCGAGTGGGGAAGTAGTCGAGTGGGAAAAGGGTCATTGCCAGTCGCTCACTGACAGGGTCTGGATGCCCGCGGCCCTGGCCAGGGCCACCAGCTCTTCGGTGTCGTCGCCGCCGGGCAGGGCGATCACCATGTCCGGCCGGCTGTCGCGCAACATGAAGGCGTTGCGCAGGCGTTCGGCGAGCTTGCCGTGCAGCTGCCAGTTGGCCGGGTAACGCACGATGTCGGCGCCGATTTCCCGGCCCCAGTCTTCTATTTCTGCGCCGAGGAACTGGTTGCCGCCGTGGATCAGCACCTGCACTTCATGCAGGCGCTGAAAGGCGTCGAGCACCCGCCGGCACATCTGGACGTCGGCGCAGTGGCGCCCGGCGCAGATCAGGACACGCATCGTGCGGTCTCCTGCGCCGTCGGCTGGATGCTCAACGGGTTGTCCAGGAGCATTTCGCCCAGTTCGGCGTTATCCAGGTCGCGCTCGCCGGCCCGCTCCAGCGCCGGATAGGCCAGGGCCGCGATGTGGTGGTGCACGCGCCGGTAGTCGCGCAGCACCCGCTGGAAAATGTCGCCGGACTCGGCCCAGGCCGTGCGGTCCTCGCGCAGGCTGCGAAAGTGCTCGCGGCTGGCGTCGGCTTCCAGCCGCCTGACCAGTTCCTTGCGGTTCACCAGCTGGTGGGCGTTGGCCAGGTCTTCGCGCAGGAACACGGTGATCGCCAGGCTCAGGCTGTCGACCACGGCCTGGTGCAAGGGCTCGATGCAGTCCAGCTCGAACACCGAGAACTGCTCGCCGCGCCGCAGCCGGCGCGCCGCCAGTTGGGTCAGGCTGCTGGAGAGGATGTCGCCGGCGTGTTCCAGATTGATCACGAACAGCAGGATTTCCTGGGCGCGGTCGGCGTCCTGGTCGCTGATGCCGTCCTGGCCGATATCCGCCAGGTAGGCGCGGATCGCGGCGCTGAGCAGGTCCAGCGACTGGTCGATGCGCCGCA
This sequence comes from Pseudomonas sp. NFACC41-3, assembly GCF_900109505.1. NCBI lineage: Bacteria > Pseudomonadati > Pseudomonadota > Gammaproteobacteria > Pseudomonadales > Pseudomonadaceae > Pseudomonas > Pseudomonas sp. NFACC41-3. The sequence goes on from NZ_FOAE01000001.1 coordinate 1,205,125, forward strand.
CTTCATCGGCGCCGGCCGGGGTCGAGGCCTGGAACAGGCGCAGCACCCGGTCGAGCATCAGCGACAGCATGTCGGCCAGGCGCAGGGCTTCGCGGGCGGCGTTGGACAAGCCGATATTGGCCACCGCCAGGCCGGCTTCGTCCAGGTAGTGCGGCATGCCCGGGTCGACGTCGCGCGGCGGCTCCGGCAGCAGGCGGTTGAGCAAGGTTGCCATGGGACCGGTCAGGCCGATGAACAGCAAGGCCAGCACCAGGTTGAACAGGCTGTGCAGGTAGACCACCTGCAGGCTGGCATCGAGGGCGGCGACCGGCGCGCTCTGGGCGATCCAGGGCAGGCACGGCAGCAGTACGGCGGCGCCGCTGAGGCGCACCAGCAGATTGCCCAGGGGCAGGCGCCGGGCGACGCTGGAATCGGCGTTGAACAGCGACGGCAGGGCGCCGCCGATATTGATCCCCAGCACCAGGGCCATGGCGGTCACCGAGGACAGCAGCCCGGTGGCGGCCAGGGACGCCACCAGCAGCACCACGGCGACGCTGGAGTGGCACAGCCAGGTCAGCAGCGCCGCCGCCAGCAGGGCGATCAGCAGGTCGCCGTCGAGGCCACGCATCAGCGCGGCGAACACCGGCGTGCCTTCCACTTCGCCCAGGGTGCCGCCGAGCATGCGCAGGGCCAGCAGCATCAGGCCCAGGCCGATCAGCGCGCAGCCGAGGCTTTCAAAACGCGAGTCGTCGCGCAGGCGAAAGACGATAAAGCCTGCCAGCAGCACCAGCGGCGTGAGGATCGAGATATCGACGCTGAGCAGTTGCACCACCAGGGTCGAGCCGATATTGGCCCCGAGCATCACCGCCAGTGCGGGGGCCAGGCCCAGGGTGCCGGTGGCGGTAAAGGAGCTGGCCATCAGGCTCACCGCGGTGCTGCTTTGCAGGACCCCGGTGATGGCGATGCCGGACAGCAGGGCCATCCAGCGGTTGTTCAGGTGCTGCCCCAGCCACTGGCGCAGCTGGGTGCCGAAGCCGCGCAGCAGCGCCGAGGAAATCATCTGGGTGCCCCACAGCAGCAGGGCGATGGAGCCAGCGAGGTTGATCAGCAGAGTAGTTCCCGACATGAGGACTCTCCCTTGTGTGTTTCATGGCTTGGCGGATCGCAGCAGGCGGATGCAGCGGCGATGAAGAGCGCTGGCAAGGCCCAGCAGCAGGCGGATCTCGACCCCGCTCAGCAGGCCCCGGGCATATAGCCGCACGCTGGCCTTGGTCAGCAGGGTGGCGATCCGTTCCAGGACGATTACCAGCAGCGCGCGCAAGGCGCGTTCGGCCGATGACAGCAGCTCGATGATCGGTTTCATGCTGGGTGCTCCACTTGGGCGGGGCCCGGTGTTTGCGATACCTGGATGGGCGGTGCCTGGGGTAGCGCCGCGGACCGTCAGGCCCTCAGAACCATTGCTTGAAGCGACGGATATAGAGGGTCTTCATGGTCTGGGCGACGACGCAGTAGCACAGCAGGGTGCCGACCAGCCAAGGGAAGTATTCCCACGGCAGCGGTACCAGGCCGACCATTGCACCCAGCGGCGAGAACGGCACGTAGATGCCCAGGGCCATCACCAGGCCGGTCATCAGCATCACCGGCAGCGCCGCGGTGCTCTGGATGAACGGGATCTTCTGGGTCCGCAGCATGTGCACCACCAGGGTCTGCGAGAGCAGGCCTTCGATGAACCAGCCGGACTGGAACAGGGCGGCCATTTCCACGCTGTTGGCGGCGAACACGAACCACATCAGGGCGAAGGTGGTGATGTCGAAGATCGACGAGGTCGGCCCGATCCACAGCATGAAGCGCCCGATGTTCTTGGCGTCCCACTTGCGCGGCTTGCGCAGGAACTCCTTGTCCATCTTGTCCCACGGCAGCGACAGCTGGGAGATGTCGTACATCAGGTTCTGCAGCAGCAGGTGGATCGCCAGCATCGGCAGGAACGGAATGAACGCACTGGCCACCAGCACCGAGAACACGTTGCCGAAGTTGGAGCTGGCGGTCATGTTCAGGTACTTCATGATGTTGCCGAAGGTCTCGCGGCCCTTGATCACGCCTTCTTCGAGGACCATCAGGCTCTTTTCCAGGAGGATGATGTCCGCCGATTCCTTGGCGATGTCGGTGCCGCTGTCCACCGAGATACCGACGTCGGCGTCGCGCAGCGCCGGGGCGTCGTTGATGCCGTCGCCGAGGAAGCCCACGGTATGCCCGTTGGCCTGCAGGGCCTTGAGCACCCGGGATTTCTGCAGCGGGGTGAGCTTGGCGAACACCGTGCGTTCTTCCACCAGGCGCGCGAGCACCGCGTCGTCCATGTGCTCGATATCCCGTCCGAGCAGCGGCTGGCCGACTTCCAGGCCGACCTCGCGGCAGATCTTCGCGGTGACGATCGGGTTGTCGCCGGTCAACACCTTCACCGTCACGCCGTTTTCGCGCAGCGCGGCGATGGCCGGGCCGGCGGTTTCCTTGGGCGGGTCGAGGAAGGTCAGGAAGCCTTCGATGATCAGCTCGCGCTCGTCGCTGGCGCTGTATTGCTGGCGGGTCTGCCCCGGCGCCAGGTCGCGGGTGCCGACCAGCAGCACGCGGAAACCATCGCGGTTGTATTCCTCGGCCAGCTCCAGCAGCGCCGCCCGGCGCCCGGCGTCGAGGGCCACGGTGACGCCGTCCTGGCGCACCCGGGTGGCGGTGTCGAGCATCTCCTCGACCGCGCCCTTGCACACCAGCAGGTGATGGCCGCTGGCGTCGGCGAGGATCACCGAGAGGCGCCGACGGACGAAATCGAACGGCAGTTCATCGACCTTGCTCCAGGCATCGGGCGCGCTGAACTTCGGGTTGTTTTCGGCGTAGCTCACCACCGCGCGGTCCATCAGGTTCTTCATGCCGCTCTGGTGGTAGCTGTTGAGCCAGGCCAGTTGCAGCACCTGGTCGCAGCGGCTGCCGCTGATATCGACGTGGTGCTCGAGGATGATCCGGTCCTGGGTCAGGGTGCCGGTCTTGTCGGTGCACAGCACGTCCATGGCGCCGAAGTTCTGGATCGCGTTGAGGCGCTTGACCACCACCTTGCGCTTGGCCATGGCCGCGGCGCCCTTGGCCAGGTTGGCGCTGACGATCATCGGCAGCATTTCCGGGGTCAGGCCGACGGCCACCGCCAGGGCGAACATGAAGGCTTCGGCCCAGTCACCCTTGGTGAAACCGTTGATCAGCAGCACCACCGGCACCATCACCAGCATGAAGCGGATCAGCAGCCAGCTGACGCTGTTCACCCCGCGGTCGAAGGCGGTCTGGCTCCGCGAGCCGACGATGGAGCGCGCCAGGGAACCGAAGTAGGTGCGCGATCCGGTGGCCACCACCACCGCGGTGGCGGTGCCGCTGACCACGTTGGTGCCCATGAAGCAGATGTTCGGCAGGTCGAGCAGGTCCTGTTGGTCGGCTGCCGTGCGATGGGCGGATTTCTCCTGCACTGCGCCCAGGGTGTCGTACTTCTCCACCGGCAGCGCCTCGCCGGTCAGCACCGCCTGGCTGATGAACAGGTCGCGGGATTCGATCAGGCGGATATCGGCGGGAATCATGTCGCCGGCCGACAGTTGCACGATGTCGCCGACCACCAGGTCGCGCATCGGCACTTCGCGCAGCGCGGCTTTCATGCCCATCTGCTCGCGGCGCAGCACGGTGGCGGTGGTCCGCACCATGGCCTTGAGCGCCTCGGCGGCCTTGGACGAACGATATTCCTGCCAGAAGCGCATCAGGCCGCTGACCAGGACCATGACCAGGACGATGATCACCCCGGTCAGGTCGGTTTCCTCGCCGGCTTGCAGGGGCAGCCAGAAGTCGGTGAAGAAGCTGATGGTGGTCAGCGTCATCAGCACATAGATGAACGGGTTGTTGAAGGCTTGCAGCAACTGCACCAGGGCATGCGGCGGCCGGTCGTGGGCCACTTCGTTGAAGCCGTCGCGCTGCAGGCGGCCTTCGGCGTCGAGTTCGGTCAGGCCGTTGGCGTTCGACTTGACGTTGTCCAGGGTCACGCCAAGGCTGTTCTGCGCTTCGCGGGCGGCGCGCATCGACAGCCGGGTGTCGTCGCGGGTGGGGTTTTGCGAGGAGGCGGTGCGGGTTTTTACCGTAGTCATTACGTGTGCTCCTGCCGCAGGCTTGCGGCACGACACACAGACCACTCACCTATTCAAAGACGAGCGAACGTATGTCGAGCCGCAAGTAAGCGATCGATTCAGGTAGTTGCGTTTTATTGGTTTTAACGTTCGCCGCCTATTCAATGGATATGAACAGGCGACGAACCTACTACTGGCTTCGTCCATAACAATGACCACCAACTTTTAGTTGTAAGCAGGCAATAGGAAGTTGCCGAATTCCTTATTAGGGAAAACGTTAAGGAAGGACTTGAAAGTGCCTTCGATTGAACTAGAAGTGCGAGTCCCGGGACAGGCTCAGCAGCAGGCCGGCCTGCATGAGGAGGCCGGCCAGGCTCCGACTCTGAGGGTCCTGGCTGTCGTCGAAACTCCAGCGTTGCTGGAGCCGGCAGGTGACCGGGCAGACGCGCCAGTTGGCCCGCGGCCGGGTTTGCGAGGAGGGGGTGGAATACAGGGTGCCGACCCGGGAAACGGCCGCGCGCTCAGCGCAGGGCTTGACCCGCATGGTCGATGCAAAGGCGCGTACGCCGGGCATTACAGTGGATTTGAAGTTCATAACAGTTGCCTCGCGACCGGACTGGCTCCGGTGAAGGCAAGTTACGAAGGAGCGTCAAGCTCTAGCGCAGCTCACCCGACCGAAAAGTCGAGTCCCGTCATGTTCTGGGTTAAGTGCCCAGCCCTGCGCAAGCGCATCGACCAGACAGCGTCTAGATACTGTGTCCATTGGCTTCTTTTGTGAGTTGAAAAAAGGCCGGTTTGGCCGGCCCGCGCAATTTACTCAGGGCCACCTGTCAAGTCAAGATTAAATTGCCACGAATCATATGTTCGTTCAGCTTTAAGTAAGGTCTGTAGCGGAACTCAGATAAATGATGGGCAAGTTATATAAGGCAGTTCTGAATGACGGCCATAACAATGCTGGAGATCGTTATTGTGCTGTAGCCGTTGAGAAACAGGCCGAGGCGCATTGCGCGCCCCGGCGGATATATCAGTCGAGGATCAGGTGCGGCAGGAAGCGGCTGGAGTCCTTGGTGATCAGGCTGTCGTCTTCACGCACGCCGATACCGGCGGCCTGGTCGCCGATGACCCAGGAGCCGATCAGGGTGTAGCTGTCGCCAAAGCGCGGCAGCGGGGCGAAGGACTGCAGGATGTAGGGCGCGTCGGTGTAGGGGCCGTCTTCCTTGACCACCTCGTCCTGCGGGGTGCGCAACTCGATGTTGGCGCCTTCGCGGGAAAAGAACGGCTTGCGCACCCAGCCCTTGGGCACCTCGCGTTGCGGGTGTGGGTCCAGGTGGGTTTCCAGCAGGTTCGGGTGGCCCGGGTGGGCCTCCCAGAGCAGCGGCAGGATGCCCTTGTTGGAGAGGATGGATTTCCACGCCGGTTCGAAGAACTGCGTGTCGCTGGCGGCGATCGCTGCGCCGAAGGGCTCGTGGAAGATGAACTCCCAGGCGTGCAGTTTGAACAGGTGCGGGATCCAGCGGTCCTGCAGGTCGACGAAGCGGCCTTCGGCGGTGAGGCCGATGTCTTCCACGTCGATGTGCTGCGACTCGATGCCGGCCTTTTCCGCGATCAGGCGCAGGTAGTCGGTGGTGGCGCGGTCCTCCACCGAATCCTTCATCGAGGCGAAGTAGAACGGTCGCGTGATCCCCAGCTGAGCGAAAGCCTGGTGCAGCCGGGTGTCGATGCTGTTGAACTGGTCGGCATGCCGTGGCAGCAGGCCGCGCTCGATGTTCTGCTCCAGCCAGCCCCATTGGAACGCCGCGGTTTCATAGAGGCTGGTGGGCGTGTCGTAGTTGAGCTCCAGCAGCTTGGCCGGGCCCTGGCCGTTATAGGAAAAATCCAGGCGGCCATAGAGGTGCGGGTGACCCTCGAGCCATGAAGTGCGGATCATGTCGTAGAAGGCCGGCGGGATGCTCAGGCGATCGAGCAGGGCCTCGCTGCGCACCACCCGGTCCACCAGGTCCATGCACATCTCATGGATCTCGGTGGTCGGGTCTTCCAGGTCGTCCTCGATCTGCTTGAGGCTGAACTGGTAGTAGGCGCTTTCGTCCCAGTAGGCTTCGCCGTCGATGGTGTGGAACAGGAAGCCGAGTTTTTCCGCGGTCTGTCGCCAGTCCGGGCGTTCGTTGCAGAGGATCTTCTTCATGGCGCGCTTCCTTAGCTGCTCGAGCGTCCCGAACTCCAGCTCGAGGAGCTGGAGCCGCCCCAGCCGCTGCGGGCGCTGGCCTGGCTGCCGAAGCCGCCGCGGGAGGTGGCGGAGGACACGGACATCGGCCGGGTGTTGGTCCGGAAGCCGCTGCCCGACTGCGCCTGGCGTGACTTGGAGAAGGTCGAGCCGCTGGCGATGCGCTGGTTGAGCGTCGAGTTGGCGTAGCTGCCGCGGTCGTCGCGATAGCGGTAGACCGGCTCGGAGTAATAGTTGCGGCTACCGCCGCTGAGCAGGTTACCGATCAGCAGGCCGGTGAGCAGGCCGCTGTCATTGCTGCTGAACGACGAGCTGCGGCCAGCCTCGGGGCTGACCCCGGCTGCCGCCAGCTGTTCGCGGGTGAAGGCGCCCTGGGCGTTGATTTCAAAGCCGCCGAGCTTGGGCACGAACTTGCCGCTGGAGTCCACCTGGCACCAGTTTTCGACGAAGTCGGCATCGCAGTCGGCCTGGTTGTCGTAGACCGGCGCCTGAGCGCGGTGCTCCGCCATGGCCTTGATATAGGCATCGGAGCAGACGTCCACGGCGATCTTGCCGTCCACGCATTCCTGCACCGACTGGAAGTTGAATTTCTGCTGGACCGCGAGGGTCTCCGGCTCCGAGTTGCAGCCCGAGATCGCCAGCGCCACCGAGGCGGCCAGGGAGAGCTGAACGTATTGGCTTCGTTTCATCGAGGGCTCCGTGCGGTCGATCAGTTCTGCGAAGGGGTCATGCAGGCGGCGTTGAGCAGGCCGACGCTGATGGCCACGGCGGCGACATAGATGCCGGCGGCGATTTCGCCGTTGCGGATACGCTGCGAAGTGCCCTTGAGCACCAGGCTGGTCATCAGGAACGCCAGCAGTTGCACCACGGCGGCGATCAGCGCCCAGACGGCGAAGTCCAGCAGGCTGATGGAGTAGGCGATGACGTTGCTCGCCGGGATGGCGAAACCGATGATGGCGCCGCCCAGGGCGATGGCGGCGGAGACGTTGCCCTCGCGGATCAGCTGGAATTCCTTGTGCGGCGTCAGGCGGGTGTAGACGAACTGGAACAGGGCGAACAGCACGGCCGCGCCGAGGATGTAGGTCAGGAAACCGACCACGGCGAATTTGTTCAGGGAGATGGAAAGGGCTTCAAGCATGGGTTCTGGTCCTTGTCAGAGGGTTTGCAGGTCGGTCATGTACAGGGAAATACCGAGGGAGGTCACCAGGCTGACGGTGCCGTCGGCGTATTGCTCCACGGAAAACAGCAGGAACTCGCGGCGATTGGTCAGGCCGGTGTCGCGGGCATAGAGCATCGAATGGCTTTCGAAGGCGAAGGTCTCGTCCGGCTTGGACACCTGCTCGCGCAGCGGCACCAGCTCGGTCTGTCCGGCTTCGGTGCCCCATTCGCGCAGGTACTCGACGCCGTCGAGGCTGTAGGTGGGCTGGCCGATCAGGCTGTTCGGGCCGGCCAGGCGCCGCAGCTCGGCTTCGCTGTTGACGGCCTGGTTGCTCAGGTAGTTGAACAGGATGATCGATTTGACCTGGCCGTCGATGCCGCCGCTGGTGTGCACCTGCAGCCAGTAGTCCTCGTCGTCCAGGTAGTAGCGCGACAGCCATTCGGACTGGCCCAGGTCCACCAGGCCTTCGCTGTAGACCGCCTGGTCGTCGGGAATCGCCACGCGGCTGTTGTCGGCGAGCAGCAGCTTGAGGCTGGCATCGAAGCGGATGCCCGCGCCCATGCTCAGGCCCAGTGGCCCGGTGGCGAAACTCGAGCTTGTGGTGGCCGGGGCCTGGAGCCCCAGAAAGCGTTTAAACCATCCCATTGTCGATGTCCTTGAGGCGGGTGGAAGCGATGTAGAAGAGTTCGCCGCCCTGGATCCGCGTATCGCTGTGCGGGTTGATCTGCGGGTGTTGCGCGCCGCGGGCGCGGTAGCCGATCAGGGTGGCGTTGTAGCGTTCCTTGAGGTGTACGTAGAGCTCGGCGAACCGGCCCTGGTAAGTCTCGGGCAGGCGCATGACGTATTGGGTGGCGCCCTGGCCGACGCACAGCAGTTCGTTGATCACCACCGAGGAGCCCGGGTCCTGGGAGGAGCGCACCAGCATCTCGATGGCCATGCTCGAGGTGCACTCCAGCTTGGGGGCGTAGGAGGCGGCCAGGGTGGCGATTTCGCTGTCGTTGAAGTGGGCGACCACATGGCCGCTGGGGCGCAGCTGGTTGATCGCCAGCACGCTGGCCAGGGTCAGGTCGTCGGAGCTGGTGCGCACCAGCACCCGTTCGGCGCCGGGAACCCCGGCGCGCAACAGCAGGGCCGCGGACGACAGGCTTTCGCCCTTGATGAAGGCAGCCTTGCCCTGCATCGGGTTCTCATCGAGGCTGGCGTCGCAGATGACGATCAGGTTGTCGTTGGAGGTTTCGTCCTGCAGCAGCAATTCGATCACCCGCTCGCTGGACGCGCCTTCCCAGCCGACCAGCACGGTATGCCCGGTCTTGCCGGTGAAGTCGCCTTTGCCTTTCATGCCTTTTCTCCATACTTCGATAACGCTGCTGGTGGTCTTGCCGATGGCCGCGGTCAGCAGCGCGATGCCGCCGAGCATCACCCACACGGCGACGAAGACCCGGCCAGCGGCGGATTGTGGCGACAGGTCGCCATAACCCACGGTCAGGGTGGTGGTGAAATAGAAATAGATGAAGGTCGCGGGCGCGGTGAGGTGCTGCTCGCCCAGGGCCACCAGGCCGAGATAGGAGGTCGCGGCATGCACGCCGAGCGCGATGGCCAGGCCCATCCAGCCGAAGCGCTGGAAGAAGGTGGCCGCGTATACCCGAAGCAAGATGAAAATCGACATCGAATCCCTGATTTCCTGATGAGCTGATCTATCCGTGATGCTGCGCGCCGTGCCCGGGCAGGGCATGGCTCATTGCCGCGCGGCATTAGACATCGGCTTGGCGCCGGATAAAAGCATTTTTGCTGCGATGAACCCCGCGAAGGCGCCAAAGATGTGCCCTTCGAAGGACACCCCGGCCCGTGGCAGGAACCCCAGGACCAGGCCGGAATACAGAAACATCGTCACCGCGGCGGCCAGCAGGCTGCTCCAGCTGCGCAATAACCAGGCGCGGGTGAGGATGTAGGCCCACAGGCCGAAGACCCAGGCGCTGGCGCCAACGTGGATGCCCCTGAAGCCGAACAGCCAGACCAGCGCGCCGCCGAGCAGGATGATGATCAGGCTGGCCACCACGAAGCGCCGCTGGCCTTCGGCGATCACCATGGCGCCGAGGATCAGGAAGGGCACCAGGTTGGCGGTCAGGTGAGTAAAGGAGCCGTGGAGAAAGGGCGAGGCGAGTATCCCCGGCAAACCCTGCAGGGTGCGCGGGATCAGGCCGAAGAGATTCAGGCTGTAGCCGCTCAGGCTGTTGAGCACCTGCACGGCGATCATTACCAGGGCCAGGCCCGCCAGGGTCTTGAAACCATTTGCAACGGCCATCGAGGCCCTCCAGGAGGCCGAAAAAACACAGGCGATTCACTGTAGGAGCGCAGCTTGCTCGCGATGGACTGGAGGGCGCCGCGCTCATCCAGGCAGTACGCGACATCGTTAACGACCATCGCGAGCAAGCTGCGCTCCTACAGGTTGAGTGGTGCAACAGCGCTGTTTACTCGGCGGACTGCTGCTTTTTCAGGCGTTCGAGGATGGCGTTGGCACTGCCCTGGTCCGGCACGATGTTGGCTTCGCGCAGGCGACGTTCCAGGTCGTTGCCGTTGCTCGAGTCGGCCAGTTGCTCCTGGGCTTCCATTTCCGCCGCGCGCTGGTCTTGCTTGGCCTGCAGGCGGTTCAGGGTGTTGACCGCGGTTTCCAGCTTGCCGTTGGCGCCGCCGCTGGCGATCGAGGCGCTGACCTGGGCTTTCTGCACGCTCTCGCGGGCCTTGGCCATGTCCACTTGCTGGCGCAGGCTGCGGATGCGCGCTTCGGCCTTGCCGATGTCCTTGCGCATCTTCTCGGCGTAGGCGCCGAATTCGCTGGCTTGCTTTTGTTCCGCTTCCAGGCCGGTGGTCAGGGTCGAGATGGCTTCGGCGACTTCCAGGGCCAGGTCTTCGCGGTTGGCCTGCAGCGAGGCTACTGCCTTGGATTCCAGGTCGGCGATCTTCGCGGTGAATTCGCTGACTCGCTCCGAAGACAGCTTGTGCTTGGCCATGATGGTGACCAGTTCGCGCTTGGCGTTGGACAGGGCGTTGTCGGCGTCGCGGATTTCCTGGTCGAGGATGCGCAGGGCCTGCTGGTCGGCGATGCTTTCGCCGACTTCGTTGGCGCCGCCGCGCAGGGCGGTGAACAGTTTGTTCCAGATGGACTGAGTCATGTAGGTGTACTCCGGATTCTCGGCAATCAGTTGAAGAAGCTTTCGAAGGCTTCGGTGGCGCGTTGGACGTTGTCCACCAGGGTCTTGACCTCGGTCACCACGTTGGTCAGGTTCGAGCTGGCGCTCAGGGCGCCGAACATGTTGTAGACGGTCTGGCCGTTGGGCATGGACTCGATGCCGATCGAGGAGAGGGGGAACATCTCCCGGCTGCGCAGCACCGCGTCATTGAAGCGGGCGACGTCGTTGATCGACTCCAGGTCCACCAGCACGGTGTCGACGATGATCTGCTCGCCGACCACCGCGATGTAGATCGGCAAGCCGCCGAAGTCGTGCATTTCCAGCTTGATGCTTGGCTCGGCGCCTTGAATCAGGCTCAGGCCGATTTCGTTCGAGGTCACTTCGTCCAGGGCCTGCAAGGCGCCGAAGAGGCGGTCGATGGTCCAGTTTTCACCTGCGATCATGTCATTCTCCAATACCGGTGCGCCGCCGATCAGGGGTTGGCGCAGCTTCTTCTCAATGTGCTTGAGCACGCTCCGGTTTTCCGGAAGTACCCAGGTTTCGTGTTTCACATAACCAGCGGCACTCAGGCCCGCGCGCATCTGCTTCATGTAGAAGCTCGACGGCTTCTTGGCGGAAGCCTTGCTGGGGGCCCTGTTGCTGGAGGCCTTATTGCTGGCCGCCTTGTTACTGAAAGGTTTCGAGCGCTCTCCTTGTCGACTCTCTGAGGAAGCCGGTAGGTCAGCAGGCTGACTGGCCGGGAGGGTCTTTTTCATGGGGTGACTCCGTTGTGCACGTATCACGCGTGAGAACATTACAGGGGAATCTGTTACTGCTCAATGACTCACGCGTGATATTTTTTTTGCTCGGCGAAGCAACGGTCGCAGGGCTCTGGAGCGGCATTTTGCGTTAATCAGCCGACTGCCGTGGCTCAGGGGGGGCATGCCGGTGCCTGGGGGCTGGGCGAGGCTTTTCGGGTCTCGATCATTGCCCGGGCGATGTCGGGGTGTGGAATTTATACAGGGTGCAGGGGTAGCCGTCTGCCGTGATTGGATGACAGCTGTAGGCGTCCCCGACGAGCGTGGGAATGACCCGGGCCCAGAAATCCCGGGCCGGACGGTTGTCATCGATATGGAAGATCTGCCAGTGCCCGGGCAGCAGCTCCAGCAGTTGCCTCACCACCTGCCGGCCGATGCCGCGACCGCGAAAGCGCCGGACCACGAAGAAGTAGGCGAGGTTGTACTGCGCCTCGGCGAAGTGCACCTGGTCGTCGACTATGGCAAAGCCCGCCAACTCGCCGTCGACCCGCAGCAGCCAGGGACGGGTGCCGGGCTGGCGCCAGTATTCGGTCTTCGGCTGGATCTGGAACAGACCGTGGCGGCCGAGCTTGAGCGGCAGCCACTCGCTGAATTCGTACATGAAGAACTGCATCAGGTTTTCGATGCATTCCAGTTCGTCGCGCTGGGCCGGGTGCAGTTCGATCTGGCTCATGGTTCCAGGCTCCGGGCAGGTTCATCAAGGCTGTAACGCGGGCGGGCGTTGAGGGTGAGCGTGTCGGGCATGGGATTCGTCCGTGAGCCAGGGGTGTTTTTCTTCAATACAGGGGGCGGCCTGCGCATCTACCTTGGCCACCGGACTCTCCGATTGATCCTTTGAAGGTGTGTGATGAGCGTAGTGTTTTCCATGGCGGCCTTCGCGCTAGCCTCTTCGATTACCCCCGGCCCGGTCAATATCGTGGCCCTGAGTTCCGGCGCGCAGTTCGGCTTTCGCGCCAGCCTGCGGCATGTCGGTGGCGCGACCCTGGGCTTTGTCCTGTTGCTGGTGCTGATCGGCCTGGGTTTGCATGAGTTGTTGCGGCTATGGCCGTTCCTCACTCGCGGCATCCAGTTGTTCGGGGTGGCCTTCCTGCTGTTCATGGCCTGGAAGCTGGCGGTGGACGACGGCCGGCTGAGCAGCGACGACAAGGCCAAGGCGCCGTCGGCCTGGTACGGCGCGATCATGCAATGGCTCAACCCCAAGGCCTGGCTGGCCTGCGTCGCCGGCATGGGGGCCTTTGCCGCCAATGGCGAGGCGCTGCTGGTGTGGCAGTTCGCGCTGGTGTACTTCGTGATCTGCTACCTGTCGATTGCCTGCTGGGCCTACGCCGGGACGTTTTTGCGCCAGTACTTGAGCAACCCGAAGGGCATGCGCCTGTTCAACCGCAGCATGGCGGCGCTGCTGGCGGCGAGCGCGGTGTATCTGTTGTTGCCTTGAATCGGCGTTGGCTTTATCGCGAGCAAGCTCGCTCCTACAGAGATCGCGTCCTCTGTAGGAGCGAGCTTGCTCGCGATGAGGGCGTCAGGTCTGTCAATCACCCGCGATATTGCCCCGGTGTCGCCGCCAGGTGCTGCTTGAAGGCGCGCTGGAAGTGCGCCTGGTCGGCGAAGCCGGCTTCCAGGGCCACATCGGCGATCGGCTCGCCGTCACGCAACCGGGACTGGGCGAACTGCACCCGCTGGTTGACCACGAACGCGTGGGGCGTCATGCCGTAATGCTGCTTGAAGGCGCGGATCAGGTAGGACGGCGACAGCTCGGCGGCCTGGCAGATTTCCTCCAGCTTCAGCGAACGGGTGCAGTGTTGGCGAATGTAGTCGGCGGCCCGTTGCAGTTTCTGGTTGCGCTCGCGTGGCGGCCAGCTTGCCGGGTTCAGGCGCTGCTGCAGGTCGCTGAAAAACGCCACCGTGGCGCTGTGCTTGTGCAGCGTCTCGGCCTGTTCGTCCACCAGCACTTCATACAAGCGGTTGAGCCCGGCATAGAGTTCGGGGTCGTCGCTGTGGGGCGTGGAAAAGGCGCGAAAGCCCAGGTCCTGGCTGAACCCCAGCTGATGCTGCAGGTCGGTCAGCCAGGAAGTGTCGACATAGAGCATGAGATACGACCAAGGCTGGTCGTCGATCGGGTTGCAGGCGTGCACTTCGCCGGGGTTCATCAGCACCACGGTGCCGGCGCCGATGCGAAATTGCGCCTGCTCGTGCAGGTAGGTGCTGTGCCCGGCGGTGATGGCGCCGATGGAAAAATGCTCGTGGGCATGCCGGGCGTAACAGACCTTGCGCCCGTCGGCTATCGAGCGGGCCTCGATAAAGGGCAGCGCCGCATCGCGCCAGAACTGCGGGGCGGTATCGGGGCTGTGGCTCAAGCTCGGCTTCATCAAAGGCATCCCATCGGCAAGCGTCGGCCACCGAGTGTATTAGCTCTCGCCGGCGAAGGCTCGTTCCAGCGCGGCGATATCGAGTTTTTTCATCTGCAGCAGGGCCTGCATCACCCGCTGTGACTTGGCCGTGTCGGGGTCGGTCATCCAGTGGTTCAGCGCGCAGGGCACGATCTGCCAGGACAGCCCGAACTTGTCCTTAAGCCAGCCGCACTGCTGGGCCTCGGGCGCGCCGCCGTAGGACAGGGCGTTCCAGAAATGATCGATTTCGCCCTGGTTCTGGCAGTTGACCTGCAGCGAGACCGCTTCGTTGAACTGGAACACCGGGCCGCCGTTGAGACCGGTGAAGGTCTGCCCGTCGAGCTCGAAGGACACGGTCATCACCGAGCCTTCGGGGCGGCCGTGGAACTCGAAGCCGGCCTTGCCGTAGTGGGTGAGGGCGGTGATGCGCGAGTGCTCGAAGACCGAACAGTAGAACTGGGCGGCGGCTTCGGCCTGGTGGTCGAACCACAGGCAGGGGGTGATGCGATGAATGTGCGACATGACGGTTCTCCTCGGCAGGTGATCCACGCTTGAGCAAGCGTAGTCAGCCGATAGTCGTCCGGGGTTGCCGTAGATCGACAACTCACCGCCCTTCATCCGGGGGCGGTGGGTGCATGACCGGCGGTCGCAGAATCCCGCCTGTTCGACAAACTGCGCTTAGCTGTATGGAAAACCTCGCGGCGCGCGTAGGCCTTCGGCCACAGCGACACCGCTCCAGGATCCCGTGAATCCTGTCCCCCCTCGGCCTGAGGAGTTGCGTATGCTGACACTCAATATCAATGGCAAGGACCAGCAGCTTGAAGTGCCCGCGGACATGCCGCTGCTCTGGGTGCTGCGCGATGTGGCGCACCTGACCGGCACCAAGTTCGGCTGCGGCATGGCGCAATGCGGCGCCTGTACCGTGCATGTCGACGGCGCGCCGCTGCGTTCCTGCGTGACCCCGGCCGCGACAGTGGCCAACGGGCAGAAAATCCTCACCATCGAAGGCCTGTCGACGGACGGCTCACACCCGGTGCAGCGCGCCTGGGCCGAGCTGGACGTGGTGCAGTGCGGTTACTGCCAGTCCGGGCAGATCATGTCGGCCGCGGCCTTGCTGGCGAAGATCCCGTCGCCCACCGACAGCGATATCGACCAGGCGTTGTCCGGCAATATCTGCCGCTGCGGCACCTACCCAAGGATCCGCGCGGCGGTCAAGCGCGCCGCTGAAATCGGCTGAGTCGGCATTAAGAGGGGCAAGGCATGATCACTGCATCGCGTCGTGGATTTCTCAAAGGTGGCGCGCTGCTCGGCGGCGGGCTGGTGGTGGCGTTCGTCATCCCGGGAGCCAATCGTTTTGCCCGGGCGGCGAGCGAAGAATTCGTGCCCAATGCGTTCTTGCGCATCGCTCCGGACGGGGTGGTCACCGTGGTGCTCGGCCATTCGGAAATGGGCCAGGGCATCTGGACCGGGCTGTCGATGCTGATCGCCGAGGAGCTGGATGCCGACTGGTCGAAGATTCGCGTCGAGCACGCGCCGGCCGCCGCGGTGTATGGCTTGCCGGCGTTCGGCGGGATGCAGATCACCGGCGGCTCGACCTCGACCTGGATGGAGTTCGACCGCTATCGCCAGGCCGGCGCCGCGGCCCGGCAGATGCTGATCGAGGCGGCGGCCAAGCGCCTGCAGGTGGCGCCCTCGACCCTGCGCACCGAGCAGGGCTGGGTGGTGGCCGGCGACCAGCGCCTGAGCTACGGCGACCTGGCCAACGACGCCGGGCAACTGCCGGTGCCGGAACCGGCCTCGCTGCGCTTGAAGGAGGCCAAGGACTGGCGGCTGATCGGCAAGCCGACCCCGCGCCTGGACACCCCGGAGAAAATTACCGGCCGCGCGCAGTTCGGCATGGACATGTATTTCGATGGCCTGCTGACCGCCGTGGTCCTGCGTTCGCCGGTGTTCGGCGGCACGCTCAAGTCGTTCGATCCCCAGGCGGCGCTGGCGGTGCCCGGGGTGATCAAGGTGCTCCAGGTGCCCACGGGCGTGGCGGTGGTCGCCGAGCATTACTGGGCGGCCAAGCAGGGGCGCGATGCGCTCAAGGCCGAATGGGACCTGGGGCCGAACGCCAACATGAGCAGCGAAAGCCTGATGCAGAGCTTTCGCAAACTGGCGCTGACCCCCGGGACCAAGGCCGCCGAGGCCGGCGATGCGGCCGGGACCATGGCCAAGGCGACGCAGGTGCTCAAGGCCGAATACAGCGTGCCGTACCTGGCCCATGCGCCGATGGAACCGCTCAACTGCACGGTGCGCATCGGCGCCGACAAGTGCGAGATCTGGACCGGCACCCAGTTCCAGACCCTGGACCAGATGGTCGCGGCGAAAATCACCGGGCTCAAGCCGGAACAGGTGCAGATCCATACGCAATTTTTGGGCGGCGGTTTCGGCCGTCGGGCCAACCCCACCTCGGACTTCGTCAGCGAAGCGGTGGAGGTGGCCAAGACTGCCGCCGCCCCGGTGAAAACCGTCTGGTCGCGGGAAGACGACGTGCGCGGCGGCTACTTCCGTTCGGCGTTCCTGCATCAGGCGCAGGTCGGCCTGGACGCCCAGGGCCTGCCGCTGGCCTGGCAGCATGTGCTGGTGGGGCAGTCGATCATGGCCGGCACCTCGTTCGAGGCCAGCTTCGTCAAGAACGGCATCGACAACACCTCGGTCGAGGGCCTGGCGGACGGGCCTTACCTGAAGGGCACGCCGAACCATCGGGTCGACCTGCATTCGCCGATGACCGGCATCACCGTGCTGTGGATGCGTTCCGTGGGCCATACCCACACCGCGTTCGTCGTCGAGTCGTTGATCGACGAGATGGCCGCCGCGGTGGGCAAGGACCCGGTGGAGTACCGCCGCACCCTGCTCAAGGATCACCCGCGGCATCTGGGCGTGCTCAACCTGGCGGTGGAGAAGGCCGGCTGGGGCAAGCCGGTACCCAATGGCCATGCCCTGGGCGTGGCGGTGCACGAGTCCTTCGGCAGCTACGTGGCGCAGGTGGCCGAGGTGTCCCAGGAGGCCGAGCGGATTCGCGTGCACCGGGTGGTCTGTGCGGTGGATTGCGGTATCGCGGTGAACCCGCAAAGCATCGTCGCGCAGATGGAGTCGGGCATCACCTTCGGCCTGGGCATGGCCCTGCACAGCCGCATTTCCTTCAAGGACGGCCGGGTGGTGCAGTCCAACTATCACGATTTCCAGGTGTTGCGCCTGAACGAGATGCCCGAGGTCGAGGTGCACATAGTCGCCAGCAGCGAGAAGCCCGGCGGTATCGGCGAGGCGGGCGTGCCGCCCACGACGCCGGCAGTGGCCAATGCGGTGTTCGCCCTGACCGGCCAGCGCCTGCGCGAGCTGCCGCTGCAACTGGCGGGGGTGTGAGATGAAACGCCACCTGCTCCTCGGCTCGCTGATCCTGATCGGCCTGGGCGGTTATGCCTCGGACCTGTTCGCCGCCGATGAACCGGCGCTGGCGGCATTCGCGACGGTGCAGAAGGTATTCCAGAGCCCGCGCTGCCAGAACTGCCACATTCCCGGGGATGCGCCCTTGCAGTTCGACGCCGGCACGCCCCATGCCATGGCCGTGGTCCGTGGCCTGGACGGCAAGGGCGCGGCGGGGCTGCCGTGCGCCGCCTGCCATGGCGCAAGCAACCCGCCGGACAGCTACGGCCCGCATACGCCACCGGGGGCACCGCACTGGAGCCTGCCGCCGGCGGCGCACAAGATGGCCTGGATCGGCCTGCCGGCCGACCGCCTGTGCCAGATGATCAAGGACAAGGCCAGCAACGGCGATCGCGACTTTGCCGCGCTGATCAAGCATGTCAGCGAAGACAAGCTGGTGCTCTGGGGCTGGAATCCCGGTGGCAATCGCGCGCCGGTACCTGTGCCCCACGACGTGTTCGTCAGCCAGTTCAAGCGCTGGGCCGAGGCGGGCGGACCCTGTCCGGCGGTCGGAAGTTGACGCCAGGAGCCCCCAGCGAGGGCTGGTTGCGGGGCAGTCGCAGGCCCCGGCAACTAAGCTCTATAGGTGATACCCGCCAATGGAGTGTGCGATGTTTTCCCCAGACAAGCCTGTCCAGGCACCGAACCCGGTGCCAGCCCCGGAGGCGGACGACCCGTCCCGGCAACTGTTGCGCGATCAGAACCGTCGGGCCGAGCAGGAGCTGGCCGCGGTGCAGGTAGCCAACCTCGATAAACTGACCCTGCTGCCCAACCCCCACGGCTTTGCGGTGCTGGCCGGCGATGCGCTGCAGGCCTGCAAGGACCTGAACTGCCCGGCGACCTTGCTGCTGTTCGATCTTGACGATATCTACCGTATCGCCCGCGCTTATGGGTCGGAAGAAGGAGAGGCGGCGCTCAAGACCTTCGCCGACGGCCTGCGCATCGCCTTTCGCGAAAGCGACGTGGTCGGGCACCTGGAGTTCCAGCGTTTCGCGGTGCTGCTGACCGGCTCGGAACGGATGGAAAAGCTGGCGATCATCGCCCGCCTGCAGGCCATCCTCGACGAGCGCACCACCACCCAGCAGTGCATTTATGACATCTGCTTCAGCATCGGCCAGATCGAGTTCGATCCGGCCCGGCCGGTCGATGTGGAAACCTTGCTGGCGGATGCCGACAAGTCCATGAGCAGGCCGGCCTCGGGCCGCAGGTAAAGGGGTAGCCGCCGATCCACGGAGGTTTTCGTCAAACGGCTGTGTGGGCTGGACGGGGAGAAGGTCCAGCCGATAAAAAACCGCCCAAGGGCGGTTTTTTATCCTGTGCTGGTCACTCGGCGGTGGGCACCAGGAACGCGGCTTCCAGCAACTGCCGGGTGTAGGGATGCTGCGGCGCGGCGAAGATGTGCTGTGCGTCGCCTTGCTCCACCACCTGGCCATGCTTGACCACCATCAACTGGTGGCTCAGGGCCTTGACCACCGCCAGGTCGTGGCTGATGAACAGGTAGGTCAGGTTGTACTTGGCCTGCAGCTTGCGCAGCAGCTCCACCACCTGGCGTTGCACGGTGCGGTCGAGGGCCGAGGTCGGCTCGTCCAGCAGGATCAGCGCCGGCTTGAGCACCAGGGCGCGGGCGATGGCGATGCGCTGGCGCTGGCCACCGGAGAACTCGTGGGGGTAGCGGTGCCGGGTTTCCGGGTCCAGCCCCACTTCCTTGAGCGCTTCGATGATCGCCTGTTCCTGCTCGGCGGCGCTGCCGATCTTGTGGATGCGCAGGCCTTCGCCGACGATCTGGCTCACGCACATGCGCGGGCTGAGGCTACCGAAGGGGTCCTGGAACACCACCTGCATCTCCCGGCGCAACGGCCGCACCTGCTGCTGCGACAGGCCGTCCAGTTGCTGGCCTTCGAAGCGGATGGCGCCCTTGCTACCGATCAGGCGCAGGATTGCCAGGCCCAGGGTGGATTTGCCCGAGCCGCTTTCGCCGACGATGCCCAGGGTCTGGCCCTGGGGCAGGCTGAAGTTGATGCCGTCCACCGCCTTCACATGGTCGACGGTGTGGCGCAGCAGGCCTTTCTTGATCGGGAACCAGACCTTCAGGTCCTCGACCTGCAACAGCGGCGGGCCGACCACATTGCTCGCTGGCTTGCCGCTGGGCTCGGCCGCCAGCAGTTCGCGGGTGTAGGGATGCTGCGGCGCGCGGAACAGTTCTTCGCAGGATGCCTGTTCGACGATGCAGCCGCGCTGCATCACGCAGACACGGTGGGCGATGCGCCGGACCAGGTTGAGGTCGTGGCTGATCAGCAGCAAGGCCATGCCAAGGCGCGCTTGCAGCTCCTTGAGCAGTTCGAGGATTTTCAGTTGCACGGTGACGTCGAGGGCGGTGGTCGGCTCGTCGGCGATCAGCAGTTCCGGTTCGTTGGCCAGGGCCATGGCGATCATCACCCGTTGCCGCTGGCCGCCGGACAGCTCGTGGGGCAGGGCCTTGAGGCGCTTGTGCGGCTCGGGGATGCCCACCAGTTCCAGCAGCTCCAGGGTGCGCCGGGTGGCGACCTTGCCGATCAGGCCCTTGTGCAGGCCCAGCACCTCGTTGATCTGCTTCTCGATGCTGTGCAGCGGGTTGAGCGAGGTCATCGGCTCCTGGAAGATCATCGCGATGCGGTTGCCGCGAATATGCCGGATGGTTTTTTCTTTCTGGGTCAGCAGGTCCTGGCCGGCGTACTGGATGGTCCCGGACGGATGGCGGGCCAGCGGGTAGGGCAAGAGGCGCAGGATCGAGTGCGCGGTCACCGATTTTCCAGAGCCGCTTTCGCCCACCAGGGCCAGGGTTTCGCCGCGCTTGATGTCGAAGCTGATGCCCTCGACCACCCGTTGCGTGTGCTCGCCGACGCCAAATTCGACGGCGAGGTCGCGGACTTCGATCAGATTGTCCTGATTCATCTCATTTCCTCGGGTCGAAGGCATCGCGAGCGGACTCGCCGATAAATACCAGCAGGCTCAACATGATCGCCAGCACGGCAAAGGCGCTGATGCCCAGCCACGGCGCCTGCAGGTTGGATTTACCCTGGGCCACCAGTTCGCCCAGGGACGGCGCGCCGGGGGGCAGGCCGAAACCGAGGAAGTCGAGGGCGGTCAGGGTGCCGATGGCGCCGGTGAGGATGAACGGCATGAAGGTCATGGTCGAGACCATGGCGTTGGGCAGGATATGGCGGAACATGATCGCGCCGTTCTGCATGCCCAGGGCGCGGGCGGCGCGCACGTATTCCAGGTTGCGCCCGCGCAGGAACTCGGCGCGCACCACGTCCACCAGGCTCATCCAGGAGAACAGCAGCATGATCCCCAGCAGCCACCAGAAGTTCGGCTGCACGAAGCTGGCGAGGATGATCAGCAGGTAGAGCACCGGCAGCCCGGACCAGATCTCCAGGAAGCGCTGCCCGGCCAGGTCGACCCAGCCGCCATAGAAGCCCTGCAGTGCCCCGGCGATGACGCCGATGATCGAACTGAGGATGGTCAGGGTCAGGGCGAACAGCACCGACACCCGGAAGCCGTAGATCACCCGCGCCAGCACGTCGCGGCCCTGGTCGTCGGTGCCCAGCAGGTTGTCCGCCGAGGGCGGCGCGGGGGCCGGGACCTTCAGGTCGTAGTTGATGCTCTGGTAGCTGAACGGGATCGGCGCCCACAGCACCCAGGCGTCCTTGGCCGCCAGCAGTTCGCGGATGTATGGGCTCTTGTAGTTGGCCTCCAGCGGGAACTCGCCGCCGAAGGTGGTTTCCGGGTAGCGCTTGAGCGCCGGGAAGTACCAGCCGTCGTCGTAGTGCACCACCAGTGGCTTGTCGTTGGCGATCAGCTCGGCGCCAAGGCTCAGGCCGAACAGGATCAGGAACAGCCACAGCGACCACCAGCCGCGCTTGTTGGCCTTGAACAGTTCGAAGCGCCGGCGATTGAGGGGGGACAGGTTCATCTCAATGCTCCCGGCTTTCGAAGTCGATGCGTGGGTCGACCAGGGTGTAGGTCAGGTCGCCGATCAGTTTCACCACCAGCCCCAGCAGGGTGAAGATGAACAGGGTGCCGAACACCACCGGGTAATCGCGGTTGATCGCCGCCTCGAAGCTCATCAGGCCCAGGCCGTCGAGGGAGAAGATCACCTCCACCAGCAAGGATCCGGTAAAGAAGATGCCGATGAAGGCCGAGGGGAAACCGGCGATCACCAGCAGCATGGCGTTGCGGAACACATGGCCGTACAGCACGCGGCGCCTGGTCAGGCCCTTGGCCCGGGCGGTGACCACGTACTGCTTGTTGATCTCGTCGAGGAAGCTGTTCTTGGTCAGCAGGGTCATGGTGGCGAAGTTGCCGATCACCAGGGCGGTCACTGGCAGCGCCAGGTGCCAGAAGTAGTCGAGGATCTTGCCGCCCCAGCTCAGCTGGTCGAAGTTGTTCGAGGTCAGGCCGCGCAGCGGGAACCAGTCGAAATAACTGCCGCCGGCGAACATCACGATCAGCAGGATGGCGAACAGGAACGCCGGGATCGCGTAGCCGACGATGATCGCCGAGCTGGTCCAGACGTCGAAGTGGCTGCCGTGGCGGGTGGCCTTGGCGATCCCCAGGGGGATCGACACCAGGTACATGATCAGGGTGCTCCACAGCCCCAGGGAGATCGACACCGGGAGCTTTTCGCGGATCAGGTCGACCACCTTGGCGTCGCGAAAGAAGCTGTCGCCGAAATCCAGGGTGGCGTAGTTCTTGATCATGATCCACAGGCGTTCCGGCGCCGACTTGTCGAAGCCGTACATCTTCTCGATTTCCTTGACCAGGGCCGGGTCCAGGCCCTGGGCCCCGCGGTAGCTGGACCCGGCCACCGAGACTTCGGCGCCGCCGCCGGCGATCCGGCTGGTGGCGCCTTCGAAACCCTCGAGCTTGGCGATCATCTGTTCCACCGGGCCGCCGGGCGCGGCCTGGATGATCACGAAGTTGATCAGCAGGATGCCGAACAGCGTGGGGATGATCAGCAGCAGTCGCCGCAGAATGTAGGCCAGCATCTTATTGCTCCACGCCGTCGGGGGCGGCCTGCGAGTGGGTGTCCAGGGTCACGGCGGGCTTGGCGTCGGGCTTGATCCACCAGGTCTGGATGCCGACGTCGTACTTGGGCGGGACGCTCGGGTGGCCTATGTGATCCCAATAGGCGACGCGCCAGGTCTTGATGTGCCAGTTGGGAATCACGTAGTAGCCCCATTGCAGCACCCGGTCGAGGGCGCGGGCATGGGCCACCAGGCTCTTGCGCGAGTCGGCATTGATCAGGTCTTCCACCAGGGCGTCGATGGTCGGGTCCTTGAGGCCGATGAAGTTGCGGCTGCCGGGGTTGTCGGCGCTGGAGGACTTCCAGTATTCGCGCTGCTCGTTGCCCGGCGAACTCGATTGCGGGAAGCCGCCGACCACCATGTCGAAGTCCCGCGAGCGCAGGCGGTTGATGTACTGGGAAACGTCGACCCGGCGGATCACCAGGTCGATCCCCAGGTCCGCGAGGTTGCGCTTGAACGGCAGCAGCACGCGCTCGAACTCGGTCTGCGCCAGCAGAAACTCGATTACCACCGGCTTGCCCTGGGCGTCGACCATCTTGTCGTCGACGATGCGCCAGCCGGCTTCCTGCAGCAGCTGGTAGGCCTGGCGCTGCTGGGTGCGGATCATGCCGCTGCCATCGCACACCGAGGGCTGGAAGGCTTCAGTGAAAACCTGGTCGGGGATCTTGCCGCGCAGCGGTTCGAGGATCTGCAACTCGTCGGCGTCGGGCAGGCCGGTGGCGGCCATTTCCGAGTTCTCGAAGTAGCTGCGGGTGCGGGTGTAGGCGCCATTGAACAGTTGCTTGTTGGTCCACTCGAAGTCCAGCAGCAGGCTCAGGGCCTTGCGCACCCGCACATCCTGGAACAGCGGACGGCGAATGTTGTAGACGAAGCCCTGCATGCCGGTGGGGTTGCCGTTGGGGATCTGCTCCTTGATCAGCCGGCCTTCGGTCACGGCCGGGATGTTGTAGGCGTTGGCCCAGTTTTTCGCGCTGGTTTCCAGCCAGTAGTCGAACTGGCCGGCCTTGAGGGCTTCCAGGGCCACGGTGTTGTCGCGGAAATAGTCGGTGGCCATGACGTCGAAGTTGAACTGGCCGCGGTTGATCGGCAGGTCCTTGCCCCAGTAATCCTTGACCCGCTCATAGCGCACCGAGCGCCCGGCCTTGACCTCGACCACCTTGTACGGGCCGCTGCCGAGGGGGATTTCCAGGTTGCCCTTGGAAAAGTCGCGGTGTTCCCACCAGTGCTTGGGCAGTATCGACAGCTGCCCGAGGATCAGCGGCAGCTCGCGGTTGTTCTTGTGCTTGAACTTGAACAGCACCTTGAGCGGGTCTTCGGCGATCACGTCCTCGACATCGGCGTAGTAGCCGCGGTACATCGGCGCGCCGGCCTGCATCAGGGTCTGGAAGCTGAACACCACGTCTTCGGCGCGGATCGGCTGGCCGTCGTGGAAGCGCGCCTCGGGGCGCAGGTAGAAACGCACCCAGCTGTTGTCCGGGGCTTTCTCGATCTGCCCGGCGATCAGGCCGTATTCGGTGAAGGGTTCGTCCAGGCTCTGGCGCATCAGGGTGTCGTAGATCAGGCCGATATTGTCCGCCGGCACGCCTTTGTTGATGAACGGGTTGAGGCTGTCGAAGCCGCCGAAGCCGGACTCGCGGAAGGTGCCGCCCTTGGGCGCGTCCGGGTTGACGTAGGCGAAGTGCTTGAAGTTCGCCGGGTACTTCGGCGGTTCGTTGTACAGGGTCAGGGCGTGTTGCGGGGCGGCCTGGGCGAGGCAGGCGATCCCCGCCAGCAGCACGCCGCCGGCCCACGGGAGCAGGGCACGCAGGGGCATCATTGGGCTTTCTCCAGAGACTTCAGCCACCAGGCGCTCAGGCCCAGTTGGTAGGGCGGCGTGGTGACGAAGGCGAACCGGTTGCGGTACGCCAGGCGATGATAGTTGAGGTACCAGTTGGGGATGATGTAGTGCTGCCACAGCAGCACCCGATCCAGGGCCCGACCGGCGGCCAGTTGCTCGTCGCGGCTCTGCGCGGCGAGCAGGTGTTCCAGCAGGTGATCGACGATGGGATTGTCGATGCCCGCATAGTTCTTGCTGCCCTTGACCCCGACCTGGCTGGAGTGGAAGTACTGCCATTGCTCCAGGCCCGGGCTCAGGGTCTGGTTCAGGGTCATGAGGATCATGTCGAAATCGAACTGGTCCAGGCGCTGCTTGTACTGCGCCCGGTCCACGGTGCGCAGGCGCGCGTCGATGCCGATGCTGGCCAGGTTTTCGACGTAGGGCTGGAGGATCCGTTCCAGGTTCGGGTTGACCAACAGCAGCTCGAAGCGCAGCGGTTGCCCGTTGCTGTCGAGCAAGCGCTGGCCGTTGAGCTTCCAGCCGGCTTCGGCGAGCAGGCCCAGGGCCCGGCGCAGGGTCGCCCGCGGGATGCCGCGGCCGTCGGTCTGCGGCAGGCTGAAGGGCTGGGTGAACAGGCTGGCGGGCAACTGCTCGCGGTAGGGCGAGAGCAGCAGCCATTCATGGCCGACCGGCAGGCCCGTGGCGGAGAACTCGCTGTTGGGGTAGTAGCTGGTCGCGCGCTTGTAGGCGCCGCTGAACAGGGTGCGGTTGGTCCACTCGAAATCGAACATCAGGCCCAGGGCTTCGCGCACCTTGCGCTCGGCGAAGATCGCCCGGCGGCTGTTCATGAACAGGCCCTGGGTCTGGGTCGGGATCTGGTGCGCCACCTGGGCCTTGATGATGTCGCCGCGATTGACCGCGGGGAAGTTGTAGCCGTTGGCCCAGTTCTTTGCCTGGTGTTCGATGTAGATGTCGAACTCGCCGGCCTTGAAGGCTTCGAAGGCGACGTCGCTGTCGCGGTAGAACTCCACCGCGACCTTGTTGAAATTGTTGAAGCCGCGATTGACCGGCAGGTCCTTGCCCCAATAGTCCTTGACCCGCTCGAACAGCAGCGAGCGCCCCGGTTGCACCCGGGTGATGCGGTAGGGGCCGCTGCCCAGCGGCGGCTCGAAGGTGGTGGCCTTGAAATCGCGGTCTTTCCAGTAGTGCTGTGGCAGCACCGGCAACTCGCCCAGGCGCAGGATCAGCAACGGGTTGCCGGAGCGCTTGAAGACAAAGCGGATGCGCTGCGGGCCGAGGATGTCCACCCGCTGCACTTCCTGCAGGTTGGTGCGGTATTGCGGGTGGCCTTCCTTGAGCAGCAGCCGATAGGAAAACGCCACATCGTAGGCGGTGATCGGCTGGCCATCGTGGAAGCGCGCCTCGGGGCGCAGGTTGAACACCACCCAGCTGCGGTCTTCGCTGTATTCGACGGAACGGGCGATCAGGCCGTAGCTGGAAGTCGGCTCGTCGCCGGACGGCGCGTACTGGCCGGTGCCGACCATCAGCGGCTCGTTCAGCTCGTTGACCCCGTATTGCAGGAAGTTGGGCGTGGAAACCGGGCTGCTGCCCTTGAAGGTGTAGGGGTTGAGGGTGTCGAAGGTGCCAAACGCCATGACCCGCAAGGTCCCGCCTTTGGGCGCGGCGGGGTTGACCCAGTCGTAATGGGTGAATTTGGCGGGGTACTTGAGCGTGCCGAACTGCGCGTAACCATGACTTTCAGTGATCGTTGCGCTTGCGGGAAAGCTCAAGGCCAGACTGATTAGGGACAGGAGGAGGGGACGCATCAAGTCAGAGATCCGATCCAGGCGGCTTGGGCTTTGTGCTCCGTACAGTAACAGCTTGTATCGACAGGAAAAAGGCCGCCCCGGGATGGCCACGACATTTGCTTGTCGCCGCTGGATACAGCGCAATCTGTAGCCGCTGCCGAAGGCTGCGATCGACCGGTACGGTCGTGGGGATCGTCCTGGCGCAGGAGGGCCTGCGGCCCTATCGCAGCCTGCGGCAGCGGCTACACCGGAAGAGTCGTCGGATACATCGCGATTTCAAGGCAGTCTTGTAGCCGCTGCCGAAGGCTGCGAACGACCGGCACGGTCGCGGCGATCGTCCTGGCGCAGGAGGGCCTGCGCCAGGAGCTACAGATCAGTGAGGCAGGTAGACGGTCAGCATCTGGCCTGGCTTGAGGGCCTGGCCGGCGCGGGGATTCCAGCGCTTGAGGTGCTGCATCTCGACGTTGAAGCGCTTGGCCACCATGTACAGCGAATCGCCTTGCTTGACCTTGTACTGGGTCGACTTCTTGTCGGCGCGGGCGACCAGGGTCTTCTTGCCGGAAGCCTTGGCGCTGGTCTTGCTGCTGGCCTTGGCCCGGGTGTCCTGCATGACCAGGGTCTGGCCGATCTTGAGCTGCTTGCCGCTGAGCTTGTTCCAGCGTTGCAGGTCCTTGACGTCGACCTTGTTGGCCTTGGCGATCTGCGACAGGTTATCGCCACGCTTGACCCGATAGTTGCGCTTGGCCTGGGCCATTTCGCGACTGTCGGCACCCTCGAACACCGGCTTGAACGAACGCTGGCTGATCAGCTCTTCGGGTTTCATGGTCGACAGGCTGGCGCTCAGCAGTTGCGCCTTGGACGTCGGCACCAGCAGGTGCTGGGGACCGTCGATGGTGGTGCGCTGCTTGAAGGCCGGGTTGAGCTGGAACAGCTCGTCTTCGTCGATATTGGCCACCGCAGCGACCTTGGACAGGTCCATGCGCTGGTTGATCTCGACGACCTGGAAGTAGGGTTCGTTGGCGATCGGGTTCAGGTTCACGCCATAGGCTTCCGGCGCCAGCACCACCTGGGACAGGGCCAGCAGCTTGGGCACGTAGGCCTGGGTTTCCGACGGCAGCGGCAGGTTCCAGTAGTCGGTGGGCAGGCCGAGTTTCTCGTTGCGCTCGATGGCCCGGCTGACCGTGCCTTCGCCGGCGTTGTAGGCCGCCAGGGCCAGCAGCCAGTCGCCGTTGAACATGTCGTGCAGGCGGGTCAGGTAATCCATGGCCGCAGTGGTCGAGGCGGTAATGTCGCGACGGCCATCGTAGAAGCGGGTCTGGCGCAGGTTGAAGGAACGCCCGGTGGACGGGATGAACTGCCAGAGGCCTACCGCATCGGCCCGGGAATAGGCCATTGGGTTGTAGGCGCTCTCGATCACTGGCAGCAGGGCCAGCTCCAGCGGCATGTTGCGTTCTTCAAGGCGTTCGACGATGTAATGGATATAGAGGCTGCCGCGTTCGCTGGCATTCTCGAGAAACGAGGGGTTGCTGGCGAACCACAGGCGCTGCTGTTCGATGCGCGGGTTGACGCCGATGCCTTCCTGCAACTGGAAACCTTCGCGCATGCGCGCCCAGACGTCCTGGGGCAATTGCGGGCTGGGTTTTTCATTCAGCCAGATGGGTTTCTGCTTGATGCGGGCGTTGAAATTCTGGGTGTGCGAAGCGTCGGTTTGCGGGACGTGGCTCGTGCTTTGGCAGCCCGCCAGGGTGGCGGACACAGCCACCGCGATGGCTTGAGCCAACCGCGTCAATGCGTCTGAATTGATGGATTTACGAATAGATGACGACATTGGCTGGAAGTAAGTTCCGGGCAAAAATGTCGGGCGATTCTAGAAAGCGCACCCGGTGCGGTCAACCATTCAGAATTTTCGTACCAACCCGCAACCTGCTTAGAACTTATCTTTCCAAGCCCGCAAGGCAGCAAAAACCGCACTCTGAGCCCGGTTATCGAGGCCATTCCGTTCGTCCGCTTTTTGTTTAACGGATGTTTCACCGGTACGCAGGAAAGGATTGGTGAGCTTTTCCAGGGCCAGGGTGGAGGGCAGGGTCATGCGGCCGTTCTCCCGCAGTTCGCTGACTTTGCGCAGGCGCTCGGCGATGTCCGGGTTATCCGGCTCCACCGCCTGGGCAAAACGCAGGTTGCTCAAGGTGTATTCGTGAGTGCAGTACACCAGGGTGTCCGCGGGCAACGCGGCCAGGCGGCTCAGCGAATGGTGCATCTGCTCCGGCGTGCCCTCGAACAGGCGCCCGCAGCCGGCGGCGAACAGGGTGTCGCCGCAAAACAGCAGGCCGTGATGGTAGTAGGCAATATGTCCCAGGGTATGCCCGGGCACCGCGTAGATGTCGAAGTCCCAGCCAAGGATGCTGGCCCGGTCGTTGTCGTTCAGGGCCACGTCGCGCCCCGGGATGTTTTCGTTGGCCGGGCCCCAGACCTTGGCGCCGCTGGCTTTTTTCAGCTGTTCGACACCGCCGACATGGTCGTGGTGGTGATGGGTCACCAGGATATCGCTCAGCACCCAGCCCGGATGTTCGGCGAGCCAGGCCTGCACCGGTGCGGCGTCACCCGGGTCGACCACTGCGCAACGCTGATGGCTGTGGTCCTGTAACAACCAGATGTAGTTATCGGTGAACGCGGGCAGGGCACTGATCTGTATCATCGTTGGAGTCGCCAAGCGGAAAACATTGGCGCATCTTAGAACTTCTTGGCGGGTTGGAGAATGCAATGACCGATAAAGCGTTCGCTCAGGCCGATCCTGACTGGCTGGCCCTGATCAGTGCTGCCCGTGAGTGGCTGTCCGGGCCACTGGGGCAATTTCTGCTGGATGAAGAACGGCGCATGCTCGACGACGAGCTGGGGCGCTTCTTCGGCGGCTACCTGGTGCATTACGGCCCGTCGGCGCAAACCCCGCCGGCGGCGCCCCAGGTGCAGCGCAATGTCCGCCTGGGCGCGCCGCTGCCCGGCGTCGAGATCGTCTGCGAGGAGCAGGCCTGGCCCCTCAGCGAGCACGCCGCCGATGTGGTGGTACTGCAGCACGGCCTGGATTTCTGCCTGTCGCCCCACGGCCTGCTGCGCGAAGCCGCCAGCGCCGTGCGACCGGGCGGGCACCTGTTGATCGTCGGTATCAATCCCTGGAGCAGCTGGGGCCTGCGGCATGTGTTCGCCCATGACGCTTTGCGCAAGGCGCGCTGCATTTCCCCGTCGCGGGTCGCCGACTGGTTGAACCTGCTGGGCTTCGCGCTGGAGAAACGCCGCTTCGGGTGCTATCGTCCGCCGCTTGCTTCGGCGGCCTGGCAGGCTCGGTTGGCCGGCTGGGAGCGCAAGGCCGGGGACTGGCAACTGTCCGGCGGCGGCTTCTACCTGCTGGTGGCGCGCAAGATAGTGGTCGGCCTGCGCCCGGTGCGCCAGGTACGCCGCGAGCCGATGGGCAAGCTGGTGCCGCTGCCGATGGCCAAGGTCAACCGCCGGCACAGCGAACCCCCTCTTTAATTCAGCCGGGCCGAACCTGCCCGGCTTGGGCGTTGTCGATCGACGATCGGCAAGCCACAGGTATTTTCGATTGGAAGTCTGGCATGAGCGATAGCGTAGAAATCTTCACCGACGGCGCCTGCAAGGGCAATCCTGGCCCGGGGGGCTGGGGCGCACTGCTGGTGTTCAAGGGCGTGGAGAAGGAACTCTGGGGCGGCGAGGCCAACACCACCAACAACCGCATGGAGCTGATGGCGGCGATCCGCGGCCTGGAAGAACTCAAGCGCGAGTGCCAGGTGGTGCTGGTCACCGACTCGCAGTACGTGATGAAGGGCATCAACGAGTGGATGGCCAACTGGAAAAAGCGCGGCTGGAAAACCGCGGCCAAGGAACCGGTAAAAAACGCCGACCTGTGGCAGCAGCTCGATGAGCAGGTCAACCGCCACCAGGTCACCTGGAAATGGGTACGCGGCCATACCGGCCACCATGGCAACGAACGGGCCGACCAACTGGCCAACCGCGGCGTTGACGAAGTGCGCGGTTACAAGCAGGCCTGATGCTTTGAGCCTGTAGTCAGTTGCAACGCAGCGGCCGTTCGAGCCGCTGCTTCACTTCCCGCATCGCGCGGGGCGAATCCACCAGCACCGCGTCCATCTTCAGGCAGGCGGCCGCCTGGTAATCCTCGGCCGTATTGATCCCGATCGCCAGCATCCGCACCTTGCCCCGGGACTGGAAGCAGTCCACCGCGGCGGGCGTCCACAGCCGGGCATCGACTTTGGAGCGGGCCTCGCCCAGGGTGAAGGCCTCGACCAACTGCACCGGGCGCCGGTACTCGAAGGCCACCCAACTGTCTGGCGCCGGCGGTGCCGTGCAGCTGTGGGCCAGGGCGACGCTGGCCAGTCGATCCCGGGTGTCGTCCCGGGACTCGAATAGCCGCGCTTGCGGATAGTGCGCGAACGCCTGCTGGTAGCTGGCATCGGTGGAGTAGATCAGCACCCGGTTCCAGGCATGCAGTTGCTCCAGCACCTGGGCGACCGCCTTGGCCTGGGGAGCGGCGGGCAGGGCCTTCATGTCGAGAATGACCGACACCGAGCCGGGGATCGCCGCCAGCGCCTGCTGCAATGAGGGGATGGTCGCCGCCTGGGAGCGATAGGGAAAGGTCACCTGGCCATCGTCCGCGGTCTGCTTGAAGTTCCAGCCAGCATTCAGTGTTTGCAACTGCGCCAGGGTTTTCTCGCTGACCGCGCCGGACGCCGGGGTATTGGCGCTCAGGTCCGCTGGTCGATACAGCACCGGTACGCCGTCGCGGCTCAGTTGCACCGTCAGCCAGAGCATGTCGACGCCGTTGCGCAGGGCGTTGTCGATGGCCAGCAGGGTGTTCTCGGGAAAGTCCGCTGCGCCGGCGCGATGGGCGACGATCAGCGGCCTTGGCCCGGCGTCGCTGTCGGTTGCCGGAAGAGAAGAACAGCCACTGATGAAGGCCGCGGCCAGCAGCAGTGGGAGCATCTGTCGAGTCTCGAGCATGGGAGGGCGGTTTCCTGGAAATGAGCGCAAGGCCGGGTGCCAGCCCCCGCCCGCTTGAATGTGCCGTACGGTAGCGCAAGGGCCTTGCTCAGTTAAAGAAACGCGTAATGCACGGGCTGAATTAGTGGCGCGGTTCCGTGACGGTCAAAGGGTGAGGATGGCGCTGGCCAGTTGCAGGTCGGAGTACCCTGGGTTGCCGAGCGTCTGGCGAATGTGCCGCATGGCCGCTTCCAGCTGGGCGCCGCGGATCTCGCCGGCGCTGGCGACAAAGGCCGCGGCATCGGTCCGGGCGGCGAGCACGAGTTTGTCGTCCTTGAACGAGCTGGTGGCTTTCGAACTGCCTTCGGTGGTGCTCAAGGCCAGGCTCATGGTGATGTCGGTGCTGATTACCAGGCTGGTGGCCTGGCCGACGTCGGCGAACAGGCAGGCGCAGAGCAGCAAGGTCAGGCGGGTTTTGCAGGGGGTCATAACAGGGCGAGGTCCGCTGAAAATAGGGGCGGGCACCCTAACAAGCCGCCACGCGGCGAACTGCATGAGCTTTGCGAATGATTGTTAAAAACTGCGCACGCCGGGACCAGGCGAATCCGCCATGCGTGCCATGCCGCGAGAGCGTGCTAAAATCCCGCGCCTTGAAAGACTTCCACCGTTGAGAACTGACCCCTGATGGCCAACAGATCTGTTGTACTCGATACCGAAACCACCGGCATGCCGGTGACCGACGGCCACCGGATCATTGAAATCGGTTGCGTCGAGTTGATCGGACGGCGCCTGACCGGTCGGCATTTCCACGTCTACCTGCAGCCGGATCGCGAGAGCGACGAGGGCGCGATTGGCGTCCACGGCATCACCAACGAGTTCCTGGTGGGCAAGCCGCGCTTCGCCGAAGTCGCCGACGAGTTCTTCGAGTTCATCCAGGGCGCGCAGCTGATCATCCACAACGCGGCGTTCGACGTTGGCTTCATCAACAACGAATTCGCCCTGATGGGCCGGCACGACCGCGCCGACATCACCCAGCACTGCACCATCCTCGACACCCTGTTGATGGCCCGGGAACGCCACCCCGGCCAGCGCAACAGCCTCGATGCCTTGTGCAAGCGCTATGACGTCGACAACTCCGGCCGTGAACTGCACGGCGCCTTGCTCGACTCGGAGATTCTCGCCGACGTCTACCTGACCATGACCGGCGGCCAGACCAGCCTGTCCCTGGCCGGCAACGCCTCGGACGGCAACGGCAGCGAAGGCTCGGGCAACCGCGCCAGCGAAATCCGCCGGCTGTCGGCGGATCGCCAGCGCGGGCGGATCATTCGCGCCAGCGAAGCCGAACTGGCCGAGCACCAGGTGCGTCTCGAGATCATCGCCAAATCCGCCGGTGCCCCGGCGCTCTGGACCCAACTGGCCGAAGCCAAGGCCCAGCAGCAGTAGTTGTTCGTGGGCGACCTTT
The DNA here is from genome assembly GCF_900109505.1 of Pseudomonas sp. NFACC41-3. Taxonomy (NCBI): domain Bacteria; kingdom Pseudomonadati; phylum Pseudomonadota; class Gammaproteobacteria; order Pseudomonadales; family Pseudomonadaceae; genus Pseudomonas; species Pseudomonas sp. NFACC41-3. The sequence continues at coordinate 1,237,625 of NZ_FOAE01000001.1, forward strand.
TGTTACAGGAGGTCGTTGACGGGGTTACGCGCCGGCCCCCGAGCTTCTACCCTGAGGTGATTGGCGGACCCTTGTCCGCCGCCTCAGGATGCCTGGTGCCATGTACAAAGACCTGAAATTCCCCGTCCTTATCGTGCATCGCGACATCAAGGCCGACACTGTCGCCGGCGACCGGGTGCGGGGGATCGCCAGGGAACTGGAGCAGGAAGGCTTCAGCATCTTTTCCGCGGTGGACTACGCCGAAGGGCGCCTGGTGGCCTCGACCCATCACGGCTTGGCCTGCATGCTGATCGCCGCCGAAGGCGCCGGGGAAAACACCCACTTGCTGCAGAACATGGTGGAGCTGATCCGCCTGGCCCGGGTGCGCGCGCCGAACCTGCCGATCTTCGCCCTGGGCGAGCAGGTGACCCTGGAAAACGCCCCGGCCGACGCCATGAGCGAGCTCAATCAGCTGCGCGGCATTCTTTACCTGTTCGAAGACACCGTGCCATTCCTGGCGCGCCAGGTGGCGCGGGCGGCGCGCAATTACCTCGATGGCCTGTTGCCGCCATTTTTCAAGGCGCTGGTGCAACATACGGCCGACTCCAACTATTCCTGGCACACCCCGGGGCACGGCGGTGGCGTGGCCTATCGCAAAAGCCCGGTGGGGCAGGCGTTCCACCAGTTCTTCGGTGAGAACACCCTGCGTTCGGACCTGTCGGTGTCGGTCCCGGAGCTGGGTTCGCTGCTCGATCACACCGGGCCCCTGGCGGAAGCCGAGGCGCGGGCGGCGCGCAATTTCGGCGCCGACCACACCTTCTTCGTGATCAACGGCACCTCGACCGCCAACAAGATCGTCTGGCACTCCATGGTCGGTCGCGATGACCTGGTGCTGGTGGATCGCAACTGCCACAAGTCGGTGCTGCACTCGATCATCATGACCGGTGCCATCCCGCTGTTCCTCTGCCCGGAGCGCAACGAACTGGGGATCATCGGCCCGATCCCCCTGAGCGAATTCAGCCGCGAGTCGATCCAGACCAAGATCGACGCCAACCCGCTGACCCAGGGGCGGCCGCCCAAGGTCAAGCTGGCGGTGGTCACCAACTCGACCTACGACGGCCTTTGCTACAACGCCGAGCTGATCAAGCAGAGCCTGGGCAACAGCGTCGAGGTGCTGCACTTCGACGAGGCCTGGTACGCCTATGCGGCCTTCCATGAATTCTTCGAGGGGCGTTACGGCATGGGCACCTCGCGCAGCGCCGACAGCCCGCTGGTGTTCACCACCCATTCCACCCACAAGCTGCTGGCGGCCTTCAGCCAGGCCTCGATGATCCATGTGCAGGACGGCGGCGCCCGGCAGCTGGATCGCGACCGCTTCAACGAAGCCTTCATGATGCACATCTCCACCTCGCCGCAATACAGCATCATCGCCTCGCTGGACGTGGCCTCGGCGATGATGGAGGGGCCGGCGGGGCGCTCGCTGTTGCAGGAAATGTTCGACGAGGCCCTGAGCTTCCGCCGGGCCCTGGCCAACCTGCGCCAGCACATCGCCGCGGACGACTGGTGGTTTTCCATCTGGCAGCCAGAGCGGGTGGAAGGCATCGACCGGGTCAGCACCGCGGACTGGCTGCTGGAGCCGGAAGGCGAGTGGCACGGGTTCGCCGGGGTGACCGACGACTATGTGCTGCTGGACCCGATCAAGGTCACCCTGGTGATGCCCGGGCTTACCGCCGGCGGTGCCCTGAGCGAGCGCGGGATCCCGGCGGCGGTGGTCAGCAAGTTTCTCTGGGAGCGCGGGCTGGTGGTGGAAAAGACCGGCCTGTATTCGTTCCTGGTGCTGTTTTCCATGGGTATCACCAAAGGCAAGTGGAGCACCCTGCTGACCGAGTTGCTGGAGTTCAAGCGCAACTACGACGCCAACGTCAGCCTCGCCGCCTGCCTGCCGAGCATCGCCCAGCAGGACATGGCGCGCTACCAGGGCATGGGCCTGCGCGACCTGTGCGATCAGTTGCATGCCTGCTACCGCAGCAATGCCACGGCCAAGCACCTCAAGCGCATGTACACCGTGCTGCCGGAGGTGGCGATGAAGCCCGCCGACGCCTACGATCAGTTGGTGCGGGGCGAGGTCGAGGCGGTGTCCATCGATGCCCTCGCCGGGCGGGTGGCGGCGGTGATGCTGGTGCCATACCCGCCGGGTATTCCCCTGATCATGCCGGGCGAGCGCTTCACCGAGTCGACCCGCTCGATCATCGATTACCTGGCTTTCGCCCGTACGTTCGATAGCAGCTTTCCCGGCTTTGTCGCGGATGTGCATGGATTGCAGCATGAAGACGAAGGCAATGGGCGGCAGTACACCGTCGATTGCATCAAGGTTTGAGGACGTTTCCCGCTATGCAGCCAATGATCAATCCCAAGTACCCCGGCCTGTCGGTGCGCGTCGCCGACGATGGTTTCGCCGCGTATGTCTGGGGCAGCGATTTCAGCTTCGAAGTCAGCGCCTATGCCCAGGCACAGAGCGGGCAGGTGGTGGCCAAGTGGCCGTTGCACCCCATCACCCCGTACCGCAAGTGCTACGGCATCGACCCCGAAGAGTTCAGCAGCTATCGCGATGCCGCGGACAGCGCGGTGTTCATGGCCTACCTGGACGACGAACCGGTTGGCCATGTGGTGGTCAGCACCAACTGGAACGGTTACGCCCATATCGACGAGCTGGCGGTGCATGCGCCGGCGCGGCGCCACGGGGTGGCCAAGGCCCTGCTGGATGTGGCGCAGTTCTGGAGCCGCAAGAAAAAACTGCCGGGCATCATGCTCGAGACCCAGAACAACAACCTGGGGGCCTGCCGCTTGTATGAGCGCTGCGGTTATGTGGTCGGTGGCATCGATCACCTGCGTTACCGCGGGATCGATCCGACCACGGCCGAGGTGGCGATTTTCTGGTATCGGCTGTTCAACGACGAGCTGGCACGGCAAGCCGGGACCTAGCCGGCCAGCATCCCTTCAGCCTTTTCCGTGAGGGTTTCCAGCAGCGCTTCCAGGGTGGGCGAGGATGGACTGCCGCCGCGGGTCAGCGCATAGAGGGTGACCGGGATCGGCGGCGACAGCGGGCAGACGTCCAGCCCGCCTTCGCGCGCACCCAGGGCGGTGAAGGGGTCGACAATCGCCAGGCCTTCGCCGGCCTCGACCATGCTGCGCATCATCTGGTGGGTCTGTACCCGGGTGTGGATCGTCGGGCTCGGGCGCAGGTTCTGCAGCTTGCTGTCGAGGGTCACGCTCAGCGGGTCCTGGCCTTCGAGGCCGACCATGGCCTGGCCCGCCAGGTCCTGCAGGGAAATGTACTTCTGCTTCGGTTGCAGCCAGCCGTGGGGCGCCAGCAATTGCAGCTTGCCCTGGGCCAGGGCCACGCACTGGATATCGGGGTGGTCGGGGTGGTGCAGGCTCAGGCCCAGGTCGCCTTCGCGCAGCAGCAGGCTCTTGATCATATCGCGGGTGCCCTGGCTGGCGAGGTGGCACGGGGTGTCGGGAAAGCGCCGGCGCAGGGCGGCGATGCTCTGCGGCAACAATTGCTGGGCCAGGGGCGGGGTGCCGATGATGCGCAAGGGCGGTGCCTGGTATTGCTTCAGGCTGTCGGCCAGGCGTTGCACGGGTTCGAAGGCGTCATACAGGGTGGCGATCGCCGGCTGTAGCTCGCGGGCCTCGCGGGTGGCTTGCAGGCGTCCGCGAACACTGGCGAAGAGCATGAAACCCGATTGGTTTTCGGCGTCGCGCAGGATCGTTTCCACCTCGGCCACCGGCAATTGCAGCAGCTCGGCGGCCGTGCCCAGGTGTCCGGTTTGCAGGAGCGCCTGAATCACTTCGATATGACGTAAACGCATGCTTGAAGTCCATGTCCAGCCGGTGGGGGATTCACACTGAATCCTAACCCATGTCCGCGCCTATGACTTCTGCTCATAACGGTACGTTATGAAGGAAGGATGGTCTCGGGTTCGCGAATGAGGGTGATGCCCGATTGCACGAGGAGGAACTGGTTGTCGTCCATTTTGTTGACGCGATCGCCAATGGCCAGGCGATAGGTGGTGACGGGCTCCGAGCCGGCGATACCCTCTGGCGAGGGGGTGGATTCCTGGAACTCATGCACCGAATAGACACGGCCTTCCGCGTCCCTTGCATGAAATTGTCCGACGAGTACTGCTGCCATCTTTAGAGCCTCTGGAGATAAAACACTCAATTTGCGGTCCTGTAGACCGTGCTTGGGCGAACTAAGTTTAGCGGCGGAAAAAAAATAGTCCGCGGCCCTGATTGCAGCTGGCGTGAAGCCTGGAAAAGCCCACGGAACTTCCTTCGACGGGTGGCTGTGGGCAGGGTGGATCATCTATAACTACCAGCCTCCTCAACCAGAAGTCGGGAATTCGCTATGAGCAACGTCTACACGATTGCAGTACTGGTGGGCAGCCTGAGAAAGGCCTCGATCAACCGGAAAGTGGCGCTGGCCCTCGCGGAACTGGCGCCGGCCAACCTGCGGCTGAATATTGTCGAGATCGGCGACCTGCCGCTCTACAACGAAGACATCGATGTGGATCCACCGGCAGCCTACAGGACTTTCCGTGAACAGGTGAGAGCAGCCGACGCCGTGCTGTTCGTCACTCCGGAATACAACCGCTCGGTTCCCGCACCGATGAAAAACGCCATCGACGTGGGGTCGCGCCCCTACGGCAAGAGCGCCTGGAGCGGCAAGCCAGGGGCAGTGATCAGCGCCTCCCCGGGCGCTATCGGCGGTTTTGGCGCCAACCATCACCTGCGCCAGTCCCTGGTGTTCCTCAATGTGCCATGCATGCAGCAGCCGGAAGCCTACCTGGGCGGCGCGGGCTCGGCCTTCGACGAGGCGGGCAAGCTGTCCGAGTCGGTCAAGCCGTTCCTGCAGAACTTCATCAACGCCTATGCCCAGTGGGTCGAACAGCACAAAAAGCCCTGATCCTGGCACCGCGGGAGTCGGCCAGCCGGCTCCCGTGGGTAATGGAATATTCCACTCGCCACGGTAAAAGCGCTTTACCGCATATCTGAATATTCATATATTCGCCGCTCCAAATGCCTGGAGTGGCCCTGGTGTCCGACTCTCTCAACCCCGCCGAGCTGTTCAAGGCGCTTGCCGACGAAACCCGCAGCCGTATCGCCTTGCTCGTGACCCGCGAAGGCGAATTGTGTGTCTGCGAGCTGACCGCCGCCCTGGGCCAGAGCCAGCCGAAGATCTCCCGGCACCTGGCGCTGTTGCGCAGCTGCGGCCTGCTGGCCGACCGCCGCCAGGGGCAGTGGATCTACTACCGGCTGCACCCGCAATTGTCACCCTGGGTGAGCACCCTGCTGCAGGACACGCTGGAGGCCAACAGCCCCTGGCTGCAGGAGGACCTGCAACGCCTGCAGACCATGATCGATCGCCCCGTGCGCTGCTGCTGAATTCCCCCTTTACCTCACTTTCTGTTCAAGGCTGCCTGGCATGCTGACTGCTTCATTGATTTTCCTGCTGACCATTACCCTGGTGATCTGGCAACCCAAGGGCCTCGGCGTGGGCTGGAGCGCGGTGCTCGGTGCGGTGCTGGCGCTGCTGTTTGGGGTGGTGCAACTGACGGATATCCCGGTGGTCTGGCAGATCATCTGGAACGCCACCGGCACCTTCGTCGCCTTGATCATCATCAGCCTGCTGCTCGACGAGGCCGGGTTTTTCGCTTGGGCCGCCTTGCATGTGGCGCGCTGGGGGCAGGGCAGCGGACGCAAGCTGTTTGCCTTCATGGTGCTGCTGGGGGCGCTGGTGTCGGCGCTGTTCGCCAACGACGGGGCGGCGCTGATTCTCACGCCGATCGTGATTTCCATGCTGCTGGCGTTGCGTTTCTCCCGGGCGGCGACCCTGGCGTTCGTCATGGGCGCCGGGTTTATCGCCGATACCGCGAGCCTGCCGCTGGTGGTGTCGAACCTGGTGAACATCGTTTCCGCGGACTTCTTCAACATCGGCTTCAACCAGTACGCCGCGGTGATGCTGCCGGTGAACCTGGTCAGCGTGGCGGCGACCCTGGCGGTGTTGCTGTGGTTCTTCCGCCGCGACATTCCGCAGGCCTACGACCCCGAAGAGCTGGCACAGCCGGCCAGCGCGATCCACGACAAGGCCACCTTCGTTGCCGGCTGGTGGGTGCTGGTCATCCTGCTGCTGGGGTGTTTTGCCCTGGAGCCGCTGGGCATTCCCATCAGCGCGATTTCGGCGGTGTGCGCGGCCCTGCTGCTGGGCATCGCGGCCAGGGGCCACAAGATTTCCACGCGCAAGGTGCTCAAGGAAGCGCCGTGGCAGATCGTGATTTTCTCCCTCGGCATGTACCTGGTGGTGTATGGCTTGCGTAATGCCGGGCTGACCACGCACCTGGCCGGCTGGCTCGACCGCTTCGCCGACTACGGCATCTGGGGCGCGGCCATGGGCACCGGGCTGCTGACCGCGGTCTTGTCATCGATCATGAACAACCTGCCGACGGTGCTGATCGGCGCGCTGTCCATCGACGCCAGCCAGGCCAGCGGCCTGGTCAAGGACGCGATGATCTACGCCAACGTGATCGGCAGCGACCTGGGGCCGAAGATCACCCCGATCGGCAGCCTGGCCACCTTGCTCTGGCTGCACGTGCTGGAGCGCAAGAACATTCATATCGGCTGGGGCCGCTACTTCAAGGTTGGCATCGTGCTGACCCTGCCGGTGCTGCTGGTGACCCTGGCGGCGCTGGCCGTGCGCTTGTCGGTGATGTGAGGGTCCACCGCGCACCCTGTAGGAGCCAGCTTGCTGGCGATGCAGGCACCGTGGTGTGTCAGGTATGACGCTATCGCGAGCAAGCTCGCTCCTACAGGGGGCAGGCGGAGGCTCAACTGGTTCCGGGGACGTTCGGCCAGAGGTCCGCCACCAGGAACAGGCGTTCGGCTTCTTCCCAATCGCCGGCGCGGTTTTCCGTCAGGCGCACCAGCAATTGCGCCGGAGCGTGCGGGTCGAGCTCCTCCAGCCAGGCTTGCAGCCGGGGGGCGCTCCAGGTTTGTTCCGCCGGGTAGGACGCTGGCGCCAGCCAGGCCTGGCGCGGCAAGGGTTGCCAGCGCCCGGGCGGGCTTTGATCGATAAAGGCCGGCCAGTCGCGCTGATGCAGCCAGCGTCCGCGCAGGTGCTGCGGGTGGGCGCCGCGGGGCGGTTGCGTGGTGCCGGGCCAGGGGTAGAGCAGGTAGCCGCCGAGCCACAGGTGGGCGCTGAAGTCCTGGATATCCATGGCCGCCAGCACTTCCAGGCTGTCGGCCCGGGCGGAGATCGGCAACTGGTGTTCGTTCAGGTGCGCCAGCTTGCGGTCCAGGCGGTCGTGGCAGCCGGGGCCCAACCATAACGCGGTGTCCGCGCCGTTGCCCGATTGCGGGCCGAGGTAGAGCTTGATCGCCAGTTCCAGGTGGTGAATGCCGTCGCGATCGCGCAGCAGCATGTCCAGTTCGCCCAGGGTGTGGCCGGCGCGACGGATCGGCAGGTTGGCCGCCAGCAGCTCGACACCGGGCGCGTGCTGTACGGCAAATTGCCACAGGCGTTCGTAATAGAGACCCAGGCGCTTGGTCGGCCCGAGGGCCAGCCAGCGGCGCAGGGCGCGGCCGTCCTGGTCCAGCTGGCGCAGCCAGTGCGCCAGCAGCTGTGGCGCCTGCACCCAGTCGCTGCCGGCCAGTGGATGGCGCTGCGGCCAGGGAGTCTCGTCGAGCATCGGCGGCGCGAGGATGACCCAGGCCAGGTCGCGCACTTCGGGGTGGCGCAACTGGCGGGGGAGGTCGAGCAAGCCGGGAAACAGGATCATTCTGCGAGCATAGCGCCTAACGTCGAGGCTGAAAGGATTTTGTCTATGGCCGGCTTTCGCCCATAATCTCTGCTTTGCCCGTCCCAGAACCCCTGCAGGAGCCCCATGGAGCAATTTCGCAATATCGGCATTATCGGTCGCCTGGGCAGTTCGCAGGTGCTGGACACAGTTCGCCGACTGAAAAAGTTTCTGCTCGCCCGCCACCTGCATGTGATCCTCGAAGACACCATCGCCGAAGTCCTGCCCGGCCACGGCCTGCAGACCTCCTCGCGCAAGCTGCTGGGCGAAGTCTGCGACATGGTGATCGTGGTCGGCGGCGACGGCAGCCTGCTGGGCGCGGCCCGTGCCCTGGCGCGCCACAACATTCCGGTGCTGGGGATCAACCGCGGCAGCCTGGGCTTCCTCACCGACATTCGTCCGGACGAGCTGGAGGTCAAGGTCGCCGAAGTCCTCGATGGCCACTACCTGGTGGAAAACCGCTTCCTGCTGCAGGCCGAAGTACGGCGTCACGCCGAAGCCATCGGCCAGGGCGATGCGCTCAACGATGTGGTGCTGCACCCGGGCAAGTCGACGCGGATGATCGAGTTCGAGATCTACATCGACGGTCAGTTCGTCTGCAGCCAGAAGGCCGACGGCCTGATCGTCGCCACGCCGACCGGCTCCACCGCCTACGCCTTGTCCGCCGGCGGGCCGATCATGCACCCCAAGCTCGACGCCATTGTGATTGTGCCGATGTACCCCCATACCTTGTCGGGAAGGCCGATTGTGGTCGATGGCAACAGCGAGCTGAAAATCGTCGTGTCCAAGGATATGCAGATCTACCCGCAGGTTTCCTGCGACGGGCAGAACCATTTCACCTGTGCCCCCGGTGACACCATCACCGTCAGCAAGAAGGCGCAGAAACTGCGCCTGATCCACCCGCTGGACCACAACTATTACGAGGTCTGCCGGACCAAGCTCGGCTGGGGCAGTCGACTGGGTGGTGGAGGCGACTGATGCTCGATCCCGCGCGTAGCTACGACCTGATCGGTGACGTGCACGGTTGCGCCATGACCCTTGAGCACCTGCTGGACAAGCTCGGTTATCGCAAGCAGGGCGGCGTCTGGCGGCATCCATCGCGCATGGCGGTGTTCCTCGGCGACATCATCGACCGCGGCCCACGGATCCGCGAAGCCTTGCACATCGTCCACGACATGGTCGAGGCCGGCCAGGCGCTGTGCGTCATGGGCAACCATGAGTTCAACGCCCTGGGCTGGGTCACCCCGGCACCGCCCGGCAGCAGCAGGCAGTTCGTGCGCGAACACACGCCGCGCCATGCCCGCCTGATCAACGAGACCCTGGCGCAATTCGAGCAGTACCCCAAGGACTGGCACGATTTCCTCGCCTGGTTCTACAAGATGCCGCTGTTCGTCGACGCCGGGCGTTTTCGCGTGGTGCATGCCTGCTGGGACGCCGGCCTGATCGAGCCGCTGCGGGCGCAATACCCCGATGGCTGCATCGACGAGCACTTCCTCCAGGCCTCGGCGATCCCCGGCAGCTTCGCCAATAACGTGTTCGACCGCCTGTTGCGCGGCACCGACATGCGCCTGCCCCATGGCTTGACCATGACCAGCGGCGATGGCCTGACCCGTTCGTTCTTTCGCACCAAGTTCTGGGAAGACGACCCGCAGACCTACGGCGACATCGTGTTCCAGCCCGATGCGCTGCCCGAGCCGGTGGCCCGCACGCCGCTGTCCTCGGCGGAGAAAAATAACCTGCTGCGCTACGGCGTCGATGAGCCGTTGCTGTTCGTCGGCCATTACTGGCGCAGCGGCAAACCGGCGCCGATTCGCTCGAACCTGGCCTGCCTGGATTACAGCGCGGTGCTCTACGGCAAGCTGGTGGCTTATCGCCTGGACCAGGAAACCCGCCTGGACCCGGATAAATTCGTCTGGGTCTATGTCGAGCGGCCGGAGGAGCAGCAATGAGTGCGGTTGCAGTATTGCGTCTGCCGTTGAATGTGGACCTGAGTGGCTTCGTCAAACTGCTGCAGCGCATGCAGGTGCCGCACCGGGTCAGCGAGGAAGCGGGGGAGCAGGTGCTCTGGGTGCCGGACGCCATCAGCGAGGATGTGCGCTCGTTGTACGAGCGTTTTCCGGCGGGCGACCCCGAGCAGCAACTGGACATCCCCGAGGCCGGCGCCGCCATGCGTCGTCCGGGGTTCGTCGAGCAATTGCGCCGTAGCCCGGCCACCGCGCTGATCCTGCTGCTGAGCCTGATCGTCGGAGCCCTGACCCTGCTTGGCGAAAATCTCGGCACCCTGCGTTGGCTGACCTTTCTGGAATTTCGCGTGGTTGGCGACTACATCCAGTTCACGCCCCTGGCCGACAGCCTGGCGGCGGGGCAGTGGTGGCGCCTGGTCACGCCGATGCTGATCCACTTCGGCTTCCTGCACATCGCCATGAACGGCATGTGGTACTGGGAGCTGGGGCGGCGCATCGAACAGCGCCAGGGCAGCATCAACCTGCTGGGCCTGACGCTGCTGTTCAGCCTGGTGTCGAACTACGCGCAATACCTGTTCAGCGGGCCGAGCCTGTTCGGTGGCTTGTCCGGCGTGCTGTACGGCCTGCTCGGGCATTGCTGGATCTATCAGTTGCTGTCGCCCAACCCGGCCTATCGCCTGCCTCGCGGAGTCCTGGCGATGATGCTGGTGTGGTTGCTGATCTGTCTGTCGGGGCTGATCTCGGTGATCGGCTTCGGTGAAATCGCCAACGCCGCCCACGTCGGTGGGTTGCTCGTCGGATGCCTCACAGGTTTGTTGGGCGGCTTGTACAGCCGCCGTAAACTGGCCCTCTAATGCTGGAGACCGCTTATGTCGTCGTTTGTTGAAATGATTGAAAACATCACCCCGGACATCTACCAGAGCCTGAAACTGGCGGTAGAGATCGGCAAGTGGTCCGATGGCCGCAAGCTCACCGCCGAGCAGCGCGAGCTGTCCCTGCAGGCGATGATCGCCTGGGAAATGCAGAACCTGCCCGAAGAGCAGCGCACCGGTTACATGGGCCCGCAAGAATGTGCGTCGAAGTCGATCGAAGTGCCGAACATCCTGTTCAAGTCGGATGCCATCCATTGATCGAGATCGGCCGTGGCTCCATCAGTAAAATGTCGGCGCGCCTGGACGGGGCGGACGTGCAGTATGCCTTTCGCCTTGGCGACACCGAGGTGCCGGTCAATCCATTGATCGGCAGCACCCTGCGCCTGGAATACCTGGGGGCGATCCACTGCACCCATTGCGGGCGCAAGACCAAGACCAGCTTCAGCCAGGGTTACTGCTACCCGTGCATGACCAAGCTGGCCCAGTGCGATATCTGCATCATGAGCCCGGAACGCTGCCACTACGACGCCGGCACCTGCCGCGAGCCGTCCTGGGGCGAGCGGTTCTGCATGACCGACCACGTGGTGTACCTGGCCAACTCGTCGGGGATCAAGGTCGGCATCACCCGCGCCACCCAGTTGCCGACCCGCTGGCTCGACCAGGGCGCCAGCCAGGCGCTGCCGATCATGCGCGTGGCGACCCGCCAGCAGTCCGGTTTCGTCGAGGACCTGTTCCGCACCCAGGTGGCCGACAAGACCAACTGGCGTGCCTTGCTCAAGGGCGACGCCGAGGCGGTGGACCTGGCGCAAGTGCGCGACCAGCTGTTCGCTTCCTGCGCCGAGGGCCTGCGCGCCTTGCAGGAACGCTTCGGCCTGCAGGCGATCCAACCGGTCAGCGATGTCGAGCCGATCGAGATCCGCTACCCGGTCAAGCAGTACCCGGCCAAGATCGTCAGCTTCAACCTGGACAAGAACCCGATTGCCGAAGGCACGCTGCTGGGGATCAAGGGCCAATACCTGATCTTCGATACCGGCGTGATCAATATTCGTAAATACACGGCCTACCAGCTCGCCGTGCATCAGTAGAAGGATTCGCCGCATGCGCACCGAACAACCGAAGATGATTTACCTGAAGGATTATCAGGCGCCCGAGTACCTGATCGACGAAACGCACCTGACCTTCGAGTTGTTCGAGGACCACAGCCTGGTCCATGCGCAACTGGTGATGCGCCGCAACCCGGCGCATGGCGCCGGCCTGCCGCCGCTGGTGCTCGACGGCCAGCAGTTGGAGCTGCTGTCGGTGTCCCTGGGCGACCGCGAGCTGACGGCCGCGGATTACCAGCTGAGCGCCAGCCACCTGACCCTGCAGCCGACCCGCGAATCCTTCACCGTCGACACCAGCGTCAAGATCCACCCGGAAAGCAACACCGCCCTGGAAGGCCTGTACAAGTCCGGCGGCATGTTCTGCACCCAGTGCGAGGCCGAGGGCTTTCGCAAGATCACCTACTACCTCGACCGCCCGGATGTGATGAGCAAGTTCACCACCACCGTGGTGGCCGAGCAGCACAGCTACCCGGTGCTGTTGTCCAACGGCAACCCGATCGCCAGCGGGCCGGGCGAAGACGGCCGGCACTGGGCGACCTGGGAAGACCCGTTCATGAAACCGGCCTACCTGTTCGCCCTGGTGGCGGGTGACCTGTGGTGCGTCGAGGACAGCTTCACCACCATGAACCAGCGCGAAGTCGCGCTGCGCATCTACGTCGAGCCGGAAAACATCGACAAGTGCCAGCACGCCATGACCAGCCTGAAGAAGTCCATGCGCTGGGACGAACAGACCTACGGCCGTGAGTACGACCTGGACATCTTCATGATCGTCGCGGTCAACGACTTCAACATGGGCGCCATGGAGAACAAGGGCCTCAACATCTTTAACTCCAGCGCCGTGCTGGCCCGCGCCGAAACCGCCACCGACGCCGCGCACCAGCGGGTCGAGGCGATCGTCGCCCACGAATACTTCCACAACTGGTCGGGCAACCGCGTGACCTGCCGCGACTGGTTCCAGCTGTCGCTCAAGGAAGGCTTCACGGTATTCCGCGATGCCGGTTTCTCCTCGGACATGAACTCGCGCACGGTCAAGCGCATCCAGGACGTGGCCTACCTGCGCACCCACCAGTTCGCCGAAGACGCCGGCCCCATGGCCCACGCCGTGCGTCCGGAGAGCTTTATCGAGATCTCCAACTTCTACACCCTGACCGTGTACGAGAAGGGTTCGGAAGTGGTCGGTATGATCCGCACCCTGGTGGGCGCCGAAGGCTTCCGCAAGGGCAGCGACCTGTACTTCGAACGCCACGACGGCCAGGCCGTGACCTGCGACGATTTCGTCAAGGCCATGGAAGATGCCAACGGCATCGACCTGGGCCAGTTCAAGCGCTGGTACAGCCAGGCCGGCACCCCACGCCTGGCGGTCAGCGAGGCCTATGACGCGAAGGCGAAGACCTACAGCCTGACCTTCCGCCAGAGCTGCCCGCAAACCCCGGACAAAGTGGAAAAACTGCCGTTCGTGATTCCGGTCGAGCTGGGCCTGCTGGACTCCAAGGGCGCGGCCATTGCCTTGCGCCTGGCCGGCGAAGCCACCGCGCAAGGCACTTCGCGGGTGATTTCGGTGACCGAAGCCGAGCAGACCTTCACCTTCGTCGACATCGCCGAACAGCCACTGCCGTCCTTGCTGCGCGGTTTCTCGGCGCCGGTGAAGCTGAGCTTCCCGTACAACCGCGACCAGTTGATGTTCCTCATGCAGCACGACAGCGACGGTTTCAACCGTTGGGACGCCGGCCAGCAACTGGCGGTGCAGGTGCTGCAAGACCTGATTGCCCAGCATCAGCAGAGCCAGGCGCTGGTGCTGGACCAGCGTCTGGTCACGGCGCTGGCTACGCTGCTGGCCGATGACAGCCTGGACCAGGCCATGGTCGCGGAAATGCTTTCGCTGCCGGGCGAGGCCTATCTGACCGAGATCAGCGAAGTGGCGGATGTCGAGGCCATTCACGCGGCGCGCGAGTTCGCTCGCCAGCAATTGGCCGATAGCCTGTTCGACGCGCTGTGGAAGCGTTACCAGGCCAATCGCGAGGTTTCCCGGAGTACCGACTATGTCGCCGAGTCCGCGCACTTCGCTCGCCGCGCCCTGCAAAACATCGCGTTGTCGTACCTGATGCTCACCGAGAAGCCGCAAGTGCTGGCGGCCGCCATCGAACAGTTCGACGCCGCCGACAACATGACCGAGCGCCTGACCGCGCTGGCGGTGCTGGTCAACTCGCCGTTCGAGGCCGAGAAAGCCAAGGCCCTGGCGGTGTTCGCCGAGCACTTCAAGGACAACGCCCTGGTCATGGACCAGTGGTTCAGCGTCCAGGCCGGCAGCACGCTGCCGGGCGGGCTGGAGCGGGTCAAGGCCTTGATGCAGCACCCGGCATTCAACATCAAGAACCCGAACAAGGTGCGCGCCCTGATCGGCGCCTTCGCCGGCCAGAACCTGATCAACTTCCACGCCGCGGACGGCTCCGGCTACCGCTTCCTGGCCGACCTGGTGATCCAGCTCAACGGCTTCAACCCGCAGATCGCCTCGCGGCAACTGGCGCCGCTGACCCGCTGGCGCAAATACGACAGCGCCCGCCAGGCGCTGATGAAAGGCGAGCTGGAACGCATTCGTGCTTCCGGCGAGCTGTCCAGCGACGTGTTCGAAGTGGTGAGCAAAAGCCTCGCCTGACGCCGGGCTTGGGCCTATGTAGGCTCGACAGCTGTAGCCGCTGCCGAGCCTGCGAGGCTGCGAAAAGCCCCGCAGGGGCTTGCCTGACAATCTCCCGTCCAGCCTCTTGCGTCCCTGCGGGCCGTTCGCAGCCTGCGGCAGCGGCTACAGGGTGGTGGTCAGGGCGCTGCTCAGGTCAGGGTGATAGTTCTGCGCGCCGATGGCGTGCAGGATGCCGACCCGCTCAAGCTTGGTGTGGACCTTGAGGTTGGCTTCGCACAGCTTCACCACAATCGCGCGTTTATGCAGCTGGCCAATCACTTCCTCCAGCATCTGCAAGCCCGTGATGTCCATGAAAGGCACGTGTCTCAGGCGAATGATCAGCACCCGTGGGTCGCTGTGAGTCTGCGCCAGCGCTCGTTCGAAAGTCTCCGCGGCACCAAAGAACAGCGGCCCCTCGATGGTGTAGATCAGCACGCCCGGTGGCAGATGCAACTGGCCGTTGCCGTGCAGCTCATGCTGCAGGTCCTGTTCCACCACCTGTTGCACCTCCACCGAGGAGGCCATGCGCCGCAGGAAATGCAGCATCGCCAGAATCACCCCGATATTCACCGCGATCACCAGGTCGCTGAACACCGTGAGGGTAAAGGTGGCCAGCAGAATCGCCACGTCCGCCCGGGGCGCCCGCTGCACCATGCGCTTGAAGTGGTGCAGCTCGCTCATGTTGTAGGCCACCACGAACAGGATCGCGGCCAGGGCGCACAGCGGGATATTGGCCGCCAGCGGTGCGAGAAACAGGATGATCAGCACCAGGACCAAGGCGTGGACGATGCCCGCCAGCGGGCTGCTGCCGCCGTTGCGGATATTGGTCGCGGTGCGGGCAATCGCGCCGGTGGCGGCGAATCCGCCGAACAGCGGCGTGGCCAGGTTGGCGATGCCCTGGCCGATCAGTTCCTGGTTGGAGTCGTGGCGGGTGCCGGCCATGCCGTCGGCCACCACCGCCGACAACAGCGACTCGATGGCGCCGAGCATGGCGATGGCGAAGGCCGGGCCGATCAGGTCCAGCACCCGGGGCAGGCTGATCTCGGGCAACTGCAGCGCCGGCAAGCCCTGGGGAATGCCGCCGAAGGCACTGCCGATGGTGGCCACGCCGTCGAACTGGAACAGTGACTGCAGGGCCGTGGCCAGGGTCATGGCGACCAGGGGCGCCGGCAGGCGTTTGAGCTGCGCGACCCTGGGCACGCCCCACAACAGCGCCAGGCTGAGCAGGGCCAGCAGGGTGGTGGCCAGGTGCAGGTCGGGCAGGGCCTGCAACAGGTGCCAGAGCTTCTGGTGAAAGTGCTCGCCGCCGACGGCGGGCAGGCCGAAGAAGTCCTTCCACTGACTGACCCAGATGATCACCCCGATCCCGGCGGTAAAGCCGAGTATCACCGGGTCCGGGATGAACTTGATCAGGGCCCCCAGGCGACTGATGCCCAGCAGGAACAGGATGATCCCGGCCATCATGGTCGCCAGTTGCAGGCCGTCGACCCCGTACTTGGCGGTGACTCCGGCCAGAATCACGATAAAGGCCCCGGTGGGCCCGGCGATCTGCAAGCGGCTGCCGCCGAACAACGACACCAGCAGGCCGCCGACGATGGCGGTGTAGATCCCCTGTTCAGGCTTGACCCCGGAGGCGATGGCGAAGGCCATGGCCAACGGCAGCGCCACCACGCCGACAATCACCCCGGACACCAGGTTGCGGGCCCAGTGCGCGCGTCCCAGCAATCCGGCTTTCCACGCCTCGCGTATGGCAATCATGGTTCACTCCTGAAGTCCGGCTTGCAGACCACGCAGCTCAATCATAGCCAAAGCCGGGAGGCGCAGTCCGCGGCGTTGGTGTTCCAGCCTCAGCTACGCTTCGTACGTTGCCTCAGTATCGACTGAGCAGTCAGGTTCCAGGCTGGGTACGGTGGTTAACAAAAGATAACGTGGCGTCGATTGTCAGACGTTTCTAAAGCCCGATAGGATAGGTCAGCTTCCGAAGGGGCTCTAGATTGCAGGTTTCAGGACGGTGTCCTGGATCCCATGCCCCGAACGGCGCCCTGTAAAGGTTGAACGACCTAACAATAATAAATGGGGGAAAGGTCTATGAGTGAGCCTGTCATGGGTGTGAGTTCCTGCCGCCCGCCGGCCTTGCGCAGATTTGCGTTGCTGGCTACAGCGCTCTCGCTGTTGGGGGTCGCCCTGTTACCGGCCCCGGTCCAGGCCGCTGCGTCCGCAGCGGACACTGTCTATTCCACCGAATCGGCCAAGGCCAGCAAGGGCCTGATGCTCGATGTCGTGCATGCCGGTTCGCGCCTGGTCGCCGTTGGCGATCGCGGGCACATTCTCTATTCCGACGACCAGGGCCAGACCTGGACCCAGGCCAAGGTACCGACCCGGCAGCTGCTGACCGCGGTGTACTTCGTCGACGCCAAGCACGGTTGGGCCGTCGGCCACGATGCCCAGGTGCTCGCCAGCGAAGACGGCGGCCTGACCTGGACCAAGCAATTCGAAGACCTCAAGCGCGAAGCGCCGCTGCTGGACCTGTGGTTCCAGGACACCCGCAACGGTTTTGCCGTAGGTGCCTACGGCGCACTGCTGGCCACCACCGACGGCGGCAAGCACTGGGAAGACGCCAGCGACCGCCTGGACAACGAAGACCAGTACCACCTCAACGCCATTGCGGCAGTGAAGGATTCCGGGCTGTTCATCGTCGGCGAGCAGGGCAGCATGTTCCGCTCCGCCGACTGGGGGCAGACCTGGGAACGCCTCGAAGGCCCTTATGAAGGTTCGTTCTTCGGCGTGATCGGCACCGCCCAGCCCGCCACGCTGCTGGCTTACGGCCTGCGCGGCAACCTCTATCGCTCCACCGATTTCGGCAGCACCTGGGAGCAGGTCGAGCTCAAAGCGGCTCGTGGCAGCCTGGAGTTCGGCCTGTCCGGCGCCACGCTGCTGGACGACGGCTCGCTGGTGATCGTCGGCAACGGCGGCAGCGTGGTGCGCAGCACCGACAACGGCTTGACCTTCAGCGTCTACAACCGTCCGGACCGGATCTCCCTGGCAGCGGTGACGGCGGCCGGCAATGGCAACCTGATTCTGGCGGGGCAGGGCGGTGTGCGCTCGACCTCGGCGAATGGCGCCGATCTCGGAAAATAATCAGGGCAAGCAAGCCGGGCCAAATAATAAGAAGGCGGGAACACTTCCATGAGCAGTCATCAAACCGACAAGGCGACGTTTCTCGAGCGTCTGATTTTCAACAACCGCCCGGCAGTGATCGTCATCTGCCTGCTGGTCAGCGTTTTCCTGTTCTGGCAGGCCACGCTGATCAAGCCGTCCACCAGCTTCGAAAAAATGATCCCGCTCGAGCATCCCTTCATCGAGAAGATGATGGAGCATCGCAACGACCTGGCGAACCTGGGCAACACCGTGCGCATCTCGGTGGAAGCCAAGGACGGTGACATCTTCACCAAGGAGTACATGGAGACGCTGCGACAGATCCACGACGAGGTGTTCTACATCTCCGGCGTCGACCGCTCGGGCCTGAAGTCGCTGTGGAGCCCCAGCGTGCGCTGGACCGAAGTGACGGAGGAAGGCTTCGCCGGCGGCGAAGTGATCCCGCAGAGCTACAACGGCTCGGCCGACAGCCTCGACCTGCTGCGCAACAACGTGCTCAAGTCGGGCCAAGTCGGGCGCCTGGTGGCCAACGACTTCAAGTCGAGCATCGTCGACATCCCGCTGCTGGAGTCCTACCCGGACCCAGAGGACCAGGGCAAGCTGCTGGCCCTGGACTACCAGAAGTTCTCCCACGAGCTTGAGGAAAAGATCCGCGACAAGTTCGAGGCGCAGAACCCCAATGTGAAGATTCATATCGTCGGTTTCGCCAAGAAGGTCGGCGACCTGATCGACGGCCTGATCATGGTGGTGATGTTCTTCGGCGTCGCCTTCCTGATCACCCTGGTGCTGCTGTACTGGTTCACCTGGTGCATCCGCAGCACCATCGCCGTGCTCATCACCACCCTGGTGGCGGTGGTCTGGCAGCTGGGCCTGATGCACGCCGTGGGCTTTGGCCTCGACCCTTATTCGATGCTGGTGCCGTTCCTGATCTTCGCCATCGGTATTTCCCACGGCGTGCAGAAAATCAACGGTATCGCCCTGCAATCCAGCGGTGCCGACAACGCCCTGACCGCGGCCCGGCGCACCTTCCGCCAGCTGTTCCTGCCGGGGATGATCGCGATCCTCGCCGACGCCGTGGGCTTCATCACCCTGTTGATCATCGACATCGGGGTGATTCGCGAACTGGCCATCGGCGCGTCCATCGGCGTGGCGGTGATCGTGTTCACCAACCTGATCCTGCTGCCGGTGGCGATTTCCTATGTCGGCATCAGCAAGCGCGCGATCGAGCGCAGCAAGAAGGACGCCACCCGCGAGCATCCGTTCTGGCGCCTGCTGTCGAACTTCGCCAGCCCGAAAGTCGCCCCGGTGTCGATCTTCCTGGCCCTGCTGGCCTTCGGTGGCGGCCTCTGGTACAGCCAGAACCTGAAGATCGGCGACCTCGACCAGGGCGCGCCGGAACTGCGTCCGGACTCGCGCTACAACAAGGACAACAACTTCATCATCAACAACTACTCCACCAGTTCCGACGTGCTGGTGGTGATGGTCAAGACCGCCTCCGAAGGCTGCTCGCGCTACGAAGCCATGGCGCCGATCGACGAGCTGATGTGGAAGATGCAGAACACCGAGGGCGTGCAGTCGGCGATTTCCCTGGTGACCGTGTCCAAGCAAATGATCAAGGGCATGAACGAGGGCAACCTGAAATGGGAAACCCTGTCGCGCAACCCGGATGTGCTGAACAACTCCATCGCCCGGGCCGACGGCCTGTACAACAACAACTGCTCGCTGGCGCCGGTGCTGATCTTCCTCAACGACCACAAGGCCGAGACCCTCGACCGTGCGGTGCATGCGGTGCAGGAGTTCGCCAAGGAGCACAACAAGGAGGGCCTGGAGTTCCTGCTGGCGGCGGGTAACGCAGGGATCGAGGCGGCCACCAACGAAGTGATCAAGCGCTCGGAACTGACCATCCTGGTGTTGGTGTACATCTGCGTGGCGGTGATGTGCATGATTACCTTCCGCTCGTGGGCGGCAACCCTGTGCATCGTCTTGCCGCTGGTGCTGACTTCGGTGCTGGGTAACGCGCTGATGGCGTTCATGGGCATCGGCGTGAAGGTCGCGACCTTGCCGGTGGTGGCGCTCGGGGTGGGGATCGGCGTGGACTACGGGATCTACATCTATAGCCGCCTGGAAAGCTTCCTGCGTGCCGGCCTGCCGTTGCAGGAGGCCTACTACCAGACCCTGAAATCCACCGGCAAGGCGGTGCTGTTCACCGGCCTGTGCCTGGCCATCGGCGTGGCTACCTGGATCTTCTCGGCCATCAAGTTCCAGGCCGACATGGGCCTGATGCTGACCTTCATGCTCCTGTGGAACATGTTCGGCGCGCTGTGGCTGCTGCCGGCGCTGGCGCGGTTCCTGATCAAGCCGGAGAAACTGGCGGGGCAGAAGGGCAACTCGCTGTTCGCCCACTAAGCCTTGCGGCTGCAAGCAAAACCGCGACCCAGGTCGCGGTTTTTTATTGCCCGTCTCCGTGACCTGTAGCCGCTGCCGAGCCCGCGAGGCTGCGATCGACCGGCACGGTCGCGGCGGTCTTCCGGGCCCAGGAGGGCCTTCGGCCCTGGCGCAGCCTGCGGCAGCGGCTACAGGGTTTGTAACAATGGGGCGCGCGAACTTTGCAATGCCACTACAGCCGCGCCGCGCCGGACCCGCTATCATGGCCGCTTTCCATTGCTGACTGACGACCATGACTGCCGCTACAGACACTTTGCTGACTGCCCTCCAAGCCTGCGACATGCTGGAAATCGACGGGCTGCATGCCTTCGACTTCACCCTTGACGACCAACAGCTGCTGATCGAATGCATGGACGGCCGCGCGGCCAAGCGCTGGAGTTTCAGCCTGGCCCAGGTCAACGCCGCGACCTTCGACGATACCCTGCAGAGCTGGACCATCGTCGGCGATTCCGGTGAGCACCGCCTGGTGTGCATGAGTGCTTTCAGTGCCCGTAACGATGAGGAGGATGAACATGAGGATGCGTAACTTCTGGCCACTGCTGATGGCTGGCAGTGTCGGCGCCATGGCCGTGCAGGCCGCGCCGGTCGAGACTCAGGAACTGCTGGTCGGTTCCTACACCCAGGGCCAGAGCGAAGGCATCTACCGCCTCAAGTTCGACGGCCGCACCGGCAAGATCGACGCCAAGCCGCTGCAGGTGGTCAAGAGCGCCAACCCGTCCTGGCTGACCCTGTCCAAGGACCAGAAACAGCTGTTCGTGGTCAACGAGAACGGGCCAGGACAAGCCGACCCGATCGGCCGGGTCAGCAGCTTCGGCATCGAAGCCAAGAGCCGCAAGCTGAACCCGATCAACCAGGTGCAGAGCCTGGGCAACGAGCCGACGCATTCGAGCCTGAGCGGCGATGGCCGCTACCTGTTCGTCAGCAACTATTCGGTGGTTGCGGATCCAGGCGGCAGCCTCGCGGTGTTGCCGGTCGGTACCGATGGCAAGCTGTCGCCGGTGGTCCAGCTCAGCAGCCACCCAGGCAGCCGGGTCAACCCCGAGCGCCAGGTGGCGGCCCACGTGCATTCGGTGGTGTCGTCGCCGGACGGCCAGTTCGTGTTCGCCAGCGACCTGGGCGCGGACAAAATCTTCGTCTACCGCTACGACCCCAAGGCCAACGCCGAGCGCCCCCTGACCGCGGCTGAGCCGGCGTTCGTCGAGCTGCCGCCGGGCAGCGGCCCACGGCACCTGCTGTTCAGCGCCGATGGCAAGCACGCCTACCTGACCCTGGAAATGAGTGCCCAGGTGGTGATGTTCGATTACCAGGACGGCAAGCTGACCCAAAAGCAGATCCTCGACTTGACCAGTGGCGGCAAGGACAAGAAGGCGGCGGGTGCGCTGCATGCCTCGAAAGACGGCAAGTACCTGTACGTGAGCAACCGCGGCACGGCCAATCAGTTGCTGGTGTTCGCCATCGACGAAGCCACCGGCCAGCTCAAGGAGATCCAGCGCCGTTCGGTGGAGGGCGATCACCCTCGCGAGTTCAGCCTCGATCCGAGCAACAAGTACGTGCTGATCGGCAACCAGAAGAGCAACGAAATCGTGGTGATCGAGCGTGACGCCAAGACCGGTTTCCTCGGCAAGACCGTGCAGAAACTGCCGTTCGATTCACCCAGCGATATCAAGTTCCTGGTGCGTCAATAAGCCACAGGCCCCGGTTGACGGGGCCTGAGCCTTTCTATTAATGACGCTGATATCTGCTACTGCTGGAAAAGATTTCAACCCGCCAACCCTCGGGCGTAGTTTTGCTTCACGGCCCGGCGCATCAAGGCTTCCGGGCAAACAAGCCGACTGCATACGAGGGTTACCCGAATGAACTTCAATCTCTTCTCCGTGATCGCCGCTTCCGCCATCTCCGCTACCGTGGCCCTGCCAGCCAGCGCCAACGTGGAAATCAGCGAGAAAAAATCCGCGACCAACACCTACACCCAGAAATACCTGCAACAGAGCGCCAACTTCTACGCCGCCCTGGATCACAAGATCCAACACTGAAATTCCCCGCAACGCCCAGGTATGCAGGAGCGACATCACTGGCTTCCCTGGATGGACTCGTTCATCCAGCGGACCGACAGTGATGTCGCTCCTGCATCACCTGTATGCGACGTTTTCCCTCATGCCAGGCAAATTAGCTTGGTAATGTCATATCGCCATATGTTTAAATTTGACGCTAATTAATTGACTCCTCCTTTCCAAGGATCGACAGCATGGCGATGCGTCTGGCAGTGGTTCTTCTGTTCCTTTATTCCACCCCGATTCTCTCGGCTGCCCAGCCCGTCGAAGGCGAGCCGGAAACCTCTCGCGAGCGCATGTTGACCCTGCTTGGGGATTGATTGGCCACGGATTCACGATCAATCCAACTGATGGTGACTATGCACCGAGGTTGTTTCTGCGGCGGGCGCTTTTAACGGATTCTGTGGGCACGCAAACATGCCCACGGAGACCACCATGGCCCACTCGATCCTCACCTCTGCCAAGCGCGGCGCCTATGTCGCCATTGGCCTGTACCTGGCCATGGTCCTCCTGGTCAGCCTCTCGGCCCAGACCCCATCGGCAGCGCAACCGCCGATCCAGGTCGCTTACCCGGCCATCCAGTTCGAACACCGCGCGCAAGCCGCCGAACACCCTGCGGATGCGGGAGTGGCGCTGCTATGAAAGGACGCAGGTTCTGGGTCATTGCCGTCCTGGCGTTCATGACCAATGGCGCGTCCTTGCTGGGGATAGGGCAGGGCTCGGCGGGCTCGCTGGCCCGGGCCATCGAATGCAATCACAACATCGCCCACAACATCGAAACCGCCAAGGCCCTGGGCCTGTTGGCCGGCAACCCGCCAGCCAAACCCAAGGCCGCGTTCTTCGGCCCGTTCAGCGTTGATTGCTCGGCGTTGCAGATGTGCAGTGTGCTGGCCTGATCCGAGGTACAACCCTGTAGCCGCTGCCGCAGGCTGCGATAGGTCCGAAGGACCTCCAGCGTCCGAGAGATCGCAGCGCCCGTTCCGGTCGATCGCAGCCTTCGGCAGCGGCTACAGGTCGGTGGCCAGCCAGATGCATTTCGCGGCATTTAAGCCCGGTTACGGCCAGCCTCAAGCGAGATTCGCAAACCCATGTAGGCGCAGCCTGCGGCAGCGGCTACAAGGGTGGTTTGGCCATCACCTGGGTGAACAGCTCCGACTCCAGGAACCGCTGCAACCAGCGCTGCAAATGCCGGTAAGGCGTCTGCGCAAACCACTCGCGATCGACATGGGCGAACTGCCGCACGAACGGCGCCAGGGCCATGTCCGCCAGGCTCGGGTGATCCGCCAGCAGGTAATCGCGCTGGCTCAACAGTTCATCCAACTGCCGTAGAAATACTTCTCCCTGGCCGCGGTAATGCTCCATCGGCTGCTCGGGATAACGCTCGGCGTATTTGTAGCGATTGAGGTGCAGCTTGAACACCTGGTCGTTTTCCGCGATCAGCGCGTCGATCCGGTGCTGCGCCGGCCCATCGTCCTTCAGTAACCAATCCTGCGGATCGTGCTGGGCCAGGGCCCAGCGCATGATATCCAGGCTTTCGTCGATCACCCGGCCGTCAACATTGAGCACCGGCACCGTGCCCTTGGGCGACAGCGCCAGCATCTCGGCCGGCTTGGCCTTGAGGCTGACCTCGACTATCTCCAGCGGCACCCCGCTGTAGCGCAGCGCGAGGCGCGCGCGCATGGCGTAGGGGCAGCGACGGAACGAATACAACGTATTCATTTCACCTCCAGGGTGCTCAGGCCATTGCCCTGGCGCCGTACCTGGATCTGCACCGGAATCCGCTCGTGCATTTCCTGCACGTGGGAAATCACCGCCACCTTGCGCCCCTGGGCCTGCAAGCCGTCGAGGGCGTCCATCGCCAGTTGCAGGGATTCCGGATCGAGGCTGCCGAAGCCTTCGTCGATAAACAGCGACTCGATCTTCAGCGTGCTGGAAGCCATGGACGCCAGGCCCAGGGCCAGTGCCAGGGACACCAGGAAGGTCTCGCCGCCGGACAGCGAATACACCGAGCGCAGTTCATCGCCCATTTCCGTGTCCATCACCAGCAGGCCGAGCATGCTGCCGCCGCGCTTGAGGCGATAGCGCCGCACCAGCTGGCGCAGTTGCGCGTTGGCGTGGTGCACCAGCAGATCGAGGTTGTAGGCCTGGGCGATCTTGCGGAAGGTGTCGCCGCTGGCCGAACCGATCAAGGCATTGAGCCGCGCCCAGCGCTGCCATTCGGTGTAGGCCTGGGCGATCTGTTCGCCCAGCGCCTGGTTGGCGTCTTGCCGACGCTGGTCTTCGGTCTGCTGGGCGCGCAGTTCGGCGCTCAACTGTTCGCTGGCGGCCAGCTGGTTGTGCAGCTCGCCCAGGGCACCGGCCAGTTGTTCGGCGTCGAGCTGGCCGTCGTGCTGGGCCTGATGGCTGTGCAGGCGCTGCTCGCGTTCGGTGACCAGGACCCTGGCCTGTTCCACCGCCTTTTCGCGCTCTTGCAGCTGCTGGCGCAACGCGGCGACCTGCTGGTCGTCGAGGCTGAGCAATTGCTCCAGCGCGCCGTCGTCCAGCTCCGGGTGCTGCTGGCGCCAGTCGGCGATCTTGCTGCCCAGTTCCTGCTGTTCGGCTTCCAGGGCCAGCAGGCGCTCCTCCTTGCCTTGCAGTTCCGCGCCCAGTTGCACCAGCAGGCGGCGGACTTCCTGCAACTGCTGGTTGGCCAGCACCTCGGCGGCGCGCGCCTGTTCCACAGCCTGTTCCAGATGCTGCTGCCACTGTTCGGCACTGGCATGTTCGCCCAGCAGTTGCGCGAGCTTGTTGTGGGCCGCCTGCTGCTGTTCGGCCAGGGTATTGAATTGTTCCTGGGCGGCTTGCAGTTGCTGCACGCGGGTCTGCTGGCGGTCCTGTTCCTTGTCCAGGGCCAGCTGGCGCTGTTGCTGCTCTTGCACTTCTTCCTTCTGCTGGTCGAGCTGCTCCAGGCGCTGCATGACCTGCTGGTCGATCTGCATGAACGTCGCGGCCGGGTCGTTGCGCAGGGCTTCGAGGGTATCGGCCGGCAGCAGGGTGGCGAAGGCCGACAGCTCTTCTTCCAGGCGCTGGCGGTCCGCGCCCAGCTGCTGTTGCTGCTGGGTCAGGTGGTGCGTGGCCTCGTGGCTGGCTTCGATCGCTGCCTGCAGTTGCTGTTGCAGGCGCCCAGCGTCCTTTTGCAGTTTCAGCAGGGCGCCTTGGCGCTGTTCGTCCTGCTGAATGCTCTGGTTCAACTGGCTCAGTTGCTGGTTCAGCCAGGCATCGCGCTTGCCGGCGTCCTGGTCGAGCAGCGCCGCCGACAACGGATGGGCTTCGATACTTGGCGCCAGGGCCTGCTGCTGGCTGGCCAGTTGTTCCTGTTGCTGGAGGAATTCCTTTTGCTGGGCGATCAGGCCGCCGACCTGGCTGCGCAGTTCGGCAAGTTTTTCCTTGAGTTCATCCACCGCCTTGCGCGCGTTGGCTTCTTCGCTTTCGTCATGGCGCCCCAGGCTCTGCAACAGCGCCTCGGGCTGATGGTAGGGATGCTCGTGGCTGCCGCAGACCGGGCAGGGCTGATCGTCCTGCAACTGTTCGCGCAGCTCTTCGACACTGGCACTGCGCGCCAGGCGCTGGCGTTCCAGCAGTTGCTGGGTCACCGTCAGGGTCTGTTCGGCGACCGTGAGTTCGGCCTTGCTCTGCAGGCCGATCCGGTTCAGCTCTTCGCGCTGGCGCGCCGCGGCCTGCAGTTTGTCCGCCAGCTCCGCGCCACGTTTGTCCAGCTCCTGTTGGCTGGCCCACAGCCGCGCCAGTTCTTCGAAGGCGCGCTGTTGCTTGCGGTTGTCCTGCAGCAGGTCGCTGAGGATCTGCAACTGTTCGGCCACCGCGTGGGGCTCGGCGCCGGCTTCGCTGTACAGCACTTGCAGTTCATCGCGTTGCGCGGCCAGTTGCTGCGCGGCGCTGGCGGTCCGTTGTTGCAGGCCGGGCAGTTCTTCCTGGCCCTTGTTCAGCCGGTTGCCGGCCAGCATCAGCTGTTGCAGGCGATCGCGGTAGGCATTCCAGGCATCGCTCAGCGGCGCCAGGTGGGTGCTGTGTTCCAGCTGTTCGGCAATCCGCTGCAGGCGTTCGCCCACCAGGCGCTGCTGTTCGAGCATGGCCTGGATCGCCTGCTGGCCTTGTTCGCTGGCCTGTTGCAGCTTGTCCTTGAGCGCGCCGGCTTCGCCGCAGGTCTTGCCCAGATGGGCGAGGGTGCTTTGCTCGGCAAAGGCCTCGCGCAGCAGCGGCGCGCTGGTGTTTTGCTGTTCCTGGGCGGCGAGCAACGCGGCCTGGGCCGTACCCAACTGCTGCTCCAGTTCGCCCTGGCGTTGTTGCTCTGCGCCTTGTTGCTGATGCTGTTGCTGGATCTGTTCGCGCAGCGGCGTCAGTTGCTGGTTCAGTTCCACCTGCCGGGCGAACTGATGGCGTTGCGGCGCCAGCTGCTCCAGGCGGGTCAGCCGGGTCCGTTCGCTGGCCAGGCCTTCCCAGGCCGATTGCGCCTGTTGCAGTTGCTCGGCGGCGCTCTGCTGCTGGTCCTGCAACTGCTGCAATTCCTTGAGCCAGCCGTGTTGCAGCTCCAGCTGCTTGAGCTGCGCCTGCTGGGTCTTGAGCTGCTGCTGGGCGGCGTCGAAGCGCTGGTCCAGTTCGGCCCGCGCCTCGGGCTCTAGCGGGGTGATGCCGCTGGCCTGGGCCTTGAGGGTCTTGTGCTGTTCCTCGGCCTCCTTGCTCTTGCTGTAGGCGCGCCGCCCGAGCTGGCTGTAGATCGAGGTGTTGGTGAGCTTTTCCAGCAGCTCGCTGCGTTCCTTGTCGTCGGCCTTGAGGAAGGCGCTGAACTCGCTCTGGGCCAGCATCACCGCGCGGGTGAACTGCTCGAAGTTGAGCCCCAGCTTGGCTTCGATCAGTTGTTCGTAGTCGCGCTTCTGGCTGGCCAGCAGTTGATTGCTGTCCAGGTCGTGCAGGCTCTGCTTGCTCGCCTGCAGCTTGCCGTTGGCCTTGTCCCGGGCGCGGTTGGTTTCCCAGCGGGCGCGGTAGCGATGGCCGTCGATGCCGACGAAGTCGACCTCGGCGTAGCCGCTGCCGGTGCCACGGCGCAGCAGGGTGCGCGGGTCGCTGGTGAGCATCTCGCTGTCGACCTCCGGCACCTTGGTTTCGCGGCCGATATTGTTCAGCCGCGGCACCGCGCCGAACAGCGCCAGGCACAGGGCGTCGAGCAGGGTGCTCTTGCCGGCGCCGGTGGGCCCGGTAATGGCGAACAGCCCGGCGCTGGCCAGGGGCTCGGCGGTGAAGTCGATTTCAAAGGGGCCGGCCAGGGAGGCCAGGTTCTTCAGGCGGATGGCAAGAATCTTCATGGCTGTTCCTCCTCGTGCTGCACTTCCTGGAGCAGTTGCGCGAAGTCCTTGAGGGTCTGTTCATCCACCTCGCTGCCGTAGCTGTCCAGCCAGGCGCGGCTGAACAGGTCCTGCGGGCTGAGCTGGTCCAGCTCCACCAGTTGCGCGGCGCCGTCGTCGCCCTCGCGGCCGCCATGGCCGGCGTATTCGGCGGCAATCCGCACCAGGCGCACGGCCTTGCCCTGCAGGGCGCTTTCCACTTGCTGACGCAGGTCCGGCTGCGGCTCGTCCAGGCGCACCCGCACTTCCAGCCAGGGCTGGCGCTGTTCTTCGGCCAGCAGGTCGATGTCCGGCAACTCGGCCAGTTGCAGCAGGATCTCCGCCAGCGGCGCCGGGCCCAGGCGTTGCAGGTTGACCGCGCGCGGGATCAGCCGTGGTTCGACGCTGACCAGGGTCTCGCCGTCGAGCTGGATATCGAGGATCTGGTGCTGGTAGCCGATCTCGGAGAACGACAGCGGAATCGGCGAGCCGCTGTAGCGGATGCGCTCCTCGCCGTTGACCTTCTGCGGCTTGTGCAGATGCCCCAGAGCCACGTAGCTGATGCTCGGGCCGAACAGGCTGGCGGGCAGGGCCTCGGCGTTGCCGATGATCAGGCTGCGCTCGGAGTCCTCCGATACCGAGCCACCGGCCATATGCGCGTGGCTGATGGCGACCAGCGCCTGGCCCGGCTGGCGCTTGGCGTTGGCCGCGGCGATCAGCCATTCATGCACCTGGCCGATGCCCCGCAGGTAATCGTCACCCAGGTGCGCGCCGGTGACTTCCGCCGGCCGCAGGAACGGCAGCGCCAGGCACCAACCGGCAATCGCGCCGCTGGCATCGGGCAACGGCAGCAACAGACGCTCGCTGTCCAACTGCCCGTCGTCCAGCCACAACACCCGGCCCAAAGCGTGGGTGCGCAGACGCCGCATCAAGGGCGCCGGCAACTCGATGCGCGACCCCGAGTCATGGTTGCCGGCGATCATCACAATGGTCAGGCCGGGCTGCTGCTCATGGGCACTGACAATAAAGTCGTACAGCCGCTCCTGGGCTTTGACCGGCGGATTGACCGTGTCGAAGATATCGCCAGCAATCAGCAGCACATCAGGGCTGTGCAGCGCCAGCTGGCGCAACAGCCATTCAAGAAAGCAGGCATGCTCGAAATCGCGTTCCTGGCCATGGAGGTTCTGCCCCAGGTGCCAGTCGGAGGTGTGAAACAGACGCAAGGCAAACTCCGCAAACAATCAGGTGAGCCGCAGGGAGGAGGAGAGCGGCGTGAGGGGGGAGAGTTTACTGCAAATCGGCTGGGGGGCCTGGTTGGATGGCGAATAGTGGTGCCGTTTAGCGGCAGCCAAAAGTTGACGCTCGGCAAGAGAGCGCTTGAGTCATGGGACGACGCTTGCGCGGATCATTCAAGTCGCTTCGAAAAAGCGAGCCAGGGAGCGGGGTAATGACCCCACCCCCATTCGTAGTGACATACCCCATGTTCGCATCTCCTGTGTGGAAGGTAGGCCATGACCGAAGCGAGTTCCGATCGCAGCCTTTCATGAGCAACGTGCGCCCTGTCCAATAGGCATTCCGGCGGGGGTTGGCTCTGGTCTGGTGTCCACTTTCCCCTGGGTCCATGGCGGTCGAGCAGTGCTTTACACCTGCGCTGCTTGGCCGCCAATTTACTTTAGGTTTAAAGTAAACTTTAAGGTCAATGGTTTTTCGGGTGGGAATATGAGAATTGGCGAACTGGCGAAAATCAGCGGATTGGCGCCTTCACGCATCCGCTTCTACGAAGCGAGCGGCCTGATCAAATCCGTCGAGCGCAAAGCCAACGGGTATCGGGACTACGCACCTGACACCGAGTGGGTCCTGGAGATCATCACGGGGGCACAGGCGGCAGGTTTTTCGCTGGAGGAGATCCGCCAGTTACTGCCGACGAATGCCAACGGATGGCGGCATGAAGAGTTGCTCAGTGGGCTCAAGCGCAAGGTCGAGGAAATCGAAATCCTCCAGCAACGGCTGGCCCAGAATAAAGCCCAACTACTGCTTGTGATCGAGGGTGTCGAGAGTAAGCCCGAGGGCGTGGGCTGTGTGGAGAACACGCAGTTGTTATTGCATCGTCTGCGCGAAGAGGGGGTGGCGCCCGCTTCAGGCCGCCGTAATGGTGCGTCTTCCAAGTAACACGCAACCTGTCAGGCTGATAAGGCCTGACAGGGGTAAAAAGCCATGCCCCTTTGATCAGTGCGTACCAACCAGGGTAACCAGTGGTTTTGGCGCGTAGAGCGCGCTTTGGAACGCTGGCACATATTCGTACTTCAGCATTTTCCCAAGCTGCAAGGAGCGGATGTAGTTCGACAGGCTGCCATTGCCAAGCGTAAGGGTTGCCGAGCCCGCGCTCCTGCTGGAACCGTGACTGAGCTGGCGGGAAACCGCGTACCCATAGGCTAATTGGCCCTTGTAATCGAGATTGGTGAAGCGGTTGGTGACGATATCGACGTCGCTGGACAGGTCATCGAGTTTCTTCGCTGTGAAGGACACGTCCACCTGGCCGGTCTGGCTGTCGGTAATGTCATAGACCACCGAGGTAGCCTCTTCTTTTCGGTCAATGCCCGTCAGCCATTTCGGCAGGTTATAACCGACAACGCCGCGAACCCTGGCAAGCTCGGCACTGAACTTTAAGGTCAAGCGTCGTGAGCTGGCTTTTTTCGTTGGTTTTCAGCGTGCCGTTTGCAATGGCTCAGCGAGTTTTATTGCCCGCCGAGAGCAAGGCCATCACGGCTTCAGCCACGGCCCTGGGCGACTGAGGGTTCTGCCCCGTCACCAGGCGTCCATCGGTGATGGCAAATGAGGTGAATGGCAACCAGGCCTTGCGGTAACGCGCACCCTGGCCGACCAGCCTGTCCTCGAGGAAGAAGGGAACCTGGTTCTTCATGCCCGAAAGCAGCTCTTCGCGATTTGAGAAACCGGTGATGTTTCTGTTCTTGATCAGTGCCTGGCCTTGCTCATCCTTGAGATCCACCAGTCCCGCCACGCCATGGCAGACGGCTGAGACGATGCCGCCCTGGTTGTAGATCTTTTCGGCGACACGACGCAGGTCCGGGTTTTCGGGAAAGTCCCACATGACGCCGTGGCCCCCCGTGAAATAGATGACGCTGAACCGGGAGGGATCGATGTCGGCGATCGGTATCGTGTTGTTCAGGCGAGCGCGAAACGCCGGTGACTGCAAATGCTCACGGGCGGCCTTGTCCATATAGAGCCAACCGAGGCTGCGCTCGTCCAGCGGAACCGCTCCGCCCTTGGGGCTGGCAAAAACCGTCGTATAACCGGCGGCCTCGACGACATCCGTGAAATGCGTCAGCTCGGTCAACCACAGCCCCGTGGTGTCGGTGCGTGAGGGATAGCTGGCGTGGTTGGTCATGATCACCAGTATCTGGCGATCCTTCGGTATTGCAGTGGAAGGGTTGGTTTCAGCATTTGCAAAACTCATGAATACACCGCCTATCAATACCAACGCACAAGAAACAAGGGTCTTCAACATCATCCGGGCTCCGACTGTCATGCAGTGCCAGTCATGCTCACCTTGAACCATGCTTTAAGGTCAACCCCCATATTTCCAAAAAGCTTCCGTTGGCGCTGGCGCGCTTCTGCTTGACTCTAAACCTGACTTCAACATTAGCGTCTGGCGCCGATTGGGCAAGAACGCACTTAACCATCCAGTCAGGAGCCACAGCATGAGCCAGCAAGACCACCCCGTGACGCAGATGAAATGGATGATCTATGGCGCCTACGGGTATACCGGCGAGCTGATCGCCCGCGAAGCCGTCAAGCGTGGGCTCAGGCCGGTGCTGGCGGGGCGCAGCCGCGACAGGATCGAACCCTTGGCCCGGGAGCTGGGGCTTGAGGCACGTATTTTCGGGCTGGATGACGAGGTGCGACTGCTAGCCCAGATCAAGGGCCATGGCTTGGTTCTGCATTGCGCGGGGCCGTTTTCGGCGACCGCCGCACCAATGATGGACGCTTGTCTGCGGGCTCATTCGCACTACCTGGACATCACCGGCGAGATTGCCGTGTTCGAGCATGCCCAGTCCCTGCATGAGCGTGCGCAAGCGGCGGGCGTGGTGATTTGCCCCGGCGTCGGCTTCGACGTGATTCCCACCGACTGCGTCGCCGCCGCACTCAAGGCCGCGCTGCCGGATGCAACGCACCTGGCCTTGGGGTTCGATTCGCGCTCCAGCTTGTCGCCGGGCACCGCCAAGACTTCGATCGAAGGCCTGGCCCAGGGCGGCAAGGTACGTCGCGAGGGGAAAATCGTGTCTGTACCCTTGGCCTATCGGGTGCGTCGTATCGACTTTGGCGCTGGAGAAAAGCTTGCCATGACCATTCCCTGGGGCGACGTTTCCACGGCCTATCACACCACCGGCATTGCCAATATCGAGGTGTTCGTGCCGGGCTCCGCCGGCATGATTCGCGGCGCCAGGTTCGCCAACTTCATTCGCCCGCTGCTGGGCTTGTCGTTCGTGCAGAAGCGGCTCAAGGCACACATTGGCAAGACCGTGATCGGCCCGGATGATGAAAAGCGCGCTGATCAGGGCACCTATGTCTGGGGCGAAGCCCGTAACGCTCGCGGCGATTGCAAGGTGGCGCGCGTGCACACCACCAATGTTTACAGTCTGACGGTCTACGGTGCGCTGACCGTGGTCGACTACCTGTTACAGGCGCGCCCGGCTGGCGGTACCTACACACCTGCGAGGTTGCTGGGCGCCGATCTGGTGACGCGCTTGCCAGGATCGGGCGCCTTGAACATCGAATAGGCGGTGTCCGATGAAACTGTCGGATGCAGTTGAAAAAAGGTATTGACCTTCAAGCTCACTTCAAACTTAGGCTGGCCCCACGTCAAATGAGGGACTGCCCATGAATGTGTTCGACACCCTGATACTCCCCAATGGTTCGACCATCAAGAACCGCGTCGCCAAAGCTGCCATGGAAGAGAACATGGCGGACGCCGACCAGGCGCCCTCCGAAGAACTGATGCGCCTGTATCAGGCGTGGGCCGATGGTGGCGCCGGGCTGATAATCACAGGCAACGTGATGGTCGATGGCCGCGCCATGACCGGGCCGGGCGGCGTGGTGCTGCAGGATGACCAGCAACTGGACAAGTTCAGGCGCTGGGCACGGATCGGTCGATCCGGCGGTGCGCAGTTCTGGCTGCAGATCAATCATCCCGGCCGCCAGATGCGGGCAAGCCTTGGGCAGAAGACCTGGGCACCGTCAGCCATACCGCTGAACCTGGGCAAAATGTCCAAGCACTTCGCCACGCCCCACGCGATGACCCCCAGCGTGATCGAAGAGGTTATCCAGCGCTTCGCACGGGCTGCGCGCCTCGGTGAAGAGGCCGGTTTCACCGGCGTGCAAATCCACGCGGCCCATGGCTATCTGTTGAGCCAGTTCCTGTCGCCGCTGACCAATCAGAGAACGGACGAGTGGGGCGGCTCCCTGGAAAACCGGGCACGCCTGCTGCTTGAGATTGTCACGGCGGTACGGGCCGTGGTTTCCCCAGGCTTTGCGGTGGCGGTCAAACTCAACTCGGCCGATTTCCAACGTGGCGGATTCACCGCCGATGACGCAAAAAAGGTGGTTGAGCTGCTTAACGACCT
Source organism: Pseudomonas sp. NFACC41-3 (assembly GCF_900109505.1). Classification (NCBI taxonomy): domain Bacteria; kingdom Pseudomonadati; phylum Pseudomonadota; class Gammaproteobacteria; order Pseudomonadales; family Pseudomonadaceae; genus Pseudomonas; species Pseudomonas sp. NFACC41-3. Next base: position 1,270,742 of record NZ_FOAE01000001.1, read on the forward strand.
GGGTGTGGATCTGGTCGAGTTATCCGGTGGCAGCTACGAAGTGCCGGCCATGCAAGGCGAGGCGCGCGATGGTCGCACTCTGGCGCGTGAGGCCTATTTCGTCGAGTTTGCCCGTGACATCCAGACCGTCGCCAGGATGCCGGTGATGGTCACCGGTGGCGTACGCCGGCGTCCCATTGCCGAAATGGTCGTCAAGAGTGGCGTGGACATGGTCGGTATCGGAACGGCCTTGGCCATCGATCCCTACCTGCCGCGTGATTGGCTTCTGGGTAAAGACAATGCACCGCAATTGCCACCGATCACCTGGAAAAACAAGGCCATCGCGTCCTTGGCCAACATGGCGGTCGTCAAGTTCCAGCTGCGCAAACTCAGCCAGGACAAAAAGCCCTATCCAGGCGTGTCACCGTTACGCGCGCTGCTCTTGCAACAGCTCGCCAATGCCTGTCGCACTCGCCAATACCGGCGGTGGATAGAACAGCGTTCGGCGTGATTCGATGCCCATTTCAACCGCAAAGGCTCAAGGGTGAAATCCACTTTGGCGAGTAGCTGACAGCGTCTGCTTTGGGATGTGGATTAAACCGGTCCTCAGCATCATCGACAGGATGCCGAGGTTGCCAACAGCCGCCTCTGGCCTCGTATCCTTGGTAAGGCCTATCAAGAAGGCTCGGGATGTCTACCTTTTTTACCATGAGGGAATACCCTCTAAACGGACATCCCCATCTCCAGCGCCCGGGGCTCGAACCCCAACTCCGTGTACATACGGGTTGCACGTGCATTGAACGTCCATACCGACAGCCTTATATCTTTGGCGTTGTGCTCGATTGCCCAGTCTTGAACGAGTCGTACAAGGGTTCGACCAATACCCTTCCCCCAAAATTGTTCGTCTACACACACCGACCCAATACGAACGAAATCCAGCGGTTGCATCAGCGGACCGGAGCTTGTCGACAGGCTGGCAGAAATGAAGCCAGCGGCCTGGTGGCCGATATTCGCAATGAAAACAACCTGGGTTGGTTTCTCGAAAAAACTCATCCAGTGCGGGAGGTCGCGCGAAAAGTCCTGGGTGGCAGCAGTGTAAATATCGGGACGGGCAGCGTGATGAATCGCGTTGAGTAATTGTCCCAACTCACAAATGGTCAGCGCATCCTCTACGGTCGCCGTTCGGTACGTGATGGCTGTATCCATGATGGGCAATTCTCCTTGAGTGTTAAGCCATTACCGCTAAGGGTTGAAATCAGTACACAACGAATGGCTTCGACGCTGTCACTTCATAGTGCTGACGCGGCACGAACCTTACAGTCAACTGATGCGGAAAAGACGGGATATCGCAACTAAAGCTTTCTCACCGTCGGCCTCATAGAGGTTATATAAGGCTGTTTGATCGGTAAGATGATGCAGGCGGAAATGGTTGTAGAAAGCTTGGCCTAGGCGTTGTTCTTTAAAGATTCCTAGATCCCACAAGTCTAGAAACTCGTCATAGACGGCGCTCTCGATTTCCAGCGATCTGCTATCCATGTGAACCTCGATTGATGATGAGCGCTGACGAGATCCTATAAAGCCCATAATGGTTGTGCAATGCGCCCTCAGTTGAATGTCCGCCTCTGGGTAGCCAGTTGCGAAGGGCTGCAATCGACCGATTCTGTTGAAAAAGTCGGCGTTCGGATTCTGTCTCTTCTACAGAGCCGATCCATAACGGCCGTTCCATCAGAGTTTCGGGCACCATAACGACCTTAAAAAACAGAACCTTGAATATGAATCATGAACTTTGGCAGGAACCTGATGGCTGTCAGACCTTTTGTCTAGCCGGTGCTGAAGGTGATGGTGCGCGTGCGCTTATGCATTCGGAAGCGAAGCTTGTTTGGGAGGTTGAGGCTGAAAGTCATTTCGAAGCGATGACTAAATATTATGCGCACATGCAGTGGGGCGAGTACCTGACGGACTTTCCCGAACAAGACAAGACTTCCTACAGGAAACTGGGCTGGGAATGACCAGTCAAGAGTCGGATAAAACTGCGGAACCCTCTCTATCTGATAACCACTTGCCATGGTCTGCTTTGGGTCGACTTTGCTAAGTCTGATTGCCCGTCGTCACGCTTATCCGGTAACGGGCAAGCCTGCTCAAGCCCGCGCCAGCAGTAGCAAATACATCCTTTCAAGCAGATTCCTGCACTCCCGCCATGCGGCACCCAGCCCACGTTGTTCATATTGCTCGAACAGTTCGAAGCGCTCCAGGCGCAATCCGGTAGTGCGCAGTGCCTGGCAGTCGGCTAAGGCCAGTCGGGACAGGCTGGCATCTAACACAGGGTAGGGCTGGCTCGACTGGATCAGCCACCCCAACTCCGTCTGCTCGACATTGCAGAACAACAACTGGCAATCAGCCTTCAGTTCATGATCGAGAATCGAGTTCAGCCGCTCACGCAGGTGGTTGGTTGGCTGGAAGGCGCTGCCACTCAAATGGGTGATGAGCAGAAAACGGGCGCTGGAGGTGATGATCAAGATTCGTGGCCTGCCTCGACGGGGGAGAGCGGGGATTAGCTCACTCTCGGCCCGTGCTGGGGAAGGGGACAATTCTGAAATGGGGTGCAGAAACCGCAGCGCAAGGCTGCGCAGTTTCCTCGGTTATTTCGGATACAGCGGCGGCAGGCTGCTGGTGTCGGCCAGCGGGGCCTGGACGTGTTCGGCGATCGGGATGGCGCGGATCGCGCGCCACAGTTCTTCGCCTTGCCAGTAGTGGCCGGTTTCGCTGTAGAGCGCGCCATTCAGGCCGTCCAGGGCGTCGGACAGGGGCACGAAGCGGGCGGCCATGTCGGCCAGGGTTTCCGGTTGCTGGCGGGCCCAGGCGTCCAGGGCCTGGCGGGTGGCTTGCGGGTCGTTGGCCAGGCTGGCGCGCTTGAGGTCGTCGAGCAGGGTGCGCGGGTTGGGGCCGGCCTGCACGGCGCGCAGGATTGCCGGTTGCCAGCGTGCGCGCCACCAGAGGCCGAAGCCGAGCAGGGTGGTGCAGGCCAGCAGCAGGGTGCTGAGCTTCCAGGCCCACAGGGTGCCGCTGTCGCCACCAGCGCCAGATGGCGTCGTGCCGGCCGGGGTGTCCACCACCAGGCTCGGGTTGTTCGCCACTTGCAGGGTACGCGCCGGCAGGCTGCTGTGTTCCAGGTGGTCCTCATGGGTGTTCCACCAGACCACTTCCAGTGCCGGTAGGTCGATGCTGCCGCTGCGGTTCGGCACCAGGGCCTGGCTGTCTTCGCGGCTGCCGATCAGCCCGCGGTCGCTGACCTGATTGCTCAGCTGCGGCTGGTCCGGGTAGCTGCGCAGGCCATTGGCTTCGGTCACCGGCAAGGGTGGCAGCTGCGAGCTGGACAGGCCTTCGGCCTTGAGGGTCAGGCTGCGGGTCAATGAGTCGCCGACCTGGCTATGGTCCGGCTCGGGGTTCCAGCTTTCGCTCAGGCTCAGGCTGCGGGCCGGCAGCCAAGGCGCGTCGGCCGGGTATTCGGCTGGCTTGGCCTTGACCGTCAGCGGCATCTGCGCCGAGCTCACGTGCATCAGCTTGCCCGGCTTCAGGCCCTGGGGCGCCGAGTCCTGGGTGCTGGCAGTGTCGGCCAGGGTGGCGCTGAAGGTCAGCTCCGGAATGTCCAGCACGCCGCTGTGCTGGGGGAAGATCGCGTAGCGGATCTCGATCACGCCGTGGCGCACGCCGTTGATGACTTTTTCATAGGTGCGCGACTCGCCGAGCTGTTCGACCCGGGCGTCGTCGATCTGCAACGGCGTCAGACTGCTGTCGTCGTACAGCGACACCGAGTGATAGATGTGCAGGGTCAGCACTGCCTGGGCCTGCACGTAGACGCTGTCCTGGTCGAGGCTGGCGTCGATGAACACCGGCTCCAGCGGCGCGCTGTCGCTGCGGCTTGCGCTTTGCAGCACCTGCAGGGTGATCGGCTGGCTCTGTACTTCGCCCAGTTGCAGGGCCGGGATCACCACGGTGCCGGTGGTCCTGGGCAGCAGGGTGATGATCCAGCGGGTGATGGCGCGGTTGTCGCCGTTGAGGCTGGTCAACTGGTTGACCTGGCGCGTGCCCTGGACCTCGAACTGCGCTTGCAGCGGGGTCAGGTCGGGCTTGCCGAACAGCGTGACATTGTTGGATTCCAGGGTCAGCTCGACGGTTTCCCCGGAGTTCACGCGGCTGCGGTCGACACTGGCGACCAGCCCCTCGGCCCGGGCCGCAAAGGCGCCGAGTGTCAGTACAAGCGTGAGTAAGAGGGCGGTGAAGCGGGTCATCGAATTTTTCCCTGATCCTGATGTTGTTGCTGTTCGTACCAGAACTTGCGGCGCAGCAGTTCGCCCGGATCGTCCGGAATCTGCCGCAGCCATTGTTCCAATGCTTGACGGTGTTCGCCGTCGAAATTGTCCTGGGCATCGCGCAGCGGCGGCGTGGTGGTCTGTTCGTCGCCCAGTTCGCTGCCGGGAACCGCATCGTTGCCTGGGGTGGCGACCTCGTCGTCCGTCGCCTCGTCGGCGCTGGTGGGGTGGCTGTTCTCCGGCGGCTGCTGGCCCGGGGTGACCGGTGCCTGGGTCGCCGCGCCGGCTTGCGGCGGCTGGCGGGTTTCGTCGTTGTCCTGGCTTTCGCCCTTGGCCGGTTCTTCCGGCGGCGCGGGCTCGGTTTCCTGCAGCAGGCGTTCGACCAGGGCCTTGTTCTTTTGCGCGGCGGCAAGCTCCGGTTGCAGTTCCAGGGCCTGCTCGTAGGCATCCAGCGCGGCTTCCAGCTCGCCGCTCTTGGCCAGGGCGTTGCCACGATTGTAGTGGGCGCGGGCGTCGTTGCCTTCGGCAAAGCGCTGAGCGGCAGCGGCGTAGTTGCCGGCCTCGTACAGCGCCACGCCTTGCCACTGCGGGTCCTCGAAATGCTGCGCCGCCTCGCCGGGCCGCTTCTGTTCCAGCAGGCGCTGGCCCTGCTGGTCGGGGCGCAGCCACAGGTCGTTGAACTCGAAGGCGTAGCTGGGCTGCGGCACGGCGAACAGCAGCAGCGGCAGGCAGAACAGCCAGCCGCGGCGCCCGGCGCAGGCGGCGAGCAGCAACAGCGGCAGGAGCAGCCAGTAACCCTGGTCGGCCCAGGTGTCCAGGCGCAGGGTCTGGCCGTCGCTGCGCAGGTTCTGCGGACCGCTGAGCAGGCCCAGGCCGCGCAGGTCGTTATCGTCCAGGCGCGCCGGGCGATAGCGGCCGCCGACCTCGCCGATGAAGCGCTTCAGGCTCGGACCGTCGAGGCGCGACATGAGGATCGCGCCCTGTTCGTCCTTGAGAAAGCTGCCGTCTTCCTGGGCCACCGGCGAGCCCTGGCGGCTGCCGATGCCGAGCATCAACAGTTGCGGTGCCTGGCCACCGAGGGCCTGGCGGATGCCTTGGCGTTCCTGCTCGCTCAGGGACGAGCCGATCAGCAGGATCCGGCCCTGGCCCAGTGCGCCCTGGTCCAGCAGCTTCAAGGCTTTTTGCAGGGCCAGGTCGGCGCGATGGCCGGGCTGGGGCATGATCGACGGCTTGAGGGCTTCCAGCAGGTTGCGGCTGGTGGCCAGGTCGTCCGACAGCGGCACCAGGGTGTGGGCGCTGCCGGCGTAGACCACGATTGCCGTCTGAGCATCGCTGCGTACCTGCAACAGGTCCAGCAGCTTGCGCCGGGCCTGTTCCAGGCGATTGGGCGGGACGTCGCCGGCGAGCATTTCCGGGGTCAGTTCCAGCAGCACCACCAGCGGGTCGGCCGGTTTCTGGCTGGTCTGTTCGACCCGCTGCCAGCCGGGGCCGAGCAGGGCCAGCACGGCGAGAATCCAGGCCAGGCCGAGGGCGATCCACGGCAGTTTGCTTTCGCGGCCGTTGCCGCCGCTGAGCAGGGCGGCGTGAAAGGCCGGTGGCAGAATCATCTGCCAACGGCCGGCGCGTTTCTGTCGGTGCCACAACTGCCACAACAGCCAGCCGAGCAGCGGCAACAGCAGCAGCCACCAGGGACGGAACCAGTGGGGCCAGAGTTCGGCCCAGAACGGCGCGCTCATCGACGTCTCCGCAGGCGCAGGCGTTTGAGCCGTTCGCGCCAGTCTGGCAGAGGTTGCAGAAAACGCTCGCGGGTGAAGAAGCGTTGCAGCGGATGGTCCGGCCAGCGCTCGCGCACCACCAGCAGCATGCTCAACAGCAGCGCCGCGGCCAGCGGCCAGCTGTACAGCGCCTGTGCCGAACGGGCCTGGGTCGGCTGCTGGGTCACCGGCTCCAGTTGGTCGAGGGTGTCCTTGATCGCTTGCAGCTCCTGACTGTCGCGGGCGCGGAAATAGCGCCCGCCAGTGGTTGCGGCGATGGCCTTGAGGGCCGGCTCGTCGAGGTCCAGGCTCGGGTTGAGGCCGAGAAAACCCAGGGTGCCGCTTTGCTCCGGGTCGGCGCCGATGCCGATCGGGTAGATCTTCACGCCTTCTTCGGCGGCCAGGCGGGCGGCGGTCAGCGGGTCGATTTCACCACCGTTGTTGGCGCCGTCGGTGACCAGGATCAGTACCCGGCTCTGCGCCGGACGCTGGCGCAGGCGCTTGAGGGCCAGGCCGATGGCGTCGCCGATGGCGGTGTTCTTGCCGGCGATGCCGATCTTCGCTTCGTCCAGCCACACGCGCACGGTGTGCCGGTCGAAGGTCAGCGGCGCTTGCAGGTAGGCCTTGCTGCCGAACAGGATCAGGCCGACGCGGTCGCCTTCGCGGCTTTCCAGGAAGTCGCCGAGCAGGTGCTGGACCAGGTTCAGGCGGCTGACGTCTTCGTCCTGCCACTGCATGTCGGGGAAGTCCATGGAGCCGGACACGTCCACCGCCACCAGCAGGTCGCGACCGCTGGCGGCCACCGGCAGCGGCTCGCCCAGCCATTGCGGGCGGGCGGCGGCTACCAGCAGCAACAGCCACAACAGAATGAATGGAGCCTGCTGGCGCCAGGTCGGCAGGTTGGCTCGGGCGCGGCGCTTGGCCAGGCCTTCCAGGTCGCTGAGGAAGCTGACCTTGAGCGCCGGTTCGCCGCTGTCGGCCACCGGCAGCAGCACCCGCAGCAACCAGGGCAGCGGCAGCAGGGCGAAGATCCACGGCCAGGCGAACTCAAACATGTTTGCGAATCCAGATTTCCACCGCCTGGGTCAGGCCGGCGATGGCCTTGTCGTCGAGCTTGCACTCGGGCTTGTAGGCGCCTTCCACCAGGACCATCCAGCGCGTGAGGCCGGCCGCCGGGCAGCGGTTGTCGAGGAACGCCAGCCACTTGCGGCCGTTGAGGGTGTGGCTCTGGCTGTAGGGGTAATGGTTGCGGCACAGACGCTTGAGCAAACCGTTGAGCTGTTGCAGCCAGGCGCCGGCGGGCGCGCCGTCATAGGGCTTGGGCAGCAGCGCCAGTTCGGCGAGGGCGGCCAGGCGCAGCGGGTCCAGCGGTTGTTCGGCGCGGGGCAGGGCCCGTTGGCGCGGCCAGAAGCGCTTGAGCCGCCACAGGCCAAAGCCGAGCAGCGGCAGCAACACCAGCAACAGCCACCAGCCCGGTGCCGGCGGCCACAGGCCGATGGCGGGCGGGGCGATCAAGGGTTGCAGTTGGTCGAGGCTGCTCATCGGGTTTTCCCCGGGCGTTGCGGGTTCAGGTACTCGCGCAGTTGCTCGACCATTTCGCTCTGGGTGCTCAGGGGCATCAGCAGCACCCGCAGCTTCTGCGCCAGCAGTTCCCAGCGGGCGATGCGCGCTTCGCTCTGCGCCCGGTAGGCTTGGCGCAGTTCGTAGTTGAGGGTGTCCAGCTCCAGCTGCGCGCCGCGTTCGGCGAAACGCAACAGACCGGCGGCGGGCAGGGCGTGGTCCAGCGGGTCGGACAGCGGCATCAGCAGCAAATCGCAGTGGCGCGACAGCAGGCTCAGTTGCTGTTCGGCGGCGTCGCTCAGGGCGCGCTCGTCGCAGATCACGATCACCAGGCTGCCCGGGCGCAGCACTTCGCGACCACGGCGCAGGGCGGTGCCGAGGGCATCGCGTTCGGGTTCGGTTTCGCTGTGCAGCGACTGGTTGACCCGCACCAGGCGGTTGAGCAGTTGCAGCAGGCTCTGCTTACTGCGTCGCGGCTTGATCTCGTAGTGCTCGTCGTCGCCGAACACCAGGCCGCCGACCCGGTCGTTGTGGCCCAGGGCGGCCCAGCCGATCAGGCTCGCGGCCTGGGCGGCGAGCACCGACTTGAACATCAGCCCGGAACCGAAGAACAGCCGCCGGCTCTGCTCGACCATGATGAAGATCGGCCGTTCGCGTTCTTCGTGGAACAGCTTGGTGTGCGGTTCCTGGGTGCGCGCGGTGACGCGCCAGTCGATGCTGCGCACGTCGTCGCCGGCCTGGTAGACCCGCACCTGGTCGAAGTCGACGCCACGGCCGCGCAGCTTGGAGTGGTGCAGGCCGACCAGCGGGCTGCGCTGGCTCGGCGTGGAAAACAGCTGCACTTCGCGCACGCGATGGCGCATCTCGATCAGCTCGGCGAGGCTGACGCGGATGCCCGGGGCATCGACAGGGCTGGCGTTCATCGGGGTCAAGCGACGGCTACGACGTCGAGAATCCGCTGGACCACCCGGTCCTGGTCGATGCCGGCGGCTTCTGCTTCGAAAGACAGAATGATGCGGTGGCGCAACACATCGAACAGCACCGCCTGGATGTCCTCGGGGCTGACGAAGTCGCGCCCGGCCAGCCAGGCGTGGGCCCGGGCGCAGCGGTCGAGGGCGATGGAGCCGCGCGGGCTGGCGCCATAGGCGATCCATTCGGCCATCTCCGGGTCGAACTTGGCCGGGGTGCGGGTGGCCATCACCAACTGCACCAGGTATTCCTCCACGGCGTCGGCCATGTACAGGCCGAGGATTTCCTTGCGCGCGGCGAAGATCGCCTGCTGGCTGATGCGGCGCTCGGGCTTGGTTTCGCCGTTCAGCGCTTCGCCACGGGCCTGTTGCAGGATGCGCCGCTCGACGGCGGCGTCGGGGAAGCCGATCTTGACGTGCATCAGGAAACGGTCGAGCTGGGCTTCGGGCAGCGGGTAGGTGCCTTCCTGCTCGATGGGGTTCTGCGTGGCCATCACCAGGAACAGCGGCGACAGCTCATAAGTGCTGCGGCCGACGCTGACCTGGCGCTCGCCCATGGCTTCGAGCAAGGCCGACTGGACCTTGGCCGGGGCGCGGTTGATTTCGTCGGCCAGCACCAGGTTGTGGAAGATCGGCCCTTGCTGGAACACGAAGCTGCCGGTTTCCGGGCGATAGATTTCGGTGCCGGTGATGTCGGCGGGCAACAGGTCGGGGGTGAACTGGATGCGATGGAACTGCGCTTCGATGCCTTCGGCCAACTCTTTGATGGCCTTGGTCTTGGCCAGGCCCGGGGCGCCCTCGACCAGCATGTGGCCGTCGGCGAGCAGGGCGATGAGCAAGCGCTCGATGAGTTTTTCCTGGCCGAGAATCTGCGTTGAAAGAAAGGTTCGCAGCGCGAGTAGCGCTTCACGATGTTCCATCGATGACTGTTCCTGCAGAGGGTGACCGAGGGCGTTCGAATAACGCCAGGGCTGGGGGCGTTACTTTAATCCATCCGGGCCCCCGGCGACTAACGGCACCTGGCAAATTTCTGTAAATAACCGCTAATTGCCCGCAATCGCGCAGGGTATTTCGAGGCTTGGGAGAAGGGGATGGCGGCGGGTGCCTGACGCGCCGCCCTCACGGCGGGTGCCTGACGCGCCGCCCTCACGGCGCGTCAGTGGCGGGCGCTCAGTTCTTGAAGCTGGAGTGCTTGCGGCCCTGGTCGCACAGGGCGAAGACCACCACCATCACCGCCGAGACCGCCAGGATCAACGCCACGCCGTCGGTCGAGTGAGTCGCCGAGTTGGCCACCAGGGCCAGCCCGCCCAGGGGCGCCAGGCCGCCGGCGATGGCGGTGCCGATTTCACGGCCGGTACCGAAGCCGGAAGAGCGGGTCTGGGTCGGGAACTGGCGGCTGAGGAACGAGCCCTGGGGCGCGAACATCATCGGCGCCAATACCCCGGTGCCGATGGCGATGGCCAGGTAGATCATCAGTGGCTCGCCGGTATTGAGCAGGCTCAGGAACGGATAGGCGAACAGCACCGAGCACAGCCCGCCGAGCATCAGCACCTTCTTGCTGCTCCACTTGTCGCAGAGCCAGCCGAAGCAGGGCACGGCGACTATCGCCACCAGGCTGGCGATGGTCACCGACAGCGAAGTGACATGGGCTTCGACGCCTTTGTACTGGGTCAGGTAGGCCAGGGAGAAGGTCTTGAAGATGTAGCTCAGGGCGTTGTAGCCGATGGCCACGAACAGCACCACGGCCAGGCCCTTGAGGTCGTTCTTGAACAGCAGCTTGAGGGGTGAGGCCTGGACCTTGGCACTGTCCTTTTCCTGCGCCTTGTCCAGCTTCTCGAACTGCGGGGTTTCCGGAATGCTGCGCCGTACCCACAGGCCGACGCCGACCAGGGCGATGCTGCAAACGAATGGAATGCGCCAGCCGCCGGAGAGCAGGAACTCATTGCCGTTCATGGTCAGCAGGTAGACGGTCAGCGACGACAGCAGCAGGCCCAGGTTCAGGCCCAGCGCCGGCCAGGCCCCCTGGCTGCCGCGCTTGCCTTCGCTGGCGTGCTCATAGGAGGTCACCGCCGCGCCGGACAGTTCGGCACCGGCACCCAGGCCCTGGATGATCCGCACCAGCACCAGGATGATCGGCGCCCAGATGCCGATCGAGGCATAGCTGGGAATCAGGCCGATCAGCATGGTGCACACACCCATCATGCAGAAGGTGATGACCAGCACCTGCTTGCGCCCGAACCGGTCGCCCAAATAGCCGAACAGCACGCCGCCGAAGGGCCGGGCGATAAAGCCGATGGCAAAGGTGGAGAACGCCAGCAGCGAGGCGACTTTCGGGTTGCTGGGGTCGAAGAAGATTTTCGAGAAGACGATGGCCGCCATGGTGGCGTACAGATAGAAGTCGTACCACTCCAGCATCGAGCCGAAGATGGTCGCCGCCGCGACCTTGCGCAGGCGTTTTTGTTTTTGTTGCGGCGTTTCGCATGCGGCCGGGGCCGCCTCATGGACTGACATCTGAGGATTCCTTGTTGTTTGTAGTTATTTTCAAGCGGGCGCCAGGCACCCGTGCAGCGGGGATCAACGGGCTTTGCGGATTCTCTCGGCAATCATCTGGCCGATGGGGATGGCCGAGGTCGCGGCCGGCGAGGGGGCATTGCAGACGTGGACCATGCGCGGGGTTTCGGCGAACAGGAAATCGTGCACCAGGGTGCCGTCGCGCATCACCGCCTGGGCGCGAATCCCGGCCTCATACGGCAGCAGGTCGGCGACTTCCAGGGACGGGCAGTATTTGCGGCACTGTTCCAGGTAGCCGCGCTTGAACAGCGAGTTCTTCATCTCCGTGGTGCCGGAACCGAGGTTGTTCCAGATGGTTTTCCAGAAACCGGGGAAGGTTGCGTACTCGGCCACGTCGCGCCAGTTGACGGAGAACTTGCGATAGTTTTCCCGGCCCAGGCCGAGCACGGCGTTGGGGCCGACGGTGACGCTGCCGTCGATCATCCGGGTCAGGTGCACGCCGAGAAACGGCAGCTCCGGGTCGGGAATCGGGTAGATCAGATGATTGACGATGGCGTTCTTCGCCGCCGGCAGGCGGAAGTACTCGCCGCGGAACGGGATGATCTGGTGGTCGATCCTGACCCCGGCCAGGGCCGCCAGGCGATCCGATTGCAGGCCGGCGCAGGCCACCAGCTGGCGGGCGCTCCAGACCTTGTCGTCGCTGCTGATGGTGACTTTGTCGGCGGTTTCGACGATGGTGCGCACGGTCGTTTGCAGTTGCACTTCGCCGCCGGCCTGCTGAATGACCCGGGCCATGGCTTCGCACACCTGCCGGTAGTCGACGATGCCGGTGGCATCGAGGAACAGGCCGCCGAGGCCGACGATGTTCGGTTCGCGCCGCTGCAGCTCTTGCGCATCCAGCCGTTCGACCTTCAGGCCGTTCTGCTGCGAGCGCTCGTACAAGGCATGCATGCGCTCGACTTCCAGCGGCGTGGAGGCCACCAGCAGCTTGCCGCAGACCTCGAACCTGATCCCGTGCTCGGTGCAGAAATCCTTGGTCGCCTGGGCGCCGCGCTTGCACAGGTCGGCCTTGAGGCTGCCCGGGGCGTAGTAGATGCCGGCGTGGATCACCCCGCTGTTGTGGCCGGTCTGGTGCCGGGCCAGGACGTTTTCCTTTTCCAGGATCAGCAGCGAGGCGCCGGGCTGGCGTTCGAGCAGCGCCATGGCGGTGGCGAGGCCAACGATGCCGCCGCCGATGATGCAGTAGTCGTAGATCATGCAGATGTCACCTTGGTTATTCTTGTTCGGGTCTGATCATCAGGTTGTCAGACAAATATAAACAAACAAAAGACGCCGCGCGGCAGCGTCCGTCAGGCAGTGGGTTACAGGGGTTTAATCGATACTCGGCAGGTCGATTTTCAAGCGTTTGGCCGCGGCCCGCAGGTGCGCTTCGGCGCAGGCGGCGGCCTGCTGCCGGTCACCGGCGGCGATGGCTTCGTACAGCGCCTGGTGTTCGCGGCCGGCATCGGCGGAACCGCCGACCGAATGGGCCGCCGAGTTTTCCCAGGCGGTGCGCCGCGCTTCGGCCAGCTGTCCACGAAGAAAATCATGGAAGGCGACGAAGTAGTGGTTCTTGCTGGCGTCGGCGATGGCCCGGTGGAACTCCACGTCGGCCAGGGCGGCCGCGGCCAGATCGCTGCGCTGGTCGTGCATCTCTTGCAGGGCGCTGCGCATGCGTTGCAGGTCGGCGTCGTCGCGGCGCTGGGCGGCGATGGAAGCGGCCTGGGTTTCGATCCACAGGCGCATTTCGAACATCTGCACCAGATCGGGCTTACGGCCCTTCTGGCTGGGAAAACGAAACACGCTGCCGTTAGGATTCTGTGAAATGAACGAGCCCAGCCCGCGGCGGCTGACCAGGATGCCGTCGGCCTTGAGTTGCGCCACGGCCTCGCGCACCACCGAGCGGCTGACGTTCAGTTGCTCGGTCAATTGCTGTTCGGTCGGCAGGCGCGATTCGGCGGTCAGGCGGCCGGCATCGATTTCCTTGCGGATCGCATTGACCACTCGTTCGACCAGGGTGTCGGGGCGCTGGAGCTGAAGCATGGAGGAGGGGGCTCGTAAGTCAGGTTGTCAGACAATGCCGGGGCGCCGGTTTCTTGTCAAGAAACCAGTCGCTTGCTCACAGTGGGTTGAATCAAAGCTCGTCGATCAGAGCTCGTAAATCAGAGCTCGTAAAATCGCAGAGCTCGTAAAATCAAAGCTCGCTGATATAGGTGCCGGTGCCCTTGAGGATGTTCTGCAGGGTTTGCTCGACTTCCGCCAGGTCCGTCGCCGCGGTGTTGTGCAGGATCTCCAGGTGATCGCTGCCATTGAGCGCGTCGGCGTCGGTCGCGGCGATTTCGATCAGCAGGCGGGTCGGGCCAAGGGTGACTTTCACTCCGTCCAGGGTCGAGGGCTCGCCGTCCAGGGTGATCTCCAGTTCGTCCTCGTCCGGGTAGCGGGTCATCAGGAACATCTCGCCCTGGTTGCTGTGGCAGCAGAGCATGGCCATGTTGTCTTCTTCGTCGTCGCACGGGTTGGCGATCAGGTGGGCGGTGGTCATTTGCATGGGGCGAGTCCTGGGTCTGGCTCCGCTGGGGGAGCGGGGCGAACAAAGTGCAATTCTGCCAGCCCGGGGGAATTTCTGCTGCTTTGTGTGTCAGAGAACAGGTCACGATGGCGTCGCTGCAACTGTCCGTTTCTGGCACGACAGTCCCGTAAAGCTTCGGCGCGACCGCCGTTTTGTTCGGCGGCTGCTAGTGTTGTTCAAGGCTTGGCCCGCCAGTTGCCTGCCAATGACCGAATATGTCGCAGCACCGCAAGCAGCGCTCTTGCCGCACTCGTTAAGCTGCGCAACGGATGAGCACCTGTAAAGGCATTGCCCGGCGCACCGCGGCAGTCGTTTTTGCAGATGCCCATCCGGGAACGGTGAATGTGACCTGAGCGTCTCATACAGCTTCACCACCCTGTCATCCTGCGACCTCTGCCCGAGATCCAGGAGCAGGATGACCGACACCCCCGCAAGGGGATTGCATGCGACGCTTTACTCAATAACAAGCCCAAGCGGAGTACCACAGATGGCGTTCTTCACCGCAGCCAGCAAGGCCGACTTCCAGCACCAACTGCAAGCGGCACTGGCGCAGCACATCAGTGAACAGGCACTGCCACAAGTGGCGCTGTTCGCTGAACAATTCTTCGGCATCATTTCTCTGGACGAACTCACCCAGCGTCGCTTGTCCGACCTGGCGGGCTGCACCCTTTCTGCCTGGCGCCTGCTTGAGCGCTTCGACCACGCGCAACCGCAAGTGCGCGTCTACAACCCCGATTACGAACGTCATGGCTGGCAGTCGACCCACACCGCGGTCGAAGTGCTGCACCATGACCTGCCGTTCCTGGTGGACTCGGTCCGCACCGAGCTGAACCGTCGCGGCTACAGCATCCACACCCTGCAGACCACCGTGCTGAGCGTGCGTCGCGGGAGCAAGAACGAGCTGCTGGAAATCCTGCCCAAGGGCACCCAGGGCGAAGGCATCCTGCAAGAGTCGCTGATGTACCTGGAGATCGACCGCTGCGCCAACACCGCCGAGCTCAATGTCCTGAGCAAGGAACTGGAGCAGGTGCTCGGCGAAGTGCGCGTCGCCGTGGCCGATTTCGAGCCGATGAAAGCCAAGGTCCAGGAACTGATCGATGGCATCGGCAACAGCCAGTTCGAGATCGACGCCGATGAAAAGGGCGAGATCAAGAGCTTCCTGGAATGGCTGGTGGGCAACCACTTCACCTTCCTCGGCTACGAAGAGTTCGTGGTGCGCGAGGACCACCACGGTGGCCATATCGAGTACGACCAGGACTCCTTCCTCGGCCTGACCAAGCTGCTGCGCGCCGGCCTCACCGTCGACGACCTGCGCATCGAAGACTACGCCGTGAACTACCTGCGCGAACCGACGCCGCTGTCGTTCGCCAAGGCCGCCCACCCAAGCCGCGTGCACCGTCCGGCCTACCCGGACTACGTGTCGATTCGCCAGATCGATGCCGACGGCAATGTGCTCAAGGAATGCCGCTTCATGGGCCTGTACACCTCGTCGGTGTACGGCGAAAGCGTGCGGGTGATTCCTTATATCCGCCGCAAGGTGGAAATCATCGAACAGCGCTCCGGCTTCCAGGCCAAGGCGCACCTGGGCAAGGAACTGGCCCAGGTCCTCGAAGTGCTGCCGCGCGACGACCTGTTCCAGACCCCGGTCGACGAGCTGTTCAACACCGTGATGTCGATCGTGCAGATCCAGGAACGCAACAAGATCCGCGTGTTCCTGCGCAAGGACCCGTACGGTCGCTTCTGCTACTGCCTGGCCTATGTGCCGCGCGACATCTATTCCACCGAAGTGCGGCAGAAGATCCAGCAGGTGCTGATGGATCGCCTGAAGGCCACCGACTGCGAATTCTGGACCTTCTTCTCCGAGTCCGTGCTGGCGCGTGTGCAACTGATTCTACGGGTCGACCCGAAGAACCGCATCGACATCGACCCGCTGCTGCTGGAAAAAGAAGTGGTGCAGGCCTGCCGCAGCTGGCAGGACGACTACGCCGCGCTGACCGTCGAAAGCTTCGGCGAAGCCCACGGCACCAACGTCCTGGCCGACTTCCCGAAAGGCTTCCCGGCCGGCTACCGCGAGCGCTTCGCCGCGCATTCGGCGGTGGTCGACATGCAGCACCTGCTGAGCCTGACCGAGGCCAACCCGCTGGTGATGAGCTTCTACCAGCCGCTGACCCAGTCCACCAGCCAGCCGCTGCTGCACTGCAAGCTGTATCACGCCGATACCCCGCTGGCGCTGTCCGACGTGCTGCCGATCCTGGAAAACCTCGGCCTGCGCGTGCTCGGCGAGTTCCCGTATCGCCTGCGTCACGCCAGCGGCCGTGAGTTCTGGATCCACGACTTCGCCTTCACCGCGGCCGAAGGCCTGAACCTGGATATCCAGCAGCTCAACGACACCCTGCAGGACGCCTTCGTCCACATCGTGCGTGGCGATGCCGAGAACGATGCGTTCAACCGCCTGGTGCTGACCGCCGGCCTGCCATGGCGCGACGTCGCGCTGCTGCGTGCCTATGCCCGTTACCTGAAGCAGATCCGCCTGGGCTTCGACCTGGGCTACATCGCCAGCACCCTGAACAACCACACCGATATCGCCCGCGAGCTAACCCGGTTGTTCAAGACCCGCTTCTACCTGGCGCGCAAGCTCGGCAGCGATGACCTGGAAGACAAGCAGCAACGCCTGGAGCACGCGATCCTCAGCGCCCTGGACGATGTCCAGGTGCTCAACGAAGACCGCATCCTGCGTCGCTACCTGGACCTGATCAAGGCCACCCTGCGGACCAACTTCTACCAGACCGACGCCAACGGCCATAACAAGTCGTACTTCAGCTTCAAGTTCAACCCGCACTTGATTCCCGAGCTGCCCAAGCCGGTGCCGAAGTTCGAAATCTTCGTCTACTCGCCGCGCGTCGAAGGCGTGCACCTGCGCTTCGGCAACGTTGCCCGTGGCGGCCTGCGCTGGTCCGACCGCGAAGAAGACTTCCGTACCGAAGTCCTCGGCCTGGTAAAGGCCCAGCAAGTGAAGAACTCGGTGATCGTGCCGGTGGGCGCCAAGGGCGGCTTCCTGCCGCGTCGCCTGCCATTGGGCGGCAGCCGGGACGAGATCGCGGCCGAAGGCATCGCCTGCTACCGCATCTTCATCTCCGGCCTGCTGGACATCACCGACAACCTGAAGGACGGCGTCCTGGTGCCGCCGGCCAACGTCGTGCGCCATGACGACGATGACCCGTACCTGGTGGTGGCGGCGGACAAGGGCACCGCGACCTTCTCCGACATCGCCAACGGCATCGCCATCGACTACGGCTTCTGGCTGGGCGATGCGTTCGCTTCCGGCGGTTCCGCCGGTTACGACCACAAGAAGATGGGCATCACCGCCAAGGGCGCGTGGGTCGGCGTGCAGCGCCACTTCCGCGAGCGCGGCATCAATGTCCAGCAAGACAGCATCACAGTGGTGGGCGTCGGTGACATGGCCGGCGACGTGTTCGGCAACGGCTTGCTGATGTCCGACAAGCTGCAGCTGGTCGCGGCCTTCAACCATATGCACATCTTCATCGACCCGAATCCGGACCCGGCCACCAGCTTCGCCGAGCGCCAGCGCATGTTCGACCTGCCGCGTTCGGCCTGGAGCGACTACGACACCAGCATCATGTCCGAAGGCGGCGGCATCTTCTCGCGCAGCGCGAAGAGCATCGCCATTTCGCCGCAGATGAAAGAACGCTTCGACATCCAGGCTGACAAGCTGACCCCGACCGAGCTGCTCAACGCCTTGCTCAAGGCGCCGGTGGACCTGTTGTGGAACGGCGGTATCGGTACCTACGTCAAGGCCAGCACGGAAAGCCATGCCGACGTGGGCGACAAGGCCAACGATGCACTGCGCGTGAACGGTAACGAGCTGCGCTGCAAGGTGGTGGGCGAGGGCGGCAACCTCGGCATGACCCAACTGGGGCGTGTGGAGTTCGGCCTCAATGGCGGCGGTTCCAACACCGACTTCATCGACAACGCCGGTGGCGTGGACTGCTCCGACCACGAAGTGAACATCAAGATCCTGCTCAACGAAGTGGTGCAGGCCGGCGACATGACCGACAAGCAGCGTAACCAGCTGCTGGCGAGCATGACCGACGAAGTCGGTGGCCTGGTGTTGGGCAACAACTACAAGCAGACCCAGGCCCTGTCCCTGGCGGCCCGTCGCGCCTTCGCGCGGATCGCCGAGTACAAGCGCCTGATGAGCGACCTGGAAGGCCGTGGCAAGCTGGACCGCGCCATCGAGTTCCTGCCGTCGGAAGAGCAGCTCAACGAGCGCGTCGCCGCCGGCCACGGCCTGACCCGTCCGGAATTGTCGGTGCTGATCTCCTACAGCAAGATCGACCTCAAGGAACAGCTGCTGGGTTCCCTGGTGCCGGACGACGACTACCTGACCCGCGACATGGAAACCGCGTTCCCGCCGACCCTGGTCAGCAAGTTCGCCGAAGCCATGCGCCGCCACCGCCTCAAGCGCGAGATCGTCAGCACCCAGATCGCCAACGACCTGGTCAACCACATGGGCATCACCTTCGTGCAACGCCTGAAGGAGTCCACTGGCATGAGCCCGGCCAACGTGGCGGGCGCCTATGTGATCGTGCGCGACATCTTCCATCTCCCGCACTGGTTCCGCCAGATCGAAGCCCTGGATCACCAGGTCTCGGCCCAGGTGCAGCTGGAGCTGATGGACGAGCTGATGCGCCTTGGCCGTCGCGCCACCCGCTGGTTCCTGCGCAGCCGTCGCAACGAGCAGGATGCCGCCCGTGACGTCGCGCACTTCGGTCCGCACCTGGCGGCGCTGGGCCTCAAGCTCGACGAACTGCTGGAAGGCCCGACCCGCGAAGGCTGGCAGACCCGCTACACCGCCTACGTCGAAGCCGGCGTGCCTGAGCTGTTGGCGCGCATGGTGGCAGGTACTACCCACCTGTACACCCTGTTGCCGATCATCGAGGCCGCGGATGTCACCGGGCACGACGCCGCCGATGTGGCCAAGGCCTACTTCGCCGTGGGCAGCGCCCTGGACCTGCCGTGGTACCTGCAGCAGATCAGCGATCTGCCGGTGGCCAACAACTGGCAGGCCCAGGCACGCGAAGCCTTCCGCGACGACGTGGACTGGCAGCAGCGGGCGATCACCATCTCGGTCCTGCAAATGGCCGATGCGCCGCAAGACATGGAAGCCCGCGTGGCCCTGTGGCTTGAGCAGAACCAGAGCATGGTCGAGCGCTGGCGCGCGATGCTGGTGGAAATCCGTGCCGCCAGCGGCACCGACTACGCCATGTACGCGGTGGCCAACCGCGAGTTGCTGGACCTGGCCATGAGCGGTCAATCGGGCCTTGTAGCAGCGGCCTGATCGAGCGGTAAATGAAAAAGCCCCGTATCGCGAGATACGGGGCTTTTTTATGACCTCAAGAAATGCTGTAGCCGCTGCCGCAGGCTGCGATCGAGCGGAACGCTCGCAAGGGGCTCAAGGTCCTGCGGCAGCGGCTACAAAAAATGCCGCTTCTGTAGGAGCGAAGCTTGCTCGCGATGACGCCAGAACAGGCAACGCAATTTCCCAAGCCAAGCCGATGAAAAAAGGCGCCTGGCCGCTGTGCGGATCGCAGGCAAGCCTCGCTCCTACGGAGTATCTCCAGCCAGGCGCTTACTGCTTCAACGGCGTCAGCACCTCATCCTTGGCGTCCTTGAGCATGAACACCAGCAGCCTGGCGGGTTTGCTGGCGCTGGCGTTGGCCGATACCGGGTGCTGCGAGCCCGCCGGTTCGTACCAGGATTCGCCTGCCTTGTAGGTGATAGCCGGTTCGTCGTTGACCCGCGAGGTGATCTCGCCTTCGAGCACATAGGCCAGGGCCGCGCCCTTGTGCATGTGCGGCACCGTGGCCTGGCCCGGTGCGTAGTCGACGGTGAGCATCAGCGCGGTCTTGCCCGGCAGGTTGTTCAGGGCATGTTCCTGCAGGATCCTGGTTTTTTCCTGGCCGTACTCTGGGTCATGGGCGACGGCGCCCAGAGAGGTGAGCAGGGTCAGGCCGGCGAGGGCGCAGGTCAGGGCAGCGAGGGGCTTCATGGTCGGTTTCTCCGGTGCGAAAGGGGCCGGCTCAAGGTAAGCCCGCTGGCGCGACCGGCCTATAACCAATCCCGGCAAAGAAGCGCAGACCAATGCCTCAGTGTTCGAAGTCGAGGGCGCAGGCCAGGCGGCGGTCCAGCAGGTCGATGAAACCCTGGGCCGCCGGCAGATGGAAATGCGCCTGCATCTCGGTTGCCGAGCGCCACTGGCCGCGCACGGTCCAGCGCTGCGGGTCCGCTGTGTTGCACTGGGCGCTGTACGCCAGGCAACCGGGAGCCTCGCGCAGGGCGGCGAGAAGCGTGGTCAACTGCTGGCCAAGCTCCTCCGAACGGCCCTGGGCGGCCCTGATCTGCACGATATTGATGGCTGGACTGGACATCTAGAACCCTCCACGAGTCCTGTAGCCGCTGCCGCAGGCTGCGATCGGCTTGGGCGGCACTCCGACGGAGCAGGTGCAGAATCTCAAGATCGCAGTTGCAGTCACGGCGTTTGCTGGAGGCTCAGAATAGGGCCGCAAGATTGCAACAAAAATAACCAATCCCCGGGAAAAGCCCGGGGCCAATCAGGCGATCTGTTGCAGGATGTCGCGCACCTTGTCCAGGGCCGGGTCGATGTCCAGGGTCTCGATGGCGCCAAAGCCGATGAACAGCCCGTCCCTGGCCGGCTCCTGATAATAGAAGCCGTGCAGCGGGTAGAGCCCGACCTCGACCTTCTTTGCCAGCTCCAGCAACAGCGGGATATTCACCGGCACCTTGCACAGCGCCGCCATGTGGAAGCCGGCGGTGGACGGCACCGCCTGCAGCCAGGGCGAGAGGTCGCCGTTCAGGCGCTGCAGAATGCGCTCGCGGCGCCCGGCGTACACCGTGTGGCAGCGGCGGATGTGCTTGAGCAGGTAGCCCTCGGCGATGAACTTGGCCAGCGCCCATTGCGGCAGGGTCGAGGTGTGGCAGTCGGTGAGGCGCTTGGCCTTGATCACCGCGCGGAGAATCGCCGGTGGCAGCACCGCGTAGCCCAGGCGCAGTTGCGGCAGCATGGTCTTGGAGAAGGTCCCGACATAGGCCACCATGCCGCGCTTATCCAGGCTTTGCAGGGAATCGGTGGGCCGCCCCTCGTAGCGGAACTCGCTGTCGTAATCGTCCTCGATGACGATCGCCCCCAGCTCCCGCGCCCGCTCCAGCAGGGCCTCGCGGCGGGCCGGGCTCATGGGCATGCCCAGGGGGAACTGGTGGGACGGGGTGACGTAGATCAGCCGCACGCCGTCGGGAATCCGCTCGACCTGGATGCCTTCATCATCCACCGGTACGCCGATCACCGTCGCGCCCTGGGCGCTGAACAGCAGGCGCGCCGGGGTGTAGCCGGGGTCTTCCATGGCCACCAGGCTGCCGGGTTCGAGCACTACCCGGGCGATCAGGTCCAGGGCCTGTTGCGCACCGTTGCAGACTACGATGTCGGCGTCGCTGCAAACCACGCCGCGCGAGAACGAGACATGTCCGGCAATTGCATTGCGCAGCGCCGGCAGGCCTTCCGGCTGGCTGTAGAAACCGCCGCTCTGGGCGATCCGCCGCAGTGCGTCCTGGGTGCAGCGTCGCCACTCTTCCTGGGGGAACTGATTGCGGCTGGTGGCGCCGCCGATGAACTCGTAGCGCGAGGTGCCTTCCAGGGTCGGATGGCGCAGGGGCGAGGGCAGCTCGCGCCATTTTTCCAGGCTCTGCGCGCAGGCGAGGTCGGCGGCGCTCTGCTTGGGTTCGGCCTTCACCGGGCGGGCATTGACGAAGGTGCCGCGGCCGATCCGGCCGATCAGGAAATTCTCGTAGGTCAGCAGGCTGTAGGTGTCCGACACCGTCTTGCGCGAGATCCCCAGTTGCTCGGCCAGCAGGCGGCTCGGCGGCAACTGGGCGCCCGCCGCCAGCCGCCCGGATTCGATGGCGTCGCGCAGTTGCCGGTACAGCTGGTCGGCCAGGTCCTTGCGCCCGTTGATGACGACATGCAGTTCCATCGATGACATTCCAAAACGATCGGTGCCCGCCAGATTACCCGCAAGCCCGGGGTTCGTGTAGCGCCCCGGGATCGGCCTGCGGCCTTGGCGCGGACTGCGTCCGCGATCGCAGCCTGCGGCAGCGGCTACAGGGTACGACGCTGCTTCGGACCGGGCGGTGTAGCCGCTGCCGAAGGCTGCGATAAGCCCGAAGGGCTTCGGCGGTCTTGAACCTGACACTGTTCGATGGACTGCCGATAAACCCCCGGATTGGCTATAGGGGCAGGCCGACGCGGACCTTAGGCTAGGGAATACAAACACACGCTCAGGGTGACTCCCGATGGAACCCCGCCTGGACTACTACAGCGCCTCGCCGGAAGCCCTCAAGGGCCTGTTGATGTTCGAGGCACAAAACTTCGACCTGTCCATCGAGAAACCCCTGCTGGAGCTGGTCAAGATCCGCGTTTCGCAACTCAATCACTGCGCGTTCTGCGCCGACATGCACGCGGTGCAGGCGCGCCAGAACGGCGAGAGCGAACGACGCCTGTACGCCCTCGGCGTGTGGCGCGATTCGGCACTGTTCAGTTCGCGGGAGCGCTCGGCGCTGGCCTGGAGCGAGTCGGTGACCCTGTTGTCCGAGTCCGCGGTGCCGGATGCGTTGTTCCAGGCCGTGCGCGGCCAGTTCAGCGAGCGCGAGCTGGTCGACCTGACGGTCGCGGTGGCGGCGATCAACTCCTGGAACCGCCTGGCCGTGGCGTTCCGCCAACAGCCCAGCGTCTAGCCCGGATTCCTTTTCCCTCCACGCCAGCCAATGCTCGGCAAACGGCTGCTCGCGACAGGGCCCGAACAGACAACACACAACCTCAAGGCCGCTGCGGCTTTACCGAGGTGCCGAAGGTATTGCCCATCCGCGTGCTGGTGGCGGCCGGGGTGGCCAGGCCCATCTGGTTCGGCGGGCGCTTGTGGATCGGCACCTGCAGGGCTTCCTGGTTCTTCTGCCCGGCCTTGGCGCCGTCGGGGTTGTTGCCCATCTGCTGGCTCAGGCAACCGTAGTCCGGGGCCTTGTAGCCGCCCACGCTGACGTCGATACACCCCTCCGTGGGCGTTTTGCCGGGAGCGGCGGCGGGCGCTTCGCCAGGCGCGGCGGCGTGGCCGGCCAGGGGCAGGGCGCCGAGCATCAGGCTGGCGACAAGGGTGCGAAGCTGTTTCATCGGGGGCCTCCTGGCGGGCCCGGGAGGGGCCGTTGCGGTCCTTGAGTGTAAAGCAAGGCGGGTGGCGCAAAGGTGATGGTTTTTTTGCGGGCGCCGTCACATCAGGTTCATAAACTGGCCTCAGGATGACGGTTTTCAGGGACAGGTCAGCCGTGCAGCGACGCCGAGCAAAGGTCGGGTATCGGTCTTTCTTTCACGCGGTGTTCGCGCGCTGTGGTCTTGCGCTGCTGTTGGCGCTGGCCGCCTCGGGCGGGTTGCGGGCGGCGCAACCCGCGCCGCCGATGGTGGATTCGCACCGGCTGCTGGACCTGGACATCGCCGCGCAAGACCTGGCCGAAGCGCTTGAACTGTTCAGCCGCTCGACCGGGATGGCGGTGCTGGTGGACCGCGAGCTGACCCGAGGGCGTCGCTCGGTACGGGTCCAGGGGCGCTACAGCGCCCGGGATGCCCTGAGTCGCCTGCTGACAGGAAGTGGTTTGATGGCCCGTTACGCCCGTTCCGATGCCTTTACCTTGCAAGTCGCCCAGCTCAGCGATGCGCCTGCCCCCAAGGGGGCGGGCGGCAGTGCCGGGGCCTGGGCCAGCGACAGTTTCGCCAGTGCCCTGCAACGCGCGGTGGAGGCCGGCCTGTGCCGTTCGGAACTGACCCGGCCAGGGCGTTATCGCGCGGTGCTGCAACTGTGGATCGACCGCGGCGGGCGTATCGAGCACAGCCGCCTGGTCACCACCACTGGCGATCTGCGGCGCGACGAGGCGCTGGTGCAGAGCCTCAGCGAAACCTGGGTCGAACGACCCGCGCCGAGTTCGCTGCGCCAGCCAGTGACCTTGCTTCTGATACCCGACAGCGCAGGAAAACGCATGGATTGCAGACAACGCCAGGGAGCCTTTGGGGCATGAAGAATACCGGGCACAGTGCGATGGTCAGGTTGTTCCTGACCTCCTACGACGACTTCAAGGTGCGTCTGCGCCGGCGCCTGGGCTCGGAGGATCTGGCCAACGATGTGCTGCACGAAACCTACCTGCGGGTCGACCGCATGGAAGAGCCGCCGAACCTGGCCCAGCCCAATGCCTACCTCTATCGCATGGCCCTGAACATCGCCGCCGACCGCCGCGAGGCCGATGCCCGGCTGCTCACCGGCAGCGAGGTCGAGGAACTGCTGCAGGTCAGCGACGAGGCCCTGGACCCGTCGCGGGTGGTGGGCGGGCAGAAGGAAATCCAGTCGCTGCTCAAGGCGCTCTACGAACTGCCGGCGCGCCGCCGCAAGATCTTTATCGCCGCGCGCCTGGAGGAGGCGCCGCACCTGGAAATCTCCCAGCGCTTCGGCATTTCGACACGGATGGTCGAGAAGGAAATCAAGGCTGCCCTGGGCCACTGCGCCTCGCGCCTTGAAAGAAAAGTGATTCAGCGGTTCGGTCCCGGCGCCGGAAAACCGTCCTAGTCACTAAAGGCCCCGATTAATCCGTGAGTACCCGCACGCTTGAACATCTTTAGCATCTCCACTTCTCGGGCGACACCGGACCACCGGCTGCGCAACGAGGCCCAGGACTGGCTGCTCCTGCTGACCTCGGGGCGGGCCACCGCGGCCGACGCCCGGGCCTTGCAGCAGTGGTGCGCGCAGAGCCCGCAGCATGCCGAGGCCTTCGAGCAGGCCAAGGTGCTGTGGCACCGCCTGAAGCCGGCCGCCGAACACTGCCAGCAACAGACCCAGCCGCGGCGCTTCGGCCGCCGGGCCTTTCTCGGTGGGGCGCTGGCGGCCTCGGTGGCCCTGGTGGCGGTGCGGGTCTCGGTGCCCGGCGGTTTTGCCGGGCTGGGCGCCGACTACCGCACCGCGGTCGGCGAGCAGCGCCGGGTCGAACTGGAGGACGGGCTGAGCCTGGAACTCAACACCCAGACCCGTATCAGCCGGCGCGAGCTGGCCGACGGCGGGCAGGGCATCGAACTGCTCGAAGGCGAGGTCGAGGTGTTGAGCCAGAGCGCACTGCCGGTGCGAGTCCAGGCCGGCAACGGCTGGTTGAGTGCCTCCCAGGCGCGCTTCAACGTACGCAATACCAACCACAGTGTCTGCGTGACCTGCATCGATGGTGCGCTGCAGGTTGAGGTCGGCGGCCGGCTGATCCGCCTGGACAGCGGTCGCCAGCTGACCTACGACAACCGCCAGGTCGGCGAGCCGACGGCGGTGGACCCGACGGCGGTGATCGCCTGGCGCGAACAGGTGCTGGTGTTCGACAACGCCACCCTCAACACGGTGATCGACGAGATCAACCGCTACCGCCCGGGCATGCTGGTGCTGCTCAACGCCGAGCTGGGCAAGCGCAAGGTGCAGGCGCGTTTCAACCTCAACCAGCTGGCCGGCGTGGCCCTGCTGATCCGCGACGCCTACGGCGCCAAATGCACCGAATTGCCGGGCGGCGTGGTGTTGTTGAGTTGAAGCACAAAGCCGGTAGGCGTGGAGCTGGCTCGCGATAGCGTCCGTTCCGGCCAACCGCGTTGTCTGGATCGCGGGCAAGCCTCGCCCCTGCAGAATCGCCGTCGACCCAAATTCCCCGTGGCCGCTGCGTTAACGTGCGTTGCCGTTGTAGCCGCTGCCGAGCGCAGCGAGGCTGCGATCGAGGTGGGCGGCATTCCGACGAAGTCCTCGCAAAACCTGTGTACGCGGTTTGTCGGGAAGAACGGGTTGCCTGGTTTGCGGCTGCTGCGCAGCCGTTCGCAGCCTCGCGGGCTCGGCAGCGGCTACAGGTGCGGCGTCCAGCTCGACGCGGTAATCATTCCAACGGTCCCAGCACCTGGCGGTAACGCTCTTCGCCCTGGGGCGTCTGCCGCACCAGGCGGATCTCCAGGCCCGGCGGGTTTTCCTTGCGGTTGCCGCTGAGCTGGCGCCAGCCCTTGTCCCGGTCCCAGACCCGCAGTTGCAAGTCGCTGACATGCTCCAGCACCGCCACGCCGTTTTTCGGCGCGGGCAGCGGATAACGATCGCGGGCCGGCGCCGCCGCGCGGTACAGGGTGTCGCCCTTGAGCCACCAGCGCACCCGTTGCAGGCCCTCGCCGGGTGTCGCCGAGCTGCGGATCACATCCAGGCGGAAGGTGCCGCTGTCGGCGCTGCGCACGGTGAGGGCCGCCGGCACATCGACGACTTCGGCATCGGCCCCGGCCGGCACCGGCTCCATCAGTTCGACACTGGCCCGCAGCGCCACGTCCCGTTCCAGCTGGTGCAGGGTGCGCAGCAGCTCCTCGGTCTGCTCGCTGCTGGCCTGCAAATGGCTGTCGGCCCGGCTGACGCTGTCCAGCCCGCGCCAGGCGATCACGCTGACCACCGCCATCAGCAGGATCGCCACCATCACCTCGATCAGGGTAAAGCCGCCTTGGCGCTGGTTGGTCCGCGCCCTCATGGCTGCGCCACCACCCGGACCTGGCCTGTGGCGGTGCGTTGCACCGTCAGGCTGTGCCGGCCGTCGGACAGTTGCACCTGCAGCGGCGCGTCTATCCATTCGGCGTTGAGCACCAGCCGCGGGCCGGGCTCGATGCGCACTTTGATCGTCGGGCTTTCCCAGGGCCGCGGGCGCAGTTGCGGGTCGTCCTTGAACTGATCGAGGCCGCGGCCGTCGTCGCTGGGCCGGCTGAAGGCGAAACCCTTGGCATCCGCCCGCCAGCTGATGGGCCGGCCATCCACGCGCGCCTCGGCCTGGGCCACCTGGAGCAACTGCGCCAGGCGCTCGGCATCCTTGCGCAGGCCCTGCAGCGGGTCGGGGCGGATGCTCAGGCTGATGGCGGCGCTGGCGATCCCGATGATCACCAGCACCACCATCAGCTCGATCAGGGTGAAGCCCTGTTGTCGGGATGGGGTCATGGGGCGCGCTCCTGTGCGTCGGTTTTCATCCTGCCCGGCGAATGTGAAATAAAAACGTGACCATTGCGCGCTAGGCTGCGAAGACGGACAAACAGGAGGTCCTTGCCATGGCATTCGTCCATCGATTTTCCCCGCCGCAGCTGGTGCAGTCCGTGGCCCTGCTGGCGATCGTGGCCGGGGTGGCGACCTGGTCGTCGCTGCTGCTGACCCCCGCCGAGTCGCGCACCCCGCAGGCGCCGCCGCAAGCCCTGGCCGCCCAGGCCCAGAGCCCGGCGCAGCAGTGGTTTTCCAACCAGCCGCTGGCGCTGGACATCAAGGTCACCGGGCTGATGGCCAGCCCCCGCGGCGCGGTGGCGATCCTCAGCCTCAACGATGCGCCGCCGCGCAGCTTCCTGGTGGGCGAGCGCCTGGCCCAGGGCGTGCAACTGGTGGCCATCGAGGGCGACGGGGTGGTGATCGAGCGCGCTGGCGAGCGCTCGCGGCTGGATGTCAGCAAGTTGCCGGAAAGCCCGGCGCTGCCGGTGCTGACCCGGCAGTGATGGCTCTGTACGACAAGTGGCTGCACGCTGGAGCCTTCGGCGCTACGCAGGCGATGCCTAGCGGAGTCCCCTGTAGGAGCGAGCTTGCTCGCGATGGACCCGAGAACGCCGCGTTCATCCACTCAACACGCATTATCGTTAACGTCCATCGCGAGCAAGCTCGCTCCTACAGGGTTATTCCTTAACGATTGGGGTTTTTCGGTGCGCGCGCGACCAGGGTGTCCAGGCGCGCCAGGGGCGGGGCCTCGCGGCTGCGGTCGAGGACCCGCACGCTGACCCGGGACAACCGTGGGTCGGGGCTGGGCGCGATGTTCTGTTCGCAACGCAGCTTGAGCCGGCCCTGGTCGCACTCGATGTTCTTGGTCCCGGGCGGCAGGCGGCCTTCCAGGCGCAGTTCCGCCAGGCGCGACTGGGCCGCCAGCAGAGCGATGGATCTATCCCGCAGCAAGCCATTGCTCTGGGTCATCAAGCCGGCCACGCGGATCGCCGCCGACATGGCCACGGCGATGATCGCCAGCGCCACCAGCACCTCGATCAGGGTGAAACCCCGCTGTTTAGCGGCTGGCGGTCCGGCGGGTGGTTTGAGTAGTGGCTGGCGGGGCCGCGGCATGGACGTCTCGTGGCGCAAATGGAGGCTTGCAGGCTACATGGCAAATTTGACCGATTGGCGACGGTCACTCCCGAGCAACGTCAATATCACTGACATATTTTCTTGCAACACTGCGCGACGAATCGAAATCAAGCCAAGGAACGTCGAGATGGATGTCGTGCGCTTCACGTCACACCCCGGATCCTGCTGTCAGCCCCGTCGCCAGCCCCGCCGCCCACGCGGACAGGGCGGTTTCACCCTGATCGAGATCATGGTGGTGGTGGTCATTCTCGGGATCCTCGCCGCGATGGTGGTGCCCAAGGTACTCGACCGTCCGGACCAGGCCCGGGCCACCGCGGCCAAGCAGGACATCGGCGGGCTGATGCAGGCCCTCAAGCTCTATCGCCTCGACCACGGCACCTACCCGAGCATGAACCAGGGCCTGAAAGTGCTGGTGGAACGCCCGGCGGATGCCAAGAACAGCAACTGGCGCTCCTACCTGGAACGCCTGCCCAACGACCCCTGGGGCCGTCCTTACCATTACCTGAACCCGGGGGCCAACGGCGAAGTGGATGTGTTCTCCCTGGGGGCCGACGGCCAGCCAGACGGTGACGGCGTGAATGCCGATATCGGCTCCTGGCAGCTGTAAGCGCCGCCATGACAGCCCGTTCGCCGACAGCGGCGAAACAGCGTGGCATGGCCATTATCAGCGCCTTGTTGATCGCCGCCGTGGTGGCGGTGATCGCCGGCGGCATGCTGACCCGCCAGACCCTGTTCACCCGTGGGCTGGAAAGCGAGCAGCTGCGGGTCCAGGGCAGCTGGCAGCTGCAGGGCGGCATGGAAGTCAGCCGCCAGCGCCTGTGGGAAGACCGCCAGCGCGACGTGCTGACCCGCCTCGACCAGAACTGGGCGCGGCCGATCCAGCTCGCGGCCCTGGGCCCGGGCGCCGGGCCGTTCGAGGGGCGGCTGGAGGACGAGCAGA
Source organism: Pseudomonas sp. NFACC41-3 (assembly GCF_900109505.1). NCBI lineage: Bacteria > Pseudomonadati > Pseudomonadota > Gammaproteobacteria > Pseudomonadales > Pseudomonadaceae > Pseudomonas > Pseudomonas sp. NFACC41-3. The sequence goes on from NZ_FOAE01000001.1 coordinate 1,299,642, forward strand.
GCAAGTTCAACCTGCGCAACCTGCTGGCCAACGACCGGCTCGACCCGTTGCAGATAGAGAATTTCCAGCGCCTGTGCGAGCTGCTCGGGGTCAACGCGACCCTGGGCCAGCGCATCAGCCAGCGGGTGATCGCTTCCTACCCACGGCAGTTGAGCCCGGAAGGCACGGCGGCGCCGGCCAATAGCGGTTTCCACAGCGGCCGCGACACTTCGCCCGAGGCCGCGCGCAAACCGCTGTTGGCCAAGCAACCGATGCTGCGCAGTCTCGACGACCTGCTGGGGGTGAACGGCGTCGACGAAAAGCTGCTGGCGCGCCTGCAACCCTTTGTCACCATCCTGCCGGCCAATACCTGGGTCAACGGCAACACCGCCAGCGCCGAAGTACTCGCCGCGACCGTGCCGGGGCTGGCACTGCCACGGGCCAAGGCGCTGATCGCCGAGCGCGACAGCGGCCAGTGGTTCATCAATCAGGGTGACTTCATCAACCGCCTGCGCATGCCGCACGTACCGGCGGACGCGGTGCGGGTCGGCATCACCAGCGAATGGTTCCGCCTGCAAGGCCAGGCCCGCGGCGAGCGGCGCCGGGTCAAGCTGCTGGCCTTGCTGCACCGCAGCGAAGACAACATGCCGCGGGTGATCTGGTCGCGGGTGGGCGTATGAGCCGTTTGCGCGTCAGCCTGCCGCCCTTGCACACACTGACGGCCGAGAGCCGGGTGAGCTTTGCCCGGCTCCAGGTCAAGGACGGCCAGGTCAAGGAAGCCGGCGAAGCCAGCCTGATGCAACTGGGGCAGATGCCCAAGGCGCCGGCGGTGGAGTGTTTCCTGCACCCCGAGGACAGCCTGCTGGCGAGTATCGAGCTGCCGGCCCTGGCGCCGGCCAAGGTCAGCGCGGCGGTGGCCTGTGCCGCCCAGGCGCTGATTCTCGGCCACAGCGACAGCCTGTACGTGGCCCACAGCCCGCGCGACGGCGACGGCCAGGTGCACATCAGCTGGTTGCCGCGCGAGGCGCTGGCGCGGCTCGGCCAGGTGCTGGAGCAGGCCGGCCTGAAACTGCGCGGCCTGTACCCGGCGCCCTATGCCTTGCCGGTGCCGGCGGCGGGCCAGTTGACCGCCTGCCTGCAGGACCAGCACCTGTTGCTGCGCCATAGCCCGCGGCAGGGCAGTGTGCAACCGCTACCCGAAGACGCCTTGCAGGTGTTGCTGGCCAACGGTGCCGGGCTGCAATGGATAGGCGAGGCGGCCCCGCCAGCGGCCCTGGAGCAACTGCCGGACAGCTGCCGCTGGACCGGCCAGGCACCCGACTGGGGCCTGCACGGCGGGGTGCAGGACAACAGCGCTCGCCAGCAGGGCTGGGGCCGTGCCGCGGCGCTGTGCGCGGTGGCGCTGCTGGTCTGGACCCTGGGCCTGAACCTGTACGCCGCGCGCCAGGCGGCCCAGGGCCAGCAGCTCAAGGCGCAGATGAGCCAACGGGTGCAGCAGGTGTTCCCGGAATTGCCGGTGATCCTCAACCCCCTGCAACAGGCGCGCCAGCAACTGGCGGCGCGGCAGAGCGGGGCCAGCGGCGACGCTCCGTACAGCTTCAACAGCCTGGTGCTGCAGGCCAGCAATGCCATGCCCTTCGTGATCGGCGGGGTCGAGCGTTTGAACTATCAGAACGGCGAATTGCAACTGAGCCTGCTCAGCGACACCCGTGTCCCTGCGCCCGACAGCGGCTGGCAGGGCCTGCTGACCCAGGCCGGGCTCGAAGCCAGCCCCGGCGACCAGGGCTGGACCCTGCGCGCCGCCACAGGCATGGCGACCGGCGGGGTGCCGATGGAAGCCGACGACAGCGAGGAAGACGAGGATGAATAAGCTGAGCCTCAGCCATTACCGCCAGCGCTGGCAGCGCCAGGCCGCCCAGGCACAGCTGTACTGGAGCGGTTTGGCCCTGCGCGAGAAACGCCTGCTGGCCGGCGCGGCGGTGGTGCTGGGCGGCCTGCTGGTGTGGCTGGTGCTGATCGAGCCGGCGCTGAAGAAGATCGATTACTGGCAGGCCGAGATCCCCAAGCTGCGCTCCCAGTCCGAAGCCCTGGAGCTGGTGCTGCACCAGGCCGGCGGGCCCCGTGGCGGCGAGCCGGGGCAGAGCCTGGAGCAGTCCTTGCGCCAGACCCTGGATGCCGCCGGCCTGCAGGGGCTGTACCAGTTGCAGCTGGCGGGCGAGGGCGAGTCCCAGGCCTGGCACTTGAGTTTTCAAGAGGCCCCGGCGGATGCCGTGGTCGGTTGGCTGCTGGGCAATCCCCGGCAGTTCTCCCTGGAAGTGATGGAGGCCCGCCTGCAACGCGCGGGGCCGGCCGACATCGATGGCACGGCAGGCAAACTGTCCGGAACCGTTCGCATGGATCAGGCGCTTGGCGCTAAGGAAGCTTCATGAAGTGGTCAGGTTCTTTTTACGCCCGCCAATCGCGCAAGGCGCTGCCCTTGCTCCTGCTGGGGCCGCTGGCCCTGGCGCTGGCGGCGTGCAGTCACAACCAGGAGCCACAGCCACCGTTGCTGGTGGACAGCGAACTGGGACGGCCCCTGGGCGAGACCAATCGCAGTGGCGGCGATGTGGTGGCCGAGCGGGAGCGGGCCCAGGCGCAACAGACCCAGCGTCCCAAATTCCAGCATCCGATCAGCCGTGCGGGACGCGCGCCCGGTGCTCCCGCCGCCAGCGGCACCGTGGTGCGCAATCCCCTGGGCGACCAGCCGGTGCGCCTGAATTTCGTCGACGTCGATATCCAGGCCGTGGTCCGGGCGCTGGCGCGTTCCACCGGCCAGCAGTTCCTGGTGGACCCGCGGGTCAAGGGCAACCTGACCCTGGTCAGCGAAGGCGAAGTGCCGGCCCACCAGGCCTACGACATGCTGCTGGCGGCCCTGCGCATGCAGGGTTTCAGCGTGGTGGACGTCGGCGGCGTGGCCCAGGTGGTACCGGAGGCCGACGCCAAGCTGCTCGGCGGGCCGATCTACAACGCCGGCAAGCCGTCGGCCAACGGCATGCTGACCCGCACCTTCCGCCTGCAATACGAAAACGCGGTGAACCTGATCCCGGTGCTGCGCCCGATCGTGTCGCCGAACAACCCGATCAACGCCTACCCGGGCAACAACAGCATCGTCATCACCGACTACGCCGAGAACCTCACCCGGGTGGCGCAGATCATCGAAGGCATCGACATTCCCAGCGCCCTGGACACCGACGTGGTGCCGGTGCAGAACGGCATCGCCGTGGACATCGCCGGCATGGTCTCCGAGCTGCTGGAAACCCAGGGCGCCGACCCGACCCAGAAGGTCAGCGTGGTCGGCGACCCGCGTTCCAACTCGATCATCATCCGCACCGGCAGCCCCGAGCGCACCGAGCTTGCGCGCAACCTGATCTACAAGCTGGACAACGCCCAGAGCAACCCGAGCAACCTGCACGTGGTGTACCTGCGCAACGCCCAGGCCGGCAAGCTGGCCCAGGCCCTGCGCGGCCTGCTCACCGGCGAGAGCGACAGCGGCACCGGCGACAACGCGCGGGCCATGCTCGGCAGCATGGGCGGCATGAGCCAGGGCGGCAGTTCCAGCAGCGGCCAGAGCGGCAGCGGCGGTTCCACCAGTGGCAGCTCCAGCCTCGGCGGCAGCAGTTCCGGCAGCGGTTATGCCCAGGGCGGCAGTTCCAGCAGCCAGGGCGGCACCCAGGCCTCCGAGCAGAACACCGCCTTCAGCGCCGGCGGCGTGACCATCCAGGCCGATGCCACCACCAACACCTTGCTGATTTCCGCGCCGGAACCGCTGTACCGCAACCTGCGCGAAGTCATCGACATGCTCGACCAGCGTCGCGCCCAGGTGGTGATCGAAAGCCTGATCGTCGAAGTCAACGAAGACGACGCCGCCGAATTCGGCGTGCAGTGGCAGACCGGCAATCTCGGTGGCAGCGGCGTCATCGGCGGCGCCAACCTGGGCGGCAGCGGCCTCAACCTCAACGGCAAGACAAGCCTCGACGTGCTGCCCCAGGGCCTCAACGTCGGCCTGGTCAACGGCACCGTGGACATCCCCGGGATCGGCAAGATCCTCGACCTCAAGGTGCTGGCCCGGGCCCTGAAGAGCAAGGGCGGGAACAACGTGCTGTCGACCCCGAACCTGCTGACCCTGGACAACGAAGCGGCGAGCATCTTCGTCGGCCAGACCATTCCCTTCGTCACCGGCAGCTACGTCACCGGCGGTGGCGGCGACAGCAACAACCCGTTCCAGACCGTGCAGCGCGAAGAAGTCGGCCTGAAGCTGAATGTGCGACCACAGATTTCCGAGGGCGGCACGGTCAAGCTCGACATCTATCAGGAGGTCAGCAGCGTCGACCAGCGCGCCTCGGTGCAGGCCGGCACCGTGACCAACAAACGGGCGATCGACACCAGCATCCTGCTCGACGACGGCCAGATCATGGTCCTCGGCGGCCTGCTGCAGGACGGCTACAGCCAGAGCAACAACGCGGTGCCGTGGCTGTCGACTATCCCCGGGATCGGCGCGCTGTTTCGCAACGAAAGCCGCTCGACCAACAAGACCAACCTGATGGTGTTCCTGCGGCCCTACATCATTCGCGACAGCGCCGCGGGGCGCAGCATTACCCTCAACCGCTACGACTTCATGCGCCGCGCCCAGGGCGGCCTGCAGCCGGACCGCAGCTGGGCCATGCCAGACATGCAGGCGCCGCAATTGCCGACGGCGGAGCAGGGGGTGCCGGGGGTTGTGCCGGTGTCGGTGCCAGCGCCGAATTCGGGTCAGGTGCCGAGGGCGAGGATCAGGGCGGTGCCGGTGCAATGAGTGCGCCTGTTGCGTTTACACGCTCGGCGTCTGGTGCGCTGGGTGATGGGGGGGATATCCGTTGCTGCGGTTATGGCGGCTTAGGGTTTCGCTTTTACAGCGGGGGCGGGGTACATATCCGTTACTGCGGTAACGGCCACTTAGGGTTCCGCCCTTACGGCGGGTCACTTTTGGCAAACGCCCCAAAAGTAACCAAAAAGTCTCGCCCCTCCATTCGGCCCCTCGCTAAGGCTCGGGGTACCCTCACTCCGGCATTGCTCCGGGGGCCCGCCGCCACAGGCCATCCATGGCCTGGGGCGGCTAGCGCGGCATCCCTGCCGCGCTACCCCCTGCGCAACGCCTGCGTTCGGCCTCTGGGAAAGGGGCGGGTGGATCAAAGGCAAGATCAAAAGCAACAGCAACAGCAACAGCAACAGCTAAAGCCAAGCACGTTTTACGCGCCTCTTGTAGCCGCTGCCGCAGGCTGCGATCGGGCGCGCAGCGCACGCCAAACCCGACGACGCGATGTATCAGGCAGATCGAGGCGCATGGTTTTGCGTCTGCTTCGCAGCCGATCGCAGCCTGCGGCAGCGGCTACAGGGAACGTGTTCTCAGACAGGCCGACCGGTAGGTCGCCTCGCGTTGTTTTTGATTTTCTTGCCCCGTCGGGAGGCCGAGTGGAGGTTCTGCGCAGTGGGCAACCCGGCAGGGATGCCGGGTTAGCCGCCCCAGGCCATGGATGGCCTGTGGCGGCGGCCCACGGAGCAGGACCGGAGCGAGGGAATCCGAGCCTTAGCGAGGACCGGACGCTTGGGGCAAGAGCCTTTGGTTACTTTGGGCTCTTCAAAGTGACTCGCCGTAAGGGCGAAACCGCCAGCAGCCGTGACCGAAGTAACGGATATGTACCCCGACCCCGCTGTAAAAACGAACCCCTAAGCCGCCGTTACCGCAGCACCGGATCTGTACACAGCCCAGGCCAAGCCCCGGAGTTACTCCCATGACCCCCCAACTCCCTTACGCCTGGGCCAAATCCCAACGCATCCTCCTGCGCCATGGCGAGGAGGGCGCCGTACTCCTGGTCTGCCCCTCGACCCCCGGCTGGTCGATCAGCGAAGCGCGCCGCCAGTTCGGCCCGGCGCGGCTGGAGCGGGTGCGCGACGAAGAACTCGACGGCCTGCTGGCCAGCGCCTATTCCGACACCGGCAGTGCCGCCGCGGTGGTCGGCGCCGCCGAGAACGAGGTCGACCTCGACCGCCTGATGCAGGACATCCCGGAAATCACCGACCTCTTGGACACCCAGGACGGCGCGCCGGTGATCCGCATGATCAACGCCTTGCTGACCCAGGCCGCGCGGGACGAGGCCAGCGATATCCATATCGAGCCCTATGAAAGCCATTCGGTGGTGCGCTACCGGGTCGACGGCACGCTGCGCGACGTGGTCTCGCCGCGCAAAGCCCTGCACGGCGCGCTGGTGTCGCGGATCAAGATCATGGCCCAACTCGACATCGCCGAAAAACGCCTGCCCCAGGACGGCCGCATCGCCTTGCGCGTGGCCGGGCGGCCCATCGATATCCGTGTCTCCACGGTGCCCACCGGCCACGGCGAACGGGTGGTGATGCGTCTGCTGGACAAACAGGCCGGGCGCCTGCAACTGGAAACCTTAGGCATGGACCCGCAGGTGCTGGGCAAGCTCGACCACCTGATCCGCCAGCCCCACGGCATCGTGCTGGTCACCGGCCCCACCGGCAGCGGCAAGACCACCAGCCTCTATGCCGCCCTGGCGCGGCTGGACGCCAGCACCAGCAATATCCTCACCGTCGAGGACCCGGTGGAGTACGACCTGCCGGGGATCAGCCAGATCCAGGTCAACGCCAAGATCGACATGACCTTCGCCCTGGCCCTGCGCGCGATCCTGCGCCAGGACCCGGACATCATCATGATCGGCGAGATCCGCGACCTGGAAACCGCGCAGATCGCCGTGCAGGCTTCGCTCACCGGCCACCTGGTGCTGGCGACCCTGCACACCAACGACGCGGTGTCGGCGGTCAACCGCCTGATCGACATGGGCGTCGAGCCGTTCCTGCTGGCCTCGTCGATGCTCGGCGTGCTGGCCCAGCGCCTGGTGCGACGGCTGTGCCCGCACTGCAAGGAAGAAGACCCGACCGCCCCCGGCACCTGGCGCCCGGTGGGTTGCCCGGCCTGCAACCAGGTCGGCTACAGCGGGCGGACCGGCATCCACGAGCTGTTCTGCATCGACGATGACATTCGCAGCCTGATCCACCAGGGCGCCGACGAGCAGGCGTTGCGCGCCGCCGCGCGGCGCGCCGGGATGTTCAGCATGCGCGAGGACGGCGAGCGCTGGGTGCGCAGCGGCGCCACCGCCCCTGAAGAAATCCTGCGCGTAACCCGGGACGCCTGATGAACCGCTATCGCTACGAAGCCGCCGACGCCCTCGGCAAGATCGAGTCCGGGCACCTGGAAGCCGACAGCCAGAGCGCCGCTTTCGGCGTGCTGCGCAGCCGCGGGCTGACGGCGCTGATGGTGCAGGTCGAGAGCAACACGCCCAAGGCCGGTGGCGGCGGCTTGTTCAGCGCCAAGCTGTCGGACAACGACCTGGCCTGGGCCACCCGCCAGCTGGCCAGCCTGCTGGGCGCCAGCCTGCCGCTGGAGGCGGCGCTGAGTGCCACGGTCGAACAAGCGGAAAAAAAACACATCGCCCACACCCTCAGCGCGGTGCGCGCCGATGTGCGCAGTGGCATGCGCCTGGCCGAAGCCCTGGCGGCGCGGCCGCGGGACTTTCCGGATATCTACCGGGCGCTGATCGCCGCCGGCGAAGAGTCGGGCGACCTGGCCCAGGTCATGGAGCGCCTGGCTGACTACATCGAAGAACGCAACACCCTGCGCGGCAAGATCCTCACCGCCTTTATCTACCCTGGCGTGGTCGGGCTGGTCTCGGTGGGCATCGTGATCTTCCTGCTCAGCTACGTGGTGCCGCAGGTGGTCAGCGCCTTCTCCCAGGCACGCCAGGACCTGCCGGGGCTGACCCTGGCGATGCTCAACGCCAGTGACTTCATCCGCGCCTGGGGCTGGTTGTGTTTCGGCGTGCTGGCGGGCGGTTTCTGGAGCTGGCGTATGTATCTGCGCAATCCCCAGGCCCGCTTGAACTGGCACAGCCGGGTGCTGCGCCTGCCGCTGATCGGGCGCTTCGTGCTGGGCCTGAACACCGCGCGCTTTGCCTCGACCCTGGCGATCCTCGGCGGAGCAGGGGTGCCGCTGCTGCGCGCCCTGGAAGCGGCGCGCCAGACCCTGTCCAACGACCGCCTGAGCCAGAGCGTCAGCGACGCCACCGCCAAGGTCCGCGAAGGCGTCAACCTGGCCGCCGCGCTACGGGTGGAGAAAGTCTTCCCGCCGGTGCTGATCCACCTGATCGCCAGCGGCGAAAAAACCGGCGCCCTGCCACCCATGCTCGAACGCGCCGCGCAAACCCTGTCCCGCGACATCGAACGCCGCGCCATGGGCATGACCGCCTTGTTAGAGCCGCTGATGATCGTGGTCATGGGCGGGGTGGTGCTGGTGATTGTCATGGCGGTGCTGCTGCCGATCATCGAGATCAACCAGCTGGTGCAGTAACGACATCGATTGCCGGCTCGCTTTTCTGTAGGAGCGAGCTTGCTCGCGAAAAGACTCAAGACAACGCGATGTTTCGGCAAGAACCGCGTCAAGGTTCACGACCATCGCGAGCAAGCTCGCTCCTACAGGGGATAGCGTCAGTCCGGAGATTTTTTTCGCCTAGTCCTCACCACCCGAGCGGCACATCCGCAGAACTCGGGTTCCTCGTTCTGTCATGCACAACCACCCCCAGCGCCCCCAAGCCAAGACCCGCGCCGCGCCTGGCCAAAAGCTGGCAAAAGGCCCCGCGACACCTCGCTGTCACCTGCGTCGAAAAGCCCGTGCCAGGGCCCTCGAACACCCGAGAAAGTTTTTGAAAATCAAGCGCTTTCTCCCGAGGTTTTTTCCTTTATCTGTCACCGGAAACTGCGAACTTCTTCCCCATGGCCTCACCCCGCACAACGCTCTCAGAGCAGGGCAGAGGATCTGAGCGCCATGGCGTCATGCAAGAACCATTGACCTCCGTATACACACGACGAAAGGAGATTCTTCATGTTTAAGCGCACTATGATCGCAGCTTCCATGGCCGTAGCGGCTCTGGCTTCGGCCCAATCGATGGCGGCTGTTGTGGGTGGCGGTGCCACTCTGCCAGAGCAGCTGTACAACACCCCGGGCGTACTGACTCCTGGTTTCGGCACCTACTACGGCGTGGGCAGCGGTGGCGGCAAGACTGCCGTGCTGACCAACAACATCGGTTCGCTGACCACCACCCTGCCAGCCGGTACCACTGTGGACTACGCAGGCAGCGACTCGATTCTCAACGCCACTGAAATCAGCAACTACAAAACCGCCCACCAAGACGTACCGGCTACTGATCCTGCCAACTGGGGCCCACTGCTGCAATTCCCATCGGCCGCCACCTCGGTGACCATTCCTTACAACAAGGCCGGCACCACCAACCTGAACCTGACCAGCGAGCAACTGTGCCTGGCCCTGTCGAGCAACAACGGAGCCGCCCGTACCTGGGGTGAAGTACTCGGCACCTCCGATACCACTCCGGTTCGCGTGGTATACCGCTCCGGCAGCAGCGGTACCTCGGAAATCCTCACTCGCCACCTGAACAACCGTTGCCCATCGGTGTTCACCTCCGTCAGCAGTACTTTCGCCAATGCCCACCCAGGCGCGGAACCAGCTTCCTGGATCGGCGTCAGCGGCAGCGCCGCCGTGGCCAGCACCGTGGCTTCCACCGCCGGCGCCATCGGTTATGTCGGCCCTGAAGATGTCGACGCCACCAACAACGCTGTAGTGGCTCGCATCAACGGCCTGCTGCCAACCGTGGGCAACGTGCAGACCGCCCTGAGCACCATTGCGCCTCCGTCCACCGCCGCCGATCGTGCCGACCTGACCAAGTGGGCACCGGTATTGCCTAACCCGGCTACCGGCTACTCGATCGTTGGCTACACCAACTTCATCTTCGGCCAGTGCTACAAGGACACCGCGGATGTCAGCTCGATCCGCAGCTTCCTGACCAAGCACTACAACGCCACCTTCGCCAGCAGCAACGATCAGGCAATCATCGACAAGAAACTGATCCCGCTGACCTCAACCTGGAAGACCGCCATTCGCAATGCCTTCATTCCACCAACCAGCGCCCAGGGCGTGAACAATGCCAGCGTGTGCAACGGTATCGGCCGTCCAGCCTGATCCAGGCCGGGGTTGACTACCCGTAACACCGATCGGCAACGGCGCCAGCCGTTGCCGATTTTTTCTTCGCGCGAATTTCATGTTGCCATGGGGCATCCCGGGCAACAGAGGGAGTTGCCATGTCCAGATATCGGTTGGCTGCCCTGGCTGGGGCCTTGACCGGCCTTTGTACTGCTCCGGCCTCGGCGGCTCTGGACGGCGGCGGTTCCTACCTGATGCAGGGCTTCTACACCACCCCCGGCGTATTGCCGCCGACGGCGGGGGGCTATCGTGCCGCGGGCAGCGGGGCCGGCAAGAGGGCACTGCTGACCAATGACAGCGTGGCGCTGACTCCGGATTACCCCGAATCGTTCTCCGTGGACTACGCCATCAGCGAGTCACGGCTGACCGCCAGTGAACTCGCTGAATACCGCAGCGCCCATCAGGCGCCGGGGGCCATGGTCGGCTCGGCGGCGGACTGGGGGCCGCTGATCCAGGTCCCGGTGGCGATCACTTCGGTGGCGATTCCCTACCGAGTGCGCCTCGCTAGCGGCCAGCCAGTGGCCGACCTGGACCTGAACGGCGGCACGCTCTGCGGCCTGTTCTCCGGAGCCATCAGTACCTGGGACCAGATCAACCCGGCCTATTCGCGCACGCCGGTGACGGTGATCTACCGCGCCGATGGCAGCGGTACCAGTGAGCTGCTCACTCGTCACCTGAACAGCCTCTGCCCCCAGGCGTTCAGCACCAGCAACCGGTTCGCCACGGCCCACTACGGTCCGCTGCCCGGGCACTGGCGCGCGGAGAGAAGCGACCAGGACCTGCTGGCCAGGGTTGCCGCCAGCGAAGGCGCCATCGGCTATTCGGGGACCTCGGGCCTGGATATTTCCAGCAACGCCCAGGTGGCGCGGGTCAACGGCCTGTTGCCGCCCACCGCGATCACCCCGATCAGCCTGACGCAGATCCCGCCGCCGGCCACCGCCATGGATCGTGCCGACCCGCACAAGTGGGCGCCGGATATCGCCAACCCGGCCTACGGCTATGCCATGGTCGGCTACAGCTACCTGTTGCTCGGCCAGTGCTATCGCGACCCGCAGGACGCCACGGCCTTGCGGATTTTTTTGTTGCGTCACTTCGGGCCCAACCCCGAGGCCGGAAACGACGCCCGGTTGATCGCGCAGCACCTGATACCGCTGGACGCGGTCTGGAAAAAGGCCGTGCGCGACAACTTCCTGCTTTCTACCAGCCCCCTGAGCCTGAACTACCCCAGCGTCTGCAACGGCATTGGCCGTCCGCTCTGAACCCACACACGGATGAAGTTTTCATGACAAAGGTTCGGTGCCGGCCGGCGCCAACCGCCTACTACCTGAGCGCTCCGTCCGTGACAGCGGGTGGGCCGCCGACCTATTTCGCGACTGTGTAAAAGGATAAGTGAGCGATGCGCCTCGGTAAGCCCAACCCTGTTCTGAAGTCAGTAACCCGCTGCGAGGCGTTGCCTGTCCTGCGTCTCAATCCGCTGGCCCACGCCATTGCCCTGTTGCTGGTGGCGAGCAGTGCCCAGGCCGAGACGGCGTTCAGCGCCGGCTGGTTCGCCAGCAAGGGCGCGGCGCAGCAGACGGCGGGCGTCGGCGGGGTAGCGGGGAGCCTGCCCAAGCCGGGTTCGCCACCGCCCCTGGCCCAGCAGTTGAAGGCCAACCAGCAGTTGCAGCAGTCCTTGAGCAACGTCAATAACACGGTGGCGGCCATCGCCGCGCAGCAGGCGGCCCAGGCGGCCGGGCGGCGTTCGGCGCTGGTGGCGGCCTCGAGTATTCCCGATGGCTTGGGCGAGGGCGGGCTCAAGGTCGACGAGAATACCCTGACCAAAGGCTGGACCAATGCCAGCAACCCGGTGCAGACCCAGGCCGACGGCAAGACCACGGTGAGCATCGGCCAGACCGCGGACAAGGCCATTCTCAATTGGGAAACCTTCAACGTCGGGCGCAACACCACGGTGGATTTCCAGCAGCAGGCCGACTGGGCGGTGCTCAACCGGGTCAACGACCCGCAGGCGCGGCCGAGCGAGATCCAGGGTCAGATCAAGGCGGCCGGCACGGTGATGCTGGTCAACCGCAACGGGGTGATTTTCAGCGGCAACAGCCAGGTCGATACCCGCAACCTGGTGGCCGCCGCCGCGACCATCAGCGACAGCCAGTTCCGCGAGCGCGGGCTGTATGTCGACAGCATCGGCTCGCAGCCGACCTTCACCGACGCCGCTGGCAAGGTCCAGGTGCAACAAGGCGCGCTGATCCAGACCCGAGCGCCGGGCGTGTCCACCGAGTCCGGCGGTTATGTCCTGCTGCTGGGCAGCGAGGTGGACAACGCCGGCAGCCTGGTCACGCCCAAGGGCCAGGCGACCCTGGCCGCCGGCGACAGCTTCTATATCCGCAAGGGCGCCGGCACCGCCGGCAATACCACCTCGACCACCCGCGGCAATGAGGTGGCCAGCACCCGCAAGGCCGGCAGCCAGGCCGGCAAGGTCAGCAATAACGGCCTGATCCAGGCCTCCACCGGCGATATCACCCTGACCGGCCACCAGGTGCAGCAGAACGGCCTGGTCCTGGCCACCACCTCGGTGGACAGCCGCGGCACTGTGCACCTGCTCAACTCGGCCAGCGACAGCAGTTCCAGCGTGACCCTGGGCCAGGGCAGCCATACGGCGATCCTGCTGGACGCCGCCAGTGGCACGGCCCTGGACAGCCAGCGCAACGCGGGCCTGGCCGGGCTGGGCGGCCTTGGTAACAGCATCGGTGGCGCCTTCGACAACCTCAGCAGCGTGGCCGACCGTACCGACCAGTCGCGGGTAGAGATCGTCAGCGGCGGCACCGTGGACTTCCAGTCCGGCTCCATTACCCTGGCCACCGGTGGCCAGGTGGCGGTCAGCGCCGGCCAGCGCAGCCTGGTGCGCGACGGCGCGCTGATCGATGTGGCGGGTGCGGTCGGGGTCAAGGTGGCCATGGAGGCCAACAGCGTCAAGGTCAATATCCAGGGCAACGAGCAGCGCGATGCCGCCGGCAACCGCGACCAGGGCAGCCTGAACAACAACGATGTGTGGGTCGATGTGCGCGAGCTGGTCTATGTGCCGGCCGGGACCAATGGCTACGCCACGGACCGCTGGTACACCGCCGGCGGCTTGCTGGAGGTCGGTGGCTACCTGGGGACCCAGGCCCACGGGGTGGGCGAGTGGATGGCCCAGGGCGGTACCCTGACCTTCACCGGGCGTGATGTGGTGACCCAGGCCGGTTCGAGCATCAACCTGTCCGGCGGCACCCTCGATGTCCAGGGTGGCCTGGTGCGCCAGACCTGGCTCAAGGGCCCGGACGGGCGCCTCTACGAGTTGTCCCGGGCGCCGGGCGACATTCTCTACAGCGGTATTTACAAGGGTTATGAGGACAGCAGCCCGCGCTGGGGCCAGACCGATTACTACTACAGCCCGCTGATTGCGCCGCAGCAGCGCTACGAAGACGGCTATAGCGTTGGCCGCGATGCCGGCAAGCTGGTGGTCGGCACCGGCAGCGCGGTGCTCGAGGGCCAGTTGCTCGGCAACACCTACCAGGGCGAACGCCAGGCCCTGGCCCCCCAGGCCGGGCTCGATGGCTACGACCAGGCACAGAATGCCGTGGCCCGTGGCGCCCAGTTGCTCGTCGGCAGCTATACACCGTTCTGGCACAAGGACAGCGGCACCCTGCAAAACATCTTGCAGGCCACCGACCGCACCCTCAAGCAGGTGGTCCTGGCCCCGGGGCAGGTCCCCCAGGCCCTGGACATTGGGCTGGACTCGGTCCTGGGCGAGCGCCAGGGGCGGCTGCAACTGGATACCGGGCTACTCAACGGTTTCGACCTGGGCGCGGTGCGGGTCGCCGCCTACGAGAGCGTCACGGTCGACGGTGACCTGCAGGTCGGGCCGGCAGGGGAGATCGCCTTGCACGGTCCGCAGGTCCAGGTGAATGCCGGGCTGACCAGCCATGGCGGGCGCATTGCCCTGGGCAACGTGCTGCGGCAAAGGCCATCGTCGGCAGCTGACCTGATGGACACCCTGATCGGTTCCACCGCATCCCGGGCCAGCCTGGTCTTGAGCGAGGGGGCACGCCTGGACACCAGCGGCCTGTGGAGCAACCTGTTGCTGGCGCCGCAGGACAACAGTGGCCTGGCCTTTGTCAATGGCGGCAGTGTGTCCCTGCGCAGCCGTGGCGACCTGACCCTGGCCGCCGGCAGCCAGGTGGATGTCAGCAGCGGCGCGGTGCTGCTGCTGAACGGCAGCCTGCGTGGTGGCAAGGGCGGTGACCTGACCCTGGCGGCCAATGCCGGCACCAGCATCGGCAATGGCGTCCTGACCCTGGCTGGCCAGCTCAAGGGCCATGGGGTGAACGGCGGCGGCACTCTGAGCCTGCAGGCAGGCAAGGTGCAGATCGGCGGCGGAACGTCGCCCGACGCCGCGACCCTGGTCCTGGCCAGCGACTTTTTCGACAAGGGCTTCGGCGCCTACGACATCACCGGCAACCAGGGGTTGAAAGTCGCCGAGGGCGCCCAGGTGGATGTGCGGGTGCCGGTCTACGCCCAGTCCGCCGGGACGACCCGTGTCGCCACCGGCGAGCCGGCCGCCAGCGCGCTGCAGCCGTGGCTGCCGGAGCCCTACCAGGAGGACCCGGCCAAGGGCCGCCTGAGCCAGCGCGCCGGTGCCAGCCTGACCCTGCAGACCGGGGGGCTCGATTCCACTACTGCCGATATCGCCAGCGTGGCCCTGGATATCGGACAGGGCGCCACCGTGAGGGTGGACGATGGCCAGTCCATCGCCTTGCGCGGGATCGGCCAGATCAACATCGACGGTCATCTGATCGCCCATGGCGGCAAGGTCTCGATCAGCGCCACGCGGATGCCGCAGGTGGACACCGACGCCCTGAGCACCCTTCATCAGCGCTCGATCCTGTTGGGGAGCAATGCCCTGGTGGATGTTTCCGGGCGCGCGGTCACTGCCCTGGACGCCCAGGGCCGGCGCTACGGCAAGGTCAGCGACGGTGGCAGCATTGTCATCGGCGGTACCCTGGACCCGGCCACTGGCCGTGCGGCGGCGCCGGATCTGTTCGTGCAGCTCAAGGCCGGTTCGCGCCTCGAGGCTTCCGGCGCCCAGGCCGCCCTGGATATCAGGGGCGCCGGTTCGACGACCGTAGCCAGCAATGGCGGCAGTATCAGCCTCAGTTCGCTCAATGGCCTGTACCTGGACGGTGACTTGCGCGCCGCCGCCGGTGGCCAGGGGGCGGCGGGCGGCAGCCTGACGGTGGCCCTGGAGACCGCTGCCTATAATCGCGACCTGCTGGACAGCGATACGCCCCTGGCCCCGCGGGAACTGCTGATCAGCCAGCGCCGCTGGTCCCTCGACGAGACGGCTCCCGGGACGTTGGCCTATGGACAAGGCAATCTCAGCGTGGAGCAGGTCGACGCTGGCGGTTTTGGCAACCTGGCCCTGCTGAGCAACGGCCAGATCAGTTTCGACGGCGATGTCGATCTGGCCCTGGGCCAGGGCCTGCAGCTGTATTCGGCTTCCCTGGGGCTGGCCCAGGGCGCGGAGGCCGATACCCGGGTCAGGCTCAGTGCGCCTTACGTGCGGCTGGCGGAGGCTGCTCGGAACAATAACGGCTCCCCAGGGTTGACGGTGCCCGTGGTGCGTGGTGGCAGTTCGACCCAGGCGACCCAGGCGCAGTTGACCGTGACCAGCCAACTGCTGGATATCCGCGATGAGGTCAACCTCGGTGCCCATGGCGACATCAACCTGGGCAGTGGCCAGTTGCCGTTGGACCAGCGCGGCTTTGCCACGATGGAGGTGCGCAGCGCTGGAGACATGCGCATGCTGCGCCCCACGGGCAATATTTCCTTCACCCGCCTGAACACCCCGGGGGACCTGAACCTGACGGTGGCGCAGCTCTACCCGGAGACCCTGGCCCGTGCCGAGATCCGCACCCGCCACCTGAGTATCGGCCGCAGCAGCGTCAAGGACCCTGGCGTGCCCTATTCGGCCTATGGCAGCCTGCTGCTGTCCGCCCAGAGCATCGACCAGGGCGGGGTGGTTCGCGCGCCCCAGGGCAGCCTGAGGCTGGGCTTCAACGGCGGCGCGCAAGACAACACTTCGACCGTGCGCCTGCTACCCGGCAGCCTGACCTCCCTGAGCGCGGCGGGGCTGGTCATGCCCTTTGGCGGCACGGTGGACGGCCAGACCTGGATCCAGGACGGCAAGCCGCTGGGCGAGAGCGTACTCAATCCCATCCTGGGGCCCGAGTGGCTGACCCTGACGCTGTTGGGGCAGTCGATCGATGTCCAGAGCGGTGCCGTGGTCGACTTGTCGGGCGGTGGCGAATTGACCGGCGCCGGCTTTATTTCCGGGCGTGGCGGTTCCACCGATGCGCGTTTCAACCCCTTGGTGCGGATCGGCGCCGACGGTCGTTTCAGCCTGCCGGGGCGGGCCAGCAATCCGGTCTACGCCATCGTGCCCGGCAACCAGGCAGGTTATGCCCCTGGCGCCGGACAGAGCGGTGCCCTGGACCCGGTGATCGGCCAGCAGATCACTTTGGAGGCCGGGGTGCCGGGACTGGCGCCGGGGGTCTATACCCTGTTGCCGGCGACCTATGCGCTGCTGCCGGGGGCGTTCCGGGTCGAGCTCAACGGTGGCGCCGGCCTGGCCGCCCAGCAGCCGGGCCTGGCCATGGCCAATGGCTCCTGGAGTACCTCGGGGCGCTTGTCGGTCCTCGGCACCGGGATCCAGGACAGCCTGTCGCGCCAGGTGATCCTGACCTCGGCCGATGTGCTGCGTCGCTATTCCCAATACAACGAAACCTCCCTGACTCAATTCCTCGTCAGCGACGCGGCGCGCCTGGGCATTCCGCGCGCTGCCCTGACCGCCGACGCCAAGGGTCTGACCCTGAATCTGTTGCAGAACCAGACCGGGCAACCGTCCTTCACCTATGCCGGCACCAGTCGCTTCAGTCCGGACAAGGGCGGCTACGGCACCGTCGCCAGCGTGCTGAGCCAGAGCCAAAGTTCCCAGATGGAGATCGTCGCGGGCGGTCCCAGCGCGGGCTTTACCGGCACCTCGATCGATGCCGCGCAACTCAATGCCCTGGGCGCGGCCAGCCTGCGGATCGGCGGCACCGGTACCCGCCAATATGGCCAGGGCGGCAATTACATCACCTTCAGCTCCAACCTGAGCGACCTGACCTTGCGCTCGGGGGCCCTGTTGTCGGCCCCCGAAGTGATGCTCCTCAGTGGCATGACCACGGGTGGCATCGTGGTGGAACAGGGCGCCGGGATCGATACCCTGGGGCGTGGCGCCAGTGCCTACGATTCCCGCGATGGCTTTATCTACGATCCCGGCAGGACCAGCCTGCTAGCGGTGTCCAACGGCTGGCTCGACCTGCTGCCGCCGACCCCGGCGCAGAACGGCCAGGTGGGGCCGGGCAGTATTCGCATCGGCAGCTGTGCCGGTAGCTGCAGCGGTGTGACCCAGTTGTATTCCGAAGGCACCCTGGCCGCGGCCACCGATAACCTGTTCGAACTGGGGGACGAGGTGCGTTATGGCACCCGCAACCTGACCCTGGCGGTGGGTGGGGTCAATGTCGGCAGCGGCCAGAGCCTGGCCGCAGCCGCCGCGGGCCATACCCTGGCACCGGGCCTGACCCTCAACCAGCAGGTGCTCGACCGCCTGCTGCGCGGCGACCGCGAGCGCGGCGCGCCGGCCCTGGAAACCCTGACCCTGAATGCCCGGGATTCGTTGAACTTCTATGGCTCGACGCAGTTGAGCACCCTGGACCCGGTCACCGGCCAATCCAGCCTGAGCCACCTGATCCTGGGTACCCCGGCGATCTACGGTCATGGCGACGCCGAGGACGTGGCCAGCATTCGCACCGCGAACCTGATCTGGAACGGCACGGCCGGGCTGCCAGGCACGGTGATCAACCAGGGCGCCGGTACCGGCAGCGGCCGCCTGGAGTTGGCCGCCGAGCGCATCGAGTTCGGTTACGGTGCGCAATCGCAGCCCGATAGCCTGGCCTCCTTCGATCGCCTGGCCCTGGGTTTTGCCACGGTCGACCTGCGCGCCAGCCAGCGCCTGACCGCCAACCACAAGGGCAGCCTGGCGGTCTACCAGAGCCAGGGCGCCTACGAGAGCGGCAAGGGCTACAGCTACAGCGGCGGCGAGCTGAATATCGTTACCCCGTTGCTGACGGGCGAAGCCGGCTCGGTGAGCCGGATCAAGGCCGGCGGCGATATCCGTATTTCCGGTGGCGGTGCCGTGCCGGGTTCGATCAACACCCTGGGCGGCGAACTGGCGCTGCAGGGGCGCAGCATCAGCCTGGACACCGCGGTGGTGCTGCCCAGCGGCAAGCTGAGCCTGCTGGCCGAGCGCGACCTGGTGCTGGCGGGCAATGCCCGGCTAGACCTGGCCGGGCGCACCGTGCCCTTCAATGACCTGAACAAATACAGCTGGGGCGGCGATGTGCTGCTGGAAAGCCGTGGCGGCGATATTCGCCAGGCGGCCGGCGCGCGGATCGACCTGTCGGCGCAGAACAACAAGGCCGGGGCGCTGAGCGCCATCGCCCTGGACCCGGGAGCGGGCCAGGTAGAACTTTTGGGGGCGATCCTCGGCGGCAGTTCCGGTCATTACGATGCCGGCGGCACCCGGGTGCCGTACAAGGCCGGCGGGGTGGATATCCGTGCCCAGGGCGTGGGCGATTTCGCGGCCCTCAACCAGCGCCTCAACGAAGGCCAGGTCTATGGTTCGCGTAGCTTCCAGCTCAAGCAGGGCGACCTGCAACTTGGCAACGAACTCAAGGCGGGGGAGATCAACCTGTCCCTGGACAATGGCCACCTGACGGTACTTGGCACCGTGGATGCCAGCGGCGAGCAGGTCGGCAGCATCCGCCTGGCGGCGCGCAACGGGCTGACCCTGGGCGCGGCGGCGCTGCTCGATGCCCATGGCACGCAATTGCGGGTCGACAGCTACGGCAAGATCATCGATGCGCCGAACCGCGCGGTGGTCGACCTCACGTCGGGCGAGGGTCGGTTGGTGCTGGCCGAGGGCAGCCGCATCGACCTGCGCCACGGCACCGCCGCGACCCTGGGCAGCCAGCCCGGGCAGTATGACGGCCAGGCCCGAGGCACCCTGGAACTCAATGCGCCACGGCTGGGCGGGGTCAGTGGCGGCGATATCGATATCGATGCCAGCAGCCGCCAGCAGATCAGCGGGGCCAGGTCGATCGCGGTCAATGGCACCTGGCGTTATGACGACAGCGACAGTGACGCCTTGCTCAAGGACGGCAGCGACGCCGCCAGCGGCAGGCCGTACCGGGTGATCGACCAGGCCTACATGAACCGCAAGCACGACCAGAGCACGGCCTTCATCGACGCGGCGCTGGCCAACACCGCGTTGCTCGACGGCAAGCTGGCCGGCCTGACCGCCGGCGGTTATGCCGATGCCTTGCACCTGCGCCCCGGGGTGCAGATCAGCAGCGAGCGGGACGTGGTGATCCAGGGTGACCTGGACCTGTCCGGCTACCGCTATGCCAGCCTCAATCCGCACTTTGCCAGGACCGCGGTCTACGGCTCCGGCGAGACCGGTAGCCTGGCGATCCGCGCCGCCGGCAACCTCGAAGTGCGCGGCAGCGTCACCGATGGCTTTACCCCGCCGCCCGCCACCCCGGACGATGCCGGCTGGGTATTGTTGCCCGGCATGCAGCCGTTCGGCGGCGAGCTGGTGGTGCCGGGGCTGGGCGTGACCCTGGCCGATGGCTCGCTGTTCCTGGGCGGCAAGACCCTCAACTACGACTTGCCGATCAAGGCCACCACCTTCGCCAGTGGCGTGGTGCTGCCCACCGAGGGCCGCCTGGCGCAGGCGCTGACCCTGGATGCTGGCAGCGTCGTGCGCGGTGATGTGCGCGCCGCCGACGGCAGCCTGCTGTACGCCGCCGGCACCTTGCTGGAGCAGGCGGTGACCCTGCCTGTGGGCACCCGGCTCGGCGCCGGGACTCTGTTGACCACGCGCACCGCCTTGCAGGCCATGCTCTGGCCCAAGGGCGTGGCGCTGCCAGCGACCCTCGATCCGAGTAGCGGCCAGCAGGACACTTATGCCCTCAATGGCGATCTGGCGCTGAAAGCCGGTGCGCTGATCCCGTCCCAAACCGACGTCAAGCTGCCCAACGGTGCCTTGTCGGTGGCCTTGCGTCCGGCCGATGGCGAAAGCCAGGGGCGCAACTGGGCGATCGCGGGGTTGCTGCCCGAGGGCTCGCAATCCTGGTCGCTACGCCTGGTCAGCGGTGCCGACACCGAGGCGGCCGACACCCGCAGCGTCAAGCCCCGAGTGGTCGATGGCCAGTTGATCCTGGCCGATACCCATTACTCGCTGTTCAGGGACCGCGAGATCGTTCCTGGCAAGCCGGGGGGCAACTGGGTCTGGGGGGCTGAGGTAGAGAGTCCGGATTGGAGCTGGTTGGGCGGCGTGGTGGGGCAGCCGCTGTCGCCGGAAGATCTAGCTAACGGTTATTGCGATTGGGCGCCGGGACTGTGTGAATTCAAGCCCAGTGTCGATAGCTGGGTTTGGGGGCCTGAGGTGGAAAGCCCGGATTGGAGCTGGTTGGGTGGCGTAGTGGGGCAGCCGCTGTCACCGGAAGATGTGGCTAATGGTTATTGCGACTGGGCACCGGGACTGTGCGTCTTCAAGCCCGGTGAGCCAGGCGAACCCGACAAGCCCGGAGAGGTGATCGCGGTGCGCGCCATGGCGCCGATCTTCAGCGTGCTGCGCACCGGCACCGGCGACCTGGACCTGGTTTCCGGCGGCGACCTGAGCATGCAATCGGTATTCGGCGTCTACACCGCCGGCACCGAGTCCGAGGCCATGGGCGCAGGTTATGCGGCAACCCGCGGCGTGGGCAGTAAAGGCTCGGTACTGGGCGCTTACGACAACCTCGATCTGTACAGAGACGCCAATTACAAAGCTGGTTTCGACGAGCAGGTGGCGGCCTACGAAAAACTGGTGGAAGGCGATAGCCTCTACCAGGCCTGGTACCCGGAGCAGGGCGGCAACCTGCTGCTGTCGACGGCGGGCAGCCTGCGTGGCGATGCCTTGGGCAGTACCTTCGACCAGGGCCAGAGCACAGGCAGCAGTGCCCTATCGAGTGTCGGCATAGGCAACTGGCTATGGCGCCAAGGTAGTGGCTCTGCGGCGGTGGACCAGACGGTTCCAACTGCCTGGTGGATCAACTTCGGGACCTATGTCACCCCGACCATTGGCACGCCCATGCCGCAGGTCACCGGCTTTACCGGAGTCGGTACTTTGGGTGGCGGCAATCTCGAGGTACGGGTCGGCGCCGATGCCGGCACCCTGCTGCGCCGTGGCGACCGTACAACCCTGGCCGCGCCGCGCAGCGAGGCGCTGATCCTGGCGGTGGGCAGCACCGGGCGGGTGGGCGCCGATGGCGGCTTGACCCTGACCGGGGGGGGCGACCTCAAGCTGAATATCGGTGGCGGCCTCAATCCTTCCCTGGACGCCCGGGCTTCTAGTGTTCGCAGTGGGCCCGCGCAAGGGCAGAACCATGACTTGAACGGCGCCCTGATCAATCTACGGGGCAATGTGCAGGCCAATGCCGGGGCCATGGGCGGTATCAAGCAGAATTTCGGCCGCTTCAGCTTTAACCAGGATGCCCGCGAAGTGCGGGCCTATGATCCGTATTCGTCCTCGGTGGCCAGTGCCACCGGCGGCCTGGTGATCGTCCCCGGCGATGCCACGGTCAGCCTCGCCACCCGCGGCGATCTGGTGCTGGGTGGCGCGGTCGACCCGGGTCGCACGCGGCAGCACAATACGTCGGCGTTCAGCCTGGACGGCACTACCTACCTGGGCGGCGGTAGTAGCTGGTTTTCGCTCTGGACCGAGCATACCGCCATCGACCTGTTCTCGGCGGGGGGCAATCTGACGCCTTCGACACAGACCGGAGAACTGGCTGTGGGCAGCAATGACACCCCCCGGAGCCAACTCAATACCTCGCCGACCGACGGGCGCTTTATCTATCCCTCGATCCTGCGGGCCGTCGCCCCGGGCGGCAACCTGTACTATGGCTCTTCGGCGCTCTCTACCGACAGTGGCCAGAAAAACTCGCCTTATTCCCTGGTACTGGCACCTTCGCCCAACGGCCAGTTGCAGATGCTGGCCGGCGGCTCGATCTTCGCCGGCGGTTATGCGCTCAATCAGTCCGGAGCCGATAGCCGCCTGCTGCCGACGCCGTTCATGCCGGCCTTTGAAGGGCGCGAGCAGGGCGGTGGCGAGCGCCTGCTGGTGAGCAATCTCAGCCCCGATGGCCTGTCTTCCACGCAAGGCATGGGTGGCTTCCCGCTCTTCGCCTTTGGCGGCGACACCCTGACCACCTTCGGCGGCCGACGTGAGCCGGCGCGCTTCTATGCCATGGCCGGCGACCTGGTGGGCATACGCTCGGGCGAGCAACTGAACTTCAACGCTTCCAACTCGCGCCCGGGCCGGACCTGGTACGACGCGGCCGCGCCGGTCTGGATGCTGGCCGGTCGGGATATCGTCAACAGCGGCACCCAGTTGGGGCAGGCGACAGCCATTGTGCCTTTGCTGGGCGAGGGGGCGAGCAGCGGCAACCTGTTCGTGCACAACGATCCGCTGGATATTTCCCTGGTCTCGGCCGGGCGCGACATCCTCTATAGCAGCTTCAATGTCGCGGGGCCCGGGCTGCTGCAAATCAACGCCGGGCGCGATATCCGCATGGAAGACAAGGCGTCGATCACCAGCCTCGGCGCCCTGGTACCAGGCGACAACCGACCGGGGGCGAGCATCGTCCTGCAGGCGGGGGCCGGGGCCAGTGGGCCGAATTACACGGCCTTTGCCGCGCGCTACCTGGACCCGGCCAACCTGGCCAGCGACAGCGCGTCCCTGGCCGCACAACCGGGCAAGGTGGCCAAGACCTACGAAACGGAACTGGCCAGTTGGCTGAAGCTGCGCTACGGCTTCAGCGGCAGCGACGAGCAGGCCCGGGCCTACTTCGCCAGCTTGCCGGCGGTGGAGCAGGGACTGTTCGCGCGCCAGGTGTATTTTGCCGAGCTGCGCGCCGGCGGCCTGGAGTACAACCAGGTCGACGGTCCGCGCCAGGGCAGCTACCTGCGCGGGCGCAACGCCATTGCCGCGCTGTTCCCGGATACCGATGTGGCCGGCAACCCGATCGTCTACCAGGGCAATATCACCCTGTATGGCGGCGCCGGGGTGCACACCAATGTTGGCGGCGATATCCAGATGCTCACCCCGGGCGGGCAGCAGGTGTTTGGCATCGAGGGCGAGGCGCCACCGTCCACGGCGGGGGTGATCACCCAGGGCCAGGGCAATATCCAGCTGTATTCCCAGGGCAGCATCCTGCTGGGCCAGAGCCGGATCATGACCACCTTCGGCGGTTCGATCCTTGGCTGGTCGGCCGAGGGCGATATCAACGCCGGGCGTGGCTCGAAAACCACCGTGGTCTACACCCCGCCCAGAAGGGTCTACGACAACTGGGGCAACGTGACCCTGTCGCCGTCGGTGCCGAGCACCGGGGCCGGTATCGCCACGCTGAACCCGATTGCCGAGGTGGCGCCGGGGGATATCGACCTGATTGCGCCTCTGGGCACCATCGACGCCGGCGAGGCCGGGATCCGGGTCTCGGGCAACGTCAACATCGCGGCCCTGCAAGTGGTCAACGCGGCGAATATCCAGACCCAGGGCAAGTCCTCGGGGATTCCGGTGGTGGCGTCGGTCAACACCGGGGCCCTGACGTCCGCCAGTTCGGCGGCGTCTTCGGCGACCCAGGCCGCCGAGGATGTGGCGCGCCAGCAGCAGGCGGCGGCGCGGCAGAACATGCCGTCGGTGTTTAGCGTGCAGGTGCTGAGTTTCGGCCAGGAGCGCCTGGCGCCGACCCGGGATGGCGCCAGCCGGGCCAACCCCGGCTACAACCCGGACAGCCCGGTGCAGGTGCTGGGCGCCGGGCCGCTGAGCGACCAGGCGCGCCAGCAGTTGACCGAGGAGGAGCGGCGGCAACTGACCTTATAGGTTCTCTCGTGGCAACACAGTTCGGGGCGATCGTTGATCGCCCCTTTTTTTGCAGACCTGCCACACAGGTGCCCATCACCCCTTGAAACCTAGGCGAAGGCTCTAGTCCGCGGGTTTGCCATTTTCTGCCCGGATCCATGGAGAAGACCGGCGCCTATCGGCCGGCCCGGCGGATGATTGACGGCAAAATAATGGCAAATTAACATCGCGCCACTATTTTGATATCAGTTGTCTCGAGGGACCGAACATGTACTCACCCGCCTTCGCGGGGAGGTTGTGCCTGGCTTTGCTGTGCCTGACTCCACTGCACCTCGTTCATGCCGCTCCCACCCCCGGTGACACCGACCTGATCCGCGAACGCCAGGACCGCCTGCTCGAAGAGCAGCGCCGGCGCCTGGAAGAACTCAAGGACCTGCCCGGTAAAGAGGCGGCCCCTACGGCGCCGACCGCACCTGCCGACACCCGCTGCTTCCCGATCAAGGACATCGAGCTCAAGGGCGCCGACAGCCTGTCCGCCGCCGAGCAAACTCGCTTGCTCAAGCCCTATATCGGCCAGTGCCTGGGTGTCAGCCAGCTCAATGAGCTGCTCAAGGTCATCACCGATCACTACCTCGAGAAGGGCCTGGTGACCAGCCGTGCCTACCTGCCGCAGCAGGACCTGTCCGGCGGCCATTTGAAGGTGCTGGTGGTCGAGGGCCGGCTCGAAGGCTTGAAGGGCGCGGCCGACAGCCAGCTGTCCGAGCGCGAGCTGGCCATGGCCTTTCCCGGCCAGGTCGGCGAGCGGGTCAACCTACGGGAAATCGAACAACTGGTGGACCAGCTCAATCGCCTGCCGTCGAACCAGGCGCAAATGGAGCTGGCGCCCGGCAAGGAGGTCGGTGGCAGCGAAGTGCTGGTCAAGAACACCGCGCAAAAGCCCTGGCGAGCCGGGCTGTCGCGCAGCAACGACGGCCAGCGCAGCACCGGTGAGCAGCAGTGGGGCACCACCTTTGACTGGGACAGCCCGCTGGGGCTGGCCGATCAGCTGATGTTGCGCGGTGGCCACGACGCCATGAGCGATCACCAGCACACCTCCAACAACGCCATGCTCTATTACAACCTGCCCTGGGGCTGGTGGAACTTCAGTTACACCTACAGCCAGAGCGAGTACCGCTCCCAGGCCCAGGCCAATGGTTTCAGCTTCAAGCAGACCGGCGACAGCCAGAACCACCAGCTGCGCGCCGAGCGGGTGATCCTGCGTGACGCGGTGAGCAAGACCTCGCTGAATGCCGGCCTGGCCTACCTGCGCACCAACAACTTCATCGAAGACAGCAAGCTGGCCTTGAGCAGCAACCGCCTCAGCGAAGCCCAGTTCGGCATCAACCATGGCCGGCGCATCGGCGGTGCCTTCGTCAACCTCGACCTGGGCATGCAGCACGGCATTGGCGCTTTCGACGCCCAGGACAATGGCCACCCGGGACCGGGCGAGCCGAATGCGCGTTACCGCAAATACACCGCCACCCTCAGTTACCTGCAGCCGTTCAAGCTGTGGGGCGAGTCGTTCAGCTTCAGCAGCCTGATGACCGGCCAGCGCAGCGAAGACGTGCTGTTCAGCCCGCAGCGCACCAGCCTGGGCGGGCAGTCGTCGATTCGCGGGTACAAGGATCAGTCGCTGTCCGGCGACAGCGGCGGTTACTGGCGCAACGACCTGCGCTGGAGCCGTCCGGTGACCTGGGCCTGGCTCCAGCCACTGTTCACTGAGTACGGCAGCAGCCTGGGCTACGACCAGGGCGTCATCCGGGGCGACCGCTACAACGGCGAGCAGCATGGGCGGATGTCGAGCAATTCGATCGAATTGTTCGCCCGCGGCCAGCACCTGGCCACCAGCGTGACCTTCGCCCACTCCCTGGAACGCCCGGATGCCTTGAGCGAGCGCGAAGCGCCGATCTACTTCCGCGTGGATTTTTTCCTCTAAATAACGCTTCTTCGAGATCTCCGACATGGACGTTCGCCAATTTGCCTTCCTGGCTCGCCAACCTTCTGCGCGTGTGAAAGACAGCGAGCATTTCTGCGGCCTGCCCAAGCGCGGCCTGGCGTTCCTGCTGGCCAACGCCATGTTCTGGCAACCGCTGTGGGCCCAGGCGGAAGGCATCGTGGTCAGCGCGCCGGGCACCAGCCTGGGCCAGGCGGGCAACGGCGTACCCATCGTCAATATCGCCACGCCCAATGGCAGCGGCCTGTCGCATAACCAGTTCCACGACTACAACGTCGGCCAGCAGGGGGTGATCCTCAACAACGCCACAGACCGCACGCAGAGCACCCAACTGGGCGGGATCATCGTCGGCAACCCGAACCTCAAGGGCGTCGCGGCGCAAACCATCCTCAACGAAGTCAACGGCGGCAGCCCGAGCCAGCTGCGCGGCTACACCGAAGTGGCGGGGCAGTCGGCCCATGTGATTGTCGCCAACCCCTATGGCATCAGCTGCAACGGCTGCGGCTTCATCAACACCCCGAAAGCCACCCTGACCACCGGCAAGCCGGTGATCGAGAATGGCCAGCTCAGCCGTTACCAGGTCGATCAGGGGCAGGTGACCATCGACGGCGCGCAGCTCAACGCCAGCAACGTCGACAGCTTCGAGATCATCACCCGCAGCGCCAAGATCAACGCCGAGATCCAGGCGAAAAACCTGACCATCGTCACCGGGCGCAACGACGTCGACGCCCGGACCCTGAACGCCACGGCGCGCGCCGACGACGGCAGCACCAAGCCGGAACTGGCGATCGACTCTTCGGCCCTGGGCGGGATGTATGCCGGGGCGATCAGGCTGGTGGGCACCGAGGCCGGGGTCGGGGTAAAACTCGACGGCAAACTGATCGCCAGCGGCGGCGATATCCAGCTCGATGCCAATGGCCATCTGCGCATGGTCGACGCCTCGGCGGCCAATGGCGCGGTCAAGGTCACGGCGGCGAGTCTGGATGCCCAAGGATCGGTCCATGCCGGCAGCGCACTCACTGTGCAAACCCAGGGCGACTTGAACAACCGACAAAACCTGACCGCGCGCGACAGCATCAGCCTGAGCGCCGGCGGCCGCCTGACCAACAGCGGCATCATCGAAGCCGGGGTCAATGCCGACAACAGCCGCAATGCCAATGGCGATGTCAGCCTGAGCGCGCAGCACCTCGACAACAGCGGCAAGAGCGTGATTGCCAGCCGCAATCTGAGGGTGAACGCGGCACAAGCCCTGAACAATCAGGGTGGCACCTTGAGCGCGGGGCAGAGCGCCAACGTCAGCGCCGCGACCCTGGATAACCAGAACAAGGGGCGGGTGCTGAGCAGCGGTAGCCTGAATCTGAATGCCAACCAGTTGCTCAATAGCCAGGGCGGGCTGGTGAGCAGCAATGGTGAACTGGTCGCCAATGTGGCGGCGCTGGGTAACGCTGGCGCTGAGATTTCCAGCCTGGCCGGGGTGACCTTGAATGTTGCCTCCCTGGATAACGTCGCCGGTCTGATAGCGGCCGGTAGCGCTCTGAATATCAATGCCAGCGGTGCCTTCAATAACCAGGGCGGCCGGGTCCAGAGCACCGGCGCTGCACTGGTCAACAGCGCCAGTCTCGACAACAGCCAAGGCACGTTACTGAGCAGTGCGAGCCTGAGAGCGAAAATTGCCGGGCACTTGCTGAACCAGGCCGGCCTGTTGTCAGCGAACGATTGGCTGGCCCTCGACAGTGCCAGTCTCGACAACCAGCTCAAGGGACGAATCGTCAGCAAGGGCGGCCTCGACCTGAACACGGCGGGCGTTCTGGATAACCGCAGCGGCAGTGTCAGCACCGGTGGCGTCCTGACGCTCAATGCCAACCGAGTGGATAACCGTCAGGGCGGTTCGCTGGGCGCCGTCCAGGGAGTGAACCTGGGGGGCGGCAGTCTCGACAATCAGGGTGGCAGCGTCTCCAGCCAGGGCTATCTGAAACTGACGGGGACCACGCTGAATAACAGCAATGGCGGCAAACTGCTCGCCAATGGCGACATCAACCTGAACCTCGAACAACTCGACAACCAACTCGATGGCCAGTTGTCCGGGCAGGCGGCTGTGCAGGTCAAGGCTGCGCGGTTGAACAACGGCCAGGGTGGCAATCTCTACGCCAAGGGCAATCTGGACCTTACGGCGAGCGAGCAGTTGCTCAACGCCCGAGGCACGCTCAAGGGCGATGGCGCCATTCTGCTCAAGGTCGGCAGCCTGAACAACGACGGCGGCAACCTCTCCAGCGTCAAGGACTTGAAGCTCACCAGCCCGGGCACCATCAGCAACCTGGGCGGCACTCTGGTCAGCGGCGATACGCTCGACCTCAGCGGCGGCCAGCTCAACAACGGCGCCCAAGGCAGCATCTCCAGCACCAAGGCCCTGACGGCCAGCGTCAGCGGCCTCGATCAACAAGGCGGCAAACTGTTCAGCAGCACGGGGCTGAGCCTCGACCTGAACAACGGCCAACTGAATAACCAGGGCGGCTTGATCAACGCCCCAGGCCAGTTATTGCTGAAGAACCTCAAGGGTGTCGCGAACCAGAAGGGCGAGATTTCCAGCGATCAGGGTTTCACCCTGGCCGCGCAAACGCTGGACAACACCGACGGCAAGGTGATCAGTCAGAACGCATTGGGCCTGCGCATCGACCAAGCCTTGAACAACGTCAGGGGACTGGTGTCGGCCGATGGCCTGGATGTCCGGGCCGCTAGCATCGACAACACGGCCGGCAAGATGGGCAGCGACTCGGGCCTGGCCTTGCACGTCGAAGGTGCGGTGATCAACGTTAATGGCTCCGTTTCCAGTGCCGGGTTATCGACCTTCAAGGCGATGAGTCTGGACAATACCCAAGGCCAGCTGACGGCCGACCTTGGTCTTGGCGTCGAGTTGAGCGGGGCATTGAACAACCAAGGCGGCAAGGTCGGCTCCGGCAAGGCGTTGAACCTGGCCGCCGGCAGCCTCGACAACCGCGCGGCGGGAACGCTGCTGGCCGTCGATGGCAGCCTGACGGCAACAGTTGCTGGAGCCTTCGATAATCGGGAGTTGGGGAAACTCAGGGCCGGCGGCGGCATCGAGCTGACCACCGGCCGTCTGGATAACCGTGGCGGTAGCCTGTCCGGCAAGGATCGGCTGACCTTGCGCAGCGACCTGGCGGATAACCGGGGAGGGCTGATCCAGGCCGATAAGGACCTGAAGTTACTGGTCGGACAGTTGGATAACCGCGATAAGGGCGTGGTGACCGGCAAGGCGGCGATGGGCTATGAAGGCTCGCGACTGGACAACAGCGGCGGCCTGCTCAGTGCGGTCGGTCCGTTGACGCTCAAGGCCCTGGAAGTCACCAACAGCAAAGGCCGGATCGCCAGCCAGGGCGATCTGGACGCAACCCTCGACACCCTGAACCAGCAGGGGGGTGAGTTGGTCGCCAAAGGCAGTTTGCTGCTGACTGGCAAGACCCTCGACAATCGCGGCGGCCTGGTGGGCAGCACCCACGCATTGATCCTCAATGTCGACCAGGTGGACAACCGGGCGGGGGAGATCTCCAGTACCGAAAGCAGCCTGAGCCACACGGGCCAGCGTCTGGACAACAGCGACGGTGGCAAGCTGCTGTCCGCTAGCGACCTGCAGCTGACCGTGGCGCAATTGATCAACCAGACCAAGGGCAAGCTGTTTGCCCAGGGCGCTGCTCACCTGACCGGCACCACACTCGATAACGCCGGCGGTAGTTTCTCTGGTCTCAAGGGCCTGGATATCCGCCTGGACGGGGCCTTGCTCAACAACACCGGATTGCTCAGCAGCGAAGAGGCTCTGACCCTCAATATCGCCACGCTGGACAACACCGCGGGCAAGCTCAGCGGCGCCCGCGCCCTGTCGCTGGCCAGCCTGGGGGCAGTGCTCAACCAGGGTGGCTCGATCATCACCGACCAAGGGTTGATCCTGTCCAGCGCCAGCCTCGATAACAGCCACAACGGCGTGATCAACGGCAAGGGCGCAACCCGTGTCACCACCGGTGTCTTGGGCAACAGCCAGGGCGGCCACCTCACCAGTGACGGTACGCTGGAGCTGACCGCCACCCAGGTCAGCAACGGCGCCACCGGCCGCATTGCCAGTGAAAAGGATCTGACCGCCAGCGTCACGGGCCTGGATCAGCAAGGCGGCGAGTTCTTCAGCAAGACCCGTCTGGAGCTGGACCTGAACAACGGCCAGCTCGACAACCGCAACGGCCTGATCAACGGGCCCGTGCTGGTACTCAAGAACCTCAAGGATGTCGCCAACCAGAAAGGCGAAATTTCCAGCGCCCAGGCCTTCACCGTCGCTGCGCAAAACGTCGACAACAGCGGCGGCAAGCTGCTGAGCGACCAGGGCCTGACCCTGCGCATCGCCCAGCGCCTGAACAACCTCGACGGGCTGGTTTCCGCTGCGTCCCTCGATAGCCGCAGCGCCTCCCTGGACAACAGCCGCGGCATGATCAGCAGCCGTGGCGCTGTCGATCTGGGCGTGGCCCAGACCTTCAACAACCGCAATGGCACGCTGATCGGCGACGGGGCAGTGCTGTTGGCGGCCAACCGTCTCGACAACAGCGATGGTTCGGTGGCCGGCAAGGCCGATGTGTCGGCCACCCTCGGCACCCTCGACAACCAGAACGGTGAATTTATCGCCAGCGGTGCCCTGAATCTGACCGCCAGCGCGCTCGACAACCGCCAGGATGGTCTGGTGGCGGCTACAAAAGCGCTGAAACTCGAGGTCGGCGAGATCGACAACCGGGGCGGCGAACTCTCCGGCAGTGCCGGCATCAGCCTGACCGGCAACCGCCTGGATAACAGTGACGGCGGTCAGATCATCGCGGCCATGGGCTTGAGCATGACCCTCGGCCAGGTGCTCAACCGCAATCAGGGCTTGATCGACGGCAAGGCCGGTTTGACCCTGGATGGCCAGACCCTGGACAACACCGCCGGTCATTTGCTCAGCGGGCAGGACCTGCGGCTGGGCCTGGGCAGCGACCTGACGAACGATCAGGGCCAGATCAGCAGCGAAGGCACACTCGATGTCACCGGCGCCAACCTGAGCAACGCCGGCGGCAGCCTGTCGAGCGCAGGCGCCTTGAAGGTCAAGGTCAGCGCTACGCTCGGCAACCAGGGCGGGAAATTGGTCAGCGACGGCAGCGTCGACCTGCACAGCGCCGGCCTCGACAACCGCCAGCAAGGCGTGATCAGCGGCAAGGGAGTGGTCGGCGTGACCACTGGCGCCTTCGACAACAGCCAGAAGGGTAGCCTGAACAGTGGCGACAGCCTGACCCTCAGCGCCGGCCAGGTCACCAATCGGGACGGCGGCAGCATCGGCAGCGTCAAGGCCCTCACGGCCAGCGTTACCGGCCTCGACCAGATGGGCGGCAAGCTCTTCAGCGAAACGAGCCTCACCCTCGACCTGCACCAGGGGCAACTGAATAACCGCAACGGCCTGATCAATGCGCCGTCGCTGGTGCTCGACAACCTCAAGGACGTTGACAACCAGGGCGGTGAAATCTCCAGTGCCCAGGCCTTCGCGCTTGTCGCCGACAGCCTCGACAACAGCAACGGCAAGCTTCTCGGCAACCAGGCCGTGACCCTACGGGTCAATCAGGCCTTGAGCAACCTCAAAGGCCAGATTGCCGCGGCGGCCCTCGATGTACGCGCCGCCAGCCTGGACAACGCCGAGGGAACCGTTAACAGCCGTGGCGATTTGAACCTGAATATTGCCGGCCTGTTGAGCAACCGAGACAAAGGCCTGATCAACGCGAAGCAGAACCTGATACTCGGCAGCGCTGACCTGAATAACCAGGGGGGAACCCTGCTCGGTGGCAGCGCCGTGACCCTCAATGCAATGGCACTGAACAACAGCGCCAACGGCTTGATTAACAGCCAGGGCGGTTTGAGCCTGACCGCCCACAGCCTGAACTCCAATGACGGCGGGGAAGTGTCGGCCAAAGGTGACATGGCCTTGACCCTGGGGGCATTGACCCAGAATGGCGGTCGCCTGCTGGGCGACAGCGGTGTGCGTCTCGAGTTGTCGGGCAGTGACCTCGACAACCGCAATGGCTTGCTGATCGCCAAAGGCCCGCTGAGCATCAACCGCTTGCGCGACCTGAATAACCAGAATGGGGAGATTTCCAGCAGCCAGAGTTTCAACCTTATCGGTCGTACGCTGAACAGCAGCGGTGGCAAATTGATCAGCCAGAACCAACTGGGGCTGACAGGCGACACCTTGCTCAACCAGGGCGGCCTGATCTCTGGCTGGCAGGGGCTGGCAGTCAATGGCGGCAGCCTCGACAACCGCAACAACGGCACGCTGTCCAGCCGCAGTGGCGACCTGGATGTGAGCGTCAGCGGTGCCTTGCTCAACAGCAACGCCGGCGCGCTGGTCAGCCAGAAGACCCTGACCGTCAAGGCGGCCAGCCTGGATAACAGCGCAGGCATTCTGTCCAGCGGCGGGGCCCAGTTACTGACCGTTGGCGGGCTGTTGAACAATACGCTGGGTGGTTCGATCGACAGCGGCGCGGCCCTGACGTTGCAAGCCATGGCCTTGAACAACGGCGGCAACATCAATGCCCAGCAGTCGCTGGGCTTTACCGGCACGACCCTGGATAACTCCGGCGGCAGCCTGGCCAGCAATGGCGCGGTGAACCTCGACCTGCTGGGCAACCTGACGAACACCAATGGCAAACTAGCCAGTGGCGGTCCGCTGGTGATCAGCCGTAGCAGCCAGATCAACAACCAGGGCGGCCAATTGGTCAGCCAGGGGTTGCTGAGCGTGCTCAGCGGTGGCCTGGATAACCGCAATCGCGGCACTGTCGCGAGCAACGACACCCTGGTCATCAATAGCTCCGGTGCTGTCCAGAACAGCGGCGACGGCCTGATCTACAGCCAGAACGGCAACCTGCAACTCACTGCCGCCAGCCTGGGCAACGCCAAGGGCACCGTGCAAAGCCAGGGCGCGTTGAACCTGGCCGTGACCGGCGATATCGACAACCAGAGCGGCCGGCTCCTGGCCCAGAACGGCGATCTCAAGGTCAGCGCCACCAATCTCGATAACCGCGGCGGTACCCTCGCCAGCCTCAAGGGCGCTCTCGAAGCCCGTGTCGTCGGCGTGTTGAAAAATGGTTACGACCTGACCAACAACCGCCAGGGCGGCATCACTCAGGCTCAGCGCCTGAACCTCAGTGTATTGGGCGGCATCGATAACTATGGCGGGCGCATTTCGGCCCAGGGCGGCGATGCACTGATCACCACCGCCAACTTCGACAACCGTAACGGCGGCCTGTATGCCAAAGGCCTGGTCTACGTCAGCGGCAATAATTTCGACAACAGCGGCGACAACGACGGCCAGATCGCCGGTAATCGGATCGACCTCAGCCTCAACGGTCACTTGAACAACCGCATGGGCATCATCGAGAGCGACAGCACCCTCAGCGTGCGTGCCGCCAGCCTCGATAACCAGACCGGCCAGCTTCGGGCCCTGGGCACCGGCGGCAAGACCGACTTCCAGATCGGCGGCCTGTTCGACAACCGCAACGGCAAACTGGAAAGCGCCAACAGTGACCTGACCCTGAATGCCGCAAGCTTCCAGAACCAGGGCGGCAGCTTGTTGCATGTGGGCAACGGCACTTTCGATATCGCCACGGCCAACGTCACCAATGCCGGCGGCAGTCTCGTCACCCGAGGCGGGCTGACGCTCGCTGCCGACAGCTGGACCAACAGCAGCGTGATCCAGGCCGGGCGCCTGACCATCAACGTCAACAACCTGACCCAGACCGGCAGCGGGCAATTGCTGGCCTCCACCAGCCTGGTGGGCAACGGCGGTAACTGGGCCAACGATGGCCTGATTGCCAGCGACGGTACGGCCAGCCTGAACCTGGGCGGCAGTTATGGCGGCAACGGGCGTTATACCAGCCTGGGCGACCTGGGGCTGACGGCCGCTGCCGTGAGCCTGGGCAGTGCCGGCAGCGTCGCCAGCGGCGGCAATGCCACGATCAATATCGGCGGGCAGCTCAACAACTATGGGCGCATGACTTCTGCTTCCGGGATGAACGTCAATGCCGGGTCGATCAACAACTTCGGGACCCTGGGCAGCAGCGCCAACCTGCAGTTGGGGACGTCCAGCCTGCTGAACCAGAAGGGCTTGATCTTCAGTGGCGGCGACATGACCTTGAGCGTCGCCAACCTGACCAACCAGAACGGCGACCTGTACGGGCTCGGCAATGTGGCGATCGGCGGCTATGGCGGCGCTGCCCGGGCCGCGGGGGTCTACAACGTCTCCGGTTCGATGGAGAGCGGCGGGACCTTCGCGCTGAACGCCGATGTGTTCCAGAACCGGACCGATGGTGCGGTGGCGTCGGGCAGCCGTAAGCTGCTGTCGGGGTTTATCGCCAATATGTGTAATGACTGCAAAGGGAAGGTTTACACCTTCACCCTGGCGGCCCGCGAGGTCTACGAGAGCATCGACAACGACACCAGTGCCTCGGCGGTGCTGACCGCCGGCAGGGATCTGGTGTTCCAGGGCGGCAGCTTTCTCAATAGCAAAAGCACGGTGAGCGCGGGCGGCAATATCAATATCACTGCCGACAGCCTGCAGAACATCGGCGCGCAGAACGGGACCATCGAGCGCACGCGCCTGTACAAGGTCTACGACATGGGCGCAGGTGCTACCGGGCGGCTTTTCTCCGATGTCCTGACGCCCTATAACCAGCGCAACAACCCTGATTTCCCTTATGTGTATTACCTTGATTTGCAAGACAATATTCATAAGGCCATAGCTAAATCGGAGGATTACAGTGGGGGAGACGGTGAAAGCTATTCAGTGGTGTCTCTCAACAACGTCGCTACGGGGGCAGGCGTCGATACAAGCAGCGTCTATAACCGCGTATTTCCCGGCCTGGAATACGGCTTCGAAAAGACGACGTTTTCCCAGTACGACCCGAACAACCTGCTTGAACTGCCGAGCCAGTTCTCTCAGTACAAACTGCTCAGCGACGTTGAAATCGCCAAGGACAGTAGCGGTACCGTTAGCACCGCAGGCAGCCGTAATGCGGTTATCCAGGCGGGCGGCAATGTTTCGATCACCGCCGCCAAGGACCTGCAGAACAGCGTCATCCATCAGGACTACAACGTCGGCGGTGGTACGAATAAAGTCGCCGACACCCAGGTGAATACCAGCGGCACCACCGTTGTGCGGATCAATAGCCAACTGCCTCCCGATCTGGCCCAGCAACAAGTCAACCCATTGAGCCTGCCCGGCTTCGCATTGCCGACAGGGCCCAATGGCCTGTTCCGCTTGAGTGGGCAGGGCGCAGCGGTGCAGCAGGCGACCCAGGCCAATAGCGGGCCGCAGGACTGGAGCATGGGCAGCGCCTCGGTCAGCACCGCCCAGCGTCAACAGAACCTGCCGGACATTCAGGCGCGTAGCTTCCAGATTGCCGATGTTGCCCCAGTGGCCTCCAGCGATCGACAACTGACCCGGGTTACTCGCCAGGTCACCGACAGCAACGTGGGTGCCAGTGCGCTCGATGTCAGTGCCCCGGCCGATAATGGCGGCAACCTGCTGTTGCCAGGCTATGAAGGCAATGCAGGCGCGATCACTCAGGTGGGAGCCGTGCAGGTCGAAGGCGCCAGCCATAGCGCAGTTGCCACGGGGCCGGACCTGAGCGTGCCAACGCTGCCGCTGGCCCCCTCGACCGGCGTGACCACGCCTGGGAACAGCCAAACCCCCGGCCCAATGGTCGCGACACCAGTGGCCAGCCAAACCCTGGCCCGGGTGCAGGGCCTGCCGGATACCAGTTTCAAGCCCAATCCGCAGAAGTACCTGATTGAAACCAATCCGGTGCTCACTGACCTGAAACAGTTCATGAGCTCGGACTATCTGCTCGCCAACCTGGGCTATAACCCCGACGAGAGCCAGAAGCGCCTGGGCGATGGTTTCTATGAGCAGAAGCTGATCCAGCAGGCGGTCGTCGCCCGCACAGGCCAGCGTTTTATCGACGGCCAGACCTCGGACGAAAAACTCTTCAAGTACCTGATGGACAACGCCATCACCAGCAAGCAGCAGCTCGGCTTGTCGGTGGGTGTGACGCTGACCTCACAGCAGGTCGCGGCGCTGACCCACGACATCGTGTGGCTCGAAGAGCACGAAGTGAATGGGGAAAAAGTCCTGGTGCCGGTGTTGTACATGGCCCAGGCCGAAGGCCGCCTCGGCCCGACCGGTGCCTTGATTGCCGGTAACGATGTCAGCCTGATCGCCGGGCAGAACCTCGACAACGTCGGCACCCTGCGCGCCACCAACAACCTGTCGGCCACCGCAGGCAACAACCTGGTCAACAGCGGCCTGATCGAGGCCGGCAAACGCCTGGACCTGCTGGCGGGCAACGACATCGTCAACAAGGCGGGCGGCATCATCGCCGGGCGTGATGTGACGATGACCACGATTAGCGGCGATGTGCTCAACGAGCGCAGCGTCACCTCGGCGGACAGCGTGGCACGGGGCTATTCGCACAAGGATTACGCCAACAGCGCCGCGCGTGTCGAAGCCGCCAACGACATGAGCATTTCCGCCGGTCGTGACCTCAGCACCCCTGGCGGCGTGCTGCAAAGCGGCCGGGACATGAACCTGAGCGCGGGGCGCGACGCCAATCTGGTGTCCACTGAGCTCAGCAACAGCCTGGTGCTGGGTAAAAAACACTACAGCAGCGATATCACCCAGATCGGCGCCGAGGTCAGCGCCGGCCGCGACCTGACGGTCAAGGCCGGTCGCGACATCAACGCCATCGCCAGCGAAATCGAGGCCAAGCGCAACATCGCCATGGCGGCCACCGAGAACCTGACACTGTCCTCGGCGGCCGACGAGCAGCACTCCTACGAAAAGACCAAGAAAGTCACCCGCCAGGAAGACCACGTCAGCCAGGTCGCCACCACCCTCAACGCCGGCGGCGATGTCTCGCTCAGTGCCGGCAAGGACATGGCGCTGATCTCCAGCCGTATCACGGCCGGCGACGAAGCCTACCTGGTGGCCGGTGACAAGCTTGAACTGCTGGCGGCGCAAGACAGCGATTACTCGCTGTACGACAAAAAGAAAAAGGGCAGTTTTGGCAGCAAGCAAACCAAGCGCGACGAAGTCACCGATGTGAAAAACATCGGCAGCGAAATCACCACCGGCGGCGACCTGACCCTGGTCAGCGGCGGCGACCAGAAGTATCAGGCCGCCAAGCTGGAAAGCGGCAATGACCTGACGTTGCAGAGCGGTGGGGAGATCACCTTTGAAGGGGTGAAGGATCTGCATCAGGAGAGTCACGAGAAGAGCAGTAGCAGCCTGTCGTGGAACAGTGCCAAGGGTAAAGGCAACACCGATGAAACCTTGCGCCAGAGCGAGCTGGTGGCACAGGGCGAACTGGCGATCAAGGCTGTCGATGGTCTGAAAATCGACATCAAGCAGATCGACCAGAAATCGGTTAGCCAGACCATTGATGCGATGGTGCAGGCCGATCCGCAGTTGGCCTGGCTCAAGGAAGCCGAAAAACGCGGTGACGTGGACTGGCGCAAGGTGCAAGAGGTCCACGAAAGCTTCAAGTACAGCCACTCGGGCCTTGGCCAGGGGGCGATGCTGGCGATCATCATCATTGTGACGGTGCTGACGGCGGGGGCTGCTAGTGCGGCGGTGGGAACCGCAGCTGGGGCAACGGCGGGTTCTGGAAGTGCGATGGCTGCGGCTGGAACGTCTGCGATGGTCCAGGCGGGTACTGCCACAGCTGTTTCGGCTGCTGGATGGGGCAACGTGGCCGCCACTGCCATGATTACTTCGGCCGCCAGTGGAGCAGCAATCAGCACGATTAATAACAGAGGCAACCTAGGCGCAGTTGTAAAGGACGTCACCTCAA
Source organism: Pseudomonas sp. NFACC41-3 (assembly GCF_900109505.1). Classification (NCBI taxonomy): domain Bacteria; kingdom Pseudomonadati; phylum Pseudomonadota; class Gammaproteobacteria; order Pseudomonadales; family Pseudomonadaceae; genus Pseudomonas; species Pseudomonas sp. NFACC41-3. The sequence goes on from NZ_FOAE01000001.1 coordinate 1,337,723, forward strand.
GCGATAGCCTGAAAAGTTATGCGGCTGCCGGTGTGAGCGGTGGTCTTGCCGGGGCAAATGTCGGTGCCCGCCTGGCAGTCAATTCAGCCCTGAAAACAGTTGTGAATGGAGGGAAGTTCAAGGACAACCTGGGCCAGGCAGCAGTGGGGTTGGCGGCGGATATGCTGACTGGCGCCATTTACGAGAAAGTTGGCGACAGTCTGGTAGGGAGCGGTTTACCGACCAAGGTTGCAGTACATGCGATTGTTGGTGGGTTGATCGGAGAGGCGGCGGGTGGAGACTTCGCGACTTCAGCGCTGGCAGCCGGAGCCAACAAAGCCTTGATCCAGATGGTAGGGGACAAGATCTTCCCTGGTGTCGCTCATGAGCAAGTGCTGGCAATGACTTCTCAACTGCTCGGTATGACTGTTGCGGCTGCAGCGGGAGGGAGTGATAAGGATCAGCAGGTTGCAGGATGGGTGGCGCAGCAGGGGACGGTTTATAACTACCTGGAGCACGATCAAAAAGAGCAGTTGGCCAAACAGCTGAATGAGGCATGCAAGGGTAAGGTTCAGTGTATTCATGACACGCTTGACCAATGGAAACCATTGGCTGATAAGCAGAATGCCTTTACGCCTGCCGAGCAGGCTCAATATGACCAGGCCCAAGGTATTCTCACTGAAAAGTTGTTGGGGAATTGTCAGTCGGATTTCTGTAAGACCTACACGCTAATTGAAATGAAGCAGGCAGGGCTCAACTGCGGGGATATCTCCTGCCTGCGTGAGTCAGCCGGTGCTACTCAGAAGGCGCAGTACCTCAACCAAGGGCAGTGGGGTAAGCTTCTTCTGGATGCTGTAGGCGATGGCGGAGCCATTGCAGGGGCGTTAGCACCTGTTCTGACGGGTGGTTCGAAGGTTGCCTCCGGTGCTGGGGCTGTTGTTGATGATGTGGCAGCGGGTGGTGCAAAAGGAATTGGTGCAGCGGGACAAGGTGCAAAAGGCGCAGAGGAGATAGGTAAGCTTCTTGATGACGCTCGTCACCAGTTAGAGCAATATATCGGTACGTTTAGCAAATATAAACCACCAACTGTTATTGGTGCCGTAGATCCGTTGACAGGGAAAATAGTAACAACGTCGAGTGGAGCGATTCCGAGTGAGATTGCACCTGAATTAAAGGCATACGCTGAAAGTTTGGGAGGGCTGGGGGTTAAAACTGCGTGTGGCAATACATTGGGACGCTGTGCCGAATTTAGAGCGGCTAATGAATTGCTGTTGAATAATCCCGGTCTTAAGCTTAGTGATATTAAGTTTACCTCTGCAATTCGCCCAAGAACGGGAGAGATTGTTCCTCGTTGCGAGAATTGCACTAACATGTTTGGAGCAGAGTGATGGATATGGATGAAGAGTTTTTAGAGGTCAATGATTTAGATTGGTTTGCCTCTTATCAAAATGGACTCCTTGCCCACTTTGCAACGGGGGGGCGAGGTGTTGTTCCTGCTATGGTAAGGAAATCAATTTCTGAGTATGAAGTTAATTATGATTTTTTTCATTCGATAATTGGTGATTCGGGCGTTGAGATTATTGAGGGTAATTTACCTGTTTTTAATAGCCTTGCTCAGCGTGAGCAATATTTGAGCTCGTTTGTTGAAATGGCCAAAAAAGGCATTTTTAGTCATGATGTTAGTGGTGATGGTGGTTACAAATTGATAGCTAGGCCTAAAGTTTGTAGAAGGTATTGTGATTTGCCGGTGCAAATAAAAAGTCTTCTTTTTGTGCTTTCTGTAAATCCTTCTGAAATTATAGAGGTAAGTGGTTTTGTTTGACTTCTTGCTGGGGGATTACATCTTTTAGGGAAGTGCTAGATCTCATCTGGTGTTTGAGTTTAGGCTCCAGCTTTTGCCGGGGCACTTTGTTTTTCGTGACACCAAATGCCTGCATCACGCGATTTTTTCGTTTTGTCCAAATTTTGGATGGACTAAAATGGGCGGTGCAATACCGCCCATCACTATTTAAACCAAAATCCTTTCGTGCAACTTCCGTCCCGCCACATCCATCAAATCACACCCATCGCGCAGCATGATGCTGCAAACCAGCGTCAGTTCCTGAAGCAGAACAGGTTCGTGTCGAGGGGCATCCGCTACCGAAAAACTTTCCAGTAGTTGGGTCACTGCGCGTATGCGATAAGCGGCCGCATCGTGCAGCACATCGATAGGCGCTTGGGTATCTATAAGCAAGGAAGGGATGTTGCAGTCGTGGCCGGTAATTGGCACGTAACGGTTCATAAACTCACCTCTGGTTGATTATCTGAGCTGTCACCCCATCGTCGCCAAACGAAAAGGGTGACGGCTGTACGCAGGTTGGCGAACCGACACCAGAAGTAAAGCCGGCAGACCCGAAGATCTCCCACGCACAGCCGTCATCAAGCGGTCGTGCGGATGCAAAAGTACCTGCAAGCAGGAGGTTTTGCATCAGTTCTGGTGTCAGGTCGCCAAACCCGGTCGCCATTTGGGCGACTAGTCGAAGGTAAACCGGCCTGTGCCGGGCGGGAATAAGGCGAGTTCACCGCCGCTTGTAAGGCTTTTCTGGTTATCAACGCAGCAGGCAGTTCTGTTTGATCTAGTCCTTCTCAAGGCATGACGACGTCGCGGCCGTTCCGGCCGATCGCAGCCTGCGGCAGCGGCTACGGGGGATCGCGCTCGATGCCTGCTGCGCAGCAGCGGCCTGCCCATCACCCCAGCCCTGTCACTACAAAAACTGCCCATCCGGCAGGGCGAGGTCGATGACCCCGCTGGTCAATACAGAGGCTGTCGCGATTGCCTTGGGTGAAAACAGGCGCAACAGAACGACTTTGCCCAGCGTATCGCTGCGTAACGCCATTTCGTGTCGATTGCCGATCAGCACTACGTCGGGCGCAATGGGCCAGCCGCCTGCCCGGGCATAGAAACGCGCCAGCGGTGGGTCGCAGGTGAAGACGCCGATATCGAGATTGCTGTGTTCCATGCAGCGCGTAGCCGCGGCGACGGTCCTCAGGCCCAGGCCTTGTCCCTGGCAAGCGGGATCGGTCATGACGCAGCTGAGCCCGGCGATGTCGAATGTGTGGCCGGCATGCTCGATCGTCTTCATGGCGACAGCGGCGTAGCTGAGCACCCGGTCGGGTGCGCAGATGTAGAACGAGAAGGTGTCGAACACGGGAGCGTGCAGCGGGGCGGCTTCGGCGTCTTCAGGCACGTCCGGCTCGGGATAGACGCGCCGCTGCAGCAAGGCAAATGCTCGCTGCAAGGCCGAGGAGGCCCGCTGGTAGGCGATGGCGTCGACAGTCCCGGGTTCCGTGGGCCTGAGGTCTGTCATGGGGGTGTCCTTGTCTGCAATAGCCTGGTTGAGGGATCGACATTCTCGCATGCCGGCCGTGTGGCGTTCACCGCGTCACCGCCCCCCACCTTTCCACTCCATATTTCCAGGCCAGGCACCCTGGCGCCCTCTGGCCTGTCCTGGCCGAACCTTCCTGGGGTGAATGAAGCTTTTGTGACAAAAGTTCGGTAGCACTTCGCCAGTCCCGTCATGGATATGTGACGCGCTTGAGGGGGCCTTCTGGCCACTGTTCTGAGCCGAGGCGGGACGCCGGGAGTGAGGTGATGGGGACTATGGAACGCTACGCGAAAGTGGGCATGCAGGAGCTGGACCAGCGGCTGTCGAAGATAGTCGAGGCCGCGCGCAAGAAGCCGGTGTCGGTCTATCGCTACGGGGCGCCGTGGGTCTGGATCGTTTCCCAGGATGACTGGCAGGGCGCCTTGAAGGAGGTGTCGAGCTACATCCCGCCGGGCCATTCGCTGGTGTTGCTGCGCCCGCAGATCGACGCCTTGCTCGACCAGCACCGCGACATCCTCCAGGGCCTGGATGCCGAGCCCGGCATGCTTATCGCCCCGCGCACGGTGATGCACATCCTGCTGTTGCAGCTGCTGTATTCGGTGCCCGGCGAGCAGCAGTTGTACGAGCAGCTCAATTACAACCTGCTGTTTCGCTGGTTCGTCGGCCTGGACCTGAACCAGAAGGTCTGGAGCCTCGGCGTGCTGAGCCGCGATATCGCCACGCTGTTGAACGATGCGCGGGCGGTGCTGCTGATCCAGAAAATCATCGGTGAAGTGTTCTGTGGCGCCTTGCTGCAAATGCCCGAGTTCTCGTTGAACTTCGCGCTGCTGCACAGCTGGCTGGCCAAGCACGCCACGACATCGACCTTGAGCAATTGAGGCGGCCAAACGCCGTACAGACGGCGACGGCGGTTTCGACGCGGTTGGACATTCTTGGAAATCTAGGGGGCGGTGTGGAGCATCTGTTCAAGAGATGGCGGCCGGGGCCGACCAGGCGCTGGCTGCCGGTGTGCGGCTGGCTGGCGCTGGTCGCGCTGAGCCAGCCGTTGTTGGCCGAGGAGGGCGGCCCGGTGGAGGGCGAACCGGTGCAAGGCAGCGCGGCGCCAGGCGAGGCCGCGCCCGCGCCCGCGCGGCTGGTGGATGTGAATGAGTACTTCGTGCGCGGCAACACCGTGCTCGATGCCCGGGCCATCGAAGAAGCGGTGTATCCCTTCCTCGGCCCGCAGAAAGCCCTGAGCGATATCGAGGGCGCCCGCGACGCCTTGCAGAAGGTCTACCAGGCCCGCGGCTACCAGTCGGTGTTCGTCGAGCTGCCGGAACAGAAGGTCGAGGACGGCATCGTCTACCTGCAGGTCAGCGAGACCAAGGTCGGGCGGGTGCGGGTGGTGGGGGCCAAGCATTATTCGCCGGTGGAAATCCGCGACGAGGTGCCGGCGCTGCAGGAAGGCGAGGTGCCGGACTTCGCCAAGGTCCAGGGCCAGCTGGCGAGCCTGAACAAGACCCCCGGGCGCCAGGTCATGCCGCTGGTTCGCGAAGGCCAGCGCCCCGGCACCATGGACGTCGACCTGCAGGTGGAAGACCAGAACCCGTGGCAGGCCAGCGTCGGCCTGAACAACGACTACAGCGCCGACACCAAGCACCTGCGGGCGGTCACCAGCCTGGGCTACAACAACCTCTGGCAACTGGGCCACAGCATTTCCCTGACCTATTTCACCGCGCCCGAGGACCAGGACAACGCCAAGGTCTGGTCCGGTTCCTACACCGCGCCGCTGAACGAGCGCTGGAGCCTGCAGTTCGCCGGCTACCAGTCCGACAGCAACGTCGCCACCATCGGCGGCAGCAACGTGTTGGGCAAGGGGCATTCCTACGGCCTGTCGCTGATCTACAGCCTGCCGGCCAGTGGCAGCTGGGCCAATTCGTTCTCGGTCGGGGTGGACTTCAAGGACTTCGAGGAGGAGCTGAGCCTGGGCGGCGACAGCGACAAGGTGCCGCTCAAGTACGCGCCGTTCACCTTCGCCTACAACGGTTTCCGTTATACCGAGACCTCCCAGTTGGGCCTCGGCCTGAGCCTGGTGGCCGGCACCCGCAGCCTGTTCGGCTATGGCAGCTCGGACGAAGACTTCGACTACAAGCGCTACCGCGCCAACCCCAGTTTCGCCGTGCTCAAGGGCGACCTGAATTACACCTACACCTTCGCCAACGACTGGCAGACCGGGTCCAAGGCGGCGTTCCAGCTGGCCTCGGGGCCGCTGGTGTCCAACGAGCAGTTCTCCGCCGGCGGCGCCACCTCGGTGCGCGGCTACCTGGCGGCCGAGCGCACCAGCGACGACGGCTACCTGTTTTCCCAGGAACTGCGCACGCCGTCCCTGGCCAAGTACCTGGGCGGTTATGTCAACGAATGGCGTTTCTATGCCTTCGCCGAAGGCGCGCGGATGTACCTGCGCGACGAGCTTCCCGACCAGGAGGCCGACTACAGCCTGGCCAGCGTCGGCCTGGGCACCCGCGCCAGCTTGAGCAAATGGCTTTCCGGCAGCCTGGACTGGGGTTACCCGCTGCTTGATGGACCGAACACCCAGAAACAGGACTCGCGCGTGCACTTCAGTGTGCAGGCGACGTTTTGATCTTTCACGGAGTAACTTTCATGCAGCGCTTACTGATTTCCCTGTTGATCTGCCTGGGCTTCGTGCTCCCGGCGACCGCCCAGGCGTGGTGGCAGGACGACTGGCACTACCGCAAGCAGATCTCGATCGACACCACGCCGCAAGGCGCGGCCATCAACCAGGCCCTGGGCCGCACCGCGCTGCTGGTGCGCCTGCACACCGGCAACTTCAGCTTCGACGGGGTCAAGGAAGACGGCTCCGACCTGCGCTTCGTCAGCGCCGACGACAAGACCGTGTTCAACCACCAGATCGAAAGCTTCGACCCGCTGATGGGTATGGCCCTGGTCTGGGTCGACGTGCCGAACGTGGAGGGCGGCCAGCGCCAGGACATCTGGATGTACTACGGCAACCAGAAGGCCCCGGCGACCGCCAACGGCCAGCTGACCTTCGACCCGAACTACGTCGCCCTCTATCACTTCGACGGCGCCAACGGCACCCCGGCCAAGGACACCACGGCCTACGGCAACCATGCGCAGAACGCCACCGGCGCGAGCATCGACGGGGTCATCGGCCGGGCCTTGCAGTTCAACGGCCAGCCGCTGCTGTTGCCGGCCAGCCCGTCGCTGCAACACAGCGCCGACGGCGCCTTTACCTTCAGTGCCTGGCTGCGCCTGGACCAGGCCAGCGGCGAACAGTTGCTGCTGGCCCGGCGTGAAGGGGCCAGCAGCCTGCTGATCGGGGTCAATCAGGGCGTGCCTTTTGTCGAGGTCGACGGCCAGCGCGCGGTGTCGACCCAGCCGCTCAATCCCGGGCAGTGGCAACACCTGGCCCTGACCGCCCAGGGCAGCCAGCTGGCGCTGTTGGTCAATGGCCGCGAAAGCGCTCGCCTGGCGGTGGCGCTGCCGGCGTTCAATTCGCCGCTGGCCATCGGCGCCGATTTGCCGCCGGCATCAACGCCAGGGGCAACGGCCGAGGCCAGTGCCTTCCTGCCGTTCAATGGCGCCATCGACGAGCTGCGCCTGTCCAAGGTGGCCCGTCCTGCCGGCCTGCTGCTGGCCGATGCCGCGGCCCAGGGCGCCGAGTCGAAGCTGGTGGTGTACGGCGTCGATGAAGAACAGTCGGGCTTCGGTTTCGGCAGCCTGGGTTTCTTGCTCAAGGCCGTGCCGGTGGACGCCTGGGTGATCATCGCGGTGCTGGTGCTGATGATGTTCCAGTCGTGGATCATCATGATCCGCAAGAACCGCATGGTCAGCCGCATCAGCAGTGCCAACCAGATCTTCCGCGAGCAGTTCGCCCGGGTCGGCACCCGCCTGGAAATGTTCGCCGACGACCGCGATCTGGCCCAGCACCTGGAGCATTCCTCGCTGTGGCGCCTGTACCAGGTGGCGGTCCAGGAGATCCGCACCCGCCGCGAGCAGGGCGCCGATACCTCGTCGGTCTCGGCGGCGACCATCGAAGCCATCCGCTGCTCCATGGACGGCGTGCGCACCCGCGAGAACCAGCAGCTCGGCTCCAAACTCTCGACCCTGTCCAACGCCATCGCCGGCGGGCCCTACATCGGCCTGCTGGGCACGGTGCTGGGGATCATGGTGGTGTTCCTCGGCACGGCCATGGCCGGCGACGTGAACATCAACGCCATCGCCCCCGGCATGGCCGCGGCCCTGCTGGCCACCGCCATGGGCCTGTTCGTCGCGATCCCGGCGCTGTTTGGCTACAACCGGCTGATCACCCGCAACAAGGAAGTCAGCGCCGACATGCGGGTGTTCGTCGACGAGTTCATCACCCGCCTGGCCGAGTTGCATGGCGCCAGCCAGTCCAGTGAAGCCGCGCCCGCGCGGGCTCATAACGCCAGCGTGCCGGCCTGAGGAGAAACGTCATGGCTTCTGTGAACGCCTCCCACGACGACGATGACGACGCGCCAGTGGACAGCATCAACATCACGCCCCTGGTGGACGTGCTGATGGTGGTGCTGGTGATGTTCATCCTCACCGCCACCGCCCAGGTCTCCGGGATCCAGATCAACCTGCCCAAGGCCAGCGCTTCGGTGTCGCTGTCCGAGGCCAAGACCAAGGCGATCTCGGTCAACGACGGCGGCCAGGTGTTCCTCGATGCCTACCCGGTGACGCTGCCGGAGCTGGAAGAACGCCTGCGCATGGAAAAGGCCCTGAACCCGGACTTCCCGGTGATCGTGCGCGGCGACGCCACGGTGCAGTACCAGAAGGTCATCGAGGTCCTGGACCTGCTGCGCCGGCTGGAGCTGTCCCAGGTCGGGCTGGTCACCGGCAAACCGAGCCAGGGCTGAGCCATGACCGCACAACCATCGATCACACCACCACCGATCGCACCACCACCGATCCAGCTGCCGCCAGTGAAGAACCGCACGGCGCCGCGCCTGCTCAAGTGGGGCGTGGGCCTGCTGCTGGGGGCTGGCGCCGCCTGGCTGCTCTGGCAGTGGGCCAACGACATGAGCGGGGTGCGCCGCGAGGCGCCCAAGGTGCCAACCATCATCCCGCTGCCGCCACCACCGCCACCGCCGCCGGAAAAACCCAAGGAGCCGGAGCCGCCGGTCGAGGAGAAGGTGCCCGAACCGGAACCGACCCCGGAGCCGGAGCAGGTCAAGCCCGAGGAAGAGGCGCCGCCGTCGCCGGTGGACGATCTGGCCAATCCCATGCAGATGGATGGCGATGCCCAGGCCGGCAGCGACGCCTTCAACATCGGCGCCGGCAAGGGCGGCGGCATGGCCGGCTCCGGCGGTGGGCGCCTGGGCAACGGCACCTACAGCCAGTTCCTGGCCTTCACCTTCCAGCGCGTGCTGCGGGAAAACCCGGACCTGCGCAACCAGGCCTTTTCGCTGCAAACCGACGTCTGGCTGAGCGCCGTCGGCGAGATCACCCGGGTCGAGCTGGTCAAGTCCAGCGGCAACCCGCAAATCGACACCCAGGTGCTGGCCGCCTTGCGCGGCGCGGCGCATCTGACGGAGCGGCCACCGGCCTCCCTGACCCTGCCTGTACGCCTGTCCCTGCAGGGGCGGCGTCCGGGTTAACCGAACGACTGATGCAAGTTTTGCCAAAAGGAGCTGTGTGCAAATGATTTCCAACGTGAATCGATTGTCCCTGGCGATCGGCATGGTCATCGCGACCCTGGTGGGACCGGTAGCGGCCGCGCCCGCCGCGCCCTCGGAAAACGCCACGATCAATCTGATCCGTTTGCTGGTGCAGCAGGGCGTGCTGAAACAGGAACAGGCCGACGGCCTGATCGCCCAGGCCGAGCGCGAAGCGCAGCAGGCGCGCCAGGCCAGCACCGCGGTGGCGGCAGGGCCGGCGGCAACGCCGGGGGATGTGCGGGTGCAATACGTGCCGGCCATCGTCCGCGACCAGATCCGCGACCAGGTCAAGGCCGAGGTCATGGCCACCGCCAAGCAGGAGAACTGGGCCCAGCCCAACACCTTCCCGGACTGGGTGTCGCGCATCAGCTTCGACGGCGACATTCGCCTGCGCGACGAGTCGCGCTACTACTCGGGCAGCAACAGCAACGAAATCGTCGACTTCGCCAAACTCAACGACAAAGGCCCGTACGACGTCAACCCCAATAGCAGTTCCAACCTGCCGCCCTTGCTCAACACCCGCGAGGACCGCGAGAACCTGTTCCGCCTGCGCGCCCGGCTGGGCATGAAGGCCCAGGTCGCCGAGGACTGGACCGCCGGCATCCGCATCGGTACCGGCTCGGACAACAACCCGGTGTCCACCACCCAGACCCTGGGCGGCGGGTTCGGCAAGAAGGACATCTGGCTCGACCAGGGCTACCTGACCTGGAAGGCCACCGACGCGCTGACCCTGACCGGCGGGCGGATCGCCAACCCGTTCTTCTCCACCGACCTGCTGTATTCCAACGACCTGAATTTCGACGGCGTGGCGGCGATCTTCAACCACAAGCTCAATCGCGACTGGGGCCTGTTCGGTACGGTCGGCGCGTTCCCGGTGGAGTACACCAACGACACCTCCACCAGCAACGGCTTCGACAAGGAAGAGAGCGACAACAAATGGCTGTACGGCGCGCAGATCGGCGCCAACTGGGCGATCAACGGCAACCACCGGCTCAAGGGCGCATTGGCCTACTACCGCTTCGACGACATCGAAGGCCAGCGCTCCGGTGCCTGCGAACCCTGGGCCGGGGCGCCGGGCTGCGACAGCGACGGCAGCCGCGTGGCCTTCATGCAGAAGGGCAACAGTGTGTTCCTGTTGCGCGACATCACGCCCAACCCGCTCAACCCGGCCGCCACCGCGCAGCCGCAGTTCGTCGGCCTGGCCTCGGAGTTCAACCTGCTGGACCTGAACCTGGTGTGGGACGCCGACCTGCCGGAGAACTTCAAGCTGCGCAGCCAGGCCAACTACATCCACAACCTGGGTTACGACGAAGGCGAGATGCGCAAGCGCTCCGCAGGCCAGATCGTCAACAACCTGGACAGCAACGGCGAGCTGGAAAGCGGCGCCAACGCCTGGATGGTGCAGTTCACCCTGGGCAACAGCCTGGAGCTGGCCAAGCAGGGCGACTGGAACCTGTTCGCCGGCTACAAGTACATCCAGCCCGATGCGCTGCCTGACGGCTTCAACGATTCCTCGTTCCACCTCGGCGGCACCAACGCCAAGGGTTACTTCCTCGGCGGCAACTACGGCCTGGCCAAGAACGTCTTCGCCACCGGCCGCTGGCTGAGCTCCGAGGCGGTGTACGGCGCGCCGTTCGACATCGATGTCTTGCAGCTTGAAATCAACACGCGCTTCTAGGGCGCAAGGGGCATTGTCATGACCAGTCTTGCTATGAACAGCACGGCGATGAACACGCGAGCCAGGGCAGGGCGCTGCCTGTTGTTGGCCCTGGGCGTGCTGATGGCCTGCGGGGCCAGCGCCGAAGGCATGGAGGAGCGCCTGCGCACCCAGTTGCGCAGCACCACCCAGCAGTTGCAGGCCCTGCAGAGCGAACAGGCCCAGGCCAGCGCGGCCCGGGTCGCCGCCGAGAACCAGGCCAAACAGGCGCAGGCGCAGATCAAGCAACTGACCGCCGACCTGGCCAAGGCCCGCGGCGTCGCCGAGCAACTGGCCGGCCAGCAGCAGAACCTGCACAGCCAGGCTCAGGCGCAGATGGCCGCCAGCAGCGAGCAGATCGGCAAGTTCAAGAAGGCCTATGACGAACTGCTGGTCATGGCCCGGGCCAAAGAGGCCGAGCGGGCCAGGCTTGCGGCGCAATTGAGCGAACGTGACACACAAGTGCAGCAATGTTCGGTCAAGAATCAGCAAATGTATGGCGTGGCCAAAGAGATCCTCGCGGCCTACGAGAAGATCGACGTGGCGCAGGTGATGAAAATCCGCCAGCCCTTCGCCGGCGGCGCCCGGGTCAAGTTCGAGGAACTGGCCCAGGGCTTTGGCGACGAGCTGTACAAAACCCAGTTCGATTCCCCCCGGGCAGCGAGCACCCACTGAATATCAGGGAAGAATCGAGCATGACTGAACAAGCGCAACTGATCGCCAGCGTCACCCCGCAGAGCCTCACCGAGCTGCTGCAAGGCGCCGGCTACCGGGTCAACCAGACCGACCAGAACGGCATCGTGCAACTGCTCAGCGCCAGCCAGGGCATCGGCTACGCCGTGCGCTTCGGCAACGCGGCGGGTGCTGGGCAGGGCAGCTATGTGGACTTCACCTTCAGCTGCGCGCTGCGGGTCCAGGGCGAGTTGCCGGCGGGCCTGGCCGAGCTGTGGAATGCCTCGCGACGCTTTGCCCGGCTGTCGGTGCAGGGCGAGTTCCTGGTGATGGAAATGGACGTGGTGGTGGCCGGGGTTGGCCACGATCATCTGCGCAGCCAGCTGGAACTCTGGGACCGGCTGTTGCAGGAATTCATCGTCTACCTGCGCGACTACAGCCAGCACGCCGCGCGCCTGCAGGCCCAACCTGAAGCCACGCCACAAGCCACGCCAGAAACCATGCCTGAAGCAGCGCCCGAGGCCGTCGCCGAGGCTGTCGTTGAGGTGCCTGGGCAGTGAAGAAGCCAAGCCTGGTGGTCGGTGTCGGCGCCCTGGCCCTGGTGGCGCTGGCGGTGTGGCTGGGCATGCGTCCGGGCAGCGACCCGGTGGCGGCGCAACAGCCCAGGGGGGCGCTAGCCAGCCCGATCGACGACGGCCCGGCGGTGGCGCGCCTGGGCAACCAGCGGGTGGCGCCGGAGGAGCTCAAGGCGCTGTTTGCGGCCTTGCCCGAGGCGTCCCGCGAGCAGCTGCGGGGCAATCGCCCGGCCCTGGAAAACTGGATTCGCACGCGCCTGGCGGAAAAGGCCGTGCTCGAACAGGCCGATGCCCAGGGCTGGCGCCAGCGTCCGGAGGTGGCCTTGCAGACCAAGGTGGCCACCGAACAGATCGTCTTTCGCGACTACTTGCGCTCGGTCAGCCAGGTGCCGGCCGGCTACCCGAGCGAGGCCGAGTTGCAGCAGGCCTACGACGCCGGCAAGGCGCAGTGGCAAACCCCGGCCTTGTACCGGGTCAGCCAGATCTTCCTCGCGGTGAATGAGCCGCAGGCGCTGGAGGCGACACGCAAGCTGGCCCAGGAACTGAGCAAGAAGGCCCAGGCCGCCCCTGGCGAATTCGCCGCCCTGGCCAGCCAGTATTCCCAGGACCCCGACAGCGCCCGGCGCGGCGGCGACTCTGGGTTGCAACCGTTGCAGCAACTGCTGCCCGAGGTCCGCGGTGCCGTGGCGCGCTTGAAGGTTGGTGCGGTGTCCGATGCGGTGCAGAGTGCGGCGGGTTTTCATGTGCTCAAGCTGACCGAGCAGCAACCGGCCCGCACCGCGACCCTGGACGAGTTGCGCGAACGCCTGACCCAGGCCCTGCGGGCGCAGCGCCAGGAACAGATCGCCAAGGCCTACCTGGAAGGCATGCTCGACACCGCGACCCTGAGTATCGACGGCGCGCAGTTGAGCAAGGTGCTGGAGGACAAGCTATAGGGGGCGGTGTGGCCGATACCGCTATCGCCTGAACAACGTGCAATGGATGCCATCACCCACACGACAGGGAGTCACTCATGTCCTTTCTCGAACCCGTCCCGATCTCGGGCATCACCCCCTACATCGCCCAGGCCGAACCCCGGGAAGCCTGGCTGGCCCTGGCCGCCGGGATCGAGCCGGAGCTGGCCCAGTATTTCCTGGTCACCGCCCGTTGCGGCTGCTTCATGCAGGCAGCGCGCAGCCTGAACATCAAGTCGACGCTGCTGCGCAAACAGCTGGCGCATCTGGAGGAACAGTTGCGCCGCCCCTTGTTCAGCTTCCAGGGCAGCGCCCTGAGCCTCAGCCGCGAAGGCCAGCAGCTCAAGGCGCAACTGATCGCCCTGGCCCACGAACGCACGCTGCCGGTGCTCGAACAGCCGCTGCTGCGCCTGGCGGTGGCCGAGTCGATCCTGCACGACATCCTCGGTCGCGACCTGATTGCCCTGTTGCGGCGCAACGCCAGCGTGCGCCTGGAGATCATCTCCATCGACAGCGAGCTGTCGCTTCGGGCCCTGAGCGCGGACGTGGTGGTGTGGCTGGGCGGGGTGGATTCGCCCAAGCCGGGGCCGAGTTTCGTCACCAGCGCGCCGCAGCCGCTGGTGCGCCTGGACTACCTGCCGCATATCGCCAAGCGTTATTCGCGGGTCGCGGCGCGCCCCGACAGCCTGGACGACCTGGCCGACTACATGCTGGTGCAATGGCAGCAGGACCGGCAGGTCGAGCCGCTGCGGCCATGGAACCAGCTGGTGGAGCAGCGCCTGGCGGGGGTGGTGCAGGTACATTCCTACGAGCTGATGCTGGAGATGATTCGTTGCAGCGCCTGCATCGGCCTGCTGCCCCATTATATGAGCCGCTTCGACCGCGGCCTGACGGCACTGCCCGGGCTGTTCGACGAGGCCATGGCGCGCCAGGTGTGGATGGCGGTGAACGCCGAAGTGGAGCACGACGCCGAGGTGCGGATGCTGGTGGAGCTGGTCCTCAATACCTTCCGCGAACGTGGCGAATGGTTTGACTCAGTCAATCCGCTGTAGGAGCAGCCGGTCGACGCTCGATTGCTGGCGATGGCGTCCTGCCTGATACACCGCGGCGCAGGCATCGCCAGCCAGGCTCCTACACCGGGAATGGGCTCGCCTGGCCCCTGTGTCCGACACTCGCCATCCGCGGCGCTGGCGCTCTACACTCGACGGCCGTCTCGCATGAACCAAGGAAGACTTATGCCCGCAGAGATCCCCAGCATCGTCATCGAACGTTTCAGTGAAGCCCATGTGCCGGGCATTACCGCGCTGTACAACGACCCCGCGGTCGCCCGTCAGGTGCTGCAGATGCCGTTTCAACCTTCCGAGGTCTGGCGCAATCGCCTGGCGCCGAGCAACGAACGACTGGTGGCCCTGGTGGCGCTGCACCAGGGCGCGGTGATCGGCAGTTGCAGCATCGAGCAATACTCGCGCATCCGCCGCGCCCACTGCGGCAGCGTCGGCATGGGGGTGGCGGTGGAATGGCAGGGCCAGGGCGTCGGCAGCCGGCTGTTGGCGGCGGTGCTGGACGTGGCGGACAACTGGATGAACCTGCAACGGGTGGAACTGACGGTGTTCGCCGACAACGAAGCCGCCCTGGGCCTGTACCGCAAGTTCGGCTTCGAAAGCGAAGGCCGGCTGCGCGACTACGCGGTGCGCGACGGCCAGTACGTCGACGTCTTGAGCATGGCGCGCCTGCGCCGCGCCCTCGCTACCTGAACGTTTACCTAACCTCCACCGACCCCTGTAGCCGCTGCCGAGCGCCAGCGAGGCTGCGATAGGTCCGCAGGACCTCAGCGATCTCGAGAGCGCCGCGCCCGTTCCGGGCGATCGCAGCCTCGCCAGGGCTCGGCAGCGGCTACAGGCTTGCGGATGGCCGATGATCTGCGGTCAGCCATGCCGCGCTCCATCCAAGGCAAACGCCACCGCCGCCCGCGCATGCAGCTCGGTGGTGTCCAGCAGCGGCAGGGGGCTGTGTTCGGGCTTGAGCAGCAGGCCGATCTCGGTGCAGCCGAGGATGATGGCCTGGGCGCCGCGCTCCATCAGGGCCTGGATCACCTGCTGGTAGCGCTGGCGCGAGGCCTCGCTGATGACACCCACGCACAGCTCGTCGTAGATGATCCGGTGCACGGCCTGACGGTCCACGGCGTCCGGCACCAGCACCTTGAGGCCGCGATCGAGCAGGCGCTGCTTGAGGAAATCCTGTTCCATGGTGAAGGCCGTGCCCAGCAGGCCCACGCTGAGGGTGCCGGCCTCGAGGGCGGCTTCGGCGGTCGGGTCGGCGATGTGCAGGAAGGGCACCGAGAGCACGGCCTGAATCTCGTCGGCGACCTTGTGCATGGTGTTGGTACAGAGCACCACGCATTCGGCGCCGCCGGCCTCCAGGCGGCGCGCCGCGTCCACCAGGATCCCGGCCGCGAGGTCCCAGCGCCCGGCGTGCTGGGCCTGTTCGACAGGCCCGAAGTCGACGCTGTACATTAGCAACCGCGCCGAGCGCAGCGGCCCGAGACGGTCCCGTACCTGCTGGTTGATAAGGCGGTAATACTCGGCGCTGGACTCCCAGCTCATGCCGCCGATAAGGCCGATGGTGCGCATACACAGCTCCTGTTGCTGACCAACCTGAATGTCGAGAGTGTCCCGTGACGCAGCCCCGCGATCTATCAAGAAATTTCACATGCCCGGCGCGCTGAGCAGCAAGGTTCTGAGCAGCAGGGGCCTGGGTCACGAGCCGCTGCGCCGCGAACTGCTGGGCGGCACGCTCGACCTGCAATTGCTGCCGCGCGCGGCCTACAGTGCGCGCGATCCGCTGCAGTGGCAAAGCCTCGGCCTGAGCCTGGAGCGCCAGCAGGGCGTGCATGCCATCGGCAGCGACCGGCGCGAGGATTTCGACAGCTGGCCGGGGACCCTGGCCTTGACCCCGGCCGGGGTCGAGGTGTTTTCCGAGTCGCCCCAGGGCGGTGAATACCTGCTGCTGCGCTGGCTGGCCGACCCCCAGGCCCTGGGCATCGCCCGCGGTTCGCGACGCCTGCAACGGCCCGGACACGCCCGGGCCCTGGCGCTGGGACGCCAGGCGCGGCGGCTGTTGCTGGAACCCGCCGGCGATCCGTTGGCCCTGGAACAATGCGCCCTGCAGTTCGCCGGCCTCGCCGCCTTCGACCCAGCACCGGCCAAGGCCGCCAGGCGCACCGAGTTCAGCCGGGTGCTGACGCTGATCGAGCAGCAGTACGCCGAGCCGCTGTCGCTCACTGAACTGGCGGCCTGCACCGGGCGCAACGAACTGCGCTTTTTACGCGACTTCACCCGCGCCATTGGCATGACGCCCCATGCCTGGCTGGTCGAAGTCCGGGTGCAGGCGGCGCGTCGGCTGATCGAACGCAGCGACCTGCCGCTCGCCGCCATCGCCCTGGAAACCGGCTTCGCCCACCAGTCCCATATGGGCAGCGCCTTTCGCAAGGCCCTCGGCCTGACCCCGAGCCAGTACCGCGCAGGTTTTTAGTCGTACGCCGACACCCCCCATCTGCCATGCTCAAGGTCCGCAACCGCGGTTTCTCGAAGAGGCATGAACATGGACGACGTACGGCAACTGGGCGAGATGCTTCGGCGCTATGCAGAAAGCGAAGCCCACAAGAAACAGCTGTTCGAAAGCCAGAAGGTGGTCTGGGCGAGCCGTATCACTGAGCTGTTCGAGCATATCCAGCAGTGGCTGGCGCCGGTGCTGATGCCGGACCTGCTGGCCTTGAGCCGGGAACCCTACCTGGCCTTCAGCCCTAGCGTCCCGGTGAAAACCTCGACCTTCAAGACCGAGAAGCTGACCCTCGTCATCGTCGGCAAACCGGTGGAGTTCGTGCCCGATGTGATGGGCGCCGCCGGGCAGATTTCCCTGGCGGTCATGGGCCTGACCGCCGCGCGGTATGGCAGCGTGTCCCTGGTGGGCTTGGCCGACGGCAGCTGGCAATGGCGCCAGGCCAACGGCCTGAAGGAGTCCGACGTCTTTACCTTCGACGGCGACTTCCTGGCGTCGCAGCTGCAGGCGCTGATTCCCCGGGAACGTGGGTAAGGCAGTAGCTGTCTGGTGGCCTGGGCGTCTACCAGACCCATCAAGGGCATTCTTCAGATCTCTACATTGCCCCAGCCGGGCCTGGCGGTTTGCGGTTCCGGCGCCACGGCGTCGATTTTCTTGCCGGTGGCCAGTTCCACCCGGCGCGCCACGTCCGGGTCGTCGGCGAAGGGGATCAGGCTGGCGTCGTCGAGGCTCTTGGCCGATTGATGGCGCAGGCAGTAGCCGATGCTCAGGTAGAGGAAGGTCACGCCGAGCAGGTCAAGGGCGAATTCGATCATCGGGGGCTCGCTGTGCTGCAGGAGGGATGAGCGACGCGGGCCGGGTGTGGCCCGCGTCGTGGTCGTGGTCGTGGCTTGGGCGATCAGGCGATCTGGGCGTCGCTGAGGGCCAGGCGCGGGTCGGCCACGCGCACGGTGCGCCAGGTGTTGTAGGCCATCAGCAGCATGCCGCTGAGGAAGAACACGCCCCCGGCGAAGCGCACGATAAAGCCCGGGTGGCTGGCCTGCAGGGCCTCGACGAAGGAGTAGGTGAGGGTGCCGTCGTCGTTGACCGCGCGCCACATCAGGCCCTGGGTGATGCCGTTGACCCACATCGAGGCGATGTAGAGCACGGTGCCGATGGTCGCCAGCCAGAAGTGCAGGTTGATCAGTGGGATGCTGTGCATTTGCTCACGGCCGAAGACCTTGGGCACCATGTGGTAGATGGCGCCGAAGGTGATCATCGCCACCCAGCCCAGGGCGCCGGCGTGGACGTGGCCGATGGTCCAGTCGGTGTAGTGCGACAGGGCGTTGACCGTCTTGATCGCCATCATCGGCCCCTCGAAGGTCGACATGCCGTAGAAGGCCAGGGACAGCACCAGGAACCGCAGGATCGGGTCGGTGCGCAACTTATGCCAGGCGCCCGAGAGGGTCATCATGCCGTTGATCATGCCGCCCCAGCTCGGTGCCAGGAGGATCAGCGACATGGCCATGCCCAGCGATTGCGCCCAGTCGGGCAGGGCGGTGTAGTGCAGGTGATGCGGGCCGGCCCAGATGTACAGGGTGATCAGCGCCCAGAAGTGCACGATGGACAGGCGATAGGAATACACCGGGCGCCCGACCTGCTTGGGCACGAAGTAATACATCATCCCGAGGAAACCGGTGGTCAGGAAGAAGCCCACGGCGTTATGGCCGTACCACCACTGGACCATGGCGTCGGTGGCGCCGGAATACACCGGGTAGGACTTGAACCAGTCCACCGGGATCGACAGGTGATTGACCACGTGGAGCATGGCGATCACCAGGATAAAGGCGCCGAAGAACCAGTTGCCGACGTAGATGTGTTTGGTCTTGCGCTGCACCACGGTGGTGAAGAACACGATGCCGTAGACCACCCAGACTACGGCCATCCACACCGCGCCGGAGAATTCGATTTCCGCGTATTCCTTGGTGGTGGTGTAGCCCAGCGGCAGGGTGACCAGCATGATCAGGATCACCGACTGCCAGCCCCAGAAGGTGAAGGCGGCGAGCTTGTCGGAATACAGCCGCACCTGGCAGGTGCGCTGGACCGCGTAGTAACTGGCGGCGAACTGGGCGCTGCCGGCGAAGCCGAAGATCACCAGGCTGGTGTGCAGCGGGCGCAGGCGGCCGAAGCTGGTCCAGGGCAGGTCGAGGTTCATTTGCGGCCAGACCAGCTGGGAGGCGATCCATACCCCCATGGCCATGCCGATCACGCCCCAGACCACGGTGGCGATGACGAATTGACGTACCACCTTGTAGTTGTAGGCCGGTTCCATTGTTGCTGTGCTCATGGTCAATGCTTCCACGGTTGCAAAGGCTTGCCAGGCCACCCGGCCTGGCATGCCATGCACTGTAGAAAGCACGGACGAAACAAAACAGGCTCAGAAAAACTGCATTAATACGGATCAGATTGACCGCCTGCCAGCACAGGTCCGCGAGCTGCTGATACGGTTTTTTAGTGTTTACCTGAATCTGTAACGTCCTGAGCCGCAAGGGCATAGTCACCGCCACACCAAAACCCCCGGTTCACCCCTGGAATGCATAACCCCATGGCCACCGTGGCCCTGTAGCCGCTGCCGAGCGCAGCGAGGCTGCGATCGGCTGCAAAGCAGCCGCAAAGCAGCCGCAAAGCGGCACACGCGGTCTATCAGCCTTGTCGCATGCTCCGGCTTGCGAGCGCTGTGCGCTCGATCGCAGCCTCGCTGCGCTCGGCAGCGGCTACGGAGCTACAGGGCGCATCTTCAGGGGCGGGATCGGGGTCAGCACTGATGAGGCCGTGACATGTATCACTATGACGAGTACGACCGGGCCCTGGTCTTTGAACGGGTGGCGCAGTTTCGCGATCAGGTCGAACGCTTCATGGCCGGCGAGCTGAGCGAAGAGGAGTTCCTGCCGCTGCGCCTGCAGAACGGCCTGTACATGCAGAAACACGCCTACATGCTGCGGGTGGCCATTCCCTACGGCACCCTCAGTGCGCGGCAGATGCGCACCCTGGCCAGCATCGCCCGCGACTACGACCGCGGCTACGGCCACTTCACCACCCGGCAGAACATGCAGTTCAACTGGATCGAGCTGGCCCAGGTGCCGGACATCCTCGAACGCCTGGCCAATGTCGAGATGCATGCGATCCAGACCTCCGGCAACTGCGTGCGCAACATCACCACCGAAGCCTTCGCCGGGGTGGCCGCCGACGAGCTGATGGACCCGCGCCCCCTGGCGGAAATCCTGCGCCAGTGGTCGACCATCAACCCGGAATTCCTGTTCCTGCCGCGCAAGTTCAAGATCGCCATCTGCTCGGCCCGCCAGGACCGGGCGGCGATCATGATGCATGACATCGGCCTGTACCTGTACCGCGACTGGCGCGGGCAGATGCTGCTGCGGGTGATGGTCGGCGGCGGCCTGGGGCGCACGCCGATCCTCAGCCAGCAGATCCGCGACGGCCTGCCGTGGCAGCACCTGCTGTCCTATGTCGAGGCGGTGCTGCGGGTCTACAACCGCCACGGCCGGCGCGACAACAAGTACAAGGCGCGGATCAAGATCCTGGTCAAGGCCCTGGGTATCGAGGCCTTCGCCAAAGAGGTGGAAGAGGAGTGGCAGCACCTCAAGGATGGCCCGGCGCAACTGACCGAGGCCGAATACCAGCGGGTCGCCAGTGCCTTTGTGCCGCCGCTCTACGAACGCCAGCCGGCCACCGATCTCGACTACGGCAGCCGCCTGGCCGAGGAGCCGGCCTTCGAACGCTGGGTGGCGCACAACGTCCAGCCGCACAAGGTGCCGGGCTATGCCAGCGTGGTGCTGTCGACCAAGCCCGGCAGCGCCTCGCCGCCCGGAGACGTGACAGCGGCGCAGATGGAGGCGGTGGCCGACTGGTCCGAGGCCTTCGGTTTCGGTGAAATCCGCATCGCCCACGAACAGAACATTGTCCTGCCGGACGTGCCCAAGGCCGCGCTGCATGAACTGTGGCGGCTGGCCGGCGAACAGGGCCTGGGTTGCGCCAACGTCGGCCTGCTGACCGACATCATCGCCTGTCCCGGCGGCGACTTCTGCGCCCTCGCCAACGCCAAGTCGATCCCCATCGCCCAGGCAATCCAGGCGCGTTTCGACAACCTCGATTACCTGCACGACCTGGGCGACATCAGCCTGAACATCTCCGGCTGCATGAACGCCTGCGGCCATCACCACATCGGCAATATCGGCATCCTCGGCGTCGATAAGAACGGCAGCGAGTGGTACCAGATCACCCTCGGTGGCGCCCAGGGCAAGCACAGCGCGCTGGGCAAGGTCATCGGCCCGTCGTTCAGCGCCGAGCAAGTGCCCGGGGTGATCGAACGCATCATCGCCACCTTCGTGCGTTACCGGGAGAGCGAAGAACTGTTCGTCGACACCGTGCAGCGCATCGGCCTGGAGCCATTCAAGGAGCGGGTCTACCCGAAAGTGCTGGAGGCGCTGCCATGAGCCCGCAGCGCGACCGCGCAATAGAAAGCACAGCCGTGAGCGAGGAATTACAGCCGTGAGCCAGGAGTTACAGCCATGAATAATCTGCTGCGTCTGCAAGATGGCCAGGCCGGGCGGGTCGAGGACGATCCCTGGAGCCTGGTGCGCGAGGTGGACGGCCCGCTGCCCCAGGGCCCGTTGATTCTGCCGCTGGCCCGCTGGCTGATCCGACGCATCGAGCACGAGCCGGCGCGGGACGGGGTCTGGCTCGGCCCGGACGACGAGGTGGAAAGCCTGCGGCCCTGGCTCAAGCTGATCCCGCTGATCGCCCTGGACTTCCCCAGCTTCCGTGACGGCCGGGCCTACAGCCAGGCCTACCTGCTGCGCACCCGGCTGGGCTGGATGGGCGAACTGCGGGCGGTGGGCGATGTGCTGCGCGACCAGCTCAGCCATATGCGCCAATGCGGTTTTGACAGCTTTGCCATCCGCGAAGACAAATGCGCCGACGACGCCCTCAAGGGGCTGGCGGGCATGAGCGTGCTCTACGGGCGCTCGGCGATCGAGCCGCGGCCGCTGTTCCGGCGCCGCTGAGATCCGCTGCCGCTGAAGAGCAGCGCCTGCCCGGGCCGGCGCTTCGATCGATGCTCACAGTCGCCCGGGAACAGGGCCGGCAACGGCCATTGTCTGGCCGCCAGGGGCATTTGTCCTTGGGTCGATGATGGCGCTTTGGTAGAGTCGCACCTCTTATGACGGAGCCAGGGATCGGCGACCGGCGATCAGTCGCCGGCGTGCCTGGCATGGGCCATCCATGGAAGAGAGTCGCGGCTGTGAGCGTTGCTAAAAAGATACTCGGGTTGTTTTCGTTGTTGCTGCTCCTGACCCTGTGGGTCGGCTATTTCTATGTGTACCAGGATGCCCGCAGCGGGCGCCTTGGCGACCCTCTCGACAGCTACGGCTGGTGCGGCCCCGCCGCGGATTCGCCGCACTCCTTCAAGCGCGACTACCTGCTGCTCAGGGTGACCAACAGCACTCAGGGCGAGTTCAAGGTCTCAGGGGAGGTCAACGTTTCCGAGCGCACCTACAACCGCTACGAGCTGGGCCGCTACCCGCTGAAACTGCGCCTGGAACCCTTGCAGTTCACCTACAGCATGCCGCCGTTGTTCTTCGAAGAGGTCAAGGTCAAGCCCTTGAACCGCAACTTCAGTTCGCCGCACAAGAATGCCTACGCCGACCTGGAGAGCCGCTCGATCCGGGTCAACGGCGAGTCCAGCCGGTTTCCCTTCGAGGTTTACCGTTACGGCTACAAGCCGGTGCTGTACATCCTCAAGGGCAACGAGCAGGTCGACCTGCCGTTCAAGCGCATCACCACGCAGCTGAACCTGTCCAATACCTTTACCCCGACCCGCCTGTACAACCCGGCGGACTACATCGCCGAGCAGAACAGCCTGGTCCAGCCCGGCGACTATCCCGCCTACGGCGCCAGCGAGTGCGCCTTCAGCATCGAGCGCAAAGGCTCGTTCAAGATCATCGTGCTGCTGTTGTTGCTGGTGCTGTGCCTGCCGCTGCTGATGGTGCTGTATCGCGACGAGCCGACCATCGACTTTCTTGCCACCTTGCTGGGCGTGGCGGCGGTGCGGGTGTTCCTGGTCGGGCCGCTGCAGGACTACCAGTTGTACAGCATCGACTTCGTATTTGGCGCCGTGATCATCCTGGCCGGGACCTTTTCCCTGCTCAAGGCCATGCGCATCAACGCCTTGCGCGAGGCGGCGGCAAGGCGCGGAACGACTTGGTAACGGACGGGCTGGGGCGAGGTGCGGCCTTGACGCCGCCCCCCGCATCTGTTCGATTCGCCAAGAATTCTCTGGCCTGCTTTGGCGATTGATCCGCTTTTGTTGTGCTGATATGCCCGCTATTGGCTATACCTACACTTCCTCAAACCAGTAGCGCTTCCGGATTTCTGACAGGAGTTACCCCATGAAGCTCGCATCAATGATGAGCACGCTGTGCCTGGCCTCCCTAGGGTTGGTGGGCTGTTCCAGCAACGTCACCCAACCCGACGAGTACTCCGGTTTTCTCGGCGACTACAGCCAGCTCAAGGAAGCCAAGTCGCCGTCTGGCGTCGAGGTGATGCGCTGGGTCGATCCCAAGCTGGACCTGAAGCAGTACCGCAGCGTCTATATCGAGCCCACCCAGTTCTACCCCAAGCCGCAGCCGACGGTGAAGATCCCGCAGAACACCTTGTACGGTATCAACCGCTATTACGACGAAGCGCTCAAACGCGAGATCGGCCAGGACTTGCCCCTGGCCACCGCGCCGGGGCCGGGGGTGATTGTGGTGCGCGCGGCGATCACGGCCGTGAGCAGCAAGACCGAAGGCCTGAAGCCCTACGAAATCATTCCCATCGCCCTGGTGGCGGCGGCGGTGAGCACGGCCAGCGGCATCCGCGACCAGGAGACCACCCTGGGTACCGAGGCGCAGTTCATCGACGGCGGCAACAACAAGGTGATCGCCCAGGTGGTGCGCAAGGGCAGCGGCAAGCCGCTGCAGAACGACACCCAGGTCATGCAGCCTTCGGACGTGAAAAACGTCATCGACGGCTGGGCCTCCGACCTGCATCAGTCCTTCCAGAAACTGAAAAAACAGTAGGGCCGGGGTTTCTCCCCGAGCTTTTCTGCCCACTGCGTCGGGGTCAGGGCGAATACCTGACCCCTTCACTGAGCCGTTCCGGCAGTCAATCAAGAACACAGGTTTCGCTGGCGAGGCGAGGGCGCAAGGCCTGCTGTCCGTGACAGGTTTTCACGTCCGCGGCAGGGCAGCGTGCTCCAGGGTCGAGTGGCAGCGGAGCTTCAGGCGGCGCCTTCCGGTTCATGTGGAATATGATTATTTCCATGCTTTCTTAGTGGTTAAGTTAATGTGAATTATTAAATAAAATAAATTCAATAAAAACATATATATACAGAATATTTATGATGTATTGAGTGAGGTTTTGTTGAGGCTTTCATGAGGTTTCTCCAGCATGCCTGTGCTCGAACGCATGACTTTCATTGCCGGTCGCAGCCCGGCTCAGGTGCTGGATTTCTGTCTTGAAGGCGCCAACTTCCCGAAGATCTTTCCCGAGCGCACCAGCCCCTTGCGGGGCGTGGATATCAATGACCTGCGGATCAGCGCCGGGTGCCAGTTCGGCTTTCGCCACTGGCTGTGGGGTGTCATACCGGCGACATGGACGGTGGTTATACGTAAATACCGACCGGGTGACCTATCGGGCGCTGGGCGGCGTACCTGTGGAATGGCTGCTGGTCAATGCCGGCATGGGGCGCATTTCGGGTTCCGGCATCGCACTCTGTTGCGCTTGCTAGGTTGAAGCAGGCCTTTGTAGCCGCTGCCGCAGGCTGCGATCGACCGCAACGCGGGCGTGGGATATCGATATCGCCGAAGGCCTGCGGCCTTATCGCAGCCTGCGGCAGCGGCTACAGTGTTTTCGCGTTCCGCCGGTATTTCGATGGCCTCCAGCGTTGCGCTCCGCTCTCGGGGCTTGTTCTACAATTTGTATCCCGGGCATAGGTGGCCGGGCCATTTCATGTTTAACTTCCGGCCTCTCGATTTTCTTTACAGCTGTTCAATGACCATCGTTTAAAAGGACTCCGTTCATGGCTCAAGTCACCCTTAAAGGCAACCCGGTTCAAGTCAACGGCCAACTGCCACAAACCGGCGCCAAGGCGCCAGCGTTCTCCCTGGTGGGCGCCGGCCTGGCCGACATCACCCTGAGCAGCTTTGCCGGCAAGCGCAAAGTGCTGAACATCTTCCCGAGCGTCGACACCCCGACCTGCGCCACCTCCGTGCGCAAGTTCAACGCCCAGGCCAGCGGCCTGAACAACACCGTGGTGCTGTGCATCTCGGCTGACCTGCCGTTCGCCCAGGCCCGTTTCTGCGGCGCCGAAGGCCTGGACAACGTGCAGAACCTGTCGACCCTGCGTGGCCGCGAGTTCATCGAGAACTACGGCGTGGCCATTGCCGACGGCCCACTGGCCGGCCTGACCGCCCGCGCGGTGGTGGTGCTGGACGAGAACGACACCGTGCTGCACAGCGAGCTGGTCAAGGAAATCGCTGAAGAACCGAACTACGACGCGGCCTTGGCCGTTCTGAAGTAACAGGTTTTACAATTATTCACGGCCTGGCCCTGTCCAGGCCGTTTTTATTTGTGCTTCAGTGGCTTAGCAGACACTTGCAAACGTAAGCCCAAGGTAAATTGCCGGTAAAGGCGCTTTGCTAAACACCGGCCAGTGCTTATCTTTCAGCCTTCTGAAAAAGATCCCCTCGCGCCCAATGGTTGATCACTCCATGCAATCCTCCGTTTCCCGCAACTCCCGTCGCTGGCTGCTTGGCCTGCTTGTCCTGTTGGCTATCGTCGGCCTGTGCTGGAAGTTCTGGCCGGCCTCGACCGCCCCAAAGGATGCCGCCGGGCAAAAGGCCGCGGCCGGACACACCGGTCGCAGCGGGTCTATGCGGCCGGGGTTTGGCGGCGCGAGCGGGCCGATCCCGGTGCGGGTGGCGCCGGCCACGCGCGGGGATTTCGCGCTGTATTACAAGGCGCTGGGCACCGTCACCGCGCTGAACACCATCAATGTGCGCAGCCGGGTGGCCGGTGAGCTGGTCAAGGTGGCCTTCGAGGAAGGGCAGATGGTCAAGGCCGGCGACCTGCTGGCGGAAATCGACCCGCGGCCTTACCAGAACGCCTTGCTCCAGGCCGAAGGCACGCTGTTGCAGAACCAGGCGCAACTGAAGAACGCCCAGGTCGACTACGAGCGTTATCGCGGCCTGTATGCCCAGGACAGTATCGCCAAGCAGACCCTGGACACCGCCGCGGCGCTGGTCGGCCAGTACCAGGGCACGGTCAAGACCAACCAGGCGGCGGTCAACGACGCCAAGCTCAACCTCGAATTCACCAAGATCCGCGCGCCGATCACCGGCCGCGTCGGCCTGCGCCAGCTGGACGTCGGCAACCTGGTGGCGGCCAACGACACCACCGCGCTGGCGATCATTACCCAGACCCAGCCGATCAGCGTGGCCTTCACCCTGCCGGAGAACAACCTGAGCAGGGTGCTCGAGCGTTATCGCAGCGGCGCCAGGCTGCCGGTGGAAGCCTGGGACCGCGGCGACCAGACGCTGCAGGCCAGCGGCGTGCTGCAAAGCCTCGACAACCAGATCGACACCACCACCGGCACCCTGAAGTTCAAGGCGCGCTACGACAACCGCGACCAGGCGCTGTTCCCCAACCAGTTCGTCAACGTGCGCGTGCTTGCCGACACCCTGAAAAACGTGGTGCTGGCGCCGTCGGCGGCGATCCAGTTCGGCACCAACGGCACCTTCGTCTATGCCCTGGACGGCGCCAATAAGGTCAAGATCCGCCAGTTGCAGGTCGGCGACAGCAACGGCGATTCCACCGTGATCAAGGCCGGCCTGGAAGCCGGCGACCGCGTGGTGCTGGAAGGCACCGACCGCCTCAAGGACGGCAGCGAAGTGGAAGTGGTCAACACCCCCGAAGAAGTGCCGGCCACCCCGACCCAGCACCTGCAGGGCCAGCCGGCCAGCTCGGCGACCACGCCGGCCACCGAGACGCCGGCGGGCAAGGTCGGCGCATGAATATCTCGCGGCTGTTCATCCTCCGCCCGGTAGCCACCACCCTGAGTATGCTGGCCATTGTCCTGGCCGGCCTGATCGCCTATCGCCTGTTGCCGGTCTCGGCGTTGCCCCAGGTCGATTACCCGACCATCCGGGTGATGACCCTGTACCCCGGTGCCAGCCCCGACGTGATGACCAGCGCGGTCACCGCGCCCCTGGAGCGCCAGTTCGGGCAGATGCCCGGCCTGACCCAGATGGCCTCCACCAGCTCCGGTGGCGCCTCGGTGCTGACCCTGCGCTTCAACCTCGACATCAATATGGATGTCGCCGAGCAGCAGGTGCAGGCGGCGATCAATGCCGCGACCAACCTGCTGCCCAGCGATCTGCCGGCGCCGCCGGTGTACAACAAGGTCAACCCGGCGGACACCCCGGTGCTGACCCTGGCCATCACCTCCAAGACCATGCTGCTGCCCAAGCTCAACGACCTGGTCGACACCCGTATGGCGCAGAAGATCGCGCAGATCAGCGGCGTCGGCATGGTCAGCATCGCCGGCGGCCAGCGCCAGGCGGTGCGGATCAAGGTCAACCCCGAGGCCCTGGCGGCCAACGGCCTCAACCTGTCGGACGTGCGCACCCTGATCGGCGCCTCCAACGTCAACCAGCCCAAGGGCAACTTCGACGGCCCGACCCGGGTGTCGATGCTCGACGCCAATGACCAGCTGACCTCGCCCAAGGATTACGCCGAACTGATCCTGGCCTACAAGAATGGCGCGCCGCTGCGCCTGAAAGACGTTGCACAGATCGCCGGCGGCGCCGAGAACGAACGCCTGGCGGCCTGGGCCAATGAAAACCAGGCGGTGCTGCTGAATATCCAGCGCCAGCCCGGGGCTAACGTGATCGAGGTGGTGGACCGGATCAAGGCGCTGCTGCCGAGCATCACCGACAACCTGCCGGCCGGCCTCGACGTCACCGTGCTCACCGACCGCACCCAGACCATCCGCGCCTCGGTCACCGACGTGCAGCACGAATTGCTGATCGCCATCGCCCTGGTGGTGATGGTGACCTTCCTGTTCCTGCGCCGGGCCAGCGCCACGGTGATCCCGTCGATCGCCGTGCCGCTGTCGCTGATCGGCACCTTCGGCGTGATGTACCTGGCGGGCTTCTCGGTCAACAACCTGACCCTGATGGCCCTGACCATCGCCACCGGCTTCGTGGTCGACGACGCCATCGTGATGCTGGAGAACATCTCGCGCTTCATCGAGGAGGGCGATAGCCCGATGCAGGCTGCGCTCAAGGGCGCCAGGCAGATCGGCTTCACCCTGGTGTCGCTGACCCTGTCGCTGATCGCCGTATTGATTCCGTTGCTGTTCATGGCCGATGTGGTCGGGCGGCTGTTCCGCGAATTCGCCATCACTTTGGCGGTGGCGATCCTGATTTCCCTGGTGGTGTCCCTGACCCTGACGCCGATGATGTGCGCGCGCCTGCTCAAGCGTGAGCCCAAGGAGGAAGAGCAGGGGCGGTTCTACCGTGCCAGCGGCGCCTGGATCGACTGGCTGATCGCCAGCTACGGTCGGTGGCTGCAATGGGTGCTCAAGCATCAGCCGCTGACCCTGCTGGTGGCCATCGGCACCCTGGCGTTGACCGTGTTCCTTTATATGGTGGTGCCCAAGGGCTTCTTCCCGGTGCAGGACACCGGGGTGATCCAGGGCATTTCCGAAGCGCCGCAGTCGGTGTCCTTCGCCGCCATGAGCCAGCGTCAGCAGGACTTGGCGAAAATCATCCTGGCCGACCCGGCGGTGCAAAGCCTGTCGTCCTATATCGGCGTCGACGGCGACAACGCCACCCTCAACAGCGGCCGGCTGCTGATCAACCTCAAGCCGCACCGCGAACGCGACCTCAGCGCCGCCGAGGTGATCGCGCGCATCCAGCCCCAGGTCGACCGGTTGGTGGGCATCCGCCTGTTCATGCAGCCGGTGCAGGACCTGACCATCGAGGACCGGGTCAGCCGCACCCAGTACCAGTTCAGCCTGTCGTCGCCGGATGCCGACCTGCTGGCCCTGTGGAGCGGGCGCCTGGTGGATGCCTTGGCTCACCGCCCGGAACTCACCGATGTCGCCAGCGACCTGCAGGACAAGGGCTTGCAGGTGTACCTGGTGATCGACCGCGACGCCGCTTCGCGCATCGGCGTCTCGGTGTCGAACATCACCGACGCGCTGTACGACGCCTTCGGCCAGCGGCAGATTTCCACCATCTACACCCAGGCCAGCCAGTACCGCGTGGTGTTGCAGGCCCAGGCTGGGGAAACCATCGGCCCGCAGGCGCTGGAACAGATCCATGTGAAAACCACCGACGGCGGCCAGGTGCGCCTGTCGAGCCTGGCCCGGGTCGAGGAGCGCCAGGCGCAATTGGCCATCGCCCATATCGGCCAGTTCCCGGCGGTGATGATGTCGTTCAACCTGGCGCCCGGCGTGGCCCTGGGGCAGGCGGTGGACATCATCGAACAGGTGCAGCAGGACATCGGCATGCCGGTGGGCGTGCAGACCCAGTTCCAGGGCGCGGCCCAGGCGTTCCAGGCCTCGCTGTCGAGTACCTTGCTGCTGATCCTGGCGGCGGTGGTGACCATGTACATCGTGCTCGGGGTGCTCTACGAGAGCTACATCCACCCGATCACCATCCTCTCCACGCTGCCGTCGGCGGCGGTGGGCGCCTTGCTGGCGCTGATCCTCAGCGGCAACGACCTGGGCATGATCGCGATCATCGGCATCATCCTGTTGATCGGCATCGTCAAGAAGAACGCGATCATGATGATCGACTTCGCCCTCGACGCCGAACGCAACCAGGGCATGGCCCCGGAGCAGGCGATCTACCAGGCGGCGCTCCTGCGTTTCCGGCCGATCCTGATGACCACCCTGGCCGCGCTGTTCGGCGCCGTGCCGCTGATGCTGGCCACCGGTTCCGGCGCCGAGCTGCGCCAGCCCCTGGGCCTGGTGATGGTCGGCGGCCTGTTGCTGAGCCAGATCCTCACGCTGTTCACCACGCCGGTGATCTACCTGTACTTCGACCGCCTGGGCCGGCGCTGGCGTTCGGCGCCTGAGCCCGCGGAGCCGGTAGAGCAGCCATGAACCTGTCCGGACCCTTTATCCGCCGGCCGGTGGCCACCATGCTGCTGAGCCTGGCGATCATGCTCCTGGGCGGTGTCAGCTTCGGTCTGCTGCCGGTGTCGCCGCTGCCGCAGATGGACTTCCCGGTGATCGTGGTCCAGGCCAGCCTGCCGGGGGCCAGCCCCGAGGTGATGGCGTCCACCGTGGCCACGCCCCTGGAGCGTTCCTTCGGCGCGATCGCCGGGGTCAACACCATGAGCAGCCGTTCCAGCCAGGGTTCGACCCGGGTCATCCTGCAATTCGACCTGGATCGCGATATCAACGGCGCGGCGCGGGAAGTGCAGGCGGCGATCAACGCCTCGCGCAACCTGCTGCCCAGCGGCATGCGCAGCATGCCCACCTACAAGAAGGTCAACCCGTCCCAGGCGCCGATCATGGTGCTGTCGCTGACCTCCGACGTGCTGGAGAAGGGGCAGCTGTATGACCTGGCCTCGACCATCCTGTCCCAGAGCCTGTCCCAGGTGTCCGGGGTTGGCGAGGTGCAGATCGGCGGCAGTTCGCTGCCGGCGGTGCGTATCGAGCTCGAGCCGCAGTTGCTCAACCAGTACGGCGTGGCCCTCGACGATGTGCGCAAGACCATCGCCGAAGCCAATGTGCGCCGGCCCAAGGGCTCGGTGGAGAACAGCGAGCAGATGTGGCAGGTGCAGGCCAACGACCAACTGGAGAAGGCCAAGGACTACGAGCCGCTGATTATCCACTACAAGGACGGCGCGGCCCTGCGCCTGAAAGACGTGGCCAAGGTCAGCGACGGCGTCGAGGACCGCTACAACAGCGGTTTCTTCAACGACGACGCGGCGGTGCTGCTGGTGATCAACCGCCAGGCCGGGGCCAACATCATCGAGACGGTCAACGAGATCAAGGCGCAACTGCCGGCGTTGCAGGCGGTGCTGCCGGCCAGCGTCAAGCTCAACCTGGCGATGGACCGTTCGCCGGTGATCAAGGCCACCCTGCACGAGGCTGAGATGACCCTGCTGATCGCCGTGGCCCTGGTGATCCTGGTGGTCTACCTGTTCCTCGGCAATCTGCGCGCCTCGCTGATCCCGACCCTGGCGGTGCCGGTGTCGCTGGTGGGCACCTTCGCGGTGATGTACCTGTACGGTTTTTCCCTGAACAACCTGTCGCTGATGGCGCTGATTCTCGCCACCGGGCTGGTGGTGGACGACGCCATCGTGGTGCTGGAGAACATTTCCCGGCACATCGACGAAGGCATCGCACCGATGAAAGCCGCCTACCTGGGAGCCAAGGAAGTCGGCTTCACCCTGCTGTCGATGAACGTCTCGCTGGTGGCGGTGTTCCTGTCGATCCTGTTCATGGGCGGGATCATCGAAAGCCTGTTCCGCGAGTTTTCCATCACCCTGGCGGCGGCCATAGTCGTGTCCCTGGTGGTGTCCCTGACCCTGACCCCGATGCTCTGCGCCCGCTGGCTCAAGCCCCATGTGCCGGGCCGGGAGAACGGCCTGCAGCGCTGGAGCCAGCACGCCAACGACTGGATGGTGGCCAAATACGCCAGCAGCCTGGACTGGGTGCTGCGCCACAAGCGCCTGACCCTGCTCAGCCTGTTCGTGACCATCGGCGTCAACATCGCGCTGTACGTGGTGGTGCCCAAGACCTTCATGCCGCAGCAGGACACCGGCCAGTTGATCGGTTTCGTGCGTGGCGACGACGGCCTGTCGTTCACCGTGATGCAGCCGAAGATGGAGATCTTCCGCCGCGAAGTGCTCAAGGACCCGGCGGTGGAGAGCGTGGCCGGTTTCATCGGTGGCAATAACGGCACCAACAACGCCTTCATGCTGGTGCGCCTCAAGCCGATCAAGGAACGCAACATTTCCGCGCAGAAGGTCATCGAGCGCCTGCGCAAGGAAATGCCCAAGGTGCCCGGCGCCCAGCTGATGCTGATGGCCGACCAGGACCTGCAGTTCGGCGGCGGCCGCGAGCAGACCACCTCGCAGTATTCCTACATCATCCAGAGCGGCGACCTGGGGTCGTTGCGCGAGTGGTACCCGAAAGTGGTCACCGCGCTGCGTGCCTTGCCGGAGCTGACGGCGATCGACGCCCGCGAAGGGCGGGGCGCCCAGCAGGTGACCCTGGTGGTCGACCGCGACCAGGCCAAGCGCCTGGGGATCGACATGAACATGGTCACCGCGGTGCTCAACAACGCCTACAGCCAGCGGCAGATTTCCACCATCTACGACAGCCTCAACCAGTATCAGGTGGTGATGGAGGTCAACCCGAAATACGCTCAGGATCCGGTCACCCTCAACCAGGTGCAGGTGATCACCGCCGATGGCGCGCGGGTGCCGCTGTCGACCATCGCCCACTACGAAAACAGCCTGGAAGACGACCGGGTCAGCCACGAAGGCCAGTTCGCCTCGGAAAGCATTTCCTTCGACATGGCCGAAGGGGTGACGGTGGAGCAGGGCACGGCGGCCATCGAACGGGCGATCGCCAAGGTCGGCATGCCCGAAGACGTGATCGTCAAGATGGCCGGCACCGCTGACGCCTTCGCCGCGACGCAGAAGAGCCAGCCGTTCATGATCCTCGGCGCGCTGCTGGCGGTGTACCTGGTGCTGGGCGTGCTCTATGAAAGCTACATTCACCCGCTGACCATTCTCTCCACGCTGCCGTCGGCCGGGGTCGGCGCCTTGCTGTCGATCTATGTGCTGGGCGGCGAGTTCAGCCTGATCTCGCTGCTGGGCTTGTTCCTGCTGATCGGCGTGGTGAAGAAGAACGCCATCCTGATGATCGACCTGGCGTTGCAGCTGGAGCGTCACCAGGGCCTGGGCCCGCTGGAGTCGATCCGCAGCGCCTGCCTGCTGCGCCTGCGGCCGATCCTGATGACCACCCTGGCGGCGATCCTCGGCGCCTTGCCGTTGCTGCTCGGCAGCGCCGAAGGCGCGGAAATGCGCCAGCCCCTGGGCCTGACCATTATCGGCGGCCTGGTCTTCAGCCAGGTCCTGACCCTCTACACCACCCCGGTGGTCTACCTCTATCTCGATCGCCTGCGCCATAAGTTCAACCACTGGCGTGGAGTCCGTACCGATGCCGCTCTGGAAACGCCGCTATGACTGACTGCTCGCCCCGCAACTTTCCTCAGCGCCTGGCCCTGGCCCGCGGTTCGCGGCTGCTGAGCCTGAGCTTGAGCCTGGCGCTGCTCAGTGCCTGCGCCATTGGCCCGGACTACCAGCGCCCGACTGTCGCCGAGCCCGCGCAATACAAGGAAGCAGCAGGCTGGCGCCAGGCCAGCCCCAGCGATTCCCTGGCCCGCGGCGCCTGGTGGGAGCTGTACGGCGACCGCCAGCTCAATGGCCTGATCGACAAGCTCAACAGCGCCAACCAGAGCGTGGCGCAGTCCGAGGCCCAGTACCGCCAGGCCCAGGCCCTGGTGCGCAGCGCCCGTGGCTCGCTGTTCCCCACGGTCGACCTGAGCGCCGGCAAAACCCGCGCCAGCCAGGGCACCGGCAGCAGCAGTTCGGCCCTGAGCAGCTCCTCCAGCGGCATTCGCGACACTTACAACACCCAGCTCGGGGTGAGCTGGGAGGCCGATGTCTGGGGCAAGCTGCGTCGCGGCCTGGAAGCCAACGAAGCCAGCGCCGAAGCCAGCTTCGCCGACCTCGCGGCGATGCGCCTGAGCCAGCAGTCGGAACTGGTGCAGAACTATCTGCAACTGCGGGTCATGGACCAGCAGAAGCGCCTGCTCGAAGCCACGGTGGCGGCCTACCAGCGCTCGCTGACCATGACCGAGAACCAGTACCGCGCCGGCGTCTCCGGCAAGGACGCGGTGGCCCAGGCGCAAACCCAGCTGAAAACCACCCAGGCCGACCTGATCGACCTGATCTGGCAGCGCGCCCAGCTGGAAAACGCCATCGCGGTGCTGATCGGCCTGCCGCCGGCCGAGTTCAGCCTGGCCGAGACCCAGGACATCCCGGCCTTGCCCCAGGTACCGCTGAGCCTGCCGTCGCAGCTGCTGGAACGGCGCCCGGACATCGCCTCGGCCGAGCGTTCGGTGATCGCCGCCAACGCCAATATCGGCGTGGCCAAGGCCGCCTATTACCCGGACCTGACCCTGAGCCTGGCGGGCGGCTACAGCAGCAGTACCTACGCCGACTGGATCAGCCTGCCGAACCGCTTCTGGTCGGTGGGGCCGAAACTGGCCATGACCCTGTTCGACGGCGGCCAGCGTTCGGCGGAAGTCGACCGCACCGAGGCGGCCTACGACCAGACCGTGGCCAAGTACCGCCAGACCGTGCTCGACGGCTTTCGCGAGGTGGAGAACTACCTGGTGCAGCTCAAGGTCCTGGAAGACGAGGCCGCGGTGCGCCAGCAGGCCCTGGATTCGTCGCGCGAATCCCTGCGCCTGACCGAGAACCAGTACAAGGCCGGGGTGATCGCCTACCTGGACGTGGTGGTGGTGCAGGCCACGGCGTTGAGCAACGAACGCAGCGTGCTGAGCCTGCTGCAAAGCCGGCTGGTCACCAGCGTGCAACTGATCGCCGCCCTCGGCGGCGGCTGGGACGGCCAGCTGCAGGCCAGCAAGGAGTAACAGGCAGAATCCGCGATCCGCCTGTTTTACCAGCGCTATGCGCTCGATCGCAGGCTACGCCAGCGGCTACGTCGATAGCGGCGTCCCTGGCGTTGTGTCACTGTTGCCAGCGGTCGAGTCGCTGTAACCGGTTTGTTTTATCAAGCGGCTACTTTCGTCCGACTGATGGCTTTTTGCTTACTTTGTGAGTGTGTTTCTGTACGCAAGCAGTACAATTGCGCCTTTTTACCGCCGGGCATGGACGCTTCCGGCTAACGCCACGAGACGTTCATGCTCACCGGTACCTACTCTCCCGCCCTGGTTCTGATTTCCCTGTTTGTGGCGATTCTCGCCTCTTATACCGCGCTCGACCTGACCGGTCGCATCGCCACCACGCGTGGTCGGGCGGCACTTTTGTGGATGGCCGGCGGCGCCCTGGCCATGGGCATCGGGGTGTGGTCGATGCACTTTATCGGCATGCTCGCCTTCAGCCTGCCCATCGACCTGGGCTACGACACTGGCATCACCGCGCTGTCGCTGCTGATTTCCGTGCTGTCCTGCGGTTTCGCCCTGTGGCTGGTGAGCCAGCAGAGCCTGCCGCTCTGGCAGCTGGCCTTCGGCGCGCTGGTCATGGGCGCCGGGATCAGCGCCATGCATTACACCGGCATGGCGGCGATGCGCATGCAGCCGGGCATCGACTACGACCCGAGCCTGTTCGGCGCCTCGCTGCTGATTGCCGTCGGCGCCTCGGCCGCGGCGCTGTGGATCGCCTTCCGCCTGCGCCGCAATACCCCTTATGTACGTTTGGCCCGCTGTGGGGCCGCGGTGGTGATGGGCATCGCCATTGTCGGCATGCACTACACCGGCATGGCCGCGGCGCGGTTCGCCGACGGCAGTTTCTGTGGCGCGGCGGTGGATGGCCTGAGCGGCAAGGGCCTGGACAACCTGGTGCTGATCACCACCCTGGCGGTGCTGATCATTGCCTTGCTGACCTCGGTACTCGACGCGCGCCTGGAAGCGCGCACCGCGGTGCTGGCCGAGTCGCTGACCGTGGCCAACCGCGAACTGACCCAACTGGCGCTGCACGACACCCTGACCGGCCTGCCGAACCGCACGCTGCTGGCCGACCGTATCGACCAGGCGATGCAGCGGGTGACGGAGCAGGGCGGTTGTTTCGCGCTGATGTTCATCGACCTGGACGGCTTCAAGCCGGTCAACGACGCCTTCGGCCATCACATGGGCGACCAGTTGCTGCGCGAGGTGGCGGTGCGCCTGCGCGAAGACCTGCGCAGCCAGGACACCCTGGCGCGGATCGGCGGCGACGAGTTCGTGCTGCTGGTGCAACTGAACGAGGCGGACGATGCCTTGCGCCTGGCCGCGCGCCAGGTGGGCCTGATCGGCCAGGCGTTCCGGGTCGCCGAACACGAGTTGCAGATCTCCGCCAGCGTCGGCATCGCGGTGTACCCGGGCAACGGCCTGACGCCCCAGGAACTGCTGATGAACGCCGATGCGGCGATGTATCACGCCAAGGGCACCGGCAAGAACGGCTACAGCTTCTTCGACGCCTCGATGAACAGCGACGCGCGCCGGCAACTGCAACTGCTGCAGGACCTGCGCCATGCCGTCGAGCACGGCGAGTTCAGGCTCTATTACCAGCCCAAGTTCGATGCCGCCAACGGCTTGCCGGTAGGCGCCGAAGCCTTGTTGCGCTGGGAGCACCCGCAACTGGGGCTGCTGCTGCCGGACAAGTTCATTGACCTTGCGGAAAAGACCGGGCTGATCATCCCCATCGGCGAGTGGGTGCTCAACGAGGCCTGTCGGCAGATGCGCGAGTGGTACAGCGAAGGTTATGAAGGCTGGCGGATCGCGGTGAACATCTCGGCGCTGCAGTTCTGCCATGCCGGGCTGGTCGACAGCGTGGCCAGGGCGCTGAGCCTGCACCGCTTGCCGGCCAACAGCCTGACCCTGGAGATCACCGAGACCACCGCCATGAGCGATGCCGATGCCAGCATGACCGTGCTCAAGCAACTGGCGGAGATGGGCGTGGACCTGTCCATCGACGACTTCGGTACCGGTTATTCGAGCCTGATGTACCTCAAGCGCCTGCCGGCCAACGAGTTGAAGATCGACCGCGGCTTCGTCCGCGACCTGGAGCACGACAGCGACGATGCGGCGATCGTCTCGGCCATCGTCGCCCTGGGCCAGGCCCTGGGCTTGCGTATTGTCGCCGAGGGCGTGGAAACCGACGTGCAGCAGAACTTCCTGACCCAGTTGGGCTGCGATTCGCTGCAAGGTTATTTCCTCGGCCATCCGCTGCCGGCCGCACGGTTCATGCAGAACATCCAGCAGGCCGAACAGTTGGTGCTCTGAGCGCCTCGAAAAGCCTGCCTGCTTCGCCGGTTCGCAGCCTGCGGCAGCGGCTACAGAGACTTCTGTAGGAGCGGCCGGTCGACGCTCGATTGACCAGACAGCGTCGACCCACAAGGATTTGCTGGCGTGAGAACGCCACGGCCGTACCGGCCGATCGCAGCCTGCGGCAGCGGCTACGTCGATCGCGTTGCAGCCGACTCCTGTAGCCGCTGCCGAGCCTGCGAGGCTGCGAACGGTTTGGGCGGCACTCCGACGCAGCGAGCGCAAACTCCAAGCCCGCGATCTGCCTGGATAGACACGCCGACCGGCGACCAGCCACGGGGCGGAGAAGGTTTGCAACGCTCGCCCCAGGGTGTTTAATTGGCGGCGTTCAAAGATCAGCGAGGGAGTTGGCAGCATGGACAAAGTCATCCTCATCACCGGTGGCGGTCGCGGTATTGGCGCGGCCACCGCGCTGCTGGCCGCGCAACAGGGCTACCGTATCTGCATCAACTACCAGGCCGACGAACAGGCGGCCTTCCAGGTGCTGGAGCAGGTGCGCGGCCTGGGCGCCCAGGCGATTGCCGTGCGGGCCGATGTCAGCATCGAGGACGAAGTGATCGCCCTCTACCAGCGGGTCGATGCCGAGCTGGGGCGGGTCACCGCGCTGGTGAACAACGCCGGGACCGTCGGGCAGAAGTCGCGGCTCGACGAAATGTCCGAATTCCGCATTCTCAAGACCATCAAGACCAACGTGCTTGGGCCGATCCTCTGCGCCAAGCACGCGGTGCTGCGCATGTCGCCAAGACATGGCGGGCAGGGCGGCAGCATCGTCAACGTGTCCTCGGTCGCCGCCCGCCTGGGCGCGCCCGGCGAGTACATCGACTACGCCGCCTCCAAGGGGGCGCTGGACACCTTCACCATCGGCCTGTCCAAGGAAGTCGCCGGCGAAGGCATCCGCGTCAACGGCGTGCGCCCGGGCTACATCTACACCGACTTCCATGCCCTGAGCGGCGACGCCGACCGCGTCAGCAAGCTGGAGTCCGCCATCCCCATGGGCCGCGGCGGCCGTCCGGACGAAGTGGCGGAGGCGATCATCTGGCTGCTGTCGGACAAGGCCTCGTATTCCACCGGGACCTTTATCGACCTGGGCGGCGGCCGCTGAGAGCCTCACGCGTGTAGCCGCTGCCGAGCCCGCGAGGCTGCGATCGACTGCGCAGCAGTCGCAAGGCCGGACAGCACGTCTATCCAGACAGATCGCAAGTTCAGGATTTGCGGTCGCTACGTCGGAGTGCCGCCCAAACCGTTCGCAGGCTCGGCAGCGGCTACAGGGCGCGCGATCGGTGTAGCCGCTGCCGCAGGCTGCGATCGGCCCGGAACGGGACGTGCTCTTGAGGCCGTCGAAGGTCCTGCGGACCTTGTCGCAGCCTCGCGGGCTCGGCAGCGGCTACAGGGGGCGCGATCGGTGTAGCCGCTGCCGCAGGCTGCGATCGGCCCGGAACGGGACGTGCTCTTGAGGCCGTTAAAGGTCCTGCGGACCTTGTCGCAGCCTCGCGGGCCCGGCAGCGGTTACAGGTTCCACATTTATGTGGAGCGCTGGCCCGGCTTCAGAACGACCGCACGATCCGACCCAGGGTTTCCATAGCCTGTTCCGCCGCTTCGTTCCACGGGCTGCCGTAGTTGAGGCGGATGCAGTTTCGAAAGCGCTGGGTCGGCGAGAAGATCGGTCCCGGGGCGATGCTGATGCCCTGGGCCAGGGCCATCTGGAACAGCTTCAACGAATCCATCTGCGCCGGCAGTTCCAGCCACAGGAAGTAGCCGCCGGCCGGCTGGCTGACCCGGGTCTGCGCCGGGAAGTAACGGGCGATGGCGGCGAGCATGGCGCTCTGCTGTTCTTCCAGGGCATAGCGCAGTTTGCGCAGGTGGCGGTCGTAGCCGCCGTGTTGCAGGTAGTCGGCGATGGCCGCCTGGGCCGGCATCGAGGCGCACAGCGAGGTCATCAGTTTCAGCCGTTCGATCTTCTGCGCGTAACGCCCGGCGGCGACCCAGCCGATGCGATAACCCGGGGCCAGGCTCTTGGCGAACGAGCCGCAATGCATCACCAGGCCCTCGGTGTCGAAGGCCTTGGCCGGTTTCGGTGCCTGCTGGCCGTAATACAGCTCGGCGTAGACGTCGTCCTCGATCAGCGGCACCTGATGGCTGCGCAGCAACGCCACCAGTTCCTGCTTCTTCGCCTCGGGCATGGTCGCGCCCATGGGGTTCTGGAAGCTGGTCATGCACCAGCAGGCCTTGATCGGGTGCCGCTCCAGGGTCTGCGCCAGCACTCCCAGGTCGATGCCGTCCCGCGGGTGCACGGGGATTTCCACCGCCTTGAGTTTCAGGCGCTCCAGCACTTGCAGGCTGGCGTAGAAGGCCGGCGCCTCGATGGCCACCAGATCGCCGGGTTCGGTCACCGCCTGCAGGCACAGGTTCAGGGCTTCCAGGGCACCGTTGGTGATCAGCAGTTCTTCCATGGGCAGCATCAGCCCGCCGACCATGTAGCGCAGGGCGATCTGCCGGCGCAGTTGCGGGTTGCCAGGCGACATGTCGGTGACCACCACGCGCGGGTCCATCTCGCGGCTGGCGCTGGCCAGGGAGCGCGACAGACGCTGCAGCGGGAACAGGGTCGGGCTGGGAAAGGCCGAGCCGAACGGCACGGTGGTCGGGTCCTTGATCGAGTCCAGCACCGAGAACACCAGTTCGCTGACATCGACCTCGGTGGACTCGTTGACCTGGCTGCTGATCACCGGCTCCGAGAACGGGCTCGGCGCATGGGTGTTGACGAAGTAGCCGGAGCGCGGCCGGGCGCGGATCAGGCCGCGCCGCTCCAGCAGGTAATAGGCCTGGAACACCGTGGACGGGCTGACCCCATAGGTCTGGCTGGCGTAACGTACCGAAGGTACGCGCTGGCCGGGGCCGAGCACCCCGGAGCGGATCAGTTCTGCGATGTCGTCGGCGAATTTTTCGTAGCGTTTCATGGGGCGGCTCGGGTTGGAGGCTGCGGTGGCTGAGCGATTTATCGCGAGCAAGCTCGCTCCTACAAGGACCAATGCGCACCTGTAGGAGCGAGCTTGCTCGCGATAGCCGCAAAGCGGCGCCCAGTCTAAGGGATCAACGGTTCAAGGGCGCAACAAACCGGCTCTTGGCCACGCTGTAGATCTGCGGCTGGTCGGCGTCGACTACCTTGAAGCTGAGTTCCTGGGAACTGCTCTGCGGCTGCTCGGCGATCATCGCCACCGACACCGGCAGGTCGACGATCTCGCCCGCGGCCAGGCTGACTTCGGTCTTGCCTTGCAGCTGGAAGCCGTCGCCGTCCACCAGTTGCAGGCGGTAATCCTGGCGTTGCTGGGTCTTGTTGATGATCTTCAGGCTGTAGATGTTCTCGATCTGGCCCAGGCTGTTTTCGCGGAACAGGCCACGGTCCTTGCTGACGTCCAGCGACACCATCGGCCGCTCCACCAGCGCCAGGGCCAGGGCGCCGATCATCACCAGCAGCACCGCGCTGTAGCCGATCAGGCGCGGGCGCAGCAGGTGGGTCTTGCCACCCTGCAACTGGTGCTCCGAGGTGTAGCTGATCAGGCCCCGGGCATAACCCATCTTGTCCATGATCGAATCGCAGGCGTCGATGCAGGCGGCGCAGCCGATGCATTCCATCTGCAGGCCGTCGCGGATGTCGATGCCGGTCGGGCAGACCTGCACGCACAGCTGGCAATCGATGCAGTCGCCGAGGCCGATATTGGCGGGTTTCACGCCACGCTTGCGCGGGCCGCGAATTTCGCCACGGGCCGGGTCGTAGGAAATGGTCAGGGTGTCCTTGTCGAACATCACGCTCTGGAACCGCGCATACGGGCACATGTGCATGCACACCGCCTCGCGCAGCCAGCCGGCGTTGAGGTAGGTGGCGCCGGTGAAGAACAGCACCCAGAACAGGCTGACGCCGCCGATCTGCAGGGTCAGCAGTTCCTCGGCCAGTGGCCGGATCGGCGTGAAGTAACCGACGAAGGTCAGGCCGGTGAGCAGGCTGATGGCCAGCCACAGGCTGTGCTTGGCCGAACGGCGGATCAGTTTGTTCAGGTTCCAGGGCGCGGCCGCGAGTTTGATGCGCTGGTTGCGTTCACCCTCGGTGATCTTCTCGCACCACATGAACAGCCAGGTCCAGGAGCTCTGCGGGCAGGTGTAGCCGCACCAGACGCGACCGGCGAACACGGTGATGGCGAACAGGCCGAAGGCGCAGATGATCAGCAACGCCGAGAGCAGGATGAAATCCTGTGGCCAGAAGGTGGCGCCGAAGATGTGGAACTTACTCTCCGCGAGGTCCCAGAGCACCGCCTGGCGGCCGCCCCAGTTCAACCACACGGTGCCGAAGAACAGCAGGAACAGGAAGCCCGCGCCGCTCATGCGCAGGGTGCGGAACAGGCCGGTGAAACTGCGGGTGTGGATCAGGTTGTCGCTGGATTTGGCCTTCGTCTTTGGGCGCGCAGGCTCGAATGTTTCTACTAATCGGACGGGGATTCTTTCGCTCATGGTCGTTCGCTCATCAGCCTCCATCAGGCAGACGAACTATGCCCAGCGATCTGTTTGCATAACAGACTCAGGTATCGCAATAAAAAGCAGATCAGATGCCCGTCAGGCGCCGCCCTGCGACAACTTGCCATACCCGGCCAGACGCCCGCTATCGGGCGCCGTCGGCGTCTGGCACAGGCCTGCGCCGGGTGCCGTGATGCAGATCAGTCAAATCACCGAATCACTGTCGCTGGCGCGCAGATGACGCCGGCCGTCGGTGGCGCCTGCTACGGTCAATGCGTCGGCTTCTGCTTCGGTGATGTAGATGCGCCGGCCTTCGAGGTCGACCGCCGACATCGACTTGGCCGCGTCGGTGATCACGGTCACGGCGCTGGCTGGCAGGCGGGCGTGAAGGTCTTCGGTGTCGAAATGGCAGATCCGGTTTTCGATGCGCAGGCTCATGGTCGAATCCTGTTGTGCGGTGGGTACGGTTTTTAGGGCCCGGCTGCCGTCCGGGGTTCTGCCCGACCGATCAATGGTCGCCCGCTGGCGGATCGCACCTTTTGCCCGGCGTCGCTGTCCTTTGATTAAGGAGGGCTGCCTCGTCGCCCGCCCGCCAGCCAATAAGAACCTGAGAACCCGAACGGAAAGGACCTGCGCATGAACGCCTGGTGGCATGAAGTCTGGGACACCCTGCAAGCGGAGTTCGCCGACATCGGCGATGCCCGGCAACTCACCCAGATCACCGTACGCCTGCTGATCGCCGCGCTGCTGGGCGGCATTCTCGGTTTCGAACGCGAGCACAAGGGCAAGGCCGCCGGGGTGCGCACCCATATGCTGGTGGCGCTGGGGGCGGCGCTGTTCGTGCTGGTGCCGCAGATGTCCGGCGCCCAGGCCGATGCCATGAGCCGGGTGGTGCAGGGGGTGATCGCCGGTATCGGCTTTCTTGGCGCGGGCACCATTCTCAAGGGCAAGCAGGACGAGGAAGGGCACGTAAAAGGCCTGACCACCGCCGCGGGACTATGGATGACCGCGGCGATCGGCGTCTCGGCGGGCGTCGGCCGCGAAGCCACGGCGGTGTTCAGCACCTTACTGGCGCTGGTGATCTTCAGCGTGATGCCCTGGATAGTGCGCAAGCTGGAAGGCGACGATGAACCGCCCGGATGA
Source organism: Pseudomonas sp. NFACC41-3 (assembly GCF_900109505.1). Taxonomy (NCBI): domain Bacteria; kingdom Pseudomonadati; phylum Pseudomonadota; class Gammaproteobacteria; order Pseudomonadales; family Pseudomonadaceae; genus Pseudomonas; species Pseudomonas sp. NFACC41-3. The sequence goes on from NZ_FOAE01000001.1 coordinate 1,380,049, forward strand.
ACGCCCTAAAGGCGTCGCGGGCACACTCGCCGCCAGCAACGAAGGGATGCCCGTTGCCGGTTGGCGACGGCAGCGACGGGCAACCGATTGTCTACGCTTGTCATGGTTTGGGCGTAATGCTGTGACCGCAAGCGATGACCGGTGCCGGATCGATAGGCGGCTCCTCCTTGGGCGGTGGGGTCGTTTCGGGTGGATCTTCCTCGGGCACCGGTTGCGGCTCGGTTGACGGCAACGTCGGGTGGTCGATGTTCGGATCGGGCGTTTCCGCGGGGATCGGGATACTCATCGGCATGGCCTCCTTTGTGCTTGGTTTTGCACAGTCTCCCAAGGTGGACCCTCGCCCCGGCGATTTGATTCCCCGCGCGAAGGGAGGCAAATCCGGGTGAACTTTCCCGGCCCTGGTGTTTCGGAACCTAAGTGCTTCGCTGATCCGCACGGGTGGTTGCCGACCCTGGGGGCCGCTCTCAAAAGAGGGCCCGCGCCGGAATAGACCAGCAACAGAGCGTCCATGGGGCGTAAGGAGTGATGCTCGATGACTGCCGAAAAAAGACCGACTGAACTGCAATACAACCCGAACCTGCCCCTGTCGCAGGCCTTGCTGCTGCCACGCATCGTCATCGAGAACACCCGGCCGCTGATCGACGGTGGCCAGTTCGCGGTCAAGGCGGTGGAGGGGCAGGTGGTGAAAGTCAGCAGCAAGGTGTTCGCCGACGGCCACGACAAGCTGGCCGTGCTCATCCGCTGGTGCGCCGAAGCCGACAGCCACTGGCACAGCGAAACCATGGAAGACCTCGGCAACAATAGCTGGGAAGGCCAGTTCACAGTGCCCAGCCAGGGCCGCTACCTGTATTGCATCGAGGCCTGGATCGATCAGTTCGCCAGCTTCTGCTACGAACTGCAGAAAAAACACCAGGCCGGCGTCGCGGTCAGCCTCGAATTGCAGGAGGGCCGCAGCCATGTGCTGCACGCCGCCGAGCGCAGCGAAGGGCCGCTGCGCGAGCAGTTGCTGGCGCTGCACCATGAGCTGGCGACGCTGCTCGAAGCCGAGCAGGTGGCGCTGTTCCTGCACGACCGCAGTGCACAGTTGATGGCCGAGGCCGACCACCGTCCCTACCTGAGCCTGAGCCCGGAATACCCGCTGGACGTGGAACGCGAGCGCGCGCAGTTCGCCAGCTGGTACGAGCTGTTTCCCCGTTCGATCACCGACGATCCGGCCCGTCACGGCACTTTCAATGATGTGCACTCGCGCCTGGCGATGATCCATGACATGGGTTTCGACGTGCTGTACTTCCCGCCGATCCATCCCATTGGCCGCAGCTTTCGCAAGGGCCGTAATAACTCGCTGACTGCCGGCCCCGACGAGCCGGGCAGCCCCTATGCGATCGGCAGCGAAGAGGGCGGCCACGAGGCGATCCATCCGCAGCTCGGCAGCCGCGAGGATTTCCGCCGCCTGGTGGCGGCCGCCGCCGAGCACGGCCTGGAGATCGCCCTGGATTTCGCCATCCAGTGTTCCCAGGACCATCCCTGGCTCAAGCAGCATCCGGGCTGGTTCAACTGGCGTCCGGACGGCAGCATCAAATACGCCGAGAACCCGCCGAAGAAATACCAGGACATCGTCAACGTCGACTTCTATGCCATCGAGGCCATCCCCAGCCTGTGGCTGGAGCTGCGCGACATCGTGGTCGGCTGGGTCGAGGAGGGGGTGAAGATCTTTCGCGTGGACAACCCCCATACCAAGCCGCTGCCGTTCTGGCAGTGGCTGATCGCCGATGTGCGGGCGCGCTACCCGGAGGTGATCTTTCTCGCCGAGGCCTTCACCACGCCGGCGATGATGGCGCGCCTGGGCAAGGTCGGTTATTCCCAGAGCTACACCTATTTCACCTGGCGCAACACCAAGAGCGAACTGGCGACTTACTTCACCGAACTCAACCAGTCGCCGTGGCGCGAATGCTACCGGCCGAACTTCTTCGTCAACACGCCGGACATCAACCCGTTCTTTCTCCATGACTCGGGGCGCCCGGGGTTTCTCATCCGCGCCGCGTTGGCCACCATGGGCTCGGGCCTGTGGGGCATGTATTCGGGGTTCGAGCTGTGTGAGGCGGCGCCGGTTCCGGGGCGCGAGGAATACCTGGACTCGGAGAAATACGAGATCCGCCCCCGGGACTTCAACGCCCCCGGCAACATCATTGCCGAGATCGCCCAGCTCAACCGCATCCGTCGGCAGAACCCGGCGCTGCAGACGCACCTGGGCTTGCAGGTCTACAACGCCTGGAACGACAACATCCTGTATTTCGGCAAGCGTACCGCCGACCTCGACAACTTCATCCTGGTGGCGGTCAGCCTCGACCCGTTCAACGCTCAGGAGGCGCATTTCGAATTGCCGCTGTGGGAACTGGGCCTGCCCGACGATGCGCAGACCCAGGGCGAGGACCTGATGAATGGCCATCGCTGGACCTGGTACGGCAAGACCCAGTTCATGCGGATCGAACCCTGGCAGCAACCGTTCGGTATCTGGCGCATCAGCGTTGCCTGATTCACACCGGTAGCCGCTGCAGGCTGCGATCGGCCCGGAATGGGGCGCGCTCTTGGGGCCGTTGAAGGTCCTGCGGACCTTATCGCAGCCTCGCAGGCTCGGCAGCGGCTACAGGGCAGTTACACAGCCACGGACCAATGAATTTTTCAGGAGTTACCCATGGCGAAGAAAACCAGGTCAGCCACCTTCATCAAGGACCCGCTCTGGTACAAGGACGCGGTGATCTATCAGGTTCACGTCAAATCCTATTTCGACTCCAACAACGACGGGATCGGCGATTTTCCCGGGTTGATCGCCAAGCTCGACTACATCGCCGACCTGGGGGTGAACACCATCTGGCTGCTGCCGTTCTATCCCTCGCCGCGCCGCGACGACGGGTACGACATCGCCGAATACCGCGGCGTCAGCCCCGACTACGGGACCCTGGCCGACGCCCGGCGGTTTATCGCCGAGGCCCACAAGCGCGGGCTGCGGGTGATCACCGAGCTGGTCATCAACCACACCTCGGACCAGCACCCCTGGTTCCAGCGGGCGCGCAAGGCCAAGGCCGGCTCCAAGGCGCGGGACTTTTATGTGTGGTCCGATGACGATCAGAAGTACGACGGCACGCGGATCATCTTTCTCGACACCGAGAAATCCAACTGGACCTGGGACCCGGTGGCCGGCCAGTACTTCTGGCACCGCTTCTATTCCCACCAGCCGGACCTCAACTTCGACAACCCGCAGGTGATGAAGGCGGTCCTGTCGGTGATGCGCTACTGGCTGGACATGGGCATCGACGGCCTGCGCCTGGACGCCATTCCCTACCTGATCGAACGCGACGGCACCAACAACGAGAACCTGCCCGAGACCCACGACGTGCTCAAGCAGATCCGCGCCGAGATCGACGCCAACTACCCGGACCGCATGCTGCTGGCCGAAGCCAACCAGTGGCCGGAAGACACCCAATTATATTTTGGCGATGTGAAGGGCAATGACGGCGACGAATGCCACATGGCTTTCCACTTCCCATTGATGCCGCGCATGTACATGGCGCTGGCCCAGGAAGACCGCTTCCCGATCACCGATATCCTGCGCCAGACCCCGGAGATTCCCGCCAACTGCCAATGGGCGATCTTCCTGCGCAACCACGATGAGCTGACCCTGGAGATGGTCACCGACCGCGAGCGCGACTACCTGTGGAACTACTACGCCGCCGACCGCCGCGCGCGGATCAACCTGGGCATTCGCCGGCGCCTGGCACCGCTGATGGAGCGCGACCGCCGCCGGGTCGAGCTGCTCAACAGCCTGCTGCTGTCGATGCCGGGCACGCCGACCCTGTATTACGGCGACGAGATCGGCATGGGCGACAACATCTACCTGGGCGACCGCGATGGCGTGCGCACGCCGATGCAATGGTCGATCGACCGCAACGGCGGCTTCTCCCGGGCCGATCCGGCGAGCCTGGTCTTGCCGCCGATCATGGACCCGCTGTACGGCTACCTGTCGGTGAATGTCGAGACCCAGGCCGGCGACCCGCATTCGCTGCTCAACTGGACCCGGCGCATGCTGGCGATCCGCAAACAGTCCAAGGCCTTCGGCCGCGGCAGCCTGAAGATGCTGTCGCCGAGCAACCGCCGGATCCTGGCCTACACCCGCGAATACACCGGGCCGGACGGCAAGCACGAAATCATCCTCTGCGTGGCCAACGTGTCGCGCAGCGCCCAGGCGGCGGAACTGGACCTGTCGGCGTTCGCCGGCATGGTGCCGGTGGAGATGCTCGGCGGGAATGCCTTCCCGCCAATCGGCCAGCTGAATTTCCTCCTGACCCTGGCGCCCTACGGTTTCTACTGGTTTGTCCTGGCGGCGGAAAACCAGATGCCGAGCTGGCATGTGGAGCCGGCCCAGAGCCTGCCGGACTTCACCACCCTGGTGCTGAAAAAACGCCTCGAGGAATTGCTCGAAGCGCCGTCGCGCACCACCCTGGAGCAGAGTTCGCTGCCGACCTGGCTGCCCAAGCGTCGCTGGTTCGCCGGCAAGGACAGCGCCATCGAGCAGGTGCACATCGCTTATGGCGTGCGCTTTGGCGATCCGCAGCATCCGGTGCTGCTCAGCGAGCTGGAGGTCAGCGGCGGCGGCCAGAGCGGGCGCTACCAGCTGCCGTTCGGCCTGCTCGGCGAAGAGCAGATCGGCGCCGCGCTGCCGCAGCAACTGGCCCTGGCGCGGGTGCGCCGTGGCCGCCAGGTGGGGCTGATCACCGACGCCTTTGCCCTGGAAAGTTTTGTGCACAATGTCCTGCAGGCGATCCAGGCGCACACCGTGCTGCCGTGTGGCGATGGCGAGATCCGCTTCGAGGCCACGGAGCAACTGGCCGGGCTCGGCCTGGGCGCGGAATCCGAAGTGCGCTACCTGTCCGCCGAGCAATCCAACAGCTCGGTGGTGATCGGCGGTAGCCTGGTGCTCAAGCTGATCCGCAAGGTGGCCAGCGGCGTGCACCCGGAACTGGAAATGAGTGCCTACCTGACCGCCGCCGGCTTCCAGCACATTTCACCCTTGCTCGGTTCGGTGATCCGCCGGGACGGGCAGGGCGAGGACAGCCTGCTGATGATCGCCCAGGGTTACCTGAGCAATCAGGGCGATGCCTGGGAGTGGACCCAGAACAACCTGGAGCGGGCGATCCGCGACGAACTGGCCGATGCCATGTCCGAGCAGGACCAGCATTACAACGCCTTGGGCGAGCTACGCGACTTTGCCGGCATGCTCGGCCAGCGCCTGGGGGAAATGCACCAGGTCCTCGCGGCGCCGACCGCCAACCCGGCCTTCCGCGCGCGGCCGAGTACCGACAAGGACGCCCAGGCCTGGGCCAGGCAGATTGGCGCGCAACTGGAACGGGCCTTGCACTTGCTCAAGCAGCATCAGGCTGAGCTGACGGCCGAGGATCGACAGCGCGTGGCGTCGTGGAGCCAACACAAGAAGGCGATCCTGGCGCATATCCAGGGCCTGGCGAAACAGGCGGTCGGCGGTTTGCGCATGCGCGTCCACGGCGACCTGCACCTGGGCCAGGTGCTGGTGATCAAGGGCGACGCCTACCTGATCGATTTCGAGGGCGAACCGGCCCGGCCGCTGGACGAGCGCCGGGGCAAGCACAGTCCGTACAAGGACGTCAGCGGCGTGCTGCGCTCCTTCGACTATGCCGCGGCGCTGGCCCTCGGCGGCCAGAGCCTCGACGCCTCGGCCCACGCCCTGGCGGCCCGGCAGCGGGTCACCGAGCGTTATCTGCATGAAGCCCGCGAGTCGTTTGTCCAGGCGTACCGGCTGGCGGCAGCTAGTCTTGCTCATGCCTGGCAGGAAAAAAATGGCGAGGACGCCGCGCTGGCCTTGTTCAGCCTGGAGAAAGCAGCCTACGAAGTGGCGTATGAAGCGGAAAACCGTCCGGCCTGGCTCGCGGTGCCGCTGCGGGGGCTGCATATTTTGTTGAGTGATGTGAAACCCTTTTCCGATACAAAAAGTGCTGGAGAGCAGTCATGAGTTTCTCGAACAAGGAACAGGGTGAGGTCAAACAGGCAATGCCCGCCGCGCGGGATGTCGAGGCATTGGTGAGTGCCGAGCACCAGGACCCCTTTGCCGTGCTCGGCCCCCATGGCGACGACGTCGGTGGCCAATTCATCCGTGCCTTCCTGCCGGGCGCCCTGAGTGTGCAGGTGCTGGCTCGCGATGGCGTGACAGTGCTGGGCAGCCTGGAGGGCACCGAGGTGCCGGGGTTGTTCGTCGGGCACTTTGCCCAGGCCCAGCCCTATCTGCTGCGCACGCAATGGGCCGGTGGCGAGCAGATTGGCGAAGACCCTTACAGCTTCGGCCCGTTGCTGGGGGAGATGGACCTGTACCTGTTCGCCGAGGGCAACCACCGCGACCTCAGTTCCTGCCTCGGCGCGCAGCTGAAAACCGTGGAGGGCGTCGATGGCGTGCGTTTCGCGGTCTGGGCGCCGAATGCCCGGCGGGTCTCGGTGGTCGGCGACTTCAACGTCTGGGACGGGCGGCGGCACCCGATGCGCCTGCGTCATCCGTCTGGGGTCTGGGAGCTGTTCATTCCGCGCCTGGGCCCGGGCGAAGCCTACAAATATGAAATCCTCGGTGCCCACGGCATCCTGCCGCTGAAGTCCGACCCGGTGGCCCTGGCCACCCAGCTGCCGCCGGATACCGCCTCGAAAGTCGCCAGCCCGCTGAGCATCGACTGGCAGGACCTCGACTGGATGCAGGCCCGCGGCGAACGCCAGCGCGCGGATGCGCCCTTGTCGATCTACGAACTGCATGCCGGCTCCTGGCAATGCGAGGTGGACGATCTGGGCGAGGTGGCGCGCCAGTACGACTGGCACGAGCTGGCCGAACGCCTGATCCCCTATGTGCAGAACCTGGGGTTCACCCATATCGAGCTGATGCCGATCATGGAGCATCCCTTCGGCGGTTCCTGGGGCTATCAGCCGCTGTCGCAGTTCGCCCCCAGCGCCCGCTACGGCAGCGCCGACGACTTCGCGGCGTTCGTCAACGCCTGCCACCTGGCGGGCATCGGGGTGATTCTCGACTGGGTGCCGGCGCACTTTCCCACCGACGCCCACGGCCTGGCGCAATTCGACGGCACCGCGCTGTACGAGTACGGCAACCCGCTGGAAGGTTTCCACCAGGACTGGGACACCCTGATCTACAACCTGGGGCGCACCGAGGTCCACGGTTTCATGCTGGCGTCGGCGTTGCACTGGCTCAAGCATTTCCATGTCGACGGCCTGCGGGTGGATGCCGTGGCCTCGATGCTCTACCGCGACTACTCGCGCAACGCCGGGGAGTGGGTGCCCAATCGCCATGGTGGGCGCGAGAACCTCGAAGCCATCGACTTTTTGCGCCACCTGAATGACGTGGTGTCCCTCGAGGCGCCGGGCGCCCTGGTGATCGCCGAGGAGTCCACGGCCTGGCCGGGCGTCAGCCAGGGCACCCAGCAGGGCGGCCTGGGCTTCGCCTATAAATGGAACATGGGCTGGATGCACGATTCGCTGCATTACATCCAGCAGGACCCGGTGTACCGCGCCCATCACCACAACGAACTGAGCTTCGGCCTGGTGTACGCCTGGTCCGAGCGCTTCATCCTGCCGATCTCCCACGACGAAGTGGTGCACGGCAAACGCTCGCTGATCGACAAGATGCCCGGCGACCGCTGGCAGAAGTTCGCCAATCTGCGGGCCTACCTGAGTTTCATGTGGACCCACCCGGGCAAGAAGCTGCTGTTCATGGGCTGCGAGTTCGGCCAGTGGCGCGAATGGAATCACGATCAGCAACTGGACTGGTACCTGCTGCAATACCCCGAGCACCGCGGCGTGCAGAAGCTGGTGGGCGATCTCAACCGGCTGTACCGCGAGCATCCGGCGCTGCACGACCAGGACGACGCGCCCCAGGGTTTCCAGTGGCTGATCGGCGACGACGCGATCAACAGCGTCTACGCCTGGCTGCGCTGGAGCAAGGACGGCAAGCCGCTGCTGGTGGTGGCCAACTTCACCCCGGTGCCGCGCCAGGCCTACCGGATCGGCGTGCCCTTCGCCGGGCGCTGGGGCGAGTTGTTCAACAGCGACTCCGATACCTACGCCGGGTCCAACTATGGCAATGGCGGCGGGGTGTTCACCGAGGACGTGGCGAGCCACGGCCAGGCGTTGTCGCTGGCATTGAACCTGCCGCCGCTGGCGGTGCTGATCCTGCAACCCGAAGCGTGATATCGACTGGCCGCTGCGCGCAGCGGATCGCGAGCAAGCTCGCTCCTACAGAGGTTGCGCGTTCCCTGTAGGAGCGAGCTTGCTCGCGATGACATCCGCCCAGACACCCTCAAGTTGTCCCTGAAAATCCAATCCCTGTAGCCGCTGCCGCAGGCTGCGATCGGGCTCGCAGAGCCCGCAACCCGGACGACGCGTATGGCCGATGCTCCCTTTGCGTCGGCTGCGCCGCCGATCGCAGCCTGCGGCAGCGGCTACATTACCAGCGCATCCGCACACCCAGGCTGCCGATCAGCCCGTTGAGGTCGTTGTCGTCCACGTCGCTGCTGTAGTCGGCGCTTACATACAGGCTGACGGCGGGGGTGAGCCTGGCCACCAGGCCCAGGCCGACTTCGACCGTGGAGGACTTGCGGCTGCTGCTGATCTTGTCGACCTTGTCCAGGGTCAGGGTGTCGCCGCTGTACACCGTGTGCCACAAGCTGGTGCGCACATAGGGTTCCACCGAGTGTCCGGCGATGTCATAACGGCCTTGCAAGTTGGCCCCGACGCGGCCGCTCCAGGCGTTCAGGTTGCCGGCGGAGCGGGTGCTGCTGTCGGCATTCGGGTTGTCCAGGCTGACGCGCTGGTTGATCAATTGCGCCTGGGGTTCGACCACCCAGTTGTCGCTGATGCCGATGGGAATCCCGCCTTGCACCGACAGGGTCACCGCGCTGCCTTCGGCGGCTTGCCGCTGACCTTGCTCGGTGCGGCTGAAGCCGCTGACCCGGGCGCCGCTGGCCGACAGATCGACGTGCCAGCCCTGCGGACCGGTCAGGCTCCAGAACGCGCCAAGACTTTGACCCTGGACACTGAAACGGTCGTTACGCGGGTCGCTGAAACCGCCGGGCACGCCCTGGTCGTTGGCCTGGAACTGGCTCTGGCCGCCCAGCAGGCCGATACGCTGGGTATGCCCACTGCTGCTTTCCAGGGTGTAGAGCACCGGGCCGCCGGGCGTGCCGTTGATGCTGCTGGCAAAACGCGAACCGAGGTAGCCGGCGTCGGTCTGCCGCGCCGCGGGCCCGTACAGCGGGTCCCAGACCTGCGGGCCGCCTTGCACGATACCCAGGCTGTTGCCCTGGGGCTGGCTGGCCGGCATGGGCGTCGCGGAGGGCGCGGGTGTCAACAGGCGGTTCAGGAGCAGGTCCTGGCGATACCAGAGCTGCGCCTCGTCCTCGGCAGGGGACGCTTGTACCTCCATGGAAGAACACAGCAATACCGAAGCGGAAACTGTGCACAGAATGATCTTGATCTCTTGTGGGGTGAGTGAAGTTTTCATGGAGGGCTACCTTGCAATCGCATGCCGTGTCTCGCCGTGGCGTCTCTCCTACCCCGAATGAGGGGCGACCGAGTTCGTTGAGGCAAGGCTCGGCGACCCGCTCTAGAGCAGGTATCCGAGGCTTGCCCCTGGTTGTATTTCCGGGGGTAGTAAGCTGTAGCTAAGGAGACGACTCCGCGATCGTCAAGAAAATGACCGACCAATGGCGTAGGTAATTCAGGCGGTGTAACCAGCTGAAAAAAACGCAATTCTCTAAGTTCTTGTTTGTGCGGAAAAACGTCGGCAGAGGCGGGGAAAAGCGATTTTCGGTAGCCCACTACCGACTCGTCCTGTGCGGGCGAGTCGGGGATTTTCCTGGGCCAAGGGCCGCGTCAGGCCTTGGCCAGCGCGCTGGCTGCTTCGTCGATCAGGCCGGCGACCGCGGTTGCCGGGGAGGCGAGAGTGGCCTGGTGGGCCGTCAGGCAGATGACCCTCGATGCCTGGGCGAAGGCATCAGAGGTGCACTTCCACCGCCAGCGGCAGGTGATCCGACAGGTGAGTCCAGGGCTTGTGCCCGAGGATCTTCGGTGCGTGGCTGCTGGCATTGCGCAGGTAGATGCGGTCCAGGCGCAGCAGTGGCCAGCGCGCCGGGTAGGTCTTGGCCGGCTTGCCATGGTGGCGTTCGAAGGCTTCGTGCAGGTCGTCGCGGCGGGCGAGGGTGGCATTGCCCTGCAACTGCCAGTCGTTGAAGTCGCCGGCGATGATCACCGGTGCATCGTCCGGCAGCGACTCGAGCAACTGGCACAACAGCGCCAGTTGCAGCTGGCGATGGCTTTCCAGCAGGCTCAGGTGCACGCAGATCGCGTGCACTTCGGCATGCCCCGGTACATCCAGCACGCAATGCAACAGCCCGCGGCGCTCCGGGCCGGTGATCGAGACATCGAGGTTGCGGTACTGGCGGATCGGGTATTTCGACAGCAGGGCGTTGCCGTGATGACCATCGGGATAGACCGCGTTGCGCCCGTAGGCGAAGTCGCTCCACATGCTGTCGGCGAGAAACTCGTATTGCGACTGCTGGGGCCAGTTGCCGTAGCGGCTGGCGTGGCGGTCGTGCTCGCCCAGCACTTCCTGGAGAAACACCAGGTCGGCCTGGGTGCTGCGGACCGCGTCGCGCAGCTCCGGAAGAATGAAACGGCGGTTCAGGGCGGTGAAGCCCTTGTGGGTGTTGACGGTCAGGATGCGCAGGCGATGGATCGCCGGGGTTTCGTCTGGCGCTGCCGACGTGACCGGACGCCTGGTTGAATCGGTGCTCACGCTCACTCCTCGTAATCAGGGCGGTTACTCATGCGACTGACACTTTGCCGGTCAGTTCAGGTTTTCCCCCGGTCTGCCCGCATCGGGGCAGCCCTACATGAAAAAGATTTCGTAGGACTGGCGCAGCCGCTCCAGCACCACCGGCGTCAGGGTCGGGGCCAGGCCGATGCCCGGATCGCCCTGCAACTGGCTGGCATAGGCATGCGCCGCATGGCGCTTGCGGGCCACGGTCCAGGTGTCGAGGCGCAACTTGCGGGCACGGTGCCAGGGCAGCAGCTGTTCATCGCGCGCCGGCCAGTGCCAGGCCCACACCGGCACTTCATGGAACGCCACGCCGGCCTGGGCCGCGGCCTTGGCGCTGGCCCGGCCGACGGCGTCGTGATCGTCGTTGCCGTCTTCGCGCCAGGTGCTGAACACCACGTCATCGGGGCGTAGATAACGGCCAATGAACTGGCTCAACTGATGCTCGCGTTCCTGCAGCCCACTGTCGGCAAAGCCGCCGCGAATCCACTGCAGGCTGTGCAGGGGCAAACCCAGGCGGCGCAGGGCCTCGACGCTTTCCTGGGGGCGGAACACACTCAGGCGCCGCTCCGACCACAGGTCGGAGCCGGGGTGGCTGGCGCTGCCGTCGGTGATGGAAATCAGTTGCAGCGGATGGCCATGGTGGGCCAGCACCTGCAGCAGGCCACCGCAGGTCAGCACTTCGTCGCCGGGGTGCGGGGCGATGACCACCGCGCGAAATCCGGGCGGCACCAGGCTGGCAAGGTTGATGGAGGGGACGTCGAGCAGTTGGCGGGCGCCGTTCCAGACCTGCTCCGGCCAGTTGTCGCTCAGGGGTATGGATCTCATGGGTGTCACATCCTTGTTCCGGGGCAGTCGGCGCGCGGTGACGGACCGGGCCGCTTGGGTTCGCACCCGGTATCGGTCCGGGTGCCGGCGCTCCATACCTTGGATTGCCGTCCTGCAAGAGCGTTCAATCATACACAGCCATTGGCCACCATCGCAGGGGGCAGCGATTTTTTCCGATGGCGACGCTCAGCTGTTCAAGATAGCGGGGAATGGATATCCGGCACCATCGTACATATGTCTGATGGGCTGGCCACTGCCCGTCATGCAATCCGGCAAATGGCCAATGACCTGCTCAATCGTCATCCTCGTGCTGCAGTTCGAACAGCAGCAGCGAGCGCCCGGTCACCGAGTACCGGTGGCCGAACTCGAAGCGTTCCTGGCCTTTCACCGAGGGCTGGTTGGTGTCGATCATGCAGGTCCAGAAGCCGCCGTCGGGCACTTCCGGCAGGCTGAAGTTGACGATGTCGTGATGGGCGTTGACCACCAGCAGCAGGGTCGCGTCGGCGCCGGGGCGGCGTATCCCGGTTTCCTGGGCGCGGCCATCGAGCAGCATGCCCAGGCAGCGGCCGTGATTGTCCTGCCATTGTTCGATGGTCATCTCGCTGGCGTCCGGGGCGAGCCAGGTGACGTCCTTGACCCCGATATCCTCGTTGTAGTTGCCCACCAGGAAGCGTCCGCGGCGCAGGATCGGGTAGGTCATGCGCAGCTTGACCAGGCGCTTGACGAACTTCAGCAGCGACTTGCCGTCCTCGTCCAGGTCCCAGTTGACCCAGCCGATTTCGCTATCCTGGCAATAAGCGTTGTTGTTGCCGTGCTGGGTGCGGGCGAACTCGTCACCGGCGACGAGCATCGGCGTGCCCTGGGCCAGCAGCAGGGTGGCGAAGAAGTTGCGCATCTGGCGCAGGCGCAGCGCATTGATCTGCGGGTCGTCGGTAGGGCCTTCGACGCCATGGTTCCACGACAGGTTGTGGTTGCTGCCGTCCTGGTTGTCCTCGTCGTTGGCTTCGTTGTGCTTGTCGTTGTACGACACCAGGTCATGCAGGGTGAAGCCGTCGTGGGCGGTCACGAAATTGACAGAGGTATAAGGCCGCCGGCCGCGCTGGTTGAACAGCTCGCCGGAGGCGGTCATGCGCGCGGCGAAGTCGGCGAGCTGGCCGTCGTCGCCTTTCCAGAAGGCGCGCACGGTGTCGCGGAACTTGTCGTTCCACTCCACCCAGCCCGGCGGGAAACCGCCCACCTGATAACCGCCGGGGCCGATGTCCCACGGCTCGGCGATCAGCTTCACCTGGCGCAGCACCGGGTCCTGGCGGCAGGCCACGAGGAAGCTGTGGCGCTCGTCGAAGCCATCGTGGTAACGCCCGAGAATGGTCGCCAGGTCGAAGCGAAAACCGTCCACGTGCATTTCCGTGGCCCAGTAGCGCAGCGAGTCGGTGACCATCTGCAGCACGCAGGGATGGCTCAGGTCGAGGGTGTTGCCGGTCCCGGAATCGTTGATATAGAAGCGTTTGTCGTCGGGCATCAGGCGGTAGTAGGAGGCGTTGTCGATGCCGCGCATGGACAGGGTCGGGCCTTGCTCGTTGCCCTCGGCGGTGTGGTTGTAGACCACGTCGAGTATCACTTCGAGCCCGGCTTCGTGCAGGTGCGCGACCATTTCCTTGAACTCGGCGATCTTGCCGCTGGCCAGGTAGCGCGGGTCGGGGGCGAAGAAGGCGATGCTGTTGTAGCCCCAGTAATTGGTCATGCCCTTGTGCAGCAGGTGCTGGTCGTTGACGAAGGCATGGATCGGCAACAGCTCCACCGATGACACCCCGAGCTTGCGAATATGCTCCAGCACGTCGTCGACCATCAGCCCGGCGAAGGTGCCGCGCACCGCCTCCGGCACCGAGGGATGACGCATGGTGAAGCCGCGCACGTGAGTCTCATAAATGATCGTTTTATCCCAGGGCACGCTGACCCGATGATCGTGGCCCCAGGTGTGGGCCGGGTCGATCACTTTGCATTTGGGCACGAAGGGCGCGCTGTCGCGCTCGTCGAAACTGAGGTCGGCGTCGGGGTGCCCGATGGTGTAGCCGAACAGCGCCTCGGACCATTTCAGCTGGCCCACCAGCTGCTTGGCATACGGGTCGATCAACAGCTTGTTGGGGTTGAAGCGATGACCGTTGGCCGGGTCGTAGGGGCCATGCACCCGATAGCCGTAGATCAGCCCGGGGTGGGCGTCGGGCAAGTAGCCGTGGAAGATCTCGTCGGTGTATTCCGGCAGTTCGATGCGTTCCAGCTCGACTTCGCCCGTGGCATCGAACAGGCACAGCTCGACCTGGGTGGCATTGGCCGAGAACAGGGCGAAGTTGACCCCCAGGCCGTCCCAGGTCGCGCCGAGCGGGAAGGGCAGGCCTTCGCGGATGCGCGAGGGCTCGGTGGCTTGCGGGGTTTTCGGCGTGGCGGCTGCTTTGGCGGTGGTCATGGGTGCTCCTGCGAATCAGATGGGCGAATGGGCTCCCTGTGGCGCTCGGGCGCGCCACGCACATGGGCAAGGTCGGCAGTGGAGGGTGGCGCGAACGCCTCGCGGCAGAGGCGTCAGCTGGCCGCTGGCTTGCGCGGTGCCCGCGGCTTTTTCGCCGCGCTGCTTTTGCCTCCGGGCGGCACCTTTTCTCCAGGAGGTACCTTTTCTCCAGGAGGTACTACGGGTGCCGCCGCCGCGGGTTTGGCGACGGCCTTGGGCTTTGCCGCGGGCTTGCCAGGCTTGGCGCTGGCGGCACGGGTCGCCCTGGGCGGTTTGCTCGGGGCCAGGGCCTCGGCTTCGGCCAGCTTGCGGGCCATTTCCCAATGCCGGTGTTCCTGGCCGTCGGGCCGGCCTTCCGATTCCCAGATTTGGTAGGCGAACTCACGAATGCGTTTGTCGTCGGTACTCATCGCAATGCTCCTGAACTGAACTCAAGTTTGGATGAAGAGGTTGACCGGGAAATCCCGCAATGCGCTGCTGATCATCAGATCCTTGTGGGGTGTGACTGCCCCCGTGGAAAAAAGTCCCTTCAGGTGTTGTCCTGGCGCGGCGAATGGCAGATGCACACGCGTATCGCCCCAATCCGGCGCGTCGACCCGGGGTTGCGCGCCGCTTTCCAGCAGCCCGGCGACCAGCCTGGGCACGATCACCACGGCGCGCTGGCCCTGGTGTTCGCGCATGAAGGCCAGCACCTTGCCGGCGTGTCGGCCCTGTACCGGCAGCGGCTGGTAAGTGCCCCGGCGAAACAGCTGCGGGTATTCGCCCCGGCGCGCCAGCGTGGCGGCGATCAGGGCCTGCTTGATGCGCCCGTCGCGCCAGTTCGCCAACAGTTCCATGGTTTCGCCGCAAGGGTCCAGAGCCTGCTGTCGGGCGGCGAAATCCACCGGGCGACGGTTGTCCGGGTCCACCAGGCTGAAGTCCCAGAACTCGTTGCCCTGATACAGGTCCGGCACGCCGGGCACGGTCATGCGCAGCAAGGATTGAGCCAGGCCGTTGAGGGCGCCAGCGGGCGCGATGACCTGGACGGCTGTGCCTATGGCGCTGCGCAACGGCAGGCCCTCGGGACTGAGCAACAGGCGCTCGATGAAGTCGTGCACGGCACTTTCATAGGCCTCGTTGGCCGCTGCCCAGCTGCTGTGCAGCTTGGCTTCGCGCAGGGCTTTTTCCTGCCATTGCCAGAGGCGCTGCGCATAGTCTTGCAGGCCCTGGCGGTCGTCGCTGTGCAGTTCCAGTGGCCAGCTGCCGAGCAGGGCCTGATAGAGGATCAGCTCGTCACCGGCGCCGGGCGCCTGGGGATCGCTGCGCAGGGCCTGGGCCAGGCTGCGCCAGTGTTCCACCTGTTCGACGTACCAGGGGCCGAGTTCGCTGAGCACCGCCAGGCGCGCGCGGGCATCTTCGCCGCGCTTGTGGTCGTGGGTGGCGCTGGCCAGCAGGTTGTCGGGGAAAGCCTCCAGGCGATCGCGGCAGGCGGCGTGGAAGTCTTCCACCGGGGCGCAGAACTGCTCGGTGGAAAAGCCGACGTCGTTGCGTGACAGCAGCACCGCCGAGCGATAGAGCGCGGTGTCTTCCACCGCCTTGGCCGCCGCCGGCGAGGTCAGTTGCTGGAAGCGCACGCAGGCATGCTTGAGCACCTTGCGCGGGCGCCCCGGTGGCAGCTGGCGCCAGCCGCGGCCGCCAAGCCACTGTTGCAGGTAGGCCAGCACCGGCCAGTCGGCTTCGCCCAGGGTGTCGCGGGCGCCTTGCAGGGCCTGCTGGAAAAACCCCTCGTCCGCCGCCGAGCGCCCGCAGGCGCCGATGTAGGTGCGGTACACCGGGAAGTGCACGATCAGTTCCTGCAAGGCGCGGCGGATGGCGCCGAGGGTCAGGTCGCGGCTCATTACGTCGTTGCGCGCCACTTGCAGCAGGGCCTGGGCCACGCTTTCGAAGTCGCTGGCCAGCGAGCCGTTGAGCAATTGCTGGCGCGCCAGCCGGGCCTCTTCGAGAAAGGCCGCCGGGCGTTCGCTGTACCGGCTCCAGAGTTCGGCCAGGGGGGCGGCGCCTTGCGGGTCGTGTTGCAGCAGCGACAGCTGGTTCATGAATTCATAGCCGGTGCTGCCGTCCACGCCCCAGTCGCGGCGCAGGGTTTCGCCAGCGCCGAGGATCTTCTCGACGTAGATCGGCAAGTGCTGGCCGGGGCGCAGGGCGTCGACCCGGCGCCGCAGTTTGCGGCAGTAGCCGCGGGGATCGGCCAGGCCGTCGATATGGTCGATGCGCAGCCCGTCCACCAGGCCGGCGGCGATCAACTGGAAGATTTTGCCGTGGGTGGCCTCGAACACCGCCGGGCGCTCGACCCGCAGCCCACCCAGTTCGTTGATGTCGAAGAAGCGCCGCCAGTTGATGTCGTCCGCCGCGGTGCGCCAGCTGGCCAGGCGGTAGCTCTGCTGCTCCAGCAGGGCGTGCAGGCGGGCGAAGCCCTGCGGCTGGCGCGAATCGTAGCGCGCCAGGTGCTGCTCGATGGCCGCGCGGACCTGCGGTTCACGGGCGGCTTCCTGCAGTTGCTGTTGCAAGGACTCGGCCTGGGTGTGGGCGTCGGGCTGGTAGCGCAGGGTGCTGAAGGCATCGGCCAGTGGCTTGAGGCGCTCGGCCGGCGCGGCGTCGGTCTCGCCCTGGAGCCGCAGCAGTTCGCCATAGTCGCTGGGGCAGATCGGGAAATGATGCTGGTAGTGCTCGACATGAAACTCGCCCCGTTCGGCATCGAAGCACAGCTTCAGCGCGCCTTCCTGCAGGGCTACGCCGTAGTCGCTGCCGAGGAACGGCAGCAGCAACTGGCCTTCCATCAAGGGGTCGGGGGAGTGCCACTGGATATCGAAGAATTCGCCGTAGGGGCTCAGGCGGCCCCAGCGCAGCAGGTCCTGCCACCAGGGATTGTCCGCGCCGCCGACCGCCATGTGGTTGGAGACGATATCCAGCAGCAGGCCCATGTCGTGCTGGCGCAGGCTGCGGACCAGGCGCTCCAGGGCGGCCTCGCCACCCAGCTCGGGGTTGACCCGGGTCGGGTCGACCACGTCGTAGCCGTGCATCGAGCCGGCGCGAGCGCACAGCAGCGGCGACGCGTACAGGTGGCTGATGCCCAGGCGGGCGAAGTAGGGCACCAGCGGCACCGCGTCGTCGAGAGTGAAGCCGCGATGAAACTGCAGGCGCAGGGTCGCCCGCATGGGCGGGCTGTGGTGCGTGGAATCCTTCATCGGTCGCGCTCGTGGGCCTGTTGCCGGGCGCAGGCCAGCAGCTCCAGGCGGCGCGCGGCGTCCGGGTCGTCGAGCAAGGCTGCGCTGCTGCCGGCCAGGCGCCGACGCCAGTTGGGATGGCTGTCGAGGGTGCCGGGCAGGTTGGCCTGTTCGTCGATGCCCAGGGCGTCCTCCAGGGGCAGCAGCACCAGCGGTGCACGGGTATGGCCGAGGAAACGCACGCTGGCGTCCACCACCTGGTCGGCTTCGTGGGTGTCTTCTCGAAAGTTCTGCGGGTCGCGACTCAGGGCGTGGCGCAGGCCCTCGCGTTCGCGCTGGCGATGTTCGCGCCAATGGGTTTCTCCGCTTTCGTCCACCAGGCCCAGGCGCGCGCTCCAGTCGATGTCGCGGCCCTGCCACCAGCCGTTGAGGGTCGGCAGGTCGTGGGTGCTGGTGGTGGCCAGGGCGTTGTCCGGCCAGTCGAGGATCGGCCGGAAATGCGTGCCGTGCTCCTGCTCGAACAGCAGCACGCGCATGCCGAGCATGGCCCGCGCGCTGAGTTTTTCCCGCAGGCCGTCGGGCACCGTGCCGAGGTCCTCGCCGAGGACGATCGCCTGGTGCCGGTGCGACTCCAGGGTCAGCAGGCGCAGCAGGTCGTCCACCGGGTAATACAGGTAGGCGCCGTCGCAGGGTGGGGCGCCGAGGGGGATCACCCACAGCCGCTGCAAACCCATCACATGGTCGATGCGCAGGCCGCCGGCATGGGCGAAGTTGGCCCGGAGCATTTCGATGAAAGCGTGGAAGCCATTGCGCACCAGGCCCTCCGGGGAAAAGGCGGAGATGCCCCAGCCCTGGCCCTGGCGATTGAGAATGTCCGGCGGCGCGCCGACGGTCAGCGCCGCCAGCAGTTCGTCCTGGCGGCTCCAGGCCTGGCTGCCGCCGCCGTCGGCGCCCACCGCCAGGTCGGCGATCAGGCCGATGCCCATGCCGCTGCTGCGGGCGGTGGCCTGCACCCGCTCCAGGCAACGGGCGATCAGCCATTGGCAGAAGGCATAAAAGCCGATATCGGCGGCGTGCTCCTCGGCGAACTGCGCCAGCGCCGGGCTGCGTGGGGTGCGCCAGGCGTCGGGCCATTCGCGCCAGTCGAGGCTTTCGCCACGGGCCGCGCGCTGGGCCTGGATGGCTTCGAAGCGGCAATGGTTTTCCAGGGCCTCGCCGCTGGCATGGCGGAAGCTGGCGAAGTCCTGGTGCAGCGGATGCTCGCCCTGGCAGAAGCCGTCATAAAGCGCGCGCAGCACTTTCTGCCGGGCCTGGGCCGCCACCGGCCAGTCGACCATCGGCTGTTGTTCCAGCTGTTGCAGTTGCGGCCCGAGGCCGCTGGCATCGATCGCGCTGCGCCAGGCCCGCTCGCCGAGAATGGTCCCGGGCGCGGCGTACAGGCTGTTGAGAAACAGCCGGCTGGACGGCGAATAGGGGCTGTAGCGGCCGGTGTCGCTGCTGAACATGGCATGCAGCGGGCTGATGGCCACGGCCTCGGCGCCCCGTTCGCCGGCGACCCGGACCAGGTCTTCCAGCGCTTGGGTGTCGCCAAAACCACCGTCGCCGCTGCGGCGCAGGGAATACAGCTGCACGCTCAGGCCCCAGGCGCGGGGCGTGGCCTGGTCCACGGCGTCGGCGACGCTATAGCAGCGCTCGGGCGCCACGGCCAGGGTGAAGTGCTGGCCGGCGATGCTCACCTCCTGGTAACCCACCGGGACCAGGCCCGGCAGCATGGAGTTGGCGTCCAGCCTGAGGTTGAGCACGCCGCCGTGTTCCAGGTGGATTTCGCAGGGCGTGTCCGGGGCGAAGTAATGCCCCAGGTCCAGGCCCTGGCCGGCGTCGGCGGTCAGCAGCGGTGGCAGTTGCCGGCTCTGCTGCACCTGTAGCAGCTGGCGCAGGCTGGCTTCGATCTGCCGGTCGTTGTCGGCCGGATGGCCGAGGCTGGCCAGCACGGCTCGCAGTACCCGTGGCTCGACCCGTTGCGGGCGGCCGTTGGCATCGATCCAGTCGACGGCCAGGCCGGCCCGGCTGGCGAGGATTTCCAGTTGCGCGTCGCTCATGGGTGTTCTCCGTCAAGGTCTGGCGTGGGGGCGACTGCGTCGAGGCTGACCAGCGCGCTATAGGGGGCGAGAGTGCCTTGGCGCAACCGCTCGAACGCCTGGGCCGGGTATTCGAACAGGCGCTGCGCGGCGCTTGGCGGCTGTTGCTCGACATTGTGCGGGCTCAGGTTGAGGTCGATGCGCAGTTCCTGGCCATTGCCCAGGCGCCAGCGGGCACAGAGCGCGCCTTCGGCCAGCACCTCGGCGCCCAGGGCTTCGGCGCCGGGCAGGTAGGGCACGATGTGCTCGCGGCGCAGTTGCAACAGCTGGCGATACAGCGCCAGGGTCTGCTCGCCCTGGGCCGGGTCCGCCTGCGGCCTCGACGCGAGGAAGGTGTCCGGCGCGTTCGGGTCGGGAATCTGCTCGCGTTTATGCGGATCGGCGAAGGCGCTGAAGGCGGCGAATTCGTCGCGCCGGCCTTCGCGCACCGCGTCCGCCAGTTCGCCGTGGTGGCTGGTGAAAAACAGGAAGGGCTGCGGCGCCGCCAGTTCGTCGCCCATGAACAGCAGCGGGATCATCGGCGACAGCAGCAACAGCACCGTGGCCGCCTGCAATGCCTGTGGCTCGGCCAGGCGCACCAGGCGCTCGCCGAAGGCGCGGTTGCCGATCTGGTCGTGGTTTTGCAAAAACAGCACGAAGGCGCTGGGCGGCAAATGGCTGCTGGGTTCGCCGCGAGGGGTGCCGTGGCGGGTGACGTGGCCCTGATAGACGAACCCCTGGCTCAGGCAGCGCGCCAGTTTCTCGGTGGGGCGCTCGGCGAAGTCGGCGTAGTAGGCGTCGGTCTCCCCGGTGAGCAGCACATGCAGGGCGTTGTGGCCATCGTCGTTCCACTGCGCGTCGAAGTGCTGCTCCAGCAGGCTGGCCTGGTTGTATTCGTTCTCCACGGTCAGCCAGACCTGCCGCGCCGGGTCGATCCGGCGGCGTACCCGCTGCGCCAGTTGTTGCAGGAAGTCCGGGTCGTCGATCGCATGCACGGCGTCCAGGCGCAGGCCGTCGAAGCGGTACTCCAGCAGCCACATCAGGGCATTGTCGATAAAGAAGTCGCGCACGGGCTGGCGGCGAAAATCGATGGCCACGCCCCAGGGCGTGTGCCGGTCTTCCCTGAAGAAGGCCTTGGCGTAGTGGTGCAGGTAATTGCCGTCGGGGCCGAAGTGGTTGTAGACCACGTCGAGTATCACCGCCATGCCCAGGCCGTGGGCGCTGTCGATGAGGTGCCTGAGGTCGTCGGGCGAACCGTAGGAGGCTTCCGGCGCATAAGGCAGGACGCCGTCGTAGCCCCAATTGCGATCGCCGGGAAACTCCGCCAGGGGCATCAGCTCGATGGCGGTGATGCCCAGCTCGGCCAGGCGCGGCAGGTGTTTTTCCACTGCGCGGTAACCGCCGAGCACGCCCACATGCAGCTCGTAGATCACCGCTTCGTGCCACGGCCGGCCTTGCCAGTGTGGGTGCCGCCAGCGATAGGCCCGGGGATCGACCACCAGGCTGGGGCCGTCGATGTCGCCGTCCTGGGCCCGGGATGCCGGGTCGGGCACGCGCAGGTCATCGTTGATCTTAAAGCGGTAGCGGGTGCCGGGCGGGCACTGGCCGATGACCATGAACCAGCCGTTGGCCTGGGGCAGCATGGGCAGTGACACGCCGTCTTCGAGTTCGACGCTGACGTGCTGTGCGTCCGGCGCCCAGAGGGCAAAGCGGGTGCGCTCGGTATCGAGCGCAGTAGCGCCGTGGGGCCAGGTTTCCAGAGTCCTTGACGGCATCCAGGGTGCCCTCTCAGGGTTTGGCCGATTTTCCCAAGGCCTTGGCCACCAGCTGTTCATAGAGTTCGGCGTAGGGTTCCACCGCCTTGCACCAGTTGAAGGGCGCGGCCATGGCCCGGCAGCGCATGGCGTTGAGCAACTGCGGATAGGCGAACACCTTGAAGGCGCGGCCCAGGGCCTCTTGGTAGCTGGCCACGGTGGATTCGTCGAACAGAAAACCGGTGACGCCGTTCTCGATGGTGTCGGCCAGGCCGCCGGTATTGCGCGCCACCGGCAGCGAACCGAAGCGCTGGGCGTACATCTGGCTCAGGCCGCAGGGCTCGTAGCGCGAAGGCATCAGCAGGAAGTCGCTGCCGGCGAACATGCGCCGGGCGTCGGTTTCGTTGAAACCGATGTTCACCCCGATGCGCCCGGGGAAACGCGCGGCCAGGGCGCGCATGGCCTGTTCTTCCTCCGGCTCGCCGCGGCCGATGATGGCGATCTGGCCGCCGGACTTGACGATGTACTCGGCCACGCCTTCGGTAAGGTCCAGGCCTTTCTGGTAGACCAGGCGCGAGACCACCGCGAACAGCGGGCCGCTGCTGGGGTCGAGGCCGAACATCCGCCGCACATGGGCGGCATTGGCGGCCTTGCCTTGCCAGTCGCCGATGGCGAAGGGGGTGGACAGGTGCGGGTCGGTGGCGGCGTCCCAGCTTTCGTCGATGCCGTTGGGGATGCCGCTGAGCTGGCCTTGCTGGGTCTTGCTGGCGAGGAAGCCGTCAAGCCCGCAGCCGAAGGCCGGGGTGGTGATTTCCTGGGCATAGGTGGCGCTGACGGTGGTGATGTGGCTGGCGTAGGCCATGCCGGCCTTGAGGAACGACAGCTTGCCGTAGAACTCCATGCCTTCCTGTTGCAGGGCATGTTCGGGGATGCCCAGCTCCGGGCAGGAAGCCAGGCTGACCACGCCCTGGTACGCCAGGTTATGGATGGTGAACAGGGTCGGCGTGCGTTGCCCGCGCCAGTGCATATAGGCCGGCGCCAGCCCGGCGGGCCAGTCATGGGCGTGCACCAGGTCCGGGCACCAGTGGATCTGTGCCAGGTTGGCGGCGATGTCGGCGGCGGCCAGGCCCAGGCGGGCGAAGCGGATATGGTTGTCCGGCCAGTCGCGGCCGTTGTTGGCGCCGTAGGGCGAGCCTTCGCGCTCATAGAGTTCGGGGCAGATCAGCACATAGATCACCAGGCCGTCGGGCATGTCCATGCGCCCGATCTTGCAGGCTGGCAGGGCCGCGTGGCCGCCCAGCTCGCCAATGATATGAATCGGGTTTTCGCTGTGCATCACCTGCCGGTAGCCGGGGATCAGCAGGCGTACATCGTGCAAGTGCGCCATGGCGCGGGGCAGGGCGGCCGAGACGTCGCCCAGGCCGCCGGTCTTGACCAGGTCGGCGATTTCCGAAGTGACGAACAGGACCTTCTTGCGATTGGGGTTGTGGCGGATCAAGGGCAGTGACGTCTTGCCACCAGGGGCGAGAATCGATGTGGAGACCGTTTCACCGGCCAGCGGCAGAGGATGCTTTCCCTGGGTTTGCAATACGGCACTGGTCATCTGTTTCTCCCGTTTTATTGATCTGTTCCTGGCATCTGCCGGCGGTGTCAAAAGGCCAATCCGCTGGCCGGGCACAAAAACGTTGCGCATGCGAAAGCCGAACGCAGCCTCATGCGTCGACGCAAAGAGGGTGAAGGGGCCGTTGCAAGGATTGCACCAGTCGCGAAGGCCCTACCTTTAACCTGACCCAAGGCGTGAGCCAAAAGTTTCGACTTTATTTCCCTGGGAGTGACTGTCCGGTCACTTTTCGAATTCCAGTCTAGGACAGAAGTTAGAGCGCGGGCGTGACGATTAGGTTTTCTCGGTGCGAAGGTTGCGCTGCCCCGGAATAAAGCCGACGAAAGGCAGTCTCGCGCACCGGCCGGGGGCGAGGCTTTTTCGCCTTGGCGCGAAAACGGTGAGGGGCTGCAAGGGAGCGGTGCGGGGCGAAGGCGCCGGCGCTCGATGATGGTGCAGGGCAGTGCTGGCGCAATGCCCTGGCGTGGTTCAGCCCAACTGGCGGATCGGCTGGCCGGCGGCCCAGGCCTGGATGTCTTCGATCATCTGGGCGAAGAACTGCCGGTAGTTCTGTTGGCTGACATAACCGACATGGGGCGTAGCCAGCACGTTGGGCAGGCGGCGCAACGGATGATCGAGGGGCAGCGGCTCCTGCTCGAACACATCCAGCGCCGCGCCGGCCAGGCGCCCGCGTTCGAGGGCGCTGATCAGCGCCGCTTCATCGACGATCGGCCCGCGGGCGGTGTTGACCAGCAGCGCCGAGGGCTTCATCCAGGCCAGCGCCTGGGCGTCCACCAGGCCGCGGCTGCGTTCGCTGAGCACCAGATGCACCGAGAGCACGTCGGCCTGTTCGAACAACTGTTGCTTGTTCACGTAGGTCACGCCGGCCGCCGCGGCCCGTTCGGCGGTGAGGTTTTCGCTCCAGGCGATCACCCGCATGCCGAACACCTGGCCGAACTGCGCCACCCGCTGGCCGATGCTGCCCAGGCCGAGAATGCCCAGGGTCTTGCCGTGCAGGTCGCCGCCCAGCCCCTGTTGCCAGAGGCCGGCGCGCAGCGCGCTGGCTTCGCTGAGCAGGTTGCGGGTCTGGGCCATGATCAGCGCCCAGGTCAGCTCCGGCGCCGCGTGCTTGTAACTGTCGGTGCCGCACACCTGGATGCCCAGGCGGGTTGCGGCGGCCAGGTCGATGGCGGCATTGCGCATGCCTCCGGTGAGCAGCAGCTTGAGCCGCGGCAGGCTGCGCAGCAAGGCCGCGTCGAAACGGCTGCGCTCGCGCATCACGCAGATCACCTCGAACGGCGCCAGGCGCTCGCTCATGGCGGCGGTGTCGCTGGGGTAGTCATGGATAAAGCTGACCTGGCCGATGCCCGCCAGCACCGACCAGTCGACGACGTCACGGGCGACGTCCTGCCAATCATCGATTACCGCGATCTGCACACTCATGAAGGCTCCGGGGAAAACGCATCAATGTGACGCCAGCCAGCCCAGCAGGGCCTGGTGGAATTGCGCCGGTTGTTCCATCTGCGGGGCGTGGCCCAGGCCCGGGAACTCGATCAGGGTCGAGTGCGGGATAAGCCCGGCCACTTGCTTGCCCAGCACCTGGTAGTTGCCGATCCGCGCCTTGACCGCCGGCGGCGCGATATCGCTGCCGATCGCCGTGGTGTCGGAGGTGCCGATCAACAGCAGGGTCGGCATCTTCAGGTCCTTGAACTCGTAGTACACCGGCTGGGTGAAGATCATGTCGTAAATCAACGCCGAGTTCCACGCCACCCGGGTGTGCCCCGGGCCCTTGTTGAGGCCGGCGAGCATGTCCACCCAGCGCTCGAATTCCGGCTGCCAGCGGCCGCCGTAATAAGTGCTGCGCTCATAGTTGCGGATGCCTTCGGCCGACAGCTTGAGCTCGCGGGCGTACCACTGGTCGACGCTGCGGTAGGGCACGCCGAGGGCCTTCCAGTCTTCCAGGCCGATCGGGTTGACCAGCGCCAGTTGCTGCACCTGCTCGGGGTATTGCAGGGCATAACGGGTGGCCAGCATGCCGCCGGTGGAGTGGCCCAGCAGGCTGACCTGCCGGACGCCCAGCCGGTCCAGCAGTTGCCGGGTGTTCTGCGCCAGCTGCTGGAAGCTGTATTGATAGTGCTCGGGCTTGCTGGAGGTGCAGAAGCCGATCTGGTCCGCGGCTATGACCCGGTAGCCGGCGTCGCTCAGGGCCTTGATCGAGGTGTCCCAGGTCGCGCCGCAGAAATTCTTGCCGTGCATCAGCAGCACGCTGCGACCGTTGGGCGTGCCCTTGGCCGGCACATCCATATACCCCATCTGCAAGGCCTGGCCCTGGGACTCGAAGGCAAAGTGCTGCAGCGGGTAGGGATAGTCGAAGCCTTGCAACTCGGGACCGTAGGCCGGGCCTTCGGCGGCAAGGGCGGGCAGGGCAGCGGTCAGCAACAGGCCGGGTAACCAGCGGGCGAGGCTCCAGCGGGTGGGGCTTAGGGACATACATGACCTCCGAGAGCAATGGGGCGATCCTGGCGCGGCGTGATTAGCGCGACATTAATAAGCAGAGGCCATCGCCAGGGCGAAACGTTCCCTTCGTGGTCATGCTTATAAGCCTGGAGGCGTGCCCCGTCAGCTCAGCCCACCCAGCCGAGGGTCATCCAGGCCAGCACGCCATAACGCGCACCCTTGGCCAGGGTGACGATCAGCAGGAAGCGTTTGAGCGGTTCGCCCATGATTCCGGCCACCAGGGTCAGCGGGTCGCCGATGATCGGCAGCCAGCTCAGCAGCAGGGACCAGTGGCCGTAGCGCTGGTAATGGTTGCGGGCCCGTTGCAGATGACGTGGGCCGACGGGGAACCAGCGGCGGTCCTTGTAGTGTTCCAGGCGCTGGCCCAGCCACCAGTTCACCAGGGACCCCAGGACATTACCGAGGGTGGCGACGGCCAGCAGCAGCCAGACCGGGTGCTGGCCGTTGAGCAGCAGGCCCACCAGCACGGCCTCGGATTGCAGCGGCAGCAGGGTGGCGGCGCCGAAGGCCGCCAGGAACAGGCCGAGGCAGGCGGTGAGGATCAATGGGCCGGGTAGTCCGCGACCACCACGTCCTTGCCGTCCTTGGTCAGGCCGATGACCTGGTAGGCGTCGGCGGGCATGCCGTCCATTTCCATGCCGGGCGAGCCCATGGGCATGCCGGGGGCGGCGACGCCGAGCAGGTCATCGCGCTTGCTCAGGGCTAGCACTTGGTCCGCCGGTACATGGCCTTCGACGAATTTGCCGTTGATCACCGCGGTGTGGCAGGACGCCAGGCGCGGGGCCACGCCCAGGCGCTGCTTGACTTCGCTCATATTGCTTTCGACGTGGTCGTTGACCTTGAAGCCGTTGGCTTGCAGGTGCTCGATCCATTTCTTGCAGCAACCGCAGTTGGCGTCGCGGTGCACATCGATCGGGATCAGGTCGGCGGCCTGGGCCAGGGAGCCGACGAGCAGGACAGACAGGGCTGCCAGGCGCAGAGTGTTGTTCATAGGGAATCTCTTGATCATCAGGGCGCCTTGGGGGCGCGGTCTTGGGCCGACAGGGTGGCGTATTTTGCTACTTTTCTCGAGCGCGGCGCAGCGCTTGTGTTTCAACGTTATACCAAGTGCTGGCCATTCGGGTTGTCTGGTCCTGCGCGTTGTCGTTCATCGCGGGCATGCCTCGTTCCTACAGAAGCATGCCCGCGATAGGCGTTCATTCGGGAGCCGGGCTCAGGATGCCAAGCGTGGCCACCAGGCCGACAATCAGCAGGGCCGCCGCCAGTTCCAGGAGCATGCTGCGACGCAAGGCGGGCAGGGCCGCTGCGGGTGAGCCATGGTGCAGCGCCTGTTCCAGCTGCGGGACCAGATGGAAACGGTTCAACGCGGCGAACACCAGCATGCTGGCGAACACCGCCACCTTCAGGCTGAGGAGCAGGCCATAGGTGCTGGCGCTCAACGTTGCCGGGTCCGGGCCGACGATCAGCAGGTAGTTGAGCACGCCGCTGATGGTCAAGACGATCACGATCAGCGTGCCCAGGCTGGCAAACCCCTTCAGGGCATCGAGCAGGTGGCCTGCCTGCGGTTCGTCTTCGCTGGCGTCACGACGCAGCAGCAGGGCGAAAGCCGCCAGTGCTCCCAACCAGGCGCCGGCACCCAGCAAATGCAGGATGTCGCTGCCCAGGTGCAGGTAATGCCGGCCACCTTCGCTCATCGCCCCGTGGCCGCCCCAGGCCAGGGTGGCCAGGGCCGCCGCCGCGCACAGAATCAGGCCGTAGAGGGTGAACCTCGGCCAGCCACCGCTGAACAGAAGCAGCACCCCCGCCAGCAGCAACGCCGCCAGGCGCAGCAGCCAGCTTTGGCCGACAGCGGTTTCCAGCATGAGTGCAGACAGCAGCGCCGGCTCCAGTTCGGCCAGGCTGGTCGCACCACTCATCGACAGCGCCAGTTGCAGCAGCGCGGCGCCCGACAGCAGCGCACCCAGCACCAGGGTGGCCGCCAGAGGCCGGCGAAAACGCCATTGGCTCTGCGCGCCACGCAGCCCGTAAAGGCTGAACAGCGCCAGGCCGAACAGCAGCGTCAGATCGAGGTACAGGGCAAAACGCAGGGCGACGTTGATGAGTTCGCCCATGGCTCAGTTGACTTCGAAGGTCAGGTTGCCGGTGATCGGATGGGTGTCGGCGGACACCGCCCGCCATTCGACTTTGTAGCTGCCCTTCGCGAGCGGGGCGGCGGGGCTGATGATCATGCTTTTCGGATCGCTGCCGCCGGCCACGCTGGCTTTGACCGGCATCGGTGCGTGGCTCATCCCGGGCATGCCGGTCATCAGCAGCCGAGCCCCGGAGAACTTGGTGGTAAGGGGTTCCGAGAATTGCAGTTCGATCTTCGCCGGTGCCGCGCCCTTGGCGCCTTCGGCCGGGGTCGAGGCCAGCAGCTTGGGGTGCGCCTGGGCGACGCCGGCGAGGGTCAGGCCGGCACCGAAAGTGACGGCGATGGCGAGATGCTTGAGGTAGGACATGCAAGGCTCCAGGCGGCATTGGCCGCGTG
The DNA here is from genome assembly GCF_900109505.1 of Pseudomonas sp. NFACC41-3. Lineage (NCBI taxonomy): Bacteria > Pseudomonadati > Pseudomonadota > Gammaproteobacteria > Pseudomonadales > Pseudomonadaceae > Pseudomonas > Pseudomonas sp. NFACC41-3. Next base: position 1,407,986 of record NZ_FOAE01000001.1, read on the forward strand.
ATGTTTTTAGTTATCTATTGAAGGGAAGTCAGAACCACAGGCGCACACCGAGCACCAGGCGGGCTTCGCTGTTGTCTTCGCCTTCTTCTCGGGCGTAGTCCGCGGTCTTGCCGTAGCTGCGGCTCCAGGTCACGCCGACGTAGGGCGCGAACTGGCGGTGCAGCTCATAGCGCAGGCGCAGGCCGGCCTCCAGCGAGGAGAGCCCCGAGCCGATGCCCCGTTGCGGGTCGTTCTTGCCGTACAGGCTGACCTCCGCGTTGGGTTGCAGGATCAGGCGGTTGGTCAGCAGGATGTCGTATTCGGCCTGGAATTCCAGGGCGCTCTGGCCGCCTTCGCCGAGGTAGGCGGTGGCCTGGCTTTCGAAGTTGTACAGGGCCATGCCTTGCAGCCCGAAGGCGGCCCAGGTCTGTGGCGCGCCGGGCTTGAAGTCCTGGCGCACGCCACTGACCACATCCCACCAGGGGCCGATGGCATGGCCCCAGAGCGCTTCGACCTGGGCGTTTTCGGTCCGGCCGTTAGTGCGCTCGCCCTCGCTGCGCAGCCACAGCCGATCGATGTCACCGCCAATCCAGCCGTTCATTTCCCAGGCCAGGGCACTGCCGTCATCGGCGTCCTGGTACTCCAGGCGATCGACCAGCCACAGCGAGTTGATCGCCTTGTCGTGCACGCCGTGGCCGGCCACCGGCGGGAAGGCGGCGCGGCGGTCGGCGTCGGTGAGTACCGGGATCGGCGTGCGGCTTTGGGTGGGCGCCGCGGGTTCCATGGTCTGCAGCGGTTCGCCGTCCATGCCGGTCATCTGGCTGTGGTCCATGCCCGGCATCGGGTTGCCTGGCATGGAGGAGGCCGGCATGGACGAATGATCCATGCTGGAGTGATCCATGCTTTCGGCGGCCTGCAGGGTGCCGGCGCTGAGGCCGAGCAGGGTGGCGAACAGGGTCAAGGCATTTTTCGGCATCATGCGGCGCTCCCGGCTTCGTCCACGCGTACTTCGCGAAACATGCCCATCTCCATGTGGAACAGCAGGTGGCAGTGATAGGCCCAGCGCCCCAGGGCATCGGCGGTCACCCGGTAGCTGCGCTTGCTGCCCGGTGGCATGTCGATCGTGTGCTTGCGCACCAGGAAGCGCCCCTGTTCGTCTTCCAGGTCGCTCCACATGCCGTGCAGGTGGATGGGGTGGGTCATCATGGTGTCGTTGACCAGGGTGATGCGTACCCGCTCGCCATAGGTCAGGCGCAGGGGCTCGGCGTCGCTGAACTTGATGCCGTCGAACGACCAGGCGAATTTCTCCATGTGCCCGGTCAGGTGCAGCTCGAGGGTGCGGCTCGGTTCGCGCCCGTCGGGGTCTTCGAAGGTGCTGCGCAGGTCGGCGTAGGTCAGTACCCGACGGCCGTTGTCGCGCAGGCCGATGCCCGGGTCGGCGAGCTTCGGCGTCGGGCTCATGGTCTGCATGTCCACCAGCGGGTTGCCGTCTTCCGAGGCCGGATGGCTTTGCATGGCGCCGCCCATGGCGCCGTGGTCCATGCCCGACATGCCGCTGTGGTCCATGCCAGCCATGTTGCCCTGATCCATCCCCTGCATCTGGCTGTGGTCCATGCCCTGCATCTGGCCATGATCCATGCCGGGCATGGCACCCATGCCAGCCATGCTGCCGTGGTCCATGCCCATGTCGGCCATGCTGATCAGCGGCCGCGGGTCGAGCGGCGGCACGGGCGCGCTCAACCCCGGGCGCTGGCTCAGGGTGCCGCGGGCGTAGCCGCTGCGGTCCATGGCCTGGGCGAAAAGGGTGTAGGCTTCCTGCGAGCCGGGCTCGACCAGCACGTCGTAGGTCTCCGCCACGGCGATGCGCAGTTCATCGACGCTGACCGGCTGCACATACTGGCCGTCGGCGGCGACCACGGTCATCTTCAGGCCGGGAATGCGCAGGTCGAAGTAGCTCATGGCCGAGCCGTTGATCAGGCGCAGGCGCAGCTTCTCGCCGGGCTTGAACAACCCGGTCCAGTTGCCGCCCGGGCTCTGGCCGTTGATCAGGTAGGTGTAGGTATGACCGCTGACGTCCGCCAGGTCGGTGGGGGTCATTTTCATCTGCGCCCACATCTTGCGATCGGCGAGGGTGGCCGCCCAGCCGTCGCGGCTGACGTCCTCGATAAAGTCGCCGACCGTGCGCTTGTGGAAGTTGTAGTAGCCGGGCTGCTTTTTCAGGATGTGCATCAGGCGCTCGGGCGCCTCGTCGCTCCAGTCGCTGAGCATCACCACGTAGTCGCGGTCGTACTGGAAGGGTTCCGGCTCGCGGGCCTCGATCACCAGTGGCCCGTAGACCCCGGCCTGTTCCTGCAACCCCGAGTGGCTGTGGTACCAGTAGGTGCCGTTCTGCCGGACCTTGAAGCGGTATTCGTAGAGGCCGCCGGGGGCGATGCCGTGGAAGCTCAGGCCCGGCACGCCGTCCATGTTGGCCGGCAGGATCAGGCCGTGCCAGTGGATCGAGGTGTCCTCCTTGAGGCGGTTGCGCACCCGGATGGTCACGGTGTCGCCCTCGCGCCAGCGCAGCAGCGGGCCGGGCAGGCCGCCGTTGAGGGTCATCGCGGTGCGCGACGTGCCGCTGTAGTTGACCTGGGATTCACCGATGAACAGGTCGAACTGCTGGCCGCTGAGGGCGGGCAGCTGACCGTCCTCGCTGCGTGCCCAGAGCGGCTGTTGCCATAGCCCGGTGCCGGCCAGTACGCCACCGGCGGCCAGGCCCTTGATAAAACTGCGTCGTGTGGGTTTCACATGCATGCCCCAAGGCTCCCTCGATCCTGCTGGTCAGGTATGAGGCGACCTTAAGCGGCGCGGCCTGTCAGAAAACTGAGGTGAAGATTACAGATTTGTCAGCCAGCGCCGCGCCACCCGTTGCCGGATCAGTGGGCGATCTTTTCCAGGTTGCGCTTGAGGTTGACCATGGCCAGTTGGGACAAGTGCTCGATACGCGGGCGCAGGCTGAGCAGGTTGAGGTCGGAGCAGTAGTGCAGGGTGCGCTTGAACAGGGTTCCGTCCCCGTATTTGCACAACTGATAGTGGATCGAGCCGTCTGCTGGCGCAGAACTGAAGACGATCTTGAACTCCTTGGGAAATACCGCGACCAGTACCCGGCAGCTCATGTGGATCTGCAGGCCGAGCAGATCGATGGTTTTGCTGAAGCGATGCCCCGCCGGCAACGAGCCAGCCAGGCCGGTGTCGGCGCGCAGGGAAGCGGGATGCCACTCGTGCCAGCGATCCGGCTGAGTCACGTAGTAGTAGACAGTATCGATCGGCGCGTCGATGTAGAGCTCATGGAAGATGAGCTCGTCCAAAAGGTGCTGCTGACGTTGTTCCATGATGCACCTCCTTGCAGTAGGAGCATCAAATATAGTTGCCCGCGCGCCTGCCATGGAGGCGCGTAAATCGACCATTCAGCGGGCTTCGAGGTGGCTCATCAAGAGGGTGATGCACGGCTTTTCTCGTTGTAAGGGGGAGGGCACCATGCACAGTTGGGGCGTCGCGCGGCAATGTCGTGGAAGATCCCCGCAAGATAGCGTCATGAATGCTTGGAAGATCATCTGATCGCAACTAACCATTCGGTACATTAATAGCTGTAAGTTGTCGCTTAGTTGTCACGGGTTGGATTGTTAAACAATTGTTTCAGCTAGAAAAACCGTGGCTTCCAGGCATTTGTATCGGAAATGTACAAAAATTGTAAAAAGCCGAAATATTTGTTGGAGAGGTGCTTTGGCGCGCCGATACTCACGGGCATCGTTTTCCCTCAATCAGGCTTTTCAGACGCTTATTAGTTGAATTTGCGCAACCCTCTAGTTGGCTGTGCAAGTGGATATAAGGCCATGGAAAAGCCCGTACACAGGAGTCTTTTATGACAATTGGATATGTCGGCGGCTGGACCAGCAAAGCCGGTCTGCTGGTGCAGGACACTGGCACCCGCGGCAAGCCGGTCAGCCAGAGCGTCAAGGTCAAGCAGATGCTCGCCCTGGTCGGCCAGAACCCGCTGGCGCTGAACGTGTTCAAGATGGACGAAATGAAGCTGCACAAGCAGATCAAGGGTTTCGATCCGGAGAATGTCAGCGCCAAGCAGCTGGGCAACATGAGCACCTTCCTCAAGCAGAAGGGGCTGATCAGCGACGTGACGGCGATGACCCTGCTCAACGCCGGCGACAAGTTCGACCGCTTCGGCGTGCAGGCCGACCCGGATGCCAAGTTCAATGCCCTGGAGTACTTCGCGATCCAGCTGGACAACATCCAGACCAACAACCTCAAGGGCAACAAGTACGCCAGCTACCTGATCCCCGAGTACAAGAAAGCCATCTACGTGCTGCAGAACCTGCAAAGCTACGGCAAGGGCAACGGCACCACGGTGACCGACAAGAATCACTCCGCCAAGGCGTGAGGCGACAAACAAAGGCCCTCGACCGATCAACCGGTCGAGGGCCTTTTTTGTGGCGGGCTGTTTACCGGTCGAGCAAGGCCATCACCGCTTGCGGGTAACGCTCGCCGGCGGTGGCGTCGGGGCTGAAGATCCGTTCCAGGGCCTGCAGTTCGTCGGCGCCGAGGCGGACCTGCAGCGCGGCGACATTCTCCTCCAGGTACTTGCGTTGCTTGGTGCCCGGAATCGGGATCAGGTAATCGCCCTGCGCCAGCACCCAGGCCAGGGCCAGTTGCCCGGCGGTGATGCCCTTGGCCGCCGCGAGTTGCTTGACCTGTTCCACCAGCAGCAGATTCCTGGTGAAGTTCTCACCCTGGAAGCGCGGGCTGAAACGCCGGTAGTCGTCGGCGGCGAAATCCTCCGGGCTCTTCAGGGCGCCAGTGAGAAAACCTCGCCCCAGCGGGCTGTAGGGCACAAAGGCGATGCCCAGGCGTTGGCAGGCCGCCAGGCAGCCGTTGTCTTCCTGGTCGCGGCTCCACAACGAATATTCGCTTTGCAGGGCGCTGATCGGATGCACCTTGTGGGCCCGCTCCAGCGTTGCCGCCGAGGCTTCGCTGAGCCCCAGGTAGCGGACCTTGCCGGCCCGCACCAGCTCGGCCATGGCGCCGACGGTTTCCTCGATGGCCACGTCCGGGTCGATGCGGTGCTGGTAATACAGGTCCAGGGTGTCCACGCCCAGGCGCTGCAAGGTGCCGTCGATCGCCTGGCGAATGTACTCGGGGCGGCCGTTCACTCCGCGCGCCGCCGGGTCGCCGGGGTTGCGGACGATGCCGAACTTGCTGGCCAGGAACACCTGGTCGCGTTTGCCGCGGATCGCCTGGCCGATCAGGATTTCGTTGCTGTGGGGGCCGTACATGTCGGCGGTGTCCAGCAGGTTGATCCCCAGTTCCAGGGCGCGATGCAAGGTGGCGGTGGCTTCCCGGGTATCGGTGCCGGTGGTGTAGAAATCGGTCATGCCCATGCAGCCAAGGCCGATGGCTGACACTTGCGGGCCGTTCTTGCCCAGTTGACGGGTTTGCATAGGAGAAGCTCCAGTGGATGGGGTGGCGGCCATTGTTCTCCTCGACAAAAACAAGATAAACCGGCTAAAAGCGCTATCACTATTCGTGATTTCTAAATAATCCGTGACAGGCCAAGCCAATGGACCGTTTTAATGCCATGCGTGTGTTCACCCGCATCGTCGACCTCGGCGGTTTCGCCAAGGCCGCCGACAGCCTGCAGATGCCCCGGGCCTCGGTGACGGTGCTGATCAAACAGTTGGAGGCGCATCTGGGCGTGCAGCTGCTGTTGCGCACCACCCGCCAGGTCACGCCGACCCTGGACGGCGCCGCCTATTACCAGCGCTGCGTGCGGCTGCTGGCGGACCTTGAGGAAACCGAAGCGGTGTTTTCCGTGGCGCGCCACAACCCGCGCGGCACCTTGCGCATCGATATGCCGGCGGGGATCGGGCGGCTGGTGGTGATCCCGGCGTTGCCGGCGTTCTCCGAGCGCTACCCGTTGATCGACCTGGAAATCGGCCTCAACGACCGGCCGGTGGACCTGATCCGCGAAGGGGTCGACTGCGTATTGCGCGGCGGCCTGTGCCTCGACGATTCACTGGTGGCCCGGCCGTTGCTGGCGCTGGAGCAGGTGACGTGCGCCAGCCCCGCCTACCTGCGCCAGCGCGGTGTGCCGCAGAGCCTGGACGAGCTGGCCGGGCATCAGATGATCGAGTATTTCTCCAGCGTCAGCGGCAAGCGTTATGGCCTGGAGTTCGAGGTGCAGGGCCAGGTACTGTTGCCGGAGTTGCCCAAGCAGGTGTCGGTCAACAGCGCCGATGGCTACCTGGCCGCCTGCGAGGCCGGCTATGGGTTGGTGCAGACGCCTTATTATCACGTCGCCCAGCAGCTGGCCGAAGGTCGCCTGAGCGAAGTGCTCCGGCACATCCCGCCACCCAGGATGCCGTTGAGTGCGCTGTACCCGCCGCACCGGCACCTGTCGACGCGGGTCCGGGTGTTCGTCGACTGGCTGGTGGAATTGTTCGCCCAGCCGGGGATTCACAACACCCGGCTGGCGTAGCTCGACAGTAAAGACAGACGCCCGCGGCGAGGCGGGCGTCGGGCAATTTCGTGGTGGGTTACAAGGGGGAAATACTGGCGCTCTGGATGACTTAGCGGTGGTAGTAGTAGCCGGGGCCGCCGTCGTAATGGCGGTGATGCCAGCCGTCGTGAGGGAAGATGATGCAGCCGGACAGGGCCAGCATCGCCAGCAGGGGAATCAGCCGGGTGATTCGACGGAACATTGCGCAGTCCTCAAAGGGCTCTCGGGTTAAAACCGCCGCAATGCAGCGAAAACTCTTCGGCGGCTGTAACATGAGACCCCGTTTGCCCGCGCCCATCCCCGATTCTCGGTAGGCGTTTGGCATCTGTTTCGATACAGAATCGATACATTTACACGCGGCATTTTCAGGCCGCACCTTTACAGGTTCAGGAACCCGCAATGACCCAGAAGCAACGCTTGATCTATTCGATTGTGATTTCCCTGGTGGTACTGGGAATCATGCTTGGCCTTTCTTACCTGCAGAACGCCGGGATGATCACCGAGAAAATGTTCCAGTACATCGCCATTGGCGTGGCGGTGACCGTGGTCGTGATCAATGGCGTGATGCGGCGCAAGGTCAAGCCTTGAGAGACACCCCCCGACGGCCTCAGTCGCGGCCGTCGAGTATGGCTTCAGCCTGTTGATGCAGGCTGAAGCTCTTGTCCGCATTGAGGGTGATCACGCCTTCGCTGCACAGCCGCTTCAACACCTCGCGCACGCTGAGGAACGACAGCGGGATATCCAGCTCCAGCAAATGACTGTGAATGCCTCGCACCCCCAGGGCGCGCTGGCTTTCGGCGGCCTGCAGCAAGGCATCGATGACTTTCAGGCGAATCAGGCTGGTGCGCAGGCCGAAGCTCTTGAGCAGGTGCCTGATGCGTTCGTTGCGGTTGCGCTCGGCTTGCTTGCCGAAGACACCGGCGCCGGCGTTCAGGGAGGACGCGGGTTGTGCGGTGTGGCCATCCGTTGGCAGTTGCGGGTCGTACATGCAAAAACTCCTTTTCAGAGCCTGATCAGGAAAATGACGGGTGCTCTCACATAACTAGACGAACGAGCCGCGCAAATCATGAGGAATCAGTTGTAGAAAATTTGTGAGGGCTTTGTCGTCTTCAGGTTGGCGGGAGATCGGCGCCTGGCGCGAGGGCGCTAAATTTTCCGTGGCGGTTTCGTCTGTAAGGGCAGGCGGGCTTTGGCTGATGCCGGGTCGCGCCGTCCTTTACCGGGCTGGAATCCGTATCCCCTGTGTGCTTATCGGCATGCCGCGCCAGCCTGGGTTGTGCATCTTCTTTCGATCAGGAGTCGGCGTGATTATTTCCAGCCAGTTGCCCAGGTTTTGCCTTGCGGGTTTGTTTCTCGGGCTGAGCCTTGTGGCTCAGGGACGCGAGGTCCAGGGTGGCGAGGCAAGCGCCGATATTCGCCGCACCGGTTTTGGTGTCCCGCATATTCGCGCCGCCGACGAGCGCGGGCTGGGTTACGGCATCGGCTATGCCTACGCCCAGGACAACCTGTGCCTGCTGGCCAACGAAGTGCTGACGGTCAATGGCGAGCGTTCGAAGTATTTCGGCTCGCAGCGGCAGACCGTCGAGCAACGGGAAAACCTCACCAGCGACCTGTTCTTCAACTGGCTGAACACGCCCCAGGCGGTGTTCGGCTTCTGGCAGGCGCAGACGCCGCAGGTGCGGCAACTGATCGAAGGGTATGTCGCCGGCTATAACCGCTCCCTGGCCGAGCGCCGGGCCCAGGGCCTGCCCGAGCAGTGCCAGGGTGACTGGGTACGGCCGTTGACCGCCCTGGACCTGGTCAAGCTGACCCGCCGGCTGTTGGTGGAGGGTGGCGTCGGCCAGTTCGCCGAAGCCCTGGTGGGCGCGACCCCGCCATCCGCCACGGCGCAGCTGAAGCCATCGGCCCAGGCCTTCGCCCAGGCGGATGCCCGCGGCCAGCGGTTCGCCCTGGACCGCGGCAGCAACGCGGTGGCCGTGGGGCGCGAGCGCTCGCTCAATGGTCGCGGCATGTTGCTGGCCAACCCGCATTTTCCATGGGTGGGCGGCATGCGCTTCTATCAGATGCACCTGACCATTCCCGGCAAGCTGGACGTCATGGGGGCCGCCTTGCCCGGCTTGCCGATGATCAATATCGGCTTCAGCCAGCACCTGGCCTGGACCCACACGGTGGACACCTCCAAGCACTTCACCCTGTACCGCCTGCAACTGGACCCCAAGGACTCGACCCGCTACCTGCTCGACGGCAAGTCCCTGCCGTTGGAGAAACAAACGGTCAGCGTCAAGGTGCAGGGCGAGGACGGCCAGCTCACGACCGTCAGCCACAGTGTCTACAGCTCGCAATTCGGCCCGCTGGTGCAGTGGCCCGGCAAGCTGGACTGGGACAACCGTTTCGCCTACAGCCTGCGCGATGCCAACCTGGAAAACGACCGAGTGCTGCAGCAGTGGTACGCGATGAACCAGGCCCGCAGCCTCAAGGAGTTGCAGGCGTCGGTGCATCAACTGCAGGGCATTCCCTGGGTCAATACCCTGGCCGTGGATGACCAGGGCCAGACGCTGTACATGAACCAATCAGTGGTGCCCAACGTCAGCACGGAAAAACTCGCCCACTGCAGCGACCCGCGGATCGGCACCCAGCTGATCATTCTCGACGGTTCCCGCGCGGCCTGTGCCTGGGACATCGACCCGGCCGCCGCGCAAAAGGGCATCTACCCGGCCAGCCAGTTGCCGCAACTGTTGCGCAGCGATTACGTGCAGAACTCCAACGACTCGGCGTGGATGGTCAACCCGGCCGCGCCGTTGCAAGGTTTCTCGCCGTTGATCAGCCAGCAGGACCTGCCGCTAGGGCAGCGCGCGCGTTTTGCCCTGAATCGCCTGATCGGCACGGGCACGGGCGAGCCGCTGAGCGCCGCCGACCTCAAGCACATGGTGATGGACGACCAGGTGTACCAGGCCGGGCAGGTGATGCCGGACCTGCTGCAGTTCTGTGCCGCCGACCTGGGCAGCGATGCCCAGGCCCTGGCGCCGCTGTGTGCCAGCCTCAAGGCCTGGGACCGCAGCGCCAACCTGCAAAGCGGGTTGGGCCTGGTGCATTTCCAGAACGTTATGGAACAGCTGGAGGCGATCGACGATCGCTGGCGCGTGGCCTTCGACGCGCGGGACCCGCAGCACACGCCGCGCGGCCTGGCGATCGACCGGCCGCCCGTGGCCAAGGCGCTGCGCGCGGCGATGCTGGCCTCGGTGCAACAGGTGGCCGAGTCGGGCCTGAAGGCCGACAGCCGTTGGGGCGATATCCAGGTGGTCAGCAGCGGCGGCCGGCAGACGCCGATTCATGGCGGCCCGGCCAGCCTGGGCGTGTACAACGCGATCCAGAGCATCCCCGCGGCCGACGGCAAGCGGGAGGTGGTCAGCGGTACCAGTTACCTGCAAGTGGTGACCTTCGACGAGCAGGGCCCGCATGCCCAGGGCCTGCTGGCGTTTTCCCTGTCCAGCGACCCGGCGTCGCCGCACTCGCGGGACCAGACCGAGGCGTTCTCGAAGAAGCAGTGGAGTGTGTTGCCGTTCACCGAGCAGCAGATCCAGGCGGACCCGCAGTATCGGTTGCAAGTGATTCACGAGGTGGACGATCGGTTGCGCAAGGTCGCGACCCAGTAAGCGCGTTCAATCTGCCGTCAAGCGCAGGCCGCACCCGCGAGGGTAGCGGCCTTCAGCTTTTTGGCGCGGTGCCTGGCAGCGAGTTGATGACCGGATTGCCGTCCTGGTTGCGGGTCAGGTACACCGGCAACACCTTGGGCAGCGTGGTCACCAGGCTCTTGACCGCGGTGACGTCGTAGATGCCGCCGACCCGAATGTTGCCCGTGGCGCTGTCGGCCAGCATCACCGGCTTGCTGAGGTAGCGGTTGATCAGCGGCAGGGCCTCGCCGAGCGCCAGGTTGTCCAGCACCAGTTTGCCCTGGCGCCAGGCCAGCGAGCTGTCGTTGGCAGCGGTCTGGCTGATCAGTGGCTGGTAATCGCCCTGGCGATAACGCGCCTGCATGCCCGGATCGAGAGGCACGCCAGCGTCGGGGTGGCTGTTGTCGCTGTTCACCAGCACCGAACCTTCGAGCAGGGTGACCCGCACCTGATCCTCGTACATCCAGACATTGAACTCGGTACCGGTGACCCGGACCTGGCCGCTGGCCGCCTTGACCACGAACGGATGGGCGCTGTCGTGGCTGACCTTGAAGAAGGCTTCGCCTTTTTTCAGGGTGACCCGGCGCTGGTCCTTGTAGTTGCTGTAGGTCAGCTCGGTGCCCAGGTTGAGTTCGACCTGGCTGCCGTCGGCCAGGGTTACCTGGCGCATGCTGCCGTCGGCCTGAAAGTGCTCGTAGGAGGAGGGCAGCCAGCCCAGGCTCCAGCCGCTGTAGGCGGCCAGGGGCAGGGCCAGGGCGCTGATCGCCGCGGCCATGCCGTAGGCGCGCCAGGGTTTGCGCGACGCCGGCAAGGGCAGGACGGTGGTGGCTGGCGGACGTGGCAGATGGTCGGCGACTTCCCAGATTTCCTGCATCGCTTCGTATTCGAAGGCATGCAGCGGGTGGGCATCGCGCCATTGCTCGAAGGCCTGGCGTTCGGCGGCCGTACAGTCCGCGGCATGCAGACGCATGCACCACTGCGCGGCGGCATCGGTGATGGCGTCGTATTCGGCTTCTGTGAGGTGCTGTTCGCTCATTGGCTCTTCCTGGTTTCGCGCATTCTACCCTTCGCAGCCAGGCTTGTAGAACCGCCGTCATGGCTAATGCATATCAAAGTGCGGGTTATTTTTGGAGCAAAGCCTCTGAAACACAGGACTTTTGTCAGCAGTATCCACAGCGGGAGTGAAAAAATGATCAAAAATACCTTGGCCGCTGTCATCGCCACTGCCACCTTGCCGAGCTCCGGCGCGCGATCCTCGGCTGACAGCGTGTTGGTGGCGGCTCTGTCTCTTCCTGGCATCGCCTGTGCAAGGCCATGCCCGAGGTTGACAGGGCGCGCGCAAAGCGTTGTTTAATCGTCGGACGCACTCACCTGGGTGCCTTCTCATTCGCTGTAGCCCATTCCAATAATTAATCCGGAGCTCCAGATGTCTGTATCGCCCCCGGCTGTTGCAACACCGCAGGAACACCTGTCGCTCGAGGCACTGGTGAAACTGCTGGAAACGATCTTCCTGCGCCATGGCACCAGCGCCGAAGTGGCGCGTTGCCTGGCGCACAACTGTGCCGCTGCCGAGCGCGACGGCGCCCACAGCCATGGCGTGTTCCGTATTCCCGGTTATGTCTCGACCCTCGACAGCGGCTGGGTCAACGGCAAGGCTGTGCCGGTGGTCGAAGACGTGGCCCCGGCCTTTGTCCGGGTCGATGCGTGTAACGGTTTCGCTCAACCGGCGCTGGCGGCGGCGCGGGCGTTGCTGGTGGAGAAAGCGCGCCACGCCGGGATCGCCATTCTGGCCATCCGCAATTCCCATCACTTCGCCGCGCTGTGGCCGGACGTCGAGCCGTTCGCCGAGGAAGGGCTGGTCGCCCTGAGCGTGGTCAACAGCATGACCTGCGTGGTGCCCCACGGCGCCGATCGACCGTTGTTCGGCACCAACCCGATCGCCTTTGCCGCGCCCCAGGCCGGGGGTAACCCCATTGTCTTCGACCTGGCCACCAGCGCCATTGCCCATGGCGACGTGCAGATCGCCGCGCGCAAGGGCGAACGCCTGCCGCCGGGCATGGGCGTGGACGGCCTCGGCCAGCCCACCGACGATCCGAAAGCCATTCTCGAAGGCGGCGCGCTGTTGCCGTTCGGCGGGCACAAGGGTTCGGCGCTGTCGATGATGGTCGAGCTGCTGGCGGCGGCGCTGACCGGTGGAAATTTCTCGTTCGAGTTCGACTGGTCCAACCACCCGGGCGCGAAGACGCCCTGGACCGGCCAGTTGCTGATCGTCATCGATCCGAGCAAGGGCGCCGGGCAGAATTTCGCCGAGCGCAGCCAGGAGCTGATCCGGCAGATGCATGGCGTGGGGCTCAAGCGCCTGCCGGGGGATCGCCGGCATCGCCAGCGGGAAAAGTCCCGGCAACAGGGGATTGCCCTGGACGCCGCAGAGCTCAAGCACTTGCGGGAGCTGGCGGGGCTTTAACGCGCGGTTTCAAAACGCAAGGACCAGGCGAGCATGCTGCGAGCCTGGTCCTTTTTTTAGCGGTCGCGGGTGGCGCTGGCCGTTACAGAAAACCGGTTACGAACGACGCCCCAGCAACAAGCCCACCACCAGGCCGACGCCGGCGGAGATGGCCACGGTCTGCCACGGATGGCCGCCGATGTACTGCTCGGTAGCGTCCACCACTGGCTTGCTGCGCTCGCGCACGCTGGACACCGAGTCCAGTGCCTGCTTGAGTTTCAACCCGACCTGCTGGCGCAGGTTCTCGCCTTCCTCACCCACCAGCGATGCGCTGCTTTTCAGGAGCTTTTCCGATTCTTCGATCAACGCTTGAAGCTCGCTGAATTCCTGGTCCTTGATTTGTTCGTCAGCCGCTTGCGCAGCAGTTTTACGAGCCATTGAGTTACTCCTTGCGGGTCAGTGATGCGATGAACAATGGAGTCGCGGGGCCGGCGAAAAGTTGCAGATATTTTCTCCACCCGCTCCATGCCGGCGGGAAAACCCCAGCCGTCACAGTGTAAGATGTCGGCTATTTTACGCAGCAGGAAATTCCCATGAGCTTCAATCTGGCCAACAAGACTCTCGCCGAGCGTGCAGAGATCGAAGATGAAAAGTCCCGTCTGTTCGAGCTGTGGCAGAGCAACCTGGGCAAGGCCAAGGGCGAAGCCGCACGGTTGTTCGGCGAGCGCGGCAAGCGCAAGGGCAAATGGGCCGAATGGGTGCGTGCCGAGCTCGACGGCATGTCGCCACCGGAATACGCCAACATGGTGCGCAGTGAAGTCAATCGCCTGATGGCGGCGAACAAGTAAGCTCGAAACTGGCGACGATCGCCTCGCGCACTTTCAGCACCACCGGATCGATCTGCGCGCTGGTGCGCCAGCCCAGCTCGATGGGGTAACGCGGCAGGTCCAGCGGGCAGGGCAGCAGCGCCAGCCCGGTCAGTTCGGCGATGCTCCGCGCGGCGTGGGCCGGAATGGTCGCCACCGCCTGGCTGCCCTTGAGCAGATGGGGCAGCGCGGCGAAATGCGTGGTCGAGGCGCAGACCTGGCGACTCAGCCCCAGGGCCGCCAGACCCTCGTCGGTAATCCCGATAAAGCCTTGCGACGACACCAGCACATGCTCGCGGGCGACGAACTCGTCGAGGTCGATGACCTGCTGTCCCGGGGCCAGGCTCGCCGGGTCCGCCAGGCACAGATAACTGCCTTCCCCCAATACCTGACGGCTGAGCATGCGTTCGGCGAAACCGCCGGCGCTGATGGCCAGGTCGATGCTGCGCTGCAACAGCGCTTCGCCGACGATCTGGCTGTGGCTCTGGCGAAAGATCAGCCGCAGCTTCGGTGCCCGCCGGGCGACTTCCTCGATCAGGCGCCGACCGTAGGCAATCTCGAAATCGTCCGACAGCCCGATCGCCACCGAGCGGCCCTGATAATGGCTGGCATGGGGATCGACCATGGCCAGGCTCTGCCGGCATTTGTTCAGGGCCTCGCTGACCACCGGCTTGAGCTGGTTGGCCCGCAGGGTCGGCGCCAGGCCACGCCCGGTACGCACGAACAACTGATCGCCGTACAGCTCGCGCAGGCGCCGCAGCGCCGCGCTCATGGCCGACTGGGTGACGCCCAGGCGCAAGGCGGCGCGGCTGGCGCTGGATTCGTCATGCAGGGCTTCGAAGGCCTTGAGCAGGTTGAGATCGACCTGGGCGATATTCATCTGGTTCATATCATTCAGTATCAGGAGGGGCTTTCTGCATGATCGGCGAGGGCCGGACAATGGGCAACACTTCATCGCCACAGGAGTTTCCCCGATGTCCAAGTCCGTTGTCGCCGCGTTGCAGATCGGCTCCCTGCCAGGGGGCAAGGCCGATACCCTGGAGCAGATCCTGTCCTTTGAAGCCGCCATCATCGAGGCCGGCGCGCAGTTGGTGGTGATGCCCGAAGCCTTGCTCGGCGGCTACCCCAAGGGCGAGGGCTTCGGCACCCAGCTCGGCTATCGCCTACCGGAAGGCCGTGAAGCCTTTGCCCGTTATTTCGCCAATGCGGTCGATGTGCCGGGCGCGGAGACCGAGGCCCTGGCCGGCCTGGCGGCGCGCACCGGGGCCAACCTGGTGCTGGGGGTGATCGAGCGCGCTGGCAGCACCCTGTATTGCACGGCGCTGTATTTCGATCCGCAGCACGGCTTGGTGGGCAAGCACCGCAAGCTGATGCCCACCGGCACCGAGCGGCTGATCTGGGGCAAGGGCGACGGTTCGACCCTGCCGGTATTCGACACCCAGGTCGGCCGGGTCGGCGCGGTGATCTGCTGGGAAAACATGATGCCGCTGCTGCGCACCGCGATGTACGCCAAGGGCGTGCAGGTCTGGTGTGCGCCGACCGTGGACGAGCGCGAGATGTGGCAGGTCAGCATGCGCCACATCGCCCATGAAGGCCGCTGCTTCGTGGTCAGCGCCTGTCAGGTGCAGGCGTCACCCCAGGCACTGGGGCTGGAGATCGCCAACTGGCCGGCCGAGCGCCCGCTGATTGCCGGTGGCAGCGTGATTATCGGGCCCATGGGCGAGGTCCT
The DNA here is from genome assembly GCF_900109505.1 of Pseudomonas sp. NFACC41-3. Taxonomy (NCBI): domain Bacteria; kingdom Pseudomonadati; phylum Pseudomonadota; class Gammaproteobacteria; order Pseudomonadales; family Pseudomonadaceae; genus Pseudomonas; species Pseudomonas sp. NFACC41-3. Next base: position 1,423,221 of record NZ_FOAE01000001.1, read on the forward strand.
GGCGGGGCCGCTGGTGGGACGCGCCGGCCTGCTGACGGCGCAGATCGATACTGACGAGCTGGTGCGGGCGCGCTACGACTACGACGTGGTTGGCCACTATGCCCGTCCGGATGTGTTCGAGCTGACGGTGGACGAGCGGGCCAAGGCTGGCGTGCGTTTCATTTGAGGCGACGCCACTCTTCGCGGGTGATTTCCCAGATATCACGGGGCAATCGCCCGCAGACGAAGTCGTCTTCGTCACTGCGGATCAGGCGCATGCCGGCGCGTTCGGAAATCCGCCGCGAGGCCAGGTTCGGAGCGGCCTTGGGCACCCGCATGACCTCACGCCCCAGCACCTCGAACCAGTACTCGGTGACCGCCGCGCTGGCCTCGCCCATATAGCCCTGGCCCTGCCACGCCGGAGCCAGCCAGAAGCCGCGGTTATTGTCGGCCTGGTCCATCAGGCTGACATTGCCGATCAATTGTTCCGGCGCGCTTTTCAGGCGGATCGACCAGTGCCATTCCTCGCCGCGCTCGATGGCCGGCAGCGCCAGGTCGCGCAGATACGTCAGGGCACCATCGGCAGGATAGGGCCAGGGCACCCGCGCGTTGAGGTATTGCACCACTTGCCAGTGCGCAAACTGCTGCTGAATGGCCTCGGCATCGGCCAGTTCCAGCGGACGCAGGATCAGGCGTTCGGTGTACAGGGTGGGTATCGGTTGCATGCTTGCGGCACATTCCTTGTGATTGGCCTTATAAGGGCGTTTCAGCGTCCGCCCAGCACCAGGCGTTCGCTGAGAAAGTCGACGAACACTCGCAGTTTCGGCAGCAGATGTCGACTGCCGGGCCAGAGTACCGAGAACTTGCCGCTGTCGATCTGGTAGTCGTCCAGCACCGACACCAGCGAGCCGTCGGCCAGGGCGTCACGCACTACGAAGTCCGGAACGAAGGCGATGCCCAGGCCCTGGGTGGCGGCGTGGATCAGCGATTCCAGGTTGTTGCTGGTCAGGGCGCTGCGTAGCAGCAGCGGTGGGGCGTCGGCGGGGAGGCGCAGTTTCCATTCCTGCAATTGCACAGTGCCGGGAAACTTGTAGCGCAGGCAGACATGTCGCTCCAGGTCACGTGGGCACTCGGGCAGGCCATGGCGGGCGAAGTAGTGGGGGGCGCTGACCAGCACAAAGCGGAATGGCCCCAGGGTGCGCGACTTGAGCTGGGAGTCCGCTAGCTCGCCGCTGCGGATCACCGCGTCGACGCCTTCGGCGATCACGTCGATCAGCCGGTCGTTGAAGTCCAGGTCCAGTTCGATCTCCGGGTAGCGTTCGGCGAACTCCGGCAGGATCGGCAGCAGCATGCGATAGCCGATGGCGGGCAGGCTGACCCGCAGCTTGCCGCGGGGTTTGTCGCTGATACGCGCCAGCTCGGCTTCGGCGTCTTCCACCTCGCCGACGATGCGCTGGCAGCGCTCGAAGAACAGCGTGCCTTCGTCGGTCAGGCTGATGCGCCGGGTGCTGCGATTGAGCAGGCGCACGCCGAGCCGTTCTTCCAGGCGCGCCAGGCTTTTGCCCACCGCCGAGGCGGAGATGCCCAGGCGCTCCGCCGCGCCGACAAAACTGCCGGCCTGCACCGTGCGCACAAAGGCCAGCATGCCACTGAGGTTATCCATGGGAATCTCGATTAGAGCATTAATGTCCGTAAAGAACGGACTTTAGCCCTGTTTTTGGGTGATTGCGGCGAATCTACCATTGATCGCACCCTAACGTTCCCCCTGAGGTGCCGATGAATTCGCCAACCGATATGCCTGTTGCCTTAGATCACACTGTCGCCGGCGGTTCTTCCTACGCCGTGCTGGCCGCGGTGTGCCTGGCGGCGCTGATCTTGCCGCTGACCTTCGTCGGCGTGGCCGTGGCGACCCCGGCCATCGGCCGCGAGCTGGGCGGCGGCCCCCTGGCCCTGAGCTGGATCACCAATGCCTTCATGCTGAGTTTCGGCAGCGCGCTGATGGCCGCCGGCACCCTGGCCGACGAGTACGGACGCAAGCGCGTGTTCAGCCTCGGTGTCGGCCTGTTCGCCCTGACGTCGCTGGCCCTGGCTTTCGCGCCTTCGGTGCTGTGGCTCGACCTGTTGCGGGCGGTGCAGGGGCTGGCTGGCGCGGCGGCGCTGGCGGGCGGCTCGGCGGCTTTGGCCCAGGCGTTCGAGGGCCCGGCGCGGACCCGTGCCTTCAGCCTGCTGGGCACCACCTTCGGCGTCGGCCTGGCATTCGGGCCGATCCTCGCTGGGGTGCTGATCGAAGCCTACGGCTGGCGCTCGATCTTCGTCTCCGGGACCTTGATCGGCGGCCTGTCGCTGCTGTTCGGCGTGCCGCGCATGCCTGAGTCCCGCGACCCGGACGCGGCGGGGGTCGACTGGCCCGGCACCTTGAGTTTCACCGCGGCGCTGGTGGCGCTGACCTGGGGCATTTTGCAGGCGCCGCAAAGCGGCTGGGGCAGCCCGCTGGTCTGGGGGCTGCTGCTGGTGGCGCTGCTGGCGTTGCTGCTGTTTATCGTGGTGGAGCTGCGGGTCAAGCGGCCGATGCTCGACCTGTCGCTGTTTCGTTACCCGCGCTTTGTCGGCGTGCAGCTGCTGCCGATCGCCACCTGCTATTGCTTCGTGGTGTTGTTGATCCTGCTGCCGATCCGCTTTATCGGCGTGGAAGGCTACAGCGAGATCGATGCCGGGCTGATGATGATCGCCCTGTCCGCGCCGATGGTGGTGGTGCCGTTGCTGGCCGCGTGGCTGACCCGCTGGTTCGGTGCCGGGACTCTGTCCAGCGTCGGCCTGGTGATTGCCGCGCTCGGGCTCTATCTGCTCAGCCGGATCGCCCCGGGGCAGGCACCGGCGGCCAATGTCTTGCCCATGCTGTTGATCGGCTTCGGTGCCGGTTTGCCCTGGGGCTTGATGGACGGACTGTCGGTCAGTGTGGTGCCCAAGGAACGGGCGGGGATGGCCACCGGCATCTTCAGCACCACCCGGGTGGCGGGCGAGGGCATTGCCCTGGCCCTGGTGGTGGCCCTGCTGGCCGGCTTGCTGCAACTGTCCATGGCCGCGGCGCTGCCGGAGCATCCGCAACTGTCGCTGGCCGCGCAACAGTTGGCCAGCGGCAACCTGCAGGCCAGCGTGGCCTTGTTGCCCGAGCTGGGCCGGGAGCTGCTGCTCGGGCTCTATGCCAAGGCCTTTACCTGGCTGCTGTATGCGCTGATCGCCATCACCCTGGTCGCGGCGCTGGTGGTGCGGCTGATGCTGCATGAGCCGCGCCGGACTTGAGGGCGTTCAACGAAACTCGAAGAACTCGTAGTGCAGGTTGCGCTCGGGAATCGCGTATTCGCGCATCAACGCCTTGACCCGTGCCAGCAAGCCCTTGGGCCCGCAGAAACTGATCTGGATCTGCCGTGGATCGGTTTCGCTGGCCAGCCGTTGCAGGGTTTCGCCCAGGCGGTCGGCGCCGTCGGTGTGGCCGATGAAAGCCACCCCGCGCTGCTCGGCCAGGCCCTGCAAGGTTTCGAGGCTGGGGAAGGCCCGTGACGGGTTGCAGCAGTACACCAGGGTCGCCTGGTCGAAGCGCCCGGCGGCGGCATCCTGCAGCCATGAGATAAAGGGTGAGATGCCCACGCCACCGCCGATCCAGATTTCCCGGCCGGCATCGAGCCGGCGCTTGAAGCGGCCATAAGGCGCATAGAGGTCGGCGAGCATGCCGACCTTGACCTGCTGGCGCAGCTTCTGGGTGTAGTCGCCCAGGGCGCGGATCACGAACTCGATGCGCCCGTCGCTGGCGTGAGCGCTGGCGATGGTGAAGGGGTGCGGTTCGCGCAGGCCTTTTTCGCGCATGGCGAGAAAGGCGAACTGCCCGGCCTTGAAGGCGAAACCGCGATGCAGCGGAGTCAGCTCCAGGTGCAGGGAATTTTTCTCCAGGGTCACGGCGCTGACCCGGTATTCGCCGGCCTTGGCCAGCAACGGATAGAGCAGCAGCTTGTACAGGGCGCCAAGCAGGCCCAGGCCGCAAAGCGCGGTGAGCCAGATACCCGAGGGGTTATCCAGGGCAATCGGCGACTTGAAGCTCAGCCAATGCAGGATGACGATCGCGAACAGCGGCCCGGACAGCTTGTGCCACCAGCGCCACTGGCCGTAGGGAATGTTGCGGTTCAGCGCCAGCAGCACGATCAGGCCGAGGGCGACATAGCTCAGTTGGCGCACCATGCGCGTCCAGTACTTGGACAGCTCGATGATTGGCACGCTTTGCCAGAGATCCAGGTTGGCCTTGAACACCAGGTGGTAGCTGGCGAAAACCAGCGCCCAGATGCCCAGCCACTTGTGGCTTTCATAGACCCGGTCGAGGCCGCCGAACAGCCGCTCGACCCAGCGCCAGCGGCTGGCCAGCAGGCAGGATAGGGCCATATAGGCCAGCGCCGTGGCGCCGAGGACCAGGCTCAGGGTGGCGGAGGTCAGCCAGGTATCGCTGGGGATTTCCAGCAGCACGGTGAGGGTGGTGATCAGCAGGACGCCGACCACCGAGTACCAGGTTCTCAAGGGGGACACCTCCAGAAAAATGGCGCCAGTGTCGGCGCACAGGATGGGTCGCAGGCTGCGGGCGGGTCAGGGCGCAGCCAGGTGAGGGCGCATTTTACTGGCGAAGCGGCAGTCCTGGGCTGATCTGCATCAGCGCCTGCTCAGCGCGGGTCGGGCAAGGGGTTTTCCACCAGCCAGGCCTGGGCGAAATCCAGGTAGGCGCGGACGATGTTCGAGGGCGGGCGCTGGTTCGGATACAGCAGGTGCAGCTGTTGTTCCGGCATCGGCAGGCGCGGCAGCAGGGCTTGCAGACGACCGTCGCGCACGGCTTCGGCGGCGAGAAAGGCCGGCAGCTCGGTGACCACCTTGGCGGTCAGCGCCAGTTGGCGCAGGTGCAGGTAATCGTTGGCGGCGAACAGCGGGTCGGGGCTGTAGGACTGGTCGCCCAGCTGCCACTGTTCCCGGGCATCGGCCTGGCGCGACCAGACGGCACAGGGGAATCCGCGAAGGTCGGCGGGGGTTTGCGGGGTGCCGAGGCGCTCCAGCAGCAGCGGGCTGGCGACCAGCATATGCCGGTAGCTGCCGAGCAGGCGCGCCGGGCGCTCCTCGTCGAACAGCGGCCCGGCGCGCAAGGCGACGTCGATGCCGTCTTGCGCCAGGTCGCTTTCCCGCTCACTGGTATAGACCGCGACCTGGACCTCGGGATGGCGCCGCTGGAACTCGGCCAGCAGCTTCCACCAGCTCTCGAATGCCGCCGGCACCGACACACTCAGGCGGCCCTGCAAGTGCATTCGATCATTTCTGACAGCCTGTTCGCCCTCGGCCAGGGCTTCGATACCGCGGCTGGCGTGTTCATAGAGCTGGCTGCCGGCGGCGGTCAGCCGGGTGCCGCGGGTGGAGCGTTCCAGCAGTTGCACGTTGAGGCTGCGTTCCAGTTCACGAATGCCCCGGCGGATGGTGGCCAGCGGTAGTTGCAGCAGGTTGGCGGCGGACGAAATGCTGCCGCATTGGACCACGCTGACAAACATCCTGGCGGCGTTGAGATCCATGAGCGCTCCCTGTCGAATGTAGTGGAAAGCCTATCAGCTGCGGCTCTGCCCGATCAAAAATGCGCGGTCCGCGGGCGATTTTCATCGACGGTTTTTCTCCCGCGCGGTGGGTGTTGGGAGGGGGTGTGCCAGGGATGGCCACGACAACTGTGTTCTCGACCCGGCGGCATGCGTCTAGCAGCGGTAGCTTCGCGGCGGTGCGAGGCACGAAGTGCGAGTCTGAACATGCAAGCGTTGTTGAACGAGATCCTCGACGAGGTCCGTCCCTTGATTGGCCAGGGCAAAGTGGCCAGCTACATTCCGGCGCTGGCCGACGTGCCGGCCAACCAGCTGGGGATTGCCGTGTATGGCAACGATGGCCAGGTGTTCAGCGCCGGCGATGCCGATACGCCGTTCTCGGTGCAAAGCATTTCCAAGGTGTTCAGCCTGGTGCAGGCCATCGGCCATTCCGGCGAGGCGATCTGGCAGCGCCTGGGGCATGAGCCGTCCGGGCAGCCTTTCAATTCCCTGGTGCAGCTGGAGTTCGAGCGTGGCCGTCCGCGCAACCCGTTCATCAACGCCGGGGCGCTGGTGATCTGCGATATCAACCAGTCGCGCTTCGCCGCGCCAGCGCTGTCCATGCGCGATTTCGTGCGACGCCTGTCCGGCAATATGCAGGTGCTGGTGGACGGCCGCGTCGCCGATTCGGAATACCAGCACCGCGCGCGCAATGCGGCGATGGCCTACCTGATGCAGTCCTTCGGCAACTTCCACAACGACGTCGAGGCGGTGCTGCGCAGCTACTTCAGCCACTGCGCGCTGCGCATGAGTTGCATCGACCTGGCGCGGGCCTTCTGCTTCCTGGCCAACGACGGCTTTTGCAAGCACAGCGGCGAGCAGATCCTCACGGCGCGCCAGACCCAGCAGGTCAACTCGATCATGGCCACCAGCGGCCTGTACGACGAAGCCGGCAATTTCGCCTACCGCGTCGGCCTGCCGGGCAAGAGCGGCGTGGGCGGCGGCATCGTCGCGGTGGTGCCGGGGCAATTCACGGTATGCGTGTGGTCGCCGGAATTGAACGCGGCGGGCAATTCCCTGGTGGGCATGGCGGCGCTGGAATTGCTGAGCCAGCGCATCGGCTGGTCGGTGTTCTAGGGGCGGGGAGTTGGCGACGGCTGCGCCGCCGATCGCAGGCTGCGCCAGCGGCTACAGGGACGCGGTGTCTGTGTAGCCGCTGCCGAGCTTGCGAGGCTGCGCTCGGTTTGGGCGGCATTCCGACACAGCAACCGCAAAGCCTGAGTCCACGATCTGTCTGGATAAGCGTGCCGGTTGGTTTTGCGAGCGCTGCGCGTGCGATTACCAGGTGAAGTTGGCGGTCTTGGGCAGGCTCAGCTGGCCTTTTTCGACGAAACGCATCGTGCCGAACGGGCCGCCGGCGAGCTTGCCGCGCAGCACGTAGGGCAGGTCGTCGAGGCTTTGCGTCTGGCTCAGGCCCAGGGTCTGGCGCAGCACGGCGAAGGCCGAGACGCTGACCGGCACCACCAGCACGCCTTCGGAGAAACGCCCGATGCTGCCACTCTGGTCGCTGACCCCGGAGGCCAGCGGCCGGCCGTTGACTTCCAGGTCCAGGGCCACGCCGTTGTAGTTGATCGCGGTTTCGTTGGGGTTCTGCAGGCGCAGCTTGACTGCGAAGCGCACTTCCAGGTCCTGGCTGGGCAAGGGCTCGATACCGACCACATTGATATTCAGCGGATCGTGCTGGGGAAACAGGGCGCAGGCGCTCAGGCTGAGCAACAGTAAGGAAAGGGTGAGGCCGAGGAATCTGCGCATTGGAAGCTCTCTGCGGGTAAGGAGGCAGTAGCGAATCTAGCGCGACCAGGTCTGCACCACAAACCACGATGTCAAGAACGCCCGGTTTCTGTAGGAGCCAGGCTTGTCGGCGATTGGGCCGGCAGGGCTGGTATTGGACTTGAGGCCGGGCGTTTGGCGGTGCGGCTAATGACGCCATCGCGAGCAATCGAGCGTCGACAGGCTGCTCCTACAGAAGCAGCCGTTCCTGCAAGCGTCGACAGGCTCTACAGAAATGCATTGCGCTTACGCGTTGGCCTTGGCGCTCATATCCGGGTCCTGCATGACCTTGAGGGTCGCCGCTTCCGGGTCGAACTCGTCTTCTTCCAGCTCGATGAACTCTTCCGGCAGGAAGATGTTCAGCAGGATCGCGCACATCGCGCCCACGGTGATCGGCGATTCGAAGATGTTGTGCAACGCCTTGGGCAGTTCGCGCAGGACTTCCGGCACCGCCGCCACGCCCAGGCCCATGCCCAGGGAGATCGCCACGATCAGCACGTTGCGTCGATGCAGCCCGGCTTCGGCGAGGATCTTGATCCCGGCCACGGCCACGGTGCCGAACATGATCAGGGTCGCGCCGCCCAGCACCGGCTTGGGCATCAGTTGCAGCACCGCGCCGATCACCGGGAACAGCCCCAGCAGCACCAGCAGGCCGGCGATGAAGTACGCCACGTAGCGGCTGGCCACGCCGGTCAGCTGAATCACCCCGTTGTTCTGGGCGAAGGTGACCATCGGCAGGCTGTTGAACACCGCCGCCACCATCGAGTTGAATCCGTCGGCCAGCAGGCCGGACTTGATGCGCTTGATGTACAGCGGGCCCTTGACCGGCTGCTGGGAAATCATCGAGTTGGCGGTCAGGTCGCCGGCCGCTTCCAGGGGCGAGATCAGGAAGATCACCGCCAGTGGAATGAAGGCGATCAGGTCGAAGGAGAAACCGTACTTGAACGGCACCGGCACGCTGACCATCGGCACGTCCGGCATCGCCGCCATATCGACCCGGCCCAGCAGCCAGGCGACCACGAAGCCCAGGGTCAGGCCGATGACGATCGAGCCCAGGCGCAGCATCGGGTGACTGAAGCGGTTGAGCACGACAATGGTCAGCAGCACCAGGGCGGCCAGGCCCAGGTTGCTGGCGGCGCCCAGGTCCGGCGCGCCGAAGCCGCCGGCCATGTCGGTGACCGCCACCTTGATCAGCGACAGACCCATCAGAGTGATGATGGTGCCGGTCACCACCGGGGTGATCAGCTTGCGCAGCTTGCCGATGAACTGGCTGAGGAACATCTCGATAAAGGCCGCGCAGAAGCAGATGCCGAAGATGGTCGAGAGGATGTCCTCATTGCTACCGCCACGGCCCTTGACCATCAGCCCGGCGCTGAGCAGCACGCTGATAAAGGAAAAGCTGGTGCCCTGCACGCACAGCAGCCCGGAGCCGATTGGTCCCAGGCGCCGGGCCTGGACGAAGGTGCCCAGGCCCGAGACGAACAGCGCCATGCTGATCAGGTAGGGCGTTTCGTTCTGCAGGCCCAGCACGCCGCCGAAGATCAGGGTCGGGGAAATGATGCCGACAAAACTCGCCAGCACATGTTGCAGCGCGGCGAAGATCGCCGCGCTGAAATGCGGGCGGTCCTCCAGGCCATAGATCAGGTCGGACTTGTAGCGCGGCGTGGAGCGATCAGGTGCGGTCATGGGAAAAAGCCTGCCAATGACGTGTCGATAGGGCATGAAACACGTGGAGAAAAGGGGCGCGACGCGGGCTGTCGGAGGACGTAAGGCAAAATCTGCGGACCCGGTCAGAAAAATGGAGGCGCAGGATGCCAGAAAGGTGCCCGGGCCAGAAGGGCCAGCCGCACAATCCCCCAGACACACCGGTCCCTGTAGCCGCTGCCGCAGGCTGCGATCGGCAACGCAGTTGCCGCAAAACCTGAGCCTGCGGTACATCAGGCAGAGTGCGCTGTCCGGATTGCGGCCGCTTCGCGACCGATCGCAGCCTGCGGCAGCGGCTACGGGGTTTACTACTGACAGATCCTGACAGGGGGCTCTGCTAAGCTGCGCCGATCTTTCCCTGTCGAGCCTGATGCCATGTCGCGCACCACGCGTTTGTTGACCCTGTTGCAAGTGCTGCGCGGCAAGCGCTGCCCGGTGACCGCCGCGGCGCTGGCGGCCGAGCTTGCGGTGTCCGAGCGCACCCTGTACCGCGACATCGCCGAGCTGACGGCCCTGGGCGCGCCGATCCACGGCGAGGCCGGGATTGGCTATGTGCTGCGCAGCGGCCTGTTCCTGCCGCCGCTGATGCTCAACGCCGACGAGACCGAGGCCATCGTTCTTGGCCTGCGCTATGTCGACCAGCGTGGCGACGAAGTCCTCGGCAAGGCCGCCGCCGATGCCCTGGCAAAGATCGCCGCGGTGCTGGCGCCGGCGGCCCAGGAAGCCTTGCACAACCCGACGGTGCTGCCCGGTCCGCCGGCGTACCGCTACCCGGAAAACGTGGTGCCGCTGAATGTGTTTCGCCAGGCGATCCGCGAGCAGGCCAAGCTGCACATCGATTACGCCGACGTGAACAAGACACCGAGCCAGCGCCTGATCTGGCCGCTGGCCCTGGGCTTTATGAACGAGGCGCGGGTGATCGTCGCCTGGTGTGAGCTGCGCGACGATTTCCGCACTTTTCGCACCGACCGCATCGCCGCCGCGAGCGAGCAGGGCCAGCGTTATCCGGGACGGCGCAGCGACCTGTTGCGCACCTGGCGCCAGCGCATGCAACTGGACGATGCCGGGCGTTTCACTCCTGACAAGAATTGACGCGACGGCGTTTTAGCATGGCTCCAGCAACGATAAACAAGGAGCCGCAGCACCATGTCCAGCACAGCCATTTCTCTCGCGCCGGCCATCGCCGCCTACCTCGCGGCCACCAATGGTCGTGACAGTTCGGCGGTGGCCAGTTTCTTCGCCGAAGACGCCCAGGTGTTCGATGAGGGCCAGCATCAGGCCGGCACCCGGGCCATCGCCCAATGGATGGAAGACACCGCCCGCCGTTACCAACCCCGGCTCGAGGTGCTCAAGGTCCAGCAACGCACTGGCAAGGTGCTGGTGGACAACCTGATCTCCGGCAGCTTTCCCGGCAGCCCGTTGGAACTGCGCTACGTATTCCGCCTGGACGAGCAGGGCAAGATCGCCCGGCTGGATATTTCGTTGTAGCCGTCGCGCCCGCGCTCGCTGTAGCCGCTGGCGAAGCCTGCGATCGGCAACGCAGTTGCCGCAAAACCTGGGCACGCGGTGTATCAGGTAGAACGCGCGGCCCGGATTACGGCAACGGCGTTGCCGATCGCAGCCTCGCGCTGCTCGGCAGCGGCTACACAGGCGCCGCGTTCCCTGTAGCCGCAGCGGTCGCCAGGTGAGGCATGGCATACTGCGCGGCCCCTTTGCGGATGCGTGGATCCCATGCCTTTCGATTCCCCCCTCAGCGCCTATCAGTACGCCCTCCAGGAGCGCGGTTTCGTCGCCGACGAGGCCCAGGAGCGGGCGATGCTGGCCCTGCAGCAGTGTCATGTCGCCCTGCATGAAGGGCGACGCTCGATCACCGGGGTCTATCTGTGGGGCCCCGTGGGGCGGGGCAAGACCTGGCTGATGGACCAGTTCTATCAAAGCCTCGAGGTGCCGGCGCGGCGTCAGCACTTCCACCATTTCATGGGCTGGGTCCATCAGCGCTCGTTCCAGCTGACCGGCACCGCCGACCCGCTGCAGGCCCTGGCCCGCGAGCTGAGCGAAGAGGTGCGGGTGTTGTGTTTCGACGAACTGTTCGTCAACGACATCGGCGACGCGATCATTCTCGGGCGCCTGTTCCAGGTGATGTTCGAGCAGGGCGTGGTGATGGTCTGCACTTCCAACCAGCCGCCGCAACAGCTGTATGCCGACGGCTTCAACCGCGAGCGTTTCCTGCCGGCGATCGCCGCGATCGAGGCGCATATGCAGGTGGTGGCGGTGGACGGCGCCCAGGACCATCGCCTGCACCCGGGGGCGGCCATCCAGCGTTATTGGGTCACCCCGGCCGGCCAGCCCAGCGCCCTGGGCCCGGTGTTCGAACAACTGGCGGCGGGGCAGGCGGTGTCCAGCGCGGTATTGTCGGTGGGCTACCGCGAGGTCCGGGTGATCAAGGCCAGCGAGGGGGTGCTCTGGTGCCGTTTCGCCGACCTATGCGAGCAGCCGTTCGCCGCCATGGATTTCATGGCCCTGTGCGACCGCTTCAGCGCGATCCTGCTCAGCGAAGTGCCCGAGCTCAGCGCGCAACAGCGCCCGGGGCGGATTGCCCGGGGCACCGAGGATGGCGCCGAGCGAGTGGTGGCGGGCGATCGCGAGCTGCCGCAGCTGTCGGTGCACGATGACAGCGTGCGGCGTTTCATCGCCCTGGTGGACGAGTGTTATGACCGCAAGGTGCCGCTCTACCTCGAAGCGCGGGTGCCGATGGAGGCGTTGTACACCGAGGGCTACCTGGAGTTTCCATTCCGCCGTACCCTCAGTCGTCTGAAGGAGATGCAGCTGCAGCGTTTCGGCTGAGCACGCCTGATCATTACAAGGGAGACCTGACCGTGAACCAGCCCCTGTCCCATCATCTGCTGACCATGGCTTACCAGAACGCCTGGGCCAATCACCGCCTGGGCAAGGCCTGGGAAATACTGGACCCGAGCGAGCTGGCGGCGCCGCGGGTGAGTTTCTTTCCCAGCCTGAAAGCCACCCTCAACCACATCCTTACCTGCGACTGGTTCTACGTCGACGCGCTGGAGCGAGAGCTGCGCGGCGAGGCGCCACGGGCCGACTGCTATGTGTTTTTCGAGGTCGAGGAGCCCTTCGACCAGGCCGCCGACCTGCGCCGCGAGCAGGCGCTGGTGGACCGCCGGCTGATCGCCTATTGCGAACAGCAACGGGATGTGGACCTTGCGCGCATCGTCACCATCGCCCGGGAAAACCCCCAGCGCGATACCCGGTTGCGCCTGCTTTCGCACCTGTTCGAGCACCAGTTGCATCACCGTGGCCAGGTGCACGCCATGCTCAGCGGTACCCGGGTGGCGCCGCCGCAGCTGGACGAGTTCTTCTGCGCGGGCGAGGCGGCACTGCGCGCCGAGGACTTTGCCGAGCTGGGCTGGAGCGAAGCGCAGATCTGGGGCGCGGAGGCGGTCGAGGAAAAAGAACGGTAGCGCTTGACGCGCTAGCCGTTCGTTTGGTCATGTGCCGATGTTTACAATCGCTCTCCCGGGGACCCGCCCGGTTCAATAACTGTTGAGGACAAACATGGACGTTGCAGACGTATTGGTACTCCAGGCCAGCTACACCAACCCGGTACACGCCGAGGCGATCGCCCTGGTGCTCAACCACTATGCCCAGGACCCGATGGGCGGCGGCCAGCCATTGGACGCCGATCTGTTGCGGCAATTGCCCGGCGAACTGGCCAAGCGCCCCCACGCGTTCAGCGTGCTGGCCTTTGTCGGTGGCGAACCGGCCGGCCTGGTGAATTGCTTCGAGGGCTTTTCCACCTTTGCCGGCCGGCCGCTGGTCAATGTGCACGATGTGTCGGTGATCGATAAATTCCGCGGCATGGGCCTGAGCCAGAAGATGCTGCACAAGGTCGAGGAGATCGCCCGCCAGCGCGGCTGCTGCAAGATCACCCTGGAAGTGCTGGAGGGCAACGCCGTGGCCCAGGCGTCCTACCGCAAGTTCGGCTTCGACGACGCCAGGCTCGACCCGAGCCATGGCCGGATGCTGTTCTGGAACAAAACCCTGTAAGCCCCTGGAGCCCGCCGCCCGATGAACTCATCTCCCCTGGATGCCCCCGTGACCCGCCGTGACAGTGCCTGGACGGTGTTCCTGGTGTTCCTGCGGCTGGGCCTGAGCTCCTTCGGCGGGCCGGTGGCGCACCTGGGGTATTTCCGCACCGAATTCGTCCAGCGCCGCGCCTGGCTGAGCGAGGCGGCCTATGCCGAACTGATCGCCCTGTGCCAGTTCCTCCCGGGGCCGGCCAGCAGCCAGGTGGGCTTTGCCCTGGGCTGGTCGCGGGCGGGGCTGGCGGGCGCGCTGGGCGCCTGGCTGGGTTTCACCTTGCCTTCGGCGCTGATCCTGATTGCCCTGGCCATGGGCCTGAGCGGTAGCGGCACAGGGTTGCCCGGCGGGCTGGTGCATGGCCTGAAGATCGTCGCGGTGGCGGTGGTGGCCCAGGCCCTGTGGGGCATGGCCCGTGCCTTGTGCCGCGGGCCGCTGCGCATGCTGATCACGCTTGTCTCGGCGATCAGTGTGCTGCTCTGGCCGACCACCCTTGGCCAGGTCTGCGTGATGTTGCTGGCGGGGATGATCGGCGCAGGCCTGCTCCAGCCGACTTTCGACAACCGCGAGGACGGCCTGGCGATCGCGGTCGGCAAGCGCACGGGCTATCTGGCCCTGGTGCTCTTTGCCCTGTTACTGGCGGGCTTGCCACTGCTGGCCGGGCTCTGGCCCAGCCTGTCGCTGCTGCTGGCCGATGGTTTTTATCGCGCCGGTGCCCTGGTGTTCGGCGGCGGCCATGTGGTGCTGCCGTTGCTGCAGAGCGAGGTGGTCGCACCGGGCCTGCTGAGCAACGATCTGTTTCTCGCCGGTTATGCCGCCGCCCAGGCGGTGCCGGGGCCCTTGTTCTCTTTTTCGGCTTTTCTCGGCGCGGCCATCGACGGCTGGCGCGGCGCGCTGCTGTGCCTGACGATGATTTTCCTGCCGGCCATGCTGCTGATCGTTGGCGTCCTGCCGTTCTGGCAGCACCTGCGCCACCTGGGCCGGGTCCAGGCCGCGCTGGCCGGCGTCAACGCGGCGGTGGTCGGCCTGCTGGCGGCGGCGCTGTACGACCCGCTGTGGACCAGCAGCATCCTCAAGCCGCTGGACCTGGGGTTGGCCCTGCTGGCCCTGGCCGCGCTGATGCGCTGGAAGCTGCCGCCCTGGCTGGTGGTGCTCGCCGGTGGCGCCGTCGGCCTGCTGCTGGAGGCCTGACGCCAGCGTCGTCAGGTGCGCGGCGGGTGATTGAGTCGGGCAAACACCAGGCGGAACAGGGTGAAGCTGCCCGGCACGCTGCTGACCTCGGTCCGGCCCTGATGCAGGTTCATGATCGAGCGCACGATCGCCAAGCCCAATCCCGTACCGCCTTCGGCGCGCGAGCGGCTGCTGTCGACCCGATAGAAACGCTCGAACAGATGCGCCAGGTGCTGCTCCGGGATACCGGCGCCGGGGTTGCCCACCGACAGCGACACGCTCGATTCATGCTCCTCCACCAGGATCGAAATACTCGACGCCCGGGGGCTGTGGCGGATGGCGTTGGACAGCAGGTTGGAGATCGCCCGCTGGATCATCAGGCGGTCGCCATACACCAGGCCATCGCCGGACAGGCTGATGCCCAGGTGCTTTTCCTCGGCGCTCAGGGCGAACAGTTCCGTGACCCGCCGCGCTTCCTCGCCCAGGGATATTGCTTCGAACGCCACCTGGGAGGCCGGGTGGCTGACCTGGGCGAGGAACAGCATGTCGCTGACGATCCGGGTCAGGCGCTCCAGCTCCTCGGTGCTCGACTCCAGTACCGCCTTGTACTCGTGGGGCGGGCGCTCCCGGGACAGGGTGACCTGGGCCTTGCCCATCAGGTTGGTGATGGGCGAGCGCAGCTCGTGGGCCAGGTCGTCGGAGAATTGCGAGAGCTGCTGCACGCCGCCGTCGAGCCGGTGCAGCATGAAATTGATGCTGTGGGCCAGCTCGGCCAGCTCCCTTGGCAGGTTGTCCGGCGACAGCCGATGGGTCAGGTCCTGGGTGGTGACCTTGGCGGCCACCCGGCTGAATTGCTGCAACGGCGCCAGGCCACGCTGCACCACCCACCAGGCGCCGATGCCGATCAGCATCAGCAGCAGGGGCAGGGCGATCACCGTGGAGCGCAGGTAGGCGCTGAGCAGCGCCTGGTCGTTGGCCCGGTCCAGGGACAGTACCACCCGCACCTGTTCGCCATTGCGCAGGCTGACCAGGCTGGAGGTGCTGAGCAGCCGGTTGCCGGCGCTGTCGAGCCAGTCGAGGAATACCGGGCTTTCCGGCCGGGTCAGGGCTTCGGGCAGCGGGCCCAGGTTGCGGTTGCCGATGTTCAACAGCGGTTCGGCCTGGGGATCGGCGGCGAAAATGCTCAGGTGCAGGTTGTCGTGGCCCATCACCAGGTCCAGCAGCGAATGCGGGCGGGCGGCGATATCGCCGGTCTTCAGGTCGCTGGTCAGGGTGTGGCGGATCTGTTCGAGTTTGCTGTCCAGGCTTTCCCGCGCCAGGCTGCCCAGCTCGTGGCTGAGGGCCAGGTAGGCCAGGGTCGCGAGCAGCAGCACCAGGCCGGCACCCATCAGGCTGACGGTCAGGCCCAGGCGCATGGACAGGCTGCTGGCGGTGCGTTGCGCGGCTTTCATTGGCGCACTTCCAGGACATAACCGACGCCACGGATGGTATGGATCAACTTGATCTCGCTGGCATCGTCGATCTTCGCCCGCAGGCGGCTGATGGAGACCTCCACCACGTTGGTGTCGCAGTCGAAGTTCATGTCCCAGACCAGAGAGATGATCTGGGTGCGGGTCAGCACCTCGCCCGATTGGCGCATCAGCACCTGCAACAGGGTGAACTCCTTGGTGGTCAGGTCGATGCGCCGCGAGCCGCGATAGGCCCGGTGCCGGCGTGGGTCGAGCTCCAGGTCGGCGACCCGCAGGGTGTCGCTCGCCGGCAGGTTCTCGCTGCGCCGCAGCAGGGTGCGCACCCGCGCCAGCAACTCGGGAAACTCGAACGGCTTGACCAGGTAATCGTCGGCCCCCAGGTCCAGCCCCTTGACCTTGTCGGCCAGGCGCCCGCGCGCCGAGAGCATCATCACCCGGGCGTTGCTGTCCTTGCGCATGTCTTCCAGCACCTGCCAGCCGTCCTTTTCCGGCAGATTGACGTCCAGAATCACCAGTTCGTAGTTTTGCTGTTCGATCAGGTAAAGCCCGTCGACACCGGTGGCGGCGCGGTCGACTACATACCCGCTTTCGGTCAGGCCCTGATGCAGATAATCGGCAGTTTTACGCTCGTCTTCGACAACCAGAATGCGCATGGAAAAGTGACCTCTTGATCATTAATACGATTTCAATGGCGCTGGATATGAAGTTGTTGTTGGACCAGCCATAAAACCCGCGAAGTGGCTGCTGATAAATAGCCTCAGCCGTTTGGGTCGGGGGAATGCTCAAGCCTGAAGTGGCTTTAGGGTCAAGATTTAAAGTGCCTGATATCAATGGCTTGTGCCTGTTTTCGACAGCCGGTTAGCTGGCTGTTCCAACAGCAAGCCAAGCGAAGTGATTCAAACCGATCATGTGTTATTTACTGTTTCAATATATGTCTAAGTTTGGCGGAAACTTATATTAATACAGCCGGTAATGACGGTTGCTTAGATGGCGTAATTGTCATTTTGACGTCAGAAAGTTGATAACCCATGGTCATGTCGCTGATATCGACGGCAATAAAAAAGGCGCCCGTGAAAGGGCGCCGGAAGATCCTCTCTGGCAAGGGAGCATAATCGCCAGAGAGGAGTAGAGCTCGGGGTGTTTCAGGCGTCCGGTTGCGCGCTGGCGCGGGTCGGGTCCTCGGCGGGTGCCTGGGGTTTTTTCCCGTTCTCGGAGGACGTCTGTTCGCTATCGGTGCGGGGTATCTGCTGGCTGATGGGGAAGTTATCCCAGTAGTGCTTCATGCGTTCAGCGCCGCCTTCGGCGAACGCTGCACCCGAGCTGGCAATCATCAGACCGGCGAGCAGGAGTGTGGAGGCTTTCATATGCGATGTCCCATTGACGGTGATCGGTATCCGTTGCGTCCCTGTAACGAAGCAGTGAGGGAAGTCTGGCGCGATCTTATTAACTAGGGGTTAACAGGACGCTGAAGGCGGGATGACAATGCTGTCATCCCGGATGAGAGGCGCTGACGGCCCACAGATATGAGCCGTGTAGGAAGAAGGGCGGGTTACAGCTTCCAGTCCAGGCTCAGGGTCAGGGTGCGCGGTTCGCCCCAGTAGACGCCGTTATAGAAGCCGACCCGTTCGTAGTACTTCTTGTCGAACAGGTTGGTGACGTTGAGCGAGGCCGACAGGTGCGGGTCGAACTCGTAGCGCGACATCAGCCCGGCCACGCTGTAGGCCTGCTGATGGATGCGGGTGTTTTCGGTGACGATGCGCCCGTTGCCGTCGCGCCCCACCGGCCGCCGGCTGCTGCCGTAGATCTCGCTTTGCCAGTTCAGGCTGCCGCCGACGGTCAGCGCCCGCCACTGGCCCGGCAGGCGATAGGCGGTCGACAGGCGCAGCATGTTCATCGGCTCGCCGCCGTTGGCTCGCTGCTTTTCACCGTCCAGGGCGTGGGTGTAGGTGTAGCCGGCGGTGAGGTTCCAGCCCGCGAGGATTTCACCCGAGACCTCGGCCTCGAACCCCTGCACCTTGCCGCCTTTGCCACCCGACTTGTAGAACTCCTCGCCAGTGACCGGGTCCGGCGGCACCGAGCTGTCCAGTTCGGCGACGTTGTCCTGCTTGCTCCAGAACACTGCGGTGACCAGGTTCAGGCGCTCCTCCAGCAGGCTGCCCTTGAGCCCCAGCTCGTAGTTGCTGCCGACCACCGGTTCCAGGTATTTGCGGCTGGCGTCGCGCTGGGTCTGGGGCTTGAAGATGTCGGTGTAGCTGACATACACCGTGTATTGCGGGGTGAGGTCGTACAGCAGGCCGGCGTAGGGGGTCCACATGTCGTTGTGCTGCTGGCGGGTGTCCTCGAGGCTGGTCAGCTGGTTGTTGGCGTCGTAGCGGCGAGAACGACTGTGGGCGCTCCAGCTGCCGTAACGGCTGCCGAGCACCGCATGCAGGTCGTCGCCCAGACTCAGGCGGGTGGCCAGGTAGCCGGCCTTTTGCCGGGTGCTGTCGCCGGAACCGGGCAGGTTGGTCACGGTGTCGGGAAACTTGGCGATGCCGCCCATGTATTTCCAGTCGGCGATGCTGGCGTAACCCGGTGGTGTCGGGCCGCCGACGGTGTAGGGTGACGACTCGCGGCGCTCGGCCTCGCCGTAGCCCAGCATCAGCTCATGTTCGCGGCCCAGCAGGCTGTAGGGGCCGGCCAGGTTGAAGTCGTACACGCGCATTTTCTGCGTGCCGATCATATGGCTGGCCCAGGCGGTCATGCCCGAGCGGTCGGCTTCCGGGAAACCGGCACCGCCGTAATAGACCTTGCCGTCGCTGTCGCTGTCGCGGTGGGTGTAGGCGGCTTTCAGGTGCCAGTCGTGGCCCAGGCGCTGGTCGAGGGTGGCGAAGGCGGTCTTGTCCCTGAGCGGCCAGGAGCTCCAGTGCGCCGCCATGTTGGTGGAGCGCGGCAGGTTGGCCTTGCCGCCCGCGGCATTCCAGTAGGGCACGGTGCCCCAGGAGGTGCCCTGGACCTGCTTGTCCTGATAGTCGTAGCCCACGGCCAGGGTGGTGCTGTCGGTCAGGTCGGCCTCGAGAATGCCGTAGCCGACTTCCCGCTGCAGCTGGTAGTGGTCGCGAAACGACTGGCTGTCGCGATAGGCCAGCACCGTGCGCCCGCGCAGGCGTCCGTCGAACCCCAGCGGGCCGCCGACGTCGACGTAGCTGTAGTAGTTGTCGTAGCTGCCGCCGCTGACACCGGCCTTGGCCGCCCACTCGTGGGTCGGTCGCTTGCGCACCATGTTGACGGTGGCCGAAGGGTCGCCGGCACCGGTGGTCAGGCCGGTGGCGCCGCGGACCACCTCGATGCGGTCGTAGATGATGGTGTCCGCATCGGACTTCATGCGGGTGAAGGTGTTGAGCATGCCATCGATCTGGAAGTTGTTGATGGAGTAGCCGCGGGAGGAATAGCTCACCCGGTCGGAGTCCAGGTGCTGGACCACCACCCCGGTGGTTTGCCCCAGCACCTCGGACAAGGTGTCGAGTTTGAAATCGTCCATCTGCTGGCGGGTCACCACCGACACCGATTGCGGGGTTTCCTTGATCGACAGGTTCAGGCGCGTGGCGGTGCTCATGCTGCCGGTGGTGTAGGAGCCGGTATTTTCCGTGGTGGCACCCAGGCCCTGGGCGGTGACGCTGGTGGCATCGAGCTCCAGGGTCCTGGCGCCGCGGTCGGGGTCCCGGGCGGGTTCGCTTTCGGCCAGCAGCTCGGGGCTCAGAACCGCGCCGTACAGGCCGAATGTCAAAGTCATGGAACGGGTGAATGGCGCGAGCATCGCTGCCGTCTCCTTGTCGTCGAGGGAAAAAATCCGTTTGCACTGAGACGAAAAGGCGGAAGGGTATTTAGCTTAAACGAGAATAATTATTATCTTCTGGATGCAAAAATGCCCCATGAAGGGGCATTGAGGGCCGGTATTACGGGGCTGCGTGAGCCCCGTAGGAAAAGGCTTATTCTGGCATCGCTTATTTCTGCACGACTTATTTCTGTACGACTTATTTCTGTACTACCGCGGTGGGTGGCGGTGCCTTGGGCTTCATCAGGCTGAAGTCGATCAGGGCTTTCTCGTTGCGTTCATAAGGGTTGCCGATCAGCAACGGGCGCGGCTTGAAGCTGTCGCTGACCAGGCTCTTGCTGCGGTCCAGTTCGTCGGAACTCAGCCCAGCCATGTCGGCCCAGGTGTGGATCAGGTGCGAGCTGCTGTAGGGGCGGCCGAGGTCGCCGGCGAAGTTCCAGTCGTGGTCCTGCTTCCACTTCGGCGAGGCCCAGACGATGAACGGAATGGTGTACATCGGCGCGGTCGGCTTGCCTTCGTTGCGGCCCAGGGTGTTGTGGCCGGCGGAATCGAACACGTCTTCGCCGTGGTCCGACAGGTACAGCAGGAAGCCGTTGGGGTCGGTCTTGGCGTAGTCCTTGATCAGGCTCGAAACCACGAAGTCGTTGTACAGCACGGCGTTGTCGTAGCTGTTGTAGGTCGGCACCTGGTCGTCACGCACGCCGGCCGGCACGCCAGTGCGGTCGGTGAACTTGTCGTAGCTCGGCGGGTAGCGGTACTGGTAGCTCATGTGGGTGCCCAGCAGGTGGACCACGATGAACTTGCGCGGCGCGCCGTCGGCCAGCGCCTTGGAGAACGGCTCCAGCACGTCGCCGTCGTACTGGCGGGCGTTCTGGTTGCGGTTGTTGTTCAGGTAGACCTGCTCGTCCGCCTGCTCGGAGAAGGTGGTGAGCATGGTGTTGCGCTTGGTCATGGTCTGCTGGTTGGTGATCCAGTAGGTCTTGTAGCCGGCCTGCTTCATCACGCTGACCAGGGACGGGGTCTTGAGGTACAGGTCGGGGTTTTCTTCGTCGGCGAAGGTCAGCACCTGCTGCAAGGCTTCGATGGTGTAGGGGCGCGGGGTGATGACGTTATCGAAGATCGCCAGCTGGTCCTTGAGCTTGTCCAGCTCCGGCGTGGTCTGGCGCGGGTAGCCGTAGAGGCTCATGCGCTGGCGGTTGGTCGACTCGCCGATCACCAGGACCAGGGTCGAAGGCTGGTTGGCCATGCTGTCCTTGAGGTTGTGCAGCGGCGGGATCTTGCTCACGTTGTCGAGCATGCCCTGCATGTTTTCCAGCTGCTCGCGGTAGCGCCGGTAGGCCACCACCATCTGCCACGGCACCGCGGGCTCGATGCGCGTCTCGAATTTCTCCAGGCCGCCGGCGAAGCTGCCGGTGCGCACGGTCTGCTTGATCAGCGGGTAGCCAATGATGGCGATCAGGATGGCCATGGCCGCCACCAGCGCGCGACCGCGCGGCAGGTAGACCGGGCGCAGGCGGGTCCAGAGGAAGAGGGCGAAGGCGGTATGGGCGAGGAACGCCAGCACCATCCACCAGGCGAAGTACTGGGTCAGGTACTCGCCGGCTTCGGAGGGGTTCGACTCGAACATGATGAAGATGACGCTCTGGGAGAACTCCTGCTGGTAGATGAAGAAGTAACCCAGGCTGGCCATGGAACAGGCCCAGAGCACGATGCCGATGACGGCGGCCATCGCGCGGGTGCGGGCCGGGAACAGCAGCATCGGCGCCAGCCAGATCGCGCTCATGATGAAGGCCTGGCGGAAACCGGCGAACCCGGAGGTGTCGGTCAGCTGGATCAGTAACTGGGTGATGCCGGAGAAGTACCAGAAGAACAGGAAGAGCCAACCCAGGCCCGCCCAGTCAAACCCTTTCGCGGACGTCTTGTCGCGTTTAAACACTGCCATCGAACGCTCCAGCTGCATTGAACATGACATTCGCCGGAAAGCTTCGACTACCTCGGCGAACGCGCGCCGCGCCCGTGGGGGCGGCAATATTGCGCCGGAGTATCCATAAGAAGGTGTGAAAACTTTGTGAGTTGGTACCTGCGTGTCAGATAATGCCGTCGCCAGGAGGCGGGCAGGGTAAAAAGTGACGGGCAAAAAGAAGCCGGCGATCCATCGAGGACTCGGCCGGCTTCATTAATAACCTGTTGCAAGGACCGGCCACGGCGGGCGGGTTCCTCGGATTCTCAGGCGTGTAGCTGGGTGACGGCAGCCACCTGACCCTGGTTCTGCAATGCCAGGCGCAGTTGCGCCAGCTCTTGCTTCAACTGGTCGCGCTCGTTCTTCAGTTCGCGCAACTCGTCACGACGGATAGTGACGTAGAGGGTTTGTGCAGGTCGTGCCGGTAGTACTGTGCCCATTGCTCACCTCGCAAATGGCGTGCATCAACTGTGGTCCGGCCGCTCGAATTCCGGGGCCTGAAACACTATCGGCGGCAATTTTGATTTCTTTTGCCGGCAAAGGGAACTTTTTTATTTTCAGTGGTCGTTGTGCCTTCGAAGCGATTCGCGTCGTTATCCACTCACTGCTTGGGAAACTTAGTCCAGCCGCTCTGGACTAACCCTCACTGGCCTCGTTGGGCTATAACCTTTTGACACAATTTAGTAGTAAGGAGCATCAGCACATGCAACTGGGGATTATCGGACTGGGCCGCATGGGCGGAAACATTGCGCGGCGCCTGATGCTCAATGGGCATGAAACCGTGGTCTATGACCGCAACAGCGCTTTTGTCAGCACCCTGAGTGGCGAAGGCGCCAAGGGCGTCGCCGACCTGCCGGCCCTGGTCGCCGGCCTGGAGAAGCCGCGCGCGGTCTGGGTCATGCTGCCGGCTGGCGCGCCCACCGAAGACACCATCGAAACCCTCAGCCAGTTGCTCGAACCGGGCGACGTGATCATCGATGGCGGCAACACCTACTATAAGGACGACATCCGTCGCGCCCAGGCGTTGGCGGAAAAAGGCCTGAACTACATCGACGTCGGCACCTCCGGCGGCGTCTGGGGCCTGGAGCGCGGTTACTGCATGATGATCGGCGGCGACGCCGAGGTGGTGCGCCGCCTGGACCCGCTGTTCGACGCGCTGGCACCGGGCATGGGCGACATCCCGCGGACCAAGGACCGGGTGGCTGAAGACGATCGCGCCGAGCGCGGTTACATCCACGCCGGCCCCGCCGGTGCCGGGCACTTCGTCAAGATGATCCACAACGGCATCGAGTACGGCATGATGCAGGCCTTCGCCGAGGGCTTCGACATCCTCAAGACCAAAGCCTCGCCAAGCCTGCCGCAAGACCAGCGCTTCGAGCTCAACGTCGCCGATATCGCCGAAGTCTGGCGCCGTGGCAGCGTGGTCTCGTCCTGGTTGCTGGACCTGACCGCCGACGCCCTGGCCAGCGATCCGCAACTCGACGGTTTCTCCGGTGAAGTGGCCGACAGCGGCGAAGGTCGCTGGACCATCGAGGCCGCCATCGAGCAGGCGGTGCCGGTTCCTGTGCTGTCGAGTTCGTTGTTCGCCCGTTTCCGTTCCCGCCAGCAGAGCACCTATGGTGACAAGATGCTGTCGGCCATGCGCTTCGGCTTCGGCGGCCACGTGGAGACTCCGAAAAAATGACCTCCTCGCGAAAGAAGTCCAAGGCTCAACCCGCTCCACCCACCACACTGTTTCTGTTCGGCGCCCATGGCGACCTGGTCAAGCGCCTGCTGATGCCGGCGCTGTACAACCTCAACCGTGACGGCTTGCTGGATGAGGGGTTGAAGATTGTCGGCGTCGATCACAACGCGATCAGCGATGTGGATTTCGCCAAGAAGCTCGAGGACTTCATTCGCACCGAGGCTGCCGGCAAGGTCGGCAACGGCGCGCAAGCGCTGGACCCGGCGCTCTGGGCCAAGCTGGCCAATGGCATCAGCTATGTCCAGGGCGACTTCCTGGACGACAGCACCTACGACGCGCTGGCGGCGAAAATCGCCGCCAGCGGCACCGGCAATGCGGTGTTCTACCTGGCCACCGCACCGCGCTTCTTCAGTGAAGTGGTGCAGCGCCTGGGTGCGTCGGGGTTGCTGGTCGAAGGGGACAACGCGTTTCGCCGGGTGGTGGTGGAGAAGCCGTTCGGCTCCGACCTACAAACGGCGCAAGCGCTGAACGAATGCCTGCTCAAGGTGATGAGCGAGAAGCAGATCTATCGGATCGACCATTACCTGGGCAAGGAGACGGTGCAGAACATTCTGGTCAGCCGTTTCTCCAACAGCCTGTTCGAGGCTTTCTGGAACAACCATTACATCGACCACGTGCAAATCACCGCGGCGGAAACCGTCGGGGTGGAAACCCGTGGCAGCTTTTATGAAAACACCGGCGCCCTGCGCGACATGGTGCCCAATCACCTGTTCCAGCTGCTGGCGATGGTCGCCATGGAACCGCCGGCGGCCTTCGGCGCCGACGCGGTGCGCGGCGAAAAGGCCAAGGTGGTGGGGGCGATTCGTCCCTGGAGCACCGAAGAGGCCCTGGCCAACTCGGTGCGTGGCCAGTACGTGGCGGGCAAGGCGGGCGACAAGCCGGTGGCCGGCTACCGCGAAGAGGCCAACGTGGCCCCGGACAGCAATACCGAAACCTACGTCGCCCTCAAGGTGATGATCGACAACTGGCGTTGGGTCGGCGTGCCGTTCTACCTGCGCACCGGCAAGCGCATGAGCGTGCGCGACACCGAGATCGCCATCTGTTTCAAGCCTGCGCCGTACGCGCAGTTCCGCGACACCGAGGTCGACCACTTGCAGCCGACTTACCTGCGCATCCAGATCCAGCCCAATGAAGGCATGTGGTTCGACCTGCTGGCGAAAAAGCCCGGGCCGACCCTGGAGATGGCCAATATCGAGCTGGGGTTCGCCTACAAGAACTTCTTCGAGATGCAGCCTTCCACCGGCTACGAGACGCTGATCTACGATTGCCTGACCGGCGACCAGACCCTGTTCCAGCGCGCCGACAACATCGAAAACGGCTGGCGCGCGGTGCAGCCGTTCCTCGATGCCTGGAAGGAAAAGGCCAAGGTGCATATCTATCGGGCCGGTGAAGACGGACCGGCGGCTGGCGACGAGTTGCTGACCCGCGACGGCCGTGAATGGCACAGCCTCGGATGAGGGGCGAAGGGCAGCATCCCATCCAGTTCCTGCTCAGCGACATGGACGGCACCTTGCTGCTGCCCGATCACAGCCTGAGCCAGCGCACCATCGCCGCGGTGCGCGCGCTGCGCGAAGCCGGGGTGTTCTTCAGCCTCGCCACCGGGCGGCCGCCGCGGGCCATGTTGCAGCAGATCGAAGCCCTGGGCGTCGACCTGCCGACCGCGGCGTTCAATGGCGGCACCCTCGTCAATCCCGATGGCAGTTTCCTGGTGCGCCACCATGTGCCGGTAGCGGTCGCCAACACTGTCCTGGCGCTGCTGTCGCCGCAGCCGGAAGTCGAAGTCTGGGTGTTTGCCGACGGTGAATGGCTGCTGCGCAATCCCCACGGGCCGATGGTGCCGCGCGAGCAGCATGGCCTGGGTTATCCGCCGGTGGTGGTGGAGAGCTTCGAGGACTACCTGCCGCGCATCGACAAGATAGTCGCCGCCAGTGCCGACACTGAACTGTTGGTGGAGCTGGAGGCGCGTTTGCTGGAGCAGGTCGGCGGGCAGGCGCAGGTCTCCCGCTCGCAACCGGTGTACCTGGATGTGACGGCGCTGCAGGCCAACAAGGGGCAGGCGCTGATCACCCTGGCGGAGTTTCTTGGGGTGCCGCTGGAGCGCACCGCGGCGCTGGGCGATGGCGGCAACGATCCGGCGATGTTCCAGCAGGCCGGGTTGTCGATTGCCATGGGCCAGGCCGAAGCGGCGGTGCAACGCCAGGCCGACCTGGTGACGGGCAGCAATGTCGTGGATGGCGCCGCCGAGGCAATCGAGCGATTCATCCTGCCGCGCTAATGCAAAACCTGTAGCCGCTGCCGCAGGCTGCGATCGACCCGCAGGGTCGCGGCGGTCTCCAGATCGCTGAAGGCCTTCGGCCTTATCGTCCGAACGCGGCCCGAGCCTACGGCAGTTGCTACAGACTTACAGCCAGTAGCTCACCGCATACCAGCCCAGCACCCCCATCACCACGGTGTAAGGCAACGCCATCCACACCATGCGTCCATACGACAGGCGTACCAGCGGCGCGATCGCCGAGGTCAGCAGGAACAGGAATGCCGCCTGGCCGTTGGGCGTGGCCACGCTCGGCAGGTTGGTGCCGGTGTTGATCGCCACCGCCAGGGTTTCGAAGTGTTCGCGGCTCATCAGTCCGGAAGCGAAGGCCTGTTTCACTTCGGTGATGTAGATGGTGGCGACGAACACGTTATCGCTGATGGCCGACAACAGCCCGTTGGCGATAAACAGCATGCCCGGTTGCTGGCTCGCCGGCAGCGCCAGCACCCACTGGATCAGCGGGGTGAACAGCTGCTGGTCGTGAATCACCGCCACCACCGCGAAAAACACCACCAGCAGGGCGGTGAACGGCATCGCATCCTTGAACGCGCTGCCCAGGCGGTGCTCGTCGGTGATGCCGGTGAACGCGGTAATCAGCACGATCACCATCAGGCCGATCAGGCCGACCTCGGCGATATGCAGGGCCAGCGCGGCAATCAGGATCAGCGCCGCCACGCCTTGTACCAGCAGCGCCGCGCGTTGCCGGTCGGTGCGTTCGGCGTTGTCTTCGGCGGCGTAGTTGGCCAGCACCGCGCGCACGTTGTCCGGCAGCAGGGTGCCGTAGCCGAACCAGCGCAGTTTCTCCAGCAGCACGCAGGTCACCAGCCCGGCCACCAGCACCGGCAGGGACACCGGGGCGACCTTGAGGAAGAAGTCGGCGAAGTGCCAACCCATTTCATGGCCGATCAGCAGGTTCTGCGGCTCGCCCACCAGGGTGCAGACGCCACCCAGGGCAGTGCCCACCGCGCCATGCATCAGCAGGCTGCGCAGGAAGGCGCGGAATTGTTCGAGGTCCTGGTGATGCAGTTGCGGCAAGTGCTGGTCGTCGTTGAATTCGCTGTCCTGGCGCGGGTCGTTGCCGGACGCCACCCGGTGATACACCGAATAGAAGCCCACCGCAGCGCTGATGATCACCGCCGTGACCGTCAGGGCATCGAGAAACGCCGAGAGGAAGGCCGAAAGAAAGCAGAACAGCAGACCCAGCAGCGCCTTGGAACGCACCCCCAGCAACAGCCGGGAGAACAGGAACAGCAGCAGCTCCTTCATGAAATAGATGCCGGCCACCATGAACATCAGCAGCAGGATTACCGGGAAGTTGTGCACCAGTTCGTCGTACAGCGCCTGGGGCGTGGTCATGCCCAGCGCCACGGCTTCCAGCACCAGCAGGCCGCCGGGCATCAACGGGTAGCACTTGAGGGCCATGGCCAGGGCGAAGATGAACTCGGCCACCAGCATCCAGCCGGCCGCCACCGGACCGACGGTGAACAGCAGCAAGGGGTTGAGCAGCAGGAAGGCGAGGATGCTGGCTTTGTACCAGCGCGGTGAATGGCCGAGAAAGTTGTGGGCGAAAGCCTGGGCCAGTGAACCGGACATTGGCTGCTCCTTGTATTGAAGAAGCGCGCAACTTGCCGCAAGCACCGGTGAAGATCAAGAAACTCTGAAATCTTTTGCCACAACCTTCGGCAGGCCACGGTTTGCTTGTCGATTGTCACTGGCGCGGATGGCCCTCAGGTTCAGACCGGACCTTGAGGCGAGAGTGGGTGGCATCGACCGCCTGCGTTCATCGAAGGGAATGTCGTGGAAACTAAAGAAACTTGTCGCGGGTGGACTAACGTCTGGCTCGAGATGAAATAAGAAGAGGAGGGAGTTTATGGTTGGTGGGCAGGTCAGCGGTTGGGAAAAACTGAAAGAGTTGAACTTTCAGATAAGCCCCGAAGAGTCGACATATATCAACTGCGACAAAATAACGCAGATCACCCGAAGGTGATCTGCGTCCATGTTCTTACTCTGGCATGACCCAGGATTGCAGTGTGTAACCTTCCTGGCTCAGTTCGGCGCGGGCCTGTTTCAGCAGGTCTTCCAGTTGCGCCGGGTCGGAGTAGGCGCTGCTTGGAATCTGTTTGCGACCAATACGGGTATTGGTGCGGTCGATGACGGTCAGGCTCAGTTCGCCGTTACCGTCTTGTGGGGCCCAGGCGACGCATTGGAATGGCTGGAATGCGCGGTCGGCGATCAAAAGTGCTTCGTTGATACGGAGCGGGGCGTTCATGGGGTCTTCTCTCTATGTGCCCAATCAAATGATGTGCCGTCGGTTGGGCTTACCGTTCGGCTGGTTACTTGTACTGATGTCTCGAACCAGGGATCAGGTCACATAGAAAGACCAGAATTTACAACTTTTGTTCACAGCCGCGGTTCAGAGCCTTCTTTTGAAAGCTGAATGAAAGATTGGCGCAGGCAATTAAACCGGGCTTTGGGATTCCATCTAAGGGTTAGTCCAAATGGTGATTGACGCTATAAACAATCGATACAAGACCCCGTCAAGTAATTGCTAATGTTACAGCCAGGTTTGCCAAACTACTGTTTCTAATAACTTTTCCTCTTTTTGGCGCCAAGGAACAGTCATGCTTGAAGCGACCGCCTTACGCCGCCTTTTAGTGGTTGACCCGTGCGACGATTGCCATCGTCTGCTGCCTGGATTACGCACGGTGGGCTGGGATGTCGACAGTTGTGACCTGGAATCGGCCGTCGATCGCGGCTGTGACGTCGGCTTGCTGCGTTTGCAGGCCTTTCACCTGGAGCGACCGGAAGCTGTCAAGGACCTGATCAGCCGCAGCGGTACCGAGTGGATCGCGGTGCTCAGCCCGGACGTGCTACGTCTGCAGAAAGTCGGCGATTTTGTCTGCGAGTGGTTTTTCGATTTCCACACCCTGCCGTTCGATGTCTCGCGGGTCCAGGTGACTCTCGGACGGGCTTTCGGCATGGCCCGCCTGCGTGGCCAGGGGCACATTCATGTCGCTCAACCCGAGCATGAGTTGCTGGGCGACAGCCGACCGATCCGCGACTTGCGCAAACTCTTGAGCAAGCTGGCGCCCACCGAGTCGCCGGTGCTGATTCGCGGCGAAAGCGGGACGGGCAAGGAGCTGGTGGCCAGGACCCTGCACCGCCAGTCGCAGCGCCACAGCAAACCCTTCGTGGCGATCAACTGCGGGGCGATCCCCGAGCACCTGATCCAGTCCGAACTGTTCGGCCATGAGAAGGGCGCGTTCACCGGCGCCCATCAACGCAAGGTCGGGCGTATCGAGGCGGCCCATGGCGGCACCCTGTTTCTCGACGAAATCGGCGACCTGCCGCTGGAACTGCAGGCCAATCTGTTGCGCTTTTTGCAGGAAAAACACATTGAACGGGTGGGTGGCAGCCAGCCGATTCCGGTGGATGTACGGGTGCTGGCGGCGACTCATGTCGACCTCGAGGCGGCGATCGACAAGGGGCGCTTTCGCGAAGACCTGTATTACCGCCTGAATGTGTTGCAGGTGGTCACCGCGCCATTGCGCGAACGGCATGGCGATATCGGCATGCTGGCCAGCCACTTTTCCCACTTCTATAGCCAGGAAACCGGGCGCCGGCCGCGCAGTTTCAGCGAAGACGCGCTGGTGGCCATGGGCAAGCACGACTGGCCGGGCAATGTCCGCGAACTGGCCAACCGGGTGCGACGCGGCCTGGTACTGGCCGAGGGCCGGCAGATTGAGGCCCGGGACCTGGGCCTGCTCAGTCCGCAGGCGAGCATCGCGCCCATGGGCACGCTGGAGGACTACAAGCATCGGGCCGAGCGCCAGGCCCTGTGCGACGTCTTGAGTCGGCACAGCGACAACCTGAGTGTCGCGGCCAGGGTGCTGGGCGTATCGCGCCCGACTTTCTACCGGTTGCTGCACAAGCATCAGATCCGCTAGGGCGGTGCGACGAAAAGGCCCGCGGCGAGGTGATCGCCGCGGGCCTTTTTTGGTTGGGTGTTTAGAAGTAGTAGGGGAATTTCAGGCTGAAGGTGAAGTCCGGCGCATCGTCGGTCAGGCCGATGGACAGGTTGGGCACTATGGTCAGGTTGTCGGTGGCCGCCACGGTCATGCCGACGTTGAAGTAGCCGGCGTTGGCATCGCTGGACACCACGGACTGCCAGTCGCCGCCGTCTTCCTTGAGCTTGCTCTTGCGCTGGATCAGGTCCGAGAAGGAGAACGACATACTCATCTTCTCGTTCAGGGCGAAGGCGACGCCCATGCCGATCTGGAAGCTGTCGCCGAGCTTGACCTTGCCCGGGGTCTTCTGGTTGACCGTGGAGCTGATGTCGTCGAACGATTCCTCCAGGTTGTGGGTGTAGGAGAGGGTGCCGAACAGCACCGCCGGGTCGAAGGTCTTGACCAGCGAGATACCGGGGGTGATCGACCAGACGCCGTTACCGGTCGGCAGGTCATCCGGGACGAACAGGTTGGTGTTGTCCTGGACCTGGCGCAGCTTGATGCCGAACGGTTCTTCGCCGGTCGGCGCCTTGACGCGCAGGGTCAACACCGCGTCCGGGGTATTGACCGATTCGTCGAGGAATTTGTAGGCGATGCCGAAGTTCACGTCGCCGAGGGTCGGGTCCTTGGACACGGTCTTTTCACTGGTGACGCCCGCCGCGCCGTTCTGCGCGCCGCCGGACTGGTAGGTCGATTCGCGGTAGACCACCGGCACGTTGACGTCGAACTGCCAACGGTTGTCCAGGTTGTAGCGGGCCGTGAGGTCGAGGGTCCAGTTGTCGGCCTTGATCCGGTCCAGGTTGATATTGCCGAGGAAAATCGAGTCCAGCGCCAGGAAGCCGTTGAGAATCAGCTGCCGGGTGTCATAACGGGAGTAGGTCAGGCCGGTCTCGACACTGAACTTGCCGCCGCCGAAGAAGCCGCTGGCTTCGTCGTACAGGTTGGACACACTCTGCGCCGGTTGCGAATCATCCTTGAGCGATTCCCCGTAGGAACTGCCGCCGGCCGGGGTCGGGCCTTTGCTCGTGGTCCCGGCCACCTGCTGGTTGCCACGCATGTCCGCTGGCGACTTGGCCAGGCGTTTCGGGGGGGGCGCCGCCGGTTGCTCCTCGACCTGGCGTACCCGTTGTTCCAATACCGCCAGTGCTTTCTGCTGCACTTCGTAACGTTGCTTAAGCTCCAGTAATTCTTGTTTTAGGGCCTCTACGTCGGCATCAGGCGCTGCCTGCAGCAGTGCCGTCGGGAGGAGCGTGCTCAGGCATACAACTGCGCGCAGCGAGACTGATCGATACATGAATAAGCCGTCCCTTTAAGCCTAATGATCGAGAATCAGCGTAGTTCAATATCCCAGGTTGCGAAGGCCCTTGAGCTGGGTCAGGTTGCAATCCAAAGCGCCGGTGCTCGCCCCGTTATTGTTGAGCACCACGTTCAGTTGGGTCAGGTTGCTGACCAGGTTGCTGTCGCCCAGCAGGCGGGTGTTCTGCAGCAAGCCGCCCTGGGCCACTTGTTGCAGGGCTGAGCCCTGGTTGTTGCTGGCCTGGATGGCCATCTGGATGCCGCCACCGGTGGCGGACACGGCCACGCTGCCCGCGGCATTGCTGCCGCTGATGGTTTGCCCGCTCATCAACAGCTGGCCCTGCGCCGGCACCAGCGCCGGGGCATGCCTGGCTTCCTTGACGTCGATGGAGACGTTGTTATAGGCGCTATTGCCATCGCCCGCCGCGCGTACGCTCTGGGTCACCCCTTGGGTGGTGGCCAGGCCCGCGCCGCCGATCACGTTGCCCGAGCCCTGGGTCGGCGTCGAGCCGTTGCCGCTTTCGGTGATCGTGGAGACATAGAATTCTGGCTTGATCGTCGATTGCTGGATCTGCATGGTGGTCGTGGCGCCGATCAGATCGCCCGAGGCATTGCGCCAGGTGCTGCTCATGACAATGCCGAAGCTGATGATCCGCCCCGGCATGACGTAGCGACCGCGGAGCTCGGAGAGTTCCTGGTCCTTGATTTCTATAGGCTTGAACCCTGCGTTGGCGTACGCAGGAAAACTTGTGACCAGGCAGGCAGCGGCCAGCCAGTAAGCGCTTTTCATCTGCTGCTCCCGGAGCATCCTGCCCCTTTATCCTTAGGGCGACCCTAGAAGAAGTCGCTCTGAATGAAACCGAATTCCATCAGTTCTGCGTCTTTGACCGGGTTGAAGGTATCCAGCTTGTTCTTGGCCGTCAGCGGGTTGGGCGGGTCGCGCAAGGCGTTGGCCTTGTCGTAGCCGGGGCCGACGATGGCGAAGACGATACCGTTCCAGCCTTTGACAAAGTCTTCGTGGGAGTAGCGTTTATGACCGAGGACGGGGTCGCCGACATAGACCCAGTCTTTCTGCGCCCGCTGCATGACCACGAAGTGCTTGTAACCACGAATGTCCATCAGTACCACCACCGGAATGGAGACCGCCTGTAGCTTGTCGGGAGGTATCCGGTAGCCCCGGGCGCGCATGCCGATGCTTTCCAGGTAGCGCTTCATGTCCAGCATGGAGAAACCCTGGGTACGCACAAGGTCCTGGTCAGCGGTGGCCAGCATGCCTTTGATGACGTGCTCCTCATCGACGTCGAGCCAGTAGGCCTGGCGCAGCACCGTCGCCAGTGCGGCAGCGCCGCAGCTGAAATCGGTTTTCTGCTCGACCAGGTCGGCGAATTTGCGCTCCCGCACGCTCTGCACCTGCTTGTACACCAGGTTGCCGCCCGGCAACACGGCCACCGGCATCTGCGCGGCCTGAGCCAGGCCGGTCAGACAAAGCAAAAGGGAAAAGGTCGCCATTCGCATGATCGCTACGCCTTGTGGGACGGTGGAAAAGCCCCGTTTCCGGGGCTTTCGTCACTCTCGTGATTACAGGCAGGCTCTGCAGCCGGCAGCGATGGACAGCGAGTTGCTTTGTTGGTTGCCGACACCCGCCGAGACGTTGGCGCCGCCGTTGCCGGAGAAGCCGTTCATCGAGCCAGACATCGACGCGTTGTTGATCACAGGGTTTTTCCAGCCGTCTTTGGTCAGCACTTGCTTGGTCCAGACGCCGGACAGTTCGATCGTGCCTTGTTCCTTGAAGGTGAACTTCTGATTGCCATTATCGTGATCGCCACCGCCGCTACGATCGTCGTAGCCATGACCGCCACCATGGTGATCGTCGTCGCCCTGGATCTTGCCGTAGCCGGTGCCTTTGTAGGTGCCCGAGGCATTGAAACTGCCGCTGAGGGTGTCTGTTTTGTAGGTACGCACACCCTTGTTGTCCACGTCCAGGCCAGTGGAGGTCTGGTCGGCCGAAGCTGACGCGGTCGCTACGCGTCCGCCGGATACGGCGATTGCCAGGTTGTTTTTCTGTTGGTTGAAGTCGCCGGCGGTGACGTTGATGCCGATGTTGCCGGAGCCGCTGTTGCCTGCATTGTCGAGTGTTGCGCTGTTTTGCGTGGACCAGTTTTTCACCGTGTTGTTGGTGTTGGTCTGGGTCGCGCTGGAAGTGGCTACCGCGCTGCCGAAGATGAAGCTTTCATCGGCGGTGGCCAGGGCGACGGCGTTGTCTTGCTGGTTACCGTCGCCGGCAGCCACGTTGGCGCCCATGTTGCCGTTGGAGTTGTTCATCGAGTCGCTGGCGTCGGCGTTGTTGTGGGTGCCGCGGTTGCTGACGCTGTTGCCCGAGCTGTACTGCTCATCGGTCACGTTGGCCACAGCACCGGCAGTGAGTTGCAGCTTGGTGTTGAGGTCTTGGCCGTCGTTGCCGCCATGTCCACCGTGGCCGCCGTGACCGCCGTGGTGGCCACCGTGACCGCCATGGCCACCGTGGTTGTCGTCATTACCGCCTGCCTGTGCAGCGATCGCCATGACCGCGGCGAGGGCAAAAACCAGTGGCTTGAGAGCCATTGTAGGTTTCATGGTGTTTCTCCGTGCTTATTTAGTTGGTTAAGTGTTGGTACCTTCCAATCGCACTGCTGCGGGTCAGTCAGCGACCCGTATGCTCAGGGTGTTAGCCATTCGGTTCCCCACCCCGGCACTCTGGTTCACCTGAATCACTCCCCGGCTGCCGGTGAAGGCCTGGTCGCTGGTAACGACCTGGCGGCTGCCTTTAGAAGCGTCAGTTGCTCCCGAGCCTGGTAACAGCGCCACGTTCTGTTGGGACAGGACGCTGTCGTCGATGCTTTGCGGCTGGGCACTGATGCTCACCCGCATTGCGTTGACCATCTGGTTGTTGGCGCCGGCTCCCTGGTTCACGCCCAGGACCCCGTTGCCGTTGCTGAAAGCGTTGCCGCCAATGTTGCTGCTGGCGTCGATCGCGCTGCTCGCCGGGGTGCCGAGCTTCTGCCGGACCACGGTGGTGGCCTGGGCGTCGGTGCCGATGGCAATGGCGCGTGTGTTGGTCTGTTGCTGCTGGTCGCCGGCGGCCTGGTTGACGTTGAAGTTGCCGTTGTAGCGGGCGCCGGAGTTG
Source organism: Pseudomonas sp. NFACC41-3 (assembly GCF_900109505.1). Classification (NCBI taxonomy): domain Bacteria; kingdom Pseudomonadati; phylum Pseudomonadota; class Gammaproteobacteria; order Pseudomonadales; family Pseudomonadaceae; genus Pseudomonas; species Pseudomonas sp. NFACC41-3. Next base: position 1,457,354 of record NZ_FOAE01000001.1, read on the forward strand.
TGAAGGGTGGCGGTGTCCACCGCCTGGATGCCTGGGTCGGCCATCACCGAAGCGCAGCCGAACAGGGCAAGCCATACGAGGGTACGAGTCATCTCATTGGCCTCCGGCCAGTCTGCCCAAAGGAGCCAGGCCAGAATTCAGGGAGCGGTTGATGGTGCCGGAGATGGCGCCACCGCTGCCGCCGCCGTGGCCGGCGCTCATGCCGGTCAGGCCATTGGGGTTGGTGACGGTGTTCAGCCCCTGCAGGTTCACGCCGTTGGGCATGACGCTGCTGCTGATCGTGGAACCGCTGCTGACCCCGGCAAAATCGCCGTCGCTCAATTCGGTGTTGCTGGTCATCTGTTTGACCCGGGCCGATGGGTTGGCATTGACGGTGGTCGGGTAGGGGTCAGGATGCAGCGGAGGGCGGCCGACGGTATGAGGTTGCACGTCGCGGTCGAGAACAATCCTGCCGTCCCTGATGTCGCCGGCTGCCTGGGCCGGGAGGCTGAGCAGCGAGCCGATGGCACAGCCGATCAGCAGGAGGCGGGTCAGAGCTGAATTGAGATTCTCCACGGTAGCATTCCCTTCTTCTTTCGCTGGCCCTAGTCAGCGTTGCGAGGGAGAGAGCAGAAGCCGTGCCGCTTTTCGATTGTTTCAAAAATTCAACAGGTTATGAATAACCAGGCGTGTTGCCGGGGCAGAGGTGTTTCAACCATGAGACCAGTATCGCCTTCGACAGCCCGGTATTGCCGTGGCGAGGCTCTGGATCGGGGGGCTCGCGGCGGGTTGTATCAGCGTTTTAACAGATGGCAGAAGGGCAATGAGAAGCCCTTTGATTTGGCCGTTCTGCGCAGCGGCGGGTGTTTCAGGGATGGACGTTTTTCTCGCCAGCAGAGGAAAAAACGCGGACAGGAAAAGGATTCGGCTAACCCTGAAGTAAACGCTCGACCCGCTCGAATGCCCGTTGTCGACGGGCTTCCCAGTCGCCGCGAATCACTTCGAAGGGCTGCTGGTGTTGCACCAGCCAATCGCTGGTGGCCTTGAAGAAGGCCAGGCGCTCGCTCAGTTGGGGTTGGCAGCGCTGGCCGTCGTCGCTCCAGCCGACATCTTCCGGCGAGAGCAGCAGGTGCAGATCGTAGCGGCGAGCCAGCAGCTCGGGTTCCAGCCAGTCCGGGCAGGCGCCGAACAGGGTCTGGCTCCAGAGCATATTGCTCAGCAGGTGCGTGTCGAGAATCAGCAGCGGCGGCTGTTGTGCCCGGGCCTGGTCCTCCCAGGCCAGCTGGCCGCGGGCGATCTCCGGGATGTCCGCCAGGCAGGTGTCGCGTCGCTGCTGCTCGATGAAATAGCGGACGTACTCGCCCACCTGGATGCCGCCGAAGCGCGCCTGCAAGTGGCCGCTGAGCCAGCTTTTGCCGCTGGACTCGGGGCCGGTCAACACCAGGACCTTCATGCCGGGCGCAACGCCGGGTCGGCCCGCCAGGCGCGCCAGCCCTGCACGGCCAGCAGGGTGAACAGGCCGTACAGGGCTGCCGTCAGGTACAGGTCCTTGTAGATGAACAGGCCGACAAAAATCACGTCGACGGCAATCCACAGCGGCCAGCATTGCACGCGCTTCTGCGCCATCCACCACTGCGCCACCAGGCTGAAGCCGGTCAGCGCGGCGTCCAGCCAGGGTTGCGCGGCATCGGTCCAATGGGCCATGGCCGCTCCCAGCAGCAGGCTGCCGATAGCCCCGAGGCTCAGGCCGAACAGCATCGAGCGCGGCGCCAGCAGGCTGACCGGACGCCCCTGATGACTGGCGCCACCGCGGGTCCATTGCCACCAGCCATAGAGTTGCAGGGCGGCGTAGACCACTTGCAGCAGCATGTCCGAATACAGCTTCACCTCGAAGAAGATCCAGCTGTACAGCAGCACCATGACCAGGCCGATCGGCCAGCACCAGGGGTTCTGTCTGACTGTCAGCCAGACGGCGATCACGCCGAGTGCGGCGGCGAACAGTTCAAGCCCGGACATGAAAACTACCTGGAAGCGGAGGAGGGTGCGGATTGTAACCAGAAGCGGCCTTGCATGTTAGTGAAGGCCGGCAACCGTGGCGGGGCGAAAACCCCGCCACGGCCAGTTTCAGACCCGGAACTGGCGCAACAGGCCGTTGAGCTGCTCGCTCAGTTCCTTGAGGTGCAGGCTGGCGGCACTGGACTGCTCGGCCGCCAGGGCGGTGCTGTGGGACAGGCCGGCGGCCTGGGTCACGTTCTGGTTGATGTCTTCGACCACATGGGCCTGTTGCAACGTGGCGCTGGCAATCGAGGCGTTCAGCCCGTTGAGGTTGCGCAGGGCCTGGCCGATGGCGTTCAGGCTTTCACCGGCCAGCCCGGCCTGTTCGATGGTCTGCTGCGAAGCCCGGCTGCTGTCGCCGATGACTTTCACCGCGGCTTCCGAGTGCCCTTGCAGGCGCTCGATCATCGACTGGATCTCGGCAGTGGATTTCTGCGTCCGCTGGGCCAGCAGGCGCACTTCATCGGCCACCACGGCGAACCCACGGCCCTGTTCGCCAGCACGAGCGGCTTCGATCGCCGCGTTGAGCGCCAGCAGGTTGGTCTGCTCAGCGATCGAGTGGATCACCTCCAGCACGCTGCCGATCTGGGTGCTTTCCTGGGCCAGGGTGCGAATCACTTCCACGGCCTGGTCGATGGTGGCCGAGAGCCGGTCGATCTGTTGCAGGCTGCCGTCGATATTGACCTGGCCCTGCTGGGCCTGGGCTTCGGCGTCGCGCATCTCGCTGGCGGCGTGTTCGGCGTTCTTCGCCACGTCCTGTACGCCGTAGGTCACTTCGTTGATGGCGGTGGCCACCAGTTCCATCTGCTGCGACTGCTGCTGGCTGCGTTCCTGGGCCTGGCTGGCATTGCTGCCCAGGTCGGTGGAAGACTGCGCCAGAGCTGAGGCCGACACCTGCAGCTGGCTGACGACGAGACGCAGCTTGGCGGTGAAGCCGTTGAAGTGCCGGGCCAGTTCGGTGACTTCGTCCTGGCCGTGGGTGTCGAGGGTGCGGGTCAGGTCGCTTTCGCCGCTGGCGATATTGGCCATGGCGTGCACGGTTTCCTGCAGCGGGCGGACGATGCTGCGGGCGATCAGCAACACCAGCAGGGCCATGAGCAGGGCAATGGCGATACCGCCGACCGAGGCCTTCACCACCTGGCTGCGGAACTCGGCCTGCACGTCATCGATGTACACCCCCGAACCGATGATCCAGCCCCAGGGCTGGAACAGCTGGACATAGGAGGTCTTCTGCACCGGCTCGCTGGCGCCCGGTTTCGGCCAGCGATAGTTGACCATGCCGGCGCCCTTGGCCTTGGCGATGGCTACCATTTCGTTGAACACGGCAAAGCCGTCCGGGTCGCGGATTGCCGCGAGGTTCTGGCCGTCGAGCTTGGGGTTGGTCGGGTGCATGACCATGACCGGGGTCAGGTCGTTGATCCAGAAGTAGTCGCTCTGGTCGTAGCGCAGGTTGCGTATGGCGCTCAGCGCCTGCTTCTGCGCCGTCGCGCGATCGAGGCTGCCGGCGCTTTCCAGGCCCTGGAAATAGGCCAGCACGCCGTTGGCGGTCTGCACCACGTGCTGGGTCTTCTGCGCCTTGGCCTGGTACAGGTCGTCGCGGATCTGCTTGAGCATCAGCATGCCCAGGGTCATCAGCATCAGTACCGCCACAATCAGGATCAGCCACAGCCGGCGGCTGATCGACATTCTGCGTAAGCTGTTCATGAATCTGTCACTCCCGATTGTTGTTCTTGTAATGGAAACACCCCGTACATCCGTCATGCGCTCCTTGCAGTCAGGTCCATCGGATTCTCGCAACGCGACAGCGTTTATCGCGTCTGTCTGCTAGGATTTCGGCCTCATCGCGAAAAACCTGAATCCGGCTGATTTTTCACGGAATTTTCAGGGGCGATGATGATCCTATTGCGGCTGCGAATCCGCGACGCACGCGTCAGTGAACATTGAAGAAAAACTAAAAAGGCATGTTACGGCATGACCTTCGGGGGATTGATGGAGCTTTGGACCGCCGCACAGGCATTGATTTTAGGGATTGTGGAAGGGCTGACAGAGTTTCTGCCCATCAGCAGTACCGGCCACCAGATTATCGTTGCCGACTTGCTCAACTTCGGTGGCGAGCGCGCCATGGCATTCAACATCATCATTCAGCTGGGGGCCATTCTCGCGGTGGTCTGGGAATTTCGCCGCAAGATCCTCGACGTGATCACCGGCCTGCCGACCCAGCGCAACGCCCAGCGTTTCACCATCAACCTGCTGATCGCCTTCCTGCCCGCCGTGGTCCTGGGGGTGATATTCGCCGACCTGATCCATGAATACCTGTTCAACCCGATCACCGTCGCCACGGCGCTGGTGGTGGGGGGTGTGGTCATGCTCTGGGCCGAACGCCGACAGCATGAAATACATGCCAACACGGTGGATGAAATCAGCTGGAAAGATGCCTTGAAGGTCGGTTTCGCCCAGTGCCTGGCGATGATTCCAGGCACCTCGCGCTCGGGCTCCACCATCATTGGCGGCCTGTTGTTCGGCCTGTCGCGCAAGACCGCCACCGAGTTCTCGTTCTTCCTGGCGATGCCGACCATGGTCGGTGCCGCGGTCTACTCGGGCTACAAGTACCGCAATCTGTTCCAGCCGGACGACCTGCCGGTGTTCGCCGTTGGGTTCATCACCTCGTTCATCTTCGCGATGATTGCGGTCAGGGGCCTGCTCAAGTTCATCGCCAACCACAGCTACGCGGCGTTTGCCTGGTACCGCATTGCCTTTGGCCTGGTGATCCTCGCCACCTGGCAGTTCGGTTGGGTCGACTGGACCGCGGTCCATTCCTGATGAACGCACGCAATCAGAACCGCCCCGGCGAAGCCGCCGGGGCTCGGATCCAGCAGCCACGGCTCAAGGCGGTGATCTTCCTGCTGCTCTGCGCCTTGCCGCTGTGCGGCTCGTTGCTACTGGGTGTGAAGGGGATTTCCTGGGTACCGCTGGCGGCCTACGGCGCGGTCAGCGTGCTGACGTTCTTCCTCTACTGGAGCGACAAGCGCAAGGCCCGCAGCGACAGCTGGCGGACCCCGGAAAACGTCCTGCATGCCGTGGAACTGGCCGGTGGCTGGCCAGGTGCCTTGCTGGCGCAGCAGGCGTTTCGCCACAAGACCCGCAAGCTGTCCTATCAACTGGTGTTCTGGCTGATCGTGCTGCTGCACCAGGTGTTCTGGATCGACCGGCTGTTTCTTGAAGGCAGCCTGTTCTCGCTGTTCTAGGTTCTTTACGAAAAGTCGGCGAGCGAAGGTCAGGCAAGGCAAAAACAGGCGAGGAAGCGGAGTTTAGGGGCCTATAATGAGCATTCCGAGCCTGTTTTTAACGCAGCATGACCGAGCGCAGCCACTTGTCGTACAGAACCTAGAGTAACAACCCGACCTGTACCCGCTTGGGCAGCTTGCTCACCACCAACTGGTGCGAACGCTGCAGCAAGTCCCGCAGTTCACCGGCGCCCAGCGGGTAGGGCGTCTGCATGATGATCCAGTGTGCCCGGGCCAGGTACGGCGCCGGCCCGATGCCGGGACGGTCGACATGGCCGAGGAACAGCTCCTTGTCCACCTTGAACGCCAGTGACTCGCCCCGCAGGTTCTGCAGGGCGAACATCTTGTTGCCGGCCACGGAAAACACCCGCACGCCACCCCATTTGTAGTCTTCGCGCGCGCCTGGCAAGTCCAGGCAGAATTGCGCCACATCCGCTTCAGTCATGGTTTTTTCCTTTTGTCGCGCTGTCACAGTGTGCGGTCTCCGCAGCCTTTGAACGCTTCGCTGACATGCTCGATCCACGCCCTGACCGCTGGCAATACACCGCGCCGGTGAGGGTAGACCGCCTGCAGCCAGCCGCCGGGCAACGACCATTGCGGCAGCAGTTGCACCAGTTGCCCGGTCTGCAGTTCTTCCTCGCAATACATCATCGGCAGGATGGTACAGCCAAGGCCGGCGAGGGCGCAGGAGCGACGCACCAGAAAATCGTCGATGCCCAGGCGCGCCTCCAGGACTAGGTCGCACTTCTCGCCCTGGGCGTCGAGCATGCGCAGATGCACCATGCGGTCGGCCTCCAGGGCTCCCAGCACCGGCACCTTGTGCAGGTCTTCGGGACTGTGGATCGGCCATTCCCGGGCGAACCCCGGGCTGGCGACCATCACGGTCTGCGCCTGGCGCAGGCGCCGGGTCACCAGCAAGGGATCTTCGTCGCCATGCTCGCGAACCCGCAGCGCTACGTCGATGCCTTCGGCGACCACGTCGACCCGGCGATTGAGCAACTGCATCTCCAGCTGGACCTGGGGATACTGCTCGAGGAACGAACTGATGACGCTCGGCAACATATGATGGGCCAGGCCCACCGGACAGGACACCCGCAGGCGCCCGCGAGGTTCGCTGGACATGCTGGCCACGGCCTCGTCGGCCATTTCCGCTTCCAGCAGCATGGCCTGGCAGTGACGCAGATAACGTTCGCCGACCGCGGTCAGCTTCAATTGGCGGGTGGTGCGTTGCAGCAACCGGGTGTGCAGGCGTTCTTCCAGTTCGGCGATACGCCGCGACAAACGGGATTTGGGCACCCCCAGTAAACGCCCGGCGGCGGCGAAGCCACCGGCTTCCACCACCTTGGCAAAGTAATAAAGATCGTTGAGGTCTTGCATATCCTGACTCGACTGTCCTGCTGGTGGGACAAACTATCGCATTTATGCCGACTAATCAGCTATTGGTTTCATCTGTAGGATTATCCTCAATTGATCGCCCGGTGGCGATCCTCACTTGGAGAATCCCAGATGAAACTGTTGCATATCGATTCGAGCATCCTTGGTGACAACTCGGCTTCCCGTCAGTTGAGCGAAAGCGTGGTCAAGGCCTGGAAAAACGCCGATGCCAGCGTTGAAGTGACCTACCGCGACCTGGCCGCCGACGCCATCAGCCATTTCAGCTCCGCCACCCTGGTGGCCGCCGGTACCCCGGCCGAAGTGCGCAACGCTGCCCAGCAGCACGAAGCCGAGCTGAGCGCTTCGACCCTCGCCGAATTCCAGGCCGCCGACGCGGTAGTGATCGCCGCGCCTATGTACAACTTCACCATCCCGACCCAACTCAAGGCCTGGATCGACCGCATCGCCGTCGCCGGCCAGACATTCCGCTACACCGAAGCCGGCCCTGAAGGCCTGTGCGGTGGCAAGAAAGTCGTGGTGGTGTCTACCTCCGGCGGCCTGCATGTTGGCCAGGCCACTGGCGTGGCTCACGAGGATTACCTGAAAGTGCTGTTCGGCTTCCTCGGCATCACCGACATCGAATTCGTCCGCGCCCACGGCCTGGCTTATGGCGACGAAGTCCGCAACAAGGCCCTGAGCGACGCCCGGACGCACATCAGCGAGCAACTTTTCGCTGCCGCGTAAGGCTTGTGTAAAAGTCGCTTACGCCCCAGGCAAGGCCCTTTAAACTCTGTATTCTGTTGCCCTCCAGGCAGCGGAATACGGAGTTTTTCGTGTTCGCGTTTTTTATTCTGGCGCGGGTTATGCAGTGGCTTGACCAGGCCCGACAGCTCCAGGCAACAGGCCAGCGAATTCCTGGCCAGTGAAGCAATGAACCGGCGTTTTCATCAGGTAGGGAAGGTGGTGCATCCATGATGCGTCTTTGGGCAATGTCACTGATCTGCCTGCTCGGCGGCCCGATTATCGTGCACGCCGTGCCCGCGCCCCATCCGCACTGGAGCGTGGGCTTCCACGAGATGAGCTTTCTCGACCCGCTGGACCAGCAGCCGATGCGTGCCATTGCCTTCTATCCCTCCACCGGCATCGAACACAGCAGCAAGGTCGAGGGTTATCAGCTCGCCGCCTCTCGGGATTCGAAGGTCGCCATCGGCCGTTTTCCGCTGTTGATGCTGTCCCACGGCAATACCGGCACGCCGCTGGCCCTGCACGACCTGGCCACCTCGCTGGCGCGCAAGGGCTTCGTGGTGGTGGCGGTGATTCATCCGGGCGACAACTACAAGGATCACAGCCGGCTGGGGACCCTGAGCAATCTTTATGGCCGGCCGATCCAGATTTCCGAAGCCATCACCGCGACCCTGGCCGACCCGATGCTGTCGCCTTTCGTCAACGCCGGGCAGGTCGGGGTCATCGGTTACTCGGCCGGCGGCGAAACCGCGCTGATCCTGTCCGGAGCGACCCCCGACCTGGACCGCCTGCGCCGCTACTGCCAGGAGCGCCCCGACGATCACGATGCCTGCAATACCCAGGGCGAACTGATCGTCGATCGCGACGACCTGCAACCGGTCGCCGACCCGCGGGTCCAGGCCTTGCTGCTGATGGCGCCGCTGAGCCTGAAGTTCGGGCGCCAGACCCTGTCCGGCGTGCATGTACCGGTGCTGCTGTACAGCGGCGACGTCGACAAGCTGGTGGCCCTGGACAAGAACGCCGCGGCCCTGGCCCGCAAGCTGCCGGTCGCGCCGGACTTCAGGCTGTTGGCCGGGGCCGGGCACTTCGTGTTCATGGCGCCGTGCACCGAGGAGCAGTTGCTGAGCATGCCGGCCTTGTGCACTGACGCTGATGGCGTCGACCGCGAGGACATCCACCGCAATCTGATCGCCGAGGCCGGCCGCTTCTTTGCCCAGGCCCTGGGCAAGCCGAGCCGGGCCGGGATGCAGACCGCGGATCAGTGAATCAGGCGTCGGCCCGGCGCTTGAGCAGCAGGGTCAGGCCCAGGGCGCTGAGCGACAGCAGCGCCGCGCAGAAGAAGATCCACGAATACCCCAGATTCAACGCCACCGCGCCCATCAAGGGCCCGGCAATCGCCAGCGCCAGGTCGAAAAACACCGCGTAGGCGCTCAGGCCGGCGCCGCGGCTGGTGCTGGGCACCTGCTTGATCGCTTCCACCCCCAGCGCCGGGTACACCAGCGACAGGCCGAAGCCGGCGAGCCCGGCGCCGATCATGGCGAACGCCGTCGATGGCGCCAGCCACAGCAGGATCAGGCCCAGGGTCTCGATGCTCATGCAGGCGATGGCCGCGCGATAACCGCCAAACCGGCTGATGCTGGAGATGAACAGCAGGCGCGAGAGGATGAAGCAGATACCGAATACCGTCAGGCAATAGGCCGCGCCGGTCCAGCCGCGGCTGAGGTAGAACAGGGTAATAAAGGTGGTCAGGGTGCCGTAGCCGATGGACGCCAGGCTCAGGCCGGCGCCGTACGGCGCGATACGGCCGAACACCGCGCGAAACGACAGGCGCTCGCCGCGGATCACCGGCACCGATGGCTTGTTGCGGATCAGCAGCAGGGCCAGGGCTGCCAGCAGCGACAGGGCCAGCCCCAGGCTTTCGAAACCGTAGTCGGCGACCATCACCACCCCCAGCGGCGCGCCGATGGCAATCGCGCCATAGGAGGCTATACCGTTCCAGGAAATCGAGCGCGCGGTGTGCTCGGCGCCGACCTGGCCCATGCACCAGCTGATGGTGCCCACGCCGATCAGGCCCTGGGCCACTCCCAGCAGCAAACGTCCCAGCAACAGGACGCTCAGGCTGAGCAGCGGCAATGTTTGCAGGAGGGTGGACGCCAGGGTCAGCAGCCCGCTGAGGAAAATCCCCGCCAGGCCGTAGACGATCGCCCGTTTGGTGCCGATGTTGTCCGACAGGCGCCCGGCCATGGGCCGGCTGAGGAGGGTGGCCAGGTACTGCGAGCCGATGGTCAGCCCGGCCACCACCGCGCTGAAGCCCAGTTCGCCGTGGACGTAACCCGGCAGCACCGCGATCGGCAGGCCGATGCAGAGAAACGCGATAAAGGTATAGAAGACGATAGAGACGATCTGCAGGGTGATCGCCATGGAGCTGGGCACGGGCTGTTGTTGCGCAGACATGAGGGCTCGTTCGCGGGCGGGCGGTTGGAGAACCGCATCATGGCGCGGGCCGGAAATAAAAGGAAGCAGGCTAACGATTTCTTTATGGCCGGGTATTTGCGGTACCAGGGACCAGCTCAGCGCGAGTCGCTGCTTTTATATAAGGCATAAAAAAGCCCCGTCACCAGGACGGGGCTTGCAGACTGGCAACCAGCGGGCGTTCCTTAGAACACCACGCCCTGGCTGCGCAGGTAGTCGTCGTAGGTGCCGCTGAAGTCGGTCACGCCGTTCGGGCTCAGCTCGATGATGCGAGTGGCCAGGGACGACACGAACTCCCGGTCGTGGCTGACGAAGATCAGCGTGCCCGGGTAGTTTTCCAGCGCCAGGTTCAGCGCCTCGATGGATTCCATGTCCAGGTGGTTGGTCGGTTCGTCCATCACCAGGACGTTGGGCTTTTGCAGGATCAGCTTGCCGAACAGCATGCGACCTTGCTCACCACCGGAGATGACCTTGACCGACTTGAGGATCTCGTCGTTGGAAAACAGCATGCGGCCCAGGGTGCCACGGATGATCTGCTCGCCCTGGGTCCACTGGCCCATCCAGTCGAACAGGCTGACGTCGTCTTCGAAGTCATGGGCGTGGTCCTGGGCGTAGTAGCCCAGCTCGGCGCTTTCGGTCCACTTCACCGAACCGGCGTCCGGGGTCAGCTCGCCCATCAGGGTACGCAGCAGGGTGGTCTTGCCGATGCCGTTCGGGCCGATGATCGCCACTCGCTCGCCGGCTTCGACGGTGAAGCTGAAGTTCTTGAACAGGGTCTTGCCGTCGAAGCCCTTGGACATCTGCTCGATGGTCACGGCCTGGCGGTGCAGCTTCTTGGTCTGTTCGAAGCGGATGAACGGGCTGACGCGGCTCGATGGCTTGACCTCGGCCAGCTGGATCTTGTCGATCTGCTTGGCGCGGGAGGTGGCCTGCTTGGCTTTCGAGGCGTTGGCCGAGAAGCGGCTGACGAAGGTCTGCAGCTCGGCGATCTGGGCTTTCTTCTTGGCGTTGTCCGACAGCAGTTGCTCGCGGGACTGGGTCGCCGCGGTCATGTACTCGTCGTAGTTGCCCGGGAACAGGCGCAGCTCGCCGTAGTCCAGGTCGGCCATGTGGGTGCAGACGCTGTTGAGGAAGTGACGGTCGTGGGAAATGATGATCATGGTGCTGTTACGCGCCGTCAGAATCGTTTCCAGCCAGCGGATGGTGTTGATGTCCAGGTGGTTGGTTGGTTCGTCGAGCAGCAGCACTTCCGGATCGGAGAACAGCGCCTGGGCCAGCAAGACCCGCAGCTTCCAGCCCGGAGCCACTTCGGTCATCGGGCCGAAGTGCTGTTCCAGGGGAATGCCCAGGCCCAGCAGCAGTTCACCGGCGCGGGATTCGGCGGTGTAGCCGTCCATCTCGGCGAAGTCGGTTTCCAGCTCGGCCACGGCCATGCCGTCTTCTTCGCTCATTTCCGGCAGCGAGTAGATGCGATCGCGCTCGGCCTTGACCTTCCACAGCTCTTCGTGACCCATGATCACGGTGTCGATCACGGTGAATTCTTCGTAGGCGAACTGGTCCTGGCGCAATTTACCCAGGCGAACGTTCGGCTCCAGCATGACCTGGCCGCCGGACGGCTCGAGGTCGCCGCCGAGGATTTTCATGAAAGTCGACTTGCCGCAACCGTTGGCGCCGATCAGGCCATAGCGGTTGCCGCCGTTGAACTTGACCGAAACGTTCTCGAATAGCGGCTTGGCGCCGAACTGCATCGTGATGTTAGCTGTGGAGATCAATTACTTTACCTATCAAGGGGTTGCGAGCATCGTGTGGGCTCTTGGGCCATTCCCGGGGCATTCTGGAGCTTTTCCATTTCGCCAGGGTCGAGCCAGGGTCGAGCCAGCGAGCATAAGTAGACAGCAACATCTGGACGCTATGGCCAAGTTGCTGGGCAATAAAGGTGGGAGGTCATGTTGGAATTTGGCGCGCATTGTCGCATATGTGCGCCGGCAGTTGTATGACAGTGACCCACGGATTTTTCATCCAGGCCGATAAGCGTCAGGCGTTGCAAAAATCGCCGCTGCGGATTTGTCCCGGGCAATGCGACTTAGGTCGTGGCACGGTGGACGGACACATTTTCACAAATCGGAGTTAACCTTTGGTTACAAACTGTGGCTAAAATGCCGACCAGTTGCCACATGCCATCATTGGCATGGGCTCAGGGACGTGCCTTCAGGACCTCTTATCGCTTTCGGACGCTGCATATGACCCCGGCCCAGGTGGCCTATGTGGGGGCGCAGTATGTTCTCTTCTGACATGTGACGATTTCCGTGAAACTCATCATTGCCGCTGTTTACGTTTTATCCATCGCGTATGTGCACCTGCGTGGTCGCGTGCGCCATAAACTGGGCCGCCAGCTGAGTGATCACTCGACCTTCCTGGCCCCGATCAACTGCTTCCTTTATCTGTTCTCGAAGATCCCCAACCGCCCGTACCTCGATCCGGCCGACTTTCCCGACCTGAGCCCGCTGCAGGCTCACTGGGAAGAAATCCGCGCCGAGGGCCAAAGCCTGCTCAGGGCCGGGGAGATCAAGCGTTCGGAGCAGTACGACGACGTCGGCTTCAACTCATTCTTCAAGACCGGCTGGAAGCGCTTCTACCTCAAGTGGTACGGCGACAGCCATCCTTCGGCGATGAAGCTGTGCCCGCGGACCACCGAACTGGTGCAAAGCATCGGCTCGATCAAGGCGGCGATGTTCGCCGAACTGCCGCCGGGCTCGAAGCTGGTGCGCCACCGCGACCCTTATGCCGGTTCCTACCGTTACCACCTGGGCCTGGAAACGCCCAACAGCGCCGGTTGCTACATCAATGTCGACGGTGAGCACTATCACTGGCGCGACGGCGAAGCGGTGATGTTCGACGAGACCTACATCCACTACGCGGAAAACACCACCGAGCAGAACCGCATCATCCTGTTCTGTGACGTCGAGCGGCCGATGAAGTACCGCTGGGCCGCCGCCTTCAACCGCTGGTTCAGCCGCACCGTGATGGCCGCCGCCGGTTCGCCCAACGATGCCGGCGACCGCACCGGGGGCCTGAACCGCGCCTTCACCAGGCTGTACAAGATCCGCCTGCGCGGTAAAGAGCTGAAAAAGCGCAACCGCAAGCTTTATTACCTGGAAAAGTGGGCGATCTTCGCTGCGCTGTTGCTGCTGTTCATCTTCATCTGATTCGCCGCACGGCGAATCGCTGATCGCGGGCAAGCCTCGCTCCTGTATGGGCTCTGCAGGAACGAGGCTTGCCCGCAATCATTTCCTCAAGGCTTGTCCGCCCCCAATTGCTGCCACATCTTCGCGGTGATCCGCTGCCGATGGGCGTAGCCGTGCCACGGATCCTCGGTCAAGGCCTCCAGGCGCTGACTCAGGTTCGCCACATTCCACTGCTGGGCATGCCGGACATCGCCCAGCTCATCCCGCGCGATAGGCACCGAGACCGGCAGCCCGGGGCGCGCCCGTACCGAATAGGCGGCCACGGTGCTGGCGCCACGGGTATTGCGCAGGTAATCGACGAAGATTTTGCCGACCCGGTTTTTCGGGCCCATGGTCGCGGTGATGCGCTCCGGCAACTGCTGCGCCATGAATTGCGCGATGGCCTTGGCGAAACCCTTGACCGTGTCCCAGTCGGCCTTGCGCGCCAGCGGCACGACCAGGTGCATGCCTTTGCCGCCGCTGATTTTCAGGAAGACCTGCAAACCCAGCTCATCGAGCACCGAAAGGGTCAGTTGGGTGGCCTCCAGCATGCTTTTCCAGGGCAGGGCCGGGTCCGGGTCGAGGTCGAGCACGAACAGGTCCGGGGTTTCGATCTGGTCGTGGGTCGCGCCCCAGGTGTGCAGCTCGATGGTGCCCATCTGCACCGTGCCGATCAGCGCCGCAGTACTGTCGATTTCCATCAGGCGCGCGTGGCCGGGGTCCAGCGCCGGGTCGAGGTGGCGGATATGGGGGATGGCCAGGTGCTCGGCATGTTTCTGGAAAAACTGCTCGCCTTCCACCCCTTCAGGGGCTCGCAGCAAGGACACCGGCCGCTCGCGCAGGTGCGGCAGGATCTGCTGGTCGATGCTGGCGTAGAACTGCGCCAGTTGCAGTTTGGTGGTGCCAGACTGCTTGTCGATGACCCGTTCAGGGTGGGTGATCTTGACCCCGGCGACGCTGTGAGCGGCTGCCTTATCCGAACGGGCGGGCGTGCTCCGGCTGCGGGTCTCGACGGCCTTGGAGGTCTGCGGCTGCTCGCGGACGATTTCCCTGGCCGGCTTATCGCTGCGCAGGGCGATGAACGCCGCCTGGCGCACCACCTGTTCGCGGGTCCACTCGGCGAACTCGGCTTCGGCCACCAGTTGCGGTTCGATCCAGTGCACGCCGCGGGCCTGGGCCGCGGTCAGGGGCTTGGCCAAAGGCGATGAATCCCGCTCAAGTTCCTGCATCCGCTCATGCAGCTGCTTCAAGGTCTTCTGGTCGAAACCGGTGCCGACCCGGCCGGCGTACACCAGCCCGCTCGCGTCGTTGACCCCCAGCAGCAGGGCGCCAAAACCGCTGCGCGAACCTTGCGGGCGGGTATAGCCGACCACCACGAACTCCTGGCGCAGCCGGCATTTGAGCTTGATCCAGTCGGCGCTGCGGCGCGACACATAGGGGCTGCCGGCCCGCTTGCCGATCACTCCCTCGAGGGACAGGGCGCAGGCACGTTCGAGGACGTCCTGGTGGTGGGCGGCAAAGGCTTCGGAAAAGCGCAGGACCTTGCTCGATTTGCGCCCGAGCGCCTGCTTGAGGGCCTGACGGCGTTCCTCCACCGGCGTTTCGCGCAAGTCCTCGCCCTGCAGAAAAGGCGCATCGAACAGGTAATAGATGATGTCCACGCTGCGGCCGATATCGAAGGCGTTCTGCAGCGCCTGGAAGTCCGGCAGGCCTTCGTCGTTGAGCACTACCATTTCGCCGTCCAGCCAGCTGTCCTTGAGCTTCAGGGCGGCCAGGGCCTTGGCTTGCTGGGGCAGGCGGCTGGTCCAGTCGTGGCCGTTGCGGGTCAGCAGGCGCACCTCGTCGTCCTGGATTCGCGCCAGGATCCGGTAGCCGTCGAACTTGATCTCGTAGCGCCAGTCGCCGCTGGGCGCCTTGTCCACCAGGGTTGCCAGCTGCGGCGCCAGGCTTTGCGGCAGGACCACGGATTTTTTCCCCGATGGTTTCTTCGCGGCTTTTTTTGCAGCCTGGGGTTTGGCGCTGGCGGCTGTGCTGTAGCCCACCGTGGCACCGCTGAGCACGCTTCTGGGCAGGGCCTGGACCACGTCGTACTCGTCGCTCGGTCGCGCCTGGGCATCCTGCTCCTTGATCAGCAGCCACTGTTCCTTGTCGCCGCTGCCGCGCATATGGGTGCGCACCAGGGTCCAGTCGCCGCCAAGCTTCTCGCCGATCAGGGTGAACTTGAGCTTGCCCGCCCGATAGCTGGCGGCGGGGTCGTCATGGGGTTGCCAGACGCCATGGTCCCAGACGATCACGTCGCCGGCGCCGTATTGCCCGGCGGGGATGCTGCCTTCGAAATTGCCATAGCTCAGCGGGTGGTCTTCGACATGCACCGCCAGGCGTTTTTGCCTGGGGTCCAGGCTCGGGCCCTTGGGCACCGCCCAGCTTTTCAGGCTGCCGCCCAGTTCCAGGCGAAAGTCGTAATGCAGGTTGCGCGCATCGTGCTTCTGGATCACGAAACGCAGGGCTGAGGTGGACTTGGCGGAGGGTTTGTCCGCCGCCGGCTCCGAGGTGATTGCGAAGTTGCGCTTGCGCTGGTATTCACTCAGGGATTTGGCCATGACCCACTACCTCGTATGGCGAGCCGCGTGGTTCAGGCGCGGGAGCTCTTCGTGGTTTTCCTGGTCTTGCCGGGTTTGTCCGGGCTGGCGGGCGCCTTGCTCCTGGATCTGCTTCCCAGGCTGCGCTTGAGCATCTCGGTCAGGTCGATGACATCGGCGCTCTTGCGTTGCTCTTCGCCGGTGCTGCTTTCCACGTCCTCGATCTTGCCGGCCTGGGCCTTTTTCTCCACCAGGGCCATGATTTTGTCGGTGAAGCTGTCGCGGTATTCCTCCGGCTGCCAATCGGTGCTCATGTCCGCCACCAGGCGCTTGGCCATGTCCCGTTCGCCCTTGGCCAGGTCCGGGTGAGTCACTTCCGGCCCCAGGGCCAGTTCGTCGAGGCTGCGCACCTCGGCCGGCCAGCGCAGCATCACCAGCACCAGCGCCGACTCCAGCGGCATCAGCGCCGCTAGATGCTGGCGGGTGTGCAGCACCACCAGGGCCAGGGCGACTTTCGAGGTGCTCTGCAGGGTTTCGCGCAGCAGCGCATAGACCTTGCCGCCACGCTTGTCGGGGGCGAGGAAGTAGGGGGTGTCGATGTTCTGCAGCGGGATCTGCTGGCTGTCGACGAAGGCGAAGATGTCGATGGTCTGGGTCGACAGCGGGTGGGCCGAGCGGATTTCGTCCTCGCTGAGCAGCACATAGCGGCCTTTTTCGTAGGCCACGCCCTTGACGATATGTTCCTTGCCGACTTCCTTGCCGGTGACCTTGTTGACCCGTTTGTAACCCACCGGGTCCATGGTGCGCTGGTCCAGCCAGTCGAAGTCCACGCCCTGGGAGGAGGTCGCCGAGACCAGCGCTACCGGAATGTGAACCAGACCGAAACTGATCGCGCCTTTCCAGATTGCCCGTGCCATGAGCCTGTCCCCGTATTGACTGTGGAATCGCCATGCAGCGACTGATTTTCAGGTGACCCGTGGCGCGGCGCGAAAGTTTCCCCGGGGTGCCGGCCTGCATAGGGCAAGCCGATAACTCGTGTTACATGTCTGGCGGATTATTTAATTAACAAGGCCGAACGCGCGACGTAGCCTGGACTCGAATGCGATAACTCGTCGCCATCCAAGAGGGTCGCCATGAACAATCTGCTTCGCGCTCTTGTCGCTTTTGCACTGATGAGCGGGGCCAGCGCCGTGGCGTTCGCCGCGCCTCAGGCGGCGCATCCGGACAGCAGCCCAACGTCCGCCATGCTGTTGGCGCAGAACCTGCCCGGCAGTAACAACAACCCCTACAACAGCCCGATACGCCGGGCCAACCCCAACAGCATGCAGGGCACCCAGCCCAGCACCCCGGCTGTCCGTGGGGTTAATCCAGTACCCGTGCAACGCCCTCCGACCCTGGAGAACGGCGGCATCGGCAACGGTTACCCGCGCACCATCACCCAGCCACGGATCATCGATCCGACACCCGTGACCCCACCGCGTAACCAACAGCAGCGATAAACGCTGACCGCCCGAGGCCGATGCCGACCCCGGGCGGAACCCTTTTTATCGACAGAAGGAATTGTGCATGTTGCGTAAAACCCTCTTGGCAACCGTCTGTGCCAGTCTTTTTCTGAGCAGTGCGCTACCGCTCGCGGCCGCCCCGAGCCAACAGTTGCAGAGCGAGCTGGGCCCCCTCAGCGTGACCCCGCTGGTCGGAGGCCTGGACCACCCCTGGGCCCTGGCGTTCCTGCCGGACCGCCAGGGCATCCTGGTGACCGAGCGCCCAGGCAACCTGCGGCTGGTCGGCGCCGACGGCAAGCTCTCGGCGCCCCTGGACGGCGTGCCGCAGGTCTGGGCCAAGGGCCAGGGCGGCTTGTTGGACGTGGTGCTGTCGCCGGACTTCAAGCAGGACCGCCTGGTCTACCTGTCCTACGCCGAAGGCGGCGGCGAGGGCGGTACGGCGGGGACGGCGGTGGGGCGCGGACGGCTGTCCGAGGACCTGAAGACGCTCAAGGATTTCCAGGTGATTTTCCGCCAGGCGCCCAAGCTCTCCACCGGTAACCATTTCGGTTCGCGCCTGGTGTTCGACCGCGACGGCTACCTGTTTATCACCCTGGGGGAAAACAACGAGCGCCCGACCGCCCAGGACCTGGACAAGTTGCAAGGCAAGATCGTGCGCCTGTATCCGGATGGCCGGATCCCGCAGGACAACCCCTTTGTCGGCCAGCCGGGCGTGCGCCCGGAGATCTGGTCCTACGGCCACCGCAACCCCCAGGGCGCGGCGCTCAATCCCTGGAGCGGCACCCTGTGGGATAACGAGCACGGGCCCAAGGGCGGCGACGAAATCAACCTGATCGAGCGTGGCAAGAACTACGGCTGGCCCCTGGCGACCCACGGCATCAACTACTCCGGCGCGCCGATTCCCGAAGCCGAGGGCAAGACTGCCCCAGGCACCGTGGGGCCGCGGCATGTCTGGGAGAAATCCCCCGGCATCAGCGGCATGGCCTTCTACGACGGCGACCGCTTCAAGGCCTGGCAACACAACCTGTTCATCGGCGCCCTGGCGTCCCAGGAACTGATCCGCCTGCAATTCGACGGCGACAAGGTGGGCCACGAGGAGCGCCTGCTGGGTGAACTCAAGGAGCGCATCCGCGACGTGCGCCAGGGGCCGGACGGTTATCTGTATGTGCTGACCGACGAGGACAAGGGCAGGCTGTACAAGGTTGGCCTGGAATAACCCAGGCCCTTCTTCTGTAGGAGCGAAGCTTGCTCGCGAAAAAATCTTCAACGATAACGCGTGTTGGCAGGATGAATCGCCGCTTCGCGGCTATCGCGAGCAAGCTTCGCTCCTACAGAGGCACTGCGGGCGGGTAGAGGATCACCGCCGCCTGCAGCTTGCCACTGCCGAAACGGCACATCTTGGCGAACTCGCCGTGGCTCACCGGCAGGTGCTGGCAATCCATCGGCTGGCGGTGCTGGCTGTGGTCGACATCGGGATCGTGCAGGTAGACGAAGTCTTCGTCGCAGTCGGTGACCATCACCCAATGCGGGGCCTTGGAGCGGGTCAGGCGGTAGCTGCTGATCAGCACCAGGGGCTGGCCGCCGTCGGCCAGTAGCTTCGGCAGGTCCAGCGGGCCGCCCAGTACCTGCAAGACGTCGCTGCTATCCAGCTGGGCGCAGAACTCCTCATGCACCAGGCGCATGACGTCTTTTTTATGCTCGTCGCGCACTCCGCCGAGAAACAGCGGCCCCCGGGTATTGACCTGCAGCCTGACCCTGAAGCCCCGGCGCCACGCGGCCAGCGCCAGTCCCTGGGGGCTGCAGCCGCCGTGGCCGGAGGTCATGAACACGGTGGTCGCCTCGCGCCACAGCTGCAGTTCTTCACGGCGCTCCAGGGCGCGCCCGGGTTGCAGCGCGGCCATGGCCATCAGCAGGCAGGCCGGGCCGCAAGTGAAGTCGGTGGTCTGCTGGTAATAGGGCACGCGGATGGCGCGGGTCTCGCGATGCTGCAGGATGCGCTTTTCCAGGCGCAGGGCATCGGCGTGGTCCTCGTAGTAGTCGTGCAGCACGGCGAAGCGCCGGTAGCCGCTGCGTTCGTACAGGGCGATGGCCGTCGGGTTGTCGCTGCGCACCTCAAGCCGCAGGTAGGCGCAGTCATGCTCCCGCGCGCGGGCTTCGATCCGCTCCAGCAGGCGTTTGCCCAAGCCCGACCCGCGGGCCTCGACCGCGATGGCGATCGAGTACAGGCGGGCCAGGGACGTACCGCGATGGAACAGCACCAGGGCATAACCCAGCAGCTGTTGCGCCAGCTCGGCGACGATCAGGCACGCATGGGCGCGGCTGATCATCCACTGGAAGCTGCGCACCGTCAGGCGATCGGTGGTGAAACACTGCTGTTCCAGTCGCACTAAAGCAGGCAAGTCCTCAGGTGTGGCAATGCGAAAGACAAGATCCATATAACCGCCGTAAAAGTTGCGTAACGAAACGAGACTTTCGAAAAAGTTCGTGCTTAATAGAAAAGGTCTTGTTCTTAAGCGGATCAAACATTATGTCAGCGGTACAAGGTCATTGGCGTGGAGTATCCGAGCAAAGTCTGCCGGCGACAATAACTCCGGTTAATTATTTTTCAGCGATGAGTGAAACTTCCAGTCAGTTGCTGATTATTGTCGAGCGCAAGGAAGATTGGGCCTCCTACTTCCCCAGCGAAGACATCCTCAGCGCTCAGGAGTACCTGGAACAGACCCGTGAAACCCAGCCCGGCAAGCGGGTCCAGGTGATCAACCTGTGTCGCAGCTACAAGTACCTGGGCCACGGTTACTACTGCTCGCTGCTGGCCGAGGCGCGGGGGCACAAGGTGATCCCCTCGGTGCGCACCATCAGCGAACTGACCCGCAAGTCGCTCTATGGCCTGGCCCTGGACGACCTGGATAAAACCCTGGAAAAGGCCCTGAGCAATCATCTTTACAGCGATACCGAAGGTTTTACCCTGACCCTGTACTTCGGCAAGACTCATATCGAACCGTTACAGGAGTTGGCGCGGCAGTTATTCGAAGTCTTTCCCTGTCCGATATTGCTGGTGGACTTCAAGCGAACTAACGGTTGGCATATCGAAGGCGTGAAGTCCGGTGCCTTACATAAGTTGCGCGAAGACCAGGAAGATCAGTTCGCCCATTCCCTGGACAGTTTCAGTCGCAAGATCTGGCGCATTCCGCGCTCGAAAAGATTGGCCCGCTATGACCTGGCGATCCTGCATGACCCGCAGGAAGCCTTGCCACCTTCCAACGCCCGGGCGCTGGAGAATTTTGTCCGGGTCGGCAAGGGCCTGGGCATCGACGTCGAACTGATCGAGAAGAAGGATTACTCGCGTATCGCCGAGTACGACGCCTTGCTGATCCGCGAGACCACCAGCGTCGACAACCACACCTACCGCTTCGCCAAGAAGGCCGAAAGCGAGGGCCTGGTGGTGATGGACGACCCGGCCTCGATCCTGCGCTGCACCAACAAGGTCTACCTGACCGATCTGCTGAAAAGCCACCAGCTGGGCATGCCCGCCACCGAGATTCTCTACAAGGAACGACCGGAAGACTTCGAGCGGGTCGGCGAGCGTTTGGGTTTCCCCTTGGTGCTGAAGATTCCCGACGGTTGTTTCTCCCGCGGGGTGATCAAGGTCGAGAGCCAGCAGGCGCTGCTGGAAGCCACCGCCGAGCTGTTCGAGCATTCGGTGTTGCTGTTGGCCCAGGAGTTTTTCTACACCGAGTACGACTGGCGCATCGGCGTGCTCAACCGCAAGCCGATCTTCGCCTGCCAGTACTTCATGTCCAAGGGCCATTGGCAGATCTACAACCACAAGGCCAAGGGCCAGGACATCAACGGCGAATGCCGCACCCTGGCGGTCCACGAGGCGCCGCGGGCGGTGGTGGAACTGGCGGTGAAGACCGCCAACCTGATCGGCGACGGCCTGTACGGCGTGGACCTGAAACAGTCCGGCGACAAGGTGGTGGTGATCGAAGTCAACGACAACCCCAACCTGGACGCCGGCATCGAAGATGCCTACCTGCGCGACGACCTGTATTCCCTGGTGCTCGAGGAGTTCGTCCGCCGCCTGGAACTCAAGCGCCGCGGGCAGGCCTGGTGAACGGCCGATGATCAAGAGCTACCAGTTGAGCCAGGGCCGCCTGCTGCCGGTGGAGCGCCTGGACGCCGAAGTGATGCTGTTCAGCAATCCGGACCCCGCCGAGCGCGATCTGCTGCGCACCGGCTTCAAGCTCGACGAACACGCCCTGGCCTCGGCGCTGGACCCGGACGAGGTGTCGCGCATCGAGTTTCACCCGGACAACCTGTTCCTGATCTGGAAACGCCCGGAGAACTACTCCGGCGGCGGCAGCCTGTCGTTCGAGGTGTCGTCCTGCGGCCTGCTGTTTTCCCCGCAACGCCTGCTGGTGATCGCCCACGACGACAGCCAGCTCAGCGGCCTGGGCGCGCGGCAGGCCCTGAATAGCCCCCTGGATGTGTTGCTGGACCTGCTGTCGACCAACATCCATCACTACCTGGGGCACCTCAAGGTGATCAAGATGGTCGCCCGCGAGTTGCAGCAGCAGTTCAACGACTCGATGGAAAACCGCCACCTGATCCAGATGTTCAACCTCAGCGAAAGCCTGATCTATTACATCAATGCCATTCACAGCAACGGCGCGGTGCTGACCCGGCTGCGCAACCACGCCGAGAAGGCGCACTTCAGCGCCGAGGCCGTCGGCCTGATCGACGACCTGATCATCGAGAACAACCAGTGCTACAAGCAGGCGGAGATCTATTCGACGGTGTTTTCCGGGCTGATCGACGCGCGCGGCAACCTGATGAACAACAACATGAACAGCCTGTTGCGCAAACTGACCCTGATCAACGTGGTGTTCCTGCCGCTGAACCTGATCGCCAGCATCGGTGGCATGTCCGAATTCAGCATGATGACCGCCGGCACCCCGTGGCGGATTGCCTACCCGCTGTTCCTCGTGGCGATGCTGTTGGGGGCAGGGGGGATGGTGCTCGGGCTCAGGCGCCTGGCCGGTGGCAACGGCAAGTGCGCCTGAGGTTTCAGGCCGGTTGCAGGGTCAGTACCTCAAAGCCGTCGCGGGTCACTGCTACTGTGTGTTCCCACTGCGCCGACAGGCCGTTGTCGCGAGTGACCACGGTCCAGCCGTCTTTCAGGCCGCGCACCCGGGCGCTGCCCTGGTTGATCATCGGCTCGATGGTGAACACCATGCCTTCGCGCAGCTCCAGGCCGGTACCGGGGCGACCGAAATGCAGGATCTGCGGCTCTTCGTGCATCTGCCGGCCGATGCCATGGCCGCAGTACTCGCGCACCACGCTGTAGCCCCGGGTTTCGGCGTGTTTCTGGATGGCATGGCCGATATCTCCCAGGCGCGCGCCGGGGCGGACCACCTTGATGCCTTCCCACATCGCCTCGAAGGTGGTGCTCACCAGGCGCTGGGCCTTGGGGTTGACGTTGCCGATCAGGTACATCTTGCTGGAGTCGGCGATAAAGCCGTTCTTTTCCAGGGTGATGTCGATGTTGATGATGTCGCCGTCCTTGAGGATGGCCTTCTCATGGGGCATGCCATGGCACACCACTTCGTTGATCGAGGTGTTGATCGAGTAGGGGTAGTTGTACTGGCCCTTGCTGGCCGGACGGGCGCCGAGGTCGTGGCGGATAAAGCGCTCCACCGCCGTGTCCAGTTCCATGGTGGAAAGGCCGGGCGCGACCAAGTCGTCGAGAAAGCTGAACACCGTCGCCAGCAGGCGCCCGGACTCACGCATCAGCGCCAGTTGTTGCGGGGTCTTGATCAGGGCCTGGGTCATTCGCTACGCCCCCGGATCAGGTCGCTCTTGTTCAGCAGCAGTTTGTTGATCAGGTCGTTGTAGGCCAGGTGCGGATTGAGCTCGGCCAGCAGGCCGATCTTGATCCAGAACTCGGCCTGGGCGTTGATGGAGCGATCCATGGCGTCACTGGCGACGCGGATCTGTTCATGCAGTTGATCTGAAATCTTGACGATGCCCACGGGGTTTCTGTCCTGGTAAATATACGAAGCATATACGTTTCGTATATTTTTCGGCAAATGGCAGATAGCTCGACCTGTCATTGGCCATTGACTCACCAGCAACCCGCCGGTTAATTTCCTGGCCATGACTTTTTCCGCATTGCGTTCCCAGCCAAGCATTATTACCGCCATTCCTGATTGGCGGGCTTGCTGACGACTGCACCCAACCCGCCCTAGAGGCGGGTTTTTTCTTTCTGTCTCCGGGGCTCTCGACACCGCCAGGAGACACCCCATGAAGCATCCCGCCGAGCCGCACACCCCGCTGGACCTGCTTGAGCACTACGTGAAGAAGATTCTCGCGGCGCCGGTCTACGACCTGGCGGTGCGCACGCCGTTGCAACCGGCGCCGGTCCTGTCGGCGGCGCTGGGCAATCAGGTGCTGCTCAAGCGCGAGGACCTGCAACCGACCTTTTCCTTCAAGATCCGCGGCGCCTACAACAAGCTGGTGCAACTCAGCGACGAGCAAAAGCGCCGTGGGGTGATCACCGCCTCCGCCGGCAATCACGCTCAGGGCGTGGCGCTGGCGGCGCGGGAGCTGGGGATCAAGGCGACCATCGTCATGCCTTCCACCACGCCGCAGCTGAAAGTGCAGGGCGTCAGCAGCCGCGGCGCCGAGGCGGTGCTGCAGGGCGAGAGCTTTCCCTTCGCCCTGGCCCATGCCCTGCAACTGGCCGAGCGCGGCGGCCAGACCTTTGTCTCGCCCTTCGACGACCCGGACGTGATCGCCGGGCAGGGCACGGTGGGCATGGAGATCCTGCGCCAGCATCCCGGGCGCCTGGACGCGATCTTCGTCCCGGTGGGCGGTGGCGGATTGATCGCCGGTATCGTCGCCTATGTGAAATACCTGCGGCCCGAGGTGCGCATCGTCGGCGTCGAGTCCGAGCACTCCAACTGTCTGCAGCAGGCGTTGCGGGTTGGGGAAAGGGTGGTGCTGCCCAGCGTCGGTACCTTCGCCGACGGCGTTGCCGTGGCGCAGGTCGGCGCCCATTGTTTCGAGCTGTGCCGAGTGCTGGTCGATGAGGTGATCACGGTCAGCAACGACGAACTCTGCTGCGCGATGAAGGACATCTACGACGACACCCGCTCCATCACCGAGCCGTCGGGGGCGCTGGCGGTGGCCGGGATCAAGCAGTACGTGGCCCGCAGCGGCGTACAGGGCGAAACCCTGGTGGCCATCGATTCCGGGGCCAACATCAACTTCGATCGCCTGGGGCAGGTGGCCGAGCGCGCGGCCTTGGGCGCGGCCGCGTTGGTGTAAGAACGGAGCAGGGCCTCTTGTAGCCGCTGGCGCAGCCTGCGCACGAGCGCGAAGCACTCGCCAGTCGAACTACGAGGCACCGAGTTGCCTGGCCTGGCGGCTACATCACCTGCGGTGTAGCCGCTGCGAAGGTTATTCCGCGTGGGCCTTCTCGGCCTTGTCCGCGGCGGACCACAGGCGGTAGCGCACTTCGACGTCCTTGGGGGCGTAGATCACGATTGGCAGCTTGCTGTTGTAGCGCAGCACGAAGCCTTCGCCGACCACCGGCACGAACGCCTGCTTGCTGCTGCCCTCGGGGCAGGCCATCAAGGTGCTCATCGGCCCGCTGACCTTGTCCAGGCGGTAGTAGGGGTAACCCCAGCCTTCCAGGTTCTTCTCTTCCAGGGTACCGCCCAGGCGCTGACGGTTGCAGTCGACGGTCAAGGTCTTGCCGGCCAGGACCTCGACCTTGAAGTCCTCTTCCTTGGCCTGCTTGGGCAGATGGATCACCTGGCGCACAAAACCTTCTTCAGCCTTGGGGTAGGGCGCCACGTCTTCGAGTTTGGCCGCATGGCTCAGGGTGGAAATACCGCTCAACAGCACAGCGATGGCGGTGGAAACAGGAAAAAAGCGCATAAGGCCTCCTTGCAGGTTGATCGACGGCTTTCCCAATGGAGGGAGCCGTTGCTTGAAACGCCGGGCAGTTTGACTGGGGAAGGTCCGGTCATGCAATCCGTGGCCATTTCGCTCCGGCAAATTGCCGGGTGACCAACGGCAAATCCGGCAATCTGCACGACGCGATCCGCCGATGGGGCTTTATAACCCGATGATTTATCAGGGCATGACAATGAGTACGAAGACGGCACGCTTGATGCTCCATTCACTATCAGCGAGAAGCCGGCCGCACCCGTCCGCAAGAGGTCAGGAGGTATCGGGGCATCACGTGAAAAAAGCCCACTACTCAGAGCAAAATAGAATTTAGTAGAAGCGCAAATACGGCCTAGTCTAGGAATTGGCTTTCTCTTCCAGGGAGGTTTAGTCACGCCGTACGCCGTATTTCGGGGGTGGAATCCCGAGACGATATTCTTGCCATCATTGAATGGCCACTGCACCAACGGAGAGATCTGCCATGTTCTTATCTGCCTTGGAACTGCGCAATATCATTGAATGCAGCTTCCTGCCCAAACGCTGCGAGTGCACCCTGAGCCCCGACCTGCACATGACCGTGAAAGTCTATGGCGACCATGAAACCGACCGCGTGGACCTGGTGGTCACCGGTATCGATGCGGCGAGCCTCAACGGCTGCCGGGAAATCAACGATTTGATCGCCGAGTTGCGCTACGACCTGGCGAACCATCCGGGAAGCCAGCCCATCGCCCTCAAGTCCAGGGCTCATTGATCGGCGGCTTTGCCAATGCCTGTGTTGCTTGCCTGGCCTGGATAAATCCCGGGCCAGGCGCAAACTCGACCCTCACCGCGAATAAAATCCCTGCCTGAATCTCACAAAGCTGCCTGCAACCTTGCACGCGGTAGAGCAGGGCAGTCCTCAGTTCTGATAATTGCAAGCATCCGACAGCTTGCGGTAACTGATGGCTTCCAGCTTGCCCGCCTTGTCGATAAAGGTCATGTCCGCGGTGACCACCTTGCACTCCGGCGTCGCGGGCTCGGTCATCGACACCACCTTGGCCACCTTCAGCGGCATGCCATAGTGATAAGGCACCGGCTGCACCTGGGCCGTGTCCGCCTGAGCCACACCCACGACCCCGGCAAACGCCAGGGCCCCGACCAGCAAAATACGCATGTTCATGAGCGTTCTCCGATAAGCCCGACAAAACCGCCATCGAGTGCGCCGCGGAGGGGCGACAGAGGATTCTGCGCTGCGCGGTCGCGTACAGTTTTGGGCGGCGGGATTAATCAGAGATTAAGTAGGGGGCTAATGGTTTTTGTGGGGCGTGCTGGGTTGCGGATAGTGGGAGGTCAGGAGATCGGGGGTAATGGCATTGAACTGATTATGAGATCTAGGCAACGTTGCTTGGCGAGTCGCTACTTTTGGGGAGTGAGCCACTAAAAACCCAGCTTTGGAGGAAAGAACGAGAGCGGAGGATGGGTTTTCTTCCATTCGGAAGAAAATTTTTCAGCCTCGGTAATTTGCAAGACTGTCATCTTTGACTTTATTTCAGGCAAAACCAAATCTACGAACTTCAATACTCCACCGCCGCCGTCCAGTTCTTTTAAAAGAGATATTAGAGCGTACCCCTTAACAACGTTTGCTTTAAAGCCTAAAGTGTCAGGTTCTACTGCTAAGAAATATCCATAAGCGTAGACACCACTTTCATAACCGGTTTCAGCTGCGCGCTCTAGCCAGTAACGAGCTTCAGCCAAATCATTTTTGGCTCTTAGTAGCCCAAAGTACTCCATCATTGCCTTAGGGCTACCACCTTCGGCAGCTTGCTTTAATAAATTTTCGGTAGCTTGTGAGCGCGTCCAAGGAAAAACAAAAAAGCCTTTTCCTTCTTTATACCTATTGGCCAACAATCTTTGTGCAGGAGCATAGCCAGTGGAAGCAGATTTTTTTAACCATTCCAGGTCTGCTTTTGTGCTGTACATGACAGCCATCGCTTCACCGTCACCATTTTGCACTAGTGGTTCAACGGTTTGCCAAAGCAGTTTTAGCCAATCCTCGGAAGTCCTGATTCCGCTTGGGCAGTTTTTGATTACACTGCACAAGTCAGACTGAGCGGTGGCCAGGCGGGACATTGCGTAGTAATCTCCTTGCTCGGCAGAGGCTACATACCATTGATGTGCCTCCGTTGTAATGTATTGATTTTCCTTTCTTAACCCTTCCGCCAAATAATACTGAGATTCTCGATCACCTGCTTTTGCAGCGATTGTTAGTTCGGGTTTTGCGACTTTATATTGATTGTAGAGAATCCGCCCTCGATCTTTGGCGATCTGCTGCTCTGCAGATAATTGTGCATTAGCTTGAGTGATAAAAAGCACCAAAAAGAGACCGGCAATAATGAGGGGAGCTCTCATAGCGCAATCAACGACTCAGCTTGAAAGGAAAAAAAGAAAGGGGAGGGTGTGATGCTTTCCAAACAGACGATATTTTCTCTGCTTCAACTATCTGAAGTGGTGTCATTTTCTCCTTTATTTTAGGAAGAACATATTCGGCATCGTCTTTGGCGGTGCCACCACCATCAAGCTCAAGAAGTAGCGAAAGCAAAGCATAGGACTTCACCAGATCCACGGGAAAGCCATATTCCGGATATTTGCCTGAAAGGTAATACCCGTAGCCAAATATACCCTCGGCATATCCTGTCTCCGCGGCCTTCTCGGTCCACTTTCTGAAACCTTCCAGATCTTTTTTATCATAGAGAACCGCTGCAAAGTGAGTCATGCCTCTGGGATACCCTCCCTCTGCAGAAGCTTTCATCCAACGCTCAACCTCATTTGCACGGCCGGAAGGAGACAGAAAAAATCCAGAGCCTTCTTTATAATCTGTAGCAAGTAAATATTGTGCTAACGGAAAATTATTCTCGGCTGATTTTTTGAGCCATGCCTTATCGCCGGAGAGTTCATACATCAAATACATCGACTCCCCATTTTTTTGTGATGCTCCCATGCTTGCTGTACTTTTAGCTAACTCCAACCATTCTTTTGGAGTTTTTTCTGATTTTGGACAATTGCTCATTGCCGTACAAAGATCGCTGTCAACCTGAGTTAGCCGGATCATTGCATAGACATTTCCTTGCCTTGCGGCGGCTTGATAGGCTTGTTGAGCCTCTTCATCAATGTAGCGTTTGTTCTTTCTTATTGCCTCTCCCAAATAGTATTGAGCATCATCATCGCCACCGTCTGCTGCAATTCTTAAGTATGGAACTGCGGAGATTGCTTTGAATTGATTGTAAAGTTCTATCCCTGTGTCTTTGGCTTTTTTTTCCTCTATGGAAATAGCTGCGTTAGCGCTGATGCATGCAGTTAGTAATAGAAAATAAATCCAGGCTTCGCCTATTTTTCGGATTTTCATCATGAGCCCTCTTTGGCGCCAATATACTTTACAGTAGTCATAGGTACATAAGCCCTATGGGATACGGTGACTTTGCAAGATCCGTTTAGGCGTGCGCCTAGCAATGATACGGCCTCTTTATAACGCTCGCGGGATAAATCTGTACTACGATCACTCATTCTAAGAACGGGGTCGGACATGAATACATCTAATTTATGACGGTTCTCACAGTATTTCTGCCCTATATCTTTAGGCATTGTTCCAAATTTATTCATGCATCTGCAGGCATCTTCAAACTGTTTTTGAGCAAGTGCTATTTTTCCATTCTTTTTTGAGTTTTTTACTATCCAAGATAGAATCCGTTCAACGGCTTTTTGCTGAGTTGCATGGGATAGTTCCTTAGTATAGGTTCTTGTCTTTGTTGTGACATTTCCTGTGTCATCTGCTTCTGGTGTAACTATTGAGAACTTTTCCGGTTCAGAAGTTAACGTCATCAAAATCGGCCCCAATGCTGCGGGAGTGGCTTCAATAAACCATTTCTCGAGCTCTTCTTGATTCTGATATTCAATAATCGCATCAGCAATCGGCCCACCCTTACCACCACTGGTCATGGCATCGTAAAGGCTCAGGATGACCTCCAGTCCCATCATGTAAACCAGCGCCACATCCAAACCGGCGGCTCCCAGCACGTTGAGCATGGAGGCTTGTTCGGCGGCCTTGGGGTCTATCCAGGAGATTTGCGCGCCTTGTGTCTTGTAGAGTTCGCGGCGATAGAGGTTGACGATTTCGACCACTGCTTCGTAACCCACTTCGAGCTTGAAGGCGCCGCTCGCGCCCGGTCCCAGTACCACGGCAGCTTTCAGGTTGAGAATAAAGCGACCTTTATCCAGGGATATCTGGGCGTCGCCTTTGAAGCCTACACCAGCGGCGACACCGACCGAGCCGTTCAATTTGGCCAGGGTCAGCCATTGGCTGGCAGCGGTAGCCTCCTTACTGCTGTTTATGCCAGTGGCAGGCGGCGTACGCAGTGCTGCCAAGGCCTTGGGCGGCGACCAGTTCAGGGCGCCAGTCAACTCGATAGCAGCCTGGACACCGGCGAACAGATTGAAGTTGGCCTTGGCGCCATTTTCAATCTGCACCTTGGCCTTGCGCCCGGTCAGCACCTGATCGGAAGTCTTGGTGTCTACGCTGGTGAGTGCCTCGGATTTGTACTGCAGGTCCGGGGTAGGGCTATTGTCGTTCTTGGCCGCTTTGTCGGCTTTGAGCTTTTCATGGTCTGCTCGCTCGGCCTTGGCTTCGGCGTCTTCACGCTGCACGGGCTTGATCGGGCTGAGGTTGGCGCCGTATTTGGCATTGCCGAATATCGGGTTCAACTCGATGCTACCGGCGAGCATCAGGGAGGCACCCGCGTAGCCCCAGGCTCTGGCTCCGAAGTGGAAAGAGAAACGACCAAAATTCATGCTCTGGGCTTGAGGGTTGCCAACGATGAAATATTCGACGGTGAGGTCCCGGGCTTTCTCCCGGGCCGGCATGTCGACCTTCATCAGCTCCACTTCCCCACGAGCCAGGTCATAGCTCAATGACACGCTGGCCGAGGCCTGAAATCCTTCGGCGGCACTGAAGGAGGGCCCTTCAAACTTCGTTTCACCATGCAGTTTTGCCTGTGGCGGGGTAAGGCAGCGGACAAATTGCGCCTGAGGGCTTTTATCGAACAACCTCGCCGAACCCCGCACACTCTTTTTGAATACCACCTGTTTCAGGTGTTCGCCCCAGCCTTTGCGAGCGCCGGCGTCTTCCAGCTGGGTGACCTTGTAGCCTTCCTTTGTCAGGTACTTGTAGAACGCCTCGATGTCGAACCAGCCATTGCTGTCGAACCAGTCTCCGGCCTGATCGTCGATCTTGTGCGCCCCTTGGGATTCGAGCCATTGCCCAAAGACCTTTTGGGCGCTGTCCTTGGCTGCGCCACCACTGCCATTTTTTGGCACACTGTTCAGGACTTTCTTGCCTGCCTTTTGCAGATCGTTCTTGATGATCTTCCCCATGCCATCCAGGTCCAGAAGGCTGAACCAGCTTAGCGGATTGCCCTTGGCATCGACTCTGCTGACTTCCCGAAGAGGAAAACCGGCCTTGACCAGGCGATCGACGGGTTGCGGTTGAAACTGCTCCGGTTCCCAGAGCAGGTGAAGACTAGGGGGCTTGGCCAGTTTTGCTTGAGCCTTTTTATGCAATCCCTCTTTTATGAGCTGCAAGCGATCCCATTCGGCCCGCTCTTTTTCCACCAGGCCGGCCGGTGCCTGAGCATTCTGGCCGGTCGCTTCGATCCAGCGGCGATACTTCTCACGCAGGCGATCATTGACCTCCGATTGTTTTTTCTCCGTCTCCAGATACAACCGGAATTGCTGGATGCCAGTTGCCAACCCGTCGTCGATCAAGGCGAACTCCGGTAATGCAATGCCGTATTCCGCAACCTTCATGATGGCGTCGGTGTATTCGTAGTAAGCGAACTTGCCGGCGTTTTCCTGTTTCCAGACGAAATAGGTATGCAGGTCCCCTTGGCCTTCGGCCACACAGCATTGCAGGGCTTCGCGTTTCTGCTTGTCTTCTGCCAGCAGTTTGGCGATTTCTTCCGGAGAGTATTCGGTGGCGGCCTTGCTATCGAACTTCTTGAACACAGCCTTGCGTTTTTCCAGGTAGTTCTGCACCAGTACGCGGGCTTCGATAGCCTTTTCGGAAAACAGCGTACCGCTCTCGTAGGTGTATCCCTGCTCCTTGGCGATGGCGATGGCCTTATCCCTGAGCACACACCACTCTTTGCGCAATGTGTAGAAATTGTCGTATTCGGTTCTGATCTGGTTCCGAGCGTTTTCGTCGCTTATGTACTGGTCGATACGGGATTTCTGGGTGTCGGCCTTGGGGGCCTCCGGTTCGGACTTTTTCCCGGCCTGGGCCTTCTCGCTTCTGGAGCGCAGGGCCATGGCAGGGTCCATGTCGATATTGGGCTCCTCCTTCTCGATTGCCTCCATGCGCTGACGCTCTGCATCCTCGAGAAAACCGCCCAGCTTTGGCTCGAGGAAGTAACTCAGCAGGCCACTTTCATCCAGCCCCTTGATTCGCTCCACATTCGATTTGCTCGGAGATATCTGTTTCTCCAGGGTGTACATGGCCTCCTTCATCGATGCGCTGGCACGTTCTGGCAGCAGCCAGAATTGTTGTTCATCCGTCGCATAAATGGCATTGGCGTAGATTTTCGAGCAGGGTGGCGCGTGCTTTACGAAGTTCGCGTCGCAGGTTTTTGAGAAGTCTTTCTCCGCACCGAGCTTGATGCAGGCGGAATCAGGTGCGGTCTTGGCCGGGGAAGGCTGAGCGGCAGAGGACGTTGTGGCGTTTGCGGTACTTTTGGCTGGCGCGCCAGCGGCCGGTGCCTGGGCGCTCTTGGGAACGCTGAGGTTCCAGCCAGCCTTGATGTTGCCCGGGTTAATGATGAAGGGGTTGAGCTGTCGCAGTTGCGCAACAGTGGCGTTATAGCGAGAGGCAATCTGGCTAAGGGTTTCGCCAGGTTTGACCAGGTGATTGGTGATTTCCATGGTGCTTCCGTTCTGTTGTTGCGTCGGGTTCATCGGGGGACGACCAATGCCTATTGCATCAGCCGTTCGACCTTGATGAACGAGTCGTCCTTGGATTGCAGGATTGCCATCGTCACTGGCCGGGTTTTAAACAGTGGCCCATTGACCACTGGGGCCAGCTTGAGCAAATGCCGGCCTTCATAAATCTGGTGTTCCAGCAGTACGTCGAGGTTCTCGGTGATGTCTGGCAGGCGTTCATCCTCGGGTTCGCCGAAGGCGGCGTATTGCTCGTCGACCCAGTACACCCAGCCCAGGCGTGCCTGGACCCTGGCAGTGTCGGCGGGGAGGTTGAAGGCTGGTCCATCGGCGTTCCAGGGCTGCTGGGCGTCGGTACTCCAGGCCAGCCAGTGGCCGTTCTGTGGGCCGAAATTGCGCGGGGCAGGGCTGTAGACGTTCTGCCAGGGGCCGAACAGCTGATTCGCGGTGTCGCCGGCGGTATAGACCAGGGCGGCCCACAGGCTGGCCTTGTGATAGCTCAGCAGGCTCTGGCCGCCGGAGCCGTCATTGGCCTTCAGCAGCCAGCGGGCGTGGGCCAGGGCCTGGGCGGGATCTTCGGTGGTGAGGGCGATGCCGGCGCCGTTCTCTGCGCACAGGCGCGCGGCTTCGGCGGCCAGGCGACTGCCCCAGGGAGCGACCAGCCACAGCGGGCCTTCGCTGGCCAGCTCGGCCAAGTCGGTATTGCCGAACAGCGGCTGGGTGTTCATCGGCTCGCCGACACGATAAAGAATCGACATGGCCTCGGGCTGGCGGCCGCGATCGATGATGAAGTACAGGCTCTGGCTGGAGCCCTCGCGGGGCAGTTGCTCGAAGGTATAACGCGGTGCGGCCAGCAGGGCGTTCATGGCGTTTACATGCATGTGCAATCCTTACGGCTGCAGGCGCCGTTGCTCTGTTTTCCGCACAGCGGGGTAATACCCGACTCGTTCAGGCGGCTAGGCAGGGGGACCTTGCCGGCCTTGTCGTTATCGGCGAGTTTCAAGGGGCCCGGCAACAGCGGCGCCGCCGGCGTACCCACGCCCGGCGCGCCGCCGGAATTGACCTTCACATTCGCCCCGCTAATGGTCACGCCACCAGCATCGAGCTTGACGAAGCTGCCGCCGGCCTTGGCGGTGAGTTCGGCGCCGGCTTCCAGGACCACGATGTTGCCGGTCTTGTAGTGAATCTCCTGGCCCGCCTCGACGAATTGCGCGGTGCCGATGTTGGCGTGCTGGGTGACGGCCACGGTCAGGTGGTCGTTGGCGCGGATTTCGCTCTTGCGGTCGAGGTGGGTGATGCGGTGTTCCTCGGCCTTGAGTTCGGTCAGGGTGTTGGCTTCGACTGTGTCGTGGCGCTGGTTGCCGACGCGGATCCGCTGGTCGTGCTCGACGTTTTCGTCCCAATCACGCTGGGCGTGCAGGTAGATCTGCTCGGCGCCTTTCTTGTCTTCGATGCGCAGTTCGTTGTAACCCTTGCCGCCCGGCGAGCTGAGGGTCTTGAAGGTGCTGCGGGTCTTGTTCGCCGGCAGGTCGTAGGGGACCAGGTTTTCCTTGTGGTACAGGCAGCCGGTGACCAGGGGCTGGTCGGGGTCGCCTTCGAGGAAGGTCACCAGCACTTCCATGCCGATCCGCGGGATGGCAATACCGCCGTAGGCCTTGCCGGCCCAGCCGCTGGCAACGCGGACCCAGCAGGAAGTGTTGTCGTCGGCCTGGCCGTCGCGGTCCCAGTGGAACTGCACCTTGATCCGGCCGTATTGGTCGCAATGGATCTCTTCACCCTTGGGCCCGGTGACCAGCGCGGTCTGGCTGCCCAGGGACTTGGGTTTCGGGTGTTCCAGCGGCGGGCGGTAGTGGGCGTCCCAGGGCGTGGCGAGGAAGCGGTTGCGGTAGCCCTGGTGGAAGTCGTCCTTGTTGCTGGTGACGTCGCTGGTGATGTTCTCGCCCAGCACCTGCGGCTGCTTGCCTTCATGGATCACCTCCAGCAGCAGCCACAGGTCGTTCCATTCGCTGCGCGGGTGGGCGGCCAGGGTCAGGAAGTGACCGCTGACCAGGCTCGGCTCGTCGCCTTTGCCTTCGGCCAACCGGTAGTCGCTGCGATGGCGTTCCAGGGCGCGGGTCGCCAGTTGCTTGCCGCGGGCCTGCTGGGTGAACAGGCCGGGGTAGTCGTAGTCTTCCAGGTCCGGCACGAATTCGGACTTGGCCGCACCCTCGGGCAGCAGGCGCGGCTTCTCGAAATCGTAGTCGCGGCGGCTGACGCGGCTGGTGCGGGTTTCCAGGCGCAGGTTGAAGCGCTTGATCACCGGCTGTTCGGCGGCCATGCCCGAGTCCTGCTGGTAGTTCACCGCTGCCAGCTTGCGGAACACCGTCTGGTCGTCGCCGAACACCAGCTTGTGGCCGCTGGCGCTGTGCTGGAAGTGGAAGTGGATGCCTTCTTCTTCACACAGGCGCTGGATGAAGTGCAGGTCGGATTCGTCGTACTGGGTGCAGTAGACCCGCTCCGGGTAGGTGGCGCCGAGCTGGAAACTGTAGGCGTCGGCCAGGATGCCGCGGGCCTCGAGGACCTGGGCGATGATCTTCGGCACGCTGAGGTGCTGGTAGATCTTCTGGTTGAAGTTGTGGCGCAGGTAGTTGAGCTGCGGAGTCAGGCTGATGCTGTAGCGGGTCAGCTTGCGCCCGGAATCGCCTTGGGCGATGCGGTACACCAGGCCGTGGATCAGGCCTTTACCCGTACTGCCGAAGGTCAGGCAAGCCGGCTTGTGCAGGAGTTCTTCGAGCTTGAGGTCGGGACGCGCGCTGACCAGTTCGATATCGAAGCAGAAGGGTTGATTGAGGGCTTCGCGGCCAACGAAACTGAGGACCTGAAGGTCGACCGAGGCGCCTTCGATCGTCAGGGAAATATGGGTAGCGTTAGCATCCAGCATGCCGTGAAATCCATCCATTGAATAAGCAGGGGGCGGATGGTGCAGGAATAAGCCGGTCGATTCAAGCCGAGGCCGCCGCGGCTTTCCGCCCGCCGGAACATTCAGAAATGTCCCCGATAACCATTACTTATGCCTGACAACCCATCCGGCTAACGCCCTACGGGCATCAGCGGAGTTGGCTGTAAGGGATACGCCGATGGCCGCTCAGGGATTCCCGTGGCGACGCGGGCCGGCGACCGGCCTTTGAGCAGTGAGTCAGCGCCGCAATCGCCGTCGGCCAGTTGGCCCGCAAGGGCGACACAGGCTGTCGCCGGGGCAGGTCGTTGCCGCGTCAGGAACGCGGGGGCAACGGCGGCCGGTAGTAGCTCTGGAACCAATCGACAAAGCGCCCCAGGCCCTCGGCCAGGGGGACCTGCGGGCCGAAGCCGGTGACGTTCTCCAGGGCGCTGGCATCGGCGCAGCCGTTCAGCACGGTGCCGGGCTGCAACGGCAGGTACTCGACCTGTGCCTTGCGCCCGAGCAGTTGCTCCAGGGTGGCGACGTAGTCCTTGAGCTCCACCGAACGTTGCCCGCCGATATTGAACAGGCGCCAGGGCGCCATGCTGGTGGCGGGGTCGGGTTGTTCGCGGTTCCACAAGGGGTTGCGCACTGGTGGCTTGCCTAGCAGGCGAACCAGGGATTCGACCAGGTCGTCGATATAGGTGAAGTCGCGCTGGTGCATACCGTAGTTGAACAGCTTCAGCGGACGGCCTTCGCAGATGGCCCGGGCGAACAGCACCGGCGACATGTCCGGGCGTCCCCAGGGGCCATATACGGTAAAGAAGCGCAGGCCGGTGGCCGGCATGTCGAACAGATGGCTGTAGCTATGGGCCATCAGCTCGTTGGCCCTTTTGCTCGCGGCGTACAGCGACAGCGGATGGTCCGCGGTGTCGCTGGTCTTGTGCGGCAGTTGATGGTTGGCGCCGTACACCGAACTGGACGACGCGTAAATCAGGTGTTCGGGCGGATAGCGCCGGCACATTTCCAGCAGGTTGAGAAAGCCGCCGAGGTTGTTGTCCAGGTAAGCCTTGGGGTTTTCCAGGGAATAACGTCCCCCGGCCTGGGCCGCCAGGTTGATCACCACCTGCGGGCGAACCTGGGCGAACAGCCGGTCGAGGGCTTCGGTATTGCCGAGGTCGAGGCGGTACAGCGGGAACTGTCCCACCTGCTGCTCCACCCAGCGCACCCGGTCGTGCTTGAGTTGCGGGTCGTAGTAGTCGTTGAAATTATCCAGCCCGGTGACCTGATGCCCATCCTTGAGCAAACGCAGTGCGGTATGGGCGCCGATGAAGCCGGCGGCCCCGGTGATCAGGATATTCATGCGCAGAGCGCCCCCGGTACGCGCCAGGGCAAGCCACTGCCCGGGGGACACAGGCGAGCGATGTCCCGCGCGATGGCGAGGGCGACTGCTTGTACCAGGCCGACATGGCCGGTACCAAAAACGCTGACATCCAAGGGAGGAACCTCATCCGTGATGGGTAATGCGTGAGTTTCATGGCCCACTTTTTAAAGAACTGAATAGGTGCAAGTCCTTTTCGCGTTCTTTTTTTGACACTACCACAGCATGGAGACGGTTAATTGGCGTTTCGCCGTGTTATATAAATGACGAAGGCGTTTTGTATAACCCTATTTAAGAAATAATAACGTTTAAAATCAAATAGATAACATGAATGAAAGGCTCATGAAAGCCTTGGGGCAATTCCTGGGTAACAAACCCGGCAGGGCAAATTAATCCGACGAGCGGTAGAGATTTTAACGAAAAAAACGCCATTTTTATCCTGGCGCAGGCTTCCTTGGATCCAAAACCTCTCGAAGCGCCCAATGAATAGCGCCTTGGCCAAGAGTCTGGATAAAGGGAAAGAGTGTTGGAAATGATCGCTTTATTCGAGGCGAGGGCAGCGCGTTGAAGGAGGGCGCTCAGGGCCAAAGGCTGTAGCTGCTTCAGACTAAAGTCGGGTGTAGCCCGTCAAAGCCATCTGCCATCATTTGCGATCAACATTGATTTGATCAATTCACCTGGCCAGGAACGATTCGCCAGATGGATTGCTATTGCCTTTCTTTCGTCCGCGTTACCGATGCACTGCTGGAGCCTTTCATGCCTTTCCCTTTGCTGCACTCATTCCGACCACTGCGTTATCCAACGGTGGGCCTCGGCGCCCTGTGCCTGTGCGCGGGTTTTACCGCCCAGGCCGAGGCCGCGGGTTTCTTCGAAGACAGCAGCGCCAAGCTCGAGTCGCGCACTATCTACTTCAACCGTGACTTCCGCGACGGCCATACCAGCAACGATCAAGGCGCTTCCAAGCGCGAAGAGTCGGCGCAAGGGTTCATTCTCAACCTGCAATCGGGCTACACCGAAGGCACCGTCGGCTTTGGTATCGACGCGCTGGGCATGCTCGGCTTCAAGCTCGATTCCAGCCCCGACCGCAGCAACAGCGGCCTGCTGCCGTCCAGCGGCCACGACCCGCGGGGTTCCAAGGACCAATACGCCAAGCTCGGCCTGACGGCCAAGGTGCGCCTGTCGCAGAGCGTGCTCAAGTACGGCGCGCTGCTGCCGGACTTGCCGCTGCTCAAGTACAACGACGGGCGCCTGCTGCCGACTATGTTCAACGGCGCCATGCTCACCTCCAAAGAGATCAAGGACCTGACGTTCACGGCCGCGCGGCTGGATAAGTACACCGCCCGGGACTCCACGGACGCCCAGGACATCCGCGTGCACTGCAAGAACAAGCGGTATGCCTGCAACGTCACTGCCGACCATTTCGACATGTACGGCATCGACTACAAGTTCAACGACCGCCTGACCGGCCAGTATCACTACGCCGAACTGGAGGACATCTATCGCCAGCACTTCATCGGCCTGCTGGCCAACCAGCCGCTGGGCCAGGGCGTGCTCAAGGCTGACCTGCGCTTGCTCAAGAGCGCCGACAGCGGCGCTGAGCGCGCTGGCTCCATCGATAACCGCGCCCTGAGCGGCATGCTCGGCTACGCCATCGACGGCCACACCTTCAGCGCCGGCTGGCAGCGCATGAACGGCGACAACTCGATGCCGTACCTCGATGGCAGCAACCCGTACCTGGTCAACTATGTGCAGGTCAACGACTTCGCCGCCGCCCAGGAGCGTTCCTGGCAGCTGCGCTACGACTACGACTTCAAGGCCATCGGCATCAACGGCCTGAGCTTCCTGACCCGCTATGTCAGCGGCGACCATATCAAGGTCCCGGGCAGCGACCAGGAAGGCCGCGAGTGGGAACGCGACAGCGAACTCAAGTACGTGGTACAGAGCGGCACCTTCAAGGACGTCAGCCTGCGCCTGCGTAACGCCACCTACCGCAGCAACTACGAAAAGTACGCGCGGGACGTGGACGAGACGCGGCTGATCGTCAGCTACAACTTCTCGATTCTCTGACGGCGCTGCCGGAACCTGAGTCCGCGATCTGTCTGGATAAGCGCGTTGGCTGGTTTACGACTGCTTCGCAGCCGATCGCAGGCTGCGCCAGCGGCTACGGGGTTCGCGGTGTTTGTGTAGCCGCTGCCGAGCTTGCGAGGCTGCGATCGACTACGCAGTAGTCGCGATCTGCACGCGGCCACTTCAGATAGATCGCGTTGCTGGGTTTTGCGGCTGCCTTGCAGCCGGTCGCAGCCTCGCGGAGCTCGGTAGCGGCTACAGAGAATGCGGACGCGGGGAGACCCGTGTCAGGCGGTTACAGCCAGGGCCAGAAGCGGCTCCAGAAGCCGCGGTCCAGCTCTTCCCGGCAACTGGCGTATTGCTGGCCGTACAGGCTGGAGCGGCTTTGCACTTTCATCGCCACGGTCTGCAGCCAGGGCTTGGCCACATAGGTCTGCCGGCGGTAGCCACCCCAGCCTTCGTGATAGTTCAGGTACTGGCGGTAGGCGTCCTGTTTGGTCACGCCGTTGACCCGTGTGGTCTGGTCCATGTACCAGCCGATAAAGTCGGTGGCGTCGGCGAAGTTGGTGCGGCTGGCCCAGTAGTTGTCGCCCTTGCGTTGGTAGTCGCCCCAGACTTCGTCCTTGGCCTGCGGGTAGCCGGCCGCCGTGCTCACCCGGCCCCAGGGAATCACCCACAGCA
Source organism: Pseudomonas sp. NFACC41-3 (assembly GCF_900109505.1). Lineage (NCBI taxonomy): Bacteria > Pseudomonadati > Pseudomonadota > Gammaproteobacteria > Pseudomonadales > Pseudomonadaceae > Pseudomonas > Pseudomonas sp. NFACC41-3. Next base: position 1,496,529 of record NZ_FOAE01000001.1, read on the forward strand.
GGTATTTGCGTGGCGGCAAGGCGTCCTGCTTGAAGCTCGATTCCTGGTAGATGATCGACAGCGGCACCTGGATCGGCACCCCCCATTTCTCTTCGGTGGCCTTGGCGGCTTTGTACCAGTCGCTTTTCTCGCGAAAGATCTCGCAGATGTCGTTGGGGTTGGCCGGCGGCGAGGTCGCGCAGCCGGTCAGGATGAGGGGGAAGACTACGGCGGCACAGGCAAAGCGGGTCAAAGGCAAGGCTCTATTCGGGTCGATGGGGGCGCCAATGTGGTACGAATGCGGCGCCCCTGCGATCAGTTCAATTGGTGGCGATAGGGCAGGTCCGGTCCGGTCTTGCCACAGGTCAGCGCCGCGGCGCGGATGGCGAACCTGAGCATCTGGTCGATCTGGTCCCGGCTCAAGCCCGCCACACCCTCCAACGAATCCAGCTGCCGTTCGGTCAGCCAGGCAATCAAGGCGGCCTGGAAGGTGTCGCCGGCGCCCACGGTGTCGGCCATCTTAATCGGCATGGCCGGCGCCGACCAGCGGCCATGCACCCGGCTGAACACCGTCGCACCCTCTGCGCCGCGGGTCAGGAACACCAGCTGGCAGTGATGCTGCAGCCAGCCTTCGATCACGTGCTGTGGATCCTGGTCGGGGTAGAGCAGGTGCAAGTCCTCGTCGCTGACCTTGATCAGGTCGGCCAACCGGACCAGGGTGTCGATGCGCTGGCGCCACAGCTGGATGTCCGGGGCCGGGTTGAGGCGCACGTTGGGGTCGAGGCTGATCAGGCGCTGGCCGCGCTCGCGGCGCACCAATTCCAGCAGGGTGTCGCCGATCGGCTGCACCACCAGGGAAAACGAACCGATGTGCAGGCCGCGCACCCGGCTGTCGAGCGGCGGCAGGTCGCTGAGCTGCAACTGGCGGTCGGCGCAGCCTTCGCCACGGAAGCTGTATTGCGGCGAGCCGTCGGCGCCCACCGCGACCATCGCCAGGGTGGTCGGCGCCTCGACGTGCAGCAGGTAGTCCTCGTCCACGCCTTCGTCGCGCAGCACCTGCAACAGGCGCCGGCCGAGGTAATCGGTGGACAGCCCGGCGAACAGCGCCGCGTCCACGCCCAGGCGGCGCAGACCGACCGCGACATTGAAGGGTGAACCGCCGGCGATGGCCTGGAAGTTGACCTGCGATGCCCGACCGCTGGCATCGTTTTCGCTGAAAAAATCGAACAGTGCTTCACCACAGACCAGATACATAGTCATTCGCTCTTCAAAAGGGTTGTCACATGCTGTTGGTAACGTTCATAGGCCTGCTGATAGGCCGCGACATTGGCTGCTATAGGCCAGGTCTCGCTGCTTGCATCGAACCTCACGCAGCGCTGGCACAATTGCGCCAGGCTCTGCGGCCGGTCGCTGCCGCGGGAATGGCACCAGGCCGCCTGGATCGCCGCGCCCAGGGCCGCCGCTTCGCTCTGCTCGGTACAGACCACCGGGGTGTGCATGATATCGGCGACCATCTGCCGCCACAGCGGGCTTTTCGAACCGCCGCCGATCAGGCGGATGTCCTGGCTTTGCAGGCCGTTGTGGCGCAGCAGGTCCAGGCCGTAACGCAGGCCGAAGGTGGTGCCCTCGACCACCGCGCGGCACAGGTTGGCCCGGGTCAGGTTGTCGGCGGTCAGCCCCAGCAGGCTGCCGCTGGCATGGGGCAGGGCGGGGACCCGCTCGCCGTTGAGGAACGGCAGCATGCACACGCCCTCGGCACCGATCGGCGCCTGCGCCACCAGTTGGTTGAAGGCATCGATATCCAGCTCGAACAGTTCGCGCACCGCGCCGGTGGCATTGGTCAGGTTCATGGTGCAGATCAGCGGCAGCCAGCCGCCGCTGGAGGAACAGAAGGTCGCCACCGCGGCGTCCGCGCTGACCCACGGTTGCTCGGCGTAGGCGTACAGGGTGCCGGAGGAACCCAGGCTCATGGTGATCGCCCCGGGCTGGATATTGCCGGTGCCGATGGCCCCGAGCATGTTGTCGCCGCCACCGCTGGACACCAGCGCCCGCGGGTTGAGGCCCAGGTGCCGGGCGAGCTCCGGCAGCAGCGTGCCCACCGGCTGCTCGGCTTCGAGCAGTTCCGGCAAGGCGGCTTCCAGGCGGCCGTCAGGGGCGATATGCCGGAGCAGTTCCAGGTCCCAGTGGCGGCTGCGCACATTGAAATAGCCAGTGCCCGAGGCATCGCCGTATTCGCTGCAGCAGCGGCCGGTCAGCCAGTAATTCAGGTAGTCGTGGGGCAGCAGCACATGAGCGATGCGTTGGAAAATCTGCGGATGCTGTTCCCGGGTCCACAGCAGTTTCGACACCGTGTAGCCGGGGGCAATCGCCACGCCGAGGCGCTCCAGGGAGCCCTGTTCGCCGCCCAGGTAATCCAGCAGGCGCTGGTTCTGCGGGGTGGATTCGGTGTCGCACCAGAGCTTGGCCGGGCGCAGCACCTGGCCCTGCTGGTCGAGCAGGACCAGGCCGTGCTGCTGGCCGGAGACGCCGAGGCCGAGGATGTCCAGGCCGCTGACCCCCGCCGTCAATAACGCACGGCGGGTGGCCAGGGTAAACGCCTCGCGCCATTGCTCGACGTCCTGTTCACGGCGGCCGTTGGCGCCGCTGATCAGGCTGTGGGGCGCCGCGCCCAGGCCCAGTACTTCACCGCTGGCGGCGTCGAGGACGATGGCCTTGGTGCTCTGGGTGCCGCAGTCGATGCCGAGGAAAAGCTGTTGCGTCGTCATGGATGAACCTGCACAAAATTAATCAAACCCACTGTAGCCGCTGCCGAGCCTGCGAGGCTGCGACCGGTTGCAGCGCAACCGCAAAACCTGCGTCCGCGATTTGCCTGGAGAAAGGCGTTGGCAGGCTTTGCGGCCGCTGCGTCGGAATGCCGCCCAATCCGATCGCAGGCTGCGCCAGCGGCTACAGGGCTCGCGGTGCTTGTGTAGCCGCTGCCGAGCTCGCGAGGCTGCGACCGGTTTGGGCGGCATTCCGACGTAGCAATCGCAAAACCTGAGTCTGTGGTCTGTCTGGAGAAGCGCATCGGCTACAGGCAAGCATCAGCGGTCCCGGGCCAATACCCGCTCCAGGGTACGGGTCACGCCGTCGTCGCGCAGGCTGGTGTAGCAGCGTTCGAAGGCTTCGACAAAGGCGGGCGAGTTGGGGATGGCGCTGCCGAAGATCTCCTCGACCGCTAACAATCGCTGGCTGATCAGTGCGTCGTCCGCCACCAGCGCCTGGCAGAACGCGGCGCGCGGGTCGGGAATGCGGTAGGTCTCGCCGTTTTCGTCCACGCCCTTGAGGTACCGGGCCCAGGCGGCGACCACCAGCGCGGCGCGCTCGGTGTCGCGGCCATCGGCGATCAGGCGGTTGAGGGTCGGCACGCTGAACTTGGGCAGCTTCGATGAGCCGTCGGAGCAGACCCGTTCCAACTGGTCGGCAATCGCCCGATTGGAGAAACGCGCCACCAGGGTGTCCTTGTAGTCGTCCAGGTCGATGCCCGGCACCGGCGCCAGCTGCGGGGTCACGTCCAGGTCCATGTAGGCGCGCATATAGGTGACGAACAGCGGGTCGGCCATGGTCTCGTGGACAAAGCGATAACCCTTGAGGAAACCCAGGTAGGTCAGGGCCAGGTGGCTGCCGTTGAGCAGCTTGATCTTCATCTCCTCATAGGGCGTGACGTCGTCGGTGAATTGCACGCCGACCTTTTCCCAGGCCGGCCGGCCGCTAACGAACTTGTCTTCCAGCACCCATTGCGCAAAGGGCTCGCAGACCACCGGCCAGGCGTCGTCGATGCCGTGCTGGTCGTGCAACTGCAGGCGGTGGGCGGTGCTGGTCATCGGCGTGATGCGGTCGACCATGGCATTGGGGAAACTGACGTTGGCGGCGATCCAGTCGCGCAGCTCGGTGTCGCGCTGCCCGGCGAAGGCCAGCAGCGCCTTGCGGGTCACCGCGCCGTTGTGTGGCAGGTTATCGCAGGACATCAGGGTAAAGGCCGGGACCCCGGCCGCCCGGCGCTGGGCCAGGGCCGCGCAGAGAAAGCCGAACACGGTCTGCGGCTGCTGCGGGTGGGCCAGGTCGTGCTGGATCTGCGGCAGATGGGCCATGAACTCGCCGCTGCTGTCGTCGATGCAGTAACCGCCCTCGGTGATGGTCAGCGAGACGATGCGGATCTGCGGGTCGGCCAGTTTGTCGATCAGCGCCCGGGCGCCGTCCTCGGCCAGCAGCATGTCGCTAATGGCGCCGATCACCCGAACTTCGGCGGCGTCGCTGTCGCCCAGCTCGAACAGGGTGAACAGGTAGTCCTGGCCGGCCAGGTCGTCGCGGGCGCGGCGGTCCTCGGCGCGCAGGCCGACCCCGCAGATGCTCCAGTCCAGGCCTTCGCCGGTGTTCATCAGGGCATCGGTGTAGTAGGCCTGGTGCGCCCGGTGGAAACCGCCCACGCCGATATGCACCATGCCTTGTCGGGTCTCGGCCAGGTCGTAGGCGGGCAGGCGGACTTCAGGGGCCAGGCGGTGGAGGTTGTGTCGGTTCAGTTTCATCGTTCGGTTCTCGTTCAGGCGGCGGCGCGCAGCGGCCTGGCCACGGCCACGCCGTCGGCATCGAAGAGGTGGCAGTGTTCGGCGTCCAGGTTCAGGCTCAGCTGCTGGCCATAGGCGCTGGCCAGGTCGCCGCGGATGCGCATCGTCAGGGCTTCGCCGGAGGTGGTGACGACGTGGCAGAAGGTGTCGCTGCCCAGGCGTTCGCTGACGTCGGCGGTGACCTGCAGGGTGCAGTCGCCGGGCCGGGCCAGCTCCAGGTGTTCGGGACGAATGCCCAGGGTCACCGGGCTGTCGACGCTCAAGTGGGCGCCGCTCTGCGGCAACTGGATACGGGTGCCGGCCTCCAGCTGCACCTCGCAGCCCTGGCCATCGACCCGGCTCAGCCGGCCCTTGAGAAAGCCCATCTTCGGCGTGCCGAGGAAGCCGGCGACAAACAGGTTGGCCGGGCTGTGGTACAGCTCCAGCGGCGAGCCCACCTGTTCCACGCGCCCGCCGTTGAGCACCACCACCTTGTCGGCCAGGGTCATGGCTTCGACCTGGTCGTGGGTCACGTAGATCATGGTCGCCTGCAGCTCTTTATGCAGGCGCGCCAGCTCCAGGCGCATCTGCACCCGCAGCGCCGCGTCGAGGTTGGACAGCGGCTCGTCGAACAGGAAGATCTTCGGGTTGCGCACGATTGCCCGGCCGATGGCCACGCGCTGGCGCTGGCCGCCGGACAGTTGCTTGGGCTTGCGCTCGAGCATCGGCCCCAGTTCGAGGATGCGCGCCGCTTCGTCGACCTTCTGTTGCACCTCGGCTTTCGGCACGCCGGCCAGGTCCAGGGCAAAGGACATGTTCTTGCGCACGCTCATGTGCGGGTACAGGGCGTAGGTCTGGAACACCATGGCCAGGTCGCGCTTGGCCGGGCTGACCTCGGTGATGTCGCGGCCATCGAGTTCGATGGTGCCGCCGCTGACTTCCTCCAGGCCGGCGATCAGCCGCAGCAGGGTGGACTTGCCGCAGCCCGAGGGGCCGACGAAGACCACGAACTCCTTGTCGCGCACCTCCAGGTCGATGCCTTTGATGATGGAAAAACCTTCGAAGCCTTTTTGCAGGTTGTTGATTTTCAGGTTGGCCATGACGGGCCTCCATGTTTCTGAATGTCGGTGTAGCCGCTGCCGCAGGCTGCGATAGGCACCGCAGGGGCCTCGGCGTCTGTGCGATCGCTGGCGAGCCTGCGGCTCGATCGCAGCCTTCGGCAGCGGCTACAGGGTTCGATGTTTATTTCACGGCGCCGAAGGACAGGCCGCGCACCAGCTGTTTCTGACTGATCCAGCCGAAGATCAGGATCGGCGCGCAGGCCAGGGTCGAGACCGCCGAGAGCTTGGCCCAGAACAGCCCTTCGGGGCTGGAGTAGGAGGCGATCAGCGCGGTCAGCGGCGCGGCGTTGGACGAGGTCAGGTTCAGCGACCAGAACGCCTCGTTCCAGCACAGGATCAGCGACAGCAGCACGGTGGAGGCCAGCCCGCCCTTGGCGATCGGCAGCAGCACCCGGAGCATTTCCTGGCCCAGGGTCGCGCCGTCCAGGCGCGCGGCCTCGAGGATGTCCCGGGGGATGTCCTTGAAGTAGGTGTAAATCATCCAGACCACGATCGGCAGGTTGATCAGGGTGTAGATCGCGATCAGCGCGATGCGCGTGTCCAGCAGGCCAAAGCTCTTGGCCAGCAGGTAGATCGGCATCAGCACGCCCACCGGCGGCAGCATCTTGGTCGACAGCATCCACAGCAGGGTGCGCTTGGTATTGCGGGTCTCGTAAAAGGCCATGGAGTAGGCCGCCGGCACCGCGATCAGCAGGCACAGGGCGGTGGCGCTGAAGGAGATCACCACCGAGTTCCAGGCGAAGGCGAAGTAGTTGCTGCGCTCGTTGATGTGCAGGTAATTCTCCAGCGTCGGCGTGAAGATGAACTGCGGCGGCGTGGCGAAGGCGTCGATTTCGCTCTTGAAGCTGGTCAGCAGCATCCAGAAGATCGGGAAGAAGATCAGGATGGCGATGGCCCAGGCCAGGGTGCCGAGCAGCAGGCTTTGCAGGCGGCGGGATTGTTGCAGGGTCATGGCGCGCACCTCAGGGCTTGTCAGTCAGGTTTTTGCCGAGCATCCGTACCAGGACGATCGCGGCGATATTGGCGATGACCACGGCGATCAGGCCGCCGGCCGAGGCCATGCCGACGTCGAACTGCACCAGCGCCTGGTTGTAGATCAGGTAGGCGAGGTTGGTCGAGGCGTAGCCCGGGCCACCGTTGGTGGTGGTGAAGATTTCGGCGAACACCGAGAGCAGGAAGATGGTCTCGATCATCACCACCACCGCGATCGGCCGCGCCAGGTGCGGCAGGGTCAGGTGCCAGAAGATCGCGATGGCCCCGGCGCCATCCAGGCGCGCGGCTTCCTTCTGTTCCTGGTCCAGCGACTGCATGGCGGTCATCAGGATCAGGATCGCGAACGGCAGCCACTGCCACGAGACAATGATGATGATCGACAGCAGCGGGTAGTGGGCCAGCCAGTCCACCGGCTGGGCGCCGAACAGCTTCCACACGGCGGCGAGAATCCCCGACACCGGGTGGAAGATCAGGTTCTTCCAGATCAGCGCGCCCACCGTGGGCATGATGAAGAACGGCGAGATCAGCAGCACCCGGACAATGCCGCGGCCAAGGAACTCGCTGGCCTCCAGCAGGGCGCTGATCAGCACCCCGAACACCACGCTGATCAGCAGCACGCTGCCCACCAGCAACAGGGTGTTGGCGGCCCCGGGCAGGAAGCCCGAGTCGGTGAGGAAGTAGCTGAAGTTCTCCAGGCCGACGAACTGGTTCTCGCCGGGGTACAGCAGGTTGTAGCGGATCAGCGAGAAGTACAGGGTCATGCCCAGGGGCACGATCATCCACAGCAGCAACAGCGCCACCGAGGGGCTGACCAGGAACCAGCCGGGGTTGAGCAGGCGGCGCTTGCGCGCGGCCTGGGGCATTTGCAGATGAGCATTGGCAGTCGAGGTATTCATGGCGATCACAACCGTTCAGGTGCGCGTAACGCGATTCCCTGTAGGAGCGAGCTTGCTCGCGATGGCCGTCAACGATAACGCGCCCAACCTGGGTGAATGCGGTGTCTTGACGTTCTTCGCGAGCAAGCTCGCTCCTACAGGTTTTGGGGATTACTTGGGGTAGCCGGCGCGTTTCATTTCGCGTTCGGTGGTCTGCTGGGCGGCGGCCAGGGCCTGGTCGACCGTGGTCTGGCCGATCAGCGCGGCGGAGAACAATTTGCCGACCTGAGTGCCGATGGCCTGGAACTCGGGGATGGTCACCAGCTGGATACCGATATAGGGCACCGGCTTGAGGGTCGGCCTGGTCGGGTCGGCGACTTTCAGCGACTCCAGGGTCACCCTGGCGAACGGCGCGGCCTGCATATAGGCCTCGCTGTAGGTGGAGGCGCGGGTGCCTGGCGGTACGTTGGCGATGCCGTCTTTCGCGGCGACCAGGGCCCCGTATTCCTTGGAGGTGGCCCAGGTGGCGAAGGTCCGCGCGGCGTCCTTGGCCTTGGAGCTGGTGGGGATCGCCAGCGCCCAGGAGTACATCCAGGCGCTGCCCTTGTCGGTCACCTGCCGCGGCGCGTAGGTAAAGCCGACGTGTTCGCTGACCTTGCTCTGCGACTTGTCGGTGACGAAGGAACCGGCGACGCTGGCGTCGACCCAGATCGCGCACTTGCCGCTGTTGAACAGCGCCAGGTTCTCGTTGAAACCGTTGCTGGAGGCGCCGGGCGGGCCGGCCTTTTTCATGGTATCGACGTAGAAGGCCAGGGCGTTTTTCCATTCCGGCCCGGTGAATTCCGGCTGCCACTGCTCATTGAACCAGCGCGCGCCGAAACCGTTGGCCAGGGTGGTGATCAGGGCCATGTTCTCGCCCCAGCCGGCCTTGCCGCGCAGGCAGATGCCGTACTGTTCCTGCTCGGGTTTGTTGAGCTTGCCGGCGAACTCGCCGATCTGTTCCCAGGTCGGGTGTTCGGGCATGACCAGGCCGGCGTCCTTGAACAGGTCGGTGCGGTAGTAGGTCATCGAGCTTTCGGCGTAGAACGGCAGGGCGTACAGCGTGCCCTTGGCCGACAGGCCTTCGCGGACCGAGGGGAAGATGTCCTGCAGGTCATAGGCGGCGGGCAGGTCCTGCATCGGTTGCAGCCAGCCCTTGGCGCCCCACAGTGCGGCTTCGTACATGCCGATGGTCAGTACGTCGAACTGCCCGCCCTGGGTGGCGATATCGGTGGTCAGGCGCTGGCGCAGCACGTTCTCTTCGAGCACCACCCAGTTCAGCTTGATGTCCGGATGCTCGCTCTCGAAGGCTTTCGAGAGTTTCTGCATGCGAATCATGTCGCTGTTGTTGACGGTGGCGATGGTCACGGTCTGGGCGCCGAGGCTGACGCCGCTTAAGGTCATGCAGGTGGTGACGAGCAGGGCTTTGATGCAGGGTTTCATCGTGCACTCCTCTTCCGGGCCCGGTGGGCGGCAGAAGGACGGTTATTGTTGTTGTGTCTTCCGGATGCTGGGAAGAATGTGGGGCTGATTACAGCCCTCAACGACCGAGCTGACAAATCATCCCTGACACTCGAATCGATACTTTTTTGCACTGCGATGAAAGCCTTCGCCCGGCGCAAGCCGCCATGGGTCAAGGATTCGCCCGTTCGGGCCGGGTAAAACCGGGGAGATTGCGTATTGGTTTTTTTGCCTGACGGCCTGGGCCGGAGAACGGCGAGAAGGTGCCGATGACAGCGGCGAAGCCCTGGTCGACCGGGGCTTCGCACTGAGGGGAGGGGTCAGAAGGTGTAGGTGGCCGACATAATCGCCGCGCGGGCGTCGCCGTATTCGATGGCCGAGGAGCGTGTCGTCGAGCCGCTCTGCTGGCGCACCCGTTCCACGTAGTCCTTGTCGAACAGGTTATTGACGTTCAACTGCAGGTCGAGGTTGTGGTTGACCTTGTAGCCGAGCATGGCGTTGTGCACCCAGTAGGCGTCCAGCTTGGCGCGGGTACTGGAGCTGACATTGCGCTCGCTGACATAGCGAGTGCCGTAACCCAGGGTCCAGCCGGCCGGTAGTTCATAGGTGGTCCACAGGTTGAGCGAGCGCGGCGGCGTGTTGCCCAGGGCCTGGCCCTTGCGCGCGATGCCCGAGGCGGTGTTCGCCGCGTTGAGGATTTCGCTGTCGAGGAAGGTGTAGTTGGCGAACACATCCCACTGCTCGCTGACATGCCCGGTGACGCCGACTTCCACACCTTGCACCCGCTGCTTGCCGGCCAGTTGGGTCGAACCGTCGGCCATGGTTTCCCGGGCGTTGCTCTTCTCTACGCGAAACAGCGCGGCGTCCAGCTCCAGGCGCTTGTCCAGCAGCTCCCACTTGGTGCCCAGTTCCCAGGTTTCGTTCTTCTCCGGCGCTAGGTCCTGGTTGCCCTTGCTCAAGCCGCCGCCGGTGGAGGCCAGGTTCTCGGCGGAAGGGTTGAAGGAGTTGCCCCAGGCGGCATAGATACGCCCGTTCTCGGTCGGCTTGAACACCAGCCCGGTGCGCGCGCTGGCCTTGTTCGTGTCCGAGGCCAGGCTGTCGTTTTTCACATGGCTGGCCGAGTACTTGTCGACGTCGCCCTTGATCTTGTCGTAGCGCAGGCCGAGGTTGAGGTCCCAGCGTTCGCTCAGGGCGATGGTGTCGAACAGGTAGTACGCCTGGCCCTTGAGGGTGGTCTCGGTGTAGCCGCTGGTGGCCTTGTTGACCGGGCCGTTCCAGCGCCCGGGCGGGCTGCCCAGGGCGTAGCCGTTGCGCGGATACAGGGCCGTGCTCAGGCCGTGGTTGTAGGTCTTCAGGTCGAGGGTTTCCCGCGACAGCTCCAGGCCCGCCACCAGGTCGTGGCGCATGCCGGCGAACTCGAAGTCGCCGATCAGGTTGGTCTGGTTGATCCACATTTCGGTGGTGGCGTCGCGCCCGTAGGCCTGGGGCCCGGCCGGGCGGTAGCGACCCGCCGGCACGCCGCTGGTGTTGACATGGGACGCCGAGACGACGGTGTCGCGCGCGGTGCGGCTGTAGCGCGTGAGGTTCTGCAGGCGTAACTGGTCGTTGAAGTCATGCTCGAAGTCGGCGGTGAAGGCGTTCTGTTCGATCTCTTCCTTGTCGAGGTTCTTCCAGCCGAAATAGGCGTCGCGCTTGACCCCGGCCAGCTTCTTGCCGTCCAGCGCCGGTACGCCGTAGTCGGGCAGGTTGTCGTCGGTCTGGTGGAAGGCGCTGAGGGTCAGCCGGGTGGCGTCGCTGAAGCCCAGGCGCAACGAGGGCGCGATGCCCCAGCGCTCGCGGTCGATCTTTTCGCGACCGGGCACATCGTTCTGATGGCCCATCAGGTTGATCCGCACCGCACTGTCCTGGCCGACGCCTTCCAGCGGCTGGTTGCTGTCCAGTGTCAGGCGGTAGTAATTGTCGGTGCCGAGGCTGCCGCCCAGACGGGTGAAGGCCTGGTTCTTCGGTTGCTTGCTGACCACGTTGATGCTGCCGCCGGTGGTGCCGGCGCCGCCGAACACCGAGTTTGGGCCCTTGATGACCTCCACCTGCTCGACGTTGAAGGTGTCGGAACGGTTGGTCTGCGCGCTGTCGCGCAGGCCGTCGATCTGCATGTTGCTGTTGGCCGAGAAGCCGCGGATGTTGATGCTGTCCCCCGAGCCGCCACCGCCTTCGCCGGCATTGAAGGTGATGCCGGACACGTTCGACAGCACCTGGCGCAGGCTCAGCGCCTGCTGTTCCTGGATCAGCTTGGGTGGCACCACGGTGATGGTCTGCGGGGTGTCCAGCAGCGGCGCCACGTACTTGGCGGAGGCCGAGCGTTCGGTGCGGGAACCGGGTTGCTCGGCTTCGACCTTGATGTTGTCCAGTTGCAGGGATTTCTGCCGTTCGCCGGCTTCGGCCGCGCCGGCGCAGGAGGCCAGGGCAAGGCCCAGGGTAGAGGCCAGTAGGCGATGGGGTGGCAAGGCAGATGGGGCTTTCGTTTGCATAAGAAACGCTCTCTTTTTGGTGAGAGTGAATCCTATTTGAGATTGATTGCTAAGAACGGCTACGAGGGGGCTATTGCGGCTATCCCGCGAAATTTAGGACGTTTCTCGGTGGAACCCAGTAAAAGTCACCACTGGGTATCGGACGTATGCTGCACTTTAGCCAAAAGCGCTCTGGCTTTTTACCGGTCACTGCCTAAGATGACCGGCCATTTCTTCATGCAGGAAACCGTTCAGCGCGATGTCGGAAAAAGACACCATCTCCATGCAACTGGTGCGCGAAGCGCTGCTGCAAAGCTGCGCCCCGGGTGCCGCCAGCGATGAAGTGCTGCTCAAGGCCGGTATCGACCCGGCCCAGCTGGACGTCAGCGCCGCCCGCGTGCCCGCGCTGGCCTATGCCCGGCTGTGGCGCCTGTTGGCCCGGCGCACGGACGACGAGTTTTTCGGCATGGACCCGCGCAAGCTGAAATCCGGCAGCCTGGCGTTTCTCTGTCGCACCGCTATGGCCCGGCAGAATCTGGCCGCGGGCCTGGAATCCGGGCTGACGTTCCTGTCGCTGATGCTCGAACAACTGCCGGCCCAACTGGTGCGCCAGCAGAGCCTGGCGGAGATCGTCCTGCTGGAGGACGAGCAGGCGCCGCGCCGCGCCTTCACCTATTTCACCTACTGGATGATCGTCCACGGCGTGGCTTGCTGGCTGGCCGGGCGGCGCATTCCGATCCTGGCCATCGAGCTGCGCTGCCCGGAACCGGATTTCTGCGACGACTACCAGGTGATGTTCTCGCAGAACCTGCGCTTCGACCGACCCCGCACGCGGATGATCATTGCCGCCGACTGCCTGGATCTGCCGATCAAGCGCAGTGACGAGGAGCTCAAGCGCTTCCTGGCCCAGGCGCCGGCCAACATCCTGGTCAAATACCGCGACCCGCAGAGCCTGGCCAGCCGCATCAAGCATGACCTGCGCCAGCTGCCCGCCGCGCAGTGGCCGGAAACCGAGAGCCTGGCCCACAGCCTATGCATGTCGGCCTCGACCCTGCGCCGCCGCCTGGCGGAAGAAGGGCAGACCTACCAGGGCCTCAAGGACGGGGTGCGCAAGGAACTGGCGATCGCCTGGCTGGCCGAGCCGCAGATCAGCTTCACGGAAATCGCCAGCCGCCTGGGCTTCGCCGACGCCAGCTCGTTCTACAAGGCCTTTCGCAAATGGTCCGGTTCCAACCCCGGACACTATCGCAGCCTGATCCTCAACGACCCGACCTGAGCGCCTCCCATCGATGTAGCCGCTGGCGCAGCCTGCGATCAACCGGAACGGTCGCAAAGGCGTGCAGCGCGGTGTCTCTGATGCACCGCGTCAAGGCTGATAGCGAGTCCTGCGGCCTCGATCGCAGCCTGCGGCAGCGGCTACGGGGAACCTGGGTAGCCGCTGCCGAGCAGCGCGAGGCTGCGATCGGCAACGCAGTTGCCGCGAAACCTGGGCCTGCCGTGCGTCAGGCAGAACGCGTCGCCCGGCTTGCGACCGCTGCGCAACCTCGCAGGCTCAGCAGCGGCCACACCGATTCCTGTAGCCGCTGCCGAGCAGCGCGAGGCTGCGACCGGCAACGCAGTTGCCGCGAAACCTGAGCTTGCGGTGCGTCAGGCAAAACGCGTCGCCCGGCTTGCGACCGCTGCGCGGTCGAACGCAGCCTCGCAGGCTCGGCAGCGGCTACAGGGGCTTGGTCGCCATGGGATTCTTGGCCAAACCAGTCACGCAACTTGAAAGCTTTGACCATTGTCCCGCCCGGGCCGTGGCGCCAGTATTTGCCCGATGTCTTTGTGGTTCCCATTGGTTCCCATCCTAATAAGAACAGCGAGGGATTCTGGCAATGCGCGATTACCTGTCTGCCACGGCACACTTCAATTATCAGCACACCGTCGACGCGGCCCTGCACGGCTCCTTGTCGGCCCTCAATGCCTGCGTCGAATGCTGTGACCGGCACGCCTTGCCGGGGCGCATCGCGCTGTTCTGGGAGGGCCGCGACGGCAGTAGCGCGACCTATACCTTCAGCGAGTTGCAGGACCAGGCCGCGCGTTTCGCCAACTTCCTGCTGGCCCAGGGCGTGGGCCAGGGCGACAAGGTCGCCGGCCTGCTGCCGCGCAACGTCGAACTGTTGATCGCGGTACTCGCCACCTGGCGCATCGGCGCGGTCTACCAGCCGCTGTTCACCGCCTTCGGCCCCAAGGCCATCGAACACCGCCTGAACAGCTCCGGGGCCAAAGTGGTGGTGACCGACGCGGTCAACCGGCCAAAGCTCAATGAGGTGGCCGACTGCCCGACCATCGTCACGGTCGCGGGCGCCAAGGGCCAGGGCATCGTCCGCGGCGACTTCAGTTTCTGGGCCGAGCTGGGCAATTACCCGGCGCAGTGCGAGCCCGTGCTGCTGACCGGCGAAGACCCGTTCCTGCTGATGTTCACCTCCGGCACCACCGGCCCGTCCAAAGCCCTGTACGTACCGCTCAAGGCCATCGTCGCGTTCCAGAGCTACACCCGCGACGCCGTCGACCTACGCCCCGAAGACGCGTTCTGGAACGTCGCCGACCCGGGCTGGGCCTACGGCATCTATTTCGGCGTCACCGGTCCGCTGGGCCTGGGCCACCCGATCACCTTCTACGATGGGCCCTTCACCCTGGAAAGCACCTGCCGGGTGATCAACAAGTACGGGATCAGCAACCTCACCGGTTCGCCGACCGCGTATCGCCTGTTGATCGCCGGCGGCGACGAGTTCGCCCGCTCGATCAAGGGCAAGCTGCGCATCGTCAGCAGCGCCGGCGAGCCGCTGAACCCGGAGGTGATCCGCTGGTTCGCCGACAACCTTGGCGTGGTGATCCACGACCATTACGGCCAGACCGAGCTGGGCATGGTCCTGTGCAACCACCATGGCCTGGAGCACCCGGTGCATGTCGGCGCGGCCGGTTTCGCCTCGCCCGGCCACCGCATCGTGGTGCTCGACGAGCAGCACCAGGAACTGTCGGTGGGCCAGCCGGGGATCCTCGCCATCGACCGCAGCCAGTCGCCGATGTGCTGGTTCAACGGCTACCACGGCGTGGTGACCAAGGCCTTCGTCGGCAATTACTACCTCAGCGGCGACACCGTGGAGCTGAACCCGGACGGCAGCATCAGCTTCGTCGGGCGCAGCGACGATGTGATCACCACCTCGGGTTACCGGGTCGGCCCGTTCGACGTGGAAAGCGCGCTGATCGAGCACCCGGCGGTGGTCGAAGCGGCGGTGATCGGCAAGCCCGATCCGGAGCGCACCGAGCTGGTCAAAGCCTTCGTCGTGCTCAGTCCGCAGTACCGCGCCGCACCGGAGCTGGCCGAAGAGCTGCGCCAGCATGTGCGCAAACGCCTGGCCGCGCACTCGTACCCCCGTGAAATCGAATTTGTCAGCGAATTGCCGAAAACCCCAAGCGGCAAGTTGCAGCGCTTCATCCTGCGCAACCAGGAAATCGCCAAGGCTCAAGAGGCCGCGGCGCACAAGGCTTCGGCCTGAATTACCCAGGAACTCATGATGCACATCGAAAACAAGGTTTTTCTCGTCAGCGGCGGCGCTTCCGGTCTCGGCGCGGCCACCGCGCAGATGCTGGTCAAGGCCGGCGCCCAGGTGATGCTGGTGGACCTCAACGTCGAGGCGGTGCAAGCCCAGGCGCAGTTGCTCGGCTGCCGGAGCACGGTCGCCGATATCACTGACGAAGCGGCCGCCGAAGCGGCGGTGCAGGCCACGCTCAAGGCGTTCGGCGGCTTGCACGGGCTGGTCAACTGCGCCGGCATCGTGCGCGGCGAGAAGATCCTCGGCAAGCACGGCCCCCATGCCCTGGCCAGCTTCAGCCAGGTGATCAACGTCAACCTGATCGGCAGCTTCAACCTGATGCGCCTGGCCGCGGCGGCGATTGCCGAAGGCGAGCCGAACGCCGACGGCGAGCGTGGGGTGATCATCAACACCGCCTCGGCGGCGGCCTTCGACGGGCAGATCGGCCAGGCCGCCTATGCCGCGTCCAAGGGCGCCATCGCCAGCCTGACCCTGCCGGCCGCCCGCGAACTGGCGCGCTTCGGCATCCGGGTGATGACCATCGCCCCGGGCATTTTCGAAACCCCGATGATGGCCGGCATGAGCGACGAAGTCCGCGCGTCCCTGGCCGCCGGCGTGCCGTTCCCGCCACGCCTGGGCAAGCCGGACGAGTACGCCGCCTTGGTCGGGCATATCATTAGCAACAGCATGCTCAACGGCGAGGTGATCCGTCTCGACGGCGCCCTGCGCATGGCAGCCAAGTAAGGAGGACTCCTCATGAACCAAGATCCGATCGTTATCGTCAGCGCCGTCCGCACCCCCATGGGCGGCTTCCAGGGCGAGCTGAAAAGCCTGACCGCGCCGCAGCTCGGCGCCGCCGCGATCCGTGCCGCCGTCGAGCGTGCCGGGGTGGCCAGCGACAGCGTCGATGAAGTGCTGTTCGGCTGCGTGCTGCCGGCCGGTCTCGGCCAGGCGCCGGCCCGCCAGGCGGCGCTGGGCGCCGGGCTGGACAAGGCCACCCGCTGCACCACCCTGAACAAGATGTGCGGCTCCGGCATGGCCGCGACCATCGCCGCCCACGACATGCTGCTGGCCGGCAGCGCCGATGTAGTGATCGCCGGCGGCATGGAAAGCATGTCCAACGCGCCGTACCTGCTGGACCGCGCCCGCAGCGGCTACCGCATGGGCCACGGGCGGGTGCTCGACCACATGTTCCTCGACGGCCTCGAAGACGCCTACGACAAGGGCCGCCTGATGGGCACCTTCGCCGAAGACTGCGCCGAGACCAACGGCTTCAGCCGCGAAGCCCAGGATGCCTTCGCCGTGGCCTCGCTGACCCGCGCCCAGCAGGCGATCAAGGACGGCAGCTTCAAGGCGGAAATCGTGCCGCTGCAGGTCACCGTCGGCAAGGAACAGCAGACCATCAGCGACGATGAACAGCCGCCCAAGGCCAGGCTGGACAAGATCGCCACGCTGAAGCCGGCGTTCCGCGACGGCGGTACCGTCACCGCGGCCAACTCCAGCTCGATCTCCGACGGCGCCGCGGCCCTGGTGCTGATGCGCCGTTCCCAGGCCGAGCAACGGGGCCTCAAGCCGCTGGCGGTGATCCACGGTCACGCGGCGTTCGCCGACACCCCGGGGCTGTTTCCGGTGGCCCCGGTCGGGGCGATCAAGAAACTGATGAAGAAGACCGGCTGGTCGCTGGATCAGGTCGAGCTGTTCGAAATCAACGAAGCCTTTGCCGTGGTCAGCCTGGTCACCATGCAGAAGCTGGAAATCCCCCACGACAAGGTCAACATCCACGGCGGCGCCTGTGCCCTGGGCCATCCGATCGGTGCGTCCGGCGCGCGGATCCTCGTGACCCTGCTCTCGGCCCTGCGCCAGCAAGGCCTGAAGCGCGGCGTCGCGGCCATCTGCATCGGCGGCGGCGAAGCCACGGCCATGGCCGTCGAATGCCTGTATTAAGGAATCACCATGCTGCCTAATGACGAACAACAGCAGATCAGCGACGCGGCCCGACAGTTCGCCCAGGAACGCCTGAAGCCGTTCGCCGCCGAATGGGACCGCGAGCATCGCTTCCCCCGCGAGGCCATCGGCGAGATGGCCGGGCTGGGCTTCTTCGGCATGCTGGTGCCGGAGCAGTGGGGCGGTTGCGACACCGGTTACCTGGCCTATGCCATGGCCCTGGAAGAGATCGCCGCCGGCGACGGCGCCTGCTCGACCATCATGAGCGTGCACAACTCGGTGGGCTGCGTGCCGATCCTCAAGTTCGGCAACGACGAGCAGAAGGAGCGTTTCCTCAAGCCCCTGGCCAGCGGCGCCATGCTCGGCGCCTTCGCCCTGACCGAACCCCAGGCCGGCTCCGACGCCAGCAGCCTGAAAACCCGGGCGCGGCGGGAGGGCGATTATTACGTGCTCAACGGCTGCAAGCAGTTCATCACCTCCGGGCAGAACGCCGGGGTGGTGATCGTGTTCGCGGTGACCGATCCGGCGGCCGGCAAGCGCGGCATCAGCGCCTTTATCGTGCCCACCGACTCGCCGGGCTACAGCGTCGCGCGGGTGGAGGACAAGCTCGGCCAGCACGCCTCCGACACCTGCCAGATCCTCTTCGAGGACGTGAAGGTGCCGCTGGCCAACCGCCTGGGCGAGGAGGGCGAGGGCTACAAGATCGCCCTGGCCAACCTTGAGGGCGGTCGCGTGGGTATCGCCTCGCAATCGGTGGGCATGGCCCGCGCGGCTTTCGAGGCCGCCCGTGACTACGCCCGCGAGCGGCAGAGCTTCGGCAAGCCGATCATCGAGCATCAGGCGGTGGCCTTCCGCCTGGCGGACATGGCCACCCAGATCGCCGTGGCGCGGCAGATGGTGCACTACGCCGCGGCCCTGCGCGACAGCGGCAAGCCAGCGCTGGTGGAGGCGTCGATGGCCAAACTGTTCGCCTCGGAAATGGCCGAGAAGGTCTGTTCCGCCGCCTTGCAAACCCTGGGCGGCTATGGCTACTTGAACGACTTTCCGCTGGAGCGCATCTACCGCGATGTGCGGGTCTGCCAGATCTACGAAGGCACCAGCGACATTCAGCGCATGGTCATTTCGCGCAACCTCTGACTTTTAGCAGGAGCTTGATCCATGAGTTACGAAACCATTCTGTTGGAGATCAAGGACCGCGTCGGCCTGATCACCCTCAACCGCCCGCAGGCGCTGAACGCCCTCAACGCGCAGATCGTCAGCGAGCTGAACCAGGCCCTGGACAGCCTGGAAGCTGATCCACGGATCGGCTGTATCGTCCTCACCGGCTCGAAGAAGGCCTTCGCCGCCGGCGCCGACATCAAGGAAATGGCCGAGCTGACCTACCCGCAGATCTACATGGACGACCTGTTCAGCGACAGCGACCGGGTGGCCAACCGGCGCAAGCCGATCATCGCCGCGGTCAACGGTTTTGCCCTGGGCGGCGGCTGCGAGCTGGCGCTGATGTGCGACTTTATCCTGGCCGGCGACAACGCCAAGTTCGGCCAGCCGGAAATCAACCTCGGCGTGCTGCCGGGCATGGGTGGCACCCAGCGCCTGACCCGCGCCGTGGGCAAGGCCAAGGCCATGGAAATGTGCCTGACCGGGCGTTTTATCGATGCGGTGGAAGCCGAGCGTTGCGGCATCGTCGCGCGCATCGTGCCGGCCGATGAGCTGTTGGACGAGGCGTTGAAAGTCGCGGCGCTGATCGCCGGCAAATCGCTGCCGGTGAGCATGATGATCAAGGAAAGCGTGAACCGCGCCTTCGAAGTCAGCCTCTCGGAAGGCGTGCGTTTCGAGCGCCGGGTGTTCCATGCGGCCTTCGCCACCGAGGATCAGAAGGAAGGCATGGCGGCGTTCATCGCCAAGCGCGAGGCGCAGTTCAAGGACAAATAGTCCGGGTTGTCGCTGCCCATAAAAAATCGCAGCCCTGGCTGCGATTTTTATTTGTGTGGTGTTTGTCCGGACGTTATCGCGGGCAGCGCGTGTGCCTGTAGCCGCTGGCGCAGCCTGCGATCGACCGGTACGGTCGCAAGGCGGGCGACGCGGTTCAATGGATGGGCCGCGTCAGGGCTGACAGCGAGTCCTTCGGCCTCGATCGCAGGCTGCGCCAGCGGCTACATCTCGGCGTGCCCGCGATGCTTTTAGGCGGTCACAACAGATAGTGCTTCAGCTCCCGGGCGATCAGCATGCGCTGGATCTCGCTGGAGCCTTCGTAGATCTGGGTGATCCGCGCGTCCCGGTAGTAACGCTCCACCGGGTAGTCCTCGAGGTAGCCGTAGCCGCCGTGGATCTGGATCGCCGAGGAGCAGACCTTCTCGGCCATTTCCGAGGCGAACAGCTTGGCCTGGGAGGCCTCCGACAGGCACGGCTGACCGGCGCTGCGCAGGCGCGCGGCATGCAGGATCAGCAGGCGTGCGGCGTTGAGGCGGGTGTGCATGTCGGCCAGCAGGTTGGCGATGCTCTGGTGCTCGATGATCGGTTTGTCGAACTGCACCCGTTCGCGGGCGTAGGCCAGCGCCGCTTCGAACGCGGCGCGGGCGATGCCCAGGGCCTGGGCGGCGATGCCGATGCGGCCGCCTTCGAGGTTGGACAGGGCGATGGCCAGGCCCTTGCCGCGTTCGCCCAGCAGGTTGGCCTCGGGGACGGTGCACTGGTTGAGGGTCACCGCGCAGGTGTCCGAGGCGCGGATGCCCATCTTGTGTTCGCTGCGATCGACGATAAAACCCGGGGTGTCGGTGGGCACCAGGAACGCCGACAGGCCTTTCTTGCCCAGCTCCGGATCGGTCACCGCGAAGACGATGGCCAGCTTGGCGCGCCGGCCGTTGCTGACGAACTGCTTGGCGCCGTTGATCACCCACTGGCCGTCCTTGAGTTCGGCGCGGGTGCGCAGGTTGTGGGCTTCGGAACCGGCCTGGGGTTCGGTCAGGCAGAAGCAGCCGATCGCCTGGCCGCTGGCGAGGTCCGCCAGCCAGGTCTGTTTCTGCTCCTCGCTGCCGTAGTTGAGGATCGGCCCGCAGCCCACCGAGTTGTGGATGCTCATCAGCGCACCGGTGGCGCCGTCGCCGGCGGAGATTTCTTCCACCGCCAGGGCGTAGGCCACGTAGTCGACGTAGGTGCCGCCCCATTCCTCGGGTACCACCATGCCCAGCAGGCCCAGCTCGCCCATCTTCGCCACCAGGGCGTCGTCGATCCAGCCGGCCTTTTCCCAGGCCTGGGCGTGGGGGGCGATTTCACCGCGGGCGAAGTCCCGGGCCATGTCGCGGATCATCACCTGCTCTTCGCTCAATTCAATGTCGTGCATGGCTCAGCTCCGGCTCGGGTCGAAAGCGCTGAAGAAACTCGCCACCTGCGCGGCGTCCAGCGCCTGCAGGGTCGGTGGGTTCCAGCGTGGGTTCTTGTCTTTGTCGATCAGCAGGGCGCGCACGCCCTCGATCAGGTCGCCGCGCTCGAACCACTGGCGGTCCAGATGCAGCTCCAGGGTGAAACACTGTTCCAGGCTCAGCTGGCGACCGCGCCGGAGCATTTCCAGGGTCACGGCCATGGCCAGCGGCGAGCGGGTCGCCAGCAAGTCGGCGGTGCTGGTGGCCCACTCATGAGTATCGCCCAGGGTCACTTCGCGCAGTTGCTGCACGATGCCCGGTACATCGGCCTGGGCAAAGAAGTGGTCGATGGCCGGGCGCAGCGCCGCCAGTGGCGCGTCCGGCAGTTGCTGCACACCGAGCCTGGCCAGCAGGCCCTGCAGGTCCTTGAGCGGGGTGTCGTGCCATTGCAGGTTGTCGAGGCGCTGGTCCAGCAGGCTCAGCTTGTCGCTCTCCAGGTACCAGTCCGCCAGCCCGCAGTACAGGGCATCGGCGGCGCGAATCTGCACGCCGCTGACCCCCAGGTAGATGCCCAGCTCGCCGGGGATGCGCGACAGGAAATAACTGCCGCCGACATCCGGGAAATAACCGATGCCGACTTCCGGCATCGCCAGGCGGCTGCGCTCGGTGACCAGGCGCAGGTCGGCGCCCTGGACCAGGCCCATGCCGCCGCCGAGGACAAAACCGTCCATCAGCGCCAGCACCGGCTTGCGGTAACGGTGGATCGCCAGGTCCAGCGCGTATTCCTCGACGAAGAATTCCTCGTGCAGGGTCTGGCCGTTCTGGTAGCTGTCGTACAGGGTGCGGATATCGCCGCCGGCGCAGAAGGCCTTCTCGCCGGCGCCGCGCAGGACCACCGCGTGCACCTGCGGATCCTGGGCCCAGGCATCGAGCTGGCGTTGCAGGGTGCGCACCATGCCGAGGGTGATGGCATTGAGGCCGGCGGGGCGGTTGAGGGTCAGGTGACCGATGTGGTTGCGGACTTCGGCCAGCACGTCCTGTTGCGAGGCCTCGACCGACGTGGCGCCGGCCTCTCGCGTGGCCTGGGATGGAACCTGAGCAGTCATCACTAACTCCCTGCTTTTATTGTTCTTTATAGGTGTGTTCGCGCGCGAACGATGAGGGATCGTAACAGTGCAAATTTGCCATGTACAACCCGGATAACTGCAGGTTGGCTGTGCATTTTTGCATGGGGCGCAGCCGCCTTCGACGCTGTTTGTGGTGCAGCCGAAACCTGCATGGCGGGCCCGTATTTATCCGCCGTCCAGGCGCACCGGACGACGAGCGCCGCTACAATGGCGCTCGACTTTCGTGACCCAGAGGCAACATGGACATCGACCTGGCCCGCACCTTTTTGCAAATCGTCCGCAGCGGCAGCCTGATCGCCGCGGCCGAACGCCTGCACCTGACCCAGACCGCGATCAGCGCCCGGGTGCAGAACCTCGAAGGCCAGCTCAACTGCAAGCTGTTCGTGCGCAACCGCGCCGGGGCCCGGCTGACGGCCGACGGCGAAGCGTTCATCGTCTACGCCAACCAGCTGGTGCAGACCTGGGAAGCCGCCCAGCGCGACCTGCCGCTGCTGGCCGGTTATCGCAACGTGCTGCATATCGGCGGTGAGGTCAGCCTGTGCAATCCGCTGATGCTCAACTGGGTAAGGCGTTTGCGCCAGGCGATTCCCAGTCACGCGGTGCGCAGCCAGATCGCCGAGGGTGCCAGCCTGCAACGCCAGCTGGAACTTGGCGTGCTGGACGCCGCGCTGGTGTTCCAGCCGGTGTACGGGCCGGGGTTGCAGGTCGAGCAGTTGCTCGAGGAAAAGCTGATCCTGGTGCGCCTGGCCGGCAAACCCGAGCCTTATGTGTACATCGATTGGGGCGAGGATTTCCGCCGCCAGCACGACGCGGCGCTGCCGGACCAGGCCAAGGCCGCGGTGGGTTTCAACCTCGGGCCGCTGGCCTTGCAGTTCATTCTCGAAGGCGGTGGTAGCGGCTACTTCCGCACCCGGGTGGTGCAAAGCTACCTGGACAGCGGCGTGCTGGAACGGGTGGAGAAGGCCCCGGAATTCAATTTCCCGACCTACCTGCTGTACGCCCGCGAACGGGATTCGTCCCAACTGCAGCAGGCCTTCGAGGTGCTGCGCGAAGTCATCGCCAGCGACACCGACTGGTCGCAGCGTTGGGATCCGATGATCTGAGTCGGGACACTCTTGAAAACGCGGCGCCTGGTTTTACGACCGCTTCGCCCGAACGCGGACCGAGCCGATCGCAGCCTGCGGCAGCGGCTACAGGGATTGTGGAGCCTGTGTAGCCGCTGCCGAGCCTGCGAGGCTGCGATCGGCAACGCAGTTGCCGTAAAACCTGAGTCCGCGATCTGTCCGGATAACCCCGATCACACCCGCGGCGCCAGCACCTCACCAATACTGCGTCGGCGCGCATGGGCCTCACTGGCGTGGATCAGTTGTTCCAGATCTTGCGGGGTGACGTCGAAGAATTTCTGCATATCATCCAGCGCCAGCTTGAGGTCGGCGGCGGTGATGGCCAGGGTATCGGTGGATAGCTGATCGGCGGGCAGCTTGGTCGCTGGTTCGCTCTGGCCCTTGGGGTAGCGGATGCGGGTCAGGTTGTTGTAGGCCAGGGCGCTGAGCAACAGGCACAGGGCCGCCAGCATCACCGGGCCCAGGGCCTGCCAGTCGAGGGCGATGGTGGCCGGGTCGGCCAGCACCATCGTCAGGGCCACGGCGCCGGCCGGCGGATGCAGGCAGCGCAGCCAGCACATCAGCACCAGGGACATGCCGGCGGCCAGGCACGCGCTGCCCAGGGTGCGTCCGAGCACATGGGCCACCAGCAACGCCAGGACCGCGGCGCACAGGTAGCCGCCGAGGATCGACCAGGGTTGCGCCAGCGCCCCGGACGACACCGCGAACAGCAGCACCGCCGAAGCCCCCAGCGGCCCGATCAGGTGCAGCGCCACTTCCATGCCGAAGACCCGGCCGCACAACCAGACACTGAACAGCGTGCCCAAGGCCATGCCGATCGCGGCGCGGCTCCATTCCGAGGGGCGGGTATTGATGGCGGCGGGTTTCCAGCGAGCGAGCATGACGAAGCGATCCAATTCCGGTTTTGCGGGCAAAAAGAAGGGCTTGTCTGGCGCACCAGAAAGCCCTGAAACGTTCCAACATTTGGGGGGAGGAACCGGCACAGTGTGCCGATCAAACCAAGCGCCTACAAATTCATAATAATGCCGTTTAAGTGCATTATTTTTGTACTGTAGTGGCCAGGGCCACCCGCCGTCCGCTCATGAAACACAGCAGGCCGCCCAGGGCGGTCAAGGTGCTCAGGGCATAGAACATGGTCGGTGCCGGGGTATGCACCAGCAGGTAGCCACAGATCACCGGGCTCAAGGCGCCGCCCAGGGCCGCGAGGTTCTGCGCGCCGTAATAACTGCCGCGCAGGGCCTCGGGCGCCAGGGTGTCGATGAACAGGAATTCCGCCGGGTAGATAATCATCTCGCCAAGGGTGAAGACGAACATCGCCAGGCACCAGCCCAGCAGGCTATCGGCCAGGCTGAAGCCGATCAGGCCGAGGATGAACAGGCTGGTGCCGACGGCGATCCAGTAGCGCAGCTGTTCGCGCTTGAGGAAACGGCCGATCTGGTACTGCAGCAGGATCACGCTGATGGCGTTGCAGGCCAGTAGGGCGGCCATGGTGTCGAGGGCGCTTTTCGCGTCTTCGGTGACCAGCAGGTATTGCGACAGGTACAGGGTGAAGCGCCCATGGACGATGGTGCTGAGCAGGCAGCCGCAGGTGAACATGATCAGCGTGCGGTCGTTTTTCAGGGTCACCAGGGTGTCGAGGAAACTCTGCGGCTTGTTCAGCGAGGGCAGGCCCGGCGTGGCTGGAATGCCGCGCATCAGCAGGGTGCTGAGAAAGGCAATGGCGCCGGCGATCAGGAACGGCGCCAGCGGCATGTGCCCGGCGATCACCACGCCGAGCATGGGGCCGGTGGCGTAGCCGATATTGGTCAGGGTGTAGCGCAGGGAGAACACCCTGGCCCGCTGACTCACCGGCAGGTTTTCGCTGATGATCGCCTTGGAACCGATCAGGAACAGCGCCGAGGCGGTTTCGGTGATCACCAGGATCGCGGTGGTCAGGTACAGGTTGTGGGCGAAGGTCAGCAGTACAAAGCCGATGCCGCTGGAGAGCATGCTCAGGATCAGCAGCCGGCGCTTGTCCAGGCGATCGAGGATGTAGCCGCCATACAGCGCGAGCAGCGTGGCGATGAACACCGCGACCCCCAGCAGCAGGCCGACGTCCTGCTGGTCGAGGCCGAGTTTTTCGCTGAGGAACAGGGTGAGCAGGGGGCTGGTGATGGCGCGACTGACGACAATGGTCAGCGAGCAGATCATCAGGCGGCGGATAACCAGCGAGTAAGTGGCCACGGTGGTGCACAAGTCCTTGTTGTCTGAGTGGGCGACAATCCCTAGCGATCCTGCAGCCCAGGCTTGCCATCCTCTGACAGTTGCGCGAGCACTTCAAGACAGGCCCGCCCCCCATCTCAAATACCGTACCCATCTTCCGTAGGAGCGAAGCTTACTCGCGATAAAGCCGGCACATGCACCATCGATTTTGCCTGGCAGGCCGTCATCGCGAGCAAGCTTCGCTCCTACAGTTGCATGGGGTGGGCAGGCAATGTCAGGCGCATGGCGCAGCGCCGGGCCGCCGGCAGGCCGTGGCGAGTTTCGTCGGCCAGCACCTGCCGCAGGCGCGGCCCCAATTGGTCGGCTTCCAGGGTGACGAAACCGCAGCGCTGGTAGAAGGGTTCATTCCATGGCAACTGGCGGAAGGTGCTCAGGGTCAGGGCGCTGAACCCCTGCTGGCGCGCCTGTTCGCCCACCGTCTGCAGCAGGCGACGGCCGATGCCGCGTCCTTGGACGGCGCTGGCGACCGAGATCTCCCAGATATGCAGCGCGTCGGCGCAGGCTTCGGCGTCGAGGAAGGCGCACACCTCTTGGTCGAGCACCGCCACCCACACCCGCTGCTCGCTGATATGCGCGCGGTGCTGCGCGGCGTCGGGCACCTCGGCGTCGGCCAGCCAGGCCAGTTCGGGGTCGCGGCGAAACAGCGCGGCGGCGCTGCGTTCGATGGCGGGGAGCAGGGTGGCATCGGCCTCTGTGGCCAGGCGGATTTGCAGAGTCATGGGGCGCGAGTGTAAGGAGCCAGGGCGCGACCGATCAACCGTTCAGGGTTGGGTGGTGGCGGGCAGGTGCAGCATGACGTAGTCGTTGTTGTCGAAACGCCCGCCGAGCACCGGGGTCAGTCGTGCCAACGGTGTGGTTTTCAGCGTCGCCAGCTCGCCTCGATCCATCACCACCCAGGCCGGGCCCGGGATGGCGGCAAGGGCCTCGGGGCGCTCGGTGAACAGCGGCTGCAGGTCCTGGTCGAGGTGGACCATGAACTTGATGGCCTTGGCGTCCTTGCCCATATGGTGCAGCACCACTGGGGCCGGGTCTTGCTCGATCTGCTTCCAGGCGGCCAGGGTGAAGGTGCGGGTGTCGTAGAGCTGCCGGGCCAGCGGCTCGAACCCAAGGATATAGGCACTCCAGACGGCCAGCACGGCGCCCAGGGCCAGGCCGCCAATCCGCCAGCGCGGCATGCGCAACAGGCCCAGCGCCGCCAGCTGCAAAACGCCGAGCAACACCAGCAGAGGACTCAAGCCGGCCAAGGGTTCGGCGAAGCGCCGCTGCGCCACCAGCAACGCGGCTATCAGCAATCCGGGTATCAGCAGCCACAGGCCCTGGATACCCCGGCGCAACCAGGCCAGGCCGCGGCCCTGGACGTTGTGGAAGGGATAAGCCGCGACGATCGCCAGCATGGGCAACATCGGCAGCAGGTAGCGGGCTTTTTTCGCCTGGGGAATCGACAGGCCGATCAACACCAGCAGGGCCGCGGCGCTGCACAGCACCAGCAACCTGCGCGCGGGGGCCTGCCGTTCGCGGGGACCGAGCCACACCGCCAGCCAGGTCAGGATCGCCAGCGGGTAGGCCAGGGCATAGTTGCCCAGGGAGCTGCTGAAGTAATAGAACGGGCCGCTGCTGCCTTCGCTGCCATCCATGCGCCCGGTGAACTGCATGCGGATCACCTCCTGCATAAAGGCCGGGCCGCCACTCAGCCGGGCCAGCCACAGCAACAGTGCCACGCATGCCAGCAACAACAGCAGGGCGCTGCCACCGAAGACCAGCATGCGTCGCCACTGGC
This sequence comes from Pseudomonas sp. NFACC41-3, assembly GCF_900109505.1. NCBI lineage: Bacteria > Pseudomonadati > Pseudomonadota > Gammaproteobacteria > Pseudomonadales > Pseudomonadaceae > Pseudomonas > Pseudomonas sp. NFACC41-3. Next base: position 1,523,258 of record NZ_FOAE01000001.1, read on the forward strand.
CTTCGAGCAGGTAATAGCTGCACAGCATGCCGCAGGGAATCACCAGGCCGATCGGCCCGCGAATGGCGAACCCTGCGACCAGCAATGCGAGGATCAGCCACAGGCGGCGCGGCGCGGTGAAGTGATCGTGGGCATACCCCAGGTAGAACACCGCCAGGGCGATGGCGGCGAGCATCAGGTCGAGGGAGACGGCGCGGGTTTCGCTGATGAAGGTGCTGCTGAGCAACAGCAGGGCGATGCTGGTCAAGGCCCAGGTTTTCGAACAGGGCGCCAGCAGGCGGTACATGAGGTTGACGATCAGCGCCCCGGCGATGGCCGTGGGCAGCCAGGCCGCGAGGGTCGTGACCCGGCCCGAGGCCAGGGCGAACAGGTCGATCAGCAGGGTCGAGGCGCTGGAGTAGTCAGCATAGGGTTGGCCATAGGTGGTGGGAAAAAAGCCCGGCCCATGGCGCAGCATTTCCTTGGCGAACAGCACGAAGCGCGAATCGAAGCTGATCACCGCCACTTGGCCGGCGTTGGCACAAAACAGCAGCAGGGCCAGCAGCCCCAGCCCCCAGGCTTGCCAATGCAGGGTGCTGGAAGGCGTGCTGCCGGCCCTGGGCATTCAGGCCTTGGCCCTGGCGTCGGCCCATTGCCGATGAGGAATCGGCAGCTGGCGCGACTCGCCGCGGCCGATCGGGAAGTAGGTGAAGCCGTTGCGGGCCAGGCGCTCGGCGTCGTACAGGTTGCGCCCGTCGAAGATCACCGGGGCCTTGAGGCGCTGTTGCAGCAGTTGGAAGTCCGGCGCCTTGAACTGCTGCCACTCGGTGCAGATGATCAGCGCGTCGGCGTCGTTGAGCACCGATTCCGGGGTGCCCATCAGCATCAGCTTCGGCTCGTCGGGGTACAGGCGCTGGGTTTCCTGCATGGCCTCCGGGTCGAAGGCGCGCACGTTGGCGCCGGCGGCCCACAGGGATTCGAGCAGCACCCGGCTGGGGGCATCGCGCATGTCGTCGGTGTTGGGCTTGAAGGCCAGGCCCCAGAGGGCGAAGGTCTTGCCTTTCAGGTCGCCCTTGTAGAAGGCGTTGATGCGCTCGAACAACTTGTGTTTCTGCCGTTCGTTGATGGCTTCCACCGCTTGCAACAGGTCGCTGGAGCAATGAGCCTGCTCGGCGCTGTGGATCAGCGCGCGCATGTCCTTGGGGAAACACGAGCCGCCATAACCGCAGCCCGGATAGATGAAGTGATAGCCGATGCGCGAGTCGGCGCCGATCCCCAGGCGCACCGACTCGATATCGGCCCCCAGGTGTTCGGCCAGCTCGGCGATCTGGTTGATGAAGCTGATCTTGGTCGCCAGCATGCAGTTGGCGGCGTACTTGGTCAGCTCGGCGCTGCGCAGGTCCATGAACATGATGCGGTCATGGTTGCGGTTGAACGGCGCGTACAGGTCGCGCATCACGTCGCGGACTTCTTCGCGCTCGCAACCGACGATGATCCGGTCCGGGCGACGGCAGTCGGACACCGCCGAGCCTTCCTTGAGGAATTCCGGGTTGGAGACGATATCGAACTGCAGGGCGCGCCCGTCCAGGGCCTTTTCGATGTGGGCTTTCAAGGTGTCGCCAGTGCCCACCGGCACCGTGGATTTCTCCACCAGGATCACCGGCTGCTCGCGGTGCCGGGCCACGGCGTCGCCCACCGACAGCACGTAGCGCAGGTCGGCCGAGCCGTCCTCGCTGGACGGCGTGCCGACCGCGATAAACAGCACCTGGCCATGTTGCACCGCGAGTTTTTCGTCGCTGGTGAAACTCAGGCGCCGGCTTTCCAGATTGTCGCGCACCAGGCTCGACAGCCCGGGCTCGAAGATACTGACGTGCCCCTGTTGCAGCTGCTGGACCTTGTGCTCGTCAATGTCCATGCAAATGACATCGTGGCCGACCTCGGCCAGCACGGCGGCCTGTACGAGGCCGACATAACCACTTCCAAATACGCTGATTTTCATGGGGTATTCCTGGGACTTGTCGCGGGAGCAGGTCGTGAGTTGATGGTAATGACGCCGAGGATGACCAGCGCCACCCCCAGGGTTTTCGAGAGACTGAACGGTTCGTTGAACAGTGGCAGGCTGGCGGCCAGCAGGTAGACCAGGGCGTAGCTGATGCTGAGCAGGGAATAGGCCCGGCCCAGCGGCAGGTCGCGCAGGGCCAGCAGCCAGCAGAGCATCGACAGGACATAGGCGAGGATCGCCGCCAGCACCACGCCCAGCGCCAGCAGGTCGACCTGGCCGCCGGACAGCGCCGCCAGCCAGTCCGCGGGTACCGGCAGGCGGGTCATGCTCCAGCGCATGCCCAGTTGCGCGGCGCTGACCAGCAGCACGCTGCCCATGGCGAAGGTGAAGCCCAGAGCCCGGTTCATGCGTGACGACTCAACAGCAACACGCCAGCCAGTACCAGCGCAACGCCCAGCCAGTGGCGGCGGTCGATGGCTTCATGGAAGACGAAGCGCGCGATCAGGGTGATCAGCACGAAGTTCAGGCTGAGCATCGGGTAGGCGATGCCAACCTCGACCCGCTGCAGCACCAGCAACCACACCAGCAAGCCCAGGCCGAGGCTGGCCAGGGCCAGCCACAGCCAGGGCGAGCGCAGTTTGTCGAGGGCGCCGGAGGGCTGGCCACGCCAGCTTTCCACGGCAAACTTCTGCGCGATCTGGCCCAGGCAGGTCAGCAGGCAGGCGGCGAGCAGCAGCAACAGGCTCATGGCTGGCTCTGAGGGAAGATCAGGATCACGAGATTGCCCTGGTCATAACGTTTGAAATCCTGCGGCAACAGATCGATTTCGTAGTGTTCGTCGCCATTGACCCGCATCACCACGCCCACCTGGCCTTGCTTGCGGGCCTCGGGCATCCATTCGCCGACCTTGCGCAGGTCGATATAGCGATGCTGGGTGTCAGGATAGGCCAGGCCATATTTCACTTCGCCTGTCGTGTTGTACAAGGCGATATCCGGGCGCTTGAGACGCCAGGCCAGGGCCGAGGCCGCGCCCAGGTCGTTGCTCACCAGGGTGTGGCTCTTCGCGAGTTCCTCGGCGTGATCGATGATGAATTGATCCGGCATCTTGTTGTAGACCACCGAGTTCGGCAGGCCGGCCGGCAGCAGGGCGATGAACAGCCAACTGCCGAGCGCCGGCGCGGCCCACAGTTGCAGCGGGCGGAAGGCCGGCAGCAGGTTGCTCATGTTCCAGCCAAGCAGGGCCAGGAACACCAGCACCAGATGCCCGGGCTCGTTGCTGTACAGCGGCTTCTTCAGTTGGAAATACACCAGCGCCAACAGCAGCAACAGGCCCAGCACCAGGTTGAGCACCGCGTTGAGGCGGATGATCCGGGTTTGCCCGGCGTGCAGCCGGTCGCTCAGGCTATTGCCCATCAACAGCGCCAGCGGCAGCAGGCACGGCAGGATATAGGCCGGCAGCTTGCCCTTGCTCAGGCTGAAGAGCGCCAGCGGCAGGATCAGCCACAGCAGCAGGAAACCGATGCTCGCCTGACGCCGGGTCTGCCAGGCCTGCTTCAAGGCACCGGGCAGCACCAGGACCCACGGCATGCTGTAGGCCACCAGCAACGGCAGGTAGTACCACCATGGCGAAGCGTGCTGGGCGTCGTCACCGGCAAAACGGCGGATGTGTTCATGCCAGAAGAAGAACCGCCAGTAATCCGCTTCCTGGGCATGTACCGCCAGGGCCCACGGCAGGCTGACGACAATCGCCACCAGCACCGCCACACCGCCATGGATGAACAGTTCGCGCAGGCGTTTTTGCCAGAACATGTAGGGCAGGGCGATCAGCACCGGCAGCAGCCAGGCGAGGAAACCCTTGGTCATGAAACCCATGCCACAGGCGAAGCCCAGGCCGGCCCAGGCCAGCAGGCGGCCGCGCAGTGTCTGGTTGTCCAGGGCGAACCACAGGGCCACCAGGCTCAGGTTGACCCAGAGGGTGAACTGCGGGTCGAGGTTGGCATAACCACCGGCGCCGACCACCACGCAGAAGCTCATGTACAGCAGGGCGCAGACCAGGCTCTTGCGCGGGTCGTTCCACAGCCGCCCGGCCATCAAATAGGCCAGCAGCACGCTCAGGCCCATGCTCAGGGCCGAAGCCACCCGCACGCCGAACAGGTTCTGGCCGAACACCGCCTGGCCGAGGGCGATCATCCAGTAGCCGGCGGCCGGCTTCTCGAAATAACGGATGCCCATGAAATGCGGCGATGCCCAGTGGCCGGTCAGGAGCATTTCCTGGCTGATCTGCGCATAGCGGGTTTCATCGGGAATCCACAAACCGTGGGTGGCCATCGGCAGCAGGTAGAACAGGCCGAAGGCAAGCAGTAAAAGAGGCAGGGCCCAGCGTCTGGTCATGCGCCTTGCACCCCCAGCCAGCCTTCGCGGCCCTCGAGGGCGCCACGAATGACCTGCCCCTGGGGCAGGCTCTGCAAGGAGGCGGGCAACAGGTTGCCCAGGGTAGTGAAATGAATGTCGCGCTGGCGGGCTTGCGCCAGCAGTTGACGAAAATCGTTGGCCATCAGAATCCCTTCGACCTCGGCGTGAATGGTGTAGACGTTGAGCCTGTCAGGTCTGAACCGGTCCAGGATGAATGTGTTGAAGTCGTGGGCCGCGACGGCTGGCCCGACCACTTCGTCGAAGGTCGGAAGGTCGACCGGAATCTGCGGGGCGCCCAGGCCGCCATCCGCCAGCCGTGGCTGGAAGATCGACGTGCCGCGGCAATCGCTGTTGTAGCGAAAGCCGAAGCCCTGCTTGGCCTCGATCACACGCTCGTCGGCGCGCCAGCCGGCGGCCGCCGAGCAGTCGACGCGCTGGCCGAGAATGTCATTGAGGGTGTCGACGCCCTGGCGGATCTGCTCGATCAGCTGCGCCTGGTTCCAGCGCCCGGCATTGGCCTGCCAGCCGTGGTGATCCCAGGCGTGCAGGCCAACTTCATGACCGGCGTCCCGGGCCTGGCGCATCAGGTGCCCAAGGTCGCGGCCAATGGGCTTGCCCGGCCAGGCGGTGCCGGCCAGCAGGATGTCCCAGCCATACAGACCGGCGGCGTTGGAGCGCAGCATCTTCCACAAAAACTGCGGGCGGATCAGGCGCCACAGGTGGCGCCCCATATTGTCCGGGCCGACGCTGAAGAAGAAGGTGGCCTTGATCCCGGCCTCGTCGAGCAGTTCCAGCAACCGCGGCACCCCCTCACGGGTGCCGCGATAGGTGTCGACATCGATTCGCAGACCTGCCTGCATCAACATGCTTCTTCTTTAGAGTGCTCCGCGATTTCGAGCATGGCCTCGCGCAAGAAGAAGTCCAGCGTGTTGCCGATGGTTTCCTTCATCTCGACGGTCGGCTCCCAGTTCAGCAGGCGCTTGGCGTTGGCAATGCTCGGCTTGCGGTGTTCCACGTCCTGGTAACCGGCACCGTAGAAGGATTTGCTCTCGACCTCGCGGAAACCGGCGAACGGCGGGAAGTTGCCACGCAGCGGATGGGCCTCGAACTGACGCAGCAGCTCTTCGCCCAACTGGCGGATGCTGGCTTCGTTGTCCGGGTTGCCGATGTTGATGATCTGGCCGTTGCACACATCGTTTTCGTTGTCGACGATGCGCGCCAGGGCTTCGATGCCGTCGGCGATGTCGGTGAAGCAACGCTTCTGCTCGCCACCGTCGAACAGGCGGATCGGCGTGCCTTCCACCAGGTTGAGGATCAGTTGGGTGATGGCCCGGGAACTGCCAATGCGCGCCGAATCCAGGCGATCCAGGCGCGGGCCCATCCAGTTGAACGGACGGAACAGGGTGAAGTTCAGGCCCTTGCTGCCGTAGGCCCAGATCACCCGGTCCAGCAGTTGCTTGGACACCGAGTAGATCCAGCGCTGCTTGTTGATCGGGCCGACGATCAGATTGGAAGTGTCTTCGTCGAAGTTCTGGTCCTGGCACATGCCGTAGACCTCGGAGGTCGACGGGAAGATCACGCGCTTGTTGTATTTGACGCAGTAGCGGACCAGCTTGAGGTTCTCTTCGAAGTCCAGTTCGAACACACGCAGCGGGTTGCGGGTGTATTCGATCGGGGTGGCGATGGCCACCAGCGGCAGGACCACGTCGCACTTCTTGATGTGGTACTCGATCCACTCGGAGTGAATGCTGATGTCGCCTTCGACGAAGTGGAAATGCGGATGGTGACGCAGGCGCTCGATGGCGTCGCAGCCGATATCCAGGCCGTAGACCTCGTACTTGTCGTCACGCAGCAGGCGCTCGGACAGGTGGTTGCCGATGAAACCGTTGACGCCGAGGATCAGCACCCGGGTGCGCCGCGGGCCACGACCGGATTCGGCGCCGCGCAGCAGCGAGCCATCCACCAGGCCCAGCTCGTTGGCCAGTTGCGGGCCGCTGAGGTACAGGCCGTTGTCGTTGCGCTGGCCGGCGTTGATCAGCAGCGAGTCCTGGCCGCAGGCGATGCGCAGCGGGTCGACGCTGATCACCCGGCCCGGGGCCTGGCCTTCGTTGCCCTTGACCACCTCGGCGCTCCAGACGATCAGCTTGTGCTCGCCCACGGCGCAGAACGCGCCCGGGTAAGGCTTGGTCACGGCCCGCACCAGATTGAACAGTTGCTCGGCCGGCTGGCTCCACAGCAGCTTGCCATCCGCCGCGGTACGGCGACCGAAATAGCTGGCCCTGGATTCGTCCTGGGCGGTTTCGCTGACCTTGCCTTGCGCCAGGGCGGGCAGGGTGTCGCGCAGCAGGCTGGCGGCGGCATCGCGCAGCTTGCCGTGCAGGCTCAGCGCGGTATCGCTGCGCTCGATGGCCACCCGCTGCTGGGCAACGATCGCCCCGGCATCTGGGCGCTTGACCATGCGGTGCAGGGTCACGCCGGTTTCGCTTTCGCCGTTGACCAGCACCCAGTTGGCCGGCGCGCGGCCCCGGTAGCTCGGCAGCAGCGAACCGTGCAGGTTGAAGGCGCCCTTACTGGCGGTGGCCAGCAGCGCTTCGCTCAACAGGTTGCGATAGTAGAAGGAGAAGATGTAGTCGGGGTTGAGTTTGGCGATGCGCTCGACCCACAGCGGGTGGTTGGCGTCTTCCGGGGCATGCACCGGGATGCCTTTTAGCGAGCACAGTTGGGCCACGGAGCCGTAGAAGGTGTTTTCCTTGGGGGCGTCGGCATGGGTGAAGACCGCGCCGATTTCATAACCCGCGTTGAGCAGGGCTTCGATGCCCGCGCAGCCGATATCGTGGTAGGCGAAGACAACAGCTTTATGACTCATGGCGAAACCTGATCGGAGAGAGTGGAAGTTAGACCGTCGACGGTGACAGCGGGAGCAGGGGCGGCAGGCTGGCTGCGCAGAACTTTTTCAATGAAGAAGCGTGGACGGGCACGCACATCGCTGTACATGCGGCCCAGGTATTCGCCCAACAGGCCCATGCCGATGAACTGGCCACCGGTGAACACGAACAGGATGGCGAACAGCACGAACATACCGTCGCCGGCCCATTCGGCGCCGAACACCAGGCGCAGGAAGATCAGCAGCAGGGCGAACAGCACGCCGAGGCCGGCCATGCTGAAACCGATGATGCTCAGCAGGCGCAGCGGCGTGGTGGTCATGCAGGTGATCAGGTCGAACATCAGGTTGATCAGGCGCATCGGGCTGTACTTGGAGTCGCCGTGTTCACGCTCGGCGTGGTTCACCAGCACTTCGGTGGTGTGGCGGGCGAAGCTGTTGGCCAGGATCGGGATGAAGGTGCTGCGTTCGCGGCAGGCGAGCATGGCGTCGACCACGCTGCGGCGGTAGGCGCGCAGCATGCAGCCGTAGTCGTTCATGGCCACGCCGGTGGAGCGTTGCACGGCGAGGTTGATCAGCTTCGACGGCCAGCGGCGCCAGGCGGAGTCCTGGCGGTTGTTGCGCACCGTGCCGACCACGTCGTAGCCCAGCTCGGCCTGGGCCACCAGGCGCGGGATTTCTTCCGGCGGGTTCTGCAGGTCGGCGTCCAGGGTGATGATCACGTCGCCACGGCATTGCTCGAAACCGGCCATGATCGCCGCGTGCTGGCCGTAGTTGCGGTTGAGGATCACCGCCACCACCGGGCTGCCTTCGCGGCCGGCCGCTTCCTCGAGGATCTGTGCCGATTCGTCGCGGCTGCCATCGTCCACCAGGACGATCTCGAAATCGTGCTTGAGCTGGCGGCAGGCCGCTTCAGTGCGGCGCAGCAGTTCGGGCAGGCTTTCTTCTTCGTTGTAGACCGGAATGACGATCGACACGAACTGAATTGGATAAGGTTTCAAGGTTTCAGTCCAGACAGGTTTTGATGGCGCCGACGACCCGCTCGACATCGTCGAGGGTCATGTCGGGGAACAGCGGAATCGAGCACAGGCGTGCCGAGTTCCATTCGGTGTTGGGTAAATGCACATCCGGGAAGCGCTGGTGGTAATAGCTGTGCAGGTGAGTGGCGACGAAGTGGATGCCGCTGCCGATATTTTGCTCCTGCAAGGCCTTCATGAAGCCGTCGCGATCGATGCCGCAACGCTCGGCGTCGATGCGCAGGATGAACAGATGCCAGGCATGTTGCTGCGGATACTGCGGCAGATGCAGCGGTTGCACCGGCAGGTCGCGCAGTTGTTCCAGGTAGGCATTGGCCAGGACCTCGCGCTGGTGATTGATCGCATCCAGCCGCTGCAACTGCACCAGGGCGATGGCGGCATTGATATCCGCCAGGTTGTATTTGAAGCCGGGCTCGATCACTTCGGCCTGGGGCTTGCGCCCGTGGGTCAGGCGGTCATAGGCATCGACGCCCAGGCCATGGAACTTGAGCATGCGCACCCGGTTGGCCAGGGCCTCGTCGTCGCTGACGAACATCGCGCCTTCGGCGCAGGTCATGTTCTTGATCGCATGGAAGGAAAAGATCGCCGTGCCCCGGGCACCGACGGGCCGACCGCGATAGCTGGTGCCGGCGGCGTGGGCGGCGTCTTCGATCACCGCGATGCCGTATTGGTCGGCCAGGGCGTACAGCGGATCGAGGTCGAAGGCGGCACCGGCGTAATGCACCGGGATGATCGCCTTGGTCCGCGGTGTGATCGCCGCTTCAATCGTGGCGGCGTCGGTCATCAGGGTGTGCGGATCGACATCGACGAAGACCGGCGTCGCACCCAACAGGCAGATCATGTTGGCGGTGGAAACCCAGGTCTGCGAGGGGGTGATCACCTCATCGCCGGGGCCGATGCCCAGCGCCAGCAGGGTAATGTGCATGCCCCCGGTGGCCGATGACAGCGCCACTGCGTGCTTGCAGCCGACCCGCGCGGCGAATTGCTGCTCGAGCTCCTGGTTTTTCGGTCCGGTAGTGATCCAGCCAGAACGTAGAACCTGCTCGACCGCAGCGATCTCTTCATCGCCAATACTCGGGCGCGAGAAAGGAAGGAAAGCCTGGTTCATTGAGACCTCGGGGAAAAAGGATTTCAGCAATCGAAAGAAGAAAAAGCGCCTGTGCCACAGCTGGAGTTATTCAAAAAAGGCGTTTTTGGTTCGGTCATTGAAGCGCGTCCATAAGTGAGGTCGGTGCGGTCGTCCATGCTTGATTGCAGTAAAGACCACGCAGGGTAAAAGTAAAGCCAGATCAGTATGTTAGCTTTTGTTTCAATTAGATGGCCTGAGTGATTCCCTGCGTCTATGAATGGATTCAGGTTAAGCGGAAAAATGTGAAACGAACATGAAAAAAAGGCCAACGGAGCGTTTATCTTTCACCTAGACAGCCAGTGTTCAGACTTCGCCACTAGTTGATCGGGAAAACCCCTGTTACAGCATCCCCAAGGTGTTCTTTTTCGCGGATAACATGGATGAAAGTCGCTTGACCGAGAGAGGTTTTTTGCCTTTGCAGATACCACTGTTTTTCAAGCACCACCTGAACCAAGGAGTATCCATTTGCACGCCACCGATCCATGGACGCTCTATCTTGCTGCCTTGACACCTTCGGGGCGCTCGACCATGGCGACCGATACGACCTTTGATAGGGCCATGGCGTTCCCGTCGTATACTCCGTTGGGCTTGTAGCGGCGCTCGATCGTTTGCCTGAAGTCAAACAATGTGGAAAAAGCCGGCGCTATTGTCGGCGGAATCCGGGAGAAGGAGGGCGCTGGTAATAACATTGCTCTCATTCACCGCTGAATAACCACCGGCCATTCAATAACGAATAGAAGCCAACAAGAGGCTCGTTGTGTGATTGACAGAACACCCGCCAAAGGCGTTTTTCTTTTCAGCCTGTTGTTACTGCCGCTACTCCTGGGAACGGTTCCTGTGCTTGAGGCGCACGAAGCCCTCGAGTTTCTGATCCCGGACGCGCCGCCCCTGACCATGGTCAATCAGGGCGATCGTCACGGCATAGTCGGCGACATTGTTCTGCGGGCGCTGAAAAGCGGTGGATATGCCAGCGAACCCAGAACCCTGCCGTGGGCGCGGGCGCAGAAATACGCCATCGAAAATGACAACATCCTGATCGCGCCGCTTAGCCGCACGCCCGAGCGGGAAGATCGCTACACCTGGATTGCCCCGATCATGCCGATGGATCGGGCGTTTTTCAGCCTCGAGCATAAAGTGACGAGCTTCGAAGAAGCCCGGCAGCGTTTCAAGGCCATCGCCGTGGGGCTGGGCAGTGCCCAGGAAGAAATCCTGCGCAGCAAAGGCTTCGCCCCGGAGCAGATCTATGCGATCAAGATCGGCGAGAACCCCGCGCAATTGCTGTTGAAGGGCAGGGTGGACGCCTGGTTCAACGGGGTTCAGGAAAGCCGGTATATCTGGAAGCGCGTCTCCAGTCGGCCGCTGTTGATGAGCCCACCCATGGTGAGTCATGAGCTGTACCTCGCCTGTTCCAAAGTGTGCGACGCCAAGGTCGTTACTCATGTTGCGAAAGCCATAGAAACCATGCGCCGTGATGGTTATATCGAGAAAGTCAAAGACCGCTATCTAAATAACGACCCTTTAGCAAAGTCTGGCAATTTATAACTAGCCGCCTCAGGTTTACCTACCCTGGTAGTAATTAGAGTCTGTCCGGCGAGCAAGAAAAGCTTATTCGGACAGCGCATCCTCGTTGAGCCGAATGACCTCATTGAGGCTTCTAAGGGTGTTGTTGAAGTTGTCCTTGGCATGGTTGAGCTTCTTGAATTGCTCCGCCAGCTCCCTGGTTTTTTGCTGCAATGCTTCTTCGCGTTTATCCAGTTCGCCCTGACGTGCTTCTTGTTGCGCCCGCACCGTGCTGTCGGCTTGCCGATCCTCATCAAGTTGCCGTTGCAGTTGCTGTAACTGCTCTTCCTTCTGTTCGAGCGCGCGCTCTTTCTCCTGCAGTTGGGACTCTCTGGAGTCCAGGGTCTGCTGTTGCGCCTGGCTTTGCAGTTTCTGTTGCTTGAGCCGATTGGCGATGCTGGAAAACTCCATCAGGCTCGCCTCGACATCCTGCAGGAAGTGCTCGGGGTCGGTGCCCGGGAAAGGCCAGGCTTCATCCTGGGGTTCGGCAGCAGGCTGCTGTTCGTCCGGTATTGGCAGGGGGCCAGCATCGGAGTAGCGGATTTCGGCAGCGGGCGCGTCTGGCTGGGGGCTTTGCGTTACGCAGCTGCCCGTAGTCGCGGTGGATTCGTGGTGTTCTTGCTCGGCGCGGTCATCCCCCTGTTCGTCGAGCTGCGCCAGGGCGGCGTCGAGTTGCTGGTCATCGATGGCTGTGGGCAAATGCTCAGCCGCCGGGCCGAATTGAGCCGAATTCTGAAAGCTCAGCAGCTTGGCGATCCACTCTTTCTTGGTGCACAACAGGCGATGGTCCGCCGCTGCGGCGGGGGGCAACTGCTGTTTGTTCAGGTCCAGCAGATGGTAGGCCACATCGCTTTCACGGTGTTCGCCGGTGGCAGCCTCGCGCAGGATCTGGCTGAACACGCGAATTGCCAGCGGCCCGTCCTCGTCCGAGTCCAGGGCGCCCAGGCAGTAATTGCCTCCTTCGTTGAATAACAAGGCGATATAGACGCGCAGGTTATCGTCATCAAGGCTTTCGTTCAGGCTATAGGCGAGAAAGTTTCGACCTGCTTCTGGAACAGAAAAACTGCAGAGCAAAGCCGCTGTCAGCATTTGCTGCTCTTTGTTTTCGATGGAGATAGTGCGTAAGAGCATATGTCACCCAGTAAACTCAAGTAAAAAATATGAGCGCTAGGATACTAGGAAGTAATGTCAGTTGGCGTTAAGAGCAATACTCCGAATTTATAGGATAAATCTTATAATTCTATTGAATAGTCTTATTCATGTTGATTTACACCCTCATTAAAAATATCAGCGTGTATTGTATTGCGCCCATTCCGACACAACACAGCTGTTGATCCTGTTACAACTATTCAATCTCAACCCCCCTGCTGAATATGAATGGCTTTTAGCTGTTCACCTCAGACTTCTCTTGTTGAACCTGGAAGCCATGATCGAAATATCCAAACTAACCAAGTCTTTTTCCGGGCAGGTCGCGGTCGACGATCTGTCCTGTCATATCGGCCCGGGAGAAGTTCTGGGGATTCTTGGGCCAAACGGTGCAGGCAAATCCACCACGATGAAAATGCTCACCGGCTTTCTGGCGCCGACCTCCGGCACCGCGAGCATCCTGGGGTTCGACATCCGCACCCAGACCCGTCATGCCCAGCAGCAGATGGGCTACCTGCCGGAAGGCGCGCCCAGCTACAGCGACATGGCGGTACAGGGCTTTCTTGAGTTCATTGCCAGTGTTCGCGGCTATCGCGGCGCGCAGAAGCGCGAACGGGTGGACCGGGTGATCGACCTGCTGGAGCTCGGCGACGTCCGCCGGCAGACCATCGAGACCCTGTCCAAGGGCTTCACCCGCCGGGTCGGCCTGGGCCAGGCGATCCTCCACGATCCGCGGGTGCTGATCCTCGACGAACCCACCGACGGCCTCGACCCGAACCAGAAGCAACTGGTTCGCCAACTGATCCAGGACTTGGGCCAGGACAAGATCGTGATCATCTCGACCCATATCCTCGAAGAAGTCTCGGCCGTCTGTAACCGTGCCCTGATCATCAGCAATGGCCGCTTGCTGGCCGACAGCACGCCGTATGAGCTGGAGCGCAGTTCGCGCTATCGCCAGGCAGTGACCTTGCAGGCCGACGAGCCGCTGGACCTGCTGGCCCTGGTGGTCTTGCCGGGCGTGGCGGGCGTCGAGGAGAACCCGGCCGAGGGCAGCCTGACGCTGCTGGCTCGGCCCGGCGAGGTGATTTTCCCTCAGGTCAACGCATTGGTGACCGCGCGTGGCTGGAAGATGAAGCGTCTGGAACTGGAGCAGGGTCGTCTTGACGAGGTCTTCCAGACCCTGACCCGGGGAGAGTCGGCATGAGACAGTTACCGGTGATTTTCAAGCGCGAGCTGGGCAGCTACTTCGCCACTCCGCTGGCTTTCGTGTTCATCGAGATCTTCCTGGTGCTCTCGGGTGTCTTCACCTTCTACCTGGGCAATTTCTACGAGCGCAACCAGGCGGACCTGGCGCCGTTCTTCGACGTCCATCCCTGGCTCTATCTGTTCCTGTTGCCAGCCCTGGCCATGCGCCTGTGGTCGGAGGAGCGCAAGTCCGGCAGCATCGAATTGCTGATGACCCTGCCGGTGAGCTGTTTCGAAGCGGTGGTCGGCAAGTTCCTCGCCGCCTGGGTGGTCGCCGGCATCACCCTGCTGTTGACCCTGCCCATGGTGCTCACCGTGAACTACCTGGGGAATCCGGACAACGGCGTGATCCTGACCGGCTATCTGGGCAGTTGGCTGCTCGCCGGCACCTACCTGGCGATCGGCTCCTGCATGTCGGCCATGGCCAAGAGCCAGGTGATCGCCCTGATCCTCGCCTTCATGGTGTGTTTCCTGTTCGTTGCCTGCGGTTTCTCCCTGGTGCTGGATGCACTCAACCCGTGGGCACCGCAATGGCTGTTGGATTTGCTGGCCTCGCTGAGCCTGCTGACGCATTTCGGCGCGATCAGCAAAGGACTGATCGACCTGCGCGATCCGCTGTATTTCCTTAGCGTGATCGTCGCCTGGCTGATGGCCACGGTGGTGACGGTCAACCTGAAGAAAGCCGAGTGAGGACGATTCGATGAAACGCATGCTGTATTCCACTTCCGGCCTGTTGCTGATTGCCCTGCTGTTCCTGGCCTTCAATCTGGTGACAGGGCTGCTGCTCACCGGTGTCCGGCTCGACCTGACCCAGAACAAGCTCTATTCCATCAGTGCTGGCACCCGGCAGATTCTCGCGGAGCTGAAACAACCGCTCGACCTGTATTTCTACTTTTCCGACAGCGGCTCGAAGGAACTGGTGCCAATGCGCGGCTATGCCCAGCGCGTCCAGGAACTGCTCAAAGTCTACGAGCGCGAGGCCGACGGCAAGATCCGCCTGCACGTCATCGACCCGCTGCCGTTTTCCGCGGAGGAGGACAAGGCCGCCGAGTTCGGCCTGCAGGCCGTGCCGCTGGGGCAGGGCGGGGCGCCCGTGTACTTCGGCCTGGCCGGTACCGATGAGCAGAACAACGCCCAAGCGATCGAGTTTTTCGCGCCGGACCAGGAAGAGTTCCTCGAGTACGACATCAGCCGCTTGCTGCAGACCCTGGCCAACCCCAAGCGCCCGACCCTGGGCCTGTTGAGCAGCCTGCCGGCCAACGGTGGCTTCGATATCCGCACGCAGAGCAAGACCGAGCCGTGGATGCTGATCCAGGAGCTGCGTCGGGAGTTCGATCTGCAACAGCTCAAGCCCGATACCCAGGACATCCCGAAAGACGTCGACATCCTGATGTTGCTGCACCCGAAAAAACTCTCGCAGCCGACCCTGTACGCCATCGACCAGTTCGTGTTGCGCGGCGGCAAGCTGGTGGCCTTCGTCGATCCCTACAGCGAGCAGGACTCCGGCGAGGAGTACTTCGGTATCCAGAGCAAGGACAAGTCCTCCAATCTCGAGCCATTGTTCAAGGCCTGGGGCATTCATATGCAGCCGGGCAAGGTACTGGGGGACAACCTCTATGCCTTGCTGGAGACTTCCGAGGAGGACGGGCGTCCGCTGCCGCGGCCGTTCACCCTGGGTGTACCGCAAGCCGCCTTGAGCCAGCAGGACCCGAGTACCGCCGGGCTGGAGTTCATTGCCCTGACCACCGCCGGCATCCTCGAACCGGTGGCCGGCGCCAGCACGCGCTTCACACCGCTGATGTACAGCTCCGACTCGGCCAAGGCCTTCGAGGCGGACCGTTTCGACAAGCCAGCCGACCGCAAACAGATGTTGCGCGACCAGGAACAGCCCAGCCAGCGTTACGTGATCGCCGCCCGGGTGCAAGGCCCGGTACGCACGGCCTTTGCCGACGGCATCGAGGGTCGCAAGGACGGCCTCAAGGAGGCGCAGCAGGTCAACCTGGTGGTGGTGGCCGATACGGACCTGTTGAGCGACCGGATGTGGCTGGAAATGCAGGACGTCAACGGGCGCCCGGCAGCGCGACCATGGGCCGACAACGCCTCCTTCGTGCTCAATACCCTGGACAACCTCGCCGGTTCGGACGCCCTGAACAGCCTGCGCTCGCGCGGCCCCTACAGTCGTCCGTTCGTGGTGGTGGAGCAATTGCGCCGTCAGGCCGAAGCCAGCTTCCGCGCCAAACGCTTCGCCCTCGAGGAGAGTCTCGAGGAAACCGAAGGCAAGCTGCAGCAGTTGCAGGGCTCGCCGGACAAGGGCGAGACCCTCAGCGCCGAACAGCAGGCGACGGTGCGCCAGTTCCTGCAGGAGAAAACCCGCATTCGCAAGGAACTGCGCGAGGTGCAGTACCAGCTGAACGCCAATATCGATGAGCTGGGCAGGACCTTGAAGATGCTCAATATCGCCGCGGTTCCGCTGCTGTTGAGCCTTGGCATGCTGCTGGTCTGGGCCGTGCGCTACCTGCGCCGGAGCAAGGACCTGTCGCGCAAGTCTGCGCCGCTCGGCAAGGTAGCCGGCTCGCGGCGAGCGTAAGTGACCAGGGCCCGACCTGCCATTCATGCGGCAGGTCGGGCCAGCGCCAGGGCGAGGCGCTGCTACGCTGGGAGCAACTCCCCAACCTGTGACCCCGACATGACTGACCCGCTCCCGCCCACGCCTGCTTGCAGCGCCCGACAACTGCTGACCGCCCTCAACCTGGAACCTCACACGGAAGGCGGTTACTACCGCCGGACCTTCCAGACGGACCAGAGGCCGATGCTCGCCAGCGCGGGCGGGCAGCGGTACTTGATGACCTCCATCTATTACCTGCTGACCGGGGATTCGCCCATCGGCCATTTCCATCTGAACCAGTCCGACATCCTGCATTACTTTCACCTCGGCGATGCCCTCGAATACTGCCTGGTGTACCCGGATGGCCGCCTGGAAACCCGGGTGATGGGCAGCGATGTGCTGGCCGGTCAGTGCTTGCAGCTTCATGTCCCCGGCGGTGTATGGAAGGCCTCGCGGCTGCTGCCCGGCGCGGCGGGCTATGGCCTGATCAGCGAAGCGGTGTGCCCCGGGTTCGACTACGCGGACATGCAGCTGGGCTGCAAGCGCCAGCTCAGCGAACGCTTCCCGCGGCACGCCAAATTGTTCGAGCGGCTCTGCCAGTCCTGAAGAAAGCCAGCACGCCGATTGCTCATTGCGATCAATCAAGTGTCACTTGCGATCATTGTTGCGCGCGGCGCCCGGCGCTTATGGTGGCTCGGTCAATCGCCGTCGAACGACAGATCCCCGGTCCACCCCTTGCAAGCGACAGGAGAACACCATGTCCGATCTGAAACTGCATCCCCAGGCCGCCGCCTCCCTGCAACGCTGGCACGCCATGCTGGCCCAGGGTGACCTGGGCGCCTTGCCTGAACTGCTGGATTCGAAAGTGGTATTCCGTTCACCCATGGCCCATACGCCTTATCCGGGCGCGCCGGTGGTCTCGACCATCCTCAATACCGTGTTCAAGGTGTTCAGCGACTTCGCCTATCACCGTCAACTGGTCACCGCCGATGGCCTGAGCGTGGTGCTGGAGTTCAGCGCAAGGGTTGGCGAGCGGCAGATCAAGGGCATCGACCTGATCCGCTTCGACGAAGCCGGCAAGATCGTCGAGTTCGAGGTGATGGTCCGTCCCATGAGCGGTCTGCAGGCCCTCGGCGAAGAAATGGCACGCCGCCTGGCGCCCTATCTGGCGGCGAGCAAGGCGTCTGGCTGAGCGGCGGCGAGAGCAGGGCGGCCAGCCACAGGCCAGGAAAACGGGCGCCGTGACAGGCGCCCGTTTTTTATGCGGGGCAGCGGAAATGGTCAACTGTTACCGCCAGCACATTTTCTGCGCGCCATGAGCCCCGTCCTGGGGCGTTTTCACTCGCTGTCGTGATCAGCAATTTGCTTCGCCAGCCTTCCTGATTAATCAAAAACCAAGCGAATCAAACACCTGCAAAACGCGGCGGTCCTTGGCACGCAATGTGCTGTTTTGGCTATATGGATAATTGGATACAAAAATACAAAAGGTGCCGCCGATGAAATTTGCCCCAGCCTATACCGAGCGCCAGCCCGTGACCGCGGAGGAGGAGGCCTACAACTTTCTGTTGGAAGCGATCTGCAAAGGGCGCTTTCGCACCGGCGAGCGGCTAATCGCCGAGGACATCGCCAGCGAAATCAACATGAGCCGCATGCCGGTACGCGAAGCCTTCCGGCGCCTGGATGCCGATGGCCTGGTGACCCTGCGACCGAATCGCGGGGCCATCGTGCGTGGCCTGAACATCGACGAAATGCGCGAGGTCTTCGAAATGCGCAGTGCCCTCGAAGGCCTGGCGATCCGGGTGGCGGCGGGCAAGATCACCGAGCGTCACTTCAGCCATCTGGAGCGCTTGCTCGACGAGATGGACGACTACCGCGAAGACGGCGCCGAGTGGGTCAGCCGCCATCGCGCCTTCCATGAATACCTGTGCAGCCTGAGCGAACGCCCGCGGCTGATGCGGCAGATCTCGGCGCTGTATTCGGTGATCGAGCCGCACATGCGCCTGTGGCTGCAGCACGCCGACAAGCCCCGCAGCGCCCGTGACGAACACGCCTCGATCATTGCCGCGCTGCGTTCCGGCGACCCGGACAAGGCGGCGCAGGTGGTGTGCGAGCACATCGAAGGCACCATCCCGCGGCTGATCCAGTTCCTGGAGGCCCATCAGTAACCACGCACTGTTTGCCGGGCACTTCACGCTTGAGGTGAACGCCATCCCCCCTTGCTACCCGACATGACTGGAGTAATGCCATGCACAAGCCTTGCGCGTCAGCTGCCATTTTTACCTTGAGTCTGTGTTGTTCCCTGTGGGCGCAGGCCACCCCCGAGTTGCCGGAACGCCTGAGCAAGAGCGAGAAAATCGTCTACTGCTCCGGCATGGATTCGCCGCCGCTGGTGTCCTTCGACACGCAGCAGAAACCGGTGGGGTTGCAGGTGGACATGGGCGAGGCGATTGCCCAGCGCCTGGGCGGCAAGCAAGTCGAATGGCGCATCTCGCCGTTCGCCGGGCTGATCCCGGCGCTGCTGGCCCAGCAATGCGACATGATCGTCGACCAGCTGTTCGACAAACCCGAGCGCCGGGAAGTGATCGACATCGTCAATTTCATGTACTCCAGCCAGTCGATCGTGGTGCCCAAGGGCAACCCGAAAGCGGTGAACAGCCTGGAGGACCTGTCCGGGCTCAAGGTGGCGGTGAGCAACGGTTCGACCATCCGCCTCCTGCTCGGCGCCGAGAACGACAAGCTGCTGGCGGCCGGCAAGCCACCGATGAAACTGGTGGTGTACAACGTCGACGCCGATGCCTTCCAGGCGCTGCGCATCAACCAGGTGGACGCCTTCGGCACCACGGTGGAGTCCGCCGGGCACTATCAGCAACTGGCCCCGGACCTGTTCCAGTCGGCGGTGCCGGCGTTCAACCGGATCCTCACCGGTTTCGGCGTGCGCAAGCAGGACCCACAACTGAGCGCGGCGCTGAGCCAGGTTTTGCAGGACATGCGCACCGACGGCAGCTACGCCGCGCTGCTGGATAAATGGCACGTCGGCAGCGACAAACTGGACTGAGGGTGGCTCGATGAACTTCAATTGGGACGTGTTCTGGCAGTACCTGTTGCTGCCCAGCGATGTCTACCTGACGGGGCTCGGGCTGACCTGTCTGATCAGCGTGTCGGCCATGCTCCTGGGCTGTGTGCTGGGGTTGCTGGCGGCGCTGATGAAGCTGTCGCGCAACCCGCTGTTGCAGTACCCGGTGCGCTTCTATGTGTGGCTGATGCGCGGCACGCCGCTGCTGGTGCAGATCGTGTTCCTGTACACCGCGCTGGCGGCCGGGGGGATTTTCCGCTTCGAGGACCTGGACCTGGGCTGGTTGGTGGTGCCGGGCAATATCCAGGCGGCGATCATCGCCCTGGGCCTCAACGAAGGCGCGTACATGGCCGAGATCATCCGCGCCGGCATCGGTGCGGTCGATAAAGGACAGTACGAAGCCGGGCGCTCCCTGGGCATGACCTTCCCCAAACTGATGCGGCGCATCGTGCTGCCCCAGGCGTTCCGGGTGATCGTCCCGCCGCTGGGCAACGAGTTCAACGTGATGCTGAAGAACACCACCCTGGTCAGCGTCATCGGCGTGCAGGAGTTGCTGCTCAGCACGCAGATGGTCACTTCGGCGACCTTCCGGGTGTTCGAGCTGTACCTGGTGGTCGCCATCTACTTCCTGGCGTTGACCACGCTCTGGGGCTTTTTCCAGCGTTGGCTGGAGAACCGCTTCGGCCAGTCCGACCGCCCGGCGCCGGCGGCCAGCCGCCTGTTCGGGCGTCACACCCTGAAACTGCTGAGGGGGCGTTGAACATGCCGCACATGAATGAAGAACTGGTCATCGAAGCCCTGGATATTCACAAGTCCTTCGGCGACCTGGAGATCCTCAAGGGCATTTCCCTGCAGGTCCGGCGCGGCGAAGTGGTGGTGCTGATCGGCGCCTCCGGCTCGGGCAAGACCACCTTTATCCGCTGCATCAATCTGCTGGAGGACATCCAGGCCGGGCAGATCCGCGTCGCCGGCCAGCCCATGGGCTACCGCACACGGGCCGACGGCAGCCTGGTGCGCGATTCGGAACGCAACATCGCCCGCCAGCGCCGGGACATCGGCATGGTGTTCCAGCGCTTCAACCTGTTCCCGCACATGACCGCCCTGGAAAACATCATCGAAGCGCCAATCCACGTCCTGGGCGTGTCGCGCGCCGCGGCCGAGGAGCAGGCGCGGGCGCTGCTCAAGCGCGTGGGGCTGGCGGAGAAGGCGGGGCACTATCCTTCAATGTTGTCCGGCGGCCAGCAACAGCGGGTGGCCATCGCCCGGGCGCTGGCGATGAAGCCCCAGGCGATGCTGTTCGACGAGCCGACCAGCGCCCTCGACCCGGAGACGGTGGGCGAAGTGCTGCAAGTGATGAAGGAGCTGGCGGAGGAGGGCATGACCATGGTGGTGGTCACCCACGAAATGGGCTTTGCCCGCGAAGTCGCCGACCGGGTGGTGGTGCTCGATCAAGGTGAACTGATCGAGCAGGGGCCGCCCGAGCAGATTTTCAGCCAGCCACGCCATGCCCGTACCCGGGCCTTTCTCAGCCGGGTGTTGTGAACCCGAACCCTCAATATGCGTGTGAGACCTGCCATGTTCGAATTTTCTGCCCACGAGTATCCCTACGCCTCCCAGCGGCAAAGCGTGTTCGCCAAGCGCGGCATGGTCGCCGCGTCCCAGCCATTGGCCGCCGAGGCCGGCATTGAAATCATGCGACGCGGTGGCAACGCCATCGATGCGGCGATCACCACGGCGGCGGCCTTGACCGTGGTCGAGCCTACGGGATGCGGCATCGGTGGCGACGCCTTTGCCCTGGTCTGGACCCAGGACAAACTGCACGGCCTCAACGCCAACGGCGTGGCGCCCCAGGCCCTGAGCATCGAGGCGGTGAAAGCCGCTGGCCATGAACAGATGCCCTTGCACGGCTGGACGCCCGTGACGGTTCCCGGTTGCCCCTCGGCCTGGGCCGAGCTTTCCAGGCGTTTCGGCCGCCTGCCATTCGCCGACCTGTTGCAACCCGCCATCAGCCTGGCGCGCGACGGTTTCCCGGTGTCGCCGGTGGTTGCCCTGCAATGGCAAAGCGCGCTGGAGAACTTCACCCCGAGCCGCAACGCCGTGCTCGACAGTTGGTTCGACACCTATCTGATCGACGGCCGGGCACCGCGGGCCGGGGAAATGTTTCGCAATCCGGCGCAAGCCCGGACCCTGGCGGAACTGGCCGCCACCGGCTGCGAGAGCTTCTATCGAGGGGCCCTGGCGCAACGCCTGGACCTGCATTCGCGGGCCACCGGCGGTTATCTGCGTGCCAGCGACCTCAAGGATTACCGCGCCCAGTGGGTCGAGCCGATCAAGGTCAACTATCGCGGCGTGGACGTCTGGGAGATTCCGCCGAGCGGCCAGGGCCTGGTGGTATTGATGACCCTGAAGATTCTCGAAGGCTTCGACTTCGATCATCGCGACAGCCAGCAGACCTGGCACCGCCAGCTCGAGGCGATGAAGCTGGCCTACAGCGACGGTCTGCACTACATCACCGACCCCGCGCATATGCGGGTCGCGGTGGAGGATTTGCTCAGCGACCGTTATGCGGCCCAGCGCCGGGCGCAGATCGGCGAACAGGCGCTGGCCCCGCAGCCGGGCGACCCGCACGCCAGCGGCACGGTCTACCTGGCCAGCGCCGATGCCGAGGGCAACATGGTGTCGTTCATCCAGAGCAACTACCACGGCTTTGGCTCGGGCGTGGTGCTGCCCGACAGCGGCATCGCCCTGCAGAACCGTGGCGAAGAATTCAGCCTCGACCCCGCCCATGCCAACTGCCTGGCGCCCGGCAAGAAGACCTTCCACACCATCATCCCGGGGTTCCTCAGCAAGGGCGGCGTGCCCATGGGGCCGTTTGGCGTGATGGGCGGCTACATGCAGCCCCAGGGGCATGTGCAGATGGTCATGAACCTGGTGGATTTCGGCCTCAACCCGCAGGCGGCCCTGGATGCGCCGCGCTGGCAATGGCTGGGCGGGCTGCAGGTGGGGATCGAACAGAACGCCTCGCGGGACATGACCGCCGCCCTGGCGCGTCGCGGGCACGAGGTCCAGGTGGCCTGCGACCTGACCAGCTACGGGCGCGGGCAGATCATTCTGCGCGACCCGCAAACCGGCGTGCTGTGCGGCGGCACCGAACCGCGCACGGATGCGCATATCGCGGTGTTTTGAGCCACGGGGGGCGGGCGCGGGCGTTTGTCCTCGCCGCGTTCCCGGCCGGCCCGGGCCGTCCTGTGGAGGCCGGATCCTCGACTAGACTCACGCGATCGATGGAAGCGAGCATGAGGTTCCGGTCATGGCAAAAAACAAAAAGGGCGCCGCCAAGGGCGCTCCCGCTGAACCTGCGAAACTGAACAAAAAAGACTACGAGGAACAGTTGCGCCGCTTGCATGTGGAGCTGGTCAAGCTGCAGGAGTGGGTGCGCGAAAAAGGCATCAAGATCTGCATCGTCTTCGAGGGACGCGACGGCGCCGGCAAGGGCGGGACCATCAAGGCCCTGACCGAACGCCTGAGCCCGCGGGTGTTCCGGGTGGTGGCGCTGCCGGCACCGACCGACCGCGAAAAAAGCCAGATGTACCTGCAGCGCTACCTGCCGCACCTGCCGGCGGCGGGCGAAGTGGTGATCTTCGACCGCAGCTGGTACAACCGCGCGGGCGTCGAGCGGGTGATGGGGTTCTGCAGCGAAGAGCAGGCGGTCGCCTTCCTCAAGGCGGTGCCGCTGGTGGAGCGGGCGATCGTCGATTCGGGCGTGATCCTGCTCAAGTACTGGCTGGAAGTCAGCCCGGAAGAACAGACCCGCCGCCTCGAAGCGCGGATCAGGGACGGGCGCAAAATCTGGAAGCTGACGCCGATGGACGTCAAGTCATACAGCCGCTGGTATGACTATTCCCGTGCCCGCGACGCGATGTTCAAGGCCACCGACACCGAACATGGGCCCTGGCTGGTGGCCGACTCCAACGACAAGCGCCGCGCGCGCCTCAATATCATCAGCGACCTGCTCAGCCGCATTCCCTACAAGGAAGTACCACGGGAGAAAGTGGTGTTGCCCAAGCGCCAGAAGCCGGGCGGCTATCGGGAGTCGGACCATCCGCTGCGACGGGTTCCGCAGCAGTTCTGAGCGCCAGGCATCAGCCCATCTACCCGCCAAGGACCAGCGTCCGATGAAGCATTCGGGATCTTCTCCGCCCGTCCCGGAACCTGGCCGGATTGCCCGCCGGGACGCCGGCGACGAACAGCATCGCTGGAGCCGCTGGCTGCCGGGGCTGCGCATGCTGCGCGAATACCGCGTGGCCTGGTTGCGTCACGACTTCGTGGCCGGGCTGGTGCTGACGACGGTGCTGGTGCCTGTCGGCATCGCCTACGCGGTGGCGTCGGGACTGCCCGGCATCTATGGCCTCTACGCGACCATCGTGCCGTTGCTCGCCTATGCGCTGTTCGGCCCCAGCCGGATCCTGGTGTTGGGGCCGGATTCCTCACTGGTCGCGGTGATCCTCGCCGTGGTCCTGCCACTGTCCGGTGGTGACCCGCAGCGCGCGGTCGTCCTGGCGAGCATGATGGCGATCGTATCGGGGGCGGTATGCGTCCTGGCCGGTATCGCGCGCCTGGGTTTTGTCACTGAATTGCTTTCCAAACCGATCCGCTACGGCTATATGAACGGTATCGCATTGACGGTATTGATCAGCCAGTTGCCGAAACTCTTCGGCTTCTCGGTGGACGCCAACGGGCCGCTGAGCAACCTGTGGGCCATCGCCACAGCGGTGCTGGAGGGCAAGACCAACTGGACCGCCTTCATGGTCGGTGCGGCGACCCTGGCGCTGATCCTGCTGTTCAGAAAACACAAGCGGGTACCGGGCATTCTGATCGCCGTCACCGCGGCGACGGTCGCTGTCGCGGTGCTGGACCTTGCGGCAACAGCCGGCGTTTCGGTCCTGGGTTCTCTGCCACAAGGCCTGCCGGCGTTCGCCATCCCCTGGATCAGCCGCGCCGATATCGGCCCGGTGCTGATCGGCGGTTGCGCGGTGGCCCTGGTTTCGTTCGCCGATACCAGCGTGCTGTCCCGTGTCTACGCGGCGCGGACCCACAACTATGTCGACCCGAACCAGGAGATGGTCGGGCTTGGCGTGGCCAACCTGGCGGCCGGATTTTTCCAGGGTTTTGCCATCAGCAGCAGCTCGTCGCGCACCCCCGTGGCCGAGGCCGCCGGCGCCAGGACCCAGGTGAGCGGAGTCATAGGCGCCCTGGCCGTGGCCTTGCTGCTGGTGCTGGCGCCGAACCTGCTGGAAGATCTGCCCACCAGCGCCCTGGCCGCGGTGGTGATCGCATCGGCCATCGGCCTGATCGAAGTCAGCGACCTGCGGCGGATTTATCGCATCCAGCAATGGGAGTGCTGGCTCTCCATCGTCTGCACCGTCGGCGTGGCCGTGCTGGGTGCGATCGAGGGCATCGGCCTGGCCATCGTGATTGCCGTCATCGAGTTCCTGTGGGATGGCTGGCGCCCTTACTCGGCGGTCCTGGGGCGGGCAGAAGGGGTCAAGGGTTATCACGACATCACGCGCTATCCCGACGCGCGCCTGATCCCCGGCGTGGTGCTGTTTCGCTGGGACGCCCCGTTGTTCTTCGCCAACGCCGAGCTGTTCCATGACCGGGTGCTGGACGCCGTGGCGGCCTCGCCAACGCCGGTGCGCTGGCTGGTGGTGGCGGCGGAACCGGTGACCAGCGTCGACGTGACGTCCGCCGACATGCTGGCGGAACTGGACGACACCCTGCACCAGGCTGGCATCAAGCTGTGCGTGGCCCAGATGAAAGACCCGGTCAAGGACAAGCTGAAGCGGTTCGGGCTGTTCGCGCGGTTTGGCGAAGCGGCGTTCTTCCCGACCATCGGCGATGCCGTCGACAGCTACCTCGCGCAGCATCCGCTGGAGGGGGAAGGGCGCGAGGATCGCTGAGCGGCAGTGGCGCGACTCAGTGGCAAAGTCGCGGGTGATCAGGTCCCGATCTTGACCGGGGCCTCGCCTTCCAGGGGCGACTCAGGCGAAGCGCATCGACAGTTCCACGTCGCCGCCGAAGGGCACGGACAGGTAGCCGCTGGCGGGCGAACGGACCCGGGCCAGGTAGTCCGGGCAGTAGTCCGTGTTGTCGGCGACGATCAGCGCGCCCGGCCGCAGGCGGCTTTCGACCAGGGCCAGGATATCGGCATACAGCGCCTTGGCGCCGTCAAGCAGCAGCAGGTCGATAGATTCGGGAAGGTCGACCGCCAGGGTCTTCAGCGCGTCGCCCTCGCGGATTTCCACCAGGTCGGCCAGGCCGCCTTCGAGCAGGTGCTGGCGCGCCCGTTCCACCTTGGACGCCTCGAACTCGCTACCGATCAGGCGGCCGCCGCCGTTGTCGCGGATGGCCGCCGCCAGGTGCAGGGTCGAGATGCCGAACGAGGTGCCGAACTCGACGATGTGCCGGGCCCGGGTGCTGCGCGCCAGCATGTACAGCAGCCCGCCGGTCTCGCGGGAAACGGGCAGCCAGAGGTCTTTCAGGCGGCCATAGAAATCCCGGTATTCGGTCTTGCTGTGCATCAGGCGCTCGCGTTCCTCGCGGGAGATGCCGGCGACGGCCGGGCTGGTCGCCGTGTCGGCCTGCTCGAACAGTCGATCGAGCAGGGGTGCGAGTGGGGAGGTGGTCAATGTGCTGGTCATGGGGGCATCCCGTCCGAAGTTGACGCCTTGCGGCGCGTGGCTAAAATGCGATCAATTCGTCGCATTTAGAGGATATGAGCAAGTGACCCCCTCCGCTATTCGCATTGGCTGCGGCCCTGTCGGGCCATCATGAGCAACCGCCGGACCCCGCAGGTTTCCTCGCGCAAAGCGCCTAAACAGGCACGCTCGACGGAGCTGGTCGCGGCGATCCTGGAAGCCGCTACTCAGGTTTTGGCCAAGGAAGGCGCGCAGCGCTTCACCACTGCGCGGGTGGCCGAGAAGGCCGGCGTCAGCATCGGTTCGCTGTATCAGTATTTCCCGAACAAGGCGGCGATCCTGTTCCGCCTGCAAAGCGATGAGTGGCAACAGACCACAGAGATGCTGCGCAGCATCCTCGAAGAGGGTGGCAAAGCCCCGCTGGAGCGGCTGCGGGTGCTGGTCCGGGTGTTTATCCAGTCCGAGTGCGAGGAAGCCAGGATGCGTGTGGCGCTCAACGACGCTGCGCCGCTGTACCGCGACGCCCCCGAAGCGCAGGCCGTGAAGGCGCAAGGAGAGCGGATCTTCCAGGCTTTCATGGAGGAGGCGCTGCCCGAGGCGTCGCAGGCAACCCGCGCCCTGGCCAGCGACTTGATCACCGCCACGCTCAGCAGCGTGGGCAAGGACTTTTCAGAAAGCCCGCGCACCGCCACAGAGATCAAGACCTACGCCGACGCGATGGCCGACATGTTCTGCGCCTACCTCACGCAACTGGCGCGCCGCGCTGGCTGACCGGCAAAGCCGCGAGGTTGCCGGCCTGGCGCGCGTGGGCAAGCATCCTGAAAAGGGGCTTTATTCGGCCATCGGCACCTGGGGTGAAACCACCCATGCGCTGCAAGGCAGCTGGTACAGCAACTGCTCTGCCGTGCTGCCGATCAGGCGCCCCAGGCCGCCGCGATGGCCAACCCTGCCCATGACAATCACGTCGATGTCATAGGCTGCGACGTAACTGGCAAGGACCTTGGCCGGGCTGCCCATGATCATGTGCTGGCGTTCCGGCGCAATGCCGTTGCGTTCGGCCAGTTCGTTGAAGGCCGCGGCCTGCGCGTCGAACAGGGTCTTGGCCTTGCTTGTCGAGAAAAACGTCGAACTCTGGTCGAAGTTGAATTCGTCCGCGCCGATGGAGGACAGGTCATGGGCATAGACCACGTCGAGCTCGGCGTTGCAGGCGCTGGCCAGTTTGCTCGCCTCATGCAGTATCCGGTCGTTGAAGTCCTGGTACTGATCATCGCGGTGGAACGGGTCGACCGCCGCGACGATCTTGCGCGGCAATGCATGCTGTAGGTGGCTGACAAAATGCAGGGGCACCGGGCACTCGCGCAGCAAGTGGATATCCAGGGGCGTGAAGAACACCCTCGACAGCCGCGATTGATGCTCCAGAGCCTTGATCAGCAGGGCCATGGGCTGTTCTTTGAGATGCGTCAGGATTTCCTGCAGCGGGCTTTCGACCCATATCACTTCAGTGGTGACGGTGACACCCAGTTTGCGCAGCGGGCGGGCCTGTTCTTCGAGCCACTGGCGATGGCGTTCGACATAACCCAGGCGCATTTGCTCCAGGGCCTGTTCGTTGACCAGGCTGGCCGTGGCCAGGCCTTCCAGGTAGTCGAAGGCGACGATGTGCAGGGCTGCGTCTTCGGCCCTGGCCAGGGCGGCGGCCCGATCGAAGGCGGGGCTGTTCTCCATCAGCGGCGAGGCGACCAGCATGAAACGTGATTGCTCGGACATGACAAAACTCCCGTGGGTAACAGGTAACGGCAACGACGCGTCTTCGCCGTGAAACCTTGCTCAGATCCTGCCTCTGGTCGGCGGTGCGCGCTTGATCTGTATCAACCCGCCCGGCAGTGGAGCGGGCCAGCTGACGTGTGGTCAGTCGCGAGGGGCCCATTGATGAATTATTGATCATGATCAAGCTCAGGCCCTTGCTCCCGGCGCAGCCTGAAAGTCTTGCTGGACTCAAGCGCGGGCTCAAGGTTGGAGGATCGTCATGGCCACCATGAAAGCGGCAATTTTCGTTGAAAAGAACCGGATCGTGCTCGATGAAAAGCCGATCCCCGAAGTGGGGCCACTGGATGCCCTGGTGCGTATCACCACGACGACGATCTGCGGCACCGATGTGCACATCCTGCGGGGCGAGTACCCGGTGGCCAAGGGCCTGACCATCGGTCATGAACCGGTGGGAATCATCGAGCGGCTGGGCTCGCAGGTGCGCGGTTTTGTCGAGGGGCAGCGGGTGATTGCCGGGGCCATCACGCCCAGCGGGCAAAGTTATGCCTGCTTGTGCGGTTGCGCTTCCCAGGACGGCCCGGACACCCGCCATGGCTTTCGCGCCATCGGCGGCTGGAAGTTCGGCAACAGCATCGATGGCTGCCAGGCCGAGTACGTGCTGGTGCCGGATGCCCTGGCCAATCTGTGCCCGATCCCCGACGGCCTCAGCGACGAACAGGTGCTGATGTGCCCCGATATCATGTCCACCGGGTTCTCCGGGGCAGAGCGTGGCGAGGTCAATATCGGTGACACCGTCGCGGTATTCGCCCTGGGGCCGATCGGCCTCTGCGCGGTAGCCGGTGCGCGGCTCAAGGGTGCCAGCCAGATCATCGGCGTGGATGCCGTGGCGGAGCGCATGACGGTCGCCAAACGCCTGGGTGCCACCCATCTGGTCAACTTCAAGGACGGTAATGTGGTCGAGCAGATCATGGCGTTGACCGATGGCCGTGGCGTCGACGTGGCCATCGAAGCACTGGGCACCCAGGGCACCTTTGAGTCCGCCTTGCGCGTGCTGAGGCCAGGCGGGCGGTTGTCCAGCCTCGGCGTTTATTCCAGCGACCTGCACATTCCCCTCGACGCCTTCGCCGCCGGGCTGGGCGACTACAGCATCGTCAGCACCCTGTGCCCCGGCGGCAAAGAACGCATGCGCCGCTTGATGGCGGTGGTGCAAAGCGGCGGGGTCGATCTGTCGCCGCTGGTGACCCACCGTTTCAAACTCGACGATATCGAAGCCGCCTATGAGTTGTTCGCTCACCAGCGGGACGGGGTCATGAAGGTGGCGATTACCCCGTGATGCCCGGCCGGGCGACGCGGGTGCTTGAGCGGAGGCGATCGATGATCATCGATATCACAGCGAAACCGACAGGCCATGGCTGGCTCGTGCACATGGATGCCCTGACAGTGGGCTTCAGCAGCCTGGAAGCCGCGACGGCTTTCGTCGGTCAACTCCGGGCGCGCATCGATGCGCCGCATCCCTGGCCGACCAGCCCTGGCCAGACGGAGGCCCCCCCTCGGACAGCCGGCGACCGATCCGCTCCGGCTACCAGGAAGGGGGCTTGCCCTGGCCTGCTGAAGTAACCCTCGTGGCCAGGGCGGCAAGGTTCGTCCACAGGGAGGCTCTATGAGCGCGACCCTTGGCCTGGAAGGCACGGCGCCGGAATTGGCGATTGCCATTGGCGTGGCGATGGCGGGGCTGCTGACGTATCGACAAAAGTTGCATCACTTCGCCCGCAGTCAATTGAGCGAAGCGGAAATGCGCGACGGGCTGGTACTGCTGATCGCCGCACTGGTCGTGCTGCCGCTGGCGATGTGGGCCGGTATCTGGTTGTACTGAAGCCCGTCGCTTCGGGTAGCTGACAAAGATCAAGTCACCCGGCCCGGGAACGCTCAATCTGCAATTCCATTCCGTGTTCTGAGATGGCCGCGTGCCGAGGTGCCTTATGTCGCAGCCCCCGCGTTTACTGCTAATTGCCCCTCCCGCCATGACCCGCACACCGGCATTCGACCGCGCCGCGGCGTTGGTCCGGGCGATGCAGTTACCCTTGCATATCGTGGCCTTCGATTATCTGCAGGCGCTGGCGGTGGCCGGCCTGTTCGCGCCCGAGCAGATCGCCCAGGCCCGGGACGGGTATCTGCAAAGCCATCGGCAATGGCTTGACGAGCAGGCTCGCTCGATGAGCGAACAGGGGATCGAGGTCACCCGCGAAGTGCTCTGGGTGCAGCATCCGTTCGAAGAAATCCTGCACTTCGTCAATGAAATGCCCCTGGCCCTGATCGTCAAGGATGCCGAAGAAGAGCCCGCCTTGAAGCGCGTGTTCTTCACCCCGCTGGATTGGCAGTTGCTACGGGACTGTCCGGTACCGGTGCACCTGGTGACCAATGCCCTCAACCCACGGCCACGCAACGTACTGGCCATTGTCGATGTGCTGCGCAGCGATGAGCAGGACAGGGTGTTCAACGACCAGATTATCGACGCCGCGGTAAAGCTGGCCGGGCAATGTGCCGCGGCACTCGAGCTGGTGCATGTGTATGACTGGGCCGCGGTGTATGCCCAGGACATGGGGGTTGGCGTGCTGCCGCTGAGCGTCGGGATCTACGAAGTGTTGGGCGAGGCGCAATTCGAGGCATTCGCGGCGCTGGCCGAACGCCATGGCGTGCCTCCAGAGCGTCGCCATTTCATCGAGGGTACGCCGCTGTCGTGTATCTGTGATTTTGCGACTGCCCACCGGACTGACGTCATTGTCATGGGAACCGTGCAGCACAAGGGACTGAAAAAACTCTTGGGCAGCACCGCCGAGCAGCTTTTGCACCGGGCACCGTGCAGCGTACTGGCGATAAAACCGGACAAGACGCTTTGAGTGAGGATTGTTGAATCGCCCGTGGCGGCCCGCTGGCCGGTACGCCACGGGGCGCTGGTTTTACAGGTGGAGGCGATGGATGACCTGGCGGCTGTCGTCGGGATCGTGACTCCGTTCGAAACCCAGGGCCTTGGCCAGGTCGCGCATGGGCGCATTGCTGGCGGCGTCGACCGAATACATCTGGCGAAAGCCGTTCTTGCGGGCCGCCTTGATCAGATGCTCCATCAACAAGGTTCCCAGGCCCAGGTGCGTCCATTCGTCGGCGACGGTTACCGCGCATTCGCATTCGTGCTCGCCCGTGGCGGCGTAGCGGCTGATACCGATCTCGATCAGTTGTCCGTTTTCGTGAGCGAGCGCGACGTACGCCATGTGCTGCTTGCCGTCGGTGTGCATCAACTGATCGAGCAAGGCGCCACTGGGGTCGCTGATCTGGGCGAGGAACCGCATGTGCCTGGATTCGGGAGACAGGCGCCTGATAAAGGCGTACTCCCGCTCGCGGTCCTTTTCCGCCAGTGGCCGGATCAGCACATGGTGGCCGTCCTTCAGCGTTTCGATCCAGTGTTCTCCGGGGACCGCGGCGTAGACGGCGGCGGCCCGTTCGTTGTGGTTTTTGACAGTGAGCATGATGGGATTCTCCATACGGCCGAAAGGGGCCGCGCGGCAGGGCGCACGCGGTTCACTTCGTTTTACCCTGCTGCTGACAGGCGGATCTGATCTGGATCAGACACCGGCGACAGACGTCGCTCATCGAGTGGGATCTGATGTACATCAAGGCGCTTGCCGGCGGACAAGGCGCACTCTTGGCCTATGCCGGCCTGTTCGACCGGTGCCTGAGCGAGGTGTGTGATGGGGCATTACCAACGTTTGCTGCTGATCGCCGATCCAACGCTGCATCAGTCGCCAGCCTCGCTACGGGCTGTCGCGCTGGCCAAGGCCAGCGGGGCTGTGCTGCATGTACGCGGCTTTGCCGAGCCGGCGCCGGTGGTGCATCTGTGGGAAGAGAGAGTCGACGAGGCGGGCTATCAGCGTTATCTGCGTCGCCATCGCCGATGGGTGGCCGAAGAGACCCAGCGGCTCGGCGACCTGGGGCTGGAGGCGACGGTCGACGTGCTGTTCACCACCCATCCGCTGCTGGACATCCTGAAGACGGTCGAGGAGCTCGGTCCGGACCTGCTGATCAAGGACGTCAGCCTGGAACCGCTGCTCAAGCGGGTGTTCATCACGCCCCTGGATTGCCATCTGCTGCGTGAGTGCCCGATTCCCGTGCATCTGGTCAATCAGGCCCGTTACGGGTTGCCGCACCGGGTCGTGGCGGCGGTGGATCCATTCGATCCGCCAACCCAGATCAGCGGCCTGAACGACACCATCATCCAGACGGCCAACGCCCTGGCCCTGCAATGCGATGCGCCACTGCACCTGCTGTACGCCTATGACCTGTCGCCGGCCTTCAATGGCGATGCACCGCTGGTCAGCGGCGGCTGGGGCATGGACGTCGTCGAGGAGTTGCGTGAGTCCTTGCACCTGGCGTTTGTCAGCCTGGCGGAGCGCTACGCCATTGCGCCGGAACGCCGGCACTTCGTGTCGGGCCCGCCGGTGCCTGCGATCGGCGATTTCGTCGAGCAGTACCTGGCCGATGTGGTGGTGATGGGGACTGTGCATCGGGTGGGGATCGACCGCTTGATCGGCAGCACTACCGAGCGGGCGTTGTACTCGGTGCCGGGCAGTATTCTGGCGGTCAGGTGAACGGTTCGGGCGTCAGGGGGTGAGCACGATCGCCCCGTTGAACTGACCGGCCCGCAGGCGCTCCAGTGCCTGATTGGCATCGTCCAGGGCGAAGCAGGTGACGTCGCAGTGGACGGGGGTGTGCTGCAGTTCTGCGAAAAACGCGCTGCCGTCTTCACGGGTCAGGTTGGCTACCGAGCGCACGCTGCGTTCGCCCCAGAGCAGTCGATAAGGGAATGCCGGGATGTCGCTCATGTGGATGCCGGCGCAAATCACGCAGCCGCCCTTGACCGTGACGGCCAGCGCCGCCGGCACCAGCGGGCCGACGGGGGCGAAGATCAGGCTGGCATCGAGCAGGTGCGGCGGTGCTTGATCCGAGGGACCGGCCCAACGGGCCCCCAGTGACCGGGCATAGTCCTGGCCCGCGCGGTCATCGGGTCGGGTGAAGGCATACACCTGCTGCCCCCGGCCCAACGCCACCTGAATCGCCAGGTGCGCCGCCGCTCCGAAACCGTAGAGGCCCAGGTGGCGCGGGTTCCCGGCCATCCGCAGCGCCCGAAAACCGATCAGCCCGGCACACAGCAACGGCGCGGCCTGGGTGGCCGAGAGCGCTTCGGGAATCGGCAGGCAGAAACGGGCATCGGCGAGGGTGTAGTCGGCGTAGCCGCCGTCCAGGTGACAGCCGGTAAATTGCGCCTGGTCGCACAGG
The DNA here is from genome assembly GCF_900109505.1 of Pseudomonas sp. NFACC41-3. NCBI lineage: Bacteria > Pseudomonadati > Pseudomonadota > Gammaproteobacteria > Pseudomonadales > Pseudomonadaceae > Pseudomonas > Pseudomonas sp. NFACC41-3. The sequence continues at coordinate 1,556,117 of NZ_FOAE01000001.1, forward strand.
TTTTCCCGGCCCGTGCGGCAGAACGCGCATTCGCCGCATGTCCAGCCGAGCCACGGAACGCCCACTCGCTGGCCGATCCAGCCGGGCGCGACGTCGGCACCCACCGCGGTCACCTGGCCAACGATTTCATGGCCCGGCACCCGTGGCAGCAGCGCCTGGGGCAACTCGCCATCGACCAGGTGCAGGTCGGTGCGGCAGACGCCGCAGGCCAGGACCTTGATCAGCAGTTGCTGGGGGCCGGGTGTCGGGACCGGGCGTTGTTCCTGTCGCAGCGGCTCGCCGGGAATATGCAGGACCATGGCGCGCATGACGATTCTCCGGGCGTGCAGGGTCAGCGCAGAGCCGAGCGCTGGCAACCTGCGACCAATTGCTTGAGCCCCTCCAGGTTCAGGACCTTGACTTCCCGCCCGGAAATTTCCACCAGCCCCTGGTCCCGCAGGTGCGCGATGCCCCGGCAAATGGTTTCCAGCCTCAGCCCCAGGTAGGAGCCGATCTCCTCGCGGCGCATCTTCAGGATGAAGTCCCTGGACGAGTAGCCACGCAGGCTCAGGCGTTGCGACAGGTTCAGCAGGAAGGCCGCCAGGCGTTCGTCGGAGTTCATGTTGCCCATCAGCATCAACATGCTGTGATCGCGCACGATCTCTCGGCTCAGGAGTTTGTTCAGGCTGTGTTGCAAGGATGGCAAGTCCTGGGCGAGTTTCTCCAGTTGAGCAAAGTGGATGGGACAGACTTCGCTGTCCTCAAGGGCGAACGCACTGCAGGCGTGTTCGTCGGCACTGATGGCATCCAGACCAAGCATCTCGCCCGATATCTGAAAGCCGGTGACCTGTTCTCGACCGTCGATTGAAACCATGCTGGTCTTGAACGAGCCTATGCGGACCGCATACAGCGAGCGCAAGGGATCGCCTGTACGGTAGAGGGCCGCGCCTTTTTTAACCTTGAAGCGTTGCACGATCAGAGTGTCCAGACGCTCGATCTCCGGCCCGCTCAGGCCAAGCGGCAGGCACAGTTCCAGGACACTGCAGTTGGCGCATGCAGCCTTGAGATGAGGGTTGGGATACGTTCGGGCGTCTGGCATACCATGGACCCCTTTCCAGGTGGGTGAAGCATAGTTCCTGTGCCTTGCCAGGGCGTGCCGCTCGGCTGCTGGCGAAAAGCAGGCGACGAATGGGGAAAAACACCTGCTCCCTCATCGGGCACAGGCAGGATACGCCAGGGGTGGGTGCTCAGGTTTATCTGCGCAGGGGCGTTTTTCGGCGCCTCGCGCGGGGATCTGACATAGATCAGAACCCTGGAGGCGCGCAAGGAGGAGTCTGGGTCGACACTGATGCCGATCCCGCGAAGGCGCAACAGCTGCCTTCATCAACGGGCACCTGGCATCGAAGCCCACCTGTCTGGAGGTCGATCATGAGCCAGTACCAACGGTTGTTGCTGATCATCAACCCGGCTCAACGCCATTCCCATGCCATAGACCACGCCGCAGCCCTGGCCCGGGCCAGCGGTGCGAGCCTGCATATCGCGGCCTTGATGAGGTCGCTGGATATTCTGTGGTTGCTCGAAGAGGGCGACCGCAAACAGGCCAGGGAAGGTTACTTGCAGGACCATCGCGACTGGCTCAAGGCCCAGGTAGAAGACTTGCGTGGCCAGGGGCTGGCCGTGACGATGGAGGTGGCATGGGTCGATGACATGCAGCAAGGCATCCTCGACCATGTCGTGGAAATGCAGCCCGATCTGTTGATCAAGCAGATAGAGCATGAGCCGCGGCTCAGGCGCGCGCTCTTCACCCCCCTGGACTGGCACTTGCTGCGCCATTGCCCGATACCGGTGTATCTGACCGGCGGGAATGGCAGCCTCTTGCCGCGCAAAGTCGTGGCCGCGGTCGAAGTGTCGGACACCAAGCCCGCGGACAACGAGCTCAACGAGCGGATCATCCATGAGGCTTCCAGTCTCGCTTTGCAGTGCGATGCCGAGCTGCACCTGCTTTACGCCTGTGATATCTCCGCGGCCTTTCTGGAAAATATGAGCGGCGTCGGCCTGACCCTGGCGGACCTTACCCGCAAGCTGCGCGAGGATCTGGAACAATCCTTCCTCGGACTGGCCGAGCGCTTTGGCGTGCCTGCCGAGTGTCGGCACTTCATCAAGGGCCCACCCGTCTCGGTGCTGAGCGAGTTTGCCCACGCGCAGGAGGTGGATGTGATCGTGATGGGCAGGAACCAGTCCCGCGGGCTGGCCAAGCTGGTGGGTAGCACGATCGAACATATTCTGTATCAGGTGCCTTGCAGCGTTCTGGCGGTCTAGGGGAGGGCGCCGGAGCAGGCTTCGGGCAGAGCAGGAGCAGAAGGGCGCGGCCCTGGCCGAGACCAGACGCCGCGCATCGCCGATGCCCCATCGGCAAGGGTACGAAGGCTCTGGCAGGAAGCCGGGCTTGCGGTAAGGCAGGTGAAGCGTTACCAGGACGAGGTGTGCGATGTTGAGAATTCAGCGTTTATTGCTCATTGCCCCAATCGAGATGACCCGCACCCCGGCGTTCGACCGGGCGTTGGCGCTGGCCAGCGCAACCGGTGCGATGTTGCACATTGTCGCTTTCGATCATGTCAACGCGCTGGCGGTGGCCGGCCTGTTCGACCACGACGCCATGAGCCAGGCCCGGGAAGGTTACCTGCAGGTGCACCGCCACTGGCTCGAACAGCAGGCGCGCTTTCAACGCTGCGAGGGCTTGCGGGTGACCACTGAAGTGGTCTGGGCCAGGTTGAGCCCGGCCCACGTGCTTGAGTACGTGAACGACTTCCATCCGGACCTGCTGATCAAGGATGTGCAACGGGTGCCGGCACTCGACCGGGTCTTCCATCGGCCTCTGGACTGGCTGCTGTTGCGGGATTGTCCCGCTTTCTTGCACCTGGTCAGCAGTGCGGAAAACCCCAAGCCGCTGAAGATCCTCGCCGCCATCGACCTGTCCCACCTGGAAGCCCTGACCCATGGGCTCAACGAACGGATTCTCGACCTGGCCTCGACGCTGGCAACGTCCTGCGGCGCGACCTTGCACCTGCTCAATGTCAGCAACTGGTCGGTGGTGGGCGACGCGGTGATGAGTGTGCCGACCTCGAGCCTGGACGGCAGCTTGCGCGATGCGGTCAACGATGCCCAGCAAGAGGCCTTCGATCTGCTTGCCGAACGTTATGGGGTTGAGCAGAAACACCGACATCTGTTGGCCGGCATTCCCCATCAGGTGATCGGCCATTTCGCTCGCAGGAACGTGTTCGACATGGTCGTGCTGGGCACGGCCTGCCGCCAGGGGGGCGAGGTTTTCGTCGGCAGTACCGCCGAGAACCTGCTGCACCATGCCCCCTGCAGCCTGATGCTGGTCAAGCCGCCCGCCGAGGCCGGCTGAAATGATCGCGGGCACAGCCACGGTTGATAAAAGTCAACGGTCGCCAGGGCGAAAGGAGCGATCAATAGCCCTCCCATGAAGGTTCAAGGAGACAGCCATGCGAATGTCATTTCTCGGCGCGGCCGGCACGGTCACCGGCAGCAAGTACCTGCTGGAGCATGAAGGCCAGCACGTGTTGATCGATTGCGGTCTGTTCCAAGGCTACAAGCAATTGCGCCTGCATAACTGGGACCCGTTCCAGCTACCGGTTCGCGAGCTGGACGCCATCGTCCTGACCCATGCCCACCTGGATCACAGCGGCTACCTGCCGGTATTGGCGCGCAACGGTTACCGAGGCCCGGTGTATGCCACGGCCGCCACCTGTGAGCTGGTGAAAATCCTGTTGCGCGACAGTGGCCGCCTGCAGGAGGAAGAGGCCGAGTTCGCCAATCGCCATGGCTACTCGAAACACACCCCGGCGCTGCCGCTCTATACCGAGCAGGATGCGGAACGCGCCCTGAAGCTGCTGCGGCCGCTGGAGATGCACCATCGGGTCGATATCCTTCCGGGAATGAGCATCCAGTTGCGCTGCGCCGGGCATATTCTTGGCGCGGCCACGGTGGAAGTCGTGGCCGGCGGCGTCACGCTGGTGTGCTCCGGGGACCTGGGGCGACCCAACGACCCTTTGATGTTCGCCCCGGAAATCATCGAACAGGCCGATTATCTGCTGGTGGAGTCGACCTATGGCGACCGTCGGCACCCTGTCGAGTCGCCGGAGGAGCAATTGGCACAGGTCATCAGCCGAACCGCGATGCGCCGTGGCATCACCCTGGTACCGTCGTTTGCGGTCGGGCGCGCGCAATTGCTGATGTATCACCTGTACCGGCTGCTACAGCGGCGTGCGATCCCAGACCTGCCGATCTACCTCAACAGCCCCATGGCCACCGATGTCACGCGCCTGTACCAGCGTTTTCGCAGCGAGCACCGCCTCTCCCAGGAGGAGTGCGAAGGCATGTGCCATGTCGCGCATTTCGTGCGCACCACCCAGGAATCGATCAACCTGGATCTGCAGCGCACGCCCGCGGTGATCATCGCCGCCAGTGGCATGGCTACGGGTGGCCGGGTGGTTCACCACCTCAAGGCACTGGCCCCCAACCCGATCAATACGTTGCTGGTTCCGGGCTTCCAGGCCGGCGGCACCCGCGGCGCGCAGATTGTCGCGGGCGCCGAGTCGGTGCGTATCCACGGCAAGGATGTGCCGATCCGCGCCGAAGTAGTGCCCATGGAAACCTTGTCCGCGCACGCCGACGCCGATGAAATCATGCAGTGGTTGCGCGGGTTCAAGCGGCCGCCGAAACACACCTTTGTGGTGCACGGCGAACCCAACGCCTCGGACGTGCTGCGCCGCCGTATCAGTCAGGAGCTGGGATGGTCGGTCTCGGTGCCGGAGTACCGTGACAGCGTCGAGCTTTCTCCCATCGACCAGCCCCCACATCTGCCGTCCTGACAACAAAAAGCCCTTGCCGGTTTCCCGGCAAGGGGCAAACTGGCCCGGCTTCAAGTCGCCCCAGCCGTCCTGCCGGATCGTTTCGCCACCTTCAGATTCCATTAAGAAACGCCACCGATACTCCTCCCGAACTTACCCAGGGAGGCATCCATCCATGCCTGATCACGACTGGCACATCCCTCTGCCCTTGCACTTCGGCCAAGCCGATGTGTCTTGCCAGGGCCTTGCCGGACGAGCCTCAGCGTCCGCTCTTCGAAGCCTTTATCCAGATCGTGCCGTGGACCGGGCGGGCAACGTTGGAGATTCATCGCTTTTAATGTAGCCATGCCCCCCAACGCCAGCCGAAGCTCGATGAGCTGCGTTGCATTGCGCAGGTACGACGATTGCCTTTCACTTTTTCATTGGCATGTCCATCATCGACGACTGCTGCTCCATCATCTGCATCATTATGTCCATCATGCCTTTGCCTGCGCCGTCCTTGGCTCCAGACATCTCCATGCATCCCATGGACCCCTGCTCCTTGCTCATCATGGCCATGCTGTTCTTCAGCGCTTTCATGCCTTCTTGCAGGGCGGCCTGGCGCTCGGCGGGCGTTTTGGCTGCTGCGGCCTTGTCATGGGCAGCCTGCATTTTCTCCATCTGCTCGGTCATGGCTTCAGTCATGGCCGCCGGCGTCGGTGCGGTGCTCTCGATTGCGCTGCCTGGTGCATCGGCCGGGTGATGCGCATCCTCGGCAGAGGCCATGAGTGCCCCGCCAGCCAAGACGGCAGCTAGAACGAATGTTGAATGCTTGTGCATGATGAACTCCTGAACTCGTGAGGGAATAAGCAGCAAGGACAGAGGCGCGAAAAGTGGCGCAGCAAAACGGAGCGACCCGTGCGCTGGCACTTTTTAACCAGGGGGGTTAATTGTTGAAACGGACGAAAGTCAGGCGAGCCGGTTCTTTCGGAGGGGCGGGGCGCTTCAGTGCAAGAGCGGCAAAGGAGGATACTTTCGCCGGATCGAGCACCCTTATGACTGCCGCAGTTAACAGCAAGAGGGCGGCCCACTGGAGGGCGTCCAATGCTGGATGCTGCAATGCAGGTTTTATCGCCGTGACCGTGTCCTCACAGTTTTTCAGGCAACCACTGCTGTGAAGGGCATGGTCATCCGCCACATGCTGCTCGACATTATGTGGCGCGGCCAGATCGTGATTCGCCTGTACCAGGCAGCCCTGGATGGCCATCACGCCCATGGCCAACACCCATACCATGAGGGTGAGGTGCAACAGGCGTTGGCGATGACGGCGGAACCAGGACATGAAGTACAACCTCGACTTATGACGTCGTATCGGTTTTCAGTCTAGCCAGCAAGGCAGTGGAGAATTTGATCAAAATCAAATTTCGGCGATTGACCGCCGAAGCGGCTGTATCGATCAGGCCACGGGCGCCTCTTGCTCGCGGGCCTGCTTGGCGTTCGAAACGTCAAGGGTACGGGGCAGGGCGACAGCGTTCTTGGCGGCGAGGATCTCGGCCATGACGCTCACGGCGATCTCGGCGGGGGTCTTGCTGCCGATGTAGATGCCGATGGGGCCGTGCAGGCGCTGGAGCGAGGCTTCGGTTTCGCCGAAGTGTTCGATCAGGCGCTCGCGGCGCAGCTGGCTGTTGCGCCGCGAACCGATGGCGCCGATGTAGAAGGCCGGGCTGTGCAGGGCCTCGAGCAGGGCCAGGTCGTCGAGCTTGGGGTCGTGGCTGACGGCGACGATGCAAGTGCGCAGGTCCGGGGCGAAGGCCCGTACCACATCGTCCGGCATGCCGACCAACTGCTCCACGCCCGCCACGTTCCAGCCGCCGATGTATTCGGGGCGGGGGTCGCAGACCGCGACCCGGAAGCCATTGAACAACGCCATGGTCGCCAGGTATTCGGCCAGCGCGCCGGCCCCGATCAGCAGCAGGCGGTAGCCGGGGCCCAGGGTGTTGAGCATCTGCCGGCCATCGAAGATGAACTGCTCCGGAGTGGCGCTGATGGTCAGGGACACTTGGCCGCTGCCCAGGTCCAGGCTGCGGCGCACCAGCTTGCCGGCGTTGAGTTGGGCCAGCAGCTGTTCGAGGGCATCCCTCGATGGGGTGAATTCGAGGATCAGTTCCAGGGTGCCGCCACAGGGCAGGCCAAAGCGGTGCGCTTCGTCGGCGCTGATGCCGTAGCGCACCACTTGCGGCGGCCCGTCGGGCAGGCCGCTGCCATCGTAGGCGTTGGTGTAGCGGTGGATCAGGTCGTCCTCGATGCAACCTCCCGACACGCTGCCGACCACCCGACCATCGCCGCGCAGGGCCATCATCGAGCCCACGGGACGGGGCGAGGAGCCCCAGGTGCGGGCCACGGTGGCGAGCAACACGCGATGGCCGGCCTGGAGCCAGTCATGGGCGGTGCTCAGGACCAGTAGATCGATGCTTTCCATGGGGACCTCGGTTGTTCAGGGGAGGGGCTGCTGGCGGATCCGCTCCTGGCCAGGGGGATCGCCAGCACCTCACTCCTTCTTTCAGCGCATGTGCAGGATGATCGGGCTGCTGCTGGCCGGGTCGGTATGCCCGCGCAGCTTACCGACCGCTTGCGCATCGACCGCGCCACCCGAATTGCCCCAGGTGCCGCGCACGAAGCTCAGGACCTCGGCGATTTCCCGGTCCGACAATTGCTCGCGGAAGGCCGGCATGCGGTAGGCATCCGGCACGCCGGCGGCGACCACGCGCTGCGAGCCGTTGAGGGTGATGTTGATCGCCGACGCGTTCTCCTTGGCCAGTGCCGAAGTGGCGCCCGCCAAAGGCGGCATCCACTCGGCCTGGCCCTGGCCGTCCAGGCCGTGGCAGGAGGCGCATCGGGTCACGTAGGTATGGGCTCCGGGGCTGTCCAGGCGGGTGGCGGCGGACACGGCCTGGTACTGCCAGGGCGCGCCGTCGCGCTGCGGATCGCCGGGTAGCGACTTGAGGTAGCGGGCGATCGCGGCCAGGTCCTCGTCGGCCATGAACTGGGTGGAGTTGTTGAACGCCTCGGTCATCGAGCCGTAGACCACCGCGTGCTGGTTACGCCCGGTCTTGAGGAACTGCACGATCTGCGGCTCGCTCCAGCGGCCCAGGCCGGTGTTGGCGTCCTGGCGCAGGCTCGGCGCATACCAGCCATCGAGCAGGGCGCCGGCGAGGAACGGCGCGCCGGACTCATCCAGGGCCTTCTCGTTGAACGCCAGGCCGCGCGGGGTGTGGCAGCTGCCGCAGTGGCCCGGCCCCTGGACGATGTAGGCGCCGCGGTTCCACAACGCATCCTGCTCTGGTTTGGCCGCGTAGGGCGTGCTCGGGGCGAACAGGCCGTTCCACAGTGCGATAGGCCAGCGCATGTTCAGCGGCCAGGGGATAGCGCTGGGGACGTTGGGCTGGCTGGCCGGTTGCACGCCTTTCATGAAGAACGCGTACAGCGCGCGCATGTCATCGTCGCTGAGCTTGACGTAGGACGGGTAGGGCATGGCCGGGTAGAGCCGCCGGCCACCCGGGGCGACGCCATGGCGCACGGCGCGGTCGAAGTCGGCCAGGCTGTAGGCGCCGATGCCGGTGTCCCGGTCGGGGGTGACGTTGGTGGCGTGGATGGCGCCCAGCGGCGTGGCCATTTCCAGGCCGCCGGCAAAGGGCGCCTTGCCCGGCAGGCTGTGGCAGGCCACGCAATCGCTGACCCGGGCGACGTACTCGCCGCGGCTCACCAAGGCGGGGTCGAAGCGGGTCGCCGCGGCCTGTTCCTGCTCGAAGGGCGAGGCGGGCTCGCGGGTGACATACCAGGCCAGCAGGCCTGCCGCGACCAGGCACGGCAAGGCCAGCCAGCCTGCGGTTCTTGCGAATCGGCTGTTATTCATGGGCAGTCCTTGTCGGTCAGCTGAAAGTGTATCGGCTCAATGGCAGGCTACGGATGCGCTGGCCGGTCAGCCGCGCCACCGCGTTGGCCACCGCCGGCGCCACCGCGGGCAGCGGGGGCTCGCCGACGCCGCCCATCTTTTCGCCACTCTCGACAATCCGTACATGCACCCGCGCCATGCGTGAAGGCGGCAGGATCGGGTACAGGTCGTAGTTGCGCGCCCGGGGCTTGCCGTCCACGTACACCGCTTCTTCCACCAATGTCTGGGACAACCCCAGGGCCACGGCGCCATTGACCTGGGCCTCGACGATCGCCGGGTTGACGATGCTGCCCGGGTCGATGGCCTGCCAGATGTCGTGGACCTTGACCTGGCCATTTTCGATCGACACCTCGGCGATCACCGCCGTGTGCGAGCCGAACGGCGAGGCCATGGCCACGCCGCGGGCGCGGCGAGTGCCGTCCTCGGCGGTGAACGGGCCGCGCTTCCAGCCGCCGGACAGTTCGCCCACCGCCTGCAGCAACGTGGTCAGGCGCGGGTTGTCGCGCAGCAGGTGCTGGCGTAGCTCGTACGGGTCGCGACCGCCTTTGTCCGCCAGTTCGTCGAGGAAGGCTTCGTAGAAGAAGTCGTTGAGCGAATTGCCCACCGAGCGCCAGTAGCCGAGCATGGCCGGCCCCTTGACGTAGATCTGTGCGATGCGCTTGTTGGCAATGGCGTAGGACTTGCCCGACAAACCTTCGAGGGCGGTGGGGTCGAGTTTCTCGCCCTGTTTGCCGGCGATGGCCTCGGTGGGGCCTTCGGTGGCGCTCACCGCTTCGATGGCCACCGGCAGCCCCTGGGCATCCAGCGCGGCCTGGAACTTGACCACGGCGACCGGGCGCAGCACATCACGCAGGAACTCTTCCTCGCGGCTCCAGATCAGCTTGACCGGGCGGCCGACGGCCTTGGCCAGGGCGATGGCCTGCGGGTAGGGACTGGCCGAGTCATAGAGGAAATGCCGGCCGAAAAAGCCACCCAGCAGCGGCGAGTGCAGGGTGATCCGCGAGGGATCGAGACCGGTGCGCCTGGCGATGTCGGCACGGAACATGTCCGGCGCCTGGTTGGGCAGCCAGACCTCCAGCGAACCGTCGGGATTGAAGCGCGCCAGGGCCGAAGGCGGCTCCAGCTGGGCGTGGTTGAGGTACTGATTGTGGTAGGTGGCCTCGACCCGGGTCTTGGCACTGACCAGGGCGGCGGCCACGTCGCCTTCGTTTTCGTCGTCACGGGCCGGACCTTGCTGGGCGGCGAGAAAATCGCGGAACCCATCGCTGGAAAAGTCAGCGGGCATTGGCCGTACCTTCGAGTCGGCGGACGCTTCCTGCCAGTCGACCTGGATGGCTTCCACCGCGCGCTTGGCGTGCCACCAGCGTTCGGCGACCACGGCCACCGCGCCGGGCAGTTGGTGAACGGAGTGCACGCCTTTCATGGCCTTGACCTGGGCCTCGTTGCGCAGGCTGCCCACCGTCATGCCCAGGCGCGGCGCATGCTGCACGGCGGCGTGGAGCATGCCGTCGACCTTCAGGTCGATGCTGTACAGCGCCTTGCCGGTGGATTTCTCGTAGGCATCGACGCGCCGCACCGGTTTGCCGATCCAGCGGAACTGGCTCGGGTCGCGCAGGGTGATGCTGGCCGGGTCGGGCACCGGCATGTCCAGGGCGCGACCGGCCAATTCACCGTAACCCAGGGAGCGGCCGGAAGCGGCATGCAGCACCCGGCCAGGCTCGGTGGACAGCTCGGCCAGCGGTACGCCGAGCTGCTCGGCGCCGGCCTGCAGCAGCATGGCCCGCGCCAGGGCGCCCAGGCGGCGCATGGTCGGGTAGCTCATGCGTACCGACATGCTGCCGCCGGTGATGCGCATGCCGTTCTCCATGACCACGTAGGCTTCGCCAGGCGGCGCGGCCTCGACCACGAAGGTGGCGGGGTCGGCGTCCAGCTCTTCACCGACGATCTGCGCCATGGCGGTGTGGGTGCCTTGTCCGCCTTCCATGAAGGGGCTGAGCAGGCGCACGCTGCCATCCGGGCGAATCTCCAGGAACGCCGGCACCTGGGTCCCGCGTTCCGCGGTGCTCGCCGTGGCGGCCAGGACCCTGGCCGAACCCAGCGGCAGGCCGAAACCGAGCACCAGCGCGCCGACGGCGGCGCCGGTCAGAAAGCGCCGGCGGGACAGGTTGACCGGTTCGTCCAGCGGCAGGTCCAGGAGGTCTTCAGCGAAATCGATGGGCTTGTTCATCAGGCGCTTTCCTTCTTGGCAGGCTGGGCGGCCAGGTCATGCACGGCGGCATGGATGGCGTTGTAGGTGCCGCAGCGGCACAGGTTGACCATCGCCGCTTCGATCTGCGCATCGCTGGGCGCGGGGCTGTGCTTGAGCAGCGCGGTGGCCGCCATGACCTGCCCGGACTGGCAGTAGCCGCACTGGGCCACCTGGTGCTCGACCCAGGCGGCGACCACGCGCTTGCCGACTTCGTCCGCCTCGATCGCTTCGATGGTGGTGACCTCGCGGCCGACCACACCTGCCACCGGGGTGACGCAGGCGCGCACCACATTGCCGTCCACCAGCACCGAACAAGCGCCGCACTGGGCCAGGCCGCAGCCGTACTTGGTGCCGGTCAGGCCCAGGTCATCGCGGATCACCCACAGCAACGGCGTGTCGGCGTCGGCATCGACCTGATAGGTCTTCTGGTTGATTCGTAGTTCCATGGCTCACCTGCTGATCATCGGTTGGTGTGTCTTTGTTTTTTCTTCAGGAGGCGCCACCAGGCGCGTCCTTGCTCAAGAAACGCGGGTAAAGGGGCGGATACGCCAATCCGCTGCCCCGTGCGCCGGGCTGGCCGCGAGCACGTCGGAGTAGGCCGGAAGGTCCAGCGAGAGAAAATGCGAGGAGGTGTCGAGGGTGTGTGCCAGGGGCGATGCCTGGCCGGCGCGGGCTTGGGTCATGGCGGCTGGCTCCTAGTGATCGGACTCTAGCCCAGGGGCCAAGGGTTTCCTATCCGATACCCGGCAAGCTCAGAGGATCAGGCAAGTATTCCAGAGGAATGCGCAATAATGCGGAGGAGGGCGGCTCGAACACTGTAACCAGATCTGGGCAATTGCTTGAAAAAGGTGTTGAGCCGCAGGTGTTGTCGTTAGAACGTCGATTTACCGATGGACGCTCCGCCATCGACAAACAATGTCTGGCCAGTGATAAAACCGCTCTGCTCCGATAACAGAAAGGCGATGGCCGCCGCGATTTCATCCGGCTGACCGAGCCTGCCCATGGGAACGCTCGCCAGATAACGAGCTTCGCCGTCGCTGCCGGGCGGATTCCCGGCGCGGAACAACTCGGTTTCCGTGGGGCCTGGAGCAATGGCGTTGACGGTGATCCCGGTGGTTGCCAATTCCAGTGCCCAGGACCGCGTGAAACTGACCAGTGCGGCTTTTGCCGCGGCATAGGCGGTACGGTGCGCGATCCCCAGAATGGTCAAGCTGGAAATGTTGACGATCCTTCCCCAGCCTCGATTGCGCATGCCCGGCAGCAATGCTTGCGTTGCCTGCAAGGCGCTATGCAGGTTGATTCGCATGACCTCGTCAAAGTCATCCAGATGTATATCGCCCAATGCCTGCGGGCGCACCAGGCCAACGTTATTGATCAAGCCATCGAAGTCATAACGTGAAACGAGCGCCGCCAGCGTTCTTTCGGTTTGTTCTCGATTGCCCAGATCGAGGGAAATGAGGGTGCCGGGAAAGTGTGGATCGTTGCTGTCGCGAGCGATGCCGACCACCTGGTGGCCTGCTTGGAACAACTGGGCCGCGAGTGCGCGCCCGATGCCTTTGCTGGCACCGGTGATAAGGAAGGTACGTGTTTTCATTGCAGTACTCCAAACACCCGGCAACATCCGGGATCGGGGGAGGGGGCATCGCCAGGATGTGTCGCGCAATCGACCTGGGCAGTGTCAGAGGCGTGTTGTTTCAGTCGCCCGAGTTAATGTCCGGACACTCTATTGATGTGTGCCTTGACGATAAACCACCGCCAATGGAATTCATTTGGACCTTGAAGGCAATAATGCCGTGCGCTGGCGAGGCTTGAGTCTGGCTTTGCGACGTCGTTAGCCTCGCGCATCAAAGCGTTTCGCCCATTGCTGCTCGCGGGCATGACTCACCAGCAGGTCTACGAAGACCCGCGTCTTGGCCGGCAGCAGTTTCTGCCCGGCGAAGTACAGCGAGATGGGCCCCGCGTCGACATACCAGTCCGGCAGTACCCGTTCAAGGGCGCCACTTTGCAGATGCTCAAGCACATCGGGAATCGCCAGTAGCGCGACGCCCAGCCCCATGAGCGCGCTCTGGCAAAGTGCTTGTGGGTCGTTGACCAGCAACCGTGGGCGCAACTCCAGTGCCGCACGCTGTTCCTTGGGGCCTTGCAATGTCCAGCCGCGGACCTTGCCGCTTTGTAGCGAGCGCATGGCCAGATGCTCAAGGTCATTCAACTGCTCGGGACGACGTACAAGAGGGTGCCTGGACAGACAGTCCGGCGATGCCACGAGCACCAAATGCGCCGGTGACAGATCCCGGGCGATCACCCCGGGCGAAAGCTCGATGCCGCCGCCGATGGCGACGTCAAATCCATCGGCGATCAGCTCCACCTGGCGATTGTCGAAGTGCCACTCGGGAACCACCGCCGGATATCGCTTCATGAACTGCGGCATCAACGGCAGCAGGTAGTCGCGGCCAAAAGCGGGCGCCGCGGAAATACGCAGCACTCCAGCCGGTTCTCCGGCATTGCTGGTTACGTCGGCAATCGCCGCCTGGACAGTCTCCAGCCCACTCTCGACGTTTGCCAGAAAACGCTCCCCAGCCTCGGTCAAGGCCAGTCGGCGAGTACTGCGTTGAAACAGGCGTACCCCCAGGTTGGCTTCCAGTTGGGCGACATTCCTGCTCACCGCGGCCGGCGTGATACCCAGGCGCCGCGCGGCGGCAGAGAAACTGCCTGCCTCTGCGCTGCGAACGAAAGATTGCAGATTGGCCAGGGTTTCCATGATCGATACCTTCAAGCAAACGTTGAAAGTGATTCTAGTCACTCCCTACTACTTGATGGAAAAAGAAAAGCGTTTCATAGCCTCACCCACCACCACTCGAGGCTCACACCATGAACCCTGTCACGCTTCCTCTCTCTGGCAAGATCGCCATCGTCACCGGCGGCTCGCGCAGTATCGGAGCAGCCATTGCCCAACGCCTGGCCGCGGACGGCGCTGCTGTCGCCATTACCTACAACGCCTCGCCTGATCGTGCCGCGGCCCTGGTCGAGACGATCACCGCTGCCGGCGGTCGAGCTATTTCGCTGGCGGCCGACGCTGGAGATCCCGAGGCTGTACGCGCCGCGGTCCAGCAGGTCGCCACGTTATTCGGCAAGGTCGATATCCTGGTCAACAACGCTGGCATCAGTGTGCTCGGTGCTCCGGAAGACATCGCTTTCGAGGACTTCCAGCGCATCCTCGCGGTGAATGTCACCGGTGTTTTCGTGGCCACCCAGGAGGCGCTCAAGCACATGGGGCAGGGGGGGCGAATCATTCATATCGGCAGCTCCATGGTGCAATACGCGGCTTTCGCCACCGCCTCCGCCTATACCCTGACCAAGGGCGCCGTGGCGGGCTTCAGCCGCGGCCTGGTGCGAGACCTGGGGCCCCGCGGCATCACCGTGAATACCGTCCACCCCGGGCCGACCGACAGCGACATGAACCCCGCCGAGGGGCCGGTGGCGGACTTCGTGCGTCCCAATATCGCTGTGGGACGCTACGGGGAAGGCCAGGACATCGCCAGCGCAGTGGCCTATCTGGCCAGCCCCGAAGCCGGTTTCGTCACCGGTGCCGAATTGATGATTGACGGCGGCTTCACCGCCTGAGGAGACAGACATGAGCATGAATATCAGCATCATTGGAGCAGGCGCCCTAGGCAGCGCGATCGCCAGGTTACTGACGAAGGCCGGCCTGGACGTCAGCATCGCCAACAGCCGTGGCCCTGACAGCCTCACATCGCTGATCGCCGAACTGGGGCCCAAGGCTCAAGCCGTTACCGCCGAGCAAGCGGCTACCGCAGACCTGGTGTTCCTGGCGGTGAACTGGTCGAAGATTCCATCGGCACTGGCCGGGCTGGGCCCCTGGGAAGGAAGGATTGTGGTGGATACCAACAACCCGATTGAAGCGCCGCTGTTCAAGCCCTTTGACCTGGGAGGCCAACCTTCCACCCAGGTCGTGGCGCAAATGCTACCCGGCGCCCATGTGGTCAAGGCCTTCAACCATCTATCGCCGAATCTGCTGGCCAACCCGAACGCCGAAGGGGGCAAGCGCGTGTTGTTTGTCTCCGGAGAGCATGCACACGCCAAGCGGCAGGTCAGCGAGCTGATCCAGCAACTGGGGTTCCATGGCATCGACTTGGGCGACTTGCAACAAGGGCAACTCGCGCAATTTCCCGGAGGGCCTTTGCCGGCGCTCAATCTGGTCAAACATGACTGACGACGAGGCCGGTGAATACCGGCTTCACTTTATGAGGACTGTATTGAGAGCAGGTTCGGCCGGAGTTTTTCCAGTTGCCCTGGAAAGGCGTTCGGAACGATGGTTTTGTGACTGGATATCTTATCGGTCACAAGTTGTCAGTCCGCTATAGGGTGAGTAAGCTGTTCCCATGAATCAGCCATCGATATCTCCGCCCAGCGCCCGTGGCCCAGCCGATCACGACATTCGAAACCAGATTGTCGCGGCGGCCAACGAGCACTTCAGTCAGTACGGCTATGGCAAAACCACGGTCTCCGACCTGGCGAAAGCCATCGGTTTTTCCAAAGCCTATATCTACAAGTTTTTTGATTCCAAGCAGGCGATCGGTGAAGCCATCTGCACAAATTGCCTGGCAGAAATCGTTGCGGCTGTTGAACAGGCCATCAATGGAGAGACCCTTTCGGCAACGGAGCGCTTTCGGCGCCTGGTCAAAACGGTGATCGCCACAGGTGTGAACCTGTTCTTCAACGATCGGAAACTCTATGACATCGCAGCGTTTTCTGTGTCGGAGCGCTGGTCCAGTTCGCAAGTTTATGAAGCACAGATCAAGCAATTCATTTTGCAGATTGTGCGTGAAGGGCGAGAGGTCGGTGAGTTTGAACGCAAGACTCCCCTGGACGAGACGGTAGACGCGATACATCTTGCTCTGCGGCCATTCGTCAATCCTCTACTGCTGCAGTACAACCTCGATTTTGTCGAAGAGGCGCCCACGCTCACCTCCAATCTCATCTTGCGCAGCCTCATGCCTTGATCTTCGGCTAACGCTCGAACGCCTGCTGCTCTGGGCGAGGTATTGCCCAAGCGGCTTTTCACTTTGCCCTTCCTCCAACCGTCGAAGGGCATTTATTTATCTGTTATGTGACTATTGACTGAAATAGTCACATGGATAAGTATGCGTCCGTTGCTTCTGCTGTTTTATCCCGGTGATAACCCTAGAGTTCTAATAATGAAAAAAATATTGCTCATGAGCCCGCTTGGGCTCGCTGTTGCGCTCGCGTCTTCTTATGTGTCTGCGAGCGGCTTCGCTCTCAATGAACAGAGCATCAGCGGGATGGGCTCTGGATTTGCCGGTCGTTCCTCCTCCGCTGAAGATGCGAGCACGGTGTTCGGTAATCCGGCGGGCATGTCACGCTTGAAAAGAGAACAGGTCAGCGTAGGGGCGGCGACGCTTTTCGCGAAGTCCGACATCAGCCAGACCCGCAGTACATTCGCAGGCCAGGAAGACGGCGACATGGTACCCACGACTACGGTACCTATGGGCTACTACGTCAAACCCATTGATGAGCACTGGGCATTCGGTGTCGGGTTTTATGTGCCTTTCGGCCTGATGACCGATTATGGCAGCGGCTTTGCGGGGCGTTACTACGCTAACAAAAGCGAGGTCACGACATTCACCTTCCAGCCCACCATCAGCTATGCCTTTAACGACACCGTTTCGATCGGGTTCGGTCCCACCATCAACCGTATCAGCGGCGAGTTGTCCGGGATGGTGCCCAATCCACTCAGTCCTGGGCGCAACGACGGAAAACTCAAAAGCAATGGCGACGATACGGCCCTGGGTTTCAACGCCGGCATTCTGGTACAGGCTACCGATCGAACTCGCCTCGGATTGACCTACCATTCCAAGGTCAGTTACCACCTGGATGCCAAGACCAAGGTCACCGACGGCATCTTTAGCGTGTTGGGGGTGAGCGGCCGCAGCTATGACGCTTCGCTGGATGTGGATACGCCGGAGTCGGTGGACTTCTCGGTAACTCATCAGCTCAGTAATGACTGGACGCTCTATCTGGGGAGCACCTGGACCCGCTGGAGTCGCTTCAAGGAATTAACCATCGAGAACACGGGCTTGCCTCCTTTATTGAGCGGCTCGCTGGGCACGGTTACCGAAGAACAGGACTGGCACGATACGTGGGCCCACGCTATCGGTACGGCGTACAAGCTGAACGATCGCTGGGTACTTCGTGCCGGCTTGTCAGTCGACCAGTCGCCCGCCAACAACACCCATCGTGGACCCCGTATTCCAACGGGCGACCGGACGGTTATCAGCTTCGGGGCTGGCTGGACTCCGGCGGACAATGTCACGATCGATGTCGCTTATTCCTATCTGTGGGAGGAGAGCGTGCAGGTCAACGGTACCTCCGCGACCCGGGGCGCATACAGTGCCAAGTACAAGAACAGCGCGAGCGGGCTCGGCACTTCCGTCAGCTATCGTTTCTAAGATAGGGCGTCGTTCTACGATAAGGTGTCGGCCGGGAGTGCAGGTTACCTCCCGGCCTTTTAATGCATATTTTTCTCGGGGGAAGCCGCGTCGTCGCCACTCACACGCCCATGACGCGTGACATGAGCTCCTGATGAAATCGGCGTGGCGTGGCCCAGGTCAAGACGGTGATAGCCTTGTTGCCAAAACCTGGCACGACACTCATACGTCCGGCTTGCAGCGCACGGATTCCTGCACGTACAACGGGCTCGGGCTGCATCATGACGCTTTTCAAGGCCGGCGTGATTTTCTGCTTGGCGCTTTGTGCAAAGCCGGTGTCCGACATCCCAGGACAAAGGGCGGTCACGACGACGCCAGCGCTTTTGAGTTCACGATGAAGCGCGTCGGAGAAGCGAAGCACATAAGCCTTCGCCGCAGAGTAAACAGCGAAATTCTTCACGCCCTGAAAAGACAGCAGGCTGGCGACCATCAGGATGTGGCCACGTTGCCGGGTTCGCATGTCTGCCGCGACGAGGCGTGTCAGGGCCGTCAAGCTGGCGATATCCAGATCGATCATGGCCAGGGAGTTGTCCAGGGGCTGTTCCAGGAAGGGGCCCTGCAACCCATGACCCGCGTTGTTGATCAGCACATCGATCACGATGTTGCGTTCGCTTAGCCGCTTGTGCAGATCGATAACCGCCGGGATCGAGGACAGGTCTACTTGCTCGACGATGACCTCAACGCCGAAACGTTCGCGCAACTCTATCGATAGCGCTTCGAGCCTGCTCAGCCTGCGCGCCACCAGGACCAGTGATTTCCCTTGTGCTGCGTATTGCCGGGCAAACTCCTCGCCAAATCCGCTTGAGGCACCGGTGATGAGCACCCAGGAATTCTCGCTCGCTTTCATATCGCTGTTCTCTGGTTGGTTTATGGAATCGTTTGGGCAGCTGACCGCCGCGCAAGCAGAACGACGCAGATCAATGCTCGCCAGCCGGTCACGCGAAGCCCGCTCTCGAACGGGTAGTCGCGTGTGCGCATAAAGCGCCACGTCGCCTGGTCAAGTCATCGAGTCGCCACGGACCGGGTGTCAGGAGGTTGCCAGCCACCACCGAGGGCCTTGAACGCCGCGACCGCCGCCCGTGCCGATTCCGTTCGCGCCTGCGCTCGGGCATCGGAAGCCTGCAGCATCGTTTCGTCGGCGTGCAGGACATCGATCAGGCTGGCCGTGCCTTTCTGGTAGGCGATGAACGACGATTGGCGAGCCTGCGTCAGGGAGGCTTCGCCTTCGGTCAGGGTGGTTGCCTGGACTTCCCGATTCACCAGGGCGGAAAAGGCATTCTCGACATCTTCGGTGGCGCGCAGTACGGACTGGCGGTAAGCGGCCAGTGCTTGCGCTTCCTGGCCCTTGGCTTGATCGATTTGAGCGTTTATGCGGCCAAAGTCGAACAGTCTCCAGCGCAGGCCCAACACGCCCGCCGACTGATTGGCGCCGCCGGTGAAAAGATTGCCGCCGGATACCACCGTGGCGCTACCCAGCAATGCGCTGAGGGAGAATTTCGGGTAGTACTCGGCAATCGCCACCCCGATGCGCGCGTTGGAAGCCGCAAGCTGGCGCTCGGCGACGATGAGATCGGGCCTGCGGCGTAGCAGATCGGCCGGCGTCCCCATGGCCTTGATCTGCGGTGCAAGAGGAATGCTCCCTGCATTGGCCAGTTGCGCGCGATGAGTGCCGGGCGGTGTACCGAGCATGACATCCAGTGCATTCATGGCAGCATCCAGTCCGGTCTGCAGGACCGGCACGGTCGCCTGGACCTGCGATAGCGCGCCCTCGGTCTGCTGAACCTGATAGTTGGCAGCGAGGCCCTTGCCGTAAAGCAAGCGGACTTTCTCTAGCAGCCCCTGCTGCGTTTTGACTTGGCGGTTGGCAATGTCCAGCCGGGCCTGCAATCCGCGGAGGGTGATGTAGATATCGGCGGTCTGCGCGGCGACGGCCAGTCGTGTGGCGGCGGCGCCCGCCTCGGAAGCCTGGTACTCGGCGAGTGCGGCTTCGCGTCCGCGCCGCAGGCCGCCAAAGACATCGACTTCCCAGCCCGCACCGAGGTTAACCTCGTAGGAGTTTCCATACCGATCATAGCCGGGCGTTGAGTTCAACACCTGGCCGAGCGGGGTCTCGATCGATTGGTAGGAACGCGCGGCCTGGCCACTGATGTTCCCCGAGGGCAGCAAGGCGGCATTTGCGGCACCCAATCCTGCCCGAGCCTGCGTGACTCGCGCCGACGCCTGTGCCAGATCCAGGTTCTGTTCAAGCGCCTTGGAGACGAAGTCGGCTAGCACGGGATCACCAAAACCTTCCCACCAGGCCACAAGACTGGCCGGCGTCGCCACAGGCCTCTGCTCGACGGCAGACTGGCCCAGGTAACGGTCCAGAAGAGGAGGGTGCGGACGTTGATAGTCCGGACCGACTGCGCAGCCCGCCATCAAGCTGGCGCTTACCCAAAGAGCAATGGGGCGGAGGGGAGGCATTGAGGCTCCTTAAATCGAGGATATTTGTGACCATATTACGTTATGGTCACATCCTGTCAATCAGCACGCTTTGATCAGATTATAAAGTTTGCTCAATAAATACGGCGATTTTCCCATAAGCCTGGATAGTTCTGAGACGTCACAGAGTGTGACCATTGACAGATATGGTCACAATACTGAGAATGTGCTGCATGTCCTATTGTTCAAGTAAGGGAACCTATGCGCCGGCTCCGACCTGTCCCCATTGCCGCTTGCCTGTTGCCTCTATTCCTGACGGCGTGTGGCGACTCATCCACCGTTGAAGATCCACGCACGCAGGCCCCTCAGGTGAGGTCCTCTGCGGTGCAGGGGGCGTCCGGTGTTTCACGCTCTTTCACTGGCGTCGTGGCGGCCCGCGTCCAGGGCGACCTGGGTTTTCGGGTATCGGGCAAGATACTTGAGCGCTTGGTCGACACGGGCCAGACCGTCAAGCGGGGTCAACCGCTCATGCGTCTCGACCCAATCGACCTGGGATTGCAGGCGCGAGCGCAGCAAGAGTCGGTCATCGCCGCTCGGGCCCGAGCCAAGCAGACAGCCGATGACGAGGCGCGCTATCGCGACCTGGTCGCCGCGGGGGCTATTTCTGCATCGGCCTATGACCAGGTCAAAGCCGCAGCCGATACCGCAAAGGCGCAGCTCAGCGCCGCCGAAGCGCAGGCTGATGTAGCCCGCAATGCTTCTGGTTATGCGGTGCTGTTTGCCGATTCCGATGGCGTGGTGGTGGAGACGCTGGCCGAGCCCGGGCAAGTCGTCAGCCCGGGGCAGCCCGTGGTGCGACTGGCGCGGGCAGGGCAGCGCGAAGCCATCGTGCACCTGCCCGAGACGCTACGCCCGGCAGCGGGATCCACCGCGCAGGCGACGCTGTATGGCAACACCACGGAGGCTGTTACAGCGAAGCTGAGGTTGCTTTCAGACTCGGCCGACCGGATGACACGCACCTTCGAGGCGCGGTATGTGCTTGAGGGCGCGCTGGCCAATGCGCCGTTGGGTTCGACCGTCACCCTGCGGATCGCCGAGGGCAGCGCCAATGGACAGGTGCTGCAAGTGCCGATCGCCGCCATTCATGACCCGGGCCAAGGCACTGGCGTGTGGGTCATTGCTGGTACACCGGCGAAGGTGGCCTGGCGACCTGTCCGGGTCCTGGGCTTGAGCGATGACGCAGCGCAAGTTGCCGGCGATCTCAAGGCCGGCGAGCGGATTGTGGCCTTGGGCGCGCATCTACTGCGCGAGGGGGAGGAGGTGAGACTGGCTCAACAGGGTGACGTCAACGTTGCCGGGAGCCATCCATGAGCCAGGGGCGCTTCAATCTCTCGGCGATCGCCGTTCGCGAACGTTCGATCACGGTATTCCTGATCTTCCTGATCGCTGTTGCTGGCACCCTGGCGTTCTTCAAGCTGGGGCGGGCGGAAGATCCGCCGTTTACGGTCAAGCAGCTGACGGTCATTACCGCGTGGCCGGGCGCCACGGCGCAGGAGATGCAGGACCAGATCGCAGAGCCCCTGGAAAAACGCCTGCAGGAACTGAAATGGTACGACCGCACGGAAACCTACACGCGTCCAGGTCTCGCGTTCACGATGGTGTCGTTGCTTGACAGCACGCCGCCCTCGCAAGTGCAGGAAGAGTTCTATCAGGCGCGTAAAAAGCTCGACGACGAGGCCATCAAGCTACCGGCGGGTGTCATTGGTCCGATGGTCAACGATGAGTTCTCAGACGTGACATTTGCGCTTTTCGCCTTGAAAGCCAAAGGCGAGCCGCAGCGGCTGTTGGTGCGTGATACCGAGTCGTTGCGCCAGCGCCTGCTGCACGTGCCAGGCGTGAAGAAGGTCAACATTATCGGCGAGCAGGCCGAACGCATCTTTGTCTCCTTCTCCCATGATCGGCTGGCCACGCTGGGCGTCTCTGCCCAGGATATTTTTGCCGCGCTGAACAATCAGAACGCGCTCACGCCTGCCGGCTCGATTGAAACCGACGGGCCGCAGGTCTTCCTTCGTCTCGACGGCGCCTTCGATAAGGTGCAGAAGATTCGTGACACTCCGATTGTGGTCCAGGGGCGCACGCTCAAACTCTCTGACGTGGCAACTGTCGAACGGGGCTATGAAGATCCAGCAACTTTCCTTGTGCGTAATAACGGAGAAGAGGCTCTGTTGTTGGGCGTCGTGATGCGAGACGGCTGGAACGGCCTGGACCTGGGCAAGGCGCTGGACGCCGAGACGAGCAAAATCAATGAAGGCATGCCGCTGGGCATGACGCTGAGCAAGGTCACCGATCAGTCTGTGAACATCAGCTCGGCCGTCGACGAGTTCATGGTCAAGTTCTTCGTCGCCCTGTTGGTTGTGATGCTTGTCTGCTTTCTCAGCATGGGCTGGCATGTAGGTATTGTGGTGGCCGCCGCTGTGCCGTTGACCCTGGCCGTGGTGTTTGTGGTGATGGCGGCCACGGGCAAGAACTTTGACCGTATTACCCTCGGGTCGCTGATTCTGGCGCTTGGCCTGCTGGTGGATGACGCCATCATTGCCATCGAGATGATGGTGGTGAAAATGGAGGAGGGCTATGACCGCATCAAAGCTTCCGCGTATGCCTGGAGTCATACGGCCGCGCCGATGCTCTCCGGTACGCTGGTGACCGCCATTGGCTTTTTGCCCAACGGCTTCGCCCAGTCCACCGCCGGCGAGTACACCAGCAACATGTTCTGGATCGTGGGCATCGCCCTGATCGCCTCCTGGGTGGTCGCGGTGGCCTTTACCCCCTATCTGGGGGTGAAAATGTTGCCAGACATCAAGCCGGTCGAAGGTGGCCATGCGGCCATCTACGACACCCCTAATTACAATCGCTTTCGCCGGATTCTGACGCGGGTCATCGCCCGCAAATGGCTGGTGGCCGGCACGGTTATCGTGACCTTTGTCGTGGCAATTCTCGGTATGAGCCTGGTCAAGAAACAGTTCTTCCCCACCTCGGACCGTCCCGAGGTGCTGGTCGAAGTGCAAATGCCCTATGGAACCTCCATCGAGCAGACCAGTGCCACTGCCGCAAAGGTCGAGGCCTGGCTGCACAAGCAGGATGAAGCAAAAATTGTCACGGCCTATATCGGGCAAGGCGCGCCGCGCTTCTACCTGGCGATGGCGCCGGAGCTCCCCGATCCCTCGTTCGCCAAGATCGTGGTGTTGACGGACAGCCAGGAGGCGCGCGAGGCCCTCAAGTTCCGTCTGCGCGAGGCCATTGCTGAAGGGCTTGCCCCGCAAGCGCGGGTCAGGGTTACGCAGTTGGTGTTTGGTCCGTATTCGCCATTCCCCGTGGCCTACAGGGTAATGGGGCCTGACCCGATGAAGCTGCGCGAGATTGCCGGCCGGGTACAAGAGGTCATGCAAGCGAGCCCGATGATGAGGACGGTCAACCGCGACTGGGGACCACTGACGCCGACGCTGCATTTCAGCCTGGATCAGGATCGTTTGCAGGCGGTTGGCCTGACATCCAATGCAGTCGCCCAGCAGTTGCAGTTCCTGCTGGCCGGGGTGCCGATCACGGCGGTTCGTGAAGATATTCGTTCAGTGCAGGTGGTGGGGCGCGCCGCGGGTGACATCCGGCTCGACCCCGCCCGGATTGAAGGCTTCACATTGGTGGGAGCGGCGGGTCAGCGTATCCCTCTGTCCCAGGTTGGAGAGGTGGATGTGCGCATGGAGGATCCGATCCTTCGGCGTCGTGACCGCACCCCGACCATTACCGTGCGCGGCGACATTGCCGAAGGCTTGCAGCCACCGGACGTCTCGAGCGTGATCATGAAGGAGCTGCAGCCGGTCATCGACACCTTGCCTGCCGGGTATCGTATCGAGCAGGCGGGGGCCATCGAGGAGTCGGGCAAGGCTGGCCAGGCGATCTTGCCGCTGCTCCCTATCATGATTGCTGTCACGCTGCTGATCATCATCCTGCAGGTACGCTCGGTCTCGGCGATGATCATGGTGTTTCTCACCGCGCCGCTGGGATTGATTGGCGTGGTGCCGACATTGCTGATCTTCCAGCAACCGTTCGGAATCAACGCCCTGGTCGGCCTGATCGCACTTTCAGGCATCCTGATGCGTAATACGCTGATTCTGATCGGGCAAATCCATCACAACGCACAAGAAGGACTGGATCCGCTCCACGCAGTGATCGAAGCCACGGTGCAGCGTGCCCGCCCGGTATTGCTGACAGCGTTGGCAGCCATCCTGGCGTTCATCCCTCTGACGCACTCCGTCTTCTGGGGGACCCTGGCCTACACACTGATCGGCGGTACATTTGTCGGCACCATCATGACGCTGGTGTTCCTGCCGGCGATGTACTCCATCTGGTTCAAGATCATTCCTGTCAAGCAGAGGCAAGCCGAAACAGCGGAACTGATGTAGCAGGCGAACCCGCTAGAAGAGAGGACGCCATCGCCGTCCTCTCGTGGTTTCGAGCGTGGCCCGACCGCAAGGCAACGCCAGCATTGATAAGGGGAGGGTGGTGCAGCAGCTAGTTTTAGAAAAGTGGCATGGCACGGATCACCATTGACATCTTTCTTCACCCACTGGATGAATTTGATAAAGGGCGGATCAAAGCTATATTCACCAAGGACAGTGATCTTAATTATTTCCAAATACGTGTTAAATACCCGGGCAGGAGCCAAGAGACATGACAGGGGAAGATCTGATTAGAGCTATAAACAACAACCCAACACTCATGGAATTGAAGAATTGTCCTGGTGTGCCAGCTCAAATGAGCTGCGCTGTTTACGGGAAGGTGCAAGATGATGTTGGAAATGATGTCATTGAAAATAATGCGAGCATGAAGTACCAAATCGAACAGGCACTTTTATTTCGTGGTGATCACTCGCAGACAGCTGTTTGGCACTTTCTTATTACGGGGTCAGCGGTTCATCACTTTGTCGTTATCCCTTGGTACAAGCAGTCAGTCGGGACAGTGTATACGGTCTTTATGGCTTACGAGCATAAAAAGGGCGACGAGTATGGCTACTCGGTGGATAAGTATGTCAAACATATCAATCCAGCCCCTGGCGAGATTAAAGGCTACAAGACAGTTTGGACGGCAAACGACCTAAGCACCATGCTCTCTGACTTGCTAACTAAGAGTAACGCCTGGGAAGAATATTTCGGTAATGTTGGACCCGCTCAGGCAGATGCAATCCGCTACTATCAATACAAAACAACAGCACTAAGCTCTGCAGTTTCCAACGTGAATCAATATAAAGAGCTCTGTCGGTAGGCTACTTGACCATCTTGGCGACTTGGCCTGCGGTTACCCAAAGCCCACCTTCAGTACTTCGATGTGCAGGTGGGCCTCGGCCAGCAATTTCTTGAGTTTGGTATTCTCCGGCTCGATCTTTAGGCTCTGGTGCGCGCTCACCACGCAAGCCACGCACCAGGCCCGTCAATAATTACCACTGACCGCTTATGAGACAGCCGACGATTTCCCAACCGCTGTGTAAGGGCTCCTAGCCATCTGCGGTGGCCATTCAAAGGAGTATGCAATGGGTCATTTTCCAAGCTGGATGCTTCAAAGCGCTCATAATTACCTGAAAGCTTCTGAGGTTCTGGACGCGCAGGCAAAACCAGCCGTAAAACGGCGGATAAGCACGATCTGTTGACGCTGTTCCATGCGATGCCCGAAGCGATTCGTAGCAGCTTGTCCCTGGACAGCCAGGAAGATTCCTTCGAGAGATACCGCGACGTGTTCACCAACAGCCGGTATCCGTATGAGTCGGACAGCTGGAAATTTTCCGACCCGGTGCTGATGAGGTTGCTGCGGTGGACGCTGGCCAATGTGGTTGGCTATTACAAGGCGCAAGGTTCTCAGGATCCGTTCGTCCTGGATTACATCGTTGAGGTGCAGGCACAAGCTGCGGCAGAGTGAATCGAGGCCTGGGCCTGGCTTCAAATCTGAACACCAGAGCCCCCCAGTCCTGCATATTATGATTCGCATAATGTATATTATGTTAAATCATGTATGTTCTGTTTGGTTGCTCCATCCTTCGGGCATCAGATCTGGATCAAAAAACAGATCGGCCTCATTTCCTCGTCAACCGACATCTCTATTTGCAACAACCGCCGGCAGCTACGCTGAAGGCGGTTGGCCGGACGCGTTCAAGTATTAAAACCAGGTTTCCATTTGTATCCCGTATTGCCACACTCCTCCGGCGTTGAAGTCCGTCTTGCCGAAGTTGTCTGTGGAACTGTATCTGTCCAGATCCGAAGACCAATTCATGAAGCTTGCGAACACTCGCAATTCGGGACGTGTGAGAAGATCTCCAACGTCAGGCTTGAATGTCGGTGCGACTGTGAATTTCCAGAAGTTACCGTCGACCGCATTGCGCTGCAGGTAGCCCTTGGGGTCGAGATCCATGGTTTGCCAGCTCATTTCGTAGGCCATCTCGAAATTGCTGTTGATTGCATTGGCCAAACGCATGTTCAGGGTCATCCAGCGGTAATTGTCACCCTTGACGTATCTATCCTTGCTTTGTTCGGCCAACAAACTTGGGCCGATGCGCCAACCAGGCGCAATGGGAGTCTCGCCGTAAAGTGCCAGACGCAGAGCGCGGGCATCGTCAATCAGCTCACCATCCGAGCCGACATTCTTGACCTCTGCCCCCAGTCCTTGCCCGTAGAGCAGCGCCGTCTTGAAGAAGCCTTCCCTGCCGAAAAAGTTTTTCTGATGATTGGCGATCATGCTGTGCAAGCCGGAGTCCGCAGGCGTCAGCCCTGCTTCATTGCTGCGAGTGCCAATATCATTTTTCTTTGAGCCAATGGCGTTGAACATCCACTGCCACTGACCACCGTCGAAGAACTGGTTCGAGGTCAGGATGTAGCTTTCCACATCGGCGTTGATACCGCCCTCACTGAAATCCCCGTAGTTACGCCCGATCAAAGAGTAATTCGAGCGCCAGTTCTTGTTCATCTGCACATCGTAGATACCACCTCCGGTGCCGGCCAGATAGACCACGTCGGAGTCCAGCCAATGGATATCGAAGTTATCCCTGTCGAATCGTTTGCCTGCCCACAAGGTGGAGTTCTCGAACACTGAGTTGCCTTTGAAGGCGGCGAGATGATCGAGTTCGGCAAAGACCTGACGCACGTTCAGGTTGCTCTCGTCGGCCGTCCAGTCATTGGAGCTTTCCACACCATCGGCGATGGACACCGTGAATTTGGAACGGGTGCCATTCTGCGCATAGGTTTCTTTCGACAGGTCTATGCGCATGTAGGTGTCGTCTTCGTTGCCGAGTCGCCCGACTGCACCACCGACTGAACCGGCTGGGGTTGCATAAGGGCCGCCACGACCACCCCCCAGCCCATCGTTGATCAGCAATCCGGAACGGGCATAACCCTTGAAGCTGAAGCCGTCCGTGAGGTGGCCGCTGCTGCCCTGCTTTTCCATGCTTTGCTGGCGGGCTTCGAGTTTTGCTAATCGGGTGTCCAAAGCAGGCACCGAAATGGCTGCGGCAGTAGACGCAGCGGGCTGCAAGGCGGGAGCGGCGAGTTTGATTTGCTGCAATTCCCTGGCAAGTGCCTGGGTCTGCTGTTCGGCTGCGGCTGCACGCTTTTCCGCTGCGCTGGCACGGGCTTCAAACGCGGCCATGCGTTCTTCCAGAGTCGCGGCCTGAGACGTCGTCGCCGATGTGCCGAGCACGCCTGCAAGTAGCCAGCTTGTTGCTTTCTGCATGTGGAATCCCTGTTTTGTTTTTATTGTTTGTCCCGCGACGGAGCCTTTTTTACGTGAGTTGCGAGTTGTCGCAATCGACGAAAAAAGGGATGCCTCATCGCAAATACGCTGCTACATTTGGCGATGTTAACGTTAACTTTTCTAAAAACAAAAATAAAGGTGCTCAATGAAACAGCTGAAATCTCTCCTGCCAACCGCGGTAATCACCCTCTGTGCCGGACTTGCATCCGTCTCCAACGCAGCCGATCTGACGATCTCGTGCGGTGCGGTGGGTGCGGAGTTACAACTGTGCAAGGAGGCCGTCGAGACATGGTCGAAGCAGACCGGCAACAACGTCGAGGTGGTTTCCACGCCTAACTCGGCGACCGAGCGGTTGTCGTTCTACCAGCAGATCCTCAGCTCGCAGTCCACTGACATCGACATCATTCAGATCGATATGGTGTGGCCGGGAATGCTGGCCAAACACCTGATGGATCTGCGTGAGGTGCTTCCAGCCAACGCGACCCAAGGCTACTTCCAGGCACAGGTCGATAACGCCACGGTAAACGGACGGCTGGTGACGATGCCGTGGTTCACCGACTCGGGCCTGCTGTATTACCGCAAAGACTTGCTCGAGAAGTACAACAAGCAGGTTCCCCAAACGTGGGAGGAAATGACCGCTACCGCCAGGGATGTTCAACAGGCCGAGCGCACTGCCGGAAATCCCAATGCGTGGGGTTACATCTTTCAGGGGCGCGCCTACGAGGGGCTGACGTGTAATGCGCTGGAGTGGATCAGCAGCCAACCGGAAGGCGGACTGGTCAATCCACGAGGCGACATCGTGGTCAACAGTCAGGCCTCAAAAGCGGCTTTGGCCCTGGCGAAAAGCTGGGTGGGAGACATCTCCCCGCGTGGCGTACTCAATTACACCGAGGAAGAAGGACGTGGGGTATTCCAATCGGGCAATGCGCTGTTCATGCGTAACTGGCCTTACGTCTGGGCCCTGGTGCAAAGCCAGGACAGTGCCGTAAAAGACAAGGTCGGGGTCGCCCCCCTGCCCCGCGGCGGCGAGGCCGGCAGCCATGCATCCACCCTCGGAGGCTGGGGCCTGGCGGTATCGCGCTACAGCGCCCATCCAAAACTGGCCGCAGAGCTGGTGAGCTACCTGACCAGTGCCCAACAGCAAAAACATCGTGCCCTGATAGGCGCCTATAACCCGGTTATCGAGTCGCTGTATCAGGATCCCGAATTGCTCGCGGCCATGCCTTATTACGCTCAGCTGCACAGCATCCTCAACGATGGGGTCATGCGCCCCGCCTCTATCACTGCCGATCGATATCCACGGGTCTCCAATGCGTTCTTCGATCGAGTGCATGGCGTGCTGGCGGGCGAGTTGTCTGTCGATCAGGCGCTGGCCGAACTGGAAAGCGAACTCACACGCATCAAACGTCGGAACTGGTAAGCCACAAGGAAGGAAATCACCATGTCTGTCTCTACTACCCATGCCTCCTGTGACGAGCGCCTGCTCACCAGGGAAACGCCCATACAGCGTCGCCGAGTACGCGCCGCCTGGCTGTTTCTGACACCGATGTTGCTGTGTCTGACCCTGGTGGCGGCCTGGCCGCTACTGCGCACATTCTGGTTCAGCCTGACCGACGCCAACCTGGCGGACACCAGTGGCGGTTCCTTCGTAGGCTTGAGCAATTATCTGTTCCACGACGGTTCCAACTGGTCGGGCATCCTGGTCGATCCACAATGGTGGAACGCTGTGCGCAACACGTTGTATTTCACTGTGGTGTCGGTAGGACTGGAAATCGTCCTTGGGCTGTTGGTGGCGTTGCTGTTGAACATCAAGTTCACCGGCCGTTCCCTGGTGCGTGCGTTGATTCTGATTCCCTGGGCGATTCCGACCATTGTCTCGGCGAAGATATGGTCATGGATGCTGAACGACCAGTTCGGCATCATCAATCACCTGATGCTGAGCCTCGGCCTGATTGACGCTCCTCTGGCCTGGACGGCAGATGCGGATCTGTCGATGTGGGCAGTGATCATCGTCGACGTGTGGAAGACCGTCCCTTTTGTCACGCTGCTGATGCTGGCGGCCTTGCAGATGTTGCCGAGCGATTGCTACGAAGCCGCCAGGGTCGATGGCATTCATCCGCTGAACGTGTTCTGGCGCGTCACGCTTCCCCTGTTGATGCCTGCATTGCTGGTGGCGGCGATCTTTCGCATCCTCGACTCGCTGCGGGTATTCGACGTGATTTATGTGCTGACCTCGAACTCGTCGAGCACCATGAGCATGTCGGTGTATGCCCGCCAGCACCTGGTGGAATTCCAGGATGTTGGCTACGGCAGCGCGGCCTCGACGCTGCTGTTTCTGCTCGTTGCAGTAATCGCCATGCTTTATCTCTACCTCGGACGCCGTCAAATGGAGGTTCGATCATGAGCCCGCGCCTACTGAAAAAAGCGCTATTGCGCCTCGGATTCTGGTGCCTGATCGGGGTTTTGCTGCTGTATGCGGTCTTCCCTTTCTACTACGCCATCGTGACTTCGCTAAAGCCGTCCAGCGCCTTGTTCGAGGTGAGCTACTGGATCGAAAACCCCGACTTCTCCAATTACGCGGCGGTACTTCACCAAGCCTCATTCCTGCGGGCAATTGGTAATTCGCTGGTGGTTGCGCTGTGCGTGGTGACGCTGGCGCTGTTCCTCAGCCTGACCGCTGCCTATGCCTTGGGCCGGGTGAAATTCCGCGGGCGTGGCACGGTATTGATGATGGTTCTCGGCGTGTCGATGTTTCCCCAGGTCGCGGTGCTGTCGGGGCTGTTCGAAGTGATCCGCGCCCTGGGCCTGTACAACACGTCCTGGGCATTGATCCTGAGCTACACGATTTTCACCCTGCCCTTCACCGTCTGGGTGCTGACCACCTTCATGGGCCACCTGCCCCATGAACTGGAAGAAGCGGCAATCATGGATGGCGCTTCGCCCTGGGTCACGCTGACCCGAGTGCTGTTGCCCCTGCTCTGGCCCGCCCTGGTCACCACCGGTTTATTGGCCTTTATCGCAGCGTGGAACGAGTTCCTGTTTGCCCTGACCTTCACCCTCACCGACACCCAACGCACGGTGCCGGTCGCCATTGCCTTGATTTCCGGCGGCAGCCCCCATGAGCTGCCTTGGGGGCTGTTAATGGCCGCCTCGGTGCTGGTCACCGTCCCACTGGTGATTCTGGTGCTGATCTTCCAGCGCCGAATCGTTTCCGGTCTCACTGCCGGCGCGTTAAAGGGTTGATGCCCAACAAATACAAGGAACAGCATCGTGATCAAATTGAAACTGGACAACGTGAACAAACAACTGGGCGGCGTGCGGATTCTTCGCGACATCAACCTGGAGATCGCTGCGGGTGAATTCGTGGTGTTCGTCGGCCCTTCGGGCTGCGGAAAGTCGACCCTGCTGCGACTGATCGCCGGACTGGATTCGATCTGCGCCGGCGACCTGCTGATCGACGGGCGACGGGTCAACGACCTGGAGCCGCGCGAACGTGGCGTCGGCATGGTGTTTCAGTCTTATGCGCTGTACCCGCACATGAGCGTCTACGACAACATCAGCTTTGGTCTCAAACTGGCCAAGACCGAAAAGACCAGCCTGCGCGAGCGCGTGCTGAAAACTGCGCAGATCCTGCAATTGGACAACCTGCTGCAACGCAAGCCAAAGGAACTGTCTGGCGGCCAGCGTCAGCGTGTGGCGATGGGCAGAGCCATGGCGCGGGAACCGGACATTTTGTTGTTCGATGAGCCGCTCTCCAACCTGGATGCTTCCTTGCGGGTGCAGATGCGCAACGAAATCGCCCGGCTGCATGACCGACTGGGCTCGACCATGATCTACGTCACCCATGATCAGGTGGAAGCGATGACCCTGGCCGACAAAATTGTCGTGCTCAATGGCGGTCGCGTAGAGCAGGTCGGTTCACCGCGCGAGCTCTATGAGCGCCCGGCCAGCCGCTTTGTCGCCGGTTTTCTCGGTTCGCCCAGAATGAATTTTCTACCGGCGCGCCTGCATGCTCCGGGCGAAACCAGCCTGGTCGATACGCCCGTTCTGGGTATGACCGCCCTGCCCTTCGACAGCTCGGATCTGGCGGCGGGCACGCTGCTGAGCCTGGGGATTCGCCCGGAGCACGTATCGCTCAAAGCGGCGGAAGAAACCGTCGGCATCGTGGTGACGGGGGTCGAGTACCTGGGCAGCGAAACGTATGTGCACCTCGAAACAGGTCAGGACGAGCCTCTGATTTGTCGTTGCGAGGTCAACGCCGGATGGCAGGCAGGCGATCGGGTCGAACTGCAACTGGACACCGACCACCTGCACCTGTTCGACGCCGACGGCACGGCCTTGAAGCGCCACCCACAAGCCATTGAAAACCTGCCGAATGACATTTCTCTGCGCTCAGTCCGAGCACGCGCCCTATGACTTTGTCTTTGAATACCATGAGCGACCTGATGTCTTCTTCCCTTGACCTTGCGCAACGTGCACTGAGTGACGGCGTGTCTCGCGTCATCCACGATTATCGCCCCGGCTATCATATTGCTCCGCCGGCAGGCTGGATGAACGACCCTAACGGGGTCGTGTACTTTCGTGGCGAATATCACGTGTTCTATCAGCATTACCCCTTCGACGCGAAATGGGGCCCGATGTATTGGGGCCACGCCAAGAGTGCCGATCTGGTTCATTGGCAGCACCTGCCCATTGCACTGGCACCCGGCGATGACTTCGACCGTGACGGTTGTTTTTCCGGTAGCGCCGTGGTGTGTGGCGATACCCTGGCCCTGATCTACACCGGGCACACCTGGCTGGGGGAAGTGGGTGACGAGCGCTTCATCCGTCAAGTCCAGTGCCTGGCAACCAGTAGCGATGGCATCCATTTCGTCAAACATGGCGCCGTCATCGACACCGCACCGTACAACACCATCATGCACTTCCGCGACCCCAAGGTATGGCAGGAGGATGACTATTGGTACCTGATTGCCGGCGCACGTCTGGGCGATGTGCCGCTGCTGCCGTTGTACCGCTCCACGGATCTGCACGTCTGGGAGTTCCTTGACTCTGTGTCCGGCGGTAGCGAGGGCGATGGCTATATGTGGGAGTGCCCGGATCTGTTTCGACTGAATGGACGCGATGTACTGCTGTACTCGCCCCAAGGCATGCAAGCCGAAGGTTACGAGCGCCTCAACAAGTACCAGACGGGTTATCGAGTGGGCCGACTCGATAGCCAATGGCACTTCACGGGAGGGCCTTTTATCGAGCTGGATAACGGCCATGATTTCTATGCTGCGCAAACACTACTGGCCGCTGATGGTCGGCGCCTTGTGTGGGCGTGGCTCGACATGTGGGAAAGCCCGATGCCGAGCCAGGACCATCACTGGTGCGGCATGCTCGGTTTACCGCGCGAACTTGAACTGTGCGCCGATCGCCTTTGCGTGTATCCGGCACGGGAGCTCACCGCCCTACGCAAGGCGCCATTGCCGAATACGCCCTGGTGGGATGAGACGGGGTCCCGGTGGGTGCCGGACGTGAAAGGCGATATGCTCGAAATCCATGTGCATCTGGACTTGCTCGGCTGCACCGACGGCCACCTGGGAATTGCCTTGCGCTGCAGCGACGATGGCCGTGAAGAAACCCTGCTCTACTACGATGCATCACTGCATCGCCTGGTGCTTGACCGCAGCCGCTCGGGTGCGCAAGTCACAGGCCAGCGCAGCGTATCGATAGACCCGACACAAGTGCGACTTGAACTGCGCGTGTTCCTCGATCGCTCCTCCATCGAGGTATTCGACGAAAACGGGCGCTTCAGCCTCAGCAGTCGCCTCTATCCGCGGCCCGACAGTCTGGGCGTGAAGCTTCTGGCTAGCGGGAGTGGCGGGCGTGTCTCGATTCCCAAAGCGTGGTCTCTCGGTTCTGGATGGCTATGAGGCACCGTCATTCGGGTCGCGAGAAGTCCGGGCCATGTGTCATGATTCGGCGTCAACCTGACCGATTTCGCCTCACATGACTTCAGTGAAAGACGTTGCACAGCTGGCCGGCGTGTCCCTGATGACGGTTTCTCGAGCGCTCAACACTCCGGAAAAACTGAGCGCCGAAACCCTTCTGCGGGTGCGTCGCGCCATTGATGAACTGCAATTCGTACCGAGCCTGTCAGCGCGCAAGATGCGCGGCGACAACCTCCAGTCGCGAACCATCGGTGTGTTCGCGCTGGACACTGCGACCACACCATTCGCGGTCGAGCTGCTGCTGTCCATCGAACAAACCGCGCAGCAAGCCGGCTGGAATGTCTTTATCCTCAACCTGCTAAACAACCCGCCCACTGACCAGAACATCGACCTGATGCTGTCGCACCGTCCCGACGGCTTGATCTTCAGCGCCATGGGGTTTCGCCAGGTGTGCATTCCCGAGCGGTTGAAGAGCAAACCCCTGGTGCTCGCCAATTGCCTGACCGATGACAGTCACCTGGTGAGTTATGTGCCAGACGACGAAAAGGGGCAGTATCGAGCCGTACATCACGCGTTAAGCCAAGGCTATCGGCGCCCGCTGTGCATCAATCTGCCAAAACAGAGCCTGGCCTGGGGCTTGCGACAAAAAGGCCTGCAACGTGCCTGTCAGGAATTCGGCCTGGCGCCTGGCGCACTCCTGCAATACGACCTTTCCGATCATGACGCCTATGGGGAAACCGCAGCCATCCTCGACCGGCATATCATCGAAGGTCGCCCCCAATTCGACATTCTGATCTGTGGCAATGACCGTATTGCCTTTTGTGCCTATCAGCTGTTGTTGGGCCGTGGCCTGAAGATTCCCGCCGATGTCGCTGTGCTCGGCTATGACAACATGATCGGCATCGCCGAACTGTTCATCCCGCCGCTGACCACCGTGCAACTGCCGTATTACGAGATCGGTCGCAATGCTGCCCGGCACCTGATCCAGGCCCTCGAGGTATCGGGAGCCCAGCCAGTTGATTGTCCGTTGGTGGTCAGGGCATCACTATAAGAATTAGTTAATTCGGTGAAGCAGTTAGCGTACCCTCCCCCTGACCTTTTTCAGTTCTTCATGAACATACATCTGTGAACATGAGGTTCCCTACAACCGCCAAAACCCCTAGCAATGATTGGAAGTTTCGGTCACTCATGAACAGTAAACATCGCCCACTTTGTTAAACCAGATGCTATGTCAGAAATGTTCATGAGGTTCATGGAGATGCGGCGCCGTTACCCATTCTCGTCACTGAAACGGCACCTTTCCCGCAGGTCGATTCGCGTACCCGGGACCAGAACCTGCGGTTGCTCAAGCAGTTCCTGTCCTGGTGTGTTACTCGTTACATCCCGCGCGCCCGTCAGAAGGTACGGAAGCGCGGCCCCGTCCTTTGGGGGATCTTCGCGTCTGATGGACGAACACTGAGCTAAAGGCGCAATTACAGGTGGAAATCACCCGCGGCCTCCGGCTGGTAAAGCACTTTCCTGATCTCAATCCGGCGGGTCCGATCAGAAATTCGCCAGTCGATGGCGTCCCCCTCCTGATAGCCCAGGATGGCAGCGCCGATGTCGGAACACACGGAATGCTTCCCGGCGCTGCTGTCCGCGTCGTCAGGGTAGACCAAGGCCACTTCGATCTCTTCGTCGTCCAACTGCAGCAAGGCCCTGGAGTTCATCGTGACGACATTGCGCGCCACCTGCTGCGGCTTGACGACAATGGCTCGCTCAAGCTCATGTTCGAGTTCAACAACGGCCGGGCCTTGCTCAAGCGCGATCAGACTCTCGAGCCTGGCCTTGTCGATTTCAGTGATGTAGATCCCCGTGGAGTCGCCAACGGCACCTTCGCGCAAGAACTGGAGATAGCGCCCCGCCGTCATGGAAAACGACTTCAATGCCGGTGTTTCGCTCTCAAGCAGAAAGCCGCTGCGCAGAAAGGCTTTCAGCGAGCGCGCGTTGTCCGGGTGGATCTTGGCGATGAGCTTTTCGGCCCGCATGTCGAGGAAGGCCAGTTTCATGCCTTCGCGGATCGTGCGGGCGCCAAGGTTTCGGCCCCATTTGTCGCTGTCTCCGATGACCAGGACTATTTCGCAATTCGAGCCGGTCTTGATGAGACGGACAAAGCCCACCGGGGCGTCATGCCGGTCATAGGCCATGAAGAATCGGCCACCCCGGTTGAATAGATGGGTCAGGATCGGTAATTGAGTCCGATCAATGACTTGCTCGATGGAGCGGGAAACGTCACGTGAATCGCTCAGATAGCAAGTGACGCGCTCATCCTCCAACCAATCCTTCAACGTCAGCGCATGTGCCCGAGTAATTTCAGGGCACAGCGAAATGAAAGGCTTGTTCATCTTCACCACACTTATTTGTAAAGGATGAAAGCCCTTCATGGCTGTGGCCATGACGGTTCTTTCGGCAACCGGCCATCTTAAGGCATAACGCGAGTAATGCCGAACAGCCTGCGCACTTGTCCTTAATAAGCGGTTCAGCAGCGTCAGGAGGTACCACACCCTTCCCTGCTTCAAGGATCAAAAAAAATGAAACCGGGGCCTCTAGCCGATTTTTGAAATATGAGGACAAAAACCGAAGCGCCAACCTACTTTCAGGCCCTCTCCTATATTGTCTTGCGGTTTGGTGGTCGCCGCGGTAATCGATAGGCATTCCAACAACAATTTGACGTGGAGCGGCGACGTTTGGAATTAAGACAACTGCGATATTTCGTAAAAATCCTCGAACACGGCAGCTTGGGACGCGCAGCTCTTGAACTGGACGTCGGCGTATCAGCCCTTAGCCAACAGATCGCGAAACTTGAAAGTGAGCTGTCAACCCGCCTCCTTAATCGCACCACTACTGGCGTCACACCTACCAGCTCCGGTATGGCGTTCCTGCACCATGCCCAGCTGTGTTTGCGGCAAGCCGAAAATGCGATCATGGCCGCTCACCGTGGGCGAATGAGTGGGTACGTTACCGTCGGAATGGCGCCCACGACTGCCACTGTTCTTGCCCTGCCATTGATCAACGCGATGCGAGAGCGCTACCCGGATATTCAGTTGCACCTGGTCGAGATGCTGTCCGGGCATTTGGCCACACAACTCAATGCTCGCCAGATCGACCTGGCCATTCTGTTTCAACTCGAAGGTGGCAAGCGCTGGAGCGTGACACCGCTGCTCGACGAAAAACTATTTGTCATCAGCTCACCGCGCCTGCCCCACGCACCACAAGGAACCAGCGTGCAACTGGCGGATCTGGGGCAACTTCCACTAGTAATGCCGAGCGCGCAACACGGTTTGCGTTCTACGCTGATGGTTGCGTTTGAACGTTCGGGATTGGCTCCCAACATCATCATGGAAGTGGATGGTCTTGCCGTATTGATGAACGCCGTACGCGCAGGTCATGCTGCCACCATCCAGCCCGGTGCGGCAGCGGTGCTCAAAGGTGAGTCGGGGCTTTCAGTGGTGGAAATTTCCGATGCTCACGTAGGTCGACGAAACCTGTTGGCGACACTGCCTGATGATGAGCTGTCTCCCGCTGCTCTGGCGGCGCGACTGGTCATCACCGATGTCGCTCGACAGTTGGTCGTTGATCAACAATGGCCGGGAGCGTCGTGGATTGAGGACGTCGCGTCATGATCCCGGCACGTCCTCTTCCCGGTTTCCAATACTGGGGTGTCCGCGCCAAAGCCTTTAAGAAAACTAAACACCCCCACTCATTTCGCGCCTTTCGACAATAAGCTGACAGCTCTATCTTCTCCCCACTCGAGAGGAGCACTTCGTTCATGCCTCCTTGCGATTGAGGAATGATGATGATCGACGTATTAGTAATTGGCGGCGGCAATGCCGCCTTGTGTGCAGCGTTGATGGCGCGAGAGGCTGGCGCTAGCGTGATGCTGCTGGAGGGCGCACCGAAAATCTGGCGCGGTGGCAACTCGCAACACACCCGAAACCTGCGATGCATGCACGAAGCACCGCAAGATGTATTGGTCGATGCTTATCCCGAAGAAGAATACTGGCAGGATCTGCTGAAGGTCACCGGCGGGATTACCAACGAAAAGCTTGCTCGTATTGTCATCCGCACCTCGTCGAACTGCCGTGACTGGATGCGCTCCCATGGTGTGCATTTTCAGCCGTCGTTGTCTGGTGCCCTACATGTTGCGCGCACTAATGCTTTTTTTATGGGCGGCGGCAAAGCGTTGGTTAATTCGTACTTCCGTAGCGCCGAGCGGCTGGGCGTCAAGATCCGCTACAACGCTCAAGTCACTGATATTGAGATGAAGGGCGGAGAGTTCGTCGCGGCGTACATCGGTGAACGTGAGGTCGATGGTCAGCGTTTACCCGCCGAGCGTATTCAGGCCAAAGCCTGCGTTCTGGGGGCTGGCGGTTTCGAGTCGAACCGCGAATGGCTCCGCGAAGCTTGGGGCCAAAACGAGCGCGGAGAATGGCCCTCAGACAACTTTCTGATTCGCGGGACGCGCTTCAATACCGGCGTACTGCTTCGGCGCATGCAGAGCCTGGGCGCCGATTTTATCGGCGACCCAACCCAAGCGCACATGGTGGCCATCGACGCCAGAGCCCCCCTGTATGACGGTGGCATCTGCACCCGTATCGATTGCGTATCGCTGGGCGTGGTGGTTAATCGCGACGGCGAACGCTTCTATGACGAGGGCGAAGATTTCTGGCCCAAGCGCTATGCGATCTGGGGCCGCCTGGTGGCCGGTCAACCCGGTCAACAGGCCTACTCGATCATCGACCAACAAGCCCTCGGCCGTTTCATGCCTCCGGTGTTTGCGGGTACTAAAGCCAACTCCCTGCAAGACCTGGCCCGCCAGTTGAAGCTTCCCGTTACGCAATTCGTCAAAACCATCGAGCAATACAACGCGGCCTGCCGCATCGGCACGTTCGACCACACCGCGCTGGACGATTGCCACACCGAAGGTTTGACACCCGCCAAAACCCATTGGGCCCGCCCATTGGTAAAGCCTCCCTTCTGTGCCTACCCACTTAAACCTGGCGTGACCTTCACCTATCTAGGCCTCGCTACCGACGATACCGCCGCCGTTCACTTCAACGGCGAAGCTAGCCCCAACCTGTTTGTCGCAGGAGAAATGATGGCGGGCAACGTATTGGGCAAGGGCTATACCGCCGGCATCGGTATGGCCATTGGTACCGCATTCGGTCGCATCGCCGGTGTGCAAGCCGCGGCTGCGGCTGGCTTCCTGACTCCTTCCTCCACGGAGCCCCAACATGCAGCTGTTTGATCCCAAGGCACCGGGTAATTTGATTCCCGTACTCAACCTTGATGAAAGCGAAGTTCAGCGACAAATGACCGTTTGCAATGCCTGCCGTTACTGCGAGGGCTTCTGCGCTGTATTTCCGGCCATGACACGACGTCTGGAGTTTTCCCAGGCCGATATTCATTACCTGGCGAACCTTTGCCATAACTGCGGCGCATGCCTGCATGCCTGCCAGTACGCCGCACCTCATGAATTCGAAATCAATGTGCCCAAGGCCATGGCCAAAGTCCGCCTCGACACTTACGCCGAGTACGCCTGGCCACAGGTGATGGGCACGCTATACCGGCGCAACGGACTGACTCTGGCACTGTCAGCCGGTGCCGGGCTGGCACTGTTCCTGTGTCTCACGTTGATGGTGATGGGCAACCTGTTCACGGCGATGCCCGGGGGAAATTTCTACGGGATCTTCCCGCACAACACCCTGGCCGTAATGTTCGGTACAGTTTTCGGATTCGCGGTACTCGCGTTAACCCTTGGCGCGCGGCGCTTCTGGCGCAATGTTTCACCGGCCGACGCGCCCGCGCAGGAAAAAACCGCTGCTGCGCTGGAAGCCACGGCCAACGTCGCCCGGCTCAAATTTCTGGACGGTGGCCATGGCGAGGGCTGCAATAACGCTGATGATCGATTCACCTTGTGGCGGCGGCGCTTCCACCACTTCACCTTCTACGGATTCATGCTGTGCTTCGCAGCTACTGGGGTCGCCACGCTCTACCATTTCCTTCTGGACTGGTCGGCGCCCTACCCCGTCTTGAGCTTGCCGGTGATGCTGGGCATCAGCGGTGGGCTCGGGTTGCTGGTCGGCCCTGCGGGTCTGTTGTGGTTGAACCTGCGTCGCAACCCCGAACACGGCGACGAAAACCAGAAACCCATGGATCGCGGCTTTATCGCACTGCTGTTCCTGGTCAGCGCCAGCGGCCTGGCACTCCTGGCGTTCCGTGAAACCGCAGCCTTGGGCCTGTTGTTGGCAATCCATCTCGGCCTGGTCATGGCGTTTTTCCTGACAATGCCTTACAGCAAATTCGCCCATGGCATCTTCCGTAGCGCCGCACTGCTCAAGTACTCCATCGAAAAACGCCAACCCAACCCGATTAACGCCGGAAGCGATTGATCGTAGAACCACTCATTCCAATAACAATATTGATCACCTGGGTAATTGCACTGACTTGACCACCCATTTGCATTCGACCTAATCAGCCATGTGCATCGGACTTGACCAGCACATTTCGTATCCATGGCCGGCAGAGAGCGACCCAGGTTGTGTGAAAACACCTGCAATTTACGCGAGGGTATGGCGCTGCTAGCTATGAGGCGTTCGCAGCTGGGCCTAAAAGCTGCTGCGTCCTTAAGTTCGCCCCAACCGCCCTCATTACCGCAACCTGCACACAACACCACCGAAGCCCCCCTCGCTGATTTCAATCCTCAACCCGCCGCCCCTTTGACCACTGTCATTGTCGAATCCGATGCATCCCATCGATACTCAGCCCCGTCATTCAGCGATACCGCCAGCGCCTCACTCGACGGCAACCGGCCAGGACCCGCATTCTGGATCATTGCCGCCGATCATCATGGATACTTGAGAAGGACACTCAAATGGTACGTGCCGTCACTATTCTCACCGAGAATTTCTCCGACTGGGAACCCGCACTCATCAACTCCACGGGGCGGGCCTACTATGGCTTCGACACTCGTTTCGCAGCCCCCGGTGGCCAGCAAGTGACTTCATCCGGAGGAATGACCATCATCCCGAACCTGGCCATCGAAGCCATCGAGCTGGACGATGTCGACTTGCTGATCGTGACGGGAGGCCCTGTGTGGAAAACAGACAAGGCACCGGCAATCGAGGCGCTGGTTCGGGCGGCCCACGCCAGGAACATCGTCGTTGCCGGTATCTGTGACGGCACCCGCGTCCTGGCCCAGGCCGGAGTGCTGGATCACGTGCGGCATACGTCCAACTCCGCCGAGAACCTGAAGCAGGTGCATTATCGCGGAGCGGATTATTACCAGGATGTG
Source organism: Pseudomonas sp. NFACC41-3 (assembly GCF_900109505.1). Lineage (NCBI taxonomy): Bacteria > Pseudomonadati > Pseudomonadota > Gammaproteobacteria > Pseudomonadales > Pseudomonadaceae > Pseudomonas > Pseudomonas sp. NFACC41-3. The sequence goes on from NZ_FOAE01000001.1 coordinate 1,597,151, forward strand.
CCCTATGCCGTTGCCGACCAGGGTGTGGTCACCGCTCCTGGCAGCGCGCCTGTCAGCTTCATGGCGCAAATTCTCAGCACCTTGGGTTTGAACGACAAGAAGCTCGATGCCTACCTGGCCATGCATGCGGCTGAACACATTCACGGCTGAGCCCCCTTCCCTCTATCTCGACGGCGACTCCTTCGACGCTATCCGGGTGATGTCACGCTTGTCCTGCGACCTGCCCATCGTGACGCTTTTCGAGCACCCCACGGCAGCTGACCTGGCCCGGCGCATCCTCTGCGAAGCCACTCGACAATTCGCCCGCCTGGTGATCTACGGCCACTGCGCCGGCGCGGCCACCGCGGCGTGCATTGCCTCGAGCACAGCAAGACCATGAAGATCGATGGGCAGGTGGCCTGGATCGGCACCAGCAACTGGCTCGGCGGTTACCTGGACAATTCGCGCAACCTGGAAGTGGTGATGCACGACAGCGCGATGGCCAGGCGCATCGGTGAGCTGCACGCGCAGTTGTGGGATGGGCCTTATGCAAAGCCGCTGGAGGTGATGGCTGAGTATCCGGATCCGCATCCGGGCACGCCGTGAGGGCAAAAAAAGGCCGAGCCTTTCAACGGCCCGGCCTCCTGTCCAGCGTTCAGCGTTTTGACGCAACCATCGCCTCCACCGTGGTCGCTCTGTCCGCACTGGCCGTAGCCTGCCCTGCCCCCCGCACTGCCTGCGCCCGTACCGCGGCCGCATCCTGCAGGATCACCTGCGCGGCTTTCTCCGCCGCGACATAGATCGAGGTGACGATGAAGAACCCGGGGATTTTCGGGAAGATCGAGGCGTCCACCACCCGCAGGTTGGTCACGCCGCGCACGCGGAAGGCGCTGTCGAGCACCGCCATCGGGTCGTCGTCGGCGCCGATCGGGCAGGTGCAGGAGGCGTGGTGGCCCCAGGCCTGGTTCATGACGAAGGTCTTGAGCTGTTCGTCGGTCTGTACCGCATCGCCGGGCAGTTCTTCGCTGGCGATCAGCCCGGCGTCTTTCAGCGGCTGGGCCAGGTTGCGCACGAACTTGATGCCCTCCACCACCGATTGCAGGTCTTCGCCCTGGGTGTCGCTGCCCTCCTCGAAGTAATGGAAGTTGATCAGCGGGGTGTCGGCCGGGTCTTTCGAACGCAGGGTGACGTAGCCGGCGTTGTTGTTGGTATGGGCCTTGAGTATGGCCCAGGTCAGGTAGTTCAGGTGCTCGACGATCAGCTTCGAGTAGCCGGGGAAATAGCCGCGAAACAGCGCCAGAAGGGAGAAGCAGAACAGGTCCGGCAGCGGCCGTTGCTTCAGGGATTTCTTGATGATCGCCAGGACCGCGCCGTTGGTGCTGTAGACCCCGACCTTGCCCTTGGCCCACTCCTCGTACTGCGGATCGCCCTTGGCGTAGCGCGCGCCCTTGAGCACTTCCCAGTGCTCGAAGTTCATCCGGTTGACCACCCCGACCTCGTAGCGGTCCTGCAGGTTGCGCCCGACGCCCGGCAACTCGACCCGCACCGGGATGTCCTTGGCTTCCAGGGTTTCGCGCGGGCCGATGCCGGAGAGCATCAGCAGTTGCGGGGTGTTGAAGGCGCCGCCAGCGAGTATCACTTCACGGCTGGCGTGCACCTGGCGCAGTTCACCGGCGGCATTGCGCGGCAAGGTGCAGGCCCGGTACAGCCGCGCGCCCTTGATGTACTCCACGCCATAGGCGCGCTGCTGGTCATCGAGCAGCACCCGGGTCACCAGCGCATCCAGCTCGATGTGCAGGTTGTCCGGGTGGCGCTTTTGCACATCCAGCAGGCGTTCGCGGGTCCCGTGGCGATGGTGGTGCCGGGTGGTCAGCGGCGGATAGCGCAGGCCGATGGCTTCCTCGCGCACCAGCCGCCAGTCGTTGGGGTCGCCCACGCCCTGCAATTGCCAGCCGATGCGCTTGAGGGTTTCGCCCAGGGTCTTGAACGCCTGCTCGGCGGACTTGACGATCGAACGCACCAGCGACAGGTCGTCGATCACCGCTTCCGGCACGGCCTTTTCCACGTGCAGCCAGCCCTTGAAGCCATGCCGCGACGGGTTGATGCCGAACCAGGAGAGAAACCGCTGGAACGGCCGGTGATGGCAGTTCTCCAGGCGCTGGAAGTGCTCGCGCATGGCACTGGCCTTCCACGACGGGTCGCCGGTGATCTGCGCGATATGGTCCCAGTCCTGGTTGTGCGGGTAGACGGTGATCATCGCGTTGTGCGCGGTGCAGCCGCCCAGGCAACTGGCCCGCGGGTACAGCACCCCGTCGACGTTCTCGCCCTGGAAGGTCCGGGTGAACTTGGGGTCCTGCAACTGGCGGGCGTCGTTGCTGTAGTGGCGGACGAAGAAGTCCCAACGCATCGCATCGTTCTCGGTGGAGCGCGGGTGGAACGCCGGAACTTCGTACTCCTCCGGCAGCCGCGGGGCGGTGGTGTCCGCCGCCGCCGGGTCGCTGCCCGACTCCAGCACCAGCACCTTGCGGCCCTGTTCGGCCAGGCGGGCGGCGACGGTGCCGCCCCCTGCCCCGGAGCCCACCACGATGTACTCGTAATCCATTTCGTTGTTCATCGCTGGCCACCTAGAAAGTTTTCAGCAGGGCGATCAAGGCCCGTTTGTCTGCATCACTCAGGGGCGCTTCTTCCTTGAGGAAGCTGGTGCCGAAGTAATGCCCCTTGTCCACCACGAAGTCCGGGCACTTGCTCACCTGCAGCAGCGGCTTGACCAGGCCGGCGAAGACCTTGCGCGCTTCTTCGTCGGTGGCGCCGGCCGGCAGTTGCTTGAGGTCGTGCTTGATCTTCAGCAGCAGGTCCAGCACCTGGTCGCGTTTCTCCAGGTCGATATTGGACAGCAGGCTCACCGGCGTGCCTTGCGGGATCGGCCCGAGCTGGATGCCATCCTCGCCGAACAGCCACGGCAGCCAGCGGCCGAACAGGCCTTCGAGCTTTTGCAGGAAGGTCGGCAGATAGCCGCTGCTGACCCGCAGGTAGCTGGTCTCACTGGTGACGTCGACGGTGCCCATATGGCTCTTGCCGGAGCGGGTCATGACCTGGAAGTCGCCGGTGCGGTGTTCCGGCCACAGCAACATCTCGATCGCGCTGTCGAAGGACGCCATGCGGTCCTCCACCCCACCCTTCCAGTGGAATTGCCCCAGGCGGTTGTTCAGCAGCAGCGGCGCGGTGGACCACACACTGACCAGCGAGGCCGGCCGCGTATAACCACGCCCCCCCGCGGGCATCGCGTATTCCCAGGGCTCGCCGGTGTACGGGTTCTGCACCAGGACCGAGCCTACCGTCGGCAATTGCTTGTACGACTCCGACGAGAAGTTGTCCCAGATATTGCCGCCCAGGGCATTGGTCGCCAGCGGGCTGCAGGCGTTGGTTTCGGTCAGGGTGACCGGCACCCGCAGTTCGGTGGAGAGGAAGTTGTCGGTCAGGAACTTCTCATCCTTGACGATGGCGCGCATCGCCGTCTTGAACTCCGGCGTCTTGCTCCAGGTCCAGTAATTGTTCCAGCACTTGAGGTAACCGTCGTTCACGCAGCCATGGTCGGGAAAGAAGGTCCAGGCTTTTTCCGGCAGTTTGCTGGAGTGGCAACGGGCGCAGGTGTCGGCGAACACTTCCTTGCCGCGATCCAGTACCGCCGCCGGTTCACTCAGGTGTGCCGTGCCACCGGGGGCGTTCTTCAGGTAGTCCGGGGTCGCCGAGGCCAGGAAGAACAACGCCAGGTCCGGGGTCTGCGCCTCGTTGGCGTTCCAGTAGGAGGAGTTCTTGCGTGCCACGTCGATACGGAACGGGGTGATCGGCTTGCCGCCGATCAGCGGCCGGAAGTGGGTGGTCCATTCCTCGCTGTACAGGCCGATATTGATGAACACCCGGTTCAAGGCTCCGAGCGCGCCCACCGAGTCGGCGCCGTCCTTGAGCACCCGCGGGGTGAACACCGTGTCAGGCTTTTTGTAGAACTGCGCCAGCGGGCTGTCCGGCGGCACGCCGGGCACCTCGTTGAACTGACGGTTGTCCAGCCCGCCGCCGGCGAGTTTTTCCTTGCCCAGGTTCGAGGCCAGCTCGATGCGCGCCTTGAGGTTGTAGACCGCATTCATGGTGCGCGGGTTGTTGATGTAGTCGGTGGAGACGAACGAGGTGTCCAGCGCTCCCGGTTTCGAGGTGTGGAACAGCTGGTACGGGAAGCTGCTCGGGTCCTGGTTCCACATGAAGATCCGGTCGACCCAGAAGTACTGCGCGCCGGGGTTGGAGTTGAGGTTGGACCAGGCCGGATGTTCAGGGTCGGCCGGCGGGTTGGTCGGGTTCGGCCCGACATGGCAGAAGCCGCAGGACATGCCGACCCGGTAAGGTTTCACCAGCTTGCTGTCGTTGTAATAGGCCGGGTCTTCGTAATAGCGCTTGGCGTCCCACTTCTTCTGCGCGTGCTTGTCGAAGTCCGGGTTGGGGAACAGCCGCAGGCCGACGATCCCGGTGCCGTAGCCGTAGTAGGAGCCCACGGGCAGGTTCTTGCCCCGGGCGCCGATCTTCACCCCGGGGTACTTGGTTTCGTCCTCGAAAGGGTCGGCGGCGCAGGACGGGTCGCGCTTGTCCAGCCACAGGCCGTAGCGGTCGTCGCGCGGCCCCTCGCCCTTGACGTAGCAGGGCTCGTTGACCACCCCCAGCACTTGCCAGCGTTTATCGCGGTTGTATTTCAGGCTCGGGTGGTTGGAGACGGTCTTGAGCAGGTCCAGGTTGCCGACGCTGTCGCGCGAGAGCTTGTCCCACAGCGCATCGTTGCCGGCGGTCCAGACGATCCAGTTGTTGCGCCCGCGGGCGAAGGCCTGGAGCGCCTGCTGTTCGGTAATGCCGGGGATGAAGGGCGACAGTCGCTCGACCAGCAACTGCGGTTGCCTGGACACGCCGTAGTCCATGTCGGCGAAGTAGTCCTCGTCGGCGCCTCTGAGGCTGCCGGCATCGCGGCCGACGCACTTGGCTTCGTCGAGTCGCTCGCCGGGTTTGTCGCCGCAGGGGTTTTTCGTCTCGCTGCTACAGCCCTGTAACAGCACCAAAGGAAGGAAAATGCTCAACATCAGCTTCACGGGTGTCATGCGCTGCTCCTTGCACGTGCTGCAGACCGGCCCCTCTGTCCTTGGGGACACCTGTGTCGCGACCGGTTCTTTTTCTGATGGCCGAACAACCGACTGCCTGCGCACCGGGCCGGTTAACCTCGGTGCGCCAGCCGCTTTAAAACGCCCTACAGCCGCCATACTAGGTCATGGCGAGCGGGTCAATTCTTCCATTTGGCGATGAAAAACCGGGGGTAATTGCGATTGGCTATCGGGGATAACCGGGGGCCGTTATTCACCCTTCGGCGTCCCCGGCGCTCAGGACTACACTCGCCTGTCATACCCGTTCCGAGCAGGCCACTTCTACCTGCAACGTCACCCTTTTTTATCGCGAGCGTAACTGCCCATGACCGACGTGTTCGCCAAGGTGGCCCTGGGGCCGCTGTTACTCGCCCAGGGCCTGTACACCCGCTGGGTCACCCCCAGGTTGCCGGAGGCCGAAGGCCCGCGCCAAGGCAGGCACGCCGACGCCAGCGGGCCGGCCCTGCGCCTGTTGATCCTCGGCGACTCCGCGGCGGCGGGTGTCGGCGCCCTTACCCAGGACGAGGCGATTGCCGGCCGGCTGGTGGCTGGCCTCGCCGGCGACTTCCAGCTGTCATGGCAGCTGCGGGCACAGTCCGGGCTGGACTCGCGACAGTTGTTCCAGCTGTTGGACGCGGGCCCGGCCGAGCCCTTCGATGTGGCCCTGGTGTCCATCGGCGTCAACGACGTCACCAGCCGCATCGCCGCGGCCGAATGGCAGGCGCGGATCTCGCGCCTGATCGCCCTCTTGAGCGAGCGTTTCGAGGCCCGGCATATCGTCTTCCTGCCCGTGCCGCCCATGCACCTGTTCCCCGCCCTGCCCCAGCCGCTGCGCTGGTACCTGGGCCTCAGGGCCCGACGCTTCAACCGCCTGCTGGTCGAGCTGCTGGCCGGCCAGGATCGCTGCGTATTGCTGGCGACCCGCTTCCAGCCGGCCGCCAGCCTGATGGCCGGGGACGGCTTCCACCCTTCCCCGGCGCTCTACCGGATCCTCGCGGATGACGCGGCGCAGGTGATTCGCCAGCGCTGCGGCCGCTGAGTCACACCTGGCTGAACCCGGCAGGCGCGCGGCCTACGGATCGAAGCGGGCCAGGCTTGCCTGCGGGTGGTCGAAAAACCTGGAAATAATTTAAACCTTTGCCGCAGGTTCCCTATCAACCATCAGGCGACACCTGTCGTGCCACGAATGGAGAAAGAACATGAACAACCTGCTGATGAAACAAATGGGCCTGTTGTTCCTGCTGAGCGCAGGAAGCCTTTCAAGTGCCATGGCGATGAGCTCCAGCGACTTTGTCGAAGAGGCCGCGCAAGCCGGGATCAACGAAATCGAAAGCAGCAAGCTGGCCCTGGAAAAAAGCGCCTCTGCGGACGTCAAGGCCTTTGCCACGCAGATGATCAGTGATCACAGCAAAGCCAACCAGGAATTGCGGGTGCTGGCGAAAAAACTCGACATCCAGATCCCGGACGAAGCCTCGCTGACGGCCAAGGCCAAGCAAATGATCCTGGAGATGCGTGACGAGTCCTTCGACAAAGCCTATGCCGACAACCAGGTAGTGGCCCATGAGAAGGCCGTGGAGTTGTTCAAGAAAGAAGTGGCGTCTTCGGACAAGCCGGACCTGAAAGCCTTCGCCGAGGAGATCCTGCCCAAGCTGCAGGACCACCTGGACATGGCCAGGCACCTGCAGTCCAAGACCAAGTGAAGCACCCGCAAACCCCGCCTGAGCGCGGGGTTTGCCGGCTCACGCCTTCGGATCGGCGACCCGTTGCGCCACGGCTTCCTCGATGGCCCGCTCATAGGCGGTGTTGGCCTGGTCCTTGAGTTCGAGCCAGCCGGCCTGGTCGATCACGCCGCTGCGCAGCATGTTTTCCGCCGCGTCCAGCAGCGCCTGATGCCAGGCGTCGGGCGAGTCCGCACGGTAGCCGCGGTCCTCCAGCAGGATCTTCCAGGCCTCCAGTACCGAGGCCTTGCGTTCGCTGATCATGACCGTTCTCCTCTGTTGATGACCGATAGACTTTCGAGTCCCGACCGGGCGCCAATGTTCAGCTCAACGGTCCGGTGCGCGCCTGGCCCAACCACAAACGCAAGCCAGGCGCCGCGCCGGATCACTTCTTGTCGGCATCAGGCTGGGTCATCTGCACCGAGGATTTCGAGTTGTCCTTGTCTTTATCCTCGGTGTTTTCAAAACAGCCTTGCAGGACCAGCAGGCAGCACAGCAGCGATAACACTCGGGTCAGGTTCATGGCGTGGCTCCAGGGGGGCAAATCGGCGCCGCGGACAGGTAGCGCCCCATAAGCAAACTGACTCGGGGCTGGCGAGCGGCGTTCAGAAAAGTTTGCCGAAGACGGACAGAACGCACCCTCGAAGGCCCCCGTCCCTAGCGGCTAACCACTCGTCGTACGCCGCCGAACAAATTTCAACTTTTGAAAAATCCCGGTACTCCCAATTAGTGCTTGCTGCAATTGCGAGCGAAATTCAATCGACCAGGAGGTAGCGAATCATGGCCAACACCGGACATTCCAATCCCGGGAATTTTGCCAACGATCGTCAAAAAGCATCCGAAGCCGGCAGGAAAGGTGGCCAGGCATCGGGCGGCAACGTTGCCAACGACCGGCAGAAAGCGTCGGACGCCAACAAGAAAGGCGGCCAACCCAGCGGTGCCCGCGGAGGGCGTAGCTGATCGTTGAGCCCCACCGTGCAAGGGCTCCGGCCCTTGCCTCTCATGCCGGGCCACCACGGCCCGGCCTTTCGAGGAGAACCATGATGAAGATCTCTGAAGTCATGACCCGTGACGTACAGACCGCACGTCCCGAGCAGACGCTGCGGGAAGTCGCCAACATGATGGCCAGCATCGACAGCGGCGCCATCCTGGTGAACAACGAGGACCGGCTGGTCGGCATGATCACCGACCGCGATATCGTCATTCGTGCCGTGGCCAAGGGCCAAAGCTGCGATATGCCGATCAGCAGCGTGATGAGCAGCGACATCCGCTATTGCTTCGACGACCAGGAGGTCGACGAAGTGGCCCGCAACATGGCCGATATCCAGCTGCGGCGCCTGCCGGTGGTCAATCGCCAGAAACGCCTGGTGGGCGTGGTGTCCCTGGGCAATATCGTCAAGGCCCACGATCGCGATGCCAACAGCACCGTGCTGCAGGGCGTGGCCAAGGCCCATTGATAGCCTGGCCCCAGACGGCTGTGGCCGAGCGGCCACGGCCGGTGTTTACCCGGTGGGCCGCTGCGCGGATCGCCACGTAGCGGCCCTCGCCTGGCGCCCAGGCAATGTCGGCCTGCGCCCCGCAGTCACTATCCTTTGCTGTGCTCGGGCGACGTCGGCCCGCTACCCGGCTTGATTCCGCGCGGGCCGGCGATGCCCCAGGCGATCAGGCCCAGCACGGGAAAAATAACGATGCCAAGGAACCACATGACCTTGACCCCGGCGGACTTGCTGCTGCGAAAGACGCTGATGATTGCCCAGAGATCGAGGAGGATGATCATCGCGGCGACGAAGATCCAAAAATAGCTGACAAGATCTGTCATGACGGCTACTCCCTTCGGGTTGATACAACTTAGGTTTCATTCCCGCTCGACGGGTTCAACCTTTCTTGGCTCCGCCGAGCATGGCGCCGGGGCGCTCCGCTGCCGTTGCGGCCGGGTGCCATTCGTCTCTTCCCAGCGTCTTGCAACGAACGTCCCGGCGCCGGAAAGACCCAATGCATAGGCTTTTTTGAAAGTGCGCGGGAGCGGCTATGAAACCGGTCGAACGCCGTGTCGGCCTCCTGGGTCGCGAGACTGTCGAGGGGCCCGGGTGGTTACCTGGCCTGACACTGGGCTCATGCCGCGGCCCTGGCGCGACAAGCTGACCGGCCCCTTCGAAAGTGCGCGTATGGACAATTCGAAGATATCGCACGCCTCCCCCGCTCAAGTGACCGTCAGCCTGGCGCTTGGCATGGCCCTGGTCGTTGCGTCCGGTATCGCGCCGCACAATCGCGTGGATTGGCTCCTGGAAAATATCCTGCCTGTCGCCTTGCTGTTGGCACTGCTGGCGGGTTGGCGATATGTGCGGCTGTCCCCGCTGGCGTATGGCTCGATTCTTTTATTGCTGGCCATACATGAGCTCGGTGCCCACTACACCTATGCCAAGGTGCCCTATGACGAGTGGCTGCGCCATGTCACCGGGCAGTCGCTGAATGGCGCCCTGGGCTGGGAGCGCAACCAATATGACCGCCTGGTGCATCTGAGCTACGGCCTGCTGTTCTATCTGCCGGTGCGCGAACTGCTGGGGCGCTGCACGCCGTTGCGTGGCTTCTGGCTGGCCACTCTCACACTCAGCCTGATCCTGGCCACTTCCGCGTCGTACGAGCTGATCGAATGGATCGGTGGCCAGTACCTGGGCAAGGACAAGGCCAAGGCTTTCCTGGCGACCCAGCGCGATCCCTGGGACGCGCAAAAGGACATGGCGCTCGCCTTGGCCGGAGCCTGTGCCAGCGAGGTCATCCGTGCCCTCGCGGCATTCAGGCGTTGAACCCTCGACCTTCGGTCCCCGAGCGGGAACATCGCCGCCGCGCCAGCGTCTGCTCTATATCGACCCTGGCCATTCAAATCCTCGCCCCGAGAGGAGGCAGCGCCATGAAGTCACACGCCAAGGACCCGCAGGCGGCCCGCCAACCCGGCACCGCGCTCCAGGCCTTGCTGCGCCGCTACGCCGAGCCCTTGCCCGCCCTCGAATCCGCGGCTTTCGGCGAGCTGTTCGACCGTTATGCCGATGCCAGGGTGGTGCTGATCGGTGAAGCCAGCCACGGCACCCGTGAGTTCTATCGAACCCGCGCGGCCATCAGCCAACGGCTGATCACCCAGCACGGCTTCGGCATCGTCGCCATCGAGGCCGACTGGCCCGACGCCGGGCACATCGACCGGCATGTGCGCGACCTGGGCCCGTCCACCGCCGGGCAGCAGGCGTTCAGCCGCTTTCCGAGCTGGATGTGGCGCAACGTCGAGGTGTGCGACTTCATCCGTTGGCTGCACCGCCACAATCGCCCCCTGCCCGCGCAGCAGCGTGTCGAGTTTCGTGGGCTGGATGTCTACAGCCTGCGCAATTCCATCAGCGAAGTACTGGCCTATCTCGATCGCACCGACGCCCGGCTGGCGCATGAAGCGCGTCACCGTTATGGTTGCCTGACGCCCTGGCAGGACGACCCAGCGCTGTATGGCCATTTCGTCGAGCGCGGGCACGAGGCTTCCTGCGAAGAAGCGGTGGTCCAGCAGTTGAACACGTTGTTGAGCGAACGCCTTGCCAGCAACCCTGAAGCGCTCTTCAGCGCCACTCAGAATGCCCGGGTCATACGCTCTGCCGAACAGTACTACCGGGCCATGTACCGAAGCTCGGCCGCCTCCTGGAACCTGCGCGACAAGCACATGTTCGATACCTTGCAGACCTTGCTCGCGCACCGCGGCGCGGGCGCCAAGGCAGTGGTCTGGGCGCATAACTCGCACATCGGCAATGCGGCGGCGACCGACATGGGCTGGCGCGGCGAATTCAACATCGGTCAGCTGTGCCGCACGGCCTACGGCGACGCTGCGGTGCTGATCGGCATGAGCACCGACCGCGGCCAGGTGGTGGCCGCCGATAACTGGGACGGTGACATGGGGATCAAGGAGGTGCGGCCTTCCCTTGCGGACAGCTGGGAGCAGCAGTTTCTCCAGGCGGGCATTCCCGCCTCGTTGACCGACTGGCGTGCCCCCGATCGCGAAGACCTGCGCCAGGCGCTATCCGAGCCGCTGCTGGAGCGGGCGATCGGCGTCATTTACCGGCCCGCGACGGAGCGCCAGAGCCATTATTTCCAGGCGGTGCTGGGCGAGCAGTTCGATGCGCTGGTCTGGCATGAAACGACCGGTGCCGTTACCCCGCTGCCGGTGGCGAGCGGTCTCAGTCATGAAGAAGACACCTTTCCTTTCGGGGTATAGGCCTCCCCCTTGACCATCAAGAACCCCAGCGAGGGCCCCACCATGAACCCTGAATCGCACTATCCGAAAGCATCCACATCGGCCTCCGGGACCACCCCCGAAGAACGCCCCGGGCAGCCGGACCCTGGCGACGAGGAAGAGTCGAGCCATGGCGTCGATGACGCCGCCACGCCAGACCCTGCGAAAGGCAATGAGCAGGAGGCCGAGGACATCGCCAGGAAAATCGCCGAGATAGAAAGGAAGGTCGCCGACGGCAACTGAGCCCCTCGGCCCGGCAGCACTCAACGCCCCTGCGGCTCTTCGAGCATGCGCTTGGGATGCATGCCATTGACCATGCCCATGAACGGCGCGTGGATCGAGTAGCCGAGCATGCGCTGGATGTGTTCGCTGCATTGTCGGGCGACGTGGCGCGGGGTCGACAGGATGAAGTTCTCCTGCTGGCGCGCCCAGGGTTCGCAGTACTGCGCCGTCAGCGCCAGGCGTGGCGCGCCGCTGCGATTGGCGCCGCCGCCGTGCCAGAGGGTGCCGAGGAAAAACACCACCGAGCCCTTGGGCATGACCACCGGCAGCACGGGGGCCTGCTCGGCGGCGGTGGGCAGGCGCCCGTCCCACAGATGGCTGCCGGGAATCACCACGGTGGCGCCGTTGTCGACGGTGAAGTCGTCCAGGGCCATGATCGTCGCCGCGCCATAGGGCGGCCGCGGGCGGGCCATGGGATAGAAGGCGTCGTCGTAATGCAGGTGCTGGGCGCACTCATCCGGCAGGATATTGATCGCCTGCAGCTGCGACAGCAGGTAGTTGGGCGCCAGGAGCCGGTCCAGCAGGCCAAGGATCAGCGGGTGCTCCACCAGCCCATCGCAGACCCGCGTTTTCGCAATCACCGCATACAACCGCTGGGTGCGTGCGCCCTCGAACGAGTTGCGCCCGGTCTGGCAGAAACGTCCCAGCAGATCCTCGCGCATGCGACTAACCTGCTGCTCATCGAACAGCCGTTCGAGCACCACGAAGCCGTCGCGTTGCAGGCGAGCCATCAGCTCGTCGAGTTGCGCGGCGGGCACGGCGGGTTGGGTACCGGCGGTCGATCGATAAGTCCTGGCGCATCCGCTGCTCATGTAGTCGTGCCGCTCGGGCAAGGTTGTTGTAGTCATCGACTGGCTCCTGGGAGTGGGTCGCATCAATCTGCCGGACTCTGGAGTGCCCGCCAATGACGCTTTGCCTCAAATGACATGACCCGCCCTTACCCGCACTGGATCGTCGCCCCGACCATTCCCGCGCGTTTTGTACGCGAGATGCTGGGGCAACTGCGTCTCGACGCCGACGCACGCGCCGCGCTGCTCGAGCGTTGCGACCTGCCCAGGGAAGCCCTTCGCGACGGCTATCGCGTGGCGCCGCTCAACTACCGCGCCTTGAGTCGCCTGGCCGTGGGCGTCGGCGATGACGAAGCCTTGGGTTTCTTCGCCCGTACCGTGCCGCTGGGTAGCTTCGAACAGTTGCTGCGGTTGCTGGTGCACCTGCCGACCCTGGCCGAGGCCTTCGAAGAGGCCGCGCGCTTCTACAAGCTGTTCGACGATTCGCCGCCCTGGCGCCTGGAAAAACACGCCAGGATTGCCCGCCTGTTGCTGACACCGCGCCCCGGGGCGCAGACCGATTCGGTGCTCTGGCCGCATATGCTGCTGTTGGGGCTCTGGCACACCGGCAGCTGGCTCACCGGCGAAATCCTGCCGCTGCGGCGGATCGTCCTGCCCGGGCATCTCAGCGCCTTCACCGCGCAAACACGCTTTCTGTTCGGCCGCCAACCGGCTTTCGCCACGCAGGCATGGCTGGAACTGCCGGCGGTGAACCTGCAGGCGCCGCTGATGCGCCGGCCGGCGGAGGCCGCGCGCTTCGCCCGCCACTTGTTGCCGGCGGTGATCGCCCCCGGCCCGCTGGCCAGTTTCGAAGCGCACCTGCGAGCCTTGCTGTGCGCCGCTGAGCCCTTTGCCGGGCTGTCGGAACTCGAGGCGGCCAGAGCCCTGGGCATTTCACGGCAGACCCTGGCCCGCCGCTTGGCGGCGCTCGGCGTGACCTTCCTCGGGGTGCGCGATGAATTGCGCCGGGACCTGGCCTGCACCCTGCTCGCCCGCGGCTCGGTGAGCGTCGCCAAATTGGCCGAACGCCTGGGCTACTCGGAACCCAGCGCCTTCCAGCGCGCCTTCAAACAGTGGACCGGGCTGCCACCGGGGGCCTATCGCGGCGGCCGGCGCGAGTGATGCAGGTCAAAGGGGGTTCCACGACTCACGCTCAGGCGGTGATGGGGCACACTGCGAGGACGATTACTTTTGACATCTACGGCTGTGGGGTGTCCGTTGAAACCGTAGCGAAGGTTCTTGAAGGGTTCTTCAAACCGTAGCGATTCGAGTGGGAGATTGTGTAGGCACACCATTTCGTCGCGCGTTGCCTGCTACTGCTCCGTCATTAGACGATTGAATCAATATCAAGCGTATGTGGCGCGCCAATGCTGTGTCCGTAGATTGAAGCCAACAGACCATCATCAACGTTTGCAGTGGGGGCCATGGCCAATTGTTCGGCGACTCTGTTTTCCGGGTGGGCATTCCAGCGAGGCAGGCTCTCGGTCACCAGGTCAGGCTGTGTTGAAACCGACCCATAAACAAACTTCTGGTCAATCGTCACTCGGCGCAGGGTCTCCAAACGTTCGAGGGTCATTTGCACTTTATCGACCTCGCGATTGAGCGCCTCGATGACTAGTTCATGGGCTCGGCCATAGGGACCAGGGTTAGCGTTGAGCATGTGGCGCTTGAGGCGCAGTTGGTCAGTGATTTTTGTCAGGTCCCCTTTGACCCGTTCGACCTCTCCATCGGTCACTCGCGAACGCTTGAGCTCCAGGGCCTCCTGCCAGCGTCGCAATGTTGCCCAGCAACCAGGGATATAGCCGCCGACCATTGAATGATTACCCCCGTCAAGAATCTGCGAAATCAAGCCCGATCTTTCAGGCAATCCCTTGTTCTGTTGAATGGCCAGGGTGCAGGCCGCATGCTGGGTAATGGTGTCGCAACCTGGCTCCCAAAGGATGGCGGATTTCTCCTGGCCACCCAGGTCTACTGGAAAGAAGTGGTACAACGTCCCGTGATGCTCATAGGGTTCTCCGCTCAGGTTGGTAATACCTGCTACGAACACCGAGAGGCCCAAGGGGACGTTGACGAAGGTCAAGGCTGCCCCTGTGCCATAGACAGATGCCTTGGTGTTCATCCAGGTCCCCGGCACGCTGGGCACTGGGTCGTTATGGTTGACCATGCGGTAATGCACTAAATCGGCAGCGCCTTTTACGAAGGTCGCGTCAGCAGCTCTTGGGGAGCCGTAGGTGTACAGCACGATGTCATAGTCGAAATCCTTCCTGCGACGCAGCATTTCCGAAAGCAGCAAGGTGATTGCCCCGCCCAGGCTATGGCCGCAAATGATCAGTTTTTGTCCGGTGTGGAACTTGTCGAAATAGCTGGTCGCGAGGTCATAGACCTTCAGTGCCGCCTCATAGAACCCTCGATGCACCTTACCCACGCCTTCCACAAAGGGGACTTGGAGTGCATCGGCGTCTCGAAGGCCATCCGCTATTTTTTCGTTGGTGCCGCGTACTGCAATCAGGACCAGCTCATCGTTATGGGTGATAAACGCTTGGGTGTCGGTGTCATCAGTTTGGTTACGATCATCAAGAAAATGAATTTTGGCCGGGTGTTCTTGTTCCTCTCCTAAATCCGGGCTATTCGATGGATACAGGTCAGGATCGAACGGCGCGATCTCCAGACGTTTGGAGTACGGCACGTCTTCGTATAGCGGGTAGTACGCCTTGGCTTGTCCTGGGTCCACCTTCCAGATTTCATCGAACTTGGCCAGGGCGTCGCCAAACCAGTTACCCATACTGGGTTTCTGTGGGAAACCTACGGTCTTCTTCGTGATCGGTGCCTTATCCGGTTCCTGGCCAAACGGGTTGTAGCTCAAGGTGGCCATGATGGCGAGTTGATACAAATTCAGCGCACAGAACTGTGAATCGGTGGAGAGCATCGGGCGCAAGGCCCGTAAAGGGCGGACTTCCAACACGTTGTGCTTGTTGGGCAGCAGACAGACACCACGCTCGCCATGTTCCCGCATCAGCTTGGCCCATCCCGGACGGAGTGGGTAGTGACACTCGACCTCAGGTGGTAAGTGCGCAACATGCTCGACCAAATGACGAACTTCAACTTGGCAGAAAAAATCCGCACAGGCTTGCGCCGGGTTGCTTTGGGTCCGCGAGCCGTTTTTATGATAGTAACGGGTTTGCTCGGCACGAACTTGAAGCTCGGTTATGGGGAGTGGGTAATGTAATCTTTGTTGTAGGTAGGCATAAAACCCATTATTCCCTTGATACTTCTCTTCGAGAATCAAGGCTATTGGGCCAGCAAAGTGATTATCTACTTTTCCTTTGCCCGTGCCGTCGAGTTTTCCGGTGTATGTGTAGCCTTCCGTATCGATGACTTTATAGGAAAGTCCAGCGTATGGCTGTCCCTCGCCAAACTCGTCCACCAATTGAAAACTGGTCCATTTACCTTGAACAGGGCAGGTAAACATACGGTTGTTTAGCGGGTGCTTCAGCTCTTCATCCAAAGTGACCATTGAGTGATTTCCTTATTCTGTGCAGCCAGGGTAAATGGAGCATTGCTTGCCATCGGGCATGCGGAATGTACTGAAGTCTTTATAGTTGCCGAAGCAGAATGCATATTGGTCTTCAAAGCTTTTGCCCATGCAACGCTTCCAGCCACCTGGGACCTTGACCCACGTATCGCCTATAGCTGGTCTTTCCTCATCAGCCAGCTTGATATTCAGTTTTACGGTTTTACCCGGTAGTTGATCCAAGGTGTAAGCCCCAACGGGACGCCCTTTCGTCACCATGCCCTGAGCGTCAACTTTCTTACAGATGAGGCTCTTCGAAAGACGGCGCTTTGGTCCTTGGGTACGGAAAAACCATTGACACTGGCCATTTATGGCGCTTTCTCCAGCAGTATCAAAAGTTCTTTTTTGGTGTTCTTCAAGTTGCTCGCGAACAACAATTACTGCCGTATCGCTGCCGAAGTCTCCACGATCTTCTCCATAAGCTGCATAAATATCTAACTCGACGCGATAGATAACCAGCCGGCAACCTTCGACAGTGCGATAAATGGGGATTTCAGAGTCAGGCTTGTATTTTTCCCTGAATTCTAAACGCCATCTTTGATTGTAACCAATATCCGGCTTTTTAACCGTACAGGTTTCTCCCTTGACGGGAGCATATTGAGCCACGGCTTCGTAAGTAAAGTTAGAAGGCATATCGGTGGTAAAGGTAAAGGTTTCCGACTTACCAATAGTGCACCCTGCTACCAGGGCCATACAGGAACCCCAAAACAGGCTTTTAAATGTTCGTGTCATTACGAGGCGTCTCCTTGCCAGAATTGTGCTGTCTGATAAACCCGCTGGAAATGAGCTGTCGGAGTTTCCTCAGGGTGCGCCTGCCAGCGCGCGGCAAGTGTACCGTCTGTTTCCTTTAAGCTCTGGACCAACAAGAACTCCAGTTGCTCCGGTGATTGCCAACCCCAAGCGTCAGCCAAGGCCAACTGAGCGCTGAGCCATAGGCCGGGATCTTGTTGCTCGGCCATTTGGGCGTAGGCCTCCATATGCTCTGCCAGTAGATAGCGACGGGCATTGACCTCGCGTAGGTGGGCCGATTGGTCGCCTTCAGTGGGCACGTTCCACCATGCAGGGTTCTTGGGGACTGGATGGTTGCCTGGGGCTGGGTTGCTATGGAGTTGCCAGTGTTCTCCCTGCCAGTAGCAGACGCTGATTATGGGCCCGAGGTATTCAGGAAGGACCTCGACGGTCAAGTGCCCCAGTGCGCGGCTCAGCACACGGTTGTCGTGAAAGCGGTAGAGAGCTTGATGGGGACGTATCCCGACAATCAGCCGTTCGCGCCAATGTCTGACCAGCTCGTTTAGTCCTGCTTCTGGCGCAACACTGGCCAACCAACCCCAGTTCCTTTCAGGCGCCTTGAGCAACTCGTTCAAGCGTCCATCTTCAGGGTTGTCGATGAGGAATATAAAAGGCCCTGCATCCGCCAGATCGGAGACCGGTGTCTCGCTGTACACGCTGCAATACTGGCCAGCATCCTGACTGCCTGATAGAAGCTGGCGAGTGTTGAGTTCACCCTCCGAGTCCAGAATCAGGCATAGCGAATGCCCCAGACGGTGTTGTTCGATCATCCATTGCTGAGGCGCCGTTCTGGTCATGCCGTGGCTCCTTCAGTCAGGCAAAGACCATTTTTGCAGGCCTCGCAGATCGGACAGAAGTCAGGGCTTTTCACCTTGGAGACGGCCATCAGGGCATTCTGGGAGGGGGCAATCATCGGCGGGAGTGCTGGAGGGGTCGTCAGGGCTGTCAGTGCCCCAGGCAATATGGGATTGGCCGCAGTGCCTCCTACCGGGGCGCCACCGAGTTGAATATCGGAACTGCTGAAGATCCCACCAGGGCCAATCACGATGTGTTGACCACCGGCCTTCAAGGTAATGCTGGCGCCTGCGTCCAGAATCAGATTGGCTCCGGCCTTAAGGTGGACTTCCTGCCCCGCTTCGGCGACCAGCGTTTGGCCTACGCGGGTATGGCTGCTGTTACCTACCAACAAGTAGTCGTTGGCCTTGAGCTGGACTTTGCGATCAGCGGTGACCGTGCGCTGGTCCTCGGCTTCCAGCACGACGATGCTGTTGCCCTTGATGATTTCCTTACGCTCGTTGCCGACTTCCAAGCGGCTATCGTTTTCGACTTTATGTTCCATGTCACGTTGGGCGCGCAGGTAGATCAGCTCTTGGCCGCTACGGTCTTCCAGATGCAATTCGTTGAAGCCGGTGCTGTCGGGCGAACTGCGACTGCGGAAAACGCTGCGAGTCTTGTGGGCGGGCAGTTCGTAAGGGACAGGGTTAGCGCTGTTGCTGAGACATCCACTGATCAAGGGGGAATCCGGGTTGCCCTCCAGGAATGAAACCAGTACCTCCATACCGACCCGAGGGATGGTCACCGCGCCGTGGCTGGTTCCTGCCCAACTGGAAGCGACCCGCAACCAGCAACTGCTTTTGTCATCGATCAGGCCTGCGCGGTCCCAATGGAACTGGACCTTGACCCGCCCATACTGGTCACAATGGATTTCCTCGCCTTGGGGGCCGGTGACCACCGCCGTCTGACTGCCGAGTATCCGGGGTTTCTCGTAGGCCTGTTGCGGGCGGTAGAGCACGTCCCACGGAGTGGCCGTGAAAGTGTTGCGGTAGCCCTGATGGAAGTCGTCTTTGCGCTCGCGGGTGTCACTGGGAAGGTTCTCTTCCAGCACCTGGGGTTGCAAGCCTTCGTGGCGAATTGAAGTGAGCAGCCAGAGGTCATTCCACTCTTGGCGTGGATGCTCGCAAAGCTCCAGAAAGTGGCCGCTGACCAGCGAGGGTTGATCGCTTTTACCTTCGGCCTGACGGTAGTCGGCACGATGTCCTTCCAGGCTCCGTTGGCTCAGCAGCTTGCCCCGTTCGCGCTGAAGGAAACCACCAGGGTAGCGGTAATCCTCCAGATCAGGCTGCCCGTCCCGAGGTGCTGGGCGGCAGTCAGCCTCCAGGGTCATGCGGGCTTTCTCGAAGTCGTAATCACGTTGCGTGGTTCGACTGGTGCGGGTCGCAAGGCGCAGGCTAAAGCCTTTGATCACGGGGTCATCGGCAACCAGACCACTCTCCTGCACATAGGCTGTCGGTCTGCCCAGCCTGGGGAATATCGTCTGGTCGTCACCCAATACCAGTACGTGGCCTTGTTGCGAATGTTGAAAGTGGTAATGGATGCCTTCTTCCCAGCACAGGCGCTGAATGAAGTAGAGGTCAGATTCGTTGTACTGGACGCAATAGTCACGGGCTGGGTAGATCGACCCCAACTGGAATTGGTAAGCGTCGCTATGGATACCCTGTTCTTCAAGAACCTGCGCGATGATGTGCGGGACGGTTTGCTGCTGGAATATTCGTTGGTTGGTCCGGTGCGCCAGATAGGCTAACTGCGGGACCAGGGTCAGGCTGTAGCGGGTCAGACGCTTACCGGAGTCGCCTTGCGCGATGCGATAAACCTGTCCATGAATACCGGCGCCACTGTTGTTGAAGGCCAGAAAGGCCTGCTTGTGCAATAGACTTTCAATGTCCAGGTCGGGCCGTTCGCTGACCAACTCCAGATCAAATGAATACGGCGCGCTGATGGATTCTTGGCCAGTGAAGGAAAGGACCTGAAGGTCGTGCTTGAAGTCGTTGAGGGTCAGGCTGAACTGCGTCTGTGGACTTGCATTGAACATCCAATGCTCCTTTTCCAATCATGTTGCGTGGCCCCATAGAGGGCAAAGGCTTCTGTGGGTAAGCAGGAAGCAAAACGCCTTCACGCTAACAAGCGAGGAAAAGAAAATATTTGGGAGCTTTCCCAAAATACCGGTTGAATTGTCGGTATTCAGGCTGCACTGGCCCGATCCGCCACGTCCAGGCGCCCCTCGGTGGATTTTTTTCACCGCCACCCCGTTCTCGAACGCCGCGTAAACCGGCATGCTGCGCCACCCTGATCGCCACGGCAGCGGGCCGCCCACCGGGGAATTTATGCCGGGATGGCGCGGTCTATGCTCGTCAGGGCTGGTGAACAGCAAAAGAGGACATGACAGATGCGGCGAGTGAGACAGAACCGCTGGGGGATGGGGCTGTTGGCCCTGTTGCTGTGTATTGCGCTACCGGCCTTCGCGGCCCCGGCGCCCGGACCGCAGAGTGTTGCCCGCAACCAGCTGCCGTTGCTTGCCGAGGGTGCGGATCTTGAGCAACTCAACGACCGGCTGGAGCTGATCCGCCAGAGCGTATCGGCGAGCGGTAACGACGACCTGCTCTCGGACCTGCGCCAGGCCGCGCTGCAAGTGCAGAAGCAGGCCGACAGCCTGGTCGCCCTGCGCGCCACCGATATCGAGCGCCTGGACGACCAGCTCAAGGTCCTGGGCCCACCGTTGCCCGACGAAGCGCCCAGCCTGACCAGCCAGCGCCAGGTGCTGAGCGCGCAGAAGGACAACCTGCTCGACGAAGAGCGCCAGGCCACTCTGCTCAGCCAGTCCGGCCGCGACCTCGCGGCGCAGATCATCAACCTGCGGCGCAGCCTGTTCAATTCGCAGATCAGCACCCGCTCGGCGAGCCCCCTCAGCCCGGCCTTCTGGTCCACGCTGATCCGCCCGACCGAGGATGACCTCAGGCGCCTGAACCGCCTCTCCGATGAGGTCTGGACCGCATTCGATACGGCACTGGCCCCCGGCAATCGCGGGCTGTTCATCACCACGCTGGTCATCGCGGCGCTGATCTGGGTGGTCGGCCGGCGCCTGCTGGAACGCCTGGCGACCTGGTCGATGATCCGCTGGCTGCCCGAAGGCCGCTTGCGCCGCAGCGCCCTGGCGCTGACCGTGGGGCTGGCGACCATCGTCACCATCAATGCCGCCGCCTCGCTGCTGCGCTGGGGGCTGGTCAACAGCGCGACCCTGAGCGCCGATGTGCTCAACCTGATCGGCCAGTGGCTGACCCTGCTGATTTTCTGCTCCTTCATCGTCGGCCTCGGCCGCGCCATGTTGATGTTGTCGCGCCCGTCCTGGCGCCTGCCGCCGATTCCCGATCAGATCGCCACGGCCCTGGGGCCGTTCCCGCTGATCCTCGCGCTGGCGCTGCTGCTCACCGCCGGCGAGGAGCGGATCAACAGCGTGATCGCCAGCAGCCTGGCCCTGACCGTGGCGGTCAACGGCCTGACGGCGCTGGTCACCGCGCTGATCTTTTTCTTCGCCCTGCTGCGTCATCGCCGTACCCGCCGGCGCTTCGAGCTGGAGCGCCCCACCGGCATCGCCGGGCTGCTGCCCTTCATCGTGGCGGTCTGGGTGGCGGTGATCCTGCTGTCGCTGCTCAGCGGCTACCTGAGCCTGGCGTACTTCCTCACCGTCAAGCTGCTGTGGATCAGCGTGGTGACCACCAGCGCCTACCTGCTGATCGCCTGCTTCGGCGACCTCTGCGAAACCCTGCTGTCGCCCAAGCAGCCCGGCGGCCTGGCGCTGGCGGCGGCCCTGGGCTTGTCGCCGCGCCACCAGGCCCAGGCCACCACCGTGCTGGCGGGCATCGGCCGGACCCTGCTGCTGTTCACCGCGGCGCTGCTGGCCTTCATGCCGTCCGGGTCGAGCCCGGGGGAACTGCTGGAAGGCTTTACCCAGCTGGATGTCAGCGGCCGGTCCCTGGGCAACCTCAACATCGTGCCCCAGGACCTGCTGCTGGCGGCGGCGTTCCTGGTCGGCGGCATGTTCGCCGTGCGTGTGCTCAAGCGCTGGCTGAGCGAGCGGCTGCTGCCGGAAACCAATATGGACGCCGGCATGCGCGCCTCGCTGGTGACCCTGGTCGGCTATATCGGCTTTGTCCTACTGGCGATCGTGGTGATGTCGACCCTGCGGATCAACCTGACCAACCTGACCTGGGTGGTCAGCGCCCTGTCGGTGGGTATCGGTTTCGGCTTGCAAGCCATCGTGCAGAACTTCATTTCCGGGTTGATCCTGCTCACCGAGCGGCCGGTGAAGGTCGGCGATTGGGTCAGCCTGGCCGGGGTCGAGGGCGATATCCGGCGGATCAACGTGCGCGCCACGGAAATCCAGATGTCCGACCGCTCCACGGTGATCGTGCCGAACTCGCAGTTCATCTCGCAGAACGTGCGCAACGTGACCATGGACAACGCCCTGGGTGTGGTCGGCATCACCCTGACCCTGCCCCTGGAAACCGATGTGCTGCAGGTGCGCGAGCTGTTGCTGCAGGCCTATGCCGAGCACGAGGCGATTCTCAAGGCGCCAGCGACTTCGGTGTCGTTCAAGGACCTGACCAGCAATGGCCTGATCATCAGCGTCAGCGGCTACGTCGGCAGCCCGCGCTCGGTGTCCGGCGCCCGCAGCGACCTGCTGTTCACCATCCTCGGGCGCCTGCGCGAAGTGGGTATCGCCCTGTCGTCGCCGCAGAACCTGATGCTGATCAGCGACAACCAGGACAAGGCGCCTGGCGAGCCACCGGCCCAGCCTAGCGCATGAACCGGCCCCTACAGGACGCACTGCCAGCAAGCGTCCTGTTTTTTATCTTGCGGCGGGAAGCACTGAGCTATCGTGGCTGAGGCCCTGGCAACTTTTTTCAACGAGCGGCAGCTGTCATCGAGGAGCCCGACGACAGCCCTGTTTCACTCCCGGCAAGACAAGGAACACCATGGACGGAAAACCCGACATCAGCCCCGAAGATATTGCCCTGGAGTCGAAACGACTTCCCGCACTGGCGGTCACCGTCGCCTTCCTGATGGTGGTCGCGGTGTCGATTCTCAGCATCTATGGCATCCAGGTCATCAACAGCAAGGCCCACGAACTGGCGCAAGCCCGGCTGATCTCCGGCAACCTGGCCCTGTCCATCGCGCAACAGGCGACCGATACCTTCGACGAAGCCAACCTGATCCTCGAAGAGCTGATCGAGCGCCTCGACGACCTGTCGCCCCAGGCCCTGGAAAAAACCCAGAAGCTGCTGAAAAAGCGCGTGTTCACCACCGAACAGTTGCACGGCCTGTTCTTCTATGACCGGGAAGGCAACTGGGTGCTCACCTCGTTCGACTACAAGCCGCCAAAGGCGAACAACTCGGACCGCGACTACTTCAAGTTCCACCGCGAGAATGTAACCCTGTCCCCCAGGGTCGGCGCGGCCGTGCGCAGCAAGACCACCGGCGACTGGGTAATCCCGTTCTCACGCCGGATCAACGACGCCCAGGGCAACTTCAAGGGCGTGGTGCTGGCGACCATCAAGATGGAGTATTTCGACACCTTCTTCGATCGTTTCAGCATCGACGACAAGGGCGCGATCTTTCTCGCCCTGCCCCAGGGCACGATCATCGCCAGGCGGCCGTTCGACGAGAAACTCATCGGTGCGTCCCTGGCCCGGGGCGAAATCTTCTCCGTGCATATACCCCGTGCCCCGGCCGACACGGTCATGGTCAAGTCGATCATCGACGGCGTCGACCGCCTGTTCGGCTATCGGGTGCTGTCCAAGTACCCGCTGGTGGTGGCGGCGGCCAATTCCCGGGAGTCCATTCTCAGCAGCTGGCGCGCCGACACTTACCAGCTGACCGCCATGATCGCCGTGGTGCTGCTGATCAACCTGCTGGCCGGCATCCTGTTGTTCAAACAGGTGCGCAAGGGCCTGCGGGTGGAAAGCCATTTGAAGAAAGCCCGCTCGGTGCTGGAGACCCTGGTGTTGCAGGACGGCCTGACGGGCCTGGCCAACCGCCGGCACCTGGAGCGCAACCTGGAACTGGAGTGGCGGCGGGCGGCCCGGCAACGCTCGTCGATCAGCCTGATCATGCTCGATATCGACCACTTCAAGAGCTTCAACGACCGCTATGGCCATGTGGCGGGCGACCATTGCATCTGCGCCGTCAGCCGGGCCATCAGCCAGTGCGTGCGGCGCCCCTCGGACCTGGCGGTGCGCTACGGCGGCGAAGAGTTCGCGGTGCTGCTGCCGGACACCGAGCCTGGCGGTGCCTACGTGCTGGCCGAGAGCATCCGCCTGGCGGTACAGGAACTGGCGATCGAGCATGTCGACAACCCCGGCGGCGTCGTGACCATCAGTCTCGGCGTCTACAGCTGCGTGCCCGCCACGCCCGAGTTCAAGACCCTCTTGATGCAGGCCGACTCGGCGCTGTACATGGCCAAGCGCGCGGGGCGCAACCAGACCGTGCCGACCTCCTAGGCGCTGGCCGATACCGCCCCGCGTTCCTCCAGCAAGCGCACGAAGTGGGTCAGGCTGCGCGATACCGTGCCGCGGCGCCAGATCAGCCAGGTCTGCAGGAAACGGAACGGCTGTGCCAGCTGCCAGATGCTCACGGTGCCGCAGCCCGGCATGCTTTCCAGCATGCTGCGCGGCATCAGCGCCAGGCCGGCGCCGGCACTGACGCAGGCCAGCATGCCGTGGTAGGACTCCAGTTCGTGGATCTTGCCCGGCACCGCGCCATCCTTGCTGAACCAGCGTTCGAAGTGATGGCGGTAGGAGCAGTTGGCGCGAAAGGCGTAGATGCTCTCGCCGTTGACGTCGCGCCCGCGGGTGATGGGCGCATGCCCCAGCGGCGCGACGATGAGCATTTCCTCGTCGAACACCGGTACGCCTTCCAGGCTCGGGTGCAGCACCGGGCCATCGACGAAAGCCGCGGTCAGGCGCCCGGACAGCACGCCATCGATCATGGTCCCGGAGGGGCCGGTGGACAGGTCCAGCTCGACCTTGACGTGCTTCTGGTTGTAGGCCGCCAGCAAGGCCGGAATCCGCACCGCCGCCGTGCTCTCCAGGGAGCCGAGGGAGAACGGGCCCTGGGGTTCTTCGCCGGCGACCGTCAGCCGCGCTTCCTGCACCAGGTCGAGAATCCGCCGGGCGTAGTCGAGGAAACTCCAGCCGGCCGGCGACAGGCGCAGGCGGCTTTTCTCGCGGATAAACAGCTCGACCCCCAAATCCTGCTCCAGCTGCTTGATCCGCGTGGTCAGGTTGGAGGGCACCCGGTGGATGAGTTGCGCCGCGGCGCTGATGCTGCCCTGCTCGGCCACTGCCTTGAAGATTTCCAGCTGCACCAGGTCCATCTCATTCTCCAAACGTGAAAGATAGGCTCTTTATTATTCAGTTTTCATAAGCCCTGTACCAGCCTAACCTGCGGCCATTCCCCAGCCCACAGGACGCTGCCATGACCCCGGTTTCCAGCCAGACCCACGCCCTTTCGATCAACCCCGCCACAGGCGAGCAGATCGCTCATTACCCCTATGAATCCGCCGAGGCGCTGGACGCCGCCCTCGCCCGCGCCGCCGCGGCCGCCGCCCAGTGGCGCCGCACCGGCCTCGAACAGCGCTCGACACTGTTGCTGGCCCTGGCCAAGGCCTTGCGCGGCAACGGCGACACCCTGGCCCGCAGCATCACCCTGGAAATGGGCAAGCCAATCGCCCAGGCCCGCGGCGAGATCGAGAAGTGCGCCCAGCTCTGCGAGTGGTACGCCGCCGAAGGCCCGGCGATGCTCGCCCCCGAGCCGGCCGCGGTGCCGAGCGGCAAGGCGCGCATCGAGTACCGGCCGCTGGGCCCGATCCTTGCGGTGATGCCGTGGAACTTCCCGATCTGGCAGGTGCTGCGCGGCGCGGTGCCGGCGCTGATCGCCGGCAATACCTACGTGCTCAAGCATGCGCCGAACGTCATGGGCAGCGCCTACCTGCTGCTGGAAGCCTTCCAGCGCGCCGGTTTCCCGCAGGGCGTGTTCGAGGTGATCAACGTCACCGCGGACGGCGTCTCCCGGGCCATCGCCGATCCGCGGATCGCCGCCGTGACCCTGACCGGCAGCGTGCGCGCCGGCATGGCCATCGGCGCCCAGGCCGGCGCGGCCCTGAAGAAATGCGTGCTGGAACTCGGCGGTTCCGACCCCTTTATCGTGCTCAACGACGCCGACCTGGACGCCGCCGTGCAGGCCGCGGTCATCGGCCGCTACCAGAACACCGGGCAAGTCTGCGCCGCCGCCAAGCGCCTGATCGTCGAGCAAGGGGTGGTCGAGGCCTTCACCGAGAAGTTCGTCGCCGCCACTCGCCAGCTGGTAGTCGGCGATCCGCTGGCCGACGCCACCTACATCGGCCCCATGGCGCGCTTCGACCTGCGCGACGAACTGGACGCGCAAGTGCAGGCCACCTTGAGCGAAGGCGCGACCCTGCTGCTGGGCGGCGCCAAGGCCGAGGGCCCGGGCAACTTCTACCTGCCGACGGTGCTGGCCGGCGTCACCGACCGGATGACCTCGTTCAAGCAGGAACTGTTCGGCCCCGTGGCCTCGATCATTACTGCCCGGGATGCCCGACACGCCCTGGAACTGGCCAACGACAGCGAATTCGGCCTGGCCTCGACTATTTACACCCGGGATGTCGCCCTGGCCGAACGCCTGACCGCCGAACTGGAAACCGGCGGCGTGTTCATCAACGGCTATTGCGCCAGCGATCCGCGGGTGACCTTCGGCGGCGTAAAGAAAAGCGGCTTCGGCCGTGAGCTGTCGCACTTCGGCGTCCGCGAGTTCTGCAACGCACAGACGGTATGGCTGGACCGCAACTGATCCCCCACCCCCGACCCTGCAGGAGCGAGCTTGCTCGCTCCTGCAGAAGGGTTATCCGGCGCCGAGGACCCTGGTTCAACCGCCTGTCGCGCTGCGGGCCACTGCGTTTCAACTTTCAGCGCCGACTGTTCTCCCAATAGATGTCCGGCCCGGTGAAACCCGGCCGTGTCCTCACCGACATCGACAGGAGACACACCGATGAAAACCTATCCCAAACCACCCTTCCCGCCCCAGGCCCAGCCTGTTCCCGGCAGCCAGGCGAAGATGCGGCCGCAACCGGACTGCGGCGAACAGAGTTATGTCGGCTCGGGCCGGCTGGCGAACAAGGTCGCGCTGATTACCGGCGCCGACAGCGGCATCGGCCGCGCGGTGGCCATCGCCTTTGCCCGCGAGGGCGCGGATGTAGCCATCGCCTACCTGGACGAACACGAGGATGCCCGCGAGACCGCGCGCTGGGTCGAGCAGGCCGGCCGCCAGTGCCTGCTACTGCCCGGCGACCTGGCGCAGAAGTCGGTGTGCGACAGCGTGGTCGAGCGCACGGTGGCGCAATTCGGGCGTATCGATGTGCTGGTGAATAACGCGGCCTACCAGATGACCCACGACGAAATCGAAGACATTTCCGACAGCGAATGGTGCAAGACCTTCGACATCAACATCACCGCCATCTTCCGCATCTGCAAGGCGGCCCTGGCGCACATGGGCCAAGGCAGCTCGATCATCAATACCAGTTCGATCAACTCCGACATGCCCAGGCCCACCCTGCTGGCCTACGCCACCACCAAGGGCGCGATCGCCAACTTCAGCGCCGGCCTGGCGCAACTGCTGGGCAAGCGCGGCATCCGGGTCAACAGCGTGGCGCCGGGGCCGATCTGGACCCCGCTGATCGTCTCGACCATGCCTGAGGACCACGTCAGCCACTTCGGCGAACAGACGCCCCTGGGGCGCCCGGGACAACCGGTGGAAGTGGCGCCGATCTATGTGCTGCTGGCTTCGGATGAGGCCAGCTATCTATCGGGTTGCCGTTATGGGGTGACCGGCGGCAAGCCGATCCTGTAGCCGCGGTCGTTGGCCACCGGCGCTGGCGCGCACCTCGGGCGACCTTGCCGCGAGGGGCGCGCCGCCCGCCAGGTCGATACCGCCTGGTGCCAGCAATGTAGGGAGAACCGCCGGTAAGGTCCCGTGCCGAGGCAAGCACACGCCATCAGGAACCAGAACCATGCACTCGCCCGCAGAAACCCATCGGCTGACCCTGGAGTACCTCCAGGACACGCTGTTGGGTGTGAATGCGCTCAGCGCCGAATGCATGTCCAGGTGTCCTGCCTCGTCATGACGACTCGCTTCAACCAACCGCAGGCGCCGCAAAAAGCCGGTGGCCATCCGCGCCACCGGCATGACGGGAAACAGGCCTCAACGTTCTTTGCCCCCGCGGTTTCCTCCGTGGCTGTGCTGTCCGCCGATGCGCGCCTTTTCAGCGCGATCGGTTTTCACATCGGGGGCTGCTGGATCGCCTTTTTTGCCCGCGCCCCTTACTTTCTCGGGGTCATCGGCAAAGGAATGGTCACTTCTATGTTTGTCGCTCATCAGAACTTCCTCCATCAGTGGCTGCCGGTATGAAAGCCGCTTCGCCATGGAGCAAGCCCGAACCGACAGCAGTACCGCTATCACGTATTGCTCCCGCGCATCCATGCGGATTCAGGGTTTACCAGCAAAGTCATGCCAGGCCGAAAGCGCCTGTATCTTCGCTTCATCGTACATAGCCGATGCTCCAGAGGGTGCTACGGTTGAGGCCGCAAGAGATCGGGAGGTTCGGCGTAGACGACATACGGTAACGGACACCAGGGCGCTGAGCCGAGAAGCACTGGCAACGATGGGACAAGCGAATGGAGGAAATGGCGTTATCGAGACAATCATTGCATCTGCTGAAGATTTGACGGTATCGCGGACAGACCTGACACCTGCCCGCGCTACCCTCGCTCCAAGCCAAGATGGCTCTAAACCTCCGTTCCCACGGCACGCGCATAAGCAACCGTCGCCACGGCTATCAAGGCCTGGCGCTCTTCGGCGTCGATAATGCCCTTCTCCCGGAAACAGTCCGCGAGCCTGATCAGCTCGTCGTACTGCTCCTGTGCATCCATCCTGATCCCGGGGTTCGCCAGCACGTCATGCCAGTCGGAAAATGCCTGTACCTTCGTATCGTCGTACATAGCCGGTTCTCCTGGGTGTGTCTCGGTAGAAACCGCCATGCTCCTGGGGTTTCGTCGGACACGACATACGGTATGCAAACGGCCCGGTACCGAGACTCGCCCGGATCGATCCCGTCGCAGACGACCTTATCCCTTGCTGTGTTCCGAGGAAGTCGGCCCTGTCCCTGGCTTGATTCCGCGTGGCCCGGCGAGCCCCCAGGCAATCAGGCCCAGGACCGGGAACAGCACAATGCCGAGAAACCAGGCCACCTTGACGCCATCGCTTTTTTCGCTGCGAAAGACACTGAAGATCGCCCATAGATCGGCGAGGATGAGGACTACCGCGACGGCAATC
This sequence comes from Pseudomonas sp. NFACC41-3, assembly GCF_900109505.1. Taxonomy (NCBI): domain Bacteria; kingdom Pseudomonadati; phylum Pseudomonadota; class Gammaproteobacteria; order Pseudomonadales; family Pseudomonadaceae; genus Pseudomonas; species Pseudomonas sp. NFACC41-3. The sequence goes on from NZ_FOAE01000001.1 coordinate 1,625,989, forward strand.
CAAAAGTAGCTGATCGGGTCTGACATGATCGATACCCTCCGGTTTGATGTGGCGTGCCGCCATTGGCGGCAGGCCTAGCGCACAGGCGACATGCAACGCCGGTGGCTGATGGAGAGCCACGTATCCATTTGGAAAGGCACTGGGTACCGGGGTGCCGCCTGGTGGACGAATGGCACCATTCGAGCAGGGCCGACCTTGGCTAACCTCCTCCCCTCAGTCATAGGCAATGATCGATATCTTGCCGTTGCGCTCGATGACCGCGAACTTGATCTGTTCCAGGCTCGTCAGCCCCTGGCTGGCGCGGGCCGCTTCGAGTATGTCCGCCTCCACCAGCCGGGCATGGCGCATCCGCCCGCGCAGGAGCCGGCCATGTTCGACGATCACGGTCGGCCCGCCGTCGACCAGGCGCGAGAAACCGTCGGAGTGCAGCTTGAGCAGCGACAGGCCGACGTCGATGACGATCAGCGTGACAATCACAAGCAGCGCATTGGTCAGGGAAAAATCCTCGCCGAGCAAGGCCTGCTGGGTCGCCTCGCCGATCACCATCAGCAGCACCAGATCGAAAGTGGTCAGCTCGGCCAGGGAACGCCGCCCGGCGATCTTGAACAGCACCAGCAGCACCAGATAGATAAACGCCGCGCGCAAGACCGAATCCATGGCATCACCTAGGGATAAATGAACTGGGAAATGGACAGTGGCGGGTGGTCGGCCAGGCGGATCCGGCTGTCATAGAACCCCACCCCGGTACTGAGCAGCGTCAGGTACAGACGGGCCTGGCCATCGGCGTCGGTGCGCAGCCACAGGCGGATGCCAGCGCCGGCGGAACTGGCCTTGAGCGGCTCGGGTTGCAGCGTCTGCACGCTGAAGCCCTGCAACAGCTCGCCGGCGATTTCCACCTCGAGCAATTGCCGGGCGCCGCCGCGCAGGTGCAGGGTCAGCGAATCCGTCGCGCCGTTGCGCAGAAAGCGCTGGTACTCCACGCGCAGGCTCCCGTCCGCGCTGCTGATGTCCCGGGTGCTCAGCGGGCCCCTGGAAAACAGCCCGGCCAAGGTCAGCAGGACGACCACCACCAGGGCATACCAACCCACTCGCTCGAAACGCCAGACCTTGCGCTGCAGGGCCATGTCCTCCTGGATCGGCTGGCTGCGCGGCAGCAGGTCGTCTTCGGCGGAATCGTCCATGGTCGCCCCTAGCCACGTTCGCCGTTGAGCGCGGCCTGGTGAAAGTGCGGCAGTTGCAGCAGGCCGTGCAGCGACGCCAGTTCCTGGACCTTCTCGCGGGAACCGAAAAACCGTTCCTTGCGGGTGAACAGGGCCATTTGCCCGGCAATCGCGAAGGCCCAGGCGAAACACACCGTGCCCGCCGGGATGCCGTCGACATCGTCCGGCCCCAGCAGCCCGGTAGTGGCCACCGCCACCGTGGCCGGGCTGTCGCGCAAGGCGCCCAGGGCCATTTCCCCGGCGACTTCGCAACTGGTGAGGTTGAAGGTCTCGATGGTCTGGCGGCTGACATTCAGCAGGCGCTGCTTGGCCTCGGACGAATACACCACGTAGCCGCTTTCGATCAGCTCGCCGCTGCCCGGCACCTGGGCCAGCAAGGTCACCATGGCGCCAGCGGTGCAGGACTCGGCGGTAGTCAACCGCAGGTGCTGCTGGCGCAGGTACTCGACAATCTGTTCCACGCCGCTCATGTCGATAGGTCCCTGTGGGGTTTGTTCTGGGTTGACCGCTGGCGTTCGCCCACGTTCTATCGAGGTGCGCGGTCAATGAAAAGGAGCTGCCCGCGGCACGCGGCAGCCCTGACAGAAACAAGCCCGCCACACCGGCGGGCTTGTTTGCGGGACGCGTCAGCGTCGGTCATCGGAGAGTGGCGTCGGCTCGTCTGGGGCCGGCAGGTCGGGGTCCATCGGCCGCTCCATATCGTCGTCCTGAGGCTTGTTGCGTTCGGCATCGCCGTTGACGTTGGGGTCGGTCACCGGGTCGTTCCGACGGGCCGGTTGCAGAGGGTCGGGTTCGGGAGTGCGGGGCTCGCTGGGGTCATGCATCGACTGGTTCATGGTGCACCTCACGGCAGGCCCGGTGAATCCGGGCCTTATCGGGTTAGGCACTGGGCCGGGCCACGGGGTGCGAGGCAATGGATGAGTGGTCGGCCAGGCTGTCTGGCCCTGGTCACCGATTGAAAAACATGATTTTTCGCTGCGCGGAACCGCGGGCGATCCAACGGTTTTTCCGCTGATTATTTTTGCAGTCCCGCCTCCAGCGGCCGGGTCGAACTCTTAACGATGCATGACCAGCACATGGCCGCACACCCGATTGCACAGAATAAGGAGAATGTCATGAACAGCACCCACCAGCGTTTCCAGATCCGTGCCTGCCACAAGCTCGCCCTGGAGCAGAACCAGCGACTGTTCAATCAGGCCCGGGCCCTGAATGCCCAGGCTTATGAACTGCTGGAGAATGGGCGCCTGGATATCGACACGTTCGAGCAGTACCGCCGCCTGCGCAACAAGGCCGAAGCCAAGCAGCGCGAAGCGATCGAACACCTGCGCCTGGTGAACCAGGAGTTCGCCGAACTGGAAACCCGGCCCAAATCCACGCCCGACAGCGACCCGGCCATCCTGCAGCACACCGGGCGCTGAGCCGTTGCCGTGTTGACAGCCGCCGGTTCGGGCGCCGCGCGTCTCCGCCCGTCGCTCGCCACGGGTCGCGAAGAAACCTTCGCCGCCGCCCGGGCTCAATCGTAGAGCCTGGGCACACGATGTGCCCCACACCGGGAGGCCGTCCGATGACCGAGCACATCGTGCATTTTCACTGCCAGATCGACCAGGGCACCACAGAACGCTTTCGCGACAGTTGCCTGGAAGCCATCGAGCAAGGCGCCACCTCGCTGCTGCTGAATCTTTCCACCACCGGCGGCAGCACCAACTTCGGCTTCACCCTCTACACCTTTCTCAAATCCCTGCCGGTGCCGCTGTGCGCGATCAACGCGGGCAACATCGAGTCGATGGGCATCATCATGTTTCTCGCCGCCAACCGACGCATCACCACGCCGCATTCGCGCTTTCTGATCCACCCGATGAACTGGTATTTCAGCCAGAGTTCGGTGGATCACCAGCGCCTGCGCGAATACCTCTCCAGCCTGGACAACGACCTGGCGCGCTACGTGAAAATCTACGAGCTGGAAACCGCCGACGCGGCGACCCAGCTGGACATCTTCAAATGCCTGTCGGCCGAGGAAAAGGTCATCGCCGCCCATGAGTCGCTGGCCTACGGCATCGCCCACGAGGTGCGCCAGGTGGTCTTCGCCGACGACGTCAGACACTGGAAAGTCTCGGGCGGCTGACCCTGTTGCCCCGGGCGCCAAGACCGCCCCGTCGCGGCGCGAGCCACGGCCTCAAGCGGTTTTTTCGTTGTCCTGTTCCGGGGTTTGGTTGCCAGGTTCAGTGGCGCCCGGTTCGGGCTCGGGGCGATTGGCCGGGCCCTTGGCGGGCTTTTTCTCACCCGCGGCCGCGGCCCGCCCGGGGTAGCCAGGCAACCCGTGGGCGTCCTGCGGTTCCAGCGGTTCGGGGGCGCGCGTGCGATCGTTCTGCGGATCGTTGCGCGGATCAACGGGCTGGCGAGTCATAAGCACCTCTGTATCGGTCCGGGCGGCATTGCCTGTTCTTGTTCGATGCCGAACCGCGCCCCGGGTGCGAAGCACTGGACGAATGGCCATGGCGCCTGCCGTACGGCTGCGCGGTGGAACGTCCGGGCCTGGCGGGCGTCTTCAGCTTGAGGGCCCGCCGCTTCGAGCTGGCGAGCGCTCCTGCCTTGTACGTCCGCGTTCATGAGGATCCGTTCATGCCTGTCGCCCCCAGCCCGCTCATGATCGCCGCCGCGCTGGCCGGGCCCGCCAACGCTCAAGGCAGCCTCGCTGCGCGCGACCTGAGGCCGGCATGACCTTCATTGCCTGGGTCGCGGTCCTGGGCGCGGTGCTGCTGATCCTCGCGCTGACCTCCTCCTACCTGCGCTGGATGCCCGTGACCACCTCGGTGGTCTGCCTGGCGCTGGGGATCGCCATCGGCCCCGCCGGCCTGGGCCTGCTGCAACTGGACATCCACCAGGCTTCGGGCTGGATGGAACACCTGACCGAAGTGGCGGTGCTGTTCTCGCTGTTCGTCAGCGGCCTCAAGCTCAGGTTGCCGCTCAACAGCCGCAGTTGGCGCATCGCCTTCGGCCTGGCCGGGCCGGTGATGCTGCTGTCGATCGCTGGGGTCGGCCTGCTGCTGCACTACGGTTTGCACATGCCCTGGGGGCCGTCGCTGCTGATCGGCGCGATCCTCGCCCCGACCGACCCGGTGCTGGCGACCCTGGTCCAGGTCAGCGACGCCCAGGACTACGACCGGGTGCGCTTCGGCCTGTCCGGTGAGGCCGGGCTGAACGACGGCGTGGCGTTTCCGTTCGTGATCCTCGGCCTGCTGCTGACCCGCCAGGGCGACGACACCGGCGCCTGGCTCGGCGACTGGGTGGTGTTCAGCCTGCTCTGGGCAGTGCCCGCGGGTCTGCTCAGCGGTTACTGGATGGGCCGCGGTCTCGGCCACCTGACCCTGCACCTGCGGATCAAGTACGCCGACAGCACGGTCTCGCCGAACGACTACCTGACCTTCGCCCTGATCGCCCTGGCCTACGTGGTGGCGGAACTGATCCACGGCTACGGTTTTCTCGCGGTGTTCGCCGCTGCCCTCGGGTTGCGCCAGGCCGAGGTGCATTCCAGCGACCATGCCCGGGCGCCGGCCGAACACCTGGTGCAACCGGTGGTCGGCCACCAGCATGTCGATCCGGCGCAGGCGGTGCATGGCGACGTCGAGGCCCTGGGCGAAAGCCAGGTCGCGGCGGGCATCATGCTCGGCGACATGCTGGCCTTCGGCGGCCTAGTGGAGCGGGCCATGGAAGTGTTCCTGGTGACCCTGCTCGGCGTGGTGCTGGTCGCCCATTGGGAGTGGCATGCGCTGACCGTCGGCGCCCTGCTGTTCCTGCTGATCCGCCCGCTCAGCGTCTTGCTGATCCCCTGGGGCCGCCTGCTCGACGGCCGCCAGCGCCTGCTGCTCGGCTGGTTCGGCATCCGCGGCATCGGTAGCCTCTATTACCTGTTCTATGCCCTCAACCATGACCTCGACCCGGCGCTGGCCGACGCCAGCGCCAACCTCACCCTGTCGGTGGTGGCCTTGAGCATCCTGGTTCACGGCCTGAGCACCCAACCGATGCTCGCCCGCTACGAGAGCAACAAGAAACGCCGGCGCCATCCCGACCGACCACCGGGATAAGCCAGCAGAATGCAGGGCGCCAAGGGCCTGCGCCATGCAACTTGCACGAAGGAGTTGTCGCGGTGATGGACACAAGCCATTGATTAACCAAGGTTTTATCCAATTCGTCACTCTGGCACGGGCGATGCAATTTTCAGGACTAACGAGGACGACATGCGAGCGTCCCATTACCCGTGACAGCAGAGGAACCATCATGAACGCCATCGACCTGTTGCTAGCCGACCACGAACGCGTGAAAACCATCCTGACCCAACTGAGCGAATCCACCGAGCGCGGGATCAAGAAACGCACCGACCTGCTGAACAAGCTGGAAATGGAAGTCACCGTGCACACCCAGCTCGAAGAACAGATCCTGTACCCGGCGTTCAAGAAAGCCGGGAGCAAGGAGCAGCAAGTGATGTATTACGAGGCCAAGGAAGAGCACCGCAGCGTCGACTCGCTGGTGCTGCCCGACCTCAAGGCCACCGATCCGTCGGCCCCGGAATTCGCCGGGCGGGTCAAGGTGGTCAAGGAGCTGCTCGAGCATCACATCGACGAGGAAGAGCGTGAGATGTTTCCCCAGGCGCGCAAGCTGCTGGGCAAGGCGACCCTCGAACAACTGGGCGCCGAAATGGAAATGCTCAAGGCCGAATACAAGAAAACCATGGGCACATCGCGCCATGCCGCCTGACCTCTTTCCTCACCCTGGCGAGCTCTTTTGCTCGCGGGCCCGGCCTTGGCGCCGGGCTTTTTTATGCCTGTGCCTTGTCTTCAGGCTCAGCCGCGCCGCTTGCGCGTGCCCAGGGCAATCCAGGCGGGCGCGTGATCGCTGGCGTGGGGCTCGTTGCGCACCCAGGCATCGACCCCGGCGTTCTCCAGGTAAGGAGCCAGGGCCCGGTTGAGCAGCAGGTGGTCGATGCGCAGGCCGGAGTTTCTTGGCCAGTGCTGGCGAAAGTAATCCCAGAAGGTGTAGACCCGCTGATCCGGGTACAGCTCGCGCAAGGCGTCGGTCCAGCCCTGTGCCAGCAGCCGCTGGTAGCACTCGCGGCTTTGCGGTTGCAGCAGCGCGTCCTTGAGCCAGGAGCGCGGGTTGTAGATATCGAAATCCGTCGGCACCACGTTGTAGTCCCCCGCCAGCAGCACCGGGTGCGCGCTGTCCTGCAGAGTCGCGGCATGCGCGATCAGGCGCTCGAACCAGGCCAGCTTGTAGTCGAATTTCGGCCCCGGTTGCGGGTTGCCGTTGGGCAGGTACAGGCACCCCACCAGCACGCCGTGGACCGCCGCCTCCAGGTAGCGGCTTTGCCCGTCGTCCTCGATGCCCGGCAGCGCGCGACGGATTTCCAGGGGCTGGCTGTCGCGGGCGAGGATCGCCACACCGTTCCAGGACGCCTGGCCGTGGTGCAGGCTGCCATACCCCGCGGCCTCCAGGGCCGCCTTGGGAAACTCCCGGTCGAGCGCCTTGAGCTCCTGCAGGCAGACGATGTCGGGGCGCTCGCGTTCCAGCCAGGCCAGCAGGTTCGGCAGGCGCGCACGGATGCCATTGAGGTTGAAGGTGGCGATTTTCAGCGCGTTCATCGGCAGTGCCCCCTGGTCGTATCGACGTATCCGCGGCGCCCGGCGAGCTCAATCGGCGGTCAGCGGCACGTCCTGAGGCTGGACGGCGTTTGTCTCACCGCCTGCGCCAGCGCCTCGATCAATTGCAGTTGGGTGTAAGGCTTGGGCACCCGCGGCAAAGCCGCGGCCAGCCCCTCCAGGCGCTGGGCGTAACCACTGGCGAGAATGATCGGCAGGTCCGGGCGCAGCTCGCGCACGGCGCTCGCCAGTTGCCCGCCGTCCATCACCGGCATCGCCAGGTCGGTGATCATCAGGTCGATCGCCGGGTATTCGGCGAACCGTTGCAGCGCCTGGGCCCCGGACATCGCGCAGAGCACCTGGTGCCCGAGGTCTTCGAGCAGCAGCGTGGTGCTGGTCAGCACCAGGCTGTCGTCGTCGACCACCAGCACGCACAAAGGCTGCGGCTGCGAGTCCGGAGCCGGCATACGAGCCGGGACGACGGGGGTCGCCTGGCTCGCCAGGGGCAACCACAACTCGGCGGTGGTGCCCTGCCCCTTGAGGCTCTTGAGGATCAGCCGGCCTCCCAGTTGTTCGGCCAGGCCATGCACCATCGACAAGCCAAGGCCGGTGCCCTTGCCCACGCCCTTGGTGGTGAAAAACGGATCGGCGGCCAGGGCCAGGGTCTGCTCGTCCATGCCTTCGCCGCTGTCGATCACGCACAGGCGCACATAACGCTCATGGGGCAGGTTGACGCCGGCGGCCTGGCCGCTGTCGCACAGATCGGCCTTGAACACGAGGGTGCCGCCGCCCGGCATCGCATCGCGGGCATTGGTCGCCAGGTTGAGCACTGCCAATTCCAGCTGGTTGACGTCGGCGAGCACTGTCGGCAGGGATTCGGGCAGCTCGGTGAGGATGGTCACCTGGGGCCCCAGCGAGCTGTCGAGCAAACCACTGAGGTTGGTCATCAGTTGCGTCAGGGCCACGGGCTCGGTCTTGAGTTCCTGGCGCCGGGCAAAGGCCAGCATGCGCTGGGTCAGCGACACCCCACGCTCGGCGCCGACCACCGCATTGTCCAGCAGGCGCGAGAGTTTCGGGTCGCCGCCGATGCGTTTGCGCGCCAGCTCCAGGTTGCCCAGGATCACCGTCAGCAGGTTATTGAAGTCATGGGCGATGCCGCCGCTGAGCTGGCCGATGGCTTGCAGTTTCTGCGCCTGGAACAGCGCCTCGCGGGCACTTTCCAGGGCCTTCTGCGCCTCGACCGTCTCGCTGATATCGCGGGTGACCTTGGCGAACCCCAACAGCTCACCGGCATCGCCGCGGATCGGATCGATGATCACATGGGCGAGGAACTGCGTGCCGTCCTTGCGTACCCGCCAGCCCTGTTTTTCGAAACGGCCCTCGCGGGTGGCGATTTCCAGGGCCCGCTGGGGCACGCCGTCGAGGCGATCCTGCTCGGTGTAGAAGCGCGAGAAATGCTCGCCGATGATTTCCTGCGGCAGGTAGCCCTTGATCCGCTGCGCGCCGAGGTTCCAGCTGCTGACCCGGCCGTTGGGGTCGAGCATATAGATGGCGTAGTCGGTGACGCTCTGCACCAGCAGGCGAAACTGCTGCTCGCTCTGCTTGAGGGTTTCTTCGGCGATCTTGCGCTCGGTCAGGTCGCGGGTGATCTTGGCGAAACCCAGCAGCTGCCCGCTGGAATCGCGGATCGGATCGATCACCACATGGCACCAGAAGCGCGTACCGTCCTTGCGCACCCGCCAACCCTCGCCCTCGAAACGCCCCTCGGTGAGCGCGGTATGCAACGCGCGTTCCGGCAACCCGGCCTGGCGGTCTTCGGGGGTGTAGAAACAGGAAAAGTGCGCGCCGAGGATTTCCGCTTCCTGGTAACCCTTGAACCGCCTGGCGCCGGCATTCCAGCTGGTGACGATGCCCTGGGGATCGATCATGTAGATCGCGTAGTCGACCACCGCTTCGACCAGCAAGCGAAAACGGTCCTCGTCCAGAACTCTGCGCGGCTGATCAGCCATATCGGTCTCCGCCAGGCTATTTTTATGCATTCTTGCGCATGGGCCAGTAGGGTCGGTTGTCTGGCCATCGGCACGCGGCCAACGCACGTGCGGCCAGCCAGCCGGCAAATGCCGCGCGTCGTTCAGTTAGACCGATAGGCCCTCTGGTCCTCCAATTGAAAATACAACTTGATCCCCCAGGCCCTATAAACCGACTTAATGTTGGACAACTGCCCGCGGCCAATCGATCCCCCGCCACTCGTCGTCCCGCAAGAAACTTTTTCAAACTTTCGTTTGCAGTTTTGTTTCCCAATCTTGCGAGGTGTCAAATCGCTCACTATCGAGGATTGAAAAAAATGGCTACCAGCGGAAAGAACCCACTCATGGGCAACAAGGACACTCAAAAACCCTCACCGGCCGGCAAGAAATCCGGCGGCCAGGGTTCGGGGGGCAACATCCCCGCCGATCGGCAAAAAGCCCCTGACGCAGGCAAGAAAGGCGGCACCCAAGGCTCCGGCGGCGGTACCCGCAAAGCCTGATCCACAACGCCGGAGTGTCGTCCCTGACGCACTCCGGCTTTTTTTTGCCCGGACAGCCCATGCCAGCGGCCTGCCCGCGCCGGTTATCGTCGAGCGCGACTGGCTATGCTTGCACCACGGCGAAACCACGTTAACCAGCCTTCGATGAAAAGCGCGCATGAAAATAGGCCTGATCTCCGACACCCATGGTTTGCTTCGCCCCGGTGCGCTGGCGGCGCTGCAGGGGTGCGCGCACATCCTGCATGCCGGCGATATCGGCGACCCGCAGATGCTCGCCACCCTCGGACATCTGGCGCCGGTGACCGCGGTATTCGGCAATGTCGATCAGCCCCATGACTGGGCCCGGGCACTGCCCCATCACATCACCGTGCGGCTCGATGGCGTCGACCTGCTGCTCTGCCATGTCCTGGCCGAGGTGCCGAAGCCTCTGCCGCCGGGCGTGCGGGTGGTGGTCAGCGGCCACTCCCACCGGCCGCTGCAGTTCTGGCAGGACGATGTGCTCTACATCAACCCGGGCAGCGCCGGGCCAAGGCGCTTCAAGCTGCCGGTCAGCCTGGGCTGCCTGACCATCGAGGCCGGCCAGGTCGAAGGCCGGTTGATCGAACTGGCGGTCTAGCGGTCTGGCTGTCTAGCGGCTTGGCCCGGGCCCGGGCATGACCGGCTATCGGAGCGCGCCCATCGGTCGCGCTTTGCAGGGTCCACACTTAATCCAGCGATTGGCGGCGTTCATGACGAAAGCCGTGCGAAGCCACTTGGCCGGGCCGCGTTGCGCCCTCGAGCAGAAGATTCCGTACCCGGCCCCGCGCCCCCGAGAAGGTGGCGCGCAAGGATGGCCGAGGGCGCGCAATGCGCAGGAGAAAAGCGATGACCTTTTATGTCGTGGCCCGCCTCGACCAGTTGCCCGAAGACCGCGGCACCCGGGTCCAGGTCGGCGCCGAAGCCGTGCTGCTGGTTCGCACCGGCGATCAGGTCCGGGCCTACCAGGCCGATTGCCCCCACGCCGGGGCGCCGCTGGAACAGGGCGCGGTGTATCAGGGGCGACTGATCTGCCCCTGGCACAAGGGCGCCTTTGCCTGCGACAGCGGGCTGGTCTGCGAGCCGCCTCCGCTGGCGAGCCTCAAGCGCTACAAAGTCGACATCCGCCATGACAACCGGGTCTGGGTCGCCGACCAGCCCATGGCCGAACCCGCCCCGCCACGCCAGGCCGACTCGCGCCGGCTGCTGGTGATCGGCGCCGGCGCTGCCGGGGCCGCCGCGGTAGCGACCCTGCAGGCCAAAGGCTTCGGCAGGAACCTGACCTGGATCGACAAGCAAGCGCGGCCCGCCTATGACCGCACCGCCCTGAGCAAATACGTGCTGGCCGGCGAGATGCCGCCGGAGGAAGTCCCGGCCCTGCTCGAGCCGGAGTTCTATCGCAAGGCCGATCTACAGGTGCTCAAGGCCGAGGTCCTGCGCCTCGACCCAAGGCGGCGACAGATCCTGTTGGCCAACGGCCAGCGCCTGGACTACGACGCCGCGCTCCTGGCCACCGGCGCCGAACCGCGCCTGCCGGCCATCGAAGGCGCCGACCTGCCGGGGGTGTTCATGCTGCGCTCGCGGGAGGATGCCGCGCGCCTGCTGGAACAGGCCCGGCCCGGTAAACGCGTGGCGATCGTCGGCGACAGCTTTATCGGCCTCGAAGCCGCCTCGGCCCTGCGCAAACGCGGGCTGATGGTGCACCTGATCGGTCGCCACCCGGTACCGCTGCAACGCCAGTTGGGCGAACGCATCGGTAGCGCCATACGGGTCCTGCATGAACAGCACGGGGTGATCTACCACGCCGGTTGCGAAGCCCGGGCCCTGGTCGGCGAGGGCCAGGTGCAACAGGTAGTCCTCGACAACGACCAGCGCATCGCCGTCGACCTGGTGCTGTTCGGCATCGGCGTCAGCCCTGCCACGGCCTTCGTCGAAGGCCTCGACCGGGCCGAGGACGGTTCGCTCAAGGCCGATGCCGGCCTGGCCGTGGCCGATGGCCTGTGGGCGGCCGGCGACCTCGTGAGTTTCCCCTACGACGGCCGCTCGCAGCGCATCGAACACTGGCGCGTGGCCCAGCAACAAGGCCGGCTCGCCGCCTGCAACATGCTTGGCGAGCAACTGAGTTTCAGCGTGGTGCCCTTCTTCTGGACCTATTTCTACGACCAGACCTTCGAGGTGCTCGGCCATGCTCGCCGGTGGAACCAGAGCGTCTTCGAGGGCGAGCCGGAGCAGTACCGCTTTATCGCCCTGCTGTGTTTCAACGAACAGGTGGAGTCGATAGTCGCCTGCGAGTACCCGCGGGCCATGGCCCTGCTGTCGCAGCGCATGCAGCGGCCGCTGTCGCGCAGCGAGGCCCTGGAGCTGATCCATGGCACGCCGGAATGAAGTGGCTGGCGACAACCGCTCGGCAGCCCCACGGAACCCCGGGCAAGGGCCGATTTTCCAAATTCAGGCAGGGTTTGACTGTCTCGGCCGCCCGCTACAGCGCAGGTCGCCGAGGCCCCCAGAGCCAGGAAGAGGGATCGCCATGAATAGCCGTACGCTGACTTGTCTTGCCGTGGTTGCCCTGTGCAGCGGCGGCGCCTTCGCCCAGAGCTGCGACGTGGTCACCCGCTCGCAAAGCGCCGATGTCGCCAATGTCGACACCCACACCTGTTACCTCTTCGAAGGCATGCCGGCCGAAGCCATCGGCTGGTCGTGCAGCAATGAGAGCACGGGCACCCTGGTCCAGGAGAAACAAAAGGTCGCCAATTGCGACGAGTCCTACCTCGCCGTGTGCCGGGCGCGCCTGACCCAGGAAGCGCTGGCCAACCCGCGGGCGACCGCCAAGGATCCACAGGGCTCGTCCCTGAACATCCCCGACAAGGCCCGGGTGGTGACCTTTTATTACCAGGCGGAACACCTCCAGCAGGCCAGGACCGACTGTGAAATGGCCGGCGGCAAATGGCAGTGGAAATGACCCCGGCCGGCCATAGGCAGGATTCAGACGAGGACGATGCATCCATGAGCAGGACAGAACGAATCAACCGGGAGCTGGCGCACAACGCCCGGCTGTTTGCCGAAGCCGACCGCCTGGATGTCCAGGCCTATGAGCTGCTTAACACCGACCATGTCGACGACGACCGCCTGGCCCTGTTCAGCCAAGCCAAGCAGTTGGCGAACGAAAAATACCTGGAAGCGCGCAACGACTGGCTGCGCATCAAGCAGTTGATGGACGGCACCGACTGAAGCCCCCGCGCCGGCGGGAAGATCCGGATGCTGGGTTTGCGGGCGCTGCGTCGGAATGCCGCCCAAACCGAGCGCAGCCTCGCGGGCTCGGCAGCGGCTACATCGCCCCCTGTCGTCAGGTCGCTAGCGGGCGTTTGCGCAGTTGTTCCAGCAGAGCCTGGAGTGGATGCTGCAGGCCCTGCCCCTCCTGGCGCTTGACCTGGCTGCGGCAGGAATAACCGTCGGCCAGCAGTCGGCCGCCCTGGCCGTGACGCGCCACCAGCGGCTGCCAGGACTGCTGGTAGATCACCTGCGAAGTGGCCAGGTTGCGGCTCTCGTGGCCGTAGGTGCCGGACATGCCGCAGCAACCGCTGGCCAGCACTTGCAACTTCAACCCCATCCGCGCGAACACCTGTTGCCACAGGCCGATGCTGCCCGGCTCGTTGGTCTTCTCGGTGCAGTGCGCGAGGAACTGATACGGCTCGGCCTCGGCGGTCGGGTTCGCTTCGGCCGACGCCTCACTAGGTACTGCAGGCAGCACCCGGGCCAGCCATTCCTGCGGCAGCAGCACTTCGGGCGCCTGAGCCGCCCCCAGGGTCTTGCGGTACTCCTGGCGGTAGACCAGGGTCATCGCCGGATCGAGCCCGACCAGGGGCACGCCGCTGGCTTGCAGCTTCAGCAGCGATTGCGCGTTGTAGCGCGCGGCCCGGGCAAAGGCGCCGAGGAAGCCCTGGACCTGCAAGGGCTTGCCGTTAGGCGCGAACGGCGCGAGGTAGATCTGGAAGCCCAGGCGCTCGATCAGCTCCAGCCACTCGGCCGCCAGCGGCGTTTCGAAGAACCGGGTAAAGGCGTCCTGCACCAGGATCACGCTACGTTCGCGCTGTTCGGCAGACAGCGCCGCCAGTTCTGCGGCGTTGGCCATGCGCACGTTGCGCCGGCGGCACACCGCCTGGAAATCCAGGGTGCTGAGCAACGGGCTGTCGACCATCCCCGCCAGGTGCTGGAGCGCCCGGCTCACCGGCGCCGCGCCGATCAGCGCGTTGTACAGCCGCGGCAGGCGCGCCAGATAGGGAACGCTGAACTCCAGGGAACCGATCAGGTAGTCCTTCAGCGGGCGCAGGTAGCGGCCATGGTACAGCTCGAGAAAGCGCGAGCGGAACTCCGGCACATTGACCTTGACCGGGCACTGCCCCGCGCAGGACTTGCACGCCAGGCAGCCGGCCATGGCGTCGTACACCTCATGGGAGAAGTCCTCGCGCCCGGCCAGCCGCGCCGCGCTGTTGTAGACGCGCCGGGCCAGGTTGGAAAGCCGCGCGCCACCGCCGTTCAGCACGTCCACCCCCTGCTCGCCCTGCAGGCGCAGCCACTCGCGGATCAGCGAGGCGCGGCCCTTGGGCGAATGAATGCGGTTGCGGGTGGCCTTCCACGACGGGCACATGGCGTCGTCCGGGTCGAAGTTGTAGCAGGCGCCGTTGCCGTTGCAATGCAGGGCGCTGTCATAGCTCTGCCAGACGCGCTCGTCGATGGTGCGGTCGAGCTCGCCGCGCAGCACCACTTCGTCGACCCGGGTCAGGCGCGCCTCTGGCACCGAGGCCGGGGTGGCGATCTTGCCGGGGTTGAGCTGGTTGAACGGGTCGAACGCGGCCTTCAGGGCCTGCAGCGACGGGTAGAGCTCGCCGAAATAGTCCGGCACGTACTGCGAGCGCAGGCCCTTGCCGTGCTCGCCCCACAACAGGCCGCCGTGCTTGTGGGTCAGCGCCGCCACCGCATCGGAGATCGGCCGGATCAACGCCGCCTGCTTGGGGTCCTTCATGTCGAGGATCGGCCGCACGTGCAATACGCCGGCGTCGACATGGCCGAACATGCCGTATTGCAGGCCGTAGCCATCGAGCAGCGCACGGAACTCGAGGATGTAGTCCGCCAGGTTCTCCGGCGGCACCGCGGTGTCTTCGACAAAGGGCTGCGGCCGCGCCTCGCCCTGGACGTTGCCCAGCAGGCCCACCGCGCGCTTGCGCATGGCGTACACCTGGTTCACCGCCTGGGCGCCGATGGCCAGGGTATGGCCCAGGCGCACCACCGAGCTGTCCTGCTGCAGGTGGCGGACGAAGGCGTCGACCCGCTGCTCCAGCTCTTCCTGGTCGTCGCCGCTGAACTCGATCAGGTTGATGCCCAGGGTCGGGGTGTCGGCCTGCTCGGGGAAATACCGCGCCACGCCATGCCAGACGATGTCCTGCATGGCCAGCATCAGCACCTTGGAATCCACCGTCTCGATCGACAGCGGCTTCAGCGCCATCAGCGCCTTGGCATCGCGCAGCGCATCCATGAAGCCGGCGTAACGCACGTTGACCAGGATCGAGTGCCGGGGAATCGGCAGCACATTCAGCCGCGCCTCGACGATAAAGCCCAGGGAGCCCTCGGAGCCACAGAGCACGCTGTTGAGGTTGAAACGCTCCGGACTCTCGCGCAGGTGCGCCAGGTCATAGCCGGTCAGGCAGCGATTGAGCTTGGGAAAGATCGCCTCGATCAGCTCGGCCTGGTGGTCGGCGATGTCCTGGGCGCAGCGGTAGACCTCGCCGATCCGCCCGGGCTGCGCGGCCTCCTCGGTCAATTGGCGGTTGTCGATCGGCGCGCTGTCCAGGCGGCTGCCGCCCAGCAGCACGGTGCTCAACGCCAGTACGTGATCGCGGGTCTTGCCGTAGGTGCAACTGCCCTGGCCGCTGGCATCGGTGTTGATCATGCCGCCGACGGTGGCGCGGTTGGAGGTCGACAGCTCCGGGGCGAAGAACAGGCCGTGGGGCTTGAGGGCGTCGTTGAGCTGGTCCTTGACCACCCCGCTCTGCACCCGCACCCAACGCTCCTCGACGTTGATCTCGAGGATCCGGTTCATGTGCCGCGACAGGTCGACCACGATGCCGTCGGTCAGCGACTGGCCGTTGGTGCCGGTGCCGCCGCCACGAGGAGTGAGCACCACCGCGCGATGTTCCGGGCTCGCCGCCAGCCGGGCCAGGCGTTCCACGTCCGCGACATCCCTGGGGAAGACCGCAGCCTGCGGCAGCCGCTGGTAGATCGAGTTGTCGGTGGCCAGCACCGTGCGCAGGCCCAGGTCACGGGCGATCTCGCCGCGAAAGCCGTCGGCGGCCAGGGCGTCGAGGAAGCTTTGGTAGTGGGCCAGCGGGTCGCGTTCGGGGGCAAGCAGAGCAATCATCAAAAAGGTTTCCAGGCAGAGAAAAGGCGCAGCGGTGCATGCAAAACACGTATGCTTGAACGCAGCCCGAGGGGCGGCGGCCAGCCGAAAAAGCCTATTTTCCTAGAGCCTTGCACCTTGGGCAAATGTATTTCATGTGCTTTTTTCATGAGTTTTATGAATGAACCCGAGACGACTCACTCCGTCGATGTCGGTGCTGGTGGCCTTCGAGGCCGCGGCGCGGCATGGCAGCTTCACCAAGGCCGCCGAAGAACTGGCGCTGACCCAGAGCGCCGTCAGCCGCCAGGTCCAGGCCCTGGAGTCGCTGCTGGAAGTGCCGCTGTTCAACCGTGACGGCCGGCATATCGAGCTGACCGCCGCCGGCGCCCTGTATCACCACGAACTGGCGGCGGCCCTGGCGCGGATCCGCAACGCCACCTTGCAGACCATCGCCCACAAGGCCGGCGGCGGCCCGCTGCACCTGGCGGTGTTGCCGACCTTCGGTTCGAAATGGCTGCTGCCGCGCATGCATGACTTTTACGCCAGCCACCCGGGCACCCTGGTGCATATCCATTCGCGGATCGTCACCAGCGACCTGTCGAAGGACACCGCCGACATGCACGCGATCATCTGCGCCGGCACGGGCCACTGGCCCGGCTACGAGGCCCATCGGCTGCTCTCGGAAAAGCTCACGGTGGTGGCCAGCCCCAAGGCCCTGCCCGAGCACGGCTCGATGTCCGTCGGCGACGTGGCCGGGCAGTTGCTGCTGAACGTGGTGTCGCGTCCCGACGCCTGGCCCGAATGGTTCGAGCAGAACGGCCTGCACCCGCGGGCGATGCGCATGGGCCCGGGGTTCGAGTTGACCGCGCACCTGATCCAGGCGGTGGTCGCCGGCATCGGCATCGGCCTGGTGCCGCGCATCCTGGTGCAGGACGAGATCCACAGCGGCGAACTGGTGGCGCTGTTCGAGCCGGTGGACAGCGGCCGCGGCTATTACCTGGCCTACCCCAGCCGCTATCAGCACCTGCCGTCGTTGCAGGCGTTCAGCCGCTGGTTGCTGTCGATCCCCTTTCCCGACAGCTGACAGTCCCTTCGCTCAGTCGTATTCCGCTTCCTCATGCTCGCCGAGCAACCGCCGCTGGCGCGCCGAGGCCGCCGCCAGCACCTCGGGGTTGAAACGCCAGTGCAGGTACGGCGAAAACTTCTGCGCCACCATGCGCCGGCCATAGTGCACCTGCAGCAGGTAGCGGATGCGTTCGGCGCTGCTGTTCTCGCTGCCGGCATGCCACAGCTCGCTGCGAAACATCAGCGCGTCGCCGGCCTGGCACAGCACGGCCTGGGCAGTTTGGCCATGCCAATGTTCCTCGCCAGCTCGCGGGGGGCGCCCGGCGCGATGACTGCCCGGCACCACGCGGGTCGGGCACAGGTCCTGGTCGATATCGTCCAGGTACAGGTGGCAGGTGCAGATCTGCATCGGCAACTCGAAGGCCGGATCGCTGAGCAGGCTGCGCGGCAGTCGCATCGCCAGGTAATCCAGGTGCAGGCCCATCCCCTGGAAACCCGGATGACAGCGCCAGGCGGTCTGGCCGATGACATGGCAATCCTCACCCAGCGCCGCCTCAGCCAGCTCAATCACCCCCGGCAGGTCGAGAAACGGTAGCCACAGCGGGTCGCGGTTGAACACGCATTTGTAGTGTTCGAGCAAGCCGCTGTAGTCCCAATGCTGGGGCTTGAGGCCGTCGATGGCATGGCGCAGCAAGTTGATCCGGTCAGCGTCGAGTACCCCGGGCAACAGCACGAAGCCTTCGCGGTGCAAGGCCCGCAGGCGTTCGGCGGTCAGTGCTGGCATGCAGACCATGATGGCTAGTCGATGGGGCCGATATTGATCAGCCGGTCGCTACCCAGCCCCGGCACCCTGGCCAGCACCCCGACCGGCGTGGCGGCGGAAAACTCGATGACATAACCCATGCCACTGCCGTCCTCTTCCATGGCCACCACCCAGCGCGCCACTTCGTCGGGGTTCAGGCTCAGCGCCCGCGCCACCCGGCGCTGGCGACGTTCCTCGAGCGTTTCGTCCAGGGAGTCGTCGTTCATCTGGCTCAACCTCCGGCGGCTAACAGCCCCTCCGGGCCTGGCGCGGCCCTTACAACAGCTGTGAAAAACATTGTGGGCAAAAGTTGAATCCCGCTCCGTGCGCCGTGACGAACGGCAGCTTTTAGCGCCAGAAACGGATCGCCGGTTTTATCGCCGGCCCACAAGCGAGTTTTCTTTCGAGCGTTTCAGAAAGGGCCTAAAGCGCCGCGCCAGGATGGCCCCCTAGCATGCGTGGCTTATCCAGAAGCCGGGGCCGCTCATGCATTTACTGATTTGCGCTTACTGACATGCGCTTGTTGAAAGCCTCCGACCGGCAGGCACGGAACGCGCACGATCCGTATTTCGCCGAAACCCAGGTGCGCATGGCGCTGCAACGCAACAGGTCAAGTCTTGAAGGGCTGGACGAGCTGTTGCGCGAGCACTACAGCATCAACAGCGACCGGGAAATTCTGGCCGCCGTCAGAAACGGCGACTGGGTGCTGGTCACCGACAGCTCCAGCGCAGGAATCGGCAACCTGCTCTGCCCCGCACCCGAAGCGGAGCCGGTCTACCTTCGGCCAGACCCCTGGCCCGATCCCGTTCCTCGCACCGACCTGGTCTTCGCCAAGTCCATCAGCAGCGTCCCCTGGGGCACCACCCGGGCCGGCAGCGCCAGCGAGCCCGCGGGCAATTTCGGCAAGACCATGCTCATGGCCTCCTCGGCCACCGAGGTCGGGCTCGGCAGGGTCGCCGGCGAACGGCTCCTCAGGAGCTTCGCCTGGTCAGTGCAGATGGCCGGCACCGCGGCCAGGACCGTCGGCGGCCCGGCGGGACAGGTGCTGCTCCTGGCCATGACCCCGACCCGGCTCGGCGACGACGCCTTCTACAGCGAAGAACAATTGCGCGAGCTGCGCGCCGCCACCACGCGGGTGCGCTTCCAGTTCCGCCGCGACCGCCAGGGTGTGCTGCAAATCCATGGCATCCACACCAGCGCCCAGTCGGGCCAGGACAGCGTCCCGGTGATCAAGGCCCACTGGAACGCCGGCAAAAACGCCATGCAGGCCCACCTCGGCACGCTCACCATCACCTGGACACCGCACAACGGCCCGGTGGTCACCGCCCCGACACCCTACCCGGGGGTGACCGACGAACTCGCCAACCTCATGGTCCACCCCATCGCCGAAGGCGGCGACAGCCAACTCCAGGGCGCGCCTCTCGACGAGCTCAAGGTCGAAGACTGCATCATCACCTTCCCGGCAGACAGCGGCCTCCGCTCGTTGTACCTAGTCTTCGCCAAGCCTCTGGTCAACCCGCTGGAAGTCGGCCCGGCGAATGATCTTTCCAGTAGAAGCGCCAAGGATGGGTTGGATATTGATCACATACCGTCGCAGAAGGCGTTGGAAGCTTTTTTGAAAGCAAACGATCCACATATACAAGGTGAAGATATTCAAGACAATTTACGCAAAGCCCCGAGCATCGCGATCCCGCGAAAAGTTCACCAAAAATACAGTGCGACGTATGGAGGTAGAAACACCAAGGCCCGGCAGGTCGAGGATGCCTCTGACCTGCGTGCAGCTGTAGATACTAATCTCGACGCTATGAAACCTTATCTGCTGGACGAAGGCTTTACCGAAGAACAGATCGAAACGGCACGCACCCACCTGCATAATCTCCACCAAGAACAGGGTTGGTACTGATATGAACGCAGCAACAATTGATGACTTGGTTAAAAGTCTCGGCCGTACCTATCCCGAAATGATTGCCTCCGGAATGTATCTTCCAGGTGGACCGCCTAAAGGTATTTTCGAGGACAGTGAGACCTTGGCAATGTCACCTGAGCCTGGAATCGAATTAGGTTTTTGGGCTAAGAGTCAGCGCTTTGAAATGCTGTTCATCAGCTTACTGGAAAGCTTCCAAGGGAAGTCCCTCTACAAGGGAAGCCTACCCTACCAACTTAAAAGTCAAATGAATCTGGGGTGGATAAGGTCTCGCTTTGGAGAGCCACTGGAGTCAAAAGCACCTTTCAAAATGCCCATACGGGGCATGACGGGAGGGTGGGACATTTATCGCTTTCCGAGCATTCCCAAAGGAACACAGGTGGTTTTTAAATACAGCGCCAGGATGGAAGTTGAAACGATAGTGTTCGAACTGAACGAGAGATCACCCGCTTAAATGATCGATGACTTGATTAAAAGCCTTGGCTGCACCTATCCGGAGCTGATTGCCTCCGGAATGTACCTTCCCGGCGGCCCGCCCAAAGGTATTTTCGAGGACAGCGACACCTTATCTATGTCGCCTGAACCGGGTATTGAGCTGGGATTCTGGGCCAGCAATCAGCGGTTTGAAGACCTGTTCATTACTTTCCTGGAAACCTTTCCCGGAAGGCCCACCTACAAAGGAGGGCTTCCCTATCAACTCAAAACAAAAATGAACCAGAGCTGGGTTAGATCCCAATACGGTGAGCCCCTGGAATCAAAAGGTCCTTACAAAATCCCTGTGCGTGGGCTGGTAGGCGGATGGGAAACCTATCGTTTTCCAGGCATGTCCAAAAACATCAATGTGTTGTTCAAGTACACCGTTGAGATGGAAGTGGAAGGAATCGTGTTCAGACTCAACGAAAAATCCCACCCTTAGTTTTACGGGGCACACTGGCACGAATATGAACGCCGCAATGATCGATGACCTGATTAAAAGTATGGGGAAGACCTATTCCGAGTTGATCGCATCTGGAATGTATCTCCCTGGCGGGCCGCCAAAAGGTATGTTCGAGGGCGATGAGACCTCGTTCATGTCACCTGCAGCCGGAATAGATTTGGGCTTTTCAGGCACTCAGCTCTTTGACTCTCTCGCTATCTACTTGCATAAGACCTCCGACGACGACTCAGTTTACGAGGATGGATTGCCGTACCAGCTTCAACGTCGAATGAACCAAGCTTGGGTAAGGTCCCATTACGGAGAGCCTTTGGAGTCAAAAGCACCTTTCAAAATGCCGGTACTTGGAATGACTGGTGGCTGGGATACTTATCACCTTCCCGGCACGGCAAAAAACATTACAGCCGTATTCCAGTACAACACTGAAATGAACGTGGAAGGGATCGCCTTCAGACTAAACCAGGAACCCCTTCTCTGACCTCGATTCAATCCCCCCGAATATAGTGCTCCAACTGCCGAATCAGATCCGCCTGTTCGACAATCGCTTCCTTCACCAGATCGCCGATCGACAGCAGCCCGATCAGTTGCTCGCCTTCCAGCACCGGCAGGTGCCGCAGGTGGCTGTCGGTCATCACGGCCATGCAGCGTTCGATGCTGTGCTGGCTGTCGGCGGTGACCACGGGGGCGCTCATGATGGCGCGGACCGGGGTGCCCACCGATGAGCGGCCTTGCAGCACCACCTTGCGCGCATAGTCGCGTTCGCTGATGACGCCGACCACCTGCCCGGCCTCCATCACCGGCAGTGCGCCGACGTTTTTCTGCGCCATCATCTGCAGTGCTTCGAGCACCATCTGGTCCGGGCCGATGCTGTGCACCTGGCGGTGTTCCACGGCCTTCAACTTCAGCAACTGAGCAGCGGTTTTCATAGGCGTCTCCGATACCTTGAGCAACAGGGGTTCCGGCCCCGCGCCACGGGGCGCGAAGTCAGGCATGGATCTGGATCGAGTAAGGCGCGCGCGGCTTAGCGCACGCCGATTTCCACCACGTCGCCACGCAGCCGCGCCGGCCAGGTACGCAGGCGTTGCTCCGGGTATTCCAGGCAGGTGCCGTCGGCCAGGCGGAAGTGCTGCTTGTACAGGGGCGAGGCGATCACCAGCTCATCCTTGATGCAGCCCACCAGGCCGCGGCCGATCACATTGGCGCCGGACTGCGGGTCGTGGTTGTCGATGGCGTAGAGGGTCTGCTGCGCGGCATCCGGCAGGTAGATCAGCGCCACCTGGGCGCCGTCGTGCCAGACCACCACGCCGCTGTGGCTGACCAGGTCCTGGCGGCTGCACACCGCCTGCCACTGCACGCCGGGCTGCTCGGCGAATCCACTTTCGATAGGTTGCAGGCTTGGCGACAGGCTCATCAGAGCACCTCCTCGGTGACAGGGATCAGGTTCAGTTCGGCGGCCATGATCGGCCGGCGCTGGCCGCGTTCCTCGACAAAATGAATGTCCGGGTCGGGGCGCTGGTCGTTGACGAAGGTGCGGAAGCGCTTGAGTTTTTCCGGGTCCTTGAGGGCGTTGGCCCATTCGCATTCGTAGCGGTCCACCACCAGCTGCATCTGCGCTTCCAGTTCGGCGCCCAGGCCCAGACTGTCGTCGATCACCACCGCCTTGAGGTAATCCAGGCCGCCCTCCAGGCTCTCGCGCCACACCGAGGTGCGTTGCAGGCGGTCGGCGGTGCGGATGTAGAACATCAGGAAGCGGTCGATGTAGCGGATCAGCGTCTGGTCGTCGAGGTCGGTGGCGAACAGCTCGGCGTGGCGCGGACGCATGCCGCCGTTGCCGCAGACGTACAGGTTCCAGCCCTTCTCAGTGGCGATCACGCCGACGTCCTTGCTCTGCGCCTCGGCGCATTCGCGGGTGCAGCCGGACACCGCGAACTTCAGCTTGTGCGGCGAGCGTAGGCCCTTGTAGCGGTCCTCGATCTCCAGGGCCATGCGCACGCTGTCCTGCACGCCGTAGCGACACCAGGTACTGCCCACGCAGGACTTCACGGTGCGGGTCGACTTGCCGTAGGCATGCCCGGTCTCGAAACCGGCCGCGATCAGCTCGGCCCAGATATCCGGCAACTGGTGCAACTGGGCGCCGAACAGGTCGATGCGCTGGCCGCCGGTGATCTTGGTGTAGAGGTCGTATTTCTTCGCCACCTGGCCGATCACGATCAGCTTGTCGGCGGTGATCTCGCCACCGGCGATCCGCGGCACCACCGAGTAGGTGCCGTTCTTCTGCATGTTGGCCATGAAGGTGTCGTTGGTGTCCTGCAACGGCACCAGGGAGCGGTCCATGATCGGCTGGTTCCAGCACGAGGCGAGGATCGAGCCCACCGCCGGCTTGCAGATATCGCAGCCAACGTGGCCGCGGCCATGCTTGGCGAGTATCTCGTCGAAACTGAGGATGCCCTCCACTCGCACCAGCGCGTACAGCTCCTGGCGGGTGTAGGCGAAATGTTCGCACAGGCTCTTGTCGACGCTGACGCCACGGGCGATCAGTTCGTGCTCGAACACCTGCTTGAGCAGGCCGGCGCAACCGCCGCAACCGGTGCAGGCCTTGGTCCGGGCCTTGAGCTGGCCGAGGTCGGAACAGCCGCCGTCAATGGCCGAGCAGATCGCGCCCTTGGTCACGTTATGGCAGGAACAGACCGTGGCCGATTCGGGCAAGGCGCCCGGGCCGAGGGTCGGCGCGCCGGCGCTGGACGGCAGGATCAGGCCGGCCGGCTCGGCGGGCAAGGCGATGCCGTTCTGCATGTATTGCAGCAAGGTGTCGTAGTAGCTGTTGTCGCCCACCAGCACCGCGCCGAGCACCTGCTTGCCGCTGGCATCCACCACCAGGCGCCGGTAGCTGGCCGTGGCCTCGTCGATGAACTGATAGCTGCGCGCACCCGGGGTCAGGCCCTGGGCGTCGCCGATGGAGCCGACATCGACCCCCAGCAGCTTGAGCTTGGTCGACATGTCCGCGCCCATGAAGGGTTCGCCCGGCTCGCCGCACAGCTGCGCGGCGACGCTGCGGGCCATCTGGTAACCCGGGGCCACCAGGCCGAAGAGGCTGCCGTTCCAGCTGGCGCACTCGCCGATCGCGTAGATGTGCGGGTCGCCACTCAGGCACTGGTTGTCCACCACCACGCCGCCGCGCGGGCCGATCTCCAGGGCGCAGTCGCGGGCCAGGGCATCCTGGGCGCGAATCCCGGCGGAGAACACAATCAGGTCGGTTTCGAGGAAGTCGTCGCCGGCGAAGTTCATCCGATAGCGGTACTGCTCGCCGGCGCTGATCGACTGGGTGCCCTTGCCCAGGTGCACGCCGACGCCCAGGGCTTCGATCCGCGCCTTCAGCGCGCGACCGCCCTGCTCGTCCAGCTGCACCGGCATCAGCCGTGGGGCGAACTCCACCACATGGGCTTCCAGGCCCAGGCTCTTCAAGGCGTTGGCCGCCTCCAGGCCGAGCAGCCCGCCGCCCACCACCACACCGCGCCGGGCATTGGCGGCCGCGGCGCGGATGGCGTCGAGGTCTTGCAGGGTGCGATAGACCAGGCGCGAATCGCCTGCGGCGCCCTCGATCGGCGGCACAAAGGGATAGGAACCGGTGGCCAGCACCAGCTTGTCGTAGTGCACCGGGCCGGCGGCGGTGATGACCTGGCGGTGCTCGCGGTCGATGCGCAGCACCGCCACCCCCAGGTGCAGGGTCAGGCCCGGGGTCTGGTACAGCGCGGCATCGCCCAGGGCCAAGGATTCGGCGTCGCGACCGCTGAAATACTCGGACAGGTGCACTCGGTCGTAGGCGCGCATCGGCTCTTCGCTGAAGACGTGCAGGCGGTACTGCACGAGGGCGCCACGCGCCACCAGCTGTTCGACGCAATGATGTCCGACCATGCCGTTGCCGATCACGATCAGGGTTTTGTGTGTGTTCAAAGGGGCAACAATGGCATTCATAAATAGCACCCGACCCAAGCCAATCACGGTTTTTTTAAAGCAAAAAAAAAGCGCCTGAAACCTTACGGTTCCAGGCGCCTTTGCCTGTTATTTGCGGTGTGCGATCGGGCTGCTGTGCCTGACTCACCGAGTGCCCATGGCCGGTTGGCCGATCGATCCGCGTTGACCGATGGGGCGGCCCGCCCGCGACATGCGCGGTGGGGCGTTAGCGGCTGTCTTGCAGCCTTTGTGCCAGGCTGCGCCGCACGCCTTGAAAGGCCCTGCTGGCGGACTTGCGCGGTCATTCTGCAAGGCTCCCGGATAGCCTACCCTGGGCCAGGAATCGCCTTAGCCTGGTGCAAGGCCGGGGCCGCGAGCCTTATAAAAGTGCAAACCCGGCCGGTTTGCCGACGCGTCAGCGGATGGCGGCCAGGCGCTGCAAGAATGCCGCGCGCCGCTCGCGGTCCTGCTCTTCCTTGGCCAGCAGCTGCGGCAACAGCGCCTCGGCCCGTTGCCGGTCGAGGATGAACACGCCGTCGTCGTCGCCGATGGCGATATCCCCCGGGTTGACCCGCACCCCAGCCACTTCGATAGGCAGGTTGACCTCCCCCTGCTCGCCGATGCCGCGGGTGGTGTAGGCGCTGACGCCACGGCTGAACAGCGGCAGGCGATGTTCGCGCAAGGCGTCGACATCGGTGACCGCGCCCTCCACCACCACCCCGGCCAGGCCCTTGATCAATCCGGCCAGGGTCCGCAGTTCGCCCCAGCAGGCGCACTCCTGATCGCCCACACACTGGATCACCAACACGTCCCCCGGTTCGCTGAGCAGCAGCGCGTCGCGCAGGATGGCGCCATCCGGGGCGAAGACCTTGACCGTCACCACATTGCCGAGCATGCGCAGCCCGTCGAACAACGGGCGGATACCGCGCAGGTAACCCTCATCGCCAAAGTGGCCAATGGTCGAGGCCGCGATGCCGTGGTAATGCTCAAGCGAGGCGGCGCTGGCGTGGTGTTGGCGGGGAGCGATCATCGGCATTTCCTCGGGCGCAACAGCGGACAGGTGGAGCAGTATTCGGCGGGCTCGGTGGCCTCGTAATAGAAGCAGCAGGTGCGGCGAAAGCGGATGCTCTTGCCCTCCTCCAGTTGCGTCGGCGGTCGGCGAAAGTGCCGCAGCGGGTTGTAGTCCAGGCCGAACAGCGCTGGCGCGGCCTCTTGCAGCAGCCAGTCGAAGTCCGCCTCGTGGCGCAGGCGGATCAGCGGGTCCTCGACCTTGCTCATGCGTTTTTCGTACAGCGAATAGACCCGCACCGCGGTGTTTTCCCAGAGGATGCGCCGGGAGATGCCGCTGACCCGGTTGAAGGTCTGCCACAGCGGCGCCAGCACTCCGGCGAACAGCGCCTCGACAATCGCCGCGCGCCAGGCGTCGCGCTCACCCGCGGCATAGGCCTGGGGCGGCCGGTCCGCCAGCGGCATCGACGACGTCCAGAGCCCGTCGTCGTGGCCGTACTCGATCACGCAGTCGTCCAGGGACAGCAGCAGGCCCTGGTCGCACACCGACATGGCGTACAGGCAGGCGCCGGTGGCGAGGAAGGAAAAACGCTTGGCCAGCAGCGAGGCGGTGATCGCCCGGGTCGGCGAACCGATCACCGGCCCCAGCTGGTCGAGCAGCGCGATGCAGGTTTCATCGTCGAGCAAGGCCCGGGCGCTGAGGGAGCGCTGGCGGTCGCGTTGGGCCATGGGTTTCAGGCGCAGCGGCCCGGATAGCACGCTCCAGTCTTGCGGGTTGAAGGCGGCTTGCAGGTTCATCGCGGCAGTTCCCGGCCAAAGGGAATGCACAGCGGCGTGCCGAAAAACGGATCGGGGATGATCCGACAATTGAGGTCGAACACCTGCTTGACCAGTTCCTCGGTCAGGATCTCCGCGGGCCGGCCCTGGGCGAACGCGGTGCGCTGGTGCACCGCCACCATATGGTCGGCGTAGCGGCAGGCCAGGTTGAGGTCGTGCAGGACCATGACGATGGTCTTGTTTTCCTGGCGATTGAGTTCGCGCAACAGGTCCAGCACTTCGATCTGGTGCGCCAGGTCGAGAAAGGTGGTGGGCTCGTCGAGCAGCACGATCTCGGTGTCCTGGGCCAGGGTCATGGCGATCCACACCCGCTGGCGCTGGCCGCCGGACAAGGCGTCCACCGGCCGCTCCGCCAGCGCCTGCACGCCAGTCTGCAACAGGGCGCGCTCGACCATGGCTTCGTCCTGGGCCGACCATTGCTGCATCCAGTTCTGGTAGGGATAACGCCCCAGCGCCACCAGCTGGCGCACGGTGATGCCTTCGGGGGCGCTGGGCATCTGCGGCAGGATCGCCAGTTCGCGCGCCACCGCCGCGGTGGATTTGCGCTGGATATCCTCGCCATTGAGGATCACCGAACCCTGCTGCGGCTTGAGCAGCCGCGCCAGGGATTTGAGCAGGGTGCTCTTGCCGCAGCCGTTGCTGCCGATCAGCACCGACACCTGGCCCGCCGGCAGTTGCAGGTCCAGCCCGTCGATAATCACCTGGCGCTGATAGCCCAGGGTCAGTTGCTGGGTTGCCATCGAGGACATCGGGAATTCCTTAGTGCCGCTGGTTGATCAAAAGATAAAGAAAGAACGGCGTGCCCAGCACCGCAACAAAGATCCCCGCCGGCAGATCCAGCGGCAGGAACAGGGTGCGCCCGATCAGGTCGGCGAGCATCACCAGGTTGGCGCCGACCAACGCCGCCATCACCGCCTGCCCGGCAAAGCCCGGGGCCACCAGGCGCTTGGCGATGTGCGGCGCGATCAGGCCGACAAAGGCAATCGCCCCGCCCCAGGCCACCGCCGCCCCGGCCAGGGCCACGCTGACCAGCAGCAGGCCGGCGCGCAGCCACTGTACCCGCACGCCGATGCCCTGGGCCAAGGCATCGTCCAATTGTTGCACCCGCACCTGGCGGGCCAGCCACACCAGCAACGGCAGGATCGCCAGCAACCAGCCGGCCAGGGCCCGCGGCTCCGGCCAGCTGGCGCCATAGACGCTGCCGGTGAGCCAGACATAGGCCGACAAGGTGGTGGTCAGCGGGCTGAACACCAGGACAAAGGTGGTCACCGCCGCCAGCAGCGCCGACACGCCGACGCCGATCAGCACCAGGCGCAGCGGCGAGGTGCCCTGCTTCCAGGCCAGCAGGTAAATGGCCAGGGCCGCCAGCCCGGCGCCGAGCATCGCCGCCAATGGCAAAAACTGCGGGCCCAGCAGCAACGAAAAGAACGACAGGTACAGCACCGCCGCGGCACTGGCGCCGCTGGTGATGCCCAGCAGATCGGGGGACGCCAGCGGGTTGCGGATGATGCTCTGCAAAATCAGGCCGGACACCGCCAGCGCCGCGCCGACCAGGGCCGCCAGCAGCAGGCGCGGCAGGCGCAGTTGCTCGACGATGAACAGCAGGCGCTCGTCGCCGCCGCGCCACAGCAGCTCCAGCACGGTCAGCGGCGACAGGTTGAGCTTGCCCAGGGACAAGGCGCCGAGCATCACCAGCGCCGTCGCCAGCACGGCCAGCAATAGCCGCCACAGGGTCGCCAGGTCGATGCGCCGCGAAAAGCCGGCGGTGCGCAGGGTCAGGGTGTTACTCATAACGGCCTCCGCGACGGGCCAGGAAAATAAAGAACGGCGCGCCGAACAACGCGGTCATCACCCCCACCGGCACCTCCTGCGGCAGAATCACCAGGCGCCCCAGGGTGTCGGCCAGCAACAGCAGGATCGCCCCCAGCACCGCGCACCCCGGCAGCAACCAGCGATGATCGATGGACAGCCCCTTGCGCACCATGTGCGGCACCAGCAGGCCGATGAAACCGATGCTGCCCGCCAGCGCCACCGCGCTACCCGCCAGGCCGATGATCAGCACGCTCATCAGCAGGCGGATCAGCCCGGTGCGCTGGCCCAGGCCGATGGCGATCGCATCGCCGGCATTGAGCACATTGACCTGCCCGGCCAGCAGCAAGGCCCCGAGCAAGGCCAGGAGCACGCCGACCAGCAAGGGCGCGGCCAGCGCCAGGTCGCGCTCGGACAACGACCCGGCGAGCCAGAACAGCACGGTGTCCAGGCCTTCCTGGTTGACCACCAGCAGCGCCTGGCTGAAGGCGGAAAACAGCGCGGTCATCGCCGCGCCGGCGAGCACGATGCGCAGCGGATTGAGGCTGCCCTGCCCGCGGTTGCCGATCAGCCACACCAGGCTGCCGGCCGCCGCCGCGCCGATAAAGGCGCACCACAGCCACTGCTGCGGGTCGTGCAACGCCAGCAGCGACGAGCCGAGGATGATGGCGAAAGTCGCGCCGGCGTTGACCCCGAACAGCCCCGGCGATGCCAGCGGGTTGCGGGTCAGCGCCTGCATCAGGGCGCCGGCTACCGCCAGGCTGGCACCGACGGCCACCGCCATCAGGGTCCGTGACAGCCGCGTGGACACCACCAGGCTGTGGATCGGGTCCAGGGTATCGGGGTGCACCAGGGTGCCGACGATCTGCTGCGGGGCGATCCAGCTGGCCCCGGTCGACAGGCTCAACAGCATGCACAGCAACAGCAGCCCCCCCAGGGCCGAAAGTTTCAGGGCCGGGCTCATGTCGCCGCCGCCCGGGCGATTTCATCGAGCATCAGATTGGCGCCCAGGATGCCCCCCGACAGGCTCCAGGCCACGCTGTCGACGCGCCACACCAGGCCGGCGCGCGGGGCCCGCAACTGCTGCCACAGCGGGTGCCGGACCAGGTTCTGGTAATTGCGTTGCGCAGCCGGGCTGTCGGTGCGCTGGAAGACGAAAAACAGATCGGCGTTGACCACCGGCAAGCTCTCTTTACTGGTGAGTTTCAGGGATGCCCCCCGGGCCTCGCGGGCGGCTGGCGTCCAGGCGAACCCCAGTTCGCTGAGCACCGAGCCGGCGAAGCTGTCCGGCAGGTAGCTGCGAATATGGTCCTCGCGGATATCCAGCACCGCGACGGTCAGCGGCCAGCGCCCGGCGAAGCGCGCCTGCAATTGCGCGCGCAGCTGGCCCAGGCGTTGCTCCCACTGGGCCAGCAGCTCCATGGCCTGGGGTTGCCGGCCGAGCGCCGCGCCCATCAGCGCCAGGGTGCGCTTGAACTCGAACACCTCGTCGAGCATCACCACCCGGCCCATCTGCTCCAGCAGGGGCGCGATGCGCTGGTGGCGAAACCGCGAGGCGACGATCAAGTCCGGACGCAACAGGGCAATGTCCTCCAGGCTCGGCTGGGTTTCCAGGCCGACATGGGGCACCCCCTGCACGGCCGGGCGCAGGTAGCGGTACATGGGTTTCTCGCTCCAGGAGTCGACGATGCCGCAGGGCGTCACGCCCAGCGCCACGGCGCTGTCGGTGGCGCCCTGGAACAGGGTGACCAGGCGCAGCGGTTCGGCGCGGGCGATCCGTGGCAAGGCCAGCAACCCCAGGGACAGGCGCAACAGCGTGCGCCTGCCGGGATGGATCAGCGGGTCAGGCATCGGAAGCCAGCCGCTGGAACGGGTTGACCACCTCGCCCTTGCCGAATGGCATGCTGCCCGGGCCGCCGGCGCGTTCGATCATCGGCGTCAGCAACAGCTTCTGCGGCCAGCGCGGCGCTTCGAACAGCTGGTGCCTGATCATCGCCCGCGCCTCGTCGTCGAAGTCGATGCTCTGCAACAGAGCGTCCAATACCTGGCGCAAGGTGCTCCACAGCGTGGTGGCCGGCACGGCGTAGACCTGGGCCAGGGTGTCGATGATCGCCCGCACGTTGACCTGGATCGCCAGGGTCTGCAGCCAGAACAGCAGGTCCTCGGGACGCTGGTGGTACAGGGTGTTGGCGTGGCCCTTCTTGATCCGGTACTCCGGGTCGGCCATGCCGTTGCGCTCCAGCCACGGCACGAAGATGCGCAGCGAATCGTGGTCGCGCAGCAGCAGGCCCTGGGCCTGGCCGGCCTTCCACACCAGCACCGCGTTCTGCCCGTGCACCTCGCCGAGCATGCCCAGGCGGAACATCCGCAGGTTGACGTCGAAGAAGCGCTGGCACAGCTCGCCGAACAGGGTCAGCACCGAAGCCTGGGTCGCCGGCAGTTCGCGGTACTGCATCCACTCATCGAAGAAGTGCCGGTTGCTGCCGGGCAATGGCGTGCCCAGGGCGGCCATCGGCAGCAGGCGGCAGTCCGGGTCGTCGAGCAAGGCTTGCGGGTAACCGCGGACCATCGCCGACAGGTGCCGCGGCGCCTCGTCGAACAGGGTCGCCTGGGGCGGCATGAAGGCCCACCACTTGCTCTCGTCGCACAGGTGCAGGCTCTGTTCCAGCACCGGATCGAGGCGCCGCACCTGATGCAGCAGCGCCTCGCTGAGGCCGCCGTTGATCATCTTCACCGCCGGCAGGTAGCGCGAGGCGCCCAGGGAATAGATGGCCATCGGCAGCTTGAGGTAGTCGGCGCTGGCAAAACACGGGGTCATCGAACGCAGCGACGAGGTGGCGAAGACCGTGGCTTCGCTGAAGTCCAGGCGCTGGCAGTCGCCACGGGCGAAGGCATCGCCCAGCTGCGCCGGCAACACATGCTCGAGCTGCCACGGGTGCGCCGGCAAGGCCACGTGGCTGTCACCGATACCGCGCTCGCGCAGCTCCGCGGCCAGGCGTTCCTGCAAGGTTTCCGGCAACAGGTAGCGCGCCGGGTAGACCTGTTCCAGGTCCGCCACGCCCGCGCCGCCTTGTAGCAGGTCCTTGCGCACCGCCACCCAGTTCAGCGCCACCGGCTGGGCGAACTCGGCCTGGTACTGCTGGTATTCGGCCTGCAGCAAACCCTGCTTGGCCTTGGCCAGCGGGTGGTACGGACGATCGCGCAGCGAAGCCCACTGCTCCATGGTGCGGAAAAAGGTGGCGCCGTCCTGGGCCATCAGGCCCTGGTGGTCAACCCGGTGCTCCAGGGACAAGGCGGTCTGCCAGACGCTGATATGCAGCACTTCGAGAAACAGCGTCAGGCCCTTCTCGTTGTCCTGGAAACGCGGGCCCATGCCGGTGAACACCCGGCGCATGAAGTCCACCGGGCCCAGGGCGGTCCAGCGCTGCTCCTGGCGGGCCAGAACCTGCGTGCCCGGGACCTTTTCCCACTGCTGGGTGATGCCCGGGCGCAGGGCGATGCTGATAAAGCGCTGTTCCTGGGCGTCGCAGCACCATTCCCAGATCCGCTGCCGGGCATCCGCGCCTTCAAGGGTTGGGGCTTCGAGGGCTGGCGCTTCTGGATGGGCCTGGCGCCATTGGCTGGCGGTCAGCAGCGGCAAGGGTTCGCGGCCAAAAAAGTCTTCGGCCAGCAGGCAATCGATCAGGTCCTGCATCACCACTTCAGCGGCCATGGTTGTGAAGTTCATCGGATTATTTTCCTTCTAGAGAAAGGGTGGCCAACCTGGCCTGGAGAGCACGAAAGGCAATGCCGCGTTCGTCGCCGAGGACAAAGGCCCGGACCCCACGCTCGCGCCAGCGTCCCAGGTCGCCGGCCTGCCGGGGAATGGCGCAATACGCCACGCCGGCATGGTCCGCGGCCTGCCAGCTGTCGAGCAGCGCCTGCTGGACCGTCGGCTGGTCGATCTGCCAGGGCATGCCGAGGGATTGCGAGAGATCGGCCGCGCCTTCGAGGATCATGTCCAGGCCCGGCACCGCGGCGATCTGCGCGGCGTTGCGCACGCCGGCGGCGCTTTCGATCATCGCCACCAGCATGATCTGCTCGTTAGCCTGCCCCACGTACTGCGCCAGGCTGTGCTTGCCGAAACTGCCGGGGCGCCCGGCGTTGAGGCTGCGCTGGCCCAGCGGGTGGTATTTGCAGGCGGCAATCGCCGCCTGCAACTGCTCGGCGGACTCGATCATCGGCAGCACGATGCCCTGGGCGCCACCGTCGAGCAGGCGCAGCATTGTCTTGGGGTTGAGGTCGGCGACGCGCACCAGCGGCGTCAGCTCGTAGGCCTCGGCGGTGCGGATCATGTGCTCGACGGTTTCCGGATTGATCAGCACGTGCTCCATGTCGATGATCACGAAGTCGAACCCGGCCTCGGCGATCAGCTCGATGGCCGCCGGCGCCGGGATCGAACTGATCAACCCGTACACCGTTTGCCCGGCCGCCAGTTTGCGTTTCAGCTGGTTGCTTCTCAGCATGCTTGCGGCCTGTAGGCATGAAGTGGGTTGGGCACCGACTTGAAGCGTCGCTCGCCGTCGCCCAGCAGGCGGCGCTTGGTCAGCTCTTCGACCTCGTAGCTCGGCGCGAACACGTCGAACAGGCCGAAACGGTCGCGGTGCTGCGGATGGGCGTCCTGGTAGTCGAGGATTACCTCGGCGGTCATTTGCCAGAACTGGCCTTCGTCGAGCTGGTAGTGCTGGCGCAGGAAGATCGCCATTTCCGCCAGGCAGATAAAGAAGAAGCAGTCGCAGGAGAAATCCCGTACCGCGTTGACGTCATCCGTGAGGATGAACGAGTTGCGATTGAGCTTGGCGTGGCTGGCCGGCAGCGGCACCAGCTCCGGGCACAGTTCGGGACGCGCCAGGTGCGCCGGCGAGTAACGCACGCCATCGTGGAAGTCCTTGAGGGCGATGCGCTGCGGCCAGCCCTCTTTGACGATCAGCACGATGTTCTGGCCGTGGGATTCCATGCCGATGCCTTCGGCGTAGAGCATGTGGATGATCGGCGGCACCGTCACCTGCAACAGTTGGCGGGTCCAGGCCTGCAGGCCGTACTGGCGGATCCAGGCGTCGATGAACGGCTGCTGCGGCCCTGTGCCGTAGCGGTTCTCCACATGGCTCAGGCCATTGAACGGCACCGCCTGCTCGTCCGCCTTGAGGTACTGATGGAGGCTTTCGCGCCAGATCGCCCCCAGGGTGCCGTAGGCCTGGGGACTGCGGGACTCAGGCAGGTGCTGGTAGTCGAAGCTGACCCCGGCCACTTCGCCGAGGATCACGAAATCCAGTTGGCGCGCGGTGCTGTCGCTGGCGATCAGCTGTTGCAGCCAGTCGGTGATGATCGGCCCGTTCAGCACCGTGTGCCGGGCCAGGATGCGCGTGCTGGAGGTGTTGGTCATGCTCATGGCCAGCTTGACGTACGGCCGCTGCTTGGCCGTAGCGTTGGCCAGGGTGCGGATCGACTGCTGGGCCTTGTACTGGTCACCCGAGGTGCCGAGGTAGATCAGCTCGCCGCTGAGCAGCTCCGGGTAGAAGGTCGGGACAATCAGGTTTTCCCACTGCCACGGGTGCACCGGCAGCAGCTGGTAGTCGTCCAGCGCCCTGCCCTGGCTGGCCAGTTGTTGCTCGACCTGCTGCCAGCGCGCGGCGCCCAGCTCCTGGCGGATAAAGGCCGGGAAGTCGAGTTTCCGCGAATGGTTGAGCGAGGCCCGGTTGCGCGCGACCGCCAGCCACACCACAGCGATCGGCGTGGCGAATTCCGGGCCGTAGGCCTGGTTGTCCGCCAGGGAAAAGCCGATGCGCGACTTGTAGCACGGGTGGTAGCTGTGGGCGTCCATGAAGTGCTGCTCCAGGGCGTCCACGTCCAGCTCGTGGGCCGGCTTTTCGGCCTGGTAGCCCTGGCTGCGCGCTTGCAGATCCTTGAGCTGGGTCTGCTCCAGCTCCTGGATGAAACGCCCCAGGTGCGGGCTGTCCTGATAGTCGCCGAGCAGCTCGGCCAGGGCCTGGTGCAGATCCGGCACGCTGCGCTGGCCACGGCTGTCGAGGCGTTCCAGGCTGGCGGAATCGAGGCGGATCAAATCGAAGCTGGCGCTGAGCAGGCCGTTGCAGTGGTATTCCACCCGCTGCTGCTGGCCGTCGATGCCGCGCACCACGAAACGCCGCTGGCCGCTGTCATGGCCGTGCGAGGCACCGGTCAGCGGCTGGCTGTCGAACGGCAGCACGCCTTCATACAGCAGGGTCTGCAACAGCTGGCCGACCACCCGCTGCTGGACTTTTTCGCCGATACGCGCATCCACCGTGGCCAGCCAGGCACCGGGGCCGGAGGGCTGGCTTGAGGTTGTCGAGATTGCAGTCGCCATGTTCATACCTTGTGCAAAGAAGGGTTAACGGTGTTCGAGGGCGCCGGGCACAGCCTCGGCGGTCTCGTCGGAAAGGGGAAAACGCCAGGCGCAGGGCAACGCCAGCAGGATCAGCAGGCCGGTGGCCACGAACACCTCGCTGATGGCGGACGACATGCCCGCCTGGGCCTGCACGCCGCCATCGACCAGGCGGAACTCCAGCCACAGCGAGGCGATGACAATGCCCAGGGACGACACCAGGCGCCGCGAGATGTTGTTCATCGCCGCGCCCTGGGTGACCATCGGCTCGGGCAAGGCATTCAGCCCGGCGGTGGTCACCGGCATGTAGGACAGGCCCAGGCCGGCGCCGCGCAGCATCATCAGCGCGAACACCAGGCCGATCGCCGCATTGGCCGGAAGCAGGCCCAGGGCCAGGGTCGACAGCCCGGTCAGCAGCAGGCCGATGGACACCACCCGGCGCGGCCCGTGGCGATCCAGGGCGCTGCCGCCCATGCGCCCGAACAGGCTGGCGAACACCGCCGTGCAGAGCAGCGCCAGGCCGGTCCAGATCGCGCTGTAGCCGAGCACCGTCTGCACCAGCAACGGCAGCAGCACCAGGCACTCGAACATGCCCACCGACTGCACCACGGCGATGATCACGCTCAGGCGGTAACCGCGCAGGGCGAAGATCCGCAGGTTGAGCAGCGGCGCCTCGCGGCGCAGCTCCAGGCGGACAAAGGCCGCCAGGCACAGCAGCGCCACCAGCAGCAGGCCCAGATTCAGCGGATTGGCCAGCGCGGCGGCGTGGTGCAGACGACTGATGGCGATCATCAGCAGGCCGATGCCCGAGGCAATCAGCAGGTAGCCGGCCAGGTCGAACGGCTTGCGCTCGGCCGGCTCGGAGGCCGGCAAGACCGCAAGGCCCATCAGCAGCGCGACGACGCCGATCGGCACGTTCATCAAAAACAGCGAGCGCCAGCTGAACCACTCCAGCAGCAGGCTGCCGCACAGCGGGCCCACCGCCGGCGCCAGCATCACCGCCGCGCCCCACAGGCCGGTGACCCGGCCGCGCTCGTCCTTGGCGTACACCGAAAAGATGATCGCCAGGGACAGCGGGATCATCAGCCCGCTGGCGATCCCCTGCACCACCCGCGCGGCGATCACCAGGGCGATGGAATCGGCCAGGGCTCCGAGCAGCGAACCGCCGATAAACAGCGCCACGCCCCACAGGTACAGGCGCCGGCGGCCCAGGCGCTGGCTGAGGAAGCTGGTCAGCGGCATGGTCATGCCCATGCTGGTCATGAAGGCCGCGACTATCCAGGTAGCCATCAGCGGGCCGATGGCGAACGCCTGCATGAACGCCGGCAACGCCGGGTTCAGTGAGCTGTTGTTGAGGCTGACGGTCATAGTGCCAAGCAGCACGTTGACCACCACCCAAGCGCGCGGTGCCTTGAAACTCACAGACCGGCTCCTTCGAGCAATTCACCCTGGCGCAGGAAGTGCTGCGCCGGCCGTGGATGACAGAGGAAATCGGCGTGGGAAATGTTGTAGCCATAGGCCCCGGCCATCGGCAGCACCAGCAGGTCGCCGACGCTGACGCCCTTGAGCGGCTGGGCCCGGCTCAGCACATCCTTGGGCGTGCACAGCTGGCCGACCACGGTCCAGGCCTGCTCCGCGCTGTGCGCCGGCTGCGGCACGCGCGGCAGGTGAATCAGCGGGTGATCGTGGCTCTGCGCCGCGGGCAGGCGGAACTGATGGGTGCCGCCGCGACACACCAGGAAGTGCTCGCCGTGGCTGGTCTTGGTGTCCAGCACCTCGATCACGTAGTAACCGCAGAAGGCGCTGATAAAGCGCCCCGGCTCGAAGCGCAGGATCGGCGCCTGAGCGCCCTGCTCCGCCAGCCGGCGTTCCAGGTAGCGGCACAGGCGCTGCCAGTCGAACTGCTGGCCACTGAGGTAATCGACGCCGATGCCGCCGCCGACATTCAGGTGGGTCAGTTGCTCGGGGTGCGCCGCCAGGGCCTTCCACAGCGGCCAGCGTTGCAGGTAGAAATCCAGCAACTGCTCATGGCGCTCCACCGACTGCTGGTGGGACATGGCGTGCACATGGAAACCCTTGAGGCGCAGATGGCTGGCGCGGTCGACTCTTTGCACGGCCTCGGCCAGTTCCGCCTCGTCGATGCCGAACGGCGTGGCGGTGCCGGCCATGGCCAGCCGGCTCGACTGGTTCTGCGGCAACTGCGGGTTGATGCGGATGAATACCGGCTGTACTCGCCCGGCTTCTTCGGCCAGGCGTTGCAGGCGCTCGATCTCGTTGAGGCTTTCCAGGTGCACCGCTTCCACCTGATGGGCCAGGGCCGCGCGCAGGTCGGAATCGAGCTTGCCCGGGCCGGAAAACACATAGGGCTTGCGGGTCGGACAGGCCACCACCCGCTCGATCTCGCCACCCGAGGAAATCTCGAAACCACTGACCAGCGGGGCCAGCGCCGCCAATACCGGCGCCTCGCTGTTGGCCTTGATCGCGTAATACAGCTCGACCCCGGTCGGCAACGCCGCCATCACTTGGCGCACATGGGCCTGCAAGGCGTCCAGGTCGTAGATAAAGGCCGCCAGCGGGTCGGCACTGCCGGCCCGGGCCAGCTCGATGGCGCGCAGGACCGCCTGGGACAACTCAGCCATAACGGGCCTCCTCGCTCCACGGCGAACTCAGGCTGACGTAGCCGGCCTGGCGGTCGGCCTTGGCGGCCAGGCGCACCTTGAGGTTGGTCTTGCAGGCAATCGGCTGGCCGGCGATCAGCGCGTCCAGTTCCGGCGCCGGGCGTACCAGCTCGTCACGGATGCGCCGCAGCTGTTGCTCGACCCGTTGCCACATCAGCGGCGCCAGGTGCGGGCGTTCCCAGCTCAGGGCCAGCACCGCTTCCGACAGGTTGTTGATCAGCAGGCAATAGGTGATCCGGCTCCAGCCCTGCTCGCGGGAATACAGCAGCGACTGGCGCACCCGCGGGTGCAGGCCGACCTCGATCTGCGCCATGCCCAGCTCATCGGTAAGCTTGACCCCCTCGAAGTCCCGCAGCAGCAGCTGTTGCGGCTGGCCCTGGTCGTGGATCAGCACGCTGTTCTGCAGGTGCGGCTCCATCACCACGCCATGGTTGAAGAACAGCGCCAGCACCGGCCGCAGCAGCAGCGCCTGGTACTGGTCGAACCAGTCCACCAGCTGCTCGTCCACCAGTTCACTGGCGTTGAAACCTTGCAGGAAGTCATGCACCAGCGGCCGCGAATGGATGTCGCGGGCGAACAGGGTGCCGGCCATCACGCTGCGCTCGGCGCCGGCGCGGCGGCAGAAGTTCTCCCGCAGGATCGCCCCGGTCTGTTCGCGGAACCAATGGGCATCGGCTTCGCTGGCCTGGGCCGGGGCCCAGCTCATGGAACCCGGCTCGGCCACCGCCGACAG
Source organism: Pseudomonas sp. NFACC41-3 (assembly GCF_900109505.1). Lineage (NCBI taxonomy): Bacteria > Pseudomonadati > Pseudomonadota > Gammaproteobacteria > Pseudomonadales > Pseudomonadaceae > Pseudomonas > Pseudomonas sp. NFACC41-3. The sequence continues at coordinate 1,663,916 of NZ_FOAE01000001.1, forward strand.
CCCGCCGAGGGTTTCGGCCTGGGTCCGCTGCAGGCGCTGGAACAGCTGGTCGATGATCAGCGTGCTTTCCAGCTCGTACCAGGCGTTCTTGCGCACGCAATTGGTGATGCGCACGTTCAGCGAGCCCTTGATGAAAAAGTCGTGGCCCTCGATGTACCAGGTGCGCATCGAGGCCGTCGGGCTGGCCACCGGCCCGGTGGCCCCATGGTCGACCACCTCGCCCAGCTCCAGCAGGCGCTGCACGCGGCGGTCCTGCATGAACAGCTCGGCCTGCACCGGGTGCATGCAGATCATCGCGTGCCCCGGGCGTGCCCGGCCCTGGTCGGCGAAACCGGCCATCACCTGCTCTTCGCTGAGGCCGCTGGCGGTCACCCGCAGGCCCTGGCGCGGCACTTCGAACAGGTGCAACGCGGTCTCGGCCTGGAATTCCGGGGCGTAGGTTTCCTGGGCCAGGTGTGCCGGCCACAGCCGCGCCTTGGGCGCCGGATGGTTGGGGTGGCCGAACCACAGGCCCTGCTCGCTGGCCAGGTAGCCGCTCAGCGGCGCCGGGCCCTGGCCGTCCATGTTGTGGGCGACGATGGCGGCGGTCAGCGACTGGCTTTGCAGCACCTGGTCCAGGAGTTCGTCGTTGCTGGCCCGGGTCATGTGCTCGCAGGCGCCGAGCAACTGCTCGACGAATTCGGCAAAGGCCAGGCAGCGCCAGGTCTCGCCTGCGTCGCGCCGGGCATACACGTCCGACAGGTAACGGTGGCTGCCCAGGTGGTCGCGGCGGTCGACCATGACGAAGAACTGTTGCCGGTTGGGCAGGTCGATGGTCAGCGGGATGCCCTTCCATTCCAGGCCGTCCAGGTAACTGCCGGGCGCGATGCCCTGCATCTGTGTCGGCCAGCTGTAACTGAGGCAGTTTTCCGGCAAGGCGAACTCTTTGATCAGGCAATTGAGCAAGGCGCGAGTAGTCGCCAGCTCACTGACCATCTTCGATAAAACATGCTTTGACAAAACATCGCGATCCGAATAATTCATACATGCTCCACAGTAGCCCGTGCGGTCACTGGTTACGTACTGTCGCGGCAAATAGTTAGTTGCTCTTGGGCCATACCAAAAGCCGACAGATACCCGTCGAACGAACTCGTCCGCTCGCACTTTCCTGCAACCTTTAACAAGAAAAACCTGTCGCCCGACAGTTATTAAACCAAGACTTCAAAGTGTGAAAAACGACACACTTTCATCGAACAGGGTTCATTTCAAAACAGCACTTCAGGCACGTACCTGCAATAAAGCGTCCGCCATTGCGCGGGTAAACCGCTGGATAACTTGCTGGCACTGTTCGTCGTCGATGACCAGCGGCGGCAACAGGCGGATCACATTGCCGCGGCGTCCGCCGCGCTCCAGCAGCAGGCCCTGTTTGAAGCAGTGCTGCTGGATGGCCACGGCCAGGCCCGGGTCCGAGGGGAAATGCCCGTGGCGGTCGGCCGGCTGGCGCTCGTCGACGATCTCGATGCCCAGCATCAGGCCACGCCCACGCACCTGGCCCAGGGCCGGATAGGTTTGCTGCAAGGCCGTCAGTTGCTCCTTGAGCCACTGCCCGCGGCGCTCAGCCTGGGCCGCGATGCCCTGGTCGCGCAACACTTGCAGGGTCGCCAGGCCCGCGGCCATGGCCATCTGGTTGCCGCGGAAGGTGCCGGCATGGTTGCCCGGCTCCCAGGCATCGAATTCGCGCTTGATGCCCAGCACCGCCATCGGCAGGCCGCCGCCCACCGCCTTGGACATGACGATCATGTCCGGCTCGATGCCGGCGTGCTCGAAGGCGAACATCTTGCCGGTGCGGGCAAAACCGGCCTGCACTTCGTCGAGGATCAGCACAATGCCGTGCTGGCGGGTCACGTCGCGGATCGCCCGCAGCCAGCTGGCCGGCGCGCAGTTAACCCCGCCCTCGCCCTGCACCGCCTCGAGAATCACTGCCGCCGGCAGCGACACGCCGCTTTCCACGTCTTCGATGAACTGGGTGAAGTAATGGGTCAGCGCCTCGACCCCGGCCTCACCGCCGATCCCCAGCGGGCAGCGGTATTCGTGGGGGTACGGCATGAACTGCACGCCCGGCATCAGGCCGGCGATGGCGTGCTTGGGCGCGGTATTGCCGGTCAGCGCCAGGGCGCCGTGGGTCATGCCGTGGTAGGCCCCGGAGAAACTGATGACGTTGTGCCGCCCGGTATGGGTCTTGGCCAGCTTCAGCGCCGCTTCCACCGCGTCCGCCCCGGACGGCCCGCAGAATTGCAGGCAGTAGTCGCGGCCCTGGCCCGGCAGCAGGCTGAGCAGGGTTTCACTGAAGGCGTCCTTGACCACGGTGGTCAGGTCCAGGGTGTGCATGGGCAGGCCCGAGGCCAGGAAACTGTCGAGACTGGCCATGATCGCCGGGTGGTTGTGCCCCAGGGCCAGGGTGCCGGCGCCGGCCAGGCAGTCCAGGTAGGTCTTGCCTTCGACGTCAGTGACCCAGACCCCATGCGCCTTGGCGATGGCCAGCGGCAACTTGCGCGGATAACTGCGCACATTGGATTCGAACTTGCCTTGCCGGGCCAGATAGTCGGCATTGGTTTTTTGCAGAGGACTAGTGCGCAATATGCCATCATTCAACATCTGTTCACCCTCGTTAAATTCGACATGCAAATTATTATCATTAATAAAAACGCGCAACTACTTATTCAAACTTATTTGGAATAGTCGCATGGTACTTGCGGATATAAGTTAATTATCGCGCCCACGCCAAAAACCAAGTTTATAAACTTGGTAAAGCGTCATTTATGACGTATAAAACTGCCATGTTATTGCCATCTTTCCGACAACTTCATTAGTTGCCATTAAATGGCCAACACCTCATTCAAGAGGCGAGCAAGTTGATCAACTGATAACGGACATACTTTCTTCCTCGACCAAAGGAACCGGTCATGACCAACACGGCGGTGCGCCCTTCCCTGTGGCGCTGGTCCGCTTCGCTTCTTAGAAACCCACGGTTGCCGAGAGCAACAGGGTCCGGGGAGTCGCCAGGGTCAAGCCCGGCTCGCTGTCGTCCGAGGCCCCGGCCGAACTCCAGTAACGCTTGTCCAGCACGTTCTCGACATTGGCGCGCAAGGTGATGTCCTTGTCGTCGAGCTTGAAGGCGTAGCGCGCGCCCAGGTCGAAACGCTCCCAGGAGTCGATTTCCTTGCTGTTGGCCTGGTCCAGGTACTGCGAGCTGGAATAGATGCCGCGTGCGGTCAGGGTCAGGCCCTGGACCTTCGGCACGTCCCATTCGGCCCCCAGGTTGACGTTGTACTTCGGCGTGGCCGGTGCGCGGTTGCCGTCGAAGGTGCCGTTGGTGGTGTCCTTCAGTTCGCTGTCGATGTACATCACCCCGCCCAGCAGGCGGAAGCCCTTGAGTGGTTCACCGAACACGCTGAGCTCGACACCGTCGTTCTGGCGCTTGCCGTTCGGGCCGAAAACCCGGGTGGTGGCGTTGGTCTCGTAGGCCGGCTGCTTGATGCGGAACACCGCGGCAGTCAGGGCAAAGACTCCGGCGTCGTACTTGGCGCCGGCCTCGACCTGGCGGCTGATGAACGGCGGGAAGATTTCGTCTTCGTTGATCGAGGTCGACGGCGCGATCTTGCCCTGGCTCAGGCCTTCCATGTAGTTGACGTACAGCGACAACTGGTCGGTGGCCTTGAACAGCAGGCCGCCCGAAGGCGAGACCTTTTCCTCGTCGTAGGCGGTGTCGCCTTTGACGCCGTCGCTCCAGTCGTCGACCTTGACCCGTTGCCAGCGCGCGCCGAGGGTCAGCAGCAGGCGGTCATCGAAGAAGCCCAGGGTGTCGGACAGCGCCACGCCGCTGAAGCGGTTCTCGGTGTAGACCTTGGGGTCGAAACGCGTCGGCCGCGACGGGGTCGGCGTCGGCCGTGGGTTATAGAGGTTGCTGGGGGACGCGGCATAGCGCGCGCCGCCGTTTTCGAAATCCATGTAGAAGTAGCTGGCCGCCAGGTTGACCTCATGGCTCACCGGGCCGGTGTGGAACCAGCTGCGCACGCCCGCCGTGGTGGTGCGCACGTTTTCGTCGCGGGTGAAGTCGCGCGGCTGGACGCTGAAGTCGCCGGCGTCGTTGGTGATCGACACCGCATGCCGGAGGAAGTCGTGGTTGCTTTTGCGCGCGCCGACGCCGCCGTACAGCATGATCGAGTCGTTGACGTCGTATTCGGCGTTGACCGTACCGAAGGTGTCCTTGGTGCGTGCCTTGCTCCAGGACTGCGCATAGTTGTGCCGCACATCGTCGGCGTCCGGCACCTTGGCGTTGGCGCCTATCTGCACCCGCTCCTGGGGCGCGTCGGTGTCGCGCTCGGTGTGGCCGATGTCGGTCGACAGGCGCAGGCGTTCGCCACGGAAGTCCAGGCCCAGCACGGCCATTTCGCGGTCGACGCTCTGGTGGTCCCACTTGGTGTCGCCGGATTGCTTGACCGCGTTCAGGCGCACGCCGAACTTGTTGTCCTCGCCGAAGCGCCGGCCGATGTCCACCGCGCCGCCCACTTGGCTGTCCGAGGCGTAGCTGCCGGTGAACTCGGTGATGGGCTTGTCGGTGGCACGCTTGGGCACCACGTTGATCCCGCCGCCGACGCTGCCCCGCGGCGAGATGCCGTTGATCAACTGGGTCGGGCCCTTGAGGATGTCCACCCGGTCGGCCATTTCCATGTCGATGGTGTAGGTCGGCAGCACACCGTACAGGCCGTTGTAGGCGACATCGCTGTTGAACAGGCTGAAGCCGCGGATGGTGAACTGCTCGTAACGGCCGCCCGCCGGGTTGGTGGCGCGCACCGAGGGGTCGCTGGCGATCAGGTCGCCGAGGGTCCGCGCCTGCTGGTTCTTCACCACTTCGCTGGTGTAGGTGGTCATGCTGAACGGCGTTTCCATGAAGTCCTTCGAGCCCAGCAGGCCTTGCGAGCCACGGCGCGCCACCTGGCCACCGGCGAAGACGTCGCTGTCGGTCGCGCCGCTGGCGCCGAGAATCGAAGTCGGCGCCAGTTGCAGGCTGCTGCCTTGCGGCGCCGGGGTCAGGATGTACGCCTGCTCACCCACCGGTTGCAGTTGCAGGCCGGAGCCTTGCAGCAAGCGGGCAAAGCCCTCCTCCACCCCGTACTCGCCGGACAGGCCGCCGCTGTTGCGGCCGCTGACCAGCTGAGGGTCCACCGACAGGTTGACTCCGGCGAGGCCGGCGAAACGGGTCAGCGCGGCACTCAGCGGGCCGGCCGGCACCTGATAGCTGCGCCGCGCAGCGTCGTCGGCCAGGCTGGCCTGGATGAATAACGGGCTGGAACTGAGTGTCAGGATGAGGCCCAACTGCAACAGTCCGGGGGAAACCGGACGCAAACGGTATGGCAATACTACGGGCATGGGAGGAAGCTCTCGTTTTTTGTTCACTTACCTGGAATGACCGGCGAGGCGAAAAAAAGGGACAGGCTTCAGCCAATATTTTTTTGCGGGGGTTCTTTTGCCGAAGTCAGGGTGACCCAATAACGGGTGCGCGAATGCACCTCCAGCGGCAGGCTGGCGGCCAGCAGCGACAGCACGCGGTCGGTGTTGTCGAGACGGAAGCTGCCGGTGACGCGCAGGGCTTCCAGTTCCGGATCCCAGCGCAGCAGGCCCGGACGATAACGACCGAGCTCGCGCAGGAAATCCCCCAGGGGCTGGTTCTGCGCCATCAGCACGCCATCGCGCCAGCCCGGCAACTGCGCGTCGAAGGCATCGATCTGCCCGGCGCCGTCCACTCGCAGCCGCACCCGCTGGCCTTCGCGCAACAGCAGTTGCGGGCCGAACAAGGGTTGCAGCTGCACCGAGCCGCTGACCACCGACACCCGGCAATCGTGTTCGTTGAGACGCACGCAGACTTCGCTGCGGCTGACGACGATGCGGCCATAAGGCGCCTGGATGGTCAGCGGCGCGCTGCCGGTGACCTTGAGCGCCATCTCGCCGCGCACCAGGGTCACCTGCCGGGCGCCCAGGTCGACGTTGACCGCGCTGGCGGTGTTCAACTGCAAGGCGCTGCCATCGGCCAGGGATAATTTGCGATGTTCGCCGGTGCCGGTCTGCAGGTCGGCGCGCCATACGTCCAGGGGCAGCTGGCGCCCCAGCAGCCAGGCGGTCGGCACCAGCGCGGCGACGCCGAGGGCACGCTTGAGGACCGCGCGCCGCGACGGCTCGGGACGCCGGTCCAGGGTAGCCATCGCCAGCGCCGAAGGCAGCGCGGAGAAACGCTGGCGCAGCAGCTGCGCCTTCTGCCAGGCGCTTTCGTGACGGCTGTTGCTGTTGCGCCAGTGCTGCAAGCGCGCGTGATCGTCGGCGTTGGCCGCGCCGGACTCCAGCAGCGCCAGCCATTGGGCCGCCGCGCGGGCCACCTCGCGGGTTTCGCTGGACGGCGCCGAGCGCATCACAGCTCCACCAGCAGGCAGTGTTCGTAGGCCTGGGCCATGTAGCGCTTGACGGTGCGTTCCGAGACGTCGAGGCGTTCGGCGATCTCGCGGTAGCCCAGCCCTTCCAGCTGGCTCCAGAGAAACGCCCGGCGCACCAAGGGCGGCAGGCCGTCGAGCAATTCGTCGAGGGCTTGCAGGGTTTCCAGCAGCACCCAGCGCTGTTCCGGGGACGGCACGCTGTCTTCGGGCAGGCTGGCCAGCGCGTCCAGGTAAGCCTGTTCCAGTTTGCGCCGGGTATAGAAGTTGCTCAGCAGGCGCTTGCCCACGGTCACCAGGTAGGCCCGTGGTTCGCGCAGGTCGACCAGCTGTTGGGAGCTGGTGAGCACGCGCAGGAAGGTGTCCTGGCTCAGGTCCGCCGCATCCCAGGCGTTGCCCATCCGCTGGCGCAACCAGCTCTCGAGCCAGCTGCGATGATCGCGGTACAGGGCATGTAGGCTTTGCTCCGGTGGCGTCGCTGCTTCAATCATGTCAAGAGCCCTGCGCGAAGGATTATTCAAATGAGACTGATTCTAATTAATATTCATTAGGCAAACCAAGTCCTTTCGTGTGATTGGGTTCTGGTTTTCGTCTGCTGGGGAACATCGGCGGGTGCCCTGGAACCAGGGTCCCAGGGACTGAAGAGATCCAGGTGAAGCACCCGGTCGGCTGTTGAAACAGCGCCCGGCCCCTTGCGGGCCGGGCACGATTGCGCGGTTTACACGCCCATCAACGGGTCGCTGATGCTGTGCGCACCGGTTTCCAGGCGCCCGGCCAGGCGCCGCAGCCAGCCGCCCTCGCCGCGCAGGGTCAGGTCGTACCAGCCGCCGCTGGCCTGGCAGGCGAACATCTGGTGGACCTCGCTGCGCCCGGGCACATCGAAACGCCATGGCCCCTGGTGGGTGTAGGGGCAACGCTCGATGGTGATCGACACCGGCTCCTTGCCCGGGTTGCTCAGGGTCAGTTGCAGGTTGTTGCCGCGGCTGAACATCGACACCTCGGGCTGACGCTCCAGCAGATTGCCGTGGAAGCTGCGGTGAAAGCCGTTAGGCCCCAGCAGCCACAGCTTGTAGCGGCCCGCGGTCTGCCAGCTGTCCTTGAGCTGCTTGCCCGCCTCCACCGTATAGCGACGGGGAATGTCCAGCAGGTGCAGGCGATCGTAGACATGGAACACCGCGCCCTGCTCGCCGCTGTTCTGCAGGCTCAGGGTCAGGCTCAACGCCTTGCGCTTGGCCTTGGCCTCGACATTCAGCCGATACGGCAAGGCCCGCGATGGCCGGGCCACGCGCTGCTGCTGCGGCAGTTGCTGGCGGCTGGGGTCCGGCAGCGGCACCTGGGCCAGTTGTTCCTGGCGCTGGCGCAACAGGTCCGCGGCCTGGCGGGTGGTGGTGTGTAGCGGCGGGAGGATTTCGCTGTTGGGATTGACGAAGTTGAAGGCCGAAGTCAGGTCGCCGCACACCGCGCGGCGCCAGGCGCTGATGTTCGGCTCGCGCACGCCGAAGCGCTTCTCGAGAAATTGCAGGACCGAGGTGTGGTCGAACGCCTGGGAGTTGACCCAGCCGCCGCGGCTCCAGGGCGACAGCACCAGCATCGGCACCCGTGGACCGGGGCCGTAGATGCCGCCGTCCGGACGCGGTTGCTGGGTGGTCCCCGGTGGCGCCGGGTGGGTGAATACCTCACTGTCGAAATCCACCGTGGACTTGCCGGCGAAGCTGCCGTCCAGGCGCCGCGAAGGTGCCGAGGGCGACGGCAGGTGGTCGAAGAAACCGTCGTTCTCGTCGTAGTTGACCAGCAGCACGGTCTTGCTCCAGACCTCGGGATTGTCGGTCAGCGCCTTGAGGATTTCCTGGGTGAACCAGCCGCCCTGTACCGGGCTGGACGGCCCCGGGTGCTCGGAATAGGTGGCCGGGGCGACGATCCAGCTGACCTTGGGCAACTTGCCCTGCTGCACATCGTTGCGAAACCCGGCGATCATGCCTTCCAGGTCGCTGCCGCTGCGCGCCGGCAAGGTGTTGCCATTGCCCTTGTACAGCGGCACCCGGGCATTCAGCGCATCGCTGTAGGGCACGAAGGCGGTGAAGCCTTCCGGCGGCTGCGCCGGGTTGCCGGCCGCCACGCTGGCGCGGCGGTACTGGCGGAAACCGGCCAGCGGGTTGTCGCCGAAGTTGTCCGGCAGGTACTGGTAGATCTTCCAGCTGACGCCCCGCTCTTCCAGGCGCTCGGGGTAGGTTTTCCAGGTGTAGCCGACGTCCACCGCGCCCGGGCCGTCCCATTCGTTGACCACCGCCGCCACGTTGGCGCCGGTCGGGCCGTTGGTGCCGGTCCAGTGGAACAGGCGGTTGGGGTTGGTCCCGGCGTGCACCGAGCAGTGGTAGGCATCGCACAGGGTGAAGGTGTTGGCCAGGGCGAACTGGAACGGCAGCTCCTGCTCGCGGTAGTAGCCCATGGATGTGTTGGTCTTGAAGGTCGGCCAGGCGCTCATGCGCCCGCTGCCCCAGGCCGCGTGCTCGTCGATCCACGAATGCGGCGTGCCGTTGACCCGCTGCGCGTTGCCCCGCGAGCTGTCCAGATGATACGGCAGCACCACTCGCCCGATGCCCTGCTGCTCCCACACCGAACGCTTGCCGGGCAGCGGGATGGTGAAGCGGTCGCTGAAACCGCGGACCCCGGGCAAGGTGCCGAAGTAATGGTCGAAGGAGCGGTTTTCCTGCATCAGGATCACCACGTGCTCGACGTCGCGGATAGTGCCGGTGCGGTTGTTGGCGGGGATCGCCAGGGCCTGGCGGATGGAGTCTGGCAGTAAGGTAAAGGCCGAGCCGATAGCGGCGGCCTGCATGAGCTTCCTGCGAGTGAGAGTAGGCATACGCGGTTGAATTCCTTGAAGTTACAGGGCGGGAAATAGCGACCCACGCAAAGTAGTGACCTCAAGTAACAAGCAAGTTACACGGCGGTTGCAGGCCGCGGTCAAGGCATTCATTGATCTTGATACAGCCGCATTAACTCTCTAAGCCGATGATTTTTAATTACATTTCTAAATAAAGAATATTTCGTGAACTTCATCCCGAGTTGCTCCTTGTATTCGGAAAAATCTGACAGTGTTCTGCTTTAATCCTATTTGCACAATGCCACTACTTCAGTTTGCAAGGAGCAATCATGGACTCGGCCCAGCACTACGAGGGGGAAAGGAAGCGCATCGAGAACCGCCGTACTGCATTGGGTCTCAAATACCTTCCCGCGCCGGCCGGCCAGCCTCCCAGGATCTGGGGGCTGGCGCTGTCCGGGGGTGGCATCCGCAGCGCCACCTTTTGCCTGGGGGTGCTGCAGGCGATGGCCCGGGCCGATGCGCCGGAACAGGCCAACCCACGACCGTCGAAGACACCGCAAGACAACCTCACCACCACCCTGCTGCCGCGTTTCGACTACCTCTGCACGGTCAGCGGCGGCGGTTATATCGGCAGTTTCTTCTCCAGCCTGTTCATCCCCAATCGCCTGCGCCGGGAGCAGGCCCAGGAGCGCGCCGAAGCCTCGCACCTGTCGCCCGCCCAGCAAGCGGCCAGGACCGCGGCGGTCAACGCCTATGAGGTCCTGCACTACGAGCCGCCGGGACGTATCAGTACCCACATCGACTACGCCAACGCCAGCGACAAAGACATCGGCAAAGGCCCCACGGCCTGGCTCCGGGAGAACGGCCGCTACCTGACCCCGACCGGCTCGGGGGACGCGCTCTACGCCCTGGCGATCACCTGGCGCAACTGGCTGTCGCTGCACTTTGTCATCGGCATGCCGATTGTCCTGGTCCTGTCGTTGCTGATGCTGTTGCAAGTGAAGTACGTGCCCAATCTGTTCCTGCTGCCCGGTGCGGTGTTCCTCCTCGGCTTGCTGCCCTGCTGCCTGGCCTACTGGCTGGTGCTGCCGAAAAACAGCCTGAGCAATCCTCCGGCCCTGAGCAACCTGGCGGCCGTGGCTTGCACGGTGATGGTGCTGGTCTTCATCGGTATCTGGGCGCTGCTGCAACAGCCGGACGACAGGCCGAACGTACGCTACCTGTTCCTCGGGTTCGCCGCCATCGCGCTGCTGGGCATCGCCTACGCCTGGTTGCTGATCTGGCGCCTGAAATACCGCACCCGCAAGGCCAACGACGAAGACGGAATCTTTACCGTGCGCAACTACCGGGTCGAGGTCACCCGGGTGCTGTCGCAGATCATCATGGCCCTCGGGGTGCTGCTGTTCGCCGCGTTCCTGGTGTCGCTCTCCGAAGCGATCTACCTGCACCTGCAGACCCTGACCCAGGGCACCATCGGCATTCTCCCGGTGCTGATCTGGCTGGTGCGCCGCGTGGCGCTGTTGCGGGACGAGAAGAGCCTGCCGGGCTGGCTGCGCCTGCTGCCCCTGGAGGTCATGAGCCTGATCGGCGGCGTGCTGTTGCTGGCGGCGGTCTGCCTGGCGTGGATGCTGTTCGTGATATGGGTCACCGCCGATGGCAGCTTCGACCTGCAGGAAGACGGGCATGTGCTGCGGCTGGCCCTGCTGGCCGGGGTGGCGGCGGCCCTGACCTGGGTCAGCAGCCGCTTCGTCGGTTTCCTCAATACCTCGTCCTTGCAGTCCTACTACAGCGCGCGCCTGGTCCGCGCCTACATGGGCGCCACCAACGGCAAGCGCTTCGACGGCACGCCCGAGCAACGGCGCAAGCACATGAGCGTGGCCGAGCCACTGAGCAACGACGACATCAGCGTCGAGCACTACTACGGCACGCCGAACGCCGGCCCGCTGCACCTGATCAACGTGACCATGAACCTCACGGTCGACCCCGCCGAGCAACTGGTGCAGCGCGACCGCAAGGGCAAGCCGCTGTGCCTGGCGCCGGGCAGCGTCAAGGGCGAAGGGGCCTTCATCCTCGACGGCAAGCTCTATCAGCGCGACCTGGAGAATATCCCCGCTTCGGAAATCGCCTACCCGCTGACCATCGGCCAGTGGATCGGCGTTTCCGGCGCGGCCTTCACCACCGGCCTGGGGCGCGCCACCAGCCTGGGCATGTCGCTGCTGCTGGGCCTGGCCAACGTGCGCCTGGGCAACTGGTGGCCCAGCCGCTTTATCGACGCTAAACCGGAAAAACCCAGGCAATCCCTGGGCCTGAAACTGTCGCGCTGGCTGCCGACCCAGACCTACCTGTTCTACGAATTGACCGCGCACTTCCACGGCCATCGGCGCGCCTATCAGTACCTCTCGGACGGCGGCCACTTCGAGAACACGGCGGCCTATGAACTGCTGCGCCAGGAACGCCAGGTCGAGTTGATCGTGATGTGCGACTGTGGCTGCGATCCCGACTACCGGTTCGACGACCTGAGCAATCTCATCCGCCTGGCGCGCATCGACCACGGCCTGGAGATCAGGGAAGACGCAGCGATCACCGGGGACGAGGTACTGGGCAAAGTGTTCGGGCGCATGGAGGACTTCAAGATCGCGCCATCGCCGGCGGACCCGCATTGCGCGCTGCTGCTCAACGTCTACGCCTGCACCGCGCCGGACACCCTGGTCAGTCGCATCCTGGTGCTCAAGCCCCGGCTGATCCCCTCGGTATCGCCGGACGTGCAGAACTACGCGCTGATCAACACGTCCTTCCCCAACCAGCCCACCGTCGACCAGTTCTTCGACGAGGCGCAGTTCGAAAGCTACCGCCAGCTCGGCTTGAGCATCGGCCAGCAGGTCTTCGGCAAAGGGGTCAACGGCGATGCCATCGCCCGGGCGCTGTGGCGCTACCTGCGCGACCACCCTGCGGCAAGCGCGCACGAGGACGACCAGCCCAAGCCGTCGCGGCCGAGCCGCAATGGCCAGCGCCGCCCTTCGGCAGACAGGCCTCCCCGCGCATGACGCTGGAAATGGCGCCGACCCTGCGGGCCCGCGGTCAGGAACAGCTCAACGCTGGCCGCGGCGCAGGGTCTCGCTCGGCAGTTCCTTGAACAGCGCCCGGTAGCTGCTGGAAAACCGCCCGAGGTGCCAGAACGACCAGCGCATGGCCACCTCGGCCACGGTGGTTTCGTCCGGGCCGCGGCGCAGCAGTTCGCGGTGCGCGCTGTTCAGCCGGCGCAGGCGCAGCCACTGGGTCGGCGCCATGCCGGCGAAGGCCTTAAACGCGCCTTGCAACTGGCGCAGGGAAACCCCGGCCACCTGCGCCAACTCCAGCAGGTTGAGGCTGTCTTCCGGGCCGTCCGCCGCCCACTGCGCCACCCGCTGCATGATCGCCCGCTCCTCGGCGCGCCGGCGCAGGCCGCCACCGTCCAGACGCACGCAGGCGTTGTCGAGGATAAACAGGCAGTCCTCGAGCAACTGCTGGGTCAGGGCTTCGCGACTCGGTGGGTCGAGGGTCTGCGACAGGCGCGTCAGGGTGGTGCTGAGCCAGCGGCTGAACAAGGCGTTCTGCCCGCAGTTGAGCGGCGCCAGGAACAGGCCATCGAGGCGCTGCGCGTCGAGGCCATGGCCGCGGACGAATTCCGGGCCGAACACCACGGCGATTTCCTGGTAGTTCTCCGGGGTGATCCAGATGTTGCGGCTCTCGCCATTGAGCAGGTACAGGGCGTTGTCGCTGCGATCGAAACAGAACGCCAGGGAGTCCTCGGGCGCGCTGAAATTCTGCTCGACCCGGGTGTTCATGCATTCCTCGTAGATCTGCACCCCTTGCAGGTCCAGATAACGCACTTGCCCGGCGAAATGCCCGGGCGACATCTGCTGGTAATGCTGCACCCAACCCGGGGTGGCACGGATCTGATCGGCCACATCGAAGGTGTTGAAGGCCTGGACCTGGAGAGCTGTCGACGCTGTCATGAAGGAACCTTGCGCACTCTTTTGGTGCGCTTTGGTGCTGCTTAAAGTGGATAGATGGAACCGCAAGGCTTGCCCAAGATAGTCGCCAACGCGCCACAGGGGAAGCCTTGCCGGACCACCCCAAGCACTGGCGCGTCACCGACAATCATTGACGAGGTCCTTATGAATGCCCCTTTCGATCAGCTGTCTGCCTGGCTGAAAGAACACAAGATTACCGAAGTGGAATGCGTGGTCAGCGACCTGACCGGCATCGCCCGCGGCAAGATAGCGCCCACCAACAAGTTCCTGCATGAGCGAGGCATGCGCCTGCCGGAAAGTGTGCTGTTGCAAACGGTAACCGGGGACTTCGTCGACGACGACATCTACTACGACCTGCTGGACCCGGCGGACATCGACATGGTCTGCCGCCCCGACGCCGCAGGGGTTTACCTGGTGCCCTGGGCCATCGAGCCGACCGCCATCGTCATCCACGACACCTTCGACAAGTTCGGCAACCCCATCGAACTGTCGCCGCGCAACGTGCTGAAGAAAGTCCTGCAGTTGTACGCCGACAAGGGCTGGCAGCCGATCGTCGCGCCGGAGATGGAGTTCTACCTGACCCAGCGCTGCGAAGACCCGGACCTGCCGCTGAAGGCGCCACTGGGCCGCTCCGGCCGGGCCGAAAGCGGACGCCAGTCGTTCTCCATCGACGCCGCCAACGAATTCGATCCGCTGTTCGAGGATGTCTACGACTGGTGCGAAGCCCAGGGCCTGGACCTCGACACGCTGATCCACGAAGACGGTCCGGCGCAGATGGAAATCAACTTCCGCCACGGCGACGCCCTCGACCTGGCCGACCAGATCACGGTGTTCAAGCGCACCCTGCGCGAGGCCGCGCTCAAGCACAACGTCACCGCCACCTTCATGGCCAAGCCGGTGGCCGACGAGCCCGGCAGCGCCATGCACCTGCACCAGAGCGTGGTCGACAGCGCCACCGGCAAGCCGATCTTCGCCGACGCCGAGGGCCGCATGAGCGAGCTGTTCCGCCACCATATCGGCGGCCTGCAGAAGTACATCCCCAAGGTGCTGCCGATGTTCGCGCCCAACGTCAATTCGTTCCGCCGCTTCCTGCCGGACACCTCGGCGCCGGTCAACGTCGAATGGGGCGAAGAGAACCGCACCGTCGGCCTGCGCGTGCCGACCTCCGGCCCGGAAGCCATGCGCGTGGAAAACCGCCTGCCCGGCGCCGACGCCAACCCTTACCTGGCCATCGCCGCCAGCCTGCTGTGCGGCTACCTGGGCATGGTCGAGGGCATCGAGCCGAGCGCCGCGGTGGAAGGCCGGGCCTATGAGCGGCGCAACCTGCGCCTGCCGATCACCATCGAAGACGCCCTGACCCGCATGGAAGAGTGCCCGACCATCGAGCGCTACCTGGGCAGCAAGTTCGTGCGCGGCTACGTCGCGGTGAAACGCGCCGAGCACGAGAACTTCAAGCGCGTGATCAGCTCTTGGGAACGCGAGTTCCTGTTGCTCAGCGTCTGAGGCCTGCGCGCCGCGCACACCGTTGTAGCCGCTGCCGAGCCTGCGAGGCTGCGATCGATGGCGCAGCCATCGCCAGACCGTCGCACGCGGTGTACCTGATGCAACGCGGTTGCCGGGTTTACGACGGCTACGCCGCCGATCGCAGCCTCGCAGGCTCGGCAGCGGCTACAGGGCTACAGGGCTACAGGCGGCTTCATGAATTTGGCAAACACCATAACAACCGCAAAAAGGGGTATCGCTATGCGTCTATGGAAATCGGTGGTTCCGCTGGCCCTCACGGTGCTGTTCGGCGCCACGGCCCAGGCCGAATCGACAGTCAGCGTGTACAACTGGACCGACTATATCGGCGAGACCACCCTCGCCGACTTCCAGGCAAAAACCGGGACCCGGGTCATCTACGACGTCTTCGACTCCAACGAAACCCTGGAGGGCAAGCTGTTGGCCGGGCGCACCGGCTATGACCTGGTGGTGCCGTCCAACCACTTCCTGGCGCGGCAGGTCAAGGCCGGGGCCTTTCTCAAGCTGGACCGCGCGCAGCTGCCGAACTGGCAGAACCTCGACCCGAAACTGCTGGCCCTGCTGGAGCAGAACGACCCCGGCAACCAGTACTCGGTGCCTTACCTGTGGGGCACCAACGGCATCGGCTACAACGTCGACAAGGTCAAGCAGGTGCTGGGCATCGACAGCATCGATTCCTGGGCGGTGTTCTTCGAGCCGGAGAACCTGAAGAAGCTCAGCCAGTGCGGGGTGTCGATGATGGACTCGCCGGACGAGGTGTTCCCGGCGGTGCTCAACTATATGGGCCTGGACCCGCGCAGCGAAAACCCCGCGGACTACAAGAAAGCCGAAGCCAAGCTGCTGGCGATCCGTCCCTACATCACCTACTTCCACTCCTCCAAGTACGTCTCGGACCTGGCCAACGGCAACATCTGCCTGGCCTTCGGTTATTCCGGCGACGTGTTCCAGGCCGCCAACCGCGCCAAGGAAGCCAAGAACGGGGTGAAGATCGCCTATTTGATTCCCAAGGAAGGCAGCAACCTGTGGTTCGACCTGCTGGCGATCCCGGCGGACGCCAGCAATCCCAAGGAGGCCCATGCCTTTATCAACTACCTGCTGGACCCGCAGGTGATCGCCAAGGTCAGCGCCTATGTCGGCTACGCCAACCCCAACCCGGCATCGCAGCAATACATGGACCCCGAGCTGGTGAACAACCCCGAGGTCTACTCACCCCAGGCGGTGCTCGACAAGCTGTACATCTCCAGCACCCAGAGCCCGCAGACCATGCGCCTGATGACCCGCGCCTGGAGCAAAGTGAAGTCCAACCAATGAACCGGCACAGCCCTGCGCAACACACCCGCTCCTACTACGCCGCCTCGGCCAACGCGCTGCCGGACTACCCGCCGCTGAATGCCGACCTCAGCGCCGATGTCTGCGTGATCGGCGGTGGCTTCACCGGGGTCAACACCGCCATCGAACTGGCGCAGCGCGGCCTCTCGGTGATCCTCCTGGAAGCCCGGCGCATCGGCTGGGGCGCCAGCGGGCGCAACGGCGGGCAACTGATCCGCGGCATCGGCCACGACGTCAGCGGCTTCGCCCGCTACGTCGGCGCCGAGGGCGTGCGTTACCTGGAACAGGCCGGCATCGACTCGGTGGCGCTGGTCGGCCAGCGCGTGCGCGAGCACGGCATCGACTGCGACCTGCGCTGGGGCTTCTGCGAGCTGGCCAACACCCCGGCCCAGTTCGCCGCGTTCCAGACCGAGCAGGAACACCTCGCGGCCCTGGGCTACGTGCATGAAACCCGCCTGGTCGCCCCACAGGACATGGCCCGGGTGGTGGCGTCCTCGGCCTATGCCGGGGGCCTGGTGGACATGGGTTCCGGGCACCTGCACCCGCTCAACCTGGTGCTCGGCGAAGCCGCCCTGGCCCGGACGCTGGGGGTGCGGATCTTCGAGCAGAGCCCGATGCTGGAGCTGATCCACGGCGACAGCGTGCAGGTGCGTTGCGCCAGCGGCACGGTGCGCGCCGGCAGCCTGGTGCTGGCCTGCAACGCTCACCTGGATGACCTGGAGCCGCGGCTTGCCGGCAAGGTGCTGCCGGCGGGCAGCTACATCATCGCCACCGAGCCCCTGGCGCCGGCCCTGGCCGCCGAACTGATCCCGCAGAACCTGGCGCTGTGCGACCAGAAGGTCGGCCTCGACTACTACCGGCTCTCGGCGGATCGGCGCCTGCTGTTCGGCGGCGCCTGCCACTACTCCGGGCGCGACCCGGCGGACATCGGCGCCTATATGCGGCCGAAGCTGCTCAAAGTGTTCCCGCAGCTGGCGAATGTACGCATCGACTACCAATGGGGCGGCAAGATCGGCATCACCGCCAACCGTTTCCCCCAGGTCGGGCGCCTGCGCCAGTACCCCAATGTGTATTACGCCCAGGGTTACTCCGGGCACGGGCTCAACGTCAGCCACTGGACCGCGCGCCTGCTGGCCGAGGCCATCCACGCCGGCCACAGCCAGGGCCTGGACATCTTCAGCGCAGTGCCGCACATGACCTTCCCTGGCGGCCCCGCCCTGCGCGCGCCGCTGCTGGCGCTGGGCATGCTGTGGCATCGATTGCGTGAGGTGCTGGGCTGACGGCAAGGGCGGCGGTAGCTCCACAGATCCCTTCAGGGAACGGGTGGAGCCACCGCTGATTGTGTCTACGCTGTTCGACAGGGAATACCGTCACGACTCCGCCAGGAGGCCTTATGTCATCGCCTTGGAACTCACTGGAAATAACCAAGCTTTTTTTCAATGCGCTAACCCCGCTGACAATCTTTTCCATTGGCCTGATGGTGACCGCGGCCAACGAGAAAGCTCGGCTGGATCAACAGGAGAAAGCCAACAACGCCGCCTATGAGCGCGCGGTCGTTGAAAAGAACGAATCCAAGGACCGGGATATCGCAAAAACCGTAATCGAACGCTTGCAGCGTGACGATGCCTGCGCCCGCCCTACCCATCTGCGGGCATTGATCGCAATGGCCACCCCGGACCGCGCCCAATCGCTGCAAGCATTGTTCTCCGAGCAATGCAGCTTGCCGCAGACAGAAACAACGAATACATACGAGGTCGCACGAACCAACGAAATCAGCGGCATATTGACCGACCTGCGCGGCTCGGCCCGCAGGGCCGCCCGAGAACGGCTCAGAACCCTGTTTGAAGCCGACAAGGCATTTGTCGGACCGCTGATTGCCAATTACATGAGCAGCAACCTCAACGACTATCAAGGCATGCTCGGAGCTCTGGTGGTGCTCGGGAGCGCCAATGGCGGTTGGTCAAATGCCGATATCGCCACCCTGCTCAAGGCCCTGGAGGGCAACCCGAATCTCAAGGACAAGACCTTCAAGGGCTGGTACGACAAAGCCATGTCCAACAAGAGTTGAAGGAGCTGGCACGGTGAAACAGCTTCAACCCCGCTCGCCGCCCCTGTAACCCGGCTCACTCCACCACCACGCCCCTGGCCGCCACCCCACGCAACCGGCATGGCGCGCCCAGGCGGTCGAGCCGTGGCCGGCCGAACAGGTAGCCCTGGCCCCATTCGCCACCGCAGGCCGTGGCCAGGGCGCGGTCGGCTTCGCTCTCGATGCCTTCGATGATCACGCAGGGCGCCAGGGTCTTGCACAGCTGCACCAGGTGTTTCAGGGTCTGCACGCTGTTGGGTTCGCTGCGGGCGCGTTGCAGGTAACCCTGGTCGATCTTGACCATGTCAGGAAGGCTCTGGCGGATGAATTCCAGGGTGCCGAGGCCGGCGCCGAAGTCGTCCACCGCCACCCGGCAGCCCAGCTCGCGCAGGCACAGGACAAACTCGATGGCCGCCTCGGTGCTCGGCGGCGTGGCGCTTTCGGTGATTTCGATCACCAGCCGCGCGGCCACTGAAGGCACGTCGCGCAACCGCGCAAGGGTGGCGGACCAGAACGGATCGACGATCGCGCTCTGCGCCGAGATGTTGCAGCCCAGGCGCAGATGCTCGTCCTCCAGCAGGCGCTCGATCACGCCCCCCACCACGCTGCGGTCCAGCTCGCGCATCAGCTGATGGCGTTCGAGCATGGCGAACGGGTAGACGCCATTGCCGGGCTGTTCGACATGGCGCAGCAATCCTTCCAGGTACAGCACCCGGCTGGTGTCGGGCAGCCACACCACCGGCTGGAAGGCCAGCGCCAGTCGCCCCTGCGCCAGTTCCCGATAAAAGTCTTTGACGCTTTGCATGACAGATCCGTAGTCGAAGCGGCGACAGCGCGCCGGGTGGGCTTGGCCAGGATGCGTCGGCGCGCCCGACGCGTTAATGGCTCATTGCCACTTATGATCCCCCCTGCCCGGACGGCTCGAAAGTGTTCCCGGATACCTTTCGTTTGTCCTTGGAAACACCGCACCGCCCTTTCTCGACTGTGGCCCGAGGTTTATTGCGATCATGCGCCAGCGCCAATGACATCAATTAGCCACCAGTCCAGGAAGTACTATGCACAGAATGACCGGCACCAGTTTCCGGGTGCTTGCCGATGTCCTGAGCGACGCCGGAGTCAAGGTCGAGGCCTTGCTCAAGCGCCATGGCAGCAGCCACCAGGAGGCCTGTGAAAACCCCATGGGCGTCAGGCTGGAGCTGGTCTACGCGGTGCTGCAAGACGCCGTGCACCTGTGCGGCAACCCGGACCTCGGCCTGCTGGCGTACACCAAGGCCCACCCGGCCAACCTGGAAGTGCTCGGCTACGCGCTGATGTCCGGCGCCACCCTGGGCACCGCGCTGCAACGCCTGGTGGACTATCACTCGCTGGTCAGCAACGGCTTCTACCTGTGCCTGGAGCGCAACCCCCAGGCCGTCACCCTGATCGGCTTCGACATCGCCCTCGAACCGGGCCTGGTGCCGCGGGCCTTTATCGATGCCGGCGCGGCGCAGACCCTGGGCCTGGTGCACTGGCTGCTGCCCGGGCACAAGCCGCAACCGCTGGCGGCAAGCTTCACCTACCCGCGACCGCCCGACACCCGCGCCCTGGAGCACCTGCTGGGCGCCAACCTGCAGTTCGACGCGCCCTACAACAGCCTGAGTTTCAGCCCGCGCGATTGCGCCATGGCCCTGCCCAGCGCCGACCCGGCCCTGGACGTGCTGCACATGGAATACGCGCGAACCCGCCTCAAGCTGCTGCTCGACGGCTCGATGACCGCGCAGGTAAGGCGGGTGTTGTCCGAGCGCCTGGCCCAGGGCGGGCCCAGCGACCTGCGGCATATCGCGCAGTTGGTGGGGGTCAGCAGCCGCAGCCTGCAGCGACGCCTGGGCAACGAAGACATGCACTTCTCGGCCCTGCTCGACGAGGCGCGGCTGATGCTGGCCCACAGTTTCCTGCGCAACTCGGCGCGCAGCGTCAAGTACATCGGCGCCCTGCTCGGCTTTCGCGACCAGAGCAGCTTTCACAAGGCCTGCCGCCGCTGGTTCGGCATGACCCCGGGGCGTTATCGCCAGGAAGGCTGAAGACCGCAAAACGCCGGGGCGATCCCCTGTAGGAGCGAGCTTGCTCGCGATGAACTCAAGAGCGCCGCGTTTACTCAAGTAAAGACGCGGTGTCGTTAGCCACCCTCGCGAGCAAGCTCGCTCCTACAAGATCGGCATCCGGCTGGTCAGATGAAATTCAGCGATGGCTGGCCTGCAGTTG
The DNA here is from genome assembly GCF_900109505.1 of Pseudomonas sp. NFACC41-3. Classification (NCBI taxonomy): domain Bacteria; kingdom Pseudomonadati; phylum Pseudomonadota; class Gammaproteobacteria; order Pseudomonadales; family Pseudomonadaceae; genus Pseudomonas; species Pseudomonas sp. NFACC41-3. The sequence continues at coordinate 1,684,391 of NZ_FOAE01000001.1, forward strand.
CGGCTGTGCCTGGGGCATGGCCGAGGAATGGTGGTTGAGGATCTTCCACTGGCCGTCGATGCGCTCGTAGAGGAAGGTGTAGCGCGCCTGCACCTGGCGGGTCGCGCCACCGGCCTCGTGCAGGGTGAAGGTATAGACGCCGCTGTCCATGGCCGCGTCCGGGCCCAGGCGGCGGATTTCCCGGTAGTTGATCTGGCCCACCGGCTTGCCCGCGAGGAAATGCTCGAAGTAGTCCTGGATCTGCGCCGGGGTGGTGCGCACCTGGTTCGACACGGTCGGCTGGAGGATCGCGTCGGCGGCGTAAAGACTGGTTACGTTTTTTGCACTGCCACTTTGCAGGGCCGCGTTCCAGCGATCGAACAGGCCGGCAATCTCCCGGTCTTCCTGATTCTGCGGCTGCGCGGCGACGGTGCGGTACACATAAGGCGTGGCGTCCAGGGCCTGGGCCAGGGGCGCGGTCAGGGCCAGCAACAGGGCAATGGCGGTGGTTGGCAGTTTCATCGGAAGGCTCCAGTGGGTTTCAATGCGCCCACTTTGCCCACCCGTTGCTGCCTCGCCATCGGCCAACCGGTGCCGGCGGCCTATGCCATTCGGCAGATAGGCCCACAGCCGGCAACCGGGTCTAATGCCTGCTCGCGAGCGCACGCCCTTCACGCTGGAGCCTGTTTTTCATGCAAAGCCCGACCCACGACCCCGGCAGCGCCCTGGCCATTCGCAGCCAGTATCGCCAGGCGCAAAGCCGCGCGGCGCGCCTGCGCCTGCTGGTGGACACCGGCCAGGAACTGACCCAGCTGCCACCCGCGGCCATGCGCCAGCGCGCCCTGCAACGGGCCTGTGCCTTTATGGCGATGGACCACGGCCTGCTGCTGGAATGGCACGCCGCCCAACCGCCCCAGGCCACCGCCCAGCACGGCGGCAGCGAACGCCTGGCCGCCCTGCACGAGCTGGCCAAGTCTGCGACCCTGCACCCCGAATGGCTGCCGCAGACCGATACCGCCCTGCCCCAGGTGCTGCGTATTCCCCTGCCCGGCGCCGACGGCCAGGCCTTCGGCGCGCTGCTGCTGGCCAACAGCGTGGCCCTGGCCGCGCCCGACAGCGAGGACCTGGAATCCCTGCAACTGTTGGCCACCCTGCTGGCGGCGCACCTGGAAAACCAGCGCTTGCTCCAGGCCCTGCAAGCCCGGGAACGCACCATGTCGGAACTGGTGCACCGGCTGTTCAGCGCCCAGGAAGACGAACGCAAGCGCGTGGCCTACGACCTGCACGACGGCCTGGCGCAAACCCTGGCCGGGCTGCACCAACGCCTGCAGGGGTTTGCCGGGCGCTGCCCGACATTGCCACAGGAGCTGCACAACGAGCTGCAAAGCATCCTGACCCTGGCCCAGGGTTGCGTCGGCGAGGGCCGGCAGTTGATCGGCGGCCTGCGCCCCAACGTGCTGGATGACTTTGGTCTGTACAAGGCCATCGACAAGGAAGCCGACCGCCTGCGCGACGCCGGTCTCGAGGTGCACTGGCGGCAACAGTCCAGCGCGCGCCTGCCGGGCGCCAGCGAGATCGCCCTGTTCCGCATCGCCCAGGAAGGCATCAACAACATCCTCAAGCATGCCCGGGCCAGCCGCGCCGAACTGAGCCTGCAGCTGGCCGATGGCCAGGCCGCGCTGGCGCTGGCAGACAACGGCGTCGGCTTCGCCCTGGACAGCCCGCTGTCCAGCTGCGGCGGCCAGCACCTGGGTCTGGCGGCGATGCAGGAACGCGCCAGCCTGCTGGGCGGCGAGCTGTCCTGGCACAGCGCCCCCGGCCACGGCACCCGCCTGCTGGCCCGGGTGCCGCTGCCCACTGCGGGAGAGCAGCCATGAACCCTGCCCTGCGCCTGGTGCTGGCGGACGATCATGAAGTCACCCGCACCGGTTTTGTCGCCCTGCTCGCCGGCCACCCGGAGTTCGAGGTGGTCGGCCAGGCCCGCGATGGCCAGGAAGCCCTCGACCTGTGCGAGCGCCTGCAACCGGACATCGCCATCCTCGACATCCGCATGCCGCTGCTCAACGGCCTGGGCGCCGCGCGCCTGCTGCACCAACGGCAACCGGCGATCAAGGTGGTGATCTTCACCATGGACGACAGCCCCGACCACCTGGAAGCGGCGATTGCCGCCGGCGCCGTCGGCTACCTGCTCAAGGACGCCAGTCGCGGCGAAGTGCTCGGCGCCCTGCAGCGGGTGGCCCAGGGCGAGGAAGCCCTCAACAGCAGCGTCAGCGCCCGGCTGCTGCGGCGCATGGCCGAACGCAACGCCGGCGGCAGCGGCGGCGCCCAGGTTGTCGCCCTGACCGCCCGCGAACGCCAGGTGCTGGGGCTGGTGGCCGGCGGTTTCAGCAACCGCGAGATCGGCGAAAAGCTCGGCATCACCACCGGCACCGCCAAGGCCCATGTGGAACGGGTGATCGGCAAGCTCGGCGCGGCGGACCGCACCCAGGCCGCGGTGCGCGGCATCGCCCTGGGGCTGGTGGCGCAGCCCGCGGGAGACTGGCCATGAGGCTCCTGGCCAGCCGGCACTGGCTCGACCTGCCGCTGCGCGGCAAGGCGCTGGTGGTGATTTCCCTGCCGCTGGTGATCCTGCTGCTGTCGCTGGTGCTGATCTACATCACCGAACGCCAGACCGCCCGCGCCGAGGAGGACGTGCGCCGGGTGCTGCTGGTGCAGGGCGACATCCAGACCGTGCACACCCTGCTGGCCGAAGCGGCGGCCAGCGTGCGCGGCTACCTGCTGACCCGCCGCGAAGACTTCCTGCCCAGCTACGAACGTGCCCAGCCGCTGATCCAGGCCGCGCTGCAACGGCTGGACAGCAACATTCGCGATGCGCGCATGCGCGACCACCTCAAGGCCATCGCCCCGCTGATCGGCCACAAGCTCGACGGCCTGGTGGCCCTGCGCAACGGTCGGCCCGACGACAGCGCCAGCATCACCGCGATCCTGATCGAGAACAAACAGGTGCTCGACGTGCTGCGCGAGCAGATCAGCGCCATGCGCATCCGCGAAGACGGCCTGCTCGCCGAACGCAGCGCCGCGGCCTCGGCGACCCGCATGCGCCTGCTGCTGGCCACGCTGCTGGCGGCGCTCTGCGGCTTGTTTGGGGCGATTGTCGCGGTGCTGTTCTTGTCCAAGGGCATAGTCGCCCGGGTGCAGCAGGTGCAAGGCAACGCCCAGCGCCTGGCCCTCGGCCAACCGTTGCGGCCGCAAGCCCCGGAACAGGACGAAATCGGCCAGCTCGGCACCCGACTGGTGGAAGCCGGGCAGCTGCTGGCCGAGCGCGAGCGGGCCCTGCGCGACAACGAAGAACGCCTGCGGCTGATCATCGACGGGGTCAAGGACTACGGGATCTTCGCCCTCGACACCCAGGGCCGGGTCACCACCTGGAACGCCGGCGCCGAACGGATCAAGGGCTACAGCGAACAGGAAATCCTCGGCCGGCACTTCTCGCTGTTCTACCTGGCGGAAGAATGCCCGGCGCACCCGGACATGGCCCTGCGCGAGGCCACCCGCGACGGCCACTACATGGAAGAGGCCTGGCGCTGCCGCAAGGACGGCAGCCGCTTCTGGGCCAGCGTGGTGATCACCGCGCAGTACGATGCCAGCGGCGCGTTGCGCGGCTTCTCGAAGATCACCCGCGACATCACCGACCGCCGCGCCGCGGAAATCGCCCTGCGCACCGCCCGCGAGGAAGCCGAAAGCGCCAGCCGCGCCAAGAGCGAATTCCTCTCGCGCATGAGCCACGAACTGCGTACCCCGCTCAACGCCATCCTCGGTTTCGCGCAACTGCTGGACATGGACTCGCCGAGCGGCCAACGGCCCCAGGTCGGCCATATCCTGCGCGCCGGCCAGCACCTGCTGACCCTGATCAACGAGGTGCTGGATATCGCCCGCATCGAGGCCGGGCACCTGGCGCTGAATGTCGAGCCGATCGCCCTGGCCGCGGTGCTGCACGAGGCCCTGACCCTGGTCTCGCCGATGGCCACCGACGCCGGCATCCAGCTGGCCGCCCTGCCCGCGCTGAGCGAACACAGCGGGGTGATCGCCGACCGCCAGCGGCTGATCCAGGTGCTGCTCAACCTGCTGTCCAACGCCATCAAGTACAACCGGCCCCAGGGCCAGGTGCGGATCGCGGTCAAGGTGCTCGACACCCGGGTCGAGGTGGCGGTCAGCGACACCGGCGCCGGCATTCCCCTGGAGCGTCTGGACCAGTTGTTCCGCCCCTTCGAACGCCTGGGCGCCGACCCGCGGGTGGAAGGCACCGGCCTGGGCCTGGCCCTGAGCAAGAGCCTGCTGGAAATGATGGACGGCAGCCTGCGGGTGCACAGCACGCCGGGCCAGGGCTGCTGTTTTACCTTGCAACTGCCCTTTGTCCAGGTGGCCGCGACCGGCACGCGCCTGGCCCTGGAGCAACAGCTAGTGGAACAACCGGCGGCGGTGCTGCCGGCCCGGGTCGAGGCCGTGGCATACCGGGGCCAGGTGCTGTGCATCGAAGACAACCTGTCGAGCCTGGCGCTGATCGAAACCCTGCTGCAACGCCGCCCGGGCATTCGCCTGCTGTCGAGCATGCAGGGCCAGATGGGCCTGGACCTGGCGCGCCAGCATGCACCGCAACTGATCCTGCTGGACGTCAGCCTGCCGGACCTTGCAGGCATGGAAGTGCTGCGCCGGCTGCGGGAGTCGCCGAGCACCGCCAGCACCCCGGTCGTGATGATCACCGCCGACGCCAGCGCCCTGACCCACCGCGCCCTGTTGCAGGCCGGGGCCACGGCGATCCTGACCAAGCCCATTCATATCCCGGCGTTTCTCGCCCACCTTGAGCAACATTTACCGGAGCCCGCATGAACCACGATTTGCGCATCCTGATCATCGACGACCAGCGCCCCAACCTCGAGCTGATGGAGCAACTGCTGGCCCGCGAAGGCCTGCACAACGTGCTGAGCAGCACCCAGCCGCTGCGCACCCTGGAGCTGTTCAACAGCTTCGAGCCGGACCTGGTGATCCTCGACCTGCACATGCCCGAATTCGACGGCTTCGCCGTGCTCGAACAGCTCAACCGACGGATCCCGGCCCACGACTACCTGCCGATCCTGGTACTGACCGCCGACGCCACCCGCGACACCCGCTTGCGCGCCCTGGCCCTGGGCGCCCGCGACTTCATCAGCAAGCCCCTGGACGCGCTGGAAACCCTGCTGCGGATCTGGAACCTGCTGGAAACCCGCGCCCTGTACAAAGCCCTGCGCCAGCAGGTGCCGGCGCAGCAGATCGAGCTGCTGCGCCGGCATCGGCAGTGAATGGGCGAGCAGCCCTAGAGGTTGTACTCATCCAGCCTCGGCGAGTCGCCCACCTGCTCGATCAGCGCGGCATCGATGCGCAGCAGGTTCTCCGGCTGGTAGGTCAGCTGGCTGCCCCAGGGCTGGTCGTCGGCCAGGGAGCCTTTCAGGCGGACAGCCACGGAGTCATGCACCCGGACTTTCTGCCCGGCCCCAGGCACAGGAATCTCCCGCGACCTGGGTTTGCCGAACGGCGGCATCGAACCGTATTCGCGGACTCGCTTGTGGGTTTTCGGGTTCCAGACCAGGCGTGGCACCCACTCGGCGATCAGCCAGTTGCGGGTCAGGGAATCGTGGGCCTGGACCAGCGGATCCCGTAGCACCGAGGATGCTGGATAAAGTTGCGCGCGACAGGCTTCGACATCGATGCTCAACCCGGCCTCTAGGCACTCGCCGACCATCCAGCGCAAGGCAATCAATGCCAGCTGCGATTCGCCGGCGGGGTAACCGCCGCCCACATCGGCATGCACGCCGGCGAACCAGACCTGTTTCAGGTTCACGCCCTGGCCTTCTGTCCAGAGGTTCTGGCGGAAAAAGCTGCGGCGTTCGTCCAGGGACACCGCATGGCGGATGATCTTCACGTCCTCGTTCCGTCGCGTGTAGGGAACGATCAGCGGGTCGTACACCCAGCCCACCGAACTCACGGTGTCGAACAGCCCGAGAAAGTGAATGCTCACCTTCCGGGCAAAGCTGGCCTTGAACGCCCCCATCAACTTGAAGTCCGGTTTTTTGTCCGCGCTCATGCGCCACCAGGCGTAACTCATGGCGCGTTGGCGATTCGGTCTGGAGCTGTTTCCATCGGGTTGCAGGCGCGTGGTCAGCAGCGACCAGGCAAAGTCCATCAGCTGGACCTGATGGGCCGGCAACAGGCCGATGGTGTGCAGCAGCGCCGCCAGGACCCGCACCGCGTAGGAGCCGCGGGAGAAACCGAAGAGGAAGATCTGGTCGCCGTCCCTGTAGTTCTCCATCAGGAAGCGGTAGGCATTGAGCACGTTGCGCTTGATGCCCCAGCCGAACATCAGCCCGGCGATGCGCGACGGCACCTTCTGCCATTCGAACAGGGTTTCGCTGAGCCCGAAGGTGCCCACGCCCTGGTCGTAATAGGCCAGCAGCGTTTCGCTGTCCTTGGGTAGCGAGCGAAACAGCCGGACCACGTTGGTCGGTTCGTCACTGAAACGGTTGTTGGTGCCATCGATGCAGACAATCAGCTGGCGCGCCTTGATCCTTGTGTTGTCCACGACCTGGTTCCCTCGAGAGTCGTCAAGTGAGGTTCCCGCGCGGCCAGTCGGCCAGGCGAGGACCGGTGCCACCCTACGTCCGTGTCATGACAACTGCTGCGGTAAAGCGTGAAGGGCTCTCCAAGGCATAGCAGCATTAACGGTGCCCGGCCATAAAGCCCCGGGCAATAAATGTCCGGACCATGAAAACCCCTCCGCAAGGAGGGGCCGGGCGCCGACGAGCCGTGCCTGGGCGCTAGAACCTGCCGCCCAACGGATACTCGATCGCCAGCCGCAGCTGGTCGGCATCCAGTTCGGCCTGGGCCTTGTTGCCGCGGTGCACGGCGTGGCGCAGGGTGACGGCGAGGTTTTTCGCCGGGCCGGACTGCACCACGTACTTGGCCTGCAGGTCGCGTTCCCAGTGCTTGCCGCCTTCGCCGTAGCCCAGCCAGGCGTAGCCGCCGCGCGGGTCCATATGGCTGCCGTCGATGCCGCTGCCGCGCACGTACAGGGCGCTGAAGGTCAGGCCGGGCACGCTGTAGCCGGCCATGTTGAGGTCGTAGCGGGCTTGCCAGGAGGCTTCCTCAGGGGCGTTGAAGTCCGACAGGGCCACGGCGTTACTGAGCAGGATCGCGCCACGGGTGACGTAGTCGTAAGGCGTGTCGCCGTCGACCTTCTGGTAACCCAGGCCAAAACTGTGGGCGCCGCGCTTGTAGGTCGACATCAGGCTCCAGGTGGTGTTGTCGATGCGCCCCGACAAGGCCTTGCCGGTGTCCTGGGTGCGGTACAGGTTGAAGTCGAACGTCAGGTCCTGGCCCGGGCTCAACGGCAGGTTGTAGAGCGCGCCGAGGTACTGCTGGCGCCAGGTGTCTTCGTACAGGGCGCTGAACAGGCTGGCGTTGAGGCCCTTGATTGCAGTATTGCGCACACCGATCAGGTCGAAGCTGTCGCCCTGCTGGCCATTGGAGTAATTGACCACGAACCCCTGGTCGTGGCTGGTGGCGTTGCGGTCGGTGCTTTCGTTGAAGTGGCCGCCGTACAGGGTGGTGTCGCTCAGCTCGCGGCTGGTGAGGAACCAGCCGGTGGCGGTCTCGGGCAGCAGGCGGCTGTCGGAGGAACCGAACACCGGGGTCTTGACCCGCTGCTCGCCGTAGCGCAGTTCGGTGGAGGAAAAACGCAGCTTGGCCACCGCGCCGCCGCGACTGAACTCGTCCTTGGGGTGGCCGTCGTTGTCCACCCCCAGCAACCGCGCCTTGCCGGCCCGGCCACCGCCGCTGTCGAGTTTCCAGCCGGAATACACATGGGCGTCCAGGCCGAAGCCGAGCGTGCCCCGGGTAAAGCCGGAGCTGTAGTCGGCCATCAGGCCGTAGGCCCACTCCTCGGCCAGGTCGCTGCGTTCGGCGCGGGGTTTGTAGGCGTTGCGCGCGCCGTTGCTCAAGGAGCCGTGCCGATAGTCGCGACGGTCGTAGAGGCTGCGGTTGAACAGGCTCCACTGGCTGTCTTCGATAAAGCCCTTGGCATTGTCCTGCTCCGCGGCCAGCGCGAGCAGGCTCTGGCCTCCCCAATGCCAAAAAAATGCCAACAGCAGGGTGTGTCGGGTCAAGGTCTTCACTGTGGAACTCCCGAAAATCGATAAATGACAGGCGATAGGAAGCAGTGCGCCGCTATACGGGCGCACCACCGGGATCCCACTCAGAGGTATTTGAGGATCGCGATATCGCGGCGACGCTGCTTGAGGCCGGCGAACCAGCGCGTCGGGAAGAACAGCAGCACGCCGAGGATCAAGCTCCACAGCCAGACGCCGGACAGGTTGTCGAAGCCGTAGTAAGTGCCCTGGTTGGCGCCCCAGATGGCCACGGCCACCAGGTACATGGCCTTGAGCACGTACAGGTGCAGCAGGTAGAAGAACATCGGCGCGCCGCCGTAGATCGCCAGTTGCGCGGTCGACCAGCGTTCCTGGACCTTCTCGAAGTACGCCAGGAGGATCAGCCCCAGGCCCAGGGTGGGCATCAGGAACATCAGCGACGGTGGGTACTTCCTGGCGCTCATGAAGCTCATGAAGGTGCGCAGCGCATCGCCGGTCTGCACCCAGGGTTTCTCGCCGTAGACGTTCAGGTAGCGGATGAACACGAAGGCCACCAGCAGGCCGACACCGACCTTGAGCAGCCGCGAAATGCGCGCCGCCGGCTGCACGTCCTTGCCGAACCACGGGCCGATGGCCCAACCCAGCAGGATCACGCCGATCCATGGCAGCACCGGGTAGGTGGTGCGGGCCCGGGTGAACTCGGTGATGTCGATGAACACCCGCTGGTGCAGGATCGACCAGGGCACGAAGAACGGCGACTCGGGGCCCACCACCACGTCATCCAGCAGGTTGTGCCCGGCGACGATGGCCACCCCCAGCACGATCAGCCAGCTGCGTTTGAAGTGCAGCAGGCCGGCCAGCACGATCATGCAGATGCCGATGCACCAGATCACCTGCAGCCACAGGGTCTTGGGCGGGAACTCGGCGTTCCAGGCAAAACACACGAAGGTCAGTTCGAGGAACACCAGGAACAGGCCGCGCTTGAGCAGGAACACCGAGGTTTCCCCGAGGCTGTGTTTCTGGCTGTAGAGCCAGGCCGACAGGCCGGTGAGGAAAATGAACACCGGCGCGCAGATCTCGCTGAGCATGCGGGTGAAGTACAGGTCCGGGGTCACGCTCAGGGCGTCGATCGGGTCGGTGACCTGGCGATGCAGGAGGAAGGTCTCGCGCACGTGGTCCACCAGCATGCACAGCATGACGAAACCACGCAGGGCGTCGATCGCCAGCATCCGCGTATTGGCCTTGGCCACGCTGCCCGCCAGCGCAGGGGACGCAACGCCCGCCTGCCCTGCCAATCCAGTAGAAAGAGTCATATCAGTCACTCATGTTGAAGGTCGTTGAACCTGGGCAAAAACCCTGTCGCCGACTCGGCACAGGGGGTCGGGACACGGGGTCAGGATTGCTTTTTCAAGCGCGCGACTTCCGAGGCCGGCAACGTTGAAGGCGCCCGTGGCAACGGCGGCTTGCCCTGTGGCTGGTGGAACGACAGCGTGGAACTGAAGCTCTTGAGGTCGTAGGCCTCGGCCTGGTTGTCCGGGCCCTGGCGGGTACCCGGGGTGCGGTCCTTGTATTCGGTGGCCACCACGTAGGTGCCCCGCCACGGCAGCGCGAAGCTGACCTTGCCGTCCTTGTCGCTGGTCTGGGTGAAGACTTCGCCCGAGCCGGTTTCCAGGATCACGTCCTGGGCGGCCAGCGGCTTGAGTTCGTAGAACACCTGGAACTGCACCTGGCCCGCGGCGGCCACGCCGGTGGGGACGATGTCCAGCGCCAGTTCCGGCTGGCGCGCGCGCAGGTCGCCGACCCAGCGGGTGGCGGGCGTCCAGTAGGTCTTGAGGGTCTTGCCGCCTTCGTGCAGGTCGAAGATCGGATACTGCGTGTCCTGCGCCAGCAGGCTTTCGTCGGCCTTGGGCTGGTGACCGACGCTGAACGACTGGCGTTGCAGGCTCAGCCCCAGGGCAGGATTCGCCGCCGACCAGCCCTTGAGCTGGCGGAAGCGGTCGAGGCCGCCGGGGGTCACTTCCAGCATGTTCTTGTCGTACTCGCCGTAATACAGCGTCAGGGGCTGCCCCGGCGTGTGCTCGTACCAGATCTGGTGGGCCTGGGTACCGCCGGCCAGCATCAGCGCGCCCAGCCCTATCAATGTGTTTGCCGTGCTCTTGTGCATCGTGTTGCGCTCCTTTGTGCTCTCATTCAACGAATCGCCGCCCCCGCTCTGATGGCGTTGAACTTCCCGGGGAGACGATGCGCACCTACCACTGGCTGGCATTACAGCGCAGGCCGTTCTGTGCTTTGTTCCGATTTGCCGCGGCACACGCCCGTCGCCTGCTGTTTTCTCAAGGCAAACAGCGATTTATGCGGTGTGCGCCAGGCTGAAGCATCCAGGGGTCAGCGGTGCGTGGATTGTCCGATCGGGGTGCACGCGGGGCTTTTCATGCCCGGTGTTGCTTCCTTGCGCGCCACCCGCTGTCACTCACGGGCCCGGCAAAAGGCCGGCCCAGACGCAAGCGCGCCCGGTCAGGGGCGCGCGTGAGGGTGATTGATCAGGCGACAAAATGTTATCAGATAACATTTCATTTTGAGAGAAGAACGCGTCAGTGGCGCAACAATTTACGCAGGGGCACGCCGTCCTTGAGGACCGGCGACTTGATGACGATGTAGCTGAAGTACTTGGAGATGCCGATGTTCTTGTCCAGCAGGCTTTCCACCACCTCCTGGTAATGCTGGATGCTGCGGGTCATGAACCGCACCAGATAGTCGTAGCCGCCGCTGATCAGGTGACACTCGAGCACCTCGTCCACCAGGCGGATATTCGACTCGAACTTGGCGAAGTCTTCGCGCTTGTGGTCGCTCAGGGTGATCTCGGTGAACACCATGACCGAGTCGGTGATCTTGGCCAGGTTCAGGTGCGCCTTGTAGCTGGAAATGTAGCCGGCCGACTCCAGGCGCTTGACCCGCTGCAGACACGGACTGGCCGACAACCCCACGGCGTCGGCGAGGCTGACATTGGTCATGCGTCCGTCTTTTTGCAGCTCAACCAAGATGTTGATATCAATACGGTCCAGTTTGACTAAACCTTCCATCGTTTACCTCTTGATTGCTGTGGGATGCAATCGACAAGCAAAATCAGCGCCGTAACGACGCCTGATGCTGGGCCACCAGGTCGGCCATGCTGTTGATGCAGTAGTCGGCGGCGCAGGGTTGCGGATTGCGGCTGCCGGCGCGGCAAATCAGGCACAGGCCCGCCGTCGCTTGCGTCGCGGTGGCCGGCGGCCGGGTCACCTGGAGAATGTCCTCGGCGCGCAGGTCGTTGTCCGCCAGCCACTGGCGATCCTGCAGCGGCTGGCTGGCCAGGGAGATGAAATCGTCCTGGGCGATCCCCAGCCGCTCGCACAACAACGCGCGGTCCTCGGCATCGCGATCGCCCTGCACCAGCAGCCGATAGAACTTGCGCAGGTACAACATCGCCCCCGGCGCGTCCTCGAACAGCGACCAGCCCGCCACCGAACGGGCGAAGCTCATGCCCTCCTCCCAGGACGCCTTCAGGCCCCAGCGCTCGGCCAGCTGGCGATGGGCGAAACACAGCAGGCCGCTGAACCCCAGCTCGGCGAAACGCGGGTACAGGCCCCGCACCGTTTCGGCGAATTCGCCCAGCACCTGTTCCTTGTCCGCCTGCCCGCGGCGACTGTCGAGCAAGGGCTGCAAGGCGGCCCAGACCCCCGAGTCGCGGTCCACCAGGACCGCGTCGCAGTCGATCAGCAACGCACGATAATCAGTCAGCCCCATGGCGTGTACAGCCTCCTATGATGCGTTCCATCGATCCATGCTCCAAAAATGCCCACCGGTGGCGCCCGGCAGCCCGGCGCCGACCGGGGCATCAGCTCAGTTCAAGACTCGTGCCAGCGCGGCGTCGAGAATCGCCAGGGCTTCGTCGATCTGCTCGGGGGTTGTTACCAGCGGTGCCAGGAAGCGCAGGACGTTACGGTGGACCCCGCACTTGATCACCAGCAACCCGCCCAGGCGCGCCTGGTCGATCAGCCGCTGCGTCAGCTCGGCATCCGGGCTGCGCGCCGCGTCGTCCTTGACCAGTTCCAGCGCCAGCATGAAGCCGCTGCCACGCACATCGCCGATGCATGGGTACAGCCGCTGCAGGCGCAGCAACCCTTCGCGCAGACGCAAGCCCAGCGCCACGCCGCGGGCCAGCAACTGTTCCTCTTCGTAGGCATCCAGCACCGCCAGCGCCGCGGCGCAGGCCAGGGCGTTGCCGCCGTAGGTGCCGCCAAGGCCGCCGGGCAGCGGCGCGTCCATGATCTGCGCCTTGCCCACCACGCCGGACAGCGGCAAGCCGCCGGCCAGGCTCTTGGCCACGGTGACCAGGTCCGGCTGGATGCCGGCGTGCTGGAAGCCGAACCAGCTGCCGGTGCGACCGAAGCCCGTCTGGATTTCATCAAGGATCAACACGATGCCGTGTTGCGTGGCCAGGGCGCGCAAGGCCTGGAGGAACTCCGCCGGAGCGGCGAGGAAACCGCCGTCGCCCTGCACCGGCTCGATGATGATCGCCGCCACGCGCTCGGGCGCGACCTGGGTGGCGAACAACTCCTGCAATGCCTGCAGGGCCATCTCGCTGCTGACCCCGCGATAGGCGTTCGGGTACGGCGTATGGAACACCTCGGGGGCAGTGCCGAAGTTCTGTTTATACGGCTGGCTCATGCCGGTCAGCGTGCTGCCGAGCAAGGTGCGGCCATGGAAACCGCCACGAAAGGCGATCACCGCCGGACGCTGGGTATGGGCGCGGGCGATCTTCACCGCGTTCTCCACGGCCTCGGCGCCAGAGGTGAAGAACGCCGCCTTGTAGGGCTCGGCGCCGCCGATCATCTGGCTCAGGCGCCGGGCCAGGTCCAGGTAGGGTCTGTAGGCCACCACCTGGAAGCAGGCATGGGAGACTTTCTGCAACTGCGCCTGCACCGCCGCCACCACCCTGGGGTGGTTATGGCCGATGTTCAACACGCCGATGCCGCCAACGAAATCCAGATAGCGCTCGCCGTCCACGTCCCACACCTGGGAGCCCTCGGCGCGGTCGATGACCAGCGGATGGGCAGTGACCACGCCCCGCGGCACGAACCGATCGCGCTGCTGGAGCCAATGAGGTGTTTCGTCGACCTTGCTATTCATGGCGTTCCTCATACTGAGCCAGGCAACCGGGAAGCGGTTGCGATGGCTTCAGATTAAGGCTTCGACGGAACCGACTTAGCCGAACTTGGCCCCTGAGAAATCCGGATCCACTGTTTTCACCCCGGCAAACGGCAGATTCCTTCAGCCCCGCCGAATCTGCCGGCCAGGGCCGCGAAGCGTGCTGCGCAAGGCTTTCGGGCGCGGCCTTTCGACAGATCCTGCTTTGCCGTTACGGCATCATGAAAGCATCCCCCGTCGATCAGGAGCCGCCCATGGCCCTTCTCTATAAAGCTGACCCCGTGCGTGGCGAACACTGGCGGGCGCTGTTCGCCGAACAGGCCCCGGACATTCAATGGCGCGCCTGGCCGGACCTTGGCAACCCCGAGGAGATCCGCTACCTGGCGGCCTGGCAGGCACCGGACGATCTGAGCCTGTTGCCTAACCTGGAAGTGCTGTTCGCCCTCTCGGCCGGGGTCGATCAACTGGACCTCGCGCGCCTGCCGCCGGACTTGCCGGTGGTGCGCCTGCTGGACCCGGGCATCACCCGGGGCATGTGCGAATACGCCAGCTTCGCCGTGCTCAGCCTGCACCGCGACATGCTGCGCTACCGGCAGCAACAGCTCGCCCGCTGCTGGCAGGCGCACCTGCTGCAACCGGCGGCGCAACGCCGGGTCGGGGTCATGGGCCTGGGGCAACAGGCGCAGCAGATCCTCGCCACCCTGCGGCCGCTGGGGTTCGCCCTGTCCGGTTGGGCCCGCAGCGCCCACCGCATCGACGGCGTGCAGTGCTTCGCCGGCGACCAGCAGTTGCCGGCCTTTCTCAGCCAGTGCGACATCCTGCTATGCGTACTGCCCCTGACCGAACAGACCCAGGGCATCCTCGACCGCGAGCTGTTCCGTCAGCTACCCCGTGGCGCGGCGCTGATCAATATGGGCCGTGGCGGCCACCTGGTGGAACAGGACCTGCTCGACGCCCTGGCCAGCGGCCAGCTCAGCGGCGCGGTGCTCGACGTCCTGCAACAGGAACCGGCCCCGGCCGAACACCCGTTCTGGGATCACCCGCAGATCCTCCTGACCCCGCACATCGCCGCCATGACCCAGCCGCAAAGCGCCTTCGCCGTGCTGCTGGACAATATCCGTCGCCACCAGCGCGGCGAACCGATGCTCGGGCAGATCGACCGAACCCAGGGCTACTGACCCCCACGATCGCTGTAGCCGCTGGCGCAGCCTGCGATCGGCGGCGCAGCCGTCGTAAAACCGCTGATCGCGGTGCATCAGGCCGACCCGGGATACAGCCTGGCGGGCTAGCGCCCGATCGCAGCCTTCGGCAGCGGCTACAGCGCTTCGGCAATCGCCGCGCCGACGTCTTGGGTCGAGGCCTGGCCGCCCAGGTCCGGGGTGATCGGGCCCTGGGCGATCACCTGTTCGATGGCCTTGAGAATGCCGTCGTGGGCGTCGCGGTAGCGCTGCTCGCCATTGCCGAGGAAATCCAGCATCAGCGCGCCGGACCAGATCATCGCGATCGGGTTGGCGATATTGCGTCCGTAGATGTCCGGCGCCGAGCCGTGCACCGGCTCGAACAGCGACGGGAAGCGCCGCTGCGGGTCGAGGTTGGCCGAAGGCGCGATGCCGATGGTGCCGGCACAGGCCGGGCCGAGGTCGGAGAGAATGTCGCCGAACAGGTTGGAGGCCACCACCACGTCGAAACGCTCCGGCTGCAAGACAAAACGCGCGCAGAGAATGTCGATGTGCTGCTTGTCCCAGCTGACCTGCGGGTACTGCTCTGCCATCAGCGCCGTGCGCTCGTCCCAGTACGGCATGCTGATGGAAATCCCGTTGGACTTGGTCGCCGCGGTCAGGCGCTTGCGCGGCCGGGCCTGGGCCAGGTCGAAGGCGTACTGGAGAATGCGGTCCACGCCACGCCGGGTGAACACCGACTCCTGCAGCACCAACTCATGCTCGGTGCCCTCGAACATCTTGCCGCCCACCGAGGAATACTCGCCCTCGGTGTTCTCGCGGATCACCACGAAATCGATGTCCCCCGGCTCGCGCCCGGCCAACGGGCACGGCACCCCGGGGAACAGCCGCACCGGGCGGATATTCACGTACTGGTCGAAGTCGCGGCGGAACTTGAGCAGCGAACCCCACAGGGAAATATGGTCCGGCACCTTGTCCGGCCAGCCCACGGCGCCGAAGTAGATGGCGTCGAAATCCTTGAGCCGCTCGAACCAGTCCCCGGGCATCATCTGCCCGTGCTCCAGGTAGTAATCGCAGTGCGCCCAGTCCAGCACCTCGATCTCCAGGTCCAGCCGCCACTTGTGCGCTGCCTGCCGCAGCACCCGCAATCCTTCCGGCAGCACTTCCTTGCCGATCCCGTCGCCGGCGATGGCGGCGATCCTGAATGCCTTGCTCATGTCGCATGTCTCCTCGAAGTCGGTGCGGGCGGGTCACAGGCCGCCGATGTGGAACGCCTTGATCTCCAGGTATTCGTCCAGGCCGTACTTGCTGCCTTCGCGGCCCAGGCCCGATTGCTTGATGCCGCCGAACGGCGCCACTTCCATGGAGATGATCCCGGTGTTGAGGCCGACCATGCCGAACTCCAGCGCTTCGCCGAAACGCCAGGAGCGGCGCAGGTCCTGGGTGAAGTAGTAGGCGCCCAGCCCGTAAGGCGTGGCATTGGCGATGGCCAGCGCCTCGGCCTCGTCGTGAAAGCGCATCAGCGGCGCCACCGGGCCGAAGGTTTCCTCATGGGCCAGGAGCATCTCGGTGCTGGCCTCGCCCAGCACCGTGGGCAGCACGAACTGGCTTTCGCCCTGGGGAATCGCGCCGCACAGCAGGGTCGCGCCCTTGCCCAGGGCGTCGTCGATATGCCGGGCGACCTTGCTCACCGCCGCGGCATTGATCAGCGGGCCGATGCTCACGCCCGGCTCCAGGCCGTTGCCGACCTTGAGCTTGGCCACCTCCTCCACCAGGCGCTGGGCAAAACGTGCGTAGATGCCGTCCTGGACCAGAATGCGGTTGGCGCAGACGCAGGTCTGCCCGGCGTTGCGGAATTTGCTCTGCATGATCCCGGCGATCGCCTGTTCCAGGTCGGCGTCGTCGAACACCACGAACGGCGCGTTGCCGCCCAGCTCCAGGCTCAGGCGTTTGATGTGCTCGGCGCTCTGGCGCATCAGCAGGCGGCCGACCGCGGTGGAACCGGTAAAGGAAATCTTGCGCACCGCCGGGTTGCCGGTCAGCTCTTCGCCAATCCCGGCCGGCATGCCGGTGAGCACACTGAACACCCCCGCCGGAATCCCCACCCGCTCGGCCAGCACCGCCAGGGCCAGGGCCGACAGCGGCGTCAGGTCGGAAGGCTTGACGATGATCGGGCAACCGGCGGCCAGGGCCGGCGCGCATTTGCGGGTGATCATCGCGTTGGGGAAATTCCACGGGGTGATCGCCGCACAGACTCCCACCGGCTGCTTGAGGGTCAGCAAGCGCCGGTCGCCAGCGGGTGCCGGCAGGGTGTCGCCGCAAATGCGCCGCGCCTCCTCGGCGAACCATTTGACGAACCCGGCGCCGTAGCGGATTTCGCCCTGGGCTTCGGCGAAGGGCTTGCCCTGTTCGGCGGTCATGATCAGGGCCAGGTCGTCGAGGTTGTCGAGCATGGCCTGGTACCAGCGCTCCAGCAGCTGTGCCCGCTCCGCCGCCGGGCGCGCGCGCCAGGCCGGCCAGGCGCATTCGGCGGCGGCGATGGCCAGGCGGGTCTGCGCGCCCTGCAGGGCCGGGACCCGGGCCAGGCATTCGCCGCTGGCCGGGTCGAGCACCGCCAGGGTCGCGCCATCGTCGGCGGCCACCCACTGCCCGTCGATGTAGGCCAGTTCCACCAAGAGGCTGGGGTCTTTCAAACGATTCTTGAGCATGGTCGAGTCCTGTTCCGAGACAGCCCCCAGTCTAAGCAGGCACCGCAGCCCAGGATGCTGAAAGCGCCGGGCCGACAGCGTCGGATGCTGAAAAACGCGGCGTCACAGCAGGCTCTACCGAGAACCTGAACACCGCCCTGTAGCCGCTGGCGCAGCCGTCGCAAAACCACCGACCGCGGTGCGTCAGGCCGACCCGGGATACAGGCTTGGCGGGCTGGTGCCCGATCGCAGCCTGCGGCAGCGGCTACAGGGGCCGGCGTTCGGCTGGAAAACCGGGATCGATGTAGCCGCTGGCGCAGCCTGCGATCGGCGGCGCAGCCGTCGCAAAACCGCTGACCGCGGTGCATCAGGCCGACCCGGGATACAGGCTTGGCGGGCTGGTGCCCGATCGCAGCCTTAGGCAGCGGCTACAGGTGACGGCTCAGCGTTTCAGGGAACCCAGCAAGCCTTCGAGAAAACGCTGGCCGGCGTCCATCTGGCTGACCTCGATGAACTCGTCGGGCTTGTGCGCCTGCTCGATGGAGCCCGGGCCGCAGACCACCACCGGGATGTCCAGGCGCTGGTTGAACAGGCCGCCTTCGGTGCCGAAGCCAACCTTGGCGTAGCCGGTGCCGGGCGCGGCGAAGTCGTGGAGGAAACGCACCGCCTCGACACTCGGATGGGTCTCCAGCCCCGGGTAGACATTCAGGGTTTCGATCTCGATGGCCGCCACCTCGGAAAGCTGGCGCGCCTCGCGCACGATCAGCTCGGCGCGTTCGCGCATCTGGTCGAGGAACTGCTCAAGATCGTCCGCCGGCAGGTTGCGCACTTCGAAATCCAGGGTGCACAGGTTCGGCACTATGTTCAGCGCCTTGCCGCCGCCGATCTGCCCGACGTGCACGGTGCTGTAGGGAATGTCGTAGTCGGCGTCCCGCGCGCCCTGCTCGCGCAGGCGCTGCTGGCTGTCGCGCAAACCGGCGATGAAATCGCAGGCCAGGTGAATCGCATTGGCCGCCAGCGGCGCCAGGGAGGAATGCGCTTCCTGGCCACGGCAATGGGCGCGGTACGAGCCCTTGCCCTTGTGCCCGAGCACGAACTGCATGTGGGTGGGTTCGCCGATCAGGCACAGGAACGGCCGCACCGGCGCCAGGTGCAGCACGTCCAGCAGCCGTCGCACGCCGACGCAGCCGATTTCCTCGTCATGGGACAGCGCCAGTTGCAGCGGCCGGCTCAAGGTGCAGTCCGCGGCATCGAGCATGGCGTCTATGGCCAGGGCGATAAACCCCTTCATGTCGCAGCTGCCGCGCCCGTAGAGGCGCCCGCCCTGCTCCGTGACCTGGAACGCCGGCAGGCTCCAGGCCTGGCCTGCGGCGGGCACCACGTCGGTGTGCCCGGACAGCAGGATCCCCGGCAGTTCCCGGGGCCCGGTGCTGGCGAACAGGTTGGCCTTGCGCCCGCTTTCGTCCTTGACGATCAGCGATTCGATGCCCTTGCTCTGCAGCAGCTCGCGCACGTATTCGATCAGCGCCAGGTTCGACTCCGAGGACACGGTGTCGAAGGCGATCAGGCGCTTGAAGATCTCCAGTACCCGGGGTTTCATGAGGCCTTGCTCCGTTGTGCGGTGGTGCCGGCGAAGCGGCGAATCGAAAAGGGCTCGATCGAAGTGCCGGTGCTGCCGGTGGCGATCAGCTCGGCCATCACGTCGCCGACGCCCGGGCCGAGCTGGAAGCCATGGCCACAGAAACCGAAGGCGTAGTACAGGCCGTCGACCTGGCCGCTGGGGCCCATGATCGGCAGCGAATCGGGCAAATACCCTTCGATGCCGCTCCACACGCGGATGATGTTGAGGTTGCCGACGCCCGGCAGCAGCCGGCGCATCTGCTGGATCTGGTTGAGGATGCTGCGCGGTTCGACCTGGGCGCGCCTGGTGAGCATGTCCGGTTTGCTGCGGTAGCCACCGCCGATGATGATGTTGCCGCGGGGAATCTGGCGGAAGTAGATCACCTCCTCGGGGATCTTGGTGTAGACCCCGATCACCGTCGGCAAGGCGTAAGGCACCGGCTCGGTGACCGCCATCTGCGGACCGTTGGTGTCCAGCGGCACCGGTTCGCCGAACTGCTCGGAGAGCTTCTGGCCCCAGGCGCCGGCGGTGATCAGCAGGCGTTCGGCGCTGAACTGGCGGCCATCGGTGGTGCTGACCAGGAACCCGCCGCCGACCTTCTGCACCTCGCTCACCTCGGTGCGTTCTTCGATCCGCGCCCCGGCGCGCACCGCCGCCCGGGCAAAGGCCGGGGCCGCCAGGCGCGGGTTGGCGTGGCCGTCATGGGGCGCGTAGGAGCCGCCCTTGACGTCCGGCCCGAGAAACGGGAAACGCTCGTGCAGCTCGCGGCCGCGGTAGATCTGCAGGTCCAGCTCACGCGCCTCGGGCGCCGCGGCATAGGCTTCCAGTTCGGCGATCTCGTCCTCGCGGTAGCACACCCGCATATGCCCGCTGGCGATGAACTCCAGGTCGTCGTCGATCAGTTCCGGCAGGCGCTTCCACAGGGCCCAGGAACGGTTGGCCAGCTCCAGCTGGCCGAGATAACGGCCCTGGCGCCGTACGTTGCCGAAGTTCACCCCGCTGGCGTACTGGCCGATCTGGTCACGCTCCAGCAGGGTCACCGACTGGCCGCGCCGGCGCAGGAAAAACGCCGCCGCCGAGCCCATCAGGCCGCCGCCGACAATCAGCACATCGGACTGTTGCACGGTCATGGCGTCACCTCCCCGGTGAGCATCGAAAGGGGTTTGACCGGGGCCTGGCCGCGCTGCCGGCCCACCTCCTGCACCGCGACCCCGGCCGCGGCAGCGATCACCTCGGCCCCGGCCTGGGAACAGTAGCGGCCCTGGCAGCGACCCATGCCGACCCGGCTGAAGGCCTTGGCGCGGTTGACCTCGCAGGCGCCCTTCTCACGCACGGTGCGGCGCAGTTCGCCGGCGCTGATCATCTCGCACCGGCAGACGATGGCCGTGTCCGGCAGTGCCTTGGCCTGGGCGCTCGGCCAGGGAAAGGCCTGGGCCAGGCCGAGGCGGAACTGGTCCATCACCGCCAGGGCCTGGCGCTGTTCGTCCACTTCCGCGGCGTTGACCGGCAGTTGCAGATCCTCGAGCAGTGCCAGCGCCGAGAGGCGCCCAGCGTGTTCGGCGGCGTCGGCGCCACGGATCTTCGCCCCGTCGCCGGCGGCGTAGACCCCGTTGACGCTGGTGCGCCCGGCCTCGTCGAGTTCCAGCAGCCACTGGCTGGACGCCGGGTCGAAGGCCAGGCGGCAACCGGCGAGGTCGGCCAACTGGGTTTCCGGACGCAGGTGATAGCCCAGGGCCAGGGCATCGCACTCGACATCCAGGCTGTCGCCCTTGGCGGTCTTGACCTGCACCAGGCTGATCCCGCCCTGGGCATCGCCCAGTACCCGGATCGGCTGGATGCCCAGGTGCACCGGGACCCGGGCCAGGCACAGCCGCGCCAGCAGCTTCATGCCGGTCCAGAGCAATCCCGGGCGCGCCAGCAGCTTCGGCAAGGCGCCGATGCGCTTGCCCGGCGGCGAGGTGTCGAGCACCGCCGCGACCCGCGCCCCGGCCTTGAGGTACTGGCTGGCCACCAGGTACAGCAGCGGCCCGCTGCCCATGAACACCACGCGGTGGCCGATGGACACCGACTGCGCCTTGAGGGCGATCTGCGCGCCGCCCAGGCTGTAGGTGCCCGCCAGTTGCCAGCCTTCGAGCGGCATTAGGCGGTCGGTGGCGCCGGTGCAGAGGATCAGCGCGTCGTAGTCCAGGGTGAAGTGCCGGCCCTGGCTGACGCAGCACAGCTGCCCCGGGGTGAGGTTCCACGCCAGGGTGTCCGGGCGATAGTCGATGCGCGGGCGCAGGCGCTCGAAGCTGTCGTGCAGGGCCCGGGCCTTGTGCGCTTCGCTGCCGTACAGGGTGGCGTAGTCGCGGCGGAAACCTTCGGGCTGGCGACGGTAGATCTGCCCGCCGTCGCGGCGGTTTTCGTCGACCAGGGTCGGCACGATGCCGGCCGCCAGCAGGGTTTCGGCGCAGCGGGTGCCGGCCGGCCCGGCGCCGACTATCACCACCCGCGGCGCGCTGCCGGACGGGATGTTCAGCCGTGCAGTGGCCATATCGCCTCCGGTTGTGTGGTGAGAATGTCCAGGCCCTCGCGGACCTCGCTGGAACAGGCGCGCAGGCGCTCGCCGGCGCGGGTCCAGACCCAGCAGTCCTGGCAGGCGCCCATCAGGCAGAAGCCGGCGCGCCGGCCGGAATCGAACTCCGACTGGCGCAGGGCCGTCCCCTGGGTCAGCAACGCCACCATCAGCGTGTCGCCCTGCAATGCCTCGATGGGCTCCCCGTCCACCCGCAGCCGTACCGGCGCCCGTTCGCGCTCGCCCAGCCGTACAAAACGCCCCTTCATGCGTAGGCTCCCTCGGTCATGCCATTGAAGTTCTGTTGGCTCTGCAGCAACTCGCCGCTGTCGCGGTGGCAGAGGATCTCGCTGCCACCGTCGATGGCGCGGCGGTTCGGCGCGGTGCGGTTGCACAGGCCGTCGATGCGCACCGGGCAGCGATTGAGGAAGGTGCACAGCTCCGGCACATTGGCCTTGGCGCCGATCGGCGGCAGGCTGGCGCAGGTGCTGCCGCAGCTTTCCAGCCAGCCCTGGCACAGCTCCGGCACCGAGTGGATCAGCAGGTCGGTGTAAGGATGGAACGGCGCCTGGCCGAAGGCCGCGCGGCCGCCGGCCTCGACCTTGTGCCCGCTGTACATCACCACGATGTCGTCGCACAGCGCGCGCACCGTGGAAATGTCGTGGCTGATGAACAGGTAGGACACCCCCAGCTCCTGGCGCAGGTCGCGCAGCAGTTCGAGAATCGCCGCGCCGACCACGGTATCCAGGGCCGACGTCACCTCGTCGCAAAGGATCAGGTCGGGCTTGGCCGCCAGCGCGCGGGCCAGGTTGACCCGTTGCTTCTGCCCGCCGGACAGCTCGTTGGGCCGCCGCTGCGCGAGCGTGCGCGGCAGCCGCACCAGGTCCAGCAACTCGTCGATGCGCTGGCGCAGCGCCGCACCCTTGAGGCCGAAATACATCTTCAGCGGCCGGCTGAGAATGGCGCTGACGCTGTGCATGGGGTTGAGCGCGGTGTCGGCGTTCTGGAACACCATCTGGATCCGCCGGAACTGCTCGTCAGTGCGGCTCGACAGGCTGCCGCCCAGGGGCTGGCCGTCGAAGGTCAGGTTACCCAGGGCCGGGGCCAGCAGGCCAGCCACCACCCGCGCCAGGGTCGATTTGCCCGAGCCGGACTCGCCGATCACGCCGATGGCCTGGCCACGGCGCACGGTCAGGTCGATGTCCTCCAGCACGCGGATCATCGGCATGCCTTGCAGGTTCTTGTTGCCGTAGCCGGCGGTCAGGCCCTTGATGGTCAGCAGCGGCTGGTCCTCGGCGATATCGCTGGGCGGGCGAATGGTCGAGTCCGGGCGCGCGGCCGCCAGCAGGCTGCGGGTGTAATCGTGGGCCGGGCCCTCGAGCAGCGGCGCGGTGGCGCTCTGTTCGAGGATCTGGCCGCCGTTGAGCACCACGATCTGATCGGCCATCTGCGCCACCACCGCCAGGTCGTGGGACACATACACCGCCGTGGCCCCGCGTTCGCGCACCACCCGTTTGAAGGCGCGCAGCACGTCGATCTGGGTGGTGACGTCGAGCGCGGTGGTCGGTTCGTCGAGGATCACCAGCAGCGGGTCGCTGATCAGCGCCATCGCCGCCATCACCCGTTGCAACTGGCCGCCCGAGACCTGGTGCGGGTAACGCTGGCCGATGTGTTCCGGGTCCGGCAGGGCCAGGTCGCGGAACAGCTCGATGGCCTTCGCCTCCAGGTTGGCGCGGCTGTCCAGGCCATGGATCAGGGCACCCTCCAGCACCTGGTCGAGCAGGCGTTTCGCCGGATTGAAGGCCGCCGCCGCGCTCTGCGCGATGTAGGACACGCGATTGCCGCGCAGGCCCTGCAACTGCTCCTCGCCCAGGGCCAGCATGTCGTGCTCGCCGACCCGCACTACCCCGGACGCCAGGCGACAACCGCGGCGGGCATACCCCAGCAGGGCCAGGGCGATGGTGGTCTTGCCCGAGCCGGACTCGCCGATCAGCGCCAGCACCTCACCCTGCTCCAGGGCGAAGCTCACGCCCTTGACGATCTCCACTTCGCCGCCCTCGCCGTCGGCGACCACCCGCAGGTCTTGCACTCGAATCAACTGGCTCATTTCAATGACCTCCCGGACGGCGGCTGCGGCGCGACGAGATCCTGTCGATGAACAGGTTCACGCCAATGGTCAGGGTACCGATGGCCAGCGCCGGGATGACGATGGCCGGCGCGCCCTGGTTGAGGCCGCCGATGTTCTCGCGCACCAGCGAACCGAGGTCGGCGTCCGGCGGCTGCACGCCCAGGCCAAGGAAGCTCATGCCGCTGAGCAGCAGGACGATGAAGCCGAAGCGCAGGCCAAGGTCGGTGAGCACCGGGTTGAGCATGTTCGGCAGGATCTCCACGCAGGCGATGTACAGCCGGCGCTCGCCGCGGGTGCGGGCCACCTGCACGTACTCCAGGGCTTCGATATTCACCGCCAGGCTGCGGGCGATACGGAACGCCCCGGGGGTGAAGCTCAGCACCGCGGTGCACACCAGCAGCACCACCGAGGAGCCGAAGGCCGAGACCATGATCAGCGCCAGCATCTTGCTGGGGATGGAGATAAAGGCGTCCATCAGGCGGCTGATGACTTCATCCAGCCATTTCGGCGCGACCACCGAGAGCAAGGCGCAGGCGGTGCCCAGGCCGCTGGCCAGGACCGCGGAAATCAGCGCCAGGCCGACGGTGAACCGCGCGCCCACCAGCACCCGGCTGAGCATGTCGCGGCCCAGGTAATCGGTGCCGAACGGATAGGCCGCGCCCATGGCGTCGAACACATTGGCGGACACCACTTCGCCCACCGGGTGCGGCGCCAGCCAGGGGCCGAACAGCGCCACCAGCAGCCACAGCACACACATCGCGGCCCCGGTCAGGCCGAGCCAGGAAGGCCCGTGGGACACCTTGCCCAGCGCCAGGTCAGGCGTGGCCGGCGTCGACTTCACCATGAGATTGGTCATTGGTTTCTCAGCCTCGGATTGGAAAGAATCGCGCACAGGTCGGCAATCAGCACCAAGCCCAGGTAGGCCGTGCAGAACAGCATGGTGCAGGCCTGCACCAGCGCCATGTCGCGGTTGGTCACGGCGTCGACCATCAGGCTGGCGATCCCGGGATAATTGAAGATGGTCTCGACGATCACCACCCCGCCCAGCAGGTACGACAGGCTCAGCGCCACCGCGTTGGCGATCGGCCCGATGGCGTTGGGCAAGGCGTGGCGCAGCACGATGCGCACCGGGCTGACGCCCTTGAGCCGGGCCATTTCCACGTAGGGGCTATCGAGCTGGTCGATCACCGCGGCGCGGGTCATGCGCGCCATCTGCGCGACGATGACGAAGCACAGGGTCATCACCGGCAAGGCGTAGGTGCGCAGGAACTGCAGCGGCGAGTGGGTTTCGCTGGCGTAGGACAAGGCCGACAGCCAGCCCAGGTTCACCGCGAACACCAGCACCGCCAGGGTCGCCACCAGGAACTCCGGCACCGCCACCAGGGCCAGGGTGATGAAGCTCAGGAGGCTGTCCAGGCGCCCGCCGCGGCCCATGGCCGAGCCGATGCCCAGGGTCAGCGCCAGCGGCACCGAGACCACCGCGGTCACCGCCGCCAGCATCAGGGTGTTGGGCACCCGCCCGGCCATCAGCTCGCTGACCGGCATGGCGTTGGACACCGAGGTGCCCATGTCGCCGGCCAGCAGGCTGAGCAGCCAGTGCAGGTAACGCACCACACCGGGCTGGTCCAGGCCCAGTTTCAGGCGCAGCGCCGCCACCTGTTCCGGCGTGGCGAACTGCCCCAGGGCCTGTTGCGCCGCGTCCCCCGGCAGCACCGCGGTGATGGCGAACACCACCATGGACACGATCAACAAGGTCACGACCGCGGCGCCCATGCGCCGCGCGATCAACCACAGTGTGTTGCTATTCATCGCCCTTCCCTCCTGCCTTGCAGCCCCGACGGAATCTGCTTTCGCCCCTCACGCGTCCAGCCACACCTGCTCGGCGAACATGTAGCCCATGAAGCCGCCCAGGGGATTGCTGCCATAGCCCTTGATGCGCTGGTCGACCCCGTCGATGTTGCTGATGAACACCGGGATGCCGATGCCGCAGTGGTCGTGCACCAGGGTCTGCATGTCGGCGTACATCGTGCTGCGCTTGGCGTCGTCGGTCTCGCCGCGGGCCAGCATCAGCAACTGGTCGAACTGCTCGTTCTTCCAGCCCGATTCGTTCCATGGCGCGCTGGACTGGAAGAACTGCGAGAAGATCACGTCGGCGTTCGGCCGCGGGTTGATGTTGCCGAAGCTCAGCGGGTGCTTCATCCAGTGGTTGGACCAGTAGCCGTCGCTGGGCAGGCGGTTGACGTTGAGGGTCAGCCCGGCCTGCTTGGCCGACTGCTGCAAGAGCACGGCGATGTCCACCGAACCGGTGGCGGCCGGCGAGGCCACCAGCGGCATGCTGACCTTCTCCATGCCGGCCTTTTTCAGCAGGAAACGGGCCTTTTCCGGGTCGTACGGGGTCTGCGGCAGGTCGGCGTTGTAGTAACGCGAACCCGGGGCGATCGGGTGGTCGTTGCCGACCACGGCGTAGCCACGGAACACCGCGGACTTGACCTGTTCGCGGTCCAGCAGGTGCTTCAGCGCCTGGGTGAACTCCGGGCTCTGGCCGGGCAACTGGTCCTGGCGAATGATCAGGTCGGTGTAGTTGCCCGACGGCGCGTCCACCACCCGGTGCCCGACGCTGGCGGCGATGCGCGCGGTGGAACGCGGGTTGACTTCGTTGATCAGGTTCACGTCCCCGGAGAGCAAGGCGTTGACCCGCGACGGCTCGTCGGCGATGGCGATGAACTCGATCTCGTCCAGGTACGGCAGGCCCGGCTTCCAGTAGTTCGGGTTGCGCGCGGAGACCGAGCGCACGCCCGGCTTGAACTCCTTGACCTTGAACGGCCCGGTGCCGATGCCCTGGCTGAAGTCGGTGGTGCCTTCGGGCACGATCAGCAGGTGCGAGACCGCGAGGATCGACGGCAGCTCGGCGTTCGGCGCCTTGAGGCGGATCTGCACCTCATGGGTGCCGGTGGCCTTGATCTCGGCGAACTGCTCCATCAGCGGCATGACCTTGGAACCAGTGGCCGGGTCCTTGTGCCGCGACAGCGAGAACACCACGTCGGCGGCGGTCAGGCCCTTGCCGTTATGGAAGGTCACGTCCTTGCGCAGGGTGATGATCCACAACGTGGCGTCGGTATTGTCGATGCGCTCGGCCAACTCCAGCTGCGGCACCAGGTGGCTGTCGAAGCGGGTCAGGCCGTTGTAGAACATGAAGTGCCGCACATAGTCGGTGGACAGCGCGCCCCGGGCCGGGTCGAGGGTGTCGGCGGTGGAACTGGACATCCCGGCGACGCGGATGCGCCCGCCCGGCTTGCCCTTGGCTGGCGCCGCGCTGTCGCTGGCGAGCAAGGTGCCGGCACTGCCGAACAGGCTGCCGGCGCCCGCGGCGGCGACACCGGCCACGCCGAGCATGCGCAAGGCGCTGCGGCGGGACATGCCACGGTTCAGGCCTTCGAAAACCCGCAGGCTTTCTTCGCCGGAAATCAGTTGCGGATCGACTTTGTTGTCAGTCATAGCAGTTCTACCTGTCGAATAATGAGAAGGCTCGAGTGCTCGCGGTTGACCGGAGCGTCCTGGAAACGCAAAACGACGGTGAAGCAAACTCAGTGCAGATAGTCCTGGAGGCGGTAGTAAGCCCCTACCAGCGGCAGGAACCAGGGCTTGCCGAAGTGCCCGGGAATCGCCGGCCATCCCAGGTCTTGCCAGGGGTTGAGGGATGGATTGGCGCCGTCCATGACCTCGGCCATGACCTGGCCCATGTGTACCGACATCTGCACGCCATGGCCGCTGTAGCCCATGGCGTGGTAGATGCCGTTGCGTTCGCCGGCCCGGGGCAGCCGGTCGCTGGTCATGTCCACCAGCCCGCCCCAGCAGTAGTCGATAGCGACCCCGGCCAGTTGCGGGAACATCTGCACCATGGCCGCCTGCAGCACCTTGCCGCTCTTGGCATCGGAGCTCGGGCTGGACATGGCGAAGCGCGCCCGGCCGCCGAACAGCAGGCGATTATCCGGGGTCAGGCGGAAGTAGTTGCCGATGGTGCGACTGGTGACATAGGAGCGCTGCTGCGGCAGCAGCCGCTCGACCAGGGCCTGCGGCAGCACCTCGGTGGTCACCACGAAGCTGCCCACCGGCACGATGCGCCGCCGGTACCAGCCGAGGTCGCCATGCTGGCAGGCGCCGGTGGCCAGCAGAATCTGCCGCGCCTGCAACGAACCGCGCGCGGTGTCGAGCCGGTAGCCGCCACTGTTGCCCTGCCAGCCTTGGACCGCACAGTCCTGATAGATCAGCGCGCCATGGCGCGCCGCGGCGTGCGCCAGGCCGATGCCGAAGCGCCCGACGTGCATCTGCACGCCGTTGCGCTGCAACAGGCCGCCGTGAAAACCGGCGGAATCGACTTCGCCGCGCACTTGCTCGGCGGACAGCAGCTCGACATCGGCATCGACCTCGCGGCGGATCAGCTCGCAGGTGCGCGCCAGCCCTTCGTAATGCAGGGGCTTGGCCGCCAGCTTGAGCTTGCCATTGCGCTTGAGGTCGCAACCGATGCCCTCCTGCGCCACCAGCGCCACCACGCTCTGCACCGCCCGCTCATAGGCCTGGTAATAGGCCCGCGCGCGTTCGGCGCCGAGGCTGGCGCTGAGGGCGGCGTAATCCTGGGCCACCCCGGTGTTGCATTGGCCGCCGTTGCGCCCGGAGGCTTCGCCGATCACCCGGCCGGCTTCCAGCACCACCACCCGGGCGCCCTTCATGGCCAGCGCGCGGGCCGCGGACAGCCCGGTGAAACCGCCACCGACGATCGCCACGTCGACGCTGTCCGGCAGCGCGCCGCTCTGTGCCCCGGTGAAGGCCGGCGCACTGTCGAGCCAATAGGATTCACTGCCCATGCCTGACTCCCTGACCCAGCCTTGAAGAGCGCCCATGACCGATCAGAGCCCGACCAGCCCAGCCAGGCCGCCGATGTCCGGGATCTGCTGGTAGCCGTAGATGGCGTTGGCCGGCTGTTCGTGGCCACGGGCGACGAAAGCCTTGTGCTTGATCTTCATGTCATGGGCCGGCATCAGGTCGTAACGGAAGCTGGAGGACACATGCAGGATGTCTTCCGGGCCGCAGCCGAGGTTGTCGAGCATGAACTCGAAGGCCGCCAGGCGTGGTTTGTAGGCTTGCGCCTGTTCGGCGGTGAAGACCTTGTGGAACGGCGCGCCGAGCTTGTCGACGTTGGACATGATCTGGCTGTCGCTGGCGTTGGAGAAGATCACCAGGGGGATCTTGTCGGCGATCTTCGACAGGCCGGCCGGCACGTCTGGATGGGGGCCCCAGGTCGGCACGGCGTCGTAGTACAGCTGGCCTTCGCCGCGGTACTCGACGCCCCAGCGCTTGCAGGTCCGCGCCAGCGCGGTCTTGAGGATCTCGTCGTAGGGCCTCCAGTCGCCCATGACCTGGTCCAGGCGGTAGGCCGAGAAGTCCTTGACGAACTGGTCCATCTGTTCAGGGCCGACGCGGTCGGCGAACAGCTCGCGGGTCATGGTGCCCATGTGGAAGTTGGTCAGCGTACCGTAGCAGTCGAACGTAATGAATTTGGGACGAAGAAAGCTCATTGAGTGCGGTCCTGAAGTTCGTTGAGGTCATGGCGTGACACGCAAGAGCGCGGCTGCCGGAGCCCTGATGCAGCGTTGCAATCACAGCTTCATTACAACACCGTGAAATCAGCAGATGGCGTTAAAAGCGCGGGCTGCTCGATACAAACCACCGTTTTTCGGGGCGCCCTCAGCAGACTTTGCGGGGCGCGCCAGCCTTGGGCAAAGCCCGTATTCATGCGCTTTTATGGACCTTTGCCGGCCGCCGGGGCTCAAGTCCGGGCCCGGTCGCCGCAGAACCTGCGCCGGCCCCAACGAAAACGGGCGCCCCCGTCTGGAAGCGCCCGTTTCGCCGAATCGCAGAGTGTCTGCCGGTCGATCCCCAACCGGTGGCGGCCGGCCTGCGGCCGCGCCGGCAGGTTCAATGCATACTTCGTACCGCGCCGCTCACCCGCCCCTGTCGATCACGGTTTTCAGCCGGCGATATCGATCAGCACGCTCTTGAAGCGCAGGTTGGCCTCGAAGGCTTCGCGCCCCAGGTCCTTGCCGATGCCGGAGCGCTTGTAGCCGCCGGTGGGCAGGATGTAGTCGTTGCTGCGCCCATAGCGGTTGACCCACACCGTGCCGGCTTCCAGGCGCCGGACCAGGCGCAGGGCGCGGTTGATGTCGGCGGTGTGCACCCCGGCGGCCAGGCCGTAGGTGGCATGCTCGGCCAGGGCCAGGGCCTCGGCTTCGTCGTCGAAGGCCTGCACCGTCAGCACCGGGCCGAAGATCTCCTCGCAGACCGCCGGGTTGCGGTTGTCCAGGCCGGTCAGCAGGGTCGGCTGGTAATAGGCGCCGCCCAGGCCGTCGAACAGCCCGCCGCCGCAGAGCACCTCGGCGCCGGCCTGGCGCGAACGCTGGACGATGCCGTCGATGCGCTGGGCCTGCTGCCGGGAAATGATCGGCGACAGCGTGCTGGCCGACGACCAGGTCGGCCCCGGGCGCAATTGTTCGAAGTACGCCCGCAGGTGCTCGACGAAGGGCTGCATGACCGAGCGCTCGATCAGCAGCCGCGAGCCGGAGACGCACACCTGCCCGGCGTTGCCGGTGATGGCCATGGCCACGGTGCGCGCGGTCCTGGCGAGGTCCGGCACGTCGGCGAACACCAGTTGCGGGCTCTTGCCGCCCAGCTCCAGGGTCACCGGCTTGGGGCCGACCAGGGCGCAGGTGGACATGATGCTCGAGCCGGTGGCGGTGGAACCGGTGAAGGTCACCTTGGCCACCCGCGGATGGCGACACAGGGCATCGCCGGTGACCCGGCCGTCGCCCTGCACCACGTTGAAGATGCCCGCCGGAACCCCCGCCTGCAGCGCCAGTTCGGCGAACCGCAGGCTGGAAAACGGCGTCAGCTCCGAGGGCTTGAGCACCACCGCGTTACCGGCGGCCAGGGCCGGGGCGACTTTCCACGAGGCCATGCTCAGCGGGAAATTCCACGGCGCGATGGCGGCGATCACCCCGTAGGGTTCGGCGATCTGCATGCCCAGGCGGTCGGTCTGGGTGGCGGCCAGCGAACCGCCGTGCTTGTCCGCCAGCTCGGCGAAAAAGCGGATGCCTTCGGCGACATAGGGAATGTCCCAGCCGATCACATCCTGGTGCGGCCGAGTCGAACCCACCGCCTCCAGCGGCGCCAGGATCGCCGCGTCGGCTTCCACCAGGTCGGCCCAGCGCCGCATCACCCGCGCCCGCTCCCGGGGCGGACGGCTGGCCCAGTCGGAGCGGGCGAAGGCCTGCCAGGCGTTGTTCACCGCCTCGTCCACCAGCCCGGCGTCGGCGATTGGCAACTGCCCGTAGGCCTGGCCGTCCGACGGTCGCGAGACCTCCAGCCCGGGCGCGGCGTCGCGGTACTGGCCGGCAATGAAATGAGCGCTGCGCACAGCGACAAGACGAGGATCGAAGCTATCCATGGAGCACTCCACTTGAAGGCGGCAATAAGGTCGGCGAAGGCCGGCCCGGCCGGTAAAAACCAGGCCTCCATCCTAGGAAAAAAGCCCAAGCATTTGCTGCCGACCTTGGGCCCCTTTTAAGTAGTTACTGTGGTCTGCCGGCCGGTCTTTTAGGGATTCTGCCGAATCGCCGCGGGGCTCTTGCCAGGCGTGATCGCAGATGGGATACAGGCGCATCGCCGACGATCGCACTTATCTTTTTCACGGAGTCTTGCCATGTCCGCCACCCCTCGCCCTGCTTATGTGTACCGCCCGATGACTGTCGCCGACTTGCCGGCGGCCCACGCCCTGTCCGTGCAATTGAAGTGGCCCCATCGCCTGGAAGACTGGGCGATGTTGCAGCGGGTCGGCCAGGGCTTCGTGGTGGAAGACGGCGAGCGCCTGATCGGCAGCGCCTTCGCTTGCCTGCAAGGGGACTACGCCACCATCGGCCTGGTGATCGTCAGCGGCGACTACCAGGGCCAGGGCATCGGCCGGGCCCTGATGGAAAAGGCCCTGCACGCCTGCGAGTCGCGCACGCCGATCCTCAACGCCACCCTGGCCGGCGCGCCGCTGTATGCCAGCCAGGGCTTCGTCGAGTTCGGCGTGATCCAGCAGCATCAGGGCCAGGTGCGGGTGCCGGAGGTGGGCGCCCTGCCCGCCGGTGAAAGCTGCCGGCCGCTGCGCAAGGCCGACCGCCTGCGCCAGCTGAGCCTGGCCAACGCCGGCAGCGGCCTGGACCGCCACCAGGTGCTGGAAGACCTGTTCACGGTGGTCGAGCACGGCGTCGGCATCGAACGCGACGGCCAGTTGCGCGCCTTCGCCCTGCTGCGGCCGTTCGGCCGTGGCCGCTGCATCGGCCCGGTGGTCGCGGAAACCGCCGAGCAGGCCCGGCAGATGATCGCCAGCCTGCTGAGCAAGGTTGCCGATGCCTTCGTGCGCATCGATATTCCGGCCGACTGCGGCCTGGCCGAATGGCTGGAAAGCGCCGGCCTGAAACAGGTCGATCAGGTCGCGCAGATGGCCCGCGGCACCCCGCCCCGGGCGCTCGGCAACGTACGCCAGTTCGCCCTGGTGACCCAGGCCATCGGTTGACCCGCAACGCCGCGAGCCCCTGGGTCGCGGCGCCTTTTTCCAACACTCCAGAGAGTCCTTTACATGTCCACACCCGCCGCTTTGCTGCTGGCAGGCGCCGACGGCCGCTACGACGCCAGCCTGTTCACCCCTGCTGCCCTGGGCAGTGACGACCCCTTCGGCGCCGATCGGCTGGTTGCCTATAACGGCAGCGACGGCATTGCCGCCGGTGTCGTGCGCACCAGCGGACGTTTTGCCAGCGAGGATTTCCCCCACATCGAAATGCTCGTGGTGCACGCCGGCAAGGTGTTGCTCTACAGCGCCGAGCCGTCTGGGGAACAGGCCCTGGAACTGGCCCCCGGCGCCAGCGTGGTGATCGGCCGCGGCAGCGCCTTCAAGCTCGAGGCCGAGCCCGGCACGCTCTGGGCCTTCTGCGCGGTGAACCGTGCCGCGGCGGGCGCCGAACCGGGCCTGACGCTGCTCGACCCGCGGGCCATGCTCTCGCCCTCGGCGGCTCCCGAGCCGCAGATTCTGATCGGCGCGGAACCGCAATGCCGCTCGCGCAACGCCTTCGAGGACGACGCCTGCGACCTGCGGATCGGGGTCTGGGATTCCACGCCGTACCGCCGCCATGGCCGGCCGCACAAGCTCAATGAACTGATGCACCTGGTGGAAGGCAGCGTGACCCTCGAGGGCGCGGACGGTAGCCGCCTGAGCGCCGGCCCCGGCGCTACGCTGTTCGTTGCCCAGGGCACGCCCTGCGCGTGGCACAGCACGGCCTATGTGCGCAAGTTCTATGCGGTGAAGTAACGCCCGGCACACACGACAACGGCGCCCTCGGGCGCCGTTGTCATATCGGGCGAAAAGCGCCCGGCGACTCAATCATCATCGTCGTCATCGTCACGGTCGCGACGATAACGCCCGTCCTTGTCCCGCCGGTCGTAGCGGCGGTCGTAACGGTCGTCGTCACGATCGCGGTCGCGGTCGCGGTCGCGGTAGTAATCGCGGTCATAACGGCTGTGGTCGCGCCAACCGTCATGGTCGCGATCGTAGCGTCGGCCGTCCTCCCAATGGGGGTAGCAGCCACCCAGCAGCAGCGTGGAGCAAAGGGTCAGGGTGAGTGTCGCGAGTCGCTTCATGGAAGTGTCCTAGAACCTGGGTCAGAACGATGGGTTGGCAAAGCTGCCCGGCAACGCAGCGGGCCCTGTGCGAACCGGCGGCGCCGGCGCCTGCAACCACCCATGTGACTGTAAAATCAGCGTTTTATTCGATCCTGGCGAGGCACTGGCGGACCGACGGTCATGTCTTGTCCAATGCGAACGGTCACGCCTGCTCAATGGGAATTCCTGTCCCACAG
This sequence comes from Pseudomonas sp. NFACC41-3, assembly GCF_900109505.1. Classification (NCBI taxonomy): domain Bacteria; kingdom Pseudomonadati; phylum Pseudomonadota; class Gammaproteobacteria; order Pseudomonadales; family Pseudomonadaceae; genus Pseudomonas; species Pseudomonas sp. NFACC41-3. The sequence continues at coordinate 1,717,849 of NZ_FOAE01000001.1, forward strand.
CCAGTTCCACAGCCCCGGCAAGCGCACCGGCTGCTCGCTGCGGGCGACAGTACGGGCCATGACCGCCCGTTGCAGCGCCGCGGTATCGTCGTAGAACGGCTTGGACGCGGTCGCAAGGCCGGTGGCCTGGGCGCTGTCGAGCAGGATCTGCAGGTATTCCCGGGTGTGGCGGGCGGTGTAGCGATTGAGGTCGTGGAAGGTCACCACCACCGGGATCGCTCCGTCCACCGTCGGCAGTTGGCCCAGGGCAATGCGTTCGCGTACCTGCGACAGCTGGCGCAGCATATTGGCCCGGCGCCGTGGGCTGGCGTTGAAGCCCCAGACCTTGCCATCGTTGGCGCTGAGGTCGGTGAGCAACACATGCAGGCCATGCCGTTGGTAGGCGGCGAAGGTGCGTTTGTCGTAGTTCCAGAATGGCGGGCGCACCAGGCTCGGCGGCACGCCGGTGATCAGCGCGATATCGGCGCTGCCGTTGTTCAGGGACGCCTCCAGTTCCGGCGGGTCGAGCGAGCGATGGTTGGTGTGCCTCGGCGTGGCGGTATGAAAGCCCAGCACATGGCCCTCGGCATGCTCGCGGGCCATCAGCCGCCGGCCGATGTCGCTGCCGCCGGCCCGCGAAGCGCGGGTCTGGACGAAGAACACCGCTTTGATCGCCGGTTGCAGTGGATTGTCGAGCAGGTCGTCGAGCACCCGTTCGGTCGGGTTGTAAAAGTTGGAAGCGCTGGGACCGTCGTCGAAGGTCAACAGAAAGCGGATCGGCGCCTGGGCGCGCAGGCGTTGCTCGGTCTGCGCGGTCATTTCGATGGGGGCAGCAATGCAACCGCCCAGGCCAGCGGCGAACAACACTGCACAGAGAAGCTTGAAGCCTTGTTTCATGTTTTGCCCTGTGCCAGACCGTTGCGGTCGTCACCTCAATGGCAAAAATCCGTCGCCCATGGATCCCTCGCCCGGCCTGCACGCAGCGCCGGGCACAGCTTGGAGGGGCAACGGCGGTTTTGGTTCCGGAGCGCCCGCTTTCAGGCAGCCCGGGCCTTCATGCCGAACCGCCTTCGCAGGGCCGCTGCCAGGCGCGCTGCAACAGGTCGATCACCTCCTCGTCCGAGGTCTGGGCAAAGTCCGCGTAACCATTGCCGATCGACACGAACCACAGGGGCGTGATCGGGCAGATCAGCTCGTCGACCTCGAAACTCAGGGTGTCGACGGTTTCCTGCGGCGCCAGGGGCACGGCCACCACGATCCGCGCCGGGTGCTGCAGGCGCGCCGCCTGTACCGCGGCGTGCATCGAGGCGCCGGTGGCCAGCCCGTCGTCCACCAGGATCACCACCTGGTCACGCAGGTCGGGCGCGGCCCGGTCGCCACGGTAGACCCGTTCGCGGCGCTGCAACTCCTGGGTTTCCCGTATGGTCACCGCTTGCAGCGCGGCATCACCGAGGTGATGGCTGCTCAGGACATCCTGATTGAGGATACGGATACCACCGCTGGCGATGGCGCCCATCGCCAGTTCTTCATGGCCGGGCACGCCAAGCTTGCGCACCAGCATCAGGTCCAGCCGCACCTCCAGGGCCCGGGCGATTTCCCAGGCCACCGGCACCCCGCCCCGGGGCAACGCCAGCACGATCACCTCGGGCCGGCGGCTGTATTTCTGCAACGGCGCGACCAGCCCTTGCCCGGCCGCCTGACGGTTGCGCAGGGTCATCTGCAATGACGGATATTCGCTCATGTCTCACCTCCCAAGGCGCCCGGCTACAGCGCCAGCAGGCTGCAGGGCACCTGATACAGCGCGTGCTCGGTGGTGCTGCCCACCAGTTTCTCCAGGCCCTGGCGATGCACTCGGCCCATGACCAGCACGTCGGCCTGGTTCTCGGTGACGAAGTTGGCCAGCACGGTGACCGGCTGTCCGAGGATGAAATGCCGCCGTTCCTCGGGCACGCCATAACGCTCGGCCAGTTCCAGGAAGGCTTTTTCCAGGGTCACCCGCAGTTCCCGGGTCAGGTCCGACAGCACCAGGCCACCGCCCCCGGCATCGCCCAGGTAGACCGACGACACGTCATAGGCATGCAGCAGGTGCAGCTCGGCATCGCATTGCAGGGCCAGGCTGTTGGCTTCGTGGATGATCCGGTCGTTGAGCCCGTTGTGCTGGTACTCCGGCCGCGACGGGTCGACCGCCGCGACCACCATTTGCGGCAACGTATGGCCGTGGCGACCCATCAGGTACAGCGGTACCGGGCACTGGCGCAGCAGGTGCCAGTCCATCGGCGTGAGAAAGGCGCGTTTGAGCGCCGGTTCGTGCTGCACGTCCTTGATCAGCAGGTCGGGCTGGATTTCCGCGACGTGCTGCAGGATTTCCTCCAGCAGGTCGTCGGCCCAGGCCACCTCGCCGTTGACCTTGACACCATGGCCGCGCAGGCGATGCACCTCCTCCTGCAACCATTCCTGGTGTCCCAGGCGGTAACGTTCGCGCGCTTCATTGCGCACGTTGTGCTCGAACAGGGAAAGAATCGACGCCGGTTTCAGCAAGGCCGCGATATGCAGGCTCGCCCCGCTGGCCTTGGCCAGGGCAGCGGCACGCGGGATCGCGGGGGACTGGCGCATTGCCGGGTCGATGACCAGCAACAAGCGTTGATACTGGCTCATGGCGCACCTCCAGATAGGCTGGACGCCCACGCCGGCCACCGGCGCCCGCTTCTCTATACGCCAGTGCGTCAACGCCGGATCGAACGCCAGCATGACTTCAGACTTCCCACTGACAATGCGCCCGTCGCGGCGTTACGGCAAGTGCGTCCAGCGCCGGTGCAGACCACGGGCCAGGCTGTCCAGGGCAAAGCCCAGGGCGCCGATCAGCAGGACCATGGCCATCAGTTCCGAATAGGCCAGGCGGTCGCGGGTATCGAGGATGAAATAGCCCAGGCCGGCGCTGACCCCGAGCATTTCGCAAGGCACCAGGACGATCCACAGTATGCCGATGGCCAGGCGCACGCCGGTCAGCACATGGCCCAGCACCCCAGGCAGGATCACCTTGCGCAGGGTTTCCCAGCGGGTGGCACTGAGGCTGCGGCTCAGTTGCAGCCAGCGCGGGTCGAGCTGGCGCACCCCGGCCGCGGTATTGAGCAGGATCGGCCAGACCGCGGCGAAGGCCAGCAGGAAGTAGATCGGCTGGTCCCCTACCCCCATCAGCATCACCACCACCGGCATCCACGACAGCGGCGAGATCATCCGCAGGAACTGGAACGCCGGGGTGGTGGCCGCCTCCAGGTGGCGGTAGCTGCCGATCAGCAGGCCCAGGGGCACGCCGACCAGCAAGGCCAGGGCCAGGCCGATCAGGATGCGCTGGAGGCTGACCAGCACATGCTCGTACAGCTCGGCGCGGCCCAGCAGTTCCAGCAGGCTGGCCAGGGTCGCTGCTGGCGAAAAGCGCGCCGCGAGCCCGTCGGCGTCGCCGAACAGGCGCACCCCCAGCCACCACAACAGCAGCAGGCACAGCAGCCCCGCCACGCCCAGCAGCCCATGCAGGCTCGATGCGGATCGCTTGGCCATCAGAGGCTGAACTCCTCGCTGCGTTCGAAGCTGTCGGGCAAGCCGAATGCCTTGAGCCCGCCGACCGACGCGATGGCGTTGCGCACGAAGCGCTCGTCCACCAGATCGCGGGCGGTGTGCTGCGGGTCGAGGCTGGCCAAAAAGCCCTTGTCGCCTTCGATCAGGGTGTCCTTGAGGCGCTTGACCAGCTCCTCGGTGTAGCTGGGGAACGGGTACGGCTGGAAATCGATGCGCTGCTCGTCCCACTGCGCGTGCTGGATCGCGCCGTCGGCCAGGTACTGCTGGCGTGCGCTGGCACTCGGTGCCAGGACCCGGCTCAGCACCTGGGGCGCATGCGGGGTGTAGCGGTTGGCGCCGTCGCGGGACAGCAGAGTGGCGGCCTCGGCGCGGTGGTCGCGGGTCCACAGCTGGGCCTTGACGATGGCGTTGACCACCTTCTGCGACCATTCGGGGCGATTGTTCAGGTCTTGCTCGTGCATGAACACCACGCAGCAGGCGTGGTTGCGCCAGATATCCCCGGTAAAGCGCTGCACCCGGCCGACCTTGAGTTCCTCGGCCAGGGCGTTGAAGGGTTCGGCGACTATGTAGCCGGCGATGCGCTTGCTGGCCAGGGCCGGCGGCATGTCCGACGGCGGCAGCACCAGCAGATTGACCTCGTTGGCTGCCAGCGGACTGCTGGCCGGCCGGCTAACCGGGGTCAGGCCGTTGTCACGCAACAGTTGCTGCACCACCACGTTGTGAATCGAGTACCAGAACGGAATCGCCAGCGCCTGCCCGCCCAGCTGCCGCACCTCGGTGATGCCCGACGCCACCGTCAGGCCGGAGCCGCCAACGTGGTTCCAGGCCACCACCTTGGCCGGCACCTTACTGCCATAGCGGGCCCAGATGGTCATCGGCGACAGCAGGTGGATCACATTGACCTGCCCGGAAATGAACGCCTCGATCACCTGCGCCCAACTGCGCAGCAGCACCGGGCGCTCGGAGCGGATGCCCTCGGCCTCGAACAGGCCGTTGTTATGGGCCACCAGCAAGGGCGTGGCGTCGGTGATCGGCAGGTAGCCGATGCGCACCGGCGCGTCCGGCTCCGCGGCGGCGCGGGCCTGCAGGCTATTGAGCAACGGCAAGGCGCCGCCGACGGTGAGCAAGGCGCTGAGCTTGAGGAAGTCGCGACGGCTGTGGGTAAAGTCATCCAGGCACATGGTGTATCTCCGATCATTCGGGCAAGGGGTTGAACCCGGCCATTTACCGCCTCTTGCGGCTCATCCGGCTCGTCCGGCTCTTATGTAGGAGCGAAGCTTGCTCGCGAATGACCTCAACGCTGACAGGGTGTCTGGGACCCTGCGCCGCACTGACGTTTTTATCGCGAGCAAGCTTCGCTCCTACAGAGACAGAGGTTCAGGCTGAGGCAGGGTTTGGGGTTGTGCAGCGCGGCTCGCCCGCCGAAGGGTTTTGAGAATCTCGATACGCAGGGCGCCCAGTTCTTCCACCAGCTCGGCGCGCGGCTGAGGCAGGTCGATGCGCCACTCGCCGAGGGTCCGCGCCGGGCTGTTACCCAGTAGCAGAATTCGGTCGGAAAGCAGCAGGGCTTCGTCGATGTCGTGGGTGATCAGCAGCGCCGCGGTGCGGTGCTCGGCGATCACCTTGAGCAGCAGTTGCTGCATGTCGGCGCGGGTGACTTCGTCCAGCGCGCCAAAGGGTTCATCGAGCAACAGCACCTGCGGCTGGCGCGCCAGGCAACGGGCCAGCGCGGTGCGCTGGGCCATGCCGCCGGACAGCTGCGCCGGGTAATGCCCGCGGGCATGCTGCAAGCCGACCTCGGTAATCGCCTGGTCGATCCGCGCCTGGCGCTGCCGGGCGTCCAGCGCCGGCTGGCGGGCGAAATCGAGGCCGAAGGCGACGTTGTGTTCCAGGTTCAGCCAGGGCAGCAGGCTGGGGTCCTGGAACGCCACGGCCACCCGTGGATGCGGCCCGTCCAGCGTCTGGCCCAGCAGGCTGACGCTGCCACTGTGGGGCGCCTGCAAGCCGGCCAGGACCCGCAACAGGCTGGACTTGCCGACACCGCTGGGGCCGAGGATCGACACCACCTCCCCCGGCTGCAAGCTCAGGTCAAAGCCTTCCAGCACCGCTTGCCAGCCTGCTTCACCGGGGTAGCCGAGGCTGATCTGCCGGGCTTCGAGCAAGGCCGCGCTCATGCCGCCGCGTCCCGGGCCTGGCGCTGCAACTCGGCGCGCAACTGCACCAGGCTCGGCGTGACGATCGGCACGAAGGCCGACTCGCGCCAGCGCCGGGCAAAACCGCCGCCATGCTCGCTCAGGTAGGCCTTGCCGCCGCTGGCCTGCAACTCCAGTTGCACGGCGTTGGCGGCGGCTTCGGCCAGGGCGATGCGCAGCCGGAACAGCGCTGCTGGCTGGGTCAGGAAACGCCCCTCCAGCAAGCCGCGCTTGAGCTGGTCGACGCTCTCTTCCAATTGCTGGCGTTGCTCCTGCAACGGCTCGCGCAGGATCGAACGACCGCTGTGCAGATGAGTTTGCACTTCATCCAGCGCGCGCCGCGCCAGGCCGATGGCCATGCCGCATTGCAAGCCGAGAAACGCCGGGCGCACCGCCGGCAGAAAGGCCTTGGCATCCTCGTGCAGCAACCAGTCGTGGCCGACCTCCACCTGCTGCAGCTCCAGCGCCGCGGTGTTGCTCGACTGCAAGCCCATCAGTTGCAAATCCTCGGAACGTTGCAAGCCGGCCAGGCCCGCGGGGATCGCCAGGATAAAGGGCGCGCCGCCCTGCTCGTGCTCGATGGCCGCGGCCACCACAAAACCGCTTTTGCGCAGATTGGTCACCCAGTGCAGGCGCCCGTTCAGATTCCAACCACCCTCCCGTGGCTGCGCGCGGACTTGCAGGGCTTCGATGCCGGAGAGGAACTTCATGGCGTTCGACAGCCCGGTGGCCCCCGCCAGTTCGCCGCTGAGCAGGTCCGGCAACAGACGCTCGCGCAAGGCCGCGTTGGGGCTGTGCAGCAGGTATTCGATAAAGGCCCGCTGGCCCCAGAACACAAAGGCCGCCGCCAGGGAACGGCTGGCCACCGCGGCCAGCGCCTCCACGGCGTCGCCCAGGTCGCCGTCGCTACCGCCCTGCCCGGGCGGAATGCCGATGCGCAGCACCTGCGCCTCGGCCAGCCGCGCCAGCACCTGCTGCGGGTCGCAGTGGCCCAGGTCCAAGGCCTGGGCCTCGGCGTCCAGCCATTGACTGAATGCGGGGTTGAGCATGTGGTTTTCTCCTTTTTTTACGCGGCACCGGCCCAACGGCCGTGCCTTGAATCAAGCCGCTGCATCATTGCTGCGGCGCTTGCCAGCGGTACTTGGCCAGTTCCGGGTTCAGCGGCGTGCGGGCGAACACGTTGGCGAAATTGCACAGGGTCGCCAGGCTCACCCCGAGTATCACTTCCAGGGCATTACCCTCGCTGTAGCCGGCGGCCTTGAACGCCGCGAACGTCGGCTCGCTGACGTTGCCACGGGTGGCGATCACCTCGGCGGCGAAGGCAGCCAATGCCTGCAGTTTTTCCTCCGGCAAGGGGCTGCGCTCACGCAACGCGCTGATCACTTCGTCCGGCAGTTTGGCCTTGTTCTGCGCCACCGCAGTGTGCCCGGCCACACAGAAATCGCAACCGTGGGTGGTGGCGGCCACCAGTTGCACCACCTCCCGTTCGGCCAGGCTCAGCTCGGCCTTGCCATTGAGCGCCGATACCGTAACGTAGGTCTCCAGCGCCGCCGGGGCATTGGCCAGGATGCCCAGCAGGTTGGGGATGAACCCCGAGTTGTTCTGGGCGTTCTGCAAAAACGGCCGGGCCGCTTCGGGAGCGCTTTGCAGGCTGTGTAGAGTGATGCGCGACATGCGGTGGACTCCTGCTGTGTAGGTGTCCGGCCAGTCTGTTGGTTATAAGAATTTCGATCCATATTCTAAAGTAGCGATTACTTGCTCCTGAGTGTTTCCATTAGATGATTTCGTCCAGCCCACTGGTTGATTGGTTATTAGAAAGCCTCGAACTCGACGCCAGCCTGTTCCATGTCGGCCGCTACTGCGGCGGCTGGCACGCCAGCACCCACGGCCTGGCCCGGGCCAGCTTCCACCTGATCGTGCAGGGCCATTGCTGGCTGCATATCGAGGGCCATGAGCCGGCCCAGCGCCTGAATGCCGGGGATGCGCTGTTCCTGCTGCGCGACCTGGACTATCGCCTGTCCAGCGCCGAAGCGCATGGCGTCGCCCTTGAACTGCCACGCAGGGCCATGCAGGCGCTCGACGCTCACGCACAAGATCAGGCCGAGGATGGCGTGGGCCTGGTCTGCGGTTTCTTTCACTTCAGGTCCGGGTTGTCGTCGCTGATCATCGACGGCCTGCCGGACTGGATCGTGCTGCGCGCCGGCGACCCGTCCCTGAGCGCGGCCCGGGCCCTGTTCGAGCTGATCCTGCAAGAGTGCCAGCGCACGCCCGCGCCCTCCTCGGCGCTGCTGGAGCGCCTGAGCCACCTGCTGTTCCTCTATGTGCTGCGCCAGCAGGTGGCCGATAACCAGGGCCTTGGCGGGCTGGTGGCGCTGGCCCGGCACCCGGCCTTCGCCGCGCTGCTGGAACAGCTGATCGAACACCCCGAACAACCCTGGCCCCTGGAAAGCATGGCGGCCTGCACCGGGCTGTCGCGCTCGGCCTTCTTCAAGCGCTTCAACGAACTGGCCGGGCAATCCCCGGGCCAGGTCCTGCTGGCGCTGCGCATGCGCCATGCCTGCCAGTTGCTCAAGGCCAACCACACCGTGGAACAGGTCGGCGCGGCAGTGGGTTATCAATCGGTCGCGGCCTTTACCCGCGCCTTCGCCAAGGCCGTGGGCGTGCAACCGGGGGCTTATCGGCGCCAGCACGAAGGGCGTTGAATGCGCCGGGGCCTGTGACCTGGCCCCGGCAAGGCGTCACTGGCTCAGGGCCTGGGTAAAGGAAGTGTCGACAACAGTCGCGGTGGCCAAGGGCGCCGGCAGCGCCTTGACCTTGAACAGGAAGTCCGCGGTGCTTTGCAGGTCGGCGGCGGCCTGCCGGTCCACCGGGCCGACGCTCATGTGCGCCTGGCGCAGCCAATGGCGCGAGACGTTCGGATCGAGGTTGGCCTTTTTCGCCCACAGGTCGGCGTACTGGTCGGTGTGGCTGTCGACCCAGGCGCGGGCCAGTTTCAGGCGGCCGAGGAAGTCGGCGATGGCTTCACGCTTGCTGTCGATGGCCGGGGTCGAGGCGGCGATGGCGCTGAGGCCGGGCATCAGGTTCTTCGCGGTGAGGATCGGCCGCGCGCCGGAGAACAGGATCTGCTGCGAAATATAGGGTTCCCACACCGGGAAGGCGTCGATGCTGCCCTGGGGCAAGGCCGCGGCGGCGTCGATCGGCATCAGCTTGATGAACTCGACATGGTCCTCCGGCAGGCCGGCCTGCTCCAGGGCGCGCAGGGTCAGTTGCTGGCTCCAGGCGCCGGGCCAGTAGGCGACTTTCTTGCCCTTGAGGTCGGCGATGGTCTTCACCGGCGAATCCTTGGGCACCAGCAAGGCGATGGTGTCCGGGTTCTGCCGCGAGACGCCGATCAGCTTCACCGGCGCCTGCTTCGCGGCGAGGAACAGAAAGCCCGAATCGCCGAGAAAGCCCAGGTCCAGGGCCCCGGTATTCAGCGCTTCGGCCAGCGGTGCGGCGGCCTGGAAGTGTTTCCATTCGACCTTGTAGGGCGCGCCTTCGAGCACACCCGAGGCCTCCACCGAGGCGCGCACGTTGTAGTAGTTCTGGTCGCCGACCTGCAGCACCAGCGGCTCGGCGGACTGGGCCAGGGGCGCCGCGAACAGGGTGCTGAAGAGCAGACGGCGCAGGCGTCGGGAGAGCGTCATGGGAAATTCCTGGATGATTGGAAAAGCGGATTTTCTAGAACATAACGCTCTTAGAATCCACTTTTGAAATTCTGTTAACGCATAAGCTCATAGCCGCTTTTGCACCCGCGCCAGAAGGCTGTTGGTGGAGAAACAGCGCGGCAACAGACTGTTGGCCAGGCAACATCGCCAGAGGCTTTTTTCCTGTTGGAACACCTTGAAACCGCCCTTCCCCGGCTATGGCACAGAGCCTGCAATATTCCTTTCCGGCAGGATTTATTCCAGTCGTCCGCGACTTTTGAAATAAGGAGCGGAAATAACAACATTGCCCTCTCGCCGCCTTGTCCGGAGCCCTCCATGAAACCCGTCTTGCGTTTCCCCCTGGCTCGCGCCAGATACCTGCTCAGCGCCTGCGTCCTGGCGCTAGGCCTGCAACCCCTGGCCCAGGCCACGGAAAACCCGCCGGCCGAAGTGCACCTGGACTACGCCTATTACTCGCCGGTCAGCCTGGTGCTCAAGCACTTCGGCTTTCTCGAAAAGGCCCTGCCCCAGACCAAGGTCGGCTGGGTTCTCAGCCAGGGCAGCAACCGCTCCCTGGAATACCTCAACAGCGGCGGCGTCGACTTTGCCTCGTCCGCCAGCCTGGCGGCGGTGCTGAGCCGGGCCAACGGCAGCCCGATCAAGTCGGTGTATGTCTATAGCCGCGCCGAATGGACCGCCCTGGTGGTGCGCAAGGATTCGCCGTACCAGACAGTCGCCGACCTCAAGGGCAAGAAGATCGCCGCCACCAAAGGCACCGATCCCTACCTGTTCACCCTGCGCAGCCTGCAACAGGCCGGGCTGAAAAAAGACGATGTGGAACTGGTACACCTGCAGCATCCGGACGGTCGCACCGCCCTGGAAAAAGGCGACGTCGACGCCTGGGCCGGCCTCGACCCGCACATGGCCGCCAGCGAAGTGCAGGCCGGCTCGCGCCTGCTGTACCGCAACACTGCCTTCAACAGCTACGGCGTGCTCAGCGTCACCGAGCAGTACGCCAAGGAGCATCCGCAGACCATCGCCAGCGTGATCGCCGCCTACGAGCAGGCCCGCGAATGGTCGGTCAAGCACCCGGACGAGCTGGCCAAACTATTGGCCGACGAATCCGGCCTGCCGTTGGAAGTGGCCCGGCTGCAACTGTCGCGCACCGACCTCGGCAACCCGCGGTTGAGCGCCGAGGATGTGCTGGCCTCCAAGGCCGCCGCGCCGATCCTGGTGTCCGAGGAACTGGTGCGCCGCGGGGTGAACGTGGACCAGGTGATCGACCAACTGCTCGACACCGGCGTCAAGCAGGCCGTGGCCCGTCAATAACCTACCGCCCAGGCGACGACCGAGCCCGCGCCTGGCGCGGATTCGGCGTTGCCGGAGAATCGCCATGAGCAGCGACAGCAACAACCTCTCGACCCGCCTGGCCCTGTCCGCGCCGGGCAAGCTCCCACGCTTCAACCCCGCCCGCTGGCGCCTGCGCCTCAAGGGCCTGGCCCTGCCGGTAGTGATCATCCTGCTACTGGAGTTCGTGGTGCGCATCGGCTGGCTGCCGTCGTACCAGATGCCGGCCCCCAGCGAGATCGCCCTGACCCTCGGCGACCTGGCCGAAGGCGCGCTGTGGAAACACATCGGCGCCAGCCTGCTGCGGGTGCTGCTGGGCTTTGCCATCGGCGCCGGCCTGGCGCTGGTCTTCGCCGCCTGGGTCGGCCTGAGCCGGGAAGCCGAGGCCTACCTGGAGCCGACCTTCGCCGGCCTGCGCTCGATCCCCAGCCTGGCCTGGGTGCCGTTGCTCCTGCTGTGGCTGGGCATCGACGAAACTTCGAAGGTGGTGCTGATCGCCATCGGCGCCTTCTTCCCGGTGTACCTCAATGGCGTGGCGGCAATTCGCGATATCGACCGCAAGCTGGTGGAGGTCGGCCACATGTACGGTTTCGGCCGGCGTCGGCTGGTGCGGCGGATTCTCCTGCCGGCCGCCCTGCCCGGGCTGTTCACTGGCTTGCGCAGCGGCATGAGCCTGGCCTGGATGTTCCTGGTGGCCGCCGAACTGATCGCCGCCACCAAGGGCCTGGGTTATCTGCTCAGCGACGGCCGGGAAACCTCGCGGCCGGACATCGTGCTGGCGGCGATCATCGTCCTCGCGGTGCTGGGCAAGCTCAGCGACGGCCTCCTCGCCGGCCTGGAAAAACGCTTCCTGGCCTGGCGCGACACCTTCAATGGCCAAGGCCGCAACGACTAACGCACAGAGGATCGGGCCATGACCCAAGCCCTGCTGGACATCCACGTGGAGCGCAAGACCTTCGCCGCCACCACCGTCCTCCACGATATCCACCTGCAATTGCAACCGCGGGAAACCGTGAGCCTGCTGGGCCCCAGCGGCTGCGGCAAAAGCACCCTGCTGCGCATCGTCGCCGGCCTGGAGAAGGACTTTCAGGGGCAACTGCGCAGCCACACCGAGCGCCTGGCCTTTGTCTTCCAGGAACCGCGGCTGATGCCCTGGCTGACGGTGGAACAGAACATCGGCTTTGGCGACGACGCGCATTACGACCGCGCCTGGGTCGCGCAACTGATCGAGGAAGTCGGCCTTGCGGATTTTGCCCAGGCCCTGCCCAAGGCGCTGTCCGGCGGCATGGCGCAGCGGGTGGCGATCGCCCGCGGCCTGTACGCGCGGCCACAGGTGCTGTTGCTGGACGAACCCTTCAGCGCGGTGGACGCCTTTACCCGGATGAAACTGCAGGACCTGCTGCTGCAACTGGCCGAGCGTCACGCCATCGCCCTGCTGCTGGTGACCCACGATGTCGACGAGGCGCTGTACCTGAGCGACCGAGTGCTGGTGATGGACAACCGCCCCAGCCGTATTCGCCAGGAACTGGCGGTGCAACTGAGCCACCCGCGGGACCGCCGCGACCCGCTGCTGGCCCGGCTCAAGGCGTTGTCCCTGACCGAATTGCACAAGGCCCATGTGATTTGAGCGGGCTTTGCCACGGCCCGGCACCTAAGAACACAAAGGAATTAATAAATAAATAATCAGTATTTATGGTTATAAATATAACCACGTACTCTCAGCTCATCCCGCCCATTGGTCACGACAGTGAAGTGCCTTATGAAACCGACTGACAGCGTTATCGACTTCGCCCAGTTCCGCAAACGCAAGCAGGCCCAGCAACTGGCCCGGGCCATGTGGGAGATGTACGCGCGCAATGCCGGTTACCAGGCGTTCCAGTGGGTTCAGGCGGCCCGGCCGACCAGGACCTACCACGCGTGAGCGCCCAGGAACCCTCGCGCTTTCTGGCGAGCGCCGACGAACCCGGCCTTGATTTGACCCACCTGGAGACTCAGGAAGAGGACCCCATCAGCGAACGGGTCGCGCAGAACCTGCAACGCCTGCGCAGCAAGCGTCATCTGTCCCTGGATGCCCTGGCCCGCCAGTGCGGGGTCAGCCGGGCGATGCTGGCGCAGATCGAATCCGGGCGCAGCGTGCCGTCGATCAAGGTGCTGTGCAAGATCGCCAAGGGCCTGAAAGTGTCGGTCGCGGCCTTTCTCGAACACCGCGCCTTCGAAGGCGTGGCGGTGCTGCCGTCGAGCCGGAGCAAACGCCTGGTCAGCGCCAACGGCGCCTTTGTCAGCCGTGCCCTGTTCCCCTTCGACGTGGCGCGCCAGTCGGAATTCTACGAACTGCGCCTGAGCCCGCTCGGCGAAGACCAGTCCGAAGGACACGGACCGGGGGTCCAGGAAAACCTGGTGGTGTCCCAGGGCGTACTGGAAATCAGCGTCAACGAGGAGCGCTACCTGCTCTCCACCGGCGACTCGATCCTGTTCTACGCCGACCAGCCGCACCGCTACCGCAACCCCGCCGACAGCGAGGCGGTGGCCTACCTGGTGGTGACCTACCCGGAACGCCTGGACTGAAGGTGGAGTTGCGCCACGCAAATCTCTACCGCGAAAAACACACCACGGCTCATGAGAAGGCATCCACCCGGGTCAGTTCGGCCGACAGGCGCCAAAGACGTTCGGCCTGTTCCGGATCGACTGCATGGGGCCTTACACCAACGAACGACGCCGGCTCGCTCTCGTCGAGCCTGGCCACCTCGCAGTCTTCGCAATACAACCCACCCAGGCCATCCAGCTTCGGCGATGTCGCAGCCCAGACCTGGGTGGCGGCGCCTTGCCGAGTGTTCTTGAAGGCCGGGTTCGCCGGATTGCCCTCGGCGTCTATCCAGCCCAGGGCGAGCATTTCTTCCTTGGGCAGGTAACGCTGCAGAGGTGTGGCGATCATGCCGGGGTGCAGAGAGAACGCCCGCACGCCCTGCTCGCGCCCCAACCGGTCCAGGTGCACGGCGAACAGCGCGTTGGCGGTTTTCGACTGGCCGTAGGCAAGCCACTTGTCGTAGCCCCGATCGAACTGCGGGTCGTCCCAGCGAATGGCGGATGAGTGATGGCCCGCGGAGGACACCATCACCACCCTGGCGCCGCCTTGCAACGCCGGCCAGAGCCGGTTGACCAGCGCATGGTGGCCCAGGTGATTGGTCGCGAACTGCGCCTCCCAACCGGGTCCCACTCGGGTTTCAGGGCAAGCCATGATGCCGGCGTTGCCCATCAATATGTCCAGGTGCGTGCCGCTCGCCAGAAACGCCTCCGAGAAACGCTTGATGCTCGCCAGGTCGGCCAGGTCCAGCCCATGCACCTCGACATTGGCGAGACCGGCAACCCGGGCCTGGGCCGCCTGGCGATCGCGGGCCGCCACTATCACCCGCGCCCCGGCGCCGGCCAGCGCCCGAGTGGTTTCCAGGCCCAGGCCGGAATGCCCTCCCGTTACCAGAGCCGTGATTCGGGAAAGATCGAGGCCTTCGAGTACCTCGGATGCCGTCGAAGCTGCGCTGAAACCGGAATGAACAGGCGTCTGTCTATGGGTCATTGCAATGTCCTTTACGAATGGAAACCAAGCTGCCAATTTGAAGCGCTTTCATTCTGCGAGCCCGAACCTGGAGCGTGAATGCAATGGCGTCCTACTTTCTATCGAGAGCGTCCGGTTTGATACATGGATCCCCTATCAGAAGTCCTCACCCAGCTCAGTAGCCAGCATTCCTTTTTCGGTGGTTTGAAAGCCGGCGGCGACTGGGCCGTGCGCTTCCCGGCGCCGGAAGGCGTCAAGTTCAACGTGCTTGTGCGGGGGGCTTGCTGGCTGGCCGTGGAAGGAGAAGCAGAGCCGATATGGCTGCAAGCAGGCGACTGTTTCCTGCTATCCCGTGGGCGCCCCCTGTTGATTGGCAGCGATCTTTCGCTGCCAGCGATCGCTGCCGAGGAGATCTACCCTCACGCCGTTAACGGCGTGGCGCACTGCGGCAGTGATGAAGATTGCTTTCTGGTCGGCGGGCGTTTCGCCTTTGGCGACGAAGCCGAGCTTTTGTTCGACAGCCTGCCACCGGTCGCGGTGATCAAGAGCGAGTCGGACCAGGCATCCGTATTGCGCTGGGCCTTGCAGCGGCTGGCGCACGAACTCTCCACCCCATCCCCGGGCGGCGCCCTGATGGTCCAGCACCTGGGCCACATCATGCTGGTGCAGGTACTGCGCATTTACCTGGAGCAGGAAGGAGGCAATACACCGGGTTGGCTCTCGGCGCTGTCCGAACCGCGTATCGGTGCCGCCGTTCAGGCTATTCACACCCGCCCTGCCCAACGCTGGACGGTCGAGGCCCTGGCCAGAGTGGCGGGTGTCTCGCGCTCGACGCTGGCGCTGCGTTTCAAACAGGCCGCCGGCTTTTCGCCCCTGGAATACGTGTTGCGTTGGCGCATGCAACTGGCGACCCGGTCCCTGCGCAACACCCACCTGACGATTTCCTCGATCGCCCAGGCCCTGGGCTACGAGTCCGACAGCGCGTTCAGCAATGCCTTCAAGCGCATCATCAAATGCTCGCCACGGCAGTACCGGGAACGAGCAAGGGCCGTCGCCCAACCCCAGGGGGAATCCGAAGTTCGAGTGGGTGCCTGAAATAAAAAAACCCGGCGGGATCGTCCCGGCCGGGCTTTTTCTGTGCCGCTGCGAGAAATCAGCAGGTGCAGCACATCATTGGCATGCCGTTGCAGCTCATCATCATCGGCATGCCGCAGTCGTTCATCATCTTCATCATCAGGGCGCAGCAGCTTTTCATCATGTCCATGTTCATGCCGGCCATTGGCATGATCTTGCACATCATGCAGTCGGCCTCGACGGTGCACTCCATCACGCACTTCATCGATGGCATCGGCATGCCCATCATCGGCATTGGCATCATGGCGCCCATCATCGGCATGGCCATGCTCGCCTGGGACATGCACATCATGCTCATGTTGGCGCAGTGCATCATCATCGGCATGCCGCAGTTCATCATCATCTGCATCATTTGCGCGCTGTTCTTGAACATGGCCATGTCCATGCCCGCGGCCGGCATCATCTTGCACAGCATGCCGTCGTCCATCATTTCGCAGCTCATGGTCGCCATCATCATCGGCATGCCCATCATTGGCATCATCGGCATGTTGGCGTTCATCGGCATTTGCATCTGCATGGCATTCATCATGGTGAAACTCCCTAAGCGATTCGATAGTTGGACGAAGCTGATGGGGCGGATTCTAGGGAGTGGCGAACGCCGCACAAGATGCCGATCGAACAGCAATCGCGGCTGCCGGGACAGCTTCAGCGCAGCCGCTCGCGCGGGATTTTCCGCTTCAGCAGCCGGATGGATTTCATGGCGGACGGGAGCAGGACAACAGCGTGTTTTCCGCTGCGATGGATATGCGCGAATCAGCGCATCCCATAACCCAAAGAAATAATCATTCTAAAGAGGCCCGACTTTTCTCGGGAACAGGCGGCTTGCCAGCCTCGCCGGTGCCCTGTGGCAGGGTTCGGCGAGGGTCGCAAGCGCGGTGCGGGGCATGACGCGGGGGGCGGGATCGCGAATCTCAGAGCTTGGCGATCGACACTTCGGTGGATTTGACGAAGGCGATGACCTCGCTGCCGACCTTCAATTCCAGGTCGCGCACCGAGCGCGTGGTGATCACCGAGGTGACGATGCCCGAGGCGGTCTGCACATCGATCTCCGAGACCACCTGGCCTTCATGGATCTCCTTGATGATGCCCTTGAACTGGTTGCGAACATTGATTGCCTTGATGGTCATGATGGGCCTTCCTGTCTGGGGTGGGCACTGGCACAGCGCCGTGCAGGCCTCTAAGGTGCCCTGTGTCTTTTCATATTAAAAGGAATAAATAGTAGTTATTTTATTCCTTAAATGAATATGAGAGTTTCTCCCGCCTCTTCGTTACCTTGACCGGCCCCCGCGCCTTTGCTTCTCTGGATCCCTAACCCTTTCAGGAGATTGTCATGCGAACACTCGAGCTGGCGGGCGTACCCGTCCCGGTGATTGGCCAGGGTACCTGGCGCATGGGCGAGGAGCGCCACCAGCGCAACGCCGAGATTGCCGCGCTGCAGGCTGGTATCGAACGGGGCATGAGCCTGATCGACACCGCCGAGATGTACGCCGAGGGCGGCGCGGAGGAAGTGGTTGGCGCCGCCATCACCGGCCAGCGCGACCGGGTGTTCCTGGTCAGCAAGGTGTACCCGCACAACGCCAGCCGCAAAGGCATTCTCCAGGCCTGCGAGCGCAGCCTGCGGCGCCTGGGTACCGACTACATCGACCTGTACCTGCTGCACTGGCGTGGGCAGTACCCGCTCGAGGAAACCGTGGAAGCCTTCGAGCGCCTGCGCGAAGACGGCAAGATCGGCCGCTGGGGCGTTTCCAATTTCGACCTCGATGACCTTGAGGAACTGGCGAGCCCGGCCTGCGCCACCAACCAGGTGCTGTACAACATCGAGGAACGCGGCATCGAATTCGACCTGCTACCCGCCGCGCGACAACAGCGCTTGCCGCTCATGGCTTACTGCCCTATCGCCCAGGCCGGCAAGCTGCTGCGCCACCCCACCCTGCAGCAGGTCGCCGACCGCCATGGCGTGACCACGGCCCAGGTCTCGCTGGCCTGGGTCCTGCGCCAGGACGGCGTGATCGCCATTCCCAAGGCGGTACACCCCGAGCATGTCCGGCTGAATGCCGAGGCGGCCGGGTTGCGCTTGCACGACGAAGACCTGGCGGCCATCGACCAGGCCTTCCCCATACCACTGCGCAAGCAGCGACTGGCAATGGTCTGAGCCGCTGTCGCGAGGCATGCCCCACTGAAAAAACCTGGCGCCCGTGCCAGGTTTTTTTCGTCGTGTATCAGGCTGGAAGCGGCGAAATACCGCGACTTTAAGGATCGTCCTATCCCGGATTAATGAGGGTTTATTTAGAGTGGGTCAATGAGATTAAAGACCTACCTTCATCAGATCAGTCCCCTATTTTCCAGTCCTGAAGCCGCCAGCAGGTTGCTGCGTCTTTTCGCGCTCATTCTTTTGGTCGGCATCCTTGGCGCCGTCTACAACTTCCTCAATTCCACCCTCAGCAACGACATTTCCCGGCGCCGCGGCTACATGAGCAGCGCCATCGCCGAAGCCCAGACCTTCTTCACCAGCCGCGAGGCCTTGCTGGAAAGCCTCAGCCTGTCCGCGGTGCGCCGATCCAAGCAGGTCCAGGGGTATCCGCCTTCCAGCGAAGAACTGCACCTGCAACTGGGCGACATCGATGATCCGTGGAGCATCTGGCTGAGCCAGCGCATGCGCGAATACTTCAAGGCCAAGCAGGTCAACCTGCTCTATGTAAGCCCTGGCCCCGAGGCCCGGGTCATGCGCCTCTACAGCAGCAACCCGACCTCCCCCAACCTGCCCAGGACCATCCTCTCCAAGCTTGAGGTCCTGAACCATGGGGAGCATCCGGACACCGACGAGCTGTGGCTGACCGACCCGTCCACGCAGACTTCGCAGCTGTACATTTTCACCCGGCTCGACGAGCGCACCGATGACTCCGGCTGGCTGGGCCTGGAAATGGATGGGCGGGAAGTGCTCAAGGCCCTCAGCGACCAGAGCGCCGGCGAGTTCATGATGTTCAACTCCGAAGGCGCGCTGCTGTTCACCAACACCCCGGCCGGGCGCCTGGGGCAGGCCCTGCAGCAACTGCAAGGCAGCAACTTCTTCGGTTTTGTCGGCAGTGGCTGGTGGCCCGATCACCTGGTGATCCGCAAGCAACTGATGACCTCCGACTGGCAACTGGTCTACTCCTTCAGCCTGCAGTCCCTGCTGATTGCGCTCTGGCCACAGCTGGCCGGCGCCCTGGCGTTCTGCCTGTTCAGCATCAGCCTGATCTGCCTGCTGACCCGCCGCATCGAGCACCGTTTCATCACCCCTGCGCTGAGCCGTATCCAGGCGCTGGTCGAGAGCGAGCTGTTCAGCCGCGACGTGATCCAGACCGCGCCCGTGGCCTTGTGCGTGCTGCGGCGTACCGATGGCCAGGTGGTCCTGGAGAACACCCTGGCGCAGCAGTGGCTGGGCGACGGTATCGAACGGGAAATACTCTGCGCCGGCTGGATCCAGCAAGCTTTCAAGAGCCACGAACCGAACCGCTTCGACTACTTCGAGACCACCGACGGGCGTCATCTTTACCTGAGTTCCGCGCCCACCCGCTACAAGGGCGAGGACGTGTTGTTCTGCGCCTTCAGCGACATCAGCGCGCGCAAGCAGGTGGAAGCCGCGCTGGAAGAAGCGCGGCAGATGGCCGACGCCGCCAACGAAGCCAAGACCCTGTTCCTCGCCACCATGAGCCATGAAATTCGCACCCCGCTCTATGGCGTGCTGGGGACCCTGGAGCTGCTCGCGCGCACTCAACTGGATACCCAGCAGCGCGATTACCTGCGCGCCATCGAGTGTTCTTCCTCGACCCTGTTGCAGCTGATCTGCGATGTGCTGGACGTGTCCAAGATCGAGGCCGGGCAACTGGCCCTGGAGCTCAATGAGTTCTCGCCACTGGACCTGGTCCACGAACTGATTCAGGGCTACTCCGCGGCGGCGTCGAACAAGGGCCTGCTGCTGTATTCCTGCGTGGACCCGCAAATCCCCGAGCGACTGATCGGCGACGTCACCCGGATCCGGCAGATCCTCAGCAACCTGCTCAACAACGCGGTGAAGTTCACCGACCTGGGGCGCATCGTGCTGCGGGTCAGCCTGCTGAGCCGCGATGGCGAGCGCTCCAGCATCCTGTGGCAGGTCTCCGACACCGGCAAAGGCATTGCCCAGGATCATCAGCCGTTGATCTTCGAACCCTTCTATCAAACCGGCGGCAACGCCAACGTGGTGGCGGGTACCGGCCTGGGCCTGCCTATCTGTCAGCGTCTCACGCAATTGATGAACGGCAGCCTGCGCATGGTCAGCGAACTGGGGCTGGGCAGCAGCTTCTCCCTCACCCTGCCCCTGGAAGCGGCGATCGATGGGCCGGTCACCCTGCCCGCCACGCAGCTGCTGCCGGAAACCATCTATGTGATGTCCAGCGTCCGCGAGCTGGCGGAATCCATCGGCGGCTGGCTGCGCCAATGGGGTGCTCGGGTGCAACTCTGCCATCCCTCGAAGATCGCGCCGACCAGCGATTGCCTGCTGGTCGAGGTTCACCCCGGCGAACTGGAACAACGCCTGCAGCCCGACTGGCCCGGTCCGCTGATCCTCGCCACCGGGGCAGGCAACAACGAACCGCAGGTTCGTGCCGGGTGCTGGCATGTGAACCTGAACCACCTGCGTTCCATTCATCAGGCGGTCAGCCAGGCCCAGGGGCTGTGGGTGGCCAAGGCCGAGAATCACAACGAACACTGGACGTTGAAGCAACTGAACCTGAACGTGCTGGTGGCCGAAGACAACGTCATCAACCAACTGATCCTCAGGGATCAGCTGGAAGAGCTGGGCTGCAGCGTGGAGCTTGCGTCAAACGGCGAGGAAGCCCTGTCGATGTGGGACCCCGAGCGGTTCGATCTGGTCCTCACCGACGTCAACATGCCCATGATGAATGGCTATGAACTGGCCAAGGAGTTGCGACGCCGTGGCTGTACGGTCCCGATCATCGGTGCCACGGCCAACGCGATGCGTGGAGAAGAAGAGCAATGTCTGGCGGCCGGAATGAACCATTGCCTGGTCAAACCTTTTGCATTACGCGCCCTGTTCAATTACCTAGCGCCCTATGAAAGAGCGAAGAATGAAGCCCTGTAGCATATTGATCGTTGAAGACCATCCCTTCCAGCACATGTACCTGCAACATCTGTTCGGTGAGCTGGGCCCCTACTACCTGGAAGGCGCCCGGGATGGCGAAGAGGCGCTGGAACGCTTGAAATGGCGCAAGTTCGACCTGGTGCTCACCGACCTGTTGATGCCGGGAATGGATGGCGTGCAGTTCATCCAGGGACTGGCCGCCCTGCACTCCAAGCCGGCGCTGGCGATCATGAGCTCGGCTTCGCGGCGCATGCTGATGAGTGCCAGCCTGGTTGCCAAGAACCTCGGGGTGAAAGTCATCGGCCTGATCTCGAAACCGGTGAACCTTGCCGCCTTGCAGACCCTGACCACTCAATTGAGCATTTCGCAGCCGAGCTCGCCGCGCCCCTTGCCCACCTCCATGCTCAGTCGGGCGGCGCTGGCCCAGGCCATCGAGCAAGAGCAGTTCGAAGCCTGGTTCCAGCCCAAGAAATCACTGTTCAACGGTCGCATCGTCGCCGCTGAAGCCCTGGTCCGCTGGATGCATCCGTCACAGGGCATGCTGCTCCCCGACACCTTCCTGCCCGCCCTCAAGTCCTTCGACCTCGAGGAGGACCTGCTGTGGCTGGTCCTGCGCCAGGCGATCCAGGCCCAGGCACGCTGGCGCCAGCAGGACTACGACATTCCGGTGTCGATCAATCTGCCGACCCATCTGCTCAACAGCCACGACCTGGCGGACCGCCTGTTCGACTTTGTCATGGAACACCAGGGAGTACCGGGGCAGATCTGTTTCGAACTCATGGAGTGTTCGGTGCCCCAGGACATCAGTAACTTCTATGCCGGTGCCTGCCGCTTGCGCATCAAGGGCTTCGGCCTGTCCCAGGACGACTTCGGCAAGGGCTACAGCTCGTACATGAACCTGGTTTCCACCCCGTTCACCGAACTGAAGATCGATCGCGCCCTGGTCCAGGGATGCCACGCCAGCGAAGAACTGACCAAGGCCCTGACCAGCATCATTGCCCTGGGTCGCCAGCTGGGCCTGACCGTGGTGGCCGAAGGCGTGGAAAGCGCCGAGGAGCTGGCGCTGCTGCGCAAGATCGACTGTAGCCAGGTGCAGGGTTTCCTGATCTCTCGCGCAGTCCCCTCCGAACAGTTTCAACAGTTGCTGGTGAACGACGGTCCAGCCGCCAGTTATTGACCCGAGGACATCCGCCCCTTCAGGATTACATGCCCCACATCACTGACAAGTCGTTGTTTAAAGGTAAAATCCTCAAGGCTTCGACTTTTTCATGCTTTTTTGGATACCAGTGATGAACCACCAGGACACGCTCATCGAGAATCTGAAACGATACTCGACTCGCCTGAACAAGGGATTGTTGATTTTCCTCGGCTTGACCCTGTTGTTGATCGCCATCAGTTACTGGTCGTCGCACAAGCTGCTCGAAGAACAACACGGCAGGTTCAAAGCGCATTTTGCGCGGATGATGGAAGACATCCGCGAACATGAAGACTTCCTCCGGGGCGTGGCCGTACAAAGTAGCAAGATCCCCCTTCACGCCAACGACTCGGTTTCATACCTGAAAAGCGCCTTGCCCGAAGAGGGGCCGCACAACTACCTGGGCCAGGAGTTTGCCTTTTCCACGCCCTTCAGCCTCTCTGTCAATCACCAGAGCGTCGAGCCTGACACCTTGGCCCGGCTGGCCGACCTGGGAGAGCACCTGACCGACTATTACAGCGCCTTCTGGTCCACTTCCCACTACCAGTCACCGCCGTTTTTCCTGTTCGATGCCGTGGGCAACTTCAATATCGGCATTCCGGCCGCCGGGCATTCACGCGACCCGCTCTGGAAAAACGACACCCCCAACAAGACCCTCGTCCTGCAAACGCTCAAACATCTGCTGGCGAAAGATTCGGCACGGGCCGATGGCGTGGTCGATTGGCAACCCCTCGTCCCCCATCAGGCCAACGAGGCGCCCGTCCGGCTGCTGGCTTATGTCAGCACCCATCTCGGGCCGCAATGGTCACGAGTCCAGGACAGCGGCAAGCAGATCGGCGTCGCGTCGCTGTTCAGCATGGATCTGGTCAATGACATCAAACGACTCATGCCGTGGTCGACCTATGACCATGTCGCCCTGGTCGCCCCCTCCGGAAAGGTGCTGAGCGGTTCGCTGCAACCGGGCGTCGTGCTGCATGACGGGCTGAACATCACCAGCGACGGCATGGTCTTCAAAGTCTCGAGCCATTCCGCCGAACCCTGGAGCGCCCTCTACACCATCGGTTTCAAGAGCTACTTCAACTACACCCTGTGGCCCTTGCCGGTCTTGCTGGCCCTGCTGATCGGCGGCATTGGCTGTGGCTGGCTGGTCAGTCGCCGGTATCAGTCGCGTATCGTCAAACCGGTCTACGAGGCTTACCAACGCACCGCCGAGAGCGAGGCCTTCAGCCGGGCCGTGATCGATAGCGCGCCCACCGGCCTGTGCGTGGTGCGTCGCTCGGACTTCAAGGTCCTGCTGGAAAACCGCAAGGCCCAGCAATGGCAAGGCAGCACAAAACTGCGGATGGCCCTGGAGAGCCGGCAGGACCTGTGCGTCGCCGGTGAAACCCGGCTGGACATCGACGGTACTCACCTGCAGGTAGGGTTCGTGCCCACCCGTTACCAGGGCGAGGATGCCTTGCTCTGTGCCTTCCACGACGTGACCAGCCATATCGAGGGCGCGGCCATGCTGGAGCAGGCGCGACGCTCCGCCGATGCGGCGAGCGAAGCCAAGACCCTGTTCCTCGCCACCATGAGCCACGAGATACGCACCCCGCTCTACGGCGTGCTGGGCACCCTGGAACTGCTCGGGCTGACGCGCCTGGATGCCCGCCAGCGCGAGCACCTGCAAACCATCCAGCGCTCGTCCAGCACCCTGTTCCAATTGATCAGCGATGTCCTGGACATTTCCAAGATCGAATCCGAACAGATGGCGATCGAGTCCCAGGCGTTCTGCCCACTGCAGATGATCGAGGACACGCTGCACGCCTACAGCGTCTTCGCCGAAAACAAAGGCCTGCTGCTGTATGCCTGTGTCGATGCGGCGTTGCCCGACCAGTTGCTGGGCGACCCGGTACGGATCCGGCAGATCCTCAGCAACCTGCTCAGCAACGCCATCAAGTTCACCGACACCGGGCGCGTGGTATTGCGCGTCAAGCTCCTGCACTGCGTGGATGGCCAGGCCAGCCTGGAGTGGCAGGTCACCGACTCCGGTATCGGCATTTCACCGGCGCAACAGGAACGCCTGTTCGACACCTTCTACCAGGTACGCGACGCCTCCAGCGAGGCCGGAGCCGGACTTGGCCTGGCGATATGCCGCTGCTTGACGGAAATGATGGACGGCCAGATACGCGTGGTCAGCGAGCCGGGCCTGGGCAGCAGCTTCTCGCTCCGGTTGGGGCTGAAGGTCATGCCGGGCGCGCTGGAAGGTTGCGCGGACATCCTGCCGAGCACCCAGGCGGTGTATGTGCGGGCTCCCGCCGTGGAGCTGGCGCAGAGCACCAGTGACTGGCTGAATCGCCTCGGCGTGGTCGCCAAGCCGTTGCCGGCCTTTGTCGAAGAGTCGCGCCAGGCCAACCTGCTGGTCGATGTCCAGCCCTCCGACAGCCTGCCGGCCTGGGCCGGGCCACGGGTCCTGTGCGTCGCCGGCGAACACCCGCCACCGCCACCGCGAGGTTGCACCGTGGATGCCCATGATGTGCGGGCCATCGCCAGGGCCGTGTCCCTGACCCTGCACGGGAAAACCATCGCGCCCGCCGCTCCCGAATGCGACCTGAGCAGCAGGCTCGGCCTGCATATCCTGGTGGCCGAGGACAACGCGATCAATCAGGCGATCATCAAGGAGCAACTCGAAGCCCTGGGCTGCACGGTGACCGCCGCCTCCAATGGCGAAGAAGCCTTGCAGCTCTGGCAGCCGCAGGTGTTCGACCTGGTGCTGACCGATGTGAACATGCCGCTGCTCAACGGCTATGAACTGACCCGCGCCCTGCGTGAGCGTGACCGGGAGACTCCGATCGTCGGGGTCACGGCCAATGCCATGCGCGAAGAAGGCGCCCGCTGCATGGCTGTCGGCATGAATGCCTGGCTGGTCAAACCCTTGAGCCTGCAGACGCTGCACCAGTACCTGTCGAATCTCTGCGCGAATGCGCCTGCCCAGGAACCGCAACCGATGATCGATGCAACGCCTTCCCCCGCGACCGGCGACACAATGATCGAGCTGTCCCCGAAAATGCGTGAGCTGTTCATTACCACCATGCGCCAGGATGTCCAGAGCGTGACCGACGCCCTCGACGCCCAGGATCCCAAGCGGCTCGCCGAACGGCTGCACAGCGCCGCCGGGGCGCTGGGTGCCGTGCAGTTGAGCGGGCTGGCGAAAAACTGCGCCGAACTGGAATCCCGGATACTGCAAAGCGCGATCACCTCTTCCGTGACCCTTGAGGTGAAAAGCCTGATACAAAGCTTGACGGATATTCTTAATGCACTTGAATGAGACGCGACAAGATTTGATGAGCGCAATCCTTTACTCTTTCTCCTTACCAACCGGCGTATTACGAGTGGCTAGTCATGGAAAAATTTAAAGTAGTCATCGCCGACGATCATCCGATTGTTCTGCTCGGCGTTCGCGAGCTGATGGAACGGGAAAGCAACTTTGAAATAGTCGGTGAGGCCATCAGCTCACAGGGCTTGATCGAGATTCTCGAACAACAGCCGGTCGATATCGTCATTACCGACTACAACATGCCCGGGGACTCTCCCTACGGCGACGGCCTCAAGCTGGTCGAGTACCTCAAGCGCCACTTCCCGCGCCTGCAGATCCTGATCCTGACCATGATCTCCAACCAGTTGATCCTCACGCGCCTGCATGAGCTGGGGGTGGTCGGAGTGATCCAGAAAAGCCAGCTGCACAATGAAATCCAGGTGGCGCTCAAGACCATTGTCGAAAGAGGTTCCTATCAGAGTATCGAACCTGCGCCGAGCTCGGTCATCGAGTCCAATGCAAGCATCGACGACCGGATTTCCATGCTCTCGCCCAAGGAGTTTGAAATCCTGCGGCTGTTCGTTTCCGGCAAGAGCGTCAGTGACATTGCCCGCAGCCAGAACCGCAGTTCGAAGACCATCAGCGCGCAGAAAATCTCCGCCATGCGCAAGCTGGAAGTCGAGAGCGACCAGGACCTGCTGACGTACTGCATCGGGCGCAACATTTTCAACTGACCCCCCTCTTATCCAGCGAAGACAGAAGGCTCGAACGACGATGACCCGCGACGACCAGTTCGACCTGCAACAGCTTCAAGGTGCCTGGGAACAGGTGGAGTACGAGGACAACGGGGTCAGCAACCCGCCTGACGAACATGGCGCCCCAGGAGCTCTTACCCTGATCCAGGGGCAAGGGTTCCGCGTCGTGACGCTCGAAGGCGAGTTGTTGCTCGCGGGCAGTTTCACCCTCGATACCCGGACCACGCCGAAATCCATTACCTGGGTCGACTCCATGGGCGCCGACACCGGCAAGCACTTGCCGGCCAGCTATCGGCTGGACGGCGATGACTTCGTCTTCATCGCCGCGGACGAGGGCCACCCCCGGCCCACCGAGTTCCGAACCGGGCCGGGTGAAACCCTGCGCCGGTTCATCCGCGTCTCACAGGATGGAACAGGCCTCGGCAGCCGCTGAGGTTCACTCATTGGCCAGCCTGCCGTCAGGCCCTGGCCCGCTGTATTTCCCGCCCCGCCAACTCGCCGATTGCCAGCAACGCTGCGCAATCCGCACCATCCTGGGCCTGTACCGACATGCCTTGAATGATCGCCCCGATATACCGGGCCAGCGCCGCTGCCTGGGTATCGGCGCGCAGTTGCCCGCTGGCGATGCCCTGCTCGATATGTGCTTCAAAGGCCTTGAGGGTGTTGGCCCTCAGGGCACTGACGAACTCACGCAGCGCATCGTTTTCCACCGCGCAGGTCAGGGTCGCGGTGGAAATCATGCAGCCCCGCGGCCGCCCGGGCAGGCTGTATTCATGGGCCGCCTCGCGCAGCAGACGGAGGAAACCGTCCACCACATCCGCCTCCTCGCACAGTGCCCGCTCGGCAAAGGCGCCAGTGCTGCGCTGGTAATGCGCCAGCGCCTGCTGGTAAAGCTCGGCCTTGGACCTGAACGCGGCATACAGGCTTTGCACCGTGATGCCCATGGCCGCCGACAACTCCGGCATCGAGGCGCCTTCATAGCCCAGGCGCCAGAACACCTGCGCGGCAAGGCCCAGGACCTGGTCGCGATCAAAGGCAATCGGCCGTCCACGACGGCGCACCACGGCAGCAGGGTTATTTATCATAGTGATCACTATTGAAATTAGAACGAATGCCGGTTAATCATAGCGGACATTGTGATTATAGAGGCTCCCCCCATGGATCGACCCCATAAAGGCCTGCTCGCCCTGGCAGCCACTCTCGGCGCTTCGCTGGCCAGCGCCGCCACGCCGGACGAGGAACTCGGCAGGCGCATGGACACGGCCATCGAACGCGCCATCGGCGAACAGCGGATCGTCGGCACCGTGGTGGTGGTGATGCGCGATGGCCAGGTGGTGTACCAGCGCGCCGCCGGTTTCGCCGATCGGGAGGCGGCCCGGCCCATGACCGGCGACACCATCCTGCGCCTGGCCTCTATCACCAAGCCCATGGTGTCCGTGGTCGCCATGCGCCTGGTGGAACAGGGCACGCTGTCCCTGGACGATACGGTCAGCCAATGGCTGCCGGATTTCCGCCCAAGGCTGGCCGATGGCACCCGCCCGCCGATCACCCTCAAGCAATTGCTGACCCACACCGCCGGCCTGAGCTATGGCTTTCTCGAGGCCGAGCACGGGGCGTATCGCACGGCCGGGGTGTCGGATGGCCTGGCCGAGCCGGGCATAAGCCTGGAAGACAACCTGAAGCGCATTGCCAGCGTGCCCTTGAGTTATCCGCCGGGCACGCAGTGGCGCTATTCCATGGCCATCGACGTGCTCGGCGCCGTGCTGGAAAAGGCCAGCGGCAAAAGCCTGCCAGCCCTGACCGAGGAGCTGGTCACCCAGCCTTTGCACATGAACGACACCGCATTCTCGGTCAAGGACCCTGCCCGCCTCGGCGCGGTTTACCGCGATGACCGTCCGCGGCCGAGCCGGATGCAGGACGAGGCGGCGATCAGGGTCGGCGAAAGCACCACGCTGTTCTCCCTCAAGCGGATCTTCGACCCGCGCGCCTACCCTTCCGGTGGCGCCGGCATGGCCGGTACCGCCATGGACGTGGCGCGTTTTCTCGACACCTTGCGCCAGGGTGGCGGCCCGCTGCTTTCCGCCCGCAGCGTGCAGGCGATGATGACCGACCAGGTCGGCGCCCAGGCGCAGACCCAGGGGCCGGGCTGGGGCTTCGGCTACGGCTGGGCGGTGCTGGACGATCCGGCCCTGGCCGGCACCCCGCAATCCAAGGGCACCCTGCAATGGGGTGGCGCCTACGGCCACAGCTGGTTTGTCGACCCGCAGGCCAGGCTGACCGTGGTGGCGCTGACCAACACCGCCTTCGAGGGCATGTCGGGGGCCTTTACCCGGGAGATCCGCGACGCCGCCTACCCGGCGCCCTGAAGCACCTCGTCGCCCGGGGCGTCGAGCGACCACCAGCCCGGCAGCAATTGCCGGACCCGGGGCTCGGCGAACCGGTCGTCGATCAGCATCACTACGCCGCGGTCCTGCTGGCTGCGAATCACCCGGCCCGCGGCCTGCACCACCTTCTGCAGGCCGGGGTACAGGTAGGTGTAGTCGTAACCGGCGCCAAAAATCGCCGCCATGCGCCGTTTCAGCTGCTCGTTCACCGGGTTCAGCTGGGCCAGGCCGAGGGTGGCGATAAAGGCGCCGATCAGCCGCGAACCCGGCAGGTCGATACCCTCGCCGAACGCCCCACCCAGCACGGCGAAACCCACTCCCTGGCCATCGGCGTCGAAGCGCTCGAGAAACCCCTGGCGTTGCCCTTCATCCATCCCGCGCGACTGTTGCCACAAAGGAATATCCGGATGCTGTTCGGCCAGCAGGCTGGCCACCTGCTGCAGGTAATCGAAGCTGCTGAAGAACGCCAGGTAGTTGCCGGGGCGCTGGCGGAACTGGCTAGCGATCAGCTCGACGATGGGTGCCAGCGACGCCTGGCGATGGGCGAAACGGGTGGAGATCCGGCTGACGATGTGCACGTCCAGTTGCGCGGCACTGAACGGCGACTCCACGTCCACCCATACAGTGGTCTCCGGCAGCCCCAGCAGGTCGCGGTAGTAATGCCAGGGGTTGAGGGTCGCCGAGAACAGCACCGTACTGCGCGCCGCGCTCAGCCGCGGCGCCAGGAAGCCCGCCGGCACCACGTTGCGCAGGCACAGCTCGGAAAGGCTGCGCCGGGCGTTGAGTTCGCGCTTGCTGATATCGAACAGGAACTGCTCGTCGAACAGTTCGGCCACCCGGGCGAATTGCAGCGCGTCGAAATAGAACCCCTGCAACCGGCTGTCCAGCCCTTGCGGGTGGTCGTTGAGGTAATCGCCGATCGCCGAAATACACAGCGACAGCGCCTTGAGCAACGGCGCCGGCGCCTGGTCATAGGCCTGGTACGGCCGCAGCTGTTCCTTGTGCAGGGCATTCCATTCCCGGTTGAGCCGTTGCAGCGGCTTCTTCAGCGGCTCCGGGGCGGCCTGGCGCACCGTGTTCAGCTGGTACTGGTCGAGGCTGGCGCTGTACATCGAGCGCCCGCGCTCCACCAGGTTGTGCGCTTCGTCCACCAGCGCGGCGACCTTCCATTGGTTGGCCTGCGCCAGGCCGAACAACAAGGCGCTGAAATCGAAATAGTAGTTGTAGTCCGCTACCAGCAGATCGCTCCAGCGGGCCATTTCCTGGCTCAGGTAATACGGGCACAGCCCATGCGCCAGGGCGATCTCGCGCAGCGCCTGCTGGTCCAGCAAGGACCGCTGGCTCGCCGCCTGCCGCGCCGCCGGCAGACGGTCGTAGAAACCTTTGGCCAGCGGGCAGGACTCGCCATGACAGGCCAGCTCCGGGTGCTCGCAGGCCTTGTCCCGCGCCACCAGTTCCAGCACCCGCAACGGCAGCCCGGGGCTGCGCTCGAACAGCACCCCGGCGGCATCCAGCGCCAGTTTGCGTCCCGGGGTCTTGGCGGTGAGGAAGAACAGCTTGTCCAGTTGCTGCCCCGGCATGGCCTTGAGCATGGGAAACACCGTGCCCAGGGTCTTGCCGATCCCGGTCGGCGCCTGGGCCATCAGGCAGCGCCCGGTGCTCACCGCCTTGTACACCGACTCGGCCAGCGCGCGCTGCCCGGAGCGGAAGTCGGGATGGGGAAAACCCAGCGCCGCCATGGCCTGGTCGCGGGCGTGCCTGTGGGCCAGTTCCTGTTCGGCCCATTGCAGGAACAGGCTGCATTGCCGGTTGAAGAACTGCTCCAGGGCCTGGGCATCGTGCTCTTCCACCAGCGACGTCTCGCGCTCGCTGAGGATGTCGAAGTACACCAAGGCCAGACGGATGCTGCTCAATTGCAACTGCTGGCACAGCAGCCAGCCATAGATCTTCGCCTGGGCCCAATGCAACTGGCGATGGTTGGCCGGCATGCGCTCCAGGTCGCCGCGGTAGGTCTTGACCTCTTCCAGCAGGTTGGCGTCCGGGTCGTAGCCATCCGCCCTGCCCTTGACCGTCAACGCTCCGAAGCTGCCTTCGAGGGGCACCTCGCTCCGATAGTGCGCGCTGCGCCGCGCCGCCACCGTGCGATGGCCCTGGATGCCCTCCAGCGCTGTGGGCGACGGGGTGAAGCGCAGGTCGAGGTCGCCGACCTTGGCGGTGAATTCGCACAGCGCCCGTACCGCGATGCGGTAGTTCACCCGTCCTGCTCCGCCCATTGCACGTAGCAGACCGCCACCGGCATCTGGTGCTGCCGACAGAACTCCAGCCAGAGCAGCTGGTTGTCCTGCAGGCGGTCGCCAGGGCCCTTGACCTCGATCATCCGGTAGGTTTTCTGCTGCGGCCAGAACTGGATCAGGTCCGGCATGCCGGCGCGGTTGGCCTTGATGTCCTGCAGCAGGCGCTCGAACCAGTGCTTGAGGTGCTCGGCCGGCAGGCAGGCCAGTGCCTGCTCCAGCAATTCTTCGTCGAGGGCGCCCCAGAACACGAAAGGCGACTGCACGCCCCACTTGTCGAGGTAGCGCTGGCGGATGGTCTGCGCATAACGCCCGTCATCCAGTTCCGCCAGGCAGGCCTGGAACAGTTCGGTGCGACGGCTGTGGAAGTCCTCGCTCAACAGGTCGGCCGGGCCGCGCTGGAACGGGTGGAAGAACGCCCCGGGCAGCGGCGCGAAGATCGCCGGCCAGCAGAGCAGCCCGAACAGCGAATTGATCAGGCTGTTCTCCACGTAATGCACCGGTGCCTGCGCCTCGTGGAGATGGGCCTGCACATGGAATTCCACCGACAGCGCCGGATCGACCCGCGGCAGGCTGAGGTCCAGGCGCAGCGTCGGCTGGGTGCCGCCACGCGGCGTGGCCGGGCCGCCCAACTTGCGCCGCAACCTGGGCAGCAGCCGCAGCAGTTGTTGCTGCTCGGCCGCATTGTGCGGAGCCAGCACCGCCGCCTCGGCCAGGGCCAGCGCCTGCGGATAATCGCCGCTGCGCTCGAAGACGCGGATCAGCCGCGCTCTCGCCCCGGGATCGGCGCAGGCCTGGTAGATGGCGGCGGCCAGCGGCCATTCGGCTAGCCGCTCGCAGTGTTGCCCCAGCAGGAACAGCAGCTTGGCCCGGCGCCGCTGCAACCAGGGATTGTCGCTGGCGAACGCCTGGATGCTCGCCAGCACCTCCTCCAGCGCCGCGCCGCTTTCAAAATGCTGCCGACAGTCCTCCAGGTACAGGAAACCCTCGACGTCGGCGCGGCTGCGCAGCGCCCGGGCGTCGTCGCGAAACTCGACCTTTTCGTAGGTGAAGATGCCCAGGTCGGCCAGCACGAACTCCGACCAGTCCTGATGCAGGTTGCCGAAGAACATCAGGCGCAGGCGCTCGCACAGCGCCATGACCGTCAGGCTGCATACCCCGTCCTCCAGATCCGGGCACCACTGGCCCAGGCTCCGCGGCTCGTCGAACAACGGCGCCAAGGCGGCCAGCCAGTCGGACTTGCGGGCCTTCGGCTGTTCGATTTGCGCGCGAAAAACCTGGAGGATTTCCGCCTTCTGCAACAGGTTGAACAGTTCTTCCAGGGTCAGCGGCGCCTGCTCGTCGACCCAGCCCAGGCGCACCAGCGGCGCGACGGCCGCGCGAGTATCGCCGATTTCTTCATAGACCAGCCGGGACGTGCGAAAATGGCAGCCTTTGCGCATGATCATGCGCACCAGCAGGGCCTGGGATGGCTGGGCCAGCGCCGAGAAGTCGTCGATGAAGCTACGCTCTTCGGGTGACAGCACATCGGCGTAGCGCAGCTTGAGCCACGCCAGCACCTGCTGAAAGTTGTGCAGGTAATAAAGAGGGTTTTCCAGAGGGTTGGAAGTCACAGGACAAGCGCGCCGCAAAGAGGTGGATACTGGTTATGCATACAGATAACAGCTGCCGACCTGCCCTGGCAAACACTATTGGATAAGTGGCGTTACAGGTTTTTTTACGGAGCCGCAGAACTTTCTTGCGGTTAATCACACCAAGGGCGGATAGCCATATAGTCGCGAGCCGCCAATCATGGTGGACTCACGGGATTCATGAAGAGAGGTTTGTCTATGAACGTCAAATACCTGGGCCTGCCGTTGGCCGTTGCAGCCTTCCTGGCACTGGGCGGCTGTGCCTCGCCAACCGTGGTGACGCTGCAGAACGGCACGCAATACCTGACCAAGGACATGCCTAACGCCAAGACCGCCGACGGGTTCTACGAATTCGAAGACATCGCCGGCAAGAAAATCCGCATCAAGGCGGCCGATGTCGCCACCGTCCGCCAAGAGGACTGACCGATCGAACCCGGTCGCCCTCAGGGCGACCAGGGTGCCGAATTCTGCCCCGGCACGCTGTTATCGCAGGAAATGTAGTGCTGCTCCCCGCGCTTCTGCAGTTCGCCACGCACCCGCTGACACCGCTCGAACTCCCGGGCCGCCGCATTATCGATGCTGATATTGCCGGTGGTTTCAGGCTTTTTACCCTCCCCCAAGGTCACGCTCGCCCAAGGCCGCTCTGCGTCGATATGAAAGCGGCTGCCCGGTTCGGGCTGCACTGCTTTTTCGGTGGCCTGCGCGGCGGCCGGTAGCTGGTCCGGGGTCACGCCGTAGCGCTTGAGGATCGACTGCTGAGGCAAGTCCTCGGCCATTGCGCTGCCCGCCATCAGGACTAGCGCCAAACCGATGCCATACCTCTGGTTATCACTCACCTTGTGTTTCTCCTGCTGTTCACTGTTGCATTGAATGAGCCTCGGCAGCGACTGCCTGCCTTGATAACGCGCAAGCCCCCGCGGACTTTAATGGCCCGGAGCGCGCACGCGGCATCCACCCGCCTGGCGACAGGCCGATGTTTTATCGAGCGCTGTGTCACAGGGGGCAGGTATTGGAGTCACTTCCAGGCTGGCGGGTCACCCTTTGGGCAAATACCCTTGGTTCTGGCGAAAGAAGTGCGGTCGAGGGACACACAAAGGCAAACCCGTGACCGCGCGAGGCAAAAATCGCCACCCCGCGCGGTCAGGCTTCAGGCGATGGTAATGCTCGCGCCGTTGAGGCTGTCCAGGCTCACACCAACCAGGGTCACCGAGTCGCCGCCGAAGGTCAGCAGGGTATCGTTGCCCACGGTGCTGGCGTGGGCGCGGAAGTCGTCGTTGGCAACCACGCCTGCGACGCCGAGGAACACCAGTTTGTCGCTGCTCTGGTAACCCAGCACCCGGTCCTGGCCGAAGTTGCCGCTGAACAGCAAGGTATTGCTGCCCCCGCCCGCCTGCAGCAGGTCGTTGCCCGCGCCACCGACCAGCACATCGTTACCCTGGCCGCCGATCAGGTGGTCATCGCCGTCCAGGCCGAACAGCCAGTCGCCGCCGGCGTGGGCGGTCAGGGTATTGGCCGCGGCGTCGCCTTTCACCGAAGCGGCGTACTGGGTCAGGTTGCTCCCCGCCAGCAGGCCCTTGTCGGTGACGCTGTGGGTCACATCGTCCTTGAACAGGCCCCAGAGGAACCCCGGTTCCTTGCTGGTGATCGCGCCGATATCGCGGGTGATGCTGATGCCGCCATTGGCATCGCGCACATACAGGGTGCCGGCGCCGTCGTTGGCGAAGCTGAAGTTCTTCACCGACTGCTGCAGGTCCAGGGTGTTGTGGCCCTGCCCGCCCAGCAGGATGTTGTAGCCGCCGGCGTCGCGGAAGGTGTCGTTGCCGGCGCGGCCTTCCAGGTAGTCGTTGCCCTGGCCGCCCTGGATCAGGTCGTTGCTGTCGGTGCCGATGATAAAGGTGCTGCCCTTGTGGGTCTCGGCATTGCGGTTGAGGTCCTGGACCCAGGTGGTGGCTCGCGCCGGGTCCGACAGGTTGGCGACGATGATGGTCGAGTCCTTGCTCGTCAGGTCGTAGAACTTCGACTCGAGGATCCGTGTCATGCCGTCGCCGTAGCCGGTGGGCAGGTGCGACAGCCAGGTCGGGACATTCAGGATGGAGAACGGCAGCAGGTTCCAGGCCGCCGAGGCGTAATGGTCGTTGAAACTGACGATGTTGTTGGTCGCCGACTCCTGCGCCGTGTCATGCACGCCGAGGGACGCCAGGTTGAACGAAGAGCCATCGAGGGCGCGGAACACCGGGTCGTTTTCGTAGCCGATATTCAGCACCTTGTCCCCCGCGCTCTGGGTCGGCGAGGCGTAGGCGACGTAGCTGGCATCCTGGTAGAACCCCGACCAGTGATCGCCGCTCAGGTCCGCCAGGCTGTTGACCGCCAGGCCGCCGAGGCTGTGGCCGCTGACCAGGATGTCCTTGCCCGTCAGGCCGTTGGCCTGGGCGAAGGCCGCGACATCGGCGAGCAGCTTGCCGAAGGCTTCGCCGGCGTAGTTTTTCGCATAGTCCCTGGGCCCGAACGCCGCCAGTAGGTCGTTGATCACATCGCCGATGGAGTCGCCGATCACCGATTCACGGGGCCCGCTGGTGCCGCGAAAGGCAATGCCGATGGAAGTCAGGTGGCCCTGGTCGTCGTACTTGCCGAGGACTTCGGCCTGGGCCGTGGTGTAGCCGGCCTTTTCCCCGTAGTAGGTGCCCCTGAAGTCGGTCTTGCCGTCGTAGCCCAGCTGGGCAGCGCCGATCGGCGTCCAGCCGGCCTTTTGCACCGCTTCCAGCGCCGCTTTCTCCGAGTCGGGGTTCCAGGGCAGCCCGGGAATCACCCCTTGCGAGTCGCTGCTGCCGATCAGCCCCGTGACCAGGGTCGCCGGCAGGCCGAGGCCGAAACCGTACTGCTGATAGCCGGCGGAAAAACCGTTGTCGAGGTTGTGGTAGGAATACAGCGTGATCGCCAGCGCATCGGAAAACAGCGCCTTTGAGTCTTCTGTGCCGAGGTTTTTGTAGTCATACACACCCATGGTATTGCCTCTCTTTGTTGTTGAACTTGTTCGAGATAGCTCACGCGGATGGGACGCCCTCAACAGGCGCCCCGCCCTTAGTGCAATGCCTCCTTGCGTTTTTTATCTAGGCGAAGACGATCCCCCTGCGGAAAGGCTGTCCGGCGCGACCCCGACCAGCGTGACGGCGTAGTCGCCGACGCTGAGCAAGGTGTCCTGGCCGCTCTGTGACAGGTGCTGCGTGTAGTCGTAGCCCTGCCCCGCGCCCGCCACGCCCATGAACACCAGCTTGTCGCTGCCCTGGTAGCCATGGATCGCGTCGAAGCCGAAGGCGCCGCTGAACAGGAAGGTGTTGGCCCCGCCGCCGCTGGAGTACATGACGTCGTTGCCGGCGCCGCCGACAAAGGTCACGTCGCTCTTGTCGCTGCGCAGCACATCGTCGCCGCCGTGACCGAACAGCCAGTCGCCGTCGACGCTGGCCACCAGCGCATTGCCGTAGGCGTCGCCATTGAGCGAGTGGTTGTAGGGGGTCAGCTGGTTGCCGGCCAGCAGGCCCTGGTCGGTCACGCTGTGGGTCACCTCCTTGCTGAACAGACCCCAGGCGAAACCCGGCTCCTTGCTCACCAGCGCACCGATATCGCGGGTCATGCTGATGCCGCCATAGGCATCGCGCACGTACAGGGTGCCGTCGCCATCGTTGACCACGCTGAACTTACCCAGCGACTGCTGCAGGTCGAAGACGTTATGCCCCTTGCCGCCCAGCAGGATGTTGTAGCCACCGTCGTCGCGGAAGGTGTCGTTGCCGTCGCGGCCCTCGATGAAGTCGTTGCCGCGCCCGCCCTTGAGCAGGTCGCTGCCGTCGGTGCCGAAGATAAAGGTGCTGCCCTTGTGCGGTTCGGCGTTGCGGTTGAGGTCCTCGACCCAGGTCTTGCCCCGACTGGCCTCGGACAAAGTGGAAACGATCAGGGTCGAGTCCTTGCTGGTCAGGTCGTAGAACGCCGAATCCACCACCCGGTTCAAGCCATCGGCGTAACCCGCGGAACCGTGGGCCTTCCACGACAGCGGGTTGAGGATGCTCTGCGGCAGCAGGTTCTCCAGGGTCGACGCGTAGTGCTCGTTGAAGTTGACGATGTTGTTGGTCGCCGACGCCTGGACCTTGTCATGGCTGCCCAGGGACGAAGCGTTGAAGGTGGTGCCGTCGAGCACCCTGAACACCGGATCGTTTTCGTAGCCGATGTTCAGCACCTTGTCCCCCGGGCCCTGGGTCGGCGAGGCGAACGCCACATAGCGGGCGTCGGCATAGAAACCGCCCCAGTGCTCGCCGCTCAGCTCGGCCAGGCTGTTGACCCCCAGGCCGCCCAGGCTGTGGCCGCTGACCAGTACATCCTGGCCACTCAGGCCCTGGGCCTTGGCGAACTCGGCGACACTGGCGAACAGCTTGTCGAAGGCATTCTTGCTGTAGTTCGCCGCGTAACCCACCGGCCCGAGCGCCGCCAGCAGGTTGTTCTTGATGTCGCCCAGGGTATCGCTGAAACCCAGGCCGCCAGTGCCGCGAAAGGCAATGCCGATCGACAGCAGCTTGCCGGCCTCGTCATAACGCCCCAGCACTTCCACTTCGGCGCTGGTGAAGCCTGGCTGCTCGCCGAAGAAGGTGCCCTGGGGCCCGACCTTGCCCTGATAGCCCAATTGCCCGGCACCAATCGCCGTCCAGCCCGACGCCAGCGGCTGCCCGGTGGGCGTGTAGGCGTAGAGCGTCAAGGCCAGGGCATCGGTGTACAACGCCTTGCCCGCCTCGCCCTTGAAACTCCGGTAATCGAATACACCCATGTTGTGTCTCACTCTTATGGTCATTGGCCCGCAGGCCTCAGAACTGCCAGTCCAGGGTCAGGCCGACCCCGTGACTCTTGTCCCGAGAACCCAGCAGGCCGTTGTAGTCCAGGTTTACCCGGGTATCGCGCCCCAGCAACAGGCCGGCGCGAGCCCCGACCACAGCGGCGTTACGGTCCAGCGCAACGCTCTGTATGTTGAACGAACCACCATTGGCAAAAGCCAGGTGCTGGTCCGAATTGGTGTCGCTCAGGTTGTGCTGCCAGCCGAGGGTGCCGGCCAGTTCCAACTGTCGGGCATCGGACAGGGCGAAGCGTTTGCTGGCCCGCAGGCCGAGGGTCGAGAGCACCGCGTCGCGGTTGTCATCGCCACTGCGCAGTGCGGTAGCCCCGCCTTTTTCGCGGAAGCTGTCGCTGCCCACATGCACGTAGGCCAGGTTGACGAAGGGCTCCAGCGCCACACCCGGCAGCGCCACCTGCCACGCCGCTTCGGTGAACAGCTGGGCGGTCTGGGCGTCGCGCTTGACCTTTTGCCGGTCGGAGAACTCACCGTATTGCAGGTCACGCTTCACATCGATGCGATGCCAGCTGTAGGAACCACCGACGCTCAGGCGCACGGCATCCAGCTGATGGCCCAGGTAGGCGCCCAGGTGATAGCTGTCCACCGAAGCCGAGGAATGGGTGCCGTCGCCCATGCTCAGGGAACTGTCGCTGTAGCCGGTGAACAGGCCGAGACGAGTGTCTTCGGCGATCAAGCCATCGACCCCGGCGAGCAGGCCGCCGATCGAAGTGGTGTAGTTGGCATGGTCATAACCGCCATCGGCCTTGCCCCAGGCCCCCAGCACCTTGAACCACACATTGTTGTCGCTGGCCGCGGGCGCCGACGAATCGAGCAGGCCGTCCTGACGCAGACGGTCGCCCACCGCATCGCGCAGCTGGCGGCTGTCGTTGATCAGCAGCGTGCCGATGGCCGGATGGATCTCC
Organism: Pseudomonas sp. NFACC41-3; assembly: GCF_900109505.1. Taxonomy (NCBI): domain Bacteria; kingdom Pseudomonadati; phylum Pseudomonadota; class Gammaproteobacteria; order Pseudomonadales; family Pseudomonadaceae; genus Pseudomonas; species Pseudomonas sp. NFACC41-3. The sequence continues at coordinate 1,755,773 of NZ_FOAE01000001.1, forward strand.
CCGGTCAATTGCTGGAAGGCCTGTTGCGCGCTGGCGGCGTTCTCCGACAGCAGCAGGCTTTCGTACACCGGATTGCCCGCCCCCAGTCGCTCGGCGGCGGCCGCCACGGAACGCTGGTTCGGGGTCAGGCCGACGTCGCTGAAGGACGTGGCGTTACGTGCGACCTGTAACTGCACGCCGGTGGCCGAGTAATCGAGGTTGCCACCTATGAACAGGTAGTTCGGCGCCACCGAACCGAAACGGCCTTCGATGCCGCCGGCCGCCTGCAGGATGTTGTATTGCCGGCCGAGCAGGCTTTGCGCCTCGCGGGCACTGAGCAGAGTCGGGCTGTTCTCCAGGGCCAGGGTCACGTTGGCCCCTTCGACGGTGGCCTTGCCGCCAGCGACTATCTGGTCGCTGCTGGTCGGCGACAGCTCCACCGCGTAGGTCGAGCCCGGTTGCAGGGTCACATCGCCCGCCACCTGCAAGGTGCCGATGGAGTTGCCCGGCGCCACGGTACCGCCACGGTTGGCGGTCAGCGCGGCGATGCGCCCGTTGCCGCCGAGGATGCCGCTGTCATTGACCGTCACCGCCGAGGCCAGCGAACCATTGATGGCCAGGCGTCCCTGATTGACCAGGGTCGGGCCGCTGTAGCTGTTGTTGCCGGTCAGCACCAGGGTGCCGATGCCCTGCTTGGTCAGGCCACCGTGTCCGGAAATGTCGTTGCGCCAGACATCCAGCCCGCAAGACAGGCCAGTGCACAGGCGCTCGGTGGGTTTGCCGGCGTCCACCACGGCGCCGATGCCGGGCAGGTCGACCACGAACTGGCCGGAGCCGTAGGCGCCCTCGACACGGAATTCCTGGGGAATGTCCGCCTCGGTGACGAACATACCCGGACCGTCGATGCCCTTTTGCAGGTTGATCATGCCCCAGCCGTACAGCGCGTCGATGCCCGGATCGCCCATGTCGGTGGCGGTGGTCCTGAGCACCGTGGCGATCTGCGAAGCGCTCATGTACGGAAAGCGCTCCATCAGCACCGCCGCCGCGCCCGCCACATGGGGCGCGGCCATCGAGGTGCCGCTCTTGTTGGCGTAGCCGATGGTCATGTCGTCGAGGTTGGTGCCGCCGATCACCGCACTGTAGACCCGTGTACCCGGCGCCGAGACGCAGAAGCTCGCGGTGTAGCCGCAGCGCGAGGAAAAGGTACTGAGGGTGTAGGGATTGGGGCTGGCGGTATCCGGGTTCACCTGCAAGGCCGCTACCGTCATCCAGTTCGGCGCGATTTCCGGCACGAAATAGGCCAGGCCGGCGATGGCGTCCGGGTTGTTCAGGTTGTAGTCGTTACCGGCGGCGAAGATGGTCAGCACGCCACCGCGAGCGGCGTCGATCGCCCCGCTGTAGGCGCCACCCTGGCGGGTGCCCAGCAGCGGCTGGATCTGGTCGAACTGCAACTGCGCGTCCTGCACGGTGAAATGCGGGAAGGCCGGGTCGCGACCGCCCTGGTCGAAGCGGTCGGTGATGCCGATGCCCCAGCTGTTGTTGATGATCCGCGCGCCGCTGTTCACCAGGGCATCCCAGCCGGCCCGGTAGACCGCGCCGTCGTTGCCGAGAATGATCCCGTCCTCGGGGCCCGGGTCGCCGTTTTCGGCGCTGATGATCTGCGCATCGAAGGCCACGCCATGCATCGGCCCGCCGTCGCGGCTGCCGGCGGCGATCCCGCCGACGTGGGTGCCGTGGGAGCCGAGCTTGCCGTCGGAGCCCACCGAGGGCGTGCCGTCATAACGGAAGGCATCGCCGGCTTTGACCGGAATGTAGGGGTCGGTGTATTCGCGGATGCCGCTGGTGACCAGGGTGATCACCTTGTTGCCGCCGCTGAATTCCGGGTGCTGGGCATACACCGGCTGGTCGAAGATCCCCAGCTTGACGCCCTTGCCGGTATAGCCGGCGGCATACGCCTGCTCGGCATGGATCGCCCCCAGGCCCCATTCGGCGTTGAACTCGGCACTGCGCCAACTGCCGGGATCGCCTGGCTGGCCGCTTTCGACATAAGGCGCGGCCTGGGCGCTACCCGCCACGGCCAGGCCACAGATCAAAGCGCCGCAGGAGGCGCGCACCAGGCTGTTGGCCGCCGGAGCAGCCCCCGTAAATCTGTATTTCATCGGTACCTTCCTTAGTTGCCTTGCTAGAAATAGTTGCCTTGCTAGAAACACCGCGCCAGACCCGGCGCGGTTGGTTTTACCGAACAGCCGGCCCGCCAACGGCGAGCCGTGCTGTGCCGATAGCGGCTGTCGTGCCGACGCGACCTCGCGTCAGCACGGCGGTCTCGGGAGCCAGTCAGAACTGCCAGTTCAGGCTCAGCCCCGCCCCGTGGTTCTTCTCGCGGCTGGCCAGTTGGCCGTTGTAATCCAGGCTCAGGCGCAGGTCGCGGCTCAGCGCCAGGCTGGCATGGGCGCCGACCAGCGCGGCATTGCGCGGCAGCGAGGTGCTTTCGACGCTGAACGGCGTGCCGCCGGACGCAAAGGCCAGGTGTTCCTCGGCCCGGGTGTTGCTCAGGTTGTGCTGCCAGCCCAGGGAGCCGGAAAGGTCCAGGCGGGTTTGCCCGGACAGCTCGAGGCTTTTCAGGGCGCGCAGGCCGAGGGTGCTGAGTGCGGCTTCACGGCTGTCGCTGCCGCCTTTCAACGCCGCGGCGTCGCCCTTCTCGCTGAAGCTGTCGCGGTGCAGGTGCACGTAGGCCAGGTTGACGAACGGTTCCAGGGCCAGCGCCGGCAGGTCGAGGCGATAAGCCGCCTCGCCGAAGACCTGGCTGGTGCGGGCATCGACCTTGGCTTTCTGCTTGCCGCTGACTTCGCCGAACTGCAGGTCGCGCTTGACGTCGGCGCGATGCCAGCTGTGGGCCGCACCCGCGCTCAGGCGCCAGGCGCCCAGCTCGTGGCCGAGGTAGGTGCCCAGGTGATAGCTGTCCACCGAGGCCTTGGAGTGGGTGCCGCCGCCCATGCTCAGGGAGCTGTCGCTGTAGCCGGCGAAGGCACCCAGGCGCGTGCTGTCGCTGAGCGCGCCATCGGCCCCCAGCAGCAACCCGCCGATGGACGTGTTGTAGGCCTCGGTGTCGTGGCTGCCGTCGTTCTTGCCCCAGGCGCCCAGCACCTTGAGCCAGAGGTTGCCCTCGCTCTGCACCACCGCACCCGGGACCTGCAGATGCTCGCCGACCGCATCGCGCAGCTGACGGCTGTCGTTGAGCAGCATCGAGCCCAGCGCCGGGTAGATTTCCCCGGACAGCTGCTGGAACGCCTGTTGCGCCACGCCGGCGCTCGGCGAGCGCAGCAGGCTTTCATACACCGGGTTACCGGCCCCCAGTTGCTCGGCGGCGGCCGCCACCGAGCGCTGGTTCGGGGTCAGACCGACACTGGCGAACGAGGTGGCGTTACGCCCGATGCTCAGCTGTACGCCGCTGGCCGAATAATCGAGGCTGCCGCCGAGGAACAGGTAGTTCGGCTCCACCGAACCAAAGCGGCCGTCGATCCCGTTCGCCGCCTGGAGGATCTGGTACTGGCTGCCGATCAGGCTTTGCGTCTGTTCCAGGCTGAGCAGCTGCGGGCTGTTTTCCAGGGCCAGGGTGACCCCGGCGCCGTTGAGGGTGGCCTTGCCGCCAGCGACGATGCGGTCGCTGCTGGTGGGCGACAGCTCCACCGCATAGGTCGAGCCCGGCTGGAAGGTCACGTCCCCCGCCACCTGCAAGGTGCCGATGGAGTTGCCCGGCGCCACCGTGGCGCCGCTATTGGCCAGCAGCGCGCCGATGCGTCCGGAGCCGCCGAGGGTGCCGCCGTCATTGACCGTGACACTGGAGGCCAGCGTACCGTTGACCGTCAACAGGCCGCCATTGACCGTGGTCGCCCCGCGATAGCTGTTGTTGCCGCTGAGCACCAGCCAGCCGGCGCCGGACTTGATCAGGCTGCCCTCATACACCCGCTGCGCGGCGGCCGCGTCGCGGGCCATGCCGACGGCGTAGTCGGTCTTGTCCTGCTGGCTGGCGCCGGCGCCCAGGCCATTTTCCCAGCCCTTGTCCTTCAGGGTCTGTTGCCAGGCCGCGTGTTCGGCGGCGTCCTCGCCCTGGCGCTGCAACAGCGCCTTGTCCGAGATGTCATTGCTCCAGACATCGCCCTGCCCGGCACCCAGGTTGGCGTCGAACGATCCCAGCAACTGCCCGGGACCGTGCATGGCCCGCTCCAGGTTGGGCACGCCCCAGCCGACCAGGCTGGTGGGCGCCTCGGTGATCGAACCGTCCAGCTGGGTGGCGGTGGTCAGCAGCACCTCCAGGGCCTGCTGGTTATTCAGGTAGGGATAACGCTCCATCACCAGGGCCAGCGCGCCCGTGGCATGGGGCGCTGACATCGAGGTGCCGGACTTGGTGGCGTAGCCGCCGCCGGGCACGGTGCTGGAGATCAGCCGCCCGGGCGCCGCCACGCACCAGTACTTGGCGATGCCGCACTGGTTGTAGCGCTGCTGGTTGTTCGCATCCAGGCCGGACACCGCCAGCCAGTGGCCTTCCAGCTCCGGCTGGAAGTACGGCAGCGCCGCGCGCACGCTGGCGTTGGCGTAACCGCTGTTGCCGGCGCTGAACACGTTGATCACACCCTGGCGCGAGATATCGGCCGCCGCGTCCAGCCAGGTGCCCTGGCCATAGTGCTGGGCATAGGCGGCGTGCAGGTCGCCCAGGGTCTGGTAGCTGACACCCGGCGGCTGGCTGCCCCAACTGTTGTTGATGGCGCGCACCCCGGCATCCGCCAGGGCGCCGTACACCGCCTTGAAATACTGCGGGTCCGGGGTCGGGCCGAACAGGAAGCTGTCGTTCTTGTTGGTGTTGCCCACGTAGACCTGGGCATTGAAGGCCACGCCATGCATGCCAACGCCGTCGCGGGCCGCGCCCATGGTGCCGGTGACATGGGTGCCATGGCTGTCGTTGTTGCCATTGAGCACCCCGGAGACGCTGAACGGCGTGCCGTCGACGTAGCTGCCGGTAGCGGTGACCCCGTGGAAGCGCTCGGGCGAGGCTTCGCCATGGCTGGCATCGAAGCCCGAGTCGAGGGCGCCGATCTTCACCCCGCTGCCGGTGATCCCGGCGGCATAGGCGGAACTGGCGCGCATGCGTTCCAGGCCCCAGTCCTGGGTGTACTCGGCCGATTGCCAGCTGGCCGGCACCCCCAACTGGCCGGTTTCCTGGTACTGCGCCTGGGCCACACCGGGCAGTGCCACCGCCGACAGCGTGGAGCAGGCCAGCAACGAGCGGCGACTCAGCGCCTTGAGCTGATAAAAACGTCTATCCATGTGATGACTTCTCGTTTTTTGTTTTTGTCGAAAATGTCAGGTCGGGCCGCCCGCGGCCGCCTTGTTTGTCAGTTCATGAGCCGGGCCTGAAGGCTTCGTCGACCCGGGCCAGATCGTCTTCACGCAGGGTGCCTGCGTAGTAGTGCAACTTGGTCCAGGCCATCAAATAGTCGTAACGGGCCTGCGCCAGGTCGCGGCGCGTGGTGTACAGCTGCTGTTCGGCGTTCAACGCGTCGAGGTTGACCCGTTCGCCGCCGAGGATGCTCTGTTTGGTCGAGACCACCAGGGCCTCGGCCGAGGTCAACGCCTTCTGATAGGCCCGCAGCTTGCTGACCCCGGACAGGCAGGCGCTGAACTGGCGCCGCAGCTCGATCAGGGTGGTGCGGGTCTGCGAATCCAGTTCGTACTCGGCCTGCTCCATGGTGCGGCTGGCCTGGCGGGTGGCCGCCGAGACACCGCCACCGGCGTACAGCGGCATGCTGATTTCGATGCCGATGGTGTTGGTGTCGTAGCGCTGGTTGTAGGTGTTGCCGCTTTCCGACTCGACCCGGCGCGAGGTGGCATAGGCGCTGAGCCGCGGCAGATGGCCGGCGCGGTTGCGCTCGATCTCGTAACGCGCCACTTCCACGGCCTGGCGCTGGGAGGCCAGGTTCGGGTTGTTGCTGATCGCCAGTTCATGCCAGGCGTCGTAGTTGGCCGGCGACAGGGTGAAGGACTCGAAACGCTCGCGCAGCGGGTCGAGCTCACGAATATCTACGGTCGGCACGCCGATCAGCGCACCCAGTTCGCGCAGCGCCGCGTCCTGCTCGTCGCGGGCCTCGATCTCCTCGGCGGTGGCCAGCTCGTAGCGCGACTCCGCTTCGAGGATGTCGGTGCGGGTGCCCTCGCCCTGGCGAAACATGTGCTCGTTCTGCTGGAACTGCTGCTCGAAGGCCTTCTTCTTGGCCTGGGCGATCTCGATCTGGTCCTGGGCAAACAGCGCCTGGGTGTAGTAGGTCAGCACCCGCACCAGCAGCTCCTGGCTCTTGCCGCGAAAGTTCTCGTCGGCGAACAGCGCCTGGGCCACGCCCTTGCGGTAGGAGGCATAGGCCTCGTAGTCGATCAGTGGCTGCTGCAGGGTGAAGGTGGAGCCGTAGCTGTCGTAGTTGCGGTCATCGTGGCTGGTGCCGCCGCGACCGTCGGGCACTGTGGCCTGGGAGTTGTTGCGGCCCTTGTTGTAGCTGTAGTTGAGTTTCGGCAACAGCCCGGCGCGGCCGATGATGCGGTTCTCCAGGCCAGCATCGCGCTCCTTGATCGCACCAAGGAATACCGGGTCGTTGCGCAGGGCCTGTTCGTAGACCTGGAACGGCCCCATGGCCTGAGCGTGGGTGCATACCAGTAAAGCGACTGTGGCTCCGAAGATGGAAAACTGACTCATGCGACGGAACATCCTTATTCCTCGGTCAATGCGGAACCCGCCCGGTCGAGCAGGGGTTTGAACAGGTAGTTGAGCAGCGAGCGCTCGCCGGTGCGGACGAACATCTCCGCCGGCATGCCCGGCTTGATCACCAGGCCATTGAGTTTTTCCATGGCCTGGTCGCTGACGCTGCTGCGCAGCACGTAGTACGGCACGCCGGTCTTTTCATCGACCATCTGGTCGGCGGAGATCAGGCTGACCTCGCCGGACACCCGCGGCGTGCGGCTCTGATTAAAGGCGGTGAACAGGATGTCCACCGGCAGGTGGCTGCCGACCTTGTCGATCAGGTTCACCGGCAGGTGCCCTTCCACTTCCAGGCGAGTGCCCTGGGGCACGATCTCCAGCAGGTTTTCCCCGGGGCGCACCACGGCGCCTTCGGTGTGTACCCCGAGGTTGACCGCGATGCCGTCGGCCGGCGCGAGGATTTCGCTGTGCTGCAGATCGAAACCGGCCGAGGTCAGTTGCTGTTCCAGGGTCAGGCTTTTCAGCTGGGCTTCGGCCAACTGGCTGCGCACTTCCTTCTGATATTCCTCGCCGTGCTGCTGCAACTTGAGCCGCGACTCGAGAATGCCCTGCTCCACCCGCCCGCTTTCGCCGGTGTTCTGCGCCAGTTCCTGCTGCACCTGGGACAGTTGGCGCTGGTACTCCATCAGGCGGTTGCGCGGAATGTAGCCGTTGTCCGCCAGGGGCTGCAGGTTGGCCAGCTGCTGGCGCAGGGACTCGGCCTGGTTGTTAAGGTCAGTGCGCGCGCGGCGCATCCCGGCCAGTTGCGCGGTGGCACCTTCGATATTGGCGCGGATCCCGGCCTGCTCACGGGCGAAGGCTTCGCGCCGGCTGCTGAACAGTTGCCGCTGGCCTTCCAGCACCAGGGCCAGGCGTGGATCGGGATCGGCGCTCAGGGCCTCGGGGAAATTCACCTGCTTGAGGTTGTCGCGCTCGCTCTGCCAGCGCGCCAGGCTGGCCCAGGCCATGCGGTACTGCGCCTGCAGCGACTGCACGTCGGCTTCGACCTGGGTCTGGTCCAGGCGGAACAGCGACTGGCCCTGCTTCACCGCCTCGCCTTCACGCACCAGGATCCGGCTGACCACCCCACCGCTCATGGATTGCACGGCCTTGCGCTTGCCCGAGACCACTACCGTGCCCTGCACCGGGATGCCCTGGTCCAGCGGCGCCAGGGCCGCCCAGAGAAAAAAGCTGCCGGCGCCGGCCAGCGCCAAGACCCAGCCCATGCGCGCGAAAAACCGCGCATCGCGCTCGGGACGCTCCGGCGCGTAACCTTGTTCGATCATCATTTCGCTGTCCTTGCTCATGCGCCTGGGTTCCGTGTCGGGGCCTGATACTGGCGGCTCATGCTCAAGCCGCCCGGGGCCGTCGGGGCCGAGGTTTTTTCCCGCTGCTGCTGTTCCTGGTTTTGGGCCTGGTTTTGATTTTGCGCCTGGGCCTGGGCACCACTGGACAGCGCCTTGAGCACTTCCTGGCTCGGGCCGAAGGCCTGCAGGCGCCCTTCGTTGAGCACCAGCAGCTTGTCGGCCTGGGCCAGCGCCGAGGAACGATGGGTCACCAAAATCACGCTGGTGCCCTGGACCTTCATCTGCGCGATGGCCGACGCCAGGGCGCTTTCGCCCACGGTGTCGAGGTTGGAGTTCGGCTCGTCGAGCACCACCAGCCGCGGCTGGCCATACAGTGCCCGGGCCAGGGCCACGCGCTGCTTCTGGCCGCCGGACAGGCCGCTGCCGTCATCGCCCAGCAGGGTGTCGTAGCCCTGGGGCAGGCGCAGGATTAGTTCATGCACGCCGGCCTGTTGCGCGGCCTGCACCACCTGCTGCGGATCGGCCTCCTGAAAGCGCGCGATGTTCTCGGCGATGCTCCCGGAAAACAGCTCGATGTCCTGGGGCAGGTAACCGATGTAGGGCCCCAGTTCGTTGCGGTTCCAGCGATGGATATCGGCGCCGTCCAGGCGCACGGTGCCGGCCAGGGTCGGCCATACGCCCACCAGCACCCGGGCCAGGGTGGATTTGCCGGAACCGGAAGCGCCGAGCACCCCCAGCACCTCCCCCGCCCCGAGGTTGAAACTGACCTGCTGCAAGGTCGCCAGGCGCTTGCCCGGCGGGCCGGCGCTGACCTGCTCGAAGCTCACCTGGCCCTTGGGCGCCGGCAGCGACATCGCCGTGTCGCTCGGCGGGAAGGCTTGCAGCAGCGAGTCCAGGCGCTGGTAGGCCAGCTTGGCGGAACTCCACTGCTTCCAGACGGCGATCAACTGGTCGATCGGGCTCAGCACCCGGCCCATCAGGATCGAGCCGGCGATCATCATCCCGGCGGTCATGTCGCCCTTGATCACCAGCAAGGCGCCCAGGCCCAGCACCAGCGATTGCAGGCACAGGCGCAGGGTCTTGCTCAGCGAGCTGATGACCGCGCCGGTGTCGCTGGCCTGGTTCTGCAGGCCGAGAAAGCGCGAATGCACCTCGAACCAGCGCTTGCGCAGCGCGCCGAGCATGCCCATGGCCTGGATGGTCTCGGCGTTGTGCAGATGGCTGGTGGCCAGTTGCGTGGACTTCTGCGAATAACCGCTGGCCTCGCCCAGAGGCTTCTTGGTCATGGCCTCATTGAGGTACGCCAGGGCGATCAGCAAGACCGCGCCCGCGGTGGCGAACACCCCCAGCCAGGTATTGAACAGGAAGATCACGAACAGGTAGATGGGGAACCAGGGCGCGTCGAAGAAGGCGAACAGCGCAGGACCGGTGACGAACTGGCGGATATGGGTCAGGTCGCCCAGGGACTGCCCGGCGTGGCCTTCGCCGCGAAACAGGTTGCGCTCGAACGCCGCCTGGTAGACCCGCAGGTTGAAACGCCGCTCCAGCTGGCTGCCGATGCGGATGACGATGAAGCTGCGCACCACCTCCAGCAGGCCGATGAACGCGAAGAACCCGACCACCATCAGCGACAGCATCGCCAGGGTGGTTTCGTTCTGCGAGGAAAGTACCCGGTCGTAGACCTGGAGCATGTAGATCGAGGGGACCAGCATCAGCACGTTGATCAGGGCGGTGAAACACCCGACGCTGATCAGAATGCCTTTGTAATCGCCCAGTGCCTTGAACAGCGGTGCAGTGGTCTTCGCCATCTTCATTGGTCTTTCCTGAGCTGTAATATCCCGTGCCAGGGGCGCAGGACAAATAAACCGCCCGTACTTGAGTCGGGACATTATTGGATTTATTGCGGCGGACAGGCGAAAGAACTCTACCGTCAGACGAAACGGAGTTCTAGTTATTTAGTTGTCTTTAATCGAACGAAGGACATCGCGTATATGGCACTGCCTTATACGCTTATCCATACAGATACATTTAAAGATGCATACAGCCGCGATAACTCAGGGTGCGCGCTGCAATATAATCGTGATGCCTGATTTCAAAGTGCCTTGATATAAGCCTTCTTTCTGGCGACTTAGAAAGATGATCTTCGAACCCTCTTTGCCCGTCACGGCAATACCGTCCGGCTCGGGAAACCAGCCAATGGCCGCATCGCCCAGCCAGGCGGAAAAACACTCGGCGCCGGCGCCCAGGGTGCCGTTCAGCTCGAGGTCCAGGGCACAGTGGTTGGCAGGTTGCGCCGGCTGCGACAGTTGCCAGTGCCCGGCCAGTTCCGCGGGGTCCGCCAATCTCAGGCTGCTTGCCATGCTTGTCTCTCCATAAAACATCATCAGCGTCGCGATCAGGTACGCGCCGGCCTTAGCGATCAAGGCAGTTCGAATCATAGGGGGTTGCTCCGGGCCACAGCCTCAGGCAGTTCGCCTGTCAATGCAAGGTCAGAGGGCGACGCGTGGGCGCCACCCTCCTTCTTTTACCTTACCGCAATGACTCAGGCGACGATGTCGGTGTAGGCCGCCTGGCCGACGGTGCTGACCAGGAAGTCCGCCACGCCGTGCCCGGAGAAGTCCACCGACAAGGTGCTGTTGCCAGCCGAGGTGCTGAGGATCGCGTCGCCGGCGTTACCGGTGAATGCGTTCACGAAGTGCAGCCCAGCGCCCTGGGTGATGCCGGTCAGATCGATCTTGTCCAGGCCGCTGACAAAATCCAGGATCTGGTCGGCCGCGCCCGGAGCGGAGTCCGAGCTCGCGCCGAAGACGAAGGTATCGGCACCCGCGCCACCCCAGAGCTTGTCCGCACCGCCGGCACCGTAGAGGATGTCGTTGCCGGCACCGCCCTTGAGCTCGTTGGCCACCTTGTTGCCGATCAGCAGGTCGCTGCCCGAACCGCCGATGGCGTTCTCGATGATCGCGCCCTTGGCGATGGACACGTTGCCCACCATGCCGCCAACGTCGGAGAACGAGGCATCATTGAGGTTGATCTTCTGGTTTTGGGTAAAACCGGAGAAGTCCAGGGTGTCCTTGCCGCCCGCGTCCCATACCGAGAACACCAGCTTGTCCGCCGACGAGGTCGCGCTGAGGAAATCGCGACCGGTATTGGAGTTGAAGCCGTAGGTGGTGTCGCCGGTACGGGTGGAGGTGTTGGCCCCGTAGAGCTTCTGGATCGCCGCGATATCGTCCATCAGCGGGCCGGACGAATAGGCTTCGACGCCAGCCTTGCTGAAGTTCTGGTCGGTGTTGCTTTCGCTCCAGTAGCTCATGATGCTGTAGCCGCGCGTATCCTCTCCATAGGTCGCGTCGTTGTAGGTCGGGTTGCCGTTCCCGGCGTTGTAGTCGCCAGGGTGGGCCAGGCCCAGGGTGTGGCCGATCTCGTGGGTCAGCGTCTGTCGGCCGTAGTTGTTCAGATCGGGGGTCTTGTTCTGGGTGTAGCTGCTGTTGATCAGGTACCAGGACGTACCGTCGTAGCCAGCACCGGTGCCCGGCAGGTAGGCGAAGGCCGCCGCGCCGTCCTGGCCGCCGCTGTAGTTGCCGAAGGTCATGTGACCGTCACCACCGGAAGCCTTTTCGGTGAAGGTGACATTGGCCACGTCGGCCCAGGATTGCATGGACAGCGCGGCCTGGGCTTTCTGCTGGGCGCTGAACTGGCTGAACCCGGAGATGCCATGCTTGTACAGGGTGCTCGAGGAGGCCGAGGTGAGGAAGGTATAGGTCAGTTCGATCTTGCCGCTGCCGTTGAGATCCTGGTACGCGGCACCGTCGCGTAGCAGCTGGGTGGCTGCCTGATCGACCGAGTAGGAGGGTTTGCCATTGACCGTCAGATTGCCACCCCGGTCATACTGATGGCTGAAGCTATTGATCTGGTTGTAAGCCGAACTTGCCGCGGCCAAGGGCACGAGTTCTTGTTCGGCGGTCACAATAGCTTTCGCTTTAACTTTCGACATAAACACACTTCCTTGTAATCAATGGAACAGTTTTTGTCCGATAGCGACAATCCCTGGCGAGATCGTCCTATCACTCGCCCTATCCGGGCGTAAGCAACCTGACACAATTTGAAATCAGGCGTCCACTACTTTTTGACGCCTGATTTTCGCTGTTCCAGCAAACTCCCGAAAACAATGACTGGTGAGTCGAAATATTCTTTAAGCTTCAATACCCGTTGATAATTGTCCGACAATCTCGAATTTAAATATTAAATAACAGTACAGATAGTTTTGCCGACTACGTCGCAGTTTTTAGTTCATTAAAGTTTGTTCCATCCAGTTAGTTTCATCGCTTGCAGCAAGGTTTCCCCGGTCAGCGCCGGAACGCTCGCGCCGCTGTCCGCGGTCATCGGCTCGCCCGCCAGCAAGGCGTTGACGATGGCCTCCTCCACCGCTTCGGCGGCGGCGCTGAACAGGGCCGAGATGTAATCGTTGTTGAGCATCGCCAGGGGTGTACTGAAGGGCACGCCCTGGCGCCCGTAGGCGCAAGGCGGCAAGTCGCGGTTGCCGGTAGCGAAGGCCAGGAAGATATCGCCGCTGGAGTCCTCGGTGCCGCCGCCGGTACGGGCGATGCCGATGGACGCGCGCTGCGCCAGGCGCTGGCACTGGTGCGGCAACAAAGGCGCGTCGGTGGCCAGGATCACCACGATCGAGCCCATGCCCGGCGTACCGCGCCGGGCGAAGGGCGACGGGATGCCGCTCAGTTGCCGCCCCACCGGGTAGCCATCGACCCGCAGCTCCTCGCGCTTGCCATGGTTGGCCTGCACCAGCGCGCCGACCGTGTAGCCGCCCTGCTCCCCCGGCACCTGGCGCGAAGCCGTGCCGATCCCGCCCTTGAACTCATGGCAGATCATGCCGGTGCCGCCGCCCACCGCGCCCTCGCGCACCGGCCCGGACTCGGCATTGGCCAACGCCTCGCGGACCTGCTGCGGGCCGACATGCTGGCCCCAGATATCGTTGAGCAGGCCGTCATAGGTCTCCATCACCACCGGCATGCACCAGTATTCCGAAGGGTCCGCCAGGCTTGCGTGCTCCTCGGCGATCAGTGCGTCGCGCACCACGCCGACGCTGTGGGTGTTGGTGATGGCCAGCGGCGTGGTCAGCAGGCCCGCTTCGCGGATCCACTCCAGGCCGGTGGCATCGCCGTTGCCGTTGAGCACATGGCAGCCGGCGAAACAGGGTTGCAGCCGGGCAAAGCCCTCGCGGGGCTGGATCAGGGTCACCCCGGTACGCACCTGCTTGCCGTCGACCGTGGTCCTGAGGGTGCTGTGGCCCACCCTTACCCCCGGAACGTCGGTGATGGCATTGAAGGGGCCGGGAGTACCCAGGCCCAGGCTGATCCCCAATTGACGTGCGCGCATGACTTCTCCTCAGAGTTTCTGGAACGCCGGGCTGAACCGGCCGTTGGTGCCATACAGGATCACCGACAGCGCCAGCAGGCCGACGATCACCATGATGTCCCTGAGCGAAGCGTCCAGGAACAGATTGAACAACAGATACCCGGCGCCGATCACCGCCAGCAGCGCTGGCAACGGCCACAGCGGCATGCGGTACGGGTGGGCGCGGTCGCGCAGCAGCACCCGGCTCATCAGCGCGCTGAGAGCGACGATCAGGTACACCAGCATGATCAGCAGCACGCTGAACGAGGTCAGGTCGGCCAGGTTCGAGCTGAAACTGAGCACCGCCGAGGGAATGGCCAGGAACAGCGTGGCCAGCCACGGCGAGTCCCAGCGCGGATGAATCCGCGTGAACAGGCGGTTGATGCCCGGCGTCCACAAGGCATCGCGGCCACTGGAGAACACCACCCGGCCGATCTGGATCACGATGGCGACGATGGCGTTGAACACCGAGAGGAAGATCCCGGCGCTGACCACCCGCGACAGGGTTTCGTTGCCGTGGCTGGTGAGCAGGTAGCCGATGGGGTCGGGACTTTCGAGCATGGCGCTGAGGGACGGCGCGCCAATCAATAGCGCGGTCAACGGCACCAGTTCGATGATCACCACCAGCACCAGCGACCAGAGCACCGCCTTGTGCACGCCCTGCCCCTTGCATTTCATGTCTTCGGCCAGCAGCACCGCCGGGCCATAACCGTTGTAGGAAAACAGGCCGATGCCCACCGCACCGATCACCAGGGCCCAGGGCGCCATGTGCAATACGCCGTTTTCGACGATCTGCGGTTGCAGCAGGATGCTCGCCGGCTGCGAGGCATTGCCAAAGCCCAGGAACACGATCACCAGCAACGCGGCAATTTCCAGCAGCAGGCAGGTGCCGGTGATCCAGGCATTCAGCTTGATGTTGAGGATGCCCAGCGCATAGCTGCAGATAACGATCACCAGGGCCACGGTCTGCGAATCGAAGCGCGTGCCCAGGGCATTGTTCAGGTAAGTCGCCGCGCCGGTGGCCAGCACCGGCGGGATGAACAGCAACATCACCAGCACCGTGAGAAAGGTCGCGTACCCGGCCATGCCACCGAACACCCGCTTGGCGTACACATACTCGCCACCGGCACTGTTGTGGGCGCGGCCCAGTTCGGCGTAGCAGAAGGCGAACATCAGCGCCAGCAGCCCCGCCATGACAAAGGCCAGGAACACCCCGCTGCCGGCCTGGTGAATGGCGAACGGGGCGATGACGAAGACCGAACTGGCCGGGGTCACGCCCGACACGGTAATGGCCACCACATCGAACACACTCAGCGTGGGTTTCAGGGCGCCTTGCGGCGCGCAGGGAGAGCTCATGTCGTTATCCTCGTGGTTATTTTTGGTTTGAGGCAGAAACGAAGAACGTCAGGTGGATGCGCTCTGGGGCGCACTTGATGGAGGCCACTTTAGGCAGCCGGGGGTACAGGGCCAATTCCCCTATTGGAGTACTCCCCCTTGACGTCGCCGGGCAAATCGCCGAAACCTTGCTGCCACCTGGCGAGAAAGCAACCCGTCAGACCACAGCGGCATCGACGCGGAGCCACCTATTTGATCACTCTGTTCAGGGAAATCGGCATGCATGCCGGACTCGGGCGCACCCTCTCGCAGATCGGCGGCGAGCGTTTCTGGAAACAGCTGGTGCTGTTGCTGCACCAGGCCTTGCCGTTCGATAACGCCCTGGCGATCTTCTACCCGCGCAACGGCCTGCCCATCGCCCTCGAGGAATACGACGCCGAGCCCTCGGACAAGCCGGCGTCGATGCTCACCTACCTCAATGGCCTGTACCTGCTCGACCCGTTTTTCCAGGCCTGCCGCGAGGGCTACCCCAACGGCCTGTACCGCCTGGAGGAAGTGGCGCCGGACCATTTCCGCCAGACCGAGTATTTCTCCAGCTACTTTCACGACAACGTGCTGGAGGACGAACTGCAGTTCATCCTGCAGATTCCGGAGGCCGGCACCCTGTCCCTGTCGCTGGGCATGCAGCGGCCGTTCAGCGCCGAGGAGATCGGCCAGCTCACCACCTTCTCGGCCTGGGTCCTGCCGTTGATGCAGCAGCATTGGCAGCAAAGCCACCAACGCCCGCAGCCACCCGCCGGGGAGGAAATGGCCAGCCAGATCCGCGATGCCCTGAGCCATTTCGGCTGCGGCGTGCTGTCGGATCGGGAAGTGGAAATCGCCCGGCTGATCCTCCGCGGCTTTTCCTCCAAGGCCATGGCCGAGCGGCTGAAGATCTCGCCGGACACCATCAAGGTGCACCGGCGCCATCTCTACGCCAAGCTGGATATTTCCTCACAGCCGGAGCTGTTCTCGCTGTTTATCCAGTCCCTGGGGCACGACCTGGAAAACCCTTGAGGGCTGCTCAGGCGTTCAGCGAACGGGCGCGGTAATCCCGCGGCGACTGCTCGAAATGCTTCTTGAAGGTGCGGCTGAAGTGCGCCGAGTCGGTGAACCCCCACTTGAAGGCAATGTCGGTGATCGACGCGTGGCGCAGGCGCGGGTTGCCCAGGTCCGCCGCGCTGCGCTCGAGGCGCGCGCGCTGGATGAAACGGCAGACGCTGTCGCCCTGCTCTTCGAACAGCCGGTACAGCTGGCGCACCGAGATATTCATCTGGCTGGCCAGTGACACCGGGGTCAGGTTGGGCTCGGTGAGGGACTGGTTGATCAACTGCCGGGCCTGGCTGCGCAGGCAGCCGCCGTGCTGGCTGTCGTAGCCGTCGAGATGGGCGCTGGGCGTCTGGCGCAGGGTCGGGCCGAGCAAGGCGATCAGCGCTTCCTGCAACGCCTGGCCTTCCTGCGGGTCGGCGCAACCTGGCAACGGCTCGCCGCAGATCTGCTCCACCAGCAGGCGCATCAAGCGGCCACTGGCGCACTGCTGCGAGAGCTTGCCGAACTTGCGCTGCTGCGCCGGCAGATGGCGATACACCTCGTCCCGGGACAAATGCAGCGAGGCATGTTCGATCAGCCCGTGAGGAACGATTTCGCAGGCCCCGGCGGAGTCCAGCAAGGCCATTTCCCCCGGCGCCAGTTCGATGCGCTCGCCGCCCTGGCTGATCTGGGCATGGCCGCTGCGCTGCATGATCAGGAAGCAGTGCCGATCGTCTTCATGATCGACGCTGGTGCTTTTGCGCGAGATCAGTCCGGCATTGGTGCGGATCTGCGCCACCTCGAGGCCGGCGTAGTCGCGCAAGCCGACTTCACCGATGAACAACGCCGGGTTCAACGCCTGGCGGGCGTCGAAGCGACCGCAAACCCCCTGTAATGCGCCGATCCAGGCATCGAAACTTTGCGAAGCAAGCACTGTGCACCTCCAGAAGCCGGCTGAGACCGCCTTTGTTGTTATGGCGATATCATTAACATGTTATCTATTTGCCGGGCAAGGAAGCGCGGCACAATGGATAGTCCGTTATAGCCTAAGCACGGGTTGTGCCAGCGCCGTGGGAAGAGTTCAGTGATCGCGCAACAGTGAATGCAGGCGCTTGAACGTCGCCAGCAAGGCGCCGCGTTGCTCGGCGCTCAGGCGGATATAACGGCGGAAGCCGGGCAGCCGGTTGACCACCTCGCTGGCACCGAAATGCTCAAGGCGCACCCGCCAGCCCTGCTCGTCGCGCTGCAGTTGCAGGCGTTTGAAGTCCAGCGGCAGCAACGCCGCCAGCAGTTGCGGGTCGCTGTGCAACTGCTGCAACAGCCCAGCCCACTCATCCTGCGCGCCCTGCTTCAGGCCGGCGGCGACGCCCTGGCGGCGGATCGCGCCGGTATGGCGAATATCGATCCGCGCCTGCCGCCCCGGCGAACCGGAAACGCGCAGGCGAAACTCGCAGACCACCAGGTGCATCAGGAACTGCGCCTGTGGCAGCTCCTGGACCTCGAAGTCCAAGCCCTCCTCGGCCCAGGTGAACCGCGCCAGCCCGGGCGCCTGCGGCGCCCAGTCGAGCCCCGGCAGGTCGCGGCGCAACTGGTTCAGGGTCACCCCCGGGCGATAGCCCGAGGGTGGTCGCCGCCAGAATTCAGAGAGGTTTTGCCGCCAGCTTGTACTGCTCATCGGGCTTGGCTCCAGGCAGGGTCTGCGCTTGGGTTTCAGTGGGGGATTGCAGGTTGAAGGCGTTTTCCAGCACCTCCTCCACCGGCACCGGGCGGAACGGGTTGACCTTCTGCACGAAGACCGTCCAGACCAGCGCATAAATCGCCGTCAGGCCGAGCATGCTGCCAAAGGGCACGTAGATGTCCCGCGGGTTCATGCCCGGCGGCGTGATGAACCACATGCCCAGGAGGATGCCGATGGACGAGACGATCTGCGGCAGCGGGAACCAGGGCGACTTGTAGGCCCGCGGCAGGTCCGGGCGGCGGATGCGCAGCACCACCACTGCCAGGGTCACCAGCAGGTAGGCGGTGCTCCAGGCACACACCGCGGCCAGCACCAGGTGCATGATGTTGTCGGTGCTGCCGCCCAGCCACCAGGCGTGCAGGCACGGGATCAATACCGCCACGGCGATGCACAGCAGCGGCGTCTTGAAGCGTGGGTGCAGGTAGGTGAAGGCCTTGGGCAGCGCGCCGTCCAGCGCCATGCCGTAGAGAATGCGTGGCAATCCGGCCATCAGCGTGTTGATGGTCGCCGCCCCGGCGAACAGCAGGCCGACGCCCAGCCAGATCCGCCCATAGGGCCCCATCACCTGCTCGGCGAACTGCGGGATGGCCATGGGCGTGTCCAGCAGGTGCACGCTGCCGTCTTCGCTCAGCGCGATGTTCGCCACCTGGCGCTTCATCGCCGCGCCATAGATGAACATGCAGGTGGCTACCCCCACCAGGCCCAGGGCCATGGCCCGGGGAATGGTTTTCGCCGCCTTGCGCACCTCCGGCGTCAGCGGGGTGACGAACTCGCACCCGACGAACATGAACATGGCCATGCCCACCAGCGAGAGGATGGTGGTCAGGTCGGTGCCGACCATCGACTCGCCGAACCAGCCGCTCAGCTCCACCGCCGGCGCCTTGAACACCCCGACCACGCCGAAGATGATCAGGGTGGTCCACATGCCGAAGGTCAGGATCACCTCGGCGCGGCTGAACGCGGTGATGCCCACGGCGTTCAGCAGGCCGAAGAAAATCACCAGCCCGACACCCACCAGCCAGGCGCTGCCACTCTGTTCCAGCAGGGTGTTGAGGGATTCAAAGTTCACCAGGGCCATGACGCCGCTGAGGATGGTTTCCGCCGTGCCGGCGAACACATGCACGATCAGGTAGGCGGAAATGGTCCCGGTGATCGCGAAGAAGCGTCCCAGGCCGCAGGCCAGGTAGTCGTACACCGAGCCGGTGGTGGGGATCATGCAGGCCGCTTCGGCGAAGGTCGTCGATTGCGCGAGCATCATCAGCATGGCGATCAGCATGGCCGCGGCGAACGCCCCGCCGCCGATGCCGAAGCCGGTGGTGGCGGTGAGGATCACCGGGCTGGCCATGATCAGGCCGACGGCGCTGGCCAGGGCCGTGGGAAAGCCGACCACGCCCTGGTTCAGGTGGCGGGTGAGTCTGTCGTTGAAAGACATGGTGCTGGACCTCGAAAGCATGGGTGATGTTGTTGTTCTAGGCATTTCAAGGGCACGCCGGGCGTGCGTGTTACTGGCTGTCTGCGCAGCCTGGCCGGTTGTGTCCGACTGTAGCCGCTGCCGCAGGCTGCGATAAGGCCGGAACGGCCGTGGCGCACTTAAGGTTGCTGAAGGTCCTGCGGACCTTATCGCAGCCTGCGGCAGCGGCTACATGTCAGAACGCGATGCACACCGACTTGTTCTCGGTATACGCCTCTATCGCCGCATGGCCCATCTCGCGGCCGATGCCCGATTGCTTGTAGCCGCCAAACGGCATCGACGGGTCGAGCATATTGTGGGTATTAACCCAGACCGTGCCGGCCTTGATCCGCGGGATCAGGTCCATGACCTTCGCCAGGTCGTTGGACCAGATGCTCGCGCCCAGCCCGTACTGATTGTCGTTGGCCAGCGCCACCACCTCGTCGATCTCGTCGAAAGGCGTGGCCACCACCACCGGGCCGAAGATTTCCTCGCGCACCACCTGCATGCCCGCGTGCACGTCGGCCAATACCGTCGGGCGCACGTAGAAACCCTGCTCGCCATAGGCGACTCCGCCGCACAGCACCCGGGCGCCGTCGGCCACGCCCTGGCCGATCATGTCCAGCACGCGCTTCTGCTGCTTGGCGGAAATCAGCGGGTTGATCTGTGCCTGTTCGTCGAGCCCGGGGCCGATGCTCAGGGAGCCGGCGATGGCCGACAAACGCTCCAGCACCTGGTCGAAGATCGCCCGCTGGATATACAGGCGCGAACCGGCGGTACAGACCTGGCCCTGGTTGAAAAAGATCGCCCCGGCGGCACCGGCGGCCGCGGCCTGGGGGTCGCAGTCATCGAGCACGATCACCGGCGACTTGCCACCCAGCTCCAGGGAAAACCGGGTCATGTTGTCCACCGCCGCATGGCCGATGACCTTGCCGATCTGGGTCGAGCCGGTGAAGGCCAGCTTGTCGATGCCTTTGTGCGCGGCCAGCGCCGCGCCGGCCTGGGCGCCGCTGCCGGTGACCACGTTGACCACCCCCGGGGCGATCCCGGCGTCCAGGCACAACTGGCCCAGGCGCAAGGCGGTCAGCGGGGTTTCGTCGGCCGGCTTGAGCACCACGGTGCAGCCGCAGGCCAGGGCCGGGACGATTTTCCAGATGGCCATCAGTAAGGGGAAATTCCACGGCACGATGGCGCCGACCACGCCCACCGGCTCCGGCACCGTATAGGCGCGGTAGCGGGCGCCGGGAACGGCGGCGATGGACAGGTCCAGGCTCTTGCCTTCGATCTTGGTCGCCCAGCCCGCCATGTAGCGGGTGAACTCGGCGGCGGCGCCGACTTCCAGGGCCCGGGCCAGGTGGATCGACTGGCCGTTGTTGAGGGTTTCCAGCTGTGCCAGCTCTTCGCCATGGGCTTCCAGCAGATCGGCCAGCTTCAGCAGCAGGCGCTCGCGATCCGCCGGGCGCTGCGCCGCCCAGGGGCCCTCGAAGGCTCGCCGCGCGGCGGCCACGGCCAGGTCGATATCGGCGTCGGCACCGGCGGCGACGCGGGTCAGCTCTTCGCCGGTGGCCGGGTTGAACACCGGCATCTGCGCGCCGGACAAGGCCGGCTGGCTGCGCCCGTCGATCAACAGGCCGTGCTGGCTGTCGATAAAGGCGGCGACACGTGGGTCGATGGCAATACTCATGGGCAATCCTCGCTAGTTGGCCTCATGGATCGAACTCTGAGACCAATGCCGGCCACCGTCTTGATCCTGGCTGCCGCGAAACTTGCCACTGGCTGCCAGGGAACACCGCGACGCCACGCCTCTGTAGCCACTGGTGCAGCCTGCGCTCGGCGGCGTAGCAGGCGCAAAACTGGCCAACGCGCAATGCCTGAGAAACCGCGGTGCCTGGAGGACGACCACTTCGCGGCCGATCGCAGCCTGCGGCAGCGGCTACAAAAACACCGCGTGTCCGGTAGCCTGCGATCAGCGGCGCAGCCGTCGCCAAGTCTGCGAACGCATTTTTCCGGGCAGATCCGCAATGCGCGGGACGCCGGGTCGATGGCAGTGGCGGTCAAATGCCTGGCACACAGAGGCAAGCAGGCATCCGGCAAAGGGCGCACTACTATGTCCCACGCTGTCTGTGCGTTTTCAGGAGATTCAACGTGAGCGAACCAAGCCGTTTCTGGCATCCCATGCTGCACCCCAATGAAATGCAACAACGCGAGCCGATCCGCATTGTCCGTGGCGATGGCTGCTACGTGTACGACGACCAGGGCCACCAACTGGTGGATGGCGTCGCCGGGTTGTGGAACGTCAACGTCGGCCACAACCGCAAGGAAGTGAAGGCGGCGATCACCGCCCAGCTGGACGAACTGGAATACTTCCAGCTGTTCGACGGCGTCAGCCATCCGCGCGCCGAAGAGCTGTCGCGGGTGGTGATGAACCTGCTGGAGCCCGAGGGCATGCGCCGCGTGGCCTTCAGTTCCGGCGGCTCGGATGCCATCGAAACCGCGCTGAAACTGGCCCGCCAGTACTGGAAACTCGAAGGCCAGGCCGACCGCACCAAGTTCATCTCGCTGCGCCAGGGCTACCACGGCACCCACTTCGGCGGCGCTTCGGTCAACGGCAACACGGTATTCCGGCGCAACTACGAGCCCCTGCTGCCCGGCTGCTTCCACGTCGACACCCCGTGGCTGTACCGCAACCCCTACAGCCAGGACCCGGAAGAACTCGGCAAGATCTGCGCCGACCTGCTCGAGCGGGAAATCCAGTTCCAGAGCCCCGACACGGTGGCAGCCTTTATCGCCGAGCCGATCCAGGGCGCCGGCGGTGTGATAGTGCCGCCGGCCAACTACTGGCCGCTGATCCGTGAGGTCTGTGACAAGTACGGCGTGCTGCTGATCGCCGACGAAGTGGTGACCGGCTTCGGCCGCAGCGGCTCGATGTTCGGCAGCCGCCTGTGGGGCGTGAAGCCCGACATCATGTGCCTGGCCAAGGGCATCACCTCCGGCTACATCCCGCTGGGCGCCACGGTGGTCAACGAGCGGATCGAGTCGGCGTTCAGCAGGAACGGCAACTTCACCGGCGCGATCATGCACGGCTACACCTACTCCGGGCACCCGGTGGCCTGCGCGGCGGCCCTGGCCAGCCTCGACATCGTGGTCAAGGAAGACCTGCCAGCCAACGCCGCGAAGATGGGCGACTACATGCTGAACAAGCTGCTGCCGTTCGCCGAGCGCTTCGACAGCGTCGGTGAAGTGCGTGGCAAGGGACTGATGGTCGCCCTCGACCTGGTGGCCGACAAAACCACCCGCGAGCCGATCGACCCCATGGGCGGCTATGCCAACCAGGTGGCGCAGATCGCCCGCGACAACGGGGTGATGGTGCGTCCGGTGGGGACCAAGATCATCCTGTCGCCGCCGCTGGTGATCCAGCCGCCGCAGATCGACGCCATAGTCGCTGCCCTGGAGCTGGGCTTCACCCAGGCCCGTTGAGCCTGACGCCGCAGCCTTGAAGCCTGGACCGCGCTGGAGCCGATATCAGCGCGGCCTGCATGATCGCGGGAAGCCCCTGCGGGGCTTTTCGCAGCCTGCGGCAGCGGCTACAAGGAGCGCGGTGTCCGTGTAGCCGCTGCCGAGCCCGCGAGCCCGCGAGGCTGCGATCGGCAACGCAGTGGCCGCAAAACCTGGGTTCGCGATTTGTCTGAAATACCGTGGCATCAGGTTTGGCGCCCGCTACGCGGTCGTTCGCAGCCTGCGGCAGCGGCTACAAGGAACGCGGTGTTTGTGTAGCCGCTGCCGAGCCCGCGAGGCTGCGATCGGCAACGCAGTGGCCGCAAAACCTGGGTTCGCGATTTGTCTGAAATACCGTGGCATCAGGTTTGGCGCCCGCTACACGGTCGTTCGCAGCCTGCGGCAGCGGCTACAAGGAACGCGGTGTTTGTGTAGCCGCTGCCGAGCTTGCGAGGCTGCGATCGGCAACGCAGTGGCCGCAAAACCTGGGTTCGCGATCTGTCTGAAGTACCGTGGCATCAGAGGGTTACGGCCCTCTTTACCGGCCGTTCATGAAGAGGGAGTCGTCCCATGCATACGCCAACCGCCCTGCCGGATGCCCAACAGCTTGGCCAGCGCTGTATCAGCGCCTTTACCCGGGTGGTGCCGGCGACCCTGTGCGCCTTCTACCGCATCGACGCGCAACTGCAGGCCGAGCATTTCTCGCTGTACCACATGAGCCCGCAGATGCATGAGGCCTACCTGCAACGCTATCGGCACTACGACCCGCTGCGGCCGCGCAACTGCGTGGCGGCGGGCCGCCCGGTGCTGTCGCTGCACATGGGCATGGCCCAGCAGGGGCGGCACGAAACCGAGGTCTACCAGGCTTTCCTGCAACGCCATGGGGTGCTGGATGTGGTGGAAATCCTCGCGCGCAATGCCGGTGGCAGCCCGATCGCCGGCCTGTCCCTGCTGCGCGATGCCAGCCTGGGCCCGTTCCGGCCAGACGAACTGAGCACCCTGCAGGCGCTGCAAGGCCTGTTGGAAATCGCCGCCCAGGCGCCCTATTCGCGCCACGACGAACGCCTGCAGGCCCTTACGCCCCGGGAACGGCAGATCGCCTTACTGCTGCGCGACGGCGCCTGCAACAAGACCATCGCCCAACAGCTGGCGCTGGGCCTGCCGACGGTCAAGACCCACCTGATCAACCTGTTCCGCAAGGTCGGGGTGAACAACCGCACCGAGCTGGTGAGCGCGCTGTTCCTGTAAAAAACCGCCGCGCCTCAACCATTCGGTTGATGGGCAACAACGGTTTGCGCGATGAACATGAGGTTCTCCTTCATCGACAAGGTCCGCCCTCATGAACCTGCAACCCGAATGGATTACCGTTGGCGCCCTGGCCGAAGGCTTTGCCGCCGATAACCATATCCT
Source organism: Pseudomonas sp. NFACC41-3 (assembly GCF_900109505.1). Taxonomy (NCBI): domain Bacteria; kingdom Pseudomonadati; phylum Pseudomonadota; class Gammaproteobacteria; order Pseudomonadales; family Pseudomonadaceae; genus Pseudomonas; species Pseudomonas sp. NFACC41-3. Next base: position 1,779,745 of record NZ_FOAE01000001.1, read on the forward strand.
GCCCAGCCTGGATGACCTCAACGGCCGCAGCCTGACCCTGCATTTCGCCAATGGCTGGCGCATCGAACACCTTTTCGGCTCACGCTCGCTGCATTGGCAGGACACTGAAAGCCAAGCCAGTGGCGAGACCACTTATCGAGCCACTTCAATACGTTCCGGCATTTACCTGGTGGACTTTCTCAAGTCAGAGAAGCACCAGGTCCACTCGGTAAGCCTGATCCTCGACCTGGGCCGGAACATCTTCACCGCAGTGATCGGGCAGATGCCGAGCCAGGCCGAGACCCGGGTCGACCTGTTCAGCCGCGCCCTGTCCGGCCGCGAGCTGACCAGCGTCCAGGCCCAGTTCATCCACGGCAGCATCGACACGCCACTGACCGCCAGCAGCCCGCAACACGCGCTGACCGAAGAGCTGGTCGGCCTGCGCAACCAGTACGTCTACAGCACCACCGAGGCCTACGAGCACGTCTACCTGAACCGCAACTTCTACAGCTGGCAGTGCCTCAAGGGCGTCGAGCAGGGCCTGGCGGACACCGACCGCTGCCATTACTACAAGCTCGCCGAACAGCTGTACCTGTTCGTCTGGCGCGAAAAGATCGTGCCGACCCTGGGCCTGGTACTGATCGACCTGCAAGCGGGCAGGACCGACGGCAAGATCTTCGGCTACCAGGGCAGCGACTTCGCCGCGCCCAGCAACTTCCCGGTGGGCGCCCTCGCCCATGTGCTGAACCGCACCGCTTACATCTGATGCTACCTGTCGCGATCCGCACAGCGCGCTCGGCCTGACACACCGCGCGCTCGGGTTTCGCGGCAACTGCGTTGCCGATCGCAGCCTCGCGTTGCTCGGCAGCGGCTACCCAGACACTGGCTCCTGTAGCCGCTGGCGCAGCCTGCGATCGGCTGCGTAGCAGACGCTGCCTTTACGGCCCTTCGGGCCGATCGCAGCCTTCGGCAGCGGCTACAAAAACCTGTCAGCGACAACCCTTTACCCCAGGACTTCGACCATGACCCTCGGCCTCAACCTCGATCGCGTCGCCAGCTGTTACCAATCCGAGCTGCAACTGTTCGCCGAACGCCATCCGCGTTCCGCCGGCTTCTACCGGGAAAACCTCAAGCACTGGCTGTACGGCGCGCCGCTGCACTGGATGCAGCAATGGCCGGGGCTATACCCGATCCTGGTGGCCGACGCCCAGGGCGCGACGCTGACCGACTGCGACGGCAACCGCTACGTCGACTTCGCCCTGGGCGACACCGGCGCCATGTTCGGCCATGGCCAGCCCGCCGTGGCCGAGGCCATCGCGCATCAGGCCCGGCACGGCTCGACCCTGATGCTGCCGACCGCCGACAGCCTGTGGGTCGGCCAGGAACTGGTGCGGCGCTTCGGCCTGCCGTTCTGGCAAGTCACCACCTCCGCCACCGACGCCAACCGCTTTGTGCTGCGCCTGTGCCGGATGATCACCGGGCGGGAGAAAGTGCTGGTGTTCAACTGCAACTACCACGGCAGCGTCGACGAGTCCCAGGTCGAGTTCGACGCCGGCGGCCAGATGATTCCCCGCGAAGGCGTGCACGCCAACGGCCTGCGCCACGACGCCACCACCCGGCTGGTGGAGTTCAACGACCTGCCGGCGCTGGAGGCGGCATTGGCCCATGGCGACGTGGCCGCGGTGCTGACCGAACCCTTCATGACCAACGTCGGCATGGTCCCGCCCGCCCCCGGCTTCCACGACGGCCTGCGCGAGCTGACCCGGCGTTTCGATGTGCCGCTGATCATCGACGAAACCCACACCATCTCCTGCGGCCCCGCCGGCTACAGCGGCGAACACGGCCTGCAACCGGACTTCTTCGTGCTCGGCAAGTGCATCGCCGGCGGCATCCCGACCGCGGTGTGGGGCGCCAGCCAGGCCATGGCCGAGCGTATCTGGCAGGTGCTGCCGCATTTCCAGCCCGGCCAGGCGATCAACCACTTCGGCTTCGGCGGCACCCTGGCCGGCAACGCCCTGCAGATGGCCGCCATGCGCGCCACCTTCAGCGAAGTCATGAGCGCGGCCAACTACGCGCACATGATCGCCCTGGCCGAACGCCTGCGGACCGGGGTCCAGGCGCTGATCACCAAGCATCGCCTGCCCTGGCACGTGACGCGGATCGGCGCCCGGGTCGAATACCTGTTCATGGACCACGCGCCGCGCAACGGCGGCGAAGCCCACCATGCCCGTCATGGCCTGATCGAGGCCTACCTGCATCTCTACCTGCTCAACCGCGGGGTGTTGCTGACCCCGTTCCACAACATGGCGCTGATCTGTCCGGCGGCTACCAGCGACGACGTCGACCTGCACAACTGCCTGCTGGACGAATGCCTGGGCACCGTCACTCAAGGAGAACATCCATGATCCTCGACCTCAGCGGCCGTATCGCCCTGGTCACCGGCTCCGGCCAGGGCATTGGCCGCGCCATCGCGCAAGTCTTCGCCGCCCAGGGCGCCAAGGTGCTGCTCGCCACTCGCAGCGAAGCCTCGGGCGCCGAAACCCTGCGCCTGATCCGTGAAGCCGGCGGCAGCGCCGAGCTGCTGGTCGTGGACCTGAGTACCCGGGCCGCGGCCAACCAGGCGGTGGCCACCACGCTCAGGGCCTTTGGCGGGCTGGACCTGCTGATCCACAACGCCGCGGTGTTCCCGATGGAAAACCTGCGCGACCTGAGGGATGAAATCCTCGAGTCGACCCTGGCGGTGAACCTCAAGAGCTGTTTCTGGCTGACCCAGGCGGCGCTGCCGGCGTTGTGCCGGGCCGAGCATCCGCGCATCGTCATCACCTCCTCGGTGACCGGGCCGCGCACGGCGATTCCCGGGCTGTCCCACTACGCCGCGTCCAAGGCCGGGGTCAACGGCTTCATTCGCGCGGCGGCCCTGGAACTGGCCGAACACCGGGTCACCGTCAACGGCGTCGAACCCGGGCTGATTGCCACCCAGGCCATGGCCAACCTCGGCGACTCCCCGGCCCTGGCCGCCAGCATCCCGCTCAAGCGCCTGGGCAGCCCGCAGGACATCGCCCACGCCATGCTGTTCCTGGCGTCCGAGCAGGCCGGCTATATCACCGGGCAGACCCTGATCGTCGATGGCGGCGCCCTGCTGCCGGAGAATACGCAGCTCATCTGACGGCAGGCGCCCGCCCTCACCCACGGCGCCCGACCGGGCGCCGCCACGCCGACCCCGGCAGCACCGTTCGCCTGACCCCTTCGCCCAGCGAGATCAACGGCTCAATGGTGCTATGGGTAGAACGCTGCATCCCGTTTTTACCGATTGACTTGAAGTTAGCTTTAACTTTTAGAGTCGGCTCCGACCCATTGGCGCGCCTCACCCCGGCGATCCTCGCCCGCCCGCCTGCTTTCGGAGAAGCCCATGACCTCAACCAAGCCCGACACCCTCAGCTACGCCGTCGCCGATACCGAATATTGGCCCGCCGTGTTCAACGTGCTGTTTGCCGGCATTGCCGCAGCGCTGCATATCGGCAAGGCCACCATCGCCCTGCCGCAGCTGCAGCAGGAGTTTGGCCGGTCCCTGGAATCCCTGAGCTGGATCATGTCGGCCTTCCCCTTTATCGGGGTGTTCGGCGGCATCGCCGCCGGCATCCTCGTGCAGCGCTGGGGCGATCGCTATCTGCTGGCCCTCGGCCTTTTGATCATGTGCGCCGCCAGCGCGCTGGGTTCCAGCCTGCACGACTTCCATGGGCTGCTGGCCACGCGTTTTGTCGAAGGCCTGGGCTTCGTCATTGTGGTGGTCGCGGCGCCGGCGGTGCTCAATCGCCTGGTCCCGGCGCACAAACGCCACCTGGTGTTCGGCATCTGGAGCACCTTCATGGCGTTCGGTATCGGCACCTCGATGCTTATCGGGCCACTGCTCGGTGGCTGGCAACAGAGCTGGATCGCCGGCGCGGCCCTGACCCTGCTGGCGGCGCTGCTGTTGCCGTTGACCACGCCCAGGGACCCGCTGGCGCTGCGCCGCCAGACGCAATCCGCTTTGCGCCACTCGCTGAGCAGCGTGCTGCGCGCCCGCCAGCCGCTGCTGATGGCACTAATTTTCACCGCCTACAACCTGCAGTTCTTCGCGGTGATGGCCTTCCTGCCGGTGTTCCTCATGCAGCGGGTCGGGCTGTCGATCGCCAGCGCCGGGGTGATCAGCGCCGCGGTGGTGGCGGTCAATATCGTCGGCAACATCAGCGCCGGCCTGCTGCTGTCACGGGGCGCCCGCCCACAAGCGCTGCTCGCCGGCACCAGTATCGTCATGGGGCTTTCCGGGATGGGCATCTTTCTTTCGGTCACGCCGACCGGCCTGGTAATCCCTTTGTGTTTCTTCTTTTGCGCGGTGGCCGGCATGCTGCCCGCCACCCTTCTCGCCAGCACCTCGCTGACCTCGCCGGAACCCGCGCTGATCCCGCTGTGCCTGGGCCTGGTGATGCAAGGCAACTACCTGGGCCAGGTGCTCGCGCCCATTGCCCTGAGCGCCGCCGTCGCCTATGCCGGCTGGTCCGCCCCGGCGGCGCTGGTGCTGGCTGCAGCACTGCTGGGGGTGCTGCTGGCGATGCGCCTGAAGATAAAGCAATAAAAACGCCGCTCCCCGACGGCGGTCGCCAAATCGGGGAGCGGTGGCAATGCTTCAGCTGCCGGTGCGGATCCGGTCGATATTCAGCGGCATGGCTTCCAGGGCGAACAGCTTGCCCATATGTCCGGGCTCGGGTAGACCCTGGTGTCGTTCTTGATCCAAAAGATCACACAAACCGGGCTATTCGAGCTTAAGTGCTCTTTCTGCTCCATTGCTCCCCAAACCCCGGTATTGGCCTGCATGGAAGACCAGCGGTTCTGCGCCGCTGTATCGGTATTGTTCGATCTCGCCAATGAAGATCAGGTGGTCACCGCCCTCGTACTGGGTGACGTTGCGGCACACCAGCACTGCCACCACATCGTCCAGCACCGGGGCTCCCGCCTTGCCATAGGAATGAGCTACACCGGCGAACTTGTCAGCTGCTGCCCGTGCGAACTGCTCCGACAAGTGGTGCTGGTGCGCGCCCAGCACGTTGATGGCGAAGTGGCTCGCCGAGCAAAAATCCTTCAGGCTCGGTGCCGTGCGTGCCAGGCTCCAGAGCACCAGCGCCGGCGACAGCGACAGTGAGGAGAACGAGTTGGCGGTCACACCGACGTTGCGGCCGCCAGCGGTGCGCGTGGTAATCACGGTCACACCGGTAGCGAACTGCCCCAGCAGGTTGCGCAGTTCGCGGACACCGCGGCCCTCGGCATCGAGCAAATCGTGAGCCTTGGTTTCGGTGGCGGCATTCATGCTGATCTCTCCCCTCAAGCTGGCTCAGGCAGCCTGTTGGCTCATTGCGCGCGATTGCACGCGCAGCGTGAATCGAACCAGCGGTGCGGTCAGCGCCGTCGTCACCAGCGCGAACACCACGAGGATCGTGTAGACCCTTGGCGGAAGGATCTGCATCTGCAGACCGATTGACAGGACGATCAGCTCCATCAAGCCGCGCGTATTCATCAACGAGCTCACCAGCATCGCATCGTGTGGCGCAAGCCCGGTGGCACGCGCGCCCAGATAGCTGCCGCCGAACTTGCCGATGAATCCGCCCGCGAGGAATACACCGAACCACATCCATGATGCCGCGTCGTCGATCGTGCCGACCGACGCATGCAGCCCCGCATACGCGAAAAACACCGGCATCAGCACAAGCTTGACGAAACCTTCGACGTTGTCGCGCCACTCCTTCGCGACGCCGGGTACGCGCCGCACGAACAGCGCCGCCGCAAGCGCGCCAAATGCGCTATGAAATCCGATCAGCGACGTCGCGAGTGCCGACGCTATTACGAAGCAGAACAACACGGCCAAGCGGTCGCGCGCCGCATGCGCAGTCGATGCGAGCCGCGCAAGCGTCGGTCGAACCACGAAGCGCACCAGGAGCGCGCACAGCACCAGATACGCGAGCAGGCTGAGGAGCATGCGCGCAAATGCCCAGCCAGGCCCGCTCGATAGCGAGGCAATCGTTGCAAGCAGCATCCATCCGAGCGCATCCGTCAGCATCGCGGCAGACATTGCGTTCCGTGCGCCCACCATGGCGCTGAGCTCCAGGTCGTCGATGATGCGCGCCATCACCGGCACCGCCGATACCGCAAGTGCGACACCGCAGAAGAGTACATAGGGCAGCGCCGGCGCGTCGCTGGCGAGCGTGTCTTTCGAGACGATGGCGACGATCATGCCGATCGCGGCCGGTGCGACGAGCCCGCCCGCTGCGATCGCGACGGGCATGCGCCAGCGCTTGCCGCGCAGCGTCTCGCCCAACTCCATATGCAGACCGACCTGAAACATCAGCAGTATCAGGCCGACTTCGCTGACTTGCGCCATCGCTGACAGCGCACGTGGGCCGAACAACAGGTCGTAGAAACTCGGTGCGATCGCGCCGAACAGCGAAGGCCCCAACAGCAGACCGGCCGCGATCTCGCCGACGACCGCGCACTGGCCGAGCCGTTCGGCAATGCGGCCGCAGACGTTGCAGAGCGCAATCACCACCACGAGTTGCAACAGCCAGATAGTCATGAATACCTCGGCAAGAGCGACACCGACACGCAGCGGGTGGCTGCGAGCCCAAGCGGGCCCGCCGCGCCGTACGCCGTGATGACCGTGACGCCGCTCGCCAGCTTCGCGAGCGCCTGGCGCAGCGACGCGGCCGAGACCGGTTCGGCTTCACGCATCACCGCTCACTCGCGACGCGGTCGACCCAGCCTCGATAGAACGCACGGTACTTGAGCACGAGCTTGTCGTACTTGCTGTACGCGCCGCCGCCGTCCGGCTTCATCCCGTTCCAGATTTTGACGTCGTACCCCGCTGCCTGCCTGGTCTGCAGCCCGAACAGCACGAAGTCGGTCGCGCGGCGCAGGATGCCGCCCACCTTCTTGATCGAGATGAGCATGTGCATGACGTTCTTGCCGTCGCTCACCGGCGTCACACACTGGAGCAACTTGTATTTGACGTTTCCGTCCAGGGCGACGGTCATGACGCACCCGCCGGGGTAGCCATCGAAGTGCAGGTTCATCTGCGACATGTTCAGGCCGAGCGCGCGCGACAGCATGCCGAGGGGGCCGAAGTACCGGTCCACGGTGAAGTCGATCCCGGCACCGAACCACGCGCCCGCCAGGGCCAGCGACTCAACCTCCGGCCACCGGCGCCAATCGTCGAAGAGCTTGAGCTCGAAGGCCGAGACCGGGAGCGCGTGCACGGGGGTCGCGTGCTGCGCGTCGTAGAAGTTCTCGACGATCCGCAAGACCGCCGTCGTCGTCTCGAACGCGAAGTGCAGGTGCATGAAGTCGCCGTTGTCGACGTCAGCCGCGGCGATTTCAGGCAGCGGGTGCAGCGGCTGCGGGGAGCCGTACCAGACCCACACGTAGCCGTATCGCTCGACGGTGACCAACGTCGGCTGGCGCGCCCCGCGCGGCACGGGCTCCAGCCGGGGCACCGCCTGGCTGTGGCCGGGGATGTGAACGCACTGCCCCTGCTCGTCGTACCGCCAGTGGTGAAACGGGCACTGGATGCACCCGTCCTTGACCCGCCCGTCAGCCAGGTTCGCGCCTAGGTGCGAACAGTGGCGGTCCATCACCACGGCCCGCCCCGTCGCTCCGCGCCACGCCACGCACGGACGGCCGAAGAGCGTCAACTCCGTCGGCTTGTCCTTGAGGTCGTCCGAGCGCATCGCGACGTACCAGCTCGCGGCCAGGCGCGTGGTCGCGTCGTACGCCCCCGAGGGACGCTTCTTGATGCTCGCTTGATCCAATTGAATGTCGTTCATCGTTTTTCTGTCGTCGTCGGCCGACTACTTCTTCAGCGCCAAGCCGATGCGGGTCGTGACGTACGCCTTGAGCAGCGCGAACATCGGGTTGTAGTCGAAGTACTTTTTCACCTCTGCCGGCGCGCGGGTTTGCGTCCAGTACATCAGCTTCATCGCCGGCAGCAGGCTGTACTTCGAGTTGTTGAGCTGCGGCCTGTCCCCGGTGATGCAGTACCCGAAGCCGAACATCGGCTTGGCGAAGTCTCGTTCGTCGATGAGGGCATGAATCCGCGCCGCGGCTTCCTCGGCCGGCTTGCGCCCGGCGCTCACGGCCTCGACCTCGGCTTTGGCGTCGTTGAACAACTGGTAGTACTCCTCCATGTCCGCGCACAGGTACCCGAGGTACGGGGGATCGTTGTCGAGGTGATCGAGGTCGCCCTCGTCGCGCGACGCGCGGAACCTCGCGTGGGCTTGCACGAGCCGGAACTGCCCGAGGATTGTGCCGACCGCCCACAGCCTGTGGAACGCGTCCCATAGGCGGAAGTCCGAGAACGCCGTGTAGCAGCAGCTGACGAAGTCGTCGTTGTGGTCCAGAAGCTTTTGCTGCAGGCGCTCGATGTACTCGAAGCGCTCGGGGGAGAAGTCGTCGTCGCGCAGCGCCTTGATGAGGCGTGCCGCGAGCGCGTGGATGGTCACCGCGGTGTTCTCCAGCCCCCGGGAGAAGAGCGGGTCGATGAACCCGTTCGCATGCAGCATCAGGCAGTAGCGGTCGCCGACGCAGGCGTTCGACGAGAACTGCAGGCGGTCGGTCTTGACCCAGTCGCGCACCGGCACGGCGTCCCGGAACTGCGCCGCGATGCTCGGGAACCGCGCGAGGAACTCGTCGAATTCCTGCTGCGCGGAAATGTCCGTTTTCGGGTAGACACGCGGATCGAGCTGCAGGCCGACGCTCACCAGATTGTTGGTCGACCGCGGGTGGTTGTTGAACGGAATCACCCAGAGCCAGCCGCCCGTGAACATGTGGTGCAAGGTCCCTTCGTGCCAGCGCCAGCGCTGCCCCTTGACCTTGAAAATGTCGTCGAACGGCTTGACCCCGAGCATGTGCGTGTAGAGGCTGCGCGAGTGCGTCTTGAAGCGACACGGCTCTTCGCGGAGCCCGAACTTGGTCGCGAGCGGCGCGCGGGGCCCTCCGCAGTCGATCATGTACCGGCCGGTGAATCGATCGCCCTGGACGGTGGTCACCGCGACGCCGTCCTTGTCCGCGTGATAGTCGGTCACGCTCGTCTTCTGGCGGACCGTGCAGCCGTATTTGATGGCCGCTTGCAACAGATAGGCGTCGACGTCCTGCCGGTAATAATGGCTCTCCGGTCCCCACGGCAGCTCGGGAATCACGCACTGCGTGAACTCCTTCGGGTCGTGCTCCTGGCCGGGCTTGTGGAACACGAAGCCGAAGTTGCGCTTGATGCCCGTGCTCGACGCGACGTAGCGTTGCGTCGAGTAGAACGACGTGATGTGGTCGAGCTCCGGAATGCCGTAGCGATCGGCGATGATGCGGTTCATGAGAGACGTCTCGGGGATCGACGACTCGCCGATCGTGAACCGCGGGTGCGACGACTCCTCGATGATCAGCACGCGAAACTGTTGTTTGGCCAGGATGGCCCCCATCTGGGTGCCGGACATGCCCGAGCCGAGGATGATTACGTCGAAGTGGTTGCTATCGTGTCCGTTCGCGGGGCTCTTCTGAGTCATGGGGGCAAACTCTCCTTGTGAGATAACACCTGGTCGCGCGCATCAGGATTCGTCGAGCGCGGCGCGGATGCGGGACCGCGCGGCATACGTGAGCGTGAGTAGTTCACCGAGCATGCTGGGCGCGTACCCCCCGCTGCCGATTGTGGGGCCGCTTTGCCCGACTTCGTACGCCCGCTCCGCCAATTTGAGGTGAGGCGCCCGGAAGCGCAGCAGGACCTTGAAGACCCGCTCGAGGGCTGTCAGCCCAGCCCGGACGTGCTCGTCCCGCGCACCGACCGCTCGCGCCTCGTCGAGCGCGCGGTCGATGAGCGCCGGCTCTCCGGAGAACCGAGCGTAGACCGCCCTGTACGCGGGAAGCACGTAGGGCAGATACGTCTCTTTGAATTCTCGATAAGCTTGGTCGTCCGATTGCGAGCCCCACAGCACGTGCTCCAGCACGAAGAGGGGCATTTCTACAGCACCGGGGCCGAGGTAGCTCTGGCCCCCGACTCGGATCGGTTCGTAGAAGGGACGGAGCTCATCGTAGAAGACCTGCGGCGAGATGAAGCGGTACGCGTAGACGATCGATTCGACCATTTTCTGCAGATAGGCTTCCAGCTCGTCGCACCCTTGCGCGAATGCGGGCGACCGCAGGGGCACGTCGGACAGCTCGACGGTCATTGCGATGGCCGCCTCGAGGGCCGCCATCGAGATGCGCACGCTCTCGAGCAGGTGCACTTCGTCGGGCAGCCCGGTGTAGCTGCGCTGCGCGTCGGCCGTTGCGGGGTTCCAGACCGTCACATGCAAGAGTGTCTCGCGCGGCGGCAGGTCGGTCGCGCGCGCCAGGTCGAGCAGTACCGGCTCGAGCCCGGGCACCACGTCCGCGGGCTCGTGTCCGTGCCGCTTGAGCGACCCCAGGAAGAACCCGATGTCCCGCATCGCGGCGGCGGCTTCGACGAAGCCCCAGTCGGAGGGCACGCCGCGCGCCGGGAGGAACTCGCGCAGCAGGCCGATGATGCCGGGCACATCCTTGTTACGGTTCAGGCCCGGCAACTGCAGAACGAGCGAGCGCGCCTGCAGCGGATCGCAGGCCGCCACGGCAGCGTGCGTGGCCGCGAATGCGCCTACCCGGTCCAAGGTGCGTTCCACTACAGGGTTTCCTGCGTCGCGAGCGTCGGTCCGCGCTGGCTGTGAGACAGCCCCGCGTCGCCGTCACGCAGCGACCGCAGGTAGTCGTAGTTTGTCGGCAGGCTCGTGCGCAGACGCTCGGTCTCGCGCCGGATGCTGGCGAACATCGCCTCGGCCTTCTCGATCGACTCCGGTCGGTGCTGCAAGAGCGGCAGCGACCGGTCGGGCAGCATGCCCAAGCCGGCAAAGATGCAGTAGTAGTTGCCGTTCAACCAGAAGTTCTTGAATTCGTAGTCGAAGGTCTCGTAGTACGTGGAATCGTCGAACGACGTGGTGGTCAGCGGCAGCCCCGCCTTGTAGCGCTGAACCTTCTCTTTGATGGCGTCCGAGAGCCGCAGGTCGTGCCGGTTCGCGAGCCAGAACGGCGTGTCTTCGCGCGACGCGGTGAAATAGTGCGCTTGGACGAAATCTCGGCAGTCGTCGAACATGTAGACGATTTCGGCGTTGAATGCGTCGCTCAACCGCGGGTCGAACGAGGTGTCGGGGAAGTGCTTCACGAGTTGGTAAAGCGCCGCGTAGATGAAGTAGATTCCCGTCGATTCCAGGGGCTCCAGAAAGCACGACGACAGCCCGATCGAGACGCAGTTGTTGACCCACGCCCGCTTGTTGCGCCCGACCCGGAACTTGATCTGGTTGAGCGGCTGATTGTCCGAGAGGCCCCAGAGGTTGAGGAAGTCGGCGGTGGCCTGGTCGCGCGAGGTGAACTTGCTCGAGAAGACGTAGCCGCTGCCGAACCGGCCCAGCATCGGAATCTTCCAGGTCCACCCCGAGTTCATGGCGATCGCGGAGGTGTACGGCTCGACCCCCTCGCGCGCGTCGTCGTTGGGCACGGCGCTGGCGACCGCGCTGTCGCACAACAGGTAGTCGGACATGTCGATGAAGGGCTCCTTCAGGGCCTGATTGATCAGGAGCCCCCGCATGCCGGAGCAGTCGATGAACAGGTCCGCCTCCAGCGTCCGTCCCTCCTTGGTGAACAGGCTGGAGATGTAGCCGCGCTCGTTCAGGTGAACGTCCACGACCTCGTCGACCACGCGCTTCACCCCGCGTTCGACGGCCCAGCGCTTCAAGAAGTCGGCCACCAGGTGCGCGTCGAAGTGCCACGCGTGGGACATCTGGCGGGTGCCGTCGGGCAGGCACGGTGCCAGCTTGCCGTCGAGCGCCCCGGCCTGCGGGTAGCACGCGTACTCCATTGGCTGCTGGAAGCCCTGTTCGCGCTTGCGCAGCCAGTAGTGGGTAAGCGGCACGCCGTCGCAGTTCGGCACGTTGCCGAACAAATGGTAGAAATGATCGTCGCGCGAGGAGCCGGGAGACTTCCTCCAGTTCACGAACTTGATCGCGGCCTTGAACGCGCCGTTCACTTGGGGCATCCACTCCCGCTCCGGTATCCCGAGGAAGTCGAAGAACACCTTCTGCAAACTTGGGATGGTCGCCTCGCCCACGCCGATCCGGGGGATCGCTTCAGACTCGATGAGCGTAATGTTCGCCTGCTGTTGGAGCGCCCGGACGAGGTACGAGGCGGCCATCCAGCCCGCAGTGCCGCCGCCCACGATGACGATATTCTTGATCGGCTTGTTCATAACACTCCTTGTTTCAAGGCGGACTGCCTGTAACGGCCGCCAGCCTCCGTGCATCCGTGCAAGAAGCACATCAATGTGCTTGTGAGATTTAGACTCTAGCCTGCCGGAAAAGCGACGCAAATTCTGTTTCCGAATTAACAAACTAAAACGCAAAGGCATTCGGTATAACGAAAAGTCAGTTTGTCGACCTGAGTGATGTTCGCAACATTGGCGGCGATCACGGCCACCGGAGTCGATTGCTCCAGGGTGACGTGGGCGGTGTTCTTGAATTGAGTGATGCTCATGGCGCTACCTGTCGATAGAAAAAACCGCTGTCAAAAACCTGATTAGTGCATTAGGCCTTCCATGAAGCCCGCCACCCGGCTGGCCAGCCGCCGGCGCCAGGGCGGCGTGGCCGGGTTGGCCAGGGCCTGGTCTTCATGGACGAAGCTGCGAATGATCGCGTTGTAGCCCAGCCAGCGGCACGGCTCCGGCTCCCAGGCACGCAAGGCGTCGAGGCCGCCCTCGGGGATCACCCAGGGCTGGCGGGTCAGCTCACTGTCGCGTTCGAGGATCAGCGCGGCCAGGGTCCGCCCGCCGAGGTTACTGGCGCCCACGCCTTCGCCGCCGTAGCCGCCGGACAAGGCGATGCCGCGCTGGCGGTCGCAGAGCATGTGCGGCCGGAAGTGCCGGGACATACCCAGGTTGCCGCCCCAGGAATGGGTGATCCGCACGTTTTTCAGCTGCGGGAAAAGCTCGCTGAACAGGTAGCGCCGCAACTCGACTTCACTGCGGGTCAGGTCGAAGTCGTGACGCAGCTTGCCGGCGAACTGGTAACCGCCGCGGGCGCCGAACACCAGGCGGTTATCCGCGGTGCGCTGGCCGTAGGTCACCTGGCGACTGCTTTCGCTGAACGCCTGGCCCTGGTTCAGGCCGATCTCGTCCCAGGTCGCGGCCGACAAGGGCTCAGTGGCCACCAGCAGGCTTTGCACCGGCAGCTGGTAACGGCCCAGGGGCGGCAAGGTCACCGAATAGCCCTCCACCGCCGGCACTATCCAGCGGCAACGCACGCTGGCCCTGGCGGTTTGCAGGCTGCCGGCCTGCCAGTGGCTGACCGGGCTGTTTTCGTAGATGCGCACGCCCAGGCGCTCCACGGCCCGGGCCAGGCCGCGCACCAGCTTGGCCGGCTGGATGGTCGCGCAATGGGGCGCGTAAATGCCGCCGTAGGCCTTGGCCACGCGGATCTGCCGGGCCAGTTGCTCGGGGCTCAGCCAGCGGTAGTCGCGCTCGTCGAGGCCCTGGCGATAGAGCTTGTCCAGGTAGCGGCGCTGGGTGATTTCCTGCTCGGGGTAACGCGCCGCGCAATACAGCACCCCGCCCTTGCGGTAATCGCAGTCGATGCCTTCGCGTTCAAGGACGATGGCCACTTCATCGGGAATGCCGTGCAGCAGGTCGAAGGAAGCGCGACGCTGTTCGGGGCTCAGCCCGGCCAACAACCGGTCCTCCCCCAAAAGGTTGCCCATCAGCCAGCCGCCGTTGCGCCCGGAGGCGCCGAAGCCGGCGGTCTGCGCCTCGACGATGGCGATGTTCAGGGTCGGCGCCAGGCGCTTGAGGTAATAGGCGGTCCACAGCCCGGTATAACCGGCGCCGATGATCGCCACGTCGACATCCAGGTCCTGCTCCAGCGACGGCCGGGCCAGCAGCGGCTCGTCGAGCTGATCCATCCACAAACTGATATTGCGCCACGCTGGCATACACGCACTCCGCCACCCGAACTTCGATGGCGCCGATCCTAGTGCCTGGGCTCAGGGGTTGTCTTGTGCGCGTGCACGCAAAGAAATTTGCCTGGCGTAGGCCTTGGGCGACAGGCCGGTATGCTGGCGGAAACAGCTGTAGAACGCCGACAGCGAGTTGAAGCCAGCGGCGAACGCCAGCTCGTCGATGCGCACCGGCGGCGTCGCCTGGTCCAGGGCCGCCAGCAGATGCTGCAGGCGCGCCTGGTTCACATAGCGGTAGAAACTCTGCCCCAGCACCTGGTTGAGCAGGTAGGAGATCTGGTTGCGGCTGTAGCCGCACTCCTTCGCCACCCGCTGCAGGTCCAGTTCCGGGTCGAGGTACGGCTGCTGGCGCTCGAAGTACTGCTGCAGGTCCTCGGCCATGAAGCTCAACTGGCGCGGCGACAGGCCCAGGCGGCTGACCGCCGGCCGCGCGCTGCCTTGGGCCTTGCCCGGCGCGGTCTCGCGCACCAGCGAAGCGTATTCGTTGACGCGCCAGATCAGGCCGTCACGCACGGTGATCGCCTCGCTCGCGCGAAACGACACCAGGCCCTGCCCGCCACGCAGGGTCACCTGGTATTGAATGAACGCGGTGTTGCCGTCCAGGCGGATGCGGTCGCTGTGCTCCAGGGCCTCGTCAGGCGCGCGCGGCATGCTGTTGCGCACGTATTCGCGCAGCTCGTCCAGGCCCAGGGTGCGGTTCTGGAAAAAGTCGTTGTACTGGATTTGCGGGTGATACAGCGCCATGACGCCATCGAGGTCGCGGTGCTTCCAGCACAGGTGATAGCGCAGCACCGTCTCGCCGGTGGCCTGGGTTTGCGCCGGGCCATCATCAAGGGAAGACATAGGGGCAGAGATAACGGCTCAGGGGATGGAAAGGCGCAGCTTGCCGAAGTTCGTCCAGCGCTTCAATGGCCAATGCATGGCCCCTGGATACTGGCGTTTTGCCTAAACCGCGGGCGGAAATGACCTGCATCAAAAAAGTGCAAGACAATCGCCAAACGGCCTGAAAAAAACCGTTGAATGTCATATCCCGGTGCTATTTTTAAAAGCTCCACAGGTTGGTCCAGTGACGGTCCTTCCATACCTACCGCGAGCACAAGGAAGCGCTCAATGATCAAGGTGGGCAATCCATGAATAGAGTCTCCGCCAGCAAAGTCACCTTTCCCAACGCCTGCCAGCTGATGCGCTGGCACTTTCACCCCATGGGCTTCGAGGCCAGCATGGATGCACCCGGCAGCATGATCGCCCGGCTCTTCGATCGTGCCAGCGGCGAGACCATGATCGCCATTGCCGGCATCCCCTGCGCCACCGTGATGAACGCCACCGATGTCGAGCGAATAATCGAGGCGGTGGAAGACGAGCTGGAGGCCTTCATGCCGCCACTCGCCTTGAAAGCCTAGGGTCGCTCTGCTCCTGGCCCCAGGCCGCTCCAGACTGTTTTCAAGCCCGCCGTTGTGCGGGCTTTTTCAGGCCCGCAGGTCGGCGAAGAACGGCTTGCCCTGGGGAATCCGGTCCGACGCCTTGGGTGCATTGGCCGCCTGGGTATCCGGGCGGTCCACATACCAGTAGCAATGTTTCACCGCCCGGGTGATGCCGACATAGGCCAGGCGCAAGGTCTCGTCCTTCTGCGCATTGTCGTAGGGCTCGCTGTCGCCATCCTTGCCCAGCCCGGCCATGCGATAGACCTGGTTCTTGTAGGGCGAACTGGTCAGGTGCTGGCAATCGCCCAGCAGGAACACCGCATCCGCCTGCAAGCCCTTGGAGCTGTGATAGGTCAGTTGCTTGAAGCGTCGATCCTCGGCTGGCAATCTAGAATCAACATTAACTATTGGTAAAATATGCTCTTCAATCAATGATTTATCGCTACTTTTTCGAAACAGCATCAAGATTGAATCGCCATTGCGATAGTGCTCCGCCAGCCGTGCCGCAAGCCCCTGGTCATCGCGGTCCAGCACATTCACCGGTGACACTTCCTTGGGTTCGCCGCTGGCCTTGGCCTTCTTCCCGGCAATCGCCGGCGCGGCGCGGACGATATGTTCCGCCGCGTCGATGATGTGCTGGTGGCTGCGATAGTTCTCGCTGAGCATCACCCGGGTGTTGGCCGGCGACGGGAATTCCTTGTTGAACTCCATGAAGAATTTCGGCGAACTGCCGCGCCAGCCGTAGATCGACTGCCAGTCGTCCCCCACGCAGAGCAACGACGAGCGCTGTGCCCCGCGGCCGACATGCATTGCCGGCCCGCGACTGCGGATCTCGCGCAGGCTGGCGCGAATCCACGAGACGATCTGCGGCGAGACGTCCTGGAATTCGTCGATCATCAGGTGCGACATCGGCCGCAAGCGCTCATCGCTGAGCAGCTTGAAGTTCTCCGGGGTGTTCTCGCCGAACAGCGCGAACATGCGGTTGTAGCTCATGATCGGCGGTGACTGGTCGAGCAGATGATCATCCAGCGCCCGCCAGAACAGGCTCAAGGCCTCGAAGAAAAAGCGGTCCGGGTCGTCCCGGGCAAACACCATCTGGCCCACGGCCACCGAGACGTCCAGCCCAAGGTTCTCGATAAACCCGGCCGCTGCGACAAAACAGTCCAGCAACGGCGCCGACGCCAGCTCACCCTTGACCTTGTAATCGAAGCCCGGCCCGGCACTGGCATCCCCGGCCAGGGACGACAGGACGCGCTTTGCCGAATCGTAACTATCCAGCCAAATCATCGGCTTACGGCAGAAAGCTTGAAACAGGGTGCGCTTTACCGCCCACTCCGCGCGCACCGAAAGCTTCGATCCGGGGCGACTCAGCTGCGGGTTTTCCCGAGGGTCGAACCCCAGCACCACCCAGGCATCCAGCTCGGCGACGTAGCCGTGGCAATGGAACTGCGAGCCGTTGATCTCGACCGTCTGCCGGTTCGGCTCGATGCCCTTGATCGGCCAGGCGCCGGCACGAAACCACAGGTCTTCCAGGGTGTCGCACAGCTCTTCGTCGCGCTTGGCCGCCAGTTCGGTCACGGCCATGCGTTTTTGCACGTCCGGGTGATCGCGCTCCAACTCCTTGAGCTGCAGGGCATGGCGCAGCAACGGCTTGATCGCCTCGCGAAAACGCCCGTCACGCCGGTGCAGGGCGTGGTAACAGGCATTCAGGTGCTTGCGCTGGGCGTCGTTGATCCGCAGGTCGAAGGGATTGCTGTCGACCTCCAGATCCCCCGCCACCGGGCGATCGCTGAGGTTTTCGAACGCCTGCAGGCGCTCGAAACCCGGCAGGCTGCGGACCATCGGCAGGATGCGCGAGTGAAAGGTGCGCACCAGTTCCCGCGCCTCCTTGAGGCCCAGGGGCCGGCCCCAGAGCGCGAACACTTCCAGCAGCTTGTTGATGAAGTCCTTGCGCGACTCGCGGGTGAAGGTCACCACGGTCATCGAGTCGAGCTCGAAGCCCAGGTAATGGTTGAGCAGCAGGATGCGCAGGACCAGGGAAGTCGACTTGCCCGCGCCAGCGCCGGCAATCACCGAGGTGGACGGGGTTTCGCTGAAGATCATCTTCCATTGCGCGCTGCTGGGTTGGGCATGGGCCGGCAGCAGGCGGCCAACATCGGCCTTGATGCGCTTCTTCAGTTCGGCGCTCAGCGGCAGGCGCCAGTCGTCGAACAGATAATCGTCTACCCCGGGCGCCGGATGCTCGGTGGAGCGGCTGTCGCGAATCAGCAGGACCTGACGGCCCTGCTCCAGTCCCTCGGCCTTGCCCTCCTGGTAACCGTATTCCACCCCGGCGGTATGCCCGCTGCGAAAGCCGTCCGCCTGGCCATGCAACCAGGACGCGCGATGCTGGGCGCGCAAGCGACTGAGGCCATGACCGAAGAACCTGGCCGCCAAGCGCTTGAGCAGCGGCATTTCGGCCAGGGGCAAGAGTTCGGGAGGAAGATCGGGGGTGTGTTGCGGCACGCTGACTCCAGGGTGTGAGGCTGTGTGGGACGGTATGGTCGCTTCATTCGTCGATGACTTCTAGTGAAATGCTTACAGGTCATTCACTTAAGCCCCGAACTGAATGTTTGGAGGCAGAAGAAAGACTCCAAAATATATCTATTTATTAGATCTGATAACGGCAGTTTTTGCGCTTTTTATCGATGCTTTGCTGATGGATGATGAGCGCCATCAATCACCGGTCTCGTTCTGCGGCTCCACCAAGGCGCCCCATGACGAACCCTGACAGGAGACGATCATGCTTGAACTCAGACCCTTCAAATCCCTGGGCGGCGCCCATCATGGCTGGTTGGATGCCCACCACCACTTTTCGTTCGCCGAGTACTACGACCCCAAACGCATGAACTGGGGCAACCTGCGCGTGTGGAACGACGACGTGATCGCCCCCGGCAGCGGTTTTCCGCAGCACCCGCACCGGGACATGGAAATCATCACCTACGTCCGTGAAGGTGCTATCACCCACCAGGACAACCTGGGCAACAAGGGCCGCACCGAGGCTGGCGACGTGCAGGTGATGAGCGCCGGTACCGGGATTGCCCACAGCGAATACAACCTGGAAGCCGGCGAAACCAGGATCTTCCAGATCTGGATCATCCCCAACGAGGCCGGCTCCGCGCCGTCCTGGGGTGCCAAGCCGTTCCCCAAAGGCCAGCGCGAAGGCTTCGTGACCCTGGCCAGCGGCAAGCAAGGCGATGACCAGAGCCTGCGGATTCGTGCCGACGCGCGCCTGGTAGCCGCCAACCTGAAGGCCGGCGAGTCCGCTGAGTACCCGCTGGACCAGGGCCGTCGGGCCTACCTGGTGCCGGCGACCGGGGTGATTGAAGTCAATGGCTTGCGCGCCGAAGCTCGAGACGGTGTCGCGGTGGAGGATGAACGCCTGCTGCGGGTCACCGCCCTCGAGGACAGCGAAATCGTCCTGGTGGACCTGGCTTGAGGCGTTAACGGCAAACAAAAAAAGGGGCGACTGTCTGGTCGCCCCTTTTTTTCTGCCGCGAAATACCGCTGGATCAGCCGCTGATCGCGCCGTCCACCAGAGTCTGCGCTTCCTGCACCAATTGCTTCAGGTGATCGTCGCCGATAAAGCTTTCGGCGTAGATCTTGTAGATGTCTTCGGTGCCCGATGGACGCGCGGCGAACCAGCCGTTCTCGGTCATGACCTTGAGGCCGCCGATCGCCTGGTCGTTGCCCGGCGCATGGCTGAGGATCTTCTGGATGCTTTCGCCGGCCAACTGGGTCGAGGTCACCTGCTCCGGCGACAGCTTGCCGAGCAGCGCCTTCTGCTGCGGGTTGGCCTTGGCATCGACGCGCACCGAGAACGGCTCGCCCAACTCGTCGCACAAGGCACGGTAGGCCTGGCTCGGGTCGCGGCCGGTGCGGGCGGTCATTTCCGCGGCCAGCAAGGCCGGGATCAGGCCGTCCTTGTCGGTGCTCCAGACGCCGCCGTCCTTGCGCAGGAACGATGCACCGGCGCTCTCTTCACCGCCAAAGCCGAGGGAGCCGTCGAACAGGCCGTCGGCGAACCACTTGAAGCCCACCGGCACTTCGTACAGGCGACGGCCCAGGCGAGCCGCCACGCGGTCGATCAGGCCACTGCTGACCACGGTCTTGCCCACGGCCGCGTCGGCGCGCCAGTGCGGGCGGTTCTGGAACAGGTAGTCGATGGCCACCGCCAGGTAATTGTTCGGCGCCAGCAGGCCGCCCGTCGGGGTCACGATACCGTGGCGGTCGTGGTCCGGGTCGCAGCCGAAGGCCACGTCGAAACGATTCTTCAGGCCGATCAGGCCTTGCATCGCATAGCTGGACGACGGGTCCATGCGGATCTGGCCATCCCAGTCGACGGACATGAAACGGAAAGTCGCATCGACTTCCTTGTTGACCACTTCCAGGTCCAGGCGATAGTGCTCGGCAATCGCCGACCAGTAGCGCACCCCTGCTCCGCCCAGCGGGTCGACGCCCAGGCGCAGCTTGGCGTTGCGGATGGCGTCCAGGTCGATGACATTGATCAGGTCGGCGACATAGCTGTTGACGTAGTCATGACGATGAGTGGTGTCGGCTTTCAGCGCCTGCTCGTAGCTGATGCGCTTCACACCGGCCAGCTTGTTGGCCAGCAGTTCGTTGGCCTTGGCTTCGATCCACTTGGTGATGTGGGTGTCGGCCGGGCCGCCGTTGGTAGGGTTGTACTTGTAGCCACCGCTTTGTGGCGGGTTGTGCGACGGAGTGATCACGATGCCGTCGGCCAGGCCGCTGGTGCGGCCGCGGTTGTAGCAGAGAATCGCGTGGGACACCGCCGGTGTCGGGGTGTACTCGTCACCCGCCGCGATCATCACGGTCACACCGTTGGCGGCCAGCACTTCCAGGGCGCTGGCACCGGCCGGGGTGGACAGGGCGTGGGTATCGATGCCGACGAACAGCGGGCCATCGATGCCCTGGGCTTGGCGATACAGGCAGATCGCCTGGCTGATGGCCAGGACATGCCATTCATTGAAACTCAGGTCAAACGAGCTGCCACGATGCCCCGAGGTGCCGAAGGCGACCCGCTGGGTAGAGATGGCGGCATCGGGCTGGCCGGTGTAGTAGGCCGTTACCAGTCGCGGAAGATCGACCAGCAATTCTGTCGGTGCCGGTTTGCCCGCAAAAGGACTGAGTGTCATGCAAAACCTCGGGAAATGGATGGTTCGGTGAGTGCTGCGCAGTTTACTGGCAGTTTGACCGCAACGCGACGGGATCTATCCGTGGAGACCTGCACAATAAGCAGGCGCAACATAGGCCATTGTCGGCTGCTGCACAGAAGACACTCAGGATCGAGACGGGAATAAAGAAGGGAGTGACCGCGAGGGCAGAAACGCCAGAGTGCGCGATGGCGAACCCTGGCGTCAGGATCAGGCCGGTTCGACCTGCAGTGCGACCCGTTCGCGGCAAGGACACTCGTCCATGTAGCGGTGGGCTTCGACGAACTCGTTGAACGGGAAGATCCGGGTCTTCAGCGGCAGCAGCACACGATCGGCCGTCAGCTGGTTGATGTCGCGCAAGGCGCGCTGCAAGGCCACCTGGTCCTGGATGATGCCCAGCTCGGGCTTGCCGGTGAAGTTGCCGATGCAGTGCACGAAGAACTGGATATTCTTCTGGAACGCCGCGCAGGCCGGGAACGGTGTCTGGTTGCCGCCTTGCAGGCCGTACAGCACCAGGCTGCCGCGCGGCGCCAGGACGTCGCCGAGCATCGACATCTGCGGACCGCCCAGGCCATCGAACACCACGTCGACACCACG
This sequence comes from Pseudomonas sp. NFACC41-3, assembly GCF_900109505.1. Lineage (NCBI taxonomy): Bacteria > Pseudomonadati > Pseudomonadota > Gammaproteobacteria > Pseudomonadales > Pseudomonadaceae > Pseudomonas > Pseudomonas sp. NFACC41-3. The sequence goes on from NZ_FOAE01000001.1 coordinate 1,801,031, forward strand.
GTTGTCGGTGTATTTGTTGATCTGCATGAGCAGATCCTGCTCTTCGGTGACGATGACTTTCTCGGCCCCCAGGGACAGCAGGTACTCACGCTCTTCAGCGGTCTTGGTCGCGGCAATCACCCGCACTCCGAGCGCCTTGCCCAGCTGGACAAAGGACGGACCGGCGCAGTGGCTGGCATCGGTGACCAGGGCGAACTGCCCGGGCTTGACCCGCGCCAGGTCGACATAGGCAAAGTAGGCCACCAGCAGTGGCGTGTAATGCACCGCGGCTTCCACCGGGCTGAGCACATCGGGATAGCGGGTCAACGCCGAGCGTGGCAGGACAATCAGCTCGCCATAGACCGGATAATCGTTCGGGCTTTCGGCCGGGAAGCTGGCAACCTTGTCGCCAATGGCCAGGTCGTCGACACCTTCGCCGACCGCAGTCACCACGCCGGCCATCTCATGGCCAAGGCCGGAAGGCAGGCGGGCATGGGAAGACGCCAGGTTCTGGCGCCAAAGGACGTCGTACCAACTGATGCCGATCGCTTCGACACGCACCTGCACTTCGCCTGGCGCAGGCAGAGCGGCCGCATGCTCTTCGCACTTGAGCACCTCGGCCGGACCAAACTTGTGAAAACGGATCGTGCGGGACATCGCAAACCTCGTCAAAGTAACCTCTAATGCCCCGAACTCTATCTGGGCTTTCTGGCCAAGACCATCAGTGGCTATTAATAGTCGACATGCCTGTCATTGATTCCGCAGCACCTGCAACAACGGGAAACAGCGTGCCAGAGCGAAGGGCTCCTTACAGGAAAAAACAATTAGCCGGTGCAGAGTAGCAGCCTTTCCCCGTAAGATTCATGCCGGCCATTGTTCTCATATGGCCGCTCTCGTCAAGTTTGCTGACTCTGCCAGGACTCAAGATGAATCGTAATGACCTGCGTCGTGTCGACCTGAACCTGTTGATCGTGTTCGAAACATTAATGCATGAACGCAGCGTGACCCGGGCGGCGGAGAAACTCTTCCTCGGCCAGCCGGCCATCAGTGCGGCGCTGTCGCGCCTGCGCAGCCTGTTCGACGACCCGCTGTTCGTGCGCACCGGGCGCAGCATGGAGCCGTCGGCCCGGGCGGTGGAGATTTTCGCCCTGCTCTCGCCCGCCCTCGACTCGATCTCCACCGCGGTCAGTCGCGCCGCCGAATTCGACCCGGCGACCAGCACCGCGGTGTTCCGCATCGGCCTGTCCGACGACGTCGAGTTCGCCCTGCTGCCGATGCTGCTCAAGCGCCTGCGCGCCGAGGCGCCGGGGATCGTGCTGGTGGTGCGCCGCGCCAACTACCTGCTGATGCCAGCCCTGCTGGCCTCCGGCGAGATTTCCATCGGCGTCAGCTACACCCAGGACCTGCCGGCCAACGCCAAGCGCAAGGTGCTACGCCGCAGCCTGCCCAAGCTGCTGCGGGCCGACAGCATGCCCGGCGCCCTGAGCCTCGACGACTTCTGCACCCGCCCCCACGCCCTGGTGTCGTTCGCCGGCGACCTCAGCGGTTTTATCGATGAAGAGCTGGAAAAACTCGGGCGCAAGCGTCACGTGGTGCTCGCGGTCCCGCAGTTCAACGGCCTGAGCACCCTGCTCACCGGCACCGACATCGTCGCCACCGTGCCGGACTACACCGCCGAAGCCCTGACCGCCGCCGGCGGCGTGCGCGCCGAAGACCCGCCCCTGCCGGTGCGCACCTTCGAACTGCACATGGCCTGGCGCGGCTCCCAGGACAACGACCCGGGCGAACGCTGGCTGCGCTCGCGGATTCAGATGTTCTTTGGCGACCCTGAGAGTCTTTGATACGGCATTGCGCGCGCCCAATGTTCCTGTCAGCAGTCTCAGGCATCGGCCCGTTCTAGCTTGTTTAAGGTGGGGAGCCAGGGACGGCTCGCCGCTCAGGACGATACAAACGAAAAGCCACGATTGGCCGCACTGCTTACTCGTACAGCCGATGCGAGCGGGGGCAAATACGGGGGCAAATTTCAATTTTTTTTGCCAGAAACCATTGTCCTGGAGCCACTGTTCCAGTCGGTTTGTCATGCAGCTGCGCGTGCATTGACATTGGAAGCAACTATCACCGCTGGCACCACGCTACGGCAAAGCCAGCCGCTGCACACGCCTCTCGGATGATCACCTTCAAATGGCTTTCGCTTCAGAAGCGATAAAGCCCGTCCATTTCACTCTCGTCGCAGAAGAGTATGGGGAGCAATGCCAAAGGCCTTGCGAAAGGCGTGGCTGAAATGAGAGAAGTCGGAGAAACCGAAATCCAGCGCCGCCTGGGAAATACTGCGGACTTGACCGCGCTCAATCGCGTCGCGGCTCGCGAGCAAGCGCGCCTTCCAAATTTCTGCGACCGGCGATTTCTGATGACGAGCGAAAGCGCGCGTCACAGTGCGCGTGGAGACATGGTGAGCTTGAGCAATGCGTTCGAGCGACAGGTCCACATCGGTCAAATATTGGTGGATGTAATTCATGATCCGGCCATACAGGTCCAGCTCGTCATGAGTCTGCTTTAAATCCTGGAGTTCCAGGCTGACCACCAGAAGGTCGAGCAAGGTGCTGGAGTAACGACTGGATATTCCCGTGTTATGGAAGCCTGAAGGCATACTCGCGGCTTGGCGCAACATCTCGCGTAATGGAATCACCCCTGGGCGACGATCATCCAGAACCATCGCGGTGCAACCTGCTATGCCGGGTAACCGCTGACTGAGCAGTTGTCGCGGAATGCGGACAAGGTGATTGTCGGTACCGCCGAAGCTGAATCTGAACGGCTGGGATGCGTCATAAAGAAACAGATCGTCCGCGGTGAGCTTCGTCCGTCGGTCAGCCTGTTCCAATTCGCCATAACCGCTCCTGGTAAAGCCCAACCACAAATCGTCATTAGGATCACTGCGCAGGTGCTGGGCGGACCGCTCCCAATAATGCAAGGGTGCGGACAACGTGCAGATGTCCAATGCGCCCATGCCATGCACCTCCAGCACCCCGTCGAAATCGCTCTGCGCCAGCAGTTTGCTGTCGGCGTCCAGGCAGTGATGACAAACCACATCTTTCCAGTAATCAAACCGGAGTGGTGCCGTAACGGCAAGGGTCGAATAGTGACATGTCTGGCTCATTGCATTCACCTACCGGCAGCGATTCAACAAAAAAGCGGGGTAACGTTTTTTCGAGCCAAGCAATTAGCAGGCCACCCTCACGGCCTGATTCCAGCAGTTGGACGCACTACCAGATGGTCAGCGGAACACTCGGCTGGCGCGTATGTCGGTAGATTCTCCAAAACACTCCCCTTGCAACTTCCCAGGGCGCCCCGCCCCTTATTTCACAAGCCCCGCACCATTGCCGCGCACTGATATGCCGGCCATTTATACCTGTCCTTTTTAACCAAACGGTTGTCCATTCGAGCCAAGCGAATTCCATCTCCCCTCGATAATTTTCACTCCATGCCGTGTCCCTACAAACACGAATGACGAGGTGGGTCATGCAACTACGAGAACAGCAGCGGCTGTCCGATTCATCCTGGTTTTTACAGCGATGGGACATGGCACCCGAAGAGTTTGCCACTTACCTGGTGCAACTCGGGACCCTGGCGCTGCAACGCCGATGGAGTGGTACCCACCGCAACACACCAACATCCACTGGGATGTAGAACAGCGAACCGTCCGTTTGAGACGGAAATAAAGGAGCCCCCATGGAATCTGCAATCGATAAACATCTCAAATGTCCCCGGACTTTGTCCCGTCGTGTTCACGACGATTACAAGCCGCCCTTCCCGATGTTTGTGGGGCGAGCTGACGAAAACGTGAAGCAAGTTGTGATGGCCTACCTCGGGGTGCAATTTCGCGACGAACAACGCGCCGCCGCCCTGCAAGCCATGCGCTACATAGACGCCAGCTTTGCCCTCGCCGATGGCCCAGGGAATCACGACCTGACCTACCACCTCGACAATCAGGGTTATGGAAATTTCATCGCCGTGGGCTACTGGCGTGATCCCGCCGCCTATCACCGATGGTTACTTTCAGCACCTGTAGCCGACTGGTGGGGCGACGAGGCGCGCCTGAACGAGGGGTTGGGGTATTTCCGCGAGGTCATCGCACCACGTGCCGAGCAGTTCGAGACGCTGTATGCATTCAAGGACGATTTGCCAGGTGTCGGTGCGGTCATGGACGGCATCAGCGGCGAGATTGAGGAGCACGGCTACTGGGGCTCGGCGCGCGACCGCTTTGCTATCTCACAGACCGACTGGATGCAGCCGACCAGCGAACTACAAGTCATTTCAGGCGATCCCGCCAAAGGCGGCAGGGTCGTGGTACGCGGCCACGACAACCTGACGCTGATCCGCTCTGGACAAGACTGGGTTGAGGCCGGCGAGGAAGAGCGCGCGCTCTATTTCAACGAGATGCTGCCGCCACTGCAAGACGGCATGAACTTCCTGCGTGACGAGGGGCAGGCGCTGGGCTGCTATAGCAACCGCTTCGTACGCAATATCGACCTTGATGGCAATCTCCTCGACATCGCCTATGACATCGGTCACTGGCGATCGCTCGACAAACTGGAGCGCTGGGCAGAATCCCATCCCACTCACTTACGTATTTTCACCACTTTCTTCCGAGTGATCGGAGGCCTTTCGAAGCTGCGGCTGTATCACGAGGTCTCGGTAGCGGACGGTAGCCAGCAACTGTTCGAGTACATCAACTGCCACCCGCAGACCGGGATGATGCGCGACGCGCAAGTGTCGCCCACCTGACTCCATCGCTGACTCCACTTTTAGCCCTGCGCGTTGCCTGACTGGCGATAGCGGGGCTCTTTTTGCCCGAAAAAAGGTTCTTCGATCATGAAACAGTTCCGCTACCTGTCGCTCGCAGCCCTCCTCCCCAGCCTTTCCTCTCACGCTCTCGAGGTGGATCCTGGCGATTACGAGCCGCTCCCCGTGGGAGCGACCATCGGCGTGGTCTACTACCAGCACTCCACGACGGACAATGCCTACTCCCAGGGCCACAAGACCAGTTCCGATTTCAACCTGACTTCCGATGTCGGCATTCTGCGTCTGCTACACATCTACCAGTTGAGCGAGCGGCTGACCATCGAGCCGCAATTCCTGTTGCCCTTCGGTCATGTCTCAGGCGGTGGTGACGCTTCTGGTCTGGGCGACGCCAGCGGCATCGGCGACCTCATTCTTACAGCGCCGCTCAAGTATCGTCTCAACGACGCCAACGACACCCTCGGTGCGACTGCTTACTTGTACGTGCCGACTGGCGACTATGACAAAGACGACGCGCTCAACCTTGGCGAGAACCGTTGGAAGGTTGATCTCCAGGCCGCTTACGTCAAGCACTTCACGGAGAAGTGGGCCATCGACCTCGTCGGTGACGCCATCTGGTACGGAGACAACAACGACTTCGGCGCCAGCTCCGCCCGCCGGGAGCAGGACGTTTCCTACGGCGCTCAGTTAATGGGGCGCTACATGCCCGACGAGACCACTGCGCTGGCTATCGGCTTCGGCCACAGTTGGGGCGGGGAAAACCAGATCGATGGCGTCAACCAGGACGACAGGATGGAAACCACCAACTTCCGTGTCACGGCCAGAAAGTTTTTCACCGCCAAGGACCAGCTCCAGGTGCAACTTGGACGCGACCTTGCGGTGGAGAACGGCCCCAAAGAGGACTTTCGCATGAACCTGCGCTACGTCAGGGTCTTTTAGACCCGCCCGTCTCTGCCACCCGTTGTCCTTCTCAACCCAGCGTGCGCCCAACGGCGAATTCAACCTGGGTCCATCGCAAGACTTCGCAGCCCGTATCAATCGTGCCAACGCGACAGTTGGCTAATGAGATGCCTCTCACCCGAAACGGAGTAACCCGACAATGACCGACCAGCAACCCACCATGGAACAACAACCCTCCCTCTATACCCGTCTTGGCGGCTACGACGCTATTTATCAGTTCGCCGGCGCAGTGTTGAGAAAAACAATGGGGCACCCCGCCATCGGGCACATCTGGGCCCATATGTCGGAATCGACGTTCCAAAAGGAACACATCAATTTTGTCGACTTCCTTTCCGAGCACTGGGGTGGAAGCGCCAAATACAGGGGTAGAGACATGGTCACCGCGCATCGCGGGATGGGTCTGACCGAGGTGCACTGGCAAGCCGTGCTCGATTGTCTCGAGGCGTGCTACGACGACTACGGGCTGGCCCCGGATCTGCGCAAAGAGGTCAATGACTTCCTCATCAAGTTCAAACCGGCGGTGATCGGGAGTCCCTCGTATCGGGACGTCGTACTCGCGCACCCGGAAATGGACCCCGCCAAAGGCATGAGAAGCGTTGGGGTTGTCTGGCCAAAACCCGGGAAGCCATCTCAGAAACAGGCCACGCCTGAATCCGAAGACTAATACCCTCGGCATAAGCCTAAGCCACACCAATGGAAGGCATATCCATAAGGAACCCTCCCCGCTGCCAGGGCTCGCTCTGGCCGCCGACGGCGACCGTGGTGTGGCTATAAAAAACAGGGGCAAGCGAGTCCCGCTCAACCAAGCGACTGTCCTCCTCAGCCAAGCGCCGCTCAATCTGTGGAGATAGCTTGATACCAGCCCCGGCCACGGCTCGCCAATAGTGCACACCGGGCCCGGGTATCCCCGAGATGACGTTTGAACAGACATTGCCAGCCCCTACGGGTTGGCACAGGACACAGGACACCCCATGGCCATCATCCGCCCGACTCTCGAACAAGTGCAGGATCTCGCCAGCCGCCTGCACATACAGCTGACACCCGAGCAAGCCAGCGAATACCTGGCGCTTATGCAATCCAGTTTTGATGCCTACGATCTAGTCGACGAGTTGCCAGACTTCATCCCTTCAGTGCGCTACGAGCGCAGTTCTGGTTATCGCCCTTCAAGCACGGAAAATCCGCTGAACGCCTGGTACTACAGAACTGAGGTGATGGGCGCCAGCTCGGGCAAGCTTGCTGGCAAGACGGTCGCGCTCAAAGACAATATCTCTCTGGCCGGTGTCCCGATGATGAACGGTGCCGCACCACTGGAAGGTTTCGTACCGTCGTTTGATGCCACCGTGGTCACGCGTTTGCTCGACGCTGGAGCAACAATCCTCGGCAAAGCCACCTGTGAACATTACTGCCTCTCCGGTGGTAGCCATACCTCAGACCCAGCGCCTGTGCACAACCCTTTTCGCCATGGTTTCACCACGGGCGGTTCGTCTTCGGGCAGCGCGGCGCTTGTGGCGACGGGCGCGGTCGACCTGGCTATCGGTGGCGACCAAGGCGGTTCCATCCGCATTCCTGCCGCATGGTGCGGCATTTATGGAATGAAGCCCACCTTCGGTCTGGTGCCCTATACCGGGGTCATGGCGATCGAGTCCACTTTCGACCATGTCGGCCCCATGACGAGCAACGTACGCGATAACGCGCTCATGCTCGAAGTAATGGCCGGAGCCGACGGGCTCGACCCTCGCCAGACCGCCCCCAAGGTCGAAGCCTACTGCGATTATCTGGAACGAGGCGTGATCGGACTCCGGATCGGGGTTCTCCAGGAAGGCTTCCAACTCGCTAACCAGGATCCACGTATCGCAGAAAAGGTGCGCAGCGCTATCGCCCGGCTCGAGGCGTTGGGCGCGCTGGTCGAGGAGGTATCGGTTCCCGAACACAACCTGGCGGGATCGTTATGGAGCCCTATCGGCTGTGAAGGCCTGACCATGCAAATGATGCATGGTAATGGAGCGGGTTTTAACTGGAAGGGGCTTTACGACGTGGGCCTGCTGGACAAACAGGCCGGTTGGCGCGATCAGGCAAACGCATTGTCGCCGTCACTCAAGCTTTGCATGTTCGTGGGCCAGTTCGGTCTGGAGCGTTACAACGGCCGCTACTACGCCAAGGCCCAGAACATTGCGCGCTTTGCCCGAGCTGCCTATGACAGGGCGTTGAACACCTATGACCTGCTCGTCATGCCGACTGTGCCAATCACCGCTCAGCCGCTCCCTGAACCGGGTTCTTCAATCACCGAGACCGTTACGCGTGCGTTGGAAATGCTTGGCAATACGGCCGCTCAGGACATTACCGGGCACCCAGCCATGTCGATCCCTTGTGGCCTGGTGGACGGACTGCCCGTGGGGCTGATGCTTGTCGGAAGACATTATGCCGAAGGCACCCTCTATCAAGCTGCAGCTGCATTCGAGGCCTCTGTCGATTGGCGGACGTTGTAAACCCGCGCATCGCATTGGCGAGCAAACACCGGCAAGTCGCACTGAACGTCAGTATCAACTTCAGAGGAGCCAATACATGAGCCATACCCACGAACATCATCACGACCACGACCACACCGAGCCCCCCGAGGCCATCGCCTTGCGGGTCAAGGCGCTCGAATCCCTGTTGATAGAAAAGGGCTTGGTCGACCCAACCGCCATGGATGCTCTGGTGGACACCTACCAGCACAAGGTCGGCCCGCGCAACGGCGCTCAGGTGGTCGCCAAGGCCTGGTTCGATCCCGATTACAAACATCGGCTGCTGGAAGATGCCACTGCGGCCATTGCCGAACTGGGTTTTTCCGGCGTGCAGGGCGAAGACATGGTGGTGGTGGAGAACACCGCGACCGTGCACAACGTGACGGTCTGCACGCTGTGCTCCTGCTACCCCTGGCCGACCCTGGGCCTGCCCCCAGCCTGGTACAAATCCGCGCCCTATCGGTCACGGATAGTCATCGATCCGCGCAGCGTGCTGGCCGAATTCGGTTTGATTATTCCCAATGACAAGGAAGTTCGCGTCTGGGACAGCAGTGCTGAGTTGCGCTACCTGGTACTGCCGGAACGTCCGGCTGGCACTGACGGCTGGAGCGAGGAACGACTGGTCGAGCTGGTGACGCGTGACGCCATGATCGGCACTGGGCTGCCCAGGACGCCGGGCGACGAAGCCTGAACCCGAGAAGGAGAAAACCATGAACGGTGTACACGACTTAGGCGGTATGCACGGTTTCGGCCCAGTGCTCACCGAAGAAAATGAACCCGTCTTCCATCACGACTGGGAGCGCAGGATCTTTCCGCTGTTCGCTTCGCTCTTCGTCGGCGGGCACTTCAATGTCGACGAGTTCCGACACTCCATTGAACGCATGGAACCGGCTGAATACTTGCAGTCGAGTTACTACGAACACTGGCTTCACGCCTTCGAGACCCTGCTGCTGGAAAAAGGCGTGATCAGCGCTGCCGAACTGCAGGGCACGGTCAAGCCGACCTCACCGGCACAGCCGCCAACGGTGCTCACACCGGACATCGTCGAGGCGGTGATCCTCGGAGGCGCCTCTTCCCGGGCAAAGGAAGCTGTCGGCGGCCGCTTCCGGGTCGGTGACCGGGTGCGAACGAAGAACTTCAATCCAACCACCCACACCCGACTGCCGCGCTACGCGCGCGGCAAGGTCGGGACCATCGAGATTGCACACGGCGCGTTTGCCACCCCAGACACGATGGCCCACGGTCTAGGCGAACAACCCCAACAGGTCTATGCCGTTCGCTTCAGTGCTACAGAACTGTGGGGAGTGGCGCGACCGGACAGTGTTTGCATTGATCTGTGGGACAACTATCTGGAGGCCGTATGAACGCCAGCATGCCTCACATCCCCCCAATAGCCGGTCTGTCTCTCGACGATGAAGGCCCGGTGTTCGACAAACCTTGGCAGGCCCAGGCTTTTTCCCTGCTGCTCCACCTGCACCAAACCGGTCTGTTTCCCTGGAAGGACTGGGTGCAGGTATTCAGCGACGAGATCAAGGCGAGCCCGGCGCAACCCGGAGAAAGCGTCAACGACACTTACTACCGGCAATGGATCGCAGCCATGGAAAGAATGGTCACCACACTCGGTTTAGCGGGTATGGAAGACATCACCCAGCGCACCGAGGAATGGCAGCAGGCTTACTTGAATACCCCCCATGGACAACCGGTAACGCTGCTCAACGCGAGTTGCCCACCGGCCCATGGAAACGGGCACGAACACCTGCCGCGGCACGAGCCGGTAGCGATCAGCCGTGCCACAAGCTAAGGACGGAGCCGTCCTGTTTTTTACTTTCTAGGTCGCGAAGCGACCAAGGGGCAATCGTCATGCATATCGAACCTAATCTGGTGGAAGCTGGAAAACTCTGGCTGAGCTATGTCACTGCCGCAGGTGCCGGCGCCTACACCCTCAAACTCGCTGCGCAAGCCATAGGTGAGCGTGGTGTCTTCTCGCTGCTGGCTCGCACTGTCACTGCCACGGCCCTGGTATTCAGCTTCTTCGAGCTACTACCGCATTATCCAGTCGGTGTTTCCGAGGTGCATCTCATCCTGGGGTCAACCCTGTTTCTGCTGCTTGGCGCCGCACCCGCGGCGGCGGGGCTCGCCCTGGGACTGCTGATCCAGAGTCTGTTCTTCGCTCCATTCGACCTGCCGCAATACGGCATGAACGTCACCACCCTTCTGGTACCGCTGCTCGCAGTCGCCGCCCTGGCGAAACGCATCATCGCGCCAAACACACCGTATGTGGAACTGAGCTATAGACAAGCGCTGGGGCTGTCGACAGCCTTCCAGGCGGGCATTGTCGCCTGGGTTGCCTTCTGGGCCTTCTACGGGCAAGGCTTCACAGCAGAAAACGCACTGTCAATTCTGACCTTCGGCAGTGCCTACATGACCGTCGTCACCCTCGAACCGCTGTTGGACCTGGCCGTGCTGGCCGGTGCCAAGGCAACCCATCGCCTGCGTGGTAGCGCGCTGGTCGAGCGCCGTCTGTACCAGGCTGCCTGAGCCGACATACTCCAGTCCAGGTCAGACTGCCCCGGGCATTCGAAGACCGTAATGCTCGGGGCATCAAGAGCAAGAACCGCCCCGAAACCTCGTGAGTAAAACCAGAGGTATTTGATGTTTTTCAGAAATAGCACCCGCAAGGAATTGAAGCTGCTCGGCGACCGGCTGGAACAGCACGACGGCGAGAATGTATCGATAGCGGCGAAGGATTCGTCACTGCGACGGGTCTTGGCCGGCATCGAACGCCTGCTCGCCGATCGCACGGCGCTCCGGGCCAGCGTGGTCGATCTTAATGCTGAACAGCAACGCCTCAAGCGTCAGCTGGGTGAATACGAAACGCAGTTGCACGCTCAAGAACAACTTTGGCAATTGGCGGCATGCGGGTCGGGTGATTTGCTCTGGAAATTGCAGCTCAATGGCAGCCTGCAACCCGCCCGCGATGCAGTACTGCAATGGTTCGGCAACCTGCCCACCCAAGCGGACCTCCCCGTCTATCTAGGCCCCTGGAACGATTGCCTTCACCCTGATGACCGCCAGGCCAACCTGGATGCCCTGGCTCATCACCTTGCCGATCGCAGCGGGCATGCTCCCTACCAGGTGGAGGTGCGCCTCGCGAACCACTCGGGAGAATACCGCTGGGTCCAGATCGCCGGCGAAACGCTCCGTGACAAACAGGGCATGCCACAGGTCAGCGTCGGTATTGTGCGTGACATCCACACGCAGCGTCTGCGAGACGAAGAATTCACGATGCTTTCAGCCCGCTTCGATATTTCCCGCGAATGCATTCAGGACGCACTCTGGGACATCAATATCATCGCAGGCGATCCAGCCAATCCGCACAACGTCATCTGGTTCTCGTCACAGATGCGTCGCCTGCTCGGCTACGAAACCATCGAAGAGTTTCCCAATGTGTTCGAAAGCTGGTTGTCCCGCCTGCATCCCGAAGACAGCCAGCGTGCCGTGCAGGCTTTTGTCGAACATGTCGCCGACCGCTCCGGCCAAACACCCTTCGATGTGACCTACCGCCTCAGGCACCGCAACGACGAGTACCGTTGGTTCAGAGGCAGAGGTCAGACCCAGCGAGGCAGCGATGGCACGCCCTTGCGTACTGTGGGGGCGATCACAGACGTGCACTCCTTCCGCGAGGAAAGCCAGTTGCGCCAGACTCAGGAAAGGCAGCATCAAGCGATGCAGGAAAACCTCGCTCAGCTGACGCAGATAGTCGGCGCCATCCAAAGCATCGCCAAACAGACCAACCTACTGGCCCTGAACGCGGCCATAGAGGCGGCCAGGGCCGGTGAGGCCGGAAGGGGCTTCGCAGTAGTGGCCGACGAGGTCCGCAAGCTGGCGACCCGTACCAGCCAGGCGACCCAACAGGCGGCCGACATGATCGAGAGGTACTGAGTTCAAGCTGGGCCTGGACGTTAATCCAGCGGGTTGAAGGATCGGTTCATTGCTACAACATCGTCATGGCTTGGGTTTGCTCCAAGCCACTCGAAGTGTTGGGGCAGTTGATCTCGTTTCGCTGCTGCCTGCCCCTTAACTGCCGCCGCTAATGCCCTGCGCATGGTCTTGGCGTCGTAATCACAGCAGTAGCCAGGCGTGGACGGTTGTTGCCTCCAAGACTCTTCCAGAGAACCTCCGTCAACCGGATCGAAGCCAGCTTGGTTAACCAGGGACATTACCGTTTCCTTGGCCTTGTCATTATCACCCGCTACCGCTGCCGCCAAGCGACCTTTAGTACCCTCTGGAAGACCTAGCTCTGCCAGTGTATAGGCCAGCACATTATTGAAAGCTTTGACAACAGGGCGCCCAACCTGCGTTGAAACCCAGACACTTTCCGTCATTCCTTGATCGATTTCAGCAATGCGGGGATCACGCAAACCCGGGTAGTAATTACTCGTATCCACCACCGGGACGCTTTCGGGTACATAGCTAAACAGGTCAGAAGGGAGTGCGCTCACAGCAGGTAGAGGTATCGATAGCACGATCACGTCCACTCCATCCACCGCGCCTCGAATGTCTACAGGTTCCGCTCCAATTTCTTCGGCAAACGCTCGAACGCCATCGACACCTCCAGAGTTTGCTACACGAATTTCATGCCCAGCAGCTCCGAGCTTTCGGGCTATGGTGCCCCCGATATTACCGGTTCCGATAATGCCTATTTTCATGGGCAGGCCTCCTGAATTGATTGTCTTGCACCGATTTTAGAGTGCTCATGAGATAATGGTAAGTACACACTAAAAGGTGGGTAACTCACTTGAGGGAAAGAAATGGAACGGGAATGGAACTGCGGCGATCCTCAAAATCGACGAGCATGGGCTGAGGCAACGACCGAGACACTTCGTGTACTAGAGGGGAAATGGAAGATCATCATCCTCTGCCAGCTATTCGCGGCAAAGGGCGCGCTTCGCTTCTCGGATTTGGAAAAGCTTATCGAAGGGATCAATCAGAAAATGTTGATCCAACAGCTCAAGCAGTTGGAAAGGGACGGGATCGTGCTGCGGACGGTGTACCCGCAGGTTCCTCCCAAGGTGGAGTATCAACTCACGCCTATCGGCCATGCACTCGGGCCATCAATTCAGGCGTTGATTGAATGGGCAGAGTTGAGACATGAGCAAAGCTGAGCGCCATCGAGTTGCGAACGGCACAATCCCGGCTTTGTACGGAAAGTACAGCTGCATATCACGTAGTCTTCAGTGACCATGGCTGCAATGCGTCTTGCCTGCTTGTCGTAGCGAGTGCCGATTCTTCGGTTCTCTTCTAACCAGCCGACTCCACTTAGGCTATCGACTCACCGCCCATATCCTCTTCCGAACGACCAAGGATTTGCCAGATATGGGTTGCTCATCCCGTATGCGGAGACGCACTGAATACCAGTCACTGCCATAGCGCGATCAAGCTGGAGCACATGGCCCAGGCAGCCATGCAGAATCTAGCGCCACGTTCATTAGTGACGCTGTGTAGCCTGTGCGAAAACGCCCGGGCCACACTGCACGCAATCCTAATTTACGCGGATGTTGAGTGGCCTTAACACGTCCGGTCATTGAAACAGTAACAGTCATGGCGCACTCAACAGCAGATTACGATCTCGACCTCTCAGCATCGGAGGCTAGACCTCTGATTACTTCAGATTAAAACCTTTGTGGCATCGCACTCTGCACTCCGCAACAAGGCTCAAACCAATTCGGCTAAAGATGCCGGATTGAAACCCTTCAGATCCGCGTAATTGCCTTTTTCAACTTTGGCGGCCCAATCCTTGTCACTCAGCAGAACACGCCCTACAGCGATCAGATCAAATTCTTCGCGCTCCATGCGCTCGACAAGCCGATCCAGACTCGCAGGGGTTGAACCCTTGCCGGCGAAGGCATTAGTCACATCATTTTCTAGCCCAACCGAACCAACACTGATGGTCGCGGCCCCGGTTACTTTCTTCGCCCAGCCCGCGCAGTTCAGGCCGTTCTCACCGTCAATCTCGGGGAACTCGGGTTCCCAGAAGCGACGTTGTGAGCAGTGCAGGACGTCGACACCCGCCTCGACTAATGGCAACAACCAGTCTTCCATCACAGCTGGCGTTTCAGCGACGCGTACTCCGTAATCCTGTTGCTTCCACTGGCTGACACGCATGATGATCGGGAACTCAGGGCCAACAGCATGACGAACAGCAGACACTATCTCACTGGCAAAACGCGAACGTTCCTTGATCGTCGGGCCGCCGTAGCGGTCGGTGCGCAGATTGGTACCAGACCAGAAAAACTGATCGATCAAATAACCATGGGCTCCGTGGATCTCAACGGTATCGAAGCCCAGCCGTTTGGCATCCGCTGCGGCCTTGGCGAACGCTGCTACCGTGTCAGCAATGTCCTCTTCACTCATCGCCACACCACGCAGGTCGCCTGGCGAATCAAGACCCGACGGACTTTCCACTGGCGCATCTGGCTCCCAGTCGTTGATGTAACGCGCGGCACCGGTGTGCCAGATCTGCGGTGCCATGCGCCCACCAGCGTTGTGGACCGCATCGATCACGTTTTTCCACCCTGCCAGCGCCGCTTCGCCGTGAAAAAAAGGAATGCCGGAATCATTGCGCGATGCTGGGCGATCAATCACGGTGCCTTCCGACAAAATCAGCCCAACACGTCCCTCTGCCCGCCGCCGGTAGTAGGCAGTGCTCGCTTCACCCGGGATGCCTTCGGGTGAGAACAGACGCGTCATTGGCGCCATGACAATCCGGTTTTTAAGTTCAAGCGACCGGATGGAAAAAGGACGAAATAAAATGCTGGTATCAGGGTTTGACATTGGATGGACTCCATTTGATTTTGGAAGCCACATAAGTATATTTTGTAAACCAAATGTCAATTAGGCACCTAGAGTCGCCTAGGTATATATGAGGAAACTTCGATGCTGGAATTAAAGCCGCAATGTTTTTCGTCGGAGTGCCCAAGCCGGGCACTGTTCGACCAAATCGCAGACAAGTGGTCGATGATGGTTCTGGCGGTACTTGATGACGGGCCGCACCGTTTTAACGCCATCAGGCGTCGCCTGGAGGGCGTCACTCAGAAAGCACTGACACAGTGCTTACGGCGGCTGGAACGAAATGGTCTTGTCTCGCGCCAGGTCATCTCGTTTTCGCCCGTAGCAGTCCAGTATGAGATCACCCCACTGGGTCGAACACTGCAGCAGCCATTTCGCGAATTGCATAAATGGACGCTCGACAAATTGCCCGAGGTTGAAGCGGCCCGGTTGAAGTTTGACGAGGCCGCGGAGGTAAATTGACGGTGTGATTCTTTTCATTGACTCGCCGCCACTGCTACCTGCAACGCATTACTTGATAGATCTGCTGGCGGTATTCCTAAACCCATCCTGGACGTTGAGTACGCACCAGCGGTCCTGCGACACGTCACCATCGCCAGCGTTTCGATAGCCCTGATACCGGGGCGTTCTAAGATCACAGCATTCCACCCCGACCACCACGACATCGACCTTGGTGGCGTTCCCAGCATGGGCATTTCGCCAGAATCAGGTAATCCACAGGGGTAGATACAAGCCTCGAGCGGGCGAGCGACGCGGGCGTTTTCTCCGTGCCGACGGGTGCCGATGGGCGGCCCTGTTATCGGTACGTTGGTACCCCAACCAACGCTTCTAATGATAAGCATTAGCATATAGTATGCTGCGGCTTTTCCTCCCCTCTCCTGCTCTGGATCGTCCTGTCGATGCGTCGTACGTTCGTTTCGCTTTGCCTGCTGCACGCCGTTTCCCCTGTTGTCTGGGCCGATCAATCCAGCGCTTCCTCACTCGAGTTGCAGGCCACCAGCATCACCGCCGATGCCGCTGCCGAGCGCGCCGACGGTCCGGTGCAGGGGTATCGCGCCACCCGTTCGGCCAGCGCCACCCGCACCGATACCGCCCTGCATGAAACCGCGCAGTCCGTCAGCGTCGTGCCCAAGGATGTGGTGGAAGACATCAGCGCAACGCGCTTGCAGGATGCGCTCGACTACGCAGGTGGCGTGGGCCGCGCCAACAACTTCGGCGGACAGGGCCTGACCACCTTCACCGTTCGCGGCTTTACCACCGGCGAGTTCTACCGCAACGGTTTCCCGATCAACCGCGGTTATCCCAACGCGCCGGACGCCAACACCATCGAGCGCCTGGAAGTCCTGCGCGGCCCGGCCAGTTCGCTGTACGGCCGTGGCGACCCGGGCGGAACCTTTAACGTGGTGAGTAAGCAGCCGCAGGCTGAATCCAAGGTGACCCTGGGCAGCCAGCTCGACGACCAAGGTATGCACCGCGCCACGCTCGACGCCACCGGCGCGCTGGATGAAAGCGGCGCCCTGGCCTACCGCCTGAACCTGCTGGGCGAAGGTGGCTCAAGCTTTCGCGACGATGTCAAAACCGAACGCTACGACGTCGCCCCGGTGCTGAGCTGGCAGGTCAACGACAGCACGCGCATCACCTTCGAAGGCGACTACATGCGCAACAACCATCCGCTGGACCGGGGCCTGACTCGCTACCCCAACCAGAAAGGAAGCGCCTCGCGGGACACCAACGTCTGGGAAAAGGGCCTGGACAATACCCTGCACAACGACAACAACATGACCCAGCTGCGTTTCGAGCATCTGCTGAACGAAGACTGGACCCTGGCCGGTGGCGTGCAATGGCTGGATGGCCAGCTGCAAGGCAATGCCGTGGAAGCCAATGCCCTGCAGGCCGATGGCCGCACCCTGGGGCGCAACTTCAACTACCGCAAGCTGGAGTGGAGCGACCGCGATATGCAGTTGAACCTGACCGGCTATTTCGACCTCGCTGGTTTCAGCCATACCCTGCTGACCGGTGTGGAATATGAGGACTACCACTACCAATCGCTGATCCAGCGCTCCGCCGCCGGTGCCGCTGCCTACCCGATCGACCTGCTCGACCCGGTGCTGGGCCAGCCGCGTCCGGCCCTCACCCGCACGACTACCCACGACAAGGAAAACCTCAAAACCTGGGCCCTCTTCGTGCAAGACCAGGTGGCCTTGACCGAGCGCCTCAAAGCCCTGGCCGGCGTGCGTTTCGAGCGTTTCGAACATGATTATGACGACTACCTGAGCACCACCCGCGACTTCACCAAGAACCAAAATGCGGTCACCCCGCGCTTCGGCCTGATCTACGACCTGACCGACACTGTCGCGGTGTACGCCAACACCGCGCGCTCCTTCAAGCCGAACAACGGCGCCAGCCGTGAAGGGGGCGGGTTCGACGCGGAGAAAGGCAAGTCCTATGAACTGGGCGTCAAGTGGGAAGCGCTGGAGCATCAGCTGAGCGTGGATGCCGCGATCTACCACATCGTCAAACAGAATGTACTGACCGTCGACCCGGTCGACTCCAACTACAGCGTGGCGGCCGGTGAAGTCCGCAGCCGTGGCATCGACCTGAACATCGCCGGCAACATCACCCCCGAGTGGCGCATGCTCGGCGGCTACGCGTACGTGGACGCCGAGGTGACCAAGGACAACACGCTGGCCGATGGCACACGCCTGGCAAACATCCCGCGCAACACCTTCAGCCTGCTCAACACCTACGAATTCCAGGACGGCGTGGCCAAAGGGCTGGGCCTGGGCATGGGCGTGAAATACGTGGATGATCGCGCCGGCCAGACCGCCGCGACCACCTACACCATGGAGCGCTACAGCGTGGTCGACCTGTTGAGCTTCTACCGGCTCAACGAACACGTGCGCCTGAACCTGGACGTGAAGAACCTGTTCAACAAGGGCTATGACGAAGGCGCGTTCAATACCTACGTTTACCCGGGCGCGCCGCGCACGGTGCAGGCGGGGATTGCCTACACCTTCTAATTGAAAGGCTTGTTCCAGGGCGAGCACCGAAGAACTGCACGCCTGCCTGTGAGGGCTTTTGCAGATCCCCCCTGCGAAGGCCCTTGCATTGGCCGCTCGCGCAGCGGCACCGCCCCTGTCGATCTTCGCGCCCCTCCCTGGCGGCATTGTCCCGTCGCCCACGACCCAGCCGCCCAGCGTTCGCCATCCGTCATTCGGTCGCGGCTATTTCGCCACGCTTCACCGGGGGCGAGCCGTTCCCCAGGCTGCCGGGCGGCCCGGGCGCCTTGCGCGGCGTGCAACGCCTACCCAGCGAAAATATGCCCACTGCCGAGCAAAATCCGCTGCAGCGCCGGCCCGCGGAGCGGGTATCGTGGAGCAAAACCATCGGCCAGAGGTGCACTGTGGCGTCCTATTCCTTGCGTCAATTGAAGTATTTCGTCACCACCGTCGACTGTGGCAGCGTCGCCGAGGCGTCGCGCAAGCTGTATATCGCCCAGCCTTCGATCTCCACGGCGGTCAAGGGCCTGGAAGACAGCTTCGGCGTGCAGTTGCTGATCCGCCATCACGCCCAGGGCGTGTCCCTGACCCCGGGCGGCGCGCGTTTCTACCGCAAGGCCCAGGAACTGCTGCGCATGGCCCACGAGTTCGAGCAGAACGCCCTGGCCGACAACGACGTGGTGTGCGGGCAGATCGATATCGGTTGCTTCGAGACGGTCGCCCCGCTCTACCTGCCACGGCTGATCGCCGGCTTTCGCCAGCGTTTTCCGGGGGTGGAGATCCGCCTGCAGGACGGCGAGCAGCAGGAACTGGTGCAGGGCCTGACCGGCGGACGCTTCGACCTGGCGATCTTCTACGAACACGACCTGGACAGCACCATCGAGACCGAGGCGCTGATGGCGCCGCAACGGCCGTATGCCCTGGTGCCGGCCGGGCACCGTTTTGCCGGACAGGCCCAGGTGTCACTGCGCGACCTGGTCCTGGAGCCGATGATCCTGCTGGATGTACAGCCCAGCCGCACCTACTTCGTGAGCATCTTCGAGGAGCTGCAGCTGACGCCGAATATCGTCTTCGGCTCGCCGTCGATCGAGATGGTACGCGGCATGGTCGGCCAGGGGTTCGGCTTTGCCTTGCTGGTGACCAGGCCCCACGGCAACAGCACCTATGACGGCCAGGAAGTGGTCTGTGTGGAGATTGCCGAGGATGTCACCGGCTCGGCGCTGGTGGCCGGCTGGCTGAAACGGGCGCAGCTGACCAAGCCTGCGCAGTTGTTCGTCGATTACTGCAAGGAGCAGTTCAAGGCCTGGCTCGCCTGAGGGCCGGCGAGCAGGAGCGGATCGCCCCCCGATACGTTGCCCATCATTGACCCATACCGACGTCCTTGCCATCCGGCCGGGGCCGGCGCTGGCAGGTGGGCTTAAGCTTGCGGATTGACCAGGAGTTGCGAAGCCCCACGCCCCTGGTGCCGGACGTCGTGGGTACAGGCGACGAAGTCTTCCTTGCGCAGCACTAGCAGGGCCAGCAGCGACGCGACCCCGGTCGCCACGTAAAAGTACCAGGGCGCGGTGATGTCGCCAGTGAGCTTGATCAGCCAGGTGGAAATCAGCGGCGCGCTACCGCCGAACACCGCCACCGGGATGTTGTAGGCCACGGCGATGCCGGTGGAGCGGATGCGGGTCGGCAGCAGCTCGCTCATCAGCGCGTAGGTCGAGGACGCATAGAGCCCGAACAGGATCGCCACGGCCATCAGCGGCCAGAACAAGGTGGCCGGGGTCGCATTGGGCGCGGCCTTGAAGAACCAGTACATGGCCAGGGTCGCCAGGGTACCGATCACCATCAGGAACGGCTTGCGCCCGTAGCGATCGGTGAAGGCGCCGCCGAAGGGCATGACCACCGCCGCCGAGAGGCTGGCGACAAATACATAGAGCAAGGTGGTGCCACTGTCGAACTTGAGGGTGTTGGACATATAGGTCGAGGCGAAGGTCAGCACCAGGTAGAAGATCGAGCTATGCAGGGTGATGATGAAGAACACCAAAGCGATCGGGCGCTTCCACTGCCAAACCTCGCGCAGCGGCGCCTTGGAGGTCTGCCCGGCCTGCAGCAAGGCGAGGAATTCCGGGCTGTCCTCCAGTTTCAGGCGGATGTACAGCGAGATGAAGCCCAGGGGACCTGCGATCAGGAACGGGATCCGCCAGCCCCAATCCTGCATCAGCTCGGCGCCCAGGGCCCAGGTCATGCCATTGGCCACGGCGCCACCCAGGAGCAGGCCGAGCACAGCGGTGACCATCAGCCAGCAGGTGGCGAATCCCCGACGCCCTGGGCTGGCGTATTCGGAAATGAAGCTGGTGATGGTGCCGATCTCGCCACCGGCAGAGAAACCCTGCACACAACGGACCAGCACCAGGATCACCGGCGCGGCGATGCCGATGCTCGCGTAGGTCGGCAACAGGCCCAGCAGGCAGGTGGAGCCGGCCATCATCACCAGCACCGTGATCAGGGTCTTGCGTCGGCCGATCTTGTCGGCCAGGGGGCCGAAGAACAGGCCGCCCAGGGGCCGGATGAAGAAGCTCAGGGCAAAGGCCGCGAAGCTTGCCAGAAGGCTGCTGGTGGGATCGTCGGAAACGAAGAAGGCCTTGCCGATGTACAAGGCCAGGAAACCGTAGACGCCATAGTCGTACCACTCGATCAAGTGGCCGGAAGTGGCGCCGATGAAGGCCCGGCGCCGCTGGCGCTGGGGGTTGGAAGGTGGCACGCCCATCGTGGGGACTCCTGTCGTAGTGCTATCCATGAAATGCCGCGTTTCAGAGGTTGCTCAAGGGCCCGGTGGGGTCCTGCAACCACTGGCGCAAGCGGGTCTTGAGAATCTTGCCATAGCTATTCTTGGGCAGCTCGGCGCAAAACAGGTACTTCTTCGGTTTCTTGAACGAGGCCATGCGCGCCAGGAACCAATGGTTGAGCGCCTGCGCATCGAGGTTTCCGGGCGAACGCGGGACCACGAAGGCCACCACCGACTCGCCCCACTGCGGGTCGGCCTCCCCCACCACGCACACTTCGAATACCTCGGGGTGCTGGATCAGCACTTCCTCGACTTCCCGCGGGTAGATGTTACTGCCGCCGGAGATGATCACATCCTTGCTGCGATCGGTCAGGGTCAGGTAACCCCGCTCATTCAGGAAACCGATGTCACCGGTGAGCAGCCAGCCGTCCACCAGGGCCTCCCGGGTGGCTTGCGGATTGTCCCAGTATCCCTGCATCACCACAGCCCCGCGCACGGCGATTATCCCCCTCTCCCCGGCAGCCAGGGGTTGGCCCGCAGTATCCACCACGCGCACCTCAACGCAGGCGTGGGCACGCCCTACCGAGGCAGCAAGGGTCGGCCAGTCAGCATGCCCGCGGTCGGCAATGGTCTCCCTGGACAAGGCGCTGATGGTCATTGGGCATTCGCCCTGGCCGTAGATCTGCACCAGCCGCGGGCCGAAGGTGTCCAGGGCCTGGGCGAGATCCGCCAGGTACATCGGGCCGCCGCCGTAGACGATGGTCTTGATCCCTTCGCCGCAATAGCCCTGCTGCCGGGCCTGCTGCACCATGCGCTTGAGCATGGTCGGCGCGGCAAACAGGCTGACCTGGCCCAGCGCCTGCGCCAGCTCGAACAACTCCGCCGCCTGGAACCCCTGGGACGCCGGCACCACATGCCGGGCGCCACAGCGCACATGGATGAAGTTGTAGAGGCCGGCGCCATGGGACATCGGCGCGGCATAGACCACGGCGTCATCGCCGGCCACCGGGTCCACGTCCAGCGGATAACACAAGGACATGGCGATCAGGTTGCCATGGGACAACATCACCCCCTTGGGGCGGCCAGTGGTCCCGGAGGTGTAGAACAGCCAGGCCAGGTCGCTGTCCTCCCGCAGGTGCGGCTCCAACAGTTCATCGCCCGGCACCCGGCCTTGCACGGTCAGCCCGGGCGCGGCCAGTTCACGGCAACCGGCAGGCAGGGCCACGGTGTCGAAGCTCTGGCCCTCATCGGTGTAGATCAGCCGGGCCCCGGCATTGCCGGCAATCCAGGCGGCTTCCAGTGCATGCAGCTTGCAGTTGATCGGAACCGCCACCGCCCCGCTCCACCAGATGGCGTACAACAGTTCGAGATAACCGCAGCTGTTCTTCAGCAGCAGCGCCACTCGGTCGCCAGGCTCGATGCCGTACTCATGACGCAGTTGCAGGGCGCGGGCCCTGGCCTGCTCGGCAAACGCCTGGTAGTCGGCGACCTGGCGGCGGCCCTCGAACAGAGCTCCCCTCCGAGGCCAGCGCTGGGCCGCATCGCGCAGCCAATGGGCGATGTTCATCCTCAGACCTTGACCGCTTGCAGGACGCTGGCGTAGTTGGCCACCGCCATGCCGCCCATGTTGAACAGCAAGCCGAACTCGGCAGCGGGCACACCCAGGCCGATGGGTTTGCCGATCAGTTGGGCAAAGCCCAGGGCATGCATCGATACCCCGGTGGCCCCCACCGGATGCCCCTTGGCCTTGAGCCCGCCGGACAGGTTCACCGGCAGGCGTCCGCCCTGGCGCACGGTGCCGTCGTCGAGGGCCCGGTGCCCCTCGCCCCTGGGCGCCAGGCCCATGGCTTCGTAGATCAGCAATTCAGCGATGGTGAAACAGTCGTGTACCTCGGCGAAACTCAGGTCGCCGAGGGTCACGCCGGCCTGGCGCAGGGCCCCATGGATGGCCCGTCGCGGCCCCTCGAAGGCCAGCATGTCACGGCTCGACAAGGGCAGGAAATCGTTCACCTGGGTCATGGCACGGATCGCCACCTGGCGTCGCATCGAACGGGCGCGCTGGGGCGAGGCCAGGATGATCGCCGCCGCACCGTCACTGATCAACGAGCAGTCGGTCAGGCGCAGTGGCGGTGCGATCAGCGGGTTGCCCTGGGAAACGTTGTTGCAGTGTTCAAAATCCATCACTCGGTGCATCTGCGCCAGGGGGTTGGCCATGGCATTGGCATGGTTTTTCACCGCGATCATGGCCATCGAGGACATCGGGTTGTGGTAGCGGTCGGCGTACTGCTGCGCCACCCGGCCAAAAAGCTGGGCGAAACTCATGCCGGCCTCCTGGAGGGTGTTCTGGTAGCCGGCGCCGGCCAGGGCCCGGGTGACCTCGACGGTGCTGTTGCCGGTCATTTTCTCCGCGCCGACCACCAGTACCAGTTCGGCGGCGCCGCTGCGGATCGCGTTGATCCCGGCCTGGATCGCCGCCGAACCGGAGGCGCAGGCGTTCTCGCAGCGAGTGGCGGGCTTGAAGCGCAGTTGCGGATCGGCCTGGAGCATCAGCGAGGCGGGGAAACCATCCGCCACCAGGCCGGAGTTGAAGTGCCCGAGAAACAGCGCGTCGATTTGTGCAGCCTCGATCTCAGCGTCGGCCAGGGCCTCGCGGGTAACCTGGACGATCAGGTCCTCGAGGTTCAGGCCGTCCAGGCGACCGAAAGGGCTATGGGCGGCAGCGACGATGGATACGGAATCGTGAATCATGTGATTTTCTTCTTCCTTGAAGCGGGTATTCCATACAATGATTCAACACCCGAATCACACGCTAGTTGGGGGAACTACGTACGGCAGTAAGTAGTCCCCCGCCCCCCCAAAAAAAGAGATGCGCCGATAAACTCGAGGCAGGATGCCTGATGACCCTACACGCCCAGCAATTCCAGGACCTCGAGCGCCTGGCCTTCCAGGTTTCCCCCGCGCCGCAGATGATCACCGGGCATCGCCGGATGCTCGACTGCAACCAGGCCTTCGTACGCCTGTTCGGCTACGAGCGCGAACACTTGCAAGGCCACCTGACCCTGCTGTTGTACCCCTCCCAGGCCGACTACCAGAGCATCGGCGAACGCAGCGAGCACTGGCTGCGCAACGGACCCGGTACCTTCTACTCCGACGAACGCTTCATGCAGCATCGCAACGGCGAGGTGTTCTGGGCCCGCGCCCACGGTTTTTCCCTGACTGCCGAGGATCCGTTCAAGCTGATGGTCTGGCATTTCGAGCGCCTGGACCGCCAACCGGCGCCGATGATCCAGTTGACCCCGCGCGAACGGGAAATCTCGCTGCATATCGTCAATGGCCTGACCTGCAAGGAAGTGGCACGCAAGCTGGGCATTTCCCACCGTACCGTGGAAGTCCACCGCGCCCGGCTGATGAAGAAGCTTCAGGCCAAGAACAGCGCAGAACTGGTGTCGAAGATCATCTTCATCAGTTGAGCGCCTGCGCAAGCCTGTCGCGGGCACTGATGCGCAGCAGCTGCAATGGCCGATATTCAAGCCCTCCACGCTGCCGCCCTGCACCAGGATCTGGTTGAGGGCATCCATCTCGACGCTGCGTCTGGAGACGATTTTGCCTCTGCAGGCCTCATCCACAAAAAATCCGATGCCTTGCGACATCGGATTTTCATTGCTTGCCCTCAGCGATCAAGTCAACAGGCTTGACTGTCGAGCATCCGGCACGTCTGCCGGATGCCTCCTTGAGCGCTAGTGGGCGGTCTGCGGGTGGGGCTCATCCTGGGTTGAGGAGGACTGCTTGCCACCGTTGATCAACGGCCCATAGCGCCGGCTGAATTCCTGGTTGTAGGGCACGTGGTCCTTGCTGAACCCATTGTCCCAGTTGACCGACCAGGTCATCAGGCCCTTGATCGACAGCCCTTTGGCATGGAGGCGTTTGAACGCATTGGCAACGGCCGTAGGGTTGACCACGTATCCGGTGGCCGCCGCATCGACGTTGGCGGGCAGGCCAATGACGAATTTGTCAGCCGCAATCCTGGTAAAACCGCGAGTACCACTGACCAGGCTTTCGGTCAGGTAATAGAGGAAGTCCTCTTTCATGGCGTCGTTGTTCTGGGCGATCCAGGCCCCCTTGCCGTTGTTGGCTTCCTGAACCCAGAGGCCATCGCCGCCCTGATTGTAGAACTGCGGCGCGATGAAGTCGTAGTAGCCTTCCAGCGCCTTGAGGTAGTCGACGTATCGACCGGCAGCGGTCAGGTAGGGGAACTCCGGCGCCATGCTGATGATGAAATGCTTGCCCTCGGCGGCATAGTGATCCTTGACCAGCTTCAGCGCGGCCGGCAGGACGATCTTGTTGCTGGCGAAGTCAATCGCGCTCTGTTCAAGATCGATGTCCAGCCCGTCAAAGCCGTAGGTTTCCACCAGACGGATGATTTCATTGGCCAGGGGCTGTTCGTGGCCCGGGTTCAACGCGATATGAGCGTCGGCGCCCCCCAGGGACATCAGCACCGCCCTGCCCTGGCTGTTCAGCACGCCCACCTGGCGACGAAACTCGGCATCGGACAGGTTGTACGGCTTGAACGTCGGAATACCACTGCCTTTCATGAACGCCACGGCCACCACGTTGTAGTCGCGGGGCACATCCTCCAGGTTCATATTGGCAAACTGCCCGCGCTGGTAGCCGTCCGAGGGACCGGCCGGCCAGTTGTGCCAGTAGCCCATGAGGATTTTCTTGCCATCCAGGCTCGGCATCCGCGACGCGGCATCGTCCTGCGTCGTTTTCAGTTGGGTAAAGTCAATCTGTGACATGTTCTCATCCTTCAGAACGTTTTAATGATCCGCAGACTTATTTGAAGTCGAGGTCGAAGGCCTGATAGAAGGCATTGCCGGTATTGGCCACGATCCACATCAGGACAATCACGTGACGGCCCTTTTTATTGGCCGGCAGCTTCACTTCATGATCGACCTTGGCCTTCAGTTCGCCGGCATGGCTGTAGTAAGGCACCTGCGGATAGAAGTCCTCGGCGAAAGGTTGAGCCTCCAGTTGGGCGCGGGTGATGCGCTGTTTCGGGTCCCAACCGTCCTTGGTGATCAGCCAGCGATAGCCACGGGTGGTATGCGGTGCGGTGTACTGCCAGGTCACCTTGAAGATCTGGCCGGGGTTGACGTTGAGCGTCGGCCAGGCGAAGGCGCGGCCGAGCTTCTTGCTCATTTCCTCATCGGTGAAGTTGACGCAGTCCCGGGCATCGGTCTTGCCACCGCTGAGGATGAAGCCATCGGCCGGCGGCACGTCGCTTGGGTTGTCCGTGTTGAACGGTGCAGGGAACGGACCCGCCGCCAGGGCCGGGAAGTTCTTGCCGCCTTCCATTTCATTGACCTGCCAGCCGCCCAGCAGGCCCAGGTCGATGGCGACTGCGCCGCGGGAGGCTGGGGAGGTGACGCGACCGTGGCGAAGCGGTGATTGGGTTTGTGGTTGGTTCATGTTTATTGCTCCATTGATTTAAGAAACTCTCCCTTTCCAAAGGAGAGGCCTGCAAATTAACCGAGCTGGAATTTCTGTCCACGGGCCCATTTTTCGGTCTGCATCACGTTGGCAGAGGAATCTCCCGAGAATACTGGATATATAACCAGTACCACTAGATTTCTCCTACCCAACTTGAAGCAAAAGTCCTACCTGTCCAGGCGGCGCTTGCCGGAGATGCGGCCAATACCCAATCTGCATCTGCAGGAGCGCAGCTTGCTCGCGAAGCGTCGCATCAGGCACACCGCGTTGCCTCTATCGCCAGCAAGCTGGTTCCTACAAAGAGCGGGTGCCCTCCTTTAAAAAAGCTGGCGGCCACTGACCTCAGCGCGCTGCCCAGGCGTTGAAGCGCTGCTCCAGTTCCTCGCCATGGTCCACCCAGAACTCCGCGTCCACCGCCCGCGCGCCGGCCAGGTTGGCCTCGGCGGTGGGCAGCTGCCGTTGCACCGCCGCCGGCAGCAGCGCCAGCGCGTCACGGTGCACCGGCCCGTAGGGGATCTCCTCGGAGAACACCTTCTGGGTCTGCGGCTGGCTGGCGAAGGCGATGAAGTCTTCGGCCAGCGCCTTGTTCGGCGTGCCCTTGACCACCGCCCAGTACTCCGGGTCGTACAGGCTTTGCGGCCAGACGATGCTCAGTTTCATGCCTTCCTTCTGCGCCGAGGCGATCCGCCCGTTGTAGGCCGCGCTCATCACCACGTCCCCGGCGATCAGCCATTGCGGCGGCTGCGCGCCCGCCTCCCACCACTGGATATTGCCCTTGATCTGATCGAGCTTGGCGAACGCCCGGGTCACGCCCTCGGGAGTGCCCAGCACCTGGTACAGCTGGTCCGGCTTGACCCCGTCGGCGAGCAAGGCGATTTCCAGGGTGTACTTGGCGCCCTTGCGCAAGCCGCGCTTGCCGGGGAAGTCGGCGACGTTCCAGAAATCCGCCCAGGAGGTCGGCGCCCTGGCCAGCTTGTCCTGGTCGTAGGCCATGACCATCGACCAGACATAGGTGGCCACCCCGCATTCGCTCAGGGTCCCCGGCACGAATTGCGCCGGGTCGCCGAAGCGCGCCGGGTCGAGGCGTTCGAACAGGCCTTCATCGCAGCCGCGCAGCAGCTCCGGGCTTTCGACTTCGACCACGTCCCAACTGGTATGGCCGACATCGACCATGGCCTTGATTTTCGACAGTTCCCCGTTGTATTCGCCGGCGACCACGCGTCCTGCGCCGCTGGCGATGAAAGGTTGGAAGTAGGCCTTGTCCTGGGCCTGCTTGGTGGCACCGCCAAAGGAGATGACGGTGAGGCTCTGCGGCGCGGCCGCAACCGCGGTGCACAACAGGGCCAGGGTAAAGGGAACACAGCAACGCAAGGATCTGGACATGAAGCGGTTCCTCTCAATAGGCCGACGCGCCCGCGCGCGCCGGCCGCTTTGGGCTCACAGGCGACCGTATTCGCGGGCGGTCCGATCTACAGCGGTACGGGTCTTGTCGACCAGTTCATCAATGTCGGCGTGGCTGGCCACCAGGGCCGGGGCCATGATCATTCGGCCCAGGGTCGAGCGAATGATCAGGCCCTCTTCGAAGCCGATGGTGCGGCAACGCCAGGCCATGTCGTTTTCGTTGGCGAAGCGCTTGCGGCTGGCCTTGTCTTCGGCGAACTGCAAGGCGGCCACCAGCCCGGCGCCCTGCACTTCGCCAATCAACGGATGGTTGTCGAACACCTCGCGCAGGCAGCGCTGCAGGTACGGCCCGGTCTCGTGCTTGACCCGGCTGACGATGCCTTCGTCGCGCAGGGCCTTGAGGTTGGCGATGGCCACCGCCGCCGCCACCGGGTGGCCGGAATAGGTCAGGCCGTGGGCGAACACCCCGCCCTGCTCCACCAACACCTCGGCCATGCGCCTGGAGAGGATCAGCCCGCCCATGGGGATGTAGCCGCTGGTCAGGCCCTTGGCGATCGACAGGGTGTCGGGCTCGAAGCCGAAATGCTGGTGGGCGAACCACTCGCCGGTACGGCCGAAACCGCCGATCACTTCGTCGGCGCACAGCAGCACGTCGTACTGGCGGCAGATGCGTTGGATTTCCGGCCAGTAACTCTCTGGCGGGAAGATCATGCCGCCGGCGCCCTGGAACGGCTCGGCGACGAAGGCCGCGACATTCTCGGCGCCCAGTTCGAGGATCTTCTCTTCCAGCTGGCGCGCAGCGCGCAGGCCGAACTCGGCCGGGGTCAGGTCGCCTTCGTGGGCGAACCAGTACGGCTCGTCGATGTGCGCCACGTCCGGGATCACCCCGCCCATGTCGTGCATGAACTTCATCCCGCCCAGCGCCGTGGCGCCGAGGGTCGAGCCGTGGTAGCCGTTCCAGCGGCCGATCATGATCTTCTTCTGCGGCTTGCCGAGGATCTGCCAGTAGCGACGCACGGTGCGGATCAGCACCTCGTTGGCCTCGGAGCCGGAGTTGGTGTAGATCGCGTGGCTGTAGTGCGCGGGCAACAGGCTGAACAGCAGCTCCGAGAGCTCGACCACCGCCGGGTGGGTGGTGTGGAAGAACATGTTGTAGTACGGCAACTGTTCGAGCTGCTGGCTGGCGGCCGCGGCCAGGTCCTTCCGGCCGTAGCCGAGGTTGGTGCACCACAGGCCCGACATGCCATCCAGGTAGCGCTGGCCGTCGTTGTCCCAGAGCGCCAGGCCCTCACCGCGCACGATCACCCGCGGCCCTTCGGCGTTCAGCGCCTTCTGGTCGAGGAACGCATGAATGTGGTGCGCGGCATCCGCGGCCTGGTAGTCGCCGGTGCTGCGCACGGGTTTCATCTGAACGGTCATTGCGAGTCTCCTTGCGGGTTTTTATCGAGAGTGCCGAGCACGCTGGCCAGCGGCTCCGGCTTGAACAGTGGCTTGCCCATCACGCCCTTGATCCACAGCACGGCGATGATCGAGACGATCAGCAGCACCAGGCCCGCGTAGGCAAAAATCGAGAAGGTCATCTCCGGGCTGGGCGAGACGTTCCAGATCGCAAACAGCATGCCGGCGATGCCGAACACCTGCGGCAAGGGGTAGAACGGCGTACGGAACGGCCGCGCCACCTGCGGGTAGCGCCGACGCAGGGCGATGACGTTGACGTGGGTGATGATGTAGGCCAGCAGCCAGGCCAGGGCCGCCGAGAGCAGCAGCTGGTTGATCGCGTCGGCATGGTCGTGCATCAGCAGCAACGGCAGGCCGGTGACCGCGGCGATGAACAGCACCGCGACCCAGGGCGCGCCGGTGCGCTTGCCCTGCAGCTTGAACACGCCAAAGGCCTGGCCATTACGAGCCATGCCGAACAGCATGCGCGGGATCGCCGCCAGCGAACTGTTGAGGGTGCTGCAGGTGGCGGTGATCGCGGCGGTCACCAGGAATACCTTGCCCGCCTCGCCGAACACCGTGGTGGCGAACAGGTAATGCGGCAGGCCGTTGCTGGCCAGTTCCGCCTGGGGCACGGTGAGCAAAGCGCCCAGGCCATACAGGCTGATGATCACGAAAATGATGGTCAGGCCGAGCATCATCGAGCCCGGGATATTGCGCTCGGGGCGCCGGGTTTCTTCCACCAGCGGGCAGACGAACTCGGCGCCGACGAAGCCCCAGACCGCCATCGCCGTCAGGGCGATCACCCCCAGGCCCAGGGGGTTCCAGTGGGCGCTGTCGAACAGCGTCGGGTTGGGCGCGACGATGTCGCTGTTCATCGCGCTCAGGCCCATCACCAGCAGGACCACGGTCATCACCACCGCCAGCACCGTCTGCAGGCGGGCAAAGATGTCGATGTTGAACAGGTTAAGCACGGTGAACAGCGCCAGTACTCCCAAGGCTACGGTCAGCGGCGGCATGGCGTGCGGGTAGACCTTGTCGATGATGAACTCCATCAGCAACAGCTCGGCCGACAAGGCGAACATCGCCACCACTATGTAGCCGGAAAAGGTCGCCAGGATCGCCGGGAACTGGCCGATGGCGACCTCGGTGTAAGTGCTCAGGCTGCCGGCGCGGGGGATCATCAGCGCCAGTTCGGAGAACGAGCAGGCGTAGCTCAGGGCCAGCAGGTAGGCCAGGCCCAGGGGCACGATAAAGCCCAGGCCGGCGATGCCGACGCCTTGCAGCATCAGCACCATCACGCCTTGTGAGACCACCAGGCCGATGGCCACCGCCAACAGCGCGGTGAGGCCGAGTTTCTTGTGACTCGCGGGCGGCGCCAGGGCGCCGGTTTGCACGCTTGCATTGCTGTTCATCGGTTGCTCCGTCTTGTTGTTCTATTTTTTTGAAGATCGGTGCCGCGTTTCGGGGTCTCAGCCCCGCAGTTGAATCCAGGTGGTTTTCAGCTGGGTGTACTTGTCGAACGAATGCAGCGACAGGTCGCGACCGAAGCCCGACTGCTTGCCGCCGCCAAAGGGCACGGTGACATCCAGCGCATCGACGGTATTCACCGACACGGTCCCGGCATTCAGCCGCCGCGATACCCGATGCGCGCGATTGAGGTCGTCGGTCCACAGCGAAGCGGCCAGGCCATAGATGTGCTGGTTGGCCAGGGCCACCGCCTGGTCTTCGTCGTCGAACAGCGTGACCGCCAGCACCGGGCCGAACACTTCTTCGCGGGCCAGGGTCATGTCGGCGGTCACGCCGCTGAAGATGGTCGGCTCGATAAAGTTGCTCGAACCGTCGATGCTCAGTTGCCGACCGCCGCACACCAACTGCGCGCCCTCGGCCTGGGCCTGCTCGATGTAGCGCTTGATGCGCTGCGTCTGCCGCGCATCGACGATGGCCCCTGCCCGGCTCGCCGGGTTAAGCGGATTGCCCGGTTGCCACTGGCGCGCCTTGGCCACCAGGCGCTCGATGAACCCGTCGGCAATCGAGCGCTGCACCAGCAGGCGCGAGTTGGCCGAGCAGACTTCGCCCTGGTTGAAGAAGATGCCGAACGCGGCTTTCTCGGCCGCCAGGTCCAGGTCCTGGCAATCGGCGAACACCAGGTTCGGGCTCTTGCCGCCGCACTCCAGCCAGACCTGCTTGAGGTTCGACTGCGCGGCGTACTGCATGAAGTACTTGCCGACCTCGGTGGAGCCGGTGAACACCAGGGCATCCACCTCCATGTGCAGGCCCAGGGCGCGACCGGCCTCCTCGCCCAGGCCCGGCACCACGTTGAGTACGCCCTTGGGAAGGCCGGCTTCGATGGCCAGCTCCGCCAGGCGCAGGGCCGAGAACGGCGACTGTTCGGCCGGCTTGAGCACCACGCTGTTGCCGGCGGCCAGGGCCGGGGCCAGCTTCCAGGCGGCCATGTCCAGCGGGAAATTCCATGGCACCACCGCGCCGATCACTCCCAGCGGCACCCGGGTGATGGTCGCCAGGACATTGCTGGCGCTCGGCGCCACCTGGTCATAGAGCTTGTCGAGGCTTTCGCCGTACCAGGCAAATACATGGGCCGCGCCCGGCACATCGATATTCCAGGCATCCATCACCGGCTTGCCCATGCTCAGGGAATCGAGCAAGGCCAGTTCATCGCGGTGCTCCAACATCAGCTGCGACAGGCGCAGCAGGATCGCCTTGCGCTCGCCGGGCGCCATCCTGGCCCAGGGGCCCTGCTCGAACGCACGGCGGGCGCTGCGCACCGCCCGGTCGACCTCGACCGCGCCGCAGGCGGCCACTTGGGCCAGGCGTTTCTCGGTGGCCGGGTTGACCACATCGAAGCGTGCGCCGCTCTCGGCCTGGCACGCCTCACCGTCGATAAAGGCGCTGTCGATCAGGCGTTGGCGCTGCGCCAGGGCTGTCCACTCGTTGAAATCTTTCACTGCGGATTCCTTGTTCTTATTGAAAAATCGTTATCGATGCGTGCAGAGGTATTCGGCCAGGCGCTCCATCAGCCGGTCGCAGGCCGCCATCTGCTCGACGCTGACGAACTCGTCCGGCTTGTGGCCCTGGTCCATGCTGCCGGGGCCGCAGACCACCGCCGGGATGCCGGCCTGGTCGAACAATCCGCCTTCGGTGCCAAAGGCCACGGTGCTGAAGTCCGCGCTGCCACAGAGTTGCGCCACCAGCCGCGCGGCGGCGCTTTCAGGAGCAGTCGCCAACCCCGGATAGGCCGAGATCGCTTCGAAGCGGATCGCCGTATCGGCCTTGATTGCCTGCATCGCCGGTAGCAAGTCCTGTTCCGCATAACTTTGCAGTTCGTCCACCACCGCCTGGGGTTCGAAGGCCGGCAAGGCGCGCACCTCGAAGTCGAAGCGGCAGTCGGCCGGGACGATATTCAGCGCCGTGCCGCCCTGGATCACCCCGACCTGCACGGTGGAGAACGCCGGGTCGAAGCGAGCGTCGTGATGCTCGGAGGCCGCCAGGCGCCGGCCGATCTCCCCCAGCCGGCCGATCATCCGCGCCGCCTGCTCGATGGCGTTGACCCCGTAAGGCGCATAGGCCGAGTGGCATGGCGCGCCGTGCACATGGCAACGCATGGCCAGCTTGCCCTTGTGGCCGAGCACCGGTTTGAGCTCGGTGGGCTCGCCGATCAGGCACAGCGCCGGCTGCGGGATGCGCTGTGGCAGCACTTCCAGCAGGCTGCGCACGCCGAGGCAACCGACCTCCTCGTCATAGGAGAACGCCAGGTGCACCGGCCGGCGCAGCGGGCTTTCGAGAAACAGCGGCACCGCGGCCAGCACCGAGGCCAGGTAGCCTTTCATGTCGGCGGTGCCGCGCCCGTAGAGCTTGCCGTCGCGCTCGGTCAGGCTGAAGGGTTCGAGCGTCCAGGGCTGACCGTCCACCGGCACCACGTCGGTGTGCCCGGAGAGCACGATGCCGCCTTCCACCGCCGGACCGATGCTGGCCAGCAGGTTGGCCTTGGTCCGTTCGGCGTTGTAGATCAGCTCGCAGCTCACGCCCAGGCCGTGCAGGTAGTCGCGCACGAACTCGATCAAGGCCAGGTTCGAATCGCGGCTGACCGTGGCAAAGCCGACCAGCCTGGCCAGCAAGGCGCGGCTGCGCAGCTCACTCATCGCCCGGTACTCCGTAGCTCGGCGCCAGGGTCGGATTGAGGGCGCGGGTCAGGTAATCCTGCAACTGCGGCTCGTAGGCGCTCCAGAGCCTGTGCAGCTCGCCGATGGGGTTGGCCTCGGCCCAGTCCACCCGCAGGTCGACGATCGGCCAGACCAGCTCGCCGACCACCGACAGCGCCGCCGAATGCACCGCGCCCGCCTCGCCCCCGGCGTCCTGCCCGGCCTGCAGCGCGCTGAGCAGCCGCGCCGCCAAGCAGCCCTCGCTGCTTTCGAAGGCCTCGACCATGCGCTCGATCACCGCGCTGCTGGCCAGCAGGTTGCCGGCCGCCACGCATTGCTCACCGGCCACCGCGTTGTTAATGCCCAGCGCGTGATTGCCGCTGAACACCGCCGTGCGCCCCCGGGCATCCACCACCGCCACCTGGCGGTACTGGCTGTAGCCATTGCGGGTCAGCGCCTGGTCCAGGGCCTGCGCCGGCGCCAGGCCGTCGCCCAGGCCGTCGAGCACCTGGGGGCCGAGGGCCGGCAAGGTGATGTTCTGGCTCGACACCGCGCCCACCCCGCTGCGCAGCCAGGGGCAACGGGCGCCGACGGCGATGCTCGACGAGCTGATGGCAATGCCCAGCTGGCCGGTTTCGGCGCAGCGGCCGACGATGGAAAAAGTCATGGCGTACTCCTTATTCGGGGATCACCGCGATCACGTCGATTTCCATCAGCCACTGCGGCTGGCCCAGGGCGCTGACCACCAGCCCGGTGGAGATCGGGAACACACCCTTGAGCCACTTGCCGACCTCCTGGTAGACCGGCTCGCGGTAACGCGGGTCGATCAGGTAGGTGGTGGTCTTGACGATATGGCTGAGGTCGCTGCCAGCCTCTTCCAGCAGTTGCTTGACGTTGCGCATGGCCTGCTCGGCCTGGGCCCGCGGGTCGCCGAGGCCGACCAGCTGGCCATTGAAGTCGGTGCCGACCTGGCCACGCACATACACGGTGTTGCCGGCGCGCACGGCCTGGCACAGGTCGTTGTCCAGGCTCTGGTTCGGGTAGGTGTCTTTGGTGTTGAACATGCGGATGCGGGTATGAGTAGGCATCAGCGGGCTCCCATGCGGCTGGCGGGTTGAGTGGCGGATTCGCGCTCGGCTTGACGCTGCGCGGCGTCGCGATAATCGAAGTAGAGGCGCTGTTTGACGATGTGCTCGGCGATGTGCCGGGCGTCATGCCACACGCCCCAGATAAACGCCGAGCCGCGGCGCGACAGCCACGGCAGGCCGACGAAATAGACCCCGGGCTCGCTGGACACGCCGCGCTGGTGCCGGGGCTTGCCGTTGTCCTTGAAGGCGTCGACCTGCAGCCAGCTGTAGTCCACCGAATAGCCGGTGGCCCAGATGATGGTGCCGACGCCTGCCTTGGCCAGGTCGAGTTCGAGGAGCGGCTGGGTCAGGCACGGTGGGTCCGGCAGCATCACCCGCGCTTCGGGCTCTTGCGGCAGGTCCAGGCCGTTGCGGGCGATGTAGGCATCGGCGGCGTCGAGCAGCGCCAGGTAGTTTTCGTCGCCGCGGGCAATGTTCTCGGCCAGGTTGGCCTCGAAGCGGACCACACCGTTATCGAAGGCCTTGGTCAGGCCGACCAGGGTCATGCCCTGGTGGGCCAGCCGGCGGAAGTCCACGGTATGCCCACCACGGGCGCCGCTGACGGCGATGGTCACGTGCTCCTTGCCCGGCTGCATGGTCTCGGCGTCCCACTCGCCAAGCACCCCCAGCCACCAGCAGAAATCACGGTTGCGGTAGGCCCGCGGCGGGCGGTCATGGGCGCCGACCGAGAGGTAGACCTGCTTGCCGGCACGTTGCAGTTCATCGGCGATCTGCACCCCCGACGAACCGGCGCCCACTACCAGCACCGCGCCTTCGGGCAGCTGTTGCGGATTGCGGTAGGCCGCCGAGTGCATTTGCAGCACACGCTGATCCTGCGGGGCGATCGGCGGGATCACCGGGCACTGGAACGGACCGGTGGCCACCACCACTTGCCGGGCTTCGATCACCCCGTCGCTGGTGTCCACGGTGAAGCCCGGGCGGTTGGCGTTACGCACCACCTTCCTGACTTCGACGCCGGTGCGGATCGGTGCATTGAATTTACGGGCGTAGGTTTCGAAGTAGTCGGCGACCTGGTCCTTGCCGGCGAAGGCATCGGGGTCCAGGCCTTCGAATTCCAGGCCCGGAAAGCGGTCGTGCCAGGCCGGGCCGTTGGCCACCAGCGAATCCCAGCGCCCGCTGCGCCAGGCTTCGGCAACGCGGTTGCGCTCCAGCACCAGGTGCGGCACGCCCAGGCGGCTCAGGTGTTCGCTCATGGCCACGCCGGCTTGGCCGGCGCCCACTACAAGCGTGTCGATTATTGTTCTATGGGTTGTCATGTCTGCGCCCTGTTGAGTGATCCCACGTAGGCAGCCGTGGGAGGTGTAGGACGCATTCTGGGAGAAGGAGGGAAATGCCGAAATTATGATTTTTGTGGTTGCTAGAGAGTAAAAAACTGTCTGGCTATCGGGGGGGCTCTGCATCAGCCCTACAACCGAATCAGCCACTGCCCAGCCTCTTGCAGAATCCTCCTAAATCCCTGCCCCAGCATTCCCGGTACGGTTTCCAGCGACCCTTTCGCTTGAACCAGGACCCGTCATGGCCAGCAACGGACCCGGGCCGATGCCCAGTGTTTTACGGCCCGCCAATCCCAACCAAAGCCCCGCCGAACGCGCCGCAGAGACCGAACAACCCAGCTACGGCGAACAGCTCTGGGCCCAGTACGAGAAGTACGCCAAGGAACCTGCGCCACCGCCTGAAAAAGTCCAGGTGGCACTGCGCATTGGCGTGTTCTTTGATGGCACCGGCAACAATGCTGGCAACTCGGCTATGGGTGAGTTGTGTGGGGCTCAGCATCCTGTTGAAGCCAGGGATATCGATGGTAGTTGCAAGCCATATATGAGCGATCCGCAGAGCAGTTATGGGAATGGGGTGAGCAATATAAAACTGTTGAGAGAGCTGTACCACGCCCCCCAAAAAGTCGAAGGTGAAGGTCTACATAAGCAAGCCTTTCGCTCAATCTATATCGAGGGCATCGGCACAAAGACAGGCGAGAAAGACAGCGTGATTACCTCTGGAACCGGGCGTGGTGAAAGAGGTGTCTTGGGGTGTGTACAAAGGGCATTTCGGGAAATAGAGGAACTTGTCCGTGAAACCCATGAAGAGAATCTCGAAAGTGAAATCACTTCACTGACCTTCGATGCCTTCGGCTTTAGCTGAGGCGCGGCAGCAGCCCGGCACTTTGCCAATGAGGTCGTGCGCTGGCTCGGACCGCTGCAACTGATTTTGCATAGCCATTGCGAGGCCCTCAGTCCCAACTTCA
Organism: Pseudomonas sp. NFACC41-3; assembly: GCF_900109505.1. NCBI lineage: Bacteria > Pseudomonadati > Pseudomonadota > Gammaproteobacteria > Pseudomonadales > Pseudomonadaceae > Pseudomonas > Pseudomonas sp. NFACC41-3. The sequence goes on from NZ_FOAE01000001.1 coordinate 1,837,770, forward strand.
ACCGGCAGTACGGCCACGATGTCGATATGGGTTTTATCGGTCTGTTCGACACCGTGCCTTCGATTGCCGGCTTGAGCAATCTGGGCAATGTGCGCAGCGCCATTGCTCCCGGTATCAAGCTCCACCTCGACCGCCGCTACTTTCGCTCGGTGGTGCAACTGGTCGCCCGCGACGAGTACCGCGCCAACTTCGCCCTGAGCCAGGTCAAACCTGATCACGCCGAGATCACTCTACCCGGCGCGCATTCGGATATCGGCGGCGGTTATCTCGATGAGGTGCAGGAGTGTGTACTGGTCACTCCGATGCAGGCGCTGGAAGTCTCAATCAATACCGATGTGACCCACACCTCGATTTACCGGGATGCGCTCCAGGCAAGAGCACACTGGCTGGCCAAGGGTTGGCCCGCGCAATGGCTGGAAATCGTCACACCGGAGCCGCTGTTGCTGCCCCAGGATCCACAGAATCGCCTCGGACCACGAAGAAAACGGGTATATGCCGGCCTGCAACTCAATAGGCCAATGAGCAATAAGCTGGCGGGAGTAACTTTGCGCGTCATGTATGAGCTGGCCAGGCAGAACGGTGTGCAATTCGAGGAAATCCCGGAGACACCCGAGTACGCGATTCCAACGGAGCTTCAAGCACTATGTGACAGGTTTGTCGCCGGTGACTACAGTACGACGCCAGCCGAGGAGACTCTGCTCAAGCTGCGCTATATCCATCTCTCGGCCCACTGGAACCACCCGCTGGGTAAACGGGACGGCGGCAGTCTTAAAGTCGTCTACATCAATGCCCCCACGGTGGATGCCGTGCGTGTGCAACACCCTCACGTACCTGACTGGACACTTTGGTAATGAGAGCATTTATCGCACTGCTGGGCGCACTGCTGCTAAGTGGCTGCCAAGCCACTGATCCACTTTCTGGAAAGAATGACCCGAAAGCCCCCTGGTGGCAGCTTGGCTTTATCGAGCCGTTCTACATGAAAGTCTGGGTCGAAGACAGCGCCGTTGAAGACATCAATGGCCAGCTATTCACCCACACTGGCAGCGGCTCCGCAGCAGGTGGCGACCTCGGTTATGACACAGAGTGGGCCCGGGGCTGGGAAGATAAAGTTGGAGGCAATGGATGGTCAGTGGTGGGAGCCGACCTGCCCAAGCGTATTTACGTACGTTGGCAATCCATCGTGGAACCACAGACTTATCGGGCGTGGGTGGAGATCCCCGAAGAGGCCCGAAAAATCATGCGGGCCTCAACTAACCGACGCTGCTCGGAAACACCGGACCAGACCGCCCGCTATATGGCGTCCGTCTATCTGGGTTTGGCGCCGGGCGGCATTGTTCAAGTGTGGGTAAGAGATGAATGCCGCCACACAGTCAAAGTCGCTCGAGCTCAAGCTGAAGTCGAACCATTGGGACCCAGCCAAGGAAAAAACAACGGCCGTTATGCCTATAAGGTCAGCGAGAAATCCAAACGCTATATAGAGAAATTTGGCATCCCCTATGGCAGTTGGTAATGAAAGCACTCGCCTCCCTGCCCGGCAGACCGCAACCAGGACGACAATCCTTGCGATAACACCTTATGCCGTCACCGCCCTCGCCGTCCGACCCTTGCAATCGCGGAAACAATGAAATTCCGTTTAGGGAATTGATAGCCCCCTAACGAAAGGTGCATGCTAGAGGGCTTTCATCGCGCTTATATCATTCCGAATGATAGTTACCTTCGTCTCATTCGATTCGTGCGATACAACCCTGCCGAGCATCATCCGCCCATCTCAAATACATTGGCGGATGATCCATGGAACAGTCACTCAAACACTTACGCTTCCCTCTCGCACTCCTGGCCGTGCTGGTGATGAGCGCTTGTGGCAAGGCGCCGGAAACGGCCGCCAGCATGCCCGCCGCCAAAGTCAGCGTAGCCAAGGTGCTCGAACAGCCGGTCAACGAATGGGACGAGTTCACCGGGCGCCTCGAGGCGCCTGAAACCGTAGAGATCCGCCCACGGGTTTCCGGCCAGATCGACCAGGTGGCCTTCACCGAAGGCGCCCTGGTGAAAAAAGGCGACCTGCTGTTCCAGATCGACCCGCGGCCGTTCCAGGCCGAAGTGCGCCGCCTGGAAGCCCAGCTGCAACAAGCCCGCGCCACCGCCACCCGCAGTGCCAATGAAGCCCAGCGCGGCCAGCGCCTGCTGACCAGCAACGCGATCTCCGCCGAGCTGGCCGACACCCGCACCAGTGCCGCCCAGGAAGCCCGCGCCGGAGTCGACGCAATCCAGGCGCAACTGGACGTGGCCAAGCTCAACCTGAGTTTCACCCGGGTCAGCGCGCCCATCAGCGGTCGCGTCAGCCGTGCGCAAATCACCGCCGGCAACCTGGTGACCGCCGATGTCACCCCGCTGACCAGCGTGGTCTCCACCGACAAGGTCTACGCCTACTTCGACGCCGACGAGCGTGTGTACCTCAAGTACGCCCAGCTCGCCCGCCAGGGCCAGCGTGGCCAGACCACCCCGGTCTACCTTGGCCTGTCCAATGAAGATGGCCACCCGCACCTGGGCCAGATGAACTTCGTCGACAACCAGGTCAACCCGCAGACCGGCACCATCCGCGGTCGCGCGGTGTTCGACAACGCCGACGGCAGCTACACCCCGGGCCTCTATGCACGCCTGAAACTGGTGGGCAGCGGCACCTACTCCGCCGTGCTGATCAACGACGAAGCGGTGGGGACCGACCTGGGCAAGAAGTTCGTGCTGGTGATGGATGCCGACAACAAGCCGGCGTACCGCGCCGTCGAGCTGGGGCCGAAGATCGAAGGCCTGCGCATCGTGCGCAACGGCCTGAACAAGGACGACACCATCATCGTCAAGGGTCTGCAGCGCGCCCGTCCGGGCGCCCCGGTCAGCCCTGAAGTGGTGCCGATGGCCAGCAAGGAAACCCTCGCCGCCCTGGCGCAACAAAGAAAGGCCCTGGAAGCCAGCAACCTGCCTCAAGTCGCCCCCGCCAAGGGCGCGTCTGAAGCGGCTGCGAAACTGGCCAGCGCTGCGACTCCACGCGGTTAAGGGAAAAGACTCAAGATGAATTTCTCCCAATTCTTCATTTCACGGCCGATCTTCGCAGCGGTGCTGTCGCTGCTGATCCTGATCGCCGGCTCCATCTCGCTGTTCCAGCTGCCCATCAGCGAATACCCGGAAGTGGTACCGCCGACCGTGGTGGTGCGCGCCAACTTCCCGGGCGCCAACCCGAAAGTCATCGGCGAAACCGTGGCCGCGCCCCTGGAACAGGCCATCACCGGCGTCGAGAACATGCTCTACATGTCCTCGCAGTCCACCGCCGACGGCAAGATCACCCTGACCATCACCTTCGCCCTGGGTACCGACCTGGACAACGCCCAGGTGCAGGTGCAGAACCGCGTGACCCGCACCGAGCCCAAGCTGCCTGAAGAGGTGACGCGCATCGGCATCACCGTGGACAAGGCCTCGCCCGACCTGACCATGGTCGTGCACTTGACCTCGCCGGACAAACGCTACGACATGCTCTACCTGTCCAACTACGCCATCCTCAATATCAAGGATGAGCTGGCGCGCCTGGGCGGCGTCGGCGATGTGCAGCTGTTCGGCATGGGCGACTACTCGCTGCGGGTCTGGCTCGATCCGAACAAGACCGCTTCGCGCAACCTGACCGCCACCGACGTGGTCACCGCCATTCGCGAGCAGAACCGCCAGGTCGCCGCCGGTACCCTGGGCGCCCCGCCCGCGCCGAGCGCCACCAGCTTCCAGCTGTCGGTCAACACCCAGGGCCGCCTGGTGACCGAGGAAGAGTTCGAGAACATCATCATCCGCTCCGGCGACAACGGCGAGATCACCCGCCTGAAAGACATCGCCCGGGTCGAGCTGGGTTCCAACCAGTACGCCCTGCGTTCGCTGCTGAACAACCAGCCGGCGGTGGCGATCCCGATCTTCCAGCGCCCTGGCTCCAACGCCATCGAGATTTCCAACGAAGTGCGGGCCAAGATGGCCGAGCTGAAACAGAGTTTCCCGCAAGGCATGGACTTCAGCATCGTCTACGACCCGACCATCTTCGTGCGTGGCTCCATCGAGGCAGTGGTGCATACCCTGTTCGAAGCGCTGATCCTGGTGGTGCTGGTGGTGATCCTGTTCCTGCAGACCTGGCGCGCCTCGATCATCCCGCTGGTGGCGGTGCCGGTCTCGCTGATCGGTACCTTTGCCGTGATGCACCTGTTCGGCTTCTCGCTCAACGCCCTGTCGCTGTTCGGGCTGGTGCTGGCCATCGGTATCGTGGTGGACGACGCCATCGTGGTGGTGGAAAACGTCGAGCGTAATATCGGCCTCGGCCTGAACCCGGTGGAAGCCACCAAGCGCGCCATGCGCGAAGTGACCGGGCCGATCATCGCCACCGCCCTGGTGCTCTGCGCGGTGTTCGTGCCGGCAGCCTTCATCAGCGGCCTGACCGGGCAGTTCTACAAGCAGTTCGCCCTGACCATCGCGATCTCCACGGTGATCTCGGCCTTCAACTCCCTGACCCTGTCACCGGCCCTGGCCGCGGTCTTGCTCAAGGATCACCACGCACCGAAGGACGGCTTCTCCAAGTTCCTCGACAAGTTGCTGGGTGGCTGGCTGTTCAAACCCTTCAACCGCTTCTTCGACCGCGCCAGCCATGGTTATGTCGGCACCGTGCGCCGGGTGATTCGTGGCAGCGGCATCGCCCTGTTCCTCTACGCGGGCCTGATGGTGCTGACCTGGTTTGGCTTCGCCCACACGCCGATGGGCTTCGTCCCGGCCCAGGACAAGCAATACCTGGTGGCCTTCGCCCAACTGCCGGATGCCGCGAGCCTGGACCGCACCGAGGACGTGATCAAGCGCATGTCCGACATCGCCCTGAAGCAACCGGGCGTGGAAAGCGCAGTGGCCTTCCCTGGCCTGTCGATCAACGGTTTCACCAACAGCCCGAACAACGGCATCGTGTTCGTGACCCTCAAGCCTTTCGACGAGCGCAAGGACCCGAGCATGTCCGCCGGGGCCATCGCCGGCGCCCTGAACGGCAAGTACGCCGATATCCAGGAAGCCTACATGGCGATCTTCCCACCGCCGCCGGTACAGGGTCTGGGGACCATCGGCGGGTTCCGCCTGCAGGTCGAGGACCGCAGCGGCATGGGTTACGAAGAGCTGTATAAAGAAGTGCAGAACGTCATCGCCAAGAGTCGCAGCGTGCCGGAACTGGCCGGGCTGTTCACCAGCTATCAGGTCAACGTGCCCCAGGTCGACGCGGCTATCGACCGGGAAAAGGCCAAGACCCACGGCGTGGCCATCAGCGACATCTTCGACACCCTGCAGGTCTACCTGGGCTCGCTGTACGCCAACGACTTCAACCGTTTTGGCCGTACCTACCAGGTCAACGTCCAGGCTGAACAGCAGTTCCGTCTCGAAGCCGAGCAGATCGGCCAGCTGAAAGTACGCAACAACAAGGGCGAGATGATCCCGCTGGCGACCTTCATCAAGGTCAGTGACACCGCCGGTCCCGACCGTGTGATGCACTACAACGGCTTCGTCACCGCGGAAATCAACGGCGCGGCCGCACCGGGCTACAGCTCCGGCCAGGCGGAAGCGGCGATCGAGAAACTGCTCAAGGAAGAACTGCCCAACGGCATGACCTACGAATGGACCGAGCTGACCTACCAGCAGATCCTGGCCGGTAACACCGCGCTGTTCGTCTTCCCGCTCTGCGTGCTGCTGGCCTTCCTGGTACTGGCCGCGCAATACGAGAGCTGGAGCCTGCCGCTGGCGGTGATCCTGATCGTGCCCATGACCCTGCTGTCGGCTATCGCCGGGGTGATCCTGTCCGGTGGCGACAACAACATCTTTACCCAGATCGGCCTGATCGTACTGGTGGGCCTGGCGTGCAAGAACGCGATCCTGATCGTCGAGTTCGCCAAGGACAAGCAGCAAGAGGGCCTCGACCCGCTGGCCGCGGTCCTGGAAGCCTGCCGCCTGCGTCTGCGGCCGATCCTGATGACCTCGTTCGCCTTCATCATGGGTGTGGTGCCCCTGGTGTTCTCCAGCGGTGCGGGTGCAGAAATGCGTCACGCCATGGGTGTCGCGGTGTTCTCCGGGATGCTCGGGGTGACCTTCTTCGGCCTGCTGCTGACCCCGGTGTTCTACGTCCTGATCCGCAACTATGTGGAGCGCAGCGAAGCCCGCAAAGCGACCCGTGCCCTGAAACTGGAGGCGCAACAATGAGCCTGAAAGTCTTCCTGCCGAGTTTGCTGGCACTGGCCCTGAGCGCCTGTGCCGTCGGCCCGGACTACCAGACCCCGACCACCGAGGCGGCCCATATCGCGGCCGCCGCCGATGGCGCCGCGGGCCAGAAGCAGTTCGACCGCGCGCGCTTCGAAGGCATCTGGTGGCAGCAGTTCGACGACCCGGTGCTCAACCAGCTGGTGACAAAGTCCTTGCAGGGCAACCGTGAATTGCGCGTGGCCTTCGCCCGTCTGCGGGCCGCCCGGGCGATCCGCGACGACGCCAGCAACGATGCGATGCCGACCATCACCAGCCGCGCCAGCAGCGATCTGGCCAAGGGGCAGATCCCCGGCCAGACCACCCGCCGGGTCAACAGCGAACGCTACGACCTGGGCCTGGACATGGCCTGGGAACTGGACCTGTTCGGCCGCATCCAGCGCAACCTGGAAGCCAGCGAAGCCGACCAGCAGGCCGCCGAGGCCGACCTCTACCAGCTGCAAGTCACCATGATTGCCGAGCTGGTGGACGCCTACGGTCAACTGCGCGGCGCCCAACTGCGGGAAAAGATCGCCCTGGCCAACCTGGACAACCAGCAGGAGTCGCGCAAGATCACCGAAAGCCTGCGTGACGCCGGCGTCGGCGACCAGCTCGACGTGGTCCGCGCCGATGCGCGCCTGGCCGCGGTAGAGGCCAGCGTGCCGCAACTGCAGGCCGAACAGGTGCGCCAGCGCAACCGTATCGCCACCCTGCTGGGCGAGCGTCCGGACAAGCTCAGTGTCGATCTCAAACCCGCGCAGTTGCCGGCGATTGCCAAGGCCCTGCCGATCGGCGACCCGGGCGAACTGCTGCAGCGCCGCCCGGACATCCTCAGCGCCGAACGCCAGCTGGCCGCCGCCACCGCGCGGATCGGCGTGGCCAAGGCCGACCTGTTCCCGCGGGTCAGCCTCAGCGGCTTCCTCGGCTTCACCGCCGGCCGTGGTTCGCAGATCGGCTCCTCGGCCGCCAATGCCTGGGCCCTGGGCCCGAGCATTACCTGGGCGGCCTTCGACCTGGGTAGCGTGCGCGCCCGCCTGCGGGGCGCCAATGCCGACGCCGACGGCGCCCTGGCGACCTACGAGCAGCAAGTGCTGCTGGCCCTGGAAGAGTCGGAAAACGCTTTCAGCGACTACGGCAAGCGCCAGCAACGCCTGATCTCGCTGATTCGCCAGAGCGAGTCGAGCCGCGCCGCGGCCGACCTGGCAGAGATCCGCTACCGCGAAGGCACCGTCGATTTCCTGGTGCTGCTCGACGCCCAGCGCGAACGCCTGGCCGCCGAGGACTCCCAGGCCCAGGCCGAGGTCGACCTGTACCGTGGCATCGTCGCCATCTACAAGGCCCTGGGTGGCGGCTGGCAGCCGGAGACGGTCGCCAGCAAATAAGGCTTCAACCGAGCTCCTTTGGTTGGCCGCAACCAACCAATTTTTTGCCCCGTGTTCTCATTCGGTCACGGGGCTTTTTTTGCCTGGCAAAAAGCATCGCCTATTCCAGCACCGTCACCGTCGCCGTGGTGCCGGCGCGCAACCTGTCCTTGCCCGGGTAATCGGGGTCGATGGCGATCCGCACCGGCACCCGCTGCGCCAGCTTGACCCAGGTGTAGCTGGGGTTGATGTTGGCCAGCAGGCGGCTGCCCTGGGAGTTCTCACGGTCGGTAATGGCGAAGGCAATGCTCTGCACCTTGCCGTTGAAGGTCTCGCCGCTCATCAGCTGGATGCGCACCGCGCTGCCCTCCTCGATCCGCGGCAGCTTGGTCTCCTCGAAATAACCACTGATATAGAAAGAGTCGCTGTCCACCAGGGCCAGCAAGGCCGCGCCGGCACTGGCGTAGTCGCCCTGGCGGGTCTGCAGGTTGGTCACGTAGCCGCTGACCGGGGCTTCGACCCGGGTGCGCTGCAGGTCCAGTTCGGCCTGCTTCAGCGCGGCCTGGGCCAGGTGCACGTTGGCCTGGGCCAGGCCGAGGTTGGCCTGGTCGCGCAACAGGTCGGCCTGGGCCACCGCCACATCGGTATTGGACTTCTCCCACTCCTCGCCGGAAATCGCGAAGCCCTGCTTCAGGCTGCGGCGCCGGCGTTCTTCGCTTTGCCGCTGCTTGAGCTGCGCCGCGCTGGCGGCAATCGCCGCCTCGGACTGGCCGAGGGTGGCGACCGCCACTTCCACCGAGCGCTTGGCATGCTCCACGGCCAGGGCATATTGCGCCGGGTCGATCTCCAGCAGCAGCTGGCCCTTGTCCACGTGCTGGTTGTCCTGCACCCGCAGGCTGACGATGCGCCCGGCGACGTCCGCCGACAGGGTCACCACATCGGCCCGCACCCGCGCATCGCGGGTCCAGGGCGCGCGGGTGTAATGCTCCCAGGCGAACCAGCCCAGCACCAGCGCCAGCACTACCGCCACCAGGGTGATCGAACGGGCCAGGGTGTTTTTCAGATTCATAGGCTTCCCATCAACAGAATGACCGTGGCGCAGACGCAGGCATACAGCGCCCCTTCGAACAACGCTTCGTGCCAGACGAAACGCAATACACCGAGGCGCCGCAGCCCCCAGTCGAGCAGCAGGAAAATCGGCAAGGCCAGCAACAGGGCCTGGGCAATGGGCGGCAGGTAGACGCCGCCGAATTCGAAATCAATGGGCAAGGGCCGGTTCTCCTGTTTCCGTGGGTTGCAGCATGGGGCGGTAGCGCTCCAGGAAGGCGCCGACGATCAGCAGCGAGACGCGCATGCGGAACACCGACCACAGCTGTTCGTGGGCCTCTGGCCGATCGTCGGCGTGCAACTGGTCCAGGTGGTCGCCCAGTTCCCGCAGGCGCGCCAGCAGTGGGTCCACATCCAGCCCCGGGCGCCCCGCCACATAGCGCCCGACCCGCCGCAGCAACTGCTGCAGGTCGGCGTTGGCCGCGCTGCTCAGCCAGGGGTTGTCCAGGCTCTGCTGCTTGAGCTGGTTCATCGCCACACCCAGGGTCATGCAGGCCAGGCTGGTCTCGAAACGTTCGGCGGAAACCCGGTCGCCGGCGGCGGGCAACAGCCCGAGCATCTGGGTCAGGCGGTCGACCATGCGGCTCTCGAAGACAAACTGCTCCTCATCGCTGGCCGTGGTTTTCTGCAAGGCGTACACCTGCTCGCGGGTGTCGCGGAACAAGCGGCGAATGCGCAGCACCGGGTTGAACGGAAAAATGAACGCATAGACCAGCAACGACAGCACCCCGCCGCTGACATAGGCCCCGGCGAACTCGAACCATTGAGCGGCATTGTTCTGCCAGGCGCCGATGTTCTGTGGGCCGATCATCAGCAGGCTCGACAGCCCCAGGCCCATGCCGATGCCGGCGGTCATCGGGCTGGCCAGGCCCACCGCGACCGTATACAGCAGCGGCACCAGCAACAGCGCCAGCCACTCGAAATCGCCGATCAAGGGCACCAGGGCGAAGACGTAGACCGCCGAGATCACCAGCGCCAGGGCCTGGCCGCGCATATAGCTTTGCGCCGCCGCCAGGGGCCGCGGGAAGGTCGCCATCAGCGAACAGAGAATGCCCACCAGGACCATGCTCGAACGCGCGCCGTCCCAGGCGGTTTCGATCCAGATCAGCCCGGCGACCAGCAGCGCGGTGAAGGCCCGCAGCGCATTCATCGCCGCCAGCGGCCAGTCCAGGTGCAGTGGGTTTGAGCGACCCTGGCGGTACAGGCAACTGGCCTGGCGACCGTCCTGGATGGCATCGCTGAATTCGAGAATGTCTTCGAGCTGCTTGAGCATCCGCGCCTGCTCCCAGCGCAGGGCCCAGGCCAGGGAGCGCAGGGTCGCGGGCAAGGCATCGGCCTCGCGCTCGGCGCGCCGCGCCTGTTCGTCGAAACGCTGCTGCAAGTGCGCGAACTGCTGCCGCGAGGCGGCGGGCAAGGCGCGGCCGTGCTGCGCCAGTTCGTCGAGAAACGCCAGTTCGTCGGCGCGCAGTTGCTGGATCGCCTCCGGCAGCTCGCCGACCCAGCGCGCCCGCAGCAGTTCGCGCTGGTGGCGCAGTACGGTGAGGCGCGAGGTCAGCAGCACCAGCTGGTTGCCCAGCAGTTGCACCAGGCCATCGGCGCTGCGCAGGCGTGGCGCATCGAAGTACAGGTGGCGGCGCAAACCTTCCAGGGCGCTGATCTCGCCCAGCAACTGCATCTGCCGCTTGTGGAAGTCGGCCTCGCTTTCGTCGGTACGGATCGCCGCCGCGGCGTGGGTCGCCAGCAACTTGAGCACCTGGTCGATCTTGGCGAAGTAGCCATGGGCCACGGCCTCCGGGCGCGCCGTCAGCAAGCTGACCACGCAGACGCAAGCCACCGCCAGCAGGGTTTCGGTGACCCGGGTAATGGCCAGCATCAGGGTGTTGCCTTGATCGGGGATCGCCAGCATCGCCACTACCACCGCGGTGTAGCCACTGAGCACGAAGGCCTGGGAGCTGGTGTAGCGCAGCAAGGTGCCGCCGGCGGTGCACAACGCCAGCCACAGGCCGAGGGTGACCAGGAACGGCAGCGGCGCCTGGGGGAAGATCGCCATGATCAGCACCGCCACCGCGGCCCCCAGGGTGGTGCCGACCACCTGGCCGAAACTGCGGGCCAGGGCCATGCCGGCCAGGGGCTGGCTGACGATGATCACCGCCATCAGCGACCACTTGGGCTGGTCGAGGTCGAAGATGAACGCCAGGTACAGGGTCAAGAGGCCGGCGGCGATGGTACGCAGGGCGAAGCGCAGCACCGCGCCTCCCGGGTGGATCACGACCTTGAAGTAATTGATCAATGGCTGCATGAGTGGATTCTGGACAAAGGGGCACCTGCGGCTAGCGTAGTCAGTCTGCGGCCGGGAAAGCTTATCGTCCCGGCCTTCCCGGCAGGAAGGCAATTTTTCCCGAACTGTCGATCGTTCGCGCCAACTGCGTCGTCAAGCAGAGTGATTGGACCAGCCGGCGCGGCTCTTCCAGCCTTGCCCTGCCGCGAAAACCCGAGTCCTGCCCGCCGCCCCGCAAGCGGGTTTGACTCCGAGGGGAACCTGACCGAAGCTTGCGCCTTCGTAAAGCCGCCCCTGCCATGGATGCCTGCATGACCAAGCCCCGCCGCACCCTGTTGATCAGCCTCATCGTCGTATTGGCCCTGGGCCTGGCGTGGCTGTTCCTGCGTACCACGCCACCGGCGGTGCCGGATGCGATCAGGCACGGTTACGGCAAGGCGCTGGAACAGGCGCGCAACGGCCAGCCCGGCGCGGCGCGGGTGCTGTATCAACAGCTGGGGCGTCCGGACCTGTCGGACAGCCGGCGCATCCGCCTGCTCGCCGAGCTGCACAACTACCCCAGCCCACAGGCGCTGAAACTGGCCGACGCCGGCCTGCACCACGCCGAGCCCGAGGTCCGCGAGGCCGCCATCCAGGCGGTGCTCGGCCTGGTCCCGGCGCGCCAGCGCAGCCTGCTGATCGGCCCGCTGCTGGACGATGAAGTGCAAGGTGTGCGCTTCGCCGCCGTCACCGCCCTGCTCGGCCTGTCGCCTGATGAACAGGGCCTGTATTTCGGGCCGCTGCAGCAAGTGATCGATGAGTACACCCAGGTGCTCAAGGCCCAGCCGGAGAACGTCGAGGCGCAATACCAGCTGGCGCGCCTGTACCTGCACAACGCCAACCTGGACCAGGCCCAGCAGACGCTGGAGCACGCCTTGAGCCTGCAACCGGACAACCTGCAAGCGGTGATCCTGCAACTGGAGGTGCTCGACCGCCAGGGCCGCAGCGAAGATGCCCGCCAGTTGCTGGCCAAACAGCTGCAGGCGCAACAGGATTCCGCCTACCTGCAACACGCCCTGGGCATGTGGCTGCTGCACCACGACCAGGGCGAGTTCGCCCTGCTCGGCCTGTCCCGCGCCGTGGAGCTGGAGCCGAACAACGCCAATTACCGCTACGACCTGGCCACCACCCTGCACAGCGAAGAGGAGCTGGAAGCGGCGCAGAAACAGCTCGAGGAAATCGTCCAGCGCCAACCCGCCAACCGCAAGGCGCGGGTGCTGCTGATCAAGTACTGGAAGGAAAGCGGCCAGCTGCAGAACGTGCAGATCCTGCTGGCCCAGCTGGAACAACAGAACCCTGACGATCCGGCCTTGCAGCAGGGCCTGTAAAGGCTATTCCCTGTAGCCGCTGCCGAGCTTGCGAGGCTGTGATCGACAACTGCCTCGGCATGCCGCCCAGTCCGATCGCAGCCTCGCAGCCTCGGCAGCGGCTACAGCGCGGCGGTTGTAGAGAGGGTCACGCCAGCAGGCGCTGGATCTGCTCTTGCAGGCTGTCGAGGTCGAAGGGCTTGGCCAGGATCGGCGCGCTTCTCGCGATGGGGCTGCCGGATTCGAGAATCTCGGTGGGATAGCCACTGATGAAAATCACCTTGAGGTCGGGGCGCAGTTTCACCGCGGGTTCGGCGATCATCACCCCGGTAATCCCGCCCGGCAGCCGGTAGTCGGTGATCATCACATCCAGGTGCGGTTTGCTGGCGAGGATCTCGAATGCCTGCTCGCCGTTTTCCGCCTGCAACACCCGGTAGCCCAGGCCCGACAGATAGTCGGCGAGCAACATCAGAATCACCGGTTCATCTTCGACGATCAGTACGACGTCTTGTGCATCTTCACTCATGAGAAGCCTTTGTTCGGTCAATAGCTGCTGATACGACCATCCGGTCATCCAGAAGGTTGCGTGGGAGCCGGTGTTTTCCTACAGCGGCAGACAAACGCGAAACAAGGCACCTTCGCCGATCCGGCTGTCGACTTCGATGGTGCCGCCATGGGCGGTGACGATCTGCTCGGAAATGAACAACCCCAGCCCGAGCCCGGCCACCGCATGATTGACAGAGACGCGCTCGAACTGCTGGAAGATACGCGCCTGGTTTTCCTCGCTGATGCCGATCCCGTGATCGCGCACTTCGACCCGCGCCTGCCCGCCCGCGCTGTAGACCCGTACTTCGATCGGGCTCTTGGCGCCATAGCGCAAGGCATTGGTCAGCAGGTTGGAGATCACCTGTTCGATGCGGAACTCGTCCCACTGGCCGAGTACCGAGTCTTCGGCGTTCAGGGCAATCGACGACTCGGCGGCCTCGGCCTGGGGCGCGAAATTCTCCAGCAGGCCGCGCACCAGCTGCACCAGGTCGACCCGGCTCGGGCGGATCGACAGCTTGCCGGTACGGATCCGCGAGATGTCCAGCATGTCCTCGATCAGGCGGATCAGGCTTTTGATCTGGCGCTCGTCGCGTTCGACCATGGCATGCATCTTGTCCAGGGTGAACGCGGAAGCGTTGTCGCGGGCCAGGTGCATCTTGCGCAGCTGGGTTTCCAGGATCAGGCCGTTCAGCGGCGTGCGCACCTCGTGGGCGACGATCGACATGAAGTCGTCACGCATGCGCACCGCCTGCTCCAGTTCGTTCTGGGTCGCCTGCAACTGCTTGAGCAACGCCTCCTGCTCGCGCCGGCTCTGCTCCAGGGCTTCGACCTGCTGCTTCATGGCCTTGCTCTGCCGGTACAGGTCGACGAACACATTGACCTTGCTCTTCACCGCATGGGTATCCAGCGGCTTGTGCAAAAAGTCCACCGCGCCGCTTTCGTAGCCCTTGAAGGCATAGTCGAGCTCGCGCCCGGCGGCGCTGACGAACACGATGGGGATGTTCTTGGTCTTCTCGGTGCCGCGCATCAGTTCGGCCAGCTCGAAGCCGTTCATGCCGGGCATCTGCACATCGAGGATGGCCATGGCGAACTCATGCTGGAGCAACAGCGACAATGCCTCGTCCGCTGACAGCGCCTTGTACACCTGGCGGTCCTCGCGCTTGATCAGCGCTTCGAGGGCCAACAGGTTCTCTGGCAGATCGTCGACGATCAGCAGCTTGGCTTGGATATTACTTAACATGCGATTCGTTCCAGCTCGACAAGCAGACGGCTGATGCCGTGCAAAGGGAGAATGTAATCCGGTCGGTGCAGCGCGATGGCCGCTTCGGGCATGGTCGCCACCTGGGCCTCGGCCGGGTCCTGGACAATGCTCAGGCCACCGCGCCGCTTGACCTGGGCCAGGCCTTGCGCGCCGTCCTGGTTGGCCCCGGTCAGCAGCACCGCGGCCAGGCGCGGGCCATAGGCATCGGCGGCGGAGTCGAACAGGTAATCGATGGCGGGACGCGAATGATGCACGCGCTCCTCCTGGCTCAGGGACAGGCTGCGGTCCTGCTCCACCGACAAGTGATAACCGGGCACGGCGAAATACAGGGTGCCGCGCTCGATGGTCTGCTTGTCGCGGGCCTCTTTCACGGGCAGCGCCAGGCGCCGGGCGAACAGCTCGGCCAACTGGCTGCGATGCTCTTCGGGCAGGTGCAGCACCACCACTATCGGCAGGCTGAAGCCCTCGGGAAACGCCGTGAAGATTTTCAGCAACGCCTCGACGCCGCCGGCCGACGCACCTATCACTATGGCCTCGACCCGCGGCAAGGCGGATTGCCCGTTGGCGTCATCGTTCATGATTTGCGGTAGACCCGTTCTTGTTTGACCAGCGGCTCGAAATGCTCGCCGTAGGCCGAGAAGTCCAGGGTTTCCTTGCTGCCCAGCACCAGGAATCCACGGTGGCAGAGCGACTCGTGGAACAGGCCGAAGGCCCGGTCCTGCAACTTCTTGTTGAAATAGATCAGCACGTTGCGACAGGAAATCAGCTGGGTTTCGGAAAACACGCTGTCGGTCGCCAGGCTGTGATCGGCGAAGGTCACGTTCTCACGCAAGGTCTTGTCGAAGATCGCGTAGTCGTAGGCCGCCGTGTAGTAGTCGGCAAAGGAGCGCAAACCGCCGGCCTGCTGGTAGTTCTGGGTGTAGGCGCGGATGTTCTCCAGGGAAAAGATGCCCTGCTTGGCCTTCTCCAGGGAGCTGGGATTGATATCGGTGGCGTAGATGATAGTGCGCTCCAGCAACCCTTCCTCGCGCAACAGGATGGCCATGGAATAGACCTCCTCGCCGGTGCTGCAACCGGCGATCCAGACCTTGATCGAGGGATAGGTCTTGAGCAGCGGCACCACTTCCTGGCGAATCGCCAGGAAGTGCGACGGGTCGCGAAACATCTCGCTGACCGGGATCGTCAGAAACTGCAGCAGCTGCATGAACGCGCCCGGATCGTGCAGCACCCGCTCCTGCAGGGCGGAAATGGTCTTGCATTCGAACTGGCGCAGCGCATGGTTGATCCGGCGCTTGATCGAGGCGCCGGAGTAATCGCGGAAGTCGTAGCTGTACTTGAGGTAGATAGCTTCGATCAACAGGCGCAGTTCGATCTCGGTATTGCGCTCCACTAGATTCTTTCCATCTTGGGTAACCAGACTCGAATGAGGGAAAACAGCCGGTCGAGGTCGATCGGCTTGGCCAGGTAATCGTTGGCCCCGGCCTGCAGGCAGCGCTCCTGATCGTCCTTCATGGCCTTGGCGGTCACCGCGATGATCGGCAGCTTGCGCCAGCGCGGCTGCTTGCGGATTTCCTGGGTGGCTTCGTAGCCGTCCATCTCGGGCATCATCACGTCCATCAGCACCAGGTCGATGTCCTCGACTTCGTTGAGCTTGGCGATCGCCTCATGGCCATTGCGGCCGATGACCACGATCGCGCCCTTCTGTTCCAGGGCGCTGGTGAGGGCGAAGATATTGCGCACATCGTCGTCCACCAGCAGGACCTTGCGCCCCTCGAAGACCTTGTCGCGGCTGCGGGCGGCCTTGAGCATCTTCTGCCGCTCATGGGACAGCTGGGACTCGACCTTGTGCAGGAACAGGGTCACTTCGTCCAGCAGGCGCTCAGGCGAGCGCGCGCCCTTGATGATGATCGAGCGCGAATACTTGCGCAGCTCCGCCTCTTCGTCGCGGGTCAGGTTGCGCCCGGTGTAGACGATCACCGGCGGGAACGAGCAGATATCCTCGGTGGACATGCGCTTGAGCAGGTCGTTACCGAGCATGTCCGGCAATTTCAGGTCGATGACCATGCAGTCGTAGAGGTTGTCGCGCAGCAGTTCCAGGGCCTCCTGGGCCAGGCCGACGGCGGTGATCTCGATGTCGTCGTCGCCGATCAGCCGGGCGATGCTGTCGCGCTGCAGGTCGTCGTCCTCCACCAGCAGCACACGCTTGACCTTCTGGGTGAGCTTGGCTTCCAGGCGGGCGAACACGTCCTTGAGCTCTTCGCGGGTGGTGGGCTTGACTGCATAGCCGATGGCGCCCATGTGCATGGCGGCCTCGACCCGGTCTTCCACGGAGATCACATGCACCGGGATATGCCGGGTGGTGGCATGCGCCTTGAGGCGCTGCAACACCGTCAGCCCGGAATGATCCGGCAGACGCATGTCCAGCAGGATCGCGTCCGGCACGAACTGCTCGGCCAGGCTGTAGCCCTCGTCGGCGCCGTGGGCCACCAGGCACTGGTAACCCAGCTCGTGGGCCAGGTCATACAGAATGTGGGCAAAGTTCGGTTCGTCCTCCACCACCAGGATGCAGCGGGTGGCGAACGGCGCCTTGTCGCGATCGTCGGCGAAACGCGCAATCTCCACCTCGGGCACCGGCGGCGCAGCCGGTTTGCTCGGCGCCGGCGCCACCCGCACGGCGGCGGGCCTGGCCGCCTCTTGCGGCTCTGGTGCGCGCTCGACGTACTGTTCCGGCAGCACCAGGGTGAAGACACTGCCCTGCCCCGGCTCGCTGGCGACCGTGATCGAACCGCCGAGCAGCGCCGCCAGGTCGCGGGAAATCGACAATCCCAGGCCCGTGCCGCCGTAACGGCGATTGGTGGTGCCATCGGCCTGGCGGAAGGCTTCGAAAATGCTTTCCTGCTGTTCCGGGGCGATGCCTATCCCTGAGTCGCGCACAGCAAAGGCAATGCCCGCCTCGGGCTCGCGCGACACGCTCAGGCTGACCTGGCCCTTCTCAGTGAACTTCACCGCGTTGGACAGCAGGTTCTTGAGAATCTGCTCGACCCGCTGGCAGTCGGTGAACAGCATCGAAGGCGCGCCGGGCTGCAACTCGACACAAAATTCCAGGCCCTTGTCCGCGGTCAGCGGCTGGAACAGCCCGCGCAGGCCTTCCACCAAGCGCGCGACGCTGGCGTTTTCCGGACGCACTTCGAGCTTGCCGGCTTCTACCTTGGAAATATCGAGAATGTCGTTGATCAGGTTGAGCAGATCGTTGCCCGCCGAATAAATCGACTCGGCGAACTGCACCTGTTCGGCAGTGAGGTTTTCCTCGGCGTTTTCCGCCAGCAGCTTGGCCAGGATCAGCGAGCTGTTCAGCGGCGTGCGCAGCTCGTGGGACATATTGGCGAGGAATTCGGACTTGTACTTGCTCGAACGCTGCAGCTCCTCGGCACGCTCCTGCAGCTGCACCTGGGCCTGGTTCAGCTCGCCGTTCTTGCGGTCCATGGCGTCGCGCTGCTCCGCCAGTTGCTCGTTGGTCTGCTCCAGCTCCACCTGCTGGGCCTCCAGGTGCACCTGGGACTCCTTGAGCACCCGCGACTGTTCCTCAAGCTCCTCGTTGGCGGTCTTCAATTCTTCCTGTTGCACTTGCAGCTCTTCGTTGAGCTGCTGGGTTTCGGCCAGCACTTCCTGCAGGCGCTGGCGATAACGCGCGCCCTCGATGGCGGTGCCGATATTGCCGGCGATCAGTTCCAGCAGCTCGACGTCACGTTCGCTGAGGGCCCGCAGGAAGCCCAGCTCGATCACCCCGTTGACCCGGTCGTCGTCGCTGGTCGGCACCACCAGCACGCTGCGCGGCACGCCTTCGCCCAGGCCGGAGCTGACCTTGAAGTAATCGGCGGGCACCTCGTCCAGGCGGATCAGCCGGTCCTGCTGGGCCGCCTGGCCGACCATGCCTTCACCGAGGAAAATCGACTGTTCGCGCTCTTCCTGCTCGCGGGAGAAGCCGTAGGCGGCCACGCGCTTGAGGCCGCCGTGCTCTTCACGCACATACAGCGCCGCCACCACGCTGCCCAGGTATTGCGCGCAGAACTGCAGGAGGTTGCGCCCCAGCAGGTTCAGCGTCAGTTGCCCCAGCAACTGCTCGGCCAGTTCGGTCTGGCCACTGCGCAGCCAGGCCTGTCGCGCCAGGCTCCGAGCACTTTGCTGCTGGGCCTCGAGGTTGGCGCTGTAGCTCTTCGACAGGTTGAGCAGGTCGCGGCGCCCGATATAGGCCAGCAAGCCGCTGATCCCCACCACGAACAGCAGATACAGGACCACGCTGAGGACCGTGGTGCGCGTGACATTCTCGTTGCGATCGACCCGCAGTTGCTGCTCCATCGCCACCGCTTCGTCGTATTCCTTGCGCATCTGGTCGGTCAGGCGCTTGCCCCGGCCGGACTGTACCGAGCGGCGATAATCGCCCTCCTGGCGACGCATCTCGATCATGTTTTTCGCGTGCAGGCCCCACTCTTCCTGCAAGGCTTCCAGGCGCTTGAAGCGATCCACCTGCTGTGGGTTATCCGCCACCAGCCCCCGCAGCTCGCGCAATTCGCTGAAGATCTGCGGCTTGGCCACTTCATACGGGTCGAGAAAATGCTCGTCGCCGGTGATCAGGAAGCCGCGCATGCCGGTTTCCAGGTCGACCGTCAGCTTGGCCGCCTGGTTGATGCTGTTGATCACCCGATCGCTGTGCTGGACCCACTGGATCGCCGAGAGCAGATAGCTGATCAGGGACACGAAGACCACCGCGCTGAGCACGCCCACGCCCAGGGGAAGCGCGATGTTGCGGCTTAGCAGCTTGCGAAAACTCTGTTCATCGACCGAAGACGAAGAGATCATTGAAAGGCCTTGGTGAAGGGTAAAAACCATGGAGTTTGCCCCAAAGGAGGGCAGCGTATCTATGCTTGCGACAAGCTCGGTGGCAATTTTTCATCCTGCACTGCCCGCCCTCGATCAGACAGGTTATTCTGGCACAGCTTGTACAGGATTACTTTTTTGTACAGGTTCGGGAACTTGTCATTGCGCGTTATTTACTGATGCAAGAGACAAGCACTTTTTTCCGCTGCCGTCCTTTTTTTCCATTTTTTCGAGAGCCTTGCCATGTCCCCCACCGATTCCACCATCCTGGTCGTCGAAGACGATGCCATCGTCCGCATGCTGATTGTCGATGTGCTGGAAGAGCTGGAATTCAAGGTACTGGAAGCCGCGGGCAGCGAAGAGGCCCTGGCCCTGTTGCGGGACAGCGCGCTGCGGATCGACCTGATGATGACCGACGTCGGCCTGCCCGGTATGGACGGCAAGGAACTGGCGGCCAGCGCCCGCGCCTTGCGCCCGGAGTTGCCGGTGCTGTTCGCCAGCGGCTACGCGGAAAACATCGAGGTGCCCGCCGGCATGGCGGTGATCGGCAAGCCCTTCTCCATCGACCAGTTGCGCGACAAGGTCCGCGCCATCCTCGGCTGAACCCTCGGTAACCCGCGCCGAACCGCCGAGCGCCTCGACCATGGGCGCCGGGGCGGCCGCGCCAGCGCCCTGCTGTGGTTTAATGGCGCCCCCCGCAGACACCCCCGCGCTTTTCAGGAATACCCACTCATGAGTCCGACCGCCGCCACCAAAGTCCTGGTCATTGGTTACGTCTGGCCCGAACCCCGCTCATCGGCGGCCAGCGGGCACCTGATGCAGATCCTCCAGGTCTTGCTCGGGCAAGGCTGGGACATCACCTTCAGCAGCCCGGCCAACCCCGGCGAGCACAAGGAAGACCTGAGCGCCCTGGGCATCCGTGAATGCCCGATCGAACTGAACAATAGCAGCTTCGACCGCTTTATCGCCGAACTGGCGCCGGATATCGTGCTGTTCGACCAGTTCATGATGGAGGAACAGTTCGGCTGGCGCGTCGAGCAACAGTGCCCCGGCGCGCTGCGCGTGCTCGAGACCTCCGACCTGCAGAGCCTGCGCCACGCCCGCCATCAGCGCCTCAAGGAGCGCCTCAAGGACAGCGACGACAACGATGACTTCAGCGCCCTGTTCGCCCCCGCCGCCGCGCAGGAGTTCGCCGCCATGGCCGACACCGACCAGGCCCGGCGCGAAATCGCCGCGCTGTACCGCTGCGACCTGAGCCTGATGATCTCCGAGTTCGAGATCGAGCTGCTGGTCAGGCAATTCGGTTTGCCGCCGGCCTTGCTGCACTGGTGCCCGCTGATGCCCGAGCAAATGCCGCACAGCTATATGCCCTTCGCCGAACGGGCGCACTTCCTGAGCATCGGCAACTTCCGCCACGCGCCGAACTGGGACGCGGTGCTGTGGATGAAGAACGCCGTGTGGCCGCTGATCCGCCAGCAGCTGCCGGGCGCACAGTTGCATATCTATGGCGCCTACACCCCGCCCAAGGCCGCGGCCCTGCACAACCCGGCCCAGGGTTTCCAGGTGATGAACTGGGCCGAGGATGCATTAGAAGTCATGTCCGCCGCGCGAATCTGCCTGGCGCCACTGCGCTTCGGCGCGGGCATCAAGGGCAAGCTGCTGGACGCCATGCTCTGTGGCACGCCGAGCGTCACCACCCCGGTCGGCGCCGAAGCCATGCACGGCGACGCGCCCTGGCCGGGAGCAGTGGCCGAGTCGGCCAGCGCCATCGCCGCGGCGGCGGTGCGCCTGTACCAGGACCAGGCGCTGTGGAGCGCGGCCCAGGAACAGGGGCGCCAACTGTTGCTTGCGCGCTATCGGCAGCAGGTCCACGGCCCGGCCCTGGTCGAGCGCCTGCAGCACTGCCGGGCGAACCTGGCGCAGCTGCGCCGCGACAACTTCACCGGCGGCATGCTGCGTCACCATCACCACAAGAGCACCCAGTACATGGCGCAGTGGATCGAGGCGAAAAACCGCCTGGTTTGAGGCACGCCCGCCGATCCCCGGATGTCCAGGCGACACCCGCCCCTGTAGCCGCTGCCGCAGGCTGCGATCGACCCCGAAGGGGGCGCCGCTCTTGAGGGCCCGGAAGGTCCTGCGGACCTTATCGCAGGCTGCGCCAGCGGCTACAGGTGTAACGGCCGGCACTGGTGCTGAGGGGTTGAAGGAGGCATGATCGGGCGCAACAACGATAAAAAGCGCAGCGCCATGAGCCGATCAGCGAGAGTCACCGACCCTTCCTACGAATTGATGGACGACCACAACGGCCTGTCGATCATCTATCGCCAGCATGGCTTCCCCTGCCCCCTGGTGCGCTGGCATTTCCACAAGGAGTACGAGCTGCACCTGATCGTCGCCAGCTCCGGCAAGGTGTTCATCGGTGACTACATCGGCAACTTCTACCCCGAATCGCTGTTCCTCACCGGCCCCAACCTGCCCCACAACTGGATCAGCCAGGTCGCCGAGGACGAAGTGGTGGCCAAGCGCGACATGCTGGTGAACTTCACCGACGAACTGTTCGAAAGCGGCTATCAAGTGTTCGCCGAACTCAAGAGCCTGACGCCGCTGCTGGAGCGCGCGCAGTACGGCATCGAGTTTCGCTGCAAGCGCACCATCGCCCAGGCCATGGACCTGATGCAGCGCATCGCCGACTCCAGCGGCATCACCCGCCTCGGGCACTTCTTCATCCTGCTGGAACTGCTGGCCACCTGTGACGATTACCAGTTGCTGTCCGGCGCCACCAATGTGCAACTGGCGGACGAGCACAACGTCGACCGCACCAACCGCGCGGTGGACTACATCTTCGCCCACTACGCCCGCGAACTGCCGCTGGAGGAAGTCGCCGACTACCTGGGCATGAAACCCACCTACTTCTCCCGGGTGTTCAAGCAGGCCACCGGCCGCTGTTTCGTCGAGTTCGTCAACCGCCTGCGCATCAGCAAATCCTGCGAACTGCTGGCCGACGGCGACAAGCCGGTGACCGACGTGTGCTTCGAGTCCGGCTTCAACAACATTTCCAACTTCAACCGGCGCTTCCAGCAGCTCAAAGGCATGACCCCTTCCCACTACCGGCGCCTGGCCGTGCAGCGCCTGACCGAACAAAACCTCGCCTGACCTCCCCGCGCCCTATAAGAGCGAGCTTGCTCGCGATCAATCCGGTTAGCACCGCGGACATCTGATCTGGCGCTATCGCGAGCAAGCTCGCTCCTGCAAAAAACCTCCCCCCCCAAAGACCAGAGGCCGACCTGGCAAATGCGCCCTGTTCAGCTGGCGTTCAGCAAATGGCAATCATAGCCATTTGTGAATACGTATCATTATGTTACAACTTAGCTCCCTATCTATCTCCCCGCCGGTGCTGAATGCTCGTTCCATTTCTGATCATGCTGCGCGAAGGGATCGAAGCCGCGCTCATCGTTGGCATCATCGCCAGTTACCTGCAACAGACCGGACGCGGCCAGTGGATGCCGGCCGTGTGGATCGGCGTGTTTCTCGCCGCGGCCCTGGCCCTGCTGGTGGGCGGTGGCCTGGAGCTGATGAGCGCCGAGTTTCCGCAAAAGCAGCAGGAACTCTTCGAAGGCATCGTCGGCCTGGTGGCCGTGGGCATCCTCAGCTCCATGGTGTTCTGGATGCGCAAGGTCGCGCGTTCGCTCAAGCATTCCCTGCAAGCCTCGCTGGACCAGGCGCTGACCGGTTCCCGGCACCAGGTCACGGCGCTGATCGCCATGGTGTTCTTCGCCGTGGCCCGCGAAGGCCTGGAAACGGTGTTCTTCCTCCTCGCGGTGTTCCAGCAGAGCCAGGGCCCGGCCGCGCCCATCGGCGCCCTGCTCGGCCTGGTCCTGGCGATCGTCGTCGGCTGGCTGATCTACAGCGGCAGCATGCGCCTGAACCTCAGCGCGTTCTTCCGCTGGACCGGCCTGTTCATCCTGGTGGTGGCCGCCGGCATCCTCGCCAACTCGGTGCAGGCCCTGCATGAAGCCGGGGTCTGGAACCACCTGCAGGGCGTGCTGTTCGACTTCAGCGCCAGCCTGCCGATGGACGGCCCGCTGGGCTCGGTGCTGGCCGGCATGTTCGGTTACCAGGACGCGCCGACCGTCAGCACCCTGGGCGCCTATCTGATCTACCTGCTGGTGACCCTGGTGCTGTTCTTCCTGCCCGGCGCGGCACCCGCCGCCAGCCCATCGTCTTCCGTTTCCAGCCAGTAAGGCCTTTCCATGACCCAGCAAGCCTCCCCACAGTCCCCGACACCCAGCGCCCTGCGCTGGGCGCTCGCGGGCTCCGTGATGGTGATGATCGCCGCCGGCGGGCTGTTCTATTACGCCTCGCAGCTGGCCGCCAGCAAGCGCCAGGCGCATAAGGACGAAATCACCGTGACCATCCACCCCCATAGCTGCGAGCCGAACGCCCTGAGCATGCCGGCCGGACCAGCGAGTTTTCGTATCGTCAACCGCTCGGACCGCGCCGTGGAGTGGGAAATCCTCGACGGCGTGCTGGTGGTCGAAGAGCGGGAAAACATCGCGCCGGGCCTGAGCCAGGTGATCAACGCCAGGCTGCAGCCCGGCGACTACGCCATCACCTGCGGCCTGCTGAGCAACCCGCGCGGCACCCTGCATGTGACCCCGACCGCCGAGTCCGACGCCCAGGCCAAGGCCCGGCCATCGATGGTCGCCTTTATCGGCCCGCTGTCGGAGTTCCGGGTCTACTTGAGCCGCCAAAGCAGTGCCCTGATCAAGGCCGTGAGCGAGCTGGAGCACGCCATCCAGGCCGGCGACCTGGCCCAGGCCCAGGCCTTGTACCCGCCGGCGCGCGCGGCCTACCAGCGCATCGCCCCGGCCGCCCAGCGCCTGGGCGAGCTGGACAACCGCATCAACGCCCGCGCCGACTACTTCGAAAAACGCGAGCAGGACCCCGCCTTCGTCGGCTTCCACCGCCTCGAATACGCGCTGTTCCAGCAACGTGACCTGAGCGGCCTGGCGCCGATCGCCCAGCGCCTGCTCAGCGATGTCGCCAGCCTCAAGCAACAACTGCTGGCCCAGTCGCTGCCACCGGAGCAACTGGTCAGCCTGATCGCGCGCAGCCAACGCAGCATCGCCGAGGTGCGCGCCGGCAGCGGCGAGGAAGAACGCTACAGCCACAGCGACCTCAACGGCTTTGCCGCCAACCTGGAGACCACGCGCAAGGTCGTCGACCTGCTGCGCCCCTTGCTGGCCAAGCCCTCCGCCCCGTTGCTGGCGCAGATCGACAGCGCCCTCGGCGCCCTCGACAGCCAGTACAGCGCTTTGCGCAGCACCGAGGGCTACGCCTCCTACGACAGTGTCGGCGCCGATCAGCGCAAGCGGATCGCCGACCAGGCCAAGGTTCTGGCCGATGCACTCGATGGAATCGATCCCGCCCTTGGCCTCTCCGGCCTGTAAGCAGAAGACCTCCGCCCGATGAACGATTCAGACGCTTCCAATCCAGATTTCTCCGTCCAACGCCGTCGCGTGCTGCTGGGCATGGGCGCCGCCGGTGTGGCTCTGGCCGGCAGCAGCCTGAGCTGCCCGGCGCTAGCAGCCCAGGGCGGGAAAGCCGCCGCCCAGGTCACGCAAGCACCGAGCAGCGACCAGACCCAGGACCGCCACGACTTCCATGGCCAGCATCAAAGCGGCATCGTCACCCCGCGCCCGGCGGCCGGCATGCTGGTGGCGTTCGACGTGCTGGCCAGCGACCGCGAGGACCTGGAGCGGCTGCTGCGCACCCTCGACCAGCGCATCCGCTTCCTGATGACCGGCGGCCCGGTACCCCAGGTCGACCCGAAACTGCCGCCACTGGACTCGGGCATCCTCGGCCCGGTGGTGACCCCGGACAACCTGACCATCACCGTCTCGGTCGGCGCCTCGCTGTTCGACGAGCGCTTCGGCCTGGCCGCGGCCAAGCCCAAGCGCCTGATACGCATGGTCGGCTTCCCCAACGATGCACTGGAACCCGACTGCTGCCACGGCGACCTGAGCCTGCAGTTCTGCGCCAACACCGCCGACACCAATATCCACGCCCTGCGCGACATCGTGAAAAACCTCCCGGACCTGCTGCTGGTGCGCTGGAAGCAGGAAGGCAGCGTGCCGCCCCAGGCCCCGGCGCGTCCTGGCGAGCCGGCGCAGAGCGCGCGCAACTTCCTGGGTTTTCGCGACGGCTCGGCCAACCCCGACTCCAACGACCGCAAGGCCATGGAGCGGATCGTCTGGGTCCAGCCCGGCAGCGACGAACCGGCCTGGGCCGCTCACGGCAGCTATCAGGCGGTGCGCATCATCCGCAACTTCGTCGAACGCTGGGACCGCACACCCTTGCAGGAACAGCAAAGCATCATCGGCCGGGTCAAGGCCTCGGGCGCGCCCATGGACGGCCAGCAGGAACACCAGGTGCCGGACTACCGCAAGGACCCGCACGGCCAGCTGACCAAGCTCGACGCCCACATCCGCCTGGCCAACCCGCGCACCGCCGAAACCCAGCGCAACCTGATCCTGCGCCGGCCGTTCAACTACTCCAACGGCGTGAACAAGAACGGCCAGCTGGATATGGGCCTGCTGTTCATCTGCTACCAGGCCGACCTGGAGCAAGGCTTCATCGCGGTGCAGACCCGCCTTAACGGCGAGCCCCTGGAGGAATACCTCAAGCCGGTGGGCGGCGGTTATTTCTTCAGCCTGCCCGGCGTCAGCGGCGAGCAGGACTTCCTCGGCCGCGGGCTGCTCGAGGCCACCCAAGCGAAAACCAGCGCCTGACCATCACCCACACTCCTACGGAAACGCCCCATGAAAAAGTCGCCCCTCGCTGTGTTGCTGACCCTTGGCCTGCTGCATGTTCCGCTGTCGGCGGTTGCCGCCACCTCGCCGCTGGAGCTGGTGGGGCCGATTTCCGACTACAAGATCTACGTCACCGAGCAGCTCGACGAGCTGGCCAGCCACACCCAGGCCTTTACCGACGCGGTAAAGAAAGGTGATTTGGCTACGGCTAAAAAACTCTACGCACCGACCCGGGTGTACTACGAGTCGATCGAGCCGATCGCCGAACTGTTCAGCGACCTCGACGCGGCCATCGACTCGCGGGTCGACGACCACGAAAAAGGCGTCGAGGCCGAGGACTTCACCGGCTTCCACCGCATCGAGTATTCCTTGTTCGCGCAGAACTCCACCCAGGGCCTGGACGCCCTGGCCGACCGCCTGAACAAGGACGTCAAGGACCTGCAGGCCCGCGTCGCCGGCCTGACCTTCCCGCCGGAAAAAGTCGTCGGTGGCGCCGCCGCCCTGCTCGAGGAAGTGGCCGCGACCAAGGTCTCCGGCGAGGAAGACCGCTACAGCCACACCGACCTCTACGACTTCCAGGGCAACATCGACGGGGCGAAGAAAATCGTCGACCTGTTCCGTGCGCAGATCGAGCAGCAGGACCCGGCCTTCGTCGCCAAGGTCGACAAGAACTTCGCCACGGTGAACAAGATCCTCGCCAAGTACAAAACCGCCGACGGCGGCTTCGAGACCTACGACAAGGTCAAGGACAACGACCGCAAGGCGCTG
The DNA here is from genome assembly GCF_900109505.1 of Pseudomonas sp. NFACC41-3. NCBI lineage: Bacteria > Pseudomonadati > Pseudomonadota > Gammaproteobacteria > Pseudomonadales > Pseudomonadaceae > Pseudomonas > Pseudomonas sp. NFACC41-3. The sequence goes on from NZ_FOAE01000001.1 coordinate 1,864,403, forward strand.
GTGGGCCCGGTCAATACCCTGGCCGAAGACCTCTCGACCCTGCGCGGCAAGCTGGGGCTGGACTGATCTCCGGGCCCGATCTTGCGTAGGAGCGAAGCTTGCCCGCGATAAACCCGCCAGGACAACGCGGTGAAATTTGACGACCGCCGCTGCGCGGCTATCGCGAGCAAGCTTCGCTCCTACAGACAAGCGTCCGGCCGGCGTGCCGATGACTCGCCGCATCACCCAGGCTGCTGATCTACCCTCACCTGCGCCGATAACCCTGGGCGGCGGCGCGTTTTAGCGATAACGTCCCGCGCACTCCTGACTTTCATGGAAGATTTTGTATGCCAACTGCCACGGCCCAACCGCCGCAGACCGCCGCGCCGTTCAAACTGCTGCCGCTGATGCTCGCCTACATGGCCTGCACCATGTCGATGATGGCCTTCGTCTCGTTGATCGGCCCGATCGTGCGCGTGCTCGGCCTGGCCACCTGGCAGGCCGGCGCGGCGGTAACCGTCTCCGGGGTGATCTGGATGCTCCTGGCGCGCCCCTGGGGCCAGGCCAGCGACCGCTTCGGGCGCCGTCGGGTGCTGCTGCTCGGCACGGCCGGCTTCACCCTCGCCTACTGGGCGCTGTGCCTGTTCATCGATGTTTCTCTGCACCTGTTGCCGGGCATGTGGCTGGCCTTTATCGGCCTGATGCTCGGGCGCGGCCTGATCGGGGTGTTCTACGCGGCCATCCCGGTGGGCGGCTTTGCCCTGATCGCCGACAACGTCGAACCCGAGCATCGGGCCCGCGCCATGGCCACCCTGGGCGCCGCCAACGCCGTCGGCCTGGTGCTGGGGCCGGCCGTGGCCGCGCTGCTGGCCCGGGTCAGCCTGAGCCTGCCGCTGTACGCCATGGCCGTGCTGCCGCTGGCGGCGTTCCTGGTGCTGCTGTACAAGCTGCCGCGCCAGGAACTGCACCTCAAGCAGGCTCCGCGCTCGGTACGCCTGAGCGACCCACGGCTGCGCCGGCCGATGGCGGTGGCCTTCGTCGCCATGCTCTGTGTGTCCATCGCGCAGATCACCGTGAGCTTCTACGCCCTCGACCGTCTGGGCCTGGACAGCGCCGACGCCGCCCAGGCCGCCGGCATCGCCCTGGCCATGGTCGGCGTGGCGCTGATCTGCTCGCAACTGGTGGTGCGCAAACTCGAATGGCCGCCGCTGCGGATGATCCGCGCCGGCGCGCTGCTGGCCGCCAGCGGTTTTGCCGGCTGCATGCTGGTGGAGAGCGCCTGGGGACTGTGGCTGGGGTTCTTTGTCTCGGCGGCGGGCATGGGCGCGATCTTCCCGTCCTTCTCCGCCCTGGCGGCCAACGCCGTGGACGCCTCCGAACAAGGCGCCACCGCCGGCTCCATCGGCGCGGCCCAGGGGTTCGGCGTGGTCATCGGCCCCCTGGCCGGCTCGCTGATCTACGCCCTCGAACCGCGCCTGCCCTACCTGATTGCCACGCTGTTGCTGCTGTTGGTGGCGGTCTGGCCAGCGGCGAAAAGCCCCAACTGATCCGGCCGCCGATACCCCTGTAGCCGCTGCCGAAGGCTGCGTACGTCCCGAAGGGGCGCAGCGATCTCAAGACCGATGAAGGCCCTGCGGGCCTTGTCGCAGCCTCGCGAGCTCGGCAGCGGCTACAGAATCTGTGCCTGGCTTCGTGTAGCCACTGCCGCAGGCTGCGTACGTCCCGAAGGGGCGCAGCGATCTCAAGACCGATGAAGGCCCTGCGGGCCTTGTCGCAGCCTCGCGAGCTCGGCAGCGGCTACAGAATCTGTGCCTGGCTTCGTGTAGCCACTGCCGCAGGCTGCGAAAAGCCCCAAAGGGCCTTCAGGGCCAGCAAGAACGAACCCATCGTGGATCGTTCGCCGTGGACCTCAGAGGATGCGGTAGAGCAACCGCTCGATACGCACCCGGCTGACCCGGCGTAGGAACTTGCCGACGGCTGCCGGGTAGTCCACCAGGGTTTCCAGGCGCTGGAAGTGCTCGATGCGCCGGGTGTGGCGGAAGATCGTTTCCAGCTCCTGGCGCCGCGGTTCCAGCAACTCGCCCTTGGGGTCGTCGAGCAGCAAGGCGTTTTCCAGGTCGAGGCGGAAGGCCCGCGGGTTGAGGTTGTTGCCGGTAAGCAAGGTGTAGCGCTGGTCCACCCACATGCCCTTGAGGTGGTAGGTGTTGTCGCCGTCGCGCCACAGGTGCAGGTTCAGGCGACCGCTGTCGATGGCCTTCTGATGCCGCTTGGCGAAGCGCCGCAGGCTGATCTCGTAGAGGTACGGCAGCGCGGCGATGACCTTGAACGGCTCGCTCGGCGGAATGTAGAAGTCGTTGGCGGTCTTGTCGCCGACGATGATGTCGATCTTCACCCCGCGCGCCAGGGCGCGGTTGATTTCCCGGGTCACCGCCAGCGGCAGGTTGAAGTACGGCGTGCAGATGGTCAGTTGTTGCTGGGCGCTGGCGATCAGTTCGCAGATGACCCGGCTCAGCGGGTTGTTCTTGCCCACCCCGAGCAGCGGGCTGACCGACAACTGGTCCTTGAGCACCCCGCCGGCACTGGTGTCGTAGGCCGCGTGCTTGAGGCGGCTGCGCAGGTCGCCGATGTCGTTGCGCAGGCTGCGGGTGGTCGGCAGGTTCGGCAGGTCCAGGCGATGCACCGCCCGCGACGCCACCAGGCCATGCTGGACCAGGTGCTGCATGGAGTCGGCCAGCTCGCGGTTGTGCAGCAGGTGGTAGCGGTCGAAGCGGTATTTGTCGAACTTGTGCAGGTACACGTTGTTCAGGCTGGCGCCGCTGTAGATCACGCAATCGTCGATCACGAACCCTTTCAGGTGCAGCACGCCGAACAGCTCGCGGGTCTGCACCGGCACGCCGTACACCGGCACTACGCTTTCGTGGGTGCGGGTCATTTCCTGGTACCAGGCCGAGTTGCCCGGCTGCTTGCCGGCGCCGATCAGCCCGCGCTGGGCGCGCAGCCAGTCGACCACGACCACCACGTCCAGCTCCGGGCGCGCGGCCTTGGCGGCGTGCAAGGCATCGAGAATTTCCTGGCCGGCCTCGTCCTGTTGCAGGTACAGCGCGACGATATAGATGCGCCGGGTGGCCTGGGCGATCTTCTCCAGCAGGCAACGGCGGAATTCGGCGGCGCCATTGAGGATGGACAGGTCATCGGCAGCCAGCGGGAAGCTGCGCAATTTGGGCAGCAGGGAACGTTTGAAAAGCGACGGCATAGGGCTCGCAGAAGGTCGAATCCAAAAGAGCGCAAGAGCTTACACCAAGGTGCCGGTTCGGGTCTTGCGGGGCGCTGTGAAGATTTGTCGCCTGCCCTCTCGCGCCTGCCGCGCAAGCGCGGGTGACGGGATGGGCCGCGACAATGAATCCATCTATCTAAAATAACTTATTGACCAAGGAGAACAATCGTTCTACTGTACGCCACATGAACGAAATCACTAGCAACGACACACGCGACATCATTCTGGATGTCACCGAAAAGTTGATCTATAAAAGTGGCATCGCCGCCACGGGCATGGATCTTCTGGTGAAAACCGCCGGCGTCTCCAGAAAGAGCATCTACCGCTACTTCACCACCAAGGACGAGCTGGTGGTGGCCGCCCTGCAACGCCGCGACCTGCGCTGGATGCACTGGTTTCGCAGCGAAGTGGACAAGGCCCCGACCGCGGCCGCGCGCCTGCTCAACCTGTTCACGGTACTGGGCGGCTGGTTTGCCTCGGAGGACTTTCGCGGCTGCGCCTTCATCAATACCAGCGGCGAGACCGGCGACCCGCAGGACCCGGTACGGGTGGTGGCCAGGGCGCACAAACAGAAACTGTTCGACTACGTGTTCGAGCTCTGCAAGGAACACGCCTCGGAAAAACCCGGCACCGAAGATCCGCAGGAGCAAGCCAGACAGCTGCTGATCCTGATTGACGGCGCCATTACCGTTGCACTTGTGATGGGTGATCGCAGTGCCGCCGATAATGCGCAATGCATGGCGCGAAAGTTATTGGACCTGTAATCGTTTAAAACAAGTTCGACACTGCTGAACCTCAACTTTCATTGGAGACTTTAAATGTCATCTAACGCTGAAGTTCGTCCGCCACTTCCCCCTTTCACCCGCGAATCGGCCATTGAAAAGGTCCGCCTGGCCGAAGACGGTTGGAACTCCCGCGACCCGCAGCGGGTGTCCCTGGCCTACACCCTGGACACCCAATGGCGTAACCGCGCCGAGTTCGCCCACAACCGCGAAGAAGCCAAGGGCTTTTTGACCCGCAAATGGGCCAAGGAGCTGGACTATCGCCTGATCAAGGAACTCTGGGCCTTTACCGACAACCGCATCGCCGTGCGTTATGCCTACGAATGGCACGACGACTCGGGCAACTGGTTCCGTTCCTACGGCAACGAGAACTGGGAATTCGACGAGCACGGCCTGATGTCCAACCGCTACGCCTGCATCAACGACATGCCGATCAAGGAAAGCGAGCGCAAGTTCCACTGGCCGCTGGGCCGGCGCCCGGATGACCATCCGGGGCTATCCGACCTGGGCCTGTAACCCCTTGTAGGAGCGAGCTTGCTCGCGATGCCGGCACTGCGGTCTGTCCGACAGACCGCTATCGCGAGCACGCTGCGCTCCTGCAATTATCCCTCTCAAGCCGCGGCATCCTCGCGCTTCAGCGCCGCCTTGGCTTCCAGCTCGCGCACCAGTGGCAACACACGCTTGCCGAAGTACTCCACCTCTTCCTGGAAATGCAGGAACCCCGCCAGCACCAGGTCCACACCCACCGCCTTCAAGGCGACGATGCGCTCGGCGATCTGCTGCGGCGTGCCGATCAGGTTGGTCTTGAACCCGTCGTTGTACTGCACCAGGTCCTCGAAAGTGGACTTGGCCCAGTTGCCCTCGCCTTCCGGCGAGGCCTTGCCCGCCTGTTTCGCCGCGTCGCCAAAGGCGTTCACCGCTTCCGGATCGGCCTGGTCGATGATCTCGGCCAGCACCGCGCGTGCTTCCTCCTCGGTGTCGCGGGCAATCACGAAGGCATTGACCCCGACCTTCACCGAATGCTTGTTCGCCGCGGCCTTGGCACGGATGTCGTCGACCTGGGCCTTGATGCCTTCCGGCGTGTTGCCGTTGGTGAAATACCAGTCGGAGACGCGTGCCGCCATGTCCCGCGCGGCGCGGGAACTGCCGCCCTGGAACACTTCCGGCTGACCCAGCGGCTTGGGCTTGAGGCTGTAGTTGTCGAAGCGATAGAAGTCGCCACGAAAAGTGAAGTTGTCCTGGCTCCAGATGCCCTTGAGGGAACGGATGAACTCTTCGGAACGCCGATAACGCTCGTCGTGCTCCAGCCAGTGTTCGCCGATGGCCTGGAATTCGCCCTTGAACCAACCGCTGACGATGTTCACCGCGATCCGGCCATTAGTCAGCTGGTCGATGGTCGCCAGTTGCTTGGCCGCCAGCGCCGGCTGCCAGGGGCCGGGCAGGATCGCGGCGATCACCTTGAGCTTGTCGGTGGCGGCCAGCAGCGCATGGCTGAACGCCACGGACTCATGTTGGAACTCGGCGCCGTAACCGGCGGTGAAACGGATCTGGGTCAGGGCGTACTCGAAACCGGCGGCTTCGGCCAGCTGCGCCAGCTTGCGGTTGTAGTCGATGCCCCAGTGGGTGCGCTGCTCGATCTTGCTGACCACCAGCCCGCCGCTGACGTTCGGTACCCAGTAGGCAAATTTGACGGCTTGCTGACTCATTGGCTTGTCCTCGCGACTGAAGTGTTCGAATAACAGTGTCCGGGGAACAGAGCAGCAACCGTGCCAGCCGGAAAACTCCGGGGCCGCGCGCCCCCTGTAGCCGCTGCCGCAGGCTGCGCAAAGGCCCGAAGGGCCTTCCTGCGTCGGCAACGGCAGCTCTGCTGCGCAGCCGATCGCAGCCTGCGGCAGCGGCTACAGGTAGACCGTCGAACCCTGCGTGAACAGGTCGATTTGTTGATGCGCTGTTGGCTGGGCAACAGTTGCCGACCAGCCACCCTGCGCCCGGCCCGCTGATTACGGCCACCCGCCTCCCGGCACGGACCGTGCAATCCCGTCCGCAGAAACCACGTTTTCACTGCCGAGCCAATTTATTGCCGAGAAGGAGCTTTGCCCATGACCGAACACCAGGTAATCAATCCATTGTCCGTAGGCGTCGACTACGAAGCCCTGGCCGGGCGCTTCCGCCCGATCTTCAAGCGGATCGCCGCCGGCGCGGTGGAGCGCGAGCAATCGCGCAGCCTGCCGTACGAGGCGATCGGGTGGCTCAAGGAAGCCAGTTTTGGCGCGGTGCGGGTGCCGGTGGAATACGGCGGCGGCGGCGCCTCCCTGCCGCAGTTGTTCCAGCTGCTGATCGAACTGGCCGAGGCCGACTCCAACGTGCCGCAAGCCTTGCGCGGGCATTTCGCCTTTGCCGAGGACCGCCTCAACGCTGCCCCGGGGCCGGCACGGGACCTGTGGTTCAAGCGTTTCGTCGAGGGCGACATCGTCGGCTGCGCCTGGACCGAGATCGGTAGCGTGGCCATTGGCGAGGTGATCACCCAGGTCTCGCCAGCCGGCGACAAGTGGCGGCTCAACGGCGAGAAGTTCTACAGCACCGGGAGCATTTTCTCCGACTGGATCGATGTCTACGCCCGGCGCAGCGACACCGGTGGCGACGTGATCGCCGCGGTGCGCACCCGCCAACCGGGCATCGTGCAGAGCGACGACTGGGACGGCTTCGGCCAGCGCACCACGGGCAGCGGCACCTCGCGCTTTGTCGATGCCGAAGTGGAGGCCGAGAACCTTATCGACTTCGCCACCCGTTTCAAATACCAGACTGCCTTCTACCAGTTGGTGCTGCTGGCGACACTGGCGGGCGTCGGCCGCGCCGCGGTGCGCGATGTAGTCCACGAGGTGCGCGCGCGCAAGCGCATCTACAGCCACGGCAACGCGCCCCGGGTCAGCGAGGACGCCCAGGTGCAGCAGGTGGTCGGAGAAATCTCGGCCCTGGTGTATGCCGCCGAGGCCAGCGCGGTGCGCGCGGCGGAACCGGCGCAGCAGGCCTACCTGGCACGTTTTGCCGGGAACGACGAGGCGGAGCGGGCAGCCAATGTCGCGGCGGAAATCCAGTCGGCCACGGCCCAGGTGGTGGTCAGCGAGCTGATCCAGCGCGCCACCAGCGAACTGTTCAATGCCCTGGGCGCTTCGGATATCCGCCAGGGCAAGGCCCTCGACCGCCACTGGCGCAACGCCCGTACCCTGTCGTCGCACAACCCGGTGATCTACAAGGCGCGCATCGTCGGCGATTGGCTGATCAATGGCAGCGAACCGCCGTTCGTGTGGCAGATCGGCAGCGGGCCGGAGCGCAAACAGGCCTGAGGGGCTGGGAAGACTGAGGGATCTTTCGCGAGCAAGTTCGCTCCTACAGGAGTCAGGCCATTCTGTAGGCGCGAGCTTGCTCGCGATAAGGCTCTGGCACGGTCGCAGGCATCCGAGCTTACGGGTAAGATAGCGACCTTTCGCGCAGCTCTTCTGCGCCCCGCCGAAATAAGTCGATCCCATGCCTTTCGAACTCAGCGTAGATTTGACCACCCTCGCCATTCTGGCCCTCGTCGCCTTCATTGCCGGCTTTATCGATGCCATTGCCGGCGGCGGCGGCCTGCTCACCACCCCGGCGCTGCTCACCGCCGGCCTGCCGCCGCACCTGGTGCTGGGCACCAACAAGCTGAGTTCGACCTTCGGCTCGGCCACCGCCAGCTTCACCTTCTACCGGCGCAAGCTGTTCCACCCGCGGCAATGGACCCACGCCATCGTCGGCACCCTGGTGGGCGCGTTGACCGGTGCGGTGGTGGCCCATTACCTGCCGGCCGAGTGGCTGAACAAGATGCTGCCGGTGATCGTCTTCGCCTGCGGCGTGTACCTGCTGTTCGGCGGCACGCCGAAAGCGCCGCTGGACAGTGAAGCGCCGATCAAGAAAAAGTGGCAATCGACCCAGGGCTTCAGCCTCGGTTTCTACGACGGCGTGGCCGGCCCCGGCACGGGCGCCTTCTGGACCGTCAGCAGCCTGCTGCTCTACCCCATCGACCTGGTCAAGGCCAGCGGCGTGGCGCGCAGCATGAACTTCGTCAGCAACGCGGCAGCGCTGTCGATCTTCATTTTCTCCGGCCAGGTGGATTGGGCCATCGGCCTGAGCATGGGCCTGTCGCTGATGGTCGGCGCCTTCTTCGGCGCCCGTACCGCGATCAGCGGCGGCGCGAAATTCATTCGCCCGGTGTTCATCACCGTGGTCCTGGGCCTGACCGTGCGCCTGGCCTGGCAGCACTGGTTCAGCGCCGTTTGACCCACTGAAACGACAGCGGGCGAACCCAATGGATTCGCCCGCGCTGTTTGTTTCCAGCTTCTTCCAGCTTGCTTCCAGCCGGGGCTCAACTCGGCAATACAGGCTCCGCCAAGCCCAGGCGCCGCGCCACATACAGATCGATCAGGTAACGGGCAATCGAGCGTGACGCCGGCAGCGGCGGCAACGCATGCACGTTGAACCACTGCGCATCCTCGATCTCGTCTTCTTGCGGCACGATCTCGCCGCCGGCGTACTCGGCATGGAAACCCAGCATCATCGAATGCGGGAACGGCCAGCACTGGCTGCCGATGTACTGGATATTCTTGACCTCGATCTGCACCTCTTCGCGCACCTCGCGCACCAGGCAATCCTCGGCCGATTCGCCCGGTTCGGCGAACCCGGCCAGGGTGCTGTAGACCCCGGGGACGAAACGCGGCGAGCGCGCCAGCAACACCTCGTCGCCGCGAGTGATCAGCACGATCATGCTCGGCGAAATCCGCGGGTAGCTGCGCAGGTCGCAGGGCTCGCAGTACATCGCCCGCTCGCGCATCACCTGGGTCATGGGCTGGCCGCAGTTGCCGCAGAAGCGGTGCTCGCGGGCCCAGGTGCCGATCTGCGCGGCATAGCCCAGGACCTTGTACAGGGTGTGATCGCCGTCGAGCATGAACGCCCGCAGGCCTTTCCAGTTGCAGCCCGGCACCTCGGAAACGCTCTTGAGCTCCAGCAGGTAGACCGGCTCGCCATCCAGATGGCCGATGCCGTGCTCGGCGAGGATCGGCAGGTCCTGGCGCTTGAGCCATTCGCGGGGGAACAGCGCGCCGTTGTCGTCGAACAGAAAGCCCTGCGGGCCGCGGGCCACGGCCCAGCCGCCGGGAAGGTCGATATCCAGTACTGCGGTGGTCCAGCGTGAAGTCATGTTCAATCAGTCCAGAAATTCAGGTTTCTGTTTGCTCATATGGGCGGCCATGGCCACGCGCAGGTCGGTGGATTGCAGCATGGCGGCGTTCCAGGTAGCGATGTATTCCAGGCCGTCGTCGATACGATGGTCGCGCATGTAGCCGATCATTTCCTTGGTACCGCTGACGGCGATCGGCGACTTGCTGGCGATTTCCCAGGCAATGCTCATCACGCCGTCGAGCAGGCTTTCGCTGTCGGCGTAGGTGCGATTGACCAGGCCGATGCTGCGCGCCTCCTCGGCGCCGAAGGTGCGCCCAGTGTAAGCCAGTTCGCGCAGCATGCCGTCACCGATGATACGCGGCAAACGTTGCAACGTGCCGACATCGGCGGCCATGCCGATATCGATTTCCTTGATCGAGAATTGCGCGTCCGCGGCGGCGTAGCGCATGTCGCAGGCGGCGATCAGGTCGATGGCGCCGCCCAGGCAGTAGCCCTGAATCGCCGCCAGCACCGGCTTGCGGCAGTTGTCGACGGCATTGAAGGACGCCTGCAACTGCAGGATCTTGCGCCGCAGCAGGCGCGCGTTGCGCCCGACGTCCTTGCCCAGTTCGTTGGCCACGCCGGCCAGCATCATCAGGTCGATGCCCGAGGAAAAGTGCTTGCCGGCGCCGCTCAGCACCACCACGCGGACCGCGTCGGTGTCGTCGATCCAGCGGAAGATCTCGATGATCTCGCTCCAGAACGCGGCGTTCATCGAGTTGATCTTTTCCGGCCGGTTGATCTGCACATGGGCGATGTTGTCAGCAAGTTCGACGCGAAAGGCTTGATATTCGGACATGGCAGCAATCCTTAGCGGAGAAAAAATGAGGCCCGAACTATAGCAAGGGCCCATGCCGTGCAGTAAGGCAGCGCATCGGCCAAAACCGGGACTGCTCTCTCCTGCAAAAGCAATCAGGGGATTTTGTGGGCCCAGAACGCCGCGGTTTCGTAAGGCACGCTGACCACGCATTTATCCCGCAGCTCCGGTTCTTCGGCGATCAAGGCGGCGATCTGCCGGTCGACCTCCGCCCTCTGCGCATCCGGCAAGGCCGCAATAAAGCTGGTGGAGCGCACCCGATCGAAAATCACGTTCTGCGGCGCGCCGCTGTGGCTGTTGCGAAAGTGCTGCTCCTGCAAAGGCGTGAAACTCGGATGGGGAAAGGCCTGGCGCCAGGCCCCGGTGTAATAGCGCGGGGTGTCACCTTGCAGGGTGTTGACGATCCGGTCCAGGCGCTGCACCCACGGCACCCGCGCATCGCGCAGGTTCCACACCAGGCCCAGGCGGCCGCCCGGCTTGAGCACCCGGGCGATTTCGCTCAACGCCTCATGGCTGGCGAACCAGTGAAAGGCCTGGGCGCAGACCACGGCGTCCACCGATTCGTCGGCCAGCGCAATAGAAGTGGCGGTGCCGCCCAGGGCTTCGGCCTGGGGATAGCGGGCGGCGAGCCTGGCGCGCATCTGCGCCACCGGCTCCACGGCGATCACCCGTGCCCCGGTGGCCAGCAGGCGCCCGGTGAACTTGCCGGTGCCGGCGCCGAGATCGACCGCCACCTGGCCGGCCTGCAAGCCCAGGCAGGTGCGCAGCCACTGATCCAGCGCCGGCGGGTAGTCCGGGCGGCCCCGCACGTAGGTGTCGGCCGCGCCCTTGTAGCCGTCGGCGGCAGCGTGATGGATCGCAGGTTGCGGGTCTTTCATCGGTCGGCTCCAGATCATTGCCCAGTGTTGCCCAGCATAGCCCCGCCCAGGCGACTGACGGCATGAAAAATCTGTCAGTCTGGGCTGCGCGGCCAGGGCGATGGACCTTTAATGGGGGGACCGCTATCCCCATGGAGACCGCGCGATGAACATCCCTGCCCTCGTCTTCGGCGCCCCGCTGCTGCTCGCCGGCGGCCTGCTGACGACCTTGCTGGCGGTCGCCGCCAACTGCCCGGACGGCCAGGTCTGGGACAGCAAGAACCAGCGCTGCGTCAGCCAGCGCACCACCCGGCTACCGGACGCCGCCCGTACCGACCAGGCCAGTGGCCTGCTCCCCCATGACCGCTACGAAGAAGCCATCGCCGCTGGCGGCAAGACCCGAGGTCAGTCGATTCCCACGCCCTGACCGATGGAACGGCGCCATGGAACCGGCACGCTATGCTCTGGGAGAATGGATTCATTGCTCAACCCAGGGAGCTTGCACATGCCTACTGCCAAAACCGCCAGCCGTCGCTCACGCAAGGCGCTGCTGGTGATCGACGTACAGAACGACTTCATCCCCGGTGGCGCGCTGGCCGTGCCCGGAGGCGAGCAGATCGTGCCCTTGATCAATCGCCTGGGCGGCCACTTCAAGCAGGTGGTGATCGCCCAGGACTGGCACCCGGCCGGGCATATCTCGTTCGCCTCCAGCCACGACGGCCACGCGCCGAACGACATCATCCAATTGCCCGATGGTCCGCAGGTGCTCTGGCCGGACCATTGCGTGCAGGCCAGCCGTGGCGCCGAGCTGCACCCCAAGCTCAACCTGCCCCACGCCCAGTTGATCCTGCGCAAGGGCTGCAATCCGGATATCGACAGTTACTCGGCCTTCGTCGAGGCGGACCGCAGCACCACGACCGGCCTGGCCGGCTACCTGAGCCAGCGCGGCATCGACACGGTGTATCTGGTGGGGCTGGCCCTGGACTATTGCGTGGCCTGGTCGGCGCTGGACGCGCGGGCGGCGGGGTTCAATACCTTCGTGATAGTCGATGCCTGCCGGGCCATCGACATGGACGGCTCGCTGGACAAGGCCACCCGCCAGATGCGCGCGGCGGGGGTGAACCTGATCAAGGCCAGCGAACTGCAGCCGACCGCCTTGTGCTGATGCAACACCTTCCCTAACGCCGGTTTGCCGGGCATTCCCCGTCGCCGGAGGTGCCCGGCAAGGCTCAGACCGGTGTCGGCAGCCACAGGCGGAAACGCGCACCGCCCAGCGGCGAGGCTTCGACGGTCAGGGTCCCGCCCTGGGCTTCCAGGGCCCGGCGGCTGATGGCCAGGCCGAGGCCGAAGCCACCGGTGGCGCGATCGCGGCTGCGGTCCAGGCGGTAGAAGGGTTCGAACACCCGCTCGCGCTCGTCGTCGGGAATGCCGATGCCATCGTCGTCGACCCAGATTTCACAGCCGCGCTCGCTGACGTGCACCCCCACCTGGATACGCTTTTCGCAATAGCGCGTGGCATTGCGCAGCAGGTTCTGGATCGCCCGGGCGGTCAGCCGCGGGTCGAGGCTGAAGCGTTCCAGGCTGCCGTGCAGCAGCACATCGATGACGATGTCCGGGGATTCCAGTTCGTCGTCGACGCTGCCGAGGATGCTGTCGATAAACTCGTCCAGCGACACCTCCACCTGTTCCGGCAACTGCGCCGGGTTCTGCAAGCGGCTGTAGGACAGCAGCTCGAGCACCAGTTCGTCCAGCTCGCGAATATGCGCCACCAGCCCTTGCAGGCGCTCGCGACTGGTCGCCGGCAGGTCGTCGGAGAGCGCCAGCGCCAGGCCGAAGTCGAGCCGGGTCAAGGGTGTGCGCAGCTCGTGGGACACCGCATTGAGCAGGTCGCGTTGCTGGTTCAGCAGGTTCTCGATGTCGCCGGCCATGGTGTCGAAGACATTGGCCAGGCTGCCGATATTGGAGCTCGAGGGGATCTGCGTGCGCTCGCTCAAATGGCCCTTGCCGAAGCGCTCGGCGGCGTGCTTCAGACGCTCCAGGTCACGCCAGTGCGGCCGCAGCCAGAGCAACAGGCAGGCGAGCATGGTCGCGCCGATCAGCACGTTGATGCTCCAGTACAGCAGGCTGACGTCGATCGGGTCCGGCGGCACCACCATCTGCACCGCCATCTGTTCGTCCAGCGGCGCCACCGCGAGGGTGCGCCAGCCCCAGTCGCCGACCCGCACCACGTTCTCGCCGCGTTGCAGGCGTTCGCGCTCGTACAGGGTGAAATCGGCATCGTCGTTGCGGGTCAGGACGATGTGCAGCGGCTGGAACTCCTGGTCCATTTCCGCGGCCAGGGCCGGCCACTGCTCTGAGGGCAGGCCGCGAAACTGTTTGACGATCAGGGTCTGCAGGCCCCGGGAGTAATCCAGGTTGTAAGTGACAAAACGCTCGTGGAAGACCTTCACCACCAGCTCCGGTACCAGGTAGATCGCCGCGCTGAACGAGACGATGGTCACCAGGTACAGGCGAATCAGGATTCTCAGCATCGATTCAGCATTCCCATTCGGAACGGCTGAACAGGTAACCCTTGCCCCACACGGTCTTGATCTTGCGCGCCTCGCCGGCGTGGTCGTCGAACTTGCGCCGCAGCTTGGAGATCGCCACGTCCACCGAGCGGTCGGTGCCGTTGAACTCGATGCCCCGCAAGCGTTGCAGAATCTGGTCGCGGCTCAGCACCTCGCCGGCATGGCGGGCCAGCACCACCAGCAGGTTGTATTCGCCGCTGGACAGCTCCACCAGCTGGTCGCGCCAGCTCACGGTACGCTCCGACAGGTCGATGCACAGGTTGCCCATGAGGATCCGGTCGCTGGCGGTCTGCGGCTCGCCGAGACTGCTGCGGCGCAACAGGGTGCGCACTCGCGCCAACAGTACGCGCGGCTCGCAAGGCTTTGTCACATAATCGTCGGCGCCCATTTCCAGACCCAGCACCTGATCATGGCTATCATCACGGGCGGTCAGCATCAGGATCGGCAGCGACGCCGAATCGGCCCGCAGCAGGCGGCAGACCTGCAGGCCGTCCAGGCCGGGCAGCATCAGGTCGAGAATCACCAGGTCCGGCGGATTGACCCGCGCCCGTTCGCGCACCTGGTCGCCGCGGCTGATGACATTGACCTGATAGCCGTTGCGCTCCAGGTAACTGGCGATCAGTTCGGAGAGCGCGGAGTCGTCTTCGACCAGAAGGATGTTGGGCATGGGGATTGAAGTCTTTGAGTGAATAAAAACACAGCGACAACGTTCCTTAGAGTGTTCCCTGGGAAGCCGTCGCCCGATCAGCGAGGCACAAAGGATATACAACCTCGCACGCGCCCGAGCATTCGTTTCACACTTTTTCACACAGCACCTACACAGCTTCACAGCGGTCCTGGCGGCATGCCCTTAGCATGCCGCAGTCATCATTGGGGTATCAGCATGTCGAAAAACCTGTTTGCGCCGTTCTGCCTGTTGTTGCTGGCAGCCGCGCTGAGCGCTTGCGACCGGGCCTCCACCGCCGAAGAGCAGGCGCCGTTGGCCAAGGTCCGGATCGAAACCGTCGAGACTCGCCCGTTGTCGATCAGCAGCGAACTGAGCGGGCGCATCGCCGCGCCGCGTATCGCCGAGGTGCGTGCACGGGTGGCCGGGGTGGTGCTGCAACGGACCTTCCGCGAAGGCACCGACGTCAAGCAGGGCGACGTGCTGTTTCGCATCGATCCGGCGCCGTTCAAGGCCGACCTCGACAGCGCCCTGGCCAGCCTGCGCAAGGCCGAGGCCAACGCCTTCCAGGCTCGCTTGCAGGAGCAGCGCTACGCCCAGTTGATCGAAGACCAGGCCATCAGCGCCCAGGAATACGACAACGCCCGGGCCAATGCGCGCCAGACCGCCGCCGACGTAGCCGCCAACCAGGCAGCCGTGCAGCGCGCCCGGCTGAACCTCGGCTACGCCACCGTCACCGCGCCGATTTCCGGGCGCGTCGGCCGCGCCCTGGTCACCGAAGGCGCGCTGGTGGGCCAGAACGAGACCACGCCGCTGGCGCTGATCCAGCAGTTGGACCCGATCCACGCCGACCTCACCCAGTCGACCCGCGAGCTCAACGACCTGCGCCGCGCCTTCCGCGCCGGCCAGTTGCAGCAGGTCGGCCAGGACCAGGCCAAGGCCACGCTGATCCAGGACGACGGCAGCCTCTACCCGCTGCCGGGCAAGCTGCTGTTCGCCGACCTCAGCGTCGACCCGAGCACCGGCCAGATCATCCTGCGCAGCGAGTTCCCCAACCCGGACCTCGACCTGCTGCCCGGCAGCTTCATTCGCGTGCGCCTGGAGCAGGCGGTGAACCGCCAGGGCATCAGCGTGCCGCAGCGGGCCATCCAGCGCGACAGCGCCGGCATCGCCCAGGTGCTGCTGGTGGATGCCGAGCAGCGGGTGGTGCAGCGTCCGGTGCAACTGGGCGCCGTGCAACAGGACCGCTGGATCGTCAGCGAAGGCCTCAAGGCCGGCGACCGTATCGTCGTCGAGGGCCTGCAGCACGCCCGTCCGGGCGAAAAGGTGCAGATCGACGACAGCCCTCTTCCCCTTGCCCAGACCACTGGACAGTAGGTAGGAACCCTCATGCCGCAATTCTTTATCGACCGTCCGGTGTTCGCCTGGGTGGTCGCCCTGTTTATCCTGCTGGCCGGCGCCCTCTCCATCCCGCAGTTGCCGGTGGCGCAGTACCCCAACGTCGCCCCGCCGAGCATCGAGATCTACGCCGTGTACCCGGGCGCCTCGGCGCAGACCGTGGACGAAAGCGTGGTCAGCCTGATCGAGGAAGAGCTCAACGGCGCCGACCACCTGCTGTACTTCTCGTCCCAGAGCAGCCTGGGCAGCGCCACCATCACCGCCACCTTCCAACCGGGCACCAACCCGGAAATGGCCCAGGTCGACGTGCAGAACCGCCTCAAGGTAGTGGAGCCGCGCCTGCCGCAAGCGGTGACCCAGCAGGGCCTGCAGGTGGAAAAGGTCTCGGCCGGCTTCCTGCTGCTGATCACCCTCACCTCCAGCGACGGCAAGCTCGACGACACCGCGCTCAGCGATTACCTGGCGCGCAACGTGATGAACGAGATCCGCCGCCTGGACGGGGTCGGCAAGGCCCAGCTGTACGGCGCCGAGCGCGCCATGCGGGTATGGATCGACCCGCAGAAGCTGATCGGCTTCAACCTGACCCCGGCCGACGTCAACGCGGCGATCGTCGCGCAGAACGCCCAGGTCTCGGCCGGCAGCATCGGCGACCTGCCGAGCCACTCGAGCCAGGAAATCACCGCCACGGTATTGGTCAAGGGCCAGTTGTCGACCCCGCAAGAGTTCGCCGACATTGTCCTGCGGGCCAATCCGGACGGCTCCACCGTGCGCATCGGCGACGTCGCCCGGGTGGAAGTCGGCAGCCAGGAATACCAGTTCTCCACCCGCCTCAACGGCAAGCCTTCCACCGCGGTCGGCGTGCAGCTGTCGCCGGGGGCCAACGCCCTGAGCACCGCGACCCTGATCCGGGCGAAGATGGACGAGCTGTCGCGCTACTTCCCGGCCGGCGTGGAATACAAGATCCCCTACGACACCTCGCCCTTCGTCAAGGTCTCGATCACCAAGGTGGTCTACACCCTGGGCGAAGCCATGTTGCTGGTGTTCGCGGTGATGTTCCTGTTCCTGCAGAACATCCGTTACACCCTGATCCCGACCCTGGTGGTGCCCGTGGCACTGATGGGCACCTTCGCCACCATGCTGGCGCTGGGTTTCTCGATCAACGTGCTGACCATGTTCGGCATGGTCCTGGCCATCGGCATCCTGGTGGACGACGCCATTGTGGTGGTGGAGAACGTCGAACGGATCATGGCCAGCGAGGGCCTGTCGCCCCGGGAGGCGACGCGCAAGGCGATGCAGCAGATCACCGGCGCCATCGTCGGTATCACCCTGGTGCTGGTGGCGGTGTTCCTGCCGATGGCCTTCATGCCGGGTTCGGTGGGCGTCATCTACCAGCAGTTCTCGCTGTCGATGGCCACCTCGATCCTGTTCTCGGCCTTCCTCGCCCTGACCCTGACCCCGGCCCTGTGCGCCACCCTGCTCAAGCCGATCGCCAAGGGCGAGCACCATGAAAAAGGCGGCTTCTTCGGCTGGTTCAACCGGCGCTTCGAAAACCTCAGCGACGGCTACCAGCGCTGGGTCGCCTACGCGCTGAAACGCTGCGGTCGCTACCTGCTGGTGTACGGCGTGCTGCTGGTGGCCCTGGGGCTGCTGTTCAGCCGCCTGCCCTCTTCGTTCCTGCCGGTGGAAGACCAGGGCTACACCATCACCGACATCCAGCTGCCACCGGGCGCGAGCAAGAACCGCACGATCCAGGTGGTGGAACAGATCGAGGCGCACAACGCCAGCGAACCGGGGGTCGGCGACAGCACGGTGATTCTCGGCTTCAGCTTCTCCGGCAGCGGGCAGAACGCCGCGCTGACCTTCACCACCCTCAAGGACTGGGCGCAGCGCGGCAGCGACGACTCGGCGCAATCCATCGCCGATCGGGCCAACGCCGCCTTCAGCGAAATCAAGGACGCGGTGTCCTACGCCGTGCTGCCACCGCCGGTGGACGGCCTGGGCACCTCCAGCGGCTTCGAGTTCCGCCTGCAGGACCGCGGCGGCCTCGGCCATGCCGCGCTGATGCAGGCCCGCACCGACTTGCTGGCCGCCGCGGAAAAGAGCCCGATCCTCGCCAATGTGCGCGAAAGCGCCCTGGCCGAGGCGCCGCAGGTGCACCTGGAAGTCGACCGCAAGCAGGCCAATGCCCTGGGCGTGTCCTTCGCCGACATCGGCAATGTGCTGTCCACCGCGGTCGGCTCCAGCTACATCAACGACTTCCCCAACCAGGGGCGGATGCAGCGAGTGGTGGTCCAGGCCGAGGGCGATCGACGCAGCCAGGTGGAAGACCTGCTGAAGATCAACGTGCGCAACAACCTCGGCAAGATGGTGCCGCTGTCGGCCTTTGCCCAGGCGCGCTGGACCCAGGGCCCGACCCAGTTGACCCGCTACAACGGCTACCCGGCCATCAGCATTTCCGGCGAGCCGAGCGCGGGCCACAGCACCGGCGAGGCCATGGCGGAAATCGAGCGCCTGGTCAGCCAGCTGCCCACCGGCCTGGGCCAGGAATGGACCGGCCTGTCGCTGCAGGAACGCCTGTCCGGCAGCCAGGCGCCGCTGTTGCTCGGGCTGTCGCTGCTGATCGTGTTCCTGTGCCTGGCGGCGCTGTACGAGAGCTGGTCGATTCCCACCTCGGTGCTGCTGGTGGTGCCCCTGGGCGTGCTCGGCGCGGTGCTGGCGGTGACCCTGCGCGGCATGCCCAACGACGTGTTCTTCAAGGTCGGGCTGATCACCATCATCGGCCTGTCGGCGAAAAACGCGATCCTGATCATCGAGTTCGCCAAGAGCCTGTACGACGAAGGCCACGACCTGGTGGACGCCACGGTGCAGGCCGCGCGCCTGCGCCTGCGGCCGATCGTCATGACCTCGCTGGCCTTCATCCTCGGCGTGGTGCCTCTGGCCATCGCCAGCGGCGCCAGTTCGGCCAGCCAGCAGGCCATCGGCACCGGGGTGATCGGCGGCATGATCACCGCGACCCTGGCGGTGGTATTCGTGCCGGTGTTCTTCGTGGTGGTGATGAGGCTGGTCAGGCGCAACGGCAAAAAAGCGGTGAGCGTCACGGCGCCAGGAGCGGCCGAATAGTCATGCGGCGGCGGGTCTTCAGCGTATCGCGTGATCGCTGAAGGCTTATCGAGCGATCGTTGAAGGCTTATCAAGTCATCGATAAAGACTCATCGCGAGCAAGCTTCGCTCCTCCACAAGAGCCATGTAACCGCAGAGGCCACCGCCCCTGCGGCGACGGCATGCTAAGGTTTGCGGCAAATCCGCCACTGCGAGCCGCCATGTCCCTTCTTGTACGTACCCACCCTCGCCTGACCATCGGCGCCCTTATCGGCCTGGCCGCAGGCGTCCTGGTGCCGGCCGACACCCTGATCAGCAAGATTCTCATCGGCTGGAACGCCGGGGTCTGGAGCTACCTGGCGCTGATGTGCTGGCTCACCGCGCGGTCCAAGGCCGACGATGTGAAACGCATTGCCGAGGTCGAGGACGAAAACGCCGGGCTGGTGTTGTTCATGGTCTGCATCGCGGCCATCGCCAGCCTCGCCGCCATCACCCTCTCGCTGTCCGGCAGCAAGGACCTGGAAACCGGCCGGCGCCTGCTGCACTACGCCTTTACCGGCCTCACGGTGATCGGCTCCTGGCTGCTGATCGGGGTGATCTTCAGCGTGCACTACGCCCGCCTCTACTACACCTGGGGCGGCAAGGACCCGGCGCTGCGCTTTCCCGAAGGCCTGACCACCCCCAATTACTGGGACTTCCTGTACTTCTCCTTCACCATCGGCGTGGCGGTGCAGACTTCCGACGTCGGCGTCGCCACCCGCGAGTTGCGCAAGATCGTCCTGGCCCAGTCGCTGATCGGTTTTCTGTTCAACACCGCGATCCTCGGGTTTTCCATCAACATCGCCGCCGGACTGTTCGGTTGAAGCCGCACAAATCTTCTAGACCCGCCCTGGCCGGCGGGTGCTAACTGTCACGCTCGCCCTTGCCACGGACACTTCATGAACGCGCACAACTGGATCGATCTGGCCCAGGACGCCGACACCGGCATCGAAACCCTGCGCGCCCATTTCACCGGCCATGCCTACGACCCTCACTGGCACGACAGCTACCTGGTGGGCGTGACCGAAGAAGGCGTGCAGCAATTCCACTGCCGGCGCGAGCGTTTCCACAGCACCCCGGGCAAGGTGTTCCTGCTCGAGCCCGGGGAAATCCACGACGGCGATGCCCCCACCGAAAGCGGCTTCACCTACCGCATGCTGTACCTCGACCCGCACTGGCTGGAGCGTGAACTGAGCGCGCTGTTCGAAGAGGCGCCGGCCGACAGCCAGCTGAGTTTCGCCACCACCCTGGCCAGCGACCAGCGCCTGGCCCTGGCCACCAGCAATGCCTTCCAGAGCCTGCACCACGGCGAGCTGCGCATCGTCCGCCAGAGCGCCATGGACCAGTTGCTCGACCAGCTCACCGGCCACCTGCACTGGCGCAAGCGCTACCACGCAGACCCGCGCCTGCCCCTGGTGGCGCACAAGGCCCGGGATTATCTGCATGCCCACGCCCAGCAGGACATCAGCCTGGACGAGCTGGGCGCGGTCTGCGGCGTCGATCGCTTCCGCCTGACCCGCGCCTTCAAGGCCGCCTATGGCCTGCCGCCCCACGCCTACCTGCAATTGCGCCTGGCCAAGGCCCGGCGCCTGCTGGCCCGCGGCGAACAGCCGGCCGAGGTGGCCATGGCCCTGGGGTTCGCCGACCAGAGCCATATGGGCCGCTGGTTCGTCCGCGCCTATGGCCTGACCCCGGCGGCCTACCGCAAGCGCTGCTCAAACCTTCCAGACGCCTGAACCCGCACCGGCGAAGATCGCCTCCCTCGATCTTCACTGGAGCCTGCCCACGATGTTCTCCTTCTTGCCTTCCCTGCCTAGCCTGCTGCCCTTCCTGCTGTTCGCCTTCGTCGCCTCGATCACCCCGGGGCCGACCAATATCCTGGTGCTGAGCAACAGCGCCCGCTACGGCTTCAAGGCCGCGCTGCCGATCGTTCTCGGCGCCTGCCTGGCCGCCGCCGGCATAGTCGTGCTGGTGGGCAGCGGCCTCGGCCGCACGCTGATGGAAGTGCCCGGCCTGCCGAGCGCCATGCGCTGGGCCGGGGTGATCTGGTTGAGCTACCTGGCCTGGCAGATCTTCCGTGCCCCGGCCGCGTCCCTCGACCCACAAGCGGACACCCACCACCGGCGCCTGGGCCTGCTCGGCGCCGCCAGCCTGCAACTGGTCAACCCGAAAACCTGGATGATGGCCCTGGCCGTGATCAGTGTGTTCGCCGGCAACGGCAGCGAACGCCAGGACCAGGTGTTGTACCTGTCGCTGGTGTTTTTCCTGGTGTCCCTGCCCTGCCTGGGCGCCTGGGCGCTGCTCGGCGCCGGCTCCGCCCGGCTGCTGCGTTCGCCGCTGGCCCTGCAGCGTTTCAACCAGGGCATGGCGCTGTTGCTGCTGGTCTCGGCCTGGGCGAGCCTGTGGGCCTGAAGAGGTCGGGCGCAGCGGCCGGGTCGCCCCAGTGCAAGAGCCGGTCGCCTCAGGGCGCTTTCATAACGATCAGGGTTACCTACAGTGGTGGGCACGGCGCAACAAGACGCCGCCTCTGACAATAACAACCTGCCGGACGAGCCCCTGTGATGAAAACCCTGTTCAAGCCTTGTCTCCCGCTGCTCTGCGGCGCCCTGCTCCTGAGTGCCAATGCCTGGGCCAGCGAGCCCGCTTCCTGCAAGACCGTGCGCATGGGCGTGGTCAACTGGACCGACGTCATCGCCACCAGCGGCATGGCCGACGTGCTGCTGACCGGCCTCGGTTACGACAGCAAACAGACCAGCGCCGTGCAGCAGATCATCTTCGCCGGCATCCGCGACAAGCGCCTGGACATCTTCCTCGGCTACTGGCAACCGGCGATGGACAAGAACATCGCGCCGTTTCTCGAGGCCGGGCAGGTCAAGGTCCTGGACCAGCCGAGCCTGGCCGACGCCCAGGCCACCCTCGCCGTGCCGGATTATGTCGCCGCCGCGGGCCTGAAGACCTTCGCCGACATCGCCCGTTTCAAGGAGCAACTGGGCGGCAAGATTTATGGCATCGAGCCCGGCAGCGGCGCCAACACCACCCTCAAGACGATGATCGATAGCGACCGCTTCGGCCTCAAGGGCTTCAAGCTGGTGGAGTCCGGCGAGGCCGGCATGCTCGCGGCGGTGCAACGGGCGATCAACCGCAAGGAGTTCGTGGTCTTCGTCGGCTGGACCCCGCACCCGATGAACATCAACATGCGGATCGCCTACCTGACCGGCAGCGAAGACGTCTACGGCCCCAACGAAGGCGCGGCCAGGGTATCTACCGTCACCGCGCCGGACTACGCCGAGCGTTGCCCCAACGTCCAGCGCCTGCTGCAGAACCTGACCTTCAGCGCGGCCCAGGAAAGCCAGCTGATGGTGCCGATCATGGAACGCAGGACGCCCCAGGACGTGGCGCGGCAATGGCTGCGCGAGCACCCCGAAGACCTGCAACGCTGGCTGGCCGGGGTCAGCAGCTTCGAGGGCAAGGACGGCGTGGCGGCGGTGCAGGCCAGCCTGAAATAGTGGCGTCCTGCCGGTCTCATCGCGAGCCAGCTCGCGATGGCCCTCTTCCAGACAACGGACACTCCCGCCCATGCGCCACTACCCGCTCTCTCGCCAACTCGCCGCCTTCGTCGAGCGCACCCTGAGCTTCACCAGCCCCGACAACAGTCCCCAGGGCCTGCGCGACAACTACAGCCGCATGTGCCGCGCCTTCACCCCGCCCCGCCCCGAGGGCCTGCGGGTCAGCGAATTGCAACTGGCCGGGGTACCGGCGCGCGCCTATTGCCCCGCCCGCCCGATGCCCGCGGACGGCTGGCCTTGCCTCTTGTACCTGCACGGTGGTGGCTGGGTGGTGGGCGACCTGGATTCCCACGACTTCATCACCGCCTACCTGGCGGCGCAGTTGCAGGTGCTGGTGATTGCCGTGGATTACCGCCTGGCGCCCGAACATCCGTTTCCCGCCGCCTTCGACGATTGCCTGGCGGCCTGGCGCGCCTTGCAGGCCGGCGCCAGCCCCTTTGCCCTGGATGCCCGGCGGCAACTGGTGATCGGCGACAGCGCCGGCGGCAACCTCGCTGCGGCCTTGTGCCTGGCCCTGCGCGATGCCGGCGAACAGCTGCCCGCCGCCCAGGTGCTGCTGTACCCCGGCCTCGGTGGCGCCGCCGACCTGCCCTCGCGCAGCCAGTGCGCCGACGCGCCGCTGCTCGGCAGCAACGACCTGGACACCTACCAGGCCCTGTACCTGCCCGGCCCGGAACGGCATTCGCCCTATGCCCGGCCCTTGCTGGCCACGGATTTCAGTGGCCTGCCCGCTGCCTTTATCGCCCTGGCGCAGTTCGACCCGCTGCGCGACGACGGCGCGCTGTATCACCAGCGGCTGCTGGCCGCCGGCGGCAACAGCCAGCTGTACCCGGGCCTCGGCCTGGTGCACGGCTGCCTGCGCGCCCGGGGCCTGGCGCCGGAGGTGGATGCGCTGTATGGCGCCCTGCTCGACTACCTGCGGACCTGCCTCGAATAAATAGTCTTTCTTCAGCGAAACCGCGTGGCCCTTATTACGGGCAAGCCGGATCGCCGCCCGCTCGCCTCTACAGACAACTCGCAACCCCATAGGAGCGAGGCTTGCCCGCGATCACCTGCAACGCCGGTGCCAGACACCTCCTCTGCCAAAGAAGACCGCCCGCGATCGACTGCATGACATTTTTTTCATGCCGCTGGCGCTGATCGCGCTTGACGGCGAAAGCGCTTTGTTGTTTCCTGAAACCGGTTTCAGCGATGCGGCAGAACGTCGCACCTGGAGCGGATACACCCCATAACAAGAACGCTAAAGACAGGTCGCCGCCCGTGAACAGTTTTTCCGCCGCCCAGCGCAGCCGCGTCACCATGCTCGATGTCGCCGAACGCGCCGGGGTCTCCAAGGCCAGCGTGTCGCGCTTTATCGGCGAAGACCGCGCCCTGCTCTCCGATGCCATCGCCCTGCGCATCGAACAGGCAATAGCCGAGCTGGGCTACCGCCCGAACCAGATGGCCCGTGGCCTGAAACGCGGGCGCACGCGCCTGATCGGCATGCTGGTGGCCGATATCCGCAACCCCTATTCGATTGCCGTGATGCATGGCGTGGAAACCGCCTGCCGCCAGCACGGCTACAGCCTGGTGGTGTGCAACACCGACCGCGACGACGAGCAGGAGCGCCAGCACCTGGCCAACCTGCGCTCGTACAACATCGAAGGCCTGATCGTGAACACCCTGGGCCATCATCTGGACGAACTGCGCGAACTGCATCGGGAAATGCCCATGGTCCTGGTGGACCGCAAGGTCGAGCAGCTGCACAGCGACCTGGTCGGCCTGGACAACCCGCAAGCCGTGCGCAGCGCCATCGAACACCTGCAAGAACGCGGCTACCGCGACCTGCTGCTGGTCAGCGAACCCCATGACGGCACCAGCTCGCGGATCGAGCGCAGCAACAGTTTCAAGGCGCAGATCGAGCAACGCCCGGCGTTGCAAGGCGCGGCGGTGGAAACCGGCGCCGCGCTGAACCAGCAGCTGCAACAGTTCCTCGCCGCCCCCGGCCCTGGCCCGAAAGCGCTGTTCTGTGCCAACGGCGTCGCCGCCCTGGCCGCGACCCGAGCCTTGCGCGAGCTGGGCTGCCTGCTGTTCGACGAGATCGGCCTGATCGCCCTCGACGACCTCGACTGGTACCCGCTGGTGGGCAGCGGCATCACCGCCCTCGCCCAACCCACCGAACGCATCGGCGCCAGCGCCTTCGAGTGCCTGCTCAAGCGTTTGCGCGGCGATGTCGAGCCGCTGCGGGTGCTGGACTTCCCGGCCGTGCTGATCGTCCGCGGTTCCACCCGACAACGAGGCCCCCTGTAACCACTGATCGACTGGGGAATCGTGCTGCCGGTGTAGCCGCTGCCGAGCCTGCGAGGCTGCGATCGGCAACGCAGTTGCCGCAAAACCTGCGTCCGCGATCTGCCTGGAAAACGCTTCGGCCGGGTTACCACGGCTACGCCACCGACCGCAGCCTGCGGCAGCGGCTACAGGGAACGGCGCAGGCATGAAGATAGGGAAATGAGCTTCTTTTTGGGGGCTTTTTTGAGCAGAAATGAAACCGGTTTCAGAGGTCATGACCATGAATAAATCGCCTGTCTCCATCAGCCTGTCCAGCTACGGCGCCGACCGCGTCCGTGAGCAGGGCCAGGGCAGTTTCATCGAGGTGCTGGCCGCCGCCGGCGCGTCGCGCATCGAATGGCGCGAAGAGCTGCTGACCGTCGAAGACCCGTCCCAGCTGGCCCGGGCCACCCGCGAGCAGCAACTGGAAAGCGTGTTTTCTTCGCCGCTGGAACTCTGGGTGGCCGGGCGTTCCCGAGCCAACCCTCTGCTGGAACAGGCGCTGCAACGGGCCGAGGCCTTCGGCGCGAAAAGCCTCAAGGTGTCCCTGGGGTATTTCACCGAGCACAACGACCTGCCCCAGCTGGCCCTGCTGCTGGCGCAGTCCCCGGTGCAATTGCTGGTGGAAAACGACCAGACCCTGCACGGCGGGCGCATCGAACCCTTCCAGCGCTTCTTCGCCGAGGTCGAGCGCCATCGCCTGCCGGTGCAGATGACCTTCGACATCGGCAACTGGCAGTGGCAGGACCAGTCCGCCTCCGTCGCCGCGCGCCTGCTCGGCCGGCATGTCGGCTACGTGCACTGCAAGGCCGTGACCCGGCGCGCCGACGGCAAGCTGGTAGCGATACCGCCGGGCATCGCCGACCTGCACCTGTGGGAACAATTGCTGCGGCACATGACTCAAGGCGTGACCCGGGCCGTGGAATACCCGCTGCAAGGCGAAGACCTGGTGCAGCTGACCCGCGAACACGTCGCCACCCTCGCCCGCCTCGGCCAGTCCCGCCTGGAGCACGCCCATGTCTGAGCTC
Organism: Pseudomonas sp. NFACC41-3; assembly: GCF_900109505.1. Taxonomy (NCBI): domain Bacteria; kingdom Pseudomonadati; phylum Pseudomonadota; class Gammaproteobacteria; order Pseudomonadales; family Pseudomonadaceae; genus Pseudomonas; species Pseudomonas sp. NFACC41-3. The sequence continues at coordinate 1,890,024 of NZ_FOAE01000001.1, forward strand.
GATATCCTGTCGTTCGGTGAAACCATGGCGATGTTCGTCGCCGAACAGAGCGGCGACCTGGCCCAGGTCGGCCACTTCCACAAACGCATCGCCGGCGCCGACAGCAACGTGGCCATCGGCCTGTCACGCCTGGGCTTCAAGGTCGGCTGGCTGAGCCGGGTCGGCGCCGACTCCCTGGGGCGCTTCGTCGTCGACAGCCTGCAGGCCGAAGGCGTGGACTGCCGCTACGTCGCCACCGACCGGCAACACCCCACCGGTTTCCAGCTCAAGTCCCTGGAAGAACACGGCGACGATCCGCGTGTGGAGTACTTCCGTCGCGGTTCGGCGGCCAGCCACCTGAGCGTCGCCGACATCGCCCCCCAGCTGCTGCGCGCCCGTCACCTGCATGCCACCGGCATTCCCCCGGCGCTCTCGGCCTCGGCCCGGGAGCTGTCCCACAGCCTGATGAGCAAGATGCGCGCGGCCGGCCGCAGCGTGTCCTTCGACCCGAACCTGCGGCCCGGCCTGTGGGGCAGCGAACAACTGATGATCGACGAAATCAACCGCCTGGCCGTGCTCGCCCATTGGGTGCTGCCGGGCTTGAGCGAAGGCCGCCTGCTGACCGGCTATGAAGACCCGGCCGATATCGCCGCGTTTTACCTGGACCAGGGTGTCGAGGTCGTGGCGATCAAGCTCGGTGCCCATGGCGCCTATTACCGCACGCCGTTGCACGAAGGTTTCGTCGAAGCCGTACCGGTGCCCCAGGTGGTCGACACCGTGGGCGCCGGCGACGGTTTCGCCGTCGGCCTGATCAGCGCCCTGCTGGAAAACCACAGCGTCGCCGAGGCCGTGCAGCGCGCCAACTGGATCGGCAGCCGCGCGGTGCAGAGCCGCGGCGACATGGAAGGTTTGCCGAGCCGCGATGAATTACCGACGGTCGCTGCGCGACCGATCGCGAGCAAGCTCGCTCCTATAGGGGCTGCGCAAGTTCTGTAGGAGCGAGCTTGCTCGCGATAAAACCGTGAAAACAACACCGCCTGATTGAACCAACGCGTTACCTGTTGCGACAAAAACAACAAGCTCAGGAGCACCCTTATGCAAACGCTGAAACTCGCCACCCGCCGCTGGTGGTACATCATGCCCATCGTGTTCATCACCTACAGCCTGGCGTACCTGGACCGCGCCAACTATGGGTTCGCCGCCGCCTCCGGGATGGCCGCCGACCTGATGATCACCCCGGGCCTGTCGTCCCTGCTCGGCGCCTTGTTCTTCCTCGGTTACTTTTTCTTCCAGGTACCGGGGGCGATCTACGCGCAAAAACACAGCGTCAAGAAGCTGATCTTCGTCAGCCTGATCCTCTGGGGCGGCCTGGCCACCCTCACCGGCGTGGTGTCCAACGCCTACTGGCTGATCGCCATCCGCTTCATGCTCGGGGTGGTCGAAGCCGCGGTGATGCCGGCGATGCTGGTCTACCTGTGCCATTGGTTCACCCGGGCCGAACGCTCGCGGGCCAACACCTTCCTGATCCTCGGCAACCCGGTGACCATGCTCTGGATGTCGGTGGTCTCGGGGTACCTGGTGGAGCATTTCAGCTGGCGCTGGATGTTCATCATCGAAGGCCTGCCGGCGGTGCTCTGGGCCTTTATCTGGTGGCGCCTGGCCGATGACCGCCCGAGCGCGGCGAAGTGGCTCAGCGACCAGGAAAAACACGATCTGGAAAGCGCCCTGGCCGCCGAACAGGTGGGCATCAAGGCGGTGAAGAACTACGCCGAAGCCTTCCGCTCGCCCAAGGTGATCATCCTCGCCCTGCAGTTCTTCTGCTGGAGCATCGGTGTCTACGGCTTCGTCCTGTGGCTACCGTCGATCCTCAAGCACGGCGCGCAGATGGACATGGTCGAGGCCGGCTGGCTGTCGGCGCTGCCTTACCTGGCCGCGGTGATCGCCATGCTCGGGGTGTCCTGGGGCTCGGACCGGATCCAGAAGCGCAAGCGTTTCGTCTGGCCACCGCTGCTGATCGCCTCCTTCGCCTTCTACGGCTCCTACCTGCTGGGCGCCGAGCACTTCTGGTGGTCCTACAGCCTGCTGGTGATCGCCGGCGCCTGCATGTACGCGCCTTACGGTCCGTTCTTCGCCATCGTCCCGGAGATCCTCCCGGCCAACGTCGCCGGCGGCGCCATGGCGCTGATCAACAGCATGGGCGCCCTGGGCTCGTTCGGCGGTTCCTACCTGGTGGGCTACCTGAACAGCGCCACCGGCTCGCCCGGCGCCTCCTACCTGCTGATGAGCGGCGCGCTGCTGCTGTCGGTGCTGCTGACCCTCTTTCTCAACCCGGGCGCCAGCGACCGCCAGCGCAGCGCGCTGCCGGTACGTCGCCGCCTGGCGCATTCCTGAATCGAACAAGGTGAACCCCATGAAAAAACAGGTCGTGCTGTACAAGAAACTCTCGCCGCCGCTGATGGCCCGCCTGCACGAGCAGGCCCAAGTGACCCTGATCGAAGACCTCAGCGCCCAGGGCCTGGCCAAGCTGCGCAGCGCCCTGCCCGCCGCCCAGGGCCTGCTCGGCGCCAGCCTGCGCCTGGATGCCGAACTGCTGGACCTGGCGCCGTCCCTGGAAGCGGTGGCCAGCGTGTCGGTGGGCGTCGACAACTACGACATCGACTACCTGACCCGCCGCGACATCCTGCTCAGCAACACCCCGGATGTGCTCACCGAAACCACCGCCGACACCGGTTTCGCCCTGATCCTGGCCAGCGCCCGGCGCGTGGTGGAGCTGGCCAACCTGGTGCGCGCCGGCCAGTGGAACCGCAATATCGGCCCGCTGCATTTCGGCAGCGACGTGCACGGCAAGACCCTGGGCATCATCGGCATGGGGCGGATCGGCGAAGCCCTGGCCCAGCGCGGCCATTTCGGTTTCGGCATGCCGGTGATCTACCACAGCAACAGCCCGAAGCCGGCGGTGGAGCAGCGTTTCGGCGCCCGCTACTGCAGCCTCCCGGAGCTGCTGCAACAGGCCGACTTCATCTGCCTGACCCTGCCGCTGACGGAGCACACCCAGGGCCTGATCGGCCGCGAAGAGTTCGCCCTGATGCGCCCGGAAAGCATCTTCATCAATATTTCCCGGGGCAAGGTGGTGGACGAACAGGCGCTGATCGAAGCCTTGCAGCAACGGCGGATTCGCGCGGCCGGGCTGGATGTGTTCGAGCGCGAACCCCTGGGCCACGACTCGCCGCTGTTGCAGCTGAACAATGTGGTGGCCACCCCGCATATCGGCTCAGCGACCTTCGAGACCCGCGAAGCCATGGCCCGCTGCGCGGTCGACAACCTGCTGGCGGCCCTGGCCGGCCAGCGCCCGGCCAACCTGGTCAACCCCCAAGCCTGGGAGCGCCGCAAGGCTGCGGTCTGACGCGGTGACCGTGCGATCCACCCTGTAGCCGCTGCCGCAGGCTGCGACAGGTCCGCAGGACCTCGGCGTCCTGAAGATCGCCACGACCGTTCCGGTCGATCGCAGCCTTCGGCAGCGGCTACAGGATCAGCGGCGTTTCGACGATCGCAGCCTGCGGCAGCGGCTACAGGGATCGCGGGATTATGTTCAGCGGCGTTTGGAAGATCGGCCTTCGAGCAGGTCCTGGGTGCAACGCACGATCCGCTGGCAGGCGTCCGCCAGACGCTGTTGATCCACCACCAGGCCGATACGGATATGCCCCGCCGCGCTGGGGCCGAAGGCCTCGCCGGCGAGCACCGAGACGCCGTGCCCTTCCAGCAGCAGCTCGGCGAATTGCTGGGCGCCCAGGCCGGTTTCCCGCACATCGACCATGACGAACATGCCGCCATCGGGCTTGACCGGCTTCAACCCCGGGCATTGGCTCAGTTGCGCGCACACCAGGTCGCGGCGCTGGCGATATTCCTCGCGCATCTGTTCCAGTTCCGGCAGGTCGGCGTCCAGCGCCACCACCGCGGCGTTCTGCACAAAGTCCGGCAATCCGTACAACATGCACAGCGCCAGATGGCTCAAGTGCCCGGCCAGGGCCTGGGGCGCCACCACCCAGCCGACCCGCCAGCCGGTCATGGCGTGGGACTTGGACAGGCTGTTGATGGTCGCCGTGCGTTCGGCCATGCCCGGCAGGCTGCCGGGGCTGATGTGTTCGCCGTCGAACAGCAGGTCGCTGTAGACCTCGTCGGAGATCAGCCACAGGTCATGCTCGACGCACAGGCGCGCCAGGGCTTGCCAGGTTTCCCGGGACAGGCTGGCACCGGAGGGATTGTTCGGGCTGTTGAGCATCAGCGCGCGGGTCTTGGGCGTGATGCGCGCGGCGACCGCGGAGGGCTCGACGCGAAAACCGTTCTCCGGGCGCACCGGAATCGGCAACACCTTGGCCCCGCAAGCACCGAACACCCCTTCGTAGGTGACGTACATCGGCTCGGCGACCAGCACCTCGTCGCCGGGGTCGAGCAGGCACTGGGCCACGGAAAACACCGCGCACTGCGCCCCTGGCAACACCACCACGTGCTCGGCGTCCACCGCCTGGCCGCTGCGGGAGGCATGGCGGTGGGCGATGCGGGTGCGCAGCGAACGATTGCCGCGCACCTCCGAATAGTGAGTGTCGCCCGCCAGCAGGCTATCGATGGCGGCCTGGACGATCGGCCGCGGGGTGTCGAAATCCGGGTCGCCGATGGTCAGCAGCAGCACATCGACGCCCTCCTCGCGCAGCTCCAGGGCACGGTAGTGAATCTGCCAGGCCGCGGCACCTTCGCCGGCGATCCGTTGGGTCAAGGCTGAATAGCGCATCTCGCTCTCCTTGGGCACGCATTCCAACAACCCTAACTCAAATCACAAAGCGCGCCACCATCGCATTCAAATCCACCGCCAGGCGCGACAGCTCATGGCTGGCGGCGCTGGTCTGGTTGGCCCCGGCGGCCGACTGGGTGGCCAGGTCGCGGATATTCACCAGGTTGCGATCGACCTCGCGGGACACCTGGGCCTGCTCTTCCGAGGCGCTGGCGATCACCAGGTTGCGCTCGTTGATCAGGTTGATCGATTCGGCGATCTGCTCCAAGGCCACGCCGGCGGCGCGGGCCATTTCCAGGGTGCTCTGGGTACGCTGGTTGCTTTGCTGCATCGACTGCACCGCCTCGCCGGTGCCGTTCTGGATGCCGGCGACCATCTTTTCGATTTCCTGGGTCGATTGCGCGGTGCGATGAGCCAGGGCCCGCACCTCGTCGGCCACCACCGCGAAGCCGCGCCCGGCCTCGCCGGCGCGAGCCGCCTCGATGGCCGCGTTGAGGGCCAGCAGGTTGGTCTGCTCGGCGATGGCGCGGATCACGTCGAGCACCTTGCCGATGTCGCGGCCCTGGGTGGCCAGGCCTTCGATCATCACCGAAGTGCTCTGCACGTCGTGGGTCATGGTCTGGATCGCGTCGACGGTTTCCACCACCCGGTCGCGGCCTTCGCGGGCGGCCTGGGTCGACTGGTGCGAGGCTTCGGAGGTCGACACGGCGTTGCGCGCCACCTCTTCCACGGCGGCGGTCATTTCGTTGACGGCGGTGGCCGCCTGTTCGATTTCGTTGTTCTGCTGCTGCAAGCCACGGGAGGCTTCCTCGGTGACCGCGCTGAGTTCTTCCGAGGCCGAGGCCAGCTGGGTGGCCGAGCCGGAGATCTGCTCGATGGTCTTGCGCAGGTTGCCCTGCATCTCGTTCAGCGCCACCAGCAGACGGGCCGGCTCGTCCTTGCCGTCGACCTCGATGGCCTGGGTCAGGTTGCCCGCGGCGATGGTCTGCGCGGCCAGCAGCGCGCGGTTCAACGGGGTGACGATGCTGCGGGTCAGCAGCAGGGCCAGCACCACCGTGAGCAGGGCCGCGACCACCGCCACGGCGATGATGCCGATGATGGCGCTGCGGTAATGCTCACCGGCCATATCCGAGGCCTGGGTGGCCCCGGCGTTGTTGATCGCCACCAGCTTGTTCAACTGCTCGCCCATCTGGTCGGTGCCGTCCTTGATCCGCGTGTTGATCAGGGTGCGCAGCTCCTCGAGCTTGTTCTGTCGCGACAGCTCCAGCATGTCGTTCTGCGCTTGCAGGTACTTGTCCAGGGTGGCCGCGAAGGTCTTGTACAGGGCCACTTCCTCTTCCCCCGCCGGCAAGGCGGCGTAGCTGGCCTGGGCCTGCTTGAGCTTGTCCACCAGCACGCCGATGCGCGTCTGCGCTTCCTGCAGGCCGGCCGGCTCGCGGTTGACCAGTACCCGGAACGAGAGAATCCGCAGGCGCAGCACGTTTTCGGTGACGTTGCCGAGGAACCCTACGCTGGGCAGCTGGTTGCTTTCCATTTCCAGGGAGGCCTGTCGGATGATCGACATGCGGTTGACGGCAAACACACCCAGCGCGATGACCAGCAACGCGATGAACGCAAAACCGAGGAAAGCTCGAGGCGCGATATTCATATTACGTAGGGACATAGGATGACTCTCGGGAATTGAGGACTGCGAGCATCCATGCACTGAACCCTGTCACCAGCGGCGGCTGGCGGCCTGACAGGTGGGCGCCACTGTTGTAGTTGGTCTGTGGGCCTAATAGCGATATCGGCCGGGCTTTAGGTTTTTTGCAGGCCCCGGCGAAAATATTTTTCGTCGCCCGGGAGTGTTTCACCGCTGAGACAGATCGCCTGGCAAGCTCGCTGCCAGCCTCCATGACCGGCCTCCATGCCCCCATGACCACCCCATGAAAAGTGCAATTCATTCGCCGGAAAAGCCATTCAGTCGCCGCCCCGTCCTGCCCATCATGGGCCCCAGCTCGCAATGGCAATTCATAACAACAACGACTGGAGTGGATGATGAAACCCGAAGACTTCCGTGCCGAGACCAACCGCCCGCTGACCGGCGCCGAATACCTGGCCAGCCTGCGCGACGATCGCGAAATCTACATTTATGGCGACCGGGTCAAGGATGTGACCCGCCACCCGGCGTTTCGCAACTCCGCCGCCTCCATGGCGCGCCTCTACGACGCCCTGCACGACCCCGAGACCAAGGACAAGCTGTGCTGGGCCACCGACACCGGCAACGGCGGCTACACCCACAAGTTCTTCCGCTCGGCGAAAAGCGCCGACGACCTGCGCCAGCAGCGTGACGCCATCGCCGAGTGGTCGCGCCTGACCTACGGCTGGATGGGCCGCAGCCCGGACTACAAGGCCGCCTTCGGCAGCGCCCTGGGCGCCAACCCGGAGTTCTATGGCAAGTTCGCGGACAACGCCCGCACCTGGTACAAGCGCATCCAGGAAGCCTGCCTGTACCTCAACCACGCCATCGTCAACCCGCCGATCGACCGCGACAAGCCGGTGGACCAGGTCAAGGACGTGTTCATCTCGGTGGACGAGGAAGTCGAAGGCGGGATCATCGTCAGCGGCGCCAAGGTGGTGGCCACCAACTCGGCCCTGACCCACTACAACTTCGTCGGCCAGGGTTCGGCGCAGCTGTTGGGCGACAACACCGACTTCGCCCTGATGTTCATCGCGCCGATGAACACCCGCGGCATGAAGCTGATCTGCCGCCCGTCCTACGAACTGCAGGCCGGCATGACCGGTTCGCCGTTCGACTACCCGCTGTCCAGCCGCTTCGACGAGAACGACGCGATCCTGATCATGGACAAGGTGTTCATCCCCTGGGAAAACGTGCTGATCTACCGCGACTTCGAGCGCTGCCGGCAGTGGTTCCCGCAGGGCGGTTTCGGCCGGCTGTTCCCGATGCAGGGCTGCACCCGGCTGGCGGTCAAGCTCGACTTCATCACCGGGCTGCTGGTCAAGGCCTTGCAGTGCACCGGTTCCCTGGAGTTTCGCGGGGTGCAGGCGCAGGTTGGCGAAGTGGTGGCCTGGCGCAACCTGTTCTGGTCGCTGACCGACGCCATGCACGGCAACGCCAGCGAATGGCTCAATGGCGCCTTCCTGCCCAGCGCCCAGGCCTTGCAGGCCTACCGGGTACTGGCACCCCAGGCCTACACCGACATCAAGAAGATCATCGAGCAGGTGGTGGCCAGCGGCCTGATCTACCTGCCGTCCGGCTCCCGCGACCTCAAGGACCCGATGCTCAACCAGTACCTGAGCACTTATTGCCGGGGTTCGGCGGGCATGGGCCACGAGGAGCGGATCAAGATCCTCAAGCTGCTGTGGGATGCCATCGGCACCGAGTTCGGCGGCCGCCACGAGCTGTACGAAATCAACTACGCCGGCAGCCAGGACGAAATCCGCATGCAATGCCTGCGCCATGCCCAGGCCACCGGCTCGATGAAAGCCATGACCGATCTGGTGGACCAATGCCTGGGCGACTACAATCTCGACGGCTGGACGGTGCCACACCTGACCAATCCGGACGACATCAACATGCTCGACCGAATCCGCCAGTAACCACTGCCTCGCTTCTGTAGGAGCAAAGCTTGCTCGCGATAAGACGTGAACGATGACGCGCGGCATCTGCGACTCCACGTTGGCTTGAGGTTTTTCGCGGCAATCGAGCGTCGAGCGACGGCTCCTGCAAATACCGTGGTTCAATCCCGAGGAAAGGAATCTCTCATGACTCAACTTGATCCCAAGCAACAAGCCTTTCGCAACGCCATGGCGCACATGACCACGGCGGTCAACGTCATCACCAGCAACGGCCCGGCCGGACGCTGCGGCATCACCGCCACCGCGGTCTGCTCGGTCACCGACAGCCCGCCCAGCCTGATGGTCTGCGTCAACCGCAACAGCGCCCTGAACCCGGTGTTCAAGCGCAACGGCCAGCTCTGCATCAACGTGCTCTGCGGCGAACACGAAGAGGTCGCCCGGCACTTCGCCGGCATGACCGGGGTGGAGATGGAGCAGCGCTTCAGCCTGCACCCCTGGCGCGACGGCCAGGACGCCCTGCCGGTGCTCGACGGCGCCCTGGCCAGCCTGCAGGGACGCATCACCGAGGTGCAGGAAGTCGGCACCCACTCAGTGATGCTGGTGCAGCTGGATGAGATCTGCGTGGGCGAACACGGCGATTCGCTGGTGTATTTCAGCCGTGGTTTCCATCGGTTGCAGCGGGCCGTCCAGGCGGCCTGATCTTCTGATCTTCTGTAGGAGCGGCCGGTCGACGTTCGATTGCTCGCGATAGCCGCGCAGCGGCAATGGACCTGCCAACGCGCGTTATCGTTGCAGATTGATCGCGAGCAAGCCTCGCTCCTACAGAAACCAATATCCCCGCCAGCCCCCTTCATCCTGCATCTGTAGGATAGCGATCCCCCACCAACCCGACGATACTCGTGCCCAGGCCCTGCCCACGTCCCTGGACGTTCCGGTCCTTACTGACTCCGTGACGAAAACAATAAGAACGTCGCACAGAGGAACACCCCCATGAGCCGTCATGAACATGGTCACGCCAGCCTGCTGCAAGCCTTCAGCTCGCTGACCCTGGAGTTGCAGCGCCTGGCGCAGCACAAGGACATCGAACATTTCCATGGCCATGCGCTGAACCGCATCGGCCAGTTGCTGCCCTTCGACAGCGCCTGGTGGGGCCGCGCCGCATTGATCGACGGCCTGCCGGAAGAACACAGCTCCTACCTCCATCACTTGCCCCCCAGCTACCTGCCGGACTGGCAGTCGATCAAGCACGTCGACGTCACCGTCGGACGGGTCCATGCCCACCCGGGCCGGGCGGTGATCGTCGACATGCGCGACCCGGCCAACGGCCCCGGCCTGAACTGGCTGGGCACGACCTATGGCATCGGCGAGCTGCTGTGCGTGGTGTACATCGACCCGCAGACCCACCTCAGCGACCACCTGGCGCTGTACCGCGCCCCCGGCGCCAAACGCTTCGACGCCGACGACTGCCTGCTGCTGAACAACCTGATGCTGCACCTGGTGGCCGCGGTGTCGGCCAACCAGATCCGCACCCTGGTGGCCATGCGCGAAACCCTCACCAGCCCGCGCAACCTGGCGCTGGCGGTGTGCGACCAGCGCGGCACCCTGCACTGCGCCGAACGCGGCTTCGTCGACCTGCTGCTCGGCGAGTGGCCGGACTGGAGCGGCCCCTGCCTGCCCGTGCCCATGGCCGATGGTGGTTACGAAGGCCGGCACCTGCAATTCGAGGCCTCGCCGGTGGGCGACCTGTTCCTGCTCGCCGCCCGCGGCCGCACGCTGCTGACCCAGCTCAGCCCACGGGAAAACGACGTGGCCCTGGGCTTCGGCGAAGGCAAGACCTACAAGGAAATCGCCCGCGAGCTGGGCCTGTCGCCGAACACCGTGCGCCATCACATCCGCGCCATCTACAACAAGCTCGGGGTCAAGGACAAGACCCGCATCGCCCATCTGCTGCACGCCCCACCCGACTGACGTTTACCTCCCTCGCTGACTGACTTTCGCGCTGTCGTTTTGACGGCCACGGGCCGCTTTTGCCCTTTTTCCAGCCACTGCCGCGTACCGGCGAGCACTTCGCCGCACAACAACTCAAAGAAGAGAGGTTACGCCCATGACCAGAACGCTTGCGCACCACACCGCCCTGGCCGTCACCGGCGCCCTGCTGAACCTGGACGCCAGCGCCGCCGACCTCAACGCCCGCGACTTCTTCGGCGCGCCCTCGGGCACCAGCCTGGGCGTGCTGTACCTGCCGGCGACCCGCGCCGACGACTTCCACGGCCCTGCCGACAGCACTGGCAAGGCCGAGCTGAAGGTCAACGCCCTGGCCTATCGCCAGGTATTTTTCAGCGACATCTGCGGCACCCTGTGCACCCCGCAGTTCATCGTGCCTTTCGCCGATATCGACGCGCGCCTGCCCAGCGCCAATCGCCACACCGGGGAAAGCGGCTTCGGCGACCCACAGGTCGGCGGCACCCTGTTTTTCATCAACGACCCGGCCAGCCGGACCTACAGCGGCCTGCTGACCCTGATCACCCTGCCAGTGGGCGAATACCACGGCGACAACCCGGATGTCTCGCCGGGCGCCAACCGCTGGGGCGCCACCTTCGTTTACAACTACACCCAGGGCGTCGGCGAGAAGTGGGTGCTGGAAGCCAACCTCGAAGCCCAGCTCTACGGCAAGAACGACGACTACTTCGGCAGCGACCTGAAGCAGGACCCGCTGTACCGCCTGCAAGCCTTCGCCTCCTACGACTTCACTGCCAGCACCTATGGCGCCCTGCGCCTGATCCACGCCGACGGTGGCGAGCTGCGGATCAACGACCAGCGCATCGACGACACCCACAAGCGCTACACCCAGGTCGGCTTCGAGGTCGGCCACTGGCTGGACCAGCAGAACCAGCTGATGTTCGGCCTTTCGCAAAACGTCGCCACCCGTAACGGCTACCACGGCACCGACGCCTTGCTGCGCCTGGTCCACGTGTTCTGAAGCGCTTTTTCCCGGAGCTATCCCATCATGAATACCCAGACCCAGGCGCTCACCGACGATCAACCGAGTACTGCATCGCCGCTGGCTTTGCTGGCGGCCATCGTGCTGTTCGCCGCCATTACCCCGACCATCCTCATGACCGCCCCGGCGGTAGCCGCGCAACTGGCCAGCCAATGGCAACTGAGCCCGTCGCAGATCGGCGACCTGTTCTCCACTGAACTGGGGGCCATGAGCCTGGCCACCCTGCCTGCCTTCTGGTGGCTCAAGCGCGTCGACTGGCGCCGCGCGGCGCTGCTGGCCGGGGCGCTGTTCATAGTCACCAACCTGCTGTCGATCTGGGCCCAGGGTTATGGCGCGCTGCTGGCCCTGCGTTTCTGCAGTGCCCTGGCCGGCGGTTCGCTGATGATCATCTGCCTGTCCAGCGCTGCCTCCACCGCCAACCCCAGCCGAACCTACGGCCTGTGGGTCATGGGCCAACTGGTGGTCGGAGCAATCGGCCTGAGCATTCTGCCGCGGCTGTTCGAGCATTACGGCCTGGCGGCCTGCTACCTGCTGCTGGCGCTGCTGATGACCCTGTGCCTGCCCCTGGCGCGCTACTTTCCCCAGGGCGCGCCGCCCCCGGAAAAAACCGCGGGGCAGGCAGCCACCGCGCCGAAGTGGCAGGCGCTGTGCGGCATTCTCGGCATCCTCGCCTTCTATATCAGCCTCAGCGGGGTCTGGACCTTTATCGGCTCGATCAGTGCCAAGGCCGGCATTTCCGCGCAAGCCAGCGGCGAGCTGCTGGCCGTCGCCACGGTCATGGGCATCGTCGGCGCCGGCTGCGCCTCGCTGATCGGCAATCGCCTGCCGCGCCTGCTGTTGCTGCTGTTCGGCTACAGCCTGATGGCCGGCTCGGTGCTGTTGCTGCTGGGCGCGCCGACCCTGGCGCGCTTCGCCCTCGCCGCCCTGGTCTTCAAGTTCACCTGGACCTTCATCCTGCCGCTGATCCTCGCCTGCCTGGCCGACCTCGACCGCTCCGGCAAGCTGATGAACGCCTCCAACCTGGTGATCGGCGGCGGCCTGGCCATCGGCCCCGCGCTGGCCGGGCGGCTGATCGAAAGCACCGGCGGCTTCCAGCCCCTGCTGATCGGCGGGACCGGCCTGACCCTGCTGTCGCTGGCGCTGATCCTCGGCTGCCGGCGCGGCACCTGAACCCCTGAACGCCTGAACCCCTGTAGCCGCTGCCGAAGGCTGCGATAGGTCCGAAGGACCTCTGGCGCCCGGGAGATCGCAGCGACCGTTCCGGTCGATCGCAGCCTTCGGCAGCGGCTACAAATTTTCGCCCCATAGATGGATATGCCCATGACCCGTAAAACCGCGTTTTTCTTCGATGAACTCAGCCTCTGGCACAGCGCCGGGCCACATGCGCTGACGCTGCCGGTGGGCGGCTGGGTGCAACCGCCCGCCGCGGCCGGGCACGCCGAATCGCCGGAAACCAAGCGCCGCCTGAAAAGCCTGCTGGACGTCTCCGGCCTGACCCGCCACCTGCAGGTGCGCAGCGCCACGGCTGCCAGTGAGGAAGATTTGCTGCGGGTGCACAGCGCCGAGTACCTGCAACGCTTCAGGGCCCTGAGCGAGTCCGGTGGCGGCGAACTCGGCCCGCAAGCGCCGATCGGCCCGGGCAGCTACGAAATCGCCCGGCTCTCCGCCGGCCTGGCCATCGCCGCGGTGGACACGGTGCTCGGCGGCGAAGCCGACAACGCCTACTCGCTGTCGCGTCCGCCGGGGCACCATTGCCTGGCCGACGGCGCCATGGGCTTCTGCTTCCTGGCCAATATCGCCATCGCCATCGAGGCGGCCAAGGCCAGGCGCGGCCTGGGCAAGGTCGCGGTGATCGACTGGGACGTACACCACGGCAACGGCACCCAGTCGATCTTCGAGGAGCGCGGCGACGTGCTGACCCTTTCCCTGCACCAGGACGGCTGCTTCCCGCCCGGCTACAGCGGCGAACAGGACCGTGGCCGCGGCGCCGGGCTGGGGGCCAACATCAATATCCCGCTGCTGCCCGGCAGCGGTCACGACGCCTACCTGCATGCCCTGCAACGCATCGTGATCCCGGCCCTGGAGCGCTTCGAGCCGGAGCTGATCATCGTTGCCTGCGGCTACGACGCCAACGCGGTCGACCCGCTGGCGCGGATGCTGCTGCACAGCGACTCGTTCCGCGCCATGACCCGCCAGGTGCGCGAAGCCGCCGAGCGCCTGTGCCAGGGCCGCCTGGTGCTGGTGCATGAAGGCGGTTATTCCGAGGCCTATGTGCCCTTCTGCGGGCTGGCGACGGTCGAGGAACTGGCCGGCATCAGGACCGCGGTGACCGACCCGATGCTGGAGTTCGTGCAGCTGCAACAGCCGAACCCGGGGTTCCAGGCCTTTCAACGCCAGTTGATCGATGATCTGGCGCAGACCTTCTTCAACGACTGACCCGTACCTCAACCACCTTGTAGCCGCTGCCGCAGGCTGCGATCGACCGGAACGGGCGTAGCGATCTCTCGGACGCTGGAGGTCCTTCGGACCTATCGCAGCCTGCGGCAGCGGCTGCATGGGTTGGCAAATCTCGCTTGAGGTTGGCCGTAACGGGGCTTAAATGCCGCGAAATGCGTCTGGCTGGCCACCGACCTGTAGCCGCTGCCGAAGGCTGCGATCGACCGGAACGGGCGTAGCGATCTCCCGACCGCTGGAGGTCCTTCGGACCTATCGCAGCCTGCGGCAGCGGCTACAGGGTTTTGCGCACTTCGCTCGGGGTCTGGCCGTAATGGGCCTTGAACGCCCGGGCGAAGTGGGCCTGGCTGGTGAAGCCATGGCGGTAGGCGATTTCGCCGATATCCAGGCCGGCTCCTCGTGGGCTGCTCAGCAGGTCATGGGCCTGTTGCAGGCGTTTTTCCAGGATAAATCGGCTGGGCTGGCTGTCTTCCAGGGCGAACAGGCGGCTCAGGTGCCGCAGGGAAATGCCAGTCTGCGCGGCCACCCGCTCGCAGCTCAGGCCAGGGTCGGCCAGCTGTTCGCTGATGCACTGCTTGGCCGCCAGCAGATAGGACGCGCTCAGGGCATTGATCCGCCGCTCTCCCGCCTGCCCGGCGATCAGGCTGGCCAACAGCTCCAGCGCCTGGTTCTGATAACTCTCGGCGTCCTCGCTCAGCGGCTGCTGGAAAAAGCCTCCGGTGCGCTCGCCCAGGGTGCGCAGCAACAGGCGCTGCACGCCGCTTTGCCCGCCGATCTTCAGCGGACGGTCGAAACGCTTGAGGCAGCGCTCGGCGAACAGCGCCTGGGGAATGTCGTAAATGAACTGGCGCATCGGCCCGGAGAACCCGAACAGATAGGGTTTGTCGGTGCGGTAGACGATCAGCTCGCCCGGTTCGAGCAACTGGCAGGCGCCATCCTGATAGAAGAACGAGCCGCTGCCGGTGACGAAGGACACGAACACCGACTCCTTGGGCACCGCGCGGATCATCGAGTTGTCACGCTCGACCACGTGCTCGTTGCCCTCGATCCGCGCCAGGCGCATGCCCTCCAGCTGCAGGTTGTCCTGGCTGGCGGCAAAACCGCTTTCACAAAAGGAAGTGCATTTGAGGCCGACCAAGGTGGAGGCGTTGTAGTCCTCCCAGAAGGCCAGCCGTTGGTCCAGGGCGATGCTCTGGGTGCAGGCATGCCGGGTTTCGAGCAAGGCGCATGGAGACATTTTTATTCTTCTCATGGGCTAGGAAGCATTCCCGGTCGGCAAGGCAGTGACCGGACACCAAGGCCGCGGCAGATGGCGGCCGCGGCGATTCATTAACATATGAAGCTTATGCCCTGTCAACGTGAAACGCAGTGGGCACAAGTCGATTACCAGGGTAAACGGCGTCCCTGAAGCCTGTAGGAAAAGTCTCGTCCGATCCAGTCAACAATCCCGTCCGATTGGATAAAACCCCGCCCGCGCGCCGCGCCTAAAGTCGCCTCGACTCCCACAACGAATAGAGGCCGACCATGCCCGAAGCCGCCCGCCGTGAATTCTGGAAAGACCTGCAACCGATCGCCAATTGCTTCAAGCCGGACGCCAAGCCCGAGGTCTACCTGCCCAATGCCGCCAGCGACGACCTGAAGCTGTATGTGCCCTTCACCGAAACCGTGTCCTCGCGGCCGCTGTGGATCTCGCCGAGCGAGAACCGCTGGTGCGACATCCTCATGGCCAGCAGCGCCGGCCTGGTGAACCGGCATTACCACCCCCACGAAGTGTTCGCCTACACCCTGTCCGGCAAGTGGGGCTACCTGGAACACGACTGGACCGCCACCGCCGGCGACTTCGTCTACGAGACCCCGGGCGAAGGCCACACCCTGGTGGCCTACGAGCACGAGCAACCGATGCGCGCGTTTTTCATCGTCAAGGGCCCGCTGATCTGGCTCGACGAACAGGGCGAGCCGGACGGTTACTTCGACGTGCACTCCTACATCGCCCTGTGCCGCGCGCACTACGAAAAGATCGGCCTCGGCGCGGCCTATATCGACACGCTGTTTCGCTGAAGTCTCGACTTCACCTGTCCCTCCCGCGGAGAACGACCATGGCTTACAACAACAATAAAGCCGGTTACGAGAACATCCTGCTGGGCGTGCTGTTCCTGACGTTCGGCTTCGTCTTTTTCGATCGCCTGGCCCTGTCCTTCCTGTTCCCCTTCATGGCCGACGAGCTGCAACTGAGCAACAGCCACCTGGGCATGCTGTCGTCGGTCCTGGCCCTGGCCTGGGCGGTGTCCGGCGCGCTGGTCGGGGCCTGGTCGGACCGGCGTGGCAAGCGCAAGCCGCTGCTGATCGTCGCGGTGATCCTGTTTTCCCTGTGCTCGGCGCTGTCGGGGCTGGTCACCGGGTTTCTCAGCCTGCTGCTGTTCCGCGGCATCATGGGCCTGGCCGAAGGGCCGATCCTGCCGCTCTCGCAATCGCTGATGGTGGAGGCCTCCTCGCCCCATCGCCGGGGCCTGAACATGGGCCTGCTGCAAGGCTCGGCGGCCGGTCTGCTGGGCGCGGTGATCGGCCCGCCGGTGCTGATCGCCCTGGCCGAAGCCTACGGCTGGCGCCATGCCTTTATCGTCTCGCTGATCCCCGGGCTGCTGATCGCCCTGCTGATCTGGCGCTACGTGCGCAACGACGCACCGCCGGCACCGATCCCGGACAACGCTCCTGCTGCTCCGGTCAACCGCCTGGCGCTGCTGAAAAGCCGCAACATCGTGCTCTGCACCCTGATCAGCTGCGTGTTCCTCACCTGGTTCGTGATCCTGATTTCCTTCACCCCGACCTTCCTGGTCAAGGTCCGCGGCTACAGCCCGGCGAGCATGGGCACGGTGATGAGTTGCCTGGGCGGCGCCTGGGTGCTGTGGGGCTTCGGCGTGGCGGCGATTTCCGACCGTTTCGGCCGTCGCCCGACCCTGGTGCTGTTCTCGCTGATCGCCGCCTGCTGCCCGATCGCCCTGCTCTACGCCAACAGCCCGCTGCTGATGGGCGTGCTGATGCTGCTGACCTACACGGGCCTGGGCTGCTTCACCCTGTTCATGGCGACCATCCCGGCGGAAACCGTGCCCCGGGAAGTCATGGCTACCGCCCTGGGCATGATCATGGGCATCGGCGAACTGGTGGGCGGTTTTGTCTCGCCGACCATCGCCGGCTTTGCCGCCGACCGTTTCGGCCTGTCCATCGTCATGTGGATCTCCTGCGGCGGCGCCCTGCTGGCGGCGCTGCTGGCGCTGTTCCTCAAGGAAACCGCGCCGGCGGTCCTGGCGCGCGGCCGCCGCGCCGAACCTTCCCCCTCTCCTGTCCTGCAAGGAAACCAGCCATGAAAGCATTGCGTTGGCATGCCGCCCGCGACTTGCGCCTGAGCGATCTGCAACTGCCGCAGCCCGGCCCGGGCGAGGTACTGGTCCAGGTGGCCTACTGCGGTATCTGCGGCAGCGACCTGCACGAATACGCCGACGGCCCGCACTCGATTCCACAACAGGTGCCCCACCCGCTGTCCGGTTGCCGCGCGCCGCTGACCCTCGGCCACGAGTTCTGCGGCCAGGTCCTGGCGGTGGGCCCGGGCGTCGACCGGGTCCAGGTCGGCAGCCGGGTGGCGGTGGAGCCGGAGTACCGCTGCGGCGATTGCCAGTACTGCCGCGCCGGCCAGTACAACCTCTGCCAGTCCATGGGGTTTATCGGCCTGATGGGCGACGGCGGTTTCGCCGAACAGGTGCTGGTGCCGGCCTACATGCTGCACCCGCTGCCGGATTCGGTGAGTTTCAAGCAGGCCGCAGTGCTGGAGCCGGCGGCGGTGGCCTTTCACGCGCTGAACCAGAGCAGCCTGCTGCCCGGCGACAGCTGCGTGGTGTTCGGCCTCGGTCCTATCGGCCTGCTCTTGATCCTGCTGGCGCGCCTGCGCGGCGTGGAGCGGATCTTCGCCGTGGACATCAGCCCGGAACGTCGGCGACTGGCCCGCGACTTCGGCGCCCAGGAAGTGCTCGATGGCCACGCCGCCGACCTGTCGCAACGCCTGCACGAACTGAGCGGTGGCGGCGTCGACACGGCCTTCGAGGCCGCCGGCAGCCAGCAAACCCTGAGCCTGGCCCTGCACTCGCTGCGCAAGGGCGGCGAGGTGGTGCTGGTGGGCCTGATGGGCGAGGTCAGCGTCGATGCCTTCCACCTGGTGAACAACGAACTGCGCCTGCTCGGCAGCGTGGGCTATCGCAACGCCTACCCGCCGCTGATCGAACTGCTGGCGAGCGGCCGCCTGGATCTGACCCGCGCCGTGACCCGCTGCGTGACCCTGGACCAGGCCGTGGAGCATGGCTTCGAGGCACTGCTGCGGGACAAGAGCCAGATCAAGGTGCTGGTCAATCCCAACCCATCGCTGGCCAAGGCATGACCTGTAGCCGCTGCCGCAGGCTGCGATCGAGGACGCAGTCCTCGCCAGCACAATCGGCAGCACCCTGGTAACCCGTTGGCGAACGCTGCGCGTCCGATCGCAGCCTTCGGCAGCGGCTACAGAGCTGAACGACTCATCACAAAAACAACAAGAAACGAGTATCGACCATGAAAAGCACTACCCTGCTGTGCCCGCTGCTGGCGGCGGTCCTGTTCACCCCTTTGTGCCAGGCCGAGACACCGGCACCCGGCCGCGAAGGCCCGCTGGCCGGGCTCGGCGAGCAATTGGCCGGCTACGGCATCCGACCCCATGTGCAGTTCTGGAGCCTGTCGATGAAGAATCTCGACACCGGTCCGCGGGAACACAGCTTCGGCAACAGCGGCGACCTGTTCGTCGGCGCCGACTTCGACCTCGATACCCTCGCCGGCCTTACAGGCGCGGCCGTTCATTTCGAGGAAACCTTCTTCATCCTCGACACCGCCACCGGCCAGCCGACCTCGCGCAACTGGCAAGGCGCCGCCGGCAGCTACTTCGCCGGCGCGCCGATCCACAACGACATCACCAGCAACCAGCTGAGCCTGCTGACCTACCAGCAGACCTGGCTCGACGGCCAGGTCGACATGAGCCTGGGGCGCACCAACGCGCGGCGCTACTTCTACATCTACAACTGCGAAACCGTGGTCACCTGCAACGACCCGATCATCGATTCGTCCACCGGCATCCTACCGCCGCCCTACGGCAGCTGGGGCGGCTACCTGAAGTACCAGGCGACGCCGGGTTTGTATGTGCATGCCGGGGCCTTCGAATCGAACCCGGTGGACTACCTGAAAAAACGCAAGGGCCTGGACTTCAGCACCGACGACGCCAGCGGCACCAGCCTGTTGCTGGGCATCGGCAGCAAGCACGACGGCGCCTACAGCGCTCACTACGAACTCAACGGCTACTACAACACCGCTAAGCAGCACGACCCGCTGACCGGTGCCAGCGAGCACGGCACCGGTGGCGCCTTCTTCAAGTTCCAGCAAGGTTTCTGGCGGGCCGACGGCGGCCAGGGCACCGCGCCCCAGGCGCTGCTGGCGTTCGGTTCGCTGTCCCTGGCGGCCGACGACAAGCAGCCCTTCAGCCATTTCGCCGAGATCGGCCTGACGTACCTGGCGCCCTTCGACCGCGCCCAGGACAAGCTCAACCTCAAGGCCAGCTACCTGCGCCTCAACGACCACCAGCTGCGCTTCCAGCAGCAGGCGCGGATCGCCAACGGCGGCGACCACCGCCTGGGCGAACGCAATGTATACGCCATCGAGGCCAACGGCCACTTCGCCCTGACCCGGCACCTGGCGCTCGAGCCCAGCGTGCAGTACCTGATCAACCCGGACAACTTCTACAACCCCGAGGCCCGCGAGCTCAGCGGCAACGGTTTTGTCGTCGGCCTGCAAGTCATGTACGACGTCGGCGCGGCGCTGGGGTTGTAAACCTGCTTTTCACTGCCAACGAGGTATCTCCCATGACTGACTCTGCCCCGCGTTCGTTCGACTACATCGTGGTCGGGGCCGGCTCGGCCGGTTGCGTGCTGGCCAACCGGCTGTCCGCCGATCCACAGCTCAGCGTCTGCCTGATCGAGGCCGGCCCCAGCGACCGCAGCCTGTTGCCCGGAGCCTATGTGCGCACCCCGGCGGGCATCATCCGCCTGATCGCCAACCCGAAGTGGAACTGGATGCATCAGTTCAGCGCCCAGGCCGCCAGCGGCGAGCGCCCGATCCCCTGCCCCCGCGGGCGGCTCTGGGGCGGCTCCAGCGCGATCAACGGCATGATCTACATCCGCGGCCACCGCAGCGACTACGACCGCTGGGCCGCGGCCGGCAACCAGGGCTGGAGCTACGACGAACTGCTGCCGTACTTCCTGCGCTCGGAGCATTTCGAGCCCGGCGCTTCGCCCTGGCATGGCCAGGGCGGCGAACTCAATGTCGCCGCGCAACGCAGCCCGAGCCCGATCAATGAGGTGTTCTATCAGGCCGCCCAGGAACTGGGCTGGCGCTACAACCCGGACTTCAACGGCGAGGAACAGGAAGGCTACGGCCCCTTCCACGTCACCCAGATCAACGGCGAGCGTTGCAGCGCCGCGCGGGCCTTCCTCTACCCGGCGCTGTCGCGGCCCAACCTCAGCGTACTGAGCTCGACCCTGACCCACCGCGTGTTGCTGGAGGGCAATCGCGCCTGTGGCGTCGAGGTCAGCCAGGATGGCGCGGTGTTCCAGCTCCAGGCCCGGCGCGAAGTGATCCTCAGCGCCGGGGCGATCAACTCGCCGCAACTGTTGTTGCTCTCCGGCATCGGCCCGGCCGAGGAACTGGCGCGCCATGGTATCGCCCAGCGCCATGAACTGCCGGGAGTCGGCCACAACCTGCAGGACCATCAGGACGTGGTGCTGATGTACCGCTGCGACAGCGAGCTGACCTACGGCGTGTCGGCCAAGGGCATGTTGCCCCTGGCTCGTTCGCCCTGGCAGTACCTAAGCCGGCGCAGCGGCCCGCTGACCTCCAATACCGTGGAGTCCGGCGGCTTCCTGCGCCTGCATCCCGAGGACGCCGCCCCGGAGCTGGGCCTGATCGTCGCCCCGGCGCTGAAAAACCAGCCCCAGCGCCTGGTGCCGCTGGGCCATGGGGTCAGCCTGCACATCGCGGTGATGCACCCGCAGAGCCGTGGCCAGGTCCGGCTCAATTCCGCCGATCCCCACGACAAGCCGATCATCGACAGCCATTTCCTCAGTCACCCGGAGGACCTGCGCAAGCTGGTGGCGGGCGTGCGCCTGGTGCGCCAGCTGGCGGCGAGCCAGGCATTCGCCCGGCGCCTCAAGGGCGAGCTGGTGCCCGGCCCGCAGGTGGAAAGCCAGGCGCAGATCGAGCAATGGATTCGCGACAGCCTGGGCACCGTGTTCCACCCGGTCGGCACCTGCAAGATGGGCCATGACGCCCAGGCGGTGGTCGACGACCAGTTGCGGGTCCACGGCGTGCAGGGCCTGCGGGTGGCCGACGCGTCGATCATGCCGAGCCTGACCACCGGCAATACCAACGCGGCGGCGATCATGATCGGCGAAAAGGCCGCCGACCTGTTGCTGGGTAAACCGGCGCCGAGCCTTCAGGTTCCCGCTCGCCTGGAACAACAGATACCCGCGCCTGTCATTGGCTGAAAAACGGCCAACCGCAGCCGCGGGTGGACCAAGGGCTAATGCCAATCGATCAAACGCCGATGATCCATTGTAGGAGCGAGCTTGCTCGCGATGGTCGTTAACGATAACGCGTACTAATCGGATGAACGCGGCGCGCTCAGGTCCATCGCGAGCAAGCTCGCTCCTACAGTTTTGATCGGTATCTCCCAAAAGGAGTCCGCGTTTATAGGTGTATGGATTTTGCCGTACCCCAGGCATATAGTTGCACCGCACAACTATATCGAGAGCCACGCCATGTCATCGCCGCTGGTGGATCAGATCCGTAACGAATCGCGCAAACTGGTGCGCGAGCTGGGTTTCATGGGCAGTACTCTGGCCGGTTCCGATCTGCCGCCCTCGGCGGTGCATGCGCTGATCGAACTCGACCTGCACGCCCCGCTCACCGCCGCCCAGCTGGGCAAGACCCTGAACCTGGAGAAGTCCTCGGTCAGCCGCCTGCTGGGCAAGCTCATCGAGCGCGGCGATATCCAGGAAAGCCCCAGCCCCACCGATGCTCGGGAAAAGCACCTGGGCCTGACCGCCAGCGGGCGCAAACAGGTCGCCGCGCTCCATGCCTTTGGCAGCGCCCAGGTGCAACAGGCGCTGCGCCTGCTGGCGCCCCGCGAGCAAAGCCAGGTGGTCGCCGGACTGCGCAGTTATGGCCAGGCGCTGCAGGCCTGCCGCCTGGGCCATGCACAGATCGCCGCGGCCACCCCGAGCGTGCTCCGTGGCTATCGGCCGGGCATGATCGGCCGCATCACCGAGCTGCATGCGCATTACTACTCACGCCTGGTGGGTTTCGGGCAGTTCTTTGAACAGCGCGTCGCTGCGGGCCTCGCGGAGTTCAGCGAGCGCCTGGACAACCCCGATAACGGCGTCTGGCTGGCGGTGCTGGACGAGCAGATCGTCGGCTCGATCGCCATCGACCTCGGCGACGCCGCGGATCGCCCTCAGGCCGACAGAGTCGCCCATCTGCGCTGGTTTATCCTCGACGAGGCGGCCCGTGGCACCGGCACCGGTCGCCTGCTGCTCAAGGCGGCGCTGGAGCACTGCGACCAGGTGCGGGCAACCTCCTGCTACCTGTGGACCTTCAGCGGCCTGGACGCCGCCCGGCACCTGTACGAAGCCTTCGGCTTCCAGCTGGTGGAGGAACAGCCCGCGGCGCAATGGGGCAAGACCGTGCTGGAGCAGAAGTTCGCGCGCCGCCATCCAGGCCTGGCCTGAAACGCCTCAGCGGTTGGCCGGCGGCGCGATGTTCCACAGCCGCGGCCAGTCTTCGGAGGACAAGCCATTGCAGGTCGGCATCTGCCGGTAATCGCTGAGCTGGAAGCTTTCACCGTCGAACAGCCAGCGCCCGGTTTCACCGCAGTCACCGATGCCGCGCGCCAGATAGAAGGTGGTCAGCACCCCGGTCTTGGGGTCGTAGTGGGCGCCGCCCGAGCCGTCCGCGTTGCTCATGGGCAAGGCTTGCCGGCGCAATTCCTCGAGCTGCGGCGGGTTGCCGCGCGACCAGCTGCTGATCAGGTAATCGCAGTTGTAGGCCGCGCAGTCGCTCAGCACCACCGTCAACGCCCGCTGCGCGCTCAGCGGATAGACCTCGACCTGAGGCTCGGCCACAAAGTCTTCATCGTCGTTGGGCGTGCCTGGCGCAGCGAGTTTCACCGCGGCCGCCGAGATCCGCGTGCGTTGCGCCGCCGTCAGTTCCGGTGCCCCCGGATAAGCCCGCAGCTGGGCCGGCAGCGGCCGCGCCGGCACCTCGCTGGCCGGACGCTGGCCTGGCCGCCACAGCGCCGTCACGCCATCGACCCGGCCCTGCACCGAGTCCATCAACAGCAGCGCCGCTGATAATCCGGACAACGGCACCCGGGCTTCGTCGTTCCCCTCCAGCTTCAGTTCCTCGGCATTGCGCAGGCGTTCCAGCCACTGACGGGTCCGGGCCGGGTCGGCGATTTCATAGCGGGTGACCTGGGTCTGCGCGCCCTTCTTCTCCGGCAACAGCACCAGGGCGTCCAGCAGCTGTGGCTCCAGCGGCTGGCCGTCGAGGCGCAAGGCCGTCAGCTCGGCGGGTTCGCCGCGCTGGTCCAGGCGTATTTCCAGCGGGCCATCGGGGCCGGCGCGACGCTGGATGTGCAGGGTCAGGCTGCTGTATTGCACACCGTGCTCGCCGTTGGGCGCGCTCAGGGCGTGGCAGCTGCGCAGGTTGTCGCAGCCGGTGATCCATTCCTTGGTCTGGCGCAGCAAGGGCACCTTTTCCGCGGCGTTCTGCGCCAGCGCCTGGGCGGCGCTGGCGGTCAGCAAAAGAACCATCAGGGTGCGCTGCAACATGGGACTTTCCTTGTCGGGTAAAAGCGCCGATTGTCCCACGCAGCGCGCTGGCGCTCCCAGCTTTTTTGCCCTCAGGGCGAGGGTTTCGCCGCGCCCTGGCGCGCCCGGTATTCCCCCGGCGTCATCTTCGCGTAGCGCTGGAAGAACCGGCTGAAATACGCCGGGTCCTTGAACCCCAGCTGGTAGCAGATTTCGTTCACCGAACTGGCGGTGAACAGCAGCAGGCGCTTGGACTCCTGCATCAGGCGCTCGTACACCAGGCGTTTCGACGGCAGGTCGGCGATGCGCCGGCAGACATCGTTGAGACGCGCCTCGGTGACGCCGATCTGCCCGGCATAGCGCGACAGCGGCCAATGCTCCAGGTAACGGGCTTCGATCAGTTCATTGAAGCGATGGAAGATGTGCAGGTCTTCATGCCGCGCCGGGCGGGCCTTGAGGGAGTTGGCCGAAAGCCTGAGCAGGCTGATCATGATCAAGCGGGTCAGGGCCTCCAGCGCCGGCGCGTGCCCGGCGCCCTGCCCGGCGACTTCCTCCTGCAACTCATCGAACAGCAGCGCCAGGCGCCGCGCCTCGCCGGCGAACCCCGGGTCCAGGCGCGCCAGGGCGACGCAGGCCGGCGCCACCTGCGGACCACTGGCAAGGCGGCTGTCGGCTTCGATCAGCTCCCACACCAACTGCTGGCGCACGGTGAGCACGTGGCCTTCGCTGTCGGCCTCGGTGACGAAGGAATGGGCAATGGTCGGTGGCGTGAGGAAAAACATCGGCCCCGACTCCAGGTATTGCTGGTCGTCGAGGTAGACCCGCACCGCGCCGCTTTTCACGTAGTGCACCTGGAAAAATCGGTCGTGGCGATGCACCGGCATGTTGCGGCCGAAGAACCCGGCCAGGTTGCTCAGTTTGTCGTAATGCACCTGCGAGTCGGCGTAGCGCTGGTCGTAGACCTGGCCGATGTTGATGTTGGGGATCGGCTGGCGATCGCTCATGGTGGTATGTCTCTTTTTTTGCTCGCGGCGCTTTTTATTTTCGCCCGCGACGCTTTTATTTTTTACCCACGGCAAGCGCCCACATCCTGCGTGATTCGCGGCCTGTTCACCAGCACGCGGCGGACAGTTCGAGGTCTGCTCCTGGCCGGCGCTTGACGATCGTTAACATATTAAATATAACGTTAACACATTAACGAAATCACCTCATCTTCCGCGATGCTCAGGAGAAAATCACAATGAGCCGTGCACTGCATGAAGTCGCCACCGGCACCCTGTTCGGCGTCGCGCTGAACTACCAGGGCCTGTTGCGCAGCCACCTGGAATCCTTCACCCAGCCGCCCTACCAGAAGCCACCGGCCAAGCCGGTGCTGTTCATCAAGACCCCCAACACGCGCAATGTCCATGGCGGCGCCGTGATCTACCCGCAAGGTGTCGAGCGCCTGCAACCGGGCCCGGCGCTGGGCGTGGTGATCGGCAAGAGCACCAGCCGGGTCAGCGTGGAAAACGCCCTGCAGCATGTGGCCGGCTACACCATCGTCAACGAATTCAGCCTGCCGGAAGACAGCTACTACCGCCCCGCCGTCAAGGCCAAGTGCCGCGACGGTTTCTGCGCCTTCGGCCCGGAACTGGTGCCCGCGGCCCAGGTGCGCGATCCCCATGACCTGGAACTGAAACTGTGGGTCAACGGTGAACTGCTGCAACGCAACAGCACCGCCAACCTGGTGCGCGGTATTCCCCAGCTGATCGCCGAAATCAGCGAGTTCATGACCCTGCACGAGGGCGACGTGCTGATCACCGGCACCCCCGAAGGCCGCGTCGACGTCAAGCCCGGCGACCGCATCGAAGTGGAGATCAGCGGCCTGGGCCGTCTCGCCAATCACGTTGTCGCTGAAGAAATAGCCGCCGAAATTGCCGCCGAATAAGGAGCCGCCATGAAACACGCCCGCATCCGTTATCAAGGCCAGGTCCACGAGGTCGTGGTCAACGCGCCCAACAGCGTGAAACTGGCCGATGGCCGTGTGCTCGCCGAGGATCAGGTCGAGTGGCTGCCACCGGCCACCGGCAGCATGTTCGCCCTGGGCCTGAACTACGCCGACCACGCCGCCGAACTGGCCTTCAAGCCGCCGACCGAGCCGCTGGTGTTCATCAAGTCCCCCGGCACCTACACCGGCCACAACCAGGTCACCTGGCGCCCGGACAACGTCGCCTACATGCACTACGAGTGCGAACTGGTGGCGGTGATCGGCAAGACCGCGCGCAACGTCAAGCGCGAGGACGCCCTGGATTACCTGGCCGGCTACACGATGTGCAACGACTACGCGATCCGCGACTACCTGGAAAACTACTACCGGCCCAACCTGCAGGTGAAGAACCGCGACGCCACCACCCCGGTCGGGCCGTGGATAGTCGACGTCGCCGACGTGCCCGAGCCGAACCGGCTGAAGCTGCGCACCTGGGTCAACGGTGAGTTGCGCCAGGAAGGCAGCACCTGCGACATGATCTTCGACATCCCCTACCTGATCGAATACCTGTCCAGCTTCATGACCCTGCAACCCGGCGACATGATCGCCACCGGCACCCCCGAAGGCCTGTCCGACGTGGTGCCCGGCGATGAGGTGGTGGTGGAAGTCGAAGGCGTCGGCCGGCTGGTCAACCGCATCGTCAGCGAGGCGGAGTTCTTCAGGATCAAGACGCAACACGACACGCAACGGGCGGCCAAGGAGCACGCATAAATGATCAAACACTGGATCAACGGCCGCGAGGTCGAAAGCCAAGACACTTTCGTCAACTACAACCCGGCCACCGGCGAAGCCATCGGTGAAGTGGCCAGCGGCGGTGCCGGGGAAATCGCCCAGGCGGTCGCGGCGGCCAAGGAAGCCTTTCCGAAATGGGCCAACACCCCGGCCAAGGAACGCGCGCGGCTGATGCGCAAGCTGGGCGAGCTGATCGACCGGAACGTGCCGCACCTGGCGGAGCTGGAAACCCTCGATACCGGCCTGCCGATCCACCAGACCAAAAACGTGCTGATCCCGCGCGCCTCGCACAACTTCGACTTCTTCGCCGAGGTCTGCACCCGCATGGATGGCCACAGCTATCCGGTGGACGACCAGATGCTCAACTACACCCTGTACCAGCCGGTCGGCGTCTGCGCGCTGGTGTCGCCGTGGAACGTGCCGTTCATGACCGCCACCTGGAAGACCGCGCCGTGCCTGGCGCTGGGCAACACGGCGGTGCTGAAGATGTCCGAGCTGTCGCCGCTGACCGCCAACGAACTGGGACGCCTGGCGGTCGAAGCCGGCATTCCCAATGGTGTGCTGAACATCGTCCAGGGCTACGGCGCCACCGCCGGCGATGCCCTGGTGCGCCACCCGGACGTGCGGGCGATCTCCTTCACCGGCGGCACCGCCACCGGCAAGAAGATCATGCAGACCGCGGGGCTGAAAAAGTACTCCATGGAACTGGGCGGCAAGTCGCCGGTGCTGATCTTCGAAGACGCCGACCTGGAGCGCGCCCTGGATGCGGCGCTGTTCACCATCTTCTCGCTCAACGGCGAACGCTGCACCGCCGGCAGCCGGATCTTCGTCCAGGAAAGCGTGTACCCGCAGTTCGTCGCCGAGTTCGCCGCCCGCGCCAAGCGCCTGATTGTCGGTGACCCGCAGGACCCGAAGACCCAGGTCGGCTCGATGATCACCCAGGCCCACTACGACAAGGTCACCGGCTATATCCGCATCGGCATCGAAGAAGGCGCCACCCTGCTCGCCGGTGGCCTGGAGCGCCCGGCCAACCTGCCGGCGCACCTCAGCCGTGGCCAGTTCATCCAGCCGACGGTGTTCGCCGACGTCGATAACCAGATGCGCATCGCCCAGGAAGAGATCTTCGGCCCGGTGGTCTGCCTGATCCCGTTCAAGGACGAGGCCGAGGCCCTGCGACTGGCCAACGACACCGAGTACGGCCTGGCCTCCTATATCTGGACCCAGGACATCGGCAAGGCCCATCGCCTGGCCCGTGGCATCGAGGCCGGCATGGTGTTCATCAACAGCCAGAACGTGCGCGACCTGCGCCAGCCGTTCGGTGGGGTCAAGGGCTCCGGCACCGGCCGCGAAGGCGGCGAGTACAGCTTCGAGGTGTTTGCCGAGATCAAGAACATCTGTATCTCCATGGGCAGCCACCACATCCCGCGCTGGGGCGTGTAAGGTTTTGAAATCCTGTAGCCGCTGCCGAAGGCTGCGCTCGTCTCGGAACGAGACGCCGCTCTTTGAAGTCCCTGCGGGACTTATCGCAGCCTGCGGCAGCGGCTACGGGCCGAACAATAAGATGTTTCAGGAGAAGCACCATGGGCGAAGTCGTCATGGCCGCCAAGGTCTGCCACGTTCCATCGATGTACCTGTCCGAACTGCCGGGCAAGCACCACGGCTGTCGCGAAGCGGCGATCGCCGGGCACAAGGAAATCGCCCGTCGCGCCCGTGAGCTGGGGGCCGACACCGCCGTGGTGTTCGACGTGCACTGGCTGGTCAACAGCGGTTACCACATCAACTGCGGCGAGCACTTCAAGGGCACCTACACCAGCAACGAACTGCCGCACTTCATCAAGAACATGGACTACGACTACCAGGGCTGCCCGGAGCTGGGCGAGCTGATTGCCGCCCAAGCCAATGCCGCCGATGTGCGCACCCTCGCCCACAACATCCCCAGCCTGGAGCTGGAATACGGCACCCTGGTGCCGATGCGCTACATGCACATGGACGTACCGCCGGAGCAGCATTTCCAGGTGATTTCCATCGCCGCCTGGTGTGCCTGGCACAAGCTCGAAGACAGCTTCACCTTCGGCGCCGCGGTGCGCCGGGCCATCGAGAAGAGCGACCGCAAGGTCCTGGTGCTGGCCTCCGGCTCGCTGTCGCACCGCTTCTCCGACGACCGCGAGGCCGAAGCCAACATCCACAACTGGACCCGCGAGTTCGACAAGCAGATGGACCTGCGAGTGGTCGAGCTGTGGCAACAGGGGCGCTTTCGCGAGTTCTGCTCGATGCTCCCGGACTACGCCGAGCACTGCTTCGGCGAAGGCCGGATGCACGACACCGCCATGCTCCTGGGCCTGCTCGGCGGCCCCGAATACAACCGGCCGGCGGAAATCGTCACCGCGCCTTTCGGCAGCTCCGGCACCGGCCAGATCAACGCCATTTTCCCGCTCTAGACGCCGCGCCCGCCTCGCCAACCCAGCCCTGGATTTCCAGGGCTGGCCGCCGAAGGTTCGCCCGCAAGGAGGATCACATGCCGCATTTCATCGCTGAATACACCGACAACATCGAGCAAGCCGCCGACCTGCCAGGGCTGTTCGAGAAGGTCCACGACTACCTCGGGGCCAGCGGCGTGTTTCCGCTGGGTGGCATCCGCAGCCGCGGCGTGCGCCTGGACACCTGGCGCATGGCCGACGGCAAGCACGACTACGCCTTCGTCCATATGCGCCTGCAAGTCGGCGCCGGGCGCGACCTGGCCACCCGGCGCAAGGTCGCCGAGGGCCTGTTCGAGATCATCAAGGCGCACTTCGCCGAGCTCCAGGCCCAGCGCTTGCTGGCGCTGTCGTTCGAGATGAGCGAGCTGGATGCCGAGCTGAACTTCAAGCACAACAACGTGCATGAGTTTCTCAAGCGGCAAGCGTGACCTGTAGCCGCTGCCGCAGGCTGCGATAAGGCCGAAGGCCTTCAGCGATCTTGAAGTCGCTGCGGCCGTCCCGGCCGATCGCAGCCTGCGGCAGCGGCTACAGAGTCCGTGCCCTTATCGACAAGAACAATAAAAGAGACCCGCCCATGTCCAGCTCGACCCTTGCCCTGCCCAGCGTCGTGGAGACCAACGATACCTATCGCCGGATCACCTGGCGGCTGATGCCCCTGCTGTTCACCTGCTACATCTTCGCCCACCTGGACCGCATCAACATCGGCTTCGCCAAGTTGCAGATGACCCAGGACCTGGGCTTCAGCGACAGCGTCTACGGCTTCGGCGCCGGCCTGTTCTTCATTGCCTATGCGCTGTTCGGCGTGCCCAGCAACCTGGCATTGGACCGGGTCGGGCCGCGCCGCTGGATCGCCACCCTGATGGTGGTCTGGGGCCTGCTGTCCAGTGCCATGCTGCTGGTGGACAGCGCCGCCGGCTTCTACCTGTTGCGCTTTTTGCTGGGGGTGGCCGAGGCCGGGTTTTTCCCCGGCATCCTGGTGCTGCTCAACCGCTGGTTCCCGGCCAGCCGCCGCGGCCAGGTGACCGCGCTGTTCGCCATCGCCGTGCCCATGGCCGGGGTGGTCGGCGGGCCGCTATCGGGCTGGATTCTCGAAAGCTTTCACGACCTGGGCGGGATGCGCGGCTGGCAATGGATGTTCCTGATCGAAGGCCTGCCGGTGGTCCTGCTCGGCCTGGTGGTGCTCAAGGCGCTGCCGGAAAGCATCGACAGCGTCGCCTGGCTGAGCACCCCACAAAAGCAGCAACTGCACGCCGCCCTGAGCGAGGAAGAACAGCACAAGCCGATCACCCGCTTCGCCGGCATCCTCCAGGACAAACATATCTGGCTGCTGGTGTGCATCTATTTCGCGGTGATGCTGGCGGTCAACACCATCGCCTTCTGGATGCCGACCCTGATCCACCACGCCGGCATCGCCCGCGACAGCCGCGTCGGCATGCTCAGCGCCCTGCCGTACCTGGCCGGCTGCCTATTCATGATCGGTGTCGGCCGTTCCTCCGACCGCCTGCGCGAACGGCGCTGGCACCTCGGCGTGCCGCTGCTGATGTCCAGCTTCGGCCTGATCGTCGCAGGCGTCGCCCCGGACAATGCCTGGCTGGTGATGGCCGGGCTGCTGGTGGCCGGCATGGGCGCCAGCGCCGCGCTGCCGATGTTCTGGCAACTGCCGCCGGCCTTTCTCGCCAGCAACACTCAGGCCGCGGGGATCGCCCTGATCAGTTCCTTCGGCAGCATCGCCGCCTTTCTCGCGCCCTACCTGATCGGCGTGGTCCGCGACGCCACCCAGAGCGCCAGCCTCGCCCTGTATGCCCTGGCCCTGCTGATCGCCTTCGGCGCCTGGCTGGTGCTGCGGGTGCCGGCCCTTATCGTCAATCCCCAGGAGAAGTAACCATGCTCAGCACTTCGGACATCCAGCAGGCCGCCGCCCGCCTCGACGCCGCCGAACGCAACCGGGAACAGATCGCCCAGCTGTCGCTGGAGTTTCCCGGCATCACCATCGAGGACGCCTACGCCATCCAGCGCAGTTGGGTGGAACACAAGATCCGCGCCGGGCGCAAGCTGGTCGGGCACAAGATCGGCCTGACCTCGCGGGCCATGCAGGTGTCGTCGAACATCAGCGAACCGGACTTCGGCGCCCTGCTGGACGACATGCTGTTCGAGGAAGGCAGCGACATTGCGTTCCAGCGCTTTATCGTGCCGCGGGTCGAGGTGGAACTGGCGTTCATCCTCGGCAAGCCGCTCAAGGGCCCGGACTGCACGCTGTTCGATGTGCTCGACGCCACCGAATGGGTGATCCCGGCCCTGGAGATCATCGACGCGCGCATCCAGCAGGTCGACCCGCAGACCCAGGTCACGCGCAAGGTGTTCGACACCATCTCCGACAACGCCGCCAACGCCGGGGTGGTCATGGGCGGCCGCGCGGTGCGTCCCAACGATATCGACCTGCGCAAGGTGCCAGCGGTGCTGTATCGCAACGGCGTAATCGAGGAGTCCGGGGTGTCCGCCGCGGTGCTCAACCATCCGGCCAAGGGCGTGGCCTGGCTGGCCAACAAGCTGGCGGCCTACGACGTCGGCCTGGAGGCCGGGCAGATCATCCTCGGCGGCTCCTTCACCCGCCCGGTGGCGGCCCGCCCCGGCGATACCTTCCACGTCGACTACGATCAGCTCGGCAGCATCGCCTGCCGTTTTGTCTGAGGAGAATGCTCATGCAACTGCCGATCAATCATTTCAAGCAACGCCTGCGCCAGGACGCGCCGCAGATCGGCCTGTGGCTGGGCCTGGCCAATGCCTATTGCGCGGAGCTGGCGGCCAACGCCGGTTTCGACTGGCTGCTGCTGGACGGCGAACACGCGCCCAACGACCTCAACAGCCTGCTCGGCCAGTTGCAGGCCATCGCGCCCTACCCGGTGCAAGGCATCATTCGCCCGCCGGTAGGCGACACCGCGCTGATCAAGCAACTGCTGGACATTGGCGCCCAGACCCTGCTGATCCCCATGGTCGAAAGCGTCGAGCAGGCCCGACAGCTGGTGCGCGCCATGCGTTATCCGCCCGCGGGCATTCGTGGCGTCGGCAGTGCCCTGGCCCGTGCGTCACGCTGGAACAGCATTCCCGGTTACCTGGACCAGGCCGATGAGCAGATGTGCCTGCTGCTGCAGATCGAGAACCTCGAAGGCCTGGCCAACCTGGATGCCATCGCCGCCCTTGATGGAGTCGATGGCCTGTTTATCGGCCCGGCCGACCTCTCGGCGGCCATGGGCCATCGCGGCAACCCGGGGCATCCCGAGGTGGTCGCGGCGATCGAGGATGCCATCGCGCGCATCCGCAAGGCCGGCAAGGCCGCCGGCATCCTCAGCACCGACCGGACATTGGCGCAGCGCTATATCGAGCTGGGGGCGAACTTCGTCGCGGTGGGGGTGGACACCACGGTGCTGATGAAGGGTTTGCAGGGGTTGCTGGGGCAGTACAAGGAGGTGGCGGCGCCTACCTCAGGTGGCGGGGTCTACTAACCCCTGTAGCCGCTGCCGAGCCCGCGAGGCTGCGATCGACTGCGCAGCAGGCGCAAAACCTGAGATTCGCGTTGGGTCTGGATAACCGCGTTGGCCCCGTTGCGGCCGCTACGCGACCGATCGCAGCCTCGCAGGCTCGGCAGCGGCTACGGGGCTACTGGGCGTCAGCCCTGGCGCGCCGCCAGGCGCCAGACCCGGGCGATGTCCGCCGCCCTGTCGCGCAACAGGCGCGGCGCCTCGGCACAGGCCTGCTCCAGGGTCATGGGGCCGCTGGCCAGGGCAAAGGCCGCATCCACCCCGTGCTCATACATCTGCTCGTAGCCTTCGCCCAGGGTCCCGGCGATCACGATCACCGGCACCTGGTGCTGCCTGGCGATGCGCGCCACGCCAAAGGGGGTCTTGCCGCGCAAGGTCTGGGCATCGAAGCGACCTTCGCCGGTAATCACCAGGTCCGCGCCCTGCACGGCCTCGGCCAACCCCACCAGCTCGGCCACCACTTCCACCCCCGGACGAAACCGTGCACCGAGGAACGCCTTGGCGGCGAACCCCAGGCCACCGGCGGCGCCGCTGCCCGGCTCGTCGCGCACGTCCTTGCCCAACACCCGCGCGGCCTGGTCGGCGAACTGGCCGAGGGCCTGGTCCAGTTGTTCGACCTGCTGTGGCGACGCACCCTTCTGCGGGCCAAAAATCGCCGAGGCGCCGTGAGGACCACAGAGAGGATTGTCGACGTCGGCGGCGATCTCGAAACGCACCTCGGCCAGGCGCGGATCGAGGTGGCTCAGGTCGACCCGCGCCACCCGCGCCAGGGCCAGGCCGCCCAGGGGCAAGGCCTGGCCATCGCGATCCAGCAGGCGCACGCCCAGGGCCTGCAAGGCACCGCTGCCAGCGTCGTTGGTGGCACTGCCGCCGATGGCCAGGATCACTCGTTGCGCGCCGGCATCCAGGGCCGCGCGGATCAGCTCGCCGGTGCCGAGGGTACTGCTGGTGCAGGCATCGCGCTGGCCCGGCGGCACCAGTTGCAGGCCACTGGCCTCGGCCATTTCGATGATCGCGGTGTGGCTCTGCGGCAACCAGCCCCAACGCGCCTCCACCGGCGCGCCCAGCGGTCCCTGGACCCGGGTGGTGCGCAACTGGCCCTCGCAGGCATCGAGGATCGACTCCACGGTGCCCTCGCCGCCGTCCGCCATCGGGCACTGGATCAGCTGCGCGTCCGGCCACACCCGCGCCAGCCCGTCGGCGATGGCGCTGACCACGCCAGAGGCACTCAGGCTGTCCTTGAAGGAGTCGGGGGCGATGATGATTTTCATGGGCTATCTCCGGTTCTTATGGCGCCCATGCTGCCAGTTGGCCGCGACCTTGACCCCGGTCCATTGCACAAGTGTGGGGCGGCTTTATTGTTCATTTTCACAATAGCTGCATCGCACGCGTCTGTAGCCGCTGTCGAGCCCTGGCGAGGCTGCGCACGACCGCGCAGCGGTCGCAGAACCGCGCCACACCGATAGACAGACATACCGCGTCGCCGGGTTTACGGGGCGCTGCCCCGATCGCAGCCTACGGCAGCGGCTACAGGGCCTGGCATTACAACGGGGATGGCTCGGTCTGCGGCAACAGCTGCACCCCCAGGTACAGCGCCAGCATGCCGTCGAGCTTGAGCGGGTCGACGCCGCTGAGTTCGGCGATGCGTTCCATGCGGTAGCGCAGGCTGTTGCGGTGGATGCCCAGGGCGTCGGCACAGGCCTGGCTCTGGCCGTCGTGGTCGCACCAACTGCGCAGGGTCGCCAGCAGCTGGCCATTGGCGTCCTTGGCGATGACCTTGCGCAAGGGGTTGAGCAACTCGTCCAGGGCATCGTCATTGCGGTGGCGCCAGAGCATCACCGGCAGGCGGAAACGATTGAGGGTCAACAGCCGTGACTGGGGCAGCACGTCGCGGCCATAGGCGAGCAGGTCGCCGACCCGCCGGTAGCAACGGCGCAGCCCCGCCAGCCCGTCGGCCTGGCCGCCCACGGCGATGCGCAGGATGTTCCAGCCCAGGCTGTCGAGTTTCTCCAGCAGTCGCGGGTTATCGACACTCAGGGTCGCCGGCCGGCACCACAGCAACGAGGACTTGGCCGAGCTGACGCACCAGCTGTCCGGGTAACGGGACATCAGCCAGGCACTCAGGGCCTCGACGGTCTGCGCCCCGCCCTCCTGGGGCTGGCCCAGTTCGAACAGATAAGGCGTGCGCGGCAGCTGCGGCTTGAGGCCCATCTGCTGCGCTTCATCCACCAGCCGCGGCGAATCCCCACTATCGCTGAGCAACAGCGCCAGCAAATCGTCGCAACGCTGGCGGCGCCATTGTTGTTCGGCCTGCTGGTGGCGCTGGCCCACCAGCATCTCGGCGGTCATGCGCACCAACTCGGCATAGGTGCGCAGCAGTTCCGGCTCGCCGGTGATGCCCAGCACGCCGATCAGTCGCTGATCGTGCAGCAGCGGCAGGTTGATCCCCGGCTGCACGCCCTTGAGGTGCTTGGCGGTCTGCGCGTCGATCTCCACCACCCGGCCGTTGGCCAGCACCAGTTGCGCGCCTTCATGGCGGGTATTGATGCGCTCGGGCTCGCCGCTGCCAAGGATCAGGCCCTGGCTGTCCATGACGTTGACGTTGTAGGGCAGGATGGCCATCGTCCGGTCGACGATGTCCTGCGCCAGGTCGTGATCCAGTTCGAACATAGCGGCGTGATCCTAGGCTCTCTACGAAAAGTGGCTGCATGCTGGGCGCCTTCGGCGCTACGCGGGCCATGCTGCGTTAAAAACAGGCTCGGGGCGATGGCGAAGGCTTGTTCACCGGCACAGGGGATGCCGGCAAAGCCTGTGCGCCGGCACAAAGACAGCGGCCCATGGGGTGACCGAGACTCTCGGGGCGATCAACGTTAACCTCGCATCGCAAAAAATCATAATAAAGAGAGACACGCCATGTCACAGAGCGCCGCTGCCACCCTGGCCACCGATGACGATAAAAACGCCGTCTACAAGCGCATCACCCTGCGCCTGATCCCCTTCATCTTCATCTGCTACCTGTTCAACTACCTGGACCGGGTGAACGTCGGCTTTGCCAAGCTGCAGATGCTCGATGCCCTGAAATTCAGCGAAACCGTCTACGGCCTCGGTGCCGGGATCTTCTTCATCGGCTACGTGCTGTGCGGCGTGCCGAGCAACCTGGCGCTGAACAAGTTCGGCCCGCGGCGCTGGATCGCACTGATGATGATCGCCTGGGGCACGCTGTCGACCTGCCTGCTGTTCGTCACCACCCCGACCCAGTTCTACAGCCTGCGCCTGCTCACCGGCGCCGCCGAAGCCGGCTTCTTCCCCGGCGTGGTGCTGTACCTCTCGCAGTGGTTCCCGAGCTTTCGCCGCGGCCGCATCATGGCCCTGTTCATGTCGGCGATCCCGGTGTCCGGCCTGCTCGGCAGCCCGTTCTCCGGCTGGATCCTCAACCACTTCGCCGCGGGCCAGGGCGGCATGGCCGGCTGGCAGTGGATGTTCCTGCTGCAGGGCATCCCCACGGTGATCCTCGGCGCCCTGGCGTACTTCCTGCTCAATGACAACTTCGCCCACGCCAAGTGGCTGAGCCCGCAGGAGCGCGCGCTGCTGGAAGCCGACCAGGCCGAAGACGCCGCGAGCAAGCCACGCACCAGCGGCGACTCCCTGGCGGCGGTGTTCAAGAACCCGGCCATCTGGGCTTTCGGCCTGATCTACTTCTGCATCCAGAGCGGCGTGTACGCCATCAACTTCTGGCTGCCGTCGATCATCAAGAACCTCGGTTTCAGCGACAACCTGGTGATCGGCTGGCTCAGCGCCATTCCCTATCTGCTGGCGGCGCTGTTCATGCTGATGGTCGGTCGCTCGGCCGACCTGCGCCAGGAACGCCGCTGGCATTTGGTGGTACCGATGCTGATGGGCGCCATCGGCCTGGTGATCGCGGTCAACTTCGCCGCCAACCCGACCCTCGCCATCCTCGGCCTGACCATTGCCACCATGGGCGCCCTCACCGGCCTGCCGATGTTCTGGCCGGTGCCGACCGCGCTGCTCAGCGCCGGCGCCGCCGCGGGTGGCCTGGCGCTGATCAACTCCATGGGCCAGATGGCCGGCTTCCTCAGCCCCTATATCGTCGGCTGGGTCAAGGACAGCACCGGCTCCACCGACGCCGCGCTGTACCTGCTGGCCGGGGTCATCGTCGCGGGTAGCCTGCTGGCGCTGCGCATGACCCGCACGCTGAAACGCTGACCGGCTTTACCGGGCTCACCTTCTGGTGGGCCCGGCTTCCCGGGACAAGCCGCGGGTTTGTCACCGCCTCGCTACAAAAAGCAACAGCCGACCTCAGCACCCCCGTGGTATATCGGACAGACGTCCGGCCGCGGCAGTTTTCCATTGGCTGGATCGATTGATGACTCCCTCGCAGACCTTACCGAAGGAAGACCCACACGATCATGACCGCGCCCTTCTCCCTCGCCCGCCTGAGCGATATCCAAGCCCTCGAACAACAGCAGCCCCTGGCCCAGCGCAACCTTCCCGCCAGCACCTATGAATTGTTACAACGCTCGGCCAGCCGTTTCGGCGAGCGCACCGCCCTGACCTTCCTGCCCCAAGGCAGCATCCAGGACCAGCCCTGGAACATCAGCTACGCCGAGTTGTTCGCCCAGGTCACCCGCACCGCCAACGCCCTGCACCGGCTGGGCATCCGCCCGGGCAAGGCGGTGTCGTTCCTGTTGCCCAATCTACCGCAGACCCATTACGTGATCTGGGGCGGCGAGGCCGCCGGGATCGTCAACGCCATCAACCCGCTGCTGGAGCCTGCGCACATCGCCGAACTGATCCGCGCCTCGCGCACCACGGTGCTGGTGACCCTGGCGCCCTTCCCCGGCACCGACCTCTGGCAAAAGGTCGCCCACCTGCGCGAACGCCTGCCGGAGCTGGAGGCCATTGTCACCATCGACCTGGCCAACCTGCTGCCCGAGCCGCAACGCAGTGCGATCCAGAGCCAGCGCCCGGCGATGCCGGAAGGCGTGCTGGACTTCGACAGCCTGCTGGCCGCCTGCCCTGCCGACCACCTGGAAAGTGGCCGGGCGATCCTGCCGGACGACATTGCCTCGTACTTTCACACCGGCGGTACCACCGGCACGCCGAAACTGGCGCCCCACAGCCACCTCAATGAAGTGGCGATGGCCGAGATCATCGGCCTGCACGGCGACTACGACAGCAGCGATGTGCTGCTCTGCGGGCTGCCGCTGTTCCATGTCAACGGCGTGATGGTCACCGGCCTGTCCGCCTTCCACCGCGGCGCGCGGGTGCTGCTGGCCGGCCCCCAGGGCTACCGCAATCCGACCCTGATCAAGGATTTCTGGCAGTTGGTGGAACGTTATCGGGTCAGCTGTTTCAGCGGCGTACCGACCATCTATGCCGCCTTGCTGCAAGTGCCCAACGACGGCATCGATGTCTCCAGCCTGCGTTTTGCCGTATGTGGCGCCGCGCCCATGCCGGTGGAACTGATCCGCCAGTTCGAGGCGCGCTCGGGGCTGAAGATCATCGAGGGCTACGGCCTCACCGAAGGCACCTGCGCCACCAGTTGCAACCCTCAGGATGGCGAGCGCCGCCCCGGTTCCATCGGCCTGCGCCTGCCGTACTGCGAGGTCAAGATCGCCGTGCTCGACAGCGACGGCCATTACCTGCGCGACGCCGTCACCGACGAACCCGGCAACGTCTGCCTGCGCGGGCCGACGGTGTTCAAGGGCTATCTGCAGACCGACAAGAACCAGGGCCTGTGGCTCGACGGCGGCTGGTTCAACACCGGTGACTTGGGGCGCATCGACCGGGATGGCTACATCTGGCTGACCGGGCGCAGCAAGGACCTGATCATCCGCGGCGGCCACAACATCGACCCGCAGATGATCGAAGAAGCCCTGCATCGCCACCCGGCCGTGGCCATGGCCGCGGCGGTGGGCAAACCGGACATCAAGGCCGGCGAACTGCCGGTGGTGTACATCCAGCTCAAGGCCGGCGCCAGCGCCGACCCGGGCGAATTGCTGGAGCACGCCGCGCGCCATATCCATGAACGGGCCGCGGTGCCCAAGGACGTCTGGCTGCTCGAGCAGATCCCCTTGACGGCCGTGGGCAAGACCTTCAAGCCGGCCCTGCGCCTGGACGCCATTCGCCGGGTGTTCGAAGACGAGGTGCGGCAGGTTGCCGAGGGCATCCGCGTTGAAGCCCTCAGCGACGAGCGCCATGGACAACGGGTGGACATCCATGTGCCCGGCCTGGACGCGACCCGCCGCGCGGCCCTGGAGCAGCGCCTGAGCGGTTATGCGGTGCGCTACCAGTTGCATTCGGCGTGAATTGCCGGCGGCCCCGGCCATCGGGGTCGCCGCGCTTCAAGGCATTCACCTGTAGCCGCTGCCGCAGGCTGCGTACGACCGCGCAGCGGGCGCCGCCCTTGAGGCCGCAGCTACAGTCTCAAGCCGGCGCTCCGCCGTCGGCCTTGTAACGGTAATCGGCGTCCAGCTTCCCGCCCGCCGGTGCATCCAGTTCCAGCACCAGGCCACCCGGTATCCGTACGAAGATCTGCCAGGTGCCGTCCTGCGGTACTTGCGCCACCTGATGCGGCAGGCCGCTGGCCTGGACCCGCTGCAATACCTGCGCGGCATCCTCCTCGGTCCTGAAGGCGATATGGCTGAGCGCGGTCTCGGCGAAGGTCGGTTGCTCGATCACATGCACCAGCGCCTGCCCATCCTGGTACAGCCAGCGTCCGGGAAAGGGAAACGGCGGGCGCCGCCCAGCCTGCAGCCCGAGCAAGGCCTGGAATGCCTGCTGCAACGCATCGCCCTCGGCGGTGTTGAAGGCCAGATGGTCGAAGTGCCAAGTCATGACACACCTCCGCCACCGATGACGGCGGTGCGATCCGGCAAGAACGTACTGAGCGTTTTCATGGGGTCACCCTGGTGCGATGGAAGTGACTGTATATTCTCAGCTTGATAATCGAGGAAAAATCCCGGTAAAACGCAAGGATCTTTAAAGGATTTTTAGCAATGAGCTCGATTCTCGACCTTGAAGTCTTCGTCCGCACCGCCGATTCCGGCAGCATTTCCGCCGCCGCCCGCAGCCTGGAGTTGACCCCCGCCGCCGCCAGCATCGCCCTCAAGCGCCTGGAAACCCGCCTGGGCATGCGCTTGCTGGCGCGTTCGACCCGCAGCATGCGCCTTACCGAAGAAGGCCGGCGTTATCTGGACAGCGTGCGCGTGGCGCTGGCGGCCCTGGCGGAGGGCGAACAGGCCCTGAAGCAACAAAGCCAGGGCCTCAGCGGCGTGCTGCAACTGGCGGCGCCGTCGGACTTCGGGCGCAACCTGCTGCTGCCCTGGCTGGACGACTTCAAGCGCGAACACCCGCATATCCGCCTGCAACTGTTGCTCAACGACCGGCACAGCGACCTGTTCCGCGAGACCGTCGACGTCGCCCTGCGCTTCGGCGTGCCCAGCGATTCCAGCCTGGTGGCCCTGCCGATCCTGCCGCGGCATCACCGGCTGGCCTGCGCCAGCCCCGATTACCTGGCGCGCCACGGCACCCCGCAGACGCCCGCCGAACTGGGCGAGCACAGTGCCCTGATCTACCTGCGCAACGGTCGCCCCTACAACAGCTGGCATTTCAGCCGCGACGGCGAGGTGCAGGAGGTCCAGGTGCGCGGCGACTACCTCAGCGACGACGGCGACGTGGCGCGGCGCTGGGCCCTGGCCGGCCACGGCATTGCCTACAAGGCCTGGCTCGACGTGGCCAGCGACATCCGCGCCGGGCGCCTGGTGCCCCTGCTCGGCGATTGGCAGGGCGAAAGCGTGCCGCTCAACCTGTTGTGCCCGCACCGTTTGCAGGTCTCGGAACGGGTGAAGGTGCTGCAACGCTTTTTGCAGACCCGCTGCCAGCTGCTGGCCGGATAATTCAGATTGCCCCCTACGCCCGTTCTGGTATTTGATGGGCGTCCCATGACCGGTCGCTGGCCGCTGTCGCGCCGGCCTTACCTCACGCACAAGGATTTCGTACATGAGCTATCGCATCCTCGGCCATTCCGGGCTGCACGTGTCCCCCCTGACCCTCGGCACCATGATGTTCGGCGAACAGACCAGTACCGAGGACTCCCTGCGCATCATCGACAAGGCCTGGGACCAGGGCATCAATTTCATCGACACCGCCGACGTCTACACCAGCGGCCGCTCCGAAGAGATCGTCGGCGAAGCCATCGCCAGCCAGCGTGACCACTGGGTGCTGGCGACCAAGGTCGGCTTCGGCCCCGTCGATGGCGTGCCCAACCGCAGCGGCCTGAGCCGCAAGCACATATTCAATGGCATCGACGCCAGCCTGACCCGCCTGGGCACCGATTACATCGACATCTACTACCTGCACCGCGAAGACCACAACACGCCGCTGGACGTCACGGTGTCGGCCATCGGCGACCTGCTGCGCCAGGGCAAGATCCGCTACTGGGGCCTGTCCAACTACCGTGGCTGGCGCATCGCCGAGGTGATCCGCGTCGCCGATCGGCTCGGCGTCGACCGGCCGGTGATCAGCCAGCCGCTGTACAACATCGTCAACCGCCAGGCCGAGACCGAACAGATCACCGCGGCCCAGGCCTACGGGCTCGGCGTGGTGCCCTACAGCCCGCTGGCCCGTGGCGTGCTCAGCGGCAAGTACGCGCCGGATGTCGCCCCCGACAGCAACAGCCGCGCCGGGCGCCAGGACAAACGCATCCTGGAAACCGAATGGCGCGTCGAGTCGCTGCGCATTGCCCAGCAGATCCAGCAGTACACCCAGGGGCGCGGGGTCGGCATGGTCGAGTTCGCCATTGCCTGGGTGCTGAACAATGCCGCTGTCAGCTCAGCAATCGTCGGCCCGCGCACCGAGGAACAGTGGGACGCCTATATCAAGGCGCTGGACGTGAAGATCAGCGCCGAGGATGAAGCCTTCATCGATTCGCTGGTCACTCCGGGGCATGCCTCGACCCCGGGCTTCAACGATGTCAGCCACTTCGTCTCCGGACGCACGCCGCGCTGACCTCCCCCACAGCGGTGGCCCCTTCCGCGGGCCACCTGCTGCCGCGCTGCCGGTCAGTGGCGGCAAACGGGATATTTTCCCGTAACTTGCGATAAATCCGAGTAAACGTCTCGCGCCAAACCCTCTATATTCCCCGCAGTTTTTCCCTCCATCCCATTTGCCTGGTTCAGGTCACACGAGGACAGCTTGTCTAAAGGTATTGCTCTATCGGTCTTGGCGTCGGTGCTGTTTGCCGTCATGTATTTCTACACCTCCTTGCTGGCGCCCCTGACCGGGGTGGAGATTTTCGGCTGGCGCATGCTGCTGACCGCCCCATGCATGACGGTATTCATGCTGATGAGCGGCGAATGGCGGCATGTCGGCGCCATCCTCAAGAGACTGCTGGGCCAACCGCTTCTGCTGCTGGCGCTGCCGCTGTCCGCGGCGCTGCTCGGGGTGCAGCTGTGGCTGTTCATGTGGGCGCCGTTGAATGGCTACAGCCTGGATGTGTCGCTGGGGTATTTTCTGCTGCCGCTGACCATGGTCCTGACCGGGCGCATCGTCTATGGCGAACAACTGTCGCGGCTACAAAAGATCGCCGCCGGCCTGGCGACCCTGGGGGTGCTCAACGAGCTGTATCAGGTGGGCAGTTTTTCCTGGGCGACGCTCGTGGTGGCCATCGGTTATCCCGTCTATTTCGTGCTGCGCAAACGCCTGGCCGCCGACAACCTGGGCGGCCTGTGGCTCGATATGGCCCTGCTGCTGCCGATCGCGCTGTGGTTCGTGCAAAGCGGCGAGCAGGGTTTTGCCGTGGTCGATCAACACCCCTGGCTGTACCTGCTGATTCCGTTGCTGGGGTTGATCAGTGCTTCGGCGCTGGTGGCCTATATCATCGCCAGCCGCCTGCTGCCCTTCAGCCTGTTCGGCTTGTTGAGCTATGTCGAACCGGTGTTGCTGCTGGCCGTGGCCCTGCTGCTGGGGGAAAGCATCCAGGCCGGGGAATGGCTGACCTACCTGCCGATCTGGCTGGCGGTGCTGGTGCTGGTGTACGAGGGGTTCAAGCACTTGATGCGTCAGCGCAGAAGCTGAAACTGTAGCCGCTGCCGCAGGCTGCGATCGGTCTGGGCGGCACTCCGTGCGAAGCGGCCGCGACAGAAGACGCGGACTCCCCGACAGATCGCATCAAGGCCGATGGCGAGTCCTGCGGCCTCGTTCGCAGCCTGCGGCAGCGGCTATCGGTCCGCGTTGGGCATCAGGGTTTGATCTGCTTCAGTTCGTTGAGCAGGGCCAGCAAGGCCTGCATCTTCTCCTCGCCGAACTGCTGCTGGATACGCTGGTAGTTGATTTCCATGTCGCCGCTCATGGATTCGAAACAGGCCTCGCCCTTTTCCGTCAGGGTGATGAACAGGCGACGCTGGTCCTCGGGGGATTTGCGCCGGCTGACGTATTCGTCACGCTCCAGGCGGGTCAGCACGCCGGTCATGCTCGGCGGCAGGATGCAGGCCATTTTCGCCAGCTGATGACTTTCCAGTTCGCCGTTCTGGCGCAGGATGCGGATCACTCGCCACTGCTGCTCGGTCAGGTCGTGCTGGTTGAGGGATGGGCGAAAAAACGCCATGGCCGCTTCGCGGGCCTGAAGCAGGGTCAATGTCAGGGAAGGTCTTGGGTTGGTCATGTGCGGGTCGTTCACAGGGCTGGATGGCGACGCGGAGCGCCACAAAGGCCGAACATTAACACATTCACAATCGCCAACCGACAGGCAAGAAAAAGCCCGGTCGAGAATGCCCCGACCGGGCTCGATTGGCAGGCAGCCTGCGGCTTAGTCGGTGGACAGCACGCCACGACGGACCTGGTCGCGCTCGATCGATTCGAACAGAGCCTTGAAGTTGCCTTCGCCGAAACCATCGTCGCCTTTACGCTGGATGAATTCGAAGAACACCGGGCCCATCAGGGTTTCCGAGAAGATCTGCAGCAGCAGGCGCTTGTCGCCCTCTTCCGAGGAGCCGTCCAGCAGGATGCCCCGCGACTGCAGCTCGTTCACCGGCTCGCCGTGGTTCGGCAGGCGGCCTTCGAGCATTTCGTAGTAGGTATCCGGTGGCGCGGTCATGAAGCGCATGCCGATCTTCTTCAACTGATCCCAGGTCTTGATCAGGTCGTCGGTGAGGAAGGCCACGTGCTGGATGCCCTCGCCGTTGAACTGCATCAGGAACTCTTCGATCTGCCCGGCGCCCTTGGACGAC
This sequence comes from Pseudomonas sp. NFACC41-3, assembly GCF_900109505.1. Classification (NCBI taxonomy): domain Bacteria; kingdom Pseudomonadati; phylum Pseudomonadota; class Gammaproteobacteria; order Pseudomonadales; family Pseudomonadaceae; genus Pseudomonas; species Pseudomonas sp. NFACC41-3. The sequence continues at coordinate 1,933,769 of NZ_FOAE01000001.1, forward strand.
TCTTCGTTCAGCGGGATGCGGATCATGCCATCGGGCGCGGTCATGGCCTTGGAGGTCAGGCCGGTGTATTCGCCCTTGATGTCGAAGTAACGGATCTCGCGGAAGTTGAACAGCTTCTCGTAGAAACCGGCCCAGTAAGCCATGCGCCCGCGGTACACGTTGTGGGTCAGGTGGTCGATGATCTTCAGGCCGGCGCCTTTTGGATGACGGTCGACGCCTTCCAGGAACACGAAGTCGATGTCATAGATCGAGCTGCCTTCGCCGAAGCGGTCGATCAGGTACAGCGGCGCGCCGCCGATGCCTTTGATCGCCGGCAGGTTCAGCTCCATCGGGCCGGTTTCGATGTGGATCGGCTGGGCGCCGAGTTCCAGGGCACGCTTGTAGGCCTTTTGCGAATCCTTGACGCGGAACGCCATGCCGCACACCGACGGACCGTGCTCGGCGGCGAAGTACGAAGCGACGCTGTGGGGCTCGTTATTGAGGATCAGGTTGATTGCGCCCTGGCGATAAAGGTGCACGTCTTTGGAACGGTGGGTCGCGACTTTGCTGAAACCCATGATCTCGAAGATCGGCTCGAGGGTATTGGGGGTCGGCGATGCGAATTCGATGAATTCAAAGCCCATCAGGCCCATCGGGTTTTCGAAGATATCTGCCATGGTTTGGCGCCTCATCATTGCTTTTGGAATTAACGGATCGTCAGTGGCTGGCAATGCTGAGGAAGGCAGGTGGCGCGCAGGAGATACCCCGCACGCTGCGGGCGAGGAAGTCACCATAAATCAGTTGAAACCCGAGAATCTTCATGTCGACCCTTGTCTTACCGGCTGGGGGGCGAGGCTTCTGCTGCCAGAAGACTTTATTATTGTATGCGTAACCAGATTCTACACAGCGTAAAACTGTTTGTCCGCACTCTCTATAAAATCCGCTTTTTTTCCAGGCTCGCAAGGGGTTTGTTGCACTGGTAGATGCCCCACAGGATCAGCCCGCCGCCCAGGCACATGGCCAGGTTCAGGCGTTCGTCCAGCAGCAGCGCGCCAAGGATCACCGCGGTCAGCGGATTGAGCGCGATAAACACCCCCGAGCGGGTCGCGCCGATCTTGCGCAGGCCGTCGTAATACCAGATATACGCCAGGGCCGAGCCCAGCACGCCGAGGTACAGCAAGCTCAGGCCCTGTTCCAGGGTCAGGCTCGACAACGCTTCGAACCGTACCTCGCCGCGCAGGGCCGCGGTGCTGCAGAGCATTGCCGTGCCCAGCAGGATCGAATAGGTCACGGTCTGCAACGGGCCCAGGGTCTGGTTCAGGGTGCGCGAAAACAACGAATAGACGCCCCAGCCCAGCACGCAGCCGAAAATCAGTAGGTCCCCGCGCCAGCTGCCCGGCCCGCTGGACAAGGCCCCCGGGTCGCGGCTGAGGATCACCACCCCCGCTCCACCCAGGCACAAGGCAATGCCGAACAGCTTGGCGCCACTCAAGCGCTCCTTGAACAACACCCAGGATGCCAGGGCGATCACCGCCGGATTGAGGGCGACGATCAACGAGGCGCGCGAGGCATTGATCGATTGCAGGCCCTCGAAGAAACACAGGTTGTAGAAAAAGATCCCGAAAAACCCCAGCAGCGCCAGCTGGGCGAACTGCGCCAGGCTCGGGCGCACCAGGGCAATCCGGGCGATCGCCATGAACAGCAGCAAGGCCAGGCTGGCCAGGAGAAAGCGCAGGCTGGCGGCCAGCAAAGGCTCCAGGGTGCCGGCCAGCAGGCGTCCGGCGACGAAGGTGCCGCCCCAGATCATGGTGACTGCCGCCAGTTTGCAATACACCGGCCAATCGGAAGGCCCGGCACAGGTTTGATCGACAGTTTTCATAAGGCCCCGAGGCGCGGATAAAGGAAGGTTCGGGTATTCTTCGACTAATGCCCGATCATCGTAAAATGAGCTTTTACTCATGACCCTGAGCCAACTGCAGATCTTCTCCCTGGTGGCTGAGCTGCGCGGATTCACCAGCGCCGCCAGCCGGCTGGGCATCAGCCAGTCCGCGGTGTCCCATGCGCTCAAGTCCCTGGAGCAGGAATTGGGGGTCGAGCTGATCCGCCGGCATCAGTCGCTGGTGGAACTCACCGATATCGGCCAGCAATTGTTGCTGCGGGCCCGCGCCATCCTCGGCCTGGCCGCCACCATGGAACAGGAAGCCGCCGACGCCCGCGGCATGAAACGCGGCACCTTGCGCATCGGCTCGTTCGGCCCGACTTCGTCGATGAAACTGCTGCCGGCAATCCTCCAGCGTTACCGCCAGGCTCATCCCGGTATCGAGGTGCACATTGACGAGGGGCCCGACCGCCAGGTACTGCAATGGCTGGAGGAACGGCGCATCGATGTCGGTTTCGTGGTACTGCCCCAGGAGCGCTTCGACTGCTTCGCCCTGGTAGAAGACCAGATGGTGGCGCTGATCCCCAGCCAGCATGCACTGGCCAGCAAGGACTCGCTGAGTCTCGCCGAGCTTTGCGACGACCCGTTCATCCTCACCGAGGCCGGTTCCGCCGAACTGGTTTCCCGGCTGTTCCTCACGGCCAGGCTCAGCCCCAACATCCGCTATCGCAGCTCGCAACTGCTCAGCACCCTGGAGACCGTGGCCCGCGGCGAGGCCCTGACCCTGGTCGCACAATTGTCGCTGCCCGAGGCCAGCGACCCGCGCTACCTGATCAAGCCGCTGTCACCTCCCGCCCGGCGCCAGGTAGGGCTGGCGGTGCTGGACCGGCGGCAATCGTCACCAGCGACCCAGGCCTTTATCGAGCAGGCGCGCAGCCTGTATCGCGGTGACTGAGCGCAACCCGGGGCCACCGTCTATCATGCCCATGGACCGGATGCCGCCGGACCTGCCGCCGTACCGCCCACCGGCTTTTGAGCGCTCTCAGGCCCCTACTTCGCCACAGGTTTTTCCTCCATGCCATTGACCGCCAAAGGCCCGTTGAAACGCTCCACCCGCAACCTGCGAACCCTGCTGATCGGCTTGCTGCCGGTGGTGCTGGGCGTGGCGATCCTTTATATGCAGGCCGAACGCGCGCTGACTCACAGCAGCCAGCAGACCGCCGAGGAAGCGATCCGCCAGTTCGACCTGATGCTCGACAACGCCGACCTCGCCGCCCGGACGCTGATGGCGCAAGTCGGCCAGCCCTGCGACGACTTCCGGCAACTGGCCCTGCGCGAGCAGGTGACCCGCCGCCCGTTCGTGCGCTCGACCAATCTGGTGTGGCGCAATGACAACTATTGCAGTTCGCTGATCGGCCCATCCTCGTTCGTGCTGGACCCGGCGGACTATGTCGACGGCAAGCTGTGGTTGATGAACGGCAACCCGGTCACGCCCGATACCGCGCTGCTGGTCTATCGCCTGCAAGAGGGTGAACGCGCGGTCCTGGCCACCATCGACGGCTATCACCTGAGCAATGCCTTGCGCCTGATCAGCCGCTTTGCCGAGCTGCAACTGCAAGTCGGCCCCTACTGGCTGGCCGACGACGGCCAGGTCCATGAATCCATTGCTCCGCCGCCCCCGGTCGCCCCTTATCAGATGGCTTCTTCGCGCTACCCCTACAGCGTCAACGCGGGGTTTCCCGAGGGCGATATCTGGCTCTACATGAAGTCCCAGTACCCTGCCCTGTTCAGCCTGCTGATCTTCTTCGGGGCGCTGGCGGCGGCCCTTGGCCACTGGCTGCAAAAGCGCTCATCGTCGCCCAGCCATGAACTGCAACGCGCCCTGGAAGCGGCGGAGTTCATCCCGTACTTCCAGCCCGTGGTCCGCGGCGACACGAAACAGTGGGCCGGCATCGAAGTGCTGATGCGCTGGAAACATCCCCGGGAAGGCCTGGTGCGTCCGGACCTGTTCATTCCCTTCGCCGAGCACTCCGGCCTGATCGTGCCCATGACCCGTTCGCTGATGCAGCAGACCGCCCTGTTGCTGGCGCCCCACGCCCCCGCCTTCATCGACGACTTTCATATCGGCATCAATATCACCGCCAGCCATTGCCAGGACCTGGAACTGCTGGAGGACTGCCGGCAGTTTCTCGGCATGTTCCCGCCGGGCAAGGTGAGGCTGGTCCTGGAACTGACCGAACGCGAACTGATAGAACCGACCGCGATCACCCACAGCCTGTTCGAGGAACTGCACAAGTTGGGGGTGATGATCGCCATCGACGACTTCGGTACCGGCCATTCAAGCCTGGGTTACTTGCGCAAGTTCAATGTCGATTACCTGAAGATCGACCAGAGCTTCGTGGCCATGATTGGAGTCGACGCCCTGTCCCGGCACATACTCGACAGCATCATCGAACTCTCGGGCAAGCTCGAACTGGGGATAGTCGCCGAGGGCGTGGAAACAGTGGAACAACAGGACTATCTGGCCGCCCATGGCGTCGACTTCCTGCAGGGCTACTTATTCGGCAGGCCAATGCCCGGGGAAGAGTTCCTACAAGCACTGGCGCGCCACTAAATAGCCATTTTCATGAAGATTTATTGAACTCGGTAATTGTTTCGCGCACCAATTTGAATCAGAAGATGACAAATTGTGTGCATCAACAACGACGTGATTTACTTGAGCCAGATTAACTACTACAATTTTTCAAGCCTGTACAAGATTCACAGGTGGGCCATTATAATCGAGTCGTTCTAAGGCTCTTGGCTTATAGCTTTGTTTGCGGTTGGTATCAGCCAAATACACTATTGGAGTAAAGATATTGTCCAGACTCGCTGAATTTCGTGCAGCAGAAAAGGCCCTTCAAGAACAGCTTGCCCAGCTGGAATCCCTGAAGAACGACGCCGGACTCAAGAAAGAAATCGAGTTCGAAGAAAAGCTCCAGGGCCTGATGAAGACCTACGGCAAAAGCCTGCGCGACATTATCGCCATTCTCGATCCTCATCCGGGCAAATCCGCTCTGCCGCTCTCGGGCGCGCCGAAAACCCGTCGTGCACGCGTGGTCAAGGTTTACCAGAACCCGCACACCGGCGAGTTGATCGAAACCAAGGGCGGCAATCACCGTGGCCTTAAAGCCTGGAAAGAACAGTACGGCGCCGCCACTGTAGATTCCTGGCTGCGCGGTTAAGCAACCGATGTATATAAAAGACCCTGCCAATGCAGGGTCTTTAGCTTTAAGCGAAGGCGCTTTGTTTCGAAATCGAATAAGTTGCAAGCCCTGGATTGCCTGAGCGGCAATAAACACCCAGCCGAAACTGCAGCTACGTACCCAATCCCGCGCTCGATCCTACAACTTTGTACTTAGTTCAAATGCATGAGCTGTGCTGGCCGACGTAGCACCCCGCTAAAGTTTCAGGCTACTTCGCACCCCACGGATTTCCTCCTGACTTTCGGCATAAACCGCAGCCTGTCCGGCATAAGACAATACATAGGCCTTATCGCCATCGACAGCCGCCACCAGTGTTTGCGACAACACATGACGGCCGTTTTCGGTAATGGTGCAAGTGGTTTCCAGCGCCGCCAGGCGACTCAATGTCGTGTCATGAATGCGCGTGCATACACTTTGATAACCGCCGCGCCCGAAGTCCTTCTGCACCGACTTGCGCATTTCCAGCAAGACCGCCTGCAGATTGACCTGATGTCCGCTTTCAACTTGAGTCATGGTCAACTCCATAACCATCAGCGGCGTGCCGTCGGCATCGCTCTTCACCGCACGCTGGCGGAATACCTTGGCCGGTTGTTCTTGCGCCTGCGGCAACTCTTCGATCTGCCAGCCGCTGGGCCAGGTGATCACCGGGTCCGCCGCCTCGGCCAGGGCCGGAACCAGAAGCCAGGGGGCAAGCAGACACAGGGTCTTGAACGATAAGCGCATGGTCATGAACACGTAAGGGACGAGCCTTGAAGTCTGAGGCTGGCACGAGTATCGGGCAACAGATTCGTAGCTTTGTGTTTGGTGCGCCCTGCCGCTCTTGCGTATCATTACCCGACCGCAAGGACGCCCGAAGCCCTGCAAGCCAGGGGCTCATTAGCATGAGTATTCTTGCCCACTTCTTTTCCGGAGGGCCCATGAGCCTGCACGAACTCAATACTTTCCCCGGCGTAACCGCCCAGCCTGACACCGCCACCGCCAACTTCGTGTTCAACCACACCATGCTGCGGGTCAAGGACATCACCAAGTCCCTGGACTTCTACACCCGGGTCCTGGGTTTCTCGCTGGTGGAAAAACGCGACTTCCCCGAAGCCGAATTCAGCCTGTACTTCCTCGCCCTGGTGGACAAGGCGCAGATCCCGACCGACGCCGCGGCCCGTACCGAGTGGATGAAGTCAATCCCCGGCATCCTCGAGCTGACCCACAACCACGGCACCGAGAACGATGCGGACTTCGCCTATCACAACGGCAACACCGACCCACGCGGCTTTGGCCATATCTGCATTTCGGTGCCGGATATCGTCGCCGCCTGCGAGCGCTTCGAAGCCCTGGGCTGCGATTTCCAGAAGCGCCTGAACGACGGCCGCATGAAGAGCCTGGCCTTTATCAAGGATCCGGACGGCTACTGGGTTGAAATCATCCAGCCGGCACCGCTGTAACTCGCGTTTATCCTGGAGGAGCAAGACGTGCCTAGACAGGCAGCGGCTTGATTGATCCACCGCGTCATCGTTGATCGCGAGCAGGCTTCTCTCCTACAGAAGCGACGGGTACAAATAAAAAACCCCATGAGCCAAGGCTCATGGGGTTTTGTTTTTTCCGCGGTCGACTCAGGCCGGTGCGGAGGTGCGGATCAGGTGGTCGAAGGCGCTCAGCGAGGCCTTGGCGCCCTCGCCTACCGCGATCACGATCTGCTTGTACGGCACGGTGGTCACGTCACCGGCGGCAAACACGCCGGGCAGCGAAGTCTCGCCACGGGCATCGACAATGATCTCGCCACGGGGCGACAGCTCGACGGTGCCCTTGAGCCAGTCGGTGTTCGGCAACAGGCCGATCTGCACGAAGATACCTTCCAGGTCGACGGTGTTGAACTCGCCCGAATCGCGGTCCTTGTACACCAGGCCGGTGACCTTCTGGCCATCACCCTTGACTTCGCTGGTCAGCGCGCTGGTGATCACGTTGACGTTCGCCAGGCTGTACAGCTTGCGTTGCAGCACGGCATCGGCGCGCAGCTTGCTGTCGAACTCCAGCAGGGTCACGTGGCTGACGATACCCGCCAGGTCGATGGCCGCTTCGACGCCGGAGTTACCGCCGCCGATCACCGCCACGCGCTTGCCCTTGAACAGCGGGCCGTCGCAGTGCGGGCAGAAGCACACGCCCTTGGCCTTGTATTCCTGCTCGCCGGGCACACCCATCTCGCGCCAGCGGGCACCGGTGGCCAGGATCAGCGACTTGGCCTTGAGGCTCGCGCCGCTTTCGAAACGCACTTCGTGCAGGCCGCCGACTTCCTTGGCCGGCACCAGCGCGCTGGCGCGCTGCAGGTTCATGATGTCGACGTCGTACTGGCGAACGTGCTCTTCCAGGGCGCTGGCCAGTTTCGGCCCTTCGGTCTCCTGGACCGAGACAAAGTTCTCGATGGCCATGGTGTCCAGCACCTGGCCGCCGAAACGCTCGGCCGCGACACCGGTACGGATACCTTTACGGGCCGCGTAGATCGCCGCCGACGCACCGGCCGGGCCACCGCCGACCACCAGGACGTCGAAGGCGTCCTTGGCACTGATTTTTTCCGCCTGTTTCTCGATGGCCCCGGTGTCGAGCTTGCCGAGGATTTCTTCCAGGCCCATGCGGCCCTGGCCGAAGTTCACGCCATTGAGGTAGACACTGGGGACCGCCATGATCTTGCGATCGTTGACTTCGTCCTGGAACAGTGCGCCGTCGATGGCGACGTGGCGGATGTTCGGGTTCAGCACCGCCATCAGGTTCAGCGCCTGGACCACGTCCGGGCAGTTCTGGCAGGACAGCGAGAAGTAAGTCTCGAAGTTGAACTCGCCTTTGAGGGCGCGGATCTGTTCGATCACTTCGACACTGGCTTTCGAGGGGTGGCCGCCGACTTGCAGCAAGGCCAGCACCAGGGACGTGAATTCGTGGCCCATGGGGATGCCGGCGAAACGCAGGCTGATGTCGCTTCCCGGGCGATTGATCGAGAACGATGGTTTACGAACATCGTTACCGTTGTCGAGCAAAGTAATCTGGCTGGAAAGACTGGCAACGTCTTTCAGCAATTCGAGCATTTCCTGGGATTTCGCACCGTCGTCGAGAGAGGCAACGATCTCGATCGGCTGGGTGACCCGTTCCAGGTATGACTTCAACTGGGCTTTAAGATTGGCGTCCAACATACGGGCGATTTCCTTTTATTCAGATCGAAAAAAAACGCCCGAGCGAATCTCGCCCGGGCGTTCTTGGGGGCGGTGCAGCTGACTTAGGTGCGGCGGTCCGCCCTGCTGTAGCGAGTCACAGGCTTAGATCTTGCCGACCAGGTCCAGGGAAGGAGCCAGGGTAGCCTCGCCTTCTTTCCACTTGGCTGGGCAGACTTCGCCTGGGTGGGCAGCGACGTATTGAGCGGCCTTGATCTTGCGCAGCAGCTCGGAAGCGTCACGACCAACACCGCCGTCGTTGATTTCAACGATCTTGATCTGGCCTTCAGGGTTGATCACGAAGGTGCCACGGTCAGCCAGACCGGCTTCTTCGATCAGCACGTCGAAGTTGCGGGAGATGGCCAGGGTCGGGTCGCCGATCATGGTGTAGCGGATCTTGCCGATGGCTGGCGAAGTGTTGTGCCAGGCAGCGTGGGCGAAGTGGGTGTCGGTCGAAACGCTGTAGATTTCCACGCCCAGTTTCTGGAATTCGGCGTAGTTGTCTGCCAGGTCTTCCAGCTCGGTTGGGCAAACGAAGGTGAAGTCGGCCGGGTAGAAGAACACGACGGACCATTTGCCTTTCAGGGTGGCGTCCGACACTTCGATGAACTCGCCATTCTTGAAGGCGGTTGCTTTGAACGGTTTGACTTGGCTGTTGATGATAGGCATCGGTGATTCTCCATCAGTGGGTAAAAACTTGGGTTGAAAACTTGATGGGGAGAATCCTAACCAATGCTCCCAGCCAAGGCTCATTGGCAAAGCTGATGCTGCTGATTAGGTTTAGCTATTAGCGCGCAGTATTAATAGAAGAAATGCGTATTTACTCGCCGACCGGCTTTTCCTGGGTCAGGGCCATGCCGAGAAATGGGCTGGCCTCGACGTAACGCATGGCCGACTTGATGTCCTTCCAGCCGACATAGCTCATCAGCGACTTGAGGTCCCAGCCGCTGCGGTGGGCCCAGGTGGCAAAGCCGCGGCGCAGGGAGTGGCTGGTGTACTGGTCTGCGGCGACCCCGGCGCGCTCCAGCGCCTGGCGTAATAACGGGATCACGCTATTGGCGTGCAAGCCCTCCTCGCTCAGATGGCCCCAGCGGTCGATGCCACGGAACACCGGCCCACGCACCAGGGCCGCGGCGCTGATCCACTCGATATAGGCCTGGACCGGGCACAACCGGCGCAACGCCGGGGTGTGCCAGGTCTTGCCGAGGTTGTCGCGGTCGCTCTTGCTGCGAGGCAGATACAGGCTGATGCCGGAACCCGACACCGCCTGCACATGCTCGATCCGTAGCCGGCACAACTCGTCGCTGCGAAAGCCGCGCCAGAATCCCAGGAGAATCAGCGCGCTGTCACGCCGCGCCCGCAGCAGCGCCGGCTGGTTGTCATCGAGCCGGGCCTGGGTGGCTTCCTGCTCCAGCCAGGCGATTACCTGCTCCAGATGCTGCAACTGCAAAGGCTCGGCCTGTTTTTCCTGCGCCGGGTGCAGCGCGCGAATGCCCTTGAACACCTGGCGCACCACCGGGGCCTTGGTCGGGTCGGCGAAACCCTGGCTGTTGTGCCACTGCGCCAGGGCCGAGAGCCGCAACTTCAGGGTGTTGATCGACAGCTCCCCCGCATACGCCGCCAGATAACGCGCCACGCTGTCGCTGGTCGCCGGCAGGAACCCGCCCCAGGTCACCTCGAAATGTTCGATGGCTGCCCGGTAACTGCGCCGGGTGTTGTCGCGGGTCGCGGCGTGCAGATAACGATCCAGATCACTCATGGCTTGTTCGACTCGTCTTGCGTACGGAAATAGCGGATGGCAACAGGGCGTTCTGGCTATGACATGGGGTAATACCAGTATATCCCATGTCAATAATTCTAATATTTATCTTTGATTTTATTGTACAATTACACGTTATACATACCACGTAAAAAAGTACGTAATCGTAGGAGATCCCATGGCTCGTGGCGGCGTTAACAAGGCGGTGGTGCAAATCGCCCGTTCGGCAATCCTCGCTCGCGGCGAACACCCCAGCATCGATGCGGTGCGCATCGAAATGGGCAATACCGGCTCGAAAACCACCATTCACCGCTACCTGAAGGAGCTGGAGCAAAGCGAAGCCCGCCGCGCCGCGCCGCAGGAAGCCCTGGAAGAAGAACTGACGGAACTGATCCAGCGCATGGCCCAGCGCCTGCGCGAACAGGCTCAGGAGCCCGTGGCGCAGGCCCAGGCGCAAGTGGAGGAAATGAACCAGGAACTGGCGGCGCAGCAGGCCGCGGCCAAACAGGCGCAGGCCCAGCTGCAGCAGCAATTGCAGACCCAGGCTGCAGCCCTGGCCAGCGAAAGCACGCTGCTGCAGGAGACCCGCTCCACCCTGCAGAGCGAACAGACGCGCAATGCCGGACTGAACCAGGCCCTGGCCGACTTCGAATTGCGCCTGAAAGACAAGGACGAGCAGATTCGTTCACTGGAAGAAAAGCACCTGCACGCCCGGGACGCCCTCGAGCATTACCGCAGCGCGGTCAAGGAGCAGCGCGAACAGGATCAGCGCCGCCATGAAGGCCAGCTGCAGCAGGTGCAACAGGAACTGCGCCAGGCCCAGCAAAGCGCATTGGTGCGCCAGGACGAGATCACCCAACTGCACCGCGACAACGAACGCCTGACCAGCGAGCAGCGCGCCACCCAGAAAGAGTTGCGCCAGACACAGGAGCAGGCACAGAAAACCGACAGCAAGCTTGGCCAGTTGCTGGAGCAATCCACCCGTCTGAACAGCGAACACACCCTCCTCCAGGAACGCCTGCGCGTCGCCTTGCTGGAAAGTCATGAGTTCAAGCAGAACCTGGAGCAGCAGCTGCAGGACAATCGACAACTGGAACTGCGCGCTACCAAGGCCGAGGCCAGCCTGGAGGCCCTGCAACTGGCTGCCGCCGCGAAGGCCGAGGCGCAGCCAGAAACAGAAGAGCAGCGGCCGGAGCCACCAGAGCAGGCTTAACCGGCGACCGGCGTGCGCATGGTGACGAACTCTTCGGCGGCCGTCGGGTGCACCCCGATGGTTTCGTCGAAGTCACGCTTGGTGGCGCCGGCCTTCAAGGCAATCGCCAGGCCCTGGACGATCTCGCCGGCGTCCGGGCCGACCATATGGCAGCCCAACACCTTGTCGGTCTCGGCATCCACCACCAGCTTCATCAGCGTGCGCTCCTGGCACTCGGTCAGGGTCAGCTTCATCGGCCGGAAGCGGCTTTCGAAGATCTGCACCTTGCGCCCGGCTTCCCGCGCCTGCTCTTCGGTCAGGCCAACGGTGCCGATATTCGGCAGGCTGAACACCGCGGTCGGGATCATGTTGTAGTCCACCGGACGATACTGCTCCGGCTTGAACAGACGCCGCGCCACAGCCATGCCTTCGGCCAGGGCCACCGGCGTCAACTGCACACGCCCGATCACATCGCCAATCGCCAGGATCGACGGCTCGGCGCTCTGGTACTGCTCGTCGACCTCGATGAAGCCACGCTTATCGAGCTTCACCCCGGTATTTTCCAGCCCCAGGTTGTCGAGCATCGGCCGCCGGCCGGTGGCGTAGAACACACAATCGGTGGCCAGTTCGCGACCATCCTTGAGCGTGACCTTCAGGCTACCGTCGGCCTGCTTTTCGATGCGCTCGATATCGGCATTGAACTGCAGGTCGAGCCCACGCTTGGTCAGTTCTTCCTGCAAGTGCTTGCGCACCGCACCGTCGAAGCCACGCAGGAACAGTTCGCCGCGATACAGCAACTTGGTGTCCGCGCCCAGGCCATGGAAGATCCCGGCGAACTCCACCGCGATATAACCGCCGCCCACCACCAGGATGCGCTTGGGCAGTTCCTTGAGGAAAAACGCCTCGTTGGAGCTGATGGCGTGTTCGCGCCCCGGAATATCCGGGATCTGCGGCCAGCCGCCGGTGGCGATCAGGATGTGCCTGGCTGTGTAGCGCTGGCCATTGACCTCCACCTGATGCGGGTCGATCAGCCTGGCGTGGCCTTCGTGCAAGGTCACGCCGCTGTTGACCAGCAGGTTGCGATAGATGCCGTTCAGGCGATTGATCTCGCGATCCTTGTTGGCGATCAGGGTGGCCCAGTCGAAATCGGCCTCGCCCAGAGTCCAGCCGAAGCCGGCGGACTGCTCGAAGTCTTCGGCGAAGTGAGCGCCGTACACCAGCAGTTTTTTCGGCACGCAGCCGACGTTGACACAGGTACCGCCCAGATAGCGGCTTTCGGCGACCGCGACTTTCGCGCCAAAACCCGCGGCGAACCGCGCCGAACGCACACCGCCGGAACCGGCGCCAATTACATAAAGATCAAAATCGTAGGCCATTTCACTCTCCCAGGCAGGCTGACAGCATAACCGCAGATGCGTATCCGGTCAGCGCTAGAGGATTTACATAGGGGCATAAAACGAAAAAGCCACCCGAAGGTGGCTTTTCAGTACAAGGACCAAGCGGGCTATCAGTAAGCCTTGCCAGTCTTGTAGAAGTTCTCGAAGCAGAAGTTGGTCGCGTCGATGTAACCTTCGGCACCACCGCAGTCGAAACGCTTGCCCTTGAACTTGTAGGCAATCACGCAACCGTCCTGGGCCTGCTTCATCAGGGCATCGGTGATCTGGATCTCGCCACCCTTGCCCGGCTCGGTTTCTTCGATCAGCTTGAAGATGTCCGGGGTCATGATGTAGCGACCGATGATCGCCAGGTTCGACGGCGCATCTTCCGGCTTCGGCTTCTCAACCATGTTGCGTACGCGGTACAGGTCGTCGCCGATCAGGTCGCCGGCAATCACCCCGTACTTGCTGGTTTCTTGCGGGTCAACTTCCATGATGGCGACGATGGTGCAGCGGTACTGCTTGTACAGCTTGACCATCTGCTTCAGCACGCCGTCACCTTCGAGGTTGACGCACAGGTCGTCCGCCAGCACCACGGCGAACGGCTCGTCACCGATCAGCGGACGACCGGTCAGGATCGCGTGACCCAGGCCTTTCATTTCGGTCTGGCGGGTGTAGGAGAACGAGCACTCGTCCAGCAGACGGCGGATACCGACCAGGTATTTTTCCTTGTCGGTGCCCTTGATCTGGTTTTCCAGCTCGTAGCTGATGTCGAAGTGGTCTTCCAGGGCGCGCTTGCCGCGACCGGTGACGATGGAGATTTCGTTCAGACCGGCATCCAGTGCTTCTTCAACGCCGTACTGGATCAGTGGCTTGTTCACCACCGGCAGCATTTCTTTAGGCATGGCTTTAGTCGCTGGCAGGAAGCGAGTACCGTAACCGGCTGCTGGGAACAAGCATTTCTTGATCATATGAGTCCTTAAAAGGGCTGTACGTACGAATTTCGGCGCAGTCTAATCAGGCCGCGTGCGCCTTACAATGGGTCGCAGTGGCTAACCGCTGCCATCTAAGAGAAATATTGCCGCGGATAGTTCCCCACATAGTTCCCCACCTTGTTCTGCACATAGCTGCGCACATTGTTCTGCACGCTCCGCACATCGTTTCGAACAGACTTGCAAACACGGCTTCGCAGCATCGTACAGATAGCCCGCGCCGTAAACCGCCATCTGGCTGCAAAGCCTTAATTTTCTGCGTCCCGCCCTTGTCCGCATTCTTACAGGAACTCGTTTACCGCTATCATGGCGCCCTTGAATCCCGCCAACGAGGCAGATAGATGTCGGCAACAAAAAGCGTAAACGGTTACCAGATCAAGCAGTTGAAAGACGGCCAGTGGTGGTTGGTCAGCGCCCAGGGCGAGAACGTCGCCGGACCTTTCGCCAGCGAGGCAATGGCGGTCGAAGTGGCATCGGTGTTCGAGGACTCGGCCGGCCACGCGTCGGCGCGTCGCAGCCCCAAGTCCTGAGACTGTCCCCGCACCGAAGAGCCCTGCCCCGCGCAGGGCTTTTTCATGCCGATCTATACCGCAGTGGCGGTTCGCTATAGCATCTCGTCCCAGACGCTCGCCAAGGGTGTCCAGCCCTCCCCCGGGGCTCAAACTTCTCGACGACGACCACACCCATGCACAAACTTCTGGCACTGACTGCGGTACTGGCCCTGAGCGGATGCGCCACCGTTTCCGATACCTACCTGGAAAACGGCGAGCAAGGCCTGAGCATCGATTGCTCCGGCGAAGCCAGCTCCTGGGCCAGCTGCTATGAAAAGGCCGACGCCTCCTGTGCCGGCACCGGCTATCGGATCATCGGCACCGACGGCACGCCGTCGCTCAAGGAAAGCGACAAGACCCTGGGGGCGGACGTTGGCAACTACAAAAGCCGCAGCGTGGTGGTGGTCTGCAAGTAGCAGACGCACGGCCTACATATGAATCTCGGCAAACTTGATGCCCAGGTTGCGGATGGTTTCGATCAGGTCGTCCAGTCGGTCGAATGACTCGACTTCATCGTTGTCATCCACCAGAAAATAGCTGCGCCCCGCGCTTTTCTTGAAGAACACGATCCATTCCCCGGAATTCGCCGGATTCTGAATCACATGGGTCGCAGAGATATGCCCCTCCGCATGCCTCTCCCGGACTGTTTCGCGCTTCATGCTTTCTCCCAAAAAACGATGCCGCCGAAACCTGGGTTTCGACGGCATCTTTGACGATGGCCGACAGTTTATCGGATGCCCTGGCCAATCAGCACGCCATCTACCGTCTGGCCATACAGATTGACGCCGTCGTTGGCGTGGAACTTGAGCCGGGTCTTCTCGATGGAGCCCTCCACCAGCCGCGGGTCCTGCGGTCGTTCATGGCGATTGACGAACGCCGCCACGTCCCAGGCCTGCTGGTCGCTCAAGCTGCCGGCCTTGCCCAAGGGCATGTTGTATTTGATAAAGGACGCGGCCGTGTTGATCCGGTGCATGCCGGCGCCCCAGTTATACGAGTCCTTGCCCCAGAGCGGCGGCATGACATAGTCCGCGCCGACCTTCTGGCCCTGGCCGTTGTCGCCATGGCAAACCGCGCATTGCGCCCGATACACCTGCTCGCCACGCGCCAGGTCGTAGCCCTGGGCCGGTTGCGGCACCTCGGGATAACCCCGCCCGGGCAACTCGACAGCGATAGGCGCCTTGCTCGCCAGCCAGTAGGAATACACCGACAACGCAGTGATCTCGTAGCTGTCGGCGGCCGGTGGCGTGCCGTTCATGCTGAACTGGAAACAGCCCTGCAAGCGTTCGGCGTAGGTGTTCACCTTGTCGTTCTTCTTGCGGTAGGCCGGGTACATCGGATAGGCGCCCCACAGCGGCGCGGAGTTGGCCAGTCGCCCCTGGTCCAGGTGGCAGTTGCTGCAATTGAGCCCATTGCCGACGAACTTCGGCGCCAGGCGCTTGGTATCGACGAACAGCGCATAGCCGTCGCGAACCATCTTGCCGTAGGCATTGTCCGGCAACTCGCTCTCCGCCGGTGGCTGGAAATACCCGGGATGGGCAGCGTTCACCGCCGGCTCCCGCAACTGTGACTGGTCCTCCATGGCGACCGCGGCGCCATAAGCCTGGGCCGTCAGCAAGGCGAGGGAAAAGCCCAATAGAAGATCATGCTTCATGGCTTGGACTCCTGGTTATCGGCCTTGACCAACTGACTGCCGACCTTGGCGAAATAATCGGCCACCGCCGTAATTTCCTCGGGGCTCAGGGCTTTGGCGATGTGTCCCATCAGGTCGTTCGGATCGTTGCGGCGCGTGCCGTCGCGCCAGGCATTCAATTGCCCGGCGAGATACGCCGCGGGTTGCCCGGCCAACGGCGGAAAGGCGTCTCCCACGCCCACGCCACCCGGCCCATGACAGGTCACGCACTCCGGAACCTGCCGCTCCCAGGCGCCGCGCAAGGCCAGCCTCGCCCCCACGCCTTCAGCCAGGGAACTGCGGTTGATCGGCGCTGGCGTCGCAGCCGGCATGGCCGCCAGGGTCTGGCTGACCGCGTCTATCTCGTCATCGCTCAGGGCCTTGGCCAGTGGCTGCATGACCGGGTTGCTGCGCGCACCGCTGCGAAAATCTTCCAGCTGCTTGCGCAGATAACCCGCCGACAATCCCGCCAGGCGCGGAAACCCGGCGGCCGCCAGGCCCAGACCATCGCCACCATGACAGGCCAGGCATGCCGTGGCGCCAGGCTGCGCGCCACCCTGGACAAAGACTTTCTGCCCATCCATGGCCTGGGCATTGGCGACAAAAAACAGCATCAGGCTGCTCAGCAGTATTCGATCCACGGGGATCATGGCGAACTCCATTTTTCTAGTTATATTCTTAGGCTTATTTTATATAAGCCTACAAAGAGTAGGCCAATAGACCTTTGGCTACAACGCGAAACCAGCCGGGCCTGCCTTGCCACCAGGCACAAAAAAACCCGCCCTCGCCACGGAAATCCGGGCCAGGGCGGGCTGTTGAAAAATCGCTTGGCTATCAGCCGGAAATGCAGTCCTCCGCCGCCTTGCGGATATCGCCCGGACGCATGGGCACATTGGACATGCTTTCATGCAGCTTGATGCTGCTGCCGCCGGAACGCTCCTCGATATCGAATACCGCGGTCGGGCCCGACGAGACTTTCTGCGGAACGATGATGCGCATGCCGTCCTTACGCGGTTCGACCTGCAACTGGCCACGGCTGTCAGCCAGTTTGTCGCTGACGCACTTGGCGTACTCCTGTGGCTTTTTCCCTGAAATCACGTTCAGGGTGGGCAATGTCTGGTTAATATCCGAGACCGTCGCACAGCCACTGATCGCCAAGGCCAGAATCAACACACCCCACTTCATACATTTCCTCCGATAAAGACCGTCCGACCGCAGAAATGGCATTTTTCTCCGGATCAGCCAGATTTATCCTAAATAATCGGCAAATAACTGTTTTAAATTGTCAAAGCCGCCTGCCGCGGCCTGATAAACTGCGCCATCGTTTTGATTTTGTAGCAAAAGCCCTTCTGGAGGCGCCCATGAAATTTATCCACCAGCGCGAGCACCTCAACGAAGACGATATCGTCGTCATCGAATGCTCCCAGGTCTGCAACATCCGCCTGATGAACGACGCCAACTTCCGAAGCTTCAAGAACGGCGGACGTCACACCTATCATGGCGGCGCGTTCGACAAGTTCCCGGCCAGGATCACCGCGCCGAGCACCGGCTTCTGGAATATCACCATCGACACCGTCAACCGCCGGCCCATCAGCGTTACCCGCAAGCCGAACCTGACCCACTCGATCAAGATCATCCGCCGGTCCAGCTCGAAACTGCGCTGAACCCCACCCCAGCCCGCGACCAACAGGTATCACCGTGGCCCAAACGACCAAGTACGTCATCAAATACAAACTCAACGGCGAGCGCCGTTTCGAGTTCGCCCAGCTGGAAAGCGGCACTCAGGAAGAAGCCAAGGCCGCGCTGGAAGCCCTGCATGGCCAGACCGACGACGTCATCAGCGATGTCAGCGTGAGCAAGGCGCTGTAAGTCCCAGCCCCTAGAACCTGTGACGAATTCGAGCGCAAGCGGCGGAGTGTGAGCGGCCCGCGCACTTCCCAGAATGGCGGACCTCAACCTCTACTCCGGGAACCGCCAGCATGTCCGCCTCCTCCCTCGAACAACGCCTCGCCTGCCTGGACTGGGCCTCGATCGAGCAGCAACTCGACCAGGACGGCAGCGCGGTGATCGACAACCTGCTCAGCGCCGACCAATGTCATGAGCTCAGCGGTTTGTATCCCCACAGCGAGTTGTTTCGTTCACGGGTGGTCATGGCCAGGCACGGTTTCGGCCGCGGCGAGTATCAGTATTTCGCCTACCCCTTGCCGCAACGGGTCGCCGAGTTGCGCGGCCAGTTCTATCCGCGCCTGGTGCCGCTGGCCAATCGCTGGAACCAGCTGATGAATATCCCCGTGCAATATCCGCCCCGGCACGAAGATTTTCTCCAGCGCTGCCACGCCGCCGGTCAGCAGCGGCCGACGCCCTTGTTGCTGCAGTACGGCCCGCAGGATTACAACTGCCTGCACCAGGATGTGTATGGCGACAACGTATTCCCCCTGCAGGTCGCGATCCTCCTGTCCCGTCCCGGGATCGACTTCAGCGGCGGTGAATTCGTCATCACCGAGCAACGTCCGCGCATGCAGTCGCGGCCGCAGGTCATCGGTCTGAAGCAGGGTGATGCGCTGATCTTCGCCGTGCATCATCGTCCGGTACCCGGCGTGCGCGGCCATTACCGGGTGACGTTGCGCCATGGCGTCAGCCGCTTGCACAGCGGTCGCCGCCATACGCTAGGAGTGATCTTCCACGATGCCCAGTAACTTCACCGGCGAACTGTTCGGCGAACCCGAGCTGCAACAGGCGCCCCGCACCGAACAGATCGGCCCGCAGTCCTTTGTGCTTCGCGGCTTCGCCCTGCCCTGGGTCGAGCGCCTGCTGCCGGCCCTGCGTGGCGTGCTGCGCGCCGCGCCGTTCCGGCAAATGGTCACGCCGGGCGGTTTCACCATGTCGGTGGGCCTGAGCAGTTGCGGCCAGCTGGGCTGGACCACCGACCGCAGCGGCTACCGTTACACCGCCATCGATCCGCAGAGCGGCCAGCCCTGGCCGGCGATGCCCGAGGTGTTGCGCGAACTGGCCCGGGCCGCCGCGACCCAGGCCGGTTTTGCCGGGTTCGAACCGGACGCCTGCCTGATCAATCACTATGTGCCCGGCGCCCGCATGTCCCTGCACCAGGACAAGGACGAGCGCGATTACGATGCACCGATCGTCTCCGTCTCCCTGGGTTTGCCGGCGGTGTTTCAGCTGGGTGGCGAGCGCCGCAGCGACCGTCCGTTGCGGGTGCCGCTGCTGCATGGCGATGTGGTGGTCTGGGGCGGCGTCGACCGCCTGCGCTATCACGGCGTGCTGCCGCTCAAGGAAGGCACACACCCGCTGCTGGGCCCACGACGCATCAACCTGACCTTTCGCCGGGCCGGTTGATCCCGCGGGAATTCAAGCGCAAGACTCGGAGTGCCAGGCACCCTGCCCTTGGTTAATCTGAGCGACATCCGCCACCGAGTAGAGCCCATGACCATGGTCCAGCCCAAGCCCACCACCGCCAGCGATCCACGCTGGCTCGCCGTCCTGGCCCGTGATGCGAGCGCCGATGGCCAGTTCGTCTATGGGGTAAAAACCACCGGGGTCTACTGCCGCCCCAGCAGCCTGTCGCGCCTGCCACGGCCGGAGAACGTCGAATTCTTCGACACCGCGGAGCAAGCCGAAGCCGCCGGTTACCGGCCGAGCAAACGCAGCGCCAGCGACCAGACCCAGGTGGCCGCGCAGCATGCCAGCCTGGTCGCCGCCGCGTGCCGGCAGATCGAGTCGGCCGAAACGTTGCCCAGCCTGAAACAGCTGGCCGAGCAAGCCGGCATGAGCAGCTTCCACTTTCACCGGGTGTTCAAGGCCGCCACCGGGCTGACCCCGAAAGGCTACGCCAGCGCCCACCGTTCGCGGCGGGTACGGCGCCAACTGGAGCACGGCCATTCGGTGACCGACGCGCTGTACGACGCCGGCTTCAACTCCAACAGCCGCTTCTACGAAACCGCCGACCAGTTGCTCGGCATGAAACCCAGCGACTACCGCGCCGGCGGCCTGAACGCCGATATCCGCTTCGCCGTCGGCCAGTGTTCCCTGGGCGCGATCCTGGTCGCCCAGAGCAACCGTGGGGTCTGCGCGATCCTGCTGGGCGACGACCCCAATGCCCTGGTGCAGGATCTGCAGGACAAATTCCCCCGGGCCAACCTGATCGGCGCCGATCAGGACTTCGAGCAACTGGTGGCCAAGGTGGTGGGGTTTATCGAAGCACCGGCCATTGGCCTCGACCTGCCGCTGGACCTGCAAGGCACGGCGTTCCAGGAGCGGGTGTGGCTGGCCCTCAAGGAGATTCCGCCAGGCAGCACCGCCAGCTACGCCGAGATCGCCCAGCGTATCGGCGCGCCGAAGTCCTTTCGCGCCGTGGCCCAGGCCTGTGGGGCCAACAGCCTGGCGGTGGCGATCCCTTGCCACCGGGTGGTACGCAGCGACGGCAACCTGTCCGGCTACCGCTGGGGCGTGGAGCGCAAGCGTCAGTTGCTCGAACGCGAGAACTCGTCCGAGGCCTGAATGCCGATGTACACCGACACCGATTCCGGCCCGGTGTACACCTCGAAGTCCGTGGCGAAGCGCCGGCGGACCTGCGGGTTGTCCTCGAAGTAGGCCCAGACCAGCCCCCAGGTCTGGATCACCACGTCGGGCATCGGCCCCTTGGCGGAGAACGCCAGGTACTCGCCGCCCTGCACCTGCACCAACGGATAGTCGGCGTTGCCTTCGCCCACCGCCACGCCGGCAGTGACGTCGAAGTGCCCCGAGGCATCGGACTCGTAGTTGGAGTACAGGCCATAGATGAACGAGTCCGACTGCCGGTGACCGATGCTGTCGAACAAGCCTTCGACAAAAAACCGCTCCCACATCGGCCCGATCCGCGCGCTGTCCGCTTGTTGCTCGTCGGCGTTGCAGGTACGTACCTGCAAGCCCGAGACACAGAAAGGCTGAACCTCTCGCAGTTTGACATCCATGCTTCGTACTCCTGTCTGGCGTTTATCTGGGTGACCGGCGCGCACGGTATCAGCGATTCACATCCACCACCACGCGCCCGCGCAACTCGCCGGCCAGCAGGCGCGACGCCGCGGCGATGGCTTCGCTGAGGCCGATCTCATGGCTGATCAACGGCAGCAGGGCCGGGTCCAGATCGCGGGTCAGGCGCTGCCAGGCCTCGATCCGCCGGGCCTTGGGCTGGGTCACACTGTTGATCCCGGCCAGGGTCACGCCCCGCAGAATGAAGGGCGCCACCGACGCCGGGAAGTCCATGCCCTGGGCCAGCCCGCAGGCGGCCACCGTGCCGTTGGCCTGGGTGCTGGCGCAGGCATTGGCCAGGGTATGGCTGCCCACCGAGTCGATCACCGCCGCCCAACGCTCCTTGGCCAACGGCTTGCCCGGCGCGGACAAGCTGGCACGGTCGATGATCTCACTGGCGCCCAGGCGCTTGAGGTAGTCATGCTCGGAAGTGCGCCCGGTGGACGCCACCACCCGATAACCCAGCCGGGCCAGCAAGGTTATGGCAAAGCTGCCGACCCCGCCATTGGCCCCGGTGACCAGCACCTCGCCCTGGCCCGGGGTCAGGCCATGGCGCTCCAGCGCCAGGATACTGAGCATCGCCGTGTACCCCGCCGTGCCGATGGCCATGGCCTCGGCCGCGCTGAACGCCTGGGGCAAGGGAATCAGCCAGTCGCCGTCCAGCCGTGCCTTCTGCGCCAGGCCGCCCCAATGCCCTTCGCCCACGCCCCAGCCGTTGAGCAGCACCGGGTCGCCGGGCTGGTAGTCCGGGTGGCTGCTGGACTCGACAATGCCTGCCAGATCGATCCCCGGCACCATGGGAAACTTGCGCACCACCGGACTGCTGCCGGTGATGGCCAGGCCATCCTTGAAGTTCAGGGTGCTGTAGGCCACCCGCACCGTCACATTGCCCTCGGGCAACTGCTCTTCGTCAATCTCGCGCAGCGCCGCGCGATAACCGGCATCGTCTTTCTCGATCAAAATACCCTTGAACATCACTGCCTCCCGATAGACCCATGACCGGGCCGTGAACTTGAGTTTCAGGTTACAAAGCTCCCACCTTCCCAGCCCGGACGGGAAAAATCCACGCTCTTTTCGTCGTAGGCCGCCCACGCCCCGCTCCTGCAAGTGATCGTGCCACCCCAGCCAAAGTCGACTGGCCTTGATTGCCTGTCTCCTGATACAAACCCCGGGTTGCCGTCCTTATCTCTTGACGTCGGAGCATCATTCACATGAGCCAATGGCCTGACACCCGTATTCTCGACCTGCTGGGCATCGAGCTGCCGATCATCCAGGCGCCGATGGCCGGAGCGACCACTACCGCCATGGTGATCGCCGCCGCCCAGGCGGGTGGCCTGGGCTCCCTGCCCTGCGCCATGCTGACGGCCGAGCAGATCCGCCAGGATGTCCAGAGCATCCGCCAGGCGACCCCCGCGCCGCTGAACCTGAATTTCTTCTGCCATCAGAACCCGACACCCGACCCGGAACGGGAAACCCGCTGGAAAAATACCCTGGAACTCTACTACCGCGAGCTCGGCGTGGATTTCGATGCGCCGACCCCGGTCAGCAGCCGCGTGCCCTTCGACACCGTCAGTTGCGAACTGGTGGAAGAACTGCGCCCGCAAATCGTCAGCTTCCACTTCGGCCTGCCGGACCCGGCCCTGCTCGCGCGGGTCAAGGCCACCGGGGCGAAGATCCTGTCGTCGGCGAGCACCGTCGATGAGGCGATCTGGCTGGAACAGCACGGCTGCGATGCAATCATCGCCATGGGCTACGAGGCCGGCGGCCATCGGGCGATCTTCCTCAGCGAAGACCTCAACACTCAGGTCGGCACCATGGCCCTGGTGCCGCAGATTGTCGATGCGGTGCGGGTGCCGGTGATCGCCGCCGGCGGGATCGGCGACGCCCGCGGCATAGTCGCAGCCTTTGCCCTCGGCGCCTCGGCGGTGCAACTGGGCACCGCCTACCTGTTCACCCCGGAAGCCAAGGTCAGTGCCGCCCACCACAAGGCCCTGCGTACCGCCAAGGAGAGCGAAACCGCCCTGACCAACCTGTTCACCGGGCGCCCGGCACGGGGCATTCTCAACCGGGTGATGCGCGACATCGGCCCGATCAGCCCCCTGGCGCCGGCCTTCCCCCTCGCCGGTGGCGCGCTGATGCCGCTGCGCGCCAAGGACGACGCCGACTTCGCCAGCCTCTGGTCCGGACAGGCCTTGCGCCTCGGGGTCGAACTGCCGACCGCGGAGCTGACCCGCACCCTGGCCGCCCAGGCCCTGGCCAAGCTGACCGACCGCTAAACCCGGCACGCCGCGACTGCGGTCGCGGCGTTTTGCGCAAAACCTCTATTTGCCCTCAAAGCCGCGCGACCTTTGCAGTTCCGTTCGCTGGCGATTCGCTATATATTTCCGTATACAGCGTTTCACCCACCCCCGGTGCCATCCATTTCCAATACCGCCAACCGCCCAACGTCCCTTCGCCAATGGAGCTGTTCATGAACCGTCGTCTCTCAGGTTTTGCCCCGACCTGCCTTGCCGCCTTGCTCGCCGTCTGCGCTTTGGGCCCGGCCCAGGCCGCTGAAGTGCAGGTGGCGGTCGCCGCCAACTTCACCGCGCCGATCCAGGCCATCGCCGCCGACTTCGAGAAAGACACCGGGCACAAGCTGGTGGCCGCCTATGGCGCTACCGGGCAGTTCTATACCCAGATCAAGAACGGCGCGCCATTCGAAGTGTTCCTCGCCGCCGACGACAGCACCCCGGAAAAACTCGACAGCGAAGGCGCCACCGTCAAAGGCTCGCGCTTCACCTACGCCATCGGCACCCTGGCGCTGTGGTCGGCCAAGGCTGGCTACGTCGACAGCCAGGGCCAGGTGCTCAAGGCCAACCAGTACCAGCACCTGTCCATCGCCAACCCGAAAGCCGCGCCTTACGGCCTGGCCGCCACCCAGGTATTGGCCAGGCTGGGCCTGAGCGAGCAGGTCAAGGGCAAGCTCGTCGAAGGCCAGAACATTACCCAGGCCTATCAGTTCGTCTCCACCGGCAACGCCGAACTGGGCTTTGTCGCCTTGTCGCAGATCTACAAAGACGGCAAAGTCAGCAGCGGCTCGGCCTGGATAGTCCCGGCCGAGATGCACGACCCGATCAAACAAGACGCGGTGATCCTCGACAAGGGCAAGGACAACCCGGCGGCCAAGGCCCTGGTTGACTACCTCAAGGGACCGAAAGCCGCTGCCATCATCCAGTCCTACGGTTACCAACGCTAAATGCCGCTATCGAGTGCCGACTTTTCCGCCATCTGGCTGACCCTGCAACTGGCGTCGCTGACGACCCTGATCCTGCTGATCGTCGGTACGCCGATTGCGTTATGGCTGTCGCGCACGCGCTCGTGGCTACGGGGGCCGATCGGCGCCATCGTCGCCCTGCCCCTGGTCCTGCCGCCGACGGTGATCGGCTTTTACCTGCTGCTCGCCCTCGGCCCCAACGGCTCTATCGGCCAGCTCACCCAGGCCCTCGGCCTGGGCACCCTGACCTTCAGTTTCAGCGGCCTGGTGATCGGCTCGGTGATCTATTCCATGCCCTTTGTCGTGCAGCCGCTGCAGAACGCCTTTACCGCGATCGGCACCCGTCCGCTGGAAGTGGCGGCGACCTTGCGCGCCAATCCCTGGGACACCTTCTTCAGCGTGATCCTGCCGCTGGCCAGGCCGGGGTTCATTACCGCGGCCATTCTCGGTTTCGCCCACACCGTCGGCGAGTTCGGCGTGGTGCTGATGATCGGCGGCAATATTCCCGAGAAGACCCGGGTGGTCTCGGTGCAGATCTACGACCATGTCGAAGCCCTGGAATACGCCCAGGCCCACTGGCTGGCCGGTGCCATGCTGGTGTTCTCGTTCCTGGTGTTGCTGGCGCTGTACTCCAGCCGCAAACCCCGTGCTGGCTGGAGTTGAATCGTGAGTGCATCGATCCATGTGCGCCTCAAGCGCACCTATAAAGATTTCAGCCTCGACCTCGATTTGCAGCTGCCAGGCCGTGGCGTCACCGCGTTGTACGGGCATTCCGGCTCCGGCAAGACCACCTGCCTGCGTTGCATCGCCGGCCTGGAACAGGCCGAACAGGGCCTGGTGCGGATCAACGACGAAGTCTGGCAGGACAGCCAGCGCCAACTGTTCGTGGCGCCACACAAACGCTCCCTGGGTTATGTGTTCCAGGAAGCCAGCCTGTTCGCCCACCTGTCGGTACAGGCCAACCTGGAGTTCGGCCTCAAGCGCATCCCGCGCGCGCAGCGTCGTGTGGACATGGCCCAGGCCACTGAATTGCTGGGCATCGGCCATCTGCTGCAGCGCCACCCGCACAACCTGTCCGGCGGCGAACGCCAGCGTGTCGGCATTGCCCGCGCGCTGCTCACCAGCCCGCGGCTGCTGCTGATGGACGAACCCTTGGCGGCCCTCGACAGCAAACGCAAAAGCGAGATCCTGCCGTACCTCGAACGCCTGCATGACGAGCTGGAAATCCCGGTGCTGTACGTCAGCCATTCCCAGGATGAAGTGGCGCGCCTGGCCGACCATATCGTCCTGCTGGAAAACGGCCGTGCCCTGGCCAGCGGGCCGATCGGCGAAACCCTGGCCCGTCTCGACCTGCCCCTGGCCCTGGGCGACGACGCCGGGGTGGTGATCGAAGGCCAGGTCAGCCACTACGACGCCGGTTACCAGTTGCTCGCCCTGCAACTGCCCGGCAGCCAGCTGCGGGTGCGGGTCGCCCATGCGCCGATGGCCATCGGCAAGCACTTGCGCTTCAAGGTCCAGGCGCGGGACGTCAGCCTCAGCCTGCAAGCGGGCGAGCACAGCAGCATCCTCAACCGCCTGCCGGTGACGGTCAGCGGCGAAATCCCCGCCGACAATACCGCGCATGTCCTGGTGCGCCTGGATGTCGCCGGCAACCCGCTGCTGGCACGGATCACCCGCTACTCCCGCGACCAGCTGGAACTGCATCCGGGCCAGCAACTCTGGGCGCAGATCAAGGCGGTGGCCGTGCTCGCCTGAGTCCCCGGCAAATGGGTTGGCACCCCTGCGCCGCGCCGCGGTCAATCGCCAGACAGGCCTGATCGATTGATTGCCAAGGATTCCGCCATGCCCGATAGCCCACTGCGCCCGGACCTGCCACCTGACCTGCATTACGTCGACGACACCCAGCCGGGGATCAGCCGCAAGAAAGTGCGCGGCACGTTCGTCTATTTCGACCCGCAAGGCCAGCGTATCCGGGCGCCCGACGAGATCCAGCGGATCAACGCCCTGGCCGTGCCGCCGGCCTATACCCAGGTGTGGATCTGCGCCGACCCGCGCGGTCACCTGCAAGCCACCGGCCGCGACGCCCGCGGGCGCAAGCAGTACCGCTACCACCCGCGCTGGCGGGAAGTGCGCGACGCCGACAAGTACTCGCGCCTGCTGGAATTCGGCAGCGCCCTGCCACGCCTGCGCCAGCGACTGGAAGCCCTGCTGGCCACGCCCGGCTTCAGCCGCGACAAGGTCATGGCCACGGTCATCAGCCTGCTCGACGCCACGCTGATTCGCGTCGGCAACAGCCAGTACGCCCGCGACAACCGCTCCTACGGCCTGACCACCCTGCGCAACCGGCACGTGGCAATCAAAGGCAGCTCGATCCTCTTCCAGTTCCGCGGCAAGAGCGGCATCGAACACCAGATCAGCGTCAAGGACCCGCGCCTGGCGCGGATCCTCAAGCGCTGCCTGGAGCTGCCCGGACAGAACCTGTTCCAGTACCTCGACGAGAACGGCGAGCGCCACAGCGTCAGCTCCTCCGACGTCAACGCCTACCTGCAGGAGCTGACCGGTGCCGATTTCACCGCCAAGGACTACCGCACCTGGGCCGGCAGCACCCTGGCCCTGGCGGTGCTGCGCGAGCTGCACTGGGAACCCGAGGCCGAGGCGAAAAAGCACATCGTCGAGATGGTCAAGGACGTCGCCCGGCAACTGGGCAATACCCCCGCCGTGTGCCGCAAGTGCTACATCCATCCAGCGCTGCTCGAGGGCTTCGTGCAGGGGCACCTGGCCGCCCTGCCGAGGCCGCGCAAACGCAAA
Source organism: Pseudomonas sp. NFACC41-3 (assembly GCF_900109505.1). Taxonomy (NCBI): domain Bacteria; kingdom Pseudomonadati; phylum Pseudomonadota; class Gammaproteobacteria; order Pseudomonadales; family Pseudomonadaceae; genus Pseudomonas; species Pseudomonas sp. NFACC41-3. The sequence continues at coordinate 1,960,691 of NZ_FOAE01000001.1, forward strand.
GGGCTGCGGGCCGAGGAAGTCGGCCTGAGGATGTTTCTCGAGCGCCTGACGCAGCAGGCCTGAGGCTTTTTGCAATAGCCGCCCGGGTACCGCCGGGTTGTCATCCGGGACGCTGGCGCGTTAGGCTAGCCGCCCTTCCCCGTCACCGGACGATTGCCGACGTGAACAACTAAGCCTTCCAGAAATGTACTCGCGACAAGCCGCCTTGCAGCGCTTGTTGGCCTTTTTCGACATTTTCCGGAGGTGCTGATGACTCACGTCACACGGCTGCCTGCGCTGGTCTCCCTGAACCAGCTGACCTTCCAGTTCGCCCATGGCGAAACCCTGTTCGATTCACTCGACCTGACATTCGATGCCTTGCCCACCGGCATAGTCGGGCGCAATGGCACCGGCAAAAGCGTGCTCGCGCGCCTGATCGCCGGCGAACTTTCACCGTCCTCGGGCAGCGTCACGCGCTTCGCCCGCGTGGCCTATGTCGCCCAGGAACATCTGGCGCAGGAGGGCCAGAGCGTCGCCCAGGTCGCCGGCATCGCCCCGGCCCTGGCCGCCCTCGGGCGCCTCGCCGCGGGCCAGGCCTCGATGGCCGACCTGGCGCAGGTCGACGAGCGCTGGGACCTTGGCGAACGCCTGCGCCGCCTGCTGGACGAGGCCGGTCTCGACAGGGTCGGCCCCGACGATCCGGCCGCCCGCCTCAGCGGCGGGCAACGGGCGCGTATCGCGGTGATCGGCGCCCTGCTCAGCGATGCCCAGCTGCTGATACTCGACGAACCGAGCAACCACCTCGACGAGCCCGGTCGCCAGTGGCTGCTGGCGCAGCTTCGGCAGTGGCGCGGCGGACTGCTGCTGATCAGCCATGACCGCCAGTTGCTGGCGCAGATGCAGCGCATCGTCGAACTCACGCCCCAGGGCGCGCGGGTCTACGGCGGCAACTACGCAGCGTTCCGCGCCCAGCGCGAAGCCGAGCACGGCGCGGCGCAGGCCGCCCTGGAACACGCCCGAACCGAACGCAGTCGCGAACAGAAGCGCCTGCAACGCGAACATGACACCATCCAGCGCCACGCCGCCGGCGCCCGGCGTTATGCCGACACCGCCAACATCGCCAGCTTTGAACGGATGAAGATAAAAGGCGCCGCCCGGGACATCATGGGCCATGTGCGCAACCGCCAGCAGGGCCACAAGGACAGCCTCGATCAGCAGGTACGCGACGCCTATGCGCGGCTGGTGCCGCAGGCGCCAACCCTGGTGACGCTGCCCGGCACCGCGGTGCCCCAGGGGCAACAGGTGTTCTGCCTGACCCAGGCACAACTGCCCTGGCTGCCGCCCGAGGCCGCTGCCAGCTACCTCGACCTGACAGTCACCGGGCCCATGCGCATCGCGGTCAGCGGGCCCAACGGCTGCGGAAAATCCACCCTGCTGAAGATGCTGGCCGGCGAGTTCCAGCCCTTGCGCGGCCAATGCGAAGTGCGGGTAGCCAGCGCCTGCCTTGACCAGCGCCTGTCGCTGCTCGATCCGCAGCGCTCGATCCTCGAACACCTGGGAGCCCTCGACCGGCCACTGCAGGAAGGCCTGTTGCGCAGCCGCCTGGCCTTGCTGCAACTCGACGCCCAGCGCGTGACCCAGCCCTGTGGTCGGCTCAGCGGCGGCGAACGGCTCAAGGCCGCGCTGGCGATTGCCCTGTGGCGCGACACACCGGCCAAGCTGCTGCTCCTGGACGAGCCGACCAACCACCTGGACCTGGAATCGGTGGAAGCCTTCGAAAGCGCGCTGCGCGATTTCCCCGGCGCGATGCTGGTGGTGTCCCACGACCGCGAGTTCCTCGCCGCCATGGCGCCCAGCCACCGGCTGCAATGGACGCCAGCCGGCTGGAGACTGGACGAGGAAAACCAATGAACAGGCTTTTGCACGAATTTCAAAGTTGCTTCTATAGTTGCTCTGAGCAGCTATCAACCAGGGAAGCGCCATGGAAGACATTTTTGTCGTAAAGCGCTGCAACAAGATCATCATCCAGGGTCGACGCGCCGGGGAAGCCGCCCACGGCGCGCCGATCGCCGCCCACTGGTACCGCATCGCCGACACCCGCACCGATGGTTTCATCGGCGATGGCTACGACCTGCAAGAGGACGCCGTGCGCGAGTGCCGCCGGCTCAATGCCGCCAGCCGCCGCGCCTGAAACCGTGGACAACCGGGGCTGCGGCCACTCGCTGGCGATGATGAAATTTCTTTCACTGTGAACCCGCCAAGGCTTCGCTAAAGTGGCTCACGCTTATTGAAGACTCCCGACTGGCCCACCGCCCCCCGGTGGGTCTTTTTTATGGGCGATCAGCAAGGGCCGGGCGGCGGTCTGGCAGAGGATGCCAGGCATAAAAAAGCCCCGCACACAGGCGGGGCCGGATGACGCGGGCTAGACCTCGGTCACTTGAGCCGGACCGCGGTGCCGGTGACAAACACCACCACCATGCCGCCACGGCCGCTGGGCATGCTGATCTCGTAGTCCAAGCCGACCACCGCATCCGCGCGCAGATCGCGGGCGCGCTCCTTGATCTCGTCGGTCGCCTGCACCCGGGCTTCTTTCAGCGCCCGCTCCAGGGTCTGGGAACGCCCACCGAAAAAATCGCGCATCCCGGCGAAGACATCCCGCACGACGTTGATCCCCTGCACGGACTCGGCGCTTACGATATCCAGGTACTCGGCGATCTCTCGCCCCGCGATCGCGTGGGTGGTAGTGATAATCACGGCATTCTCCTTTGACCGGCGCGACCCGGCCCTGAACCCGGGCGGGGTCGCAAAAAAACGCGATGGTAGCAGACCCTCCGCGGGTGGCCATGGAGAGCATGTCGGGCGCGGTTGCCGCAGCGGCCTGCAAGGCGATGCCAAGGGCGAGCCTGTCCGTGATTAAATCCGCCAGCGGATAACCGCAGATCCTTTCCCAGTTGGAGTATTCACATGGATGTCATTCAGTCGCGAGCCCCCGAACAATGCGCAGGCATGGAGGATATCCGCCGCGAGATCGATCGCCTCGACCAGGCTGTCATCAAGCTGCTGGGCGAACGTTTCCGGTACGTCTTGGCCGCGTCGAAATTCAAGACCTCGGAAACCGCCGTGCGCGCGCCCGAGCGCTTTCGCGCCATGCTCCTGCAACGCCGGGAATGGGCCCAGGCCGAAGGCCTGAGCGCCGACGCCATCGAAAAGCTCTACAGCGACCTGGTGCAACACTTCATCGCAGAGGAGCTCAAGGGTTGGAAATCCGCCCAGGCCCAGTCGCCGGCCTGAGGGCAAAAGAAAACCCGACAGCCAGGGAACAAGCCAGGCTGCCGGGCAGGGTCGTGGAGGGGGTTATCGGGTATTGGCCCCTCGCGCAGCCTTCTTGGCCTTCGCCTTGTAGGCCGGCAAGGCTGCCGCGTAGGCCAGGGCCTCCTCCCGGGTGCCAAAGGAACCAAGACGGTCGCCCTTGGTGCAGACCCGCCAGGGGCCGCTGTTGACGCTGACCACGTCATAGCCGTTCATGTGCATCTTGTTCAGCATTGGAACGCTCATAATCGCCTCCCTTTCGGTAGAGATCGGCCGAGGTTGTCGCGAACACCTTACACCCGGTCCGCGCGGCTGGGGGTTCCATCCATCGCCACGGGGCGGGAACGCGCGGCCGGTCTTTCACTTGCGCTTCAGGTTTCCCAGAGGGTCATACGCCCGGGACTTGGGTTCTTTCTCCGGCCTGTTGTCCCTGGGCGCTTTCGCCGGGCCTATCGGGTCCACCTGCGGATCGGCCAGATCCGGAGAGTCAGGGTCGAAGCCCAGTTCGTCCTTGCCGGAAGCGTGCTCGGATGAACGCGGGCCCGTTGGCCTGTTCGTACTCATGGATACCTCCCGACCACGATGGAATGTCTTTCAATGAGAGGGCCATTCTCATGCAGGGTGCAAAACAGCTGACGAATGGTAATCGATCAAACAGCGTTTTCTGCCGTGCTTATGGCGTTTTGGCAGGTCTGCCGGAGCCGAATCATGAGCTGCGTTATCAGCCCGTACCCAGGCCTGCGTTTCGTCGCCCTGTCGTTGCTAGGGGCATAGCGCAAGCGCACACTGGCTGCAGCTGACGGATCAGCTCCCCCTCTGCAAAAAGCCCGCCCATGCGGGCTTTTTGTCTATCCGCCCTCCCCGCGTCCCGTCCTTTGCGAATACGACCCGCTGCCCTCGTCGCTCGGCTTTACTTCAACTGATGCACCCAGGCGTCTCTTCATGACGCTTACCATCGGGAGCCCTGCCATGAACAAAACACTTATCGGCATGACCGCTCTGCTGTCAGCCGTCGCCGGCTGCACCAGCGACGCTCATGTCTACCGCAATCAGCCGCTGGTGGCGAAGGTCGAGACCGGCATGACCCAGGAACAAGTTCGACAGATCGGCGGCGAACCTGTGGCCGTCACCCCTCGCACCGTGGAACTCGGCACCTGCTTCGACTATGTGCTGACCCAGGCCGGCCATAAACAGCCGTTCAATGTCAGCTTCGACGGCAACGGCAAAGTCGATCACAAAAGCTTCCTCACCTGCGCCGAATGGAGTCACGCCCAGCAAAAAGCCAGGGCTCCAGGCAGCGGCACGGGAGGCATGGGCGGTATGGGTGGTGGCTATTGAGCTGCGCTGGCCAGAATTGGCGGCGATTGCGGGCGGGGCATGGCCAGATGAAATTTCTTTCACTGTGAGCCGAGCGCCAGGCGGGTAGATTCCACCCTGCTCATTCAACTATTGGCCCGCTCCCCGCGGGCTTTTTTTTGCCTTGCAGGGGGGCCTCGAGGAAGGAGCCAAAGTGGCATCGAGTGGCGGGAAGAACCGCCGAAGGCAAATTCCAGGCAAAAAAAAGCCCAAGTAGCTGATGGACACTTGGGGCTAAAAATGCATAAACCGTGGTAGGTGAACGCGGGGCTATCTTAACGTCCCGAAGAACATGTAACAATATATTTTGAGGTTATTTTTACCATAAATATCTTCTAAGTCCTTAAATAACCACATGTTTTTTCAGGCTATGGCCGATTCGTCACCTTGTTGACGCCAACAAAAAAGCGCCGCTGCCCTTCTTTTCGCATGACTACGTCTGCGTGAACCGCTTGCCTGCCATCAGGCATACAGGATCACGCACTCCGAAAACGAGGAAAACTCACCGGCTTCCACAGGCCCGCCGGTGCTGACCAACCTCGCTGCGAAGAACAGCCTTAAACCCGGTACCGCCGGGTACTCCACACAGCCTTCTTGCCCCAGCAGCAGAACTTTCTTTTCGCTGTCCAGCAGTTGAACGCCAACATTGCGTGCGGAACCGGCCTCTTCGTAATCATTCATCAAGGTCACACCATCACTGGTGATGCCGTCAAAGTAGATCTGGACCTTTTTCGCACCCTTGAGCCTGTCTTCGTTCAACTCGACACTGAATGGCTGCGGAAAACTGCCACCTGCCTGAAGCACATCAAGGCTCGATGTGCCCAGCTCGACCACCTGCTCCATGCCGCTGGAACGCCGATGTGCAACCCCAGAAACAACACCTGCATCCAGGCCATGACCAGGATCGATCGTCCATGAGGGAGCGGTAATCCTGGCGCGAAAATCAAAGAACTTACCAACATTTTGAGTGGGCATTATTTATTCCTTTAATTGAATGCAAACATGCGATCGGTTCAGTCCGGAGCAGCCACCCAGGCCGCTCTTCCTGCCTGTCGCCATGCGCTTTTTCAATGGGCGAAACGCAGCCGGCTCGATAGTCGATGCCAGTCAAAAAAGCGCACACGGCGAACGCTGAAACCTTAGAACGGCGCCAAATCGGCGTCCCTAGGACACTTCCGAAACACTCCACTCAATTATCAGATCGCGCTGAAATGTTGCTGGAAAAGAGGCTCGGCAAAATCACCGCCAAGGTGGCTATCCGTACTTGAGCCAACGAAAAACAGAAAGGCACCGGAATCGAACCAGCATCAGGATGTCGGGGGGGGAGTGCCGGACGCTGTATGTCAGGCAAAAAGCCCGGTCTTGCACCGGGCTTGCTGGTGGGCCGGCCCGGAATCAGTCCAGGGCGTCGTGCAGAACTTCGTAGATGATGCCTGTGGCGATGGCGACCAGGATCAAGTCAGTGCCGGCCTGTTGCCACTCATAGCCGTCATAGTGCGGCAGCCGGCCGAGCATCCGGCCATCGAGTTTTTTCGCGATGCCCGGCGGCAGTGGTTTGCCTCGGGCCAGGTTTTTCTGGATGCCCGGCGGCAGGGCCGGCCCGGGTGACCAGTAGTCACGACTGTCGCCAATGATCACGCGAATACCGCCGACATCGACTTGAGGGCCGTCATACCGCCCGCCCTGCTTGTAGTCCTGGGATTTGTTACCTTTATTGCCATGTCCGCCCTGATTGCCCTGATTGCCATGGGGGTTGCCCTTGCCATTCCCTGGGTCCGCATACAAGGCAGTCGAGCCGAATAAAAACGCGGCGCTTGCTAAAACAGCTACAACCGAACGAGTCGTCATCTCTGCAGTCCTCTGCATGAATCCAGCCGTGGTGCCATTCGTCATGACACCCGAACTATAGACAGCCAATTGCGTCTTAGTTCATGCAAACCTCTCCTTATCTATGGAAGCGATCATGCTTTTAAAGAAAAAAAATCTCGTGACTGCCGTGACCTGTGTACTGATGCTGGCAGCGGCTCCTCTGCTCCCCATGACGTCCGCTTATGCCAAGGACGGTGGTGGCCATGGTGGCGGAAATGGCGGTGGCAACGGCGGGGGGCATGGCGGAAGTAACAGTGGTGGTCATGGTGGCCAGGCAGGCGGTCACTCGGGAGGGGTCAGCAGCAAGGGCCATAATGGCGGCCTGAAAAGCGACCCAGCCGGCAAGTCGGTTCGCAATCTTGGAGAAAATGGCAACCATTACGGCAGCATTCGTAATGACAGCAACGGTCATGGCTCGACCACTTCCGGCGTGGCTCATTCCAAAGATACCCGCGGGCTGTCAAAAGCCACCGCGATCTCGGACACCACGCCCGGGGACCACAACTCGAAAGGCCTGGGCAACGCCAGCGTCTCCTCGAGCAAGAATGATCGATAGACCCAGCCTCATGCTCTCCAGCTGAATCGGTTTCAACACTCTCGGTTGGTCAGCATCGCCCCGCATGAAAAGCCCGGCCCAGCGCCGGGCTTTTTAGTACCTGCCTCTTCTGCCCTCATGGCTCGGACAAAGATGAAACTATCTTTAAGTAACCTTCATGAAGCGAAGCATCTGAGTGCCTACCCTTCTGGGACCGACAAAGTGAACTACAGGAGTAACCCACGATGTTTTCCCATGAAGGTCTCGGTCTGATGTCCATCTTCATTGTCCTGCTGCTGTGCGTGCTGGCGATGTTCATTCACCCTGTGCACGCACTCTGGAGCTGGGTTCAAAGGCGTAGACGCAGGTTGTCGGTAGAAAACGCGGGGCGTGAAGGCAAGCCCTATTCTTCGCGCTGAACAGGCCCCCATCCAACGAAGCCCGGCCATGTCCGGGCTTCTGCTTTCTTGCTGCTACAGAACCGCTCTGGCTCAGAGTCGCGCCCTTGGTTGGCGCCGGTCGATCGCAACCGCGATCGCCGCCAGCAGGATCGCCAGGGTGTAGGCAAACAGCCCGAGGTTGATGCCCAGGATCAACTTCTCAGAGCCATCGGTGAGCACCATCGACCCACCGTAAGACTGCCGAAGCCCGTAAGCCAGCAAGAAGCCACCCGTGACGAACACCGTCAGCAGGCTGGACAGGCGAAGGTTGCCCTTCAACCACACCAGCCACAGGCTGAATGCACCGATCGCCGTATTGGTGAACAGCTGCCAGACCTCATGCAACCGTGCGTGCGGCTCCCAGGCCGGGTTGAAAACATGGGTCTGATTGATCTCCAGCACCGGCACCACAACGGCGTAGAAGATAATCCCGATCGTCACAAACAGCTTTGCTATCACTTGGAACCTCCTTGTGAGCGCGGCAAAACGCTAGTGCTTCAGCGGCCTATAAGGACACGCAAACGAATAAAGATCACGTTCGATATGCGCCAAAAGTCAGGGGAAAATGACGGCCCGGGCACAGCCAATGGGTACCGCTCGTCCAGACCGTGGTGCCCTGTCCCGTTCGTCATCTACACCTTTAACCATGGACTTCCGGTCGTATTCATCCGACCTCTTCAGCGCCGCTCTTGGATATGGAGGATTGGGCAGCCGACATTCGACTCGATGGCACACGAAGCGCCATGCGAAACCGCAGTACCTCAAGCTTCGGGTTTCATTTCTCAAGGAACGGAAAAATGATCACGAACTGCACGAACTGGCATGCCTGGCTGGACACCATGCCACCCAAACCGGACGAACTTCATGTCGTTGGAGACGTTGAAGTTGCCAACCCAGGGGTCAAGGCCTATCTGACGGTACGAGTCCCGCAGGGTATCAACCCGGCAATACTCCTGCTGGATCTGCACCTGTACCAAAGGCCAGGGGATTGGATTCAGGCAATCACCTGCACGCAAGTCAGGTTCACCCGGGTGCTGCCGCCCAACGCCACGCTCTACAGCGCGGTTGAAATCTTCCACAACGGCGAGCGAATCGCGTACATCGACAAAATCCCACACATCTCCTGACTGATCCGTACTGCATCAGTGGAGCCTTGATATCCGACTGCGACCGCCTGATCCTCGATCAGTCGGTCGCCTCCCCCGCCGCACTCCTGCATCTTTTAATATGTCGGCTCTTGAACTGGCCAGCGCCTGCTTCTAGCCTGCAACCCGTTGTCAGGAAAAGTGCAAGAGAAATGATCAGAAGATTTGAACAGCAAGATATGGATGCCGTGCTGGACATCTGGCTGCAGGCTTCGCTGAAAGCCCACAATTTTATCGACGCCTCATTCTGGCAGTCGCAAGTCGACAACATGCGCAACCTGTACCTCCCGGCGTCAGAGACCTATGTCATCGAGCGACAATCCAAAGTGCGGGGTTTCTATTCGCTGCATGACGACCAGTTGGCCGCCCTCTTTGTTGCACCTGCATTCCAGGCCAAGGGGATTGGCAAGCAACTGCTCGCCCATGCCAGGGCACAGCGTCCCGTGTTGAGCCTGGCGGTGTACAAGGACAATACGGCCAGCTGCGGCTTTTACCTGGCACAAGGCTTTGTCGTGACCCACGAGCAGACGGATGAGCAAACGGGGCAGCAGGAATACCTTATGAGCAGCCCCCCGCCCTGATCCATGTAGCCCGTCACGGTATATCCCGCCCTGGCTTTTTATTGCCCTCCAAAAAAACCAAAAAGCCCAGCGTACAAGCTGGGCTTTGCCTGGCCAAAAACTGAATCAATGAGGCTGACGCTGCCTCTGCAACTCGGCCTTCAACCAGGCGCTTGCCGGTTGCGATCCAGCAGCGCAGTGCACCTCATAAGCCTTGCCACTCATGCTGCTTTTAGTGGCGGCGAGGTCGATAAAGTCCTCCGCGCTGCTCACCATGTTCTTGCCCTCGAGGTAATTCAGTTTTTTCTCCAGGTGCTGCCGTGCCTGGGGGGCTGGATACTCGGTGCCATTACGCACGAACTGGCATTGGCTGTGCTCGACAAAATCCAGCAAGCCCTTTATCTCCCGGGCAGCCTGAGGCGTTGTTTGCGCCTGCGCGTTAGTCGCCATTGCCAAGGCGGTGAAACCTGCCGCCATCAGCCATCGAGCCCGTTCACCGGTAAAAATTCGCATCATTCGTCCTTGTCTTGAAACTGAGCATTGTTGTCGGATCTGGTCGAGCATTACCCGGCGCCAGGTCGGTCAAACTTCGATAGGGAAAACCGGCTGAACGCCTTGCTGCACATCCGCCTGTTCTATCGCGGCTTCAAGCTTGGCCAGGAAGGCTGGATTCAATTTGGCGTCAAGCAGATTGACCTGCTCTACCGCCCTCTTCTGCTCAATCATCTTGGCAAGTTCTGCATAAGACAGTTTGGGTGCCGGGTTTTGAATAATAATCACTGAAACGCTTCCTTGGTTCATCCGTCCTGCCCACCAGAGGCTTGGCGGCAAGTGTATCCGCTGTTCCACACCGATCCAAACTCGCCCGGCCAGCACTTGGACGCCTGCATCCACTCTCCCCTTTGTCGATACCTGGCGCCTCCGAGCCTCAAATGCCACTTCGAGCGCAGCCTTGAGCCTTGCCGCCTCAGCCCGTCTTTGCCACGCATGCCTGTCCATGCCTAGGCCCGGCAGCGCTTCTGCCCCGTCATAGACCAATGGTGCCGCCAGTCGTCGTCGCAGCGTTGACGCCCTATCCCTTAAGGCGCGCAATGGCCCCCTAAAAATGATCGCCCAGGGCCCCTTTCCAGATGGCAAAGATCATAGTGCTGGCCGGTGACTTCCCCCAGGGTGACGCGGAGTATCTGCGCGGAACCATCACGCTCAAAACCGCCAATAAGCCGCTGATAGGGAAAAGTTTTCTCGTCTCCGAGTTCAAGGAACTCACCGTCGAAAATACCGATTCGAACAAGAACATAAAGAGCGCCATAGGCCTTGGAGTGGTGGGTGCCATGTTTCTTGGGCCCGTAGGAGCCGTCGCCGGCTATCTTCTGGCAGGCCACAATACCGAAGTGACATTTCTGGCCACCTTGAAGGATGGCCAGACACTGCTTGCTGCAACCGATAACGAGACCTATCAAGACATCTCGGCGCGCTTCAACAGAAAAAACTCACCTGAAAAACACGATAAAACCGAGGCTTGACGCCCGACATCGCAGGATGTTGCAGGCCGTGACGGGGTGAACGTAGCACTCGGGTACTCATTGACCGTCATATCGAAGATCAGGCATCCAGAATGCCTTGCAGATTGCTGCGTTTTACCCGCCAGCAGAACCCTCTCTTTCAGCCTTCTCCGCAGTCGGCAACTATCGACGCAGCCTGGATGGGGGATTGAGTGCAGCGCGATTTGCGCCCGAATGGAAAAGCAACAAGGCTGACCGGATTAGCCATTCACAGTCAGCCTTGTCGTTGGGACAGCTTCAACCCAGGAAACGGCAAATTACCATTGGCCCGAGAAGATGCAGGTCAGTGCTTCGATGCCGCTGAACTTCCACAGCGAGTCGTTACAGTCTCTGGCAAATGCGTGGGCGTTCGAGGCGGTGAGGGCCAAAACCACTGCGCAGGAGTAGACGATTTTCTTGAATGACATGGTGAATCTCCTTTTTCGTATCGGCACTTTCTTGTGAGAGCCACCCCGACGAGGATGGTCGTCCGCACTATATGCCCGGCCTCGGCAGCAGACGATTAGGGCTGGTGTGCTAATGGCGAATACGCATCACCCAAGGCCGCAGGCGAGTTGCGCCAAAACAGATTAGTCATTGCAGCTGTACTGATACTCGAATGGAAAAAACACTGTATCGACCACCAAGGAAAACGGCGCGTCGATCAGTAAAAAGGGAATCAGCTTTCCATGGGAGGTGCCTACCAACCACCAGTCCAGGCGCACGCCCTTGTAGGGGCAAGGGTGGTCGTAGTCCATGCGCATCGCCACCGCGGCGCAGCCGATCAGGCAATTGACCAACACCAACAGAATCACTTTCCGAAACATGTAATGTCCTTATTACATCCATCTGCAGAGCTGCATAGACGTCTCTGCGATACGCCAGTGACAGAGAAATACCTCCGCCAGCAGAAAGGCAAGAAAACCTCTCCAACTGCGTAAATCGCAGGCCGGATTTGAATTTGCGGAGCGGAAACGAACAAGGGTTTGCATCAGCTTTCGCCAGCAAACCCTTGAAATAGATGGTGCCCGAAGCCGGAATCGAACCGGCACGCCCTTACGAGCGGGGGATTTTAAGTCCCATGCGTCTACCAGTTTCGCCATTCGGGCGGTAGCGCGGTGTTGCAGTCTGAAAGGCTTGAGCCGTTTCAGTGCCTTGCGGCAAGGGGGTGAAATATATACATCCCCTCCCTTTGAAGCAAGTTCGTTGGCGTCAAATTCAAGACTGAATATCGAGCCTGCCCATAAACAAAAAGCTCCGTAAATCATAGATCTACAGAGCTGTTTCTATCGGTGGGGGCTACGGCCGGAATCGAACCGGCGCAGAAGAAGGCTGCATGCCACTGATAAAAACAGGCCGGCAGGTTAGCACACTGAAAACATCGTAACCAACTGATTTCAAAAGACTTGTAACTGAATGGACGGTGCAGTCGGATCGCCTAGGTGCCGCTCCCAACGCCTTCCACCGCGCGCGCATAAGCGACCGTCGCCACCTCTATCAGAGTCTTGCGCTCTTCCCCGTCGATAATCCCCTTGGCCTTGAAGTTGTCGACAAGCCGCAGCAGTTCATCGTACTGCTCCTGCGCATCCATCCGGACTTCAGGGTTCGTCAGCAAGTCATGGAAGGCGGAAAACGCCTGCACTTTCGCGTCATCGTACATGGCCGACTCTCCAGGAATGTGTATTCGGTAGAGGGCGCAATGCCTCAATGGGTTCGTCGTGTACGACGTACGGTGTAACCCAACTGACTTGGGGATCGTGGGATGGCTAAAGCTACGGGCCAGCAGAGTCGAAGAGACAGGCCTGCGGCTGCTTCAGCCTGAATAGATGCCCACCCTGACCAGCTGTTGGCCGTTCAGCAATCCATCGTAAACACACCTGGCCGGGCAAGCGGGACCACTCTAATCAGAGCGGTCGCGCATGTCTCGAAGACAATTCTGAAGAAACCTGAACGGCTTGAGCAAACCTGGGCGTAGCCGGCCGAAGCACGCGCGCGAGTACCTCGGTTGAGCGGTGATCGGACGGGCTAGCGTATCGACGCAAGCGTTCGAGGCGGGGCTGGCTTGCTTATCCAACTCGGCGAACAGGGCACAGAACGCCCTTACCCGCCAAGCCAATACTTTGAACAGACTGCGATAGCGAGCCGGTGGATGGCCATCAATATAGCGAGTAGGTCGCGCTATACCTGCCAAACGTCGCGGAATACTCCCGATTGTGCACTTCTGTCCCAGGGCCCAGGGGTCACCAGCGTTTTAAGAATCGACTGATACCAGGGAAAGTCCAGTGCCACTAGTATCCCCAGGCATTTATAAAGGCATGCGATGAAAGCCCCGCAATCACCCGCATTGACTAATGAACACGCCATAAGAAAGAAGCGCACCGATGTCTCTTTCAACACCTTCGAGAAGTCCCATGAAAAAGTTCCTTGCCATGAGTGTGGCGTTTGCCGGGCTTCTGTCGTTGTTTGCCCTGCCCTCCCATGCCGGTATCTCATTGAATGAAACTCGAGTGGTACTGACCGGACCGAAGAAAGAAACTTCCATGCTGGTGCTGAACGATGAATCGACACCCATCATGATCCAGTCCTGGATCGAACCCTTCAGCACAAGTTCCGATCAGGACGTCCCCTTTGCCCTCACCCCTCCGCTGAAACGCCTGAACGGGAACGCCCGACAGCAGTTGCGCATTCTGTATCAAGGCATGGGACTACCCGCGGACAGGGAGTCGGTGTTCTGGTTGAGCGTGCAGGAAATCCCCCAGAAGTCGAAGGATGAAAACATCCTGCAGATTGCCGTGCGCCAGCGCATCAAGTTGTTTTACCGGCCCGCCGGTTTGCCAGGTGACGTTGACCAGGCCCCCTCCAGGCTGCAATGGCGCATGATGCTCAAGGAGGGCAAGCCGGGCCTGGAAATCAGGAATGATTCCGCGTTTCACATTTCTTTCGGCACGGTGAACATCAAGAGCGGCTCGAGCAGTTATCCGGTTCCGGCGACAATGCTCCCCCCCTATTCAAGCCAATCATTCGCGATCGAGGGGGCATCTTCCCTGGCGCCAGGCGGAGCAACAAAGATCGAGTTCGAAAGCATCAACGACGATGGCGTAGCGGTACAGCACTCAGGCGACCTATCCAGTTGAGCCCGGTTAAAGATCAGAATTCGTTGCTGGTCGCTTAACCCGGCGTCTTGTTATCAGCTGAATGCTTAGTGAAATACACACGTCGCCAACAATCTTCGCCCAAACAAAGAGATTCGTTTCCGAACGCATGGAACCAGGATGCGCAAGAGCGATTCACCCACGCCCCCTATTCAAGGTCGATCAGAGAAAAGCAGGCAATGAAGACCACAGCAAAAAAAATGATCAGCGCCCCATTCATCGCACCGCAACTGTGCGCAATTGCACTCATGACCTTCGTCATGTTGCCGTCCGCGAGGGCTGCGACTGTGGATGCATTTGGGCAGCAACTGTCGATCCCGAAGAACACGGCCAGCGGCAGCATACTGGCTCGACATTACATCACCCCGCTGCAGGCATGCGGCCAATCGACGTGCACAGCCTCAAATCTTTACGCCTACCCAAATGGCGGCGCAACACCCTCAACGTTATCATTAATCACCACGAACGTCTCGGGCATATCGACTCGTTTGTTAATCAATGGCAGAGCCTACGGAAGTGGATCGATCGGGGTCGTATTCACCCAGCCAATCGAAGTGCAGTTACTCAGCGATGGTCGAACAAATCTAGGTGGCTCCCTTGCAGGTGTCCACGCTTCACCGTACTACTACCAGCTCACGACAGGAAGTTCAGCTTTAATAATCAACCTGAAGGGCACTATCACCCCGATCGACGGCACCTGCTCGGTACCGAACCAGACGGTAAAGCTACCCAAAACCTTACTGAACCGCCTGGACCGCATCGGCTCGACGGCCGGCACCCAGAGCTTCCAGCTTAATATCAACAACTGCCCCAGAGGCTATAACCGGATTGGCTATACCCTTAACCCGGTTGGCGGCGTGATTGCGAACTCGCCAGGGGTATTGCCGCTTGCTGGCGGTTCGACCGCCAGTGGCATAAAGATCCGGGTTGAAAACGCCCAGGGCGCTCCGGCAACCATGGGGACCTCGATAACGGTAGATGGATACAACAAAGCAACAGGTGGTTCGTTTGCCATTCCGATGCAGGCGTCCTACATCAGGACTGACACAATCGCCAAAGTGGGAACGGTAAACGGGGCAATGACCGTATTTCTGGATTATCGGTAGCCCTTCCTGCTTGCCTCCTTCGAGCCAACGACAGGAGGCTCTGCCAGTCGTGACCATGTCTGGCCAGCCAATGCCGGTTCAAGGCAAACCTTGAGGAGCCTCAAAAGGCCCATCGGGCGAACCTCGAACGGCAGGTCGCCATAAGGCTCACTGTATAAAAGAAAGTTGGCCTGCGGCCATATCGGCTGGTAATCGCGATGCAGACACCGTTCCTTGCGCTTCAAGCCTGCTTTCCTCCAGCCAATAAAAAAGCCCGTAGATCATTGATCTACGGGCTTTTCAGTTTGGAGGCCGAGGTCGGAATCGAACCGGCGTAGGCGGATTTGCAATCCGCTGCATAACCATTTTGCTACTCGGCCAAACTTTCGATGCTTTGCAACCGCATCAAAGGCATACAACTCGAAGCTGGAAACCTGAATCTGTTCTGACTTCCAACCCTTTGAATTCTAAGGGGTTTTTCGCATTCCTGAATCAGGAATGGACGCAATTCTGGACTTGTTCACCGGGCATGTCAAGAACAGGAATAAAATAATTCAATGCGTTGCGCCTGCATGGGTCATCACTGGCGCAAGCCGCTTGCTTGCATCTTTTGGCTTTGCGGCGAGGCTTCGACAGGCTCCCCCACCCGCGCACCCACCTTACCGGCCGAAAGAGTCCACCCGCGCTATCAGGGCCCGCGATAAGCGGTGAACGACGGTGCAGCTGCCCTGGCCTGCGCAGCGAGGCTCTCAATTGATTGCTGCACTCTATGCAGCAGTCAAATGCAAAGAGGCCGGATTGTTGAGCATCTAGCACAACCCTATCCTCGTTTCCTGCATCCCAGCTTCCTACCGCAAAGCTTCCAAGGAGATCGAGCATGCTCACCCGCGTACAGCTTCACCAAGTCGGCGCCCCTCAGGTCCTGCAGTTCGAACAGGTACAAGCCCAGGCGCCCGGTGCCGGCGAGGTCTGGCTGGAGCAGACGGCCATCGGCGTCAATCCGCTGGACCTCAGTCAGCGCAGCGGCGCGGTGCCGGTTGCCCTGCCCTGCGGGCTCGGGCTGGAAGGCGCGGGGCTGGTCAAGGCGATTGGTCCCGGCGTCACCCAGGTCCAGGTGGGTGATCGCGTCGCCTATGCCACCGGGCCCCTCGGCGCGTATGCCAGCGCCCGCCTGTACCCGGCCGAGCGCCTGGTCAAGCTGCCGCCGGCGCTGGCCTCAGACGCCGCCGCGGCGCTGCTGTTCAAGGGCATCACCGCCCAGTACCTGCTCAAGACCACCTACCCCGTCGGCCCTGGCACGCGGGTGTTGATCTATGGCGCCGCCGGGGCCCTGGGCCAGTTGATGGTGCCTTGGGCCAAGCACCTGGGGGCCACGGTCATCGGCGTCGTCTCCAAGGCGCAAAGCGTCGACCGGGCCCGGGCCGCCGGTTGCGACGAGGTGCTGGTGTTCGACGCTGCGACCCTCGCCCGACAGGTCGTCGAGGTCACTCAAGGGCACAAGGTCGATGTGGTGTACGACCCGATCGGCCGGGTGTCCTTCGAAGCCTCCCTCGACAGCCTGCGTCCCCGTGGCTTGCTGGTGTCCTTCGGCGCGGCGTCGGGCGCTCCGGAGGCGGTGCAGGTCGGCACGCTCAACGCCAAGGGCTCGCTATTTCTCACCCGCCCGTCCCTCGCCGCCCACACCGCCAGCGCCAGCGAATACCAGGCGCGCGCCGCCGATGTGCTGGACGCCTTCGCCACGGGTATCATCCAGCCGCGGATCTGGCAGCGTTACCCCTTGGCCGACGTGGCCCAGGCCCACGCCGACCTGCACGACGGACGCGCGCAAGGCGCCATCGTGCTGATACCTTGAGGCCGATCCTTTCCGTCCCTTCCGGCCATTTGGCCGCACAACGAGGCAGCCCAGGCACATGGATCCGTTCGACAGCCGACAGGCCGATGAACTCGCCACCTTGATGGCGCTCTTCGAGCACGGCTCTTTCGCCGCCGCCGGGCGTGCCTTGCAGCGCCACCCTTCGGTGCTGTCCAAGCGCCTGGCGGCGCTGGAAAGCCGCCTGGGCATTCGCCTGGTGCAACGCACCACCCGGCAATTGCGCTTCACCGACGAAGGCGCGCGGTTAGTGGAGCGCTTGCGGCAGGCGGCGGGCCTGATCAGCGAAGCCGAACACGAAGCCTCCCAGGGCGCCGCGCAGATCCGCGGGCGCCTGCGCCTGGCCTTGCCGGCCGCCATGGGCCGGCGCTGGCTCAGCCCGATCCTCGCCGAGTTCGCCCTGGCCCATCCCGGGGTGACGCTGGAGACCGAGTATTCGGACCGTTTCGTCGACATCGTCGGCGAAGGTTTCGACGCGGCGATCCGCATCGGCGAACTGGCCGACAGCCAGCTGGTGGCGCGTAAACTCTGTGCGCACCGGCGCATCCTCTGCGCCGCCCCCAGCTACCTGCAACGCCATGGCGAACCGCGGCTGCCCGCCGATCTTGCCAGCCACAACTGCCTGGGCTTTACCGGCCTGCGTTCCTGGCCCGACTGGCGCCTGACCCGCCAGGGCCGGCTGGAAACCGTGCGTATCCACGGCACCTTGCAGAGCAACGACAACGAAGCACTGCTCGCCGCGGCCCGGGCCGGCGTCGGCATTCTTGCCGGCGGCGACTGGCTGATGAACCAGGACCTCGCCTCGGGGCATCTGGTCCGGGTGCTGCCGCAGTGGCAGCTGGACAGCGACTCGGGGATCTTTCTGCTGCGACCGTCGGCGCGCTTCAGCAGCGCCACCACCCAGGCCTTCAAGCAGTGGATCGAGGCACGCTTTGCCCAGGGCGCGCCCTGGGAAACGCCAGCCAGGGACGAGCCGTAGCAGCGTTCACAGCGAACTGACGATGAACTCCCGCAGCCACTGATGAGCCGGGTCGCGGTGGCAGCGCTCGTGCCAGAGCATGGCCAGGTCATAACCCGGGACTTCCAGCGGCGGCTCGACCACCTTCAGTGCCGGGTTGTCGCGCACCAGGCGCGACGGCAGCATCGCCACCAGGTCGGTGCTCGCCAGCGCCGAGAGGACAAACAGAAAATGCGGCACCGACAGCACCACCCGGCGCGTCAGGCCCACCTCGCCCAGCGCGCTGTCGGTGACACCCTGGAAACCACCGCCATCGGGCGATACCACCACATGTTCCAGCTTGGCGAACTGCGCCAGGCTCGGGCGTCGTTGTAGGCGTGGATGGCCCGCGCGGCCCACCAACACGTAACGCTCGCTGAACAGCACGCGGCGGCGCAACCCCGGCGGCGAGTCCTCGCTGGTGTGCAGGGCCAGGTCGATGATGCCCTGCTCGGCCTGCTGGACCAGACGCCCTGGCTCCAGTTCGAGCACCGCCAACCGGGTACCCGGCGCCGCCGCGCGCAAGCCGGCCAGCGCCGGCAGGATCACCGTCGACTCGCCGTAGTCGGACGCCGACACGCTCCAGGTATTGGCCGCCGCGCCCGGGTCGAACGGGCTGGCCGGCGACACCGCCAGCTCCAGGGCCTCCAGCGCCCGGCGCAACGGCTCGCGCAAGGCGTCGGCCCTGGCGGTGGGCCGCATACCCCGCGGCCCCGGCAGCAGCAACGGGTCGCCGAAGATCTCCCGCAGCTTGGCCAGGTGCACGCTGACCGAGGGTTGCGACAGGTTCAGGCGGTGCGCCGCGCGGGTCACGTTGTGCTCGGCGAGCAGCACATCCAGGGTCAGCAGCAGGTTGATGTCCAAGCGCCTTAAATTATTCACGACAATACCTGGGATATTGGATATTCATTTCCAATATACCTGGCAGCGGCCGATCCTGCTGTCTCCCGACATTGGAGACCCTGTGATGAATGTACTGCTGGTGTATGCCCACCCCGAACCCCGCTCCTTGAACGGCTCGCTCAAGGACTTCACGATCAAGCGCCTGGAGGCCGCCGGTCACGCGGTCCAGGTCTCGGACCTGTATGCGATGGACTGGAAAGCGCCGCTGGATGCCGACGACAGCCTGGGCCGGGCGCAGAACGCCCGCTTCGATCCATCCCTGGACTCCAAGCGCGCCTTCGAAGAAGGCCTGCAGTCGGCGGACATCGCCCGCGAGCAGGAAAAACTGCTCTGGGCCGACACCGTGCTGCTGCAATTTCCCCTGTGGTGGTTCTCCATGCCGGCGATTCTCAAGGGCTGGGTGGAACGGGTCTACGCCTATGGTTTTGCCTATGGCGTGGGCGAGCATTCGGATGCGCGCTGGGGCGACCGCTACGGCGAAGGCACCCTGGCGGGCAAGCGGGCGATGCTGATCGTCAGCGCCGGCGGCTGGGAGTCGCACTACAGTCCGCGGGGCATCAACGGGCCGATGGACGACCTGCTGTTCCCGATCCACCACGGCATCCTCTATTACCCGGGCTTCGACGTGCTGCCGCCCTTCGTGATCTACCGCACCGGGCGCATCGACGAAGCGCGTTTCGCCACGATCTGCGACCAGCTCGGGCAGCGCCTCGACCACCTGGCGCAGACCGCGCCTATTCCTTTCCGGCCACAGAACGCCGGGGCCTACAGGATTCCAGAACTGACCCTGCACCCAGACGTCGCCACGGACCGGCAGGGCTTCGCCGCACACCTGATCCCGCCAGCGATCCCCTGAATCGAGCGCCAGTGCAGCAGCCGGCCGCGCAGATAGCTGAATCACAACGAGAAAAGGACCTTTCCATAACCAAACAGCGACAACGCTGATTTACCCTGAAATCAGGACCAGCGAGAATTTCCGGCCCTTCATTTCAGCCAGTCCGTCATGCAATGCTTCCCCCTTCCCTCCGGCCCGGTTGTGCCGCCCGCTGAACATCGGTACCTGGCATGACCGGTCCGCTTTACCGCCAAGCCGCGCTGCAAGCAGAGCAACGCAGTACCCTGGGCGGGGTCACGCTCTATGGCCCCCCTCATCACGCCTGGCTGGCGGCAGCCGCGCTGTTGTTCACCGCCAGCGTCGCCCTGTTTCTTTATGCCGGCAGCTATACCGCCCGTGAACGGGCCAGCGGCGACCTGCTGCCGGAACAAGGCGTGCTGAATATCGTGCCGCCGACCGCGGGCACCGTGACCAAAGTCTTTGTGCGTGACGGCCAGGAAGTCGAGCGCGGCGCGCCCCTGTTGGCAGTGTCCAGCGACGTGGCTACCGGGCTCGGCGCCACCCGCGTGCTCATCGCGGAGCGCCTGCAACAGCAACGCGCGACGCTGGAGCTCGACCAGGGTTCGCAGTCGGCGCTGGCGTCCACCACGCTCGATGAGCTGCGCGCCCGCGCTGGGGTGCTGGCCGCGCAGCGGGCCGAATCCGCCAGCGAAATTGTCCGGCGCCGTCGGCAAGCCGAGCTTGCACGGGAGAAGCTGGCACGCTGGCGTACGCTGCGCGATAAAGGTTATGTGTCGAACGGCAAGCTCGCCGACGAGGAAGCCACGGTGCTCGATGCCGAGGTCCGGGTTCAGGAGGCCATCGGCCAACACCTCAAGCTTGAGCAAGAACAACTCGACACTCGCCGCCAACTGGCCGAGGCGCCGCTGGCGGCGGCCCTGAGGCAGCGCGATATCCAGCGCAAGCTTGGCGAGCTCGACCAGCAGATCGCCGCCAACGAAGAACAACGCGAACGCATACTGCGCGCGCCGCAGGCGGGAACCGTCGCCGCGCTCCTGGCGCATCCCGGACAGACCGTCGCGGCCGGCGAACTGGCCGTCGCCCTGCTGCCGGAAAACGCCAAACTGCAGGCGCGCCTGCTCGTGCCAAGCCGGGCCATCGGTTTCGTTCGCGAAGGCGATCGGGTCGTGCTTCGCTACCAGGCCTATCCGTTCCAGAAGTTCGGCCTGCATTACGGTCGAGTCATCGATGTCTCCCGCACCGCGCTGTCGGCTCGCGACGTTGCCACGCTCACCGGCAACCCCGAGACCCGCGGGCAGTATTACCGGGTGGTTGTCGCGCCCGACCGGCAAGACATCGATGCTTATGGACGTCGCGAACGCCTGCGTGCCGGCATGAGCCTGGAGGCGGACATCCTGCTGGAGCGGCGACGCTTGGTCGAATGGCTGTTCGAACCGCTGTATGCCATTGGCAGGCTGGCACGATGAGGCCGGGTTTCGCTCGCACCCGCCTGCCGATGCTGCTGCAGGCCCAGATGGCCGAATGCGGTCTCGCCTGCCTGGCGATGATCGCCTGCTATTACGGAGCCGACACCGACCTGGCCGCGCTGCGGCGGCGTTTCATGCCGTCGGTGCGCGGTGCCACCCTCAACGAGCTTGTCGGCTACGCCGATCAGCTGGGCCTCGGCGCGCGGGCACTGCGCCTCGAGCTCGATGAACTCGAACGCTTGACGCTGCCGTGCATTCTTCACTGGGACATGAACCACTTCGTGGTGCTCAAGCAGGTGGCCCGCGACCATGTCGTCGTGCATGACCCGGCGCGCGGCGTGCGGCGCCTGACCTTCGCGCAGATTTCCCCCTGCTTTACCGGCATCGCCCTGGAGTTGTGCCCGATGCCGTCGTTCGCGCCGGTACGGGACAAGCCGGCCGTCTCGCTGACGACGCTGATCGGCCGGGTGAATCACATCGGCCGAGCCCTGGGGCTGACCCTCGCCCTGTCGCTGGCGATCGAGATGGCCGGCATCCTGACGCCCCTCTACCTGCAATGGGTCGTCGACCAGGTCCTGGTCTCGGCGGACGTCGACCTGCTGTCGCTACTGGCGATCGGCTTCCTGCTGCTCGTGCTGTTTCGCGATCTGTTCGACGGGCTGCGCGCCTGGGTGCTCACCGGGTTCTCCAGCCAGTTGAACGTGCAATGGAGCGCCTCGGTGTTCGCGCACCTGCTGAAACTGCCAATCACCTACTTCGAGCAGCGCCATGTCGGAGACGTCGTCTCCCGCTTCAACGCGATCCATGAAATCCAGCACACGCTCACGTCGCGCTTCGTCGGGACGTTGCTCGATGGCGTCCTGGCCATCGTCATCCTGGTGGTGCTGTTCACCTACGAAACGACGCTGACCTGGCTGGTGATCGCCTCCTTCGTCATCTATGGCCTGGTGCGCTACCTGGCGTTCCGCCCCCTGCGCCGGGCGCAAGAGGAATATCTGGTGCACGCCGCGCGAGCCGAGACACTGTTGCTGGAGTCGATCCGCGGCGTGCGCGCGCTGAAAATCGCCAACCAGCAGGAACGGCGCACCCAGGGTTATGCCAATGCGACCGTCAACGCCACCAACCGCCACGTCAGGGTGCAAAGACTGTCGATCGGTTTCTCTTCGTTTCAGCACCTGCTGATCGGCGCATCCCGGGTGCTATTGATCTGGGCCGCGGCGCGCCAGGTGCTCGACGGCGAGTTCAGCGCGGGCATGCTGATGGCCTTTGTCAGCTACGCCGATCAGTTCATGACCCGCGCCTCGGGCCTGATCGATGCACTGATCGAGTTCCGCATGCTGCGCCTGCACGGCGAGCGTCTCGCCGACATCGTGCTGGCCGAGATCGAGCCCGGGGCAACCACCCTTCCCGCGCCAGCCGGCCCCCGTCCGGCGCCGGCGCCGGCGCCGAGCGTGGAGGTGCGAGGCTTGCGCTACCGCTACGCGGACAGCGAGCCCTGGGTGCTCGACGGCTGCGATTTCTCCATCGCCCCCGGAGAATCGGTAGCCCTGGTCGGTGCATCGGGGCAAGGCAAGTCGACCCTGACAAAGCTGTTGCTGGGCCTGGTATCGCCCCAGGAAGGCAGCGTGCTGATCGACGGCATCGACCTGCGGACGATCGGCCCCCGCGCCTATCGCGACATGATCGGCTGCGTGCTGCAGGACGACATTCTGTTCGCCGGCACCCTTGAGGACAACATCAGTTTCTTCGCCACAGAACCGGACCGGGCGCGCATCGTGGAAGTGGCACGGCTCGCGCAGATTCACAACGACATCAGTGCGATGCCGATGGGCTACCGGACGCTCGTCGGCGACATGGGCGATGCCCTGTCCGGCGGCCAGCGCCAAAGGGTGCTGCTGGCACGGGCGCTGTACCGGCAACCGTCGATCCTGGTGCTGGACGAAGCCACCAGCCACCTGGACGAGACCTGCGAACAACTGGTCAACGACGCAATCAGCCAACTGCCCATTACGCGGATCATCGTCGCGCACCGCGCACAGACCATCCGCAGCGCAGACCGCGTGATCCGCATCGAACGCGGCAAGGCCCATGACGCCAGCGCCGCGGCAACGAACCTGCGAGCCGAAGAGGCCCGCGAACGTCTTCGGCCGGATTGGCCGGCCGAAGCGGAGGTCCCGGCGAATGGCCGGCCTCCCTTACCACAGGAGTAATTCCCTATGCGTCAACTCACTCAACAGGAAATGACGGTCGTCAGCGGCGGCGGCTTCAGCATCTCGGGCGGCATCAGCGGTAACACCGGCACCGGCAACAATTCGGTGAACGTCGGTATCAGCATCGGCCGCAACGGTACGGGTAAGGGCAACGGCGGGACTGGTATCGGCGTCAATATCGGCGGTAAACAGTCGAGCGCCCGGTAAACCGCTGATGCGCATCGCTCGCCCGCGGCGCAGCCGCGCATCCAGCCATTAGAAATGCCTTAGCGCATGACACTGGCCGGACACCTCCAGGTGTCCGGCCCCCTTCCCCCCATTGACCCCGATGACCTTGGCCCCACCGCATGTCCCCGGACACATCCAAGGGATGCGCCTGAGGACTGATGGAAAAGGCCGGCAGTCTCGGGCGCCAGCCCCACCTACGATTGCTGGCGCGTCCAGGCGTCCTGCTGCTCCTGCTTGACGATGTCGACGAAGTGCGTCGGCAGAAGGTTGCGCAAAGCCCCCGTAATGATGTCGAGCTTCTCCATCCACAGCTTGAGGTCCAGGCTGGCTGCAAATTCGCGCAGCTCGGTGACCTGCGGGGTGATCTGCCCCCCCGGCGATCACCTCATGCCCATTGGCGGCCAGGCGCAGCGCCGCCACACGGCCCAAACCCGAACCGGCGCCGGTGACCAGAATACGTTGAAGCAGTCGCCCGGGCGCGACGCCCGCTAAAACCGAGGCAAAGCCTAGGCCCGCGCCTGGACGCTCGGCACCAGCATGCGCACCAGGGAGTCGGCCGTGCTGCGCAAACGCTGCGGCTCCTGGTAGATGCGTTCCATCACCGCCAGCCCGCGGGTGAAGGTGACCATGACCTGCGCCGCTTCATCCGGCGCCAGGACCAGGTCGCCCCGGATCCGCTCGGCCGACAGCGCGCTGCTGATGGTCAGTTGCAGGGCGTCCAGCAGCTCGCGCAAGCGTTGCTGGATGCGCGGGCCGATCGCATCGGCTTCGGCGGCCGTTTTGGTGGTCAGGCAGCCTTTGGCCGGCGTGCCGCTGGTCATGTTGCTGATCGCCACTTCGAAAAAACGCCGCAGTGCGGTCTCGGTATCCGCGGCCTCGAGGGCCTTGGCGGCGTTGCCCAGAAAGCGCGTGGCGTAGGCTTCGAACGCCAGCAGGAATAACGCTTCCTTACCGCCGTAGGCATGGTACAGCGAGCCGCGCTGGACCTCGGCCGCCTCGGCCAGGTCGGCCATGGAGGTGGACTGCCAGCCCTTGCGCCAGAACACTTCAAGGACCGCCGACAACACTTTTTCTTCGTCAAACTGCCTGACACCCGCCATAAAAATCACTGCTCACATAATTGTTGACAACGTTGTCAAAGATACCAACACTGCGATCCTTGACAGCCCTGTCAATCATAGCCGATAGGCGCTGTGCGGTAAGCATGCTTGATGTACTGGTCCACGACTTTCGTTCCGCGCCACGGAAGGAAGTCGGCTTCACCTGCGCAGTCACGCCCGGTAATAGCGCTCGTGGGCGCGAGCGGTTTTCTCTTTTTACGTCAGGAAAAAGGAGTCTTCGAAATGGTTTCGAACAGTCGTATCCAGTATGGCTACATCAATGTCATCGAGCCCGCCGAGCACAAGGGCGAGCTCACCCGCGACAAGGTCGAGCGCTTCACCGAGGGGTTCAGCAAACCGGCCCTGCTGCGCAAACTCGCGCCCATCGGCGAGGAGTTCGCGCAACGGGCGTTCTTCGATCAGGTCGGCTCGGGGAAAAACCTGCAATGGCGGGTCAAGTCCGGCGACCAGCCAGTGTCGATGCGCGACGAGAACGGCGCCTCGGACTACAACTACGTCACCGGTCGCGTCGGCACCGGGCAGGAATTCCTCGACGACATCTTCACCCACAACCTCGACGTCTACTCGCACCTGGGCACCATTTCCTCGAGCTACAACGACCCCTACGAGTGGGGCAAGGACGCCTTCAACCTGGTCAAGCAGCACGTCTTCAGCAAACCCTGGTTCAACATCGACGCCTGGAAAGTCACCGGCCACATGTTCCTCGGCTACAGCACCCAGGAATACGGCGAGCCGGCCCGCGGCGCGGTGGGCAGCGACTGGCACATTTTCCCGACCCTGAATATTTTCGTGATGATCGCCGGCACCAAGAAGTGGAGCACTCGCCCACCGCAGTTGGGCGACCAGTTCCGCGACTACGACCTGATGTTCGAAACCAGCAGCGGCCGCGAGGCGCCAGGCGGCGACTACGAGGCCGACACCGTCTACGTCGAACCGGGCGACGTGCTGATCAACCCGCCCTTCGAATGGCACAAGGTGCTCAATGCCCGTGGCCTGAGCATCGGCGCGGCGTTCCGGGTGATCGACATCGACTACCTGGATAAGCTGGAGAACCGCCGCAACCTGGACCTCTCCAAGGTCGCCCATGACAACGGCCACTTCGCCGAGACCGAGGAGCTGGCGCACTTCCTCACCAGCGTCAACTACGCCTCGCGCCACATCAATCGGGCGCAGATGCTGCTCAACGACATCGAGTACGCCTACCTGCGCAAGCGCGGCAACGCCGGCTCGGTGAAGATCGGCCACCGCTAGCCCCCAGGCGCCGCAGCGAGGACCCGCTCATGACGCTTACCGTCAGTCCCGAACAGCGTTGGGCCGGCATTCTGTGCGGCCTCGCCGCGGCCCTGATCTGGGGCGCGTTCCCGGTGGTCACCCGGCTGGGGCTGACCCGCACGCCGCTGGATGCCTACGACATCACCTGCATCCGCTACGGCGTCTCCGGGCTGATCCTGCTGCCGTACCTGCTCCGCCATGGCCGTCGGGGCCTGAGCTGGACAACCATCGGC
The DNA here is from genome assembly GCF_900109505.1 of Pseudomonas sp. NFACC41-3. NCBI lineage: Bacteria > Pseudomonadati > Pseudomonadota > Gammaproteobacteria > Pseudomonadales > Pseudomonadaceae > Pseudomonas > Pseudomonas sp. NFACC41-3. The sequence goes on from NZ_FOAE01000001.1 coordinate 1,986,818, forward strand.
CTGATGGTCGTCGGCATCGGCGCGCCGTACATGCTGGTGGTGGCCCAAGGGCTGGCCCTGGCCCCGGTGGAACTGTTCGCGGTGGTGACTCCCGGCAGCATGATCCTGTTGTCGATCCTGATCAGCGCGCGGCTGTTCGGCACCCGCCTCGGCGCCCGGGCGAACGCCGGCACCGCGCTGATCATCGGCGGCGTGCTGCTGGCCGGCTGGCACAGTTTCGCCGGGGCCCAGGCCTCGCCCTACGCCTACCTGATGTTCCTGCTCGGCGGCCTGCTGTGGGCGATCTATACCCTGGTGTCGAAATGGTCCGGCAGCGACGCGCTGCACGCCACCGCGATCGTCTCGGTGTGCTCGATGGTCCTGTACCTGCCGGTCTACCTGGGCAGCCGCGGGCTGCGGATCCTCCAGGCGCCGCTCTGGGATATCGGCATTCAGGTGGTCTACCAGGGCCTGCTGGTGTCGACGGTGGCGTTGTTCTTCTACAGCCGCTCGGTCCAGTTGCTCGGTGCTGCGCTCGGTTCCACCTTCGCCGCGCTGGTGCCGGGCACGGCCATGGTGCTGGCCGCCCTGCTACTCGGCGAGCGCGCGGACAGCACTGCCATCGCCGGCTTGCTGGTGGTGACCGCCGGCATGCTCCTGACCCTGCTGCCGCAACGCCCGCGCCCGCTGCCGGGCGCCATCGGCCAGCCGACGCCCAGGCCACCAGGACCCACGCCATGAACGACCTGCATGAGCGGACAGCGGCCACTGTCCACAACCAAGGAAAACCCAGTATGAGCAGCGCACCCCTGACCCTCTACGAACTGGCCGGCGCCGACCCGGACCTGCGCTTCAGCCCGCACTGCTGGAAGACCCGCATGGCCCTGGCCCACAAGGGGCTGCAAAGCCAGCGCATCGCCTGGCGCTTCAGCGACAAGGCGCGTATCGCCTTCTCCCGACAAGGCGCGGTCCCGGTGCTGGTGGATGGGGACCAGAGCATCAGCGACTCCTGGCGCATCGCCCTGCACCTGGAGCAGCGTTACCCCGAGCGCCCGTCCCTGTTCGGCGGCCGTGAGGCCATCGCGCTGTCGGCTTTCGTCAACCGCTGGGCCGACAGCATGCTGCTGCCCGCCGTGGCCCGGGTGATCCTGCTGGATGTCTACGCGCAACTGGCCGCCGAGGACCGGGCCTATTTCCGCAGCTCCCGCGAAGCGCACTTCGGCACCTCGCTGGAACAGTTGGTGGCCCCCCAGGCTCAGCACCTGGAGCAACTGCGCCAAGTCCTGACCCCGCTTCGCCAAACCCTCAAGGGCCAGCCCTTCCTGGCCGGCGAAGCCCCGGCCTACGCCGACTATTGTGTGTTCGGCATGTTCATGTGGGCGCGCTGCACCAGCGGCGAAGAACTGCTGGCCCCCAACGACGCCCTGCATGCCTGGCGCGAACGCCTGCTGGACGCCTTTGGCGGGCTGGCGCGCGCGGCCACCCTGGCCACCCCTATCGAGACTGGAGCACGCCATGTCCAATGACCCCGCCCTGCACGACTTCGCCGTCCGTTCCTCGGACAAGATCCGCTACGCCGATACCGACCGCCAGGGCCATGTGAACAACGCGGTATTCGCCACCTTCCTCGAAACCGGGCGGGTGGAGATCATCTACGACCCGCACGCGCCACTCGCCGAACCTGGCAGCGAATTTGTCATCGCGCGCCTGGAGCTCGACCTGCGCGCCGAACTGCGCTGGCCCGGCACGGTGCAGATCGGCACCCGGGTCGCGACCCTCGGCAAAAGCTCGATGACCCTGGAGCAGGCGCTGTTCCAGGACGGCCGCTGCGCGGCCCTGGCCAGCACCGTGATCGTGCAGATCGATGCCCAGAGCCGGCGCTCGAAACCCTTTGGCGAAACGGCGCGGCGCCGCTTGGGCGCCCTGACCACGGCCGCGGAGTCGTTCGCGGAAAAATAGGCGGAGGACGCCATGTCGACGCTCCAGCAACTGTTCTCGGCCCTGCCGTTTTTCCAACTGGCGGTGATCATCGTCGCCAGCCAGCTGTGCGGCGCGCTGCTGGCCCGCTGGGGGCAGTCGCGGGTGATCGGCGAAATCTGCGTGGGCATCCTGCTCGGTCCCTGCCTGCTGCTGGCCCTCGGCGCGCAGTGGCATGCCGCGGTCTTTCCGACGGCCATCCGCCTGGGCATCGAGAACCTGGGCAATATCGGCCTGGTCCTGCTGATGTTCCAGATCGGCCTGCGCTTCGACAACAACCACCTGGGCAGCCACAAGATCGGCTTCAGCGCCCTCTCGGTGGCCAGCGGCGGGGTGATCCTGGCCTTCGCCCTCGGGGCCATGGTCGGGCTGCTCTCCCACAGCGCCCTGGCGCCCGCTCAACCCCGGCTCGGCTACGTGCTGTTCTGCGGCATCGCGCTGTCGATCACCGCCCTGCCGGTGCTGGTGCGAATCATCAGCGACCTGGGGCTGGAGCACTCGCTGGCCGGGACCGTGGGCATCGCGGCCGCCGCCATCACCGACATCATTGGCTGGGTGCTGCTGACGGTCATCGTCGCCCTTTCCAGCAGCGACAGCTCGCTGTTCGGGGTGCTGCGCCAGCTGAGCTTCATCGTCCTGTTCCTCGCCCTCGCACGCTGGGGCCTGCGCCCGCTGCTGCACACCTTGTTTACGCGGCTGCCCGCGACCCGCAGCGCGGCCCCCGCCGCCGATATGAGCATGGCGCTGATGCTGGCGACCGCCCTGCTGTGTGGCTGGATCACTACCCTGATCGGCCTGCACAGCGCCCTGGGCGGGCTGATCGCCGGCTGGCTGCTGCGCGAGCAGCGCCACCACTGGCACCGCCACATGGAAGGCTTCGTCAACATCGGGCTGGTGCCCTTCTACTTCGCCGCCACCGGGTTGAAGATGGACCTCGGCGCCCTGGCGCCGCTCGACAGCTGGCTGTGGCTGCTGGCCTTCTTTGCCGCCGCGGTGCTGGGCAAGACCGCCGGCTGCTACCTCGCCGGACGCCTGGCCGGCCTGTCCGTGGAGGTCTCGCGCAGCGTCGCGGTGTTGATGAACACCCGCGGCCTGATCGAGATCATCGTGCTCTCTGTGGGCCTGGACATGGGGCTGATCTCCCAGAGCGCGTTCTTCCTGTTGCTGATGGTGGCCATCGCCACCACCTTGATGACCACCCCGCTGCTCCGGCGCCTGGCCAGGACCGAGGTCCTTCCATCCGCCCTGGCGAAAGGCGGGCTGCAGACTTCCGATCGGTAACCATCGAGCGACCGGGAAGGCCGGAAAAACCCAGGAGCTACACTCGCAGGTTGTGCCTTGCCTGCGCCCGAAAGCCTGGCCGGGTACCGGACATTCCTCGCCAACCACAGGAGGTGCGGCGGCCATGGTCTTCACCGAAATCGACTACGAAACCCAGGGACCGGTCAGGATCATCCGCTTCAACCGACCGCAGAAACGCAATTGCATCGGCCCCACCACCCACCTGGAACTGATTGAGGCCTGGAGCCGTTTTCGCGACGATCCGCACGCCCTCGTGGCCATCATCACCGGCGCTGGCGACCAGGCCTTCTGTGCCGGCGGCGACCTCAAGGCGGCGCTCGATCTGGTGCCCACCACTCCGGACGAGATCGCCGCGCACAACCGCGGCGAGCGCCCCGGGATCATCGGCCCGAGCCGCTGGACGGATATCTACAAACCGGTGATCGCCGCCGTGAACGGCGTGGCCTACGCCGGCGGCCTGGAATGGGCCTGCTTCGCCGATATGCGCATCGCCGAGGAACACGCGCGCTTCGGCGTGACTTGCCGCCGCTGGAACATCGGCCTGGGCGATGGCGGCACCCAGCGCCTGCCACGCATCGTCGGCATGGGCCGGGCACTGGAGTTGATTCTCACCGGCAAGGTCATTTCCGCGGGCGAGGCGCTGGCGATCGGCCTGGTCAACGAGGTCGTCGCCAAGGGCCGCTCGCTGGAGCGGGCGCTGGAACTGGCGCGCCTGCTCTGCACCCTGCCCCAGCCCGCCATGCGCTCGGACAAGGAAGCCGTCATCCGCGGCTACGGCCAGCCCCTGGCCGAGGGCCTGCGCATCGAAGCCGAGTGTTTCAACCGCTCCATCCATGAGCCGGAAACCCAGGAAGGACTACGCCGCTTCCGCGAGCGCGACCACCCGGACCTGCGCGACGACGTACCGGCCCAGACGCCGGGGTTGACCAAGGATTGAGAGCTGCGGCAAGCCGCGACGCCGGCGGTCAAGAATGACAGGCCCAGGGCGCCCGCCTCGACACCCCGGGCTGCCTGTTACGCCGTGACCGCCGGCGCGTAGCGCACTGCCAGCTTGCGCAAGGCGACGTAGAACACCGGGGTCAGGAACAGGCCGAACAGGGTCACCCCGAGCATGCCGGAGAACACCGCGACGCCAGTGGCGCGGCGGATCTCGCTGCCCGCGCCGCTGCCGATCAGCAACGGCACGGAGCCGGCGATAAACGCCACCGAGGTCATGACGATCGGCCGCAGGCGCAGGCGGCAGGCCTCCAGCGCCGCCTCGATGATGCCCTTGCCCTGGAGCTCCAGCTCCCGGGCGAACTCGACGATCAGGATCGCGTTCTTGCAGGCCAGGCCCATCAGCACCACCAGCCCCACCTGGACGAAGACGTTGTTGTCGCCACCACTGAGCCACACCCCCGACAAGGCCGCGAGCATGCACACCGGCACGATCAGGATCACCGCCAGGGGCAGCGTCCAGCTCTCGTACAGGGCGGCGAGGACCAGGAACACCAGCATCACCGCCAGCGGGAACACCACCGCCGCGGCATGGCTCTGCGTGACCTGCTGGTAGCTCAGGTCGGTCCATTCCAGGGTGATGCCGCGGGGCAATACCCGGGCGGCGATCTCTTCCAGCTTGGCGATCACCTGGCCCGACGACAGCTGCTTGGGATCGGAGTCGCCGATCAGGTCGGCCGCCGGGTAGCCGTTGTAGCGCACCACCGGATCGGGGCCGTAGCTGGGCGTCACGGTGATCATCGCGCCGAGCGGCACCATCTCGCCCCGGTCGTTGCGCACCCGCAGGTTGCCGATGTCCTCGGCGGTCTGCCGGTAGGAGCTGTCGGCCTGGGCCATGACCCGGTAGACCCGGCCGAACAGGTTGAAGTCATTGACGTAGACCGAGCCCAGGTAGGTCTGCAAGGTATTGAACACATCGCTCAGCGACACCCCTTGCGCCTTGACCTTGACCCGGTCCACCTGCACCTCCAGCTGCGGGATGTTGGCCTGGTAGGAGCTGACCGGGTAAGTCATGCCCGGGGTCTGCGCCACCGCGGCCTGGAAGGCGCTCAAGGCATTCTGCAGGGCGCCGTAACCCAGGCCCGCACGGTCCTCGAGGTACAGCGAATACCCCGAACCGTTGCCCAGCCCCTGGATCGGCGGCGGCAACAGCGCATAGGCAAAACCTTCGTGGACCTGGGACAGCTTGGCGTTGAGTTCGGCATTGATCTGCGCCGCGCCGCGTTCGCGCTGGTCGAACGGCTTGAGGATCACGTAGGCGGCCATGACATTCGGCGTGTTGACCGATTGCAAGGCATTCAGGCCGCTGAAGGCCGGCACGGTCTCCACGCCCTCCACCGAGAGTGCCGTCTCGATCAGCTCGCGGGTCACCGCATCGGTGCGGGCCAGGGACGCGCCTTCCGGCAGCTTCGCGCCGGCGAACAGGTAGAGTTTGTCCTGGGTCGGGATAAAACCGCCCGGCACCAGGTTGAACATCCAGGCCGTGCCGATCAGCAGCAAGGCGTAGAGCAAGAACACCGAGCCGCGCCGCCCCAGGGAGTAGGACACCAGGCCGTGATAACCCTCGGAGCGGCGTTTGAACATCCGATTGAAGGCGCGGAAAAAGCCCCCGAACACCTTCTGGATGCCCCGCTCCAGCCAATCCTGCGGCGCGCCGTGGGGCCTGAACAGCTTGGCCGCCAGGGCCGGCGACAGGGTCAGGGAGTTGATCGCCGAGATCACCGTGGAAATCGCGATGGTCACCGCGAACTGCTTGTAGAACTGGCCGGTGACGCCGGAGAGAAAGGCCATGGGAATGAACACCGCGCACAGCACCAGGGCGATGGCGATGATCGGCCCGGACACCTCCTTCATCGCCCGGTGCGCGGCCTCCCGTGGGTCGTAGCCCTTTTCGATGAAGCGCTCGACGTTTTCCACCACCACAATCGCGTCATCGACCACAATGCCGATGGCCAGCACCAGGCCGAACAGGGTCAGGGTGTTGATCGAATACCCCAGCAAATACAGCCAGGCGAAGGTGCCGATCACCGACACCGGCACCGCGATCAGCGGGATGATCGAGGCGCGCCAGGTCTGCAGGAACAGGATCACCACCAGCACCACCAGCACCACGGCTTCCATCAGGGTGTGCTGCACCGCGCTGATGGATTCCCGGACGAACACCGTCGGGTCCCACACCGCCTTGTAGGCCACGCCTTCGGGGAAATGCCGGGACAGTTCGTCGAGCTTGCCGTAGACCGCCTCGGCGACCTGCAAGGCGTTGGCCCCCGGCGAGAGGAAAATCCCCACCGTCGCCTGGTTGCGGTCATCCAGGTGCGCGCGCAGGGTGTAGTCGCCCGCGCCAAGCTCGACCCGGGCCACGTCCGACAGCTTCACCAACTGCCCGTCCGCCCCGCTCTTGAGGACGATATCGGCAAACTCCTGCTCGCTGCGCAAGCGCCCGCGCACGCTGATCGACACCAGGAAGTCGGCGCCCTGGGGCGAAGGCTCGGCGCCCAGCTGGCCGGCCGAGACCTGCACGTTCTGCTCACGGATCGCGTTCACTACGTCGGCCGCGGTCAGTCCCCGGGCCGACAGGCTGTTGGGGTCCATCCAGATGCGCATCGCGTAGTCGCCCGAACCGTAGACCCCGACATCGCCGATCCCGGACAGCCGCGACAGCTCGTCCTTGACGTGCAGGGTCAGGTAATTGCGCAGGTACAGCGAGTCGTAGCTGTTGTCCGGGGACAGCAGGCTGACGTACATCAGCGGCGTCGGCGATTGCTTCTGGGTGGTCACGCCATACTGCCGCACCTCTTCCGGCAGCCGCGACAGCGCCTGGCTCACGCGGTTCTGCACGCGCACCGCGGCGGTGTCCGGATCGACGCCGGGGACGAAGGTGATGCTCAGCGCCAGGCTGCCGTTGGAGCCGGTGACCGACTTCATGTACATGATCCCTTCGACGCCGTTGATCGCCTCTTCCAGGGGCACGGCGACCGACTCGGCGATCTCCTTGGGGTTCGCCCCCGGGTAGGTGGCGCGCACCACCACGCTGGTCGGCACCACCTCGGGGTATTCCCCCGACGGCAGCACCGGGATGGCGATCAGGCCGAGGGCGAAAATGATGATCGACAGGACGATGGCGAAGATCGGTCGGTCGATGAAAAACTTGGAAAAATCCATGGCCGCTCTTCCTTAATTCGCCAAGGGTGTCTGGGGCGCGGCGGCCGCGGCCTGCTGCGGCGGCGCGGCGATGTCCCTGGGCTCCACCGCCATGCCCGGGTAGAAGATCTTCTGCGCTCCGTTCAGCACCACCCGGTCGCCGGCGGCCAGCCCGGCGCTGATCACCCGCAGGCCATCGAGCTGGCGGCCCAGGGTCACGTCCTTGCGCAGGGCCTGGTTTTGCGGGCCGATGACGTACACGTATTTGCGGTCCTGGTCGGTTTGCACCGCGCGGTCGTCGATCAGCACCGCACGGGTCTCGCTGCCGCCTTCAAGACGCACCCGGGCGAACAGGCCCGCGGTCAGCCGGCGCTCGGGGTTGGGCAGCACCGCGCGCACGCGGATGGTGCCGGTGGCCGGGTCGACCTGGTTATCCAGGAAGTCCACGGTGCCGGTCAGGGGGAAGGTCCCGACATCGTTGGCCAGGCCGACCCGCACGGTATTGCTCACCCCCGGGCGCTGGCCCTTGCCCAGCAGCTCGGTGTAGCGCAGCAGGCTCTGCTCGTCGGCATCGAAATAGACGTACATCGGGTCCTGGGAAACGATGCTGGTCAGCACGCTCTGGTCGGCCTGGGCCAGGTTGCCGAGGGTCAGCATGGCCCGGCCGACACGCCCGGAAAACGGCGCGCGGACCTGGGTGAAGTCGAGGTTGAGCTGGGCCGTGGCCACCTCGGCGACGGCCGCGTTCACGTCCGCCACGCCCTGGGCCAGGGAGGCGCTGCGAATGTCGCCCTCCTCCCGTGACAGCGCCGACTGCTTGACCAGGGCCTGGCCGCGGCGGTCCTGCTCGCTGGCCAGGCGCACCGTGGCGCGGGCCCGGGCCAGCCGGGCCTGGGCGCTGGCCAGCGCCTCGCGGTAAGGACGCGGATCGATGACGAACAGGGTCTGGCCCTTCTCCACCTCGTCGCCCTCGCGGAACGCCACCCGGTCGACATAACCGCTGACCCGTGGCCGCAGGTCGACCGCGTCGATCGCGCTGATGCGGCCATTGAACAGGTCCCACTCCCGCACCGCCTGCACGCTCACGGTCGTCACCTCGACCACCGGCGCCGCGGCGGCGACCGGTTCACCCTTTTCGTCACAGCCGCCCAGCGCCAAGAGGAGGCACAACGCGCCCAATCGATGGGTTGAAGAACAGCCTCGACCGACTACTCGGCGAATTCGATTCATGAACGTGGACTCCCGCTGCAACAGAGGTGTTGATTTATAGGCAGACGGAATATAAAAGTTAAAGCTAACTTTAAGTAAAGCCCCTTCGGAGGCCCCATGAAAAAGCCCAGCGAACCGCTGCTGACCATCACCGAAGTGGCCCGGCGCAGTGGCGTCATGGCCTCGGCCCTGCGTTTCTACGAGACCCGCGGGTTGCTCCACTCGATCCGCGTGGGCAGCGGCCACCGCCGCTACCCGCGCTCGATCCTCAGGCGCATCGCCTATATCGTGTTCGCCCAGCGCATCGGTTTCTCGCTGGATGAAATCATCCAGCAACTGACCGGCCTGCCCATCAACACCGCCCCGGCGGGCGCGGACTGGCGGCGCCTGACCGCCACCTGGAAAACCCGGGTGCAGCAACGCATCGCCGAACTCGAACGGCTGAACATGAGCCTGGAGGAATGCATTGGTTGCGGCTGCATGTCGATGGAACACTGCCAGCTCAACAACCCCGAGGACATCTACTCGCGCAACGGCTGCGGCGCCCGTCGCTGGCTGGGGGACCAAAAAATCGCGATCCCCGGCGAGCCGCAGGCCGATTGATCGAGGAAGTCGCCTGCCCTCCCCGGCGGCGACCGTCCCATCCGCGCCAGCGCCTTAGCCGCGCAACACGAACACCGGGAACATCTCGCGCAGGTGCTGCCACAGGTCCGGTACCAGCACCTGTTGCGGCGTGCTCGGCAATTGCGGGTCGAGCATGCGCGCGGTGCGCACCATCTGCACCGCGAAGCGCTTGACCCCCAGGGCTTGCAGGCGCTGGCCGAGGAGCAACAGGCGGGCCGGCTGCAACAGGTGCCAGTGCACGGTGGTGCGGCACTCGTAGTCGACGCCGCTGGCCAGCAGCAGCTCCAGGCTGCGCCAGTTGGCCTTGCCGCTGCCCGGCACGCCGGTAATCATCGGGCCATCTTCGGCCAGGGCCTTGACGTCGAAGCCGACCCAGTCGGCGCCGGCCACCGCCCGGGCAAAGGCCGCCGGCTTGATGCCAGCGCTGTGCAGGCCGATGCGGAAACCCATGGCGCGCACTTCATCCATCGCCGCCGGCAAACCGTCCTGCAGGGTCGGCTCGCCGCCACTGAACACCACCGCGTCCAGCAGGTCCTGGCGGCGCTGCAGGAAACTCAGGACCCGGCACCAGTCCAGCTCCTCGCTGCCGCGCGGCGGGATCAGTTGCGGGTTGTGGCAGTAGCGGCAACGCCAGGCGCAGCCCTGGCAGAACAGCACGCAGGCGAGCAGCCCCGGGTAGTCGAGAGTGGTCAGGGGCACCATGCCCCCGACCCGCATCTTTCGGCTCATGGGCGCCCTGCCGCGGTCGCCTGTTCGGTGACGTGCAGGCTGCACACCTCGAAGAACCGCGTGCCGATAAGACCGAAGGCCGCCCGCAAATGGGTGACCGGTAACCTGGGGTAGATCATTGCCCTTCTCCTTGCTTGCTCTGCGCTCACCCCGGGTGCCCGTCGACCCGCGCCCGCAGCAGCATCGGCCCGTAGCGCCAGACGTACAGGGCAAAGGCCAGGGCCCAGCACAGGCCCGCCAGCCACAACGCCGCCACCGGCAGCCAGAGCACCAGCAGCACCCGGCTGAGGCAGGCCAGATTGAGCAGGATGAACGCCAGGGTCATACCCGCTGGCGGCTCCAGCGGCCGCCCGGTGTGGCCCAGGCTGACCCGGGCGATCATCGCCAGGATCAACCCGGCCATGGCGCCGATGGTCAGGCCGTGCACGGCCAGGCTGGGGTTCAGCGGCGCACCGAAATGCCACAGCGCCATGCCCAGGCACGCCAGCGCCAGCCAGCCGTAGGCCAGGTGCAGCGACCACAGCAGCGGCACGCGCCACAGCCCGCGATCCTGCCAGCGCCACAACCGCAGCAGATGCGCGACCGCCAGCAGCAGGAACAGCGCGCCAACCCAGGTATTGGCGATGAGCGCCGGCCCGGCGGCATACAGCAGCGCCACCAGGGCCGAGCCCGCCAGCAGCAGATAGTCGAGCCATGGCCAGGGCGCCACGGCCGCGACCCGACCGAGGCCGCGCTGGGTGAAAAACGGAATCACCCGCCCGCCGATCAGGCTCATCATCGCCGCCACCAGCCACAGACCGCTCAGCACGCCCTGGCGCTGCCAGCCTTTGTGGCCTTGCAGCAGGCCGGCCACCGACAGGCCGTCCGCCGCGGCGAGCAACAGCAGCACCAGGACAATCGGGTAGTTGCGCTGTTGGCGCACCTTCCACAGCATGCGGCCCATCAACCCGGCCAACGCCAGGGGAAACCCCAGTTCCAGCACGGCCAGCAACGGCCAGGGCGCGCTGCCTAGCCAGGCCAGGCGCGCGGCCAGCCAGAGCAAGGCCAGGACCGCCAGCGGCTGGCCGCTCAGGCCCGGCTGGCCGGTCCAGGTCTGCGCCGCGGTCAGCAGGAAGCCGGCGATGATCGCCAGGCCGAAACCGAACAGCAGTTCGTGGCGGTGCCAGCCCAGCCAGCCTCCCGCCGGTTGCCAGTCGCCCAGGGCGCCCTGCAGCGCCGTCAGCCACAGCGGCACCACCAGCAGCGCCAGGACACAACCGGCGAGGAAAAACGGCCGGAAGGCCAGGCGCAACAGCGGCACGATCGCCAGCGCCGCACGACGCTCAAGTACTTGCATCAAGCCCACTCCTTTACCCAGCGTGCGACCCGGCGACGGTCGACACGCGGCGAATAAAATCCCCGGCCATCATCGGCCATTGGCGCGCCCTTGCCGTTGTCGCACATCAAGCTTGCCCGGGATGCGGCGGGCTGTTGTGCCCGTCGTCCTTTCCAGCAGTGCAAGGGCCGTGCCCCGGGGCCCGATCACCACCAGGAACGGCCATAGGCCGGCGGGCCGGGGTGGCGGCCGGCGCGGTGCCGGGGCTTGCCTTACAGCGCGAGGGTCAAAATGACCATTCGCTAGTCATTTGCACCCGTAATTGCCAAGTCCTTTTGACCACGCCTTTGGCATTCCCCCTGCAATCAACGCTCGCAATCGGGCTCCACGCACTCGCAACCGCAGGCTTGCCCCGGGCTGTCCAGGTCCTCCTGGAACAGCTGGCAGATGCTGTCCACTTCCAGCCGGCCGGCGGGCAGGATGCTGATGAAGCGCTCCGAAAGCTCCACCAGGCCATTCCAGCTCAGCTGCTGCAGGCGCAGCCAGGCGGATGCGAAGTACTGGCGGAAGATCAGCCCGTAGCGGCTCTCAATGGCCAGGATGTCCAGCTCCAGGTCGCACGCCAGGCGCTCCATGACCATCTGCCGGACCTGGTCGCCGGCCTCGCAGCGCCAGCCGCGACGGGTCGCCAGCTGGCCCAGGCCCAGCTGTTGCAGGTAGTCGTCGAGCAGCTCGCTGTTCTGCGTATACAGCTCGTCGAACTGGCTGATGGCGCCCAGGCCGAAACCCACATGGTCGCAATAGCCGTGGCAAGTAAACCCCTGGCAGTTGCGGCGCAACCGGCCGCGCTCCTGGGCCATCATCAGGTCGTCGTCGGGGCGCACGAACTGGCCCAGGCCGATGTACTGGTAACCCGCCGCCAGCAGGCGCTCGAAGCAGATGCGCCGCATCGTCTCCTTGGCCTCCTGGCTGCAAGCTGCCGCGGGGCGCTCCTGGCTCTGGCGCCGGTAGCGCAACGGTGGCCGGGCATAGTCGAACACCTGCAGGCGGTCGGGCTCCAGCTCGATCAGGGTGCCGAGCTTCGAGGCGAAGCTCGAAGGGGTCTGCCAGGCATGGCCATACCCCAGGTCGACATTCACCGAGCGATAACCAAAGGTCCGCGCCGCATCGATCAGCGAATGGATGGGCGCCGGGTTCTGGTAGCAGGCCACCGACAGCTGGCTGTCGCTGCCAATATCCGGCACCCCGATATTGACCTGGTTGAACCCCTGCTCGCGCAGCAGGCCCATGGTCGCCCAATCGGTGGGGTGCAGGTCGACGTCGATGCTGTAGTCGCCGCAATCGTGTTCGAGGAAGTGGAAGCGCTGGCGCAGGTGCTGCATCAAGCGTTGCAGTTGCGCCGCCTCCGGGGTGCCGCCACCCAGGTGGAACTGCTCGATGCGCTGCTCCGGCGCCAGGTGGCAGCCCACCAGGTCGATCTCCCGCTCCAGCCGCCGCAGGTAGCTTGCGCCAGCGTCCACCGGCGTGCCCGCCAGGCGCGGCGGGAACTGCACGTTCAAGGACAGCGGCCGGCGCTTCTGCCGGCTGTTGCGCAATGCCCGCAGCAGGTCCAGGGAACCGATGCCGCCGTGAAAGCGGCGGGTGTCGGCATGGCCGTTGGGATCGAGCACGCCTTGATCGCGTCGAACGACCGGCTCGCTGCGGTGCGGCAGTAGATCAGGCATGACAGGGCTCCATGGCTGGCGGTGGAGGGCCAGTGTCCGGCGTTAACGCCCGGGGCTCCTTGACTTGCATCAAGCGTGGGGCGCCGCCGGCCTACCAGTTCAGGTAGAACATGCCCTTGGCCAGCAGCACGATCAGCAGCATATGGCCGAACAGGCTGTGATGGATAAAGCGCGAATAGCGGGCATTCATGCGCCCGCTCCTGAACAGCAGCATGGCCACCAGGAAGTGCCCGAGCACGCTGGCGGCCAGCAGGATCTTCAGCAGCAGCAAGGTACCGAACGACGACGCCAAGGGCGCCGCCAGCACCGGCAGGTAACGCACCCAGACCATGCCCAGCCCGGCGCCGAACAGCACCAGCAGGACCCAGGGCATCAGCTGGCGGGCACGGCCGGCGATGCCCTGTTCGAGCAGTACCATGAGCTTGGCGGGCAGTTGCTGGCGGATGTGTTCCAGGAACAGCACCTCGAAGAACACTGTGCCGATGAAGACCAGCGCGGCGAGCAGGTGCAGGGTGAGCAGCAGCGGATAGATCATGGGCCCTCCGAATCAGAGTTGCGCGGCCTGGGCCAGCGCCTCAACCGCCGGTCAGCGTGGGAAAGAACGCCACCTCGATGGGCTCGGACCAGGCGGAATCGCCCCGGCCTCGCACGTTGCCGCGAGACTACCGCCCCGCCCCGCGGGCGCGGTTGACGTCAATCAAGAAAGCCACAAGTCCCCACGGTTCAAGTCCGGGTGGACCCACCACCTTGAAAGCCGCGTATTGCGCTGCTTCGTCTTTTACTCCCCAGAAAAAGCGGCACTCCGCCCTGCGGTAGTGCCCACAAAGTATCCACTCCCAGGTGCTCACCGGCCGCGACCTGAATCTGGTAGTGGGGCAGAAACATAACGCCACCGTCGGCGGCGACATGCAGGAGAAAATCCGGGGACTGCGCCGGAGTCTGGCGGAGGTCAACCAGTGCCTGCAGACGCCAAGGTCTTGGACAGGGTCAGAGGGGTTAACGTGCTGCAGGTGATATACGATCTGCTTGGCCTGGTGGCTGACATGAACAACCAACTGGCGACTCATACCCATGGGCCGACACCGCCACCGGGCAACGCCGCTGCATTCACTGCAGCGGCAACTAGGCCAGTCTGCTGGGCGGAAAGATGAAACCAATCACCCTTTAAAAGTTAAGCCTGAGTACCGTCCGCCAGAGATTTTTAATCGGCGCGGTACGGTGTTTGTCCCAATTGCGTTGCCACCATTCATCCTCATTTTTTACCTCGGCCTCGATGTCGCTGCCCGTCATGGCAGTAGGATTCTGACGGAACAGCATCGGAAGGCGCAGTGCTGCTTGATTCACTTCTTGAAGGTGCAACTGACTGTTTTTGAATTACTGAAACTTTCTGAAGTTACATGTTTTAATTTCTATTTGTTCTTGGGTAACTCCTTGGGACTGCTATCGTCTAGCAGCCAATATCATTGCGGCGTCAGGGGATGCGGCATGCTGGGATAGGCCAAATTTAAAGGATGAAATCATGGCAAAAACAATAGCTGTTTCGGTTAACAAAGATGGAACTATCTATAAAAACCCTACCGAGGGAATAACTTCAACTTACAGAGTACAAGCAGGGATCTATGTCGTGGAGTATCAGGGGCAGTTTTCTGATGTTCCTGTTGTTGTAGCCTCCCAAAACTACCCGAGTTGGAACGCAGGGGCCACTCAAGCAGGAAGGCCGACAGATAACGCGGTAATTGTTTCCATTGACGAAAACAGAGCTATTATCCTCACCGGGAATAGCGACTTTAGTAGTAAGGGACCCTCTCCTGAAGACCGCAATTTCACTGCAATCATTATCGGGCCTAGTTATTGAAAACACTGTACAGCACAGGCCGATGAAACCATCGCCGCAGAACTTTCGCGATTTAATCGAAGCGCGTAACGATGTGGCGATTTTCTTTCAGCCAGCTGAACATATACTCGATAATGTTGCCCTGTCGGTATTTAAGGTGATCGAACGGCCTAGGCAAGTCTGGTTGAGAATTACGCTTCATATTTCGCAACAAGATCATTCCTGCATCCGATAACGATGACTTGATACGGCACCCACTACAGCCGAAATACGCACCAGGTCAAAAAGGCGCAGTCCCCAAGTCGCCCATCGTCGATGTGCTGCTGGATGCTCCGTGAAGCCTGTCGATGCTCTGCTGGGCGCCGGCGACACCCAGGGATGGGTAGAGATCGGATAACCAGCCACAAACAAAAACGCCACTCCCGGGAGTGGCGTTTTTTATTGGCTGAGCGACTCAGAACTGCGCCTTGAGGGTCATGGTGAAGTTGCGTGGATCGCCGTAGTAGTTGCCGAAGGTCTCGGTGCCGATGGTGGCGTAGTAGCGCTTGTCGAACAGGTTGTTGCCGTTGAGCGCCAGCGACCAGGTGTCGTCGATGCGGTAGCCGATGCGGCCGTTCCACACCGCGTAGCCGGCCTGGGTGATTTTTTCGCCGGTGGCCGGCGAGACCCGGAAGTTGTCGCTTTGCGCGTTGACCCCGGCGCCGATGCTGAAGCGCTCGAACGCGCCATCGAGGGCATAGTCGCCCCACAGGCGCAGCACATGGCGCGGCACATAGCTGTTGAACGCGGCGCCATTGAGCCCGCTGTCGATGTCGTCCAGGGTCTTGGTCTGGGTATAGGTGTAGCCGGCCAGCAGTTGCAGGCGCTCGATGACCTCGCCGCTGACTTCGGCTTCGAAGCCCTGGGCGCGGACCTTGCCGGAGTTCAGGTAGCAGTAGCCGTCCGATGACGCACAGCTGGAGTTGTAGTCGGTCTGCGCCTGGTCCTTCTGCACGGTCTGGAACAGGTTGAAGGAGCTGTTCAAGCGCCCTTCGAACCATTCGCCCTTGATCCCCAGCTCGTAACTTTCCCCCACCAGCGGCTTGAGCGCCGAGCCGCTTTCCGAGCGGTAGTTGCCTTGGGGCGTGAAGATCTCCGCGTAGCTGGCATAGGCGGTCAGGTTGTCGTTGAGGTCCAGCAACAGGCCGGCAAAGGGCGTGACCTGCCCGGTCTCGGTGCTCCTGGCGTGCTCCGAGGTGCCCGAGCTGAGGAACACCGAATCGCTTTTCGAGCGGTACCAGCTCACCCGGCCGCCGACGACGAAGGTCAGGGGTTCCGCCAGCTTGAGCCGCAGGGTCGAGTACAGGCCGCGCTGCTCGGTGACGGTCTTCACCGGGCCACCGCGGGTCGAGTTCTCGATGAAGTAGTTGTCGTCCGGTTCCGGGATATGCCGGTCCGGGTTGAACACGTTCTGCCGCTGCGGCAGCAAGGCTACCGAGAAGAAATCGTCCTTGTCCGCGCGACTGCCGTTGACCCCCACCACCAGCTCATGCTGCAGGCCGAACGCGGTGAATTTGCCATCCAGGTAGGCATCGAGGCCGTAATCGACCTGGTCGTAGTCGTACATGCTGCCGAGCATGCCAGTGGTGTCGACGCCGGGGGTCACCGAGCCGGAGGCGAAGGTGTATTTGATGTCCTGGGTGTTCTTGGTGTAGACGCCGGCGACCTTCAGCGCCCAGTCGTCGTTGAGCTGGTGCTTGAGGTCGCTGAACACCGTGGTGCGCTTGCTGCGCCAGGTGTTCCAGGACGGATCGAGGCAGGTCGAGCGACTGAGTTTCAGGTCGCTGCCGTCCTTGTAGCGCGGCAGGCCGCCCCAGCACGGGTTGGCGTCGACGTCTTCATAGGCGATGCCCAGGCCGAGGGTGGTGTCGGGGCTCAGGTCGAAGTCGAGCGCACCGTAATACACCTGGTCCTTGCGACTGGCGTCGTCGATGAAGTAACGCCGGCTCTGCTCGGCCACCACCGCGCGGCCACGCAGGGTGCCGGACTCGTTGAGCGGGCCGCCGGTGTCGACCTGGCCGCGGTAATTGTCCCAACTGCCACCGGACAAGGTGACTTCGGTCTGCGGCGTGCTCTGGCCACGCTTGCGCACGAAGTTCACCCCGCCGGCAGTGCCGCCCGCGCCTTTCATCATCCCGGCGGCGCCACGGAGGATTTCCACCCGGTCGTAATAGGCCATGTCGCCGCTGAAGCTGTCGGCCTGGACATAGAGGTTGCCCATGTCCAGCGGCACACCGTCGTACTGATACTGGCCCGACATGCGAAAGCCGCGGGAGTAGAAATACTTGCCGCCCATGGTCGAGTCGTAGACGGTGATGCCCGGGGTCTTTTCCATGACCTGGTCGATGCTGTGCAGGTTCTGGTCGTCGAGCATCTTGCGGGTCATCACCGTCACCGACTGCGGGGTCTCGCGCAGCGAGTGCTGGCCCTTGCCGATGGTCACCGCCCCGGTGGTGTAGGAGCCGCTGCCCTCGGTGGTCGCCCCCAGCAATTGGCCGTCGATGTTGGTGGCGCCCAGTTCCAGCGCCGAGCCGAGCACCGGCACCGCGCGCAGCACATAGCTGCCGTTGGCCTGGGGCTCGGCGCGCAGGCCGCTGCCGCGCAGAATCCGCGCGAAACCTTCGTCGACCCCGAACTGGCCCTTGAGCCCGGGCGATTGCCGGCCCTGGGTTTGCTGCGCATCAAAGGAAATCGCCGCCCCGGCGGCGCTGGAAAAACGGGTCAGCACATCCACCAGGCTGCCGGCGCCGATGTCGTAGGCGCGGACCTGGCTCTGCTGCGCCGCGGCCCCTGTGGCCGTGTCGGCATTCGCCGAACAGGCGCTGGCCATGGTGGTTGCCAGCAAAGCGACTTTCACTGCGTTCGCCAGACGACCTGGCGCGTTCACCCGAGACATGCTCCCTCCCCCAAAACGGTCAATGACAACTCACTGAGGGATGAGCCGAACGATGCGGTCGAAAAGTGCAGGCGCCGCAGAATTTTTTATCCAAGGCGCCTGTTCAGCGCGAATCGGCCCGGGCGACCTGGACCCAGAAACGGCTGTAGCGGGTCACGCGCAAGGCAAACCCACTCTCCAGCGCCGCCAGGGCGAGGTCGGTGTCATCGATGGGAAAGACCCCGGAGACTTTCAGGTCGCCGATGGCCGGGTCCCAACGCAGCACGCCGGGGCGATAGCGCGACAGGTCGTTGAGCAGCGCCGCCAAGGGCCGGTCGATGGCGATGATGCTGCCCTGCTGCCAGGCGCCCACCGAGACATCGTTGCCCCGTGGCGTGCCCAGGCTCCGCTCGTCGAACGCCAGCCGCTTGCCGGCCTCGACCCGCATCGCCGAACCGCCGCCCGGCACACTGACCTCTACCGCCTTTTCCAGCACCGCCACCTCGCCGCCCCCGGGCTGGCTGCGCACGATAAAACGCGTGCCCAACGCCAGCACCTCGGCGTGGCGGGTGACCACCTTGAAGGGCCGCAGCAATGGATCAGGCGCGGTGCTCACCAGGATCTCGCCCCACAGCAGCTCCAGCACCCGCTGGCGCCCATCGAAACGCAGGTTGACCGAGGTGTCGGTGTTAAGCAGCAGGCTGCTGCCGTCCGCCAGGCGCAATTCGCGGCGCTCGCCCACCCGGGTGCGGTAGTCGCATATCAGGTTCTGCGCGGCCTGGCTGCGCCAGCCCAGCCAGCCCAGGGAACCGGCGCAGGTCAGCAGCAAGGCGCTGCGCAGCACCTGGCGTCGGGAGCGATTGCCGGCCTGGCTCAAGGTCGGCGCCGCCAGGGCGCCCGGCACACTGGCCATCTGCTCGGCCACGGCGGCCATTCTCTGCCAGGCCTGGCGATTCAGTGGATCGGCCGCCAGCCAGCTGTCCCAGGCGGCCCGGTCGGCGTCGGTCGCGGTGCCGGAATGCAGGCGGGCATACCAGCGCGCGGCGACGCCGATGGCTTTCATTTCTTCGGCGGGCAGGCTCATGGGAGTTGCAACTGGATCTGCATCAGGCAGCAATGCTCCATGGCCTTGGCCATGTGGTTGTTCACCGTGCGCACGCTGACGCCCAGTTGCTCGGCGATTTGCGGGTAGGTCAGGCCACTGAACTGCGACAGGATAAAGGTCTGCTTGACCCGCGGCCCCAACCCTTGCAGCAGGCGGTCGATCTCCATCAACGCCTGGAACAGGATCGCCTGTTCCTCCGGCGACGGCTGCAGGGCTTCGGGCATGGCGGCCAGCACGTCGAGGTAGGCCTGCTCCAGCGAGCGCCGGCGAAACAGGTCGATCAGAAGGCCCTTGGCAATCATCGACAGGTACGAGCGCGGCTCGCGGATGTCCAGCGCGGAGCGGGCCTTGATCACCCGGACGAAGGTGTCCTGGGCCAGGTCCGCGGCATCGAAGGCGTTGCCCAGGCGCTTGCGCAGCCAGCCCTGGAGCCAACCGTGATGGTCACAATACAGATCGTTGACAGCACTGCGTAAGGACAAGTCGTTGGCGGGCATGACGATGGAATAATTCGCGACTGATAATGACTCGCATTGTCATGTACACCTTCGCGGCTTGCAACAAATACCTGTGGGCGCGGCTCCAGGCGTGTTGGCGCGACAACCCTCCCCTTCGACCTTGGGGCTGTTTGTCCTTGATCGCGATGCGGAACCGCCATGACAGTAAGCGTTCACGGCCTTCAAAGGTAACTGAGGACGAAGGTCAGGGTGCCGTCGGCCTTGCCACTGGAAACCTTACTGGCAACCTGGATGTACCGGGCCGCCAGCTTCAACGAATTGATCCCGCCGCTGGCCAGCCCCATCATCTGCGGCTGCCCCAGGAGCATTGGCGTGTGGTTTGCCGTGGAAGCATTGAGTACCTGGATGCCGACCCCTGTCGCCGACTGCGCCGAAGAGGCCAACCTGATGGTTCCCGGGTAGCCACCGACCTGGTAGGTATTATCCAGGGTCAGGTTGACCCTGGCTCCCGCATCGCAGCGCAGGTCGATGGAGAAGTTCTTTTCTTGCGCCATGCTGCCCGGTCCGCGAAAGCTGTTGGCATCGACCCTGCCCATCTTCACCAGGATGCTGTTCTCCATCACGAAGCAGGACGACACCGCCACATTGATCAGGGGAAAAGTGAAGGTGTTGAGCTTCTTGTCATACAGGCCACCCAGAAGAGAGTCAGGGCTGCTCATCACCGAGAAGTCTGGAAATCGAAAACTTCCCCCGGCCACATCCCCCAGCTTGATCAACTCGAAGGTGTGTTGGAGCGCGTAATATTTATCCCCTCCCAGATAGGGAAAGGCGACGCCAACCATGGGACTGGTGCTGTTGAGATCGGTACTGCTGAACGAATAGTTTCCCGTGGGCGCCGACAGGTTCCACCTCAATCCGATCCCACTGTTGCTCGTCCTGAATGCCCCACGACTGACCCCAACCGCCGCATTGGAAGACGACTTGAAGTATTGGGCATAGCCCCCGGTTGGAAAGTAGCGGTTATTGCATCGAATAGGGGTCTTGACCTCCACGGATGCCAGTACGCCGCCAACCGGGACGTCCCGTTGCACAACCAGCGAGTTGGAAAAAGGAACACTGATAACAGCGGAACCTAAAGGAAGGCAGACATCGGAAAGGGCGGCGACCGAGTACGGGGAAAACAGGCTGCCAGCCGCTGCAAGCCAGACAGTCCAGACACTGAGACCACGAATACTGAACAAGAAATGTCCCTCGAGAATTGAACGACCTGTGCAGCAACGCTACATAGAAGCTTCAACAGTCTAAATAAGATAATTCGCAATAAATTGATCTATTTTCTACGGAAAACTGAAGATTCTTACCCATGAAAATGATGAAATATCCTTAAGACAAGTTCTGTACAAGACAGCTTGCTCAACAGATCTTTCTGCGTCGACCGAGCGAACTTTCCCTCCCCGTCAGGCCCTACCCGATATAGGCAACCTTGGCAGTAGAACGACGCGCCGCTGTAGCCCGTAGGGCGAAAAGTTGCTGTACGCCAGGTTGCCGCCGCTGGCGGCGTAGGCGTTGACCTTCTCCGGGTACGGGTCGGTGACGTTGTCGCCACCCGGGGTGAACAGCCAGTGCCGCAGTGCGATAAAAAAACGCCGCCTCCTTGCGGGGGCAGCGTTTTTTATGGCCTGCGGTTCAGGTTCAGAAGTCGAGGCTGACCCCGACGTTGATACCTTGCTGGGTGAAGTCATCGTCCTTGCGGATGTTGTAGCTGGCGCGCAAGGCCAGGTCCTGGGTGAGCTTGTGGCTGACCCCGAGGTTCAGGCGGTTGAGGTTGGTCTGCGGGGTATAGCCTTCGAGGGTGTAGCGGTTATCCGGCAGGCTGTTGAGGGCCATGGTCAGCTTCTGGGTATCGTCCTCGTATTCCTTTTCGTGGGCGATTTCGCCGAACACCTGGGTTTGCCGGGTGATCTGATACTTGCCTTGCAGGCCGATGCCCAGGCGCCGCGACGTGCGTTTCTGGTCATCGAAGGTCAGGGCGGTGGAGTCGTTGCCGTCCTCGGAGTAACCGTCGACCTTGGCCCGCGCGTAGTCGGCGCTGATGAACGGCGACAGGTGCCACGGGCTGCTGGTCTGCTGCGCGATGTCGTAGCCCAGGCGAGCGCTGAAGGCCAGGACATCGCCGCTGGTGTCGCCTTTTTCCCCACGCTCGTTGGGGCCCAGGTCGAATTTGCGTTTGAGGTTGTCGTAGTCCAGGTGCCCGGCAGTGGCTGCCGCGTCGGCCCACCAGCGGTTTTGCTGGTACTGGACGAAGGCGGTGCCGAGGTAGGTGTTGAGTTTGTAGTCCGAGTCGTTGCTGCCGGCTTCGAGCTTCTGCCGATAGGCGCCGGCCAGCACGCCCACTCGCCAGGCCTCGTCGAGCCGGTAGCTGCCGCCGATGTTCAGGTTGAAGCCGTTACCGTCGGCGCTGGCGCCGCTGCGCTGGCTGTCGAAGTCCTGGTGCTGGCCGCCCGCGGCGACAATCGCCCGCCATTGCCCCACGCCCTGCCAGTTTTCCCAGTCGGCCTGCCATTGGTTGCGCAGCTCATCCTGATGCGCGCGCAGGGTGCCCTGGGCCATTTCCGGGAGCAGGGTTATTTCCCAGGGCGCCGCCAGCAGGGAGTAAGCGTAATCGGCGATCAGCCGCTGGCCGGCTTCGGTGGGGTGGACCGCGTCGTTGTAGATCAGCTTGCTTGGGTCCGGTGTGGCGCTGTGAATGCCATAGCGGGCGTTTTCCGTACAGCCTTTGCCGCTGAAGCAGGTACTCATGAGGTTCTGATCGGTGGCCAGGCCGAACTGCCCCGGATTGGCGAAGCCCTCTTTCAAGAGCGCCGGTATGTTGAGGGGAATGACTTGGGCATCGACCGTGCGCAACTGGCGGACCAGCTCGCTGTTGAACCGGTTGCTGAGCTGCGAGGTGAATGCTTGCAGCGCAGTGCCGTTAAGCAATGGGGTCAGGCCGAGATCAGGCAGCAGCCAGACCATGATGTAGCGGGCACCAGCCTGTTGCAGCGCTTGCACGCTGTCGACCAGGCGGCCGGCCGCGGCGTCGGCCTGGCCGAGACTCGTGGCTCCCCCCTGGTAGAAGTCGTTGGCGCCACCGGTCAGGTAGTAGAGGGCGTTCGGGTCGGCGCGAAAGTTGTTCGACGGCAGATAACCGGGACGGCTACGGCCGCCAACAGTAGAGGTGGTGGTGATCGAATCGAGAATCTGGTCGGTACGATAACCGCCGACCGCCCAGTTGTCGCCATCAAGCAGGCCTTCCCTGGCGCGGGCGGCCGAGGTCGAACCGGCGAGCTGGTCGGCCGAGAACCCGAGTCTGGCACCCAGCAATTGCGGGGCAACAGCGGAATACTCCTCCCCACTACCGTCCAGGTAGACCGGCCCCGTACGGTTGGTCGCGCGATAAGAAGACCCAGCGGGACCGCCGGGGTCGGCAACCTGCCCGGAACTGCTGAGGCTGTCGCCGAACACGATAAAGCTGGAATAGGGAGAGGGAGCTGCGATCGCTTGAGCGCAGGCCAGGGACAGAAGACTGCTGGCAAGCGGTACGAACAAC
Organism: Pseudomonas sp. NFACC41-3; assembly: GCF_900109505.1. Classification (NCBI taxonomy): domain Bacteria; kingdom Pseudomonadati; phylum Pseudomonadota; class Gammaproteobacteria; order Pseudomonadales; family Pseudomonadaceae; genus Pseudomonas; species Pseudomonas sp. NFACC41-3. Next base: position 2,009,714 of record NZ_FOAE01000001.1, read on the forward strand.
GTCTTTCTAATCATGAGTAAGTCCATTTTTTGTTGTTTTAGAGAACGAAACGACAGTACCAAAAACTTTTACAATTGAGCTATGGCCATGAGCCATATGCCGGAAGGAGGCAATCCCCCCGATGCAGCTGATGATTGATAGGTCGTGAGCGTTGCCTAAGGGGTGATCTTGTCGGTGCCCATTACTGGGCCCTTTGCATTTCATTTTTCTTGTTCGGCCGGATGACCATGTTGACCCGTGGGCGCGACTCGGTGATCTGGCTACCGGTGCCGCGACCGACACTGGCAATCTGCTTGACGGTGTCGTAGACAATTTTCTCACCCAAGGTGGTATTGCCTGCGCTGATCACTTTGGCTCTGTCGATCAGGATGATGCGGTTCTGCTGGGTCAGGTATTGAATGGTCACGGCATATGCCTGGACCGGTTGAGGGTCTGTCGCTTTTTGCAATTGTTCGAAGTAGGCCAGGTTGCCCACGGAGGTGATGATATCGACCTCATTGTGACTGCCCTTTTTCATGACGATAGTCACAGTGTCGCCGGTGATCTTCATCGAACCCTGGGTAATGATGACGTTGCCGGTATAAGTACCAAAACCTTGCTTGTTATCAATTTGACTGCGGTCGGCCTGAACTCGAATGAGTTGCTCACTGTCATTCGGCAGCCCCCAGGCGCTCATGCTTCCCAGTGCGATGCCCAGGCCAAGCAAAATAGGGAAGGTTTTAACGAACCTCATGCTGTCCACTCAATCACCCCTTGAAAGCGCCACTGATTCGAGCCGCCACAATGCACGATCTTGGTCTCGTAAAAAATGAGGGAATGGAGATTCAGATTGTTCTGAAGAGCGCTGGACAGCAGCAGGTAGCAGCCAGCGCCTGCATCTATACCGAATGGGCCGAAAGCGACTTGAACAAGGCGTCTGGCGCTCACTGAGGCAAAGGCCCTCCGAGCTGGGCCCGATTGTCCCGTGCCCTCTCCGGTCACCACAAAACGTCGGGCTGGAGTGGCTTTTTTTGCTGACCAGGGATGGCCGAATGCAACTCGCGGGAGAACCTTCAGCGACACTTCGTAAATAACGAACCATGGCTCAGGAATAATCGATTTTTCTTCACGGTGATCTCCCCACTAGCATGAACCGTTGGCTCCAGCACACGCCCAGACCGGGAGAACGGCATGCAGTCCCTGCACATCGGCGAACCCTGGATGTGGTTCGCCTTCATCGCCTTCGTTCTGGCCATGCTGGCCCTGGACCTGTTTGTCCTCGGCGGACGCAAGGCCCATCGCGTATCGGTACGCGAAGCATCGTGCTGGGTGATTGCCTGGTCCACGCTGGCGCTGGCCTTCGCGGGATTGCTCTGGTGGTATCTGCAGGGTGAGTTCGGGCCAGAGATCGCCCAACGCAAGACCCTGGAATTCCTTACCGGCTATCTGATCGAGCAGTCGCTGTCGATCGACAACATGTTCATCTTCGTGATGATCTTCGGCTACTTTGCCGTGCCCCCGGAGTTGCAGCGCCGGGTGTTGCTGTACGGTGTGCTCGGGGCGATCGTGATGCGCGCAGCGATGATTTTCGCCGGCGTGTGGCTGGTGTCGCAGTTCGCGTGGCTGCTGTATGCGTTCGGCGTGTTCCTGATCATCACCGGGATCAAGATGCTGCTGTTCGCCCATCGGCAGCCCGACCTCGCCAGGAACCCCCTGTTGCGCTGGATACAGAGCCATCTGCGGATCACCAGCGGCTTTCATGACGAGCATTTTTTCGTCAGGCAGGACGGTCGGCGCTGGGCCACGCCGATGTTCCTGGTGCTGGTGCTGATCGAGGCCAGCGACCTGATGTTCGCGGTCGACAGCATCCCGGCGATCTTCGCCATCACCACCGACCCGTTCATTGTGTTCACCTCGAACATCTTCGCGATCATGGGCCTGCGTGCCCTGTACTTCCTGCTGGCCGACATGGCCGAGCGCTTCCACCTGCTCAAGTACGGCCTGGCGATCGTGCTGGTGTTCATCGGCACCAAGATGACGCTGATGCCCTGGCTGCACATGCCGGTGGAATGGTCGCTGGCCACTGTCGGCGGAATCATTCTGGCTTCGGTGCTGCTGAGCCTGATCACCAGTCGCAACAAATCGCCTGACGGGGACCGGATGCGAACCCCGTAGGAACGCCTGAGCGGCGAACGACATATTGGACCCGGGCGCCCTGCCTGCTAACGTCAGCGCTAGCGACCCCGTAGCCCCCACCACTGACGCTGGACACCGACATGCCCAATGCCGAATCCACCCTGCTGCACAGCTGGCAACACAACGCCCAGGCCTGGATCGACGCCGTCCGCGGCGGCGCCATTCAAAGCCGCGTCGAGGTCACCGACCAGGCGATCCTGCTGGCGGTGCTGGGCCGTCAGCCCGAGCGGGTGCTCGACCTGGGTTGCGGCGAAGGCTGGCTGTTGCGCGCCCTGGCGCAACGGGGCATCGAGGCGGTCGGGGTAGATGGCGATGCGGCCCTGGTGGAGGCCGCGCGCGCTGCAGGCTCGTCCACAGTGCATGTGGCCAGCTATGCAGCGCTGGCGGAAGCGCAAGTAGACATCGGCCGCGACTACGAGCTGATCTGCGCCAACTTCGCCCTGCTGCACCAGGACATCATCCCGCTGCTGGCCGCCATGCACGCCCTGCTCGCCCCCGGCGGCGCGCTGGCGATCCAGACCCTGCACCCCTGGAGCGCCGCGGCCGGCGACTATCAGGATGGCTGGCGCGAAGAGACCTTCGCCGGCTTCAAGGGCCAGTGGCAACCCATGCCCTGGTACTTCCGCACCCTGTCCAGCTGGCTCAACGCCCTGGACATGGCCGGCTTCCAGCTCGCCAGCCTGCAGGAACCGCAGCACCCGCAAAGCCCGGTGCCGCAGTCGTTGCTGTTGGTGGCCGAGCGGCGCGGGTAAGCGCTATCCGTCTGACTGACACGACGTAGCGGTTACAGGCCAGCAGTCAGAGTCGCGAGTGCGGTAAAGGGCCACAACCCTTATCTAGATCGGGAGAACGAATCGGCGCTCGGCTCCCGCCTTGCCGTCTTCTGCGGGCTGCTCCGGCAAGAACCCGCAGCGTTCCACGACCTTGGTCGAGCCGAGATTTTCCGGGTAGACATAAGCCACCAGCTGCGTCAGTTGCCAGCGCGTCCGCGCTTGCTCGATCAACTGCCGCAGCGCCTGTGTCGCAAGCCCCTGGCCGCAGGCGCTTTGGGCAATCCGATAGCCAACTTCGGCGGAGCGCTGCGCGGTATCGATGTTTTTCAGGTTGGCGCGACCGATGATGTTTCCACTGCAATCCTCGATCACCCAGGGATGCCAGGTGCCGGCCGCGAAATCGGCCAGGTAGCCCTCGATATGCTCGGCGACGCCCTGCAACGAATAAAAGGCCGGGGCGCGCGCCTCGATATGGGATTCGAACCACTCACGGTTCCGGGTTTCGAACGCCAGCAGCGCTTGCGTATCGGTACGGCTCAGCTCGCGCATTTTGAATGGCGGCATACACACCTCTGCTTGTTCTCATGAGTAATTGCACGGACCTGCTCACCTGTTGGCCGTTCCTGCAGGAACTTCAGGGTACGGGCCAGGTCGATAGGAGCCCCTTCATCGGTCATGACGGGACAGTGAACAAACCCCAGCCGAGCAGCGCTGAAGGCCTGTTTTACGCCAGTGCCGTCGATGATCAACCGAGTCTGCCCCCTGATGCCAACCAAGAGTTTTCTGCCGGGTCTGATCCTGGCGCTCTGCGCAGCCGCGTCGTATGGTTCGGTTGCGGCCGAGCGCAAAGCCTCTCAGCAAAGTAACAACGCATCAACAACCCTGATTGAATCCGCCTCGCAGCAGTATGCGGATGGCCAGTTGGACCAGGCCGCTGCCACGCTGGAGCGGGCCCTGCATATCCAGCCGAACAATCCCGCGACGCTGCACTACCTCGGTGTGTTGCGCCTTCAGCAAGGGCAGTATCAGCAGGCTGAAGCGCTGGCGACGCGCTCCAATATGCGGGTGGGTCACAACGTCGCGTTACGCAATCGCAACCTCCAATTGATCCAGGCGGCGCAAAAGGCCCTGGTGTCGAATAACCCACCCAACGCCGACGAGCGTCTTGTTGCCGTACGGGAGGGCCTGGAAGAAGAGGTTAAAAGGCGCCGTGCAGCAGAAGCTGTCGCCGCCGAGCAGCCCACGCCGGACACTGAACGCCGCACTGAGACCCTCACCCGCGAAGCGGCGGAGAACGCAGCGAACTGGCCGACGGGTGACAGGCCAAGTCCCGAAGGGCAACTGCGAATGACTTCCGCCGAGCCAGCCCCCACGTACGACGAGATTGAGATTCCCCGTGGCCATCGGCCGCCTCCGGGTAAATGTCGAATCTGGTTTCCCGATCGCCCGCCGGGGCATCAGCCCAAACCCGGCAAATGCAAGAAGCTGCGCGATCGGGTTCCGTCCGGAGCCTACCTGGTGCAGGGTTGAGTGTCCGAGCGCGCTTCTGAGCGCTCTGTGCCGATCAGGCATAACACACAGGAAAACCGGGATCGCTTCACCCCTCAGCCCTCGCCCCCGAGGCGTCACTTTCAACCGTCTCCAGGGCAAGGGCTTCGAGCAGCACCTGCTGCACAATGGCAAAGAAACAGCTGATATGAGCCTGCTTCAAGGCCTGTGGCCGGGTCACCAGGTAGACCTCCATATCGGGAAGCTGGAGCTGCGGGAACAACTCAATCAAGTCCTGCGCCAGCACACGCGGCAGCACTGCCACCCCCAGGCCACGCCTCACCGCGTCCAGCTGCAGGGCGAACGAGTTCACGCTGATCTGCGCGCGCTCCAGGCCGGCGGCCTTGGCCGCGCGCACTTGCGGCAACATGTCCAGTGGCGGCAGCAGGCCGATATTGACGGCCGTGGCCGGCGTCACCTGTGGAAACCGCCGCAGATAATCCGCAGCGGCGAAGACCCCGTAGGCGAGCCGGCCCATGGGGCGATAAATCAATGACGGCTCGCCCAGGTGCGCGGTGCGTACCGCGATGTCGGCCACGCCGCGCACGATTTTGTGAAAGTCGGCGGCTACCAGCAATTCCACCGTGCAACGTGGGTGAAGCGTGGTGAAGCGACTCGCAGCTTCCAGCACGCACGACGCAAAGCCCTCTCCCGCACTGACCAGGACACTGCCCGACAGCTCGCTGTCCAGCGCGGACATGCCGGTCACGGTTTGCCGCCTCAAGCCCGCTTCCGCCGCCTGGGCGACTTCCACCAGGGACTGGCCCCGCGAGGTCAACCGGCATCCTTCGACACCGCGTTCGACGAGCGGCTCGCCCAGGGCCTCCTCAAGCTGGGTCAACCGACGGGACACGGTCGACGCCGCAATCCCCAGCAACTGGCCCGCTTGCAGAAAGCTGCCACGCCGCGAAACGGCCAACAACAGGCGAAGATCGTCCCAATTCGCTTCCGACACCATGTTTCATCTGCTCCCTGGTTTGCATATATGCAAAGCCATTATGCAGGAGTCGCTGTTTTTCGAGAGGGGGCTCGACGGTATATCTACAGGCCCTGGAAACGACTGGAATGGACTGTATGCCGATTGGCCCCAACGACTATGCGCAACACGCCGCCAATGCCTTCAACCGCCGTGATATGGAGGCGCTGCTGGCGCTGGTGAGCGAAGACTTCACCTACCTCGATGGCATGGGGATACAAGTGGGCCGCGAGGCCATGCGCCAACGAGAAACCGCGTTGTTCGAAGCCTTCCCCGATGCCCACGTGATCCTCAACCCGTTCGCCGTCGGAGCCGATCGTCTGGCGCTGACGGCCATGCTGAGCGGCACCTTTGCAGCGCCCCTGGTGCTGCCGGACCGGGTGCTTGCACCCCATGGACGCTTTATTGCCGTGCACTACGCCGCACACTTCACCTTCAAGGACGGGTTGGCCATCCATCAAGAGGTGTTCTTCGACAGCGCGGTGTTGATGCCGTCAGCCGAACCGAGTGAGGGTTGAGCCATGCGTCGTGCATTCGTGACTGGCGCCACCGGTTTGCTGGGCAACAACCTGGTGCGTGAATTGCTCGCGCGTGGCTGCGCGGTCAAGGCCCTGGTGCGCTCGAGGGCCAAGGGTGAACAGCAGTTCAAGAACCTGTCGGGCGTGGAACTGGTCGTTGGCGACATGGGCGATGTCGAGGCCTTCGCCGCGGCCCTGCAAGGCTGCGATACGGTGTTTCACACCGCGGCGTTCTTTCGCGACAACTACAAGGGCGGCAGCCACTGGCAGGAACTGGAAAAGATCAATGTCATCGGCACCCGGGAACTGCTCGAGCAGGCCTACCGTGCCGGTATCCGCCGGTTCATCCATACCTCCTCGATTGCCGTGCTCGACGGCGCGCCTGGCAGCTCCATCGATGAAACCTGCCTGCGCACCGACGCCAACGCGGACGGCTACTACCGCAGCAAGATCCTCGCCGACCGTGCCGTCCTAGCGTTCCTCGAAGCCCATCCCGACATGCAGGCCTGCATGGTCCTGCCGGGCTGGATGTGGGGCCCTGGCGACCTGGGCCCGACCTCCTCGGGGCAGTTGGTCAACGATGTCCTGCACGGCAAGTTGCCCGGGCTGATCCCCGGCAGCTTTTCCGTCGTCGATGCCCGCGATGTGGCCTTGGCGCAGATTGCCGCGGCCAGGCACGGGCGGCGAGGCGAACGTTATCTGGCGGCGGGCCGGCATATGACCATGGCCGAGCTGATGCCTGTGCTCGGGCGTATCGCCGGGGTCAAGACCCCTGCTCGCTACGTGCCGTTGCCCCTTCTCTACACCCTGGCGGCGGTGCAGGAGGTCTACGCGCGCCTGACCGGCAGGCCCATCCTGCTGAGCCTGGCCACCTTGCGCCTGTTGGTACGGGAGAAGGACCGCAGCCGTTTCAACCACCGCAAGAGCGAACAGGAGCTGGGCCTGAACTTTCGAGCGCTGGAGCTGACGATTAGCGACACCGTGGCGTGGTACCGCGACCGCGACTGGTTTGAAACCCAGGGTGCAAGACACGCCCGCGCCATGGCCGAAGACTGACTTGTTGCCGATGGCGTGACCGTCGAGCCCCAAAGCCGCTGGTCTCGCCTCGCATTGCTGCGGTTTCGCGCCGGCACCCGAGAGATGCCTCGAGTGCCCGCGACCGCGCTTCGCGTCCCCTCTCCACACTCCCCTCAAGGACGTAAAAGACTGTGAACAGGGAAATCATCCTGATGCGCCACGGCCAGCCAAAGCTGGCCGCCACCGACAAACTGTCCGCGCTCGATATGAAGGGCTGGATCGAACACTACAACCGCTGCGAAATCACCCAACAACCCGTCCCGCAGGCCAGCCTGCAACTCGCCGCCACCGCCAGGGTGATTGTCTCCAGCAACGCGCCGCGGGCGCTGACGTCTGTCCAGGCGCTGGGCCTGAAACCCGCCCTGGTCGACGCGCTTTTCAGTGAAGCGCAACTGCCTTACGGACGCTGGAAACGGCCACGGCTATCGCCGTTTACCTGGGCATTTATCCTTCGGGTCCTGTGGTTGTGCGGTTACTCGCCCAGCGTCGAATCCGCCGCCACCGCAAGGACCCGCGCCAGCACCGCCGCGCAACGCCTTCAGGCCCTCGCCAGCGACGGACCGGTTCTGCTGCTCGGGCATGGCTTCATGAACCGACTGATCGCCAGGCAACTGGAGGCACAGGGATGGGTTCGCCAGACACCTAATGGCGGCAGCCGCTATTGGAGTGCGACGGTGTATCGGTATGGTGGGGTTTAGGTGGTGGCCGGCGGAGCATTCCGGGCGTTCAATCCATGGCTATTTTTTCCCACAGGTTTCCACCTCCTCCTGGCGAGTCAACACGGTGTCGATGCCCAGCCGGTAACGGCAGTAGTCGATGATCCAGCGCCGCTCCTGCTCGGTGAGGCGCTCGACTTTCCTGATCTCGCCATCGTTGGCGTGCAGGTTGTAGAACTTCATTTGAAGCGTCGGGTGCTGCTTTATAAACACGATCGTCTCGATGTCGCCATCCTCGAGCGCCTGGTAATAACCGACATAGAACACCGCCAGCAGCGTCAGGGCGGTTGCGATCAACAGTGTTTTCATGAGCGCGGCATCGCTGGCAGCCGTTGGGTCTTCATCCTGATATTCCTGGCCTTTTTCGAGACGGGCGATATAAGCACAAGAGTGCGTGGTCAGGTACATCTCCTCTTGGATGATTCGCGACATCCTCGACAGCGGCCAGGAGCGCCCGGTCCAGCATCCCAACAGCGGCTGCGCCAATGGCTAATGGAAAACGGCTACCGCATCCTGGACGAGGAAGTGGCGCGGGAAAACCGCTTCAATTACTAAATTAACGTCGCCGATGCGCCGGGCCAATGATCTACAGCGCCAAGGAGCTGTACAGCGTGGTTGATGGAGTGGCTGGCGAATGCGAGACGGGATGGGGGCGTTTGCTGAGCGTCGCGATAGGCTGGAATCGGCCAGAAGCGGACGTTCAGGAACGACTGATTCCGGCCAGAAGCAGACCTACATGTGAAACGCCTACTACGGAACTCGCCATGGAGTGCGACTAACTTCACAATTATCGCTATCGTTGAAATCCCAGTTCCGTTCCCAAGGATGACCCATGAGCGCATCGTCGATACCACTGGAAAGCGAGGTTGCGGCCTGGCTGGTACAACTGATCGAAAGCGAAGGTTTGCATGACGCTATCGCTGGAAAGGAGGCCTTGGTATCAATAGCCGAAGGCGTGCGCCAGGCCCACTTCATTCCCTCATTTGGTATCGACTATAGATCCAGATTAGCCTCCGCAGACGCAGCTGAGCATGTGCTCAATCAGCTGACATTTCTAGAAATCATCTCCGTCAATATGAGCATCTCTCTTACAACTGGAGAGGTGCTTCGACCGGACATTCTTTGCTTCAACCCGGAGTCAAGAACGCTGGTTGTTTTCGAGATCAAGAGAGCGGCAGAGACTGAGCGACAGACAGTCACTGAGCTGGGAGGCTATGAGCAGGAGTTGAGAAACCTTCTGCCATTTGTAGGTGACTACGATATCTGTTTCGTGGTGGTAGCCACTGAGTGGTCGACCCTTTTGAACCACGCGGTGGGCGCATTGAATGCCTGGTCGGGTAAACGATGCCTCGCCCTCAAGCTTGCTCTCGATGTACCCGGCAAGGATTTAAGTCTGAGTTGCCACCTCCCGGAAGCTTGGCACCTAACCGGAAGCCTTGCGCTCGCCCCCGAAGCATTGCAGACCATTAACCTGTATTTAGCAGAAGATGACCCAGACATGGACGAAAACTGGCCGCCGAGGTCAGTCATTACCGCCATGGATGTGATAGCTCGCGCTGGTGATCGAGGCGGGTCTCACGGCTTCATGATGCTCTGGAAAGATGTCAACGGTATGGGGAGAGGTGTCTGGGGCTTAACCCTTTGTGGCATTGACCCATACGCGATGTATGCATGGTGGAGAGACCATGGCCTGCCTCAGCGCGATTCCGACATCGCCCTCTTCTTCGATAAAAACCTAGAAGATATGCCCGGCTTGGTACCAAGCTCCGTTTTTGCACACGTCGATGAGGCAAGAACTCTACTATCTGATCGCTACGATCTTGAGCTTGGCGATGCATTTAGCTGGGAGATGCAACTCAAGGCTCTGCGCATGCAAGCCCTTCCGAGACGATTCGAGTTTTGGGGCAGCCTCGGACAATACGCCCAGAAGTTTGTCTGCAACCCAAGCGTTCGCGACCGGTATATGCCCTACATTGGGCACAATGATCTGGACTGGACAGATCCAGACGTAGCACTTCCGCTTATCCAAAACCTCGCGCAAGGCACTCCATTTTCAGGAGGACAGATACGTTGTAGCGACGCGTTCAAAGCTGGTACCGCTATCGGGACACTGATCATAGCTCTAAGGAATGCAGCGGCCAGCGAAGCTGCGGCGTTGAAACTAGAACCGTTCGTTTGCTGGTCTCAATACGAAGCGCTTCGCTACGCGATTGAAATGCAGCAGATCAGTGTCGGAACTGATGATATTGACGAGCCAATTCCGACCCTGACGAATAATCCCCAGCAAAGGCTGCAGGCTGCGGAGGCGATGAGACTCTGGATTTTTTCCCACCTCCTTGGGGATGACCATCCTTTCCATCAGCATTGCTTTGAACTCGGATGCAGCGGACCATTTCTGTTTGGTGACTTGGCACTACGACTAGGCTATCAGCTTCCCCGAGAGCCTCGAGGACACATGCTTGGTGAGCTGCGTGAAATCATGAAGCGAGCGATCCCAAAGGTTGCGGCCAGCGTGGGGTACCAAGTCCGCAGTGAAGAGTACAAGGCGTTTGCAGACTATCTTTCCCCCTATCTTGATATTGGGTCTTGTCACGACGAAACGTCAGTGGGGACTGCGGTCGATGCGATGCCCGATGATGAGCTGATTGCTCAGTTTCCCAAGCAGATTTTGAAGGGTATCGACAGCATTATCCCTGTGGTTTTTCACCAGGCGAAAGCGGTTCCGATCTCTGCAGTCGACTGGGATTGGCTCAAAGCAGGGATTCGAGCTTTGTACGATGCTGGTAACCATCACGGAGCAGTCATCCGCCAACTGGATGGAACCATTGGGACTGGATGCGTCGACAGAGGCATGACCGGCTTGCTAGTCCCCATTTCAGACCCAAACGAGGAAGTGTACTTCTATGACAATCTCGCAGGGCACGCCATCATGGCGAAAATCACGTGGCAGAAGCTGATTGAAACAGTTACTTCCGATTAACGTGTTCACCCCTTTTGGGCCAAGGCGGCGACTCGCGCATTCCAGCAGATGACTGGCAGGAACCGGCCAATAGCTGCCAGTCACGAAAGGCTATTTTCGACCCAAAGCAGCCGGTGGCGACAGGCAGAAGTCGGCTAATAGCTACCTCTCATCAACAGCAATTACTGGTCGGGCTCTACCCACGGCCGTCTACCTCTCTGCCCCATATATAAGTTCTTGAAAAGGGACACGTCCGCCACTAATACGGATTACATCCCGTAGTGGCTATCCTTTACTCGTCGACAGCATTCAATTGCTGGAGAGTATGTGTCGGATGTCGTCCCACCTGAAGCTTGTAAAGAAGAAATAGGCCTTCCGGCATCGGCAGGCCATCTTCGTAGTCTCGCCAGCGATCTTCGGTAACGAACACAAGCGCTGCGGCTTGGGCCTGGGTCTGCTCCATTGCATCACGCAGCGCGATAATCTCTTCAACCTTCGCTTCACGATGACTACGGCGGGGCCAAAGCCGTGGAAGGCTGCTGTTTTTATTGACAAGCCGAAGTCTAACGTCATCCCAGTCCAGCAATAGGGCGACATCTGCGGTAGTGTCGCCGACGCGTCGAGCACCAAGGCCGATGATTGACTCTGCACCAGCTTCCTTGTACTCGCGGATTGCCAGTTCAATTGCTGACCTGGCTTGTGCTACCTGGTCTTTGGACAAGTTGCGTAGAGCCAGATGCACCTCGCCTACCGCTTGTACACTTCGTCGTGCACGCCGCCGAATATCGATTTTCTGAGGTTGCTCATCCAGAACTCGGAGCTTGAAGTCTTTATCTGCCCTAAGAGTCTCTTTGTTTGCATAAAACGTTACTGTCTCGACCCAGCCGTTGGCATCTCTCATCCGATCATCGTCTGCTACAAAACCGTGCACAGCAGTAGCCTTATGCTGAACGTGGTTCCTTAAACTGCACATAAATCGATAGTCCAAGCTTCGGTAAAATGCCTCATTTAGTTCCGACTTGGCCACCTGGCTGAAGCTAGGAACCAGGTCCAAGCACTTGAAGTCCTGCACCACCTGGTCGGCATAGGCTCGCATAGCGGTAAGCGTATTCACGACATGGCGATTTGCGGTCTCTAGGATTTCAGCTGAATCCATGTACCGATGTTGGGGTTCTACTTTGTTACGCAGGCAAATTTCGGTGAAAGCGAGTTCCATGGCCAGAAAATTGCCAAGCAATAATTCGTATCGTTGCTCGAAAGCCAGTGCCTCGGACAACACGTTTCGTGCATGCGCAAGCTCCTTGTAGCGCCCCTCGGAGATGCTCAGTTGCAAGCGCGGACCAATAATGAATTGTTCAAGAATGTACTCAGCAGTCACTTTCCAACACCTTCTATTCGACTTTCCGTGAGCATAGCTTCGCTGGCAAACCGGTGGCTAGGCTCTACTCGCAGCGGCTACTTGAATGACCGTCCGCTTCTGGCCGAGGGTGTGTAAAAACGTTTTTGAGCGCGACAGGTACTCAAAACTGGACTGGAAATCGCGCTTCTACGCAAGATCCACATCTGCTGACGTGCCGATAAATTTCAAATTTCACGTAGACGCGCACACTTCAATTTTGGCGAAGCGTTTTTACACACTCTGGGCCGTTTTCTGCCGGTCGCCACCGGCAGCTATTGGCCGATTACTGCCTTTCGCGAATGACCGCTTTTGGGGTGTTCGCGGTCTCCTATTAGAAACCGCGGACATTCAATCGAGGGCGTAATCAAATGCCCGCAAGCCCCAGCACCTCCCACTCACCCCCTCCCCTACCCCCCCCGCAACTGCGCAATATCCCGCCTGGGCGCTGCGCCAAACAGCCGGCTGTACTCCCGACTGAACTGCGACGGGCTTTCATAGCCGACCTTGAAGGCCGCACTCGATACGTCCAGGTGTTCGTTCATCATCAGGCGTTTGGCTTCGGTCAGGCGTAGCCATTTCTGGTATTGCAGCGGGCTCATGGCGGTGAGTTGGCGGAAGTGGTGGTGAAAGGTCGGCGTGCTCATCTGCACGCGGGCGGCGAGTTCATCGACGCGCAGTTGCGCGGTGTAATTCAGTTTCAGCCAGTCGATGGCCCTGGCGATGCGGTGGCCCTGGCCGTCGACGGAGGCGATCTGCCGCAGCCGCGCCGACTGGTCGCTCAGCAGCAAGCGGTAGTGGATCTCGCGCTGGATCAGCGGCGCCAACACCGGGATGGCTTCGGGCTCGTCCAGCAACTCCAGCAGGCGCACGAACGAGGCCAGCATGGCCGGCGTCGCGGTGCCGATGCCCACGCCCTTGCCTGTGCCTCGATCGCGAGGTTGCAGCAGCCCGCCCTGGGCGGCCAGCTCCGCCAGCATGCGCGGGTCGAGCTTGAAGCCCAGCCCGAGGCAGGGTTGTTCCAGGCTGGCCGCCGTCACCTCGGAATTGGCCGGCAGGTCCAGTGAGGTCACGAGAAAGCGCGAGGGGTCGTACGGGTAGGCTTCGCCGCCGACCCACAGCTGTTTCGCCCCCTGGGCGACGAGGACGATGCTCGGCTCGACCATGCACACGGCGGGTGGTGAAGGGGTCTCGCGGCGAAAAAAAACCAGGCCGGGGATCGCTGTCGAGCAGTCTCCCGAGTGTTTGATCCAAGCGCCAATGAGGCGCGCGAGGGTTTCCTGGGGCGCCTGGGCGCGGGTGTCGTGTGGGCGTGTCATGTCGGTATGGACCCTCCTTGCCAGACGTTAACCCGCCCCCGGTGCCGGTCCTACCAAAAAAACCAAAGCCCAGAGAATCAGGCAAGAATTCCAGCGAAATGCACTACTGGCCGCCTGCGCCTGCCCGGGAAAATGGTCGTCCAACGTAACGCTGGATGGAGTGTGCAATGTTAGTCAACGCCTATGGCGCCCATGCGGGCGACCAACCTCTGGAACCACTGCAGATCACCCGCCGCGCCCCCGGCGCCCATGACGTGCAGATCGACATCGCCTTCTGCGGCATCTGCCACTCGGACCTGCACCAGCTGCGCGCCGAGTGGCAAGGCACGCAGTTTCCCTGCGTGCCCGGCCACGAGATCGTCGGCCGGGTCGCGGCGGTCGGCGCCCATGTGCACGGTTTCCGCCCGGGCGACCTGGTCGGCATCGGCTGCATCGTCGACAGCTGCAAGCACTGCGCCGACTGCGAGGACGGCCTGGAGAACTACTGCGACGGCATGATCGGCACCTATAACTTCCCGACGCCGGACGCCCCGGGCTGGACCCTGGGCGGCTATTCGCAACAGATCGTGGTCCACGAACGCTACGTGCTGCGCATCCGCCACCCCGAGGAACAGCTGGCCGCCGTCGCGCCGCTGCTGTGCGCGGGCATCACCACCTATTCGCCGCTGCGCCACTGGAAGGTCGGGCCCGGCAAGAAGGTCGGCGTGGTCGGCATCGGTGGCCTGGGCCACATGGGCATCAAGCTGGCCCATGCCCTGGGCGCGCACGTGGTGGCGTTCACCACCTCTGACTCCAAGCGCGAGGCCGCCCGCCAGCTGGGCGCCGACGAAGTGGTGGTGTCGCGCAACGCCGAGGAAATGGCCGCCCACGCCAAGAGCTTCGACCTGATCCTCAACACCGTGGCCGCGTCCCACGATCTCGACGCCTTCCTGGTACTGCTCAAGCGCGACGGCGGCATGACCCTGGTGGGCGCCCCGGCGACTCCGCATGCCTCGCCCAATGTGTTCAACCTGATCATGAAGCGCCGGACGCTCGCCGGCTCGATGATCGGCGGCATTGCCGAGACCCAGGAGATGCTCGACTTCTGCGCCGAGCACGGCATCGTCGCCGACATCGAGCTGGTGCGCGCGGACCAGATCAATGAGTCCTACGAACGCATGCTCAAGGGCGACGTCAAGTACCGCTTCGTCATCGACAACGCCACCCTGGCGGGCTGAGCGCGGCAAGCGCCTGATCATATTCCTCCAGGGCAACCCCTGGTAATCCGCTGGGTGCCCGGCTTGGGCACCCTTTGCTTCGCGGCACCGGTGTCGCGTTTTCCTTCTGCCGCGACCGGAGCCGCTCCAGCACCGGGCCGGCCCCGATCGCCATTCACGCGCCTGCCCGGTCTTCCACCGGCGGCGCGCACCCATTTATGCATCGAAGCGTCCGCAGACCCGGCCGGCAACGCCCAGCGGTCTGCACGGAGGCTTCCAGCCATACAGGAAACCTGTCGCCATGACCGCTACCTCTCACGTCGAATCGCCCGAACCCCGACACACCTGGGGCGCCGTGCTGGCCATGGCCCTCGCCGCCTTTGCCCTGGTGGCCTCCGAGTTCATGCCGGTCAGCCTGCTGACCCCGATCGCGGCCGATCTGCAGGTCAGCGAGGGGCAAGCCGGCCAGGGCATTTCCGTCTCCGGGCTGTTTGCCCTGTTCACCAGCCTGGCGATCGCCTCGGTGGCGGCCCGGGTCGAGCGCAAGCGGCTGCTGCTGTCCCTGACCCTGCTGATGATCGTCTCCGGAACCGTGGTGGCGTTCGCCCCGGACTACTTGACCTTCATGGCCGGCCGCGCGCTGATCGGCGTGGCCATCGGCGGTTTCTGGTCGTTGTCGGCGGCCACGGCCATGCGCCTGGTGCCCGAAGACCAGGTGCCGCGCGCCCTGGCCATCGTCAATGGCGGCAACGCCCTGGCGACCGTGATCGCGGCGCCCCTGGGCAGCTTCCTGGGTTCCCTGATCGGCTGGCGCGGGGCGTTCTTCTGCGTGGTGCCGGTGGCTGCCCTCGCCGCCGTCTGGCTGCTGGCCAGCTTGCCGTCGCTGAAAGCGCAGCCGGCCGCCGGCACCGGCAATGTCTTCAGCCTGATGAAAAGAATGCCGGTGGCCCTGGGCATGCTCGCGGTCAGCCTGTTTTTCATGGGCCAGTTCATGCTGTTCACCTACCTGCGGCCCTTCCTGGAGACGGTCACCCAGGTCAGTGTCACCACCCTGTCGCTGATGTTGCTGGTGATCGGCCTGGCCGGCCTGGCGGGCACCTTCCTGATCGAAGCCTTCCTGAAAAACGCCCTGTATCGCACGCTGATCATCATCCCGCTGATGATGGCGGCGATCGCCATGGCCCTGGTGGCGTTTGGCGCCTCGGTGTCGGTCACCACGGTCTTGCTGGGCCTCTGGGGCCTGGTGGCGACCGCGGCGCCGGTCGCCTGGTGGACCTGGCTGACCCGGGCACTGCCGGACGATGCGGAAGCCGGCGGCGGACTGATGGTGGCGATCGTCCAGCTGGCGATTGCCGCGGGCGCCACGGCGGGCGGCCTGGCCTTCGACCTGAGCGGTTATCGGGCGACCTTCGAACTGAGCGCGGCACTGCTGGTGGTGGCCGCCGTGCTGGCGGTACTGGCCGCCCGCGCCGCCACGCGCAAGCCTTTCAGGGCAACGAACGTGGCGGCGTGAGCGGTGGTCGGCGTTAAGACAATCGACAGCACAGGGCCGGGTGTCAGCGCGCGCTGTCGATGATCTGGCCGCCGTCAGGCGTCAGGCTGTAGCCGGTGAGGTACTGCCCATCCTTGCTGGCGAGGAACAGCACCACCGGGGCGATGTCTTCCTCCGGCGAGCCATGGCGGGCCAGCGCGTTGCTCGGTGGCGGCCCATCGGCCGCGCCCCAGGTGTCCGCCACCGGCAGGACGTTGTTCACGGTGATCCCATCCGCCCCCCACTCGCGCGCCGCCGAGCGGGTCAAGGCGCGCACCGCTTCCTTGGCCATGTTGTAGGGGCCGTAACCGACCATGCCGAGGACCCCGGCCAGCGAGGCAAAGTTGATCACCCTGCCCGCCCCGCTGGCCTTGAGGTAGGGATGGCAAGCTTGCATCGTCCACAGATAGGCGAACGGCCCCATCTCGAAATTGCGCTGCAACTGCTCGACCGACAGTTCGAGGACCGACGACGAGACCGCCATGGGATCGAAAGCGTTGTTGACGAGGATGTCGATGCCGCCATAGACCGCTACCACCTGCTTAACGGCAGCGTCGATCTGGGCGGGATCGGCGATATCGCAGGCCACGCCCAGCGCGGTGCCGCCCGCGGCCTGGATATCGGCGACCACGCGATCGATGTGTTCGGCGGTGCGCGAAAGCACCGCCCCCCTGGCGCCTTCTGCCGCGAACAGCTTCGCGGTGGCGCGGCCGATGCCACGGCTGGCGCCGGTGACGATGGCAATTTTTCCGTTGAGTCGAGCCATGTTGTTCTCCAATGGGTCAGAGGGTTGCCAGGTGTGCCGCCGGGAGCTGGCCATAGGGCGATGGCAGTTCGCGAGCGGCGTTCTGCGTCAGGAAAGAAACGCCCAGCAGTACCAGGCACACCGCCGCCGGCAATGCGCCGCGAGGTTTGCGCACCCCCAGGTGCGCCACCGCCGACAGCAGCAGGTGGTAAAGCATCCCGGCATACGCGAGGTCGCTCAGCGCCACGCTGAAGCGCGAGACAATAACCAGCACCGCCAGCACCTTCACCACGATCAGGCCCGCCACCAGATAGGTGGGATAACCGAGGTCGACGAGGGCCTGGCGAACCCAGTCCCGCTTGACCACGTACAGCGTCGCGGAGGTCATATAGAGCACCGACAACAGCGTGGTGCTGAGCCAATATGAAGCGTGTTCGATCATGAGTTTTCTTCCTGAATGAGGGGGGGTGCGTCGACGTGGGGCAAAGATGTCGCCTAACATGAAAAGCCACAAGTAGGATGAAAAAGTGATGGTTAGTATGGAAAAGCAGACTAATGACAGCGCCGCGGTCAACATGCATGAGGAAATGCGCCGGGCATTCGCCCTGCTCTCAGGCAAGTGGAAGCTGGAAATCATGTGGTTGCTCAATCAGCGGATCTACCGCTTCGGCGAGTTGCGAAAAGCCATTAGCGGCATCACCCAGCACATGCTGACCGCGCAGCTTCGCGAGCTGGAAAGCGACGGCCTGGTGTCGCGCACGGTATTCGCCGAAGTGCCGCCACGGGTCGAATACGAGATCACCGCCAAGGCCCGCGCGCTGGGGCCGACGATGGAGGCGCTGGCCATCTGGTGGAGCGAATATGGCGACAGCGTGCCGGTAAAATCCAAGCCGCGCGGGCGCAAGGCCAAGGAGCTTTAAGCCGGGTCGGCCGGGCCATGCCGCGCTGGCTGGAGGGCGATTTAGGAATGGGTGTACCGTTCGCCATCGAAGTACCCTGAGGCACTACCTAACATGCAGAAAGATATCTGTGAAAAGTACGGACTGCCCGTACTGCCTCCAGAAGAAATGGTCGCCATTGCGATTGCCACCCTGGGCAAGTCCCCTATTTATGGCACGCGAATTTCGCTGCCGGAGGGAGGTAATGTCAGTTGGTTTATTCACTGCGGAGAACATTCGAGCGCTGATGATTTTTATCAAGCGGTTCACACTGAGCATCTCAGTGAAATGCTGCCACAGGTGCTGAATTACCTCTGCCTGCCCGCTGGCGCCAAGTTCATCATCGACAACCAAGGCTACGAAGATGTCTGGATAGAAGGCTGACAAGCCTTTGCCCCTCGATTCAGACTGATTGACACAACAAGGACGTATGAAAAATGAAAGTAAAGGTATTGCTCATCGCTTCGCTAGGCGTTCTGTCGCTCACTCAAACATCACTGTCCTTCGCGGATAACAATGGGAAAAATCTCTATTCGCAGCGCTGTGCCGTGTGCCACGGAGCCGATATCAAAGGAACCGGACCACTGGCCAATAAAAGCAACCCTCCGACACCTGACCTTACAACCCCCGTGTTCAAGAAACGGCTCAATGATTATCCGGGCGTTATCGTGTCATCGATAATACTTCGCCCAAATGGCGACCTGATTCCAAGAACCTTGCGGGAGAATGGTGTAAAGATACCGCCGCACGCCTGGAGCATTCAGGACCTGCGCGATTTGAGTCAATACATGAACAGTGTGATTTCAAAAAATCGATGACCCTGAGTCAGTCGGCCTCTCACGAGCACATCGCTAATGAACAATATTGATTTAAATATCTCCCCTACAAATTCAACTCCACTACAAACACATTGGCTCCTGGAACAGCCCTGGCACCAGAAGCTTCATTCCCTATCAACATGGATGCGTGCATTGAGCAGAACAGCGACGGAGTAGTGTATGAGCGATAAAGAAGCACCTGTTCTGATTCAAGTTTATGTAACAGATGATGACGGCCCTTTTTTTGAAGAGCTGCCTGCTCGCAAGATTGACCAGGATACTTACGAGTTGCTCTCCTCCCCTGGTATCGCGCTGAACCTGGCGCGAGGAGATATTGTTTCAATCAAAGACAAAGAAGCACCTGCCGTCGTCTTGAAGCGAGGTGGAAATTTCTGCATCCAGATCTATGCAGACTCTATTCCTCAAGAAGAAATAGCCTTGCTGGAAAACGGTGTAGTTTGTGAGCTGGGTGGAACACTGGACGGTGTATTTGAGGGAAACCTGTCATTAGCGGTTCCTGCACGCAATGGGCTGGAGAAGATCAACGACTTCTTTAACAGGTTTCGAGATAGAACAGGGATCCAGTGGTACTACGCCAACATCTATAAAAACCTGGATGATGACGAGGATGAAACACTCTTATATTGGTGGCTCGAAAGCTGATAGATACTGACGCCCGCGATCATTTCACCAGGCGCTTTTCCTTCGACGGCCGATAGCCGAAATACGAGCTG
Organism: Pseudomonas sp. NFACC41-3; assembly: GCF_900109505.1. Classification (NCBI taxonomy): domain Bacteria; kingdom Pseudomonadati; phylum Pseudomonadota; class Gammaproteobacteria; order Pseudomonadales; family Pseudomonadaceae; genus Pseudomonas; species Pseudomonas sp. NFACC41-3. Next base: position 2,029,133 of record NZ_FOAE01000001.1, read on the forward strand.
TAGCACTTGCTGAAATGGCTCGGCGAGACGAAGCCGCAGGCCACCAGCACCTCGACCTGGGACAGTTCGGTGTGCTGCAGCAATCGACGCGCTTCGGTGATGCGCAATTCCAGGTAATAGCGCTGCGGGGTGGTGCCCAGCTGCTCCTTGAACAAGCGCTCGATCTGCCGCCGGGAACGCCCGGCATACTCCGCCAGCTGGTCCATTTGCAGCGGTTCCTCGAGGTTGGCGTCCATCAGATTGACCACCTCGCGCAAGGGCGCGCTCAACGACACATGCATGGTCGGCTTGATGCGCCGGTAGCGGGATTCCTCGAACGACAGGATGTCCTCGATGCCCTCGACCAGCGCCTTGCCGTGCAGTCCCTTGATCCACTCCAGGGCCATATGGAAGGCGCCGGCGGGACTGGACGCCGTGAGCCGGTCGCGGTCCACCACAAAGGCCTCGCTGGTGACATGGGTGACCTTGGAAATCTCCGCCAGCGCGGGACGATGCTCCGGGTGAATCGCACAACGGTAGCCTTCGAGCAGCCCCGCGACGCCGAGGAACCAGGCCCCGTTCCACAGCCCGGCCAGGGTGATGCCCAGTTCGGCGGCGCCTTTCAGCAGGCTGCTCAACTGCGGATCGGCCTTGAGCTCCGTGCGATAGCCGCCGCAGATCACCAGCAGGTCGAGGTCCTTGAGCGCCGCCGCGGTCAGGCGCGCATCGGGGCGGATCACCAGCCCGAGGTCGCTGGTGACCTCGCCGTCCTGCAAGCCAAAGGTCGTTGAGGAGAACAAGGCGGGACGCAGCAGGTTGGCGGTGACGATGGTATCCAGGGCCTGGGTGAAGGCCGGCAACGAGAAGTGCTCGAGCAGCAGGAAGCCCGCCCGCGCATGGGCCGCGGGCGCCACCCGCGCCTCCTCCAGGTAACGCAGGTTCTTGCCCTTCATGCAGCCACTGAAATCCCGTCGTTCAACCGCCATACACCCTCGCCTTTTTTACCCTGCCGAACGCAGATATCAGTGTACGTTGAATCCTGGCATCCACAGAAAACCCTGCTCGCACCACACGCCATCGCCCGGGCGAAGCGCAGCCGTAGGCTATAGAAAAAAGTCGCTGGCTAGAAGCGGGTTCAACTGAACGCCAGGGGCGTGGATTGGGCCACGGCACTGGCGACATTGCAGCCCTCAGGGGGCCGCGACACTCACCGGCCAGGCTCGGCCCGCAGGATCGAAGGCTCCTCGCCGCGATACAGCGCCTCGACCTTGTCGGCCCGCCACTGCAGCACCGCGCGCTGGTTGATCGAGCCCTTGTCGGTGATTTCCCCACGGTCGATGGAGGCCGGTTCGTCGAGCAGCGCGATCCACTCCAGGCGGCTGGCGTTGCCGCTGGCCTCGCGGTTGAGGCGTTGCAGCCAATCACCGAACCATTGCCGCACTGGCGCGCTGGCCAGGACCTCGGCATCGCTGGCGTTCGCGGGCAAGCCGGCCAGCCGCCGGCATTCGTACAACCGCGGAAACACCAGAGCCCCCAGGCACTCGCGGTCCGGCGCGGTCACCACCAGGTCCTGCACATAGGGCGAGCCTTCGAGCACCGCGCGATTGCGCAACGGGCCGACGCTGACGAACACCCCGGAGCCGAGCTTGAAGTCCTCGGCGATGCGCCCGTCGAACATCAGGCCCAGTTGCGGGTCGGCGGCGTCGACCAGCTTCAGCGCATCGCCGGAGCAGTAGAAACCCTGCTCGTCGAACGCATCGCTGGTCTGCTGCGGCGCGCGCCAGTAGCCCGGCATGATGTGCGGCCCGCGAAAACGCCCTTCCAGCTTGCCGTCCACCGGCACCAGGCGCACTTCGCAACCCGGGGCCGGCAGGCCGATATAGCCGGCCATGGACAAGGGCCCGGTGGTGAAGGTGCAGGACGGCGACGCCTCGGTCATGCCGAGCCCGGCCATCATGCGGATGCGTTCGCCGCAATGGGCTTGCGCCACCTGGTCGAGGCGGTCCCAGACCCTCTGGGACAGGCCAGCCGCGGCGAAAAAGAACAGTTTCATGCGTGAGAAGAAACGCTCGCGCAACTCGCCGTCCTGCTCCAGGGCATTGACCAGTTCTTCCCAACCCTTGGGCACCGTCAGGTAGGCGGTGGGGGCGATTTCCTTGAGGTTGCGCAGGGTTTCGGCAAAGCCCTGGGCCGTCGGCTTGCCGTCGTCCAGGTAAAAGGTGCCGCCGTTGTAGAGCACGATGCCGAGGTTGTGGCTGCCGCCGAAGGTGTGGTTCCACGGCAACCAGTCCACCAGCACCGGGGGTTCCTCGCCGAACACCGGGAAGGTCTGCAACAGCATCTGCTGGTTGGCGCAGAGCATGCGCTGGGTGGTGACCACCGCCTTGGGCAGCTTGGTCGAACCCGAGGTGAAGAGAAACTTGGCGATGCTGTCCGGGCCGGTGGCGGCGAACGCCGCTTCGGCTTCGGCGTCGCCGGGGTGTTGCAACAGACTGGCGAAGTCGCGCTGCGGCCTGCCCGCCACGGTGCCACGCACCACGATCAGCGGCGTGTCGCCCGGCAGCACGGCGTCGATTGCCCGCTGGAAAGCCGCGCCGTCGCTGACGAACACCAGCCCGGGCTGCATCAGGTCGCAAACATGCCGCAACTTGGCGAAATCCTGGGACAACAGCGAATAAGCCGGCGACACCGGGCAATAAGGAATGCCGGCATACATCGCCCCCAGGGCCAGTTGCAGGTGCTCGATATCGTTGCCGGAAAGCAACACCAGCGGCCTCTCGGCCGACAGGCCATACCCCAGCAGGCTCTGGGCGATGGCGCGCACGCTGGCCAGCATCTGCGCGTAGCTCACCCGGCGCCAGTCGCCGCCGTCTTGGCGCGCGGCGACAAAGGTCTGCTGCGGGCGCTCCCAGGCCCAATGCACCAGACGGTCCAGCAGGCGCCTCGGCAGCTCGGCCAGGGGCTCCAGGGAACGCATGTGCAGGATGCCCTGCTCTTCGCTGACCTCGACCGCGGGATGGGCGATGGTCACCTGTCGATAAGGCGGCGCGTCGGCTGCGTTCGGCGCTGGCGATCTGAATTCGGAATTCACGTGTTTGTCCTCCATCAAGGCCCATCGCCGGCGAACTCGGCCGGGGACCTGGCAGCCAGGGGCTGGGGCCTTGTGATTGTTGGGTCCGGGGGCCGGAGTTCAGATCGGGTAGTGCCGGGGACCGTTCTGCAGGGTAATCCAGCGCAACTGGGTGAACTGCTCGATGGCCGCCTTGCCGCCAAAGCTGCCGTAGCCGCTGGCCTTGACCCCGCCAAACGGCATCTGCGCCTCGTCGTGCACGGTCGGGCCATTGATATGGCAGATGCCCGATTCGAGCCGTTGCGCCAGGGCCAGGGCGCGCCCGGTGTCGCGGCTGAAGATCGCCGCCGACAGACCGAACTCGGAGTCGTTGGCCAGCCGTAGCAGGGCTTCGTCGCCCTCGCCGCGCAGCACCACCGCCACCGGCCCGAAGGACTCTTCGCGGTACAAGCGCATGGCCTCGGTGACGCCGTCGAGCAAGGTCGGCTGCAGAATGCTGCCGGCCAATTGGCCACCGGCGACCAGGGTCGCGCCCTGCTCCAGGGCGTCGTCGATCAGCCCCTTGATGCGCGTGCCGGCACTGGCGTCCACCAGCGAACCGAGCACCGAGTCCGCGGCCTCCGGGTTGCCCGCCGGCAAGCTGGCGATCTTCGCCGCCAGCCTGGCGACAAAGTCCTCGGCCACCCGGGCATCGACGATCAGGCGCTCGGTGGACATGCAAATCTGCCCCTGGTTGAAGTAGGCGCCAAAGGCCGCGGCCTGCACCGCGGCATCCAGGTCGGCATCCTCCAGCACCAGCAGCGGTGCCTTGCCGCCCAGCTCCAGCAGGGCCGGCTTGAGGTGCCGCGCCGAAAGCTCGCCGACAATGCGCCCGACCCGGGTCGAGCCGGTGAAGTTGACCCGGCGCACCGCCGGGTTGGCGATCAGCCGCTCGACAATGGCCGGGGCATCCTCGGGCGCGTTGCTGATGACGTTGACCACGCCGTCACCGAGTCCGGCCTCCTGCAACACCTGGCCGATCAGCCGATGCACCGCCGGGCTCAGCTCGGACGCCTTGAGCACCACGGTATTGCCGCAGGCCAGCGGCATGGCGATGGCGCGGGTGGCGAGGATCACCGGGGCGTTCCACGGCGCGATGCCCAGCACCACGCCGCACGGCTGGCGCAGGGCCATGGCGAAGCTGCCGGGGACATCGGAGGGGATGACCTCGCCATTGATCTGGGTGGTCATGGACGCGGCTTCGCGCAGGATATTCGCCGCCAGCTGCACGTTGAAACCGTACCAGTTGGCCATGGCCCCGGTCTCGCCGGCGGCGGCGATGAACTCCGCGCTGCGCGCCTGCAATTGCCCGGCCGCGCGCAGCAGGCGGCTGCGTCGCTCATTGGGCGCCAGCGCCGCCCAGGCCGGGAATGCCGCCTGGGCCGCGGCCACGGCGGCGTCCGCGTCTTCCAGGGTGGCGGCGGCGACGCGCGAGACGACTGCGCCGGTCACCGGGTTACGCCGTTCGAAGGTTCGACCGTCGCGGGCGGGGCACGACTGGCCACCGATCAGCAGGGGCACGTCCAGCATGGTGATTCCTCTTTATTGTCTTTATCGGGAATACAGTGGAGCGGTTCACGCCAGCGCCTGGGCGCTGCGCCGAACAGCGGGCGGGCACTGCTGCCCGCCGGGTTGCCATCAGCGCTTGTAAGCCTGCAGGCCGGGCTTGATGCTCTTGTCGTCGAGGAACTGCTTCATGCCCTGCTCGCGGCCGCCTTCGGTGTCCAGCAGGCGCGACTGGTCGAGCTTGGCGTACAGGTAATCCTCGTTCTGCTCCCAGGTCAGTTCGCGGCAGCGCTTGAAGCCATGCTTGGCGGCCCGCAGCACCACCGGGTTCTTCTCCAGCAGGTTGCGCGCCAGCTCGACAGTGGTTTCGCGCAGTTGCGCAAGCGGCACGCTTTCGTTGACCAGGCCCATCTCGGCGGCTTTCTGCCCGCCGAAGGTCTTGCCGGTCATGATGTAGTACAGCGACTGGCGATGGCCCACGGTGTCGGCCATGGCCTTGCTCACCAGGTTGCCCGGCGGGATGCCCCAGTTGATTTCCGACAGGCCGAAGGTCGCTTCATCGGCGCAGATCGCCAGGTCGCAGGCCACCAATGGGCTGAAGCCGCCGCCGAAGCACCAGCCGTTGACCATGGCGATGGTCGGCTTGGCGTACATGCGCAGCAGTTTCCATTGCCACTGCGAGGCTTCGCGGCGGATCTTTTCCTGGAGGATTTCCGGGCCGGCGTCCACTTCGCGAAAGTACTCCTTGAGGTCCATGCCCGCGGTCCAGGCTTCGCCCGCCCCGGTCAACACCAACACGCCGGCGGCCGGATCCTGCTCCAGCGTCTCCAGCACATCGACCATCTCGCGGTTCAGGGTCGGGCTCATGGCGTTGCGTTTTTCCGGGCGGTTGAGGATGACCCAGGCGATCCCCTCTTCGATCTCGACCTTGACGGTTGTCCAGCGACCTTCGTAGTTGCTCATGGCGATTGCTCTCTTTGTTCTTGGCTTGAGATGGGCAAAAACTAAACCGACAAATTAGTTATGTCAATTAACTATTAACAAAATTAACCAAGCTTTCACAGATGCCCGAAGCGCTTCAACGCCAAGGCATCGGCCATCGGTCATGGCTATCCCCGGACAATCCCGGCAGACTAGATAGTCTTATTAACCGCCAGCCCGAGGATTTCCCCTGCAATGGCCAAGTCTTCCAACAAGATAGCCACCGCCGCCGAGGCCCCCGTCGCCGACAGCGAAACCCAGGCGCCCCTGGACTCCGCCCTGGACGACCTGATCGGTTATGCCATGCGCCGGGCGCAGCTGAAACTCTTCCAGAACCTGATTGGCCGCCTGTCGAGCCACGACCTGCGGCCGGCGCAGTTCTCGGCCCTGGCGATCATCGAGCAGCATCCCGGGCTGATGCAGGCCGACCTGGCCCGGGCACTGGCCATCGAGCCGCCGCAGGTGGTGCCGCTGCTGAACAAGCTGGAAGAACGGGCGCTGGCCGTGCGGGTGCGCTGCAAGCCGGACAAGCGCTCCTACGGGATCTTCCTCAGCAAGACCGGCGAGACCCTGCTCAAGGAATTGAAGCTGATCGCCGCCGAGAGCGACCAGGACGCCACCGCCTCCCTCGACGACCAGGAACGCGAAGAGCTGCTCAGGCTGCTGAAAAAGGTCTACCAGCAGTAGCCGCCAGCCCTGCGATCCCTGTAGCCGCTGCCGCAGGCTGCGATCGGCGGCGCAGCCGTCGCAACCCGGCCAACGCCTTTATTCAGGC
>NZ_FOAE01000001.1:2035837-2054276 GCF_900109505.1 Pseudomonas sp. NFACC41-3
CGATCGCAGCCTCGCGGGCTCGGCAGCGGCTACCCCGACACCGCGATCCCTGTAGCCGCTGCCGCAGGCTGCGATCGACGGCGCAGCCGTCGCAAACCGGCCAACGCGGTTTTCCAGGCAGATCGCGGATGCAGGGGCCGGCAGATGTGTCACCAGATCGGCAGCGTGTAGAGCACCAGGAAGCGGGTCTGGTTTTCATCGCGGAACGCCGCGCCGGCGGGGAAATCGTTGCGGTAGATCGACTTGCGCGCCAGCAGCCCGAGGTTTTTCAGCGGCCCGCTCTGGATCACGTACCCCAGCTCCATCTGGAACTCCCGCTCCTTGCGGTCGTCGGCATTCAGCGCCGCCAGTTCGATATGGTCGCCGCGCACATAGCGCAGGCGGCTCTTCAGCCCCGGCAGCCCGGCGGCGGCGAAATCGTAGTCGTAGATGGCCTGCCAGGTGCGTTCCCGGGCATTGAGAAAATCGGAACTCATGGTCAGTTCGCTCATGCCCATCAATTCGGTGCCCGACAGATAAGGCGTCGCCGTGTCACCGCTGGCGTGCATGTAGCCCAGGCTCAATCGATGCCCGCCCCAGCGATAGGCGAACAGCGCCGAGAGGTTGCGGTTGTCCACCTTGCCGGCCTTGGCGCTGCCGTCTTCGCGGCTGAAGAAACTGCGCAGGTCGCTGCTCAGCACCCCGTCCCCGAGCTTGAGGTTATGCAGCAGGGCCAGGGTGTCCTGCTGGTAGAGGTCCGCCACTTCGGCGTGGTAGGCGCGCAGGCTGAGGTCCGGATTGACCTGGTAGTCGCCCCCCAGGTAAGCCATGTGCGACGAGGTGGCCGCGCCGTTGAAGCGCCGGTTCGGCGAGGCGATGCTCAGCGCCTGGTAGTCGGTGGAATCGCGCTTGTTGATGCGATCTATATAACCGGTGTTAAAGATCAGGCCGTCGATGTCCCTGGAGCTGAGGGTGGTGCCGCGAAAGGTCTGCGGCAGCAGCCGCGACGGGCTGGCAAAGGCGAACGGCAGGAAGATCGACACATCGCCGGTCTTCACGCTGGTCTGGGCCAGGCGCAGCTTGGCGGTCATCGCCAGGCGCGAGTATTCATCCGCCGCGCGCTTGTCGCTGGCCGACACCGGCAGCAGTTCGGTGCCGCTGCGGTCCGGCGCCGAGTCGAGCTTGATCCCCATCAGCCCGCGAGCGTCCAGGCCGAAGCCGACGGTCCCCGGGGTAAAGCCCGACTCCAGGTTCAGGATCGCCCCCTGGGCCCATTCCCGGGCCGCGGTTTTCGCGCCGTCGTCCTTGTAGTCACGGTCGAGGTAGTAATTGCGCAGGGTCAGGGTGCCGTGGCTGTCGTCGATAAAGCCTGCGGCCTGCGCCGGAGCGGCCACCACACCCAGCCCCGAGAGGGCCAGGCAGCACAGACGGACAGGTAGGGCCAGCGTCGCCGCAAGGGCGTTGCGTGAGAGGTTCGGCATGTTCGAGTCCACTTATTGTTGTTGTTTTGCGGAACGGGATCGCCCGGCCATGGCAGGCGTCCACGGCCAGAGAATGGAAACAGCCGAGGGCCGGCGTCAATCCATAATGACCGATAATCGAACATTAATATTATTAACTATTTAACAGATGGTGCCGAATAAGATCACTAACCAATTGATTTATAAAAAACTAAATCGATCTTTCAGACTGATCCGTCCACCCTTCAATTTTTAGTTATCTTTGTTAATCTTAATTTCACCTGCCAACGCTTGAACGAGCAGGTACTTCTGCTGCGTCCGCCCCCACAAAAACAACAATGAGGTTTGCCATGGACACTCCATCGCGTCGCACGACGCTGACCATTGCCCTGTGTTTTATCGTTGCCCTGATCGAAGGCTTCGACCTGCAAGCCGCCGGCACCGCCGCCGCGGGCCTGCGCCAGAGCTTCGCCCTGGACCCGAGAATGCTGGGCTGGGTGTTCAGCGCCGGAATCGCCGGCCTGCTGCCCGGGGCCTTCTTCGGCGGCTGGATCGCCGATCGCATCGGCCGCAAGAAAATCCTCATCGGCGCCGTGCTGCTGTTCGGCCTGTTCTCCCTCGCCACCGCCTGTGTCGCCAGCCTCTCGGGCCTGCTGCTGGCGCGTTTCATGACCGGCCTGGGCCTGGGCGCCGCCCTGCCCAACCTGATCGCCCTGTGCGCCGAGGCCGCGGGCGAGCAACGCCGTGGCACCGCCATCAGCATCATGTACGCCGGCGTGCCCCTGGGTGGTGCCCTGGCGGCGCTGGTGGCCATGCTGTTTACCGATCATTGGCAGGCGACCTTTATCGTCGGCGGCCTGGCGCCGCTGCTGGTGGCGCCGCTGATGCTCCTGCTGCTGCCCGAGTCCAGCGCCTTTCGCCAGCAACAAGGCAACCCCGGCCTGACCCGCATCTCCACCGGCCAGGCGCTGTTCGGCGAAGGTCGGGCGCGCACCACCCTGGCCTTGTGGCTGAGCTATTTCTTCACCCTGACGGTGATGTACATGTTGCTCAACTGGCTGCCGTCGTTGCTGCTGGAGCAAGGCTTCAGCAAACCCCAGGCCGGGCTGGTGCAGATGCTGTTCAACATCGGCGGCGCCCTCGGTTCGCTGCTCGGCGGCCTGCTGCTGGATCGCTGCAACGGCATCAAGGTCGTGCTGTTCGTCTACGCCGGGTTGCTCGCGGCGCTGGCCGGGGTCGGCCTGTCGGCGGGCCTGCTGCCCATGGCCTGCGCCGGGTTCGCCGCGGGGCTGTTCGTGATGGCCGCGCAACTGGTGCTGTACGCCCTGGCCCCACCCTCGTACCCGACCCTGGTGCGCGCCACCGGCGTCGGTGCCGCGGTGGCCATCGGCCGCCTGGGATCGGTGGCCGGTCCCCTCGCCGCCGGGCAGATCCTCGCGGCCGGCGCCGGCACCAGCGGGGTCTTGCTGGCCACCTCGCCAGGCCTGGTGATCGCCGCCTTGAGCATCATCAGCGTGATCGCCCGCCCGGCGTCGCAGGTCGAACCCGGGTTGGCAGCGGCAAACCCGGCCGCACCCAAACCCTGACGCACACTCACACGCCAGCCTGGACGACTGCTGTTGCAGCTCGGTTATCCAGGCTGACGCACGCTAAAGGCTGCATCCCACCCGCGCAGAACCGTAAAAAGTGAGCAATGAAAGAGCTAGGCGGCCACGCTGGAAGAGCAGAGACGGCAAGATCTACGAATGGGATTTTCAGCATGGAGCGGTCGAGGTGTACAACAGGCGCGGTAAGCACCTCGGTGAGTACAACCACGAGACAGGCACTCAGAATAAACCAGCAGACCCAACAAGGAAGGTAGAACCATGAAGTACACGATTATGGGAGTTCCTGAAGGCGAGGACTTCGCATCCTTTGAAAAGGTTCTTCCGGTTTCTGTCGCGGACCTTAAGCCAATTATGGGTTGGGCAGCGGATGATGATTGTGTTTACGATTATCGGCTGACCCCGGAGCAAATTAGCGCTATCGAAAAGCTCTGTTCGCTGGAGCTACCCAGGAATCTGGAGCTTTTTCTAACGTGTAGCGCTTGATGGTCCATCGCGAGCAAGCTCGCTCCTACAGTAGCCCCACTATCGGCCTTAACTGATCGGCATTGGCCTACCCGGGGCTTTTCATTTCTGCGCCGCTTTTGCATTTCTGTGCGACAGATCCCACTTCGGGGACTCCCATACCAGTCCCCCGTGGTGTTAGGTTGCAGAGGTTTTTGTCGATCAGACACCTTTCAACAATCAGCAAGGAATGCCCTGCACAATGGATTTCTCCCTCAAGCAACTGGCCGCGGCCACCCTGGTGCTGGCCAGCCTGTCAGCCTTCACCTCCGCCGCTCACGCCAATATCACCCCGCAGCAGAACGCGGCGATTCTCAAGAGCTTCGCCGATGCCTCGGTCACGGATTTCCGCCAGTTCCTCGGCACCTTGAGCAAAAATGAGGCGGCCAAGAGCGAGGTGGTCAAAGAAGCCAACCTCGGCCCGGCCATCACCGCCTTCCTCGACAACAAGGCGCTTTCCGCCGAGCAGCAGAACGAGATCCATCGCCTGCTGGGCCTCTATGCGCGGGTGAAGTACGGCAAGGCCGCCACCGAGACCCTGCGCGAACTGGTGGCCATCCCCACCGTGCGCGTCGATGGCGTGCCGCAGCACGAGAACCCCGAGTTCCTCAAGATCGCCGACAAGATCAAGGGCCTGGCCCAGGCCTTCGACCTGAACTTTCGCAACATCGACAACCGCGTCTACGAGATCTCCCTGCAAGGCAGCGGCGATGAAGTGGTGGGCATCCACGCCCATGCCGACGTGGTGCCGGTGACGCCGGAGAACTGGGTGCTGCAGGACGGCACCAAGCTCGACCCGTTCAAGGTGACCCTGGTCGGCGACCGCATGTACGGCCGCGGCACCGAAGACGACAAGAACGGCATAGTCGTGGCCCTGTACGCCATGAAAATCATCAAGGAAGAGAAGCTGCCCCTGGCGCGCAACTTCAAGCTGCTGGTGGACACCACCGAGGAAACCAGCGGCGACGCGATTCCCTACTACTTCGAACGCAACCCGACGCCCAACTACAACCTGGCGCTGGATGGCGGCTACCCGGTGGTGATCGCCGAGAAAGGCTACGGCACCGTCATGGCCAGCTTCCCGCGGCGTGCCGCCGAAGGTAAAGGCGCGGAGATCGTCTCGATGACCGGCGGCCTGGCCACCAACCAGATCCCGGGCGCCTCGGTCGCCACCCTGGTGACCGACCAGCCCGCGGAACTCGCCGCCAGCCTGCAGAAGGCCGGCGCCGAATACGCCAAGGCCCATGGCGGCGACTTCAGCGTGGCCGCCAAGGTCGCAGGCAAGGACGTCAAGCTGACGGTCACCGGCGTGTCCGCCCACTCCTCCGAGCCCGAGTCCGGGGTCAACCCGGTGGCGCGCATGCTCGACTTCATCAACGGCCTCGACGGCAAGGTCGCGCTCAAGCACAACCCGATCACCGACGCGGCGCGCTACGCCGCCGACAACTGGGGCCTGGACTACCTGGGCAATAAGCTGGGGGTCGGTTTCGCCGATGACTTCATGGGCCCGCTGACCACCTCCCTGACCTATGTCGGGCAGGACGAAAAGGCCTTCAAGCTGGCGGTCAACCTGCGCGTGCCCAAGGGCAAGACCCCCGAGGTGCTGAAAAAGCAGATCGCCGACAAGCTGGCCGCCTGGAGCAAGCAGAACCAGGTCGCGGTGAACTTCGACTACAAGATCGCCGAGCCGATGTACCGCAACCCCGAGGGTGAGTGGGTCAAGGCGCTGCTGGCGGTGGCCAGCGAAAACCTCGGCATGAAGCACGAGTTCGGCACCTCCGCCGGCGCCACCTCGGTGCATGAACTGCCCAACGGCGTGCAATTCGGCCTGGCCCGCCCAGAGGTCAAGTACACCGGCCACAACGACAACGAGTTCAAGACCGTCGAGCAGTTCCAGCTGGACCTGCAGATTGTCACCGAGATGTTCGGCCGCATCGGCCAGCTGCCGAAACTCTGAGTCGATGCGCTGCGGCAACGCGGCTCATCGGCAAAAAAAAGCCACTGATCGAGTGGCTTTTTTTGTGCATCCCGGGGCGGGAAGCGCGCTCAGTTGTATTCCAGTACATAGGTCAGCGTGGCATCGGCCTTGCCGGCGGCGACTTCCGCGCCTGTGGTGACGTAGCGTGCCTTTGCGGCAAAGCGGTACCTCTCGTTGCCAGGGCCGCTGTCTTGCCAATCCAGGGCCACCGCCTTGGCTTTGCTGAAGGGCAGTGCCACGTTTTTATCGCTGGTCAGCGAGATGGCAACGCCTTTGGCGATGCCAGGTTGTCCGACACCGTTCAGATTCAGCACGCCATCACGAACGGAGTTGCCCTCGAAGTAGACCTTTACCGGTGGCTTGACCGTGGGATTGAGGCCTTCGCAAACGACATCCAGGGCGAATGGAAAGTCCTGGACCGACCCGCGTTTTACTTGCTCTGCCGCGGGACGCCCCATATTGACCTCGGTACTGCTCTTGGGGGTGTAGCAAGTGCTGAAGAAGGCATTATGTTCGAACTTGGTTGTAAGGCCCGAGCCTTCGATGGCATAAACCGCTCGCCTCGGATTGGTATAGCTGGTGTCAATAAAGAAACTGGTCTTGTAGTTGAAGGAAGGCATATCCCCCTTTCCGACACCGATGTCCGTACGCACAAATTGTATTGCCACAAAGTTGGGAAAATAGTATACGCCCGAATTAAGGCCGATTGTAGAATAAGGCGGATAACCAGGGGTATACCCATCACTGCTAATGTGCCCAATGCGAATGCCGACCCCTGGAACACCAGAGTCGTAAAGCCCTTTAGTGCCTCTCGAGGTAAGGCTGGTAACGACTCCGGTCATTCCAACTTCAGACTTACTGCACCATGCCCATCCTCCAGAACGGACTCCGGCCGCTACTTGGTAGGACGCCATTACTCCGCCAATAGGGGCGTACCTCAAGGTTGTAATGGCGGGAAGATTGGCAATGATCGACGGATTGAACGGGTCGCCAAGGTGAGGCCTGTCGCAGTAATCTGCTGCGTAGGCAGAAGTTCCCATCATGCCCCCCAGGGCCAATGCAAGCAGCCCCGCTTGTCGTAGTGTATTCAAAACGTTTCCTTCATTCAGAGCTCAGAGCTCAGAGCTCAGAGCGACGTTGCAGACTCCCTCTGGTGGGAATAGGCGTGAGGGCGGCAGTCTAGGCTCGACAATGGCGGGGGTTGAATCAGAGGATTCTCAAAATCCGTACAACACCCTGCTGCCTTGTTCGTCAGGAGAAGCCATTGAAATTGAAGTTCAGCCACGTGGATGTGCTCGTCAAAGACCTCGAGCAAGCCTGTGCGTATTACGCCCGGGTCTTCAGCGCAAGGATTTCCAGGACCCTGGATTGGCAGCGCGACGGTCTGCAGGTGCGTTATGCGATCGTCAGGTTCGGCACGGAACGCCTGATGCTGGTGCAACCCTTTGCCGGCAATCTCAAGGCGCTGATGGACAGCAACGGCGAAGGCACGATCTACCGTCACTGCTATAGCACGCCGGACATCGAGGCCGCCTACGACGAGTTGCTGGCCGCGGGAGTGCAGCCGGAAGACGAGAACGGCACCCCCCTGTCGCGCGACAATCTCCAGTCTCCCAGCGGCACACGCATCCTCTGGCTGCCGAAACGCTTTGGGCATTTCTCCATCGAGCTGCTTGAAGAGGCGGAGCTGGAGGCCTTCATCGAGGACGCATTCGCCGAGGACAGGTAAGGCGACAGGCGCCAGCACTCCCCCCTGCCGCATAGGCTGAAACTCCCAGACGGCCTGGGAGTATCGGCCAATGCGCAACCTGGGGCGCATCCCCATAGTTGTGACATCTGCCAGCAGAGGGGCCCAGGTGCGGCCCCCACAACTAGAAGCGCCGAGGAGCCTGCCATGACCACACCCCAATCCCCCACCACCGACCTGACCGCTGATACCCCTCCCGATCTGTACCCCGTCTTCCCCAGCAACGACACACTGACCCTCACCGCCCTGGCGGATGGCGCTCCACTCGTGGGAGCGACCGGCACCAACGTTGCCCTGGACGAAACCAGCGGGTTGCAGAACGCCACGGCCACGGCCAGCCCAACAGGGGACGCCGACGACAATGACATCCTGCTGACCGCCCTGCCCTCGACCTTCGCCACCCGCTTGACCGCCCTCGGCGCCGGTACCGCGACAGACGCGGCCTTGAGTGGCTACACCGGTGCCGTGGGCGACACCGGCAGCAATGCCTTCACCCTCAACCTGGCGCCTGGCGCGATCAATGTCGATATCAGCTTCACCGACAGCCTGGGCGCGGCGCTCAATGGCCTGGACAGCGGCCTGGATACCCTCGATGGCATCGACATCCTGCTGTATACCGATACCAACAACAACATCCTGCTGGGCCGGGCCGGAGGCCCTGATGGCGCCATCGTGTTCGCCGCCTATATCGAGGAAACCGGCTCGCCGCTGTCGGGCGGCAAGATCTGGACCGTGGAATACCAGCCACTCAAGCATCCGGACGCCAACAACCCGGACGATGCCCTCAATCTGCTGAACAAGGTGTTTATCGGCGCCAGCCAGGACCTGACGTTCAGCCTGGCCAATGCCCCCTCCGGGCAGAACCTGTTCCTGATGTTCACCAAGGCCAGCCCGACGGTCGTCGACGACGGCGGCGTATTGCGGATCAGCGACCCGACGATCATCGCCACCGGCAAGGACCCCGCCGACCAGTCATCGGGCGTCAACATCAGCACCGGCGACACCATCAACACCAGCCAGGCCGGTGGCCCGACCACCTTCGGCACCAACAGCCAGATGATCACGGAACAGGAAGGCATTCGTTTTACCTTCGTCACCGGCGCCCGGCAGGACATGACCATTCCCAACCTGGATCAGAACGAAGCCGATGTCGAAGCCAACATCGACTTCACCGCGATGTTCAATGCCAAGGCGGCCAATTTCGATATCGTGCAGCTGCAAAGCGGCAAGAGTGCGGTGGTCAAGATCAGTGCCTTCAACACCGCGGTTGAAAGTGGCGCGAGTTTCGTCAATGGCTATGCGAACGATACGTCGGTGGCCATTACCAATGTTCGCGTGATCAACAACGCCACCGGGCTGGTGATCGAAAATTCGGACGGCTCGGTGAATGATCCGAGCATTGTCATCAGCTTTGCCAGCGGCGTGGCCACCATCACCGGCGTCAAGGCCGGCTACCAGATCGAATACACCACGGCCGCGGACCACAACCGCGTCCTGATCGAGAACGGCGCGGCGCTCGACGCCAAGGGCAATACCCACGCCGACTTCGATATCGGTGGCTTCACCTTGCGCCAGGCCTCCACCACGACCGCCGAAATCGGCTCGCAGATGATCTTCGAGGACGATGGACCGACCCTCGCCTTCGGCAACCTGATCGGCACCGGGACCCAACTGGCGCAACAAGGCTACTGGAACATGGGGTCTGGCGCCGACGGGCTGGATGCCAACGGCCTGGACATCTCGCTGGTGAACGACCAGTTCACCCTGGTCCGGCCGGATAACACCACCACCACCGGCACCGGTACCCTGGTCGAGCAGTCGCCTTCACCGGATGGCAATGGCGCCTACCAGTTCGCCGGCACCCTGACCGGTGACTTCGACAACAACGCGGCAACCGCCGATACCACCGTCCATTACACCCTGAGCGCCTACGCCAACGGCACCTATGCCCTGGACCTGGAGGAAGGCTTCCGTTCGACCATCGTCCTCAGCAGTGCCGACGGCTCGCTGGCTGCCGGCGGTCCGGACCCGGTGCGCACACTGATGATCGGCAGCGAGGATGTGGTGTTCTTCGCCGCCAATCCGCTGGCACCGCAGACCGGCGATAACAGCATCCTGACCGGTATCGGGCTCGGGGCGCCCGACCCTACCGAAGCGCAGTTGCAGACCAACCCCCTGCCGTCGTTCATCGGCTCATCGACCATGAACGTCAGCACCTCCGGCATCGGTGTCGCCAACAACAACCTGGAGGGCAACACCACCGCGGGCATCAATGCCGGCGACGAAAGTTTCGTGATCAACCCCGAGACTTTGTTGACCAGCATGAAGATCTTTATCGACAACTCGGTGCAGGGCTACAACCCGGCCACCGAAGAGCTGTACTACACGATCTACTACGACAACGGCACGACCTCGGGCACGCCCATCAAGGTGCAAGCCGCTGACCTGCACACAGAGACGGGTGGCCAGAAATCCTTCACCGTCCAGTGGGATGGCAGCCATCTGATCGATGCCGTCCAGCTGACGATGGGACTGGGCACGGTCAAGATCCCGGTGATCCAGTTCATCAAGGAGACCCAGAGCCTGGCCAACGATATCCAGCTGTCGTTCAACGCCACGACGACGGACAAGGATGGGGATACCGCAACCAGCGCGTTCGATGCCAACCTGTTCGCCAACGACCCGAGCGACCAGACCTTCGACTTCAGGCTGGTCGGCACCGCCGGTGAACGGGATGCCTTCAACATCGACCTGTCGGTGGCCGAGAACCAGTACCAGGTCACTGGCTTCGATGCCGGCCCGGGCCAACGGGATGCGGTGGTGCTCATTGGTGACGCGGGCGCCACTGTGCAGTCGATCGACAATGCCAGCAACGACAGCATCGTGACGATTGCCGAGACCGGCGGACAACTGACGACCATCACCCTGCTCGGGGTCGACCTGCTCAATACCGACATTGTGATGGGCAGCGTCTGAAACATCGCGCGTCAACCCCAAGCGAGGGTGGCCTGGAAACCACCCTCGCTTTTTTTTGCCGCGCCGCACGCTCAAGCGGCGCAAGGTCTGAAGAGCTCGTCCTGGACCGGCACCTTCGCCTCCCCCCGTTTCCCTCCCAGATAGGCTGAAACTCCCAGGCCGCCCAGGAGTATCGGCCAATGCGCAACCTCCTGTGCATCCCCATAGTTGTGAAATCTGCCAGCAGAGGGCCCAGTGCGGCCCCAATGGCTGGAACTGCCTAGGAGAATTGTCATGACTACCCTGCAAGAAAACCTATCCCTCACGAGCGACCCGCTCGTGGTAGCGACCGGCGTCAACGTTGCGCTGGACGAAACCAGCGGGCTGCAGAACGCCACAGCCACGCCAGCCCCTGCGGGAGACGCCGACGACAATGACATCCTGCTGGCCGCCCTGCCCTCGGCCTTCGCCACCCGGCTGACCGCCCTCGGCGCCGGTACCGCGACGGACGCCGCCCTGAGTGGCTACACCGGCGCCCTGGGCGACACCGGCAGCAATGCCTTCACCCTCAACCTGGCGCCCGATGCGATCAATGTCGATGTCGGCTTCACCGACAGCCTGGGCGCTCCGCTCGATGGTCTGGACAGCGGCCTGGATACCCTCGATGGCATCGACATCCTTCTGTATACCGATACCGATAACAACATCCTGCTGGGCCGGGCCGGCGGCCCTGATGGCGCGATCGTGTTCGCCGCCTATATCGAAGAAACCGGCTCGCCGCTGTCGGGCGGCAAGATCTGGACCGTGGAATACCAACCGCTCAAGCACCCGGACGGCAGTAACCCGGACGATGCCCTCAACCTGCTGGACAAGGTGTTTATCGGCGCCAGCCAGGACCTGACATTCAGCCTGACCAATGCGCCTTCCGGGCAGAACCTGTTCCTGATGTTCACCAAGGCCAACCCGACGGTGGTCGACGATGGCGGTGTCCTGCGGATCAGCGACCCGACGATCATCGCCACCGGCAAGGACCCCGCCGACGAATCGACGGGGGTCAATATCAATACCGGTGACACCATCAACACCAGCCAGGCCGGTGGCCCGACCACCTTCGGCACCAACAACCAGATGATCGTGGAACAGGAAGGCATCCGCTTTACCTTCGTCACCGGCGCCCGGCAGGACGTGACCGTGCCCAACCTGGATCAGAACGAAGCGGACGTCGAAGCCAATATCGACTACACCGCAGTGTTTAATGCGACGACGGCCAGCTTCGATGTGGTGCAGCTGCAAGGCGGCAAGAGTGCCGTGGTCAAGGTCAGTGCCTTCAGCACCGCGGTTGAAACCGGCGCGGACTTCGTCAACGGCTATGCGGACGATACGTCGGTGGCCATTACCAATGTTCAAGTCATCGACAACGCCACCGGGCTGGTGATCGAGAACTCCGACGGCTCGGTGAACGATACGAGCATCCTCATCAGCTTCGATGGCGGCGTGGCCACCATCACCGGCGTCAAGGCCGGCTACCAGATCGAATACACCACCAGTGCAAACCACAACCGCGTGCTGGTCGAGAATGGCGCAGCCGTGGACGCCAAGGGCAATGACCACGCCGACTTCGACATCGGTGCCTTCACCCTGCGCCAAGCCACCACCGCGACCGCCGAAATCGGCTCGAAGATGATCTTCGAGGACGACGGACCGGCCGCGGCCGGAACCGCTGAGGCCGGCACCGTCGACGAAGACGGCCTGGCCAATGGCATCGCCGGCGGTGTCGGCGACGTGCCGGGTGAACTCACTACTGCCGGCGGCAACGTCAGCGGGATCTTCCAGTCCGGCGTCGATGTGCCGCTGACGTACTCCTTGTCGAGCGACACCAGCGGCTTGCCAGCCCTGACGTCCGGTGGAGTAGCGCTGGTCTACAGCGTGGTGGGCGACACCCTCACCGCCAAGGCCGGCGCGGTCGATGTGTTCACCTTCAGCCTCAGCGCAGCGGGCGCGTATAGCTTCACCCTGCTGCAACCGCTGGATCATCCAGCGGGCAACGATGAAAACGACATCACCATCAACCTGGGTAGCCTGCTGCAGGCCACCGACAAGGACGGCGACACGGTAACCGCTGACGCCGAGAAACTGGTGATTACCGTCGATGACGACACGCCCACCGCGAATGGCACCGCTGGGGCCGGCACCGTCGACGAGGATGGCCTGGCCAATGGCATCGCCGGTGGTGTTGGCGATGTGCCGGGTGAACTCACTACTGCCAGCGGCAACGTCACGGGCATCTTCCAGTCCGGTGCCGACGTGCCGCTGACTTACGCCTTGTCGAGTGACACCAGCGGCTTGCCGGCGCTGAGTTCGGGCGCAGTGGCGCTGGTCTACAGCGTCGCGGGTGGCACCCTCACCGCCAAGGCCGGCGCCGTCGATGTGTTTACCTTCAGCCTCAATGCCGCGGGTGACTACAGCTTCACCCTGCTCCAGCCGCTGGATCATCCAGCCGGCAACGACGAGAACGACATCACGATCAACCTGGGCACCTTGCTGCAAGCCACCGACAAGGACGGCGATACGGTAACGGCCGCCGCCGAGAAACTGGTGATTACCGTCGATGACGACACACCCACCGCAAGCGGAACCGCCGCGGCTAGAACCGTCGATGAAGACGGCCTGGCCAATGGTATTGCCGGTGGTGTCGGTGATGTGGCGGGCGAAGCCACCACCGCCATCGGCAGCGTCACGGGGATCTTCCAGTCGGGTGCCGATGTACCGCTGAGCTATTCCCTGTCGAGTGACACCAGTGGCCTGCCGGCCCTGAGTTCGGGCGGGGTGGCGCTGGTCTATAGCGTCGCCGGCGATACCCTGACGGCCAAGGCGGGCGCCGTCGATGTATTCACCTTCAGCCTCAGCGCCGCCGGTGACTACAGCTTTACCCTGCTACAACCGCTGGATCACCCAGCGGGCAACGATGAAAACGACATCACCCTCAACCTCGGCACGCTGTTGCAAGCCACCGACAAGGACGGCGACACGGTAACCGCCGCGGCCGACAAACTGGTGATTACCGTCGATGACGACACGCCCACCGCCAACGGCACCGCCGAAGCCGGAACCGTCGATGAGGACGGCCTGGCCAATGGCATCGCCGGAGGTGTCGGGGATGTGGCGGGCGAGTCCACCACCGCCAATGGCAGCGTCACGGGGATCTTCCAGTCCGGTGCCGACGTACCGCTGACTTACGCCTTGTCGAGCGATACCAGCGGCCTGCCGGCCTTGAGCTCGGGCGGGGTGGCGCTGACCTACAGCGTTACCGGCGATACCCTCACCGCCAAGGCCGGCGCGGTCAATGTGTTCACCTTCAGCCTCAATGCCGTGGGGGCCTATGCCTTCACTCTGCTGCAGCCCCTGGATCACGCGGCGGGCAACGATGAGAACGACATCACCATTAACCTGGGTAGCTTGCTGCAAGCCACCGACAAGGACGGCGACACGGTGACCGCCGCGGCCGACAAGCTGGTGATCACCGTCGATGACGACACCCCGACCCTGGCCTTCGGCAACCTGATCGGCACCGGTACCCAACTGGCGCAACAAGGCTACTGGAACCTGGGGTCTGGCGCCGACGGGCTGGATACCAACGGCCTGGACATCTCGCTGGTGAACGACCAGTTCACCCTGGTCCGGCCGGACGATACGACCACCACCGGGACCGGCACGCTGGTCGAGCAGTCACCGTCACCGGACGTCAATGGCGCCTACCAATTCGCCGGCACCTTGACCGGTGACTTCGACAACAACGCGGCAACCGCCGACACCACCATCCACTACACCCTGAGCGCCTATGCCAACGGCACCTATGCCCTGGACCTGGAAGAAGGCTTCCGCTCGACCGTGGTCCTCAGCAGTGCCGATGGCTCACTGGATGCCGGTGGCCCGGACCCTGTGCGCACGTTGACGATCGGCACCGAGGATGTAGTGTTCTTCGGCGCGAATCCGCTGGCGCCGCAAACCGGCGATAACAGCATCCTCACCGGTATCGGGCTCGGAGCACCCGACCCTACCGAAGCGCAGTTGCAGACCAACCCCCTGCCGTCGTTCATCGGCTCGGCGGCCATGAACGTCAGCACCTCGGGCATCGGCATCGCCAACAACAACCTGGAGGGCAACAACACGGCGGGCATCAATGCCGGTGACGAGAGTTTCGTGGTCAACCCCGAGACGCTGCTGACGGCCATGAAGGTCTATATCGACAACTCGGTGCAGGGCTACAACCCGGCCACCGAAGAGCTGTACTACACGATCTACTACGACAACGGCACGACCTCGGGCGCGCCCATCAAGGTGCAGGCCGCCGATCTGCAGGCGGAAGCGGGAGGCCAGACCTCCTTCACCGTAGAGTGGGACGGCACCCACCTGATCGACGCCGTCCAGCTCACCATGGGCAAAGGCACGATCAAGGTGCCGACCATCGAGTTCATTCACGAGGTCCAGAGCCTGGCCAGCGATATCCAGCTGGCGTTCAACGCGACGGTGACGGACAAGGATGGCGACACGGCGACCAGCGCATTCGACGCCAACCTGTTCGCCAACGACCCGGCCAACGCCCTGTTCGACTTCAGGCTGATGGGCACCACCGGTGAGCGCGATGCCTTCAACATCGACCTGGCAGCCACCGAGAACCAGTACCAGGTCACAGGCTTCGATGCGGGCGCCGGCCAGCGCGATGCGCTGGTGCTCATTGGTGACGCGGGGGCCGTTGTGCAGTCGGTCGACAATGCCGGCAGCGACAGCATCGTGACGGTGGCCGAAACGGGCGGACAGATCACCACCATTACCCTGGTCGGGGTCGATCTACTCAATACCGACATTGTGATGGGCAGCGTCTGAAACCTCGCACAGGCGAATGAAAGCGAGGGTGGCCTGGAAACCACCCTCGCTTTTTTTTGTGCGCCCATATGAGAACCGCGGCGAACGCTCGAGCAGCCCGTCGAGCCTCTCGACGACGGCCTGTGGCCGCCATCGCGGGCTACCCCTGAAGCCCTCTCAGGGTCCTGTTTACGAGCGCTGCTGCGCCTTATCCCGCGTCCCTTCCTGAATAGGCTGAAACTCCCATCCTGCCTGGGAGTATCGGCCAATGCGCAACCTGCATGGCATCTCCATAGTGGTTGCATCTGCCAACAGAGGGCCCAGCTGCGGCCTCAACGACTGGTATTGCACAGGAGAACGTCATGATCACTTCTAAAACAACCACATCTCCCACGAACGACCTGACCGCCGACACCAGTACCACTCTCTACCCCGTCTTCCCCAGTGACGACACGCTGACCCTCAGCACCGCCCAGGCCAACGGCACTGCGCCCGTGGTGATCGGCTCGAGCGTGACGCTGGATGAAACCACTGGGTTGCAGAATGCCACCACCACGCCGAGCCCGGCAGGAGACGCCGACGACAATGACATCCTGTTGTCCGCCCTGCCCTCGACCTTCGCCACCCGCCTGACCGCCCTTGGCGCCGGTACCGCCATGGACGCCGCCTTGAGTGGCTATACCGGTGCCGTGGGTGATACCGGCAGCAATGCCTTCACCCTCAACCTGACACCCGGTACCAACGTCCTCGATATCAAGTTCACCGACAGCCTGGGCGCGGCGCTCAACGGCCTGGACAGCGGGCTGGATACCCTCGATGGCACCAGCATCCTTCTGTATACCGATACCAACAACAACATCCTGTTGGGTCGGGCCGGAGGCCCTGACGGCGCGATCGTATTCGCGGCCTATATCGAGGAAACCGGATCGCCGGTCAGCGGCGGCAAGATCTGGACCGTGGAATACCAACCGCTCAAGCACCCGGACGCCAGTAACCCGGACGATGCCCTCAGCCTGCTGGACAAGGTGTTCGTCAGCACCCTCAAGGACGGGTTCGACCTGACCAACGCCCCCTCCGGACAGAACCTGTTCCTGATGTTCACCGGGTCGAACCCGACGGTGGTCGACGATGGCGGTGTATTGCGGGTCAGCGATCCGACGATCATCGCCACCGGTAAAGACCCTGCGGACCAGTCATCGGGCGCCAACATCAACACCGGTGACACCGTCAACACCAGCCAGGGCGGTGGCCCGACCACCATTGGTACCAACAACCAGATGATCGTGGAACAGGAAGGCATCCGCCTGACCTTCGTCACCGGCGCCCGGCTGGATGTGACCGTTCCCAACCTGAGCCAGAACGAAGCCGACGTCGAAGCCAACATCGACTACACCGCGATGTTTAATGCGACGACGGCCAGTTTCGATGTCGTGCAGTTGCAAGGCGGCAAGACCGCGATGGTCAGAATCAGTGCCTACAGCACTGCGGTTGAAACCGGCGTGAACTTCGTCAACGGCTATGCGAACGATACGTCGGTGGCCATCACCAATGTGCGCATCTTCGATAAAAGCACCGGGCTGGTGATCGAGAACTCCGACGGCTCGGTGAACGACCCGAACATTGCCATCAGCTTTACCGGCGGCGTGGCCACCATCACCGGCGTCAAGGCCGGCTACCAGATCGAATACACCACCAGCGCGGACCACAACCGCGTGCTGATCGAGAATGGCGCAGCCGTCAACGCCAGGGGCGATAACCACGCCGACTTCGATATCGGTGGTTTCTCGCTGCGCCACCCCTCCACGATCACCACCGAAATCGGCTCGCAGATGATCTTCGAGGACGATGGACCGGCAGCGGCCGGCACCGCGGCAGCCGGCACCGTCGATGAAGACGGCCTGGCCAATGGCATCCCCGGCGGTGTCGGCGACGTGCCTGGCGAGGTCACCAGCGTCAGTGGCAACGTGAGCGCCATCTTCCAGTCCGGCGTCGATGTGCCGCTGACTTACTCCCTGTCGAGCGATACCAGCGGCCTGCCGGCCCTGACTTCCGGCGGCGTCGCACTGGTGTACAGCGTGGTGGGCGACACCCTGACCGCCAAGGCGGGCGCCGTCGATGTGTTCACCTTCAGCCTCAATGCCGCAGGTGACTACAGCTTTACCCTGCTCCAGCCCCTGGACCACCCAGCCGGCAACGACGAAAACGACATCACCCTTAACCTCGGTACCTTGCTGAAGGCCACCGACAAGGATGGCGATTCGGTGACGGCCGCGGCCGAGAAACTGGTGATCACCGTCGACGACGATACGCCCACCGCGACCGGCGGCGCCGCGGCCGGCACCGTCGACGAGGATGGCCTGGCCAATGGCATCCCCGGCGGTGTCGGCGACGTACCTGGCGAAGCCACCACAGCCAGCGGCAGCGTCACAGCGATCTTCCAGTCCGGGGCCGATGTACCGCTGACTTACTCCTTGTCGAGCGATACCAGCGGCCTGCCAGCCCTGAGTTCAGGCGGAGTGGCGCTGGTGTATAGCGTTGTCGGCGACACCTTGACCGCCAAGGCGGGCGCCGTCGATGTGTTCACCTTCAGCCTCAATGCCGCAGGTGACTACAGCTTCAGCCTGCTCCAGCCCCTGGACCATCCAGCCGGTAACGATGAAAACGACATCACAATCAACCTGGGCGCGATGCTGCAAGCCACCGACAAGGATGGCGATACGGTAACCGCCGCGGCCGACAAACTGGTGATCACCGTCGATGACGACACCCCCACCGCGAATGGCACCGCTGGGGCCGGCACTGTCGATGAGGACGGCCTGGCCAACGGTATTGCCGGTGGTGTCGGCGATGTGCCTGGCGAAGCGACGACAGCCAGCGGCAGCGTCACGGCGATCTTCCAGTCCGGGGCCGATGTACCGCTGACTTACGCCTTGTCGAGTGATACCAGCGGTCTGCCAGCCTTGAGTTCGGGCGGAGTGGCGCTGGTGTACAGCGTCGCCGGCGATACCCTGACGGCCAAGGCCGGCGCGGTCGATGTGTTCACCTTCAGCCTCAATGCCGCAGGTGACTACAGCTTCAGCCTGCTCCAGCCGCTGGATCATCCGGCCGGCAACGATGAAAACGACATCAGCCTCAACCTGGGCGCGATGCTGCAAGCCACGGATAAGGACGGCGATACGGTAACGGCTGCCGCCGAGAAACTGGTGATTACCGTCGATGACGACACGCCAACCGCTACCGGAACCGCCGAGGCCGGTACCGTCGATGAAGACGGCCTGGCCAATGGCATCGCCGGCGGTATCGGCGATGTGCCTGGCGAAGCCACCACGGCCAGCGGCAATGTGACGGC
>NZ_FOAE01000002.1:0-1031544 GCF_900109505.1 Pseudomonas sp. NFACC41-3
AGTGAAACGATGCATCGCCGATGGTAGTGTGGGGTTTCCCCATGTGAGAGTAGGTCATCGTCAAGATTAAATTCCGAAACCCCAATTGCGAAAGCAATTGGGGTTTTGTTTTTGCGCGCGGAAAACGGTTCTTATCTCCAAACAATTTTGCACAGTTATTTTCGGGACGGACCTCTAGAATAGCTTCACGCCTTTTCAGAGCCAGAGCCTTGTATGTCAGATACGGTTGACGCCCCCCGGCTGTCGGAGTTGCCGCTGGACGATCTGGTGGCCTGCCACGAATGCGACTTGCTGATGCGCAAGCCAGAGCTGGCCCACGGAGAAAAAGCCCAGTGTCCCCGCTGTGGTTACGAGCTATATGCACACCGCCATAACGTCGTGGATCGCAGCTTGGCATTGGTTATTGCCGCGCTACTGCTCTATGTCCCCGCGAACTTTTTACCCATCATGCAGCTCAATCTACTCGGACAATCCTCTGAGGACACCGTGTGGAGCGGCGTTATCGGTTTGTTCAATACCGATATGCAAGGCGTGGCGGTGGTGGTGTTTCTCTGCAGCATGGGTATTCCATTGCTCAAGCTGGTCTGCCAGTTGCTCGTGCTCCTGAGCATTCGCCTGGACATAGGTCGCAGTTACGGCCTGTTGCTGTACCGCATTTATCACCACTTGCGGGACTGGGGCATGCTCGAGGTCTACCTGATGGGGGTATTGGTTGCCATCGTCAAGCTGGCGGACCTGGCTGCCATGACGGTCGGCCTGGGGTTGGTGTGTTTTGTCAGCCTGTTATTGGTTCAGGTGTGGCTTGAGGTGGTCATGTCGCCCCATCAGATATGGGATGCCCTGGCCGGGGAGGATGCGTATGCGGGCGATTGATGCGGGCATTCTGGTCTGTAATGAATGCCACGAGCTGAACCGGCAGGAACCCGATACCGATGAGCAGATCTGCACTCGCTGCGGAGCCCTGGTGCATGCTCGTCGCCCCAACAGCATCATGCGTACCTGGGCACTGCTGATCACCGCGGCGATCCTGTACATCCCGGCCAATGTGCTGCCGATCATGACGGTCACGTCACTCGGCCAGGGTGACCCCAGCACCATCATGTCGGGGGTGATCGTACTGGTGCAGCACGGCATGATCCCGATTGCGGCGGTGGTGTTCATCGCCAGTATCCTGGTGCCCACCTTCAAGCTGGTGGGGATTGCCCTGTTGCTGTTTTCGGTCCAGCGCCACCAGCCATTATCGGCGCGGCAACGCATTTGGATGTACCGCTTTATCGAGTTCATCGGCCGTTGGTCGATGCTGGATATCTTTGTGATCGCCATCCTGGTGGCGGTGGTGAATTTCGGCCGACTTGCCAGTATCGAGGCCAATCTCGGTGCAGTGGCCTTTGCCAGCGTGGTGATTCTGACGATGCTCGCCGCAGTAACTTTTGATCCCCGACTGATCTGGGATAACACGGAGTCGGACGACGACAATGAGTGATTTGCCTAAAGCTAAAACCCGTCCGGCTTCGAACTGGTCGGCCATCTGGGTCCTGCCCCTGATCGCGTTGCTGATCGGCGGATGGTTGGGCTGGCGTGCCTACAGCCAGACCGGTATCGAGGTCCAGGTGCGCTTTGAAAGCGGCGAGGGCATCCAGGCCAACAAGACCGAGGTGGTCTACAAAGGGATGTCGGTGGGCAAGGTCAAGGCCCTGGCCCTGGACGACGAAGGCAACACCAGAGGGGTGATTGCCACTGTCGAGATGAACAA
Source organism: Pseudomonas sp. NFACC41-3 (assembly GCF_900109505.1). Lineage (NCBI taxonomy): Bacteria > Pseudomonadati > Pseudomonadota > Gammaproteobacteria > Pseudomonadales > Pseudomonadaceae > Pseudomonas > Pseudomonas sp. NFACC41-3. The sequence goes on from NZ_FOAE01000002.1 coordinate 1,754, forward strand.
GGACGTCCAGCAATACCTGAAGAGCAGCACACGCTTCTGGCTGGTCAAGCCGAGCGTGACCCTGGCCGGGATCACCGGACTGGAGACGCTGGTTTCAGGCAACTACATCGCCATCAGCCCGGGAGAGGGCGAGCCTGCTCGCAAGTTCAAGGCGCTGGCCGAAGAGCCGCCGTTATCGGATGCCAAGCCGGGCCTGCACGTGACCATCAAGGCGGATCGCCTGGGTTCGCTGAACCGCGGCAGCCCGGTGTTCTACAAGCAGATCCAGGTGGGGCAGGTGAAAAGCTACCTGCTCTCCGAAGACCAGAACACGGTGGAGATCAAAGTCTTTATCGAGCCGACTTACGCCAACCTGGTGCGCAAACATACGCGTTTCTGGAACGCCAGCGGCATCAGCATCGACGCCAACCTGTCCGGTGTGAAAGTGCGTAGCGAATCCCTGGCCAGCATCGTCGCCGGCGGTATCGCCTTCGCCACCCCGGAGAATCGCCGGGACAGCCCGCCAACCGACCCGACCCTGCCGTTCCGTCTCTACGAAGACTTCGACGCGGCGCAGGCGGGCATCCGGGTCAAGGTCAAGCTGAGTGATTTCGAAGGGCTCCAGGCAGGCCGCACGCCGGTCATGTACAAGGGGATTCAGGTCGGCAACCTCAAGGCCCTCAAGGTCGACCCGGATCTGTCCAGCGCCACGGCGGAACTGACCCTGGACCCCTTGGCCGAGGATTATCTGGTGCAAGGCACCCAGTTCTGGGTGGTCAAGCCTTCGATCTCCCTGGCGGGTATCACCGGTCTGGAAGCCCTGGTCAAAGGCAACTACATCGCGGTGCGCCCAGGTGACAAGGGCGCTGCTCCGCAACGCGAATTCGAGGCCCGGCCCAAGGCACCGCCGCTGGACCTGCGCTCCCCTGGCCTGCACCTGGTGCTGTTCACCGAGAACCTCGGTTCGCTGGAGGTGGGCAGCCCGATTCTGTACAAGCAGGTCAAGGTCGGCTCGGTGCAGAGCTACCAGTTTTCGCGGACCCGCAAGCAGTTGGTCATCGGCGTGCACATCGAGAAGGAGTACGAAGGGCTGGTGAACGGCTCGACGCGCTTCTGGAATGCCAGCGGTGTCACCTTGACCGGTGGCCTGACCGGCGGCATCCAGGTCAAGAGCGAGTCGTTGCAAAGCCTGATGGCCGGCGGTATCGCCTTTGACACGCCGGAACCCAACGTGCCGCTGAAAAAGCGCATCCCACGTTTCCGCTTGTATGCCGACAAGGAGCAGGCGACACAGAAGGGCACCCTGATCAGCATCAAGGTCGATCGCGCCGATGGCCTGCGTCCAGGTACGCCTATCCGCTTCAAGGGGCTGGATGTCGGCAAGGTCGAAGACGTCGACCTGAGCGGCGATCTGCAGTCGGTGCTGCTCAAGGCTCGGATTACCGAGGTGCCGGAGCGAATCGCGCGGGTTGGCAGCCAGTTCTGGGTGGTCAAGCCGGAGCTTGGCTTGATCAAGACCGCCAACCTGGAAACCCTGGTGACCGGGCAGTACATCGAAGTGCAGCCGGCGGCGAAGAACCTCGGCGCACAAACCAGCTTTGTCGCCTTGCCCCAGCCACCGGAAGCTGCGATCGCCGAGGCCGGCCTGAGCCTGGTGCTGAGCGCGGCGCGGCGCGGCTCGCTGAAGGTCGGCGTGCCGGTGACTTACCGCGAGGTAACGGTGGGCAAGGTCACGGGCTACGAACTGGGCCAGACCGCCGACCGGGTGTTGATCCATATCCTGATCGAGCCGAAGTACGCGCCGCTGGTGCGTGGCGGTACGCGTTTCTGGAACAGCAGCGGGTTCGGTATCGACATTGGCCTGTTCAAGGGTGCAACTGTCCGTACCGAGTCGCTGGAGACCCTGATCCAGGGCGGCATCGCCTTTGCCACGCCGGATGGCGAGCGCATGGGCAACCCGGCACGGCCGGAACAGACCTTCCCGTTGTTCGACAAGTTCGAGGACGAATGGCTGACCTGGGCACCGAAGATCCCCCTGGGCAAATAACCCAGAAAACAAAAAGGCCGTGATCGAAAGATCACGGCCTTTTTGTTTTACGGCTTCGGGCGGGTTACACCTCGTCCAGCTCCGCTTCGGCTTCCGGTTCGACGTTCAGGGTGGCCTTGACCTGATCGTGACGGCGGATGTACTTCCAGTCCGACTCGTCGATGTAGATACCGTTCGGGCCGCTGCCGCCTTCCAGGTCGATGGCGACCTGGGCCGACACCTGCGGCTTCACACTGGCCAGGATCGGCACAAAACCCAGTTGCAGGCTGGTTTCCAGCAGCGCTGCCTGGTTCTTCTCGTCGATGTCCGCGGCCTCGTCGAGGTAGTACGGCAGGCGGATGCGCCCGGCCTGTTCGCGATCCATCAAGTGCAGCAACAAGTACATGTTGGTCAGCGCCTTGATGGTCATGGTGGTGCCGTTGGACGCCGCGCCATCGATATCGGTGTGGATCACCGGCTGGCCATGGACCTTGGTGATCTCGAACGCCAGCTCGAACAGGTCCTTCAGGCCCAACTGGTTGTGGTTGGCCGCTACCAGGCGGGCCAGGTATTCCTTGGCCTCTTCGTTCTTGCTGTCCTGTTCGGCGCTCTGGCTCAGGTCGAACACCGACAGGGTCTCGCCTTCTTCGTACTGGCCGGCGCTGTGGATGATCTGGTCGATGTGCTTGAGGGCTTCCTTGTTCGGCGCGAGCACGATACGGAAGCTCTGCAGGTTGGACACCTGGCGTTTGTTGATCTCACGGTTGAACAGCGCCAACTGGTGCTCGAGGCTGTCGTAGTCGCTGCGGATATTGCGCAGGGTCCGGGCGATGTCGGTGACGGCCGCGCGACGCGCCTTGCCCAGGGTCAGGGCTTCGTCGGTGCGGTGCGCATAGGCGTTGATCAGCAGTTGCAGGCGGCGCTCCATGTCGTCTTCGCTGTCGAACTTGGCCACGCCCTTGAGGCGCACCTGGGCGTACAGCGCCTCGATCTGGCCATCGACCCGCTGCAGGCCCTGCCAGCTGTCCTGATAGTCGTTGAGCAGGGGCAACAGGTTGTCCATGGAGTCGTCCACCGGCTCCATGAACGGCGTGCCGAACGGCAGGTCCGCCGGTAACAGCTGGCGACGGCGCAGGGCGTCGTCGAGGGTGCGTTGCTTGGCTTCCATGTCGCCGATCTGCCGGCCCACCAGTTGCAGCTTGGCCGACAGTTGCTGGACGCGTTCGGTGAAGGCGTCGCTGGAGCGCTTGAGTTCGTCCTGGGCGGCTTCCATCTGCGCCAGCTGTTCCAGCTTCTCGCCTTCCTCGGCGCTCAGGGTCTGCGCGCGGCGGAAATCTTCCAGGGCTTTCTGCGCATCCAGCACCTGCTGGTACAGCGCTTCGGTCTGGGTCTTGCTCGCGGCGCGGTCGGCGGCCACCGCGGCCTGGGTTTTCAGCTGCTTGAGTTCTTTGTCCAGGCGCTCTTTCTGGTCGCGCAATGCCGCGCGGTCCGCCAGGGCCTGCAAGGCCGGTGGCTCGATGTGGGAAATGTCGATGGACAGCCCCGGCACTTCGAAGCGCTCGCCCTTGAAGCCATCGAGGATCAGCTCCACGGATTTGACCCAGTCGCCGTTCTCGTCCAGGGCGATGCCGTGTTCGCCCAGCGGCAGGCTGAACAACTGGCTGTTGAACAGGCGCATCAGGCGCTCGACGTCCTGTTGCGAGAATTCCTCGCGCAGGCGCGCATAGCTGTTGTTGTCGGCGTTATCGAGCTGCTGCTTGACCGACTTCAGGCGTTTTTCCAGGTCCCGCAGGCGCTCTTCCAGGTCCTCGGCGGAGAACTGCCGGGACTGGGCCAGGGCGCCGGCCAGTTCGTCGTGGGCATCCTTGGCCGCCAGCAGTTGCTGCTCCAGGACCTTGACGTCATCCACCAGGGCGAAACGATGCTTGAGCACCGAGAGCTCGCCGAGCCAGCGCTGGGTGCCGGTGATTTCCCGCTCCAGGCGCATCATTTCCTGGGTGCTGCTGCGCTGGTCGTTCTGCAGTGCGTCCTGCTCGTTGCGGTAGTGCTCGGCCTGGATGGTCAGCTCTTCCTTGCGCGCGCTGGCGTAGTCGGACCAGGTGCCCAGCAGCGAGTCGAGCAGCGGCGACAGGCGATGCAGTTTGCCGCGCAGGATGTCGCGCTGTGTCACGCCGTTGGCCAGGGCTTCCACCAGGGGACCCGCGGCCACCAGCGAGTTGTAGTCCTGCTCCATGCGGCGCACGTCGCGGAAGGCGTCTTCGCAGGCGGCGATGTAGTCGACGCTGCCGGAACGCAGGCTGTGCTCGAAGGCATCGAGGAACAGCTGCTTGAGCTTGGCCGCGGTGATTTCGCGCATGTGCAGCAGGTTGATGAACAGCGCGCGGAAGGTCTTCAGGCTCTGCTCGCTGGTGGAGCGCAGCGGGATCAGGGTCAGGTCCAGCGGAATCGAGGTATGCCCGCCCACCAGCAGACGGCGCAGTTCATCCGGCTTGAGTTCATAGGCCTTCAGGCCCTGGCGCTCGAGGTTGGTGAACAGCTCTTTCTGCCGCAGGCAGGTGTCGTCTTTCTGGTAGTGCGCCAGGTCCAGCGAGCCGGCATAGGCGAAGAACTGGTGACCGAAACTGCCGCCCGGACCGCGCCCGGCCACGCCGATCACATGCGGGCCATGGGGCAGGGACACTTCCACCAGGATGTAGCTGGTATCGGTGGCGAAGTAGAAACGCCGCGACTGTTCCAGGCTGTACTTGCCGAAGCTCATGTCCGACATGCGTGCCAGGATCGGGAATTGCAGGGCGTTGATCGAAGCGGACTTGCCCAGGTTGTTCGCGCCGTAGACCGACAGCGGTTCTTCCAGCGGGAACAGGCCCAGGCTGTAGCCGGCGGTGTTCAAAAGGGCAAAGCGGCGGATGCCGTAGCGTTCCTTGCTCATGCGTCGAGCTCCTGTTCTTCGGCAATGGCGCGGGCCAGTGCGTCCTCTTCACTTTCCGATTCGACGAATTCGCTGAGGTCCAGCGGGTCGTCGGTCTGCAGCAGTTTTTCGTCGCTGTCTTCGTCGATCAGCACCGGCGTCGGCAACGGCAGCACGCTGTGCAGGCTGGCGGCCAGGTCACGGTCCTGCTGCACCGACAGGCACACATCGAGGAAGCGGTGCATCGGCGGCAGGAAGCGGTAGATGCCCGGCTCCTCGCCGGCAAAACCCAGTTGGGTCATGCGCCGCATGATTTTTTCTTCCAGTTCTTCATGGGTCTGCACTTCGGCCTGGATGAACAGGTCGCGGTACTTCTCCAGCAAGGACGGCAGTTCGTCGCGGCCGAGGCTGCCGCCGTCGAGCACGGCGACCGGGTCGCGGCCCTGGTCGGCCAGGTGCTCCACCAGGATGAAGGTGAACAGCGCCAGGCGCTGGGCGGTCTTGTTCACCTGGGCGGCGGCGTTCTCCGGCACGAAGTAGTAGAAGCCACGGGTGTCGCACACCAGTTCGAAGCCCAGGGCTTTGAACAGGGTGCGGTACTGGTCCTGGAAGTTCGACAGCTGGGAGTACAGCTCCGGGTCGCGGCGGCTGACGTGATAACCCTTGAACAGCTCGCGAAAGATCGGCGCCAGCTGGGACAGTTCGGAAAGATCAAGATGCATGGGGAGTGCTCGCAGAATTCTCAGCGGCGTCATCGCGGGCCGAGAGCAGGGCGAAGGAGCGCAGGCTGACCTGGTGCTCGTGGGTGTGGTAGTCGCGGCGTTCCAGACGCTCGCGCTTGAAGCGTTTTTCCCGCGACAGGCGGGAGAACCAGTACAGCAACTCGTCGGTGGCACCGTCCGGTTCCTGCTCCAGCAGCCAGGTCATCAGGTCCGGCATCGGCAGGGCATCTTCGCAGCGGTCGAGCATCTCGCGGACCGTACGTGGCGCCCGTGGCGCATTGCCGCCCTTGTGGGTCTTGTGCGCCTTGGGGAAGCGCGTCGGCTTCGGCTCGAAGCTGGCCAGGGCATAGACATAGGCCTCGACCTGGCCGGAGCTGCCGAGGAAGGTGCTTTGCGGACGGGTGAACAGTGGCATGGCCGCTTGCGGCACGGCGTCGATGCCCTTGCGCCGGATGGCCGACAGGGCCAGGGCCGCGCCGCGGGTCACGGCGTTGTGCCGGCGGGCTTCTTCACGCAGCGGCAGCAGCAGTTCCCGGGCGTGACGCAGGGTCAGCTGGGCGCTGGTCTGCATTTCCAGGATCCGCGCGTGGGTGCGCAGCAGCATGTCGTCGTCCACCAGGTGGCCCAGGCGCTGCTGTTCGGTGAGCATGCGTAGCAGGACGTTCTCGACCTTGCGCACGCCTTGCTCGAAGGCGCCGTCGGCGTTCACCAGCTGGATCATCGGCTCGACGTATTCGTCCCAGGTGGCCAGTACCTCGGCGTACCGCTGGCGCAGGGGAATCTGCCGGTCGCTGGTCTTGGCCCGCTCGGCGACGGCCACCAGGGCCTGTTCGTCGTTGGCGAGCTTTTTCAATACATCGCGCACGCGCATGTCCAGCAACCGCAGCTGGCGGGCCAGGTCATGGCCGTCGCGGATGTCGAAGGCGTCCTGGATGTAACCGGCCAGGCGTTCGAGGTGGCGCAGGTAGGCTTCGATTTCCAGGCACAGGCCCAGGCGGTGCTCGCGCCGCAGGTAGGCGAGGAAGTCGTGGATCTGTGCGTTGAGCTCGAAACGGTTCGGGCTTTTCGCCACCGGAACCAGGATATCCAGGCGGATCCACACGTCCAGCAGGCTGGTAATGTCCTGTGGCGTACTGTCAATTTGCTGGGTGGCCAGCTGTGAACGCAGTTCGGCGAGGCTCAGGGTGCCTTGGTCGAAGTGCTCGCACAGTGGCTCCAGAAGTGCCCAGTGTTCGGCGAGGGCGCGCAACACGCGCTTGGGTTCGATCATCGGAATGGCCGGCTGGTTGGCAATGAAAAGCAGCGATTGTACTGCATCGGAAGGCCGACGATTCACCCCTCGGTCTTGTCATGGGCTGGACCGGTGTTTTTGTGACGAATCAACTGCGGGCGATCTTCGGCGAAGGACGGTAGAATCCCCCCACTTCAGTTATCCACAAGTGGCCGACCTTTGCTTATCGAGTCCCGCCGTCGCGCTTATCTGTCCGCCATGCAGGTGGTCAGCTGGCTGCCGCGCACCGAATTGCCCTTTGCGGCGCCGTCCCGTCCCGAGTTGCTGGTGATTGCCGAGCCCGTGGTCGAGGCCCCGGCAGCCCCTGCACCTGTGGCCAAAACGGTTGCCGAGCCTGTGGCCAAGCCTGCCGAGCGGCCGAAAATCGAAGTGCCGCGTCCCACCGGCGCTGCCGTTCGTCCGGTCAGCAAGCCCGTGGTCGATGCCGAGGAAGCCCCGGCGCCGGTCAAGGCCCCGCCCGTGCCGCCACCGCGTTTCGCCCTGCAATTGCTGCGCGCCGGTCGTTGCCTGCTGCTGGTGGAGTTACCCACAGGCGAAGCCTTCCAGAGCCGCGACCCGGCCTATCTGCTGCTCAAGGACATGCTGCGCGCCGCCGGCCTGCCGGACAGCCCGCAGATCCTCGCCGAGCCGGTGCGCTGGCCGATGCTGACCCGCGGCAATCTCGACCAGGGGCCGGACGCGGCGCGGGATTTCGTCCAGGCCTTTGTCGGGGCGCGGGTCGAAGAAGAACCTTGTGTCTGCCTGTGGCTGATCGGCCTGCCGGCGGTGCGTTTCGCGGGCGAGGCTGATGCGCAGTCCTACAACCGTGAACTCCAGGTCGAAGGCCTGGGCTCGGCCTGGGCGCTGCCTGGGCTGGAACTATTAATGGAAGAGCCACAGCGTAAGGCTGATGTCTGGCAAGCCATGCGTCGGCTGATGGCGCGTTGGAAAAGTAGCAATGAGTGACGCTTTATCGTTCCGCCAGGCTACCGAGGCGGATCTGGATGCCATCCTGAAAATCGAATACGCGGCGTTCAGCCATCCCTGGACCCGCGGCATTTTCACCGATGCCCTGAAATCCTATGAAGTCTGGCTGATGTTCGAAGGCAGCCAGCAGGTCGGCCACGGGGTGATCCAGGTGATCATCGACGAAGCCCACCTGCTCAATATCACCGTCAAGCCGGAAAGCCAGGGCCGTGGCCTGGGCCTGCGCCTGCTGGAAGAATTGATGAAGCGCGCCTACCAGAAAGACGCGCGCGAATGCTTCCTCGAAGTGCGTTCCAGCAACCAGACCGCCTACCGGCTGTACGAGCGCTACGGTTTCAACGAAGTGGGCCGCCGCCGCGATTACTATCCGGCGACAGGCGGGCGCGAAGATGCGCTGGTGATGGCCTGTACCCTGGTCGATTGATCGCACTGGCTGATGTAGGAGCGAGCTTGCTCGCGATGGCGTCAGCGGTGACGCCGCCTGCTGTCAGGTTTTAGGTGTGATGCTGGTCCTGCTGGCGCTATCGCCGGCAAGCTGGCTCCTACAGGGGCTCGGATAGCGCTTCAGCGTTTTCCATCCAGCGGATCGCGCTGGGCCAGCTCGGCTTCGTCCAGGCCATTGCCGCCGCCGATATCGTCTTCATCGACAATGCTCAGGTCCCAGTCGGCCGGCTGGTCTTCACCGGCTTCATGGGCGGAGCGGGCGCCGTCTTCGCGGATCAGGTTTTCCGGGGTCAGCTCATCGTCGTTGGGCTCATCCTCGGCGTTGCCGGTCAGGCCGGAGCCATGGATGTGCCTGTGGGGAGTACGATGCTCCACAGGGCTGGAAGCAGGGTCGCCGACCCTGGCGCCGGGTTCTTCTTCATCGAAATCCAGCTCTTCCATGGAACCCATGCGGTCTTCGTTGTCGTCGATGGGCTCGGGCTGAGGCGCGCCATAGGGACGTCGTGATTCAGTCATGACGGTTGCTCATACTTTTGGGCTTAAAGAGTGGACCCACCAGACCTGGCAAGATTCAAAGGGGTGGATAAGCGGTATCTGCATAGACGCGCGTGACCCCGACAGACAGTCGTCTGTCATAGCAACGCATCAATCCTGAGGCTTCATAGCATGAACGAACTACAAGACCTGATTGATAACAACGAGCGTTGGGCCGAAGCGATCAAGCAGGAAGATCCTGAATTCTTCTCCAAGCTGGCCCGCCAGCAGACGCCGGAATACCTGTGGATCGGTTGTTCGGACGCCCGTGTACCGGCCAACGAGATCGTCGGCATGCTTCCCGGGGATCTGTTCGTACACCGCAACGTGGCCAACGTGGTGCTGCACACCGACCTCAATTGCCTGTCGGTGATCCAGTACGCGGTGGACGTGCTCAAGGTCAAACACATCCTGGTCACCGGTCACTATGGCTGTGGCGGCGTGCGCGCCTCGATGCAGGATCGCCAGCTGGGCCTGATCGACGGCTGGCTGCGCTCGATTCGCGACCTGTACTACGAACATCGCGAAGTCCTGGGGCAACTGGCCACCGAGGAAGAGCGGGTCGACCGCCTCTGCGAGCTGAACGTGATCCAGCAAGTGGCCAACGTCGGCCACACCAGCATTGTGCAAAACGCCTGGCATCGCGGGCAGAGCCTGTCGATCCACGGTTGCATCTATGGCATCAAGGACGGTCGCTGGAAGAGCCTGAACGCCACCATCAGTGGCTTCGAGCAGCTGCCGCCGCAGTATCGCCTGCGTCCGGTCGGGGCGCTCTGAGGCGCTGAAAACCCATCGCGAGCAAGCTCGCTCCTACGGGCGATGTGCCGTTCTGTAGGAGCGAGCTTGCTCGCGATGGGATGTAGCCGTTACCGCTTGTCCGTCAGATATGCGGCGGTGCTTCGGTACTCATCGACGGTGCCGGCGCCTTCAGCTGCTTCAGCTGGGTCTGCACCGGCGTGGTGGCGCACTTGGCCTGGGCCTGTTCCGGCGTCAGCTTACGGATCGAGGTGTAGAACAGGGCGCAGGTCTGCTCTTTGTTGGTCACCTGCCAGTTCTGCGTGCAGCTTTTGAGCTGCACTGTCGGGTCGCTGCCCGGCTTGCTGCCCATCCCGGCCTGCCAGCAGGCCGCGCTCAGATCCTGCCCCATCACCTTCAAACCGGCCGCGTCGGCCTTGGCCTCGTCGCCGTCGTAGTTCTCCGGATCCGCCGCGTACCAGATGTAACTCGGGTGGTTGGAGCCCAGCACCGGCACCTTCAGGCCCGCGCTCGGGCTGATCTGCGCCAGGCCCAGCACGTTCACGGTCGGGCCGTACTGCTGCTTGATCCAGTTACGCACCGGCGCGCCGAACGCCACCATTGGCAGGGCGGCGCCGCTGGCACTCTGGCTGATTTGTTTGACCATGGTGGTCTGGTAGTCCTGGAAGTAGCCGTAGACGCCTTCCAGGTCCTTGCCCGCGCTGGAGGGGGCGGCGATCGGTGCAATGTCGATGATGGTCTGGTAGCCCGGGGTCTGCTCGGCGGGAATGCCATTGGTGGTGAGCAGGGTGGCCCAGCGGTCGGTGGTGGCCGATTTCAGGTAGTCCTGGGCCTGAGTCAGCGAGTAGTCCGGCGGGAAGTGCAGCAACTCGACGCTCTTGCGGTTTTCCAGGGCCATGCCCAGGGGCAGGAACAGGTACCAGCTGTAGGTCCATTTACCGTCGCTGTTGAGCTTGCTGGCGCCCTGGTAGGCCAGGTCGCCGGCATCCAGCAGGGCGGTCAGCGGCTTGCCATAGTCCTTCGGAACACCGCTGATGTTGGCGTACAGCTGGTTGTTATCGGTCTTCACCTTGACCTTGGCGGTGCTGTAGCCATCGCGCTTCACGCTTTGGGTCAGGTAATGCTCGACGGTCTGTTCCAGCGTCCAGTTGCGAAAGCAGATCACGTTGCAGTTGTTGGGGTAGGAGAAGAGTTGGGTGACGCGCTGGGTGTTGCCCAGCTTCAGATCGACGTTGGCCTGGGCTGCGGTGCTCAGGGTCAGGCTACTTAGGGTCAGGCCGCCCAGGGTCAGGGCGGCGAGGGGGAGGGACAATCCTGCGAGTTTCATGCTTGGCTCCTTGTCAGCGTTGGCCTCGTCTGGGCGAGGTAAGTTCCGTACTGAAACAGTAGCGGGTGACAAGGAAAAGGGTGGATTTCTTTTGCACCCGCAGACGGCCGCCCGGGCGGCCGCTGCCGTCGGTTCAGGCCGGGAAGTGCAGGGCATTGCTCAGGTCGCCCATGGGCGCCTGCCCCCGGGCGGTCATCGCCGCGTCCCGTTGCTTGAGGCCGTCGAGCGGTTCCAGCTGGAACACCCGGGTGATCAGCCGCAGGATCGACGCGGTGTCGTACACCGTATGGTCCACCGTGCCCTTGCGGGCGAACGGTGACACCACCAGCGCCGGGATGCGTGTCCCCGGCCCCCAGCGGTCGCCCTTGGGCGGGGCGACGTGGTCCCACCAGCCGCCGTTCTCATCGACCGTGACGATCACCACCATGTTCTGCCACTGCGGGCTTTCGCGCAGCACCTTCAGGGCACGCACGATATGCCGGTCGCCCGCGGCCACATCGGCATAACCGGCGTGCATGTTGAGGTTGCCCTGGGGCTTGTAGAACGCCACCGGCGGCAACTTGCCGGCCTTGGCATCGGCGAGGAAGCGGTTGCTGCTCGACTCATCGCCCAGGCCCGCATCGCGCAGGTGATGGTTGCGTTCGTTGGGATGCTCGGGACCGAACTGCGCGAAGTAGTTGAACGGCTGGTGGTGGTACTGGAAGTTGGGGATCTTCGGAATCCCCGCCGAATCCTTGTAGGCGTCCAGCGTGACCTGCCAGGCGCCGGCGTACCAGGCCCAGTCGATGTCCTTGCGCGAGAGCTTGTCGCCGATGGTGTCGTGGCGCTGCGGCACCAGCACATTGGGCAGGTCGGCCTTGGCATAGGCCGGGCGCTGCGGGTCGCGGATCCAGGTCGGCCAGTACGGCGGGGCCATGGTATTGACCGCGTAGCCGTCCGGGGTCAGCAGGCTCGGGCCGAATTGCGGCGGGCCGCTCATGGCGCTGGCCGGGGATTGCTCCAGCGGCTTGAGGCGGGTGTCGAGCGGGTCGTCGCTCTGCAGGGTGGCGATCTGCGGCTTGGCCACCGAATTGGCCGCGTCCGGATAGAACGGCACGGCGGCGCTGATCAGGTACTGGTGGTTGAGAAACGAGCCACCGAAGGTGCCCTGGAAGAAGTTGTCGCACAGCACGAATTCCCGGGCCACATCCCACAGGCGCAGCTCATAGCGGCTCTGGGCGTAATGCCCCATGGGCAGGCCGCCGGAGTCGGCCCAGGCGACGAAACCATCGTTCTTGCCGCCGTTGATCTGCATCTGGTTCTGGTAGAACACGTGCCACAGGTCGCGGGTGACCAAGCCCAGGGGCAGGTCTTCGCCATCGGGGCCCTTGAGGGCGAAGGGCGCGTTGGGCAGGTGCTCCTGGTACTGGGTGCCGACCGGATAGGTCACGCCATCCAGGGCCTGGGGCCCGACCTGGGTGACGCCACCCCAGACCGGCGGCAAGACCGACAACAGGCTGCCGTCGCGGTCGCGTTGCTGATAGTCGGCGGGCTTGAGGGCCGAGAGCGGTTTTTCCAGCCCCGGGAAGTCGGCGAACAGATTGTTGAAGCTGCGGTTCTCGGCATAGATCACCACCACGTTCTTCACGTTGTCGCGCAGCGCGCGGTCCAGTTCGGCCGGCGACAGCGGGCGTTCCACCGGCTTGCCCGGCGCCGGGTCGTTGTGGCCGCAGGCGCTGAGCGTCGCGCCGACCCCCAGCACCGCCACGCCGCCGAGAAAACGCCGGCGGCTGGTGTCGGTGGGTGGCTCCGTGGCCTTGGAATGTTCTGGGTCTTTCGAGTGTTCGTCGCTCATGCGGGTCCCTGATTACCTTTCGATCAATTCGTAACAAAGTATTTCGGCTGCACGGTAGCAACCGAATATGACGGAAAGACTACAGAAAAGGCTCTGGGACGGGGCTTAGACGCTGGTAGGGGGAAGCTGGAAGGCGTGTAGGGTTGCTTCTGCAGGAGCGGCTGGTCGACGCTCGATTGCCTGCGATGACGGCATGACGGCGCCCTCGGCCTGGCGGCCGATCGCGAGCAAGCTCGCTCCTACAGGGGAGCGAGCCGCTGGCAACAGATTACGGCGCCACGGGCGGCATGTAGCTCAAGGTGGTGCCCAGTGCCCACAGCAGCACCAGCACCAAGGGTGCGTGGACCAGCAACTGGACGAAGGAGAAGCCGATCAGGTCCCGCGCCTTGAGCCCCAGCACCCCCAGCAGCGGCAGCATGTAGAAGGGGTTGATCAGGTTCGGCAGTGCCTCGGCGGCGTTGTAGATCTGCACCGCCCAGCCCAGGTGGTATTGCAGGTCATTGGCCACCTGCATCACGTAGGGCGCCTCGATGATCCACTTGCCGCCGCCCGAGGGAATGAAGAAGCCCAGCACCGCCGAGTAGACCCCCATCAGCAGCGCGTAGGTGTCGTGGGAGGCGATCTGCACGAAGAAGGTCGAGATGTGGTGGGCCAGGGTCTGGCCGTCGACGCCTTTGACCACCGTCAGCAAGGCCGCGATGGAGCCGTACAGCGGGAACTGGATCAGCACCCCGGTGGTGGTCGGCACGGCGCGGGCCACGGCTTCGAGGAAGCTGCGCGGGCGCCAGTGCAGCAGCGCGCCGAGCATCAGGAACAGAAAGTTATAGGTGTTGAGCCCGGAAATCGCGGTGATCGCCGGCTTGGTGGCGAACTCATGGTAGAGCCAGCCGGCCGCCAGCAGGGCCAGCAGGATGGTCAGCAGCGGGCTGTATTCCAGCCACTCGCCGGGGCGGGTGCGCGGTTGTGGCTTGGGCATGCTGAAGCTCGGGTCGATGCCGCAGGCCTTGGCGTCGCGCGCCGAGCTCGGACCGGGGGCGGTGGCATAGGCGATGACCAGCGAGACGACGATCAAGGCCAGCAGCAACACGCCCGACTGCCAGAGAAAGATGGTCTGGGTGAACGGAATCACCCCGGTGATCGACAGGATCGACGGCGGTAGGCTGCCGGGGTTGGCCTGCAATTGCGCGGCGGAGGACGACAGGCCCAGGGCCCAGACCGCGCCCAGGCCCAGGTAGGCCGCGGCACCGGCGGCGCGGTAGTCCATGCGCAGCTCGGTACGCCGGGCCAGGGCCCGCACCAGCAAGCCACCGAACACCAGGGACAGGCCCCAGTTGAGCAAGGAAGCGACCATGGAAATCAGCGCCACCCAGGCCACGGCGGAACGGCCGTTCTTCGGGATGCGCGCCAGTTTGTCGATCAGCTTCACCGCCGGCGGCGAGCTGGCGACCACATAACCGCCGATGACCACGAAGGCCATTTGCATGGTGAAGGGGATCAGGCTCCAGAAACCGTCGCCGAAGGCCATGGCGGTGTCGGTGGGCTTGGCACCCATGGCCATGGTGGCGAGGGCGACGATGATCACCGCCAGCGCGGCGAACACCCAGGAGTCGGGGAACCAGCGCTCGGCCCAGTTCGAGCAGCGCAGGGCAAAACGGGCGGAACGGCTGTCTTCAATGTCTGTGGACACGTCGATACCTCAAGTCTTTTTTATGTTTATCAGGAGGTCGGTCGCCTCAGGCTGGGGCGATCGAGAACTGTGCAAGAATGCGGCAATTGGTACCCACTGCAAAGGATTGAAGTACATGCCATTCCCGCTCGAAGAACGCCAGGCGCTGCTCAAGCTCAAGGGTGTCGGCGAAACCGTGGTCGCCCGCCTCGAACAACTGGGTATCGATTCCTTCGCCCAACTGGCCCGGGCCGATGCCCTGGAGATCGTCACCCAGTCCTCGGCCCTGGTCGGTTCCAGCTGCTGGAAAAACAGCCCCCAGGCCCGCGCGGCGATCCGGGCGGCGATCGCTCTGGCCAAGGGTGCCTGAAGCGGTGAGCCGCGAAACGCCTTTCGCCTATCAGGCCGTCTACCGCTACCTGGTGGAGTGGCTGGACGGTGCCAGCGCGGCCGAGCAGCGCCTGCCGTCATTGCGCGCCCTGGCCCAGCGCCTCAAGGTCTCGGTTTCCACCACCAAGTACGCCTACGCGTTGCTCGAAGACGAAGGGCGGATCTACGCCCGGCCCAAGCGGGGCTACTTCAGCCGCCCCGTGCCGGCGCCAGGGCTGGCGCCGGATACGGAGCTGCTGGACAGGGTCTATGCCTACGCCCGCCAGCCAGGAATGCTGGCGCTGTGCAGCGACGCCCCGGCGATATTGCTGTCGCTGGACAATCCCCTGTTGACCGCCGAGCGCGAGCTGGTGCGCCAGTACCCGCGCTCCCAGGCACCGCTGTACCAGCCGTTTGGCGAGGCGGAACTGCGCACGGCGCTGGCCGAGCGCTACACCCGCTCGACCACGGATTACTGGCAGGCCGAGCAGGTGTTTCTCGGCACGGATTTGCGCGCGGTGCTGGCGTTGTCGCTGGATGCCCTGGAGCTGAACGGCAGCGTCGCCCTGGTGGAGTCGCCTTGTTCCTGGGCGATCCTGCGGCAATTGCAGGCGGCGAAGATCCGCGTGATCGAGCTGCCGCTGGACGCCGCAGGACGCTTCGATCGCCAGCGCCTGCAGGAGGTGCTGCAACGCGAACCGGTGCGCCTGGCGCTGCTGTCTTCGACCCTGAGCGCGCCCCACGGCAGCCTGATGCCCGCGGCGGACAAACGGCAGCTGTGCCGCTGGCTGGGGGAGCGCGGCATCTGGCTGTTGGAAAATGACAGCTATGGCGAGTTCTGCTTCACCCCGGGGCCGGCGCGGTATCGCGATTACGCCGATCCCGAGCGGCTGCTGGTGTTTTCCACCTTCGACAAAGTCATAGGTTCCGAGGCGCCCTTCAGCTATGTGTTGTGCCGTGGCCAGGGCGCGCGCTTGCAGCGGCACTTTCTCGAGCGCGCGTTCCGCCTGTCACCGATCCGCCAGAAGGCCGTGGCCAAACTGCTGGGCAGCGGCCGGGTCGATCAGCACCTGGTTCAGTTGCGCGGCTTGCTGCGCGAACGCATGGGCCAGCTGCAGGCGCTGCTGGCCGAACACGCCGCCGAGCAGTTGCGGGTGGTCACCCCGGCCGGGGGCGCGACCCTGTGGGCCGAGGCCACGCGCCCGGTGGAGATGCTCCAGGTCTATGAGCAATTACTGGGGCAGGGCATCGTCATCGCCCCGGGGCAGATGTTCAGCCAGCAAGGCCTGTGGCGCCATCACCTGCGCCTGAGTTTCACCCTCGACTGGCGCCAGGACATTGCCGGCGCCGTGCAACGCCTGGCCCGGGCCATCGATCAGACGCCGTAGCAGTGTCGCGCCTCGGGGAAGCGGCCGTCGCGCACCTCGGCGGCGAACCGCTCGCAGGCCTGGCTGATCAGCGCGCCGGCATCGGCGTACTGTTTGACGAAGCGCGGCACCTGGGGCCCGCCCAGGCCCAGCAGGTCCTCGGTCACCAGCACCTGGCCGTCGCAGGCGGGGGAGGCGCCGATGCCGATGGTCGGCATCGCCGAGAAGTCGCTGATGCGCCGCGCGAGGTTTTCCGCCACCCCTTCCAGCAGCAGGCTGAACGCCCCGGCCTCGAGGTGGGCGCGGGCGTCGGCCTCGATGGCCTGGGCGGTGGCATCGTTCAGGCCCTGGGCCTTGAAGCCGCCCATGACATTCACGTACTGGGGCATCAGGCCGATATGCGCCATAACCGGAATCCCGCGCTGCACCAGGAATTCTACGGTCGGCGCCAGGGCCAGCCCGCCTTCGAGCTTGAGCGCGTCACAGCCGGTGCGCGCCAGCACCTCGGCACAATTGCGGTAGGCCTGTTGCGGCGATTCCTGATAACTGCCGAACGGCATGTCGGCGATCACGCAGGCCAGCCGGGTGCTGGCGACCACGGCGCGGGTGTGGCCGATGATCTCTTCCAGGCTCATGTCCAGGGTCGAGGTGCGGCCGTAGCCGACCATGGCCGTGGAGTCGCCGATCAGCACGAAATCGACGAACGGGTCCATCAGCCGCGCCATGTGGCTGGTGTAGGCGGTCAGGGAGACGATCTTCTGCTGGCCTTTCATGGCCACCAGTTGCGGCACGGTCAGGCGTTTGCTGCGGGTATGGATGCTCATGGCGGCTTTCCTGTTGCGGGTGGGAAAGTCGCCGATTATTGGCGTCCGCGGCGCCGATTCAATGCACAGGAAAAGCCTAAAAACCGACCCAGAAGGGGGTTGCGGTTGTCCCTCGCGGCGTTTGCGTAGACCATGGGCGCCTTGAATTTCGCCCAACACCGAGTGGCTTTATGTCCTTTTCCCCTGACGCGCGGCCGGCGCCGTTTTCCCGGTCCGACTACAAGACCCTGGGCCTGGCGGCACTGGGCGGCGCCCTGGAAATCTACGATTTCATCATCTTCGTGTTTTTCGCCCTGACCCTGAGCCAGCTGTTCTTCCCGCCGGAAATGCCCGAGTGGCTGCGGCTGTTGCAGAGCTTCGGGATCTTCGTTACCGGCTACCTGGCGCGCCCGCTGGGCGGCATTCTCATGGCGCACTTCGCCGACCGCCTGGGGCGCAAGAAGGTGTTCAGCCTGAGCATCCTGATGATGGCCCTGCCGTGCCTGCTGATCGGCATCATGCCGACCTACGCGCAGATCGGTTATTTCGCGCCGCTGTTGCTGCTGGTGCTGCGGGTGCTGCAAGGCGCGGCGGTGGGCGGTGAAGTGCCGAGCGCCTGGGTGTTCGTCGCCGAGCACGCACCGGCCGGCCATCGCGGTTACGCCCTGGGCTTTCTGCAGGCCGGGCTGACCTTCGGCTACCTGATCGGCGCGCTGACCGCGACCCTGCTGGCGCAACTCTTCACCCCTGCGGAAATCCTCGATCACGCCTGGCGTTATCCGTTCCTGCTCGGTGGAGTGTTCGGCGTGATCGGCGTCTGGCTGCGCCGCTGGCTCAGCGAAACCCCGGTGTTCATGGCCATGCAGGAACAGCGCGACAGCGCCGTCGAACTGCCGTTGCGCACCGTGCTGCGCGAGCATCGCCTGGCCCTGTTGCCGGCGGCGATTCTCACCTGCGTGCTGACCTCGGCGGTGGTGGTGTTCGTGGTCATCACCCCGACCATGATGCAGAAAACCTTCGGCATGAGCGCCAGCCACACCTTCGCCCTGAGCAGCCTGGGCATCGTGTTCCTGAATATCGGTTGTGTGCTGGCCGGGCTGATCGTCGACCGCATCGGCGCCTGGCGCACGGTGATGCTCTACAGCCTGCTGCTGCCGCTGGGCATCGGCCTGCTCTACGGTTGCCTGATCAGCGGCGGCGCCTGGGTCGGCCTGGCTTACGCCATCGCCGGCCTTGGCTGTGGCGTGGTGGGCGCGGTGCCATCGGTGATGGTCGGCTTGTTCCCGGCGCGGATTCGCGTCTCCGGCATTTCCTTTACCTACAACATCGCCTACGCGCTGTGGGCGAGCACCACGCCTTTGCTGCTGATCGGCCTGATGCCCTGGAGCCCGTGGATCTGCGTGATCTATTGCGCGGTGATGGGCGCGGTCGGGGTGGTCAGCGCGGGGTACTTCGGTACGCGCATGCCGAGGCTGGCAGGCAGTGGGGCGCCTGGGGTCTGTGCCGGGTCCTGAAGGCGCTTTCGCGCAGGGGAAAATCGCCCCCGGCAAACGCCTGAAGACGCCGGGGAACGCGGGCTAGAGCCTTCGCTGCCAGCCCGCGTTTTAGCCCGGCCAAGACCGCTGAAAGTTGTGCTTAGCCAAGGCCCATTTACCCGCTAATCTCTCGAAAAAAACGCGCGGTCCACGCGCCAGTTTTCGGGAGCTGCCTTGATCCGGTCCGCCCTTCGTTCCCTGCGTGATTTCTCCACGCTGCCCCCGCTGCTGCAGGCGGCGTGGTTGTCCTTTGCCATTGGCCTGTTCATGGCCCTGCTGCATCTGTGGATCTTCAACTTTGTCGACTATGGGCTGGACGGTGCCAATGTCGAATCCCTCAGCGGCAAGGTGCTGTATGCCGACCGTGGCGGGATGCTGATAGAGGACGCGGAGAGTGGCGAATACACCCGGCTCAAGGTGGTTCGTGGCATCAGCTATCTGAACGTCGGCCATGACCAGATCCTGGGTCGCACGCTGAGCTTCACTCACCTGCGCGACGCGGTGCTGACCTGCACCCTCGATGGCCAGGAGCTGTGCATCGCGCAATGCGCCAACGCCATGGAATGCCTGGACAGCCGCCGCGAGCGCGAGACGCCGCAGGGCATGTTGATCGTCGCGTTCGGTACCAGCCTGGTGTGCCTGGGCTTGCATGGGCTGCGCCGGCGCAAGCCCGCGTCGGGTAGCGGGATCTTTTGAATTGCCGCCGGGCACCGTTGCCCCTAGGCTGTGCGGCATCCGTTTCAGACCAGGAGCCCCGCATGCAGGTCGTGCCGATACTCGAGACTTGTGCACAGGTGCAGGCGCGTGTGCGCGAGCTGCGTAACCAGCCGGATGTGCGCAAGTACATGTACACCTCCCACGAGATTTCCGAGGCCGAGCACCGTGCCTGGCTCGACTCGCTGGCGGGCAATCCGCGGCAGTCGGTGTTCGTGGTGCTGCAAGAGGGAGTCGCCTGTGGCGTGGTGTCGCTGAACGCGATCAATGCCCTGCACAAGAGCGCCGACTGGGCGTTCTATCTGGACAGCGGCTTGCAGGGCAAGGGCCTGGGCAGCCAGCTGGAATTCTGGCTGCTCGACCATGCCTTCGGCGCCGCCGGCCTTGCGAAGCTCAACTGCGAGGTGCTGGCGCTGAACCAGGCGGTGATCCGCCTGCACCAGAAATTCGGTTTCACCCTCGAGGGCGTGCGCCGGCAGAACGTCGAGAAGGACGGCCAGCGCATCGACGTGGTGCTGCTCGGCATCACCCGCGAGGAATGGGCCGCCCGGCGCCCGGATATGCTCGCGGTGATGGCGCGCCTGGGGCGCTGAAAGCCGTCATCCATAACCGCCAGATGGCAGCAGCATGACCATTGCGTCATTTTGCCGGGGCCGGCTGCCCGGGCCGGCTATCATCAGCCACGACGATTTCCACAGGTGGGGGCTTTCATGGGCGCAGGGCACAGTCACGGACAGGTTCGGGCCGGACACGAACGCAAGTTATGGATGGCCCTGGGGCTGACCGGCAGTTTCATGATCGCCGAGGTGATCGGCGCCTTTGTCACCGGCAGCCTGGCGCTGCTGTCCGATGCCGCCCATATGATGACCGACGCGCTGGCGCTGGCGATCTCCCTGGTGGCGATCCAGGTCGGCAAGCGCGCGGCCGATCGCAAGCGCACCTTCGGTTATGCGCGCTTCGAGATTCTCGCCGCGGCGTTCAACGCCCTCCTGTTGTTCGTGGTCGCCTTCTACATCCTGTTCGAGGCCTGGCAGCGCCTGTCCGCACCGGCGGAAATCCAGTCCACGGGCATGCTGGTGATCGCGGTGCTGGGGCTGGTCGTCAACCTGATTTCCATGCGCCTGCTGGCCTCGGCGAGCGCCGAAAGCCTTAACGTCAAGGGCGCCTACCTGGAGGTGTGGAGCGACATGCTCGGCTCCATCGGCGTGATCGTCGCGGCCTTGGTGATCATGTACACCGGCTGGGGCTGGGTCGATTCGCTGGTGGCCGCGGCCATCGGTTTCTGGGTGCTGCCGCGCACCTGGACATTGCTCAGGGAGAGCATGAACGTACTGCTGCAAGGCGTGCCGGACGGCATCGATATCGATCAGGTCGAGCAGGGCATTCGCGCCATCGACGGGGTGACCGAGGTGCACGACTTGCACCTGTGGGCCCTGACCAGCGGCAAGAACGTGATGAGCACGCATCTGGTGGCCGACCTGGGGCGGCGCAGCGAGCAGCAGATCCTGGCCGAGGTCACCGAGTTGATGCACGAGCGCTTCGATATCTCCCATGTGACGGTCCAGGTCGAACAGGCCGGCTTTCACGAACAGGGGCACGAAGAGCACGTACATTAATCACCTGTAGCCGCTGCATCTTGCGGCTACATCCGAACCTGTAGCCGCTGCCGAGCCCGCGAGGCTGCGATCGACCGCGCAGCGGGCGCTGCTCTTGAACTCGCAGGAGGTCCTTCGGACCTATCGCAGCCTGCGGCAGCGGCTACACCGATCCCATGCACCGAACTATCGGGTTGCACCCTGTAGCCGCTGCCGAGCCTGCGAGGCTGCGATCGACCGCGCAGCGGGCGTCGCTCTTGAACTCGCAGGAGGTCCTTCGGACCTATCGCAGCCTGCGGCAGCGGCTACATCTGCATCTTGCGGTTACCCCCGCGCTGTCAGTCGCGCTCTTCGAGCACGTAGCCGACGCCGCGCAGGGTGTGGATCAGTTTGCTCTCGAACGGGTCGTCGATCTTGGCCCGCAGGCGGCGGATCGAGACTTCCACCACATTGGTGTCGCAATCGAAGTTCATGTCCCACACGAACGAGATGATCTGGGTCCGCGACAGCACCACGCCGCTCTGGCGCATCAGCAGATGCAGCAGGGCGAACTCCTTGGTGGTCAGGTCGATGCGCTGTTTGCCGCGAAACGCCCGGTGGCGGCCCTGGTCCAGCTCCAGGTCGGCCACCCGCAGCACGTCGGGGGTCGGCGACTGCTCGCTGCGTCGCAACAGGCTGCGCACCCGCGCCAGCAACTCGGGGAATTCGAACGGCTTGACCAGGTAATCGTCGGCGCCCAGGTCCAGGCCCTTGATCCGGTCCACCAGGCGTCCCTGGGCGGTGAGCATCATGATCCGCGTATTGCTGTTCTGGCGAATGCGCTGCAGCACTCCCCAACCGTCCAGCTCCGGCAGATTGACGTCGAGAATCACCAGGTCGTAGGCGTGCTGGCGGGTCAGGTGCAGGCCGTCGGCGCCGTTATTGGCGCAATCGACGACGTAGCCGCTTTCGCTCAATCCCTGATGCAAGTAGTCGGCGGTTTTCGGTTCATCCTCGATCACCAGAATGCGCATGCTGAATTAGCCTCGGTGTTTAATGCAGTGGGGCAGTCCCATAACTTCGTTGGAAGTAACGGGCTGGATGATTCAACTTTCAAAGTTCTTGATTTAAAACTTTCGAAGTGGCGTGCGGGGAGAAGTTGTTTCTCTATATTTCAAGTTGTTGGTTGTTGCACTTGCCTTCGGGGCGATGGCCCGGATGTTAATACACAAGCCCGTGGCAGAGCGTTTGCTAACGGATTTGTAATCTTTGCGCCACCCTGTCGATAAGTACCGAAGGCTACATTTGGCCGGCACTAAATACTCACCTGTTAGTTGTTTTATGGGTGGAGTGTGGATGCGTCGTGCCGGTTCAATTTCCTCGCACCGCAGAGCCTCCGCCGTCACTCTGTACCGGTAAGGGGCCAGAACGCGTTATGCCAACCCTCATTAAAAAACTTGCCTGGATAGTCGGGGCATTGTCCGGCGTTCTGTTGTTGGCCAGTGCCGCGCTGCAGGACGCCGCGGCGGCCGAGAGCCGGGTGCTGAACCTCGACAACGCCTTGGCCAGTGCCTTTGCCAACAACCCCGAACTGGCGGCGGCGCGCTGGGAAATCGACATCGCCCAGGGTGGTCGCCAGCAGGCCGGGTTGATCCCCAATCCGGTGTTGTCCTGGGACGCTGAAGACACCCGCCGCAGCTCGCGCACCACCACCGTCAAGCTCAGCCAGACTCTGGAGCTGGGCGGCAAGCGCGGCGCGCGCATCGATGTCGCCAGCCGTGCCCAGGACGCCGCGGCGCTGGAGCTGGAACGCCAGCGCAACCAGCTGCGCGCCGATGTGATCGCCGCCTTCTACGGCGCCTTGCGTGCCCAGGAGCGCAGCGATCTGGCCGGCCGCTCCCTGGCCCTGGCCGAGCGCGGGCTGACGGTGGCCAAGGGCCGGGTGAGCGCCGGCAAGGCCTCGCCCGTGGAGGCCACTCGCGCTCAGGTCCAGCTCTCGGAAGTGCGCCTGGAGCTGAGCCGCGCCGAGATGGACCGGGCCAACGCCTATCGCCAGTTGGCGACCGTGACCGGCGCCGCCACCACCGACTTCAGCGCCGTCGCGGAGCCGGCCAGCGGGCTGCCGTCGCTACCGCCTTCGGCGCAATTGCTGGCGCGCCTGCAACAGACCATCGAACTGCGCCTGGCCGAAATGCAGGTGGTGCAGCGCGAAGCCTCCCTGGGGTTGGAAAAGGCCCAGCGCATTCCCGACCTCGATATCAGCGTAGGCAGCCAGTACGACGCCAGCGTGCGTGAGCGGGTCAACCTGGTCGGGGTGTCGATGCCGATTCCGCTGTTCAACCGCAACCAGGGCAACGTCCTGTCGGCCGCGCGCCGCGCTGATCAGGCCCGGGACCTGCGCAACGCCGCGGAGCTGCGCTTGCGCAGCGAAACCAAGCTGGCGCTGGATCAGTGGAGCACCGCCAGCAACGAAGTGCAGTCGTTCAACCAGGTGATCCTGCCGGCCGCGCAAAACGCCGTGGACACCGCGACCCGCGGCTTCGAGATGGGCAAGTTCAACTTCATCGAGGTGCTCGACGCCCAGCGCACGCTGATCAGCGCCCGCACCCAGTACATCGCCGCCGTGGCCCAGTCCACCGATGCCTGGGTGCGCATCGAGCGCATCTACGGCGATCTCGCCGGCCCCGATCGCACGCTGTGAGAACCGCGTTGTTCGTCCTGTTGGGCCTGGGCGCGCTGCTGGTCACCGATTGCAGCGTGCCGCTGCCGAGCCGGGTCGAGGAGGACTCGGCCCATTGGTGCCTGCATGAGTTGCATCGGGCGCTCGGCGATTTCTTTTTTCCACAGACCTCATGACGCGTCGCTGTTGCCGGTTGGCGCGTCGAGTCGATTTTTTCAGGAGCATGCATGGACAAGAAACGAAGCACAGCCTTGGCGTTGGCCGTGGCGGTCGCGCTCGGCGTGGCCGGGTTGATGTGGCAGGAGCTGTTCCAGGCGGCGTCGGTGGCCGCGCAGGCGAAACCCGCGGCCAAGGCGGACACGCACAAGGACGGCGAGGCGCATCAGGAAGGCGAAGAGCGGCAGTCGGAAGGTGAGGCCCATGCCGAGGAAGAGGGCAAGGTCGAACTCAGCGCCGAGCAGATCCAGGCCGCCGACATCCAGCTGGCCGAGGCCGCGCCACGGGATCTCAGCAGCTTGCTGACGCTGACGGGGGAGATCCGCTTCGACGAGGACCGCACCTCGCACATCGTGCCGCGCGCGGCCGGGGTGGTGGAATCGGTGGCGGTCAATCTCGGCCAGACGGTGAAGAAGGGCGAGCTGCTGGCGGTGATCGCCAGCCAGCAGATCTCCGACCAGCGCAGCGAGCTGGCCGCCGCCGAGCGCCGGGTCGAGCTGGCGCGCACCACCTTCCAGCGCGAGCGCCAGTTGTGGGTCGACCAGATCTCCGCCGAGCAGGATTACCTGCTGGCGCGCCAGACCCTGCAGGAAGCCGAAATCGCCCTGAACAACGCCCGGCAAAAGATGAACGCCCTGAGTGGCAGCGCGGTGCTGGCGGGCGGCAACCGCTATGAGATGCGTGCGCCGTTCGACGGCGTGGTGGTGGAAAAACACCTGAGCGTCGGCGAGGTGGTGGGCGAGACCAGCGCCGCTTTCACCCTGTCCGACCTGTCCCGAGTCTGGGTCACCTTCGGCGTGTTTCCCAAGGACTTGAACAAGGTCCGAGTCGGCAAGCCGGTCCGGGTGCAATCCACGGAACTGGGCACCCAGGTGCAGGGCACGGTGGCCTATGTCGGCAGTCTGCTGGGCGAGCAGACCCGGACCGCCACGGTGCGGGTCACGGTGCCCAACCCGGACGATGTCTGGCGGCCGGGGCTGTTCGTCTCGGTGCAGGTGGCGACCGACACCTACCAGGCCGGGGTAACCGTGCCGCAGAGCGCGGTCCAGACCGTGGAAGACAAGCCTGCGGTGTTCGTGCGCGTCGCCGACGGTTTCCAGGCCACCCCCGTGGTGCTGGGCGGCAGCGAAGGCGGCTTCGTCGAGATCCGCGAAGGCTTGCGCGTCGGGGCCCAGGTGGCGACCACCGGCAGCTTCATCCTCAAGTCCGAACTGGGCAAGGGCTCGGCCGAGCACGGCCATTGATCCGCACTGAGTGTTTCCCTGGAGAGTGACTTCCCATGTTTGAACGCATCATTCAATTCGCCATCGAGCAGCGCATCATCGTGCTGCTGGCGGTGCTGCTGATGGCCGCCGTGGGCATCGGCAGCTACCAGAAACTGCCGATCGACGCGGTGCCGGACATCACTAACGTGCAGGTCCAGGTCAACGCCAGCATGCCCGGCTACTCGCCGCTGGAAACCGAGCAGCGCATCACCTACCCGGTGGAAGTGGCCATGGCCGGCCTGCCGGGCCTGGAGCAGACCCGTTCGACTTCGCGCTCGGGCCTGTCCCAGGTGACGGTGATCTTCAAGGAAGGCACCGACCTGTACTTCGCCCGACAACTGGTCAACGAGCGCCTGCAGGTGGCCCGTGAACAGCTGCCCGAAGGTGTGGAGGCGAGCATGGGGCCGATCTCCACCGGCCTCGGCGAGATCTTCTTCTGGACGGTGGAAGCCGAGCCCGGCGCGCTCAAGGAAGACGGCACGGCCTATACGCCGACCGATCTGCGGGTGATCCAGGACTGGGTCATCGCCCCGCAACTGCGCAACGTGCCGGGGGTGGCCGAGATCAACACCATCGGCGGTTTCGCCAAGCTCTATCAGATCGCCCCGGACCCCAGGCGCCTGGCGGCCTACAACCTGACCCTGAGCGACCTGATGACCGCCCTGGAGCGCAACAACGCCAACGTCGGCGCCGGCTACATCGAGCGCAACGGCCAGCAGTTGCTGATCCGTGCGCCGGGGCAGGTGAAGTCCATCGAGGACATCGCCAACATCGTGATCAACACCGTGGATGGCACGCCGATCCGCGTCAGCAACGTGGCCACCGTGGACATCGGCCGTGAGCTGCGCACCGGCGCGGCCACCGAGAACGGCCGCGAAGTGGTGCTCGGCACGGTGTTCATGCTGGTGGGGGAAAACAGCCGCACGGTGTCCCGGGTGGTGGCGGAAAAACTCGCCGAGATCAATCGCTCGCTGCCCAAGGGGGTGACGGCGGTCACCGTGTACGACCGCACCAACCTGGTGGACAAGGCCGTGGCCACGGTGAAGAAAAACCTCATCGAAGGCGCGCTGCTGGTCATCGCCATTCTGTTCCTGTTCCTGGGCAATATCCGCGCCGCGCTGATCACCGCCATGGTGATCCCGCTGGCCATGCTGTTCACCTTCACCGGCATGTTCACCAACAAGGTCAGCGCCAACCTGATGAGCCTCGGTGCGCTGGACTTCGGCATCATCGTCGACGGCGCGGTGGTCATCGTCGAGAACGCCATCCGCCGCCTGGCCCATGCCCAGCAGCATCACGGGCGCATGCTCACTCGCTCCGAGCGCCTGCACGAAGTCTTCGCCGCGGCCAGGGAAGCGCGCCGGGCGCTGATCTACGGGCAACTGATCATCATGGTGGTGTACCTGCCGATCTTTGCCTTGTCCGGGGTGGCCGGGAAGATGTTCCACCCGATGGCCTTCACCGTGGTGATAGCCCTTCTGGGGGCGATGATCCTCTCGGTGACGTTCGTCCCGGCGGCGATTGCGCTGTTCGTCACCGGCAAGGTCAAGGAGGAAGAAAACTTCGTCATGCGCGGCGCCCGCCGGGGTTACGAACCGGTGCTGCGCTGGGTGATGAGCCACCGCTCCCTGGCCTTTGCCCTGGCCGTTCTCAGCGTGCTGCTCTCGGGCCTGGTGGCCAGTCGCATGGGCAGCGAGTTCATCCCCAGCCTCAGCGAAGGCGACTTCGCCCAGCAGGCGATGCGCGTGCCCGACGCCAGCCTCACTCAGTCGGTGGAGATGCAGAAGACCCTGGAGAAAACCCTGCTGGCGCAGATCCCGGAAATCGAGCGGGTGTTCGCCCGTACCGGCACCGCCGAGATCGCTTCGGACGTGATGCCGCCGAACATTTCCGATGCTTACCTGATGCTCAAGCCCAAGGCGCAATGGCCGGACCCGGGCAAGTCGCGCGAGGCGATCATTGCCGACATCGAACGGGTCAGCAACAGCCTGCCGGGCAACGTCTACGAGCTGTCGCAACCGATCCAGCTGCGCTTCAACGAACTGATTTCCGGGGTGCGCAGCGATGTCGCGGTGAAGGTCTTCGGTGATGACATGGCGGTGCTGAACAAGACCGCCGAAGAGATTTCGCAGACCTTGCAGAAGATCGACGGCGCCGCCGAAGTGAAGGTGCAGCAGACCACCGGCCTGCCGGTGCTGACGGTGAATGTCGACCGCGACAAGGCCGCGCGTTTCGGCCTCAACGTCGGTGATGTGCAGGACGCCGTGGCGATTGCCGTGGGCGGGCGCAAGGCGGGCATTTTGTATGAGGGCGACCGGCGCTTCGACATGCTGGTGCGCATGTCCGATGCCCAGCGCACCGATATCGACGGGCTGTCGCGCCTGCTGATTCCGGTGGCCGCCGCCGCGGGCAGCGTCAACGGGCAACTGGGTTTCATCGCCCTCTCGGAAGTCGCCAGCGTCGACCTGGTGCTCGGCCCGGCGCAGGTCAGCCGCGAGAACGGCAAGCGCCTGGTGATCGTCAGCGCCAACGTGCGTGGGCGCGACATGGGTTCCTTCGTCGAAGAGGCGACCCGGGCCATCGGCGACCAGGTGAAGATCCCGACCGGCTACTGGATCACCTGGGGCGGCCAGTTCGAACAGTTGCAGGAAGCCTCCAAGCGCCTGGAGATCGTGGTGCCGGTGGCGCTGCTGCTGGTGTTCGGCCTGCTGTTCATGATGTTCAACAACCTCAAGGACGGGCTGCTGGTGTTCACCGGGATTCCCTTCGCCCTGACTGGCGGGATCATGGCCCTGTGGCTGCGCGACATCCCGCTGTCGATCTCGGCGGGGGTGGGCTTCATCGCGCTGTCGGGGGTGGCGGTGCTCAACGGCCTGGTGATGATCGCCTTTATCCGCAACCTGCGCGAAGAAGGGCGGATGCTCGCCGCGGCGGTCAATGAAGGCGCGCTGACCCGCCTGCGCCCGGTGCTGATGACCGCGCTGGTGGCGTCGCTGGGGTTCATCCCCATGGCCCTGGCCACCGGCACCGGCGCCGAAGTGCAACGGCCGCTGGCCACCGTGGTCATCGGCGGCATCATCTCCTCCACCGCCCTGACCCTGCTGGTGCTGCCGGCGCTGTACCACTGGGCGCACCGCAAGGAAGAAGAACAGGAGCTGCAGGACCTGCTGAACGACTGACCCGCGACTGGCGTCAACCCACCCCGCCGGCGTCATACGCAGGCGGGGTTTTGTTTATCCAGAGAGCACACCCTGTAGCCGCTGCCGCAGGCTGCGAAAGGTCCGCAGGACCTCCTGCGATTTCAGAAGCGGCGCCCGCTTCGCGGTCGATCGCAGCCTCGCGGGCTCGGCAGCGGCTACAGGCCGATGTGTAGCCGCTGCCGAAGGCTGCGAAAGGTCCGCAGGACCTCCTGCGATTTCAGAAGCGGCGCCTGCTTCGCAGTCGATCGCAGCCTCGCGGGCTCGGCAGCGGCTACAGGGGGGAGTGGGGGCAAAAAAAAGCGTCCCATGCGGGACGCTAAAAATTCATCTCTTTCCAAAGGAGCATTCGAAAAAACGCTTCAGAGATGAATGTGCTCGGGGTGGGCCGGCGTCAGCGGGAGGCTGTGCATGCCTGGGGCCCTGCGGTTCTGTGAGGGGCGGCGCCGGTTGCGTCGTTGTGGTTGTTTTCGCCGTTGTGCTGTTGCTGGCCGAGCCAGAATTGTTCCAGGGCATGCCGGGCGCGTTCGCTGCTGTTATCGCTGGGAAGCGCGCTGGGCTGGCCAGGCGGAGTCAGGTGGGCAGGCTTCAAGACATGATCTCCCGCAAGTGGCTGGCCGCCAGCGAAGCGCTGTCGGCTCGGGCATGCGGGCAAGTATACGAAGGCCAACCTGACGAGAAGGTGAGGGCGATATTACAGTTCTGAAAGACAGGCGTCTGTGAAGAAGTTTTAACGTCGGGCGGGCCTCTCACCCGCCCGGCGCAAGGGCTCAGAGAATGGCCAGCGGGTATTCGACGATCAGGCGGAATTCCTCCAGGTCGGATTCGAAGCTGCTGGAGCGCACGGTGGCCTGGCGGATGCGCAGCGACAGGTCCTTGAGCGTGCCGCCCTGCACCACGTACTTGGCTTCGATATCGCGTTCCCAGCGGCGCTGGTCGGTCAGCGGATTGCCGTCCGCGTCGCGGCGCATGTAGACCGCGTTGGCATTGCTGTAGTCGGCGTCGCTGCCTTTGCCATAGCGGGTCATGAACGACAGGCCGGGGATACCCAGGGGTTGCATGTCGAGGTCGTAGCGGACCATCCACGAGCGTTCCTTCGGCGAGTTGAAGTCGCTGTACTGGATCGAGTTGTCGAGGAAGATCGAGTCCGACTGGCGCAGGTAGTCGAAGTCGTCGTCGCCGTTGTTGCGCTGGTGCGACAGGGACAGGGTGTGGGCGCCATAGGTGGCGCCGACCTTGGCGCTCCAGATGTCGTTGTCGAACTCGCCGAGCAGCTTCTTGCCCTCGTCCACCGCCTTGTAATAGTTGAACCCGGCGAACAACGAGAACTGGTCGGAGATTGGCCAGGTCGCCGCGGTGCCGAAGTAATACTGGTCCCAGGCGTCCTTCAGGCGGCTGCTGTAGAGGCTGAAACTGAGGTGCTTGTTCAGGCTGTAGTCGCCGCCGAAGTAGGCGACCCAGGGCGAGTCGACCTTGCCGGCATAGAAGGTGGCGAAACCGTCGCGCAGGCTACTGCTGTCGGGCTGGCTCATGCTGTGCAGGCGCCCGCCCTGGAGGCTCAGGCCGTCGATGCTGGTGTTCTCGAAGGTGGCGCCGCGAAAGCTTTCCGGCAGCAGGCGCGAGTCGCCGTAATGCACCACCGGGGTTTTCGGGAAGACGTCGCCGACCTTGATCACGGTGTCGAGCAGGCGCATTTTCGCCGCGCCGCCGACCTTGCTGTAGTTGTCGGCCGGCTGGTTGTCGCTGTCCACCGGCAGCATGCCGAACGACCCGCGACCGCCACTGCGGCCGGCGCCCGAGTCGAGCTTGAGGCCATACATGGCAAAGGCGTCGAGGCCGAAACCGACGGTGCCCTGGGTAAAGCCGGATTCGAACTTGCCGATCAGCCCCTGGGCCCAGGCCTGCGAATAGCCGTTGCCGGTGGGGCTGGACTGGCCCTTGCGATCGTCGCGATTGAAGTAGTAGTTGCGGGCCAGCACGTTGAGGCTGCTGCCTTCGATAAAGCCTTCGGGCTGGTCGTCTGCCGCGTTCACGGCCAACGGGCTGAGCCCCAGTACCGCGCAAAACACGGACAGGGACCAGCGGGTTTGAGTGCGCATGTTGTTTGCTCCTGGATATGGGCAGCTATCAGCTGTTATGTCGCCTGGGGCGTTCTTGTTAGTTGTACTCGCGAACCGTCTGGTTAACGGCTGGAGTCAGCGTCGATAGTTGCAAACAACAGATAACGCGGAGGTGACCCGGTTATTACAATTCTGCAAGGATAAAAGTTGTAAGTTGTATTTGTTTTTAGTTGGAGGCCTTGTTTTATATGGGGTTTTCTCAAGGGCAAGAAGCGGTCTCGGGTTTATTACATATAAGTAATGTACCCGTGATCTTCCCGACAGGGTCCGCTGGTTATCCTCGTTGCAACTAACCAGAACGAGGAAACAGTCATGAAGTTATTTAAATTGAGTATCGCCGCCCTGGTACTTTCCTTGTCATCCCTGGCCATGGCCGAAGGCGGCGGCGACCGCACCTTCGACCGCGCCATGCAGGCGAACGAGCGGGCCATGGCGGCCTACGCGGCGAAACAGGGCAAGGAGGCGCCGGTGGTGGAAAACTATCGCTACGGCATGCCCCTGGACATCAAGAAGGTGGTCAGCGTGACGCCGCCGGCCAAGGGCTGCAACCCGGTGCCGTCACGCATGACCTATGAGGATTCGGCCGGACAGCTCAAGACCCTGGAGTATCAGGTGATGGGCCAGTGCCGCACCAATGGCAGCTAGGGTCTGTAAGAAAAGTGGCTGCGCTCGGTCATGCTGCGTTAAAAACAGGCTCGGAATGCTCATGTAGGCCCCTACAGTCGAACGCGACCCCGGCCGTTCCTCGCCTGTTTTTGCCTTGCCTGACCTTCGCTCGCCGACTTTTCGTACAGACCCTAATCCTCAACGTCTTCATGGGGCGCGGGAAGCGGTTCGAGGGCCACGATCATGTCGATTTCCACCGCGGCATTCTTCGGCAGCTGATAGACCCCGAGGGACGTGCGGGTGTGCACCCCGGCCTCGGCAAAGATCGAATAGAGCACTTCGGAGGCGGCGTCGGCGACTTCGCTCTGCTGGGTGAAGTCGGCGGCGCTTTGCACATAGACGTTGAGCCGCAGGACTTTTTTCACCCGCTGCAGATCGCCCAGCAACTGGGCGAGGATCGCCAGGGCACGCATGGTGCAAATACGTGCGGCATACCGGCCGTCTTCCAGCGAAACATCGCCACCGACCCGCCCGACCACTTTCACGGTGTTGTCGATGCGTGGGATCTGCCCGCTGACGTACACCTCGTCGCCGTTCTGCACCGCGGGCACGTAGTTGCCGCCGATGCGCATTTCACCGTCGAAAGCGTGTCCCAGACGCGTTGCCACCTGGTCGAACAGGGCCTTGCGTGAAGCCTCCATAGATTGCACTCCGTCGATTGCCGTTGATTTTCCAGAGCACGACTATAGCCCCTCTTCCGGGCTCCGGAGCATGGCTCGTAGCCCCGCAGGGTCGGGGCCTGAGGCGTTTCAAAGTTTTTTGGTCGGATATGTCTTATGGGGTCTTCAGAAAAATACTCAAGCGCCGATGGCTAGAGACAATGCTGCCCACTATTACTGCCCATCGGTGCATCCCATGTTCAACAAAAGCTTGAAGCAAGAGCTGTTGGCTCTACGCGAAGAACTCTCGAGCCTCCAGCAAGTGAAGGACAGTCTCGACAGCGAAATGCTGGTGCTGATTCTCGATCCCGATGGACGCATTTTGTCGGCCAACGACAACTTCAACCAGGAAATGCTCTACAGGGGCAGCGAACTGGTCGGTCGTCACATCGAGGACATTGTGCCGGCCCACGTCAAGACCGATGAATTCCACCACCGTTTCAAGGCGACGCTGACCCGTGGCGAGCATTTTGCCGGCGCGGTACGCCTGCTGCGCGGCAACGGCCAGGAAGCCTGGCTGCGCTCGATCTCCCAGCCGGTTCGCGATTCCCAGGGGCGGATCAAACAGTTCTCGATCTACTCCAGCGACCTGACCCGCACCATCGAAGCCTCTCGCGAACACGAGAACCTGATCGGCGCGCTGGTCCGCTCCACGGCGGTGATCGAGTTCGACCTCAACGGCAACGTGCTGGCGGCCAACGAGCGCTTCCTCAGCGCCATGGGCTACAGCCTGGCGCAAATCCAGGGCAAGCATCACCGCACCTTCTGCGAGCCCGAGGAATACAACAGCGCCGAGTACCTGGCGTTCTGGAAGCGCCTGAACGCCGGCGAGTTTGTCGCCGGGCGGTTCAAGCGTATCGACAGCTACGGCCGCGTGGTCTGGCTCGAGGCTTCCTACAACCCGGTGGTCGATGCCAACAACCGGCTGTACAAGGTGGTGAAGTTCGCCACCGTGATCACCGACCAGGTGAACCAGGAGCAGGCAGTCGCCGAGGCGGCGAACATCGCCTACAGCACCTCCTTGCAAACCGACAACAGCGCCCAGCGCGGCACCACCGTGGTGACCGAGGCGGTGAACGTGATGCGCGACCTGGCCAAGCACATGCAGCAGGCCGGCGAAGGTATCGAGGCGCTGAACGAGCAGTCGCTGGTGATCGGCACCATCGTCAAGACCATCAGCGGCATCGCCGAGCAGACCAACCTGCTGGCGCTCAACGCGGCGATCGAAGCGGCGCGGGCCGGTGAACAGGGACGCGGCTTTGCCGTGGTGGCCGACGAAGTCCGGCAACTGGCCTCGCGCACCAGCAAGGCCACTGACGAAATCGTCGGCGTGGTGCGGCAGAACCAGGACATGGCGCGCGAGGCCGTGGCGCTGATGACCGATGGCAAGGCCCAGGCCGAGCAGGGCCTGGCCCTGGCCGCCGAAGCCGGCACGGTGATCGTCGAGATCCAGGACGGCGCGCAGAAGGTGGTGAACGCCGTCGGCCAGTTCGCCAGCCAATTGTCCAACTGAGTCCTGTCCCGGACCCGGCGTCAGGCCTTTTCCAGGCCATGACGTCGGGTGCCGAGTGGCCGCCAGGTCGACGGCCACGATCTGCTCCAACGCCAGCGCGCCCTGCGCGGGCGGTTAGGAAGTTTCCTGTCTCTATGGAAGATAAATCCTAAAGAGCCTTGAGCGTGTCAAGAACGCGTTCCCAACGCCGATGGTGAGGCTGCTGCAGTCTCCAATCACAGGCTATCGGTGTATCCATGTTCAATAAACGTTTGAATCAGAAGCTCCTCGCGTTGGGTGAGGAGTTTCGTGCGCTCGAGCAGGTCAAGGAAGGTTTCGAGCGCACCCTGCTCAGTGTCCATCTCGATCCGCAGCGCCGGATCCTGGTGGCGAACCGCAACTTCACCCAGTGCCTGCAGTATTCCCCCGAAGCGCTATTGGGCTGGCCCATCGACAATCTGCTGCCGGACGATGCCCGGCCCGAAGAGGCGCACTCGCGTTTCATGACGGCGCTGGCACGCAGCGAGCCTTTCGACGACACCCTGCGCCTGCGTCGTGGCGACGGTCATGACGCCTGGCTGAGGGTGATCCTGCAGCCGATCTTCAGCACCGAGCGGCAACTCAGGTCCTTTTCCCTGATCGCCAATGACCTGACCGAAACCGTGGAGACCGCCTGCGAGCACGACAACCTGATCGCGGCCCTGCTGCGTTCGACCGCGGTGATCGAGTTCGACCTCAAGGGCCGGGTACTGACCGCCAACGAGCGGTTCCTGAGCTGCATGGGCTACAGCCTCGAGCAGATACTGGGCCAGAACCACAGCCTGTTCTGCGAGCCGCAGGAGTACAACAGTCCGGCCTACAAGGTGTTCTGGGAGCGACTGAATGCCGGCGAGTACGTCGCCGACCGCTTCAAGCGCATCGACAGTCTCGGCCGCGTGGTCTGGCTCGATGCCTCGTACAACCCGGTGGTCGATGCCAACGGCAAGCTCTACAAAGTGGTGAAATTCGCCACGGTGATCACCGAGCAGGTCAAGCAGGAGCAGTCCGTCGCCGACGCCGCGGAGATCGCCTACACCATCTCGCAGCAGACCGACAGCAGCGCCCAGCGCGGCTCTTCGGTGGTGACCGAGGCGGTGCAGGTGATGCGCGACCTGGCGACCCACATGCAGCAGGCCAGTGACAGCATCGAGGCGCTGAACGAGCAGTCGCGGGTGATCGGCAGCATCGTCAAGACCATCAGCGACATTGCCGAACAGACCAACCTGCTGGCGCTCAACGCGGCCATCGAAGCGGCCCGCGCGGGTGACCAGGGGCGCGGCTTCGCGGTGGTGGCGGACGAGGTCCGGCAACTGGCCTCGCGCACCAGCAAGGCCACCGACGAGATCGTCGGCGTGGTCCGGCGCAACCAGGACATGGCCCGCGACGCGGTGGTGCTGATGGCCGACGGTAAGACCCAGGCCGAGCAGGGCCTGGGCCTGGCCGCAGAAGCCGGCACGGTGATCGTCGAGATCCAGGACGGCGCGCAGAAGGTGGTGAGCGCCGTCGGCCAGTTCGCCCATCAGTTGTCCGGCTGATGGGTTGGCATGGAGGGGGCCGCTGTCAGTCCTGCCGGTTGTTTTCCAGATGGGGCGCGATCAGGGTTTCGAACCATTCGATAAAGGCGTTCAGCCGGCGCGAGCGATGGTTGCGATTGGGATAGAGCGCGGAGATCGCCATGGATGCGGGGCGAAAACCGGGCAGGACTTCCACCAATTCGCCCCGCTCGAGCAGGTACTGCACGTCGAAGCGCGGGATCTGGATCAGGCCCAGCCCGGCCCTGCAGCAGGTGATGTAGTTTTCGGCATTGTTGACGATCACTCGGCTGGGCAAATTCAGTTCCAGCTCGTGACCTTCGGCCAGGTATTCCCAGGGCTGTTCGCGGCCCGTGCTGGGGGAGCCGTAGCCGACCATCCAGTGACCGTCGGCCAGGTCGCCCGGCGTTTGTGGCTGGCCGTGCCGGGCCAGGTAGGCGGGGCTGGCGCAATTGATCAGGGCCAGGTGGCCCAGGCGCCGGACGATCAGGCTGCTGTCGCGCAGGGCGCCGACGCGGATCGCGCAATCCACGCCTTCCTGCACCAGGTCGATGGAACGGTCGGTGGAACCCAGCGCCAGCTTCAGGCTGGGGTAGCGGGCGAAAAGTTCGGGCAGGGCGGGGGCGATGAGGCGCCGGGCAATGCGGCTGGGCACGTCGACATTGAGCCGGCCACAGACGTCCAGTTGACGGGTGTGAAACAGCTGCTCGAGTTCCACCGCATCGCTCAGCAACAGGCGCGCGCGCTCCAGCAGGACCGCGCCGTCGGCGGTCAGCTGAACCTGGCGCGTGGTGCGGTGCAACAGGCGCGTGGCGAGGGCGGTTTCCAGTTGCTGCACCGCTGCCGAGACGGTAGCCCGGGGCAGTTCAAGGGCGTGCGCGGCCTTGATGAAACTACCCATGTCAGCCACCTGGATGAATACACGGTACTGCTCGAGCTTATCCATGGATGGGGCATTGTTCCGGAGCTTGTGGGTGGTGCGCTGGGTACTGTTGTAGGTGCGAGCAAGCTCGCTCCTACGGAATCATGTCGCACCTGATGGCGATCTTTTGCAAACGCCAATCTACCTCGCCCCTTGGCGGATTACTCGGGTCGATGACAACCGTCGATCAGAAGGACGGGCCTCACTTGGTGGTGTAGCCACCGTTGATCAGCAGGGTCTGGCCGGTGATCCACCAGCCGTCGGTGACCAGATGACGGATGAAGGGCACCACGTCCTTGATGTCGGTCAGGCCGGTCTTGCTGAAGCCGGACAGCGCCGCGGCGGTCTTGTGGTAAGCCACGGCGTCCGCGCCCTCGGCCGGGTAGAAGAATGGCGTGTCCATCGGCCCAG
Source organism: Pseudomonas sp. NFACC41-3 (assembly GCF_900109505.1). Classification (NCBI taxonomy): domain Bacteria; kingdom Pseudomonadati; phylum Pseudomonadota; class Gammaproteobacteria; order Pseudomonadales; family Pseudomonadaceae; genus Pseudomonas; species Pseudomonas sp. NFACC41-3. The sequence goes on from NZ_FOAE01000002.1 coordinate 37,768, forward strand.
GACCTACGGCGGTCACCGAGATACCGCGGGCACCGAACTCCTTGGAGGCGGCGCGGGTAAAGTGTTCCACCGGAGCCTTGGCCCCGCCGTAGGCGGCATAGAAGGGCGTGTAGGCGCCGAGCAGCGAGGTCACCAGCGACACCAGCTTGCCGTGGTCCTCCAGGTGCTTGCCGGCTTCCTTGATAAAGAAGAACGCGCTCTTGGAGTTGACCGCGAACATGTCGTCGTACTCGGCTTCGCTGATCTCGACTATGGGTTTTTTCAGGACCTTGCCCACGGTGTTGATGGCGATGTCGATCTTGCCGAAACGCGCCTTGGCGTCGTTGAAGAGTTGCTCCACGGCCGCGGCGGCGGTCAGGTCGGCCTGCCAGGCGTGGGCATCGACGCCCAGGTTCTTGATCGCCGCCACGGTCCGGTCGGCGTCGGCCTTGCTGGCGGCGCTGTTGTAATGCACGGCGATGGCCTTCACGCCATGGGCGGCCAGGTCCCGGGCGATCAGGCCGCCCAGGTTCTTCGCGCCACCGGCGATCAACGCCACCTTATTGTTCAAGGAATGGTCTGCCATGGAAAAACTCCTTCAGCCTGTGAGGTGAAGGCCCAGTCTAAGCAGCCGCGAGTCAGGGATAAGCCCGGTCAATCTGGATGGATTGTCCAGGGAAATTGCCCAATCCCGACTGCGGTGCCGGACCGGGATGCCGCTACAATCGACGTTTTTTCTCCTGGAGCCTTACCCATGAGCCCATCCCATCGTCGTCCGGTTCCGCTGGCCAAGGCCTACCGTCTGCTCAACCACGGGCCGACCGTGCTGGTCAGCGCCACCCATGGCGGCCAGCGCAACATCATGGCCGCGGCCTGGGCCATGCCGCTGGATTTCGAGCCGCCGAAAGTCGCCGTGGTGCTCGACAAGTCCACCTGGACCCGGCAACTGCTGGAAGCCTCCGGCACCTTCGTGCTCAACGTGCCGTGCGCCGCCCAGGTCGATATCGCGCAGACCGTGGGTTCCACTTCCGGCCTGGAACTGAACCGCGACCAGGGCCGCGACAAGTTCGAGCGCTATGGCCTGTCGACCTTCGCCGGCGAACTGATCGACGCGCCGCTGCTCGAGGGCTGCGTGGCCTGGCTCGAATGCCGGCTGCTGCCGGAACCGCACAACCATGAACGCTACGACCTGTTCCTCGGCGAAGTCATCGCCGCCCAGGCCGATGAGCGAGTGTTCAGCGACGGCCGCTGGCATTTCACCGGGCACGATGCCTTGCGCACCCTGCACCATGTGGCGGGCGGGCATTTCCTGACGATTGGCGATGCGCTGGATGGCAAGACCCTGGCGCCGTGATCCGGTTCAGGGAATCAGCCGACGCTCGCGCAGGTTCTGCAGGTGCTCGCGGATGCTCTGGTGGGTGTCGATGCAGCCGTGGAAACCGGCCTGGCGGATCTTGATGGTGCTCTGCACCATGTCGTAGCCGGTATTCAGCCAGCCGTCGACGAACGGCCAGGCGGCGAGCTGCTCCCAGGGCGTCGGTTGCAGGCCGTGCCTGGCCACGATGCGTTGCCACAGCGCGGCCTTGTCGGCCATTTGCACCTGCAGGTTCATCGGCTGCGGCGCGGCGGCCGGCAGGTCGAAGAACTCGGCGATCTCCGGCCACACCTGCTGCCAGCGGAAGTGGTCGCCATTGGTGATATTGAAGATTTCATTGCGTGCGCCGCTGGCGCTCAGCGCCCAGAGCACGGCCTGCGCCAGCAGGCGGGCATCGGTGCTTTGATGCAGTGCATTCCAGGCCGGCAGGCTGCCGGGGAAACGCAGGGGCACGCCCAGCTCCTGGCTGATCGCGGCAAAGGCCGCCACCCCGGTGAGGATGTTCATCGGCGAGCCCAGGCTGGTGCCCATTACTCCGTCCGGGCGCAGCACGGTCCAGCCGAATCCGTCCTGCTCGGCACGCTTCCACAGCAGGTCCTCCTGATCGTTGTAGAAGATCGGTCCCATCATCCGGCCGTCGCTCTCCTTGGCCGGGGTCTTGTAGTGGCCCAGGTGCTCGCCGTAAGACTTGCCGCCACCGATCAGCACCACATGCCGCAGCTTCGCCCCGGCCTGTTTCAGGGCCAGCAGGCTGTGCTCGAGCATGGCCACGTTGGGCGCCACGCTGGCGGCCATGGTTTCGCGTTCGCTGTAGGCGCAGAACACCAGGTCGGTGACCTCGCGCAGATCGCTGAAGGCACGGATCACCGTGTTGGCGTCCAGCAGGTCGACGCTGACGTGGGCCGGCGCGGGGCTGCCGTCGGCCAGTTGCGCGGGGGCGCCGCGGCGGGCGGCGGTGGTCAGTCGCCAGTCGGGTTGGCGAACCATGTGTTCGACGATGGCGCTGCCGGTGACGCCGTAGCCGCCGACCACCAGCAAGTGGCGCGCGGGGGAGGTTGGAGTGTTCATGCCTGAGGTCCTTGAGTGGGTGTGCGGACCATCATAGAGTTGGCCTCTGCCGTGAAATAGACGGCTATCCGGCACATCATCTGTGAGTTGAATTCATATGGCTGGCAGCGACATCAACCGCTTCGCCGAGATGGAAACCTTCGTCAGGGTCGTGGAATCCGGCGGCATGTCCGCCGCCGCGCGGCTCAAGCGCACCACGCCGTCCTCGGTGAGCAAGCTGCTGGGTCGCCTGGAGTCGCGCCTCGGCGTGCGCCTGCTCAGCCGCTCGACCCGCCAGTTGCAACTGACCCCGGAAGGCCGGGCGTTCTATGACAACTGCGTGCGGGTCCTGGCCGATGTCCGCGAGGTGGAGCGCGAGGCCACCAACGGTCGCGAGCCGGTGGGGCGCATTCGGGTCAACACCAGTGCGTCGTTCGGCCTGCATGTGTTGGCGCCGTTGGTGACGGAGTTTCTCGGACGTTATCCGGCGGTGTCCCTGGATATCGTGCACACCGATTCGCTGGTCGACCTGTTGGGTGAGCAGACCGATGTCGCGGTGCGCGCCGGGCCGCTGGAGAACTCGCGGCTGGTGGCGCGCAAACTCGGCGAGAGCCGTTCGATCATTGTCGCGGCGCCTGCTTATCTGGCACGCCACGGGGCGCCCCAGACACCTTCGCAACTGGAGCGGCACAACCTGATCGGCTTCGACTATGCGCGGGCGGTGAAGGGCTGGCGCCTGATGGAGAACGGCACTCCCGTGCCGGTCCAGCCCAACGGCCGGGTGCAGGCCAGCGACGGCGAGGCCCTGCGGCATCTGGCCCTGAACGGGGTCGGCATCGCCCAACTGGCGGCCTTCACCATTGTCGACGACCTGGCCCGGGGGCGGCTGATTCCGTTGCTGGAAACCTTCGACGACAGCCGGCCGGAAAGTTTCTACGCGGTGTACCTGGGGCAGGGCGGGCACCTGCCGTCCCGGGTCAGGGCCTTTATCGATTTCCTCGCCGAGCGGGTACGCCTGTAGCCGTGGGTTACCAGCTGACGGTGCTCAGGGCGTCGGCGAAGACCTTGAGTTTGGGCGAGTACTGGCGCGACGGCGGGTAGACCAGCGACAGTGCCCGGCTGCGCCCGGAAAAGGCCTGCAGGATCGGCACCAGGCGGCCGTCGGCGAGGGCGTCCTCGACGGCGAAGTTCATCAACTGGGCGATGCCGAAGCCTCCCAGCACACCGTCCACCAGCGCGTCGCCGATATCGAAGATCAGCCGGCTGGGCACGCTGACATCGCGCACCTTGCCGTCGCGCATGAATTGCCAGTCCACCAGGCGCCCGCTGCGCAGGTTACGCACGGTCAGGCAGTTGTGCTGTTGCAGCTCTTCCACCGTCTGCGGCGTGCCATGGCGCGCCAGGTAGGCCGGGGAGGCCACGGTGACCCAACGCAGTGGCGCCAGGGGCCGGGCGATCAGGCGCTGGTCCTGGATCTCGCCGGTGCGCAGGATGGCGTCGAAGCCTTCGTCGACGATGTCCACCAGGCGATCGGTCATCACCGCCTCGATGCTCAGGTCCGGGTATTGCTCGGTCAGGCGGCCGATCAACGGCATCACCACCTTGCGTCCGAACAGCGACGGCGTGCTGATCTTCAGCAGCCCGGTGGGCGAGTCGCGACGGTCCAGCAGCAGGCTTTCGGTCTGCGCCAGTTCGGCCAGCAGCGGCGCGGCGCGCTCCACCAGCAGCTGGCCGTCCGGGGTCAGGCTGACGCTGCGGGTGTTGCGTTGCAGCAGGCGCACGCCCAGTTGCTGCTCCAGGCGCGAAATGGCCCGCGACAGGCCGGACTGGGTCAGCCGCAGATCGCCGGCGGCGCGGGTAAAGCTGCGGGTCTCGGCGACCCGGACCAGCAAACGAACGGCGTTCAGATCCATGATTAAAGTCATCACTGAAAGAGCAATGACGGTATTTATCATCTAATCGGCATCAAAGAAACTGAGGGTCCTTGATTCATCCCCCCTTTATTTTCCACACAAGGACTCGACGTGATGCCCGCTACCTCTTCAGCCAGGCCGTCAGGCTGGATGCTGCTCCTGCTGGCCAGCGCGCAGCTGATCATCGCCCTGGACGCGACCATCGTCTTCGTTGCCTTGCCGGAGATCGGCAGCCACCTGGGGTTTTCCGCGCAACAGCTGCAATGGGTGGTCAGTGCCTACAGCGTGGCCTTCGGCGGCTTCCTGCTGCTGGGCGGTCGGGCGGCCGACCTGCTGGGCAAGCGGCGTTTCTATATCGTCGGACAAAGCCTGTACGCCCTGGCTTCGCTGGCTGGCGGCCTGGGCGGCAGCGCACTGCTGCTGGTGCTGGCGCGGGCGGTGCAGGGTGTCGGCGGGGCCATGCTGTTCCCGGCGACGCTGGCGCTGATCAACAGCCATTACCCCGAAGGGCCGGCGCGCAACCGGGCGTTCGCGGTGTGGAGCGCGGCCTCGGCGGCGGGCCTGGCCCTGGGCGCGTTGCTCGGTGGCGTGCTGACCCAATGGTGGGGCTGGGAGGCGGTGTTTCTGGTCAACGTTCCGCTGGCTGGGGCCTGCGCCTTGCTGGCCCGGCGCTGGATTCCGGCCGATGGCCAGCGCGAGCGTGGCCGGCGTTTCGACCTCAGCGGCGCCTTGACCGTGACGGTGGGCGGCACGCTGTTGGTGTTCGCCATCGTCCAGGGCCCGGAATGGGGCTGGAGCGCCCCGGCGACCCTGGGCTGCGGGGCGCTGGCGCTGTTGCTGCTCGGTGTGTTCGTGTGGCTCGAACAGCGTGGCCACGACCCGCTGATGCCGTTGCGCCTGCTGGCCCATCGCGAGCTGCGCCTGGCGATGTTCCTTACGGCCTTGTTCATGAGCAGCTTCGGCGTGCAGTACTACTTCCTCGCGTTGTACTTCCAGCAGGTCTACGGCTACAGCGTGCTGCAAAGCGGCGTGGCGTTTTTGCCGGCGACACTGCTGTGCACCGTGGGCATCTGGCTGGCCGAACGTTCGTTGCTGCGCTTCGGGCTGCGGGCGACCCTGGTCAGCGGCTTGCTCCTGGGTGCGCTGGGCATCGGCGGGGTGTATGTGGCGCTGCCCGACGGGGCGGGGTTCTGGAGCCTGATGCCGGGCATCGTGGTGCTGAGCATCGGCCAGGGCATGACCTGGACCGCCATGTGGGTTTCGGCCGGGCAGGGCATCGCGCCGGGCGAGCAGGGCGTGGCGGCGGGCATTGCCTCCACCAGCCAGCAGATCGGCGGCGCGCTGGGGCTGGCGCTGCTGGTGTCCCTGGCCAACGCCGGGCTGGGCGGCTCACAGGCGGCCGGCATCGAGCAGGCGGTAGGCGCCAGCGCCTTGCTCGCCCTGCTGGGGGCGCTGCTGGCTCTGCGTTTGCGAGTGCCGACAGGCCAAGGCCTGGCGGCAGCCGCCGAACGCGGTTGAGTGGCAGCCGATGACGGTGCTGTAGCCGCTGCCGAGCACCGCGAGGCTGCGAACGAGGACGCAGTCCTCGCCAAACCTGCGCATGCGGTTTGCCTTGAGGAACGCATTGCCCGCCTTTACGGCCGCTGCGCTGCCGATCGCAGCCTCGCTTCGCTCGGCAGCGGCTACAGAGGCTCAATCCCGGGGCAACTCAGATCCACACATCATTGGCGGCCGTGCGTTCGCCGCCTTCTTCACCGGTGTTGCGCACGCCCTTGGGTTCGATCAGCAGCAGCTTGACCTCCTGCTCGGCGTACGGCTTGTGCTTCATGCCCTTGGGCACGACAAACATCTCGCCCTGGTTGATGGTCACCTGGCCGTCGGCGAAGTCGATGCGCAATTGGCCTTCGAGGACGATAAAGGTCTCGTCGGTGTGCGGGTGGTCGTGCCAGATGAAGTCCCCTTGCAGCTTCACCAGTTTGAACTGGTAGTCGTTCATTTCGGCGATGACGCGGGCTTGCCAGTGATCGTCGAACAGGCTGAGTTTGTAGGCGAAATTCAGGCTCTGGTAAGTGATGGGCGTGGTGTTGGCCGGGTTCATGCTGCGGCTCCGTAAAGAGGGGATCGAGCCTCTACGGTAATCAGCGCGGTGCTGCAGTTCTTGTACGATTGTGCGTGCCGGGGCGGCGTTCAGCGGCCGTGCATTTTCAGCCAGCGCGCCGGGGGCAGGCCGTAGGTCTTGCTGAATTGCCGGGTCATATGGCTCTGGTCGGTAAAACCGGCCAACAGCGCCGCGCTGACCAGCGACTGGCCTTGCAGCAACAGCGCCCGCACCAGGTCCAGGCGGCGCATGGTCAGGTAGCGATAGGGGCTGGTGCCGAACAACAGGCGAAAGTCCCGCGACAGGCTCCAGCGGTCGCGGCCGCTGTGGGTGGCCAGTTCGTCGAGGGTGATGCTCTGGTCCAGAGCGCTGTGCATGTATTCCCGCGCTCGCTCCGCGGCCTGATAGTCGAAGCGCTGCGCCGGCCGGGAAACGCCGGATACGGCATTCAGCGCATGGGCCAGATCGAACAGTGCGTCTTCCTGTTCCAGCGGGTCCAGCGGGCCGTCCATGCTGCGCAGCAAGGTGTCGGTGGCGGCGAACAAGCGTGGGTCGGTGGACAGGCCGTTCTTGATGAAGGGCAGCGGCTGGCCGCCGAGGATCTGCTGGATCAGCGCCGGCTCGATATACAACATGCGGTAATGGAAACCGTCCTGGGTGCCGGCTTCGCCGTCGTGCACTTCATCCGGATGCAGCACCATGGTCCCGCCCGGCAGGTTATGGCGCCAGCCACCGCGGTACTGGAAGCTCTGCACCCCCGACAGCGTGCGACCGATGGCGTAGGTGTCGTGACGGTGCAGGTCGTAGCCATGCCCGGCGAAAAACGCCTCGATACGCTCCAGCCCCCGGGCGGGAGGCGCGCGGTGGACCCAGTCTTTGCGGGGGGCGGGCTTGCCCATGAAACTGTCCTCGACACAACGTCAGGCCCGTACGGTAACCCAGGCGCGTGCGACTGTCTTCAGCGCGTCATCCGCCCGCGTCGGCTTTCCTGGCCTCTTTGCCGAGGGTGCCGAACTCGATCGGCGTCTTGATGTAGAACAGCGCAATGTCCTCGTCCTCCAGGCGTTCGAACAGCCGGGCCGACTCCTCTTCGGAGAGTGCCAGGCGCACCTCGATGGGCTGGTCGGCCAGTTCGAAAAAGTGTGCGGAGTGCAGCCGGCCGGTGTGGCCGAAGCCTTCGATGGCGGTGCTCATCGTCGCGCCGCGCAGGCCCAGTTCGTTGGCCAGGTCGACGAGCCAGTCACCCAGCATTTTGCCGTGGTAGCGGCGGTTTTGCTGGGTGAAGAAAATCACCAGGAAACCGTTCATGAGCGTTCTCCAATGGCCTCCATTACTTTCAGCATAGCCCCGGGGGTATCGCGGGAGCGCTATGTCCATTGTCGTTCTGCCGGGCGGGATACGGGCCCGACGCAAGGTCAAGTCCAAGGGCCTGCGGCTCGCGACCCTGGACGCGATCTGCCAATACCTGGAGTGTCAGCCGGGCGACCTGTTGATCCATGAGCCCGAGGTGGAGTAGCGTCAGCGTCCCCTCTCATGTGACAAAAGGCGGTCTGTGTCATGGCGCTTGAACATTGGCTGTATGCCGGCCCGCTGCTGTCGCTGGCGTTGCTCTGGACCGTGGCCGTGGTCACGCCGGGGCCGAATTTCTTTACCACGGCGCAACTGGCCGCCAGCTGTTCGCGCCGGCATGGCATGACCGCGGCGCTGGGCGTCGCCACCGGCACGGTGCTGTGGGGGCTGGCCGGCGGCCTGGGGATCAAGTCGCTGTTCAGCGCGGCCCCGGCCTTGTACCTGGCCTTCAAGATCGCCGGCGGCTGCTATCTGATCTACCTCGGCCTCAAGCAGTTCAGGCGCAAGCCGGCGCCGACCGGGGCAGGCAATGGCTTGCCTGGCGAGTCGGGCCGTAGCCTGTTCTCGGCCTATCGCCTGGGCTTTCTCGGCAATATGACCAACCCCAAGTCGGCGCTGTTCGTCGCCACCATTTTCGCCACCTCGATGCCGGCGTCACCGCCGCCGTTGCTGCTGGCCCTGGCCGTGCTCACCATGGCTTCGCTGTCATTCACCTGGTACTGCTGCGTCGCGCTGTTCTTCGCCAGCAGCCGCATGGTTGCCGTCTATAGTCGTTCACGCAAATGGCTGGACCGTTTTGCCGGCAGTTGCTACCTGCTGTTCGGCGCCCATCTGGTGGCCAATCGCTGAAACCGCGGCCGGGTGTATTACATGGATTTCCAGGGTCAGGAGACAGGACATGAGCTTCACTTTTCGCCCCGTGCAGGATCGGGATATTCCACGGATCTGCGGTTTTGCCGGTAATCCTGAGGAGCTGTTTTTCTTTTTCCCGGCGGCCACCTGGCCGCTGACCCACGAGCAACTGCGCGACGCCATTGCCCAGCGCTCCGATTCGACAGTGATCGAGCGGGACGGCCAGGTGCTGGGTTTCGCCAACTTCTACCAATGGGGCACCCACGGCACCTGCACCATCGGCAATCTCATCGTCGATCCCGAGGCCCGCGGCGTCGGTGTCGCCGGGCAGTTGATCGGCGAGATGCTGCGCATCGCCCGGGACAAGCACCAGGCCGCGCAGGTGACCCTGTCCTGCTTCAATGACAACGTGGCGGGCCTGCTGCTGTATCCCAAGCTCGGTTTCGTGCCGTTCGCCATCGAAGAACGCCGGAACAAACAAAATGAGCGGGTGGCGCTGATTCACCTGCGACATCAGCCGGCTTGAGCGGTCCGATACAAGCGCTGAACCACTTTTTTAACGGGAACAAACCATGAGCAAGCTGCGGGTCGGGATTATTTTTGGTGGCCGTTCGGCCGAACACGAAGTGTCGCTGCAATCGGCGCGCAACATCGTCGATGCGCTGGATCGCGAACGCTTCGAGCCGGTGCTGATCGGCATCGACAAGAACGGCCACTGGCACCTCAACGACACCTCGAACTTCCTGATCAACCAGGAAAACCCGGCGCTGATCGCCCTCAACCGGTCCAACCGCGAACTGGCGGTGGTGCCGGGCAAGGCCAGCCAGCAACTGGTGGAAACCTCCAGCCAGGAACTGCTGGGCCACGTCGATGTGATTTTCCCCATCGTCCACGGCACCCTCGGCGAAGACGGTTGCCTGCAGGGTCTGCTGCGCATGGCCGACCTGCCGTTCGTGGGTTCCGATGTGCTGGGTTCGGCGGTGTGCATGGACAAGGACATCAGCAAGCGCCTGCTGCGCGATGCCGGCCTGGCGGTGACGCCTTTTATCACCCTGAACCGGGCTACCGCGGCGCGCACCGACTTTGCCCAGGCGCAAAGCAAGCTGGGCCTGCCGATGTTCGTCAAACCGGCGAACCAGGGTTCGTCCGTAGGCGTGAGCAAGGTCACCAGCGCAGCGGAGTACCACGCGGCCATCGAGCTGGCGCTGGGCTTCGATGAAAAGGTCTTGGTGGAGTCGGCGGTCAGTGGTCGCGAGATCGAATGCGCGGTGCTGGGCAACGATCAGCCGATTGCCAGCGGTTGTGGGGAAATCGTGGTCGGCAGCGGTTTTTATTCCTACGACAGCAAGTACATCGACGACCAGGCGGCCCAGGTGGTGGTGCCGGCGGACCTCAGCGAAGAGGTCAGCGAGCGCATTCGCACCCTGGCTGTCGAGGCGTTCCAGGTGCTGGGCTGTTCGGGGTTGGCGCGGGTCGATGTGTTCCTGACCCAGGGCGGCGAAGTGTTGATCAACGAGATCAATTCGCTGCCCGGCTTCACCCGCATCAGCATGTATCCGAAGCTGTGGCAGGCCGCGGGCATGACCTACAGCGAACTGGTCAGCCGCCTGATCGAGTTGGCGCTGGAACGCCATGCGGCGCGCCAGGCGTTGAAAATCAGCCGCTGAATTCCGGAGTGAACAATGAGCGTTGCCACTGAAGCGTCGCAGTACCTGTTTTCCTACGGCACCTTGCAGGACAAGGCCGTGCAACTGGCCAACTTCGGTCGCGAGCTGGAGGGCAGCGCGGACGCGCTGCCGGGGTATGAACAGGCCTGGGTGCAGATCACCAACCCCGAAGTGCTGGCCACCAGCGGCAAGACCCATCACCCGATCCTGCGCCCGGGCAGCGCGGCCAGCGCGCCGATCCCGGGGACGGTGTTTCGCATTACTGCCCAGGAGCTGGCTGCGGCGGACAGCTACGAGGTGGCGGACTACAAACGCGTGAGTGTGGTGCTGCTGTCCGGGATCGAGGCGTGGGTGTATGTGAGCGTTTGAGGCCCGGGGTCAGTTCACAGTCGTGGCCATGTAGTACAGCATCGTGCACCACAGCGTTGCCCCGAGAGCCATGAACACATAGTTGATCGGGGTAAACCGCGCGTTGCTTTCGCCCAGCGGGTCACCAGCGGCGGCGTTGAGGCCGCGCTGGCCCTTGAAGGTCACCAGTGCCTGGATCGGCAACAGCACCAGGCTGGCGATATCCAGCCACAGATTGTCGGGATGCCTTTTGGACATGCCATCAAGGCCGTGGCTGATCAGCAGTATCACTACGAACTGCGAAGCCAGGTCCCAGGGTAGCCAGTCATGGCGACGGCCGTTTTTCTTGATCAGGGTATTGGCTTCGCGGTACAGCGCGTGGGTGTAGAACAGCATGAGCATGGCCCGGGCAATGGGCCACATGGGTTGTCCGCTGGCCTGCTTGAACTGCTGCCAGTTCTTGTAGGCCCAGTACAGCAGGTAGAGGCCGAAGGTCAGCATGAACAGGGTCATGAACTTGGTCTTGGACACTACGTAGAAAGGGTGCTGCACGTCGCTGGCAGTGGCCAGCTGGGCTTGAGGCGGGGCATAGAGCTTGTCAGACACGATCATTCCTTTGTGGGTCTACAGGGCGCGCAAGATTAACCCGGTGCGGCGCCAAGGACCTATCGCGATAAATCTGAAGATGCGGTTTCAGGCGCGCCCGATCCAGGAATACTGAAAGGACTTCTCCTCGCCCCGGTGGCCGCGGCGGCGATAGCTGGCCAGGGTCGCGCTGGAACAGTAGGTGCAGTGCTCGCAGTGTTCGATCTGCTCCTCATCGATGCCTGCCGCGCGCAACAGGTTCAGGGCATAGAGGCTCAGGTCGAACCACAGCGAGTCCGGCCGGGTTGGCGCTGGCGGGGCAATCTCCGGGGGCAGTCGTGGCGCGGGGCGCTGCTGGCTCCAGGGTGTCTGCTCCGGCGACCACAGGTGGCCTTGGCTGGTCGACAGGGTGTTAATGAAATCCGGGCTGACTTCGTAGCAGCAAGGCTTGATCGACGGGCCGAACGCCACCCGCAACTGATGGGCGGCGATGCCCTTGGCGGCGAAGTGCTGCAGCACATTGTCGATGATGCCGCCGTGCAGGCCTTTCCAGCCGGCATGGACCGCGGCGACCCACGAGGCGTCCTCGCTGCTGATCAGCAGCGGCAGGCAGTCGGCGGTGATCACCGCAATGGGGCGACCGGTGCGGGTGAACACCGCGTCGCCGCGGATGATGCCGCTCGGCAGGGTGGTGCTGGCCTCCACCACCTCGCCGGTGTGGGCTTGGGAGCAGAAGAACAGGTTGGCGGGCTTTGTCGCCCCGATACGCGAAAACTCGTGACGGATGCCCGGTATCTGCTTCAACACTGGCGCCTGGAAACTCATCGGACCTTCGCTCTGTTGCCTTGGACTGCTACAGAGCATAGCGGGATCATGAGTCCTTTTGCTGACAGAGGCCTGTCAACTGGTCGGCAGCTCATCCGATCGCGGCATCAGTTTTTCAGCGGGATATAGAGTTCGACCATCTGCTCCGGCTTGTAGTAGCGATAACCGTTGTCCTGCCCGGTCAGCGACGGGGTGAACAGACCGATGCTGTCGTAGTGGCGCAAGGTCTTGGTGGTGAGGCCATGGCAGCGGGCCATTTGACCGATGGTGAGCATGCAAACGTCCTTTTTTGTGGTGAAGGTCGAGCGGCACTTTAGGGGTTTACCTAGGGGCAAACTCAAGGCTGTTCCAGGGTGTTTTTTAAGTGTCCGAGAATCTTTCAGAGAAGTCTGGAGGGTAAATAGGCGCGGGATGACAGCCAGGTTTTGTTCATAACCCTATAACGCGTAAGTGCTGAGCATTGGCGCTTTGTATTTCTATGTGGGTATGAACATGAAACGACTGGTTTGCCATCTAGATGTTGGGGGGTATTCCCTGACGCAAATAGAAAGCCCTTTTTTTGCGCTTTATGAGGTTAAGCGAGCACTGGCAGATCCAGAGGGGTTAACGGGACTGCGCGATCTGTTTGAGGCTTGTGGATTGTCAGTTGGGCAAAACTACACCGAGCAAGACCGGTGCAAGGTTCTGGAAAAAGTTGAATCGGGTGATTGGTTGATGGTGTCGGATGATCCCTTCAGCCCCCTGAGCGCTGATACGTTTGGTAAATACTCAAACCTCTCGGGCAGGACGTTCTCTTTGGGGAGTTACACCTTGCGCCAGCTTTCCGCCTCGGATTTGCCATTGGTTCAGGGTGAGGTGCTCACGCTGGAGAGGGTGGCGACAGATTCTCAGAAGGTAGACGGTCCGGGCAAATGGGTTCTCAAGAAAATTGATTACGATGGTGTCAGGAATTCATTAGTGGTCTTTGCCAACCGGCTGACTTCATTTGGCGAGGAGGGGCGGATGTTTTTGGGAGAGGGAAAGGATTTTATGAATACTTCCCGAACCTTGATTCAAGAGTGGGTACCTCTCACTGAGGAAGAGCGTCATTTTTCACATCAGTCTTCTGTTCATCGATATGGCGAGTTGCGTCATATCAGTCAGCGCTTCATTGAAGGGGCAGACAGCTGGCCTGTCTCTGGGAGTTCCTGGCACTGGCAGCCAGTGACCGCTGACGTTGTCTATGAGTACAAAAAGGAGTGGTAATGTTTTTTTTCAGGAAGCTGAGCCGGACCCGAATCTGGCAGTTTTGGGGCGGGCTCGATGTGCTCTATTTGTTGTGGTACGTCACGAGCAGTGTACGGCTGGGCAAGACTCCGTTCTGGAATGACCTGACTGTGGCGACTGAAGTGCTCAAGGATCATGGAACCGCTGCTGTGGTTATGGTGATGATCAATTGGGGTTTGCAGCTATCGATAGTCGTCAGCGCTTTCCTGTTTCTGTTTCAGCGCAAAGAAGCCAAGTGGCTGGGGCTTGCACAAATCCCTTTGCGTTTGGTGTTTGTCGTGCCGTCTTTTTCCGTGCTTCTGATCGGCGCGTATCTTTTCCCGAACTACAACCCGCTGATGCTGCTGGGGATGATTGTGCTGTCTGAAATCATCAAGGGCTGGAGTTTATGCGCGATCAGGAATAACCCCCGCTAAGGGCGAGGGTGCAAGGCCTGAGTCATTGGAGCCTGATCGAGGATAGAACCGCTCAGACCGACTTCACCGGCTTGATCAGGCTCTCGGCGGGGATGCCGAACAGTTGGTGCAGTTTCCAGATCATTGGTAGGGTCAGGGCGCGTTTGCCGTTGAGCACTTCGTAGACCCGGTTGGTTCGGCCGATGGCGGGAGCCAGGTCGGCGGCCGACAGGCCCGATTGCTCCATGCGGAATTTGATGGCATCGATCGGGTTGGGCAGGTCGACCGGGAAGTGCTTGGCTTCATAGGCTTCGATCAGGGTGACCATCACGTCGAAGTAGTCGCCTTCTGCGGTGCCGGGTTCCGGCTCGTTATCGAACAGCACCGACACTTGTTTGAGCGCCGCGCGGTAATCCTGGTCGGTGTGGATGGGGCGAATCTGCATGCTCGTTACTCCATTTCAACGCGGTCGGCGTCGATGGCATCGTACTGCTGGTGAGTGCCAACGAACTTGATGTAGAGGGCGCCAAAGCGGTAAGCCACGGCGACTACCAAGCGGTAGTCATTGCCTTTGATGTTGAACACCACGCGACGGCTTTTAAGAATGCTGGCGCTGCAAAACTGCTCCTTGATCTGTGCCGGGTTGGACCAGTTGGCGTTGCGCGCTTCATCGATCCAGGCCAGAAGCGGTTGTTCGACATCCGGGTGCTGTTCCCAGAACGTCTTCAAATGACTGACGGCGATAATCCTCATATCTCGATCCTAGTCCCGCCATGGGACTTAAGCAATGAGGTGAGAGAGGAAGGCGATGGACGGATAGTCATCGAGGCTACCCGTCCCAGAGGTGTTGCTTAGTGTCGATCAGCGCCTGCTGTCATCGCGGTGTGCACATCATCCATCACCGCTTTACCCATCTCACCCAGGTAATGTGCCGCCCAAGCATAGCGGTCCGCCTGTGGTTCCATGGCCGCGTCCAGGGTCAACTGTTTTGCCAGATGTAGCAGCAACGAAGCGTGTTCCAGGGCGTCGGCCAGGGGCACGTCGGCGTTGACCCGCAGCAGCGGGCGTTGGCCTTCGCCACAATTGGCAAAGGTTATTTCGCCGAGGGTGTGCAGGGAGGAAGGGGACGGATTGAGGGTGTGTTTCATGGTGAACCTCCTTGATTCGAAGAATCATCACCGTCTGCCGCCAAACAGATCAGGGTGACGGGTTACGCAGGATTGGCGGACCGGGAATCAAGGCAACCGGCGAACCCGAAGGTTCTCCCACGCAACCCGTCATAACGCAGGTATGCGGGCGCAAAAAAAAGCGCCTGCAAGGGTGGGGGCGCTTTTGCGCCTCGATTCTATCAGGCCGCCAAGCCTGTTCGCTGGTTTTGCAGCGATGGTCGAACCATAGGTTGGAAGAGATGGAGTCGCAACGCTGTTACTGCGACATTCTGTGACTATGGGATATGCGCATTTCTTGAAGCCATAAAGGATTCTGTAGCCGCTGCCGAAGGCTGCGATCGACCGGAACGGTCGCGGCGATCTTTCTGGCGCCGAAGGCCCTTCGGTCCTTATCGCAGCCTTCGGCAGCGGCTACCCAAAAGGCCTAACGCACCAGTCGAAGGCCCACTGGTTCCTGTAGCCGCTGCCGAAGGCTGCGATAAGGACCGAAGGGCCTCCAGCGGTCTCAAGATTCCTGCGCCCCCTGCGGGGTCGTTCGCAGCCTCGCGGGCTCGGCAGCGGCTACAGGCCGGTGTTCAGTGCCTTGGCCATTTCCGCGGTGGCCGCCCAGCCCAATCCGGCATACACCGGCTTGCCCACCTCGGTCGCATGCAGCACGGCAAAGCTCAGCCCGCGCTGGATGAATTCGGCTTCCGCCAGCTTCCACCCCCCATGCCTGTACTTGCGCGGCGTGAAAAATAAAAAGGGCCCACCTCGCGGCAAGCCCCTTGGGTTCTCCTGCGTTGGCCTCAATCCCCCAGCGCTGCCCCTTCACGGCGTGGATCGGCGCCGCCGGCCCACGAGGTTTTACCCTGGGCATCGCGCACCCGCACGATCGCCTGGGTGCCGCTGGTCATGTCGATGTCGCTCAGCTCATGCCCCTTGGCTTTCAGCGCTGCTTTCAACCCTGGGGTGAACTGGCCTTGTTCCAGTTCGGTCGGGCCGTTGCGGCTGCCGAAGTTGGGCAGGCTGATGGCGGCTTGCGGGTCGAGGTTCCAGTCGAGCATGCCGATCACTGACTTGGCCACGTACTCGATGATCTGCGAGCCGCCCGGCGAGCCGACGGTGGCCAGCAGTTCACCGCTGTCGCGGTCGAAGACCAGGGTCGGCGCCATGGACGAGCGTGGGCGTTTGCCCGGCTGCACGCGGTTGGCCACCGGCTGGCCATTCTCTTCGGGGATGAAGGAGAAGTCGGTCATCTGGTTGTTGAGCATGAAGCCCTGGACCATCAGGTGCGAGCCAAAGGCCGCTTCCACGGTGGTGGTCATGGACACCGCGCCGCCCTGGTCATCCATCGCCACCACTTGCGAGGTGGAGATGCGCATCGGCGAACGGTCCGGGGCGTAGGCCACCTGGATGCCCTGGGGCTTGCCGGGCTCGGCCTTGGCCATGCTGCGCTCGCCGATCAAGGCGGCGCGCTGGGCCAGGTATCGCGGGGCGACCAGGCCGGCGATCGGCACCGGGGCGAAGTCCGAGTCCGCCACGTACAACGCGCGGTCGGCGTAGGCCAGGCGTTCGGCTTCGGCGATCAGATGCACGGCTTCAGGCGCCGGTTCGAGGCCGGCCGGCAGATGGGTCTTGGTCGGTTTCAACGGTGGCAGCGCATAACGCGGATCGCGGGCTTCCAGCGCCTGCAGGGTGCCGAGGATCTGCGCCAGGGCGATACCGCCCGACGAAGGCGGCGGCATGCCGCAGACCTGCCAGCGCTTGTAGTCGGTGCACAGCGGTTCGCGCTCCTTGGCGCGGTAGCCTTGCAGGTCGTTGAGCGACAGGCTGCCCGGGTTGGCGTGGCCCTGCACCTTGGCGACGATTTCCCGGGCGACCGGCCCTTGGTACAGAGCGTTCGGGCCTTCCTTGGCGATGCGTTCGAGCACCGCGGCCAGCTGCGGGTTTTTCAGCAGGGTGCCGACGGCTTTCGGCGTGCCATCGGCCTGCAGGAAGTAGGCGGCCATATCCGGCGATTTCGCCAGGTACGGATCGGCGACGATCATGCTGTGCAGGCGCGGGGAGATCGGGAAGCCCTGGTCCGCCAGGCGAATCGCCGGCTCGAACAGCTGCGCCCACGGCAGGCGGCCGTGTTTTTCATGGGCCAGTTCCAGGGCGCGCAGGACGCCTGGCGTACCCACCGAGCGGCCGCCGATCTGTGCCTGGGGGAACGGCATGGGCTTGCCGTCGGCTTGCAGGAACAGCTTCTCGGTGGCCCCGGCCGGCGCGGTTTCGCGACCGTCGTACGTGCGCACCGCCTTGCCGTCCCAGAGCACGATCAAGGCGCCGCCGCCGATCCCCGACGACTGCGGCTCCACCAGGGTCAGCACCGCTTGCATGGCAATCGCCGCATCGATGGCCGAACCACCCTTGCGCAACATTTCGCGCCCGGCTTCGGCCGCCAACGGGTTGGCCGCGGCCGCCATATGCCGGTCGGCGTGCTGCACTTGCAGGTCGGTGCGATAACCCGAAGCGATTTCCGGGGCGGGGGGCAGGGCGGTGTGGGAAGGGGCGGAAGCGTTGCAGGCGGCGAGGCTTAAGGCCACGGCTAGCAACGAGAAACTGGCAAGCCGGCGGTGACGCGGATTGAGGGTCGAGAACACGCGTTGAACTCCGTTCACTGGGTAAATGATGTGTCGTCCGTGGGGAGGAATGTACAACAGTGAGCGGGCCCATGCTGACCCTTTCGCTGGTCGCTACGGTGCCGATATGGCTGGCGCTTCTGGGCCGAGGGTCGATGCTGGACGCTGGCCTGGAGGTGGCGCTTGGGGGGCTGTGACGGGTCTTGGGCTTTGGTATTGAAAGCGCGGCGCACCTGTGTGCATGGGCGCTGGTGAGCGCCTTGTTTTCTCCGGTGGCTGGCGCCTGGGCCTGGAACCAGGCGACGCGTTTCACTGCATTCCCGGATGCCACCCGGACCAAGCGCCCTACTGACGTTCGGTACGGGTGGCAAGCCAACCGGCGACAGGCTGACCGCTACAACTGAACGAGCCTGCCAAGTGGCATGGCTCGAACAAAGGGGGGGTCGGTAAACCTGGCTTGTCTCGGACCGAGATCCCGTGCAAGCGTAGCCAGGCATCCAGCGCCAGCGCTGTAACGGGCTCCTGCTGTATTCATTTGGATGCTAATGGGGCGGTGTACTACCGTTGAAGGTTGGAAGCTTACGGGATGCCAGGGGCCGGAGGCGGACAACCCTTCATTCGTGCCGAGTTCAGTCGGCACGAATGAAGGGTTGCGCGGCGCCTACACGGCAATCAGGTCTATTTGGCGTTGAGCCCCACTAGGCGGCGTATCAGGTTTGTGCTTTCGCGGTAGTCGTAGTCCAGCACCAGGTTATCGCGCAGCAGGGGCTCGCTGAGTGCGTGCTGTTCTTCAAACACCAATGCACGTGTGGAGTGCTCACTGGCAGCCACGTCCCACACTAGGTTCATCAGCAGGTTCTTCTCTCTGGCGCCCACGCTTTGCGTGTCAAGAAACCAGGAGAACTTCTGGCCAAAGGTGGCGTCGGCGGCCAAGTCTTTCTCGTTGAACCTGAGGATCAAGCCCTGTCCGCACAGCTCTCTGAGCAAATGCAGCACCCGAGGCAATTTCTCCATGGCAAAAACCCTTCCGGCGGCCAGTGCGTTGGGGCCAGGCAGCAATATGTCGCCGTCGGACATCTCGGCCGTTTCGATGGAGGCGATGCACATGCCTTTGAGTATTTCCGCAAGCTGCACTATTTCGCTGACCCGCTGGCGAACCACCGCAATCCCCTCAAGGCCCAGGACTTCCATGATCACCTTGGCCAGTCCGGCATACAGGTCAGCCTTGGTTTCCAGGCGCACGAGCGTGTACCAATGGCTGTATGAGGTCCACAGGCTGAAGAAGCCGGCGCTGGCCAGTTCCGGCACGTTCGCCGCCATGATTCGCCAGCGTGGAATGAACACGTTATCGAATACCACCATCGCCTCGGCTTCTTCACCTTTGGATATGAGCGGGTGGTCATAGGCGCTGGCGTGAGGCTGGGAGACAATCTCTCGGCAAAAAATCTTCACCCCCGGCGCATCGACAGGGACGTAAGCCCAGAATGACTCCTCGGGCGCTGCGGGGAACAAGCTGCCAACAAATATTTCATTGGACTGCGGTGCTGCCGTGCCCACGCCTTTGACGCCGCTGATCCAGATGCCCTCGGCGTTCTGCTTGTTGATCCTCATCACGGCACGATCGGGCGGCGGCAGGTTGAGGTCGGTGCCGTGGGTACGTGCCCGATAGCCCTGTGGATCAACAATGGTCTCAGACAAATACAGGCTGTTGCGCTCGGCGTAGTCATGGTATTCGGTAATGTTTTCTGCGTACTCAGGGCATTTTTTCCTGAATGTCGGCAGATATCCCATCATGCCGACGGTGAAGCTGGCGATCATGTCCAGGTTACGGCAGTGGGTGCCCCAGGTTTTTTGCGAGACGTACATGATTGCGCGGCGTCGCGACGCCAAGTCTTCTTTGTTTCTAGGGGGCATATAGGCAGAAGAGGCCAGGTAACCGTCGGGGCGTACGTAAGTCAGAATGTCGTCGTGTTCACCGCTGAATTGTTCTTCGTAGATTTCTGCAACTTGCGATATGCCTCCAGCCGTAGAGAAGTGTGTAGTCACATCCTCAACAACTTGGCCTTGATAAATAACAGTGCGGTTATCACGCAGTGAAGCTTTGAAGGATTCTGCACTTTTCAGATATTTACGCTTGTTTTGAAAATCTAGCATGGTAGCAGCCTCAGTAATGTCTGACTTTGTTTATGTAGGTTCTGGCCCGATGTCTATCGCTGGGTCAAGGACAACGTTCTAGAGCAACTATAAAATTCAGATAGGAGTTAATGTCGTTACACACTTTGGTGATCCGGACTCTCTGTTTGGTATTTCGAATACGCGTTCTTTCGCATCTGGACTTTTCTCATGTTGACCGGGTGTCATAAGTGTTGAAGTTTACGCAATGAGTTCGAAGCTGGAGCAGCCAGGCACTTCAAAGCATGTTTATCGCGGGACCCTATGGCTGTAACCGGCGATGTTTCCAGCCTTCAGCGCTGCGGTCATAGCGCAAGCGTTCATGCAGGCGCTCCTCGCCGTTACCCCAGAACTCCAGCGATTCAAGCCGTAACTCAAACACGCAATAACCCTCGGGACGCGGCAGCGGACCTTGAACCTCGGCCAGTTCCCTGGCGGCGTTGCGCATGGCTTGAACATCCTTGAGTTCTTCACTCTGGCGAGACACCGATGACATCGGATGCGTGGCATAAGGGCGCTTCAACCAGGCCTCGTCAGCCTTGGCATCCGGCATGCGCACGGCCTGGCCATTGAGGATGATCTGCTGGCTGGTTTCGCGCCAATACAGCGTCCCCGAGGCCCAGGGGTTCTCTGTCAGTTCGCGGCCTTTCTGGCTTCCGGCATGGGTGCTGAACAGCACCCCGGTGTCGCTGATCTCACTGATCACCACGATGCGTGTCGAAGGCCGGCCCTGGCTGTCAGCCGTGGCCAGCGCCAGCGCACGGGGTTCGCGGATGCCCACGCGGCGTGCGCGTTCGAGCCAGTTGTGCAGCACGCTCATGGGATCGGCAGGCGGCTTCTGGTATTCGGGGAACGGCGCATCCAGTGTGCCGGTCAGCGATTCCGACATGCCTTTACCCAACAGCGGCTTGCCTAATACTGAACTGTTCATAGAACGATGGTCCCCCGTCCGAAGGTGATGCCATTGCCTGATACTTCGACCCGCGTCAGTTGATCGGCGCAGCCCTCGGCCCGGGCGAACATGAGTGAGGGGCGGCCGATTTCCACGCCCTGAAGAATTTCGATCTGCTGGCCGAACTCGATCTGGCCATGCCGCGCCAGATGGATCGCCAAGGGCCCGGCAGCGGAGCCCGTGGCCGCATCCTCGACCACCCCATAGGCCGGCGAGAACATCCGGCTGCGCCAGCGCCGTCCCGCACCGGCAAAACAGTTGATGGCCATGTCGTGGAAGCTGCACAGGGCACGGTGGTCGGGGTGCAGGGCCGACAGCGCGGCGATGCTTGGCAGGCCGACAAACACATGACGCGGGCCGTTGTGATAGATCTCGATGGGAAAGGTCGAGTCGCTGATGCCCAGGGCCTTGAGCAACTCGGCGTCGCGCCCCAGGGCCGTCCAGGTCGGTATCGGCTGGTCCATGCTGGCGGCGATGACGCTGCCATTCTGGCGCTCCAGCTCAAAGGCGATGGTGCCCATCTGGGTTTCCAGGAACAGCCGGTGATTGTCGGTGCGCGCACCCAGGGCAATGGCCGTGCCCAGCAACGGGTGCCCGGCGAAGGGCAGTTCGTTGACCGGGGTGAAGATCCGGATCAGCGCATCACCACAGTTACGTGGCTTGAGCACGAAAGTGGTTTCCGACAGGTTCATCTCCCGGGCAATGCGTTGCATTTGCTCGGCCGACAAGTCATCGGCGTCAAAGAACACCGCGACCGGATTGCCTTCCAGCGGGACGCTGGCAAAGGCGTCGATGATGACGTAATGGTGCATGGTTATCTCCCGGCGGCCGAAGCGTTGTTCTCGACAGGTGTGTGGATCAGGGCGTGCCGCAGCAGGTCGGCGATGATGCGCGGACCTTCCTGGGTCAGCAGCGACTCGGCATGAAACTGCATGGAGGCGAATGAGGGGCCACGCAGGGCATGCACCTCGCCGGTCTCGCTGTCGCGGCTGATTTCGACGGTGCCGATGCCGTCGATGTCCAGGCGGTCACTCGAGCTCTGGGCGGCGAAGGTGTTGTAGAAACCCACCCGTTCGGCGTTGCCAAACAGGTCGATCTGTTTTTGCACGCCCTGGTTGGGAATGGCTTTGCGCTGCAGTTCCAGGCCCAGGCACAGGCTCAGCACCTGATGGCTCAGGCACACCGCGAGGAATGGCCGCTGCTGGCTGAGCAAGGAGCGGATGGCCACGTGCAGGTGGTTGATTTTCGGCTGTTGGACTTCGCTCGGGTTGCCGGGGCCGGGGCCCATGATGACCAGGTCGTAGCCGTCAAAGCTGTATTCGTCGCTGAAGCTGCACACCGTCACTACCAGGCCCAGGGCCCGCAGTTGCTTGGCGATCATCGAGGTGAAGGTGTCTTCGGCGTCGACGATCAGCACCTGGCGCCCACTGAAGTCGGCCTGGATCTGCTCCCGCTGCTGGCTGTCCATCAGCCAGAAATCCGAGACGTAGGCATTGCGGCTGGCCAATGCGGCGCGCACTTGCAGGTGATTGCCGAAGCGCGAGGGCGCCTGGTTTTTCAGTGCGCTGATCAGGCCAGTGGCCTTGGCCCGGCTTTCGGCAGCCTCGGTCATCGGGTCGGAATGGCGCACGATGGTCGAGCCCACGCTGATCCGCACCTCGCCGCTGTTATCGATGTCGGCGGTGCGAATCAGGATCGCCGAGTCCAGGGAACGCCCGCCCTTGCCATCGCTGCCGATCAGCGCGGCCATGCCGCTGTAGTACGCGCGGCCTTGCGGCTCATAGCGCTGGATGACCCGGCAGGCGCTTTCCAATGGGCTGCCGGTGACGGTCGGGGCAAACAGGGTTTCGCGCAGGATTTCCCGCACATCGCGATGGGTCTTGCCTTCGATGAAGTACTCGGTGTGGGCCAGGTGCGCCATTTCCTTGAGGTAAGGGCCGAGGACGTGGCCGCCGTCCTCACAAATGCGCGCCATCATTTTCAGCTCTTCATCCACCACCATGTAGAGCTCGTCGGCTTCCTTGCGATCCGCCAGGAAGTCCATGACTTCCGTCAGGTTAGGGCCGGCGGGCGGATAGCGGTAAGTGCCGCTGATGGGGTTCATCACCGCGAGCCCATCCTTGATGCTGATGTGGCGCTCGGGGGACGCACCCACGAAGGTACGGCTGCCGGTGTGGATGATGAACGTCCAGTAGGCGCCTTTCTCCCGTTCCAGCAGATGGCGAAAGAACGACAGCGCACTGGCCGGGCCGTACTCGCTGATCTCGGCCAGGAAGGTGCGCTTGATGACGAAGTTGGCGCCTTCCCCGGAGCCGATTTCATTGGCGATCACCTGGCTGACGATCTCGGCGTAGCTCGCGTCGCTGAGGTCGAAGCGTTCGCTGTTCAACTGGATCGGCACGTTGGGCAGCATTCCCAGCAAGCGCTCGATGCTGATGGATTGCTGCTCGGTGATGTTCATCGCCAGCAGCGGCGACTCATCGTCCACCGCCTCGAAACCGCGTTCGGCGATCTGGCGGTAGGGGATCAGCGCCAGTACATCCAGGCGAGGCGCGCCGATCGAGGTGGCAGGCAAGTCGATATCGGCCAGGACCTGCGGTTCCGACATTTCGCCGATCAGCACGTCCAGCAGGCCGGGGCCACTGGATTCCGGGCGGTACAACAGGGCAAACGGCTCGGGAGCCGGTTGCAGGATGCGTTCCATGAGGTGGGCTGCGGTCTGGCTCATAGCACCACCTCGTCGGTGGTGATGACCATGGCGCAACGGCTGGCGGCGTATTCGATGGCCATCCAGTGGTGCTCCTTGCTGAAGTCGGCGATCGCGTCGGCAACGAGGAACGGCTGGATATCGTTGGAGTAGGCATCCACGGTGGAAATCAGTACCCCGACATGGGCGTACACCCCGCACAGGATCAACTGATCGCGCCCGTTGGCGCGCATGCGTTCCAGCAGGTCGGAGTTGAAGAACGCGCTGTAGCGCCACTTGGTCAGCAGCCAGTCGCCGGGCTTGGGCGTCAGGGCGCCGACCACCTCGCGGTCGGCGGGGCTGGCCTTCATGCCCGGGCCCCAGAAGTCCTTGAGCAGCCCGCGTTGCTCCTCGCTCATGCTGCCGGGCTGGGCGGTGTAGGCCACCGGAACGCCGTTGTCGGCAGCCCACTGGCGAATGCGCGCGGCATTGCTCACGACTTCGTCACGCAGGGCGTCGGGCAAGGGCCGCAGGAAGTAGCGTTGCATGTCATGCACCAGCAGCACGGCACGCTCGGGGTCGATGCTCCATTGCGCGAGGTTGACGGGCAGGTCGCGGTTGGTAGGCAAGGCGTAAGGGACGATCGATGGAATGCCGGTCATGACGACAAACTCCAGTCAAAAGGAGGCAAGGGTTGAAGAGGGCTGGTTTTTCCAGGCCATCACTGCAGTAATGGCTTGCCAGGGGTTCAGGCGCGGGTCGCACAGGCTTTTGTAGCGGCTGGCGACCTGATGCAGGCCGGCGGCATCGGAAGCGCACTCGCTGACGTCGTCAGGGGTGGTTTCCAGGTGCAGGCCGGCGGCCACGCCACCGGCGGAGGTCACGGCATGCTTGAAGGCGGCGATTTCCTCGGTGATGGCCTGCACCATGCGGGTCTTGTTGCCGCAGGGCGCGACGATGGTGTTGCCGTGCATCGGGTCGCTCAGCCAGATGATCTTGTGGCCGGCCTGGCGCACCGCTTCGACCAGCGGCGGCAGGCGCTCGGCGACCTTCTGGGCACCCATGCGGGCAATCAGGGTCAGCCGGCCGGGTTCGCGCTTGGCGTCCAGGCGTTCACACAGGCTCAGCAGCTGGTCCTGGGTAATGTCCGGGCCGACCTTGCACGCCACCGGATTGAGCACTTCGCTGAGCAGCGTCACGTGAGCGCCCGTTAACTGACGGGTACGCTCGCCGATCCACGGCCAGTGGGTAGAGCCGAGAAATACCCGGCCCTGTTCGTCCTGGCGCAGTTGTGGCAGTTCGTAGTCGAGTACCAGCATTTCATGGCTGGTCCAGGCCGGTGAACCGCTGAGTTGTTCCTGGCTTGCCGACGCTTTCCAGCCCAGGTGTTGCATGATGTCCCGCGCGGCGCTATAGCCTCGAACCAGGCGTTGCGCATCGTGCTGGCGATGACCGCAGACGGCCTCGCGACCGTTGACCATGTCGCCGCGATACACCGGTAATTCGACATCGCCGATGCGTTCGTTGTTGTTGGAACGCGGCTTGGCAAACTGCCCGGCAATCCGTCCCACCCGTACCACCGGTTGTTGGGTCACCAGCCGGAACGTACCGGCCAGGATGTCCAGCACCGCGGCTTTGCGGGTCACATGGTCGGGAGTGCTTTCATCCATGTCCTCGGCGCAGTCACCGGACTGGATGACCATTGCTTCGCCGGCCGCTACACGCGCCAGCGTGGCGCGCAGCACCAGGATGTCTTCCACTCGTATCAATGAGGCGCTGTCCCTGAGGTAGGCCTGCGCGTCATGCAATTGTGAGGGCTCGCTCCATTGAGGCTGCTGGAACGCTTCACAACTTAAAACCCGTTTCAGTAAGTCTTCCATGATGCGATCACTCTCACGAGGGATTAAGTTGGAATGCCTTCGCGCTTGATTTGCGGTACTGGAATACCCAGGGCGCGCAGTTGCTGAAAGACGTTCATGAATTCGCGATTGCGTTTTACTTTGCCGTCTTCCAGTTCGAAGGAGTGCAGGAAGTGGTTCTCGTAATAGCCTTCCGGATAGCCGGGAAAGAGGATCTTGCCGTGGCCATCACACTCGACCCAGATATGGTTAGGGTCATCGGTTTCAAATACTTTGACGTTGTACCACTCCCAGTCCGGGAAGCACTTGAGTGACCAAACAGCATGTTCGGCCAACTTGGCTTTGCCACTGATTACAATCGGCGCGCCGGTATCGGTGGTCCATAAGCCGCCTGTACCATCTTCGGTAAATAGTTCATGGCGGCGCAGGCGGTCCTGGCCTTTGGTGCGCATATATTGCTCGACCGTGGCGCGGTTCTTGCGGCGAAGTTCAGTGGTGTCGTTAGCGGTTAGTTGTTGCGCTGCACTATTAGACATGCTCAATCTCCAATGAATCAGGGGGTTATGAGGCGGGGATACCTTCACGCTTGATTCTTGGAACGGGGATGCCCAAGGCGCGAAGTTGTTCGAAGGGGTTCATGAACTCACGGCTCTGCGTGATCTTGCCGTCATCCAGTTCGAAAGAATGGATGTAATGATTTTCGCAATAACCTTCGGGATAACCGGGAACCAGAGTCTTGCCGCGACCGTCGCTTTCCACCCAGAAGTGGTTGGGGTTATCGGTTTCAAACACCCGGACGTTGTGCCATTGCCAGTCCGGAAAGCACTTCTCCAGCCATACGCCGAGGGCCGCCAGCTTCGTGTGGCCTTTAAACACAAGGGGTTTACCGGTTTCGGTGTTCCAGGAACCGCCACTGCCATCCTGAGTGAACAGTTCATGTCGACGCAGGCGATCTTTGCCGTTAGTGCGCATGTACTGTTCGACCGTGGCGCGATTTTTCTGGCGAAGTTCAAGGTGATCATTAAAGCCGCTAGGGGAAAGCGAAGCAGGCATGGGCAGCATCCTCCTTAGTTGGGGGTGATAGTGTTGAAAGTAAATATTTAGTTAACTGACGTGGGTAAATATTTACAGCGTTTAACTGTTGTTCCTGCGTGGCGGTGCTGAGTGGGTGTTGTTTATACACCTGCATTTCTTGGGGGTGGAACTACCAGATCTTGTAGTGATTAGGGGCATGAGTGGGCTGGCTGCAGCCCGCCGGATGAACTGTTGCATTATTGTGAAGAGGCGGGTTCATTCGTCGGCTGAGAGACGGTAATGGCTTACTAACATCGCCCGGATGCAATGTTCTAAGTAGTTAGTTGGATTAGGCACAATGAATCTAGTGCTAGCGCGAAGCCGTCTATGACGGTGTGATTTTGCTTGTTGACAGAGGTTCAGGTTGGTCTAGTCTAACGGCCTGTTTTCAACTTTGGTGGTGCTCAAAATGGAATTAGGGCAGCAGTTGGGATGGGATGCGTACTTTTATAGTATCTTTGCGCGAACCATGGATATGCAGGAGTTTACGGCTGTCGCGTTGAGGGCCTTGCGCGAACTACGGTTTGATTTTTTTGCCTACGGCATGTGCAGCGTGACTCCGTTCATGCGGCCCAGGACTTATATGTATGGCAATTATCCCGAGGACTGGGTGCAGCGATATCAGGCGGCTAACTACGCGGTGATCGATCCCACGGTGAAGCACAGCAAAGTCTCGTCGTCCCCTATTTTGTGGAGCAATGAGTTGTTCCGTGGGTGCCCGGATCTGTGGTCCGAAGCCAACGACTCGAATTTACGCCACGGCCTGGCACAACCCTCGTTCAACACCCAGGGGAGGGTTGGGGTGTTAAGCCTGGCGCGCAAGGATAATCCCATCAGTCTTCAGGAATTTGAGGCGTTGAAGGTGGTGACCAAGGCGTTTGCCGCAGCGGTCCACGAGAAGATTTCCGAGCTGGAGAGCGACGTGCGTGTGTTCAATACGGATGTGGAATTCAGCGGTAGGGAATGTGATGTGCTGCGCTGGACGGCCGACGGCAAGACCTCGGAGGAAATCGGCGTGATCATGGGGGTGTGCACCGATACGGTGAATTACCACCACCGCAACATCCAACGCAAAATCGGCGCCAGTAACCGCGTGCAGGCAGTCTCTTACGCCGTCGCGATGGGCTATATCTGAGGGTCATTCAAGAAGGACGACTCGGCCTGTATCAAGCGGTCTCTCTCAATAATGTGTCGGACATGAAGGCTGACGGTGCGACTGCGCTGCGGTGATGCTCGCGGTGGGCCGAGAGTTTGATGGCGAGGATTTTTTCATTCTGGTGCACCGTGACCGGGCCCAGTCGTTCGTAGTGGACGCCGTTGATTTTGTAATAGCGCTCCATGGTGCTGTTGACGATCCCGACGATGGCATCTGCGCCCGCCAGGCTGGCTGTCTTGAGGCTTCTCCAGAACAACGGCATCGCCAGTTGCGGTTCGCGGGTGGTGAAGCGAGTCATTTCCCAGATGGCTGGATGCTTGGGCGGGGCCCCGGCGCAGGTATGGCCGAACACGCCTTCAAGCAGGTTGGGGAACGTGGTGGGAATCAGGCGGGCGCAGCCAACGATGGCGCGGTCTTCATTGAACGCCAGGAGGTAGCGGGCGTGCTCGGTGTCGTATTGATCCCATTCACAACCTGCCTGGCTCGGATGGGCCGGCAGCCGCCATCCGAGTTTCTCGACGAACTGTTCGTGCCGAAAGCGGCCGAGCATGAGTTTCAGCTCGTCGCTCATTTGGTTCAGTGTGTGCTCTTCCATGTGCATTACTGAAGTTTTCCTTAGGGATAAAGGGAGTGCAGTTTTATAGAGGACTTGTACCGGCTTGGCACCTGCAAGATCTGGTAGGGGCATCGGTGGCATCGAGGTGAAGCCATTCGCTGGGGACTTTGCCGAAACGAACGGCGGCGACAGTGGCGTTGATCCGGCCGCCGGCATTGAAGGCGGCAGTCTGGCCCAGGTAGTCGTAGAGAATGATTCGTGCGCTCATGCGGTAAGGAAGTGGAGTTTTATCTCGGATTGCTTCGTTTGGCGAGGATAGGGGGATACGAAGAGGGACAGCCAGAAACAAGAAAGCCCGCACTAGGCGGGCTTCTTGAGGTGATTCATAGACTGCTGTAGCCATCTATGGAACGGTACTCAACCCTACGAAGACAATCCCAAACCGTGGATACCAGCCGGTCGGATGGTCAATGCCTAGGCAATTGTTTTAGCGAGATACGTCGCTGTCGATGGGCAAAGCGACTTGAACTGTTCTGATTGATTTATATGGTCTGGAGCTAAGGCGCGAGGACACTCTGAGTAGCCATGGGCCTTGAAGAAATTTGCGGCAGTGTTGGTAAGCAGATGCAGTTTTATCGCGCCAAAGGTTGCTGCCATGGCTTCCATTTGTTCAAGCACTGCAGCTCCCCAGCCTTGGCCACGTTTTTCAGATTCAATGACTAGCGAGCGAAGCAGCACATCCTGTCCTTGCCCTTCCAGTCCTCCGTAGCCAAGCGGCACACCCTCATAGTCGAAGCGAAAGAACTGTCGCGCAGGTAATACCAAGTCAGCGGTAGGCAAGCCCGCACGTTCGAGAGACAGGCGCAGAGCGTCTATTTGGTCAGCACCAATTGGTACCACTTGGATGTCTACCGCATTCTTCATGAAGAGCTCCCTTGAATTCGGCCTAAGCTGGATATCTGCCGATCTGGCCAGCTTCAGCAACCTGACATTGACCAGCTCAAGGTCAGAGGCCGCTGGATGACTCCGTAACGCAGATTCCTTTTACGGAGGTAACCAGGCTGAGGTGGTTACTTTTGGTGGTTACCGCGCAATTCAATCTGATGAATAGTGGTAGGTGGCTCACGCATGTGAGCCGCCTGTCGTTCCCTATCCCCTCGGTTCGATTATTTTTCGAGGATACACAGCGGGAAGGTATAGGGGGAGACAAGGAGATACAGCCAGAAACAAGAAAGCCCGCACTAGGCGGGCTTCTTGAGGTGATTCATAGACTGCTGTAGCCATCTATGGATCGGTACTTGGTGGTACACAGACATTTGAACCGGATAAGTAAGCTACTGTATTTACTGGTTATTTGTGATCTTTTGTTTTAGAGGGATACACGTGGGGATACACGGTGCAGTCTGCTGGGGTGTTTTTGGCCCGCTTCAGACCGCTGGTGAAGGTCGTAACGGATCGTTGTTTCGTAAGCGTATAGCCAACACATGTTCACATGACCGACGGTGTGTGGTTCAGCCCGTCGACTGCATCCAGTATTTGCCGTACCCGATCTGTAACGGACATGTCCCCCTCAAGCTTTAAGACAGCACAAGTAAGCACAGACAGCCATTCCTGATGCCTGGCCAAGCTCCGCCCAGGGACGCATCCCTCATCATACTGAGCTGCCCAAGCCAGAAACTCCGGACTTGCTTGACCGAAGCGTTTTACCTCTCGACGTTTTAGTCTCTCTAACCTGAGTTCAACAGGAAGATAAAGGAACACCACAAGATCAAATTCATCCTCAAGCGGTTGACCCCAGCCCATTACTGATCCGGCAACCACGGCACGGCCATGAGAGCGCATTTCTTGTAGCAAGCGCTCTCCTCGCTGCGTTTTGTCTGCCAGATGCTGATATGGAGGGTTACTCGGCAGCCACAAAAAATCATCTGCTTCCAGGTGAGTTGTGCTCAGTTCCTTTGCTAAAGCATCCGCTAAGGTCGTGGTGCCGGTACCTGCCGCGCCTGTGATCAAGATGTAACGTGCCGTCTCTTTTGTCATTTCGCTTTCAGCCACTCTAAAACGAGTTTGCCATCTCCGATAAATTAACAGTGCCCCACTGATGCGGCAGCAGTCGAGCGATCTCACTCGCCCGCTGCGTTGGCAGGCGAGTAAGAACGTCCTTCAGGTACGCATACGGATCATGCCCATTCATGCGCGCAGATTGGATCAAGCTCATGATTGCTGCCGCCCGTTTGCCACTGCGAAGCGACCCGGCAAACAACCAGTTTGAGCGCCCAAGTGCCCATGGCCGAATCTGATTCTCCACTTGGTTGTTGTCGATGGGCACGGCTCCGTCTTCCAGATAGCGCGTCAGCGCTACCCAGCGTTTAAGGCTGTAATCCAGGGCTTTGGCCGTTGATGATCCATTGGGCACAAGATCGCGCTGGGCCAGCATCCAGTTATGCAGCGTTTTGATGATCGGGGCTGCCTTTTCCTGGCGTATTCGCCAACGATCCTCATCACTCATGTCCCGAGCTTGGCGTTCGACTTCGTACAAGCCGCCAATCGAGTACAGCGCTTGTTCAGCCAGCTGGCTTTTGTTCGCCACGTGCAGATCGAAAAACTTGCGGCGGGCGTGGGCCATGCAGCCAATTTCGGTGATGCCTTTCTCGAAACCGGCTTTGTAGCCAGCGAGATCGTCGCATACCAGCTTGCCGTTCCACTGCCCAAGGAAGTTGCGCGCATGCTCGCCTGCACGGCTGGGACTGAAGTCATAAACCACAGCCTTGAGTGCCGAAAACGGCGTGGTGCTGTAGGCCCAGACGTAAGCGCGGTGAGTTTTCTTCTCGCCTGGCGCGAGCATCTGAACCGGAGTCTCATCGGCGTGGATCACGCCTTGAGCCAACACTTGTTCACGCAGCGCGTCGACCAGAGGCTGGAGTTGCACACCGGTCTGTCCGACCCATTGCGCCAGTGTCGAGCGAGCAATCGCCAGCCCGGCCCGACCAAAAATCTTCTCCTGCCGGTACAGCGGTAAATGGTCGGCGAACTTCGCCACCATTACATGGGCCAACAGGCCTGCGGTCGGGATGCCCTTGTCGATAACTTGGGCCGGTACAGGCGCCTGGATCAGTGTTTCGCACTGGCGGCACGTCCATTTTCCACGCACATGCTGCTCAACGGTGAACACGCCTGGGGTGTAATCCAGCTTCTCGCTGACGTCCTCACCGATGCGCTGAAGTTGACAGCCGCACGCGCACTGGGTGTCTTGCGGTTCGTGATGGATCACAGTGCGAGGAAACTGCGGCGGCAGTGGTGCACGCTTGGGCTTCTGACTTGGCTCGGCCGGTGCGGCCGGCGGATTGGCTGCCTTCAGCTCGGCTTCGATAGCTGCGATATCGGTATCGAGCAGATCGTCGAGCAGTCTGCCTTGGTCGGGGCTCAGTTGCTCGCTGCGCTTGGCGAACTTGTGCCGCTTGAGGATGGCGATCTCATGAGCGAGTTGCTCGTTGACCGTTTCAAGGCGGTGGATTTTCTGGCCCATCGAGTCGACCTGGGACAGCAACTGCAAGGCCTGTTCTGCCAAGGCACGTAGCTGTTCCGGTGTCATTTGATCGAGATTGGGCGAGGAAGTCATGCCGCCGATTGTGCCAGAGCCGGAAGTCAGCAGCGATAAACTGATGGGCTAATGGCAGGCGTTACAGCACTGTGATCAAGCCGCCAGCACCGACCCGTTGCCATGGCAAACCCAGTACCAAAGCCTGAAGTTGCTCGTTATCGAGTTCGACCTCCGATCCGTGCCGAATGCCGGGCCAGTGAAACTTGCCTTGATTCAATCGTCGCGCCGCCAGCCAGATGCCCATGCCGTCATGCACCAAGACTTTCATCCGGTTGCCTCGGCGGTTGGCGAAAAGATAAGCACAGTGCGGCTTTGCCGCACCGAATACGGCAATCACTCGGGCCAATGCAGTCTCGGTGACTGCGCGCATGTCCATCGGCTCGGTGGCGAGCCAGATGGAGTCGATGCGGATCATCGCAGCAGGTCTCGAAGAAAGGTCGCGCAGGCAGCGGCATTGTCGGTTGGCCAGTTCACTTTGACGGTACCACGCGGGTGCTGGATCTCAACGCAGATGTTCGACGATGTCGCTTGAGAGTTTGCTCCGGCCGACGGTAGGGGTAACGGAATAAATGCAGGTTGCAGCGCGGCACTGTTCTGCGTGTGTACCCGAATCCATTTATGGACGAGGTTTGCGTTGAGGCTATGGCCGAGTGCGATGCTGGCAATCGACGCGCCGGGCTGGACACACTCTTGAATGACTTGGGCCTTGAAGGATTTTGAATAGGAACGGCGTGTTGGCTGCATGAAATACCCGCTTAAAAGGCTAGAACTGGTGCCCACTTAAATTTAAGTGCACACCATGTCTTGGCTTTGCGGGGCCGGGTAGATGACTTGGCCAGACGCATACGTTGTTTCGCCCCCGACGAATGGTAAGCCCATTTTGATAAACCGCCGAAGGTGAAGGCGTGGTCATCATCACCATACCTTGAATCGATCCAAATCTGGATCGACCGACCATCTCCACACTTTTGTGGTGATGCCGCCGGCGCCATGTGGCATTTCCATCACACTGAGGCGTTCTTGCCGGCACCACCCTGAATCGGGGTAGTGGTCATTCATGGGGCGTTTCCGCAATGGGGTTATTCAACATCGGATGGGTGCGCTTTTGCCTCATTCGTGGTTTTTTCATGACCGGCGTTGGCGATCACGGGAGGGGTGTTCTTACCCATTGTTTAAGCGATCGGGTGGGTGGTGTTCTTAGCCTGTGCACTGATCACCGCTTCGACCCTTTTGTCTCAATGCTAACGCAGGGGCTGGGCTCACATTTAGGAAGCGCGGTATGCGGCTGTAATTCGCAGGGCTATTTACGTGCTGGAGGCTGATCGATGTATTAGGTAGACGGTTATATGGCACTTTGCTAGCCTCGCGAGCGGTTAGGATCTGCAGTTAGCACAGGACGGGGCTTTTCCGATTGCACAAGTGATGGTCATCGCCAGCGCTTCCTGAGGATTTCTAAGAGGTGATTCGCACAGGATTCTCTTGATCCTTTAGTGATAAGTAAATCAGGCTACGACCTTTCCATGGTGAGGTAGTGCTTTGGACAATTTAGAGTTCACCGCAAAGGTGATAGAAGCATTGGCGTGGCCTGTCGGAGTGGTCACGCTTGTCGCCATGCTGCGCAAGGAAGTGCTGGAGCTGATTCCGAAGCTCACCAAACTGGAAGCGGGACCATTGAAGGCGGAGTTCTCAATCGAGGCAAAGAAGGTATTGGTCGAGGCACAAGAGATTCAGCTTGCTCCCTTGGAGGGGGCGGAGGTTAGTGTGCCGAGTGATATTCCACGGGACGATGGGATGGACCAAGACCCCTTGTCCATAGCCATGTGGCGCACTGCTGCTTTCAGTCCTTCGACGGCAATTGTTGATGCCTGGAAGGATATCGAAGAGGCGTTATTAGCGATAATTGCGGATCGTGGAGTATTTATACCCGAGCGCAGCACGCGCAACGTTGCAGTTTGGATCAACGCAATCTCTCAGGAAGGTATCCTCCCTCTTGATACTGTATCTGTGATCCATGAGCTTAGGGAATTGAGAAACAAGGCCGCGCACGCTGGTTTTGATCCCACACCTGAAGCAGCTCAAGATTATCTGTTAGCAGCTCAGCGGCTAGTGAGAGTACTGCGCAGTTATCTGAGTAAAGGTGCCTAGTTAGGGTATTTTTTAGCCCACAGAAATTGATGGTTAGGAAATATCGAAGCGATTTTTTCTTCAGTGATAGGGTTTTAGATCAGAAGTCCCGTACCTAAGTTTGGGTGGTGCGATGTTTTCTGTCAGAAAATGGGAGCTCATGAAGTTGTTTAAACATTTGCCTAAGCAGGCTGAGCCTTGCATCGATCTTCGCGCTGGTCGAGTAGAGGATCTAAAAGCCTTTGGTGGCCTGCTGCAGTTTGAGGCTGCGAATGCGCATTTTTTTGGCTTAAGCACCTCTAAGGAAATAGAGGGATATTTAGTCGAGCTGCAATCTCAGATTGAAACCTTAGCTAAAGAAAAGCCGGTTCGTGTGTCACTCATTGTAATCACGGTTGATGTTATTCCAGTTGGCTATCTGGTACTTATGGCTACTCCTGATGTGAGGGTGATGGATCTGAATGTACTGGTCATTGATCCGCAGTGGCGTGGTCGCGGGTTGGCGCGCTTTGCTGTTCGTGAGTTGGTTTCACAACTGAGGTTGGGAAGCCGGCGGATGCTGGTTCGTTGCCTACCTGCGTCGAAAAGTATGATGACCTTGTTAAAGCGATTAGGGTTTAAGGAAGTCCCCAGTACTGATCTGATTGTGCGCCACTTCATGTCACCGATATTGGCCTCCGAAGGCCGCGCATAAAAACGCCTAGGCAGTAGCCGGCGGCTGAGCAAAGCATCCACGCCAGTCGATCCTCATAAGTTTTTTCCTTGACGGTGTTTTGACGAGCACGCCGACAATTTTAGACGCTACTAGTGGTGCTTTGATGGTCTTTGACGCTCGTAACCCTTATATTCCGTGGCTCTCAGCTTCTCCTTCAGCGTCGGCGGTCGCAAATACGTCTAGAGCCTGTCAAAAAAATCGTCAAGGCCCTGTCAAGGCTGGTCAAGGATTTCGGGAGTGCTTTTCCATGTGCTGCTCTGGGCTTCCGGCCTCACAAGTCAACGTCGCGGGCTCCTCCCGGCTTCTGGACGTGGCAGCTATCCGGTCGCCCGCCTGATCTGCCGCCGCCCATGTTGGCCGTGGCTCCTAGGCGGAGCCAGAAACCTACCGCCGCCGGCCGTCCAGAGCCTGTCCAGAATCCGTCAGGGGGCTGTAGGGGGTATGAGACGACCAAGCCTGCTAGTTTGACAGCCTCCGCATGGATAAAGCCTCAGACACCGATCAGGCGCGAGTTTCGTCTCATACCTGTCTCACATTCCGTCAAAGCGTGGTCTGTGTGGCGCTGTGATGAATAGCTTTCCTGAAGGAGCAGGAGGAGGGGGAGAACATAGGTGCTATAGGCTGTGCTGCTTCAGGAATCGAGCAATCTTTATTTTGACGTCGGGGGAAGTGTCAAAACCTCCTCGAATCCGTAGGTACTCGTCGGTGAGGAACGGATCGTGAGTTCTGATCTGGTTTTGCGCTACGCCGGTCTCGAGAGCGTCCACTCTTTTTATCACCGCTTCACGGTAAACGACCCAGCTGTCATGTTTAACGAATCGGTGTGAGCCCGGCGAAAGTATGCATGTCGTGTCTGCGTATTTACCCGGATAGACGGAAGAGATGTTCACGAGCAATACAACGTTATCACCCTGAAACGGACAATAAACTGGGTCGTTGATCACTATGTGTAAATGATCAGAGCCGCCAGTAGGGATCAACAAAGTTCCTTTCTGAAGTATTGTCCCTGGCATCAAATGAACTCAGATATTTTCCTAGCAAGGGCCCGCCGCTCACGGAGATCCTGCGCTTTGCTTTCAGCAAGATCTTCACCAACACCGAGGGCTATGAAGGTAGATTTCGGATCAATATCTACCGAGGTGCCGTGCGGGTCGTGCCATTCGGGGATGTGTTTATGAGTGTAGTCCCGAAGCTGGTATTTGCTCATGTACCCAAATTGTTGCCAAACGGAGTCAAGTACCGAAAAGTCCGAACGGCTCAGTTCATCCAGGTCGTCGAAGTTTTGCAGTTCCCTAGCCAATTTCACTTCGTTATCAGACGGCGGAGAAATCCATGAGCTCCACTCAGCCGATCCGCGCTTACCTTTGATTAAATCTAAGGTCGCAGACAAAACGGGGCCGTGAGGCATCGAAACTGCTCGATCCTCTGACATTGGAACGTCAAACCTATTCATCGACTCTCTATCAGCCAAATACATCAGCTTGATGAGCTTCAGATTTGGCAGCGAACCTTCGGCGCGGGCCAAGAAGAAAGCCGCAATCTGCGCTACCTTCTGTTCACTGAAAATCACGTGCTACCTCTCTTCCCCGTTCCTTGGGGGTAGTCCAGCATACAAACGGTCGCGAATTATCAGCCGACCTACAGGTTAGTCAATAGGCCTGCCCACAGGTTCAGCCCAACGGTATCGACCTCTCCGGCGAACGGCGCACGCTATTTGCGTTAGCTATAGCACTCGTTGGGCACCCACGCACGTCCAGCACCATAAAGAATCGATATAACCCTTCTGCTCGACTGAGTAAACCGTTGAGAGCGGGAAGTGTTTTGTTCATGACGCGGGTACTCCACTGCAGAACGTTTGCTCTAAAAGTTTCGAGATTTCCAGTCGAAACACCTGCTTTTGGATGAAACTGCCGTGGAAACTTCGCGTCTGGCAACCGTTCGATCTGGTGGCCGCGGCGATAACTGTCAGCCAGGTTCGCACCAGCATCGTGTAGGAGGGTGCGAGCCATGCGGTCGGTACTTGACTGCGTACCGTGACGGATTGCACGTATGCGGAGTGCGTGACAATGATGCGTGATGGCTGAGTGAAACCGCGGCACGGTATACCATCAATACCCTTGGCATACGCTCTGATCGGGCATGACTTCTCCCGCATAGTGCTTCTGGGCACATACGGCTACATCCACTCCGTATGGAAGCGGCAGGTGCACTACCTCCCCATAGGCCACCTCGATTATCTTCGAGATCACCTGGTTGGCATGCAACACCTGCACATCAGACGGTATCTCTTGCTTGAATTGGTGGCCATTTGCATTGAGCGAGTAACTCCGCCCCACCTGGTAGCTCAGGTTGATTGCCACTGTTGCACTGGTTGCGCTCGACGAAATGATTTTGGCGGTGCCATCGACTACCCCGATGCCCAACAAACAGGCTGTGTTGGATTGGTTACAGGAACGCAAATCCATAGGCGGATAGCTGAGCTGGGTTGCTCCTTCCGAAGACTCTAGGACATCCGAGCGCCCCCCGACACCATGGGCGTGCTGACCGAACAGATCAGGGCCATAGGCGGATACAGTGACAACAGCCGAATTTCCCGGGACAGATTTTCCACCTGCACAACCCGCAATTACCGCGTAGGCAAACACCGCGACGAATCGAAAGCCCATCTGCATGAAGCGTGCTCCTTTAATACATTGAATGCGCCTACCTTCATTTTCGGCGCTAGGGGCAACATATAGGGGATGCAGGCAGAATGCATTCCAACTCAATGCAGTTTGAGCGCAAAGCAATCGGCGCTTGGCCAGACTGAACGTCGCTATCTCGCGAAAACCTAACATTGGAACGGCTTATGCAGCGGATTGCATGGGGCATAATTAGGGCTAGGGTTGCCAGGAAGTCACTGCAATACCGCGGAAACCACACTGGAAAGCAGCGCCCGGCAACATCAACATTTCTCACCAGGCAGGTCGCCCAGGTTCGCACAATGGTGAATGCGAACCAGGCGTGCGAACCTCGGGTGTGAACTTGCGGCTGGTTCGCATTGACGAGTACGTACCGGTGGTGTGTATCTGGCTGTGTACTTGGTGAATACCACCACTGAGGCTGGTATTCAAACTATCCATTGGGTGTTTCGGCGCTTCTCTTTCTGACCGGCTTTCGCCGCTTGAGGGACGCGGGCTCTTCGAAGGGCGGCCAGCCAGGCGTCATATCGCTTCAGGCTGTACATGATCGACCGTCGACCTCTCTCTATGTCTGGGGGGAATCGCACCTCTTGAGCGCCTTCCCTGTAGAGCCCTTGAGGTGGCCCCTATCAGCTCAGCCATAAGCGCCTCAGAAACCTTGTCCCAGTTGTCCGTGATTTCGACAAGGCTAGGCATAGGTTCGATCGGGAGCTCCGAATCTGGCTGAGCTGGATCAAGCTTGTTTAGTAGCGTTTGTCGAGCGACCTTGGGCTGACCATCACCACCACGGATGAATGGAATTGCGTTAGCTCGAAGCCAGCGAGCCTGGATTGCGGGGCGTGGATGTCCGGTCAACTCTGCAATGTCCTGTTGACTGATGAACATCGATTCCGACGGGTTGGTCATGTGAATGTGATCTCAGGGCTCTCATATCTGCGACAGCGTAGTACTTGCCTGAGTCGGCGTGCGTGCCGTTCAAAGTGCGTGAGGACGCTGCGTGAAGGGCTGTGTGAAACGTTGCCGGTCGCCGCACAGGCCGGGTACGTGATGGGTGTGCGCGAAAGATGGTCACCGCTTGATCTGGTCAGCGTCAGCGACTTAGTAAAACCTAACCCTCAGCGGCTTCGGTTTTTATTCTCGGTCTAGATCGGCATTCAGCTGCGCCCAGATGTTATGTAGTTCGTCCTCGTAGGTATCACCGAAGGCTATACGCGCCGATACGATGTTCGCTATCGCATCAAGCCGCTCTTGGAAGTCAACAATCGGGATCAGAATCTCTTCTGGAATGTGTTCTACGTGTCTGCGGGCGCCGCCCTTCGGCTTTTCCGATGACGAACTGTATCTCGACCAGGTGTCCGTTATCTCGACTCGTCCCATATCTTCGATCAGACTGCCTAGAGTCACTGGCGGCATTGGGACATCAAGTGCGGCGCCAAACTCTAGGAGATGCCCATGGAGAGTCTGGAGGTTATGGCTCCTGCGCAAAGCTGCCATCAGCTCGTCGCTTGCTTCCTGTTGGGATCGTCCTAACTCGTTGCGAAGGTCGGAGATGCTGGTTAGCCACGTCAGCAAACCTTTCAACAACAATTCTATAGCGTGTCTCTGAAGGTAAAAGGCCGGTAGCCCTATTTCATCCAATGTCCCGGTTTCTCGTCCCTGTTCGATAAGCAGAGATGCTGAGTGCAGGTAGGCTTCAAAGTAATTCGGGTGACGCCAAAATCCACCGATCCGAGCCACGCCCGCTTCAAGGTCTCTCGTCGTTTGCTCAGGGCTCTTACCCCCAATCATTACTTTTCGGGTGTTGAGATTGACGTGAAGAGTTTCATCAAATTTCACCATACCCAGCTCTCCTATTGGCTGATTGCTGCCGTCTACATATCCGGTGGTGCTGTTAACAATTGTCAAGGTTGACCGGCGTCGGGCGGTTCCGTGATTGCTATGGCTCATCTACAGGCTTCGTATCTATTACGATCACGTTTGTGGATTTTTGAAGCAGCTTTTGAACTTCAGAAGCCGAATAGCCTTTTGCATGGATCGAGTCACCCGTTTCTGTATGAATGATTATTTCTCGGCTTTTTCTTGCCTCAATCCACGCAACCGCCACCTTCGCTATAGCGTTCCAAGGCATAGCGTCGGACAGGGCCGTGATTGCTTCAACAAAGCCCGAACCTTGAGGATTGGTTGAGAACATATGGATGGGGGCATGAGGAATTTGGGCCTCATCTAGCGCAGCCAAGAATGGCCCAGCGCTATGTTTGAAGAGTGTTAATCGGACCAATGCATATGTCTGTGTGCTCATTCTGTTCTCGTTGGCAGGCTTGAAAGTGGTAGCCACGTCAGCTGATAGTAAATGTTAGTGACTAAGCTGGAACTGGCGGGCGATCTATTAACAATTGTCTTGAATAGGCGAGGGTTACGCGGGGTAAGTGGCATACACCTTTGTGGCGACGAAACAGAAAAACGAAAGCAGCATTGTGCGGTTTCGCAGCAAATACATTGTCTTGGTTCGATCGGCTACCCTATCAACTGCCTCTCGAGCCATATGACGCATTGAGGTGTCGTTTAACTGGCCCATCTCAATCATGTGCAGATAGCTTGAGTTGGCATTCATAGTTGAGATCGTCGCTTCAATCCGAAGAAATCCGAATACCGCGCTCAGTGCCATTAAAAACAAGGTCGCCAAGTACATCGTAGACACGTTAAGGCCGACGGGGCCGAAGGGCATTGTCTGCGCGAGATAGGCGCAAGCCGCCATTGAGGCCCCGAGGACGAAGCGATCAAAGTTTGCAGATTCGGTGCTCGCGCTTTGGTGGAGCTTTACGCTCCTTTCATCCGCACTCATTTTCAGCTTCCCTGATTGGTTAGCACGTTATTGGTGCATCATGGCTCGATACAGACCATATGGTCTACCTCACCTTAGAATGCGGTAGGCGAGAGGTCCATACTCATGCTTGTGTCGATCGAGATCTGATACTTCTTGGTGCCGCCCGGCTCCATGACGAGGGATCGCTCTTTCAGCCCACTTCCACACATTGAGGTGGAGTTCACTCCGATGATTCTTTCGCCGGCAGGAATCAAGAATCTAGCAGTTTCGCCACTTCCTACCTCGGCAGACTTCTTGCCATCGATGTAAAACAGAGTGTTACAGGCAGCGCCCGTAAACCCTGTATCGTGAGTTACGATCAACGTTCCGAACTGCCCAGATGGCTTGCTTTGATACGCTGAAAGTCTTTCTGCTGGCACTGGGTCAGCCAGGCTGGAAGAAATTGGGGAGGTAGAGCAACCGGCAAGGAATATTGATGAAAGCGCTAGCAGTCCGATTAATCGCATAGTCCTATTTCCATTTATGACTCAAAGAAGCGTGGAAGCTACCACGCTCCCAAGTGAGTTTTAAGCGTTAGGCGATCGGCCTTACGTTTTGTCTTCGGCGTAGATTGATGTGGAAATGATCATGTCACCCCACCTGCGTTTACCGATGGGGATCAGGACATTGTTGCCACTCGCAGTGGTGTTCCGCGAGCATTCCAAATGCATAACTCGGCAGGTTCCCGGGTAGTGCACACAGCAAGATATAAGGAGGGAAGGTGCAGAGGGGGGGCGTCAGGGAGATACAGCCAGAAACAAGAAAGCCCGCACTAGGCGGGCTTCTTGAGATGATTCATAGACTGCTGTAGCCATCTATGGATCGGTACTTGGTGGCTACACAGGGACTTGAACCCCGGACCCCAGCATTATGAATGCTATGCTCTAACCAACTGAGCTATGTAGCCAAGTGGCGCGCATTATTCGCGTAGAACGGTAAGGCGTCAAGCGCTTTTTATAAAAAAAATTATCTACGCTATCAACCGTTTATCCAATTCCCTCCTGTAGCCGCCAGCGCATCCTGCGATTGCACGCGCAACGCGCCGTGAACCCTGGCCCGCGTTTTAGTCGCTACACCGTATTGGCCGGTTTGCGTCGGCCGTG
The DNA here is from genome assembly GCF_900109505.1 of Pseudomonas sp. NFACC41-3. Taxonomy (NCBI): domain Bacteria; kingdom Pseudomonadati; phylum Pseudomonadota; class Gammaproteobacteria; order Pseudomonadales; family Pseudomonadaceae; genus Pseudomonas; species Pseudomonas sp. NFACC41-3. The sequence goes on from NZ_FOAE01000002.1 coordinate 78,782, forward strand.
CCGCTGAACGCAGGCTTCGATGTTTTGCCGTGCCGCGCATCAAGAAAAATATTCAAGTCGTTAGCAAGCTAAGGGGATAGCCTCGGTGCACCGAAAAATGGCACATTGGCCACCCCTGCAACTGCGCATCCATCTGCTGTACGGAAACTCTCATGGCTATCAGCAATGTTCAGTCCGCCTCTGTGGCGACTCCCGCGCCTTCCCACAGCAGCCCCCTGGTGCTGCGCATCATTGGCGCGGTGGCGCTGGCGCATTTGATCAACGACCTGATCCAGGCGGTGCTGCCGGCGATCTACCCGATGCTCAAGGCCAGCTACGGCCTGACCTTCACCCAGGTTGGCCTGATTACCCTGACCTTCCAGCTCACGGCTTCGCTGTTGCAGCCGTGGGTCGGTTATTACACCGACCGCCATCCCAAGCCGTACCTGTTGCCGGTGGGCATGGTCTGCACCCTGATCGGCATTCTGATGATGTCCCAGGTCGGCAGCTTTGCCTTGATCCTGCTGGCGGCGGGGCTGATCGGTGTCGGCTCCTCGACCTTCCACCCGGAAGCCTCACGGGTGGCGCGGCTGGCCTCCGGCGGGCGTTATGGCCTGGCGCAATCGACCTTCCAGGTCGGCGGCAATGCCGGCACGGCCTTCGGCCCGCTGCTGGCGGCGGCCATCATCATTCCCTTCGGCCAGGGCAATGTGGCCTGGTTCGGCCTGTTGGCGGTGTTCGCCGTGGCGCTGCTCTACGCCATCAGCCGCTGGTACGCCAACCACCTCAAGCTGTTCAAGCTCAAGCAGGGCCAGGCGGCGACCCACGGCCTGTCCAAGGGGCGGGTGCTCAGCGCCCTGGTGGTACTGGGGCTGCTGGTGTTCTCCAAGTATTTCTACATGGCCAGCCTGACCAGCTACTTCACCTTCTACCTGATCGAGAAGTTCGACCTGTCGGTGGCCAGCTCTCAGCTGCATCTGTTCCTGTTCCTCGGCGCGGTGGCGGCCGGGACCTTCTTCGGCGGGCCGATCGGCGACAAGATCGGGCGCAAGGCGGTGATCTGGTTCTCGATCCTCGGCGTGGCGCCGTTTACCCTGCTGCTGCCCCATGTCGACCTGTTCTGGACCAGCGTGCTCAGCGTGGTGATCGGCTTCATCCTGGCGTCGGCGTTCTCGGCCATCGTGGTCTACGCCCAGGAGCTGGTGCCGGGCAATGTCGGCATGATCGCCGGGGTGTTCTTCGGCCTGATGTTCGGCTTCGGCGGGATCGGCGCGGCATTGCTGGGCCACCTGGCGGACATCCACGGCATCGAGTACGTGTACTTCCTGTGCTCGTTCCTGCCGCTGTTCGGCCTGCTGGCGATCTTCCTGCCGCGGACCCGAAAAGCCTGAGTGCATGCCTTGAGCGAAAGGGCCCGGGATGTGCCGAGCTTGGGCCTGGCCGAAGAGTCGCTGGCAGCTGCCGACAGTGAGTTGATCTGCCGGGAACATCCGTTCTCCGCTGAAACCATGGAGTAAGGTCATGACCCCTGAGCGTATAACCCTCGATGCCCTGTTGACTGGCCGCGCCGTGGCCTACAGCCGGCCGGGGTCCATGAGCGCGATCGCCAAGACCCCGCGCGCCGGCAGCCTGCAGGTCGGTCCCCTGGGCCTGCTGGAAGACGAGCAGGGCGACCGGCGGGTGCATGGCGGCACCGAGAAAGCCATTCATCACTATCCCCGCGAGCATTACGCCGCCTGGGCCGCCGAGCTGGGGCCGCATGCGTTGCTGGAGCAGCCGGGCGCCTTTGGCGAGAACTTCAGCAGCCACGGCTGGACCGAGCAGAACGTCTGCCTGGGCGACCGGGTCCGGGTCGGCAGCGTGTTGCTGGAGGTGTCCCAGGGCCGCATGCCGTGCTGGAAACTCAATGACCGCTTTGCCGTGAAAGACATGTCGCTGCGGGTCCAGCAGAGCGGGCGCACCGGCTGGTATTACCGGGTGCTGGAGGCGGGCAGCCTGAGCGCCGGGGACATGTTGCAGCAGGTCGAGCGCCCCTTCGAGCAGTGGCCGCTGTCGCGCTTGAGCGCGGTGCTGTTTTCCCGCGAGGTGGCACTGGAGGAGATTCGCCTGTGCCTGGAGCTACCGCTGGTGCCCTCCTGGCGCCGCACCCTGGAGCGCCGGGTCGAGCAGGCGGCGGTCGAGGATTGGGGCCCACGCCTGCAGGGCACTGAGCGGGTCGATGAGGAGTCGGCCCGCTGAGCGGCGGGCGCGATCAGTTCGCCTCCAGGGTCAGGCGCGCCTGGACCAGGGCCTGAGGGTCGACCTCCAACTGCAGCGACACCAGGTTGACGCCCTGGTTTTCCACCTCGTCCAGCCAGGTCAGCAGGTCTTGCAGCGCGCCGCCCAGGTTGAGATTGAGGCGTCCGGATTCTTCGCTGTCCATGCGTTCGATGCTCAGGTTGGCCGCGGCCGTGCTGGCGGTGATCAGGCCGGCCAGGGTCCGGCCGTTGGCCTGTTGGCCGCGGGCCTGGGTGGACGAAGGGAGCTTGAGCAGATCGGTTTGCAACTGTAGGGCCTCCTGGAACTGCTGTTCAGCCTCTTGCAGGGCCTGGCGCTGAGGACTCCAGAGCAGGGTCCAGAACAGCGTCACGGCCAGAAACAGACTGAGCAACTTCAGGGCCAGGCGATCGCGAGGCGGTAGCTGCTGCCAGCGGTTCGAGTAACGATTGAAAAGGGTGGTCATGGGTTAGTCCGTGATTTTCAGGCGGGCGCTGACCCCGTCGGGAGCGAGCACGGCCGAGTCGGCCTGCACATTCGCGCCCTGCTGCGCGAGGGCTTCGCGCAGGCGTTCGAGGGTGGAGAAATCCGGCGCGTTGACTTGCAGGGTCCAGCCTTGCGCCTGTTGGTAGTCCAGCCGGCGGATTCGCGTATCGCCGCCATCGCTGCCGGTCCATTGGCTGGCCAGGCTGTCGAGCCGGCGCGCCAGGCTTTGCTGGGGCTGGCCGGCCAGCTGGGCACGGGCCTGGACCTGGCGGGCGAGGTCGATCACCCGGGGCTCGTCGGGGAAGCGTTGGCGCCAGAGTTCCAGGCTGGCCTCGGTCACCTCGGCGGCCTTGTGTTGCAGCAACCAGCGATGGCCCACGTCCTGGGCCACTTGAGCGCCGCAGGCGATGACCAGGATTGCCAGCAGCGCCCGCCATGGCGTGCGCGACGGGCTGCGCAGGGCGAATGCCCCTTGGCGCAGATCGATGGCCTGCGCGCTGCCCCGGGCCAACAGCGGCCAGGGCGTTTCCTCGCTGCGTTGCAGGTTGTCGGGCAGCAGCGGGGCCAGCTCTTCGAGGGCCTGGTCGTCGAGCACCAGGCGTTGCTGGCAGGCCCCGCCGATCAGCCAGCGGTCGTGGCAGCGCAGGGCCAGGGCCTGGCTGTCCGGCAGGCAGTCGGCATCGACATGAATGCGCTCGGCCGTCAGGCCATGGCTGGCCAGGCGCTCCAGCAGTTGCTCCAGCCACTGGCGTTGCAGGACGAACAGCCGGCAGTGCCGGCGCGCCTGCAACGGCCCACGGGCCAGGTGCAATTGCTCGGGGTCGTCCAGCAACCGTTCTTCCAGTACCGAATGGATGGCTTGCTGCAACCAGCGGCCGCTGCGCGGCGGTACGTCGAAGCGGTGATGGCTGGCGATTTCCGCCGGCAGCAGCAGGGTCAGGCGCTGGCCGGCCAGCACCGCCGCCTGTTGCAGCGTGCCGTGCACCGGCTCGCCGTCGGTTTGCCACCAGGTGACGGGCGAGTCGTCGTCCACGGTCACGGTGGTGAGGTAAAGCCAGGCTTGCATGGGGTTACTCCGGAAAACGGGAAGGGGCGGCGAGGGTGCGCTGCAGTACGCTGACCTGACCGTCCGGCTCGATGCGCAGGCGGCTGATCAGGCGCAATTGGCGGTCGCCCAGTTCGACATCCAGCACCGCCTGGAAATAGCGGCTGCTGACATCGAGCCCCTGGCTGTTGATCTCGTGCTGTTTCAGCACGGGGGTGTCGAGAAACTCCTGCACCGTCTTGTAGCCATCGACGGGACGCGCCTGCACCAGGGCGATGGCCTGGGCCAGGTCGAGCTTGCCCAGGCTGGCCAGTTGTTCGGCCGGGGCGGTGTTGAGGTTCAGCGCCCCCGGCGTGGTCCTGACCCAGGGCCGCAGGCGTTCCATGACCGTCGTGTCGACGCCTTCCAGGCGCATCAATTCGCTGCTGTCGTTCCAGGCCAGCGGCTTGCCGTCGAAACCACGCACCGGCGGCAGGCGCCTGGGGTCGTGGGGCGGCAGGCCGAGCACTTGCAACAGGCGTTGATAACGCAGGCGACTGATGCGGTCGTTGGGCGTGCGCAGGGTGCCGAGGTTGAAACGCGCGCCGAGGTCTTGCAGCTGGATGCGGATACGCCCGCCGTCGATGTCGAAGGTCGGCGTGCTGTGCGCCCAGCGTTGGCCCAGGTGTACGCGCTTGGGTTCCGGCTCGTCGCGCCAGTCGTCGCGCAGTTGGCCACGGGCCCAGGCTTCGCCGCTGAGCGCCAGTTGCCACAGTTGTTGCTGCAACAGCTGGTTGGAACTGCCGATCAGGCTCAGGCGCTGGCGGGCCAGCATGTCACTGACGATCAGGGTCGCCAGGGAGGTGATCAACAGCACGCTGATCAGCGCGATGCCTCGTTGTCTACAGGCATTAACCATGGTCCAGCCCCTTGAAGCCCGGCAGCAGGATCACCCGCCGCAGGCCGGGATAACCAGGGGCGTCGAGTTCCAGCTCGATGGCCTGGGGCAGGCTCAGCGGTGCCTGGCCGACGGGCCAGTTGGGGTGGGCCTGACCCTGGTCGTCGATGTAGCGCAGGCGTTCGAGGCGGACGCCATCGAGCAGCAGTTGTTGCGCGGCAGTGCCGGACAGCTCGGGACCGTCCACCGGGCTGCGGTACTCGCGCAGCCATTGGCTGTCGCTCCAGCGATAGGTGACCAGCAGCAGGTCGTTGCGCGCCTGCTGCAAGGGATTGCTCCAACCACCGCGTACCAGCTGGATGCGCCCGGGTTCTCCGATCAGGGCCTGGCGCGCCGAGCTGCCGTTGACCGGGTAGGCGATGGCCTGGGTCAGGTCGCGCTCGAAGATACCCACCGCGCGTTGCAGGCGCCGCAGTTGCAGTTCGTGCTGATGAATCCGCTGGTCGGTGTGCATCATGCGTTCGAGCAACTGATAGCAGGCCAGGCCGAGCAGGCTGAACAGGGCCATGGCGATCAGCACTTCGAGCAGGGTGAAACCCTGTTGCCGGCGTTTCATGGGCGGGCCTCCAGGTAACCAGCCAGGCGCGCGCGCTGCCGCGGCATGGGGGCGTCGGTGGAGACTTCGAGCACGATCTTCAGCAGGCGCGGGTCGGGCGCGGCGGCGGTTTCGCTGGTCAGCAGCCAGTCGCGCCCGGCGAAGCGCACCGGTTCCTGGCGCTGGCTCTGGGGTTGGCGCATGCCGGCGCGCAGCTCGTTCAGGCGGTTGTCCGCCAGCCACTGCGCCAGGGTCCGTTCGCTGAGGCCGCCGTTGTTGCCGATCAGGTGTTCGGTGGCGCTGTAGAGCGACAGCGACAGCACGGCGAAGATGGCCAGGGCGACCATCACTTCCAGCAGGGTGAAGCCCGCCTGTTTATTGCACCGGCGCAAGACGCACCTCCTCGACACCGTCGCTGGACAGCGACAGCAGCGGCTGCTGGCGGTATTCCAGCAGTAGATTGAAGGGCGAGATCTGGTCGTTGGCCAGCACCCAGAGTTGCGGCTCCTTGCCCTGGCCCAGGCCTTTATTTGGGCCTCGTGGCTCCTGCAGGTTCAGGCGCAGTTCGCCGGGCAGCCGGTGTTCCTTGAAGCGTTTGTCGGCCTGCCACTGGCCGCCACGGTCGAGGCTCAGCACTGTGTAGTGGTCCGGCTCCAGGCGCAGGCCGTGATTGAGGTTGTTCAACACCGCGTCTTCGCGCAGCAAGCCAATGAGGTTTTGCAGGCGCTCGGCCTCGCGCCGGGCCTTCTGCCCGCCCGAGTCGCTCTGGACCAGCCCGACCATGCCGGCCAGCAAGCCGATGATCACCATGACCACCAGCAGCTCCAGCAGGGTGAAACCCGCCATTGGCTTGCGCACTTCAAGGCTCCCAGTTGCCGATGTCGGCGTTGGTGCCGTCGCCGCCGTTGCGGCCGTCGGCACCGAAGGAATACAGGTCGTAGGCCGAGCCTTCGCGACCCGGGGCGAGGAACTGGTAAGGGTTGCCCCAGGGGTCCTTGGGCAGGCGCTTGAGGTAGCCGTCGGGGTTCCAGTTGAGGGCCGCCGGCATGCCTGCCGGTTTCTTCACCAGAGCTTCCAGGCCCTGCTGGGTCGACGGGTAGTGGTGGTTGTCGAGCTTGTAGATTTCCAGGGCGGTGGCCACGGCCTTGATGTCGCTGCGGGCGGCGGTGACCTTGGCCTGGTCCGGGCGGCTCATGATCTGCGGGACCACCAGGGCGGCCAGGACACCGAGAATCACCACGACCACCATGATCTCGATCAGGGTGAAGCCGCGTTGGCGGGAAGGGTTGCGCATGTTGTGTGCTCTTCAGGTGATGAGTTGGTTGAGGTTGAGAATGGGCATCAGGATCGCCAGGACGATCACCAGCACGCTGGCGCCCATGAACACCAGCATCGCCGGCTCGAACAGCCCGACCAGCATGGCGATGCCGTTGGACAGCTGGGTCTGCTGCTGGTGGGCGGCGCGTTCGAGCATGCCGTCCAGTTCCCCTGAGCGTTCGCCGCTGGCGATCATGTACAGCATCATCGGCGGGAAATCGCCGCTCTGTTCCAGGGCCCGGGTCAGCCCGCTACCTTCGCGTACGGCACGTGCCACGTCTTTCATACGAGTACGAATCTGCTGGTTGGCGACCACTTCGCCGGAAATCTCCAGAGCATCAACAAGTGGTACGCCGCTGCGTCCGAGAATCGCCAGGGTGCTGACAAAACGGGTGCTGTTGCTGGCCTGGATGACCCGCCCGATCACCGGCAAGCGCAGCTGGGCCTGATGCCAGCGCATGGCCAGGGCGGGCTTGCGCAGGGCCACGCGCAGGCCGGCGGCGAGGCTGCCGAGCATCAGCAGCAGGAGCAGGCCGTAGTCCCGGGCGAAGTCGCTGGTAGCGATCAGGCCGCGGGTCAGCACCGGCAGTTGCTGGCCACTGTCGATGAACACCTTGACCACATCCGGCACCACGAAACTGAGCAGGAAGCCGACGATGCCGAAGGCCGCCAGCAGCAGGATGCTCGGGTACAGCATGGCCAGTTGCAGCTGCTGGCGGGCGGCATGCCGGGCCTCGGTGTAGTCGGCCAGTTGCATCAGTACCTGGGCCAGGTGGCCGGCGCGTTCGCCGGCGGCCACCGTGGCCCGGTACATCGAGGTGAAGGCGCGCGGGTATTCGCCCATGGCTCGGGCCAGGTCATGGCCTTCCAGCACCCGTGCGCGGATCGCCAGCATCATGCTTTGCTGCGCGCGTTTGCTGCATTGCGCGGCGACCGCGGCCAGCACTTCTTCCAGGGGCAGAGCGGCCTGGACCAGGGTCGCCAGCTGGCGGGTGAGCAAGGCCAGTTGCGCCGGGCTGAGGCGTTGGCTGCTGGTCAGCGTGGCGCCGGAGCGGTCCTTTTGCCCGCGGGCCGGCTTGACCTGCAGGGCGATCAGGTTGCGTTCGCGCAGCAACTGGCGGACCTGCCGCTCGCTGTCGGCTTCCTGCACGCCACGGGTCTTGCGCCCGGCGTTGCACATGGCGAGGTATTCGTAGGCGGCCACGGTCAGTGCTCCCGGGTTACACGTAGCAGTTCTTCGACGCTGGTGACGCCTTGCAGCACCTTGTCCCGGCCGTCGGCGAACAGGCTGTGGGCATGCTGGCGCGCGTAGTGGGTCAAGGCGGCCTCGCCAGCCCCTTCATGGATCAACTGGCGCAGCGGTTCGTCGAACAGCACCAGTTCGTAGATGCCCTGGCGGCCGCGATAGCCGCTGTGCTGGCAGGCCGGGCAGCCGACCGGGTGATAGAGCAGCGGGGCCTGTTGCGGGTCGAGGTGCAACTGGCGGCAGGCCGCGGCGTCGGCCGGCGCGGCGCTCTTGCAATCGCCGCAGAGCACCCGCACCAGGCGCTGGGCGACCACGCCGAGCAGCGAGGTGCACAGCAGGAAGGGCTCGATGCCCATGTCCAGCAGGCGGGTGACGGCGCCGATGGCGCTGTTGGTGTGCAGGGTGGACAGCACCAGGTGGCCGGTGAGGGAGGCCTGCACGGCGATGTCGGCGGTTTCCCGGTCACGGATCTCGCCGACCATCACCACATCCGGGTCCTGGCGCAGGATGGCGCGCAGGCCACGGGCGAAGGTCATGTCGACCTTGGTGTTGACCTGGGTCTGGCCGATGCCGGCCAGGTGGTATTCCACCGGGTCTTCGATGGTCAGGATGTTGCGCGTCTGGTTGTTCAGGCTGCTGAGCCCGGCATACAGCGTGGTGGTCTTGCCGGAGCCGGTAGGGCCGGTGACCAGCAGGATGCCGTGTGGGCGCAGCAGGGCGTCTTCCAGCTTGTCGCGGATCGCCTCGGCCATGCCCAGCCGCCCCAGGTTCAGGCGTCCGGCCTGTTTGTCGAGCAGGCGCATGACCACCCGCTCGCCGTAGGCCGAAGGCAGGGTGGAGACCCGCACGTCCACTTCATGGCCGCCGATGCGCAGGGCGATGCGGCCGTCCTGGGGGATGCGCTTCTCGGCGATGTCGAGCTTGGACATGACCTTGATCCGCGACACCAACAGGCCCGCCAGTTCCCGGCGCGGACGCAGCACTTCGCGCAGCAGGCCGTCGACCCGCAGGCGCACGGACAGGTGCTGCTCGAAGGTTTCCAGGTGGATATCCGAAGCCTTGACCTTCACCGCCTCGCCGAGGATCGCGTTGATCAGGCGAATGATCGGCGCGTCGTCTTCCTGCTCCAGCAGGTCGGTGATCTGCGGCAGTTGCTCGGCCAGGCTGGCCAGGTCGTCCTGGCCGGCGATTTGGTCGCCCAGGCCCTCGGCCATTTGCATGGCGTCGTCGCGGCCATCGCGATAGTGCTCGGCCAGCAACTCGGCGAACTGTGCGGCGTCGAGTATCCGCTGGCCCCGCAACGGGCCATGGCAACGGCGGACCTCGGCGAGGATTTCCACCGGCGTGTCGGCCCGGCAATAAAGCCGCAGGCCGTTTTCCAGGGATTCCAGCAGGACCCCATGACGCTTGGCGAAGCCAAAGGGCAGGCGCGCGACCGGGTTCATCGGCGTGGCTCTCTGGCGCGAATGTCGAGGGTCCCATCCTGCGGCGCGGCATCGAACAACTGGCGCGAGTCGGCGGGCAGGGCCAGGCCGCTGCGGCTGTCACCGTTGGCGCGCAGCTTGCGCAGGTCGTCGTACTTGCGCTGGCTGACGTTGACGGCATCGGCGCTGCCGCGCACCAGGGTCGGCCGCAGGAAGACCATCAGGTTGGTCTTTTCGGTGACGTCCTTGGTGCTGGTGAACAGCCGGCCGAGCAGGGGAATGCTGCCCAGCACCGGCACCTTGCTGACCTGGGTCTTGACGTTGTCCTTGATCAGGCCGCCGAGCACGATGATCTGCCCGTCGTCGGCGAGGATGGTGCTTTTCACCGAGCGCTTGTTGGTGATCACGTCGCTGGTGGTGATGCCGGGCGGGGCGCTGGCCAGCTCCGAGCTTTCCTGCTCGACCTTCAGGCGCAGGGTGTTGCCCTCGTTGATGTGCGGCGTCACCTTGAGGGTCACGCCGACGTCCTGGCGTTCCACGGTGGTGAAGGGGTTGCTGGCGCCGGCGGTGTCGGTGGTGTACGAGCCGGTCTGGAAAGGCACGTTCTGGCCGACGAGGATTTCCGCCGCTTCGTTGTCCAGGGTCAGCAGGCTCGGGGTGGACAGCAGGTTGTTTTTCGAGTCGCTGGACAGGGCGGTGACCAGCGCGCCGAAATTGCTGGTGCCGATGCCGATGATGGCGCCGTCCGGCAGGGTGATGTTCTTGTCCTTGCCGTTACCCAGCAGGGTGCCGATCGACAGGCCGGTGCCACTGAAGTTGGTGCCGCCGGCGACGTTGCCGGCGCGCGCCGCCCATTGCACCCCGAGGGCTTCGTTGATGTCGCCGCTGACTTCGACGATGGCCGCTTCCACCAGCACCTGGGCCCGTGGCTGGTCCAGCTGGGTGATGACTTTATCGAGCATGCTCAGTTGCGCCGGGTCGGCCATCAGCACCAGGGCATTCTGGCTTTCGTCGGCGCTCACCAGTATCGAGTTGCCGCCGCCCTTGCCTTCGCCGCCACCGCGATTACCGTCTTCCAGGCGCTTGCCGATGCCGTCGAGCAGCTTCGAGAGTTTTTTCGCATCGCTGTGGTGCAGGCGTACCACCCGCGCGCTGTCATTGGCATTGCTCGGCACGTCGATGGCCTTGACCAGATCGGCCATGCGCTGGCGGGCCTGGGCGGAGCCCGCGAGGATCACCCGGTTGCTGCGGGCGTCGCCCACGGCCTTGGCGTCGCTGGGGCCGTTGCCCGTCTGGCTGATGCTTTCGTTCAGGGTCCGGGCCACATCGCTGGCCCAGGCGTGCTTGAGCGCCACGGTGCTGAACGAGCGGTTGCCGGCCTGGTCCAGTTCGCTGACCACCTGGCGGATGCGTTCGACGTTGCTGGCGCTGTCGGAAACCACCAGCGCGTTGGAGCTGGCCGAGGGCGCGACATAGGCGTCGTCGCTCACCAGCGGGCGGACCACCCCGGAGATTTCCGCGGCGTTGGCGTTGCGCAGGTCCAGGACCCGGGTCACGAACTCATCGCCCGATTGCTCGCTGGATTTGGTCTTGGCTTCCACCGCCGGCACGATCAGCACCCGGTCGCCCTGGTCCAGGGCGACGAAACCCTGGCTGCGCAGCACGCTGAGGAACAGCGAGTAGATACCGTCCTTGTCCAGTGCATTGGACGATTGCACGCTGACCTTGCCTTGCAGCCGGGCATCGACCACCAGGGTCTTGCCGGTGATTTCACCGACTTCGCTGGCCAGGTCGCGCAGTTCGGCGTCCTTCATGTTCAGCGTCCACAGGCGCTGGGTGGTGAGGGCCGCGCTACTGGGCATGGCACTCAAAAGAAGGCCGAGGCTGAGCACGGCGCCTGCAATCTTGGACAGTTTCATGGTGTGTTCTCTATCGCTCGCAGAAGGGCCGTGGCTTTTCGGTCGGCGACCTCCGGTGGGGTTGTCTGGGGGCTGAGCAGGCGCAGCTGGCGCCCGGGTAGCAGCAGGTTCTGTTCACGGCCGTTGCGCAGCACCACCACCTGATCGGCGTTGACGCTCTTGAGCAGCGTGCCGTCGGGCAGGCGTTCGCCCGGGGAGTAGAAGGCCCGGCTGTCGGCGTACTGGATCAGGGCCCTGGATTGTTCGGGCTGGTTGCCCAGCAGGCTGGCGAGCAGGACCAGCGGCAGGCTGGCCTGCGCGCTGTCGAATTCGACCGGCACGGCGCCGAACACCCTGGCGATGTTGCGATCGTCCAGGGGCGCGGGCAGCAGCTTTTCGGCGCTGGCGCTCGGTACCGCGCTCGGCACCGGCTGGCCCGCCACGACTTGCCGGTAGCTCCAGCTGTCGAGGCCGAGCCAGCTCAGCCAGAGACCCAGGGCGACCAGGCTGGCGGGCAGCAGGTAGCGTTGGCCGGAGCCGCGCGGGCGCCATGAGAGCAGCGTTTTCATGGGCGTTTGGGCAGCATGCGTCTGAGCACGCCCTGCCCGCGCCATTGGTGGAGGATCACCGCGGCGATATGGCCGGCCACCAGCAGGGCCAGGGCCATGCAGCTGTAATGGTGAAGCTCTTCGAAAAAGGTGATGGCCGCCGGGTCCTGCAAGGGTTGCGGGAGCCGCAGGCCGAACAGGTCGATCGGGCGCGACATCATCAGCACGCCGCTGAACAGCACGGTACCGAGGGTGACCAGCAGGGCGGCATGCCCGGCATGCACCAGCTTGCGCTCAGCCGCGCTCTGATGGGCGGGCGCCGCCGGAGCGGGATGGCGCAGGAGGTAGAACAGCCGCAGGACGAACAGCGGCACCAGCAGGGTGGTCAGCGAGACATTGATAAAGGCGATCGCCTGTTGGACCGAGCTTGGCGGCTGCAACAGGGCGCTGGCATAGCCGCTGATCGTGGCCCACAGCACAACGGCGGCGAACAGCCAGTGCAGCAGCCTGCGCGGTCTTGAGTAGTGAGGGTGATTCATGTCGATTCCCAAGGTCCGCAACGCGGTGCCGGGGCACCACGCTGCGGTTGGTCAGGTTATGGATTACTTGCGAATCCAGGCGTCCTTCCAGTTGCTGCCCACGCCAGGCTCGAACTGAGTCGCGCCAGCGTTCCACTGGATGCAGTAGCCGCTGTAAGGGAACGGCTTGCACTCATAGACGTTGCCGTCCTTGGCCAGGACCTTGGTGCCGGCCTTGTAGCCGGTCAGGCCTTTGGGGAAGACGAAGTCGTAATCACCGCCGCCGCCCACTTCTTCGGCTTTGAGGGTGATGCGCTGGCTTTGTTGCAGCTGCTCGCCTTTCTCCGGCTTGGCCACGACTACCACGTCGTACTCACCTTCGCTGACGTTACGCAGCGGGATGGAGAAGTGCGGCGTGTTGTTGCCAGGCTCGGCTTGTACGTGAGCAATGCTTTCGTTCTTGCCGTTGAAGACCGTCGAGCTGATGGTGTACTTGCCGCCCTGGGCAATGGCGTTGAAGTGCAGGTCGGTGGCGTTGTCCTTCAAGGTGTACTCGGCCTGCAGGCCGGAAAGTTTCAGCTCGCCAGGAATGCTCGGCTGCTCTTTCTGGATTTCCACACGCACCACGTCGCTGTTGTTCTTGGCGTACATGGTGTTCTTGCCGTAGTTGGGCACGACTTCGTTGTTGGCGTTGAGCTCGCCCATCACATAACCGGCATTGGCCTTGTTGACCTTTTCCGCCAACAGGAACGGCCAGGTGTTGGCGTTGGCCTGCTCGGCGGTCTCGATGTTCAGGCGGGTCTGGCGGTTCTGCTGTTCGCCGGCATTGGTGAACACGCGAGTGCTGACCTTGTCGCCGACTTGCAGTTGTTCAGGCTGTACGGCACCGAGGATTTTCCAGTCAGGAATCGGCGCGCCATCGTTGTCGATGTTGACGTCGATGGCCTGGTAGAAGGTGGCGGCGGTGTCGGCGATTTTCCAGGTCGCCAGGATCACGTGGTAACCGCTGCGGTCAGCAGGAATGTTGACCTTGTGCTTGGTCTTGCCACCGGCCGGCGGACGCACGCCACCGGCGTTTTCATTGAGCAGCGGGGTCATCTCGAAGGAGTCGCGGGTCAGCGGCTGGTTCGGGTTCCAGTCTTTCTTGGTGATGTAGAACTGGTAGTAGGCGCTGGCGTGACCGGCGGAGTAGTGCCAGGTGAATTCATTCATGCCCGGCTTGATCGTGGTTTTCTGCCAGCGGGTCGCCGTCTGCTCGTTGAGCTGCGAGAAGCTGGTGATACCGCCCGCCGGGATGGTGCCGTTCGCCGGACCGCATTTGGTGAAGTCGCCCGAGCAGTAATCCTTGGGGTAGTGATGCTGGACCGATGGCGAGTACTCGACACTCTGCGGTTCGTAAGTGACGGGGCCGCAATCGCGGTTGAGGTTGCCGCCGGTGGCGGAGCACATGAAGGCACGGGATTTCGGACTTTCGACATAACCGTGGGCGAAGGCTTGCTGGCTGGCCAGTGAAGCCAGGCCGAGGGTGATGGCCAACGGAAGCTTGCGCATGGCGCTGGCGCGGGTGTTATGAAGCATCGAATCACCTTGAATTAGGGATGTGAAAGAGTCTTTTTTGAGTTCTTCGATGCCGGCCGCCCAATGAGTCGACCTGGAATGTTCCTGGTCCGCGGCGCCCGGTTTCGAAGGGGGCCTAGGATGCCGAGCGGGGCTTTTGCCTTGTATGAGACGAGTACGAAACGGCGAGCCAGGGAATGGAACAAAATGTTTCAGGAGGGCAGCCTGGGGTTACCCAGGGCCGGAATTGTTGCTCAGGGCTGTCCGGGATGGGTCAGGCGTGGCGTTCGATATCGCGCAGCATGCGTTCGATGACCGAGAGCACCGCGTGGCGTTGCGCCTCCAGGGCCTGCTCGCCTTCATGAGTCGCACGTTGCAGGTCGAGGCAGGCCCGCATCAACGCCGGCGAATCGACCGTGCAGGCCAGGCCGCTGACCCGGTGGACCCACTGTTCGAGGAACTCCGGCGTGTCGGGCAGCGGGGCGCTCAGCAGCTCGCGCTCCTGTTCCAGGTTCCGGCGCAGCTCCTGGAGCAAGCGCTCCTTGAGCTGCGGATCGTTCTGGAAACCCTCCAGGTAGGACAGGTCGAACGTCGCGGCAGCCTCCGCGTCAGGCGCTGGGGCGGGGGGCGGGGTGAGGGGGGCGTTGAGGGATGAACTGGATAGCCCGGGCGCTTTCAGCTTGCCGAGTACTTCCCGCAGACGCTCGAGGACGATGGGCTTGATCATCAGGTCGTCCATGCCGGCCGCCTGGCAACGCTGCTTTTCGTCTGCCAGGGCACGGGCGGTGTAGCCGATGATCGGGATCCTGGGCAGCCCGCGCGCCTGTTCTGCGGCACGGACATTGCGGGCCAGGGCGTAGCCGTCCATGTGCGGCATGTTGCAATCGGTGACCAGCACATCGAAGTGGCCCTGTTCCCAGGCTTGCAAGGCCGCCTTGCCATTGCTGACGTAGGTCCCGCGATGGCCGAGCCTGAGCAGTTGCTGTTCGAGCACCAGGCCGTTGGTGGAAACGTCGTCGACGATCAGTACATTCAACCCGGCCACCGCCGTAGCGCCTTGAAGGGCATGCTGCGGCTCGTCCTCGTCCGGTTGCCAGGGCAGGGTCAGTTCGAAGCTGACCCGGCAACCCTGGCCCGCTGCACTGGCGAGGCGGATGCTGCCGCCCATGAGTTCGACCAGCTGTTTGCAGATGCTCAGGCCCAGGCCGGAACCGCCGTGCAGGTGGGCGATCTCGGCGTGGGCTTGCTGGTAAGGCGCGAAAATCTGCGGCTGCTGATCCTCGGCGATGCCGATGCCGGTGTCGCTGACATGGAACATCAGGCGGCTTTGCCGAGGCCCCGAGTCCAGCTCCTGGACCGACAGCTCGACCCAGCCCTGGTTCGTGAACTTCAAGGCGTTGGACAACAGGTTGTGAAGGATCTGCGTCAGGCGCAGGGCGTCCACCTGGTAGCGCCGCTCGGGGGGCAGGCGGTGTCGCAGCTTCAGCTCCAGGTGTTTTTCCCGGGCCTGCGCGGCGAACAGCTCAAGGCAGTTGGCCAATAGTTGATCGAGGGCGGTGGGGCTGGGCACCAGCTCCATCTGGCCGGTCTCGACCTTGTCCAGATCGAGAATGTTGCCGATCAGGTCGATCATCGATTGCGCCGACTGCTGGGCGATGCTGAGGTTTTGCGAAGGGGTGGACGCGCCGCTGGTTTCCAGCTCCAGCAGGCCGACCATGGCATTCAGCGGGGTGCGCAGCTCATGGCTCATGGTCGCGAGGAACTGGCTTTTCGCGGCGCTGGCGTCGACTGCCTGCTGCTGGGCTTCGAGCAGCTTGTGTTCCAGGTGCTTGCGCACGCTGATGTCGATCCAGCCGCCCAGCAGGCCCTGCTGCTTGCCGAGTGCGGTGTAGAAGGGCACCAGCCATTGGTAGATATGATGGGCCTGGCCATCGACCTCGATCACGCTGTCGAGGAATTGCGACTGGCGGTTATCCAGCAGCCGTTGGTGTTGCTCCTCCAGGTCCAGGGCCAGGGCGCGTGGGGCGATGCCTTGCTCTTGCGGCGTGGTGCCGCGCATCTCGTCCAGGGACCGGCCGAAGAACTGCTCATAAGCGTGGTTGCAGGTGCTCAGGCGCCCTTGCAAGTCACGCACGTAAAGCGGGATGGGCAAGCCGTTGAGCAAGGCGAACTGGAAGGCCAGTTGGTCCTTGAGCTGATTCTGCGCGACGCGCCGCTGGCGGATCTGAATCCGCAGGCGCCAGTTCCAGTAAAACGACAGCAGTACCAGCACCAGGACCAGCGCGGCGCTTTGCCAGACCCAGCTCGGCAGATAGGCCCAGAGCGAACCCTTGGTGGCGGGCCGCGCCAGGATGCTGATGCGGTGCTGATTGCCGTCCGAAGTTTTCAACGAATACAGGAGCTTGTTGAGAATACTCAGGAGTTCGGGGTGCTTGGCCGATACGGCGAACACCAGGGGCTCGGCCTGGGCCTGGAACTGCTTGCCGGCCCGGAGCCGGGGATTGTCCAGCTGTTGGGCATCGGCTGCGCTGTTCAGCGTGGCGTCGACCATGCCCTGTTCGACCAGATGCAGGGACTGGGAGTAGTGGTCGGTGAGTACCAGTTCGATGCTCGGATAGCGGCTCTGGAGCAGAGGCTGCAGGGGATGTCCGGCGGCGATCGCCAGGCGCCTGCCCCCCAGGGCCGCCAGCGAACTGGGGGAACTGGCGCCTTCGCGGGTAATGAAGGCCCAGTAGTCGGTGCCGAAGCCATCGCTGAATAACAGGCGCTTCTGCCGGACCGGAGTCGGTGCCAGCGACAGGGCGATTTGCGCCTCATCCCGTTCCAGGCGCTGGCGGTCGATGTCCGGGGACTGGCTGTCGATGATGTTCAGTTGCAGTTGATAGTCGTCGGCCAGGCTGCGCAGCACATTGAACGCCAGTCCGGCCCATTGGCCGTCGTCCTTGCGGTACAGGTAATTGGGGATTTCGTGGGCGATCAGGTTCAGCGAAGGAAGATGCTTGAGCCAGTTGTCTTCCGCGCTGTTGAGGGCGAAGGAGTCGGTCGGCGCGAACAGCCAGGGCGAGCGTTCCCAGTGCTGCAATATCTCCTGCTTGCGCTCCCGGGAAACCGTCTTCAGCGCGGCGTTGATCAGGGGCACCAGATTGTCCTCATGCCCGCGGGCGGCGAAGCTGAAACCCATGGCCGGCAGATTGGCGACGTACTTGTTCTGCAACTTGAGGTTGGCCAGGCTGCGCATGTAGAAATTGGTGCGCAGCTGATCGCCGATCAGGGCGTCGGCTTCGCCGTCGGACAGGCGCTGCAGGCCTTCGACAATGCTGTTGATCACGATCAGTTCAGCCTTGGGATAGGCCTTGCCGACTGTTTCAGCCTGCACATAGTAGGCTGGAACCAGCACGCGTTTGCCCGCCAGGTCAGGGGACAGATCCTTGTCGGCGATGCGCCCGACGATGATCGGCTCGTTGTCCAGGTAGGGCTGGCTGTAGACGAACCCTGGCTGTTTTCTTTCGTACTCGGTGGCGCGGGGCATCAGATCGATGTCCCCGTTTGTCAGGCCGGCGATGGCACTGTCCACCGAAGGGTAGGGCACGCGCTGGATCGGCAGTTCGAGAAACTGGCTGATGTGTTCCAGGTAATCGTTGGTGATCTGGTTGAGCACATCGTTGCCACGAGGCTCGGGTTGCTCGTTGGAGGCGCTCACTTCGGCGACCCGTAGCGGGCGAGGGGGCAGCGTCTGACGCATGGCCATCAGCGTGGCCAGGGACAGCGGAGCAGGCTCAGGCTCGGCGGCGCCCAGGGACGCGACACTGGTCAGCAAGAGCATGATCCAGAGGATCAGGCGCAGCAGGCCGGCTAGAGGGTTCGGCATAGTCTCAGGCCAGCCCGACTTCCTGGATGTACAGGTAGAGGCTGGCGTTGCTGTCCAGGCCCAGCTTGCGCATGGCACTGCTCTTCTGGCTGCTGATGGTCTGCTTGGAACGATTGAGGTGCGTGGCTATTTCATTGACCGACAACCCGGCGCCGTAGAGGCGTAGCACCTCGACTTCGCGAGGGGACAGTTGTTCGACCTCGGCCAGAGGCTCCACGGAGTCGAACAGATGACGGATGGACGGGGAGACGAAGGGTTTGGCCTGGCTGGCGCGAATGGCCTTTTGCAGGTCGCCTTGTACCCCGCGTTTGCTGATCAACCCCTGGACCCCCAGCTTGAGGATCGAGGCCAGCAGCGCCGGGTTGTTGAGCATGGTCACCACGATGACCGCGATCTGGGGGTAACGGCGGCGCAACTGTTCGATCAGACGGATGCCGTCGGCCTGTTCGCTGTGGGGCATCATCAGATCGGTGATGACCAGATCGCAGGGCTGTTCGGCCAATAGCTGGAACAGCCCTTCGACATTCTGTGCTTCGCCGACGATCTGCAGCGTCCTGTCGCTGCTGAGCGAGGCGCGGATGCCAATGAGCGTGAGCAGGTGATCATCGGCGACGATAACTTTCTTTTGCATCTTGTGGCTGCCCCTATCCAGTCATGGCAATGAGCGAGTGCATAGAGTTAAGCAGAGCGGTTGCAAGTGTCTGCTTGTATCGGCGCTGCTGTGGGTTTCAGCAGAAGTGCTACCAATTAACCTTGGCCGGAAACGGGCATGGGGCATCGTCGGAGAGTGGAGCGTCCGGGAAATATTGGCAAGAGGGGAGCGTTGAGTAACGGTGGGTTGTCGTGACAGCTACCGGGTGAAAGACTCGCCCATGTGCGATAGAACCACGCAACGAGCCCCTGGCTTGTCGTATCAAGCCAGGGGGCACTGCTGTTGCAGCGTTGGATCAGACGTTGAAGCGGAAGTGCATCACGTCGCCGTCCTTGACGATGTAGTCCTTGCCTTCCAGGCGCCATTTGCCGGCTTCCTTGGCACCGGCTTCACCCTTGAACTGGATGAAGTCGTCGTAGGCGATCACTTCGGCGCGGATGAAGCCTTTTTCGAAGTCGGTGTGGATCACGGCGGCGGCCTGCGGGGCGGTGGCGCCGACGCGAACGGTCCAGGCGCGTACTTCCTTTACACCCGCGGTGAAGTAGGTCTGCAGGTTGAGCATTTCGTAACCGGCGCGGATCACGCGGTTCAAGCCCGGCTCTTCCAGGCCCAGGGCCTCGAGGAACATGTCTTTCTCTTCACCGTCGTCCAGCTCGGCGATTTCCGCTTCGATCTTGTTGCAGACCGGAACCACCATGGCGCCTTCTTCTTCGGCGATGGCCTTGACCACGTCCAGCAGCGGGTTGTTCTCGAAACCGTCTTCGGCGACGTTGGCGATGTACATCACCGGCTTGGTGGTCAGCAGGTGGAAGCCGCGGATCACCAGCTTCTCCTCGGCGCTCATGTTCTTCATCAGGCTGCGCGCTGGCTTGCCTTCGGTGAAGTGCGCGATCAGTTGCTCGAGCAGGGCTTTCTGCGCCACGGCGTCCTTGTCACCGCCCTTGGCGTTGCGCGCGACTTTCTGCAGTTGCTTTTCGCAGCTGTCGAGGTCGGCGAAGATCAGTTCCAGGTCGATGATCTCGATGTCGCGTTTCGGGTCGACGCTGTTGGACACGTGGATCACGTTGTCGTCTTCGAAGCAGCGGACCACGTGGGCGATGGCATCGGTTTCGCGGATGTTGGCCAGGAACTTGTTACCCAGGCCTTCACCTTTCGAGGCACCCGCCACCAGGCCGGCGATGTCGACGAACTCCATGGTGGTCGGCAGCACGCGCTCGGGCACCACGATGGCGGCCAGGGCGTCCAGACGCGGATCCGGCATCGGCACGATGCCGCTGTTCGGCTCGATGGTGCAGAAGGGGAAGTTCTCGGCCGCGATACCGGATTTGGTCAGGGCGTTGAACAGGGTGGACTTGCCGACGTTAGGCAGGCCGACGATGCCGCAGTTGAATCCCATGGTGTTTCCCCTCGGGTAAGAGTCAGGCCTTCTGGCTGTGCAGGTTTTTCATCGCACGGTTCCATTCACCGGCGAAGATATCCGGCAGCACGCCGAGGGCAAAATCGATGCTGGCATCGAGCTTTTCCTGTTCGGCGCGCGGCGCACGACCCAGGACAAAGTTCGAGACCATGCTGGCGACGCCTGGGTGGCCGATGCCAAGCCGCAAGCGGTGAAAGGTATTCTGGTTGCCCAGTTGCGCGATGATGTCGCGCAACCCGTTGTGCCCGCCATGCCCGCCGCCCTGTTTGAGCTTGGCGACGCCGGGTGGCAGGTCGAGTTCGTCATGCGCCACCAGGATTTCTTCGGGCTTGATGCGGAAGAAACCGGCCAATGCCGCCACGGCCTGGCCGCTGCGGTTCATGTAGGTGGTGGGTATCAGCAGACGAATGTCCTGACCCTGGTGCGAAAAGCGCCCGGTCAGGCCGAAATATTTGCGATCGGCCACAAGGCTGACGCCTTGTTTCTCGGCGATGCGCTCAACAAAAAGGGCCCCTGCGTTATGCCGGGTCTGTTCGTATTCGGCGCCTGGATTACCCAGGCCAACGATCAGTTTGATGGCAGTCACGATAGGGGCCCTTCCTTGGAGTTGTGGATAACATCGCCGCGACTGGAACGTGCGGCGAAAGTGGACGACAAGTGCTCATTTACCATTATGTAAACTCCGCGTTCCCGCCCGCTTTCTCGCTACGTTCCAGTCCGCGATGTTTCCGGTAACTCCGGCAAGCAGAGTGAATTACTCTGCAGCGCCTTCTGCAGCTTCTGGAGCAACACGTGGAGCGTGAACGTTGGCAACAGCCAGGTCGTTACCGTGAGCCAGAGCAACGAACTCAACGCCTTTAGGGGCTTTGATGTTCGACAGGTGAACGATGGTGCCGATTTCAGCGTCGCCCAGGTCGACTTCGATGAACTCAGGCAGGTCTTTCGGCAGGCAGGACACTTCGATTTCAGCGATAACGTGCGAAATCTCGCCGCCTTTCTTGACCGGAGCAGCTTCGTTGATGAAGTGCACTGGAACGATAGCGGTCAGTTTCTGACCAGCAACAACGCGTACGAAGTCAGCGTGCATCACGTGGCCTTTGGCCGGGTGACGTTGCAGCGCCTTGATCACGACGTTTTGCTTGGTGCCGCCAACGTTCAGTTCGATAACGTGGCTGAAAGCCGCTTCGTTTTCGAGCAGTTTGGCAACTTCTTTGGCCAGCATGCTGATGGATTCAGGGGCTTTGTCGCCACCGTAAACTACAGCTGGAACCAGGCTTGCGAGACGACGCAGGCGGCGGCTCGCACCTTTCCCCAGGTCGGAACGCAGTTCAGCATTCAGAGTAAAATCGTTCATGTTGTATCTCCAAAATAACCACACTCGCCCCAGCGTTTGCGACCAGCGCTAAAGGCGATATGGGCAAAAAAGCCCCGCCCCAACAGGAATGCTGGGGCGGGGCGCTTTTCGTCATCGAGATGTAAGGCTAGGGCAGGGCCCTAGCGGAACATCGCGCTGATCGATTCTTCGTTGCTGATACGGCGAACCGCTTCGGCAACAACCGGTGCGATATCCAGTTGACGGATACGCGCACAGGCTTGTGCTGCAGCGGACAGCGGGATGGTGTTGGTCACCACCAGCTCGTCCAGCACGGAATTTTCAATGTTCTCGATTGCTCGACCCGACAGCACAGGGTGTGTGCAGTAGGCAAAGACCTTGGCAGCGCCATGCTCTTTCAGGGCCTTGGCCGCGTGGCACAGGGTGCCGGCGGTATCGACCATGTCGTCAACCAGGATGCAGGTACGGCCTTCAACGTCACCGATGATATGCATCACTTCAGAGTGATTGGCTTTCTCGCGGCGCTTGTCGATGATCCCGAGATCCACGCCCAGGGATTTGGCCACGGCACGTGCACGCACGACGCCGCCAATGTCCGGGGAGACGATCATCAGGTTTTCGAAACGTTGGTCTTCGATGTCATCCACCAGAACCGGGGAGCCGTAGATGTTATCTACCGGAATATCGAAGAAGCCCTGAATCTGGTCAGCATGCAGATCAACCGTGAGAACACGGTCGATGCCGACTACGGTAAGCATGTCAGCCACGACTTTCGCGCTGATAGCCACACGTGCGGAACGCGGACGGCGATCCTGACGGGCATAACCAAAGTAAGGAATTACAGCAGTGATTCGAGTCGCTGAGGAGCGGCGGAAGGCATCAGCCATCACGACGAGTTCCATCAGGTTATCGTTGGTCGGAGCGCAAGTCGGCTGAATAATGAAGACGTCTTTACCGCGGACATTTTCATTGATCTCAGCGGTAATTTCGCCGTCGGAAAATTTACCGACAGAGATGTCACCGAGAGGGATATGCAGCTGACGTACGACACGCCGAGCCAGATCGGGGTTAGCGTTCCCCGTAAAGACCATCATCTTGGACACGCGCAGTACCTGAAGGCTGAGGGTATACCTGGATGAGTATAAGGAAAATGGCAGGGGCGGCTGGATTCGAACCAACGCATGGCAGGATCAAAACCTGCTGCCTTACCGCTTGGCGACGCCCCTGTATCTGTTGCATCAAGTGCCTGGCACTTGGTTCCTTTTAGAGCAGACTTTGCAGCTTGCGATGCAACATCGAAACGTTGCTTCCTTTTGCTACAAACCCTGTAAGGGTCTCTGTAAGAAGGGCCGAGACTTTATCAGCTTCAGCTTTGCTTGGGAAGCCCCCAAACACACAACTTCCAGTTCCGGTCAGTTTTGCTTCGGTAAATTTACCTAGCAAATTCAATGCGTTACGTACATCTGGATAACGCCTTGCAACCACCGGCAAACAGTCATTTCTGCCGTTTCCCTTGGGAACGGGGCGCACTTTAATGGGCGGAGTGTCACGTGTCAACAGCGGATCTGAAAAAATTTCTGCTGTACTTACAGAGACTTGCGGCACCAGCACGAGATACCAAGGTTCCTCGGGGTCTACCGGGGTGAGTTTTTCTCCCACGCCCTCGGCGAAAGCTGCATGCCCACGCACGAAAACCGGCACGTCGGCGCCCAGGGAAAGGCCCAGCGCGGCCAGGCGATCTTCGCTCCAGCCCAGTTGCCAGAGGTGATTCAGGCCCAGCAGAGTGGTCGCCGCATTGGAACTGCCGCCACCGATGCCGCCGCCCATGGGCAGGACTTTCTCGATCCAGATATCGATGCCCAACGGGCATGCGGACTGTTCCTGAAGCTGTTTGGCCGCGCGCACGATCAGGTTACTGTCGTGGGGGACGCCGGCGAACTCCGTATGCAGGCGAATGACGCCGTCATCGCGCACGGCAAAGGTGATTTCATCGCCGTAATCGAGAAACTGAAAAATCGTCTGCAGTTCGTGATAGCCGTCTTCACGGCGGCCGAGGATGTGCAGCATCAGATTGAGTTTTGCCGGGGAGGGCAGGGTCAGTCGTGGCGCGTTCATGCTTACTGCCCCAGCTTGCGTGGTTGCCATTCCTTGATCACCAGCGTGACGTCAAGGTCGCGGCCATGCAGCTTGATCCGCTCCGGCAGCCAGTAACCGCTCTGTTGTGCATAACTGAGGTATTCGACCTGCCAGTTGTCCTGTTCGAGATTGGACAGGCGGCTGTCGCCGTCCAGGGTCAGGCGACTCTTGCTGTCGGGGGCGGGCAGCCCGCGAACCCACCAGGCCAGATGCGAGACCGGCAGGTTCCAGCCCAGCTGTTCCTCGAGCAGGGCTTCCGGAGTCGGGGCTTCGTAACGTCCCTGGTTGGCGACTTCCAGCGCGACCTTGCCGGGGCGTCCGGTCAGGCGGGCGGCGCCGCGACCCAGCGGGCCGGACAGGCGGATATCGTAGTAATCCTGGCGCTGCAGCCAGAACAGCGTGCCGCTGCCCGAATCCTTGGGGGCGCGAATGCCGATCTTGCCGTTGATCTGCCAGCCGTCGAGGCCGCTCAGTTGCTGTTTGTGCTCGCGCCATAGCGCGGGGCTGCCGTGACCCTCGACAGATTCGCGGGTGCCGAAACCCGAGCAGCCGGCGAGCAGAGCGATAAAGCTGAAAACGATAAGGTGGCGCAAAAACATAGTCTTAAAGGGTCTCTGATCCGGTCAGGCGCTTGATGGTGCTGCGCAGGATAGGGCTGTCGGGCTGGTCCTTGAGGAACTTGCTCCAGATCTGCTTGGCTTCGCGTTGCTTGCCATTGGCCCAGAGCACTTCGCCCAGGTGCGCGGCGACTTCCTGGTCGGGAAAGCGTTCCAGCGCCTGGCGCAGCAGGCGTTCGGCCTCCGCGAGGTTACCCAGGCGATAGTTCACCCAGCCCAGACTGTCGAGTACCGCCGGATCGTCCGGGGTCAGCTGGTGGGCCTGTTCGATCAGGGCCTTGGCTTCGGCGTAACGGGTCGTGCGATCCGACAGGGTGTAGCCGAGGGCGTTCAATGCCATGGCGTTGTCCGGTTCGCGCTTGATGATCAGGCGCAGGTCCTTTTCCATCTGGGCCAGGTCGTTGCGCTTCTCGGCCTGCATCGCACGGGTGTAGAGCAGGTTCACATCGTCCGGGTATTGCTGCAGGGCTTGCTGGAGAATCTTCCAGGCCTTGTCGCCCTGTTTGTTGGCGGACAGGGTTTCGGCTTCGATCAGGTACAGCTGGATGGCGTAGTCCGGCTGGGTGTCGCGGGCGGAGGCCAGGCGTTTTTCGGCTTCGGCGGTACGGCCGTTGTTCATCAGGATGTCGGCCTGGCGCAATTGTGCCGGCAGGTAGTCGGCACCTGGGCCGACCTGGCCGTATTCCGCCAGCGCGCCTTGCGGGTCGTTGAGCTCTTCGGCGATGCGGCCCAGGTTCAGGTGTGCCGAATCGACGTGGCTTTCCCGGGCGATCAGGTCTTCCAGGTAACCCTTGGCCTCTTCCCAGTCCTTGGCTTCCAGGCAGACCAGCGCCAGGGAGTAACGCAGCTCGTCGTCTTCCGGATACTGCTGGACCAGGCTGGAGAACTGGGCCTTGGCGTCGTCCATGCGATCCTGCTCGACCAGCATGCGCGCGTAAGTCAGGCGCAGGCGCTTGTCGTCCGGGTACTTGCGAATGCTTTTTTCCAGTAACGGCAGGGCTTCGTCGGCGCGGCTGAGGCTCTGCAGCAGGCGGGCGCGCAGGAGGATCGGCGCGATCTCGCCTTCTTCCGGCGGGTTCTGCTCCAGCAGCTTCAGGGCTTCGCGGGTGTCGCCGTCCTGTTGCAGCAGCAGCGCCTTGCCGAACACCAGTTGGCCGTTGTTCGGGTGTTTTTGCAGCAAGCGGTCGAAACTCTTCATCAGACCGTTGCGGGTATCCTGGTCGGTGTCGGCGGCCGACAGCGCGAGGAAATCGAAATGGGTATCGCCCTTGCCCTGCAGGACTTTCTCCATATAGACCATGGATTCGTCGTAACGCCCGGTGCGGGCCAGCTGGATGGCGGCGGCACGCTGGGCTTCCAGGTCGTCCGGGGCGTTTTTCGCCCAGATCAGCGCAGTGTCCAGCGCGGCCTGGTCGGCACCCAGGTATTCGGCGATGCGGAATGCCCGCTCGGAGATGCCCGGGTCCTGGGTATTGATGGCCTGGGTGACATAGTTGTCCAGGGCAATGTCGAAACGATTGCGTTGGCCAGCCAGTTCCGCGCTCAGCAGGCTGAAGACCGTGTCTTCGCTGAACGAGGAGTAAACCTTGGGCTTTTCAGGAGCCGGGGTAGTGTCTTCGACCGGCGGCGTACCGTCCGGTGAAACGGGTGCCAAGGCCTGGCAGCCGCTGAGGAAGACAAAAGCGAGGAGCAACGCGGAAGATCTATTCATATAGGAAGAGGACGACTAACCTGCGGTCGGATCATCATGACACAAGCCTTCGGCCAAACATAACCGAGACTCAGCGGATGCCTTACAGAGGCAGTCTATTGGGACAATAGTCGGCAGTGGTTGTTCTGAATCTTTCGAAGTAGGACAATTGTCGGCTTCTCGACATCATCAGCGACCTTGAATGGCCTTCCTCGCACTCGGTATTAACCACAAGACTGCTTCAGTAGACGTCCGCGAGCGCGTGGCCTTTACCCCTGAGCAGTTGGTTGAGGCCTTGCAGCAGCTCTGCCGCCTCACCGACAGCCGCGAAGCTGCGATCCTCTCCACCTGCAATCGCAGTGAACTCTATATAGAACAGGATCACCTTTCGGCGGATGTCGTGCTGCGCTGGCTGGCCGAGTATCACCATCTGAGCCTCGAAGACCTGCGCGCCAGTGCCTATGTGCACGAAGACGATGCGGCCGTTCGTCACATGATGCGTGTCGCCTCGGGGCTGGATTCGCTGGTGCTGGGCGAACCGCAGATCCTCGGGCAGATGAAGTCCGCCTACGCCGTGGCGCGTGAGGCCGGAACCATTGGTCCGCTGCTGGGGCGGCTGTTCCAGGCCACCTTCAGCGCCGCCAAGCAGGTACGTACCGACACCGCCATCGGCGAAAACCCGGTTTCCGTGGCCTTTGCCGCGGTGAGCCTGGCGAAACAGATTTTCAGCGATCTGCAGCGCAGCCAGGCGCTGCTGATCGGCGCCGGCGAGACCATTACCCTGGTCGCCCGCCACCTGCATGACCTGGGGGTCAAGCGCATCGTGGTCGCCAACCGCACGCTGGAGCGCGCCAGCACCCTGGCCGAACAGTTTGGAGCCCATGCCGTGCTGCTGTCGGATATTCCTCAGGAGCTGGTGCACAGCGATATCGTCATCAGTTCCACCGCCAGCCAGTTGCCGATCCTTGGCAAGGGCGCGGTGGAAAGCGCGCTGAAGCTGCGCAAGCACAAGCCGATCTTCATGGTGGATATTGCCGTGCCGCGGGATATCGAGCCGGAAGTCGGCGAGTTGGACGACGTTTACCTCTATACCGTCGACGATCTCCATGAAGTGGTCGCCGAAAACCTCAAGAGCCGCCAAGGCGCGGCGCAGGCGGCGGAAGAGCTGGTGAACATCGGCGCCGAGGACTTCATGGTGCGCCTGCGCGAGCTGGCTGCGGTGGACGTGCTCAAGGCGTATCGTCAGCAGAGCGAGCGCCTGCGCGATGAAGAACTGCAAAAGGCCCTGCGCATGCTGAGCAACGGCAGCAGCGCCGAAGACGTCCTGATGCAACTGGCTCGCGGCCTGACCAACAAACTGCTGCATGCGCCCAGCGTCCAGTTGAAAAAACTGACCGCTGAAGGCCGCCTGGATGCGCTGGCCATGGCCCAGGAACTCTTTGCCCTCGGTGAGGGCGCTTCGGACTCTTCGGATAAAAAACCGCAATGAAAGCGTCACTGCTCAATAAGCTGGATGTCCTCCAGGACCGTTTCGAAGAACTGACCGCGTTGCTTGGCGACGGCGAAGTCATTTCCGATCAGGCCAAGTTCCGCGCCTATTCCAAGGAGTACGCCGAAGTCGAGCCGATCGTCGAGACCTATAAACAGGTGCTCAAGGTCCAGGCCGACCTCGAGGGCGCCCAGGCGCTGCTCAAGGACAGCGATCCGGACATGCGGGAAATGGCGGTGGAAGAAGTCCGCGAGGCCAAGGAACAACTGGTCGAGCTGGAAAGCACCCTGCAACGCATGCTGCTGCCCAAGGACCCCAACGACGGGCGCAACGTGTTCCTGGAAATCCGCGCCGGCACCGGTGGCGACGAGGCGGCGATCTTCTCCGGCGACTTGTTCCGCATGTATTCGCGTTATGCCGAGCGGCGTGGCTGGCGGTTGGAGATCCTCTCGGAAAACGAGGGCGAGCACGGCGGCTATAAAGAAGTCATCGCCCGGGTCGAAGGCGAGAACGTCTACGGCAAGCTGAAATTCGAATCCGGCGCCCACCGCGTGCAGCGGGTGCCGGCCACCGAGTCCCAGGGCCGCATCCATACTTCGGCCTGCACCGTGGCGGTATTGCCCGAGCCGGACGAACAGGAAGCCATCGAGATCAACCCCGCGGACCTGCGGATCGATACCTACCGCTCCTCCGGTGCCGGTGGCCAGCACGTCAACAAGACCGACTCGGCGATCCGCATCACCCACATCCCGTCGGGAATCGTGGTCGAGTGCCAGGAAGAACGCTCCCAGCACAAGAACCGGGCGCGGGCCATGTCCTGGCTGTCGGCCAAGCTCAACGACCAGCAGACCAGCGCCGCGGCCAACGCGATTGCCAGCGAACGCAAGCTGCTGGTGGGTTCGGGCGACCGTTCCGAGCGCATTCGCACCTACAACTTTCCCCAGGGCCGGGTGACCGATCACCGCGTCAACCTGACTCTCTATTCCCTCGATGAAATCCTCGCCGGTGGCGTCGAAGCCGTGATCGAACCGCTTCTGGCCGAATACCAGGCCGATCAACTTGCGGCACTGGGCGAGTAAACATAAATGACCATCATCGCCAGCCTGTTGCGCGCCGCCCAATTGCCCGATTCGCCCACGGCCCGCCTGGATGCCGAGTTGCTGCTGGCCGCTGCCCTGGGCAAGCCGCGCAGCTTCCTGCACACCTGGCCCGAGCGGATCGTGCCCAGCGAAGCGGCGCTGACCTTCTCCAGTTACCTGCAGCGGCGCCGTTCCGGCGAACCGGTGGCTTACATCCTTGGCCAGCAGGGCTTCTGGAAGCTCGACCTGGAAGTGGCGCCACACACCCTGATTCCGCGTCCCGACACCGAATTGCTGGTGGAGGCGGCGCTGGAACTGCTGCCCGCCACCCCGGCCAGAGTGCTCGACCTGGGCACCGGCAGCGGCGCCATCGCCCTGGCCCTGGCCAGCGAGCGCCCGGCGTGGCGGGTCACCGCGGTCGACCGGGTGCTGGAAGCCGTGGCCCTGGCCGAACGCAACCGTCAGCGCCTGCAACTGGACAATGTCACGGTGCTGAGCAGCCATTGGTTCAGTGCCCTGCAAGGCGAGCGTTATCAGTTGATCATCAGCAATCCGCCCTATATCGCCGACGCCGACCCGCACCTGGCGGCCGGCGATGTGCGTTTCGAGCCGGAGAGCGCCCTGGTCGCGGGCAAGGACGGGCTGGACGACCTGCGCCTGATCATCGCCCAGGCGCCAGAGCACCTCGAGGCTGGCGGCTGGTTGATGCTCGAGCATGGCTACGACCAGGCGCCGGCCGTACGCGACCTGTTACTCAGCCAAGGGTTTGCCGAGGTGCACAGCCGTGTCGACCTGGGCGGTCATGAACGCATCAGCTTAGGAAGCCTGCCGTGCTGAACGATCAGGAGTTGTTGCGCTACAGCCGGCAGATTCTGTTGCAGCACGTCGACATCGACGGCCAGTTGCGACTCAAGGCCAGCCGCGTATTGATCGTCGGCCTGGGTGGCCTGGGCGCTCCGGTGGCCTTGTACCTGGCCGCCGCGGGCGTCGGCGAGCTGCATCTGGCCGACTTCGATACGGTCGACCTGACCAACCTGCAACGCCAGATCATTCACGACACCGACAGCGTCGGCCTGAGCAAGGTCGATTCGGCGATGGGGCGTTTGTCCGCGATCAATCCCGAGATCCAGCTGGTGCCCCATCGCGTCGCGCTGGATGCCGACTCCCTGGCGGCCGCGGTCACGGCGGTGGACCTGGTGCTCGATTGCACCGACAACTTCTCGACCCGCGAGGCAGTGAATGCCGCCTGTGTCGCCGCCGGCAAGCCGCTGGTCAGCGGCGCGGCGATTCGCCTGGAAGGGCAACTGTCGGTGTTCGACCCGCGGCGTCCCGAGAGCCCGTGCTACCACTGCTTATATGGGCACGGCAGCGAAGCCGAATTGACCTGCAGCGAGGCCGGTGTGCTCGGGCCGCTGGTGGGGCTGGTGGGCAGCCTGCAGGCCCTCGAGGCCTTGAAGCTGCTGGTGGGGTTCGGCGAGCCGCTGGTGGGCCGCCTGTTGTTGATCGATGCCTTGGGCACGCGCTTTCGCGAACTGCGGGTCAAGCGCGACCCGGGCTGCAGCGTCTGTGGAGGCCAGCATGCGTGAAGCGCCGATCGGCGTCTTCGACTCCGGCGTCGGCGGCCTGTCGGTGCTGGCGGAGATCCAGCAGCGCCTGCCCCATGAATCGCTGCTGTATGTGGCCGATTGCGGCAACATTCCCTACGGCGAGAAAACCCCCGAATTCATCCGTCAGCGTTGCAGCCTGGTCGCCGGGTTTTTCCGCGAGCAGGGCGCCAAGGCGCTGGTGCTGGCCTGCAACACCGCGACCGTGGCCGCTGTCGCTGACCTGCGTCGGGACTACCCGGACTGGCCTATCATCGGCATGGAGCCTGCGGTCAAGCCGGCTGCCGCCGCCACCCGTAGTGGCGTGGTCGGCGTGCTGGCCACCACCGGTACCTTGCAGAGTGCCAAGTTCGCTGCCTTGCTCGATCGTTTCGCCACCGATATCAAGGTCATCACCCGGCCATGCCCGGGCCTGGTGGAACGGATCGAAGCCGGGGACCTGCACAGCCCCGCGTTGCGCCAACTGCTGCAGGGTTATGTCGAACCGCTGCTGGCGGCCGGCTGTGACACCCTCATCCTCGGTTGCACCCACTATCCGTTTCTCAAGCCGTTGCTCAAGTCGATGATCCCCGAGGACATCAGCCTGATCGATACCGGGGCCGCGGTTGCCCGCCACCTGGAGCGCCTGCTCGGCGAGCGCGAGCTGTTGGCTGCGGGGCCTGCACGCCAGGCCCGGTTCTGGACCAGTGGCGATCCGTGTCACTTCAGACATATTCTGCCGTTGCTCTGGAAAGAGGCGGGAGAGGTGCAAAGCTTCGCTTTATAAAAAATCCTGCAGAAGCGCTGATTTGCGCTGAACTTCTGTTCAAGCACAGATTTCTATTAACGTGTCTGCGGAATCTGTACAACACCATACAAATCGTTTGAAAAGGATGTTCCTGATGAGACGAATGTTTTGTTTGGCTGCACTTGCAGCTGCACTACTGGGGCAAAGTTTTTCGGCACAAGCGGCCGGCGTCGAGTTTTCGGTGGGGCAGACCGGCGATTCGACCCAGACCTATCGCCTGGGCATGCAATTCGATTGGGACAAGAGCTGGCTGCAAAGCGATGTCGGTCGCCTGACCGGCTACTGGAGCGGCGCCTATACCTTCTGGGATGGCGACGAGAAGTCCAGCAACCACAGCCTGTCGTTCTCGCCGGTGCTGGTGTACGAATTTGCCGGGCAGAACATCAAGCCTTACATCGAGGCGGGGATCGGCGTGGCGGTATTCGCCAACACCGAGGTGGAGGACAACAAGCTCGGTTCGGCGTTCCAGTTCGAGGACCGCTTCGGTTTCGGCCTGCGGTTCAACGGCGGGCATGAAGTCGGTCTCCGTGCCACGCACTATTCCAACGCTGGCATCGCGACGCCCAACGACGGTGTAGAGAGCTACTCGCTGCATTACACCATGCCGTTGTAAGACCCTTTCAGCGATACGCCGTGGCGATGCCGCGGCGTTCGTTGAGGCAGTCCACTTCCCCCATCTCGAACTCCCGGCAGATCAGTGGCCGTTGTTCGTAGATGCTGCACAGCATGCTGTTGCGATCCAGCGCGGCACACCAACCATCATCCAGTCGCAACATGACTTCGCCGCCCCACTCGTCGGTGTCGATAAAACGTTCGGGCACCCCGGTTTCGGTGATCAGCATCACTTCCAGTTGGCAGCAGCAGGCCGCGCAGCTTGCGCAGGTGACCGCCGTTTCGGCGATCTGGGTGACAGGAATAGTGGTCATAGGCGCGCAGTGTAAGGCAGTGGCCGCAGGCTGTGTGAAACCACTGACGGACGCCTGCCGCCTCTTACTCCCGATATTCCTCGGCAGCCACCCGTGACGGCAGGTTCTTGAAGGCCGCCAAAGCGCGCTCGCGGGACATCGACAGATCGACCATCGGCGGCGGGTAATCGGCCACGCCGAACAGGCCGCCCATGGCGGCCGGGTTGTGGATATCTTTTGCATTCAACCCCGCCAGCTCTGGCAGCCAGTGCTTGATGAAAGCCCCTTGGCTGTCGAACCTCTGCGACTGGCTCAAGGGGTTGAAGATGCGGAAGTAGGGCGCCGAATCGGTGCCGGTGGATGAACTCCATTGCCAGCCACCGTTATTTGCCGCCAGATCGCCGTCGATCAGGTGGCGCATGAAAAAGCGCTCGCCCTGGCGCCAGTCGATCAGCAGGTTCTTGGTCAGGAACATCGCCACGATCATCCGCAGGCGATTGTGCATCCAGCCGGTTTCCAGCAACTGGCGCATGGCTGCATCGATGATCGGCAGGCCGGTGCGGGCCTGCTGCCAGGCCGCCAGCTCATCGGGGGCATCGCGCCAGGCCACGGCTTCGGTTTCCGGGCGGAAGGCCCGGTGCCGGGACACCCGCGGGTAGCCCACCAGGATGTGTTTGTAGAACTCGCGCCAGAGCAGTTCGTTGATCCAGGCGACGGCGCCGGGGCTGCCGCTGGCGAACTCGCCCCGGTTGTTCTGCAGCGCCGCGTGCAGGCATTGGCGTGGCGACAGCACGCCGGCGGCGAGGTAGGGCGAAAGCTGACTGGTGCCGGGCCTGGCCGGCAAGTCGCGCTCGGCCTGGTAGTGGTCGAGCTGGGCCTCGGCAAAATACGCCAGGCGTTGTTGCGCCGCGGTTTCTCCGGCCGGCCAGAGCGCTTGCAGGTGCGGGCCGGGTGTCGGGAAGCCCTCGACCTGCCGGGGCAGCGCATCGGCCTTTATCCTCAGCGCGGCTTGCGCCCTGGGAGCCGCCAGCTGTGGCGGCAAGGCGCTGTGCAGCCGGTTGTAGCAGACCTTGCGAAACTGGCTGAAGACCTGGAAGTAGCCGCCGCTCCTGGTCAGCACGCTGCCGGGCCGGAACAGCAGTTGGTCGAGGTAACTGTGGAAGCCCACGCCCTGGCTCTCCAGCAGGCTGGCCACCGCCATGTCACGGCGACTCTCGTGAATGCCGTATTCCTCGTTGACGTGCAGCGCCTCGATGGCCAGTTCCCGGCACAGTTGCAACAGCACCTGGGGTGCCTGCTCCCAGCTTGGCGCCTGGCGGATCAGCAGCGGGATGTTCAGCCGGGCCAGGTCGCCGCTCAGTTGTTCAAGGTTACGCAGCCAGAAGTCGACCTTGCACGGCGCATCGTCATGCGCCTGCCACTGCCGCGGGCTCAGCAGGTACAGGGCCACAGTCGGCCCGCGCTGGGTTGCGGCGCTCAGCGCGGTGTTGTCATGCAGGCGCAGGTCGCTGCGTAGCCAGATCAGTTGCATGGGAATTCCTGCATTAGAGAAGCCTTAGCCCGATCAGGGCCTGGTGCGCGGAGAGCGGGTCTGCGGCGAGGTGCAGATTGGCGATCTCGGTAGTGCAGATGGCCAGTTCGGCGTGGTGGATGCTCACTGCTGGGCCGACGATGAGTACCGGGCAGTCGAGGCCGCCGAGCAGGCGTGGCAGTTGCCGCAGGTTGATCGACTGGCTCGAGTACAGCAGCACGCCTCGCGCTTTCAGGTGTTCGGCGGCCAGGGCCAGTTCACCGGGGGGCAGCGGCCAGTCGAAGACTTCCACGGGGCAGTCGGCATTGCTGATCAGCCAGGCGCAGAGCCACAGGTGTGGCTCCAGCGGCAGGTCCGAGTGATTGATCAGCAGCAGCGGGGCGCCTTGTAGCTGGCGATTGTTGTGATAGACCCGCACCGCGAATTTGCTACGCAGCCAGGAATGGAAAAACACCCGCTCCATCTGCATGCCGAAGCGGCCCTGCCAGCGCTGTTCGAGTTCGTCCAGCAGCGGTAGCAGCAGGTGCTCGCACAAGGTTCGTGGCGGATAGAGTGCCATGACCTGGTTGAAGCTTTCGTCGACCTGACGCTCGGCCAGTTGGCTGATGGCCTGGACCAGGCGCTGGCGTTGCAGGTGCCAGTCGTTATGGGCCGGTTCGCTGGGCGCCGGCTCGGCGTCCAGCAGGTGCTTGACCTGGCTGACCGCCACCCCGCGATCGAGCCAGGTCAGGATCTTCAGGATGCGCTGCACGTGTTCGTTGGAAAACAGTCGGTGACCCTTGGCGGTGCGTTGCGGCACGATCAGCCCGTAACGGCGTTCCCAGGCGCGCAGGGTGACGGCGTTGACCCCGGTCTGGCGGGTCACCTCGCGAATCGGCAACCAGCCTTGCTCATGGGTGCCATCGGATTCGCTGGCGGGTGCATCCGGGTCGAGCCTCGAGTCGTTCATGGTTCAGAGCGCGTTGCGCAGGCTGAGGCTTTCCGGGTGGGGCTGCAGGTACACCTGTTGCGCGATGTAGGGATCGGGGTGCCGGCGCAGGTGATGCTTGAGCAGGGTCAGCGGCACCACCAGCGGCACGATGCCGCGGCGGTACTGGCCGATGAGGTGCTGCATTTCCTGTTTGTCGTCGCGGCTGATGGCTTGCTTGAGATAGCCGCTGATGTGTTGCAGTACGTTGCTGTGGGTACGGCGGGTGGCGCACTTTTTCAGGGCCGCCATCAGTTGGCTGAAATAACGTGGGCCGATTTGCGCCGGATCGCTTTGGCCCATGCTGCCCAGCAGGGTGCCGAGGGCCTTGTATTGCTCCGGGTTGTGGGCCATCAGCAGGTATTTGTAGCGCGCGTGAAAATCGGTCAGGCGGCGACGGCTCAGGCCTTGCCTGAGCACGTCCTGCCAGGCGCTGTAGGCGAATACCCGAGTCAGGAAGTTTTCCCGCAGCACCGGATCATTGAGCCGACCGTCTTCTTCCACCGGCAGGTCCGGATGGCGGCTGCAGAAAGCCTGGGCATGGATACCGCGTCCGCTGAGCTCGGCGGGGCGGCCCTGGTCCTGGTAGACCTTGACCCGCTCCAGGCCGCAGGACGGAGATTTCTGCATGAAGATGTAGCCGCAGAGGCTGTCCAGTTCAGCGGCCATGCGCTGGCCGTAATCGGTGAGTGCCCGGGTGACATCCATGGTTTGGTCGACGCTGCCAACGGCCCGCGGTTGCCGTGGATCGCCCACCAGGCGGATCGGTTCGCGGGGTGTACCCAGGCCAATGGCGACTTCCGGGCACAGCGGGACAAACTCGAAAAACTCAGCGAGGGCTTGGCTGCACAGGCGCGATTCCTTATGCCCGCCGTTGTAGCGCACAGGCGCTCCCAGAAGGCAGGCGCTGATGGCGATTCTCGGCTTGTCGGCCTGGGCTGGATTGTCGGGCATGTGAGAGGCTCCGGGTTTCATGTACAAAAATAAGATCTTGTACAACTTTTCATCATCATAGGATCAAAGGTGTGCAAGTCAAATATTTTGTACAGCTTTGCCGCCCAGCCCTTCGGGTTGCGTCCTGCTCATCTGTCGTTCGATTGCTGGCTGGCTAACGCATGAGATTTTTGGCGCGCGCTTTTCTTCGTCTCGGAACGGTCCGATCGGCAGAAGTGTGTTCGAGTCTTGAGCGGAGGAGACAGGCTGCTGTCCATTGCGACAGCAGCAAAACGTTACGCGGGGTGATGCGCTTACAGGTTTTCGTGCAACCGGCGGGCGGCCTCCTGCCCGCTGAGCCAGGCCCCTTCGACGCGACCGGACAGGCACCAGTCGCCGCACACATAGAGTCCCAGGTCGACATCCGCCAGGGCTCCCCATTCATGGCTGCTCGCTGGGCGGGCGTAGAGCCAGCGGTGGGCGAGGCTGAAGGTCGGGGCGGGCATGGCGCTGTGCAGCAGTTCGGCGAATGCGCCGTGCAACTGTTCGATCACTGCTTCTTTCGGCAGATCGATGTGCTGGCGGCTCCAGGTGCTGCTGGCGTGCAGGACCCAGGTGTCGAGGCCGTTGTCGCGCCCTGGCTTGCTGCGGTTGCGGGCCAGCCAGTCCAGCGGGCTGTCCTGTACGAAGCAGCCTTCCACCGGGGTTTCCAGCGCGGTCTCGAATGCCAGGGCGACAGCCCAGGTCGGGTCCATTTTTACCCCGGCGGCGGCACTCGCCAGTTTCGGTGCGGCGGCCAGCAGGGCGGTGGCCTGGGGGGCCGGCGTGGCGATGATCACGTGGCTGAACGGGCCGTGGGTGAAACCTTCGGCATCCTGCAGGTGCCAATGCTGTTCGCCGCGGTAGACCTCGGTGATGCGGCAGGCGAAATGCACCTCCGTTTCGCCCAGCAGGCCACGGGTAATGGCACTCATGCGCGGGGTGCCGACCCAGCGGGTCTGTTCGTCCGGCGACGGGGTGAGCTGGCCGCCATGGAAGTTGTACAGCTGCGGCGTCCATTCGGCGGCCCAGCCATTGGCTTGCCAGCGCTGGACTTCGGTGACGAAGCGCCGGTCGCGGGCGGTGAAATATTGCGCGCCCATGTCCAGCGCGCCGGCGTCGCTGCGCTTGCTGGACATACGTCCGCCGCTGCCGCGGCTCTTGTCGAAGAGTTGCACGACATGCCCGGCGTCTCTCAGCGCCTGGGTGGCGGAGAGTCCGGCGATGCCGGTACCAATGATTGCGATGGGTACGGTCATAGGGGCCTCGTTTACCTTTCTGTGCAGACTACGCCGTCGTTAAAATCTGTACAATTTTGTTTTTTGGTATAACTTTCGGCGTTATCGGTTTTACAGGGTGTCCTATTGTTAAACACAGAGCCTGCCCGATTGAAAAGATCCCTGCTTATAAAAATAGACTAGTGATCCGGGTAAAACGCCACGCGAGGAAGATGTCATGCACATATTGCTGACCGGCGGTACTGGTTTGATAGGACGTCAGCTCTGCCGTCACTGGCTGACTCAGGGCCATCAGTTGACCGTATGGAGTCGTCGGCCCACCGAGGTGCCCAAACTCTGTGGCGCTCAGGTTCGCGGCATCGCCCGCCTGGACGAACTTGCAGAGGAACCGGTCGACGCCATTATCAACCTGGCGGGAGCACCGATCGCCGATCGGCTCTGGACTCACAAGCGCAAGGCACTGCTCTGGAGCAGCCGCATTACCCTGACGGAAAAGTTGTTGGCCTGGCTGGAAAGCCGGAGGCAGAAACCCGGGTTGCTGATCTCCGGGTCGGCCGTGGGCTGGTATGGCGATGGCGGGGAGCGCGAGCTGAACGAGGATTCGCCCCCGGTCAGTGAGGATTTCGCCAGCCAGTTGTGTATCGCCTGGGAGGAGACCGCGCAGCGTGCCGAGGCCATGGGCCTGCGTGTGGTGCTGATTCGCACGGGCCTGGTGCTGGCGGCCGAGGGCGGCTTTTTGTCGCGCTTGCTGCTGCCCTTCAAACTGGCCCTGGGCGGGCCGATCGGTAACGGTCGGCAGTGGATGCCGTGGATTCATATCAAGGATCAAATCGCCCTGATTGATTTTCTTCTGCACCGCAGTGATGCCAGCGGTCCTTATAATGCCTGCGCGCCGAAGCCGGTGCGCAATCGCGAGTTCGCCAAGACCCTGGGCAGCGTCTTGCACCGGCCGGCGGTAGTGCCGCTGCCGGCCTTTGTCTTGCGTGTCGGCCTGGGGGAATTGTCGTTGTTGCTGCTGGGTGGTCAGCGCGCGGTCCCCGCGCGGTTGCTGGCCGCCGGATTCACTTTCCAGTTCACTGATTTGCGCGCGGCCCTGGACGACTTGTCCAGCCGCCTCTGAAATAGGACGTTGCATGACCGATCACGCGTTGCTCCTGGTCAACCTGGGTTCGCCGGCCTCCACCTCGGTGGCGGATGTGCGCAGCTACCTCAATCAATTCCTGATGGACCCTTACGTGATCGATCTGCCGTGGCCGGTTCGGCGGTTGCTGGTATCGCTGATCCTGATCAAGCGTCCGGAGCAATCGGCCCATGCCTACGCTTCGATCTGGTGGGAGCAGGGTTCGCCGCTGGTGGTGCTCAGCCGCCGCTTGCAGGAAGCCATGACGAGTGAGTGGAAGCACGGCCCGGTGGAACTGGCGATGCGTTATGGCGAGCCGTCCATCGAATCGGCGCTGCTGCGCCTGGTGGCCCAGGGGCAGAAGAAGATCACCCTGGCGCCGCTCTATCCACAATTCGCCGACAGCACCGTGACCACGGTGGTGGAGGAAGCCCGGCGGGTGATTCGGGACAAGAAGCTGGATGTGCAGCTTTCGGTGCTGCAGCCGTTTTACGATCAGCCGGAGTACCTCGACGCGCTGGTGGCCAGTGCCAGGCCGCACCTGCAACAGGACTTCGATCATCTGCTGCTGAGCTTCCATGGCTTGCCCGAGCGGCACCTGAAAAAGCTCAATCCCGGCCATAGCCTGGAAGGTGATTGCTGCCGCGACGCGACCCCTGAGGTGGCCGCCACCTGTTACCGCGGCCAGTGCCTGAGCACGGCCCGGGCGTTCGCCAAGCGCATGGGGCTGGCGGACGGCAAGTGGTCGGTGTCGTTCCAGTCCCGTCTGGGGCGTGCCAAATGGATCGAGCCCTACACCGAGGCGCGCCTGGATGAATTGGCCCGACAGGGCGTGAAGAAGATCCTGGTGATGTGCCCGGCGTTTGTCGCCGACTGCATCGAGACCCTGGAAGAGATCGGTGATCGCGCTCGCGAACAGTTCCGCGAAGCGGGAGGGGAGGAGTTGGTGCTGGTGCCGTGCCTGAACGACGACCCGCAATGGGCCAAGGCATTGAACACCTTGTGCGAGCGCGCGCCTTTGGCGTTGTAAACGTATCGCGGGCAAGCCTCGCTCCTACGGCAATACCGTCTGTAGGAGCGAGGCTTGCCCGCGATGGATTTCCGGCTGACGCGGATCCTCAGATCAGCGGTTCCTCAGCCCTCTTGTTCTTCCAGCTGTCGTTGCCCGGCAGGATCAGGTTCAGCGCAATCGCGACGACGGCGCACAGGGCGATCCCTTTCAGGCCGAAGTCGTCCGGACCGGTCCCGGTACCGATCAACACCCCGCCAATGCCGAACACCAGGGTTACCGAGACGATCACCAGATTGCGGGCTTCGCCCAGGTCGATCTTGTGACGGATCAGGGTGTTCATGCCCACCGCCGCGATCGAACCGAACAACAGGCAGAGAATCCCGCCCATCACCGGTACCGGAATGCTTTGCAGCAGCGCACCGAACTTGCCGATAAACGCCAGGCTGATGGCGAAGATCGCCGCCCAGGTCATGATTTTCGGGTTGTAGTTCTTGGTCAGCATGACCGCGCCAGTCACTTCGGCGTAGGTGGTATTGGGCGGACCGCCGAACAGGCCGGCGGCGGTGGTGGCGATGCCGTCACCGAACAGGGTGCGATGCAGGCCCGGCTTTTTCAGGTAGTCGCGACCGGTCACGCTGCCGACCGCGATCACCCCGCCGATGTGCTCGATAGCGGGGGCCAGGGCCACGGGGACGATGAACAGGATCGCCTGCCAGTTGAACTCCGGCGCGGTGAAGTGCGGCAGGGCCAGCCAGGGGGCCGCGGCGATCTTCGCGGTGTCGACCACGCCGAAGTAGAACGACAGGGCAAAGCCCACCAGCACCCCGGAGATGATCGGCACCAGGCGGAAGATGCCTTTGCCGAACACTGCGACGATCAGGGTGGTCAGCAGCGCCGGCATCGAGATCATCATCGCCGTCTGGTAATGAATCAGCTCGCTGCCGTCGCCGGCCTTGCCCATCGCCATGTTGGCGGCGATCGGCGCCATGGCCAGGCCGATGGAAATGATCACCGGGCCGATCACCACTGGCGGCAGCAGCCGATCGATGAAACCGGTGCCCTTGATCTTCACCGCCAGGCCCAGGAAGGTATAAACGAAACCGGCCGCCATCACGCCGCCCATGGTCGCGGCCAGGCCGAACTGGCCCTTGGCGAGAATGATCGGGGTGATGAAGGCAAAGCTGGAGGCCAGGAATACCGGTACCTGGCGCCCGGTCACGAGCTGGAACAACAGAGTCCCGAGACCCGCCGTGAACAGCGCCACGTTGGGGTCGAGACCGGTAATCAGCGGCATCAACACCAACGCGCCAAAGGCCACGAAGAGCATCTGCGCGCCAGACAGCACTTGGCGCCAGAGCGGATCGTTGAACTCATCCCGCATGCTCAGGCGTCCTTCTGCTTGGTGCCGAAGATCTTGTCGCCGGCATCGCCCAGGCCCGGGATGATGTAGCCGTGCTCGTTGAGTTTCTGATCGATGGAAGCGGTGTAGATGGTCACGTCCGGGTGCGCTTTCTCGACGGCTTCGATGCCTTCGGGGGCGGCGACCAGCACCATGGCGCGGATGTCCTTGCAGCCAGCCTTTTTCAGCAGGTCGATGGTCGCGACCATGGAGCTGCCGGTGGCGAGCATCGGGTCGATGATCATGGCCAGGCGTTCGTCGATTTCCGGAACCAGTTTCTCCAGGTAGGTGTGCGCCTGCAGGGTTTCCTCGTTGCGGGCCACGCCCACGGCGCTGACCTTGGCGCCCGGGATCAGGCTGAGCACGCCTTCGAGCATGCCGATACCGGCGCGCAGGATCGGCACCACGGTAATCTTCTTGCCGGCGATCTTCTCGACCTGGACGGGGCCGCACCAGCCCGGAATCTCATAGGATTCGAGCGGCAAGTCTTTGGTGGCTTCGTACGTCAGCAGGGCACCGACTTCCTGAGCGAGCTCGCGGAAGTTCTTCGTGCTAATGTCGGCGCGGCGCATAAGGCCAAGTTTGTGTCGGATCAGCGGATGGCGGATCTCACGGATGGGCATAGGGAAAGGCTCCGGCGGCGGGCAAAAAAACCGGCCTAGATTAATCTATCCGAGGGTGTTGTCCTATAGACATCTAAGTACGTTAGTCCAGAAACGCTTGATCTGACCGGGCCGGATGCGTACCTTTGCTCGCTTTTCCGAAACTGCCACCCCCCTGGAGAGCGCCATGTCCGCTGATCTCGAGCATATCCGTCAAATCATGCGCGAGGCTGACTGCCTGTACACCGAAGCTGAGGTCGAGGCGGCCATCGCCCGAGTCGGTGCACAAATCAATGAACAACTGGCGGAGCGCAATCCGGTGGTTTTCTGCGTGATGAACGGTGGCCTGATCTTCTCCGGCAAGCTGCTGACCCACCTGAAATTCCCGCTGGAAGCTTCCTACCTGCACGCCACCCGCTATCGCAACGAAACCAGCGGCGGCGAGCTGTTCTGGAAGTCCAAGCCGGAAGTGTCCTTCATCGACCGTGATGTGCTGATCATCGACGACATCCTCGACGAGGGTCATACCCTGGGCGCGATCATCGACTTCTGCAAACACGCCGGTGCCCGCGCGGTGCACACCGCCGTGCTGATCGACAAGGACCACGACCGCAAGGCCCGTCCCGACCTGAAAGCCGACTACGTCGGCCTGCCCTGCGTGGACCGCTACATCTTCGGTTACGGCATGGACTACAAGGGTTACTGGCGCAACGCTGCCGGCATCTTTGCCGTCAAGGGCATGTAAGCCATGAGCGGGCCGAGCTATCTGGATCAGTCGCTGTTTGCCGAACTGGCCGAAAAAGCCTCGGCCAGCCCCCGTGGTCGCCATCACCACAATTTCCATCAGATGCAAGAGCCTTGTCACCGCATGGCGGTGGGGCTGCAGCCATCCACCTATATCCCGCCCCATCGCCACCTGAGTGACGACAAGGCCGAGACCCTGCTGGTACTCAAGGGACGCCTGGGCCTGCTGATTTTCGACGACGCCGGTCAGGTGCTGGAAA
Organism: Pseudomonas sp. NFACC41-3; assembly: GCF_900109505.1. NCBI lineage: Bacteria > Pseudomonadati > Pseudomonadota > Gammaproteobacteria > Pseudomonadales > Pseudomonadaceae > Pseudomonas > Pseudomonas sp. NFACC41-3. The sequence continues at coordinate 119,950 of NZ_FOAE01000002.1, forward strand.
AACGTGTGCTGCAGGCGGGTGGCGATTGCATGGGCGTCGACCTGCCGGTCGGCGTCTACCACGGCCTGGTGGTGCTTGAGCCCGATAGCTTGATGTTCGAATGCAAGGCCGGGCCTTATCGTCCGGTCGGCGAAGGTGAACTGGCTGCTTGGGCGCCCCGCGAAAGCGAGCCGGGTGTGGCTGAATACCAGGCCTGGATGCGCGCCCAGTTCGACTGAGCGCCATCCTTGCGCTGGAGCTGTAGCCGCGCCTGCAAAAATCTGCGCTGACCCATGCTAGAGTGCCAGGCCTTGTGTCCGGAGCCTGTCATGAGCCTTTTGATTCGCAGTTGCGCGGCCTTTGTTCTGATCCTGAGCCTGCCCCTGGCCGCTGCCCCGGCGCCCATGCACGCGCAGTTCCTGCCCCCCGATGACCTGACTCTGCGTGACGTTGCTCCCGAGCAGCAACAGTTGTTGCAGGTCACCGAATACTCGGTGGTCATCGGCAGCCAGCGCCAATCCAACCAGCAACCGATCCCGGTCACTTCGCCGCTGCTGGTCCGGCTCAAGGGCAAGCCGCTGAACAAGGGCGCGACCATCAGCCAGGTGCTGGTGAATTTCGACGGCGAGAGCAAAAGCCTGAAAAAGCCCCAGTTCGATGCCAAGAGCAAGACCCTCACCCTGTTCTATCCACTGGCCCAGTATCGGGTGGTGATGGACCTGTTGCGCAACGACACGGTGTATTGCCAGTTCCTCAGCTACGCCAACGGCCACATCTGGGCCGATCTGCACACCGGCGCCGTACGCTCGCGTTGAGGCCCGACGCGGCCTGGGGGTAAACTGCCTGCCCCGTGAAATGTCTGCGAGCTGGAGTCGGCAATGCGTAAAGATAAGAAACAAGTGATTGGTGACGAGATCGGCGATGCGCAGATCAAACTGTTCCTCGATTTCGAGCCGGCCGACGCCACTTCGCCGTCCCTGCACAAGCTGATCAAGGCCTATCGTGGCCTGCGTATCGACGATTTCGAGCGTTTCCTGGTGTTCTTCGTCGAGGCCGGCTACGACCTGGACGGCAAGGACGAACATGGCAAGGACTTTGTGGCCCTGATCCAGGACCAGCGCAATGCCGCCGACTACATCGAACTGATCGAAAAAGCCCGCGGCTGAAAACTCACCGCCCCGGTTGTGGCTGTGGGTAAGCGGCCATAAAAAAACGCCCCGTTCTCCAAGAGAGCGGGGCGTTTTTCATGAGCGCGGCTTAAGCGTAGCTTTCGGCTTCGCTGCTCTGTTCGACCAGCTCCAGGCTGACGTTGTTCTCGCTGTTGATCTTGCGGTACAGCGCGGCGTCGGTTTCCAGGGCCTTTTCACGGGCCGGGAAGATTTCCTTGAGCTTGCTGGCCCACTCGCCGCTGGCCTTGGCCGGGAAGCAGCGCTCGATCAGTTCCAGCATGATCGAGACGGTCACCGAAGCGCCTGGCGAAGCGCCGAGCAGGGCGGCGAGGGAGCCGTCCTTGGCCGCGACCAGCTCGGTACCAAACTGCAGCACGCCGCCTTTCTTCGGATCCTTCTTGATGATCTGCACCCGCTGGCCGGCCACTTCCAGGCGCCAGTCTTCGGCCTTGGCCTCCGGATAGAAGCGACGCAGGGATTCCAGGCGCTGCTCCATGGATTGCATCACTTCGCTGACCAGGTACTTGGTCAGGTCCATGTTGTTCTTGGCCACGGCCAGCATCGGGCCGATGTTGCCGGCGCGAACCGACATCGGCAGGTCCATGAACGAGCCGTGCTTGAGGAACTTGGTGGTGAAGCCGGCGTATGGCCCGAACAGCAGGGACTTCTTGCCATCGACCACGCGGGTGTCCAGGTGCGGCACGGACATCGGTGGCGAACCGACCGCGGCCTGGCTGTAGACCTTGGCCTGGTGATGCTTGACCACTTCCGGGTTGTCGCAACGCAGCCACTGGCCGCTGATCGGGAAGCCGCCGAAGCCTTTGCTTTCCTCGATGCCCGAGGCCTGCAGCAGCGGCAGTGCCGCGCCACCAGCGCCGAGGAACACGAACTTGGCATCGACTTCACGGGTGTTGCCGCTGTTGACGTCCTTGATGCTGACGGTCCAGCCGTTGTCCTTGTTGCGTTTCAGGCCGGTCACGCGCTTGCAGTACTTGACCTGGGCATCGGGTGCGCTGGTCAGGTGCTTGAGCAACTGGTTGGTCAGGGCGCCGAAGTTGACGTCGGTGCCGTTGATCACACGGGTGGCGGCGAGGACTTCGTCTGCCGGGCGGCCCGGCATCATCAACGGCATCCACTCAGCCATCTTGGCCTTGTCTTCGGTGTATTCCATGTCCGCGAAAGCGTGGTGCTTGCTCAGCACTTCAAAGCGCTTCTTCAGGAAGGACACACCGCTGTCGCCCTGGACGAAGCTCAGGTGCGGCACCGGGCTGATAAAGGACTTGGACGAGCCAAAGGTGCCTTTCTTGGTCAGGTAGGACCAGAATTGCTTCGACACCTCGAACTGGGTGTTGATGTGCACGGCTTTCTTGATATCGATGGAACCGTCGGCGGCCTGTGGCGTGTAGTTCAGCTCACAGAGGCCGGCGTGGCCGGTACCGGCGTTGTTCCACGGGTTGGAGCTTTCCGCGGCACCCGAATCCATCAGCTCGACGACTTCCAGCTTGATCGCGGGGTCGAGCTCCTTGAGCAGTACAGCGAGGGTGGCACTCATGATGCCGGCCCCAACCAATACGACGTCTACTGCTTCGTTATGCGCCATTAACGCGTCTCCAAAATCTGCAGCACCAAATTGACGGCATAGCTGCCAGGAGTAAGGGGCGGTTCACGTTATGCCCCGGGTCACTCATGGCCAGGATCGCCATGTCCGAATCTTCGCAATTTTTCGCAACTTCGACGGACGCTACCAACCGGGCCTGATCCGCGTATGAACGCATTTCAGGGCAGGGCGGGCAATTCGACTTATGGTCAAGAGTCCGTTTGTGCAACCAAAATCCGTAGCGGACAGGCTTCAAGCGCAAGTATCTGAGGCGTGCTCGGTCCTGTGTAATCGGGCTGTTGTAGACGCTAATGGTGCCAGTACAGACGCAAAACTATTCATTTGCTCGCCACACTCTTGTGAAGTTGTGAAAACCCGTTTTTTCACGCTCTTTTGAAGACGTGAACCTCAAAAAAGGGCTGTCCAAGCCTGGCACCGGCCCGAGGGGTGAATGCCGACATGGAGCACGTGGCATTAACGGGCGAACAGCTTAGTGGCCGAGCAATGGCAGCTCTGCAGATGCGCGAAAAGCGGTGGGTTGCAAGATGAACAGCAAGCACGCCGGCTTCACTCGATCTGTGTGGGCGGCTCTCTGTGGGCAATGCGGGGGAGCTGAAGCTGATGCATCAGCGATGCTGCGAGGCCCGATCAGGAGACGTCCTTATAATCGGGGGGAGATTGTAACGAAGAAACGCGCAGAAATGATCCTGTTTAATGACTTTTATTAGGCTTTTGGTCAGGCGGCCATCATCGGTTGCACCCGGGTGCGGGCAATGCGTGGGCTGACGCGGGCGCTGGCGGGTAGCTGCTGGTGCAACCAGTTGAGACGGATTTCCTCGATTTCCACCCAGCCGTCGCCCATTGGCGGCACTTTGCAGTGCTTGAAAGCCTGGCAGCGGCCCTGCGGGTCGAGCATGACGAAGCTGCGGTATTTCTGGCGCGGAGCGAACAAGGACCAGAGGAAGTGCATGGCGATGTACCTGTTGGGCAGTTGCGATGAAGAATGCCGCCCGGGCGTTACATGGCCATGTAACGCTCGTGACGGGGAGGTTACAGCAAGCGCCTGGTACCGAACCTGTATGAGAGCTGACTGACTCGCGCCGGGCCGCTGGTTAGCGGCCGCTGACCCCCGCTATACTGCGCGTCTGTCTGTGCCTGATTTCTGGAGAAATGAGCATGTTGCAACGCCTGTTGTTCGGTTTGATCACTGTGACCAGTTTGACGCTGGCTGGTTGCGCCCATAGCCCGCAACAACTCAGCCCGGAACCGAAGCTCACCACTCAGCTTGCGCCGGTCGGCCATGGCCAGCCCGTGGTCGTGAAAGTGGTCGATGGCCGTCCGTCGCCAACCCTGGGTACCCGCGGCGGGCTGTACCCTGAAACCAGCGCGATTACCGTCCAGGGCGCGCAGATCCTGCCGAAGCTGCAGGCCCAGGCCGAAGCCGCGGTACGCCTGCTGGGCTTTACTCCGACTGCCAACGCGCTGAACGCTCCGCAACTGACCGTGACCCTGGCCGAGCTGAAGTATCAGTCGCCCAAGGAAGGCCTGTACGTGACCGAGGCCACCATCGGCGCGACCTTCCGTTCCGATGTGCAGAACGCCAACCGCCGCTACAGCGGTCGCTACGGTGCGTCCCTGGACCAGCGTTTCGGCATGGCGCCGAACCAGGAAACCAATACCAAGCTGGTCAGCGACGTACTCAGCGACGCCTTGACCCGTCTGTTCAAGGACCCGAGCATCGGCCAGATTCTCGGCGAATAATGTGAGCCCTGTAGCCGCTGCCGCAGGCTCGGGCCGCGTTCGGACGATAAGGCCCGAAGGGCCTTGCTTGACGCCTTGAGCTCCCTGCACAAAAAAGCCCGGCTTCCACAGAAGCCGGGCTTTTTATTGGCTGTCGATTTGTTTCGAGTCCGGCCTCACGCCGCCTCGACGTAAAAATCCAGCACGCTGACGCCTGTCAGCAGGTCGGTTTCCGGCAGGTCGGCATGCTGGTGCCCGCCGAGGGCGCAATACACCAGCCAGTGGCGGTCCTGGACGTTGAAGGCCAGGGCGCCGACCAAGGCTTCCTGTTCGTCGCTGGGGGCGATCAGGTAGAGGCGGTCCTGGTTTTCTGCGTGCAGCATGACAAGCTCCGTGTCGGTTTCGAGGGGCGCCAGACTGGCCTGTTTGTATGACGAACGTATGACAGAGCGAATTAACCGGCAGGCGGCTTGTTATCTGTCGGAAAGCCCAGGCAGAAAGTGGGCCTTTGGGTAAAATCCGCGCCGCGAGCCGCCAGGGCTCGTTATCCGGTTTCATTCGAGGTTCGTGATGTCGCTGCAACTGATCTGGTCGCTGTTCAGCGCCCACCCCGCCAAGCTGATCAATATTCTTGCCTTGCTGTTCGCCTTTCCCGGTAGCTGGTTGCTGCACGCCACCCGACGCCGTGAGCAGCGTGCGCTGGCCAATCTGGCCGCCCAGGGCCAATCCCGCTCCCAGGATCTGCCGGCGCAGGCGTTGGACGATGCGACCTTGCGCATGAACCGGTTCTTCTACCGCTTCGGTTTTGCCTGCCTGGGGCTGGCGTTGCTGGTGTCCTGGATCAGCACCCGATTCTGAAAGCCGAAGCCGCTCTCGCGAGCAAGCTGGCGATCGGCAGCGTTTCCCGGCACACATTGCACAAACGACAACGGCGCCTTACTGGCGCCGTTGTCGTGTGCGGTCAGCGTTATGGCAATGCCAGTCCCGCCTTGACCCGATACTGATTGCGCACCGGTGTCGCATATTGCAGCACCAGGTACGGGCGATGTTCCTCCGGGCAGGCGTCCAGGCGCCGTTGCCACTCTTCCTGGGCCTTGGCCAGTTCGTCCGCCGGGAACACCTGGGCCGCGCTCGGCACCTGCAGCGCCGGGTCGGCATCGCTCCACTGGGCGTAGGCCAGGTAATGCACCGGGAACAGGCGATAACCGCCGAGAATCTGCCGGTCCATCTCCACCGCCAATTGCTTGGTGTCCTCGAACAACTCGCTGATCGGCGCGGCGAAGTTCACGTGGACCCGGCCTTTATAGCCGGTGATGCCCTTGGCGATGCTGATGTCGTCCTCACCCGGGGCCTTGGTGTAGCTGCCGGTGGTGGCGCGGATATACAGCTCGCGGGCCTTGGCCTGATCGCAAGGGTCGTATTCGTAGCTGATCGACACCGGGGTCAGGTTCAGCGACTGGATGACCTCGCCGAACGGCTCATCCTTGCGGCTCATGTGGAACATCTTGAGGATCGCCGACTCGGTACGGTCGTCGCCGTCCTTGGCCCGGCCTTCGGCCTGGGCGATCCAGATCGACGCGCAATCGTTGCGGATCGAGTGGTTGATGTAGGCCGACAGCAGCTGGTAGGCGGCCATCTTTTCCCGGCGTCCGGTGATCGAACGGTGCACGATGAAGCTCTTGTTCAGGCGCATCAGGTCGCTGACGAAAGGCTTCTGCAGCAGGTTGTCGCCGATGGCGATGCGCGGGGTCGGCAATCCGGCGTGGTACACCGCGTAATTGACGAAGGCCGGGTCCATCACGATGTCGCGGTGGTTGGCGATGAACAGGTAGGCGCTGCCGGACTTGAACTGCTCGACACCGGTGTAGGTCACGCCGTCGGTGGCCCGTTCGATGGTGTGGTCGACGTAGAACTCGACCTTGTCCTGCAGGGTCGCCACCGACGTGACCGCGGCGAACTCACGGCGCAGCCGATGAGCTATAAGGGGTTTGAGCAGCCAGCCGAAAGCGCCGGCAAAGCGCGGGAAGCGGAAGTGGGTGAGGATATCTAGAAACGCCTTGTCGCCGAGCAGTCGAGCCAGCACCGCTGGTACTTCACTGTCGTCGTAAGGTCGGATGGCATCGAATTCGCCCATCATGCTCTCTTGTTGGAAACGGCTAGGTAAGAAAAGGTTTGGATCGAAAAATAGCCGGGCGCGGTCTGAAAAGTAAGCTCAGATCTCAATAGCCCTGCAAATAGACCGGCGATTATACGCACAAGTCACTCCGGAGGCCGCGATGCTGGAAACCGAGCGCTATCAATGTCCCTACTGTGGTGAAGAGGCCGAGGCTGTACTGGACCTGTCCGGGGGCGATCAGCAATACATCGAGGATTGTCCGGTCTGTTGTCGGCCCATTGTGTTCACCCTGCAGACCGACGGTCAGGAATGGATGCTCGACGTGCGCAGCGAAAACGAGTGACGGGGGGCTTTATGCAGCGAATCTACGAACCGGAAAACCTGCTGGAGGCGGAGTTGCTCCAGGGCATGCTGGCCAGCGAGGGGGTCGAGGCGCATCTGGTGGGGCGGGATTTGCTTGGCGGTACCGGGGAGTTGCCCATGTTCGGCCTCCTTGGGCTGGCGGTGGATAACGACCAGGCGCAATACGCTCGGGAGCTGATCGCCGCGTACAATGCCGCGCTGCCGATGCCCGGCGACGAGCCGGCCAATCATGCCGGCGTGCTGATCTGTTAGGCTGGCCGCCGATTTTCCGAGAGTTGTTTGCCCCATGTGTGGACGTTATGCCCTGTTTCGCTGGAACCAAGCGTTTGCCGCCTTGCCCGGATTTCCGGCGGACCAGCAGGCGCAGTGGAACATTTCGCCCAACGATTCGGTGCTGATCCTGCGCAGCAGCGACGGCCAGCGCAACCTTGCTCGCGCCCGCTGGGGCCTGACGCCGCCCTGGCTGACCGATCTGTCGCGCACCCCGGCCCATGCCCGCGCCGAAACCCTGGCCGAACAGCCGATGTTCCGCGAAGCCTTTCGCCAGCGCCGCTGCCTGCTGCCGGCCAACGGTTTTTACGAATGGCGCGGCGGCACCCGCAAACGCCCGTACTGGCTGACGCCGGGGGAGGGTTCGTCGCTGTTCTTCGCGGCGATCTGGGAAGCCTATCCGGTGCAGGAACAGGTCTGGCTGAGCACCGCGGTGGTCACCCAGCCGGCGGCCAGCCAGCGTCGGCCATTGATCCTCGATGCCCAGGGCCAGGAAGCCTGGCTCGACCCCGATACACCGTTGCCGGTGCTGCAAGCCTTGCTGGCCAGCCCACCGGCGGCCTTGCGCGAGCGGGTGCTGGCCAACCTGGTGAACGATCCGAAGCTCAACGCCCCGGAATGCCTGACCCCGGGTTGACGCCGTCCCTGAATCGCGTGACCTGATTCGGCGAGCGCTTCGCACGGAGTGCCGCCCAACTCGATCGCTGCCGCAGGCTGCGCAAGGTCCACAGGACCTTTTTTACACCTTGAACTGATTGATCAGGCGCCGCTGCTGCTCGGCCAGCTTGGTCAGGCCGGCGCTGGCCGCGCTGGACTCGTCGGCGCCGCCGGCCACTTCGTTGGCCACCTGGCCGATATTGATCACGTTGCGGTTGATGTCCTCGGCGACGGCGCTCTGCTCTTCGGCGGCGCTGGCGATCTGGGTGTTCATGTCATTGATCACCGACACCGCCTGAGTGATGGTTTCCAGGGCTTCGGCCGCTTTCGCCGCGTGCTGCACGCTTTCGTCGGTGCGGTTCTGGCTGTCCTCCATGACCCGCACCACATCGCGGGTGCCTTGCTGCAGTTGCTGGATCATCGACTGGATTTCTTCGGTCGCCTGCTGGGTCTTCTGCGCCAGGTTGCGCACTTCATCGGCCACTACAGCAAAGCCGCGGCCCTGTTCGCCGGCGCGGGCGGCTTCGATGGCGGCGTTGAGGGCCAGCAGGTTGGTCTGCTCGGCGATACCGCGAATGGCGATCAGGATTGCGTTGATGTTCTCGCTGTCCTTGGCCAGGGTCTGCACGACGCCCACCGCCCGGCCGATTTCAACGGCCAGGGCGCCGATGGCAGTCGAGGTGTCGCGCACGATCCGCATGCCCTGGCTGGCGGCCTGGTCGGCATGGTTGGCGGCTTGCGCGGCCTGGGTCGCGTTGCGGGCCACGTCCTGGGCGGTGGCGGTCATTTCATGCACGGCGGTGGCCACCTGGTCGATCTCGGCCATCTGCTTGTGCACGCCCTGGTTGGTGCGAATGGCAATATCGGCGGTGTGTTCGGAGGAGTCGCTGACGCTCTGCACCGAGGTCACCACCTGGCTGATCATTGCCTGCAGCTTGGCCAGGAAGGTATTGAAGCCCTTGGCGATCGAGCCCAGTTCGTCGGCGCGGTCGCTGCTCAGGCGGCGGGTCAGGTCGCCTTCGCCCTGGGCGATATCGTCGAGCATGGCCACCATTTGCTTGAGCGGACGGGCGATGCCGTGGCCCACCAGCCAGATCACCAGCAGGCCGAGGCCGGCGATGACCAGGCCGACCATGGCCATGCCGAAGGTGTCGGCCTTGCGTTGTTCGGCCAGGTCGTTCTGCAGTTTCTGCAGGTCGGCCATGACAGCGTCCAGCGGCAGTTGCAGCATCAGGGTCCAGCGGGCGTCGGTCTGGCCAATGCCGAACGGCAGGTACAGCTCGATCCGTCCGTTGGCTTGATCGACGTTGTAGTTCACTTCGCCGCGCTTGAGGTTGCCCAGCTTGGCGACTTCCTCGCTGTCGAGAATGTCGCTGACTTTTTCGCCGAACTTGCTCGGGTCCTTGGTGTAGGCCACCAGCCGGCCATTGCCACCGATCAGGGCCATTTCGCCCACGCCGTTATAGAGTTGCCGGTTGGCGCCCAGGAGCATGTCCTGGATGAAGTTCACCGACAGGTCGGCACCGACTATGCCCTGGAAGGCCCCATCGAGCAGGATGGGTTCAATAAAGGAGGCGAGCATGACGATCTTGTCGCCGACCTTGTACGGCGCCGGGTCGATCACGCAGGATTTCTTGCTTTCCTTGGAGCACAGGTAGTACTCGCTGGCGCGTACGCCGGTGGACAGGACTTTCTGGTCGTCCACGTCCACCAGTTTGTCCAGGCCCAGGCTGCCGTCTTCGTTGCGGAACCACCACGGCAGGAAGCGTCCGTTGCTGGCATCGATACCCACCACCTTGGTGTCGACATAGGCGCTGTCGTTATGGTCGATGGCGTTCTTTTCCCAGCCTATATAGGCACCGAGAATCTTCGGGTTCTGCGCGACGTTTTCCTTGATCAGGTTGATCAGCTGCTCGCGGCTGAGATTGAGCTGTGGGTTGCCGTCCGCGCCCTTGCTGCCGATCAGTGCGTTGACCCGCACCAGCCCGCCGGCGATCAGCAGGGGCGCCTCGAGTTCACGCTGGATCTGGCTGACCTGGGTCTGCGCCAGGCCGACCAGTCGCTGCTCGATGACTTGCTCGAACTGAGCCTGGGTTTGCTGCTGCACCATCTCCTGGGTCCGGGCGCCGGCGAACAGGGCGTACAGCACCAGGGCAACGACCACGCTGAGGACGATGGCGCCGGCCAGGGCGGCCACGGAAAACTGGATCGACTTGAATTTCATAAGGGCTCCGGACGCAGGAATGACGTCTGCCCCGTTGTATCGGCAAGGCCCTCGCCGACCATGAGCGAGGATCGGAAAAATGACTGTTTTGTAGGCTGGCATGTCGCAAATGGACAGCTGCCGGCCGTTGTCGGGCGCGGCGGGGAGGGCTCTGTGAATTTTTTCCTACGCTGCTCCGTATCTGAAAACAGCGTGCTACACGTCCGTTGTATCTGGCGTCGATACACAACTGAGCCTAGGATACGCGCCATGTTTTCAGGGAGCGTTTTCATGAGTAAGAAGCAGGTTTTGGGTGCACTCACCGCTGCGTTGCTGCTGTCGGGTTGCCAGTCGGTCAACACCACCAGCGGTGGCGCTGTCGGCGTCGATCGCAAGCAGTACATGTTCAGCATGCTGTCGACCGATGAGGTCAACCAGTCCTACGCGCAGTCCTATCAACAGACGATCGGCGAGGCGAGCAGCAAGAACGTGCTGGACAAGTCCAGTGCCAATGCCAGGCGCCTCCAGGCGATCGCTAATCGGCTGATTGCCCAGGCCCCGGTGTTCCGCCCGGATTCCGCGCAGTGGAATTGGGAAGTCAACCTGATCAAGAACGATGAGCTCAACGCCAACTGCGGCCCTGGCGGCAAGATCATTTTCTACACTGGGATCATCGACAAGTTGCAGCTGACCGACGATGAAATTGCCGCGGTCATGGGCCATGAAATCGCTCACGCCTTGCGCGAGCACGGTCGTGAAGCGATGTCCAAGGCCTACGGTGTCAGCGCGCTGAAGCAGATCGCCCTGATCGCCGGCGCGCCTCAGGAAGCGGTCGCCGTGGGCGACAACGGGGTCAACCTGTTGATGACCCTGCCCAACAGTCGCGGCAATGAAAACGAAGCCGACCTGATCGGCCTGGAACTGGCGGCCCGCGCCGGCTACAACCCGAACGCGGCCATCACCCTGTGGAACAAGATGAGCAAGGCTTCGGAAGGCGCGCCACCTGAGTTCCTCAGTACTCACCCGGCGTCCGGCAGTCGTATTTCCTCTTTGGAAGCGGCGATTCCGAAGGTGATGCCGTTGTACCAGCAGGCCAAGAGGCCCTGATCGCCTGGCGTCGTTGTTGACGACAGGGTCGTGAACAAGCCGGCCCCTGCAAAAGAAAGCCCCGACTGGTTCGGGGCTTTTTTGTGCTCGCAGGTTTGCCTGGAGGCGTGCCTGCTGAGGGTGCGCTTACAACCAGCCGCTGCTCTGCATGGCCTTGTACACCGCGACAATGGCCAGGATGAAGAACGCCGAAGCCGCGAGGCGACGGATCAGGGTCAGGGGCAGTTTCTCCGCCGCGAAGTTGCCGGCCAGTACCACCGGGACGTTGGCGATCAGCATGCCGGCGGTGGTGCCGATGATGACCAGCCACAGTTCCGGGTATTGCGCCGCGAGCATGACGGTGGCGATCTGGGTCTTGTCGCCGATTTCAGCGAGGAAGAACGCGATCAGCGTGGTCAGGAAGGGGCCGAACTTGCGGGCAGTGCTGGCTTCGTCGTCGTCCATCTTGTCCGGCACCAGGGTCCAGAGCGCGGTTGCGGTAAAGCTCGCGGCGAGGATCCAGTGCAAGGTCGCGTCCGAGAAGAAGCTGCCGAACCAGGCGCCTACCGCACCGGCTGCCGCATGGTTGGCCAGGGTCGCGGCGACGATGCCGGCGATGATCGGCCAGGGTTTGCGAAAGCGCGCGGCGAGAATGAGGGCAAGCAGTTGCGTCTTGTCGCCGATTTCGGCCAAGGCAACGATCGCGGTGGGAACCAGTAGAGAATCCAGCATCAGGGCATTCCTAAGGGGCGGGTCGACACGGCTATGACACGTACAGCCTTCCCGCCCCGGGTAAGGTGTGCGTGTCATAGGTCTTGTCAAACCCTGCGGTCCGTCTGTGCGGACTCTTGGGTCGCATGCGCCATGATCTGAGGATCAAGTATGTTGACGCATGCCGGGCGAGCGTGGCGCTCGCGGGAGACTACTCCCCTAGGACGGAGCGGATTCTGCCTAGGCAAAATCCATTCGGCAAGCGTTCTTTTGCAAAAAGGTTTTCAGCCGCGCTTGGCACTGTAGATGCGAAAACCCTGGCCTTCGGCCTTGATCGAACAAGGGCCGAGATGCTCTTCGATCAGCGGTTGATAACGCAGGAAGCTGTTGGCCACCAGCCGAAGTTCGCCCCCTGTTTTCAGATGTTTGGCTGCTTTTCGCAGCAGGTTCTCTGTTGCCTGGTAGTCCGTGTGGACCCCGACATGGAACGGCGGATTGGTTAGGATGGTGTTCAAGCCCATGGGCGCGGCATCGATGCCGTCCCCGGTCAGGACCTCGGCTTCCAGGCCATTGGCGGCCAGGGTCAGGCGACTGCTGGCAGCGGCGAAGGCATCGACATCCAGCAGGGTCACATTGTTATGCGGGTAGCGACGTTTGATCGCCGCGCCCAGAACCCCGGCGCCGCAACCGAAATCCAGCAGGTGGCCGCTGGGCAGTTTGTCCAGGTGTTCCAGCAACAGGGCGCTGCCGCGATCCAGGCGACCATGGCTGAACACCCCCGGCAGGCTGACCACTTTCAGCGGCCCTTCGGCCAACGGCAGTTCATATTCCTGGGCCAGGTTTTCCAGGCTGACGGCTTGTGGCGCGTTGTCTACTGTCACTTGCCACAGCTGGCAGTGCCGCGCGCTGTCGAGCTTGCGCGGTTTGCCGAAGGGGTTGAGCTGCTTGGCCGCGCGTTCGATGCCGCTGCGTTTTTCCCCGACCAGATACAGCTCGCGCCCGGCCAGGCGCGAGGCGAGGGCGTTGAGCAGGTAGTCGGTCAGTTCCTTGGACTTGGGCAGGAACAGTACGGCGTTGGCAAAGGCTTGCTCGGGGGCCGTCACGCCGAAGTGGCTGCGCCCGGCGAAACGCGCATCCAGGGCGGCCTGATCGCCGGCGTGCCAGCACCAGCCATGGGCGCCCGGCAGGCGGCCGAGCAGGTCATCGGCGGGCAGGCCGGCCAGCAGCAGCGAGCCTTGAAACAAGTCAGCCTGACGAAGCAGTACTTCACTGCGCGGATCCATAATCTGCTCCTGGGAAAAAAGTGGCGCAGTTTATCAACTGACGACCCGCAGCGCTGTACCGCTGAAAAACGCCTGGGCGTTTTCCGCCAGCTGGCCGACGATGCGCTGCCGGGCTTCGCGGCTGCCCCAGGCGTTGTGTGGGGTCACGATCAGCCGCGGGATGTCATGGGCCAGCAGCGGGTTGCCAGCGGTCGGTGGCTCGACGCTCAACACGTCGGTGGCCGCACCACCCAGGTGACCGCGGCGCAGGGCGTCGGCCAGGGCCTGCTCGTCGATCAGGCCGCCACGGGCGGTGTTGACCACAAAGGCCTGGGGCTTGAGCAGGGCCAGCTCCCGGGCGCCGATAAAGTGCCGGGTATGTTCGTTGAGCGGGCAGTGCAAGGTCAGTGCATCGACTTGTGGTAGCAATTCATCCAGCGGCAGGCGGTCGGCGCGGGCCGGGCGGCCGGGAATCTGCCCCAGCAGCACGCGCATGCCGAAGGCTTCGGCCAGGCGGGCGACGGCGCCACCCAGTTCGCCATGGCCCAGCAGGCCCAGGGTCTTGCCTTGCAGTTCGACGATCGGGAAGTCCAGCAGGCAGAACTGCCGGGCCTGCTGCCAGCGACCGTCGCTGACCGCCTGGCGGTAATCGCCGAGGCGGGTGGCGAGGTTAAGCAGCAGCATGAGGGTGTGCTGGGCCACCGATGGTGTGCCGTAGCCCTGGCAGTTGGCGACGGTGATGCCCTGGGCGCGGGCGGCGGCCAGATCGACATTGTTGGTGCCGGTGGCCGCCACCAGGATCAGTTTCAGTTGGGGGCAGGCGGCCAGGGTTTCGGCATTGAGCAACACTTTGTTGCTGATCGCCACCTGGGCTCCCCGCAGGCGCTCGACCACCTGTTCGGGGCGGGTCCGGTCATGCAGTTGCAGTTCGTCGAAGCTGTGGCGCAGCGCGCTGAGGTCGAGGTCGCCGAGGTCCAGGGAGCTGTGGTCGAGGAAGACGGCGCGGCGATTGTTAGTCATCAACTGTACCTTTTGCACGAGGGTCTGAAGGCGTAATCTGCCGAGCCTAACAGATGAAATAATTAGAAACACAGGAGTGTCCATGTACCTCGCCGAGTTCTTGACCGTCGCCCTTATTCACCTGCTCGCAGTGGCCAGCCCGGGCCCGGATTTCGCCGTCGTGGTGCGCGAAAGCGTGACCCACGGGCGCCGCGCCGGCACCTGGACCGCCTTGGGCGTCGGCACCGCGATCTTCCTGCACGTGGGGTATTCGCTGCTGGGTATCGGCCTGATCGTGTCGCAGTCGATCGTGCTGTTCAACGCGCTGAAATGGGCCGCCGCCGCTTACCTGCTGTACATCGGCTACAAGGCCCTGCGGGCGCAGCCGGCCAAGCCCGCTACCGAGAACCTGCACCTGGAAGCTGGCGAGCGCACCGCGCGCGGCGCCTTCACTTCCGGCTTCGTGACCAACGGCCTGAACCCGAAAGCGACGCTGTTTTTCCTGTCGCTGTTCACCGTGGTCATCAATCCGCATACGCCCCTGGCCATTCAGGCCGGTTATGGCGTGTACCTGGCGGTGGCGACGGCTACCTGGTTTTGCCTGGTGGCGCTGCTGTTCAGCCAGCAGAAAGTCCGCGCCGGTTTTGCCCGCATGGGCCACTGGTTCGACCGCACCATGGGCGCGGTGCTGATCGCCATCGGGGTGAAGCTGGCCTTTACCGAGATGCATTGAGGCGGTCTTTCTCGTTCAGGTTGATCGGATATTTCTGATCCTTAATTGGGATTAATCGTACAATCGTCCGCTTTTATGCCACTCCGGCCGGTCGAGCCCGTTGACCGGCCGGAGAGCGCGCGAGACCGGACGCTTGATGACGATACAAAAAGTACCGCAGCAGTTGCTCTATCTGGTTTATGGCGGCAAAGAGGTTTATCGCCATGAAGCGAAATTCAGCATTCTGACGGCCCTCGACCAGAGCAAGAGTGCCGAACCGCTGGTGATTCGGGTCATGACCGACCGCCCCGAGGATTACCGCGGCTGGCCGGTGCAAGTGGTGCCGTTGAGTGAGCAAACGCTGGTCGAGTGGCAGGGTGACCAGGGCTACTACCACCGGCGCAAGGCCTGTGCCTTTGCCGCAGGCCTCGCGCTGGCGGACAAGACCCTGTTTGTCGATACCGACACCTTGTTCGAGGCCGACCCGCAGCGGCTGTTCGATCGCATCGCCCCCGGCCAGTACCTGATCGATGAAGACGAGTTTCTCTGGTCCGAGGTCCGTACCCGCCCCGAGTTCGTCAAACTCGACCGCTACCTGCAGGCCAGCGGTCAGTCGGTAGCCGACGACCAGCGTCTGTTCAACAGCGGGGTTTGTGGCCTGACGGCCGGCGATGGTCCGCTGATGCAAGCCTCGATTGCCTTGATTGACGAATGGAGCGCCCACATCAAGGACCTGCACACCCTGGAACAGATCGCCTTGTCATTTGCCTTGCGCGGTCAATCCGTGGGCGAGAGCAAGAGTTGCATCTATCACTACTTCTCCGACAAGGACTTCTTCCACGCCATGCAAGCGCTGTTCTTCCAGCGCCATGGCGAAGCCTTCCGGCCGGAGTTGCTGCGCCTGCAGCGCGAGGTCCCACGGCGTAAACCCTTGCCGTCGCTGTTTCAGCGCTCGCGGATCAAGTTTTACTTGAGGCGGCAGAACAAGGACATGCAAAAAGTCGGACGCGACCTGCTGTATGGCAGCTGCGGTCCGATCTCGCCCTATGTCGAGGCTTGCCGCCATGTCTGGTGGGATCAGGGGCTGCGCCAGATCCAGCGCCGGGACATGAGCCAGCAGGCGCCGATTCGCGCGCTGGCGCGTGGCGAATGGCCGGCCGGGTTGCCCAGGCCGCGTAACCGCGATGTGGAAAAACGTCTGCGCAGCTACCTGCAACAGCATTTGCAACCGCACGGGCCTGCACACGGGGCTAAGTGATGGGGCCTAGCGCCTTGAACTGATTCAGGGCGCCGAGGTATTCCCGCGGAGGGTGGCCGAGCAAGCGGCAGAACATCGCGCTGAAGGCTCGGGCGCTGCCATAACCCAAGGCCGTCGCCACTTGCTGCAGGCTCTCGCCGGCGATCAAGCGTGGCAGGGCCTCCATCAGGCGCAGTTGCTGGCGCCAGGCATTGAAGCTCATGTGCAATTCCTGCTGAAACAGCCGCGCCAGCGTTCGTGAACTGGCGCCGACCTGCTGCGCCCAGTCTTCCAGGGTATTGGCATGATCCGGCATCTGCAGCAGCGCCTGGCAAATGGCTTGCAGGCGCCGGTCGCGGGGCATGGGAATATGCAGCGGCAGGTTCTCCAGGCGGGCGACTTCTTCCAGCATCAGTTGCTGGATCAGTGGGTTTTCCGCGTGTTCGCGACCCTGCACGGCCCGCAGGATCAGTTCGCGCAGCAGCGGCGTGACCGCCAGCACGCAACATTGCTGCAACGAGGGCGGTGACAGCTCGGGGGCGATGAACAGCGAACGCATGTGCACATCGCCGGCCATGAAGATTTCATGTTCCACCAGGGGCGGAATCCACACCGCTCGGGTCGGTGGCAAGACCCATGCGCCCTGGGCCGTTACCACGCGCATGGTCCCGCGCACTGCGTACAGCAGTTGCGCCTCGCGATGCCGGTGCAACTCCTGGTGGGCGCCGTCGAGATAATCGCGTGGATAGGCGCTGACCGGGCCGTGCTGAAAGTGGCTGATTAACATGTCCGATCCGATGACTTTATTGTCAGGAGTGCGTTTTATAGCCAACCTAGCATAACGGCATACCTACAACGAAGCAGTGTGCCGTCATGAATCAATCTCGAAACGTAATCCGCTACATCAACGCCGCCCATGTGATCGATCACATGTTCATGCTGATCTTCCCCGCCGCTGTGCTCGGGATGACCCGGGCCTTCGACCTGGACTATGCCGCGCTGATCGGTCTTTCCCTGGGTGGCTTCATTGCCTTCGGTGCCTGTTCGCTACCGGCCGGCTGGCTGGGCGACCACTGGAGCCGGCGGCAGATGATGCTGCTGTTCTTCTTCGGTATCGGCGCCTCGGCGATTTTCACCGGCCTGAGCAGCAGCCCGACGATGCTGGTGGTCGGCCTGACGCTGATGGGGGTGTTTGCCGCGATCTACCACCCGGTGGGCACGGCGATGCTGGTGGCCTATGCGCAGAACCGCGGGCGGGAGATCGGCATCAACGGCATGTGGGGCAATCTCGGCGTGGCCTTTTCGGCATTGATCACCGGGCTGCTGGTGGCGCATTTCGGCTGGCGTTCGGCGTTCATCCTGCCGGGCGTGGTGGCGATTGCCCTGGGCCTGGGGTTTGCCTGGCAGGTGCGTGAAGAAGCCATCCCGGCAAGGCCTCATGTGCGGCTCAAGGGCGCGGATGGCCAGCGTATTTCCATGGCCATGGTGTTTGGCGTCCTGGCCCTGGCAACCGCGACCGGTGGGGTGGTGTTTAACGCCACCACCATGACCTACCCGAAGCTGTTCCAGGAGCGCCTGCAGGACCTGTTCGCTTCGCCGCAGACCCTGGGCCTGGTGGTCAGTCTGGCGTATGCCTTCGGCGCTGTGGCACAACTGAGCATTGGCCGGGTGCTGCATCGCTTCAGTCTGAAATGGCCCTTTATCTTCTTGACCCTGTGCCAGGCGCCGCTGCTGTTCGGCCTGGCCGAGGTCGAGGGCTGGTCGGTCATCGTCCTGGGAGCGGCCTTTATGTTCGTGGTGTTCGGGCAGGTCACGGTGAACGATGCGATGGTCGCCAATTTCGTTGCTCCGCAGTGGCAGTCCCGGGTGTTTGCCTTGCGCTATTGCCTGTCGTTTGGCGCGAGCGCCACGGCTATTCCGTTGATTGCCTTTGTCGAACCGCGCCAGGGGCTGGCCGGGCTGTATCTGATCCTGAGCGGTTTCGCTGCGCTGACCTTCGCCGCCGCGTTGATCTTCCCGCGTACCCCGGCGGAAGCCGCGGCGGGGCAGGCCGCTTGAGGGGGCACAGGAGTGTCTTCGCGTGAATCCACGGTCGCGCGAATGCTGGCTTGGAGCTAGCATTCGTACGGCTCTGCAAATCATTCCTTTGGCTGATTTGGCAGAGCCAGCGGCGCTCTAGAGTGAGCGTTCTTCAGCCACGACCGTGCAGTCACGAAAAGGGATGCTTATGTTGCAGACTCGCGTTATTCCGCCAGCCGAAGGCGCCTACCAATACCCGCTATTGATCAAGCGGCTGCTGATGTCCGGCACCCGTTACGAGAAGACCCGTGAAATCGTCTACCGGGACAAACTGCGTTACAGCTACCCAACCCTGATCGAGCGCGTGGCCAGGCTGGCGAACGTGTTGACGGCTGCCGGGGTCAAGGCCGGGGATACCGTGGCGGTGATGGACTGGGACAGCCATCGCTATCTGGAGTGCATGTTCGCCATCCCGATGATCGGCGCGGTGATCCATACCATCAACGTGCGCCTGTCGCCGGAACAGATCCTGTACACCATGAATCACGCCGAGGACCGCTTCGTGCTGGTCAACAGCGAGTTTGTCGGGCTCTACCAGGCGATCGCCGGGCAACTGAGCACGGTGGAGAAAACCCTGCTGCTGACCGACGGCCCGGACCAGAGCGCCGACCTGCCCAACCTGGTGGGCGAATACGAGCAGCTTCTGGCGGCTGCCAGCACCCAGTACGCCTTCGAGGATTTCGACGAAAACTCGGTGGCCACCACCTTCTACACCACAGGCACCACCGGCAATCCGAAGGGCGTGTACTTCACCCACCGCCAGCTGGTACTGCACACCATGGGCGTGGCGGTGATTATGGGCAGCATCGACAGCGTGCGCCTGCTGGGCACCAGCGATGTGTACATGCCCATTACCCCGATGTTCCATGTGCATGCCTGGGGCCTGCCTTATGTGGCGACCATGCTCGGCCTCAAGCAGGTCTACCCCGGCCGTTACGACCCGGAACTGCTGGTGGAGCTGTGGCGCAAGGAAAAGGTCACCTTCTCCCATTGCGTGCCGACCATCCTGCAGATGCTGCTCAATGCCAAGGCGGCCCAGGGCACGGATTTCGGCGGCTGGAAGATCGTCATTGGCGGCAGTGCGCTCAACCGTGCGCTGTACGAGGCCTCCAAGGCCAAGGGTATTCAGCTGACGGCGGCCTATGGCATGTCGGAAACCGGGCCGCTGGTGTCCTGTGCCCACCTCAACGAAGAACTGCTGGCGGGTACCGAGGATGAGCGCACTACCTACCGGATCAAGGCCGGCGTACCCGGACCTCTGGTGGAGGCGGCGATTGTCGATGGCGACGGCAACTTCCTGCCGGCCGATGGTGAGACCCAGGGTGAGCTGGTGCTGCGTGCGCCCTGGTTGACCGAAGGCTATTTCAACGAGCCGCAGAAGGGCGCGGAGCTGTGGGAAGGCGGCTGGCTGCACACCGGCGACGTGGCGACTCTCGACGGCATGGGCGTGATCGATATTCGCGACCGGATCAAGGATGTGATCAAGACCGGAGGCGAGTGGGTATCGTCCCTGGCCCTGGAAGACCTGATCAGCCGCCACCCGGCGGTACGCGAAGTAGCAGTGGTGGGGATCCCCGATCCGCAATGGGGCGAGCGCCCGTTTGCTTTGCTGGTGGTCCGTGAAGGGCATGCGATCGAGGCCAAGGAGCTCAAGGAGCATCTCAAGCCGTTTGTCGAACAGGGGCACTTGAGCAAGTGGGCGATTCCCAGCCAGATCGCCCTTGTTACTGAAATTCCCAAGACCAGTGTCGGCAAGCTCGACAAGAAGCGCATCCGCCTCGACATCACCGAATGGCAGGCCAACAACAGCACCTTTCTTTCGACGCTATAAACACCCTCTACCGTGCCCGAAAGGGCACGGTAGAGCCCACCAAGCAAGCGCTTGCCTTGTCAAATCCGAATTTTCAGCCATCCTTGCCGTGCCGGCATTTGCCGGACTGGCGAAAGGACCGTTCCAGAGTGGTTGGAGGCTGCAAATCACACTTTAGAGGGATCAAGCCGTACCACCCGCTGGCTATAGTCCGCCCAAGGATTTTTAAGAACGGGGCAACCGCACAACATGGGGCGATGCAACTTTGAACGACTTCGGGGCTGACTGGGTTCCGCCCGTTCAGAGCGTTTTTAAAAGTGCTCACTGCCATAACAATAAAGCACATGGAGTAGCGTCGATGACATCAGTAAACCAGTTCTGGCGCCGGGCGAAACTGCCTCTGGCCGTCAGTCTCGCCTCTACGCTCGCCGGACCTGCCTTCGGCGTCAGTTTCAACATCGGTGAAATCGAAGGTCAGTTCGACTCTTCTCTATCGCTGGGTGCGAGCTGGTCTACCCAGAGCCCCAACAAGAATCTGATTGGTGTCAACAACGGCGGTCATGGCCTGTCCCAGACCTCCGACGATGGCCACGCTAACTTCAAAAGCGGCGAAACCTTTTCCAAGATCTTCAAGGGTATCCACGACCTTGAACTGAAATACGGCGATACCGGCGTCTTCGTCCGTGGCAAATACTGGTATGACTTCGAGCTCAAGGACGAAAGCCGCGAGTTCAAGGACATCAGCGACAGCAACCGTAAGGAAGGCGCCAAGTCCTCCGGCGGGCAGATCCTCGACGCCTTCATCTACCACAACTACTCGATCGCCGAGCAGCCGGGTTCCGTGCGCCTGGGCAAGCAAGTCGTGAGCTGGGGTGAAAGTACCTTCATCGGCGGCGGCATCAACTCGATCAACCCGATCGACGTATCGGCTTTCCGCCGTCCTGGCGCGGAGGTCAAGGAAGGCCTGATCCCGGTCAACATGTTCTACGTCTCCCAGAGCCTGACCGACAACCTCTCGGCCGAAGCCTTCTATCAGCTGGAATGGGACCAGACCGTCGTCGACAACTGCGGCACCTTCTTCTCCCAGCCGGACATCATCGCCGACGGTTGCACCGACAACCTGCGGGTGCTGAACAAGCGCTCGACCATACCGTCGATTGCCCTGGGGCCACTGGCCGCCGCGGGCGTCGACGTCAATCAGGAAGGCGTGCTGGTGCGTCGTGGACCGGACCGCGATGCACGGGACAGCGGGCAGTGGGGCGTGTCCTTCAAGTACATGTACGAGCCGCTCGACACCGAGTTCGGCGCGTACTTCATGAACTACCACAGCCGTGCGCCGATCTTCAGCGCCACCGGTGCTCCGCAGTCGGTCTTCGACCGTGTCGCGGCCTTGCCTCCAGCGTTCCGCGCCCTGGGCCCACTGGTGGTGGCGGGCAGCTCCGAGTACTTCGTCGAGTACCCTGAGGACATCCGTCTCTACGGCCTGAGCTTCTCCACCACCTTGCCTACCGGTACCGCATGGAGCGGTGAGATCAGCTATCGCCCGAACGCTCCGGTGCAGCTGAACTCCACCGATATCCTGTTCGCCGGTGTTCGCCCCCTGGGTGGCACCCTGGCCAATGCCTCGCTGCTCGACGGCTCCCCGGGTCAGGACCTGCACGGTTATCGCCGTAAAGAAATCACCCAGCTCCAGACCACCTTCACCCACTTCTTCGATCAGGTCATGGGCGCGAGCCGCCTGACCCTGGTTGGTGAAGTCGGCCTGACCTACGTGGGCGGCCTGGAAAGCACCTCCAAGGTTCGTTATGGCCGCGATCCGGTCTATGGCCCGGGCGAACTGCCTGCCACCGGTAGCCTGGACACCTGCTCGCAGATCCTCAACACCAGCACCATCAACGGCGCGGGTCCAGGAACGGCAACCAACAATCGCAGCCGCAACTGCAACGACGACGGCTTCACCACCTCGACTTCCTGGGGTTATCGCGGTCGTGCCATCTGGGAATACAACGACGTGTTCGCCGGTGTGAACCTCAAGCCGAACGTGGCCTGGTCCCATGACGTCAGCGGTTACTCGCCTGGCCCTGGCGGCAACTTCGAGGAAGGTCGCAAGGCCATCAGCCTGGGCGTGGATGCCGAGTACCAGAACACCTACACCGCGAGCCTGGCGTACACCAACTTCTTCGACGGCAAGTACACCACCGTGGATGACCGTGACTTCGTGGCCCTCAGTTTCGGCGTGAACTTCTAAGCACTGCATTTTCAGGAAGAACAAGAATATGAAAGTAACCAAGAGTCTGTTGCAGGTCGGTGTCCTCGGGCTGTCGCTGCTGGCGACCGGGGTCATGGCCGCGGTCTCGGCCGATGAAGCGGCCAAGCTGGGTACCTCCCTGACGCCGATGGGCGCGGAAATGGCCGGTAACTCAGCCGGCACCATTCCGGCCTGGAAAGCCTTGCCGACCAACGCCGGCAGTGTGGATGGCAAGGGTTTCCTGTCCAACCCGTACGCCAGCGAGCAGCCGCAGTTCACCATCACCGCGCAGAACGTCGAGCAGTACAAGGACAAGCTGGCGCCAGGGCAGTACGCGATGTTCAAGCGCTACCCGGAAACCTACAAGATGCCGGTCTATCCTTCCCACCGCGGCGCCACGGTGCCAGCCGATGTGTTCGCCGCGATCAAGGAAAACGCCACCAAGACCAACCTGGTCAGCGGCGGCAACGGCCTGGAGAACTTCAAGACCGCCATTCCGTTCCCGATTCCGAAAAGCGGCGTGGAAGTTATCTGGAACCACATCACCCGCTATCGCGGCGGCAGCGTGACCCGCCTGGTGACCCAGGCGACGCCACAGGCCAACGGCTCGTTCAGCCTGGTGTACTTCCAGGACCAGTTCGTGTTCCGCGACAAGATGAAGGACTACGATCCGGCGAACCCGGGCAACATCCTGTTCTACTTCAAGCAGAAAGTGACCGCGCCGGCGCGTCTGGCCGGTGGTGTGCTGCTGGTGCACGAAACCCTCGACCAGGTGAAGGAGCCACGTTCGGCGTGGGTCTACAACGCTGGCCAGCGTCGTGTGCGTCGCGCCCCGCAAGTGTCGTATGACGGTCCGGGTACCGCCGCCGACGGCCTGCGTACCTCCGACAACCTCGACATGTACAACGGCGCGCCGGACCGCTACGACTGGAAGCTGGAAGGCAAGAAGGAGATGTACATCGCCTCCAACAGCTACAAGCTCGACTCGCCGCAGCTGAAGTACGCCGAGATCATCAAGGCCGGCCACATCAACCAGGACCTGGCTCGCTACGAGCTGCGCCGTGTCTGGCACGTGGTCGCGACCCTGAAGGAAGGTCAGCGCCATATCTACGCCAAGCGTGACTTCTACATCGATGAAGACACCTGGCAGGCCGCGGTGATCGACCACTACGACGGTCGTGGTCAACTGTGGCGCGTGGCCGAGGCGCATGCCGAGAACTACTACGACAAGCAAGTGCCGTGGTACGCCCTGGAAACCCTCTACGACCTGCAGTCCGGCCGTTACCTGGCACTGGGCATGAAGAACGAAGAGAAATCAGCCTACGACTTCGGCTTCACCGCCACCACCAGCGACTTCACTCCGGCGGCCCTGCGCCAGGATGGCGTTCGTTAACCCGCGGTAAATCGAGGCGCATCCTCGATCGACGCCCCGACTGGTTCGGGGCGTTTTTTATTGTCTGCGTTTTTCTACAAGGCGCGGGGTGGCCTCTGTAGGAGCGAGCTTGCTCGCGAAAAAAACTCCAGACAATGCCATCTCCCGGTAAAACCGCGCTGCCCTATCGCGAGCAAGCTCGCTCCTACAGGTATGCGGGGAGTGCTGACAAACCTGGTTGTATTCTTTTTCTATCCATCTGTAGCAAAAATCTTCAACAGGGGGCTTTTTACCGCTAGTCTGCCGACATCTGTATTGCCGACAACAGCACTTCAATAAGAGTTGGCCATGACTGATCTGTCCCGTATCCAGGGGCCTGCCGGTGCGGCCATTCCCGCGCCGGAAGGGCGCTTCTACCGACCTCCCTTGCCCGACGGCTACGTACTGCGGCCGCGTCTGTGCGAGCGCCTGAGCGCGGGCCTCAATGGCCGGCTGCTGTTGGTCAGCGCACCGGCCGGTTTTGGCAAGAGTTCGCTGGCGGTGGAGTTCTGCCAAAGCCTGCCGCCGCACTGGCGCAGCCTGTGGCTGGGGCTCAGTCGCCGGGACAGCGATCCGGGACGTTTTCTCGAGCGCCTGCTTGAGGGGCTGCAACAATATTTCGCCCAACTGGGCAACCAATCCCTCGGGCTGCTGAAGATGCGCCAGCGCCACCAGCCCTTCGCCTTCGAAGAGTGGCTGGACGGGCTGCTCGATGAGTTGGCGGCCCATCTTTCCAGTGCATCTCCCTTATTGCTGGTACTGGACGATTACCACCTGGCCCAGGGGCCGGTGCTCGATCGCTGCCTGCAGTTCTTCCTCAATCATTTGCCCGACGGCTTGCTGGTGCTGGTAACCAGCCGCCAGCGCCCGGACTGGCACCTGGCGCGTCTGCGCCTGTCGCGGCAGTTGCTGGAACTGCATGAGCAGGACCTGCGCCTGACCTACGACGAATCCCTGACCCTGCTCGACCGGCACAGCAGTTCGCTGCGCGGCGAGGCGCTGGAAAGCCTGATTCTGCGCAGCGAAGGCTGGGTGGCGGGGCTGCGTTTCTGGCTGTTGGCGGCCTCGGAGGCGGGCAGTGGCGCGACCTTGCCGCAGTCGCTGAATGGCGGCGAAGGCCTGATTCGCGATTATCTGCTGGAAGAGGTCATCGATTGCCTGCCTGCCGAAGTGCAGTCGTTCCTCTACGACACGGCGCCCCAGGAACGTTTCTGCAGCGACCTGTGCGATGCATTGCGCGAGTCCCACGACAGTGCCGAGATCCTGCGTTACCTGTTGGCCCACCAAGTATTCCTGGTGCCGCTGGACGAGCAGGGGCACTGGTACCGTTATCACCACCTGTTCTCCGACCTGCTGCGCACCCGGCCCACCGCCAACGCGATATTGCCGCCGGCCAGCCTGCACCTGCGGGCCTGTCGCTGGTTCAACGCCCAGGGGCTGCTGGACGAAGCGGTGGAGCAGGCGTTGCGCGCCGGGCACCTGGACGTGGCGGCGAACCTGGTACAGAACCTGTCCGAGGAACAACTGCTGGCCGAGCAGAACGTCGGCATGCTGCTGCGCTGGAAAATGGACTTGCCCGACAGCCTGCTGATCAGCACCCCGCGGCTGATCGTGCTGTACAGCTGGGCGCTGGGGCTGGCGTGCCAGCTGGACGCCGCCGAGGAGCTGGCCAGCCATTTGAGCCGCTTTCTGCCGGCCCCTTCGGCCACCGCGCAGAAATCCATGCTCGCGCAATGGCTGGCCTTGAGCGGGATCGTCGCCCGGGGGCGTGGGAATCGCGAGCTGACCCTGCTGTATTGCACCGAAGCCCTGGAAACCTTGCCGCAGAAGCGTTACGGGCAGCGGCTGGTGTGCCTGTCGACCCTCTCCAACCTGGCGATCGCCGATGGCGACCTGTGGCGTGCCCGGGGGCTCAACCGCGAGTCCCTGGAACTGGCGCAGCGGGTCGGCAACCCCTTGTTCGAGGCCCTGGCCCATTACGACCGGGCCCGGGTGCTGCAAGCCCGCGGTGAGATCTTGCGGGCGCTGGATGAAGTCCGCCAGGGCTTGCAGCGCTTGTATGGCCTGTCCGCGCAACGCCTGTACGCGGTGCGGGCGCGGCTGACGTTGTATGAGGGTTACCTGCTGGCGTTGCGCTGCCAGCCCGAGACCGGACTGGCGCGCCTGCGGGCGGGGCTGATCGAGGCGCGGGCCTGTCGCGATATCAGCGTGCTGATCGGCCATTGCGTGATCGCCAACCTGGAAGGTCACAACGGTGAGTTTGCCAAGGCCTTTGCCGAACTGGCCGAGGCCGAACGCCTGATGCACATCTGGGACGTACCGCCGATCTACTACCTGGCGATGATCACCCTGGTCAAATGCGAACTCTGGCTGGCCCAGGGCCGCACGGACCTGGCGCAGGCCTGGCTGGCTCGCCTGGGGCAGACCTACACCGGCGACCAGGCCGCCGCGGCACCGGAATTTCATCCACAACTGCCGCTGCATATCGAGTTGCAGCAAGCCTTGCTCGACAGCATCCAGGGCGAGCCGGCCCTGGCCGAGCAGCGCCTGGACAAACTGCTGGAGCATGGCCGGCAGACCGGGCGGCAGATGCTCAATGTGATGGCGTTGAACCAGAAGGTCGCGCTGTTGCTGGCCCAGGGGCGCGACCCCGAGGCCCGGCAGGCCTTTGCCCAGGCGCTGGAGGCTGCCGTGGGCGGGGCATTGCAACCGTTCGAATGGGCGGTGCGGGCGCATCCGGCCTGGGTTCGCGAGCAACTTCAGCAGGGGGCGGCGACACCATTGCGCCAGACCTTGCTCGAACGCCTGCCGGTCGCCGTGGCACGTGATTCCCTGGAGCAGCATCACGGCGAAGCCCTCAGCTCCCGCGAGCTGGCGGTGCTGCAACTGATCGCCCAGGGCTGTTCCAACCAGGAAATCAGCGATCAGTTGTTTATCTCGCTGCACACCGTGAAGACCCACGCCAGCCATATCAACAGCAAGCTGGGGGTGGAGCGTCGCACCCAGGCCGTGGCCCGGGCCCAGGAGTTGGGATTACTGGGCTGATTGAGCGGTCAGCTGATCTTGCTGGTATCGTCCTCGGCTCGCTCCTGGGGCGAAGCAGGGGGCTCTGCGGTGTTGAAGTCCAGGGTCACGGTGAAGCGCTGTTGTTCGGTGAGGACCTGGATGTGCCAGCCCAGCCTGGCGCACAGCTGGCGCATCAGCTCCAGGCCCAGGCCGTAGCCGAAGTCGCTGGATTCTTCCGCCTGGCTGGTATCACGGATACGGTTGACGATGCGCAGTTGCAGCTGTTCGAAGGTGATTTCGATGCTGCCTTCTTCAGCATATTGCAGGGCATTGCGCAGAAAATTACCAACCACGATTCGGCAGGCGGTCAGGGGCAGGCGACAAGGCTCGTTGCTGATGTCGAGGATCAGTTCGATATCCCGCTTGCCGATCAGGTAGCGATGCTCCTGGATCAATTCGTTGAACAATTCGGCCATGTCGATGGCTTCTTCCGGCAAGGGTTCAACGCGCTCGCGGCTCATCCACAGTAGCGTCTCGGCAATGCGCTGCATGTTCAGCACCGAGCGTTCGATACGTTGCAGAGGCAGGGGCAGCGAACCGCCGGCCTGCAGGGTCAGCAGTTCCAGGTTGGCCTTGAGCACCGCCAGCGGCGTGCGTAACTCATGGCTGGTGTAGCGCAGCAGGCGCCCTTCGCGCTGGCTGGCGGCCTGCACCTGCTGCACGCTCTGGGCCAGGGAGTCGGCCAGGACATTGAACTCCTTGAAACGGAAATTCGGGCGTTGGCTGGACACCTTCTCCGGATCTTTCAGGGTGGTGGACCACTGGGCCAGCCGGCCGAGGGGGCGCACCAGCCACCAGACCAGCAGGGCGATGATGATCAGTGCCGGGATGAATACCGCCAGACTGATGACATTAATGCTGTTCAGTTCGTGATCGAGATAGGCATCGGACAACGGGGTCTCGACCTCGCCACCTTCTTCATGGTCGTGGTCGACATCGAACATGTAGAGGATTTTGCCGTCACCCAGGGGCTGGGCCAGGATCGCCTTGACTTCATCCTGTCCATCGGCGTCCAGTTCACCGAACACCTGCACGGCACCGAAGGACAGGGTTGGCGGCGTATCCAGCAACTGGCGAATTTTCGGCGGCAGCGCTTCCTTGCCAATAACGCTGCTGAAGAAGTAGTTCTGCGGCGGGGCAAGGCTTGGGTCTTTCTTGTAGTGCCTGACGAAATACAGGGCTTCTTCTTCCATCATGGCGCTGGCGGTATAGAGCAGGCCTCGGATGCTATAGCTCGATAGCAGCTGGCTGTAGATCAGCAGCACCACGGCGATCAACAGCAGGAAACTGCCGCTGATCACCCATTTCAGACTCAGCCCTTTACGCATGGGGTCCTCAGCTGCACACCGACGCCAGAAATAGTGTGGATCAGCGTTTGGCTGAAATCCTTGTCCACCGCCTTGCGCAAGCGGTGCATGTGTACCTTGAGGGTATTGCTGTCCGGCGGCTCGTCGCCCCAGACCGTCGCCTCGAGACGTTCGCGCCCCACCGGCTCGGGACTGGCACGCATCAGGCATTCCAGCAGGGTCCAGCAGGTGGGCGACAGGTGCAGTTCCTGTCCGGCGCGGCTGACCTTGCGGGTGGACAGATCCATGGTCAGGTCGGCCACCTGTAGGCGGCTGGCCTGGCCGCTGCGCCGCAGGCTCAGGGCGCGGATCCTGGCCACCAGTTCGGCCAGTTCGAAGGGCTTGACCAGGTAATCGTCGGCGCCCATGGCAAAGCTGGCGAGCTTGTCCGGCAGGGCATCCAGCGAGGTGAGCATCAGGATCGGTGTCTGTTTGCCCTGTTCGCGCAGCTGTTTGCACAGCTGTTGGCCGTCCAGGCGCGGCAGCATGATGTCCAGCAGGATCACATCATAGTGTTGGCTCAGCGCCAGGTTCAGGCCGGTCTGGCCATTACTGGCGTGATCGCAGACGATCCCGGTGATTTCCAGGTATTCGATAACGGTGTTGGCCAGGTCGAGGTTGTCCTCGACCAGCAGCAGGTGGATATGCACGGGAACGTCCCCTTGGACCTGTGTCGCTCAGTGGCCCAGAGGATAACGGAGCCGGCGCGTTTTTTACCGATGTTTACCTGGCGTTAACCTGTCGGACTCTAGGGTGGCGGCTTTTACACCAAGAGAGCGCCACCATGAACCTGTCTCCTGTCGCCAAAGGCATTCTGCTGGTCTTGATTGTCATCGGCCTGATGGCCTGTGCCTTGTCGCCCGGCACGTCTGTGGCGCGCCTGGGCGGGGGTGGGCCGCTGTCAGGGTTCTTGACCGGGAATGGGGGCGGGCTGGCAGCAGGATCGGGCTCTATTGCCTATGCCTTCTGAAAAGACCTGCGCGGATTACACCGACCAGTTGGTGCTGTGCCTGTTGCTGATTCTTTGCGTGGCGCTTGCGCTGGGCACCTATATCGTCCGGCTCAATGCGCGTATCGATCAACAGCGTGAGCTGTCGCCGGTGCATCTGCTGGAGTGCGGCAACGGGCGCGGGGCTTTTATCGTCGATCCCCATGGCCGGCGCAGCAGCAGTGACAATTGTTATCTGATCGAAGAGGATGAGTAGCCGATGTAGCGGCCCCGGGAAAATCCGGCACTGAGTTCAAGCGCAAGAAACGTAGTTCTTGCGCTTGAATGTCGATCTACAGTGCAGGCGTACCGAGATGAAGGCCAGGTCCGGGCCTGATCTCCCTGGAAGATAAAGGAGGCTTGTCATGTCCTGCGTATTCAAATTGATCAACTCGCCTGTCGGTCAACTGACCCTGGTTGCCAGAGGCACGAAGCTCGCCGCGATTCTCTGGGAGAACGAACGCGAAAACCGGGTGCGTCTCGGCCCGTTGCAGCCTGCCGACGATCATCCGGTCTTGCTGGAAACCGAGCGCCAGCTCAAGGAGTACTTTGCCGGTAGCCGCGATCGCTTCGAGCTGGAACTGGACTTTGTCGGCACCGAGTTCCAGCGCAAGGTCTGGCAGGCGCTGCTGACCATTCCTTTCGGTGAAACCCGCAGCTATAGCCAGATTGCCGCGCAGGTGGGCAGTCCCAAGGCCGTGCGAGCAGTCGGTGCGGCCAATGGCCGGAACCCGATCTCGATCATCGCGCCTTGCCACCGGGTGATCGGCGCCTCGGGCAGCCTCACCGGTTTTGCCGGCGGCCTGCAGGCCAAGCAGTTTCTGCTGGCGTTGGAAGGCGAGGAAACCCTGCAGTTGGCGTTCTGACTGTGAATGATTGCCGCCCCGGGGGCGCGGGCGGCAGTTGTCGTTGTCTGCATTACGCGGCAAAGCAGTGGCTGCAAGCTGTGCGAGAATGGCCTATCGATTTCTTCAGGAACATCCCATGGAAGCCGCCAAGCCTGCTCTTATTCGCGAAACCTTCCCCGTCGGTCCCTTGCAGTGCAACTGCACGATCATCGGCGACCCTGTTACAAAGAAGGCCATAGTCGTCGACCCGGGCGGCAATCCCGACCTGATCATGGCGCGGCTCGACGCGCTGGGGCTGAAGGTGGTGAGCATCATTCATACCCATGCCCACCTGGATCACTTCCTGGCCTCCGGACAGATGAAGGAGAAAACCGGCGCGACCCTGCACCTGCACAAGGAGGATCAGTTCCTCTGGGACAACCTGGAGATGCAGTGCAGCATGTTTGGTGTGCCTTACACGCCGGTACCAGCACCGGATCGCTGGTTGGCGGATGACGAAGAGCTGGCCTGCGGTTGCGGCGTGGCCCTGCATACGCCGGGACATACCCCAGGTTCCATGAGCTTCTGGTTCGCAGAGGCTAAGCTGCTGATTGCCGGCGACACGTTGTTCAAGCGCGGGGTAGGGCGCACGGATCTGTGGGGGGGCGACCAGGCCACCATCGTGCGTTCGATCAAGCAGCGTCTGTACACCCTCGACGAAGACGCGACTGTGGTGGCCGGGCATGGTCCGGACACCCGCCTGGGCGATGAAATGCGTGAAAATCCCTTTGTCAGGGCCTGACCTTTGCTGTCAAAAGTTTCACGGAATTTTTGTCATTGGCCGTGTTCAAACGCCTGCAAAGGTCTGTTGCCAACGTCCGCTGCATCACAGAATGAAAAAAGTAGGAGCTTCTCCATGTTCACCTCGCGTCGTTTGATCGTTGTTGCTACCGCTGTGGCCTTGTTGTCCGGCTGTGCTTCGCCTAACCCCTATGACAATCAGGGGCAGGCCGACGGCTCCACGGGCATGAGCAAAACTGCAAAATACGGTGGCCTGGGTGCCTTGGCCGGTGCGCTGGCCGGTGCCGCCATCGACCACAACAACCGTGGCAAGGGCGCGCTGATCGGCGCCGCGGTAGTCGGTGCTTCCGCCGCCGGCTACGGCTACTACGCCGACCAGCAGGAAAAGAAACTGCGTGCCAGCATGGCCAATACCGGGGTCGAAGTGCAGCGCCAGGGCGATCAGATCAAACTGATCATGCCGGGCAACATCACCTTCGCCACCGATTCGGCGAACATCGCCCCAAGCTTCTATCAACCGCTGAACAACCTGGCCAACTCCCTCAAGGAGTTCAACCAGAACCAGATCGAAATCGTCGGTTACACCGACAGCACCGGCAGCCGCCAGCACAACATGGACTTGTCCCAGCGTCGCGCCCAGAGCGTGGCGACCTACCTGACCTCGCAAGGTGTCAGCGGTGCCAACCTGTCGGCCCGTGGCGCTGGCCCGGATAACCCGATCGCCAGCAACGGCGACGTCAATGGCCGTGCGCAGAACCGTCGGGTGGAAGTGAACCTCAAGGCGATTCCTGGCCAGCAGTATGGTGGTCAGCAGCAACAGCCGGGTACGGTTCAGCAGTATCCGTAACTGATCGTTTGAATGAAGAAATGCCCGATCCTGTGATCGGGCATTTTTGTGTGTGGCCTTTGCCGACCTCTTCGCGGGCTTGCCTGCGAAGAGGTCGGCACAGTCGCTATCAAATCACCAGATACAAAAAAGCCCCCGGACAACCGAATGGTCCGGGGGCTTTTTATTGGACGCGAAGCCTGATTACTTCTTCAGACCATAATGCTCGTCGAGCATGCCAGGCGCGTTAGGCGTCTTTGGCGCGTAGTCCCGTGGCGGTTCCTGGTCGCGCGGTGGCGTCAGGCGTTCCCGTGGAGCCTGCACCGAGTCGGAGTGCAGCGCGGCCAGCAGGCGTTGGCGGGTCAACTCGTCCAGGGCCAGGCGGTTGGCGCCCTCGGCGAGGTGGTCCTGCACTTCCTGATAGCTTTGAGTGAGTTTTTTCACCAGGGTGGCGGTGCTGTTGAAGTGGGTGACCACTTCGTTCTGATAGCTGTCAAAACGTTCCTGAATATCATCCAGCTGACGTTGCGTGCGGTTAGGCGCGGCATTCGGCAGCAGGCGAGCGACCAGAAATCCAATGGCGACACCCGCGATCAGGGCAAGAGTCGGCAACAACCAAACTAAGAGCGAGTGTTCCACGAGTCCTTCCTCTATAAACGGCTTTGCTTTACGTTAACGGCTCGAACCTGCGCTGTATACCGCGATTCACTCGCAATAGATTGGCACAGACAATTTGCTAGACGAGTCGACCCGATTCGAGGTCACGGAGTTCCTTCCTTGCTTATGCGTGAAACCCCCGTAGTGATTGCCGGCCCGGTCGGTCAACTGGAAGCCCTGTATCTGGATGTCGCCGACGCCCGTGGCGTGGCGCTGATCTGCCATCCGAACCCGGTGCAGGGCGGCACCATGCTCAACAAGGTGGTCTCGACCCTGCAACGTACGGCGCGTGACGCCGGCCTGATCACCTTGCGTTTCAACTACCGTGGCGTCGGCGCCAGCGAAGGCAGCCACGACATGGGCAGCGGTGAAGTCGACGACGCGCAGGCGGCTGCCGAATGGCTGCGGGCCAGGCACCCGGACTTGCCGATGACCCTGCTCGGCTTCTCCTTCGGCGGCTTCGTCGCCGCCAGTCTCGGCGGACGCCTGGAAGCCCGCGGCGAGCCGCTCAAGCACCTGTTCATGGTTGCCGCCGCCGTGATGCGTTTGCGCGATAGTGACCTGCTGCCGCAGAACTGCCCGCTGACCCTGATCCAGCCGGAAACCGACGAAGTGGTCGACCCGCAGCTGGTCTACGACTGGTCCGACGCGCTTGAGCGCCCCCATGAGCTGCTGAAAGTGGCAGAATGCGGACACTTTTTTCATGGCAAGCTCACCGATCTCAAGGATCTGGTGCTGCCACGACTCTCGAATTGATTGCAGTCTGATAAGCGATTACCCATGACTACTCGTACGCGCATCCTCACCGGCATCACCACCACCGGCACGCCGCACCTGGGCAACTACGCCGGCGCCATCCGCCCGGCGATTCTCGCCAGCCGCGACAGCAATGCCGATTCGTTCTACTTCCTGGCCGACTATCACGCGCTGATCAAGTGCGATGACCCGCTGCGTATCCAGCGCTCGCGCCTGGAAATCGCCGCGACCTGGCTGGCCGGTGGCCTGGATGTGGAACGCGTGACTTTTTACCGCCAGTCGGACATCCCGGAAATCCCGGAACTGACCTGGTTGCTGACCTGCGTGGCGGCCAAGGGCCTGCTCAACCGTGCTCACGCCTACAAGGCTTCGGTGGATAAAAACGTCGAGACCGGCGAAGACCCGGATGCCGGCATCACCATGGGCCTGTACAGCTACCCGGTGCTGATGGCCGCGGACATCCTGATGTTCAACGCGCACAAGGTGCCGGTCGGTCGCGACCAGATCCAGCACGTGGAAATGGCCCGTGATATCGGCCAGCGCTTCAACCATCTGTTCGGTCAGGGCAAGGAATTCTTCACCATGCCCGAGGCGCTGATCGAGGAAAGCGTCGCCACCTTGCCGGGCCTCGATGGCCGCAAGATGTCCAAGAGCTACGACAACACCATCCCGTTGTTCAGCAGCGCCAAGGACATGAAGGACGCGATCTCGCGCATCGTCACCGACTCCCGCGCTCCTGGCGAAGCCAAGGACCCTGACAACGCTCACCTGTTCACCCTGTTCCAGGCTTTCGCGACGCCGGCCCAGGCCGACGAATTCCGCAGCGAGCTGCTGCAGGGCCTGGGTTGGGGCGAGGCGAAGAATCGTCTGTTCCAGCTGCTGGACAACCAGTTGGGCGAGGCGCGCGAGCGTTATCACCAGTTGATCGAGCGTCCTTCGGACCTGGAAGACATCCTCCAGGCCGGCGCCAAGAAAGCCCGCGCCGTGGCCACGCCATTCCTCAACGAGCTGCGCGAGGCCGTGGGCCTGCGTTCGTTCGTCAATCAGGTACAAGTGGCGGCGGCGACCAAGAAGAAAGCGGTCAAGGCCGCGCGCTTCGTCAGCTTCCGCGAAGACGACGGCAGCTTCCGCTTCCGTCTGCTGGCCGCCGATGGCGAGCAACTGTTGCTGTCGCGTAACTTCCCCGACGGCAAGACCGCAGGTGCGGTGACCAAGCAACTGCAATCCGGCCAGGCGCTGGATCTGCGCAGTGAAGCGCTGGGTTTCAGCGTCTGGTTGGAAGGCGAGTGCGTGGCCGACAGCCCGGCCTTTGCCGACGCGGCGGCCCGCGATGCGGCAATCGATGCGCTGCGCGTCGCCCTGACGCCTGTGCAGGACTAACCGCAATCTCCCGACCAAGGGCTGATTGCCATTCTCAAGGGCCGTCGCTACAGTGACGGCCCGTTTTTGTTGCCTTGCTAACGAATTATGACGCCCCTAGAACGATACCAAGCTGATCTGAAACGCCCGGAGTTCTTCCACGACGCCGCGCAGGAAACCGCCGTGCGTCATTTGCAGCGCCTGTACGACGATCTGATCGCCGCGTCGAACAACAAGCCGGGCCTGCTGGGCAAGCTGTTTGGCAAGAAAGACCAGGTGCCGGTCAAGGGCCTGTACTTCTGGGGCGGAGTAGGGCGTGGCAAGACGTATCTGGTCGATACCTTCTTTGAAGCCCTGCCGTTCAAGCAGAAGGTCCGTACTCACTTCCACCGCTTCATGAAGCGTGTGCACGAAGAGATGAAGACCCTGGGCGGCGAGAAGAACCCGCTGACCATCATCGCCAAGCGCTTCGCCGATGAGGCCCGGGTGATCTGCTTCGACGAGTTCTTCGTTTCCGACATCACCGACGCCATGATCCTCGGCACGCTGATGGAAGAGCTGTTCAAGAACGGCGTGACCCTGGTGGCGACCTCGAACATCGTGCCGGACGGCCTGTACAAGGACGGCCTGCAACGTGCGCGTTTCCTGCCGGCCATTGCCCTGATCAAGCAGCACACCGAGATCGTCAACGTCGACAGTGGCGTTGACTACCGCCTGCGTCACCTGGAACAGGCCGAGTTGTTCCATTTCCCGCTGGACGAAGCGGCCCACGAAAGCCTGCGCAAGAGCTTCCGCGCGCTGACGCCGGAATGCACCCAGGCGGTGGAAAACGATGTGCTGATCGTCGAGAACCGCGAAATCCGCGCCCTGCGTACCTGCGATGACGTGGCCTGGTTCGACTTCCGCGAACTGTGCGATGGCCCACGCAGCCAGAACGACTACATCGAACTGGGCAAGATCTTCCACGCCGTGCTGGTCAGCGGTGTCGAGCAGATGAGCGTCGCCACCGACGATATCGCCCGTCGCTTCATCAACATGGTCGACGAGTTCTACGACCGTAACGTCAAGCTGATCATTTCCGCTGAAGTCGAGCTCAAGGATCTGTACACCGGCGGTCGCCTGACCTTCGAGTTCCAGCGCACCCTCAGCCGTCTGCTGGAAATGCAGTCCCACGAGTTCCTCTCGCGGGCGCACAAGCCTTAACGGTTTCCAGATAAAAAGAAGGGCCTGCATTGCAGGCCCTTTTTCATTTACGCGGCTTGTTGGTGAAACTGCTGCCGGTACTGGTTCGGCGACAGCTCGGTGTGCTGGCGGAACAGGCGGGCGAAGAAGCTCGCATCGTCATAGCCGACCTCGTAGCTGATGGTCTTGATGCTCTTGCGCGTCCCCGAGAGCAGGCCCTTGGCGGTTTCGATGCGTAGGCGCTGCAGGTAATGCAGGGGTTTGTCGCCGGTGGCGGTCTGGAAGCGGCGCATGAAATTGCGAATGCTCATGCCATGTTCGCGGGCTACGTCCTCGAAGCGGAACTTGTCGGCGAAGTGCTCTTCGAGCCAGTGCTGGATCTGCAGGATGATCACGTCCTGGTGCAGCTTCTGGCCGCCAAAGCCGATACGCCCCGGGGAATAGCTGCGCTGCACTTCATAAAGGATGTCGCGGGCCACGGCCTGGGCCACGTTGGCGCCGCAGAAACGCTCGATCAGATAGATGTACAGGTCACAGGCCGAAGTGGTGCCGCCGGCGCAATACAGGTTGTCGGCGTCGGTCAGGTGCTTGTCCTGATTGAGTTGGACCTTGGGGAAGCGCTCGCTGAAGGCATTGAAGAAACGCCAGTAAGTGGTGGCTTCCTTGCCGTCGAGCAACCCGGCTTCGGCCAGCCAGAACACCCCGGTGGCCTCGCCGCAGAGCACGGCGCCGCGGGCGTGTTGCTGGCGCAGCCAGGGCAGGATCTGTGGATAACGTTGGCAGAGGGTTTCGAAATCGTCCCAGAACGCCGGGAGGATGATCACGTCGGTATCTTCCAGGCCGCCGTCCACCGGCATGATCACGTTGCTGAAACTGCATACCGGTTTGCCATCGGGGCTGACCAGGCGGGTTTCGAAGGCCGGGGTCAGGCCCTGGCCCAGCTGCTTGCCGTAGCGCAGGCTGGCCAGATGGAAGAAATCCTTGGCTTGCATGAGGGTGGAGGCGAAAACCCGGTCGATGGCCAGGATGCTGACGCGCCGCAAGGGCGTGGAGGTTTGGTTAGACATAATTCAATTGTTCTTATAGGGGAAAGTGGTCACCAGACGGCTGGATCGTCTTATTTTTTGTCGGATGTGTCCAGTGTCCTGTGTCGTACGCGTGGGCTTAGGCTCTGTGGGCCAATCCCGGCTAACAATAACGACAGGTGGCCCCATGATCCCCAGAACCTTGTTCAGCTCCGAGCACGAGCTCTTTCGTGACAGCGTACGTACCTTCCTGGAAAAGGAGGCCGTGCCGTTCCATGGGCAATGGGAAAAGCAGGGCTACATCGACCGCGCCTTGTGGAACAAGGCCGGTGAGGCGGGAATGCTCTGCTCCCATCTCCCCGAGGAGTACGGCGGACTGGGGGCTGACTTTCTCTATAGCGCGGTAGTGATCGAGGAGGTGGGGCGCCTTGGTCTGACTGGTATCGGCTTCTCCCTGCATTCCGATATCGTCGCGCCTTACATCCTGCATTACGGCAGCGAGGAGCTTAAGCACAAGTACCTGCCGAAACTGGTGTCCGGCGAGATGGTCACGGCCATCGCCATGACCGAGCCGGGCGCCGGCTCCGACCTGCAGGGGGTCAAGACCACTGCAGTGCTGGACGGTGATGACTATGTGATCAACGGCTCCAAGACCTTTATCACCAACGGCTATCTGGCCGATCTGGTGATTGTCGTGGCCAAGACCGATCCGAAGGCCGGCGCCAAGGGCACCAGCCTGTTCCTGGTGGAGGCGGATACGCCCGGTTTTTCCAAGGGCAAACGCCTGGAAAAGGTCGGCATGAAGGCCCAGGACACTTCCGAACTGTTCTTCCAGGACGTCCGCGTACCCAAGGAAAACCTGCTGGGGCAGGCCGGAATGGGCTTTGCCTATCTGATGCAGGAGCTGCCGCAGGAGCGTTTGACGGTGGCGGTAGGCGGTCTGGCGTCAGCCGAGGCGGCATTGCAGTGGACCCTGGAGTACACCCGCGAGCGCAAGGCTTTCGGCAAATCGATCGCCGACTTCCAGAACACCCGCTTCAAACTGGCGGAAATGGCCACCGAGATCCAGATCGGCCGGGTCTTCGTCGACCGCTGCCTGGAATTGCACCTGCAAGGCAAGCTCGATGTACCGACCGCCGCCATGGCCAAGTACTGGGGCACGGACCTGCAATGCAAGGTGCTCGACGAATGCGTGCAGTTGCACGGCGGTTACGGCTTCATGTGGGAGTACCCGGTGGCCCGGGCCTGGGCGGATGCGCGGGTGCAGCGGATCTATGCCGGGACCAACGAGATCATGAAGGAAATCATCGCGCGTTCCCTGTAGCGCGTTGTCTCCCGCGTAGAGGCGAGCTTGGCGGGCCAGCTCGCTTCTATGCGGGAGGGCAGGTTACGGCGCCGGGTTCGGGTGGTCCTTGTGGATTGCCTCGATGCCGGCCAGCACCTCATTCGACAGCTTCAGCTCAAGGCTGGCGATATTGCTGTCCAGTTGTTCGAGGGTGGTCGCACCAATAATGTTGCTAGTGACGAACGGTTGCTGGGTGACGAATGCCAGAGCCATTTGCGCCGGGTCCAGGCCGTGCTCGCGGGCCAGGGCGACATAGCGGCTGCAGGCCGCTTCCGATTGCGGGTTGAAGTAGCGGCTGAAGCGGCTGTACAGGCTCAGGCGGCCTTTGGCCGGGCGGGCGCCGCCTTCGTATTTGCCGGAGAGGAAGCCGAACGCCAGTGGCGAATAGGCCAGCAATCCACATTGTTCGCGAATGGCGATTTCCGCCAGGCCCACTTCAAAGCTGCGGTTGAGCAGGTTGTAGGGGTTCTGGATCGATACCGCCCGTGGCCAGCCGCGGCTCTCGGCGAGGGCCAGGAACTTCATGGTGCCCCAGGGCGTTTCGTTGGACAGGCCAATGTGGCGGATCTTGCCGGCCTTGACCTGCTCGTCCAGGGCTTCGAGGGTTTCCTCCAGCGGGGTGAAGTCTTCTTCCTTGTGCTTGTAGCCCAGTTGGCCGAAGAAGTTGGTGCTGCGCTCTGGCCAATGCAACTGGTAGAGGTCGATCCAGTCGGTCTGCAGGCGCTTGAGGCTGGCGTCCACGGCTTGGACTATGTGCTTGTGGTTGTGTTTGAGCTGGTTGTCGCGGATGTAGTCGATGGTGTTGCCGGGGCCGGCGATCTTGCTGGCGAGGATCCAGTCGGCGCGATCGCCGCGAGCCTTGAACCAGTTACCGATGTAGCGCTCGGTGGTGGCGTAGGTTTCGGCCTTTGGCGGCACCGGGTACATCTCGGCGGTGTCGATGAAATTGATCCCTGCAGCCTTGGCCCGTTCGATCTGGGCGAAGGCCTCGGACTCGCTGTTTTGCTCGCCCCAGGTCATGGTTCCCAGGCAGATTGCACTCACGTTCAGGTCGGTCCGGCCTAGCTGGCGATAGTCCATCGGGTGCTCCTTCGGCAAAACAATCATAAAAGCAGGTTGAATTTTTTTTCGCAATCTGCATAATTCCGCAGCTCTTTCTGCAGTGGAAGTGATGCGCCGCCTGCCGAAGAATCTTGCCGTATAACGGACGCGCTGACCCGAGCCCCCGATAGCGTCTGTATCCGGCTGCCTTTGACTTGTCAAAGTACGCACTATTCAGTAAGATCCGCCGTCTAATTTACAGGGCGGCCCCTGAGGCTATAAAGAATGAAAACTTTTACTGCTAAACCGGAAACAGTTAAGCGCGACTGGTTTGTCGTCGACGCTGCTGGTCAGACCCTGGGTCGTCTGGCCACCGAAATCGCGAGCCGTCTGCGTGGCAAGCACAAGCCTGAGTACACCCCTCACGTCGACACCGGTGACTACATCGTCGTGATCAACGCTGAGCAAGTACGTGTTACTGGCGCTAAAACCACTGACAAAATGTACTACTCCCACTCCGGTTTCCCGGGCGGCATCAAGTCGATCAACTTTGAAAAGCTGATCGCCAAGGCCCCTGAGCGCGTGATCGAGACCGCGGTAAAAGGCATGCTGCCTAAGAACCCGCTGGGTCGCGACATGTACCGTAAGCTGAAAGTCTATGCGGGCGCTGCACACCCTCATACTGCTCAGCAGCCCCAAGAACTGAAGATTTAACGGAATAGTTCATTATGTCGGCGACTCAAAATTACGGCACTGGCCGTCGCAAGACTGCAACCGCACGCGTTTTCCTGCGTCCGGGCACTGGCAACATCTCCATCAACAACCGCTCCCTGGATAACTTCTTCGGCCGCGAAACTGCCCGCATGGTAGTTCGTCAGCCGCTGGAACTGACCGAGACCGTCGAGAAGTTCGACATCTACGTCACCGTTATCGGCGGTGGTGTGAGTGGCCAAGCTGGCGCAATCCGCCACGGCATCACTCGCGCTCTGATGGATTACGACGAAACTCTGCGCAGCGCTCTGCGTAAAGCCGGTTTCGTAACCCGTGACGCACGTGAAGTTGAACGTAAGAAAGTTGGTCTGCGTAAAGCGCGTAAGCGTCCGCAGTACTCGAAGCGTTAATTCGCTTTCGCGTTCAAAAAACGCCCAGTCTCCTTGCGGAGCTGGGCGTTTTTTTATGGGCGATTATTTTGCGCTGTGACAACTTGCCACATCTGCAGAGCCCCTATACTACAGGGCTTGGGGCAGGGCTAAGTTGGTAATTACCTTGTCAGAGTAGGGGCTTTTCATTACCATTCGGCAAAATTTTTATAAGTTCAGATTTTTACTTAGTAGATGCCTGATTTAACAGGCCACAAAGCTGATGGGAGAGGACTGAATGAGCAATGACGGCGTGAATGCAGGCCGGCGTCGCTTCCTTGTAGCAGCCACATCCGTGGTGGGTGCTGCAGGAGCGGTGGGGGCTGCGGTCCCGTTCGTGGGGTCATGGTTTCCCAGTGCCAAGGCGAAAGCCGCAGGGGCACCGGTGAAAGTGAATATCAGCAAGATCGACCCAGGTCAGCAGATGATTGCTGAGTGGCGTGGTCAGCCGGTATTCATCGTCCGCCGCACACAGGAAATCCTGGGGAATCTCAAAAAGATCGAGGGTCAACTTTCCGACCCCGACTCCAAGAACTCTGTCCAACCAACCTACGTCGACCCGCAAGTGCGTTCGATCAAGCCAGAGATTCTGCTGCTGATCGGTATCTGCACCCACCTGGGTTGCTCACCGACTTTCCGCCCTGAAGTGGCGCCTGCGGATCTGGGCAAGGATTGGGTAGGTGGCTATTTCTGCCCTTGCCACGGTTCCCACTACGATCTGGCTGGCCGCGTCTACAAGTCGCAACCCGCGCCTTTGAACCTGCCAGTACCCCCGCATTCCTATGAGTCGGACGACCTTATTGTCATCGGCGTCGATACGGAGAAAGCGTGATGAGCAAGTTCATGGATTGGGTTGATGCGCGCTTCCCCGCGACCAAAATGTGGGAAGACCATCTCAGCAAGTATTACGCCCCGAAGAACTTCAACTTCTTCTACTTCTTTGGTTCCCTGGCTCTGTTGGTTCTGGTTAACCAGATCGTCACCGGTGTCTGGCTGACCATGAGCTACACCCCGTCGGCGGAAGAGGCTTTCGCTTCCGTCGAATACATCATGCGCGACGTCGAGTACGGCTCGATCCTGCGTCTGCTGCACTCCACTGGCGCCTCGGCGTTCTTCATTGTGGTCTATCTGCACATGTTCCGTGGTCTGCTCTACGGTTCGTACCAGAAGCCGCGTGAGCTGGTGTGGCTGTTCGGCATGCTGATCTACCTGGCGCTGATGGCCGAAGCCTTCATGGGCTACCTGCTGCCTTGGGGGCAAATGTCCTATTGGGGCGCCCAGGTGATCATCTCGTTGTTTGGTGCGATCCCGGTCATCGGTAACGACCTGACCCAGTGGATTCGTGGTGACTACCTGATTTCCGGTATTACCCTGAACCGCTTCTTCGCCTTGCACGTAGTGGCCCTGCCAATCGTGATTCTCGGTCTGGTGGTGCTGCACATCCTGGCGCTGCACGAAGTCGGTTCGAACAACCCGGATGGTGTGGACATCAAGAAGCACAAAGACGAAAACGGCGTACCGCTGGATGGCATCGCTTTCCACCCGTACTACACCGTGAAAGACATCGTCGGCGTGGTGGTGTTCCTGTTCATCTTCTGCTCGATCGTGTTCTTCTTCCCGGAAATGGGTGGTTATTTCCTCGAGAAGCCGAACTTCGAACAGGCCAACCCGTTCAAGACGCCTGAGCATATTGCCCCGGTTTGGTACTTCACCCCGTTCTACGCGATTCTGCGCGCGGTTCCGGACAAGCTCTTGGGTGTCATTGCGATGGGCGCGGCGATCGCCGTGCTGTTCGTGCTGCCATGGCTTGACCGCAGTCCGGTCAAATCCATGCGCTACAAGGGCTGGCTGAGCAAGATCTGGCTGGTGGTGTTCTGCATCTCGTTCGTGATCCTGGGGATCCTCGGCGTTCTGGCGCCGACGCCGGGTCGTACGCTGCTGTCGCAGGTATGTACCTTCCTGTACTTCGCCTACTTCATTCTGATGCCGTTCTACACCAGGCTCGAGAAGACCAAACCGGTTCCGGAAAGGGTGACTGGCTGATGAAAAAGCTATTTGCTGTACTGATTCTTGCTGCTATGCCTGTACTGTCCTTTGCGGCCGAACACGGTGGTCCCGAGCTGGAAAAAGTCGACATCGACGTCTCCGACAAGGCCGCCATGCAGGATGGCGCACGGACATTCGCCAACTACTGCATGGGCTGTCACAGCGCCAAGTTCCAACGCTATGAGCGCGTTGCCGACGATCTGGGGATTCCTCACGATCTGATGATGAGCAAGCTGGTGTTCACCGGTGCGAAAATCGGCGATCACATGAGCATCGGCATGCAGCCGGCTGATGCCAAGACCTGGTTCGGCGCGGCTCCGCCCGACCTGACCCTGGTGGCTCGTGTGCGTGGTACCGACTGGCTCTATGGCTACCTGCGCTCCTTCTACGAAGACCCTGCGCGTCCATGGGGCGTGAACAACAAGGTCTTCCCGAACGTAGGTATGCCTAACGTCCTGGTCGGCCTGCAGGGTCGCCAGGTTGTTGGCTGCAAACAGGTGCAGATCGTCGAAGACGGCAAGAAGCAATACGATCCGCTGACCGGTACCGCTTTGACCCAT
The DNA here is from genome assembly GCF_900109505.1 of Pseudomonas sp. NFACC41-3. Classification (NCBI taxonomy): domain Bacteria; kingdom Pseudomonadati; phylum Pseudomonadota; class Gammaproteobacteria; order Pseudomonadales; family Pseudomonadaceae; genus Pseudomonas; species Pseudomonas sp. NFACC41-3. The sequence continues at coordinate 162,563 of NZ_FOAE01000002.1, forward strand.
GAAGCTTGCGACCAGCTGACCGTGCTGCCAAAAACCGGCACGCTCAACGAAGAGCAGTTCGACGAGAAGGTCAAGAACCTGGTGACCTTCCTGGCCTACTCGGCCAACCCGGTCAAGCTGGAGCATCAACGTATCGGCACCTATGTGTTACTGTATCTGGCCTTCTTCTTCGTATTCGCCTATCTGCTCAAGCGCGAATACTGGAAAGACGTTCATTGATAAAGCTGTAATTCATTGCTGTTAATCGTGCGCGCCCAAGGGCGTCTCTGAAGGTGTAACGAGTCTGGATCATCCAGGCGTTACGGGAGGCGCCCTCTGGGCGCGCTCGTTTTTCTGCTTCCGATAATTTCAACAAGCGAGGAGGACCGCCATGGGCGTGACCAATCGGTTGGCCTGTTACTCCGACCCCGCCGACCACTATTCCCACCGGGTACGTATCGTGCTCGCAGAGAAGGGTGTCAGCGCCGAGATCATCAGTGTGGAGGCGGGGCGTCAGCCGCCGAAGCTGATCGAAGTGAACCCTTACGGCAGTCTGCCCACCCTGGTCGATCGTGACCTGGCGTTGTGGGAGTCGACCGTGGTGATGGAATATCTGGATGAGCGTTACCCGCACCCGCCACTACTGCCGGTTTACCCTGTGGCGCGTGCCAACAGCCGTCTGCTGATCCATCGGATCCAGCGTGACTGGTGTGGGCTGGTGGATCTGATCCTGGATTCCCGGACCAAGGAAGCCGCTCGGGCTCAGGCTCGCAAAGAGCTGCGCGAGAGCCTGACCGGCGTTTCGCCGCTGTTCGCGGAGAAGCCGTTTTTCCTCAGTGAGGAACAAAGTCTGGTGGATTGCTGCCTATTACCAATACTCTGGAGGCTACCGATCCTGGGTATTGAATTGCCACGGCAAGCCAAGCCGTTGCTTGATTACATGGAGCGCCAGTTCGCCCGTGAGACGTTCCAGGCAAGTCTGTCTGGCGTCGAACGCGACATGCGCTAAGGCTTAAGGAGCCGCTATGAACTCCAGTCGACCTTATCTGGTCCGCGCGCTCTACGAGTGGATTGTGGACAACGATTGCACCCCGCATATGCTGGTCAATTCCGAATATCCGGCGGTGCAGGTGCCTCAGGGTTTCGCCAGTGACGGACAGATCGTCCTGAATATTTCGCCGAGTGCCGTGCGCCATTTGCATATGGATAACGAGGTGGTGACTTTCGAGGGGCGCTTTGGTGGCGTCCCGCATAGCTTGTACGTCCCTGTGCCGGCGATCCTGGGCATTTACGCCCGGGAGAATGGTCAGGGCATGGTGTTCGATCTGGAGTCGCCCGTGGATGATGAGGACGATGAAATCGAGCCAGATGATGATATTCCACCACCGGATAGCGAGCCGCCGCGTCCAAGTGGTCGACCCAGTCTGAAGGTCGTGAAGTAATAAAAAAGGCGATCCATCCGGATCGCCTTTTTTGTGCCTGTGCCTTTCGTTCACATCAGTCGATGTATTCGAACAGTTTGACGATTTTCTGCACGCCGGAAACGCCCTGTACCAGATTGGTCGCCTGGGTGGCTTCCTGTTGGGTCAGCAGGCCCAGCAGGTAGACGATGCCGTTTTCCGTCACAACCTTGATGCGCGAGCCTGGAATGCTGGCATCGGTCAGCATCTGGGTCTTGATCTTGGTGGTCAGCCAGGCATCGTTCTGCCGGGCCAGCAGAGAAGAGGGCGGCAGAACCTGCAGTTCGTTATGGACCTTCTTCACCCGCTGCACGGCGCTGGCGGCCTGCTCGGCGAGTGTCTTGAGGTCGGCACGCGGGGTCTGGCCGGCCAGCAGGACGATACCGTTGAAACTGGTCACCACGATGTGCGAATTGTGGTCCAGGTCCGGACTGGCCTTGGCGACGTTCACTTCGACTTTGGTCTGGATCAGTGAGTCATCGATCTTGCTGCCGAAGGTGCGGGTGCCACGGTCATCTTCGATCGGGCTTTCGCGGGTGGCGGTAATCACCGAGCTGCAACCGCTGATGCTCAAGGCTAGGGTCAGGGCCAGTAGGCCAAGGCGATTAGGGGTCATTCTTCACTCCCGAACAGTTGGCTGTCGATCAGGTCGCAGAGGCAGTGGATCGCCAGCAGGTGGACTTCCTGGATACGTGCAGTGACATTGGCCGGTACGCGAATCTCGACATCTTCCGGCAATAACAGGGATGCCATGCCGCCGCCATCGCGACCGGTCAATGCTACGACAATCATTTCTCGATCATGTGCGGCCTGGATCGCTTGAATAATGTTCGCCGAGTTGCCGCTGGTGGAGATCGCCAGCAGGACATCGCCGGGCTGGCCCAGGGCGCGAATCTGCTTGGAAAAGACTTCGTTGTAACTGTAGTCGTTGGCGATCGAGGTGATCGTCGAGCTGTCGGTGGTCAGCGCAATGGCTGGCAGGCTCGGGCGCTCGCGCTCGAAACGGTTGAGCAGCTCGGAAGAGAAGTGCTGGGCATCGCCGGCCGAGCCGCCGTTGCCACAGGAAAGCATTTTCCCTTCGTTGAGCAGGGCGTTGACCATGACCTGGCTGGCTTGCTCGATGTGCGGTGCAAGTACGTCCATCGCCTGCTGCTTGGTGTCGATACTGGCCTGAAAAAGCTGGCGAATTCGGGATTGCATGTCCATCTGTGTGACCTTAAGTGGCGCGGCTTTCTGGCACATGAATGTGCTGCCCGCAAAGCAAAGAGCAAAAATGTTGAGTGAAAATGTCCGGCTCGGCCCGAGAGCGTCGATCAGCTTTCAAAGGCATTCCGTAGCCAGTTCAAATGAGTGGTCGTGCCTGGGGCGCTGTCTATGGCGACCACGTCGAAACGGCAAGGGTGGTTGGACCAGCGCGACTCGCGCTGCAGGAAAAACTGTGCGGCGAGTATCAGTTTCTGACGCTTGCGTGCGTCGATACTGCCCAGTGCGCCACCCCATTGCGTGTGTTGTCTGTAGCGGACTTCGACGAATACTACTGTATCGCCGTCAAGCATGACCAGATCAAGCTCGCCGCGTTTGCACAACCAGTTCTGCGCCAACAGGCGCAGCCCTTGTTGTTCAAGATGCCGGAGCGCTTGGGCTTCGGCATCCTGACCGCTTTGCTGGCGTGATCGTTGTGGCATTAGCGCTGGGTGTCAGGCAGGCGAGTGATCTGGCCGCTGACGAACTCGGCCCATGGCAGCTGGCGTTGAACACGCTGGCTCGGGCTCATGGTCAGGCTGCCCGACAGGCCTTCGATGCGGCTGTCCGGCAGGGCCTTGAGTTGCCCTAGGCGTGGTGCCAGGCGGTAGGCGTCGGCGCCCATCGCATACAGTCGACCCAGGCTGCCACCAGCTTGTGGCCATTGCGCGGCGACTTGCCGGCGCAGCGGGTCATTGGCATCCAGCAGCCAAGGCGTTTCGCAGAAGCGTATGCCGTTCATGTCGTTGTACTGGTTCTGGTCGCCGCTGGCGCTGAAAACATGGGAGGTGGCATAGACAGGTACATCGCCGGCGTACTGAAAGTTCAGGGTCGGCTTGATCTGTTGTGCCTGTTGCGGAGTGGACGCGAGGAAAATGAACTCGATGTCCTGGCGACGCGAAGGTTGTGCGGCCACTTGAGTGCCGGCGGCATTCTGCAGGCTCTTGGCGCGGGCTTCGCTCTGGCGCAGTTGGAACAGGTCGGCAATCTGCTGGGCCAGGGCTACCGGCTGATCGACGCGTTCGATACCGACCACGCTACCGCCGTTGCTTTCCCAGTCCTGACGGAAAGCCTTGAGTACACGGTCACCCCATTCGCCGCGAGGCACCAGGACCGCAGCGCGGTGCAGGCCGTCGGCGCGGGCGCGGCGGGAGACTTCGCGAGCTTCGTCTTCGGCGGCCAGGCCGAACTGGAACAGTTGTGCGGGGCCTTGTTCGCCTTCGCTGTAGTTCAGCGCCAGGGTGGTGATAGGCAGTTGCGGGCGCGCGGCGAGCTGTTTGACCAGCGGTTTTTCCAGCGGGCCGACGACCAGTTGCACGCCATCTGCCTGGGCCTTGCGATAGAAGTCATCCAGCGAAGTCAGGCGCGAGCTGTCATAGAACTCGATGCTGGGTGGTTTCTGGCCGGCTTGCTGGGCCTGATAGTGCGCGGCCATGAAGCCATCGCGCAGGGCCTTGGAGACCGCGGCCAGCGGGCCGTCCTGCGGCAACAGCAGGGCGATCTTGGACAGCGGCTGGCTGGCCAGCTCCTTGAGTTTGGTCAGCGGCAGCGGCAGCTGAATGGCAGCTGGATGCTTGGGGTTCTGTGCGCGCCAGTTGTCGATGGCGGCCTGCTGTTGTTCCAGGGTGCCGGCGGTCTTCACGGCCAGCGCCAGGCTCATCCAACCGCCCAGGTCATCGTTGCTGACGGCTTGCAGTTGATCGGTCGGCAGGCTGGCAATCAATGCCCAGATGGCTTCGTGGTTCTTGCTCGCGGCGTCGTCCTTGAGCAGTGGCGCAATGAAAATGCGCTCCCGTGCCGCGGCGAGGGCCTGGCCGTCAGCCTCTAGTGCGTGAGCGTGGACAGTGCCGGTGCGGATCTGCTGCTCTTCCGGCAGTTCGCTCAGGCGTTGCAGGCTCGGGTGGCTCAGGGCCGTCAGGGCGGCCTTTGGCTGGTTGCGAGTCATGGCCAGTTCGGCGGCCAGGGTGCTGGCGAAAACCTGCTGGCCGGGCTTGAGTTGCTCCATCGGCACTTGTTGCAGGATTTGCGCGGCCTGGCCGGCGTTGCCCTGGCGATAAGCCAGGTCGGCAGCGCTCAAGCGCAGCAGGGCTGCCTTGTCGGGTGTTTTGCTGTTGGCGGCCTGTTCGAGCAGTTGCTCGATGCTGGCATCCGGGGTCCGTGGAAGTTCGCCAAGGCTGGAGGAGGGCGAGCTGGCGCAAGCTGCCAGGAGGGTAGCAAGGCATAAGGCAGAGAACAGCCGCAGGCAAGCGATCATGTAAGTGTTCCTGATACTCGATCAAATTAGCGTGGAATTGTACCCAAGCACTGGCCGGGGCGCGATGTTACTGGCAATAAACCGTCTATTTTAGGTCGAGCAAATGTTGCAGTGCTTTAGAGCGGCTGGCGCTGTCGCAGGCGTGAGGTGCCTGCGACACGCATTCCGAAGGCTTCTACGCGCTACAATGGCGCTTTTACCGATCAAGAGGTGTGCGCTTTGACTGCTCCAGGTCCTTTGAATTCCGCTGCTGGCTCGCTTTATGTGGTGGCGACGCCCATCGGCAACCTGGACGACATCAGTGCCCGGGCCTTGAAGATCTTGCGTGAAGTGGCGCTGATCGCCGCCGAAGACACGCGCCACTCGCAACGCTTGATGCAGCACTTCGGGATTTCCACACCGCTGGCCGCCTGTCATGAACATAACGAACGGGATGAAGGCAGCCGTTTTCTGACCCGTCTGTTGGCGGGAGACAGCGTTGCGCTGATTTCCGACGCGGGCACGCCGTTGATCTCCGATCCGGGTTACCACCTGGTGCGTCAGGCGCGTGCGGCGGGTATCAATGTCGTTCCTGTTCCTGGGGCTTGCGCTCTGATTGCGGCCTTGTCGGCGGCGGGGTTGCCTTCCGATCGTTTTATCTTCGAGGGCTTTTTGCCGGCCAAGGCGGTAGGGCGGCGCGGGCGTCTTGAGCTATTAAAGGAAGAGCCGCGCACGCTGATTTTCTATGAGGCGCCACACCGTATTCTCGAGTGCTTGCAGGATATGGAGTCGGTGTTCGGTGGCGAGCGTCCGGCATTGCTGGCCCGGGAGCTGACCAAGACCTTTGAAACCCTCAAGGGGCTGCCGCTTTCGGAGTTGCGGGCTTTCGTCGAGGCAGACAGCAATCAGCAGCGCGGCGAATGCGTGGTGCTGGTAGCGGGATGGTCAGCACCGGAGAGCGACGAGGCTGTGAGCAGTGAGGCGATGCGGGTTCTCGACCTGCTGCTCAAAGAGATGCCGCTCAAGCGTGCCGCGGCATTGGCGGCGGAAATTACCGGCGTGCGCAAGAATGTGCTCTATCAAGTGGCGCTGGATAAACAGAAAGGCGAGTAAACGCGATCGGCGGAATGGCAAAAGGCTTTTATCACTTGTTCTTCCGCCGCTCTGCCGTTAACCTGCGCGGCGGAGAGTCGATTGGACAGTCGCTGCCCTCTATGAAAATTAGAGGGGGGAGGAAAGTCCGGGCTCCATAGGGCGGAGTGCCAGGTAATGCCTGGGAGGCGCGAGCCTACGGAAAGTGCCACAGAAAATAACCGCCTAAGCACTTCGGTGCCGGTAAGGGTGAAAAGGTGCGGTAAGAGCGCACCGCACGTCTGGCAACAGTTCGTGGCTAGGTAAACCCCACTCGGAGCAAGACCAAATAGGGTTCCAAGGCGTGGCCCGCGCTGGAACCGGGTAGGTTGCTAAAGATGTCCAGTGATGGCCATCGTAGAGGAATGACTGTCCTCGACAGAACCCGGCTTACAGATCGACTCTCCACCTTTTCCCTCCCTGCTTGAATCAATAGCAGAAGCGCTTTTGTAATACCGAAAAGATCTTACTCTTAACAAATTACTTTAACTTCGCGATACAGCCTCTTGAGCTGATTGAAGTTATTGCGCCAAATCCTTCGCCAAATTCCCGTTACCCCTCCTTTTAGTCTCCTAAATCTCCGTTCTATAAGGCTTTTCCGTCGCTCCGTGCCTTGACGGTGTGGTGGGCGCATTCCTATAGTGTGCGCAAGTGGCGGAAAGTGGCATGAAGTGGGTTTTTTGGACGTAAAACGCTAAAATTTGGAGAAACGCTGACGTGTTTCGCGGAGCTAACGCTATCAGTCTCGACGCAAAGGGCCGTCTCGCCATGCCGAGCCGGTACCGTGACGAGCTCGTTTCGCGTAGTTCCGGGCAACTTATCGTCACTATTGATGCCGTTGATCCGTGTTTGTGTGTCTACCCCCTCGATGAGTGGGAAATTATTGAAACCAAGCTGCGCGCGCTGCCTTCGCTACGTGAAGAAAACCGTCGCTTGCAGCGTTTGCTGATTGGTAATGCCGTCGACCTCGAACTCGATGGCAGTGGTCGTTTTCTGGTTCCGCCGCGTCTGCGCGAATATGCCAAGTTGGATAAGCGCGCAATGTTGGTAGGCCAACTGAACAAGTTCCAACTGTGGGACGAGGATGCCTGGAATGCTGTTTCCGCAGCGGACCTGGCGGCTATTCAACAACCGGGCGCCATGCCTGATGAACTGCGTGATTTGATCCTGTGACTATTGATAGCGGCTTTAACCACATCACCGTGCTGCTTGACGAAGCCGTCGAGGCTCTCGCCGTACGTCCTGATGGCTGCTATCTGGATGGCACCTTCGGTCGCGGTGGTCATAGTCGTCTGATCCTCAGCAAGCTCGGGCCGGATGGCCGGCTGCTCGGATTCGACAAAGATCCTCAAGCGATTGCCACCGGGCAAGCGCTAGCGGCCGAAGACGGCCGCTTTGTCGTTGTGCAGCGCAGCTTTGCCGAGCTGGGTTCGGAAGTGGCCGAGCGCGGCCTGGATGGCAAGGTCAGCGGCGTGCTGCTCGACCTGGGTGTGTCTTCGCCGCAGCTCGACGATCCTGAGCGCGGCTTCAGTTTTCTCAATGATGGTCCCCTGGATATGCGCATGGACCCGTCCCGTGGCATCAGCGCGGCGGAGTTCGTCAACACCGCGCCGGTGGAAGAAATCGCCCGTGTATTCAAGGAATACGGCGAAGAGCGTTTCTCCGGTCGCATGGCCCGCGCCGTGGCTGAGCGCCGCGACATCAAGCCGTTCGAGCGCACCGCCGACCTGGCGGAAGTCTTGAAAGTCGCCAACCCGGCCTGGGAAAAGGGCAAGAACCCGGCTACCCGTGCGTTCCAGGGGTTGCGCATTCACGTCAACAACGAGCTGGGCGATCTCGAGGCCGGCCTCGAAGCAGCGCTGGAATCTCTCGAAGTGGGCGGTCGCCTGGTGGTGATCAGCTTCCATTCCCTGGAAGATCGCATCGTCAAACTGTTCATGCGCAAGCTGGTGAAGGGCGAGGCGGACAACCTGCCTCGAAACCTGCCGGTGCGCCACGTGGCTTTCGAGCCGAAAATCAAAGTCCATGGCAAAGCGCAGACGGCCTCCGATGCCGAGCTCAAGGCCAACCCGCGTGCCCGTAGTGCTGTCATGCGCGTTGCGGAGAAGCTGCGGTGAGCAAGCTTTTCGCCAAGCCACTTCCAGGCGGAAGCTTTTTCATGCTTCTGCTGTTCATCGGCGTCCTGGTATCCGCGATTGCGGTGTCCTACAGCGCCCACTGGAATCGCCAACTGCTCAACACGCTGTACGGCGAGTTGAGTGTGCGTGACAAGGCACAAGCGGAGTGGGGCCGGCTGATTCTCGAGCAAAGCACCTGGACCGCCCATAGCCGGATCGAAGTGCTGGCCACCGAACAGTTGAAAATGCGCATTCCCGGCGCGGCAGAAGTCCAGATGGTGGCGCCATGATGAAGCTTGAAGGCGCACTCTTCCCCTGGCGGTTCCGCCTGGTGCTGGGCTTGCTCGGCATCATGGTGGCGGCGATCGCCTGGCGCATCATCGATCTGCAGGTCGTCGATCGCGACTTCCTCAAGGGGCAGGGCGATGCGCGCAGCGTTCGGCATATTCCGATCCCGGCTCACCGTGGCTTGATCACCGACCGTAACGGCGAGCCGCTGGCAGTCAGTACGCCAGTGACCACCTTGTGGGCCAACGCCAAGGAAATGCAGCTGGCCAAGGACAAGTGGCCGGCATTGGCTGCGGCCTTGGGACAAGATCCCAAGGCGCTGGCCGAGCGCCTTGAAGCGCAAGCCAATAAAGAATTCATCTACCTGGTGCGCGGCCTGACGCCCGAGCAGGGCCAGCAAGTTCTCGATCTCAAGGTGCCAGGGGTGTATGGCATCGAAGAATTCCGGCGCTTCTACCCGGCTGGCGAAGTGACCGCGCACATGGTCGGCTTTACCGACATCGACGATCGCGGCCGCGAAGGGGTCGAACTGGCTTATGACGAGTGGCTCGCCGGAGTTCCGGGCAAGCGCCAGGTCATCAAGGATCGGCGCGGCAGACTGATCAAGGATGTCCAGGTCACCAAAAACGCCAAGGCCGGTAAGCCCTTGGCGTTGTCGATTGACCTGCGCCTGCAATACCTGGCCAACCGCGAACTGCGCAACGCCATCGTCGAGAACGGCGCCAAGGCCGGCAGCCTGGTCATCATGGACGTGAAGACCGGCGAGATCCTGGCCATGGTCAACCAGCCGACCTACAACCCGAACAACCGTCGCAACCTGCAACCGGCGATGATGCGTAACCGCGCCATGATCGACGTGTTCGAGCCGGGTTCGACCATGAAAGCCATCTCCATGAGCGCGGCGCTGGAAACCGGCCGCTGGAAACCGAGCGACACCGTCGAGGTGTATCCAGGCACGTTGCAGATCGGCAAGTACACCATTCGCGACGTCTCCAAGAGTGAAGGCGCGGTGCTCGACCTGACCGGGATTCTGATCAATTCCAGTAACGTCGGCATGAGCAAGATCGCCTTCGATATCGGTGGCGAAGCCATCTTCCGCCTGGCCCAGAAAATCGGTCTCGGCCAGGACACCGGCCTCGGCTTCCCGGGCGAGCGAGTCGGCAACCTGCCGAACTACCGCGAGTGGCGCAAGGCCGAGACCGCCACGCTGTCGTACGGCTACGGCATCTCGGTGACCGCGATCCAGTTGGTTCACGCCTTCTCGGCCCTGGCCAATAACGGTCGCATCGCTCCGCTGACTCTGATCAAAACCGACAGGACTCCGGAAACCACCCAGGTGATTCCGGAAAAAGTCGCCAAGACCATGCAAGGCATGTTGCAGCAGGTGATCGAGGCGCCGCGTGGCGTGTTCCGTGCCCAGGTGCCGGCTTATCACGTGGCAGGCAAGAGTGGTACCGCGCGTAAGACTTCGGTCGGTACCAAGGGTTATGCCGAGAACTCCTACCGCTCGCTGTTCGCCGGTTTCGGCCCGATGAGCGATCCGCGCTACGCCATCGTCGTGGTGATCGACGAACCGAGCAAGGCCGGTTACTTCGGTGGTCTGGTATCGGCGCCGGTGTTCAGCAAAGTGATGTCCGGCACCCTGCGTCTGATGAATATCTCGCCGGACAACCTGCCACCTACCCAGCAAGCCAATGCGGCACCAGCTAAAGGAGGGCGCGGCTGATGTCTCTTAGCCTGAACAAGATTTTCGCCCATGCTGGTCGTGATCTGCTGATTCGCGAACTGACCCTGGACAGCCGCAATGTGCGTGCCGGCGATCTGTTTCTCGCGGTGCCTGGCGGCAAGTTCGATGGTCGTGCGCACATCGCCGATGCCTTGCAGCGAGGTGCGGCCGCCGTGGCTTATGAAGTCGAAGGCGCGACCGTCCTGCCGATTACCGACGTGCCGCTGATTCCGGTCAAAGGCCTGGCGGCGCAGTTGTCGGATATCGCCGGGCGTTTTTATGGCGACCCGAGCCGCAATCTCAACCTGATTGGGGTGACCGGTACCAACGGCAAGACCAGCGTGACTCAGTTGGTGGCGCAGGCACTCGATCTGCTGGGCCTGCACTGCGGCATTGTCGGCACCCTCGGCAGCGGTTTTTATGGCGCGCTGCAAAGCGGCATGCACACCACGCCGAACCCGATTGCCGTGCAGGCCACCCTGGCCGACCTGAAAAAGGCCGGCGCCAAGGCCGTGGCGATGGAAGTGTCGTCTCATGGTCTCGATCAAGGGCGGGTCAGTGCTCTGGCCTTCGACGTGGCGGTGCTGACCAATCTGTCTCGCGACCATCTGGATTATCACGGCACCATGGAAGCCTACGGCTCCACCAAGGCCAAGCTGTTCGGCTGGACCGATCTGGGGTGCCGTGTCATCAACCTCGACGATGAGTTCGGTCGGCTGCTGGCCAGTGACGAACAGGATTCGCGGTTGATTACCTACAGTCTCGAGGATCCGCGGGCCTATCTGTACTGCCGCGAAGCGCAATTCGACGACGAAGGCGTGCGTGCAACCCTGGTGACTCCGCAGGGCGAACATCACCTGCGTAGTACCTTGCTCGGTCGTTTCAACCTGAGCAACGTGCTGGCCGCTGTCGGCGCCTTGCTCGGCCTGGATTACGCCCTCGACGAAATCCTTAACGTACTGCCGAAACTGGAAGGCCCGGCCGGTCGCATGCAGCGCCTGGGTGGTGGTTCGCAACCGCTGGTGGTGGTCGATTACGCCCACACCCCGGATGCCCTGGAAAAGGTATTGCTGGCCCTGCGTCCCCATGCCAAGGGCCGTTTGCTGTGCCTGTTCGGCTGTGGCGGCGATCGCGATCGCGGCAAGCGTCCGCTGATGGCGGAAGTGGTCGAGCGCCTGGCCGACGGCGTTCTGGTCACCGACGACAACCCGCGTACGGAAGATCCGGCGCAGATTTTCGACGACATTCGTGCCGGCTTCAGGGCCGTGGACAAGGTCGAGTTCGTTTCCGGTCGCGGCCTGGCCATCGCCCAGTTGGTCGCCGGCGCTTCGGCGGACGACGTCATTGTTTTGGCCGGCAAAGGTCATGAGGACTATCAGGAAATCAATGGCGTGCGTCTCGACTTCTCCGACCTGGTGGAAGCCGATCGAGCGCTGACCGCGTGGGAGGTGGCCCATGCTTAAGGCCCTGAAGCTCAGTGAACTGAGCGGACCGTTGGCGGGTCGCCTGCTGGCTGGCGATTGCAGCTTCGATGGCGTGAGTATCGACAGCCGGGCGATCAAGCCGGGCCAACTCTTTATTGCCCTGGCCGGCCCGCGTTTCGACGGGCACGACTACCTGAATGAAGTCGCCGCCAAAGGCGCCGTCGGGGCCCTGGTCGAACGCGAAGTGCCAGACAGCACGCTGCCGCAGTTGCTGGTCAGCGATACCCGGCAGGCCCTCGGCCAACTGGGGGCGTTGAATCGCGCGGCTTTCACCAAGCCGGTAGCGGCGATTACCGGCTCCAGCGGCAAGACCACAGTCAAGGAAATGCTTGCGAGCATCCTGCGCACGCGCGGGCCGGTGCTTGCCACACGCGGCAATCTGAACAACGACCTGGGCGCGCCCTTGACCCTGCTGGAACTGGCCCCGGAGCACACCGCGGCCGTGATCGAGCTGGGGGCTTCGCGCATCGGCGAAATTGCCTACACCGTGGCGATGACCAAGCCGCAGGTCGCCATCATCAATAATGCCGGTACCGCCCATGTGGGCGAGTTTGGCGGGCCGGAGAAAATCGTCGAGGCCAAGGGCGAGATCCTCGAAGGCCTGGATGCTTCCGGTATCGCCGTGCTCAATCTCGACGACAAGGCCTTCCCGATCTGGAAAGCCCGCGCCGCTGGCCGTCAGGTGCTGAGTTTTGCCCTGACCAACAATGCCGCCGACTTTTACGCCTCGGATATCCAGCGCGATGCCCGTGGCTGCCCGAACTTCACCCTGCACGCGGGCAACGGTTCCGAGCGCGTCCAGTTGAACCTGCTGGGTACCCATAACGTTGCCAATGCCCTGGCCGCTGCGGCTGCCGCGCATGCCCTGGGCGTGTCGTTGTTCGGCATCGCCACCGGGCTCAACGCGGTGCAGCCGGTCAAGGGCCGCACTGTCGCCCAGCTGGCGAAAAACGGTATGCGGGTAATCGACGACACCTATAACGCAAACCCCACGTCAATGTGCGCGGCCGTTGATATACTCGCCGGCTTTTCCGGTCGCACCGTCCTGGTGCTCGGAGATATCGGCGAGTTGGGCGATTGGGCGGAGCAGGGGCACCGCGAAGTGGGTGCTTATGCCGCCGGCAAGGTGTCGGCACTCTACGCCGTGGGCCCGATGATGGCCCACGCGGTCGCCGCCTTCGGTGAGCACGCCCGACACTTCGCCAGCCAGGCCGAGCTGATCGCAGCCCTGGGCGCCGAGCAAGATACAAACACCACTATTTTGATCAAGGGATCGCGCAGCGCGGTGATGGAAAACATCGTCGCGGCTTTGTGTGGTTCCAGCACGGAGAAACATTGATGCTGCTGCTGCTAGCGGAGTACCTGCAACAGTTCTACAAAGGCTTCGCGGTCTTTCAGTACCTGACCCTGCGCGGGATTCTCGGGGTACTGACTGCACTGGTGCTGTCCTTGTGGCTGGGGCCGTGGATGATCCGCACTCTGCAGACCCGTCAGATCGGCCAGGCCGTGCGTAACGACGGTCCGCAATCGCACCTCTCCAAGTCGGGTACTCCGACCATGGGCGGCGCGTTGATTCTTTCGGCAATCGGTATCAGCACCCTGCTGTGGGCAGACCTGAGCAACCGTTATGTGTGGGTGGTGTTGCTGGTCACCCTGCTGTTCGGCGCCATTGGCTGGGTCGATGACTATCGCAAGGTGATCGAGAAGAACTCCCGTGGCCTGCCGAGCCGCTGGAAGTACTTCTGGCAGTCGGTATTTGGCCTGGGCGCGGCGATCTTCCTGTACGTCACCGCGCAAACTCCGGTCGAAACCACCTTGCTGATCCCCATGCTCAAGGACGTCAGCATTCCGCTGGGCATCGGCTTCGTGGTCCTGACCTATTTCGTGATCGTCGGCTCCAGTAACGCGGTCAACCTGACCGATGGCCTCGACGGCCTGGCGATCATGCCGACCGTGATGGTAGGCGGCGCCCTGGGCATCTTCTGCTACCTGTCGGGTAACGTGAAATTCGCTGAGTACCTGCTGATTCCTTACGTTCCGGGCGCGGGTGAACTGATCGTGTTCTGTGGCGCGCTGATCGGCGCCGGGCTCGGTTTCTTGTGGTTCAACACCTACCCGGCACAAGTCTTCATGGGCGACGTCGGCGCGCTGGCGCTGGGCGCGGCCCTGGGCACCATCGCGGTGATCGTTCGCCAGGAAATCGTCCTGTTCATCATGGGCGGCGTGTTCGTGATGGAAACCCTGTCGGTGGTCATTCAGGTGGCCTCCTTCAAGTTGACCGGTCGTCGTGTCTTCCGCATGGCGCCGATTCACCACCACTTTGAACTCAAGGGCTGGCCCGAGCCGCGTGTGATCGTCCGTTTCTGGATCATCACCGTGATTCTCGTGCTGATCGGCCTTGCCACCCTGAAGCTGAGGTAGAACGAGTGTCTCTGATCGCTTCTGACCACTTCCGCATCGTTGTCGGCCTCGGCAAGAGCGGCATGTCCCTGGTTCGCTTCCTGGCGAATCGGGGCGTGTCGTTTGCCGTCGCCGATACGCGGGAAAATCCACCGGAACTGGCCACGCTGCGCCGTGACTATCCGCATGTGGAAGTGCGTTGTGGCGAGCTGGACGTCGACTTCCTGTGCCGCGCCGACGAGCTCTACGTGAGCCCCGGCCTGGCCCTGGCGACCCCGGCCCTGCAAGCCGCCGCCGCCCGTGGGGTGAAACTCTCCGGCGATATCGAGCTGTTCGCGCGTAACGCGAAGGCGCCGATCGTCGCCATCAGCGGTTCCAACGCGAAGAGCACCGTGACCACTCTGGTGGGGGAAATGGCCGCGGCGGCGGGCAAGCGGGTCGCCGTGGGCGGTAACCTGGGCACGCCGGCCCTGGACCTGCTCAGCGACGATGTCGAGCTGTATGTCATGGAACTGTCCAGCTTCCAGCTGGAAACCACCGACCAGTTGGGGGCCGAAGTGGCCACCGTGCTGAACATCAGCGAAGACCATATGGACCGTTACAGCGGCCTGCCGGCGTATCACCTGGCCAAGCACCGGATCTTCCGTGGCGCTCGGCAAGTGGTGTTCAACCGCCAGGATGCCCTGACCCGGCCATTGATCGGTGAAGGCCTGCCGTGCTGGACCTTTGGCCTGAGCAAACCCGATTTCAAGGCGTTCGGCCTGCGTGAAGAGAATGGCGAGAAATACCTGGCCTTCGAATTCCAGAACCTGATGCCGGTGCGCGAGCTGAAGATCCGTGGCGCCCATAACCAGTCCAACGCCCTGGCGGCGCTGGCCCTGGGGCATGCGGTCGGCCTGCCGTTCGATGCCATGCTCTCGGCCCTGCGCACCTTCGCCGGCCTCGAGCACCGCTGCCAGTGGGTTCGCGACCTGGATGGTGTGGGTTATTACAACGACTCCAAGGCCACCAACGTCGGCGCCGCACTGGCGGCCATCGAAGGCCTGGGCGCGGATATCGAAGGCAAGATCGTGCTGATCGCCGGTGGCGACGGCAAGGGTGCCGAGTTCAAGGACCTGCGCGATCCGGTGGCGGCCAACTGCCGCGCCGTGATCCTGATGGGCCGCGATTCCGACAAGATCGGCGAGGCCATCGGCGATGCCGTGCCGCTGATTCGTGTCGGCTCCCTGGTCGACGCCGTGGCGCAATGCCGTGCCGTCGCCCAGTCCGGCGACGTGGTGCTGCTGTCGCCTGCCTGCGCCAGTTTCGACATGTTCAAGAATTACGAAGACCGTGGTCACCAGTTCGTCCGCGCCGTGGAGGATCTGGCATGAACCTGAGAGACATCATCAAGCCTTATCCATCGCCGATCATCACCGGGCGCGGCGTCGACCTCGACTTCCCGATGCTCGCCGGCTGCCTGACGCTGCTCGGCCTCGGGCTGATCATGATCGCCTCGGCCTCCACCGAAGTGGCGGCGGTGCAATCGGGCAGCGCGCTGTATTACATGATTCGCCACCTGATCTACGTGGTGCTGGGCCTGGGTGCCTGCATCGTCACCATGATGATTCCGATCGCTACCTGGCAACGCCTGGGCTGGATGATGCTGCTCGGTGCCTTCGGTTTGCTGGTGATGGTGATCATCCCGGGGATTGGCCGCGAGGTGAACGGTTCGATGCGCTGGATCGGCTTCAGTTTCTTCAACGTCCAGCCTTCCGAGATCGCCAAGGTCTTCGTGGTGATCTACCTCGCCGGTTATCTGGTGCGTCGCCAGAAAGAAGTGCGCGAAAGCTGGATGGGCTTCTTCAAGCCATTCATCGTGCTGTTGCCGATGGCTGGCCTGCTGCTGATGGAGCCGGACTTCGGCGCCACCGTGGTGATGATGGGGGCTGCAGCGGCGATGCTGTTCCTCGGCGGGGTCGGTCTGTTCCGTTTCTCCTTGATGGTGGTCCTGGCGGTCGCGGCGGTGGTCCTGCTGATTCAGATGCAGCCCTATCGAATGGCGCGCCTGACCAACTTTGCCGACCCTTGGGCTGACCAGTTCGGCGCGGGCTACCAGTTGTCCCAGGCCTTGATCGCTTTCGGCCGTGGCGAATGGCTGGGCGTTGGCCTGGGCAACAGCGTGCAGAAGCAGTTCTACCTGCCGGAAGCCCACACCGACTTCGTGTTCTCGGTCCTGGCCGAAGAGCTGGGTGCCGTGGGTTCCCTGTGCACGGTGGCGTTGTTCGTCTTCGTCTGTATCCGTGGCATGTACATCGGCCTGTGGGCCGAGAAAGCCAAGCAGTTCTTTGCCGCCTATGTCGCTTATGGCCTGTCGTTCCTGTGGATCGGCCAGTTCCTGATCAACATCGGGGTGAACGTCGGCCTGCTACCGACCAAAGGCCTGACCTTGCCGTTCCTCAGTTATGGCGGCAGTTCGTTGGTGATCTGCTGCGCCTGTCTTGGCCTGTTGCTGCGCATCGAGTGGGAGAGTCGGACCCACCTGGGCAGTGAAGAGATGGAGTTCAGCGAGAGCGACTTCGCCGAGGAGCCAAGCCATGGGCGCTAACGTGCTGATCATGGCCGGTGGCACCGGCGGTCACGTGTTCCCGGCGCTGGCCTGTGCCCGCGAATTCCAGGCGCGCGGTTATACCGTGCACTGGCTCGGCACCCCGCGCGGCATCGAAAACGAACTGGTGCCGAATGCCGGCCTGCAGCTGCACCTGATCAACGTCAGCGGCCTGCGTGGCAAGAGCAAGCTGTCGCTGCTCAAGGCGCCATTCGTGCTGCTCAAGGCAGTGCTGCAGGCGCGCCGGATCATTCGTCAGCTCAAGCCGGTCTGCGTGCTGGGCTTTGGCGGTTATGTGACCGGGCCTGGTGGCGTCGCGGCAAAACTGTCCGGCGTGCCAGTGATCGTTCATGAACAGAACGCGGTCGCCGGTACCGCCAATCGGCTGCTGGTGCCGTTGTCGGCCCGAGTCTGCGAAGCTTTCCCGGACACCTTTAGTGCCTCCAGCAGCCGGCGTACCACCGGCAACCCGGTGCGCACCGAGCTGTTCCTCGATACACCGCGCGAGGCCCTGGCCGGACGCAAGGCGCGTTTGCTGGTCCTGGGTGGAAGCCTGGGAGCAGAGCCGTTGAACAAGTTGCTGCCTGAAGCCCTGGCGCTGGTCTCCCCCGAACTGCGTCCGGAAGTGTTTCATCAGGCCGGCAAAAACCACGATGAAGTGACTGCAGAGCGCTATCGCGCCGCCGGCGTCGAGGCGCAGGTGCAGCCGTTCATCAAAGACATGGCCCAAGCCTACGGCTGGGCTGACCTGGTGGTCTGTCGCGCAGGCGCGTTGACCGTCAGTGAACTGGCTGCCGCCGGTCTGCCTTCGATGCTCGTGCCTTTGCCTCACGCCATCGACGATCACCAGACCCGCAATGCCGATTATTTGGCTCGTGAAGGCGCTGCCTTCCTGATGCCGCAAAGAACGACTGGCGCAGCGGACCTTGCCGCTCGCCTGACAGAGGTTTTGATGCAGCCGGAACGACTCAACAGCATGGCCGACGCCGCACGTCGCCTGGCCAAACCCGATGCCACCCGTAGCGTGGTCGATATCTGCCTGGAGGTGGCCCATGGTTGAGAATCAGAAAGCCATGCCACAACCGGAAATGCGCCGTATCCGTCGCATCCACTTCGTCGGTATCGGCGGCGTGGGCATGTGCGGGATCGCCGAAGTACTGCTGAACCTGGGCTACCAGGTTTCCGGCTCCGACCTCAAGGCGTCGCCGGTCACCGAGCGCCTCGAGTCCTTTGGTGCGCAGATCTTCATCGGCCACCGTGCCGAGAACGCCGCCAACGCCGATGTACTGGTGGTGTCCAGCGCCGTGAATACCTCCAACCCGGAAGTGGCCACCGCCCTGGAACGCCGCATCCCGGTAGTGCCGCGCGCGGAAATGCTCGCCGAGCTGATGCGCTACCGCCACGGCGTCGCCGTTGCCGGTACCCACGGCAAGACCACCACCACCAGCCTGCTGGCCTCGGTGTTCGCCGCCGGTGGCCTGGACCCGACCTTCGTCATCGGTGGCCGGCTGAATGCAGCTGGCACCAATGCACAGCTGGGCACCAGCCGCTACCTGATCGCCGAAGCCGATGAAAGCGACGCCAGTTTCCTGCACCTGCAGCCGCTGGTGGCCGTGGTGACCAACATCGACGCCGACCACATGGCGACCTACGACGGTGACTTCAACAAGCTGAAGAAAACCTTCGTCGAATTCCTGCACAACCTGCCGTTCTATGGCCTGGCCGTGCTGTGCCTGGACGACCCGGTGGTGCGCGAGATCCTGCCGCAGGTCAAGCGTCCGACCGTCACCTACGGTTTCAACGAAGGCGCCGACGTGCGCGCGATCAATGTACGCCAGCAGGGCATGCAGACCTTCTTCACCGTGCTGCGTCCCGATCGCGAGCCGCTGGATGTCTCGGTCAACATGCCGGGCAACCACAACGTGCTGAACGCGCTGGCGACCATCTGCATCGCCACCGACGAAGGCATCAGCGATGAAGCCATCGTCCAGGGCCTGTCGGGCTTCCAGGGCGTGGGTCGACGCTTCCAGGTCTATGGCGAGCTGCCGGTGGAAGGCGGCAACGTGATGCTGGTGGACGACTATGGCCACCACCCGACCGAAGTCGCGGCGGTGATCAAGGCCGTGCGCGGTGGCTGGCCTGAGCGTCGCCTGGTGATGGTCTACCAGCCGCACCGTTTCAGCCGCACCCGCGACCTGTACGACGATTTCGTCCAGGTGCTGGCGGACGCCAACGTCCTGCTGTTGATGGAAGTCTATCCGGCGGGCGAAGAGCCGATCCCGGGGGCGGACAGCCGTCAGCTGTGCCACAGCATCCGTCAGCGCGGCCAGTTGGATCCGATCTACATCGAGCGTGGGGTCGATCTCGCGCCGCTGGTCAAGCCGCTGCTGCGTGCCGGCGACATCCTGCTGTGCCAGGGCGCCGGTGATATCGGCGGCCTTGCGCCGAAGCTGTTGAACAGTCCGTTGTTTGCGGGTGCCGTGCCTGCCGGTCAGGGGAAGTCGAAATGACCGCCGCCTACGCCTCTCTGTTTTCGACCCTCGCGCCGAAGGATTTTGGCCGGGTCGCCGTGCTGTTCGGCGGCAAGAGCGCCGAGCGCGAAGTCTCGCTGAAGTCCGGTAACGCCGTGCTCGAAGCCTTGCTGAGCGCCGGTGTGGACGCCTTCGGCATCGACGTCGGTGACGACTTCCTGCAGCGCCTGCTGAACGAGAAGATCGATCGCGCCTTCATCATCCTCCACGGTCGTGGCGGCGAAGACGGCAGCATGCAGGGCCTGCTGGAATGCCTGGGGATTCCCTACACCGGCAGCGGCATCCTGGCTTCGGCGCTGGCGATGGACAAACTGCGTACTAAGCAGGTCTGGCACAGCCTCGGTATTCCGACGCCACGCCACGCCGTACTTGGCTCCGAGGCCGATTGTATTTGCGCGGCTACGGAACTGGGCATGCCTTTGATCGTCAAACCGGCGCATGAAGGTTCCAGTATTGGTATGGCCAAAGTGACATCCGCGTCCGAACTGATCGACGCATGGAAAGCGGCCAGCACCTACGACTCGCAAGTCTTGGTTGAACAATGGATTCAAGGTCCGGAGTTCACCATCGCCACGCTGCGCGGCCAGGTATTGCCACCGATCGCCCTGGGCACGCCCCACACGTTTTACGACTACGACGCCAAGTACCTGGCTTCCGATACCCAGTACCGGATTCCGTGCGGCCTCGACAGCAATAAAGAGCAGGAGCTCATGGACCTCACGGCGAAAGCCTGCGGGGCGCTCGGTATCGCCGGTTGGGCGCGTGCCGACGTGATGCAGGACGCCGATGGCCAGTTCTGGTTCCTGGAAGTGAATACCGCTCCCGGCATGACCGATCACAGCCTGGTTCCGATGGCGGCCCGTGCCGCCGGTCTGGATTTCCAGCAGTTGGTTCTGGCCATCCTGGCGGAGAGTGTCGTCAGTAACGCAGAGCCGCGAGGTTAAGGCCATGCAAGGCGCCCAGCTACGTCATCAGCAACCCGCTCCCGGCCGCAAGCCGGTGCCGCGTGGTGCCAGCCGGATGGTGGCCAAGGAGCCGATGTCGGCGCGCCTGCCGAAAGCCAACTTTGGCGTGCTGAAAAGCCTGATGTGGCCAGTGCTGCTGGTCGCGCTGGGATTCGGCACTTACGAGGGCGCGCAGCGCCTGTTGCCCTATGCCGACCGGCCGATCACCAAGGTCGCGGTGCAGGGCGACCTGAGTTACATCAGCCAGCAGGCGGTGCAGCAGCGGATCGCGCCCTACGTCGCGGCGAGCTTCTTCACCATCGACCTGGCGAGCATGCGTACCGAGCTGGAACAGATGCCATGGATCGCTCATGCCGAGGTACGGCGTGTGTGGCCGGACCAGGTGGTGATTCGCCTGGAAGAGCAGTTGCCGGTGGCCCGTTGGGGCGACGAGGCGCTGTTGAACAACCAGGGCCAGGCCTTCACCCCGCGTGAACTGGCGAACTACGAGCACTTGCCACAGTTGTTCGGCCCGCAGCGGGCCCAGCAGCAGGTGATGCAGCAGTACCAGGTGTTGAGCCAGATGCTGCGCCCGATGGGTTTCTCCATTGCCCGTCTGGAGTTGCGCGAGCGCGGCAGCTGGTTCCTGACCACGGGGGCCGGCAGCGCCGGTCCTGGTATCGAGTTGTTGCTCGGACGCGATCACCTGGTGGAGAAGATGCGCCGCTTCATTGCCATTTATGAAAAAACGCTGAAAGAACAGATTACGAACATCGCGCGCATCGATCTGCGTTATGCCAACGGCCTGGCCGTCGGCTGGCGGGAACCTGTAGCGCCCACGACGGCCCAACCCGCCGTCGCGAAGAATTAAGAAGAGGCAGGACCATGGCAAACGTGCAAAGCGGCAAAATGATCGTCGGTCTGGATATCGGCACCTCCAAGGTGGTGGCGCTGGTAGGCGAGGTCGCGGCCGATGGCACGCTGGAAATCGTCGGTATCGGCACCCATCCATCGCGCGGCCTGAAGAAGGGCGTGGTGGTGAATATCGAGTCCACCGTTCAATCGATCCAGCGCGCGGTAGAAGAAGCGCAACTGATGGCCGGTTGCCGTATCCACTCGGCATTCGTCGGCGTGGCGGGCAATCACATTCGCAGCCTGAACTCCCACGGCATCGTGGCGATTCGTGATCGTGAAGTGAGCTCGGCGGACCTGGAGCGGGTACTCGACGCGGCGCAGGCCGTGGCGATTCCGGCCGACCAGCGGGTGCTGCACACCCTGCCGCAGGATTACGTGATCGATAACCAGGAAGGCGTGCGCGAGCCCCTGGGCATGTCCGGCGTACGCCTGGAAGCCAAGGTGCACGTGGTGACCTGCGCGGTGAATGCCGCCCAGAACATCGAAAAGTGCGTGCGTCGCTGCGGCCTGGAAATCGACGACATCATTCTCGAACAGCTGGCCTCGGCGTATTCGGTGCTGACCGACGACGAGAAAGAGCTGGGTGTGTGCCTGGTGGATATCGGTGGCGGTACCACCGACATCGCGATCTTCACCGAAGGCGCGATTCGCCATACCGCGGTGATCCCGATTGCCGGCGACCAAGTGACCAACGACATCGCCATGGCGCTGCGTACGCCGACCCAGTACGCCGAAGAAATCAAGATCCGTTACGCCTGCGCCCTGGCCAAGCTGGCCGGTGCCGGCGAAACCATCAAGGTGCCAAGCGTCGGCGACCGTCCGCCGCGCGAGCTGTCCCGCCAGGCCCTGGCCGAAGTGGTCGAGCCGCGTTATGACGAGCTGTTCACCCTGATCCAGGCCGAACTGCGTCGCAGCGGCTACGAAGACCTGATCCCGGCTGGCATCGTGCTGACCGGCGGTACTTCGAAAATGGAAGGCGCGGTCGAACTGGCCGAAGAGATTTTCCACATGCCGGTCCGCCTGGGCGTGCCGCACACCGTCAAAGGCCTGTCCGACGTGGTGCGCAACCCGATCTACTCCACCGGCGTGGGCTTGCTGTTGTACGGGCTGCAGAAGCAGTCCGACGGTATCTCGTTCTCCGGCATCGGTAGCCGGGACAGCTACAGCAGCGACGAACCCAAGGCCGCCTTGCTCGATCGCATCAAGAGCTGGGTGCAGGGCAACTTCTGAAGATTTACCGCAACACCGTTGTAAGCAGTAGGCGAAAAAACTAGAGAAATGAAAGGAGAGGGAAAATGTTCGAACTCGTAGACAACGTCCCCGCAAGTCCGGTAATCAAGGTTATCGGTGTCGGCGGTGGCGGCGGCAACGCCGTCAATCACATGGTCAAGAGCAACATCGAAGGCGTCGAATTCATCTGCGCCAACACTGATGCTCAAGCGCTGAAAAACATCGGCGCGCGGACCATCCTGCAACTGGGTACCGGCGTGACCAAGGGCCTGGGTGCTGGTGCCAATCCTGAAGTCGGCCGTCAAGCCGCCCTGGAAGACCGCGAGCGTATCGCTGAAGTGCTGGCGGGCACCAACATGGTGTTCATCACGACCGGCATGGGCGGTGGTACCGGTACCGGTGCCGCGCCGATCATCGCCGAAGTGGCCAAGGAAATGGGCATCCTCACCGTTGCGGTGGTGACCCGTCCGTTCCCGTTCGAAGGCCGCAAGCGCATGCAGATCGCCGATGAAGGCATCCGCGCGCTGAGCGAAAGCGTCGATTCGTTGATCACCATTCCCAACGAAAAACTGCTGACCATCCTCGGCAAAGACGCCAGCCTGCTGTCGGCTTTCGCCAAGGCCGACGACGTACTGGCCGGTGCCGTTCGCGGTATCTCCGACATCATCAAGCGTCCGGGCATGATCAACGTCGACTTCGCCGACGTACGCACCGTGATGAGCGAAATGGGCATGGCGATGATGGGCACTGGCTGCGCCAGCGGTCCTAACCGTGCACGTGAAGCGACCGAAGCGGCAATCCGCAACCCGCTGCTGGAAGACGTGAACCTGCAAGGCGCGCGCGGCATCCTGGTGAACATCACCGCCGGTCCCGACCTGTCCCTGGGCGAGTACTCCGACGTAGGTAGCATCATCGAAGCCTTCGCTTCCGAGCACGCCATGGTCAAGGTCGGTACCGTTATCGATCCGGACATGCGCGACGAGCTGCACGTGACCGTGGTAGCCACAGGTCTGGGCGCGAAAATCGAGAAGCCTGTGAAGGTCATCGACAATACCGTGCAAACCTCCATGGCCGCTGCACAGGCGCCAGCACCTGCGCGTCAGGAACTGCCGTCGGTCAACTACCGTGATCTGGACCGTCCGACCGTCATGCGCAACCAGGCCCAGGCCAGTGCTGCGACTGCGGCGAAGCTGAATCCGCAAGATGATCTGGACTATCTGGACATCCCGGCTTTCCTGCGTCGCCAGGCCGATTGATGGAATGTATCAGGGGTATTAGGGTGATTGGTGTTCAGCAAAGGTCTGGTCTGCTATTATCGCCAGCCTTTGTTGATACCAGTTCGCAATTTGCGCTGAAGCGGCCCAAGCCATGATTAAACAACGCACCCTGAAGAATATTATCCGTGCCACAGGTGTAGGCCTGCACTCCGGGGAGAAGGTTTACCTGACCCTCAAGCCTGCGCCTGTCGACACCGGCATTGTGTTTTGTCGTGCCGACCTGGACCCTGTGGTGCAGATTCCTGCTCGCGCGGAAAACGTTGGTGAAACCACTATGTCGACCACCCTGGTCAACGGTGACACCAAAGTGGACACGGTGGAGCACTTGCTCTCGGCCATGGCTGGCCTGGGCATCGATAACGCCTACGTCGAGCTCTCCGCGTCCGAAGTCCCGATCATGGATGGCAGCGCTGGACCCTTCGTATTCCTGATTCAATCTGCCGGCCTGGAAGAACAGGACGCAGCCAAGAAGTTCATCCGCATCCTTCGCGAGGTGACAGTGGAAGACGGCGACAAGCGCGCCACTTTCGTGCCTTTCGACGGTTTTAAAGTGAGCTTTGAGATCGATTTTGATCACCCGGTTTTCCGTGACCGCACCCAGAGTGCAAGCGTGGACTTTTCCAGCACTTCGTTCGTAAAAGAAGTCAGCCGCGCCCGTACCTTTGGTTTCATGAGTGATATCGAGTACCTGCGCAAGCACAATCTCGCACTCGGCGGCAGCGTGGAAAACGCCATCGTGGTCGACGCGGATGGTGTACTGAACGAGGACGGCCTTCGCTACGAAGACGAATTCGTGAAGCACAAGATCCTCGACGCAATTGGTGACCTCTACCTGCTGGGCAACAGCCTGATAGGTGAGTTCAAAGGCTTCAAGTCGGGCCATGCACTGAACAACCAGCTTCTGCGCAAGCTCATTGAGCAGAAAGACGCTTGGGAAGTCGTGACCTTCGAAGATGCCAGCACTGCACCGATCTCTTACATGCGTCCGGTTGCGGCCGTGTAAGTAACACTCTCTTTCCTTTAGTTTTTAAAGGCTGCCCTCGGGTGGCCTTTTTTTATGTCCGCAGATTCCTGCGCGGCTGATGAGGTTATCGCGGGCAGCACGGGACCAATAGAAGCGAGGCGTGGCCACGATGGGCTCAGCCCGCCACCACCCGGTTTCGCCCTTCGGCCTTGGCCTGGTACAGCGCCTTGTCGGCCATCGAGCACAACGCTTCCAGGCTGGACTTCGGCGTGCCCGCCCAGGTGCTGAGGCCGATGCTGATGGTGATTGGCGAGGCGCCATCCCGGATCGGCGGCAGGCGCTCGATCGCCAGGCGGATATGCTCGGCGATACGCCGGGCGCCTTCGTTATCGGTCTCCGGCAGGACCACGGCGAACTCTTCGCCGCCGTAGCGCGCGGCCAAATCGCCGGGGCGACGGATATTGTCACTGATCACCCGGGCCACGATGCGCAGGGCTTCATCGCCGAGCGGGTGGCCGTGGCGGTCGTTGAAGGCCTTGAAGTGATCCACGTCCAACATCAGCAGCGACAGGGCGCTGTGGGAGCGTTGCGCGCGTCCCCATTCGCGGGCCAGGGTCTGGTCCAGGCTGCGGCGGTTGTCCAGGCCGGTGAGAGCGTCAGTGGCGGCCAGTTGCGCGAGTTCCTGCTCGGCGCTCTGGCGGCGACGCAATTCCCGGCAAAGCAGCCAGGTCAGCCACAGCAGGCCCAGGCACAGCGCACCGGTGGCGCCGCCGACCACCAGCGCGGTGCGCTGCCAGGAGGCGAAGACTTCATTGCTGGAGAGCGCCACGATCACGATCAGCGGCAGGTCTCCGACCTGGGAGAAGGTATACAGGCGCGGCTGCTGGGTGCTGGACATGCCTTTGAAGCTGCCGTTCCCCTCGCGCAGGATGCGGATGAAATTGGGCCGTTGGCTGAAGTCCTGACCGATCAGGTTGTCCGCTCGTGGTGGTTCCTGGGCCAGCAGGATACCGTCGCTACTGATCAGGTTGACCGAGCTGTCGCGGCCGACATTCAGGCTTTTGAACAATTGGCTGAAGTAGTCCAGGCGCATGGCCGCTTCGGCCACGCCGAGGAACTCCCCGTGCTCGCCGGACACGCGCCGGCTGAAGCTGATGCGCCAATCCAGCTCGGGCGGGCGGGCACGGAACGGTCGGCTGATCAGCATGCCCGGATCTGGGTTGTTCACATGGGACTGGAAATACTCCCGGTCGGCAAAGTTGCCCTGGCGCGGTTCGACCGAGGCGGAGTCGGCGAGCACGTCGCCGCGCGAGTCGAGCAGCAGGATGTTGCCCTTGTAGGGGGCCGCAGTGGCCCGGTCGAACAGCGCCATATGGCGAATGGTCGGCGATACCTGCTTCAGGTCGTCGCGTTGCGAGGCGCTGATCAGGCCACGCAGGGATACGTCGTACAGCTCGACGTTGCGCAGCACGTCGGCGTCGATCAATTGCACGATGTTGGAAGCCGCGCGGGTGGCGGCCATTTCGGCGCTGCCGCGTTCGCGAATCAGCAAGAAGGTCACGATGCTCAGGATGGAGATGACCATCAGTGAGCTTCCAAGAATCAGCATCCTTTCCGACCGGGTCAAAGTGGTCGTGTTGCGGGGTGTCGCACTACTCACACTCATGGTTCTGACTTCTGCGGTGTGTACGTTTCAGGGGTGTTTCCGGATGAAGCAAGCAGAGTTGCAGAGACCGATCGCGCCTGCGGGCGCATGTATAAATCGCAGACAAAAAAAAGGCCAGCAAAATGATGCTGGCCTTTTGCTTAATCGAGCTTAGAACACATTGAATGGGTAATCGACGATTACCCGGTATTCGTCGGTGTCATTGTCCAGCGCGCCATAACCGTTGCCGCCACGGTTGGTGGCCCACTGCAGGCGGACCGCCAGATCCTTGGCCTGGCCACCCTGTACCACGTACTTGAGGTCGAGGTCGCGTTCCCAGTGCTTGGCGTGCTCGCCGCCGGCGCTGTACCAGTTGGCGTAGCCACGGCTGTGCGGGTCGACCTTGGTCAGGTCCAGCTCGCCGCGCGAGTAGGAGAGCGCCGAAGTCAGGCCCGGCAGGCCGAGGCCGGCGAAGTCGTAGGCGTACTTGAGTTTCCACGAACGCTCGTTGGGGCCGTTGAAGTCCGAATACTGCTGGGAATTGTCCAGGTAGATGCTGTCGCCCTGGTTTATGTAGTCGAACGGGGTGTTGCCGTTCACGCGCTGATAGGCGGCGGTGAGGCTGTGATGGCCGATCCCCAGGGTGAAATGCAGGCTGTAGGTGTTGTTGTCGATGTCGCCCAGCAGCGCGTCGCCGGTGTCCTGGGTGTGATAGAAGTGCAAGCCCGGGTTCAGGGTCACCAGCTCGTTCAGCGCATAGCTGTAGTCGAGGTCGTAGTAGTACTGGTTCCAGATGTCCTTGAGTTCGGCGGCGTACAGGCTGCTGGTCAGCCCGGGCACGCCGCTCCAGGCCACGCCGGCCCAGTTCAGGTGGCGGCTTTCGTCGCCATTCGCCAGTTTGCCGTAGGCCGTGTCGATACGTCGGCGGCCGCTCTGGTTATAGGGCTTGGTGAAGCTGGCCTGGCCGCCTTCGAGCAGCCAGCCGTCGAAGCTGTGGTTGGCCAGGCTGACCCCGCGGAAGGTCTGCGGCAGCATGCGGCTCTGGCCGCCGGCGATCACCGGATTGTTGAGAAACAGATCGCCGGCCTTGAGCTCGGTGTCGAAGGCGCGGATTTTCAGGGTGGCGCCAGCGGTAGAAAACGACGTCGGCGCTTTGCCGCTGCCATCGCTGACCGGCAGGATGCTCGAGCTGTCAGTGCCGCCACCGCCATCGAGTTTCAGGCCGAGCATGGCGTTGGCATCGAGGCCGAAACCGACCGTGCCCTGGGTATAACCCGACTCGAAAATCCCCAGGAAACCCTGGCCCCACTCGATGTTGTCATCGTTTTGCTGGTGGCGGTTGCGATTCATGTAGTAGTTGCGGGCGTTGAGCTTGAGGCTTGCGCCTTCGACGAAGCCTTTGGGGCTGGCCTCGTCGGCGGCCTGGACACAGGGGGCGATAGTTGCAGCCATTGCAATGAACAACGGGCTGAGAGTGGAAGTGACCTTCACCGGTAAAAAGCTCCTTGGATGAATGATGACAGTTGTTATTGTCGATTCGGGTGTTTCTTGTTCTGGGTGAAACGAATGAAACAGGCAGTTCTACATGGCAAAAAAAAGCCGCTGTTATCAGCGGCTTTAAGACAACTTACTCCGGGGGGTAGAGCAGAGAAGTTGTCGAGGGAAACGAGTCGGTAGCAGGTGTCAGCTGTCCTTCTGAACGTCCGGCTGGCGTTGTTCCGCCGTGATGTTCTGCGGCTGCTCGCCGTTCTGTTGCTTGGCAGCCAGCGCTTCCTGGGCGTCCTGGAAGGCAGCGGCGCGCGCGGCGTTATGCGCGGCGAAAGTCTGCGATTCTTCGGCCATGGCCATAGGGACCAAGAACAGGGAGGACAAAACAAACGCGCTGGCAATACCCATACTGTTGGACATTTCTGAAGACCTTCTTGCAGAGCAAGTTCAAATTAGGTGCGACAAAAATATAACTTCAGGGCAGCCGGAAAAAGCGCCGAACAGGATAAGCACTGTTACGCCAAAAGCAATAGTTGACACCGTTTCTGTAGGCGCCAGGCTGGCCAGCGATGCAGGCAATGCGCTGTGTCTGATGCACCGCCATCGCGAGCAATCGAGCGTCGACCGGCTGCTCTTAGAGAGGAGAGGGAGAGCTCAGATCGGCAGGTAGAGGCCGAAGGTGTTCATGCCGTCATCGCTGCGCACGAACACGTCGCCACCGTGCATCAGGGCGATGGCCTTGACGATCGCCAGCCCCAGGCCGTGGTTGGCGCCGCTGTTGCTGCGGGAGGCATCGACCCGGTAGAAGCGCTCGAACAGCCGGGGCAGGTGCTCGCTGGCGATGGCCTGGCCGGGATTGCTCACGGCGATGGTCACCTGATGTTCCTGCACATCGATCTGCACCCGGATCACCTGCCCGGGCTCGGTGTGTTGCACGGCATTGCTCAGCAGGTTGATCAGCGCCCGGCGCAGGTGGGCGATCTCGATCTGCACCTGGGCATCGCCGCGGACCTCGACCTTGACCTGGGCGTCCTCGAGGATGAAATCCAGGTAGTCCAGGGTGGTGGCCACTTCACTGGCCAGGGAGGTGCTGGTGAGCTTGGTGGCCTTGCTGCCCTGGTCGGCGCTGGCCAGGAACAGCATGTCGTTGATGATCGAGCGCAGCCGTTCCAACTCTTCGAGATTGGATTGCAGCACCTCGAAATAATGCTCGGCGGAGCGCCCGCGAGTCAGCGCCACCTGGGTCTGGCCGATCAGGTTGGTCAGGGGCGAGCGCAGTTCGTGGGCGACGTCGGCATTGAAGGATTCCAGGCGCGAATAGGCTTGTTCCACCCGCTCCAGGGTCGAGTTGAACGAGTTGGCGAACTGCGTCAACTCCGGCGGCAGCGATGACAGCTGCAAGCGTCCGGAAAGCCTCGGTGGGGCCAGGCGCTGGGCCTCTTCGGACAGCCCGATCAAGGGTTTCAGGCCAATGCGCGCCACCCAGTAACCCAGCGCCGAGGCCAGCAGCACGCCGACGATGGCCAGGCTGATCAAGGCAATCAGCAGCTGGTGCTGGGTCTCGTAGAAGGTCTCGGTGTCGATGGCGATCAGAAAGCGCAGCGGCGGGCGCAGCTCCTTGGCCGGCAGTTGGCTGACCAGTACTTTCAGCGGATAGGGATGCCCGGGCAGGGTCAGGTCGCGCATGCCCAGCGGGCCCTGGGCGAAGCGGCGGATCTGCGGGTCAGGGTTGCCGTATTCGTAGGCGGGATCGCCGCTGACCACCCAGAAACGGATGCGCTTGTCTTCTTCGCTGAGCAGCTTGAGCTTGTTGTTGATCTTGGCCCAGTGCTCCGGGTTGCCGAAGCGCGTCAGGGCCGACTCCAGCACGCTGTAGCGCGCATCCAGCTCGGCCTCGGGCAGCAGGCCCAGGCCCTTGTCCACCTGTTGATAGAGCGCGCCGCCGATCAGCAGGAAGATCAGCAGGGCCACCAGGGTGAACAGCCCGCTCAGGCGCAGGGCAATCGAATTACGAGGCACCGCGGTTCTCCAGCACGTAACCCATGCCGCGGATGGTGTGCAGCAGTTTCTGCTCGAACGGCCCGTCGAGCTTGGCCCGCAGGCGCTTGATCGCCACTTCGACGACATTGGCGTCGCTGTCGAAGTTGATGTCCCAGACCATCTCGGCGATCGCGGTTTTCGACAGGATCTCGCCCTGGCGCCGGGCGAGCACGCTGAGCAGCGAGAACTCCTTGGCGGTCAGGTCCAGGCGCGTGCCGGCGCGGCTGGCCTTGCGGCTGATCAGGTCGATCCACAGGTCGGCGATGCTGATCTGCACCGGTTCGTGGCCGCCGCTGCGGCGGGTCAGGGCTTGCAGGCGCGCCACCAGTTCGAGGAAGGAAAAGGGCTTGCCCAGGTAGTCGTCGGCGCCGTCGCGCAGGCCCTTGATACGGTCTTCGACGCGCTCGCGGGCGGTGAGCATGATCACCGGCGTCTGCTTGCGCGCGCGCAGCGTCCGCAGCACGCCGAAGCCGTCGAGGCCGGGCAGCATCACGTCGAGCACGATCACCGCGTAGTCGCTTTCCAGCGCCAGGTGCAGGCCCTCGACGCCGTCGCGCGCGAGGTCCACGGTGTAGCCTTGTTCGGTCAGGCCGCGGTGCAGATAGTCCGCGGTTTTCTCTTCGTCTTCGATAATCAGAACGCGCATGACCCCGCCTCAGGATGTGCTTGCCAGCGCTGGCGCTGGTGTGGGCCGATGGAATAGCCGCTCGAGCCACAAGTATATGACCGGAGTGGTGAACAGCGTCAGCGCCTGGCTCACCAGCAGGCCACCGACCACGGCGATCCCCAGCGGCTGGCGCAGCTCGGCGCCGGCGCCATAGCCGAGCATCAGCGGCAAGGCGCCGAGCAGCGCGGCGAGGGTGGTCATGATGATCGGCCGGAAGCGGGTGATACAGGCCTGGTAGATCGCCTCCTGCGGCGACAGCCCGCCCTTGCGCTGGGCTTCGAGGGCGAAGTCGATCATCAGGATGCCGTTTTTCTTGACGATGCCGATCAGCAGCACCAGGCCGATCAGGGCCATGATCGAGAAGTCCTGGCCCAGCAGCCAGAGCATGATCAGCGCGCCGAGGCCGGCCGAGGGCAGGGTGGAGATGATCGTCAGCGGGTGGACGAAGCTCTCGTAGAGCACGCCGAGGATGATGTACACCGCCACCAGCGCCGCGAGGATCAGCCACGGCTGGCTGGCCAGGGAGCTCTGGAAGGCCTGGGCCGCGCCCTGGAAATTGCCGGCGATGGAGGCGGGCATGCCGATCTGGTTTTTCGCCTGCTCGAGCATGATCACCGCGTCGCCCAGGGCCACGCCCGGCGCCAGGTTGAACGACAGGTTGGCGGCCGGGAACATGCCGTCGTGGGCGATGGACAACGGGCCGACGGTGGGCGGGTCGACCTTGGCCAGCGCCGACAGCGGCACCATCTCGCCGCTCAGGGGCGAGCGCAGGTAGAAGTAATTCAGGCTCTCGGCCTTGCCACGCTGCTGGGCGTCCAGTTCGAGGATCACGTTGTACTGGTTGGTCTCGGTCTGGAACTCGTTGACCTGGCGCTGGCCGAAGGCGTCGTAGAGCGCTTCGTCGACGTCGGTGGCGGTCAGGCCGAAACGCGCCGCGGCGCTGCGGTCGATGCTGATATGGGTGATGCTGCCGCCCAGTTGCAGGTCGTTGGACAGGTCGCGAAAGGCCGGGTTGGCCCGCAGCTTTTCCGTCAGGCGCTGGGTCCAGGTATTCAGCGTCGGCCCGTCGTTGCTCTTGAGCACGTACTGGTATTGGCTGCGGCTCGGCCCGGAGCTGAGGTTGATGTCCTGGCCGGCCCGCAGGTACAGGACGATGCCCGGGACCTTGGCCAGCTGCGGGCGAATGCGGTCGATGAACTGGCTGGCGGAGACGTCCCGCTGGCCGCGGTCCTTGAGGGCGATCCAGAAGCGGCCGTTGGCGATGGTCTGGTTGTTGCCGGTGACGCCGACCGAGTGGGAGAAGGTTTCCACCGCCGGGTCGGCGCCGAGGATCTTCGCCAGGGCCAGGTGTTTTGCCACCATGTCCGGGTAGGAAATATCGGCCGCCGCTTCGCTGGTGCCGAGCACGAAGCCGGTGTCCTGGACCGGGAAGAAACCCTTGGGAATGAACACATAGCCGGCGATGGCCAGGCCCAGCGTCAGGCCGAACAGGCCGAGCATCAGCCGTTGATGGGCCAGGGCCCGGCGCAGCCCACGCTCGTAGCGTGCCAGCAGGCGTTCGCCGAAGCCTGGGCGATCGTGGGGATGATTAGTCGGCGCGCGCATGAACAGCGCCGCCAGGGTCGGCGCCAGAGTCAGCGACACCACCACCGAAATCAGGATGGTCGAGGTGGCGGTCAGGGCGAACTCCTTGAACAGCCGCCCGACCACGCCACCCATGAACAGCAGGGGAATGAACGCGGCGATCAGCGAGAAGCTGATGGACACCACGGTGAAGCCGATTTCGCCGGCGCCCTTGATCGCCGCCTCGCGCATGCCGTCGCCGGCCTCCAGATGGCGATGGATGTTCTCCACCACGACAATCGCGTCGTCGACCACGAAGCCCACCGAGATCACGATGGCCACCAGGGTCAGGTTGTTCAGGCTGAAGCCCATCACATACATCAGCGCGAAGCTGGCCACCAGCGACACCCCGAGCACGCTGGAGACGATCAGCGTCGCCGACAGCTGGCGCAGGAACAGCGCCATCACCGCCACCACCAGCAGCACCGCAATCAGCAGGGTGATTTCCACTTCATGCAAGGACGCGCGGATGGTCTTGGTGCGGTCCGAGAGTACGGTCACGTCCACCGAGGCCGGCAGCATGGCTTCCAGACGCGGCAACTCGCCCTGGATGCGGTCCACGGTGTCGACGATGTTGGCCCCCGGCTGGCGGAAGATCACCAGGTTGAGCCCCGGCTGGTCGTTGGACCAGGCCTGCACGTAGGCGTTTTCCGGGCCGCTGATGACCCGGGCGACGTCCTTGAGTTGCACTGGCGCGCCGTTCTTGTAGGAGACGATCAACTGGCCATAGTCATCGGGATGGAACAGCTGGTCGTTGGTCGACAGGGTCGAGATGCTGGACTCGCCATACAGCGCACCCTTGGCCAGGTTGAGGCTGGCCTGCTGCAGGGCGACGCGGATATCGGCCAGGGTCAGGCCGATGGCCGCCAGCCGGTCGGGCGAGGCCTGGACGCGGATCGCCGGGCGTTGCTGGCCGGTGATGTTGATCAGGCCGACGCCGTCGATCTGGCTGATCTGCCGGGCCAGCAGGGTTTCCACGTAGTCGCTCAGTTCGGTCCCGGGCATTTGCGTGGAGCTGATGCTGAGGATCAGCACCGGGCTGTCCGCCGGGTTGACCTTGCGCCAGGTGGGCAGGCTCGGCATGTCGTTGGGCAGCTTGCCCGAGGCGGTGTTGATCGCGGCCTGCACTTCCTGGGCGGCGGTGTCGATGCTCTTGTCCAGGGTGAATTGCAGGGTCAGGTTGGTCGAGCCCAGTGCGCTGCTGGAGGTCATCTGGGTCATGCCGGGGATGGCGCTGAACTGCACCTCCAGCGGCGTGGCCACCGAGGAAGCCATGGTTTCCGGGCTGGCGCCGGGCAGTTGCGCGGTGACCTGGATGGTCGGGAACTCGGCCTCCGGCAGCGGCGCTATGGGCAGCCGGGGAAAGGCGATGGCGCCCAGCAGCATCAGGGCGAAGGTCAGCAGCAGGGTGGCGACCGGATGATCGACGCACCAGGCGGAGATCGAGCCGTGGCCCTTCATGGCTGTGGCTCCGCGTTCGCCGCCTGGATCTGTTGCGGCGGTTCGCTGAGCACTTCGATGTGCGAACCGGCCTTGAGCCGCGACTGGCCGTCACTGACCAGCAGGTCGCCGGCTTGCACGCCCTTGATGATGTTCTGGCCGCTGTCCTGATAGACCATCTGCACCGGGACGATTTCCACCGTGTCGTCCTTGACCCGATACACGAAGTGTTTGTCCAGGCCGCGCTGCACCACGCCGGGCGGCACCACCAGGGCGGCTTTTTCCACGGCGGTCTGGATCTTGATGGTCACCAGCTGGCCAGGCCAGAGCTTTTGCCCGGGGTTGCTGAATTCGGCCTTGGCGCGGATGGTCCCGGTGTTGGTGTCGATCTGGTTGTCGATCAGGCTCAGGTGGCCTTCGCCCAGGCGCTCGCCCGTGTCGGAGTCGGTATCGGCGCCCAGGTAGGCGTCCACCGAGGCCGGGTGCTCGGCGGCCAGCAGGCCCTGCAAGGTCGGCAGCATCTGTTGCGGCAAGGAAAACTCGACCGCGATCGGGTCGATCTGGGTCACCGAGAACAGGCCCTGGGTATCGCTGGTGCGCAGGAAATTGCCTTCGTCGACGGTGCGGATGCCGACGCGGCCGGACACCGGCGAGCGGATCTGGGTATAGGACAGCTGCACCTGCGCGGCATCGATGGCGGCCTGGTTGCCCTGGGCGCCGGCCCTGAGCTGGTTGACCAGCGCTTGCTGCTGGTCGTAGGTCTGCCTGGACACGCCGTCATCCACCGACAGCAGCTTGTAGCGCTTGAGGTTGACCTGGGCCACTTGCAGTTGCGCCTGGTTTTCCGCCAGTTGCGCCCGGGCCTGGTCGAGGCTGGCGCGGATCGAGCGGTCGTCGATGGTCGCCAGCAGGTCGCCGGCCTTGACCAACTGGCCTTCCTTGACCAGCAGCCGGGTGAGGATGCCGTCCACCTGGGGGCGAATCACCACGCTGTGCAGCGACAGCACCGAGCCGATGCCACTGACATGCCGCGGCACATCCTGCTGGGCGACGCTGATCACCCGTACCGGCACGGCGGTCGGCGCCGCCAGCTTGGTGCTGGGCGGCTTGAGCAGGTACCACAGGCCAGCGGTGGCGAGAACGGCGAGCACGCCGGCGAGCACAAGGGTTGTTTTTCGATTACGCAT
Source organism: Pseudomonas sp. NFACC41-3 (assembly GCF_900109505.1). Taxonomy (NCBI): domain Bacteria; kingdom Pseudomonadati; phylum Pseudomonadota; class Gammaproteobacteria; order Pseudomonadales; family Pseudomonadaceae; genus Pseudomonas; species Pseudomonas sp. NFACC41-3. The sequence continues at coordinate 197,161 of NZ_FOAE01000002.1, forward strand.
GGACGCCAGCGCCGGGGGGCAAGGGAGACGGGAAGATGGCCAGAATCGATGGTCCCTTTATAGCCGGCCGACCCGGTCAGCAACGTGACGCCTGCCTGACAGCGCTGTCAGCAAAGGCCGACCGATGACCTTGGCCTATGCCGGTCGCGGCCGCTCAACGATCCGCAACGCGGGTATACTGCCGGCCTTCGCGGCCCGCTTCCCCGGGCCCGGCCTTTGCTTTTTACCCGGAGCTTCCATGACTACCCCAGCACAACCGCCTGTGTCCGACGCGCCCAGCGCCGACCAGGTCGACGACGCCAGCGCGCCTGGCGAAGGCAAGCCGGCGATCGCGCCGTTCAAGTTTCCGTTCAAGCCGTCCGAGTTCGCCCAGGCCAGGAATGCCCAGCAACCCTGGTACAAGAACGGCGCCACCAACGGCCACACCAAGACCCCAGGCGCGGCGCCACCCGGCACCCGTCGCTCGATGGGCAAGCGCTGAGTCCAAGCTTCTGTAGCCGCTGTCGAAGGCTCGGGCCGCGTTCGGACGATCGACCGCCAAGCGGGCGCACGACCTTAAGATCGCCGAAGGCCTTCGGCCTTATCGCAGCCTGCGGCAGCGGCTACAAGTTCCGCGAATGCCGCGATATCCCAATCCGTGTAGCCGCTGCCGCAGGCTGCGTACGAGCGGCACGCTCGCAACGATTTGACGGACACCGGAGACTCTGCGGGTCAGCGGCAGGGCTTCATGCTGCCCGCAGGGAAATGAAGGCGTAGGTGAGCGGCGCCTCGGTCACCACCTGGGCGCCGGCGTCCTGCACTTGCCCGGCAATGTCTTCACCGGATACATGGAACAGCCACTCGCCGGCCGGCGTCAGCGGTTGCGCCTGGACCCGCTCGATGGCTTCGGCCAGGGCGGCCATGTCCGGCAGGTAGGCGGTAAAGCCGTCGCCCTTGAGGGCGGTGGTGTGAATGCCCAGCAGTTGGCAGATGGCTTGTTTGCTGTGGATATCGTCGCGGTCGGCCTGGCGCGAGCGCTGGATCAGTTCGGCCAGTTCCCGGTCCACCAGTTCGCCACCGACGATCAGCTCCGGGCCTTTTTCCCAGGACTCGGGCGGGCAATCCTTGACCGTCGGGTTGAGCGGGATGTGCGGATTGATTTCCATCGGGTAGATGCGGCACACCAGCGGCCGGCGTTCATAGATCCGGCACAGCTGGTCTTCGTCAAGATTCCGGCAGGGGCCGACGTTGTAGGCGGCGAAGGTGATCGCCACGTGAGCCTGGGTATTGCCACTGGGCACCACGCAGGAACGCCGTTCGGCGTGCTCACGCTGCTGGGCCGGCAGCCCCAGGCCATTGCTCAGGAAGCCTTCCACCAGCACGATCACCTGGCCGCCATCCAGCGCCCACTGGCGGGCTTCGCCGAGGGTCAGGGGAACGTGATGATCGTTGCAGCACTTGCCGCAGCCTACGCAGGAAAAACGAGTATTCATTGAGCCGGTAGCCATAGTCGAAAGGCGGAAGCGGCGACGGAATGACTCACATCGCCCTCTAAATAGCGCTCTCGAAGCAAGTTATGCGCCAGTCACCGGCCCTTGGCCTCGAGGGCGGGGCGGATCGAATCCCATTCGGTGACATAGGCGCTCTTGCGCTGCTTGTCGTACAGGCACAGTTCCACACCGGTCTGGCCCTTCATGTGTTTTTGCGGGGACTGGCCCTGGAGCAGCAACGCGCTGTAGCCGACCCGGTCGTCGAACTGCGCGGCGTTGCCCAGCACTTTGACATTCTTCAACTGGCTGGCCTTGGTGCAGCTGGCCCGCACCTGCTTGTCGAAGGTCGCCCAGGCATCCGGGCTGGAGGCCTGGGCCTGGCTGGCGAGGAGGGTGAGGCAGGTGAAGATCAGGGACAGGGCTTTCATGGCGGGGCGCTCCTTCGTTCACGGGTATGCGCAGGGAGTATGCCTGAGGCGCGAGTGATGAAAGATCTGTAGCCGCTGCCGCAGGCTCGGGCCGCGTTCGGACGATCGGCCGGAACGGCCGCGGCGATCTTGAAGTCGCTGAAGGTCCTGCGGACCTTATCGCAGCCTGCGGCAGCGGCTACCGGTTACAGCGGCGTGTGGGGAACCTGCTCGCGGCGGATCACCCGCATGCCGACGCTTGCGTAGAGCTCGCGAGCGCGCTGGTTGTCTTCCAGCACCCGCAGGTCGACAAAGGCTTCGCGGCGCTGGCGGAAGACCTCGAAGGCCTGCAGCAGCAAGGCCCGTCCCAGGCCCTGGCGGCGGGCTCGCGGATGCACCACCAGGTCCTTGATATAGGCACTGGTCCAGCACTGGATCACCCCGACGACGCCCTCGGCATCCTGGGCCACCAGGCACAGTTGCGGGTCGTATTCGGCGTCGCTTTCGAAACGCTGGCGCCAGCTGTCCAGCTCCGGCACGCGCCCGCCGCCGTCCTGGTAGCCAAGATGCATCAGGCCATGCACCGCTGCGGCCAGTTCCGGCCGATAGCTGTCGAGGCTGAAGGCGGCTGGCCAACTGGCGGGCTCCGGTTGCCCGGTCAGGTCGCGGCGCATCAGCAGGCAATAGTCGTCGGCCACGGCTCAGGCGCTCTGGGCGGCGACGTGACGGGCCGCTTCGATCAGGCAGCGGGTCAGGTCCGGCGAGGAGAACTTGGTCAGCACCGCGTTGGCGCCGGCCAGGCGGGCCTTTTCCGCGTTCATGGCGCTGTCCAGGGAGGTATGCAGCAAGACGTAGAGGTGGGCGAAGTCCGGGGTCTCGCGCAGGGTGCGGGTCAGGGCGTAACCGTCCATCTCCGACATCTCGATGTCCGAGACGATCAGGTTGATCTCCTGGGCGGTGCCTTGCAGGTCCAGCAGGCAGTCGATGGCCTCCTTGGCGCTGCGCGCGGTATGGCATTGCAGGCCGAGGTTACGCAGGGTATGCACCGACTGCTGCAGGGCCACCTGGCTGTCGTCGACCACCAGGATCCGCGCATTCCCCAGTAGTTCGGCGTCTTGCATGCTCAGCTCGGTCGGCGCGGTTTCGATCTGCGCCGGGGCGATGCCATGGATGACTTTCTCGATGTCCAGTACCTGCACCAGGGTGCCGTCGACCTGGGTGACCCCAGTGATGTAGGACTTGGCCCCACCGGAGCCATAGGGCGGCGGACGGATATCGGTGGTCAGGCAATGCACGATCTTGCTCACCGCCTGCACATGCAGGCCCTGCTTGGAGCGGCTGACGTCGGTGACGATCAGGCAGCCACCCTCCGGGTCTTCCAGCGGCCGTTCGCCGATGGCCCGGCTCAGGTCGATGACCGACAGCGAATTGCCGCGCAGGGTAGCGATGCCTTTCACGTGCGGGTGCGATTCCGGCAATTTGGTCAGCGGCGGACAGGGAATGATTTCACTGACTTTGAGCAGGTTGATCGCCATCAGCTTGCCGCTGCGCAAGGTGAACAGCAGAAGCGAAAGAGAGTCTGCGCGGGCTTTGTTGGAAGACATAAAAACCTTCTGTGGAAAAAAGGTGGTTCGCGCCATGGGCCGCGAACAGCTAGCGATAACGGGTTATCGACGCGCAAAGGGCTGGCTTTAGGCTTAATCCCAATATCCGCGACCCGCGCAATCTGTAGCCGCTGCCGAAGGCTGCGATCGAGGACGCCGTCCTCGCAAGATCAGCCATTGCGTCGTTTCGGTCACCCCTCATGTAGCAGGTCCACGGCCGTTTCGTCGCAATGCCGCCCAGGCCGATCGCCGCCTTCGGCTACAGGTGAGTCACTTCAAGCCTAGCCTCTTGGCCATGCGCCCCAGGTTGGCACGGTCCAGGCCCAGCTCGCGGGCGGCGCTGGCCCAGTTGTGCTGATGGCGTTCAAGGCAGGCACTGATCAGCTGGCGCTGGTAGTTTTCCGTGGCCTGGCGCAAATCGCCGATGCCTGGGTTGTCAGCCAGCTCTGTGGGGGACGGGGCCTGGCGCGCGACCGGCGCCGAGGCGTCCGGCAGGTCCAGGTCGGCGGCGCTCAGGCTGAGGATCTTCGGTCGTTCGCGGCAGTTGCCCAGGGCCTTGAGGGCGCTGCGGCCGATCAGGTGTTCCAGCTCACGCACGTTGCCCGGCCAGGCGTAGGCCAGCAGCGCCGCCTGGGCATCGCTGGTCAGGCGCAGGCTGCCCAGGCCCATGCGCGAGCGATTCTGTTCGAGGAAGTAGCCGCTGAGCAGCAGCACATCGCGGCCGCGGTCGCGCAGGGCCGGCACCAGCAGCGGGTAGACGCTGAGGCGGTGATAGAAGTCCGCGCGATAGCGGCCGCTGCGCACTTCTTCGGCCAGGTCGCGGTTGGTGGCGGCGATCAGTCGCACGTCGACCTGATGTTCCTGGTCCGAACCCAGGCGTTGCAGCTGGCCGCTTTGCAGCACGCGCAGCAGCTTGGCCTGCACGGTCAGCGATAACTCGCCCACCTCATCGAGAAACAGCGTGCCGCCATTGGCCAGCTCGAATTTGCCGCGGCGGTCGTTGGTGGCGCCGGTAAAGGCGCCCCGCACATGGCCGAACAGTTCGCTTTCCACCAGGGTATCGGGCAGGGCGGCGCAGTTGAGACTGATGATCGGTTTGTCGGCCCGGGGCGAGGCGGCATGGATGGCCTGGGCCACCAGTTCCTTGCCGACCCCGGTTTCACCGGTGATCAGCACCGTCAGGTCGCTGCCGCCGACCAGGCCGATTTCCTCCAGCAGGCGTTTGTGGGCTTTGCTCTGGCCGATCATCTCGCGGTTCTGGCCGCTGGCCTGGCGATAGACCTCGGCGCGCTGGTGTTCGTCTTCGGCGCGCAGGGCCAGGCGCTCGATGCGCTCGGCGGCGTTGACGGTAGCCGCCGCCAGGCTGGCGAACGCCTGCAGGGCATCCAGTTCGATCGGCTCGAAGCTCTGCGGGTCGAGGGCATCCAGGGTCAGCAGGCCCCAGGGGCGCTCGTCGATAAATAGCGGGCAGCCCATGCAGTCATGGACTTCCAGGTGTTCGTGCAGGCCATCCACCAGGCCGTCGTAAGGGTCCGGCAAGTCGCTGTCGCTGGCGAAACGGGTCGGGCCGGGGTGGCTGAGCAGGGCGGCGAAACGCGGGTGTTCGCTGATCTTGAAGCGTCGGCCCAGGGTGTCGGTGCTCAGGCCGTCCACCGCCAGCGGCACCAGCCATTCGCCATCCAGGCGCAGCAGTGCGGCGGCGTCGCAGGGCAGCAGGGCGCGCATGGCTTCCAGCAGGCGGCGGTAGCGCTCGCCTTCGGGCAGTTCGCGGGACAGGTCGGAGACCAGGGGCAACAAGGCGGTGAGCAGAGATTTTGCGGTCATAATGACTCCGTATGGTCTTAATGACTATAAATGCGGCTTTGTCGATATGACTACATATATTTTAAGTAATTGATTTATATTGATTTTATTATTGGCACGAAAACTGACTGGTAAAGGGCAACCTGCAAGTAGTCAGAAAGCTCAGGAGTTGTACTTATGCTTAGCGTCGAAGATCGTGCCATCATCAAATCCACCGTTCCGTTGCTGGAAAGCGGTGGCGAAGCCCTGATCACCCACTTCTACCGGATGATGCTTTGCGAGTATCCGCAAGTGCGCCCGCTGTTCAACCAGGCGCACCAGGCCAGCGGCGACCAGCCACGGGCCCTGGCCAATGGCGTATTGATGTACGCCCGGCACATCGACCAGCTCGACCAGTTGGGCGACCTGGTGGCCAAGATCATCAACAAGCATGTGGCCCTGCAGATCCTGCCGGAGCATTACCCGATCGTCGGCAGCTGCCTGCTGCGCGCCATCTCCGAAGTGCTGGGCGAAGAGATCGCCACGCCGGCGGTGATGAACGCTTGGGGCGCGGCCTATAACCAGTTGGCGGACATCCTGATCGGCGCCGAAGGCGCGATCTACGACCAGAAGGCCCAGGCCCCGGGCGGCTGGCGTGGTGCGCGGGAGTTCAAGCTGGTCCGCCGCGAGCAGGAGAGCGCGGAAATTACCTCGTTCTATTTCGAGCCTGTGGATAACGGTCCGATTCTCGCCGCCGAACCGGGGCAGTACATCGGCATGCAGCTGTTCCTCGAGGGTGAGGAAATCCGCCGCAACTACTCGCTGTCGGCCCTGTCCGACGCAGGCCAATACCGCATCAGCGTCAAGCGCGAGGCCGGTGGCCGCGCTTCCAACTACCTGCACGACCAACTGCAGATCGGCGCCAGCATCCAGCTGTTCCCGCCAGCGGGCGAATTCACTCTGGCGGACAGCGACAAGCCGCTGGTGCTGATCAGTGGTGGCGTCGGCATTACCCCGACCCTGCCGATGCTTGAAGCCGCGCTGGCCACCGAGCGTCCGGTGCACTTTATCCACTGCGCGCGCAACGGTGGGGTGCATGCGTTCCGCGATTGGGTCGACGGCCTGGCCGCGCGTCATCCGCAACTCAAGCGCTTCTACTGCTACGCCGAAGACGACGGCGTCAGCCCGGCGGCGGACAAGGTCGGCCTGCTGAGCCAGGAACAACTGGCCGAATGGTTGCCGCAGGAGCGTGACCTGGACGCCTACTTCCTCGGCCCGAAAGCCTTCATGGCGGCGATCAAGCGCCACCTCAAGGCCCTGGGCGTACCGGAAAAACAAAGCCGCTACGAGTTCTTCGGCCCGGCCGCGGCGCTGGAGTAACCCCACCGGCCAGCCTCCGCCCGGAGGCTGGCCGCCTGTAGCCGCTGGCGCAGCCTGCGATCGAGCGCGCAGCGCTCGCAATGCTTTCCCCCGAGTATTCAGGCAAACCGCGAGCTCAGGCTTGACGGTCGCTGCGCAACCGATCGCAGGCTGCGCCAGCGGCTACAGGGCGCACTCGTAAAAATCCTTTAAAGGTTAATCCGTTCTTAACCTGTTTATCGTTAATTCCCCGATGCTGATGATAGGCGCTCGTTCGCACTGATCAGGATCATCCCATGCAACTCTCAGCCATTTCCCGCATCACCCTGGCCGCAACCCTGCTCGCCAGTCCCCTGGTTTTCGCCGAGCCGGCCTTGCTCCAACCGCAGACCCTGATCGTCGATCAGAGCCTGCCCAAGCCCCAGCGTGAAGCTATGGAGCTGGCCGCGCGGCGCTACGGCAGTTTCTGGAACAGCGGCGATGAAAGCCTGGCCAGGGCCGCGCTCGCGGAGAACTTCGTCGATATGACGCCGCCGGAAGGGCGGGTCCAGGGGCCGACGGGGCCGCTACTGGCGTCGCGGTTCTTTCGCACGGCGGTGCCGGACTTGAGCGCGGACATCGAGCAGATGATCGTGGCCGGGGATCGGGTGGTGTTGCACCTGCATTTTCGCGGGCACTTCAGCGGGACCTTCAATGCACTCAAAGGTCATGGTCAGCGTGTAGACTTCCGGGCAACCGACATTTATCAGATCGCCAATGGCCGGATCACCGCCAATTGGCATATCGAAGACAACCTCAGCCTGATGCAGCAGTTGCAAACGCTGCCATCGGGTTGAGCCACAGACAGAAAGGAATTGAGGATGACTGACGACACACTGCGTTTGGGGCGCGAGCGACGTTTTCTGGTGTTGCTGGGGGTGATCTGCCTGGCGCTGATCGGCGGCGCGCTGTACATGCAGGTGGTGCTGGGCGAGGCGCCTTGCCCGTTGTGCATCCTGCAGCGCTACGCGTTTCTGCTGATCGCGATATTCGCCTTCATCGGCGCGGCCATGCGCAGCCGTCGCAGCCTCACCGTGCTGGAAGCGCTGGTGATGCTCAGCGCGCTGTTCGGGGCGGCGGTGGCGGGGCATCACGTCTACACCCAGGCCCATCCCGCAGTCAGCTGCGGCATCGATGTGTTGCAGCCGATCGTCGACAGCCTGCCGCTGGCGACTGTCTTCCCGCTGGGGTTCCAGGTCGATGGTTTCTGCTCCACACCGTACCCGCCGGTGCTGGGCCTGTCCCTGGCGCAGTGGGCGCTGGTGGCCTTTGTGCTGACCCTGGTGCTGGTGCCGCTGGGCATCATTCGTAACCGTCGCCAGAGCGCCTGACCCGGCGCAAAAAGCCCCGGTCCCGATGTTCGGGGCCGGGGCTTTTTTGCGTGTAGGACAATGTGTGAAGGGCGCGTGATATGGGGCAATCGGATGTGCGATAAAAGTGCGACATGTTGTCACATGGTGGTGTCGCAGCTGTGTTTCAGCGGATGACGTCGAGACGATTTTTCTTGCGCCAGGAGCGAAAAAAGTCTGTCAGTTCGTGTCGGCGCGGTGAACGGCCAGGCAAGCATAGCCTGCTATCTAAATAAATCGATTCAGCCCTCGTTTTACAAGGGGTAGCGCGATGCCATCGGTGGATTTTGCAGGGGTGAAAGACGCCTTTTTCGACCTGGCTGGAAGGCGTTTTTGGGGCTTTTTATTGCGAATGAATCTCGATATGATCGCGACCCGTTGCAATAATCGCCACGCATTGTTGCGCGAGCCGATAAAAATTATTTCGGGATAAGACATGGTTTATAAAACGCTACATATCTACAATCGCCCGCACTGAATTTCCGGCGCTGCTCACCCCTGAGCATACGGCGGCGGTCGAGGGGCGTTGGACGCTCCATGCGACCCCAGGTGTCGGCACCTTCCAAATATCCGCACCAAATGGAATTGGTCTGTAAAAGGCCTTTGACCACGAATTCGAATAAGAACTCACTGCTGGCCCAGGATTTGTCAAACAACGCGTAACGCGTCGGGCAGGCCCTTATTCAATCGAAGAAAAAATGCCAACCCTTGGCACGGTGAAGTGTTGGCGATCAAAACCCAACTGCATGGCGCAAGCTGCTTTAGAGGTCGTGAGATGAGTAAAAACAGGTACCCCCGATTACTAGGCTTTTTGCCGCTGCTTGGCATGATGTTAATGCTGGGAGGCTGCAAGTGGACCTTGCTCGACCCGAAAGGACAGGTCGGTCTGGATGAGCGAAACCTGATCATCACCGCTACCCTGCTGATGCTGCTGGTCGTGATTCCGGTGATCGTGATGACCTTCGCGTTCGCCTGGAAATACCGCGCGTCCAACACCAACGCGACCTACGCGCCCAAGTGGTCGCACTCCACCAAGATCGAAATCGCGGTGTGGCTGGTCCCGATCCTCATCATCATTGCCCTGGGTTATGTGACCTACAAGTCCACCCACGCGCTGGACCCGTATCGTCCGCTGGAATCCGACGTCAAGCCGATCAACATCGAAGTGGTCGCGCTGGACTGGAAGTGGCTGTTCATCTACCCGGACCAGGGTATCGCCACTGTTAACCAGATCCGGTTCCCGGAGCACACTCCGCTGAACTTCAAGATCACCTCCGACGCCGTGATGAACTCGTTCTTCATCCCTGCGCTGGGCGGCCAGATCTACGCGATGGCAGGCATGCAGACCAAGCTGCACCTGATCGCCAACCAGAAAGCTGAAATGGAAGGCATCTCCGCTAACTACAGTGGCGCTGGCTTCACCGGCATGAAATTCAAAGCGATCTCGACGAGCCAGGAAGATTTCGACGCCTGGGTAGCCGAAGTCAAGGCCGCACCTAAACAGCTTGATCAAGCTGAATACGAAGCCCTTGCCAAGCCAAGCCAGAACAACCCTGTCGCGCTGTACTCCTCGTACACGCCGGACCTGTTTCAGAAAATCGTCGACAAGTATGAAGGCATGAAACCAGGCAAGCCGGTCAAGCACGAGAAGAAAGAAGTGGCCGCTGTGGAAGGGACTGACATGAGCTCGCATTCAGCTGCTGGGGCAGAGGAGTAAACGATGTTTGGTAAATTAAGTCTGGACGCGATACCGTTCCACGAGCCGATTGTCATGGTGACCGTTGCCATGATCATCCTCGGTGGTCTGGCGCTTGTCGCGGGTATCACGTACTTCAAGAAATGGTCCTACCTGTGGACCGAATGGCTGACTTCGGTCGACCACAAGAAAATCGGCGTGATGTACATCATCGTCGCCATGGTCATGCTCCTGCGCGGCTTCGCCGACGCGATCATGATGCGTACCCAGCTGGCCATGGCCACCGAGGGTTCGCCGGGCTACCTGCCTCCTGAACACTATGACCAGATCTTCACCGCCCACGGTGTGATCATGATCATCTTCATGGCGATGCCATTCTTCACCGGCCTGATGAACCTTGCAGTGCCGCTGCAGATCGGCGCGCGTGACGTTGCCTATCCGTTCCTCAACTCCCTGAGCTTCTGGCTGCTGGTTTCCGGCGTCGTGCTGATCAACCTGTCCCTGGGCGTCGGCGAATTCGCCAAGACCGGCTGGGTTGCGTATCCGCCGCTGTCGGGCCTGCAATACAGTCCGGGCGTGGGTGTCGACTACTACATCTGGGCGCTACAGCTATCAGGGCTAGGGACGACGCTGACGGGGGTCAACTTCCTGGCCACCGTGCTGAAAATGCGTACCCCGGGCATGAAGATGATGGACATGCCGATCTTCACCTGGACCTGCACCTGGGCCAACGTGCTGATCGTGGCTTCGTTCCCGATCCTGACCGCTACCCTGGCACTGCTGACCCTCGACCGTTACATGGATTTCCACATTTTCACCAATGAACTTGGTGGCAATCCAATGATGTACGTGAACCTGTTCTGGGCTTGGGGTCACCCTGAGGTGTACATCCTGATCCTGCCGGCGTTCGGTATCTTCTCCGAAGTCATCTCGACCTTCTCGGGCAAGCGCCTGTTCGGCCACCACTCGATGATCTACGCTTCCGGCGCGATCTCGGTACTGGGCTTCATGGTCTGGCTGCACCACTTCTTCACCATGGGTTCGGGGGCCAGCGTCAACGCCTTCTTCGGCCTGGCGACCATGCTGATTTCCATCCCGACGGGGGTGAAGCTGTTCAACTGGCTGTTCACCATCTACCACGGCCGTCTGCGTATCACCAGCCAGGTTCTGTGGACCCTGGGCTTCATGGTGACCTTCGCCATCGGCGGCATGACCGGCGTACTGCTGGCCATCCCGGGTGCTGACTTCGTCCTGCACAACAGCCTGTTCGTGATCGCGCACTTCCACAACGTGATCATCGGTGGTGCCGTATTCGGCTACATCGCCGGTTTCAGCTTCTACTTCCCGAAAGCGTTCGGCTTCAAGCTGCACGAAGGCTGGGGCAAGGCTGCATTCTGGTTCTGGATCTCGGGCTTCTTCGTCGCGTTCATGCCGCTCTATGCACTGGGCTTCATGGGCATGACCCGTCGTCTGAACGCCACGACCAACCCTGAGTGGGTGCCGTACCTGTACGTCGCCATGTTCGGTGCGGTGATGATCGCCATCGGTATCGCCTGCCAGCTGATCCAGCTGTACGTCAGCGTGCGTGATCGCAAGCAGAACCAGTGTGTTTCCGGCGACCCATGGAATGCCCACACCCTGGAATGGTCGACTTCGTCGCCACCACCGTTCTACAACTTCGCCGTACTGCCGAAGGCCAATGGCATCGACCCGTTCACCGAAGCCAAGGAAAACGGTACCGCGTACCAGAAGCCTGCTCGCTATGAACCGATCCACATGCCGAACAACACCGCCACCGGCCTGGTGATGGGTGCTCTGTTGACCGTCTTCGGTTTCGCGATGATCTGGCACATCTGGTGGCTGGCGATCGCTAGCCTGGCCGGTACCGTGATCTATTTCGTGATCCACGCGGCTCGCGATGATCAAGGCTACATGGTGCCGGTCGACGTGATCGAACGCATCGAAGCCGAGCAGCACGCTCGCCTGGTAGCCGAGAAGAAGATTCCGGCCAACCGTGTAGAAACCTCGTTGGAACAGGCTTAAACCATGTCGAACTTAGTGACCAATGCTGGACACACCCATGTCGATGACCATGGGCACGATGACCATCACCACGACTCGGGCGAGATGACCGTATACGGTTTCTGGCTCTACCTGATGACCGACTGCATTCTGTTTGCGTCGATCTTCGCGGTGTACGCGGTACTGGTAAACAACGTAGCGGGTGGCCCGTCGGGCCACGACATCTTCGAACTGCCTTACGTGCTCGGCGAAACCGCCTTGCTGCTGTTCAGTTCGATCACCTACGGCTTCGCCATGCTGGCGTTCTTCCGGGGCAACAAGAAGCAGGTCCTGGGCTGGCTGGCCCTGACCTTCCTGTTCGGCCTGGGCTTCATCGGCATGGAGATCAACGAGTTCCACCTGCTGATCTCCGAAGGCTACGGCCCTAGCCGCAGCGGCTTCCTGTCCGGGTTCTTCACCCTGGTCGGCACCCACGGTCTGCACGTGACCGCCGGCCTGATCTGGATGGCGATCATGATGTATCAGGTCAACAAGCACGGCCTGACCGCAACCAACAAGACCCGCCTGAGCTGCCTGAGCCTGTTCTGGCACTTCCTGGACGTGGTCTGGATCTGCGTCTTCACCGTTGTTTACCTGATGGGGACTATGTAATGGCTAATGCACACTCCCATGACAGTCATGATGCGGGCCACGGCAGCGTAAAGTCGTACGCCATCGGCTTCATCCTGTCGGTGATCCTGACGATCATCCCGTTCGGCCTGGTGATGTACCCGACCCTGCCGAAGTCCATCACCCTGATGATCGTGCTCGCCTTCGCGGTGATCCAGGTCCTGGTTCACCTGGTGTACTTCCTGCACCTGGACCGCTCCGAGGCCCAGCGTAACAACGTGATTGCGTTCGTCTTCGCTGCCCTGGTGATCGTCCTGCTGGTTGGCCTGTCGCTGTGGATCATGTTCAGCATCCACACGTTCATGATGGCGAAGTGAGGTAAGACCCGATGTCGCTCAAGCACTTTATCCAAATCACCAAACCGGGGATCATTTTCGGTAACGTGCTTTCTGTGGCGGGCGGTTTTTTCCTGGCCTCCAAGGGACATGTCGATCTGGCCATCTTCCTGGCCGCGATGATCGGCACGTCCCTGGTGGTGGCTTCCGGTTGCGTGTTCAACAACTGCATCGACCGCGACATCGACTTGAAGATGGAGCGCACCAAGAACCGTGTGCTGGTTCAGGGGCTGATCTCCCTGAAAGTGGCACTGGTCTACGCGACCCTTCTGGGTGTCGCTGGCGTTGCGTTGTTGTACAAGGTGGCCAATCCGCTGGCGGCGCTGTTTGCCGTGATCGGCTTCGTCATCTACGTCGGCTTCTACAGCCTGTACCTCAAGCGCAAGTCGGTGCACGGCACGCTGGTGGGCAGCCTGTCGGGGGCGATGCCGCCGGTGATCGGTTACGTAGCCGTGAGCAACAGCTTCGACATGGCCGCGCTGACCCTGCTGGTGATGTTCAGCCTGTGGCAGATGCCGCATTCCTACGCCATCGCGATCTTCCGCTTCAACGATTACCTGGCCGCATCGATTCCGGTGCTGCCAGTGAAGCGCGGCATCCTGGTGGCCAAGAAGCACATCCTGCTCTACATCCTGGCGTTCCTGGTGGCGACCCTGATGCTGACCTTCAGCGGGTATGCCGGCATGAGCTACCTGGCCGTCGCGGCCGCGATGGGCATGTACTGGCTGTACATGGCCTGGACCGGCTACAAGGCGGTGGACGACACCGTCTGGGCGCGCAAGCTGTTCGTGTTCTCGATCTTCACCATCACCGCGCTGAGCGTGATGATGTCCCTGGATTTCAAGGTGCCGAGCGAGCTGCTGTTGACCTACGCGCCATAAGCTGCAAACGCTATGAAAAAGCCCCGCCTTCGAGAGAAGCGCGGGGCTTTTTTATTGAGTGTCAGTCAGTGGGCTGTTTAAATATTCAAATGACTCTATTCATGCAGGAAGCAGAATGATGAAGAAAAAAGCCGTTGTCGTATTTAGTGGCGGACAGGACTCGACGACCTGTCTGATCCACGCATTGCCGCTCTATGATGAAGTGCACTGCATTACCTTTGATTACGGTCAGCGCCACCGCGCGGAAATAGAAGTGGCGCAGCAACTCGCGAAGCAATTGGGGGCGACAGTCCACAAAGTGCTGGATGCCTCGCTACTCAATGAATTGGCGATCAGCAGTCTCACTCGGGACAATATCCCGGTTCCCACGGTGAACAGTTCAGGTGAAAGCCTGCCCAGCACTTTCGTGCCGGGAAGAAATATTCTGTTTCTGACCCTGGCCTCTATCTATGCCTACCAGGTAAAGGCTGAAACGGTCATTACCGGGGTGTGTGAAACGGACTTCTCCGGCTATCCCGATTGCCGTGACGAGTTTGTAAAGGCCTTGAACAAGGCCATCGAGTTGGGCATGGAGTACCGCCTGCGCCTTGAGACTCCGCTGATGTGGCTGAACAAGTCGGAGACCTGGGCGCTGGCGGATCATCACCAGCAGTTGAGCCTGGTTCGCGAGCAGACCCTGACCTGCTACAACGGTGTTATCGGCAGCGGTTGTGCCAATTGCGATGCGTGCAATCTTCGTAGCAGAGGGCTGAATGATTATCTGGGGAACAAGGCAGCAGTCATGAACAGCTTGAGAAGCAAGATGAACCTGCAATGAAGGCCTGATCGCCGTATTCATGGAATTCAACACTGCATCTGCCTGGCAGATGAGTGTTGAATCCATCCATTTGAGCTAGAGCGTGCTTGTACTATTTTGCCTGGCTGTCCGTTATATATCTTTTGAACAGTGACCTTGCTCCATAGGCTGGCAAGATGTTGAAGAATGCAAAACATACCTTGATCGCGATCTGCACATAAATCATGTTCAGGATGTCGTTGTTCTGCATCGAGCCATAAAAGGCAATGTAGCAAAACAAGAAGCTGTCAATAATGACCGCGAACAGCGTGCTCAAGAATATCCGCAGGAACAGGAATCTGGAATTCGTCAGCTCTTTTATCTTGCATAGCAAGTATGAGTTTATGTTTTCAGAAACCAGGAAAGACACAGAGGACGCCACCAGCACGGACGACACATGAATGATGACGTCGTTGTACGGGGTGTCGAGCTTCCAGCCCGGCAGGCCGGGGAGAAAGGTCGAGCCATAGAGCAGGATGATAATCATGGCGTTGCTGGCAAAGGCAAAGAAAATCGCTTTTCTTGCCAGCCTGAGTCCAAAATTTTCGTTCAACAGGTCAACGATCAGGAAGGTCAGAGGGTAAAGAAAGGTACCCGGAGTGATAATGATGCCAAGGGATTCAAGATAAATGGGCTTGGTGGCGGCAATGCTGGTGAATATATAAAACGTAAAGAGCAGTAGATTCAGGATGATATAAATCATCCATGAGCTTTCGTGGCGGTCATTCAGGTCGTATGCGGTAAGTGCTCCTCCTTGGGAGTAGAACTTCTTGTAGATGTTTTTAACTTCCATTTTGTTCAGGTTTTCCATTATTTCGCTGTTAAGCACTTCGCTTAATTTGATCTTTATGACTTTGCCTGTGGCGATGATCATGATCACGGCCAGGTTCTTGTTGTTTTCAAAGCCCAGAAGTTTATATTTGCTGTTCTCGAGTTCGCCTTCATAAGCTGCCATTGAATCGCTCCTCGATGATGTCGCCCACCACAAGTACTCGATCTGAGTCGGAGCATGGCTCATTGATGATGAACAGCTTGTTTGTCTGCCTGTCGTAAACCAGTTTTTCCTTGTCGTCGGTCGATGTGCCCTTTTGAATGATCAACAGGTCACCGGCCTCGTACAGGCCCTTGATCCCATTCTCGAGCAGCACCGCTATCAAGTTGTAGGATGCGCCGAAGTAATAGGTCAGTGGGTGAAGTATGGCCAGTTCGCCAATCCGTTTGTCCATGTTGATCATCAGCAGGCTTTCCTTGAGGATCGGAACCGCCGCCGGGTTCATGTTTCCTTGTGGGGAAATACTGCTGTCGATGATTTCCTTCTCTTCAAAATCGACGGTTTCTATTTCTTCGTAGGAGACACCGAAGAAATCGGAGATTTTGCGAATGGTGGATTGCTGTACGTTGCTGACCTTGCCTTCCAGGATGTTGTATATGGTCGTTCGGGTCAGGCCGCTGGCATTGCACAAAGACAGTTGCGTCTCGCCGCGACTTTTTATCAGGTATTTGATGTTGCTCTTCAAATACTCTGTTCTTTCTCTTCTGTGCATCAAATGCTCACCATTTCCTTATAGTCGCCACGCATAGGGTCTTTCATGGAATGCGTGCCGTGCATGACATTCAACTGCTCGACGCCAAAGGTGAGAACAGTCGGATTGATGCGGCAAGAGCTTGTCGGGTTCTTTCGTGGCCTGTACCAACTCGCTAGCACTCCTTTAGCCAGCCTGCATCCACCCTGGGATATTTCACTGTCGGTATGGGGCGCGCTCGGAATTGTCGGGAGGGTCCGGACCGGAGGCGCCGCGGCGGCAAGTGTTGCATGTCCCAGTCATGACAATAAAGCCCCGAAATGTCCGGTGCCCTGGCCTCGATTGACGAACATTCAGCGGCAACGCACATCTGCTGTCCCCTGCTGATTCTCGGAAAAGAAGCATTTTGTTTGGAAAATGTTTAATTCTTTGATTAATTAGCGGCTCGCGAACGTTAAACCAGGAAGCGTGCTGTCGTTCGTGGCACGCAAATGACAAGGAAGGAATACCGAACGATGGCAGCTTATACAGCACCACTGAGGAACCAGGCCGACCTGCTGCGACGAGGTTTGGCGGATCTGCGGGCAGAAGACGCCGAACTGGCTGGGATCCTGGACGCTGAAGTCAGGCGTCAACACCGCACACTGTCCCTGGTTTCATCTTCCTGCGCGGCCAACCCTCGAATCCTCGCGGCGTCTGCCTCGGCACTGGTCAACGTCACCGCCGAGGGCATACCAGGCAAGCGCCATCATGTCGGCTGCGAGAACGTCGATCTGGTCGAATCCCTGGCGATTCGCAGGGCGCGGGAGCTGTTCGGGGCGCAATACGCCAGCGTACAGTCGCATTCCGCCTCCAATGCCAACTACCAGGTGCTCGCTGCCCTGCTCGAGCCCGGGGACACCATTCTCGGCATGGCCCTCGATCATGGCGGACACCTGACCCACGGCAGCCCTGTCGCATTCACGGGCACTCACTACAAGGCGATCCGCTACGGCACCACATCGCAGGGCGTGATCGATTACGCAGAGGTACGCCAACTGGCGCTCGCCCATCGTCCGCGCATCATCATCTGCGGTGCGACGGCCTATTCCCGGGTCGTGGACTTCCAACGCTTTCGCGCTATTGCCGACGAGGCCGGGGCCATCCTGCTGGCGGATATTTCCTCTATCGCCGGGCTGGTGGCAACGGGTCGACATCCGAGCCCGATCGACGTGGCGCACGTCACCACCGCGTGTACCCACAAGCAACTCGCGGGGCCGCGTGGCGGCCTCATCCTTTCCGGCCGGGACGCCCATACCAAGGTTCCCGGCCTGAGGGCGAGCTTCAGTCGTGTCCTTGAGCAAGCGGTATTCCCCGGGATGCAGGGCTCGCCGGCGGTCAACATGATCGCCGCCAAGGCGGCTGCGCTGGGCTACGCGATGACCCCGGAGTTCGACGCCTACATGGGACGGATTCGCAGCACGGCCGATGCAATGGCCAGCGCATTCATGGCGCAGGACTACGAAGTCGTGGGCGGGGGGACGGAGAACCATACGGTCCTGCTCAGGCTGCGTGGGGGAATTAGCGGTTCGATTGCCGCCTCGGCACTGGAGCGATGCGGCATCATCGTGAGTAAAAACCGCGCACTGGGGGAAACCCGATCCTCATTCGTCGCCAATGGCTTGTGTATCGGCACGGGCTCCATCGCCCAACGCTACATCGATCCCCAAGGGTGTCGTGAAGTCGTCGAACTGGTCTGCCGGATACTGGACAAGGTGACGCCCCTCAGCGAGCAGAAGTACCGCCTGGAGCCTGAGCTGCAGGAACAGTTCCGTCTTCAGACCGAGGCTTTGTGCGCGATGTATCCCATCGCCGATTACCGGGGCAACTGAGGGGGCCCCGGCCTTTGATTCGTAGGAGCCAGCCGGCGAAGGGCGCGCTGCACTGTTGCGCGATTCGCCCTCTGCACGAGCCAGCTCGCTGGTACGGGTTATTGCTGTTGTAGAGCGCTGTAGCCTTCGAACGCGGTCTGCTGCTGGATCGCGGTGACGATGTTCTTGCGTGTGGCCGGCTGTTCGTTGCCGTCCTTGTCGAAGAACACTTCGCTTTCCAGTTCCGCTTCGTCGCCTTCGCCGACAAAGGCGAAACCGAGGAACTCGAAGGCTTCACGGTCGACGTTGGCCTTGGAGCGCGGGCGGATCGGCAGGGTGACGCTGATGCCGTCCTTGCTGATGGCGAACACTTCCATTTCCTTCTTGGCCCGCGAGGCCTTGCTCTTGCCGCCACCCGGGCTGCTGATGGCCTGGTGGGTCTGGTTCAGCACCTTCAGCGCCAGGCCGTAGACCAGCTCCTGGAAGCTCGGGTCGTCCTTGTAGCTGGACAGGATGCGGCTGATCGGGAATTTGCTGCTCAGGTCTTCCAGGGCGGCGCTGTCGGCGGCCTCGGCGTCCTTGAGCTGTTTGAGCTGGCCCATGAGTTCATAGGCGCGGTCGTCGTCGAAGCGGTCGTGAGCCTGGCGGATCTCGGCGCGCAATTCGCGGATCTGGTCGCTTTCCTTGGTGGACTGGAAAGCGTCGAGGACCATCTCGCTGATGGTCTTGGCCTGGGAGACATGCTGTGAAAGATTGATGGCGTTTTCGTATTCCGCTTTGGACGACAAGGCGTTTACGGATTCTTCTGTATTGGAATCGGACATTGATATTTCACTACTTCGTTTAACTGGAAATGAGGCTAGAAAAGCACCGGGCCTTTTCAGGGCGCCTAATTTATGGGACCGAGGCCCCATTGTCACGGACCAACGGACCGGTGCGAAAAGGCGTGGCTCTACTGACCCGCGATCGCCGGGAAAATTCCGGCGCCGATCTACCCTGGCGGGCGTTCGCGGGGCAACGCCTCTGCCGCATTTCCTTCAGCGTCGCGCCTGCTGGTGAAACTCGGCGAACGAGACCATGCGCTGGCGCGCCGGGTCCCACAGCTTGAGCCGCAGGCAGCGGTAGATATCCCGCGGGTGCAGTGAGGTGGTGATCGGCGATTGCAGCGCCGGGATCGCCGCCATGGCTTGCGGCAGGCGGTAGAAGGGGATGCCCGAGTTGGCGTGGTGCACATGGTGGTAGCCGATATTGGCGGTGAACCAGGCCATCAGCGGGCCGGTGCGCATGTAGCTGGAGGAGAACACCGCGGTGGCCGCGTAGTCCCAGTCGGCGCGCTCGGGGTAACGCACGCCGGGGAAGTTGTGCTGGCAGTAGAACATATAGGCGCCCAGCGCCGAGCCGGACAGGCTGGGGACCAGCACCCCGTACAGCAGGATGTCCGGCGCCAGCAGCGCCAGGGCGACGGCGCTCGCCAGGTTCAGCGCCAGGGCCAGCAGCGACCACAGTCGATGCCGCGGCTGGGTGATCAGCGAGACCAGGCAGATGCTGAAAATAAAGATACTGAATGACGCCAGCAGGATCATCAGCGGGTGCCGGGCGATGCGGTAGCGCAAGCGCTTGAGGCGCCCGGCCCGGGCATATTCCTCGGTGGACAGCAGGGGAAAGGTGCCCAGGTCAGTGTGAGTAGAGAGCAGCGGCAGGCGGTTTTTCTCCGCGCCGACGTACTGGCAGCTGTGCCCGTGGTGGTAATCGTGGGACTGCTTCCACAGCGTCGGCGGCGCCATCAGCAGCAGGCCGAAGGTCTTGAAAAACACCTCGGCAAAACGCGAGCCCTTGAGGATCGCACCGTGCATGTAGTCGTGGTACAGCACGAACATGCGCACCAGGGACAAGCCCAGCAGCACGCTGCACCCCAGGCGCAGCGGCCACCACAGCGGCATGGCCACGGCCACGCCGAACAGCCCGATCACCAGCAGCGTCGAGTAGAAATGCCACCAGCTCAGGCGGCGGTTTTCCACGGTAAAGGGCAGGGTCTGGCGAATCAGCTCCTTGCCATAACGCGCCAGTTGCTCGCGGTCCAGGCCGTCGGTGGGCCAGGGGATGGCCCCCGGTTGGTGCGTTTCCTGGCCTGCGCCGGCGCGGCAACAAGCAGAGGCGGTCGAGGTGTCCAGCGTGCGCATGCTCGGTGCTCTCCTTAGCCGATAACCGCTTCGTCGGGGCTGTGCTGCAGGAACAGCTGCGGCCGCCGGTCCTTCCACGGGCGTGCCTGTTCCAGCTGGCCGGCCAGGCGGAACAACAGGCCTTCCTCGCCAAAGGCCGCGCTGAGCATCAGGCCGATCGGCAGGCCCTCGGCGTTCCAGTGCAACGGCAGGGAAATCGCCGGTTGCCCCGAGGCGTTGTGGATGGCGGTGAACGGGCTGTAGTCGATCAGCGGGCCATAGGTGCTTTCCAGGTCGCTGGAATGGATATCCACCACCCCGTTGCGCAGCGGCGGCCGGGCCAGGGTCGGGGTCAGCCAGCAGTCGTAGGTCTGGTGGAAACGCGCCATTTCCCGACCGACCTGCTGCAATACCAGTTCGGACATCTGGTACTCCACCGCGCTGACGCCAAGGCCGCGTTGATGCACGGCGTGGGTCAGGTTTTCCAGCTCGCCGGGCAACGGGCCGCGTCCCAGTTGCAGGCTCATCAGTTCCACGGCGAAGGCAATGCCGGAGAACCACAGGGCGCTGAAGGCTTCGGCGAAGCTTTGCAGGTCCAGCTGCGGCGCGGCTTCTTCCACATGGTGGCCGAGGGATTCGAGCAGGCGCGCGGTGCTTTCCACCGCCGCGATGCAGTCGGGGTGCAGCGGCCGCCCGGCCGGGTCGGTGCTGGAATAGGCGATGCGCAGGCGCCCCGGTTCGTGGCCGAGCTGGTCGAGAAAGCGCCCCTGCATCGGCGGCGCGCGATACGGGTCGCCCGGCACCACGCCGTGGGTGGCGTCGAGCAGGGCGGCGCTGTCGCGCACGCTGCGGGTCAGCACATGTTCGTCCAGCAGGCCGCTGAGCAGCTCGCCGAAGTCCGGGGCCAGGGAGTTGCGCGCCCGGGTCGGCTTGAGGCCGACCAGGCCGCAGCAGGACGCGGGAATGCGGATCGAGCCGCCGCCGTCGTTGCCATGGGCCGCCGGGACCATGCCGGTGGCTACCGCGGCGGCCGCGCCGCCACTGGAGCCGCCGGTGGAATATTCCAGGTTCCACGGGTTGCGCGCCGGGCCATGGAAGGCGCCTTCGGTGGTGGGCAGAATGCCGAACTCCGGGGCGTTGGTCTTGCCGACGAACACCAGCCCGGCCTGGCGAAAACGCTTCACCAGCTCGCAGTCCTGGGGCATGACCCGCGCTTGCAGCATGCGTGAGGCGAGGGTCGAAGGCAGGTCCTGGCAGTCGCCGAGAATGTCCTTGAGCAGGAACGGCACGCCGTGCAGCGCGCCGGTCGGCGGCGCCTTGTCCTGTGCGGCGGCCTGTGCCCGGGCCTTGTCGTAGGCTTTGTAGACCACGGCGTTGACCGCCGGGTTGAAGGCTTCGATGCGGCGTATGGCTTCCTCCAGCAGTTCGGAGGGGCGTACCTGCCCGGTTTTGACCAGATCGGCCAGGCCGACCGCATCGAAGGTGGCGTATTCGCTAAAAGACATCCTGTTCTCCCGTGCTGCGCACGCTGCTGGCGATACCGGGGCGCTCCCGCTCCGGCCTGGGTTTGATGACATGGCCGGTTGCACAGGCCCGGCTTGCACGGGCCTGGATATCGGCTTCACATCCTTGGAAAAGGCTGATGGCTGCAAGCGGCATGGCAAAAAGCCATGCATGCATCGAGCTGTGAGGCGAATATGCGCCGGGGGCGGAAATTGCGGGTATACGCCGTTCGGAGTATTAACTTCGACTGCGCGCTCCCAGAGGATGATCAAGCGTAATGGATGCGCAAGGCCGCAGATTTCGGGCCTTGCGGGAGATGGCTAAGTACGGCTGCCTGGACACAAAATAATGACTACGAACGACCACGATAGCGACGTTCCGTATGCGAATTTTTCGGAATGTCTGCAGCTTCACGCCCATACGATCCCGGACCGATTGGCCTATCGTTTTCTGCACAACGGGCGAGACGAAGAAACCCTGATCACCTTCTCTGAACTGGACCGCGCGGCGAGCGCGGCGGCGGCCCGGTTGCAGGGGCATTGCCAGGCGGGGGACAGGGTGCTGATCCTGCTCAAGCCAGGCCTGGACTATGTGATCGCCTTCATGGGCTGTCTGTATGCCGGGCTGGTGGCGGTGCCGGCCTATCCGCCGGGGGCGACCAAGACCCTGGACCGGCTGGACGGCATCATCGACGACTGCCAGCCGACGGCGGCACTGGCCAGTGGCGAGGATGTCCCGACCATCCAGGCCCGGCTGGGGCAGGCGCAGAGTCCGCGGGTACTGGACATGGCGAGCCTCGACCTGGCCCTGGCCAGCGAGTGGCGGGCCGTCCCGGTAACCCGGGACGATATCGCCTTTTTGCAATACACCTCCGGCTCCACCGGGATTCCCAAAGGAGTGGCGGTGACCCACGGCAACCTGATTCACAATTCGCGCAGCATCAGCCGCGGTTTCCTGACCCACAAGGACAGCCACCTGGTCAGCTGGCTGCCGCCGTATCACGACATGGGGCTGATCGGCGGCATCCTGCAATCCTTGTTCGTCGGCTTCGGCTCGACCCTGCTGGCGCCGATCCACTTCCTGCAACGGCCGCTGCGCTGGTTGCAGGCCATCAGCACCTACCGCGGCACCGTCAGCGGCGGGCCGAACTTCGCCTATGAATTGTGCCTGCGCAAGATCAAGGACGAAGAGCTGGCCGGCCTCGACCTGAGCAGCTGGGAGGTGGCGTTCAACGGCGCCGAGCATGTGCGGGCGCAGACCATTGCCGCCTTCCATGAGCGTTTCGCCCGCGCCGGTTTTGCCAGCACCTCGGCCTTTCCCTGCTACGGGCTGGCCGAAGGCACGCTGATGGTCAGCGCCGGCGGCAGCAAGCGCGAGCCGGTGATCCGCCAGTTCCATGCCGGCTTGCTGGAGGACAATGTGGCACGCCTGCATGAAGGACCGGGCAGCGACGCCGAGTTGCGCCTGCGCACCCTGGTCAGCAGCGGTCGCGGCATTCCCGGGCAGGGCCCGTTCATCTGCGACCCGCACACCGAGCAGCCGCTGGAGGACGGGCGGGTCGGGGAGATCTGCATCCTCGGCGACAGCGTCGCCAGCGGTTACTGGCAGCGCCCGGAGAGCACCGCCGCGGCCTTTCGCCCGGCGCCGCCGACGCTTGGCTGGTCGCGCTACTTTCGCACCGGCGACCTGGGCTTCCTGCTCGACGGCGAGCTGTTCGTCACCGGGCGGCTCAAGGACCTGATTATCGTCAATGGCGTCAATCATCACCCCGGCGATATCGAGAACACCGTGCTGCGCACCCATGACAGCTTTCGCCCGGACGGCACCGCGGCCTTCAGCATCGAGACCGGCGACAGCGAGCAGGTGGTGATCGCCCAGGAAATCGAACGGCGTGCCTTGCGCAGCCTCGACCTGCCGCAGCTGTTCAGCGACTTGAAAGCGCGGCTGTGGCAACAGCACCAACTGGCGCGGCCGGTGCTGTTGCTGGTGTTCGGCGGGTCGTTGCCGCGTACCTCCAGCGGCAAGATCAAGCGCCAGGAGTGCCGCAAGCAGTTCGCTCCCTGGCTGGCGGCACTCGATAGCGCCGCGCCGGCCGAAGCCCACCCGCTGGACAAGTCGGTGATCGCGGTGGAGAGCAACGGCCGGGTATTGCGTGACATCACCGTCGACAGCCAGGTCGTGGAAGCATGACCAGTCTATCGATCGGCCCGGTGCATGCGCCCAAGCCCGCGGCGCTGCTGTTCGCCCAGCCGGCCTTCTGCGAACCGCGGCTGGAACTGGCCAGCCGCCCGCGGTCGGTGCTGTCGTTGCCGCCCACCGACAGCCAGCAACGGTTGCAGCTGACCAGCGTGCTCAACTCCATCACCTCGGCGCGCAGCATCGCCGAGCTGACGCAGCAGACCCAGCTGGCGCTGCCGCAGATCCTGCCCTGCGAGAACTTCGTGTTCGCCAGCGGCAGGGTCCGCGCGCACCGGGTGTTCTTCTCGCACCTGATTCATCCGGACAGCGTCTCCGATGACCTGATCAAGGCCATCGTCGGTCGCGACGGCATGATTCCGCCGCTGGGCATCGACCCCATCGAGCACTGCGGGCGCCCCAAGTTCACCACCCTGGAGCGCCTGGGCAATTCGCAGGACCAGGTGTGGGCGAAGATCTTTCGCGAACACGGCATACGCAACCTGGGCTGGACCCTGCTGCCCGGATTGCACCGCAACACCTTCACCGGCTACTTCTTTCACAACATCTCGGCCACCGTGGCCCACGAAAGCAAAATGCGCATGATGGTCTTCGCCCCGTACCTGCACATCGCCCTGAACCGGGCGCTGGGCAGCAAGCTGTTGCGCCACAACCCGGGGCCGAACCATCAACTGTTGTCCATCCTGTCCAGCCGCGAAGCGGAGATTTCGCGCTGGGTGGCCCGAGGCAAGACCAACTGGGAGATTGGCCAGATCCTCGGCATCAGCGACAAGACCGTGAAAACCCATCTGCAGAACATCTTCTCCAAACTCCAGGCGTCGAGTCGGGCGCAGATCGCGGCGTTGTTCTGCGACGAGTGAGTGCTGCCTGCCTGTCTTTCATCCGGTAACCCTTCCACAGTGCTGACGGGGGTCAGTGCTTCGGCGTCGCCTGCGCCTCTGTAGGAGCGGCCGGTCGACGCCCGATTGGTCGTGATGGTGTCTGTTTGGGGGCTGCATTTTTTGGATGGTGTACATATCCATTCTTGGCTGGCGGCAGGGGGAGGCTTCTGTAGGAGCGAGGCTTGCCCGCGATGACGATGGTGGCCTCACTGCTGATGTTGGTCGGTGTACATATCCATTTCTGCGGTAACGGCCACTTAGGGTTTCGCCCTTACGGCGACTCACTTTTTTCAGACGCCAAAAAAGTAAGCAAAAACGCTTGCCCCTGCGTACGGCCTTCGCTGCGCTCAGGTTCCCTCGCTCCGGCGTCCATCAGGGGGCATCGACTCCGGTCGGCTTCGCTTCGACCTCCATACGATGTCCTCGACTGCGTCGAGGGGCGCTGTGCGCCATCCCCCTGATGAACGCCTCCACTCGGCCTCCCGATGGGGCGGGTAGATCAAGATCAAAAGCTGCGCCATGCGCGACCTGCCGGTCGGCGCTAAACCTGTAGCCGCTGCCGAGCCTGCGAGGCTGCGATCGACCCCGCAGGGGGCGCTGGGATTTTGAAACCGCTGGAGGACCTTCGGTCCTATCGCAGCCTGCGGCAGCGGCTACAGGGCTCGCTACTCCTTACGGAGTATTGAGCTGAGCCGGCATGACGCCGAGCATCGGGGTGTAGCAAATAACCTGCTCCGTCGGGTTATCCACACTCAAAACGCGTTTGCATCATGACGCCTGCCCAAGCGTTGATCCGCTGGTTTCACCACGCGGTTGGCGCGGGCCAACGGCCATGCAAAGGAAGCGAAATACGCTGGGAGGCGACTGTGCACATAGACGAAATAACCTTTGCCGTGACCGAAACCCTGGCCAGCCTGCTGGAGGTCGATTCCGGGTCGCTGGACGTCGAGCGCTCGTTCCACGAGATGGGCGTCGACTCGGTGCTGATCGTCGGCCTGTCCGCCGAGTTCGAGGACCGTTTCGGCATCTCCCTGGACCCTGAGCTGGCCTACCTGCACGACACCGTGAGCAAGGTCAGCCAGCACCTGTACGGCGTCATCAACCAGGGCGCGCTCGGCGCGGTGGGGGAGGTCAGTCATGGCTGATTCATTGCTCAATATCACCCGCCAGGAACTGCTGGAATTCGTCGGCCTCAACGAGACCGTGGTGCGCGCCCAGGGCACCCGCATCGAGACCGCCAGCGGCCAGACCCTGATCGATTTCGTCGGCCAGTTCGGCGCGGTGCCCTTCGGTTATGGCGCGGCGCCTATTACCGAGGCGATCCACACCTTTCTCGCCAGCGGCCAGGCTTCGCTGGTCCAGCCGCTGATCAACCCCGGCGCCGAAGAACTGGCGCGGCGCCTGATCGAGCTGGCGCCCGGCACCCACTCGAAGGTGACCTTCACCACCAGCGGCGCGGAGACCGTCGAAGCGGCGATCAAGCTGTGCCGCGCCGCGACCCAGCGCGAGCTGGTGATCGGCACCTTGACCGGTTTTCACGGCAAGACCCAGGGCGCGGTCGGGGTCACCGGCAAGGCCACTTACCGCGAGCCGTTCCAGATCCGCGCCGACGGTTTCAGCCATGTGCCCTATGGCGACCTGGAGGCCCTCGAGGAACTGCTGAAAACCCGACGCGCCGCAGCCTTTTTCGTAGAGGCAGTGCAAGGCGAGGCGGGCATGATCACCCCACCGCCAGGCTACCTGCTGGCGGCGCAGAACCTCTGCCGCCAATACGGCACCTTGTTCGTGCTCGACGAGATCCAGACCGGCCTGGGTCGTACCGGCGAGCTGTTCGCCGCCACCGCCCACGGTCTGGAACCGGACGTGGTGCTGTTGGCCAAGGCCCTGGGCGGCGGCGTCGCGGCCATCGGCGCGTGCATCTACGGCGAGCAATGCTGGAGCCGCGATTTCGACCGGCACCACAGCTCCACCTTCGCCGTGAACGGCTTCAGCGCCGCCATCGGCCTGGCTGTGCTCGACCAGCTCACCGCCAACGACGGTGCACAGCTCAAGCATGCGGCGGAGCAGGGCGCCTACCTGTACGCCGGGCTGTCGCGGCTGGTGCAGGACTATCCCGAAGTGTTCCACAGCCTCGACGGCCGCGGCCTGATGCTCGGCCTGAAGTTCCGCCGCTGGAGCGGCGAGCGCCTGTATACGCTGTCCCTGGCCAGCGCTTTCGGCGCCCTGGTGCCGATCGTCTGCGGCTACCTGAAAAGCCGCCATGGCGTGTACTGCCTGCCGACCCTCACCGAAGGCAACGTGCTGCGCATCCAGCCGCCGCTGTGCATCGAGCGCGCCGACATTGACCTGCTGCTCGAAGGCCTCAAGGCGGTGGCGGAACTGGTGGTGCATAACCAGCAACACCGCTTGATTCTCGAAGCCCACGGTTATGCCGGGCCACGGGGGGCTCTCAGTCCCTGGATCGCAGCGGGCAAACCACGCAGCAGCGGGCGTTGCCTGGGGCGCTTCGCCTTCCTGCTGCACCCGACCACCGCCGAAAGCGTGAATGGCGACAGCGTGGTGGACGGCCTGGGGCTGTCGGCGGCGGAAAAAGCCTTTATGCAGGGCTGGCTCGACGACTTCTCCGAATGGGCCAAGCCCGACCTCGACGCCGGGGTGTCCTATCACGCCCGCCGGGTCTACAACGATGCCGGCGACTACGTCGAAGGCTGGCTGGTCGGCAGCTTGCTGCAACCGCGCGACCTGATGCGCCTGAGCCTGGGCAAGCGGCGCAAGCTGCTGGCCAACTACCTGGACAGCGTCGCCGAGCTGGAGGTGGATTTCGTCGGGCTGGGGGCCTACACCTCGGTGATTTCCAGTGCCGGCGTGGATGTCATCAACGAGCGGTTCCACACCACCACCGGCAACAGCCTGACAGCCATGGTCGGTGTCGATGCGCTGCTGAGCACCTGCGCCAACCGCGGCGCGCCGCTGGCCAAGCGCCTGACCGGGGTGATCGGTGCCTACGGTTCGGTGGGGCGCCTGGCCAGCCTGCGCCTGGGGCGCTTCTGCGAGCACCTGGTATTGCTCGGCAATGGGGCCAATCGGGGCGCCATGGACGAGCTGCGGCTGGTGGCCGGCGAGTTGTATCGCGATGCCTTGCTGCAGATCCAGGGCGGCCACAGCAGCGGCATCGCCAAGACCCTGGTGCTGCTCCTGCCGAGCCTGGCCAGCGTCGAGCAACTGCTGGATCGCGACCTTGGCGACGAGGAGCAATTGCGCACGCTGTTCGACAGCGTCGATGCCCTGGCTCAGGGCAAGCCGCAGGTGCAGCCGCCGCTGGTGATCACCGCGGACCTGGGCCACTGGCTGCCGCGCCTGGAAGCCGTGCTCTCGGCGACCTCCAATGGCTCGGCCTTTATCGACCCGCTGGTGCTGCATCAGAACGCGATCATCTGCGACTGCGCGCAGCCACCGGACATCGGCCACGTCACCCTGGCGCTGCGCCCGGACGTCACGGTGATCGAAGGCGGCCTGATCCATCTGCCCGACCGCAGCCAGCGTTTCGGCCAACAGAACCTCACCGGTCTGCCCACGGGCGTGACCTTCAGCTGCCTGGCCGAAACCATGGTCCTGACCATGGCCGGCCTGCGGCGCGACTACAGCATCGGCAAGCGTCCTCCACTGGAGGATGCCGAAGCGATCTTCGACCTGGCCCGAGCCTTCGGTTTCGCCCCCGCGGTGGAGCAGTTGATCGAAAAAGCCGGTTAACCCTGACAACGAGAAAGGAGTCCACACCATGTCGATGCACAACGCCCGCAACGCCACCGAGAAGTACCTGCCGGGCCTGCTCGCCGCCCTCCGGGAGCGCGGCCTGATGGCCCTGGAGCAAGCCGATCCGGCCGTGCTCTGCGGGCTGTTTCGCGACTACCGCGCCGCCGGCCTGATCATCCCCGAGACCTACGGCGGCCTCGGCGCCTCGCCGGAGGAAACCGTGGAGATCCTGCGCGCCATCGGTTCGCTGTGCCCGTCCCTGGCGGTGATGATGACCATGCACCACCACACCATCGCCACCATCGTGCAATTGGGCGGGTTGATCCCGGCGGCGGAAGAGCTGCTGTGGGGCATCACCCAGGACCAGCTGCTGATCGCCTCGGCCTTCGCCGAGGGCAAGCCGGGCTCGGAGATCTTCAACCGCAGCGTCAAGGCGCGGCCGGTGGAGGGCGGTTTCGTCCTCGACGGCAGCAAGAAGCCCTGCACCATGAGCCACCACATGGACGTGATCGTGGTCGGCGTCGCCTGTGAGCAGGACGACGGCAGTATCAGCCAGGGCTTTGCCGTGGTCTTTGCCGATGGCAGCACGATCACCCGCGAACCCTTCTGGAACGCCACGGTGCTGCGCGCCACCGACAGCAACGAACTGGTGTTCAACGGCGTGTTCGTGCCCAGCGAGCGCATGCTGCTGGCCGACGGCGCCGACAGCGAGGAAGTGGCCGCCACCGCCATGGAAACCTCGCTCAACGGCCTGAGCTGGTTCCAGCTGATGGTCGGCGGCAGCTACCTGGGCGTGGCCTCGGCGCTGGTCGACCGGTTGCTGAGAAAAGCCTTCGCCGACCCCGCGCAACTGGCCCTGCTGTGCATCGAGCTGGAGGGCGCCCATCAGGCACTGCTCGGCACCGCCGGCGAATTGCAGGCGCAACAGGATGCGCCGATGAACACCTACCACAAGGCGCTGTGCACGCGCTTCCTGGTGCAGGCGGCGATCGAGCGGGCAACCAACCTCAGCGTCGAGCTGTTGGGCGGCATGGCGTTCATCGCCTCCGACGAAGTGGCCTATCTGCTGGCGGCCTCCCGGGCGATCGGCTTCCACCCGATCTCCCGCAGCGCCGCCACGCCGTTACTGGCGCAGTTCCTGCGCGAGTCCTACAGCGCCTGATTCGCCTGCTACCGCAGCCGGAGCTTCGGCGCCCCTGGCGTCGCTCCGGCCTCGGCAACATGCCTAATGGAGTAGAAGCATGAGTAGCGATTTTCTCTATCCGCCGCGCCCGGCCAATGTCGGTCGCGGGTTTCACTGCCTGGCTATTCCGCTGTTCAGTCTGCTGCTGGTGTTCAACACCGCGGCCATCGTCGTGATTTTGGCCTTGTCGTGCACCTTGCAGGCCGGGCGCCGGGTGTTGTCGTGGCTGCCGGGAATGAAGGCCCTGGGCGGCTGGCTGGTGACGAGATATCACCGGCTGTTGCAGCCCTTGGCCGACCGCTTGCTCAAGGATCCGCGGGACGAGCCGATCCTGGCCGCCGCCATCAGCCTGGGCCTGACCGCCGGGCCGGTGTTCATTGCCCAACTGTGGCTCAAGGAAATCTCCTGGCTGCTGGTGCTGCTGTTCTACGCCTTCGTCTATGGGCCGAACATTCGCGGCTTTGTCCGCTCCTTCAGCGCCATGCATCAGGAAGGCCATGTGCCCGGTGGTATCTTCAAGCGTTCGAGCCTGCTCGATCGCTGGGTCGGCAATTCCTTCCTGTACATGTTCTTCGCCATTCCCATGGGCCTGATCCCCCATGCGGCGGCGCACCTGCAACAGCATCACCGGGAAAACGCCGGGCCGCTGGATGTCTACGCCACCGCGCGCTACGACCATGCCAGCGCCTGGGATTTCGCCGTGTACATGGTGCGCGAGGTGATGTACCAGCAGTTCATGGTTTCGCCCTGGCTGTACTTCAAGAGCAAACACAAGCGCAGCCAGGCCCGGGCCATGGTCATGGGCAACCTGGTGCATGTCGGGCTGTTCGTCGCGCTGGCGTGCTACAGCCTGCCGATCGCGGTGTTCTACATGCTGGTGCCCTGGTGCGCGAGCAACTTCCTGATGGGCGTCATCCACTGGAGCCAGCACGCCTTCTACGGTGGCCAGCAAGACCCCAAGGACTGGATGTACAACACCGTGACCCTGCTGGAAACACCGGTGAATATCCTCAACGAGGGTTACCACGCCTGCCACCATCACTGGTCCGTCGGCCACTGGTCGGAGAGCCCGGCGCTGTTCGAGCGGCTCAAACCGGAACTGGCGGCCGCGGGTTCCATGGTGTTTCGCGACCTCAGCGTATTCGGCCTGTTCGTGCTGCTGATGCTGCGCCGCTTCGATGCGCTGGCGGACAAGCTCGACTGGTGGCAGCCGCTGGACCACGCAGAGAAAGTCCGCCTGCTGCAATTCCGGGTGCTGCCGGCGCCCATCGCGGCCCATGAACATGCCCATCAACGGCGCCTCGCCACACCGCGCAACGCCGACGAACCCACCCCCGCGCACAGCGCCCTGGGCCAGCCATGAACCGTCCCCTGACCTTGAAAGTCGCCGCCATCGAACGGGAAACCGACGACGCGGTGACCATTCACCTCAAGCAGCCGCTGCTGCGCAAAGTCCGCTACAGCGCCGGGCAGTACCTGACCCTGGAGGTCGACGTCGACGGCGCCAAGGGCTGCCGCGCCTATTCCATCAGCAGCACGCCGGGGCTGGACAAGACCCTGTCGATCACCGTCAAGCGCGTGGCCGGCGGCAAGGTTTCCAACCGCCTGGTGCAGGAACTGAGCGCCGGCGACGCGGTGCAGACCCTCGGCACCCATGGCCGCTTCACCTTCGCCCCGCAGCCGGGCCGGAGGCGGCACCTGGTGCTGCTGGCGGCGGGCAGCGGGATCACGCCGATCTTCTCGATCCTCAAGTCGGCGCTGCACTTCGAGCCGGATGCCCAGGTGTCGCTGATCTACGGCAACCGCAATCAGGAGTCGGTGATCTTTCGCGACAAGCTCGACCAGCTGCGCCAGACCTTCGGCGAGCGTTTGCAACTGGTGCATGTGCTGTCGCGACCGGACACCCCGGGGGCCCACGAAGGGCGCCTGACCCGGCAGCGGGTGATCGACATTCTCGGCGCGCTGCCTGGCCCGCAAGCCCGCGAATACTACAGCTGCGGCCCCAGCGGCATGATGGACGAGGTGACCGCCGCCCTGGAGGCCCTGGGCATCGCCCCGGAAAGCGTGCACCAGGAACGTTTCACCCCGGCCAAGGCGCCAGTGGCCAGCGGCGACACGGAAAAACGCGTGGAACTGCTGATGCAGGGGCAGGCGTTCAGCTTCACGGTCGCCCCGGGCCAGACCCTGCTCGACGCGGCCCTGGCCAGCGGCGTGCAGCCACCGTTTTCCTGCCGCAGCGGTTTCTGCACGGCCTGCGTCTGCACCCGGCTGGCGGGGCAGGTACGCATGCGCGAGGACCATGGGCTGTCGGCGGACGAACTGAACCGGGGCCAGGCACTGTTGTGCGTGGGCTATCCATTGACGGACGACGTGCGCCTGCAAGTCGATTAGCGATACAGACAGAGGAAGGTCAATTCATGAATCATTCAACCCACCACGCCGCCGAGGACGAACTGCGGCTGGCCAAGCGCGCCGAACTGCGGGTCGACCGCGAGCGCCAGGCCCAGCTGCAGGCACTGATGCAGCCGCAGCCGCTGAAGTTCGTGCTCTGGTCGGTGCTGCATGTGCTGGTCTGGTGCGCGGCGGCGCTGTACATCCTGCTCGGCGACAACCCCTGGGGCCTGGCGCTGGCGGTGCTGGTGCTGGGCAACCAGCTGCATGCCTTCACCGTGCTGCAACACGATTGCGGGCATGCCAGCGGCTTTCGTTCGGCGGCGCTGAACCTGTGGGTCGGGCGCTTCATGGCCTGGTTCATCGTGTTCCCGTTTTCCTCCTTCACCGAGTGCCACAAATACCATCACCGCTACCTGGGCGACCCGGACAAGGACCCCGACGACTGGAACTACACCGGCGGGGTGAAGTGGATGTTCCTGCGCATCGCCGTGTTCGTGCCGCGCTTCATCTACTTTTCCCTGGTGCGCTACGGCAAGGCGGTGCGCAACCGGGTGCTGCGCGAGCTGGCGTTCAATCTGCTGTCGCTGGCGGCGATCGGCGCCTGGTGCTACAGCCAGGGGCTGATGCTGCAATTCGTGCTGATTTTCATCGTGCCGCTGCTGTTGCTGGCGCTGGTGATCAACCCGATTTCCCGAGGCTACGAGCACTTCCCCATGGCCACCCTGGCGGTTGGCGACCCGCAGCGCCTGGATCTGGCGAAGAACACCGTGACCGTCAGCGACCGGCTGATCGGCCTGTTGTGGGCCAATATCAACTACCACGTCGAGCATCACATCTACCCCGGCGTGCCCTTCGTCAACCTGCCGCGGCTGGCGGCGCTGCTGGACAACAAGCCCTATTTGCGCGACCGCTGGCTGCTGGCGCGGATGTTCGCGCGACGTCCGGTAACAACTTGCGCCGAACCTCGGCGAGCGGCGTGAGCTACATTTACAGCGCCCGAAGGAGCGCCACCCACCGAGGATTCACGGATGACCTGTATTTTCTGCCAGATCGCGGCCGGCGAATTGCCCAGTGCCCTGGTCTATCGCGACACCCACTGCATGGCCTTCATGGATGTGCATCCGCTGGGGCAGGGGCACTTGCTGCTGATCCCGCTGGCCCATGTGGAAAAACTCGAGCAACTGCCCACGGTCATCCGCCAGCACCTGTACCAGGTGTTCGATACCTTGCTCGCCGCCCAGCGGCGCGCCGGCTTCGGGGTGGAAGGCACGCACCTGATCGTCAACGACGGCAAGGCCACCAACCAGCACATTCCCCACGCCCACCTGCACCTGGTGCCGCGGCAAAGAGGCGATGGGCTGGGTTTCGGCCTGCGCATGTTCATGCACTTCACCGGCCTGTTCGGCCGCCGCACGCCCCTGCAGACCCTGCGCCGCCAGGCCCTGGTGATCGCCGCCGAACTCGACCCGCAGGCGCTGGAGAACCTGGCGCACCGGACCAGCAGGCTGCACGCAACGTCAACCTAACCGCCAGGGCCGGTGAGCGGCCCACCCTCGATCCACAGAACTTCGGAATGAACAGCCGTGCATGCGCTGCGGGCGGTCTCGCCCGGCGTTTGTGCCGCCAGGAGTCAGGAACATGAGTGCGCTACTTCAGGAACAGGCCGACCCCGCGCGGGTCTATCGGGTCGTGATCATCGGCGCCGGCTTCTCCGGCATCGGCATGGCGATCAACCTGCGCCAGCGCGGCGAGCAGGACTTCCTGATCCTCGAACAGGAAGCCGGCGTCGGCGGCACCTGGTGGGTCAATCAGTACCCCGGCTGTGCCTGCGATATTCCTTCCCACCTCTATTCGTTTTCCTTCGAACCCAACCCCGACTGGTCACGGCGCTTTTCGCCGCAACCGGAGATCCGCGACTACCTGCGGCGCTGCGCCGACAAGTATCAGGTGCTGCAACATTGCCGCTTCAACACCGCGGTCACCGGCCTGCGCTGGCTGGAAGAGCGCGCCCTGTGGCAGGTGACGGATGCCCGTGGCGGCGTGCGTTTTGCCCAGGTGGTGGTGGCCGGCACCGGGGCCTTGTCGACCCCGGACTATCCCCGACTACCGGGGCTTGAGCGCTTCAAGGGCCGGATCTTTCATTCCCAGCATTGGGACCATGACTACGTCCTGGCCGGCAAGCGGGTGGGGGTGATTGGCACCGGCGCCTCGGCGATCCAGTTCGTGCCGCAGATCCAGCCGCAGGTGGCCAGCCTGGCGGTGTTCCAGCGCACTCCACCGTGGATCATCCCCAAGCCGGACCGGGTGTTTTCCGCTACCGCCCAGCGTCTGCTGCGGCGTTTTCCCGCGGTGCAGCGGCTGTTGCGCGGGCTGATCTACACCGCCCATGAAACCCGGGTATTGGGCTTCGTGTTCAACCCGCGGCTGATGGCCCTGCACAAATGGCTGGCGCTCAACCTGCTGCGGCGCCAGGTCAAGGACCCGGAACTGCGCCGGCGCCTGACCCCGGACTACGCCATCGGCTGCAAGCGCATCCTGCTGTCCAACGATTATTTTCCGGCCCTGGCCCAGGCCAACACCCGGCTGGTCACCAGCGGCATCCGTGAAGTCACCGAGGACGCGCTGATCACCGTCGACGGCCAGCGCCATGCCCTGGACGCGTTGATCTTCGGCACCGGCTTCAAGGCGCGCACGCCGTTCCCGGCGGGGATGATCCTCGGGCGTGGCGGGGTGGACATAGTCAACACCTGGCAGCAGGGCAGCGAAGCCTACAAGGGCACCACGGTCAGCGGCTTTCCCAATCTGTTTCTGCTGATGGGGCCCAACACCGGCCTGGGGCACAACTCCATCGTCTACATGATCGAGTCGCAGATCGCCTACATCCTCGGCGCCCTGGACACTCTGCAACGCCTGGGCGTGACCAGCGTCGATGTCGATCCGCAGGCCCAGGCGCGCTTCAACCAGGGCCTGCGCCACCGGCTGCGCGGCGCGGTATGGAGCGTCGGCCATTGCCAGAGCTGGTACATGGACCCCGACAGCGGGCGCAACGTCGCCCTGTGGCCAGGGTTCAGCTGGCAGTTCCGCCAGCAGACCCGTTATTTCGATGCCGAGGCCTATCGCCTCACATCGCACCCCCAAGGAGTGAAACCATGAGCCATCCGGGCAAGAGCGTGTTTGTGTTCGGCCTGTACATGTTGGTGCTGGGCGCCGCGTTGGTGCTGGCGCCGAACCTGTTGTTGCCGTTGTTCGGCTTCGCCCTGACTGATGAGGTGTGGATCCGGGTGATGGGCCAGTTGGCCTTGTACCTGGGCGTCTATTACGTCTGGGCCGGCTACACCGAGCGGCGCGAGTTCATGGCCCTGACCGTGGCGATCCGTCTGTCGGTGCCGGTGTTTTTTGCCGCCTTCGTCGCCGCCGGGCTGGTGTCGCCAGTGCTGTTGCTGCTGGCCTTGCCGGACCTGTGCGGCGCGCTGTGGACCTGGCGCGCGCTGAAATCCTCGATGGCTTCCCGCCAGTCATTGGGGGACGCCTGAGCCGGTGCTGTATATCGAGCACTCGCCAGTTAAGCCTGGTGGGGTATTTCTGATGGCCACGCGGTTTTCGCTGGAGCGCCGCCGCGGAAAGTGGGACGGGGCCGGGTATGGCGCCAGGGCAAGAGCGAGAGCCAAGCCTGGGTGGGAGGGGGAGCAATGCCGGCCAGGGGGCAAGCAAGAAGGGAAGGAGCAGAACTGGCTACATCCGTGTAGCCAGTTGCGAAGGGTCGGTACTACGCATTGTTCAATGAAGCTCCTGAGCAAAGTCGCAGTGAGCCAGGCGGGATATCTCGATTCATATCCACAACGGGTTCTTCATCGAACTCGAACCCGCTGCCTGAACGCCCTGTGTCGCTATTACTTGAGCGTTACATCGAGCATTGGCGGGATGTAACCGTAGTCGTACTCGGCCACCACGAAGGTCTGTTGCCCTTTGATCTTGATCCCGACCGTCGGTGCTTCGGTACCGCCGATACGAATCTGCGTGCCGCTTTCGTCGGTCGGTACGCTGTCGATAAAGGAGGTCACCAGGCCGTTGGGCATCACACAGTGCGAGTAGGTCTGGAACGGCTGGGAGGACGGGTTGCCCAGCACCAGGCCGGAACCGTTCAACGGCACGTAAGGACCGAACAGCGAATCGGCGACAAAACCGTACACCCCGTCCGGCCCGGTCACACCGTCGGCATAGGTGAAGGTGTGGCTGATGGTGAACAGGTAGTACTTGCCGTCCTGGAACACGAAGTGCGGGCGTTCGGTCTGGTCGTTGACGCCGACCGCGGTCAGCAGCGGCGGCAGCATTTCCCAGTCGTCGCCGTCTTCGTCACGGGCCACGGCGATACCGACACAGGCGGTCTGGAAACGGGAGTTGCCGACGTCTTCATAACCTGGCGGCACGTCGCCGATTTCTGCTTCGCCCACTTTGTGCGAGCCGCGCTCGCCGGCCACGTTGCCTTCGAACAGCATGTACAGCTTGCCGTCGTTGGGGTCGCGGAACGGCCATGGATCACGGAAGCCCCAGAAGGGGTTTTGCGCTTCGGTCTGGTACATCTTGCCGTCGGCCTCGAACAGCGGCTTGACCTTCTCGAAACCGACCATGCTGACGCCATGCTCGGTGGTCACCACCCGGCCGCGCACCTTGACGATGGTCGCGCCCGGCGTGACGGCGGTGTAATACAGGTCCACTTCACCCTGTTCGTTCAACAGGATCGGCGTGCCGGCCCATTCGCGAGCCGTGGGCGAAACCCCTTCGGCCATCACCCGGCCACCCAGTTCCCAGTCCTTGCCGGTACGGGAAAACCAGTAGTACATCTTTGCCCGGCCGTGGCGGTCGTTCCAGTCGCGGGTGATGTCGTAGTTGCCGTTTTCGTCGATGTACTGCGGGTCGTTCGGATGACGATCCGCGGTCAGGGTGAAGATCACCGACCAGCCATCGACGGAGGTTATGTTTCCGTCCAGGTCGCGCAGCGGCATGGTGTCCCAGATGAACACCTCGTTGCTCAGTACCGGGAAATCCGCACTGACCAGTGGCTGGGTCGTGGTGGGATCGTCCGCATGGACTTTCAGCGCATCGGCGCGAGTCCAGAGGCTGGGTTGATGGGGTGTTTTGCCGAATTTTTCAGTGTTGCTTTTCATAGGTAATACCTCGTCCGTGAATGGATTCACATAAATGTTCATCAAAAAATACTGTATGTGCATACAGCAATTTCACCTTAAGCGAGGCGGTTTTTTGGGTCAAGAATAAATTTGCATTTATGCATATTTGCTGTTTTTGCTGAAGCTGATACGTTTCAGCTCGTTCTGTTTCTAGAAGTTCGTTTTCGGCTCGATCAACGACGATGCCTGCAAAATGCGCGCTTGAAACCGCTGGTCGGTCCGAGGGCGCAGAAGGTGAAAGGAGGGAGGCGGAACAAGGTCAAGGGCGGGAGTCGAGCCTGGGCGGATCGGTCAATGCCGCCGAGCGTCGCGAACATTGTCGCTGCCGTGGCGCGGACGTAGCCTGAGCCCTTCGTCGCCTGGATCACCGTCAGCGGAGGGGATAGATCAATGAAGGGTGCAATCGACGCATGGGCGCAACCGGCCAACGGCCGGGCGCGGAAGTTGTTGCCGGAAGTGGCGCGGCTGTTCGAGAAGTCGGGTTTGGCGCATTGGCTGGACCAGCCGCTGAGCATCGAGCAGACCGTCGAGCTGATGGACCAGGCCGGGGTCGAGAAGCTGATGTTGGCGGCCTGGTGCCGGCCGGAGCGCTGGGTGTTCAGCAACGATGAAATCGCCGCGTTCACCCGCGCCTATCCCGAGCGTTTCGTCGGCGTGGCCACGGTGGACCTGAGCCGGCCGATGGCGGCGCTGGCCGAGCTGGAGCGGGCGGTGGACGAGCTGGGCTGCAAGGCCCTGCGCATCGTGCCCTGGCTGTGGAAACTGCCGCCCAACCACCGCCTGTACTACCCGCTGTACGCCAAGTGCGTGGAGCTGGGCATCCCCTTCTGCACCCAGGTCGGCCACACCGGCCCGCTGATGCCTTCGGAAACCGGGCGGCCGGTGCCTTATCTGGATGAGGTGGCGCTGGACTTCCCGGAACTGCAAATCGTCGCCGGGCACATCGGCCACCCCTGGACCGACGAGATGATCGGCCTGGCCTGGAAGCACGACAATATCTACATCGACACTTCGGCCTACCTGCCGGCCTATTACCCGCCGCAGCTGCTGCATTTCATGCGCACCTACGGACAGGACAAGGTGTTGTTCGGCAGTAATTTCCCGCAGCTGCCGTTCGCCAAATGCATGCAGCAGGTCCAGGCCCTGGAGCTGCCGGAGCCGGTGCGGGACAAGTTCCTGCAGGGCAATGCGCGGCGGGTATTCGGCTTGTAGCGCGGCGCCTCAGGCGTGGTCCTGGTAGCGGCGCCGGCTGAAAAACAGCGAGCTGCCCATGGCCACCAGCGCCACGGCAATCAGCCCGGCATCGATCTCGCCCAGCATGGGCGGCAGGAACAGAATCCACAGCAGCCCGGCGAGGCCCAGGGCCAGGCCTGTCCACTTCCTCAGCGGGTAAGGCTTCATCCAGTAGTACAGCGGCGTCAGCAGCAGGTAGACCAGCACAAAGGGAATGTACTGCTTCATGAGTCGTGCTCGCCGCGGCCGAAGATTTCTGGGCTGGCGGCCATGGGCCGCTCTCTGTAGTTGGGGCATGTCATGTTGCACTTCCTTGTCGATGGCATGAGGCGCGCCAGTGTCCATGGCGCGCGGCTTTTGTGCAAACGCGTGGTGTCATGCCAACCGCGCCAGGCAACCCTCGAGAATATCCAGCCCTTCTTCCAGCACCTGCGGCTCAATGGTCAGTGGCGCCAGCAGGCGGATGATGTGCCGCGACTTGCCGCTGGGCATCAACAGCAGGCCGGCGTCCCGCGCGGCGCTGAGCAGTGCGCTCAGTTGCTCCGGGGCCGGCGAGCCGTCGGCCTTGACCAGCTCGATGCCGCGCATGGCGCCGACCCCGGTCAGGCGCCCTAGATAAGGCGTCAGGCGCTCGGCCCGCCAGCGCTGGTAGCGACTGACGATGGCCTGCTCCTGGCGTTCGCCCCAGGTTTGCAGGTTGTGGTCGCTCATCTCGTCCAGGGTCGCCAGGGCTGCCGCGCAGGCGATGGGGTTGCCGGAATAGGTGCCGCCCAGGCCGCCCCTGGGCAGGTTGTCCAGCAGCGCCTTGCGCCCGAGCACCGCGCCCAGCGGCACACCGCCGCCGATGCTTTTGCCCAGCAGGACCAGGTCCGGTTCGATCCCCAGCCGCGAGAAGGCGAACCGCTGGCCGGTGCGGCCGAAGCCGGACTGGATTTCATCGGCGATCAGCAGGATGCCCTGTTCATCGCAGAAGCGTCGCAGGGCACGGGCGAACTCGACGTCCAGGGCCAGGAAACCGGCCTCGCCCTGCACCGGCTCGACAATGAAGCAGGCCACTTCGGCGACGTCGATTTCCACGCTGAACAGCCGGTCCATGGCCTTCAGCGCCTCCTCGCAGGTCACGCCGTTGTCCGCGCTCGGGTAGGGCAGGTGATACACCGGGCCGGGCAGCACGCCGATCTTCTGCTTGTAGGGTGCGACCTTGCCATTGAGGTTGAGGGTGGCCAGGGTGCGGCCATGAAAACCTCCATCGAAGGCGATCACCGCGGTGCGCCCGGTGGCGCCCCGCACGATCTTCAAGGCGTTCTCCGCCGCCTCCGCGCCGCTGTTGGTGAGCATGCCGCTGACCGGGTAACTCAAGGGCACGAAGCGCGCCAGCCGCGCCATGAACTCCACATAGGGCCCGTGGGGCGCCGCGTTGAACGCGTAGTGGGTCAGCCGGGTGGCCTGCTGCTGGATCGCCGCCACCACCCGCGGATGACAATGCCCCAGGTTGAGCACGCCGATCCCACCGACGAAATCGATGTAGCGCTTGCCATTCTCGTCCCACACCTCGGCATTCTTGCCGTGGCTCAGGCGGATGGGGTGAACGATGGAAATCGACTGGCTGATGCTTTCGCTGCTCATGGGCTAAGGGCTCTGTCTGCCTGGAACATG
Organism: Pseudomonas sp. NFACC41-3; assembly: GCF_900109505.1. NCBI lineage: Bacteria > Pseudomonadati > Pseudomonadota > Gammaproteobacteria > Pseudomonadales > Pseudomonadaceae > Pseudomonas > Pseudomonas sp. NFACC41-3. The sequence goes on from NZ_FOAE01000002.1 coordinate 237,125, forward strand.
CGGGCTATCTAAGCCAAGAGCGGGGCGGGGCCGCAAACGAAATAAAGTGCGGGGGTCAGTATGAAAATTCCGGATGTCGGGAGGAGGGTTGGATCAGTCGTTCAGCGGCGCAACGTTCCTGGCTCTGGCCCGGCGCTGGCGCAGCAGTGCGACCGCCACCACCAGCACCACGACACCGAGGACAATCGGCAGGCGATAAGGCTTCAAGTCACCGAACAGATGCTCCAGCGCATCGCCGGCCCAGTAGCCGCCGCAGACGAACAGCGTGGCCCAGAGCAGCGCGCCGAGCATATTCAGCAGGGTGAAACGCAGCGGCGACAGACCGCTGGCGCCGATCACCACCGGGCCGACCCAGCGCATGCCATACATGAAGCGCACCGCTAGCACCGAGGTCGAGGGGTAACGCCGGATCAGCCCGGTCACCCGCTCGATGGCGGCCTGCTGGCCCTTCAGGCGCGGCAACAAACGCCCGCCGAAATGCCGCCCGCTCCAGAACAGCAACTGGTCGCCGAGCATCCCGCTGACCGTGGCCACGGCAATCACCACCCACAGGTCCAGCACTTGCTGATGCGCCGCCATGCCGCCCAGGATCAGCACGGTTTCGCCTTCCAGCAGGCAGCCGAGGACGATCACCCAGTAACCGTAGGTCGCGAGCAGGGCGTGCAGGTCGAGGTGTTCGAACATGGGAATGAAAGGGCCTTTGCAGAAGTAGTCCGTAAGCTCTAGAAGCGCCGAGATATCTCTTGGCCTGCCCAAGCATAGGGGAAAAGTTTGCCTGATCGTTGACCTGTCGGTGACGCGCGATACGCTGGTGGCTCTATTTGAAAACGCCAGGAGATAGCTCGATGGCGCAAGGATCAGTCTTTAGAAACAGCAGCGGTCAGACTATTCACCTGACTGAGGCTACGGCGTTTCCTGGCGATGTTACGCAAGTGGAGATCATCGCTATGGGGCGTACCCGGGTCATCGCTCCGGCTGGAGAAGCTTGGGACAGTTGGTTTGATGAGGCTTCTGTGAGTACGGACTGTATGACGGACAGGGATCAACCTACTGAACCGAAAGACGTCTGAGCGACTTGGTTTTTGCCAAGTCGCTCTCACCCTTCAGTCTTCCTCCGGCGCCAGCATCCGGGTTTTCGGCGCGCCATTGGCGTTGTGCTGGTAGATCTCCCGGGGTTGGCCGTTGTCGTTGAAGAATACCTGGCCAATGCCCGCCGAGTTCCACAGCCGTTCGCCGGCCTCGCGATGTTCGGGGCTGTAGGGCACCACTCGCATCAGCCGGCGGCGGGTGAACCAGTTCAACGGCGAGCGTGGCGAATACAGCCAGCGATTGAGACGGTCGAACCATTCCAGCAGGGTCGGTGGAAACTCGTTCTTGATGCCGCTGCTGGTGATCTGCCAGATCTGCGGGCCGCCCTTGCGGTGGCGGATCAGCACTTCGTAGACGAAGGAATAGTGCACGTCGCCGGAGAGGATCACGTAGTTACCCGGGGTGCGCGAGTGGCGGAAAATATTCAGGATCACCTGGGCCGCGCCGCGGTGCGCCATCCAGTTTTCCGCGTCCACCAGCAGTGGGTGACCGCACCAGCTGAAGACCTTCTGCACCGTCTCGATCAGCTTGACGCCGAACACCGGCGCCGGGGACACGATGATCGCCGACGGGTGATCCAGCAGTTCATGTTGCAGCTCGCTCAGCGCTTCCCAGTCGAGCAGGCCCGAGGGCTGCGCCAGGTTGAATTCGCTGCGCCAGCGCCGGGTGCGGGTGTCCAGCACCACCAGCGCCGGGGTGGTGGGCAGGGTGTATTGCCATTGCTGGAAGCGCAGCAATTCGTCGATCAGGGTGTCCTGGGTGGCGCTGTCCAGGTAGAGCGCATCGCCCTGGGCCTCGGCGCTCAGGGCACGGGTGTGTTGCAGCGGCGTGGCGAAGGCATCCGGATTGTTGCCCCAGCCCTGGCACAGCATGTAGGCGATCAGCGCGTTGCCGATGATGCGTTTGGAAAACGGGTGGCCGTAGGCGGTTTCTTCCCACTGGGCGCTGAGGTTCCAGTCGTCGGTGATGTCGTGGTCGTCGAAGATCATCAGGCTCGGCAGGTGGGCGAGCACCCGCGCCACGCCGCCCAGGCCCTTGGCAAAAGCCTCGATCCGCAGTTGTTCGCGCTGGTAGCGCTGCTGCTCCTTGGCATCGAGCTGCGGCGGTCGTGGATCGATCAGGCGCCAGGGCAGCGGCGACCAGACCAGCAGGTACATGGCCATGACCTCGGCGAAGGTCACCAGGTGATTGTCGGCGCTGCTGCTGGTGAAGATCGGCTTTTTCACCCCGCCGAAGAAGCGCTCGCGCAGGGTCTCGTTGCTTTTCAGCGCCGGCAGCAATTCGGCGCGTTTGTAATAGCTGGCGCGGTGCCGGTAAAGCGCGGCGCTGTCGCTCACCACCGCGCCCTCCAGATGTTCGCCGAACAAGCCCAGGCGCTCGATCAGCGCATGAATCGCCCGCAGCATCGGCCCGGCCACGTCGTCGGCGTACACCTGGTCGCCGGTCATCAGCAGCAGGGCAGGGCGTTGCTGCGGATCGGCTGCTTCCGCCAGCAGGCGATCGACGCAAAGCAAACCCTCGTCCGCCGAATGATGGGGCTTGCGGCAGGAGCCGTGGACCAACTGCTGGATGCGGCTGTGCAGCACAAAATCCGGCTGCTGCTTTTGCCCATAGAGCAGATGCGGCGCCCACTCGGCGATCCCCGAACTGGAGCCGTCGGCGTTGGCGATCAGCAGGTCGTAGTCGATGGGCACATTGCAAGGCAGGGAATTGTCCAGCGGCAGGTCGATCAGGTGGATAAAGGCATATTGGCCCACCGGGATCACCTGGCACTGCTCGGTGGTGAGCGGGTAGTCGCGGCTTTCCGTGTCGCCGCCGGCCTGCAAACGCAACGTCAGCTCCAGCGCCCGCGAGCCCACCAGCCACAGCACCAGCCGCGTGGGTTCCAGGCGGCGCAGCAGAGGGCCGGCGAGGACGCAGGGCAAGGGGATGCTGGAAGCGGTCGATGGCGACGGTTGAGACATGCAGGTTCGAGGCTCTTGCGGCAAACGGAGGCGGGGATAGTACCGCAGCCGATGTCGAAGAATTGTCAGCGAGTGCTCGGGTTGTTTAAGGGGGCGCCGCACAGAGGGGGGAAGAACTGCGCGGTGCTTGTAGGGGGTTACGGGGTCTCGGGTTTATTGATTTCCCGAAGGAGATCGGCAACGGGTAATTGCAAGGTGTTGGAATAGTAAGCTTTGTAGCCATAGGCGGTGATGACGGCTTTGCAGGGGATACTTTGTTTGTTGGCTAAAAGCTCATTCAGTTTGCTTTGGGAAAGAAAAGTATTGGATTGTCCATTGTTGGGCGTTTCGTTAAGAGGTAGTCGAGTCGTGAAGTTAAATGCTGATGTTGAAGTTTGAATAGCATCTTCTTTAATCAAGCCGGCGGCATAGTACATGGGGGTATGACCAACGGATAGGTCTTGGTCATCACCTAAGGCACAGATGAAAAACGCTGCAGCTATCCCGTCTCTTGCACTCTCACCGTAGAGATTTAGTAGTTTTACGTTCGAGTTGTAATGAATGGTGTACAGCGGAAGATCATCTTTTCGTTCGATAGAGAGGAAAGTCAGATCGGCGATTACTTTTCCATGATCTTTGGCGCAGGATGAGCAAATAGCAATTAATAGCAGGAGCAGTATTTTTTTCATTTGCTGAACTCCTTTGTAATGGACTCGAAAATCAGGTCGCAAGCGGACTTTCGACCTGCAATGGCCCCTGTGAACATGCCGAGTGCATTAGCATGGTTTGTATTCATGCTTACATTGAGGTCAGGCCCGCTGCTTATTAACCATTTTTCCCCAAAGTTAGCGACGCCATCCGATCTATCGGGATTGGAGGGTGTGGCTTTGATGTTTATCCACTGCTCGGCGACGGGAGTTGGTACTGATCCGTAAATATCTGATCCGAGCCATACCAGTGCACCCTCGCCTACAGGGTCGAGAGTGACCAGCATTTTGATGGTGTAGCCCCAATTGGCCATGATGCTGGTCAGGTGCCCGCTATTCCAACCACCCAGGCTGTGGCCGATTATATAGATAGGGCAAGACTTATACGGAATGATATTCAGCACATTTTTTTGAATATCTTTTTTTCCTCTGATTTCATTGTACCCCAGCCACTCAGACCGGTACTTGCCTTGTAGCTGGAGTTGTACCGCCCGGTCATCTAGAGGTCTCTTTGCCTCATTGATGTTGGCATAGGGACCAGAAAAATAATAACTTTCCTTGTCCCCTGCACCCCCGACAAAAAACACAATGGCCTTGGTGCTTTCGATAGGAATGACTTTGTCACTCTTGTCTTTTTTATCTGTAAGCGTGTGCTCGGCTTTCAACTTGACGGGTTTACCGTTCGCCGAGGTAATGGTGTTGGCTTCCATGCGTCACTCTTCCAAAAACAACTTGATGCTTTCTGCAACATGCGAGCTGATTTCATGGGTGAAACCAGCGGCGTCCGAAACCCCATGCTCAAGGCGCCCATCGGCCCGTTGGATCACGTAAGCATGATTGGGCATCGGTTCGCCCGTTACATCGTTCACCAGCTTCAAACGGTCGGTGAAGTTCACCGGCATGGGTAGGAGCCCGGAGAAGGGAGCGTTGACCACCGTGTCGCCAATGATGACGGTGCCGGAGCCCCCGATGATGATGTTGCCGTGCCCGCCGGTGCTGTCCAGCGTGGCGGCATTCAAGCCATTGATGAATACAGTGCTGGAAACCGCCCCGGTTATCGGGCTGCCGCAAGCTGATTGGTCACTCTTTCGAGCGGCGGCCAGGCCGTCGAAAATGACATTGGGCGAACCCGTGACGATAGGGTTGGTGCCGTGGCCGGGAAGCGGGCAGGCGGTTGGGTCGCTGACGCGGGCAGCGGGTTTGCCACTCATGATCGGTCCTTGAAGTGTTGTGTTGCGAGTCGTCCATTTGAGGCGCGGATGATGCAGTAGCTGAACAGGTTCTTCAAATCTGAATGCCCATCATCGGATTCAACTTTTAATCGATGCTCAGGCGTATGCGTTTCGTTGCCAGGTGCAAAAAGCCCTCCGCCGGAAACCGAGGGAGGGCTGCACGCAAGACATGGTGAAACTACCTGTTTTTACTCATCGCCGGTTGGGGTCTCAAGTACCCAGTGGGGTTCACCATCGGGAGTCGGAGGCATCTTGTTGCCGATACCGATTGACCGGGTTTTGCTTGGGCTACCTGCGGGGTACCAGGTGCCGCCTTGTGGACATTTGTCGCCGATGTTGGCGGTTGCGCCTGCTTCTAGTGTCATGTTCATTTCTCTTTGAATGTCACCGGGATTAGTGACCTTCGAACCATGACACCGGGACTTTTAAAAACAAACCAAGTCAGAGTTATCATTCTTTTTATGGGAATTATCTGTTTGTCACGGCCGATGATGCTTCACTCAACGTTCAGACGCGGCTCTCCAATCAGACTTTTCATCCGTCGTTTCCAAGGCGGGTGCTTGCCTCGGTTTTAAGCCGAAGCTCTTTGCGACTCTCTACTCTGTACCAACACCTGCGGCTCCCCCTGCTTGATCACCCAACGAATCAACTCGGTCACGCTGATGCGGTGCTGGCGTTCGACCCATTCCAGGCCTTCGGGGCTGTAGTGCTCGCTGTAGCGGCTGAGGGTCAGGTGCTGCTGGTCGTCTGACAGGCGCAGGCTGACTTCGCGGCATTGCAGGGAGGCGTCGCCGTGTTTGGCCACGCGTTGCAGCAGGACCAGGGCGTCGGTTTCAGAAGTCATCATGAGTTGCTCCTTCACAGCGGTTTTTCGCGGGGCTGGTGGCACCTTGCTTGCCTTCCTGCACGAAGGCGGCGCGGTGTTCGGCGTTCACGTCGCGCAGGGCGCTGTAGTAGTCGGGCATGGTTTTCAGGCTGTCGGTCAGCGGCAGCAGGGCGGCGCGGCCGTCCACTACGCCGCCGACCATGGCGACGGTGCCCAGGGTCTGCACGGTGTCGCTGTTGTCGCCGAAGGGGGAGACCACGAAGTTGAGGATCTTGCCCACGGAGTCGCGGCTGTTGTCGGTGCCCAGCAGCGGCAGTTCGACGATGGGACCGTTGCCGATGCCCCACACGCCGAAGGTCTGGCCGAAGTCGGCGGTGTGGCGTGGGATGCCGAGCGGGTCCGAGACGTTGAACAGGCCGAGTACGCCGACCGTGGTGTTGACCGCGAAACGTCCCAGGGTGTTGACCGAGCGCTGTGGGTTGCCTTGCAGCAGGTCGTTGATGAAGACCTTGGGCTCGCCGAAGTTGCTCGCGAAGTTGTGCACACCTTGTTGCATGAAGTCGGGCAGGTGGCGGTAACCGCGGGCGACCGGTGCCAGTGCGTAGTCGTCGACGGCCTTGTTGAAGGCGAACACGCCACGGTTGACCGGCTCGGCGGGATCATGGATCGGATAGTCGACCTTCGCGCAGGCGGTTTGGGTAGTGGGGCCCGGACTGGTACAGCCCGCCAGGTAGGACAGGGACAGCAGCAGGGCGGTATGACGAGGCAGGCGGGCGGAACACAGGAATGAGCGCATGGGCGGCGGACCTTGGGAACAGGGAGGCCGATGCTGGCATGGGCGTTTTGCTTAAAGATGTCTGCTTTATTGCGGGGTTGTCGGTTTGTTACCGCGTTGAAATATATGACGGGCCGCGTCCAATGGTTTTGAATGACAGCTCATTCCGAGCTTGAGTGATACACACTGGTGAGCAGTCTGTTGATCGTGGACGACGACCTTGAGGTCCTCGCGCTGCTGAAGAAATTTTTTGTGCAACACGGCTACTCGGTGGAAGTCGCCACCGAGGGCGCTTCGCTGTGGGCGGCGCTGGAGCGGCAGGTGCCGGACCTGATCATTCTCGACCTGATGCTGCCGGGGGAAAACGGCCTGACCCTGTGCCAGCGCCTGCGCCAGCAGCACGCCGTGCCGGTGATCATGCTGACCGCCATGGGCGAATTGAGCGACCGCGTGGTGGGGTTGGAAATGGGCGCCGACGATTACCTGAGCAAGCCCTTCGATGCCCGCGAGTTGCTGGCCCGGGTGCGCGCGGTGCTGCGTCGGGCCGGGGAGAGTCGGCCGGTGACCGGGGAGGTGCCGCGCCCGTTGATCCGGTTCGCCGACTGGCAACTGGACCTGACCCGCCGCGAACTGCGCTCGCCGGACCAGGTGATGATCCCGCTGTCGGCGGGGGAGTTCGACCTGCTGCTGGTGTTCGTCGAGCATCCGCAACGCATCCTCACCCGCGAGCAGTTGCTCGACCTGGCGCGCGGGCAGGCCCATGACGCCTTCGACCGCAGCATCGATGTGCAGGTCAGTCGCCTGCGGCGCAAGCTGGAGTTCGACACCAAGCGCCCGGCGATGATTCGCACGGTGCGCAATGGCGGCTATCTGTTCACCCCCAGCGTGACCCGCCAATGAGGGCAAGACACAGACCGGGTGGCCCGCGCGACACCATCGCCCGCTGGATCGCCCTGACCACCCTGATGGCGATGCTCACCGCGCTGGCCTTCAATGCGCTGTTCGTGCAGTTGGCCGGGGTCTGGGCCAAGCCGCCGTTGAGCGAATCCGGCCTGGTGGAGCGGATCGCATCTATTACCAACATGATCGAGGCCGCCGAACCGACGCAGCGCTCGCGCCTGGCCGAAGTGGCCAGCAATCCGGTCTTGAGCGTGACCTGGCACAACAGGCGACAAGACATCTCGGTGCCGGTGACCGACGACCCGGAATACCGCACGGATTCGGAGGGGCTTCGGCAGTTGCTCAAATCGCCGAACGGGCATATCGAGGCTTATCAGCCCAGCGATTGGCCCGGGCCGAACGGCCAGTACGCGTTGCTGATCCAATTGGCAGACGATTCCTGGCTGATGTTTTCTTCGGCGTCGCGCAGTTGGGGGCTGGATGAGGGGCCGCGTAACCTGATCGTGATCGGGCTGGTGTTGTTGTCCACCGTCCTGGTCGCCCTGATCGCCACCCGCCGCCTGGCCAGGCCCTTGCAGCAGTTCGCCCTGGGCGCGCGGCGTTTTGGCGTGGACTTTCGCGCGCCGCCCATCGAGCCGGTCGGGCCCCACGAGATTCGCCAGGCGATCCTCGCGTTCAACGCCATGCAGGCCCAGTTGCAGCACTTCATCAAGGACCGCACGCAGATGCTCGCGGCGATCTCCCATGACCTGCGTACCCCCCTGACCCGCATGCGCCTGCGCGGCGAGTTCATCGAGGACCCCGAGCAGCAGCGCCGGCTGTTCCATGACGTCGACGAGATGCAGGCGATGATCAACTCGGCCCTGGACTTCTTCCGTGACGATGCGCGGCTGGAAGAGGCGACGTCCTTCGATCTGGCGGAACTGCTGCAAACCCTGGTCGACGATTACCGCGACCAGTCCATCGACATCGCGTTCAGCGGCCCGCCGCGCCTGGTGTATTTCGGCCGCCCGCTGGGACTCAAGCGGGTCATGAGCAACCTGCTGGAAAACGCCATCAAATATGGCAGCGAACCGGCGATTGAAGTGCTGGCGGATGCCGAGCAGGTGAAGGTCTGTGTGCTGGATCGCGGGCCGGGGATTCCCGTCGAGTGGCAGGAGCAGGTGTTCGAGCCGTTCTTCCGCATGGAAAGCTCGCGCAACCGCAACACCGGCGGCGTCGGCCTGGGGCTTTCCGCGGCGCGGGCGATCGTGCTGGAGCACGGCGGCGAACTGCGCTTGCGCAACCGTGACGGTGGCGGGCTGCAGGCCTGTGTGCTGTTGCCGGTGCAGGGTATCTAGTTGGCTGGCCCCGCTTCAGGATCCTTCAGCGATCCTGGCGCGGGGCCTTCTTCAAGGCTGGCTGCTTAGGCGAGTGTCGCCTGCGGATTGCGCACCGGCTCCGCAGCCGCTTGGTTGTACACCCGCTCGTCTTCCTCCATGACCCGCGACGCTCGGCCGACCAGCACTGGGTCGGGTTGATGGGCCACGCGCAGGTTTTTGCCCGGATAGTCGAGGGAGTGCAGAAAGTGGCGGATGCAGTTGATCCGCGCGCGCTTCTTGTCGTCCGACTTGATCACCGTCCAGGGCGCATCGGCGGTGTCGGTGTGGAAGAACATCGCCTGTTTGGCGGCGGTGTATTCGTCCCACTTGTCCAGCGACTTGATGTCGATGGGCGAGAGCTTCCAGTGCTTGAGCGGGTCGTCGCGGCGCGAAATGAAACGGCGCAGTTGCTCATCGCGATTGACCGAGAACCAGTACTTGAACAGCAGGATGCCGCTGTTGCACAGCATGCGTTCCAGCTCGGGCGTCTGGCGCATGAACTCCAGGTATTGCAGGGGCGAGCAGAAATCCATGACCCGCTCGACCCCGGCGCGGTTGTACCAGGAGCGATCGAAGAACACCATTTCCCCGGCGGTGGGCAGGTGCTGGATGTAACGCTGGAAATACCACTGGCCCTGTTCCTGCGCGCTGGGCTTTTCCAGGGCGACGATCCGCGCGCCCCGCGGGTTCAGGTGCTCCATGAAGCGCTTGATGGTGCCGCCCTTGCCCGCGGCATCGCGCCCCTCGAACAGCACCACGACGCGCTGCCCGGTTTCCTTGACCCAGCTTTGCACCTTGAGCAGTTCGATCTGCAATTCCTGCTTGGCCTTTTCATATTCGGCGCGGCGCATGCGGCTGCGGTACGGGTAACTGGCCGGCAGCTTGGCGGTGGAACTGTCCTCATTGCTACCGTGGGGCGCGCTGGCCACCTGCAGGGCGACCGGCTGCTGGCTGATGGCGCTGATTTCCGCCTCGGCGGTTTTGGCCGCGGCAGGTTTACTGGCCGCACGAGGCCGGCGCGGGCGTGGGGTGGCGGGCTTGCGTGGGGCGCTTTTGCTGCTGGCCGTGACGGTGGGTGTGGGTGTGGCTTTTTCGGGAAGAGGGTTGGGAAGGGGACGCGCGGTGGATTCTTCGCTCATATCGGGCCTGTCTGATCGCTCCAATGTCTTTCAGACAGTCTATGGCGCACAAGCCAGGGCTTCTTGATGCGTATCAAGGAAGCTTTTGAGCAGGTTTGCATTGGCGCTTTTTAGTCCTCTGTAGGAGCGAGGCTTGCCCGCGAAACAGACGCTGCGCAGTGCCAGTTTCTCCGCGTCATCGTTCATCGCGAGCAAGCTTCGCTCCTACGGAATCCTGGCGCACAGGGGCTGCGGCACTTTTCTGCAGGCGAAAAAAAAGACCTTGAATTTCAAGGTCTTTTTTAAGTTTGGTGCCCCGAGGGAGACTCGAACTCCCACTTCTCTCGAAAACGGATTTTGAATCCGCCGCGTCTACCAATTCCGCCATCAGGGCTCAATGGCGGCGAAGTATAGAGACGTGCCTACCGTTGGTCAATCAGGTTTCATGGTCAATTTTGGCTATTTCCGCTAAACTTTCCGGCCCTGCTAGACGAACCCCATCATGCGTGTTGCTGACTTTACCTTCGAGCTCCCTGATTCGCTGATCGCCCGCCACCCCCTGGCCGAGCGTCGCGCGAGCCGCCTGTTGACCCTGGATGGGGTCACCGGCGCCCTGGCCCACCGTCAATTCACTGATTTGCTTGAGCATTTGCGCCCGGGCGACTTGATGGTGTTCAACAATACCCGGGTGATTCCGGCACGCCTGTTTGGCCAGAAGGCCTCCGGCGGCAAGCTGGAAATCCTCGTGGAACGGGTGCTCGACAGCCACCGTGTGCTGGCCCATGTGCGCTCCAGCAAATCGCCGAAACCGGGTTCGAAGATCCTCATCGACGGCGGTGGCGAGGCCGAGATGCTGGCCCGCCACGACACCCTGTTCGAGCTGGGGTTTGCCGAGGAGGTGCTGCCGTTGCTGGAGCGCGTCGGCCATATGCCGTTGCCTCCTTATATAGACCGCCCGGACGAAGACTCGGACCGCGAGCGTTATCAGACCGTGTATTCCGAGCGCCTGGGCGCGGTGGCCGCGCCGACCGCGGGGCTGCACTTCGACCAGCCGCTGCTGGAGGCGATTGCCGCCAAGGGCGTCGAGACCGCATTCGTGACCCTGCATGTCGGCGCCGGGACTTTCCAGCCGGTGCGGGTGGAGCGCATCGAAGATCACCATATGCACAACGAATGGCTGGAGGTCAGCCAGGACGTGGTGGATGCGGTAGCCGCCTGCCGCGCGCGCGGCGGTCGGGTGGTGGCGGTGGGGACCACCAGCGTGCGTTCCCTGGAAAGCGCGGCGCGCGATGGCGTGCTCAAGCCGTTCAGCGGCGACACCGACATCTTTATCTACCCGGGCCGACCGTTCCATGTGGTCGATGCCCTGGTCACCAACTTCCATTTGCCCGAATCCACACTGTTGATGCTGGTTTCGGCGTTCGCCGGTTATCCCGAAGCCATGGCCGCCTACAAGGCTGCCGTCGAGCATGGATACCGCTTTTTCAGCTACGGTGATGCGATGTTCATCACCCGCAATCCCGCGCCACGCGGCCCTGAGGATCAAGCATGAGTCGCACCTGTCGTATGTCTTTCGAGCTGCTCGCCACCGATGGCAAGGCTCGTCGCGGTCGTCTGACCTTCCCCCGCGGCACTGTGGAAACCCCGGCCTTCATGCCCGTGGGCACCTACGGCACGGTCAAGGGCATGCTGCCGCGGGACATCGTCGCCACTGGCGCCGAGATCATCCTGGGCAACACCTTCCACCTGTGGCTGCGCCCGGGCACCGAAGTGATCAAGAAGCACGGCGACCTGCATGATTTCATGCAGTGGAAAGGCCCGATCCTCACCGACTCCGGCGGTTTCCAGGTGTTCAGCCTGGGCGCCATGCGCAAGATCAAGGAGGAGGGCGTGACCTTCGCCTCGCCGGTCGACGGCGCCAAAGTCTTCATGGGCCCGGAAGAGTCGATGCAGGTCCAGCGCGACCTGGGCTCGGACATCGTGATGATCTTCGACGAATGCACCCCGTACCCGGCCGACGAAGACGTCGCACGGGTGTCCATGGAGCTGTCACTGCGCTGGGCCCAGCGCTCGAAGAACGCCCATGGCGACAATACGGCGGCGCTGTTCGGCATCGTCCAGGGTGGCATGCACCAGGACCTGCGCATGCGCTCTCTGGAAGGCCTGGACAAGATCGGCTTCGACGGCCTGGCCATTGGTGGCCTGTCGGTGGGCGAGCCCAAGCACGAGATGATCAAGGTGCTGGACTACCTGCCAGGCCAGATGCCAGCAGACAAACCTCGTTACCTTATGGGTGTTGGCAAGCCGGAAGATCTGGTTGAGGGTGTGCGCCGCGGTGTGGACATGTTCGATTGCGTGATGCCAACCCGTAATGCCCGCAATGGGCACTTGTTCATTGACACTGGCGTGCTGAAGATCCGCAACGCGTTCCATCGCCATGATGATTCGCCGCTGGATCCGACCTGCGATTGCTACACCTGCCAGAACTTCTCCCGTGCTTATCTGCATCATCTGGACAAGTGCGGCGAAATGCTGGGGAGCATGCTCAATACCATCCATAATTTGCGTCATTACCAACGGCTTATGGCTGGTTTGCGCGAGGCTATTCAACAGGGTACATTGGCCGCCTTTGTCGATTCCTTCTATGCCAAACGCGGGTTACCCGTGCCGCCTTTAGAATAAGTTCTAAAGACGTTTAGACCCACTTTTGCAATTATCCGGAGTGTTACATGAGCTTTTTTATCTCGACTGCAATGGCTGATGCTGCTGCACCTGCTGCTGGCCCCGCCGGCACTGGCTTTGAGTGGATTTTCCTGGTCGGTTTCCTGGTCATCTTCTACCTGATGATCTGGCGTCCACAGGCCAAGCGCGCCAAAGAGCAAAAGAACCTGCTGGGCAGCCTGCAAAAAGGTGACGAAGTTGTGACTACTGGCGGTATCGCCGGCAAGATCACCAAAGTGACCGACGACTTCGTAGTGCTGGAAGTTTCCGACACTATCGAGATGAAGTTTCAGAAAGGCGCGATCGCTGCCACGCTGCCAAAAGGCACGCTGAAGGCGATCTAAGTTTCAACTTTTACCAATCGACGGGGCGCGCAAGGCGCCCCGCTTCATAAACGGGCGGCGTGATGCTGAACAAATACCCTCTGTGGAAATACGTACTGATCCTGGCGGTGCTGGCGATCGGTTTTATTTATTCCGCTCCCAATCTATACCCTGATGATCCGGCCATTCAGGTCAGCGGCGCGAGCACCGCGTTGCAGGTCACTCAGGCGGATCTGGATCGTGCGAGCAAAGCGCTCACCGACGCCGGGATCAACGTCAAGGCAGCGACCATCGCGGCCAAGGGCAAGGGCGGCCTGTTGCGTCTGACCAAGCAGGAAGACCAGCTTCCAGCCAAGGACGTTGTGCGCAAGGCCCTGGGTGACGACTACGTCGTTGCATTGAACCTGGCACAAACCACCCCGCAATGGCTGCGCAACCTCGGCGCGCATCCGATGAAGCTGGGCCTGGACTTGTCCGGTGGTGTGCACTTCCTGCTGGAAGTGGACATGGAAAAAGCCCTCGACGCACGCCTGAAAGTCTACGAAGGCGATGTGAAGAGCCTGCTGCGTAAAGAGCGTCTGCGCTATCGCAGCCTGCCGCAGCTCAACGGTGCCATTCAGCTGGGCTTCAGCGACGAAGCGACCCGTGAACAGGCCCGTGCGCTGATCCGCAAGAACTTCAACGATTTCGACATTGTTCCGGCCGACCTCAATGGTCAGGCGGTGCTGCGTCTGGCGATGACCCCGGCCAAGCTGGCGGAAATCCGTGAATACTCCATCAAGCAGAACTTGACCACGGTGCGTAACCGCGTCAACGAGCTGGGTGTTGCCGAGCCTCTGGTTCAGCGCCAAGGTGCCAACCGTATCGTGGTTGAGCTGCCGGGCGTGCAGGACACCGCTGAAGCCAAGCGTATCCTGGGCAAGACGGCCAACCTTGAGTTCCGTCTGGCCGCCGAGCCGGGCGCTTCGAAAGCCACTTCCGAGTCTTTCGAGTTCCGTGAAGGCAATCGTCCTCCTGCGCTGATCGAGCGTGGCCTGATCATCACTGGTGACCAGGTGACCGACGCCCAGGCGGGCTTCGACGAGCATGGTCGTCCACAGGTGAACATCAAGCTCGATGGCCACGGCGGCGAGCTGATGAGTCGTTCGACCCGCAGCAACGTCGGTCGCAGCATGGCGGTGATCTTCATCGAGCAAAAGCCGACCACCACTTACACCAAGCAAGTGGTCGACGGTGTCGAGAAAGACGTCGCGGTGCAGAGCTTCAAGGAAGAGAAGAAGATCATCAGCCTGGCGACCATTCAGTCGCCGCTGGGTAGCCAGTTCCGCATCACTGGCCTGAACGGCCAGGGCGAGTCCTCCGAGCTGGCGCTGCTGCTGCGTGCCGGTGGTCTGGCCGCACCGATGTACTTCGCCGAAGAGCGCACCATCGGCCCGAGCCTGGGTGCCGACAACATCACCAAGGGTATCGATGCATCGCTGTGGGGCATGCTGTTCGTGTCGCTGTTCATCATCGCCATCTACCGTTTCTTCGGCATCATCGCCACCGTGGCGCTGGCGCTGAACATGGTGCTGCTGCTGGCCCTGATGTCCTTGCTGGGGGCTACGCTGACCCTGCCGGGTATCGCCGGTATCGTGCTGACCATGGGTATGGCGGTGGACGCCAACGTACTGATCTTCTCGCGGATACGTGAAGAGATCGCCGCCGGCATGACCGTGCAGCGGGCAATCAACGAAGGCTTCGGCCGGGCATTCACCGCGATTCTCGACTCCAACCTGACCACGTTGCTGGTCGGCGGGATTCTCTTTGCCATGGGCACCGGCCCGGTCAAGGGCTTTGCGGTGACCATGTCCCTCGGGATCTTTACCTCGATGTTCACGGCCATCTGGCTGACCCGCGCGATGGTCAACCTGATCTTCGGCGGTCGTGACTTCAAGAAGTTGTGGATTTAAGGGGCTGCCATGTTACGTACTATCAACTTCATGGGCGTGCGGAACGTTGCGTTCGGCGTCACTTTGCTCCTGACCGTTCTGGCGCTGTTCAGCTGGTTCCACAAGGGGTTGAACTATGGTCTGGACTTTACCGGCGGTACGCTCATCGAGCTGACCTACGAGCGTCCGGCGGATGTGATGAAGGTTCGTGCTCAACTGAGCGAATCCGGCTATCACGAAGCGATCGTGCAGAGCTTCGGTGCGACCACCGACCTGTTGGTGCGGATGCCGGGTGAAGACCCGCAACTGGGCCACCAGGTGGCGGAGGCGCTGCAGAAGACCGGCGGCGACAACCCGGCGCAGGTCAAGCGCGTCGAGTTCGTCGGCCCGCAAGTGGGTGAAGAGCTGCGCGACCAGGGCGGCCTCGGCATGCTGATGGCGCTGGGCGGCATCCTGATCTACCTGGCCTTCCGCTTTCAGTGGAAGTTCGCGGTCGGCGCCATCGTCTCCCTGATCCACGACGTGGTGGTGACCGTGGGTATCCTGTCGTTTTTCCAGATCACCTTCGACCTGACGGTGCTGGCGGCGGTACTGGCGATCATCGGCTACTCGCTCAACGACACCATCGTGGTGTTCGACCGGGTGCGTGAGAACTTCCGTGTGCTGCGCAAGGCTAGCCTGATCGAGAACATCAACATCTCGACCACTCAGACCCTGTTGCGCACCATGGCGACCTCGATCTCCACCCTGCTGGCGATCGCGGCACTGCTGTTCTTCGGTGGCGACAACCTGTGGGGCTTCTCCATCGCCTTGTTCGTCGGTGTCCTGGCGGGTACCTACTCGTCGATCTACATCGCCAACGTGGTGCTGATCTGGCTGAACCTGAGCAGCGAGGACCTGATTCCTCCGGCCAATACCGAGAAGGAAGTCGACGACCGTCCATAACGGTTTCCGCTTCCCGGCAAGCAGTCGAAAAGGCGCGAGTATTGAACTCGCGCCTTTTTTTATGCTCCAAGGCTGGGAGAAGCGCGGGCTTGTCCCGCTTGTGATGGTCAGGAGGTTCACGTGAACAAGTCGATGCTGGTTGGTGCGGTATTAGGTGCCGTCGCTGTGACTGCTGGGGGGGCTGTTGCCACCTACAAGCTGGTCAATAGTGGCCCTGAGTATGCGCAGGTGCTGGCAGTTCAGCCGGTCAAACAACAGATCAAAACACCGCGTGAAGTGTGCAAGGACGTCACCGTGACCCGTCAGGCTCCGGTGAAGGATCAACATCAGATCGCCGGTACGGTGGTCGGTGCGCTGGCCGGCGGCCTTCTGGGTAACCAGATCGGCGGCGGCACAGGCAAGAAGATCGCCACGGTCGCCGGTGCGGTAGGCGGTGGTTACGCCGGTAACAAAGTGCAGGAGGGCATGCAGGAGCGTGACACCTACACCACCACTCAGACTCGCTGCAACACGGTCAACGACATCAGCGAAAAGGTCGTGGGTTATGACGTGAAGTACGAGCTGAACGGCAAGCAGGGTCAGGTGCGTATGGATCGTGATCCAGGCAGCCAGATTCCGGTCAACAAGGAAGGTCAGTTGATCCTGGGCCAGAACGTACCAGCGCAATAAGCGTTTCAGTCTCAATCATGAAAAAGCACCCTGCGGGGTGCTTTTTTATTGCCTGCAGGTTTTTGAGGCTTCTACAGGGAGAGTTGTTTTCCGATAAACCCCAGGCATAAAAAAGCACCCCGAGGGGTGCTTTTTTGTCGCTGGCGCTTAGCGCTTCAGCGAAGCCGGCAGGTGCGGCTGGATGGCGGTGAGGACCGCCTTGAAGCATTTGGTGTTGCCGGCAACCACGTGGCCTTTTTCCAGGAAGTCGTGACCGCCGGTGAAGTCGCTCACCAGGCCGCCGGCCTCTTGGATCAGCAGGGCGCCCGCAGCCATGTCCCACTCGGACAGGCCTGACTCCCAGAAGGCGTCGAAACGACCGGCAGCCACGTAGGCCAGGTCCAGGCTGGCAGCGCCGGCGCGGCGGATGCCGGCGGTCTGGCCGACGAGGGCGCGGAACATGCCCAGGTAGTTGTCGAGGTTGTCCATCTGATCGTCACGGAACGGGAAGCCGGTACCCAGCAGGGCGCCGTCCAGGCTGGTGCGGCCGCTGACGCGCAGGCGACGACCGTTCAGTTGGGCGCCGCGACCACGGCTGGCGGTGAATTCTTCCTGGCGCACCGGGTCCAGAACCACGGCGTGTTCCAGGCGGCCGCGGTATTTGCAGGCGATGCTGACAGCGAAATGAGGAATGCCGCGCAGGAAGTTGGTGGTGCCGTCCAGTGGGTCGATGATCCACAGGTAGTCTTCGCCTTCACCGCTGCCAGCGTGCAGACCGGTTTCTTCACCGAGAATGCCGTGAGTCGGGTAGGCCTTGCGCAATGCGTCGATGATCTTCTGCTCGGCAGCGCGATCAACTTCGGATACGTAGTCTTTGGCGTCTTTTTCGTCGACCTTGATGGTATCCAGGCGCTCGATGGAGCGGAAAATCAGTTCACTGGCGCTGCGGGCGGCGCGCAGCGCGATATTCAGCATTGGCTGCATGGATAGGTCACCTAAGGTTGTTAAAGAAAGCCGAGCATTCTAGCAGAAAACTTTTGCAGATGAAGGTCGACATTCGCTCCGCTTGCCTTGACCTGGCGCTCAAGCCCATAAATACGCGCACATTTTGACGAGTGGTGGTTCGTCTGGAGCTGGTCGGCTTCTATAAGGTGCGATCCAGAAGCAGTTATTTTTGAGGCGGGAGCGCTGGCTGTTCTGTAAGATTTGCTCCCCTTTCCCGTGTCCGAGAGCGCCTCCCTTGCTGCAGAACATTCGTGTCGTCCTGGTCAATACCAGTCATCCCGGGAACATCGGTGGTGCTGCGCGTGCCATGAAGAACATGGGGCTGTCGCGGCTGGTGCTGGTCGAGCCGCGAATTTTCCCTTCCCATGAGGCCGATGCGCGCGCCTCCGGCGCTACCGACATTCTGGAAAACGCTCAGGTCGTCGCCACCCTGGAAGATGCCCTGGCCGGCTGCACCCTGGTGTTTGGTACCAGCGCCCGTGACCGGCGTATTCCCTGGCCGTTGCTCGACCCCCGTGAGTCCGGGGTCAAGGTGGTGGAAGAAGCGGGGCAGGGCGCCGAAATTGCCTTGGTCTTCGGTCGTGAGGATTCCGGCCTGACCAATGACGAGCTGCAGCGATGTCATTTTCACGTGCATATCCCTTCGGACCCGGAGTTCAGCTCGCTGAACCTGGCGACGGCGGTGCAGGTACTGGCTTATGAAGTGCGTATGTCCTGGCTGGCGGCCGAAGGCCAGCCGAGCAAGGTCGAGAAGGATGAAGTGGCGTCGCCGCGCAGTGATGAGCTGGCGACCATGGATGAACTGGAGCGGTTCTACGAGCATCTGGAGCAGACGCTGGTGGCCATCGACTTCCTCGATCCGGAAAAACCACGGCACTTGATGGCGCGCCTGCGCCGGTTGTACGGACGCAGCTCGGTGAGCCGGGCGGAAATGAATATTTTGCGTGGCATCCTCACGGAGACCCAGAAAGCGGCCCGTGGCGAGCTCCTTAAGCGGAAGAATGATGATGTTTGAGCGTTTGCGTGAAGATATCCAGAGTGTTTTCCATCGTGACCCGGCGGCGCGTAATGCATTCGAGGTCCTGACCTGCTACCCGGGCATGCATGCCATCTGGATTCATCGCCTGTCCGGCGCGTTGTGGGGCATGGGCTGGAAGTGGCTGGCGCGCCTGGTGTCGAACTTCGGGCGCTGGTTGACCGGGATCGAGATTCACCCGGGGGCCAAGGTCGGTCGCCGTTTCTTTATCGACCACGGCATGGGCATCGTCATTGGCGAGACCGCCGAGATCGGTGACGACGTCACCCTCTATCAGGGCGTGACCCTGGGCGGCACCAGTTGGAACAAGGGCAAGCGTCATCCGACCCTGGAAGATGGCGTGGTGGTGGGGGCGGGCGCCAAGGTGCTGGGTCCGTTCACTGTGGGCGCGGGCGCCAAGGTCGGCTCCAATGCGGTGGTGACCAAGGCGGTGCCGGCGGGCGCCACGGTGGTGGGTATTCCCGGGCGCATCATCGTCAAGTCCGATGACGAGCAGGAAGCCAAGCGCAAGGCCATGGCCGAGAAGCTCGGTTTCGACGCCTATGGGGTCAGTGAAGACATGCCGGACCCGGTGGCGCGGGCCATTGGCCAGTTGCTCGATCACCTGCAGGCCGTCGATGGACGTCTGGAGGGTATGTGCGGGGCCTTGAAGGATCTGGGCAGTAACTACTGTGCCAAGGATCTGCCGGCGCTGCGCGATGAGGACTTCGCGGGCGTCAAGGACAAGGGCGACAGCCAGGTCGGCTGAGCCTTTCGGGTGCTTTGGCGTTGATCGCGAGCGGGCTCGCTTTGTCGAAATGAGCCTGCTCGTGCAGTGCCCAAAAGGGCGTTAGCGACCCATTAGTCACCGAGCAAATCCAGGGCGTGCCATTACCCTGCAGACTTTGCTATGATTCGCGCGCTCTTTTGCGGGTAAACCTGACTAAAGTAGTAGGTCTTATAGTTGACTTAATTACTCGGGAATTGCATACTCGCTCCCATCCCGAAACACTCCGTGGTACTTGTCCATGCGACTGACTACAAAAGGCCGATACGCGGTAACAGCCATGCTTGACCTGGCGTTGCACGCGCAACATGGGCCGGTGTCCCTGGCCGATATCTCTGAGCGCCAAGGCATCTCCCTGTCCTATCTCGAACAGCTCTTCGCCAAGCTGCGCCGCAGCAATCTGGTGTCCAGCGTGCGTGGTCCAGGCGGTGGCTACCAGCTGTCGCGTGACATGCAAGGCATTCAGGTGGCCCAGGTGATCGATGCGGTGAACGAGTCGGTCGATGCAACCAAATGCCAGGGCCAGGGCGATTGCCATTCCGGCGACACCTGTCTGACCCACCATCTGTGGTGCGATCTGAGCCTGCAGATTCACGAATTTCTGAGCGGTATCAGCTTGGCTGACCTTGTGACTCGCCGTGAGGTGCAAGAAGTAGCCCAGCGTCAGGATCAGCGCCGCTGTAATGGCAAGGCGCAGCACCTGGACAAGATTGAAGCGTCCGCCGTCGAATGACAGCCAAAGAGCTAGCGGCACGCCAGCCAGCCTGATTTAGGAGAGAGTCCATGAAATTGCCGATTTACCTTGATTACTCAGCGACCACCCCGGTTGATCCGCGTGTCGCGCAAAAGATGAGTGAATGCCTGCTGGTCGACGGAAACTTCGGTAACCCGGCGTCCCGCTCCCACGTGTTCGGCTGGAAAGCCGAAGAGTCGGTGGAAAATGCCCGTCGCCAAGTGGCTGACCTGGTCAATGCCGACCCGCGTGAAATTGTCTGGACCTCCGGTGCCACCGAGTCCGACAACCTGGCAATCAAGGGTGTCGCGCATTTCTACCACACCAAGGGCAAGCACCTGATCACCTCGAAGATCGAGCACAAGGCTGTCCTGGACACCATGCGCCAACTCGAGCGTGAAGGCTTCGAAGTCACCTACATCGAACCAGGCGAAGACGGCCTGATCACTCCGGCCATGGTCGAAGCCGCCCTGCGCGACGACACCATCCTGGTTTCGATCATGCACGTGAACAACGAAATCGGCACCATCAACGACATCGCCGCCATCGGCGAGCTGACTCGTTCCAAAGGCATTCTGTTCCACGTCGATGCGGCTCAGTCCACCGGCAAGGTCGACATCGACCTGCAGGCGCTGAAAGTCGACCTGATGTCCTTCTCCGCCCACAAGACTTACGGTCCTAAAGGTATCGGCGCGCTGTACGTCAGCCGCAAGCCGCGGGTTCGCCTCGAAGCGACCATGCACGGCGGCGGTCACGAGCGCGGCATGCGTTCCGGCACCCTGGCCACCCACCAGATCGTTGGCATGGGCGAAGCCTTCCGTGTAGCCAAGGAAGACATGGCTGCCGAAAACCTGCGCATCAAGGCGTTGAGCGACCGCTTCTACAAGCAGGTCGAGCACCTGGAGGAGCTGTACATCAACGGCAGCATGACCTCCCGCGTACCGCACAACCTGAACCTGAGCTTCAACTACGTCGAAGGCGAGTCGCTGATCATGGCGCTCAAGGATCTGGCGGTTTCCTCCGGTTCGGCCTGCACCTCGGCTTCGCTGGAGCCTTCGTACGTGCTGCGCGCCCTGGGCCGCAACGACGAACTGGCACACAGCTCGATCCGCTTCACCTTCGGCCGCTTCACCACCGAAGAAGAAATCGATTATGCCGCGCAGAAAGTCTGCGAGGCCGTGACCAAGCTGCGCGCTCTGTCGCCGCTGTGGGACATGTACAAAGACGGCGTCGATATCTCGAAGATCGAGTGGGCGGCACACTAAATATAGAAGCCGCCAGGTACAGCTCCTGTAGCGACGCGGCGACTGACGCAGGCGTAACTACAGGGGCTCAAGAGCGGCCCTGATGAGTGAGGATTAAGAATCATGGCTTACAGCGAAAAGGTCATCGACCACTACGAGAACCCGCGCAACGTCGGCAAGATGAACGCGGAAGATCCTGATGTCGGCACCGGCATGGTCGGCGCTCCGGCGTGCGGCGACGTGATGCGCCTGCAGATCAAGGTCAACGAGCAGGGCATCATCGAAGACGCCAAGTTCAAGACCTACGGTTGCGGTTCGGCGATCGCCTCCAGCTCCCTGGCTACCGAGTGGATGAAAGGCAAGACTCTGGATGAAGCAGAGACCATCAAGAACACTCAGCTGGCTGAAGAGCTGGCCCTGCCGCCAGTGAAAATCCACTGCTCGGTACTCGCCGAAGACGCCATCAAGGCCGCCGTTCGCGACTACAAGCAGAAGAAAGGTCTGATCTGATTTTCGCGGATCAGCTTTCACAGATTGAGCGACAAGTAAGGAGTCACGATGGCTATCAGCATGACAGAAGCGGCTGCTCAACACGTGCGGCGCTCCCTCAACGGGCGCGGCAAAGGTGATGGGATTCGTCTGGGTGTTCGCACCACGGGCTGTTCCGGCCTTGCCTATGTCCTGGAGTTCGTCGACGAGATCGGTGAAGACGATCAGGTGTTCGAGAGTCATGGCGAGAAAGTGATCATCGATCCGAAAAGCCTGACCTACCTGGACGGCACCGAACTGGACTTCGTCAAGGAAGGGTTGAACGAGGGCTTCAAGTTCAACAACCCCAACGTGCGCGGTGAATGTGGCTGCGGCGAAAGCTTCAACATCTGAGGCGGCTCGTGGGTACTCCTTGTCATTTCGCTTTATTTGAGCTGCAACCGAGCTTCCGCCTGGATCTCGAGCAGCTGGCCACGCGCTACCGTGAGTTGGCGCGTGCCGTTCATCCGGACCGCTTCGCTGACGCTTCCGAGCGTGAGCAGCGGCTGGCGCTGGAACAATCCGCCAGCCTCAACGAGGCCTACCAGACTCTCAAGAGTCCTCCCAAGCGCGCGCGATACCTGCTCGCGATGGGCGGCCATGAGCTGCCGCTGGAGGTCACGGTGCACGATCCGGAGTTCCTTCTGCAGCAGATGCAGTGGCGCGAAGAGCTCGAGGATCTGCAGGACGAGGCCGATCTGGTCGGTATTGCAGCCTTCAAGCGCCGCCTGAAAGTGGCCCAGGATGAATTGAACGAAAGCTTCGCAGCCTGTTGGGATGATGCTGCGCAACGCGAACAGGCCGAGCGCCTGATGCGGCGCATGCAGTTCCTCGACAAGCTCACCTACGAAGTGCGCCAGTTAGAAGAGCGCCTCGACGATTAACCCAGTGCCGCTCCGGTCGCACGCCTGATATACAGATAAGTCCAGATAAACATGGCCCTACTGCAGATCGCCGAACCCGGCCAAAGTCCTCAACCGCACCAGCGTCGCCTGGCTGTGGGGATCGACTTGGGTACTACCAATTCGCTGGTCGCTGCCTTGCGCAGTGGTCTTTCCGAGCCGCTGGCCGATGCCAACGGGCAGGTCATCCTGCCGTCTGCCGTGCGCTATCACGCCGACCGTGTCGAGGTGGGCGAGTCCGCCAGGCTGGCGGCGTCTGCCGATCCCCTGAACACTGTGTTGTCGGTCAAGCGCTTTATGGGGCGTGGTCTGTCCGACGTCAAGCAGTTGGGCGAGCAGCTGCCATACCGCTTCGTCGACGGCGAGTCGCACATGCCGTTCATCGACACCATCCAGGGCCCGAAAAGCCCGGTGGAAGTCTCCGCCGATATCCTCAAGGTCTTGCGCCAGCGTGCCGAGTCGACCCTGGGTGGTGAATTGGTGGGGGCGGTGATTACCGTTCCGGCCTATTTCGACGATGCGCAGCGTCAAGCGACCAAGGATGCGGCCAAGCTGGCCGGTCTCAATGTGTTGCGTCTGCTCAACGAGCCGACTGCGGCGGCCGTGGCCTATGGTCTGGATCAACACGCCGAAGGCGTGGTGGCCATTTATGACCTGGGTGGCGGGACTTTCGATATTTCCATTCTGCGCCTGACCGGCGGCGTCTTCGAAGTGCTGGCCACCGGTGGCGACAGCGCCCTGGGCGGTGACGATTTCGATCATGCGATCGCCGGCTGGATCATCGAGAGCGCTGGCCTGTCCGCCGATCTCGATCCGGGCAAGCAGCGCAATCTGCTGCAAATCGCCTGTGCCGCCAAGGAAGCGCTCACCAATGCCCCGTCGGTCGATGTGACCTATGGCGCCTGGTCGGCACCGCTGACCCGCGAAGCCTTCGATGCCCTGATCGAACCGATGGTGGCGCGCAGCCTCAAGGCCTGCCGTCGCGCCGTGCGTGATTCCAATGTCGAGCTGGAAGATGTCCAGGCAGTGGTCATGGTCGGTGGTTCGACCCGCGTTCCACGGGTTCGCGAGGCGGTCGCCGAAATGTTCGGTCGCCAGCCGCTGACCGAGATCGACCCGGACCAGGTGGTGGCCATTGGTGCCGCGATCCAGGCCGATACCCTGGCCGGCAACAAGCGCGATGGTGGCGAACTGCTGCTGCTGGATGTGATTCCGCTGTCCCTGGGGCTGGAAACCATGGGTGGGTTGATGGAGAAGGTGATTCCGCGTAACACCACCATCCCCGTTGCTCGGGCCCAGGACTTCACTACTTACAAAGATGGCCAGTCGGCCATGATGATTCATGTGTTGCAGGGCGAGCGCGAGCTGATCAGCGACTGCCGTTCCCTGGCGCGTTTCGAACTGCGCGGCATTCCGGCCATGGTCGCCGGGGCGGCGAAGATCCGCGTGACCTTCCAGGTCGATGCCGACGGTCTGCTGAGCGTGTCCGCTCGTGAGCTGGGCTCGGGCGTCGAAGCCAGCATCCAGGTCAAGCCCTCCTACGGTCTGACCGATGGCGAAATCGCCAGGATGCTCAAGGATTCCTTCCAGTACGCCAGCGACGACAAGGTCGCCCGCGTGCTGCGTGAGCAGCAGGTCGATGCCCAGCGCCTGATCGAGGCGGTGCAGGGCGCTCTGGAAGCGGACGGCGAGCGTCTGCTGGATGCCGAAGAGCGCATGGTCATCGAGCTGCAAATGCAGGAATTGAGTGAATTGATGCGTGGCACCGATGGTTACGCCATCGAGCAGCAGACCAAGCGTCTGTCGCAAGTGACCGATGCTTTTGCTGCCCGCCGCCTGGACTCGACGGTGAAAGCCGCTCTGGCGGGGCGCAATCTGAATGAAATCGAGGAATAACTGATGCCGCAGATCATTTTTCTGCCACACGCCGTGTTTTGCCCGGATGGCCTGGTTGTAGAGGCTGCCCCGGGTACCTCGATTCTCGAAGTGGCGCATGACAACCACATCGAGATCGAGAGCGCCTGCGGCGGCGTCTGCGCCTGCACCACCTGCCATTGCATCATTCGCGAGGGTTTCGACTCGCTGAACGAAGCCGACGAGCTGGAAGAAGACTTGCTGGACAAAGCCTGGGGCCTGGAGGCGCAATCGCGTCTATCCTGCCAGGCGATCGTCGGCGAGGAAGACCTGACCGTCGAAATTCCGAAATACTCGCTCAACCATGCAGCCGAAGCGCCGCACTGATTCAAGGAATCATCATGAGTCTGAAATGGGTTGATGTGCTGGAAATCGCGATTCAGCTGGCTGAATCCAAGCCGGATGTGGATCCGCGGTACGTAAACTTTGTCGATCTGCACCAATGGGTTCTGGCACTGCCGGAATTCAGCGACGATCCGGCTCGCGGTGGCGAGAAGGTTCTTGAAGCCATTCAGGCCGCCTGGATCGAAGAAGCAGACTGAGTCTGTCCCGTACGCAGTTAGGCAATCCCTATAAACCCGCGTATAATTCGCGGGTTTAATTTTTCGCTTTAATCACCGTTTCTGGAGTTACACCATGGCTGTTCAACGTACTTTCTCCATCATCAAGCCTGACGCTGTTGCAAAAAACGTCATCGGCGAGATCGTTACCCGTTTCGAAAAAGCTGGCCTGCGCGTTGTAGCTTCGAAAATGAAGCAACTGTCGAAAGCCGAAGCTGAAGGCTTCTACGCTGAGCACAGCGCTCGTGGCTTCTTCGGCGAGCTGGTTGCTTTCATGACTTCCGGTCCGGTTGTCGTTCAGGTTCTGGAAGGCGAAAACGCTATCGCTCTGAACCGTGAGCTGATGGGCGCTACCAACCCTAAAGAAGCTGCTGCCGGCACCATCCGCGCTGACTTCGCTGAATCCATCGACGCCAACGCCGTTCACGGTTCGGACTCCGAAGCCGCTGCCGCACGCGAAATCGCTTACTTCTTCGCTTCCACCGAAGTGACCACTCGCTAAGCCAAAGGCCCGTGAGTGAAGGTGAAACCATGACTACATCGACTGGCAAAACTAACCTGTTGGGTCTGACTCAACCGGAAATGGAAAAATTCTTCGACTCAATCGGGGAGAAGCGTTTCCGTGCCGGTCAGGTAATGAAATGGATTCACCACTTTGGCGTCGATGATTTCGACGCCATGACGAACGTCGGCAAGGCCTTGCGCGAAAAGCTCAAGGCCGTTGCCGAAATTCGTGGTCCGGAAGTGGTCAGCGAGGACATCTCCAGCGACGGCACCCGCAAGTGGGTGGTGCGCGTGGCGTCCGGCAGCTGCGTCGAGACCGTTTACATTCCCCAGGGCAAGCGCGGCACCTTGTGCGTTTCGTCCCAGGCAGGCTGTGCCCTGGACTGCAGTTTCTGCTCCACCGGCAAGCAAGGCTTCAATAGCAACCTCACCGCCGCCGAAGTCATCGGCCAGGTGTGGATTGCCAACAAATCCTTTGGCAGCGTCCCGGCGACCGTCGACCGTGCCATCACCAACGTGGTGATGATGGGCATGGGTGAGCCGCTGCTGAACTTCGACAACGTCATCTCGGCCATGCACCTGATGATGGACGACCTGGGCTACGGCATTTCCAAGCGCCGCGTGACCCTGTCGACCTCCGGCGTGGTACCGATGATCGATGAGCTGGCCAAGCACATCGACGTTTCCCTGGCGTTGTCCCTGCACGCACCGAACGATGCGCTGCGCAACCAGCTGGTACCGATCAACAAGAAGTACCCGCTGAAGATGCTGCTCGAGTCCTGCCAGCGCTACATGTCGTCGCTGGGCGAGAAACGTGTGCTGACGATTGAGTACACGCTGCTCAAGGACGTCAATGATAAGGTTGAACACGCTGTCGAGATGATCGCGTTGCTCAAGGACATTCCTTGCAAGATCAACCTGATCCCGTTCAACCCGTTCCCGCATTCCGGTTACGAGCGGCCGAGCAACAACGCCATTCGCCGGTTCCAGGATCAACTGCATCACGCAGGCTTCAACGTCACCGTGCGCACCACGCGCGGCGAAGACATCGATGCGGCCTGTGGACAACTGGTCGGGCAGGTGCTGGATCGCACCCGTCGTAGCGAACGTTATATCGCCGTGCGCGAGTTGAGCGCCGACGCCGATATGCCGCAAAGCGCTGCGAATCGTACCTGAGAGAGGATCTCCATGACCTTGCGCGTCGCGCTGCTTCTGCTTTTTGTCAGCCTGTCGGCTGGCTGTGTTCTTTCGGGGGATTTCAACCCGATGAAGACAAGCAAGGGGCGGGACGAGGCGCGTGAGGCCTATGTTCAGCTGGGCCTGGGGTATCTGCAGCAAGGCATGACCGAGCGGGCGAAAGTACCGCTGAAAAAGGCCCTGGAGCTGGACGAGTCCGATGCTGACGCCAATGCCGCCCTGGCCTTGGTGTTCCAGGCCGAAATGGAACCTGAGCTGGCTGACCAGCATTACCGCAAGGCCCTGGCTGCTCGTCCCTCCGATGCCCGTATCCTGAACAACTACGGCAGTTTTCTCTTTGAAGAAAAACGTTACAAAGATGCTTATCAGCGCTTTGAACAGGCGGCTGCTGATACCCTGTACCCCGAGCGATCCCGAGTGTTCGAGAATCTTGGCATGACCGCCGCGATGCTGGGTGAGCGTGACCTTGCCCGGCAACACCTGGAAAAAGCCCTGCGCCTGAACCGCCAGCAGCCTCGCGCATTGCTGGAAATGGCTGAGTTGTCCTTCGAAGACAGGCATTATGTGCCCGCACGCGACTATTACGATCGTTTTAGCCTGCTGAGCGAGCAAAATGCACGTAGTCTATTGCTCGGCGTTCGGCTGGCAACGGTGTTTGAAGATCGCGACAAGGCCGCCAGTTACGGCCTGCAATTAAAACGACTCTATCCCGGTACGCCGGAATATCAGCAATACCTGTCGGAGCAATGATGAAAGCGGCGCATCCCGAAGTTCTAGCAGCGACTCGCGTCAACCCCGGTGAGACCCTGCGTCAGGCCCGCGAAAGCAATGGTTGGTCGCTGGCTGAAGTGGCCCTCAAGCTCAATCTGACCGCAAACTCGTTGAGCAATCTGGAAGCCGGCGCTTTCGACAAACTGCCGGGGCATACCTTCGCCCGCGGTTATATCCGTGCCTATGCCAAGTTGCTGGGGATGGACCAGGCCGTTCTGGTCCAGGCCTTCGACCAATACACGGGCACCGATTCCCAGGGCAGCAATGTGCACAGCCTCGGCCGTATCGAAGAGCCAGTACGGGTTTCCCACACCATTTTGCGCATCGTCAGCCTGTTGCTGCTGATCGCGGTGATCGGTGGTGGCTTTATCTGGTGGCAGGATCAAACGTCCGTGCGCACCAAGGAGCTGGTTGGCCTCAATCAGGAACACGTCGAAGTCGAAGGGGCCGACGGCACCACGCAGATTCATCCGATCGATGAGCCGGAAGACCAGGCGGTCGTGGAAGGTCAGACCGAGGGCGAAACCGCCCTGGCCCTGCCTGAAACCCCGGCTCCAGGCCAGGCCCAGGCTGATGCTACAGCCCCTGCGCCAAGCGCCCCGGCTGCCGCACCTGCAGCCCCGGTTGCTCCTGCCCCAGTGGTCGTGGCACCGGCGGCACCAGCGCCGAGCGCTCCGGCCGCGCCTGCCCCTGTAGCGCCTGTGGTTGCAGCAGCGACTATTCCGGCTACCCCGGCAGCGCCAACTGCGCCCGCCGCCGCGCCTGTAGCCGGCGCGGGTCAGGTACAGATCCAGTTCACAGCCGATTGCTGGACCCAGATCACCGACGGCAGCGGCAAAGTGCTGTTGAGTGGCCTGAAGCGCAAGGGCGAGACCGCCGATGTTTCCGGCAAGCCGCCATTTGCCGTGCGCCTGGGTTATGCCCGTGGTGCGCAGGTCAGCTACAACGGACAAGCAGTCGATGTGGCTCCGTTCACCAGTGGCGAGACTGCTCGCCTGAAGTTAGGTCAATAAGTCATGCACGGCGAATCTCCAATCAAACGTCGCGAGTCCCGCAAGATCTGGGTCGGCTCGGTACCCGTGGGTGGCGATGCCCCCATTGCCGTGCAGAGCATGACCAACAGCGACACCAACGATGTGGCGGCCACTGTGGCCCAGATCAACCGTCTGGAAGCCGCCGGTGTCGATATCGTGCGGGTTTCCGTACCGGATATGGACGCGGCCGAAGCTTTCGGCCGTATCAAGCAGCAGGTCAAGGTGCCGCTGGTTGCCGACATCCACTTCGACTACAAGATCGCCTTGCGCGTGGCCGAACTGGGCGTCGATTGCCTGCGGATCAACCCCGGCAACATCGGTCGTGAAGACCGCGTGCGCGCGGTGGTGGACGCGGCCCGTGATCGCGGGATCCCGATCCGTATCGGCGTCAACGCCGGTTCCCTGGAAAAAGACCTGCAGAAGAAATATGGCGAGCCGACCCCGGCTGCATTGGTGGAGTCTGCCCTGCGTCACGTCGAGCACCTCGAGCGTCTGAACTTCAAGGACTTCAAGGTCAGTGTGAAAGCCTCCGACGTGTTCATGGCCGTCGAAGCCTATCGGCTGCTGGCCAAGGAAATCATCCAGCCGCTGCACCTGGGTATCACCGAAGCCGGCGGTTTGCGTTCAGGCACGGTGAAATCCGCCGTGGGCCTCGGTATGCTGCTGGCCGAAGGGATTGGCGATACTATTCGCATCTCGTTGGCGGCCGACCCGGTCGAAGAAGTGAAAGTCGGCTACGACATTCTCAAGTCCCTGCATCTGCGTTCTCGTGGCATCAACTTCATCGCCTGCCCGAGCTGCTCGCGGCAGAATTTCGATGTGGTCAAGACCATGAACGAACTGGAAGGGCGTCTCGAGGATCTGCTGGTACCGCTGGACGTGGCGGTCATCGGTTGTGTGGTCAACGGTCCGGGTGAAGCCAAAGAGGCGCACATCGGCCTGACCGGCGGGACGCCGAACCTGATTTACATCGACGGCAAGCCGTCGCAGAAACTGACGAATGACAATCTTGTGGATCAACTGGAAAAACTGATCCGCGAGAAAGCGGCCGAAAAGGTCGAAGCCGACGCAGCGCTGATCGCGCGCGGCTAATCGAACGAATTAAGGATTTTTTGTGAGCAAGTCTCTGCAAGCCATTCGTGGCATGAACGACATCCTGCCCGAGCAGACGCCCCTGTGGCGCTATTTCGAGGGCACCGTTGCGCGGTTGCTGGATAACTACGGTTACAAGCAGATTCGTATGCCGATCGTCGAGTTCACCGAGCTGTTCAAGCGCTCCATCGGTGAAGTGACCGACATCGTCGAAAAAGAGATGTACACCTTCGACGACCGTAACGGCGACTCCCTGACCCTGCGTCCGGAAGGCACCGCGGCGTGCGTGCGCGCTGTGCTCGAGCATGGCATCACTGGCGGTGGCCAGGTGCAGAAACTCTGGTACATCGGACCGATGTTCCGTCACGAGCGTCCGCAGAAAGGCCGTTATCGTCAGTTCCACCAGATCGGTTGCGAAGTCTTCAACCTCGACGGTCCGGACATCGACGCCGAACTGATCGTGCTGACCTGGCGCCTGTGGGGCGAACTGGGTATCCGTGACGCGGTCAAGCTCGAGCTGAACAGCCTGGGAACCGCCGAAGCCCGTGCGCGTTATCGCGATGCGCTGGTGACGTTCCTCTCGGCACGCATGGACAAGCTCGACGAAGACAGCCAGCGCCGCCTGAAAACCAACCCGCTGCGCGTGCTCGACACCAAGAACCCGGACACTCAAGCCGTACTGGTGGACGCGCCGAAGCTGGCCGACTACCTGGACGAAGAGTCCCGCGTGCACTTCGAGGGCCTCAAGGCCCGTCTGGATGCCGCCGGTATCCCTTATGTGATCAACCCGAAGCTGGTGCGCGGGCTGGATTACTACAGCAAGACTGTTTTCGAATGGGTCACCGACAAGCTCGGCGCCCAGGGCACCGTCTGTGCCGGCGGCCGCTACGACGGCCTGGTCGAGCAGATGGGCGGCAAGCCTACCCCGGGCGTCGGTTTCGCCATGGGTATCGAGCGTCTGGTACTGCTGCTGGAAACCCTGGAGCAGATCCCGGAAGAGATCTCGCGCCAGGTCGACGTTTACCTCTGCGCCTTCGGGGAAGCCGCCGAACTGGCTGCTCTGGCGTTGAGTGAACGGGTTCGTGATCAGTTGCCCAACCTGCGCCTGCAGATCAACGCCGGCGCCGGTAGCTTCAAGAGCCAGTTCAAGAAAGCCGACAAGAGCGGTGCGTTGTACGCATTGATCCTCGGTGACGACGAACTGGCCCAGCAAGTGGTAGGTTTCAAACCCCTGCGTGGCCAGGGCGAACAACAAAGCATTGCCTGGGATGCGCTCGCTGCACACCTGGCCACCTGCGTCGTGCAGGGTTGAAGCTGTCAAACAGCCGATTTAGCGAATAAGGAGTATTGGGGTGTCGAGTACCGAAGATGAACAGCTGGCGGATTTGAAGGACTGGTGGCAGCGCAACGGCAAGCCCTTGGTCACCGGCGGCCTGTTGGCGCTGGTCATCGTGTTCGGCTGGCAGGCCTGGCACAAGTATCAGAACAATCAATCGCAAGGCGCCTCGATGCTCTATCAGCAATTGCTGGAGACCACGCTGACGCCTGACGGCAAGCCGGATGCAGCACGTGTGGCAGACCTGGCCGGCAAGCTCAACAGTGAGTTCGGCGGTACTGCCTACGCGCAATACGGCAGCCTGTTCGTCGCCAAGGTGGCGGTCGACACCGGCAAGCTGGACGACGCGGCGACCGAGCTCAAAGCCATCGCCGACAAGCCGGCCAACCCGACGCTGGGCGAAATCGCCCGTCAGCGCCTGGCCCAGGTCCTGGCCGCGCAGAACAAGGCCGATGAAGCGCTGAAGCTGCTCGAAGGCGATGCCGACAAGGCATTCCTGGCCACTCGCGAAGAGCTCAAGGGCGACCTGCTGGTCCAATTGGGCCGTACCGACGAAGCCCATGCTGCGTATGAAAAAGCCAAGGCCGCGCTGTCCGATGAAGCGGCGGTCGGTGGCCTACAAATCAAGCTGGACGACCTGGCCAAAGGGGATGCGTGACGTGATCCGTTGGAAACATGCAGCATTGCTGGCTCTGGCCGTTCTGGCCGCGGGTTGCAGCAGCAACAGCAAGAAAGAATTGCCACCTGCCGAACTGGTCGACTTCAAAGAAGAAGTGGTCCTGCAGAAACAGTGGAGCCGTTCGGTCGGTGACGGCCAGGGCGAAACCTACAACATGCTGGTTCCGGCGATCGACGGCAGCACCATCTACGCCGCCGACGTCACTGGCGTGGTAGAGGCGCTGGATCGCATGAACGGCGACGTCAAATGGAAACAGGACCTGGAGTTGCCTGTGTCCGGTGCCGTTGGCGTGGGTTATGGCCTGGTCATGATCGGTACCCTCAAGGGCGAAGTGGTCGCTCTGGATGCTTCGAGCGGCGAAGAGAAGTGGCGCGCGCGGGTGACCAGTGAAGTACTGGCTCCGCCGTCCACCAATGGCGATGTGGTGGTGGTCCAGACCCAGGATGACCGTGTGATCGGCCTCGATGCCGCCACCGGCAACCAGATGTGGGTCTACGACAGCACCCCAGCGGTACTGACCCTGCGCGGCACCAGTGCGCCAATCACCACCAACCGCCTGGCGGTTGCCGGTCTGTCGACCGGTAAAGTGGTGGCCCTGGATATCCGTAACGGCGTGCCGGTGTGGGAACAGCGCGTGGCTATTCCGCAAGGTCGTTCCGAGCTGGA
The DNA here is from genome assembly GCF_900109505.1 of Pseudomonas sp. NFACC41-3. NCBI lineage: Bacteria > Pseudomonadati > Pseudomonadota > Gammaproteobacteria > Pseudomonadales > Pseudomonadaceae > Pseudomonas > Pseudomonas sp. NFACC41-3. The sequence goes on from NZ_FOAE01000002.1 coordinate 269,611, forward strand.
TCGCGTGGTCGACATCGACGGTGGCCTGCTGTTGTCCGGCGGCACCCTGTATGTCGCCAGCTACCAGGGTCGCGTAGCGGCGCTGGACCTGGAAAGCGGTCGTCCGCTCTGGCAGCGCGATGCTTCCAGCTATGCGGGTGTCGCTCAAGGTTTCGGCAGCGTCTATGTGAGCCTGTCCTCCGGGACAGTCGAAAGCATCGACGAGCGTTCCACCACTGCGCTGTGGAGCAACGACTCGCTGGCCCGCCGTCAACTGTCGGCTCCGGAAGTCTTCTCCAGCTACGTGGCGGTCGGTGACCTGGAAGGTTACCTGCACCTGCTGAGCCAGGTTGATGGTCGCTTCGTCGGCCGTGAGCGTATCGACAGCGATGGTCTGCGTGCGCGTCCGCTGGTAGTGGGCAACATGATTTATGTGTATGGCAACAGCGGCAAACTGGAAGCCCTGACCATCAAGTAATGGTTTGACTATGCTTGGGGTTGATCCCCAAGCGGCCTTGCCCCGGCAAGGTTCGCAGCACGTCATGTGCTGCCCCGAGCACCAGCCGCTGCCTCGCAGCGGCTTTTGTATTTTCTGAATTAACGCAGTGGAGAGCCGCATGGTTCCCGTAATCGCCCTGGTGGGCCGACCGAACGTCGGCAAGTCCACCTTGTTCAACCGCCTGACTCGGACTCGCGACGCCATTGTCGGCGACCTGTCCGGTCTGACCCGTGATCGCCAATACGGTGAGGCCAAGTGGCAAGGGCGTACCTACATTCTGATCGACACCGGCGGTATCTCCGGTGACGAGCATGGCATGGACGAAAAGATGGCCGAGCAGTCGCTGCTGGCCATCGAAGAAGCCGATGTCGTCCTGTTCCTGGTAGATGCCAAGGCCGGTTTCACCGCGGCCGACCAGATGATCGGCGAGCACCTGCGCAAACGTAACAAGACCTCTTACGTGATCGCCAACAAGGTCGACAATATCGACCCTGACATGGCGCGTGCCGAGTTCGCCCCGCTGGGCATGGGCGACGCGATCCCGATCGCCGGTGCTCATGGCCGCGGTATCACGCAGATGCTGGAAATCGCCCTGCGCGAGTTCCCGAAAGACGACGCAGACGAGCCGGAAGAGGGCGAGGAAGAAGTCGTAGCCGAAGGCGAGGAAGCCAAGCGTATTCCGGGCCCGAGCGAAAAAGACGGGATCAAGATCGCCATCATCGGCCGGCCGAACGTGGGCAAGTCCACCCTGGTCAACCGCATGCTCGGCGAAGACCGGGTCATCGTCTACGACCAGCCGGGCACTACCCGCGACAGTATCTACATTCCCTTCGAGCGTAACGAAGAGAAGTACACGCTGATCGACACCGCCGGTGTGCGCAAGCGCGGCAAGATCCACGAGGAAGTTGAAAAGTTCTCGGTGGTCAAGACCCTGCAGGCGATCAAGGACGCCAACGTGGTGATCTTCGTCATGGACGCCCGCGAAGGCGTGGTGGACCACGACCTGAACCTGCTGGGCTTTGCCCTGGAAGCAGGCCGGGCCCTGGTCATCGCCCTGAACAAATGGGATGGCATGGATCCGCGCGAGCGTGACTATGTGAAGACCGAGCTGGAGCGCCGGTTGTTCTTCGTCGACTTCGCCGACATCCACTTCATCTCGGCGTTGCACGGTACTGGCGTGGGCAATCTCTACCAGTCGGTGCAGAACTCTTTCAAGTCCGCGGTAACCCGCTGGCCGACCAGCCGCCTGACGCAGATTCTCGAAGACGCCGTAAGCGAGCACGCGCCACCGATGGTCAACAACCGTCGCATCAAGCTGCGTTATGCCCACCTGGGTGGCGCCAACCCGCCGCTGATCGTGATCCACGGCAACCAGGTGGAGAAGGTGCCGAAGTCCTATGTGCGCTACCTGGAAAACACCTACCGGCGTGTCCTGAAGCTGGTCGGTACGCCGATCCGCATCGAATTCAAGGGCGGTGAAAACCCGTACGAAGGCAACAAGAACACGCTCACCGACCGTCAGGTCAACAAGAAGCGTCGTTTGATGACACACCACAAAAAGGCCGAGAAGAAGCGCAAGGACAAGCGCTGAGACTCGCTGCGGGAACCGGCTTGCCGGCGAAGCCCTGGACCTGGTTCAACGCTTCGCCGGTAAGCTACTTCCTACAGGATCTGCCTTGGAAAAAGGGCGCCTTTGGCGCCCTTTTTCATGCCTGTGGTTTGGGCTATTCTCGGGACCTCCCCCGAGCCGCCGTAGAGCCGGGTGTTCAGCAGGGAATCACCCATGATCACCAGTAAGCTGCCGAATGTCGGCACCACCATCTTCACGCAAATGTCGCAGCTCGCCGTGGAAACCGGCGCGCTGAACCTGTCCCAGGGTTTTCCCGATTTCGATGGCCCGCAGGCCCTGCGCGATGCGGTTGCCCGGCATATCGCCAGCGGCCACAACCAATATGCACCGATGACCGGCCTGCCGGCCTTGCGCCAGCAAGTGGCGGCCAAGATCGCCCGCAGTTATGGCGTGCAGGTGAATGCCGATACCGAGGTAACCATCACTCCGGGGGCCACCCAGGCGATCTTCTGCGCCATCCAGGCGGTGATCCAGGCCGGTGACGAAGTGATCGTCTTCGATCCTTGCTACGACAGCTATGAGCCTTCGGTAGAGCTGGCCGGCGGCCGCTGCGTGCATGTACAGCTTGGCCTGAACGATTTCGCCATCGATTGGCAGAAGCTTGGCGAGGCCCTGAGCCCGCGTACGCGGATGATCATTCTCAATGCTCCACACAACCCCAGCGGTGCGCTGATCAGCCATGCGGAACTGGACCAGCTGGCTGCGCTGATTCGCGATCGGGATATCTACCTGGTCAGCGACGAGGTGTACGAGCACCTGGTGTTCGACGGCATCCCCCACGCCAGCGTGCTGGCCCATGAGGAGCTGTACCAGCGGGCATTCGTGGTCAGCTCCTTCGGCAAGACCTATCACGTGACCGGCTGGAAAACCGGCTACGTGGTCGCACCACCGGCCCTGAGCGCGGAGCTGCGCAAGGTGCATCAATATGTCAGCTTCTGCGGCGTGACCCCTTTGCAGTACGCTCTGGCGGACTACATGGCCGAACACCCGGAACATGTCGAAGAGCTACCCGGTTTCTATCAGGCCAAGCGTGATCTGTTCTGCGACCTGCTGGCACCTTCGCGATTCAGCTTTACCCGGGTGGCCGGTACTTACTTCCAACTGGTGGACTACTCGCAGATCCGCCCGGACCTGAATGACGTCGAGATGGCGATCTGGATGACCCGCGAGCACGGTGTCGCGACCATTCCGGTGTCGGTGTTCTACCAGGAGCCACCGCAAGGACAGCGTCTGGTGAGGCTATGCTTTGCCAAGCGTGAGGAGACGCTGCGTCAGGCAGCGGAGAAGCTATGCGTGATCTGAGTGCTTTGCCCAATCTGAATGTGGCGCTGATCCAGACCTCCCTGGTCTGGCACGACCGCCAGGCCAATCTCGAGCACTTCGAGCTGTTGCTCGAACAGGCCCGGGGCGCCGACCTGATTATCCTGCCGGAAATGTTCACCACCGGATTCTCCATGGAGTCCGAAGCCCTCGCCGAGGCGGAAAACGGCCCGACCAGCAAGTGGCTGCGCAGCCAGGCCGCCAGGCTCGATGCGGTCATCACTGGCAGCGTGATTATCCAGGCCGCCGACGGCAGCCACCGCAACCGCCTGTTGTGGGCTCGCCCTGACGGCGAGGTCTGGCATTACGATAAACGCCATTTGTTTCGCATGGCGGGCGAGCACGATCACTACACGCCGGGCGAGCGCCAGGTGCAGTTCGAACTCAAGGGTTGGCGGGTCAGGCCTCTGATCTGCTACGACCTGCGTTTTCCGGTATGGAGCCGCGATGCCCAGGATACCGACTTGCTGCTGTACACGGCCAACTGGCCGGGGGCGCGGCGCCAGCACTGGAACCGTTTGTTGCCGGCCAGGGCCATCGAAAACCTGTGTTATGTGGCTGCGGTCAATCGGGTTGGTACCGACGGCAAGGGGTTTGCCTACACCGGGGATAGCCAGGTGCTGGATTTCCAGGGCGAGACCCTGCTCAGTGCGGGGGAGGCCGACGGGGTATTCCAGGTCTGCCTGAATGCCGCGGACCTGGCGGCCTACCGCGCGCGCTTTCCAGCCTACCTCGATGCGGATACCTTCGAGTTCACCCAGGCTTAAAGATCTGTCGGGGTGGGCCGTTAAGGGGTAAGAGGATTTTCAGGGAGATTTGTCATGACCACTATCGGTGCCGCGAGCATCAATCCATTCCCGCTGGGGGCCGCGCCGCAAAAGCTCAACATCGCCGAGCAGCAGGCCAGCCCGCTCGAGGTGCAGGACAAGAGCGCTGTCGATGACAGCGACTCGGTGAGTGTCGACATGCGGGAATACGGCGCCAAGGCCGACCTCAGCTCATCCACCGCCGATATCGTCGCGCAGTTGCAGAAGCAGATCGACCAGACGGAAAAGACCCTGTCCGAGCAGCAGTCGCAATTGTCCGGGGTGCAGAAGGGCCAGGCGAGCGAGGAGCAGAAGGCACAACAGGCCTTGGAGGTGCAGGCGCAGATCGCGATCACCGCCAACAACCTGCAGGTGTTGCAGGCGGCCTTGCTCCAGGCGCTGACGGCGCGGATCAATACCACCGCCTGAGCGGGGCAATAAATACACAGCAAAAAAAGCCCCGGATCATCCGGGGCTTTTTTGTCGCCGTAAAACCGTCAGGCGGCTTTGGCGTCCAGCTGGCTCAGGGAGCGGTTCAGCGCGCTGAACAGGGCCTTGAAGCTGGCGGTGGTGATGTTTTCATCGATACCCACACCGTGCACCGCGCGTTCGCCGTTCACGCGCAGTTCGATATAGGCCGCGGCCTTGGCGTTGGTGCCCGCGCCGATGGCGTGCTCGTTGTAGTCCATGATTTCCACCGGAACCGGCAAGCCGGCCACCAGGGCTTCCAGGGCGCCATTGCCCTTGCCGCGCCAGTGCAGGTTGGTCTCGCCCTGGCCCTTGCCGGACACTTCCACTTCCACGGCGCTGTGACCGTTTTCTTCCTGCAGGCGATGGCTGACCAGCGCGTACGGGGTGTTGGCCTGCAAGTATTCGCTGTGGAGCAGCGCGTGGATCTGCTGGGCGGTCATCTCCAGGCCCAGGCGATCGGTTTCACGCTGTACCACCTGGCTGAACTCGATCTGCATGCGGCGCGGCAAGCTGATGCCGTATTCCTGCTCCAACAGGTAGGCGATACCGCCTTTGCCCGACTGGCTGTTGACGCGAATCACCGCCTCGTAGCTGCGGCCGATGTCGGCCGGGTCGATCGGCAAGTACGGTACTTCCCACAGCGCATCGGATTTCTGCTGGGCGAAGCCCTTGCGGATAGCATCCTGGTGCGAGCCGGAGAAGGCGGTGTGAACCAGGTCGCCGACATACGGATGACGCGGGTGAACCGGGATCTGGTTGCACTCTTCGACCACTTTGCGCACGCCGTCGATATCGGAGAAATCCAGTTCCGGATCGATGCCCTGGGTGTAGAGGTTCAGGGCTACGGTGACCAGGTCGACGTTGCCGGTGCGTTCGCCGTTGCCGAACAGGCAGCCTTCGACGCGGTCGGCACCGGCCATCAAGCCCAGCTCGGTGGCGGCTACGCCGGTACCACGGTCGTTGTGGGTGTGCAGGCTGATGATCACGCTGTCACGACGGTTGATGTGGCGGCCGAACCATTCGATCTGGTCGGCATAGATGTTCGGCGTGGCGACTTCGACGGTGGCCGGCAGGTTGAGGATCACCTTGTTGGCTGGCGTCGGGTTCCAGACCTCGATCACCGCATCGCAGACTTCCTTGGCGAACTCCAGCTCAGTGGCGCTGAAGGTCTCTGGCGAGTATTCGAACTGCCATTGGGTTTCCGGCTGCTGGGCAGCGTATTTGACGAACAGCTTGGCGGCATTCACCGCGATCTCTTTCACGCCTTCCTTGTCCTGGTTGAAGACAATGCGGCGGAACGACGGGCTGGTGGCGTTGTACAGGTGGACGATGGCTTTCTTCGCCCCGCGCAACGATTCGAAAGTGCGGGCGATCAGGTCTTCACGGGCCTGGGTCAGCACCTGGATGGTGGTGTCGTCCGGGATGTGGCCGCCTTCGATCAGGGTGCGCACGAAGTCGAAGTCGGTCTGCGAAGCGGCCGGAAAGGAGGCCTCGATTTCTTTCACGCCGACGGCGACCAGGGTTTTCCAGAAGCGCAGCTTCTTCACCGCATCCATTGGCTCGATCAACGACTGGTTGCCATCACGCAGGTCGGAGCTGCACCAGATCGGCGCGCGGGTGATGGTCTTCGACGGCCAGGTGCGGTCCGGCAAGTTGATGGTCGGGAACGCGCGGTACTTCGAGGAAGGGTCTTTGAGCATGCTCATGGGGAAATCCTTATTGTCCGGGCCGAAAAGAGGCGGCCTGCCGGTGAATCAATGGGTGTGTTGTTTGAAGCAGGGGACGAGGTACCGCGACTCAACCTGGCAGTCGTGCGCTGACGAGGCAGAGGCTTCGGTGTTGACGGCGCTGAATGAGGGTGTGAGAGGTTTTCATGCCCTCAACCCTAACCACTGGGGTGAAAGATGGCAAGCAGTCGAAAAAAATTGAGATAAATCTCTTAAAAATGGTTTTTTGCGAGATTTTATTCTGTCGAGCTTATGGCTGGCTCGATCTTATTGCGCAGAGTTTTGAACCTGCGCAATCCCTGCGGGAGCCACGGCTCAGGGCTGGAAGGCCCCGATAAAGATCGCCGGATCGACCCGGGCATCGTTCAGGCTGACGTTCCAGTGCATGTGCGGCCCGGTGGCGCGCCCGGTGGAGCCGACTTTCCCGACCACTCCGCCGCGGGCCAGTTGCTGGCCGACCTTCACGTCGATCTTCGACATATGGCAGAACATGCTGATAAAGCCCTGGCCGTGGTCGACGAATACGGTATTGCCGTTGAAAAAGTAATTGCCGATCAGGATCACCTTGCCGGCCGCCGGCGTCTTGATCGGCGTGCCGGCGGGCACCGCGAAGTCCAGCCCGGCATGCGGATTGCGCTCCTCACCGTTGAAGAAGCGGCGGACGCCGAACTTGCTCGACAGCGGGCCGCTCACCGGCTTGTCCAGCAGCAGGTTGCTCGGGGCGTTAGGGCTGAAACTGCGGTAGGCGCGGACCTGCTCGGCCAACTCGGCGTCGATGCGCTTGAGGTCGGCCGGATCGGGGTTGACCTGGCGTTTGTTCTTCAGCGTGATGTGCTGTTCCGGGTACTTCTTGCTGCCCACACTGAAGTTCAGGTTGCGACCGCCAGCACTGATCTGCTGGGTGCCGGGCTTGACGGTCAGGGGGATGCCGACAATCGCCAGCCAGTTGTTCTGTTCCTTGACCACCAGCAGCGGTTTTCCCTGGTAGCTGGCCTTGGGCGCCTGGGCGGCGCTGCCCAGGTCGATCACCGCCACGCCGCCGGGTACCGGTTTGTTCAGCAGGCGCGTGATGTAGCTATCGGCGTGGGCGTTGAAGGTCAGGCACAGCAACAGCAGGGAGCTCAGAAAACGCGGCATGGATCAATCCAGTAAAGAAAGGGTGACAGGCGTCAGGTGATTGTCCTCGACCCGGACCTGCAGTTCGCCTTCGCCGAGCCGGGCTTTGAGGCGCTGGCCCGGCTGGGTCTGTGCGGCGCTGCGAATGGCCTGGCCGCGTTCGTCCAGCAGGATGCTGTAGCCACGGCCCAGGGTGGCCAGCGGGCTGACCACATGCAGGGTCTGCATCTGGCTTTGCAGTTGTAGGCGACGGGATTTCAGACCTTCGCGCATGGCCCGTGGCAGGCGTTCGGCCAGGCTGTCGAGGCGTTGCCGCAGCAGCGCCAGTTGACGCCCGGGGTGTTGGCCGGCGAGCCGGGTTTCCAGGCGGATCAGGCGCTCGCGGCGGGTATTGAGGCTGCGCTCGAACGCCCGGCGCATGCGCATGTCCAGGTCGTCCAGGCGCTGCGCTTGCTGGCGCAGGCGCTCACCTGGGTGACGCAGGCGCCGGGCCATGCCCTCCAGGCGCAGACGATCACGCAGCAGCCGGTCGCGCATGCGCATCACCAGGCGCCGATGCAGGCTTTCGACGCGGTGTTGCAGGTCGCTGGCGTCCGGCGCGAGCAGTTCGGCCGCCGCCGAAGGCGTTGGTGCGCGCACGTCGGCGACGAAGTCGCTGATCGATACGTCGGTTTCATGACCCACGGCGCTGACGATCGGCGTGACACAGGCATCCACCGCCCGGGCCACGGCTTCTTCGTTGAAGCACCAAAGGTCTTCCAGGGAGCCGCCGCCACGGGCCAGGATCAGCGCATCGAAGCCACGGGCATCGGCCATTTTCAGGGCGCGGACGATCTGCGCGGTCGCCTCGCGGCCTTGTACGGCAGTAGGGATCAGGGTCAGGGCCACCTGTGGCGCGCGGCGCCGGAACACGCTGATGATGTCGCGAATCACCGCCCCGGTCGGCGAACTGATAATGCCGATGCGCTGCGGATGGGCAGGCAGCGGCACTTTGCGTTCGCTGCTGAACAGGCCTTCGGCGCTGAGCTTTTCCTTCAGCGCATCGAAGGCCAGGCGCAGGGCGCCGTCGCCGGCCGGTTCGACCGTATCGAGGATCAGCTGGTAGTCGCCGCGGCCTTCGAACAGCGAGACCTTGCCGCGTACCTTGACCGCCAGGCCGTCCTTCAGCGCCTGGCGCACCCGCGCGGCATTTTGCCGAAACAGCGCGCAGCGCACCTGGGCACCGCTGTCCTTGAGGGTGAAATACACATGGCCGGACGCCGGGCGGGCGAGGTTGGAAATTTCGCCTTCGACCCAGATGTTGCTGAACACGTCTTCCAGCAACACCCGCGCACGGCCGTTGAGCTGGCTGACGGTCAGGACTTCGCGGTCCAGGCCGAGTCTTGCAAAGGGATCTTTAATCATGGGGCGCAGTTTAAAGGCATTCGGCAAACAATCTCCATGGATCGAAACAAAAGGAGACGATGCCTTTGCCGGCCTCGAATACGCCTTCGGCGGTTAGGGCGTGAGAGCGTTGTGGAAGTGTTCGATGAACTGCTTGACCAAAGGTGTCGGATCTTGCCGACAGGCGAGGGCGACCGTGCTCTGGCACGCCGGGTCCGCCAAGGGCAGGAAGTGCAGGCTGGCGGGCGCGATGTCACGCATCGACTCGGGCAGCAGGGCGATGCCGAATCCGGCCTGGATCAACTGCAACTGCGTGGTCTTGCGCGACAGCACCCGCGCCGCCTTGGGGAAAAAGCCCTGGCGCATGCACAGCTCGGCCGACAGGTAACTCAGGCCGCCACGCTGCGGATGGGGAATGGAGATAAAGGCTTCGTCGCGCAGTTGCGCCAGATCCACGCCCTGCTTGGGAGGATTTGCTGCCAGAGGGTGGCGTGGCGGCACGGCCAGCAGCAGGCGTTCGCTGAACAGCGGCGTGATCCGCACGCCCTCGCGCTGGCGCAGTACCGGCAGTCGTAGCAGGCCGATATCCAGCCGGCCTTCGGCGACTTCCTCCAATTGCGCTTCGGAGGACAGGGTGGCGATATCCATCGAGGCCCCCGGGCACCGCTCCAGGTATCTGCTGATGGCGCGCAGCAAGCGGCCGCTCATGGACACGGTGCTGGAGTGGCTCAGGCGCAATGTCCCCAACTGCCCCTGGCCGACCTGGGTCGCCAGTTCGCTGGCCTTGTTCAGCTCATCGAGCAGGTTGCGGGCGCGCAGGTAGAACGCCTCGCCCGCCGCCGTCAGCCTGGGCAGGCGCGAAGTGCGCTCGAACAGCGGGGTCTTGAGGTGGGTTTCCAGTTCCTTGATCTGCCGGCTGAGGGCGGACTGGGCAATGAACAGGCGTTCGGCGGCGGCGCTGAAACTGCCGCTGTCGGCGATTTCCACGAAGTAGCGCAGTTGGCGGGTTGAAATCACGCGTCATGCCTTTTTGAGATGAGTAGATGGCTTTGATGATATTAGTCGCAAGGCTTGTGGCTGGCTAAAGTCATTCCTTGATAAAGAAGGAAGGCGAATCGATGAGCATGGTCGAGTTGTTGGGGCAGTGGTCGTGGGGGACGAGTGGCTGGTTGGCGATCGGCCTGGGGATCGCCCTGGCGTATATCGTGTTTGGCATCGCCGGGTTTGGTACGGCGCTGGTGGCCGGGCCAGTGCTGATCCTGTTCATGCCGCTGTCGAAGATAATCCCGCTGCTGGTGCTGCTGGATTTTGTCGCGGCCTTTGGCAATCTCCTGCCGTCGCGGCGGGATGTCGATCGCTCCGAGCTGTTGCGCCTGCTGCCGTGCATGGCACTGGGCTGCACCCTGGGGGTGATCTTCCTGCTCAACCTCAAGTCCGATGTGTTGCTGCTGTTGATGGGGCTGTTTATCAGTGCTTATGCGGTGTACAGCCTTTGGGTCAAGGCAAGGCCCAAGGCGCTGGCGGCGGGCTGGGCGATTCCCATGGGGACCGTGGGTGGAACGTTCGGCGCGCTGTTCGGCAGTGGCGGCTTTTTATATGCCATCTATTTGAACAGCCGCTTGCCCAAGGATGCGGCGCGGGCTACCCAGAGTGCATTGATCAGTTGCAGCACGGTGGTACGCCTGAGCCTGTTCGCCATTGCCGGCGTTTATGCGCAACTGCCTTTATTGGTGCTGGCGCTGTGCTTGTTGCCGGCCATGGCCCTGGGCCTGTGGATTGGCCGACGGCTGACCATGAGATTGTCCCGCGAGGCGTTCGTCCGGCTGGTGACCTGGCTGGTGCTAGCCAGCGGCATTGCCCTGGTCGGTCGTTACCTGAGCACTTGACCTCTGGGGTTCAGGGATTAAGCTGCGGGCCCTCGGATTTGCCAGGCACGCCGACTTCTACACTTATTGGCAGGTATCGGCTCGCTGACGGTACTGTTCGAGCAGGCGACGCAGACTTCCCTTCAAACGCTTCAGGCCCCATCCATGAACTCGCAAAGCATCATCGTCCCGAAAATCTCCACCTTGCCGGTTCACGAACCCCGCGCCCGGGCGATCGTGCGCTGGCTGGTGCGCAAGAACATCGTCGAGGAAGCCTTGAGCACCTGTGGCCGTACCGGCAATCGCATGGCGCATGCGATCGCCCCAGGCGCGCGGGATGTGGTGCTGCACCCGGAGGCCTTGCCCTTCGGTGAACCGGTCAACGGCCTGGAAATCATTACCAAGCGCTGCATCTATACCCCGGCCAAAGGGTTTCTCGAGGAAGCGGGTTGCGCCGAGTGCCGCCAGGAAGTGGGGGAGGCGCTGTTCGAGAGCCTGGAAGACTGGATGCCCGGGCGCACCGATAACTTCATCTGCCCCGAGTGCGGGCATGAAGATGACATCAATGGCTTTCTGTTCTTGCAGGAGTGCGGGTTTTCCAACCTCGGTTTCATCTTCAACAATTGGGCAGAGGCCGGGTTCAAGCAGAGCTTTCTCGACGAGTTCGCCGAATGGCTGGATCAGCCGGTGAGCTGGGTGAAGGTGGAGTTGTAAGGCGATTTCGGCAGCCGGTTCCGGGGGGGTGAATTCATCATCGGCAGGTGTCATGTCTGTTCGCGAAACAGACGCTGTGTTCCGGCAAATTCCCCATCCATCACCCCGTTGATAATAGACAGAGTTTTACATTGAGCCCGGGTAGGTGTCTGAGTATAATGGCGCGCTTCCATTTTCCCGCTCGGGAGCCCCCGCGATGCTGCGTATCAGCCAAGAAGCTCTGACCTTCGACGACATTCTCCTAGTGCCTGGTTATTCCGAGGTGCTTCCTAACGAAGTCAGTCTCAAGACCCGTCTTACCCGTGGCATCGAGCTGAATATTCCACTGGTTTCCGCCGCAATGGACACCGTCACTGAAGCCCGTCTGGCAATCGCCATGGCTCAGGAAGGTGGCATCGGCATCATCCACAAGAACATGACCATCGAGCAGCAAGCTGCCGAAGTCCGCAAGGTCAAGAAGTTCGAAGCCGGCGTCGTCAAAGACCCGATCACCATCGAGGCTGACGCCACGGTGCGCGACCTGTTCGAACTGACCCGCATGCACAACATTTCCGGCGTTCCGGTACTGCACGATGGCGACCTGGTCGGCATCGTCACTTCCCGTGACGTGCGTTTCGAAAACCGTCTGGACGCCAGCGTCCGTGAAGTGATGACGCCTAAAGAGCGCCTGGTCACGGTCAAGGAAGGCGCCGACAAGAACGACGTGCGCGAGTTGCTGCACAAACACCGCATCGAGCGCGTGCTGATCGTCGACGACAAGTTCGCCCTCAAAGGCATGATGACCGTCAACGACATCGAAAAAGCCAAGGCTTACCCGCTGGCCAGCAAGGACGATCAAGGTCGTCTGCGCGTCGGGGCTGCGGTCGGTACCGGTAAAGACACCGGTGACCGCGTTGCCGCCCTGGTCAACGCCGGCGTGGACGTGGTGGTGGTCGACACCGCCCACGGTCACTCCAAGGGCGTGATCGACCGCGTTCGCTGGGTCAAGGAGAACTACCCGCAAGTGCAGGTGATCGGCGGCAACATCGCCACCGGTGCCGCAGCCAAGGCCCTGGCCGCGGCGGGCGCCGATGCGGTCAAGGTCGGTATCGGCCCTGGCTCGATCTGCACCACCCGTATCGTCGCCGGTGTCGGCGTACCGCAAATCAGCGCCATCGCCAATGTCGCCGCGGCCCTTGAAGGCACCGGCGTTCCATTGATCGCCGACGGCGGCATCCGCTTCTCCGGTGACCTGTCCAAGGCCATCGTCGCCGGTGCTTCCTGCGTGATGATGGGCTCGATGTTCGCCGGTACCGAAGAAGCGCCAGGCGAAATCGAACTGTTCCAGGGCCGTTCCTACAAGGCTTACCGCGGCATGGGTTCGTTGGGCGCCATGTCCCAGGCCCAGGGCTCTTCCGACCGTTACTTCCAGGACTCCTCCGCGGGTGCCGAGAAGCTGGTTCCGGAAGGCATCGAAGGCCGTGTTCCCTACAAGGGCACCCTGACCGCCATCATCCATCAGCTGATGGGTGGCCTGCGTTCTTCCATGGGCTACACCGGTAGCGCCAACATCGAAGAAATGCGCACCAAGCCAGAGTTCGTACGCATCACTGGCGCCGGCATGGCTGAATCCCACGTCCATGACGTGCAGATCACCAAGGAAGCGCCAAACTACCGCGTAGGTTGATGCTTCAAGCAAAACGTTAAATGACCGGGGCTGTTTTATTCAGCCCCGAGTCGTTTCTGAATCACGACTGTTTTCGAATTACCTAGACGAGACTGAATCATGGCCCTCGACATTCACGCCCACCGCATCCTGATCCTCGATTTCGGTTCTCAGTACACCCAATTGATCGCCCGTCGCGTGCGTGAAATCGGCGTGTACTGCGAACTGCATCCGTTCGACATGGATGACGAAGCGATTCGCGAATTCGCTCCCAAAGGCGTCATTCTCGCCGGCGGCCCCGAGTCCGTGCACGAAGCCAACAGCCCGCGTTGCCCGCAAGCGGTGTTCGACCTGGGCGTGCCGGTCTTCGGTATCTGCTACGGCATGCAGACCATGGCCGAGCAAATGGGCGGCAAGGTCGAGGGTTCCGAACTGCGTGAATTCGGTTACGCCCGCGTCGATGTGGTCGGCAAGAGCCGCCTGCTGGACGGCATCGAAGACCACGTCGACGCCGACGGCCTGTTCGGCCTCGACGTGTGGATGAGCCACGGTGACAAGGTCACCAAGATGCCGCAAGACTTCCACATCCTGGCCAGCACCCCGAGCTGCCCGATCGCCGGCATGTTCAACGACGACCTGCGTTACTACGGCGTGCAGTTCCACCCGGAAGTGACTCACACCAAGCAGGGCGGTCGCATCCTGTCGCGCTTCATCCTCGACATCTGCGGCTGCGAAGCCCTGTGGACCCCATCGAAAATCGCTGAAGACGCCATTGCCCAGGTGCGTGCCCAGGTCGGCACCGACAACGTGCTGCTCGGTCTGTCCGGCGGCGTCGACTCCTCGGTGGTCGCGGCGCTGCTGCACAAGGCCATCGGCGACCAGCTGACCTGCGTTTTCGTCGACAACGGCCTGCTGCGCCTGCACGAAGGCGAGCAAGTGATGGCCATGTTCGCCGAGAACATGGGCGTCAAGGTGATCCGCGCCAACGCCGAGGAGCAGTTCCTCAACAACCTGGCCGGCGAAGCCGACCCGGAGAAGAAGCGCAAGATCATCGGCCGTACCTTCATCGACGTGTTCGATGCCGAATCCTGCAAGCTGGACAACATCAAGTTCCTGGCCCAGGGCACCATCTACCCGGACGTGATCGAGTCGGCGGGCGCCAAGAGCGGCAAGGCCCACGTGATCAAGTCGCACCACAACGTGGGCGGCCTGCCGGAAGAAATGAACCTGAAGCTGGTCGAGCCACTGCGCGAGCTGTTCAAGGACGAAGTCCGTCGTCTGGGCCTGGAGCTGGGCCTGCCGTACGACATGGTCTACCGTCACCCGTTCCCGGGCCCGGGCCTGGGCGTGCGCATCCTCGGCGAAGTGAAGAAGGAATACGCCGACCTGCTGCGTCGCGCCGACCACATCTTCATCGAAGAGCTGCGCAAGGCCGACTGGTACCACAAGGTCAGCCAGGCGTTCGTGGTGTTCCAACCGGTGAAATCGGTGGGCGTGGTCGGTGACGGCCGTCGTTACGCCTGGGTCGTGGCCCTGCGTGCCGTGGAAACCATCGACTTCATGACCGCGCGTTGGGCGCACCTGCCTTACGAGCTGCTGGAAACCGTCAGCGGCCGGATCATCAACGAGATCGAAGGCATCTCCCGCGTCACCTACGACGTGTCGAGCAAGCCGCCAGCCACCATCGAGTGGGAATGATCCCGGCCGAGTGATCGGCCACTGATCGTTCAGGCAACAGCAATGGCGATCGAGACCTTCGGGTGTCGATCGCCATTTGTGTTTCAGGGTCTTTAAAAAACCCGCTTTCCAGCCCTCCCGCAATACCAGGAAAGACTTGGGCCCATCGTCGTCCGCCTGGCCTGTATACCCTCGACAGACATTCATCGAACGCCCTGCGGCGGCCTTTGGCGATGCCGGTGCGGGTGTTGAAAGATTTCGTGGTTGTCAGTTGACAACCTTTTCATTGTTGACGAGACTGGAGGCCATGGATGGCTCGCACACCTCATCCCAAGAAAGACATTGAAATGGCGCTGCGCTACGCCGAATGGCAGGGCTGGCGCGTCGAAGTCGGCGGCGGTCATGCCTGGGGCAGGATCTACTGCCCTTACAACAGCGAGGTGTGTCGTTGTGGCGAGTTCTGCATCACCAGTGTGTGGAGCACGCCGAAAAATCCCCTCCAGCATGCCCGGGCGCTGTGCCGGGTAATCGACAACTGCACGCTGAATCAGCTGCGCGGCGGGAAAGTCCCGCAACCTCGTCGGGAGTCATGACCATGGAATACCTGTTTACCCTCAACTACCTGCTGCCCGCCCACGACTGCGACCCGCTAGCGCTGGTGGAGCGCCTGGGCGCGGGGGGCTGCACCGACGCGCTGGTCGGTACCGGGCTGGCGGGGCGCCTGGCCCTGGAGTTCAGCCGCGAGGCCGAAAGCGGCGAAGCGGCCCTGCTCAGTGCCCTGAGCGATATCAAGCGGATCATTCCGGATGCGCGGCTGGTAGAGGCCAGCCCGGATTTCGTCGGCCTGAGCGAGATTGCCGATATCGTCGGGGTCTCCCGGCAGAACATGCGCAAGTTGATGCTCAACCATGCCGGCAGTTTCCCCCTGGCGATCCACGAGGGCAGTGCCTCGCTCTGGCATCTGGCGGAAGTGCTGAGCTGGCTGGCGGCCCGGGGCGGTTACCAGTTGCAGCATCCGGTGATAGAAGTGGCGCGGGTCGCGCAATCCGTGAACGTCGCCAAGGAGGCCCGGCGGGTCGGCACCCCGAGCGCCGAACTGGTGGCGCTGCTGGGCTGAGCGGGCCTGCCGCGGTGGTCAGCGTCGGGCGACGTCCGAGAAGTAGAACTTGTCCAGGGTATGGCGTGATTCGGTGTATTCGAACTGCCGGCCGTCCTGCAGGAAGGTCTGGTTGCTGACCACTATCACGTGGCTCTGGCCCTCCAGGTCCAGGTGCTGCTGGTCATCCCGGGTGCGTGGGGTGGCCTCGATGGTCCGCTGGGCGTAGCTGATCTGCAATTGCAGGGTCTGCTCGATATAGGCGTAGATCGAATGCTCGGCAATCTGCCGGTCCAGCCCCGGGATCAACTCGGCGACGAAGTGGTTGATGTCGAGAATCACCCGTTTGCCATCGATACGCCGCACCCGCTTGATGCGGGTAATCAGGCTGCCTTCCTCGGCCTGCAGGTGTTCGCGCAACGCGCCTTCGAGGGGAAACTGGGTGAACTCCACCACCTCGGTGCTGACGTCGTTGCCCAGGCGCGGATAGGTTTCCTGGAAGCTGACAATGCCGCCCAGCTGGAACTCGATCGGGTGCGGCGACAGCACAAAAGTGCCCTTGCCGTGGATCTTCTGGGCGAAGCCGCGCTCCTGCAGCTGCTCGATGGCCTTGCGCACGGTGCCGCGGCTGGCCTGGTAGCTGTCCATCAACTCGGTTTCGGAAGGCAGACGAGCGCCGCGTTCCAGGCGCTCGGTGGTGATGCTGGCAAGCAGATCGCTGTAGATCTGGTTGTATTTACTCATGGGATGGCTCTGTGCCGTCTGCGCTCAAGGCGGGAACCTTAAGGGCCGTGAGCGGATTTGTCTATTTGAGGCGAGTGGGTCGAACGCCTGACTGCGGGTGTCGAAATGGCAATGAAACACCTTACAGCAGTTTAAGAATTTTCTGTCGCGCATGGCGCGCTTTGCCGAAAAGTGTGGATCTAGAGCCGTTTTTGCGCAGAAGAAACTGCCTGCGACCTGGGTTTCTGAACGATGCCGGCAAACTCGTCTGTACGAGTTGTTGCTTTAACTCGTACAGACGAGTATTTTTCGCTTCGGCGTGCTGCCAATAACAAAAAACCAAAGCGGAAGAACAAGCATGAGCCACGATTACTCCACGATCGCCAGCGAGTTGCTGCACAGCCTCGGTGGCGCCGACAACCTCGAACAAGCCGCGCATTGCGTCACCCGCCTGCGCCTGGCGCTCAAGGACCCGAGCCGGGTGGACAGCGCGACGCTGAACCAGATCGATCTGGTCAAGGGCTCGTTTTTCACCGGTGGCCTGTTCCAGGTGGTCATTGGCCCCGGCGAAGTCGAAAAGGTCTATGCTGCGTTGCGCCAACTCACCGGGCTGGCCGCCTCCACCATCGCCGACGTCAAGCAGAAGGGCGCCGACAAGACCAACGCCATGCAGCGTCTGGTGCGAGTGTTTTCCGATGTCTTCATGCCGATCCTGCCGGCGCTGATCATTGCCGGCCTGCTGATGGGGGTGAACAACCTGATCGGCGCCAAGGGCATGTTCATCGAAGGCCGGACCCTGCTCGAGGCCTATCCGACCCTGGATGGCGTGTGGAGCCTGATCAACCTGATGGCCAACACCTCCTTCGTATTCCTGCCGGCACTGGTGGGCTGGTCGGCGGCCAAGCGCTTTGGCGGCAGCGAAATCCTCGGCATTGTGCTGGGCCTGATGCTGGTGCACCCCGACCTGCTCAATGCCTGGAACTACGGCAAGGCCGTGGCCGGGCTGGAGGGCCAGAGCTTGCCGTACTTCGATATCTTCGGTCTGTTCCAGATCGAGAAGGTCGGCTACCAGGGGCAGATCCTGCCGATCCTGCTGGCGGCCTACGTCATGAGCGTCATCGAGAAATGGCTGCGGGCGCGGGTGCCGAATGCGATCACCCTGCTGGTCGTGCCCATCACCACCATTGTGGTCACCGGCGTGCTGGCGCTGGCGGTGATCGGCCCGGTGACCCGGCACCTGGGGATCCTGATCACCGAAGGTGTGGTCACCCTGTTCGAACTGGCGCCGATGGTCGGCGGGGCGATTTTCGGCCTGCTCTACGCGCCGCTGGTGATCACCGGCATGCACCACATGTTCCTCGCCGTGGACTTGCAACTGATCTCGACCCAGGGCGGCACCTTCATCTGGCCGATGATCGTCATGTCCAACCTGGCCCAGGGCAGCGCGGCGCTGGCGGTATTCAGCATGAGCCGCAACGCGCGGGACCGCAGCATGGCCTCGACCTCGGCGATCTCCGCCTATTTCGGCATCACCGAGCCGGCCATGTTCGGGGTCAACCTGCGCTACAAGTTCCCGTTCTACGCCGCGCTGATCGGCTCGGCGCTGGGCTGCATTTTCCTCTCGCTGAACAAGGTCCAGGCCTCGGCCATCGGCGTCGGCGGGCTGCCGGGATTCATCTCGATCATTCCCCAGTACATCCCGATGTTTGTGGTCGGCATGGTCGTCGCCCTGGTGGTGCCGTTCGTGCTGACCTGCGGCTTGAGCATGAAGATCATCCGGCCGGGGTATCGCGTCGCTTGATAAATCGCATCGCGAGCAAGCTCGCTCCTACATGACCGCATATTCCTCTGTAGGAGCGAGCTTGCTCGCGATGAGGCCCTCAAGGCCAGTACCAACCCCATTGAAGGAGCCCGCCATGCAAGACTGGCAGCGTTCGGTGATCTACCAGATCTACCCGAAGAGTTTCTACAGCCACAGCGGCCAGGCCACCGGCGACCTGCTGGGGGTGGTCGACAAGCTCGACTACCTGCACTGGCTGGGCGTCGATTGCCTGTGGCTCACCCCGTTCCTGCGTTCGCCCCAGCGCGACAACGGCTATGACATCAGCGACTACTACGCCATCGACCCGAGCTACGGGACCATGGCCGATTGCGAGCTGCTGATCGCCGAGGCCGGCAAGCGCGGCATCAAGCTGATGCTGGACATCGTGGTCAACCACACCTCTATCGAACATGAGTGGTTCCAGCAGGCGCGCAGCAGCCTCGACAACCCGTATCGCGACTTCTATATCTGGCGCGACCAGCCGAACAACTGGGAGTCCAAGTTCGGCGGTTCCGCCTGGGAGTACGAAGCGCAGACCGGCCAGTACTACCTGCACCTGTTCGACCATACCCAGGCCGACCTCAACTGGGACAACCCCCAGGTGCGCGCCGAAGTGTTCAAGATGATGCGTTTCTGGCGCGACAAGGGCGTGGGCGGTTTCCGCCTGGATGTGATCAACCTGATCTCCAAACCGGCCGATTTCCCGGAAGACGCCAGCGATGGCCGGCGCTTCTATACCGACGGCCCGAACGTGCACCCGTACCTGCAGCAGATGCATCGCGAGGTCTTCGAGGGCTTTGACCTGATCAACGTCGGCGAGATGTCTTCCACCAGCCTCGAGCACTGCATTCGTTACTCGCAGCCCGAGTCGAAAGAGCTGTCGATGACCTTCAACTTCCACCACCTGAAGGTCGATTACCCGAACCTGCAGAAGTGGATCCGCGCCGATTTCGACTTCCTCCAGCTCAAGCGCATCCTCTCCGACTGGCAGAGCGGCATGCAGGCCGGCGGTGGCTGGAACGCGCTGTTCTGGTGCAACCACGACCAGCCACGGGTGGTCTCGCGTTTCGGCGACGACGGCGAGTACCGGGTGGTCTCGGCGAAGATGCTCGCCACTGCGCTGCACTTCCTCCAGGGCACGCCGTTCGTGTACCAGGGCGAAGAGCTGGGCATGACCAACCCCGGTTTTACCCACATCGACCAATACCGCGATGTCGAGACCCTGAACATCTACCGCCTCAAGCGCGAAACCGGCGACAGCGAGGCGGACAACATGGCGGCGATCATGCAGAAGTCCCGGGACAACGGGCGCACGCCGATGCAATGGAATACCGAGGCCCATGCCGGTTTCAGCAGCGTCGAGCCCTGGATCGGCGTGCCGGCCAATGCCGCGCAAATCAACGTCGCGCAGCAGCTCGAAGACCCGGATTCGGTGTTGCACCACTACCGCCAGTTGATTGCCCTGCGCCGTCGCGAGCCGCTGATCCAGGACGGCGAGTATCGCCAGCTGTTGGCCGAGCACCCGCAGGTCTGGGCCTATCTGCGCGAGGGCCAGGGCGAGCGCCTGCTGGTGGTGAACAATTTCTACGGCAGCGCCTGCGAAGTGCAGTTGCCGGAGGGAGTGATGACCGAGCGCATGGAGCAGCGCCTGGTCATCAGTAACTACGCAGACCATCAAACCCGCAGTCGCGAGCTGTTCCTGCGGCCTTACGAGTCCTTTGTCCTGCACCTGATCGACCGCTGACAACCTTCCCCGCATGAGCGTGGCGTGCCCGGCACACCGCGAGCTTTCGCTCGCCGGTAGGGCGGCGCCTGCGGGGAGCACACACAGAATAAAAATAATGGGGTGGCTTATGAAAACAACAATAAATCGCGGTCTTGCAGCCTCTTGCGTCTGCCTGGCCTTGCCGTTCCCGGCCCAGGCCCTGGAGTTCGCCGGTTACCTGCGTAGCGGCCTCGGGACCTCGGTCAACAGCAGCTCGCAATCCTGTTTCCAACTGCCCGGCGCGCAGTCCAAATACCGCCTGGGCAACGAATGCGAACAGTACGCCGAGCTGGAGCTGCGCCAGGACCTGTACACCCTGGACGACGGCTCGGTGCTCAGTGTCGATGCCATGGCGTCGCTGTACAACCAGTACGACCGCAGCCTGACCTTCCAGGGCGACAACGGCTCGGCGCGCATGCCGCAGATGTATGCCCAGTGGTCGAACATGCCCAGCCTCAATGGCGGCTCGCTGTGGGCCGGCCGGCGTTACTACAAGCGCAACGACATCCATATCTCCGACTTCTACTACTGGAACCAGAGCGCCACTGGCGGCGGCATCGAGGACGTGCTGATCGGCGACCTGAAATACAGCTACGCCTTCTCGCGCAAGGACAACCTGTACCAGAAGGACTACATCAACCGGCACGACTTCAACGTCGCCGGTTTCAAGACCAACCCCGGCGGCGAGCTGGAACTGGGCCTGAGCTACATCGACAAGCCCGACAGTCGCGACGCCCATCGGGGGTGGGCGATCACCGCCCAGCATGTGCAAAAGGACTTCCTCGGCGGCAAGAACAAGCTGGCATTGCAGTACGGCGAAGGCCCGGGCACCGGGCTGGGTTACACCGGCAATGTGCAACTGGACGACAGCAGCAAGAGCTACCGCCTGGTGGAGTTCTTCGACTGGCAATTGACCCCGCGCTTTGGCGGGCAGGTCGAGGCGATCTATCAGAAAGACATCCGCCCCGACGGTAACGACCAGAACTGGATCTCCCTGGGTATCCGCCCGGCCTATGCGATCAGCGAGCAGTTCAAGCTGGTCACCGAGCTGGGCCACGACCAGGTCGAAGCCCCCGGCGGCACGCGCAAGCTCAGCAAGTTCACCTTCGCCCCGACCTGGTCGCCCAAGGGGCCGGAATTCTGGGCGCGCCCCGAGGTGCGCCTGTACTACACCTATGCCAGCTGGAACCAGGCCGCCAAGCGCGCGGCTAATGAGCTGGCGGCGGGGTCGGCACTGTCCGATACCGGTGCCTTCGGCACCGCCAGGCATGGTGCGAACGTCGGATTGCAAGTCGAGTACTGGTGGAAATAAGCGATGCTGTCGGGGCTCGCGCTCCATCGGCACTTACAAGAACAAACAGCAGGTGAAGTCATGGCTACAACCCAACAATTGCAACTGCTCGCGCCGCTGTCCGGGCTGCTGATGCCCCTGGAGCAAGTGCCGGACCCGGTGTTCTCAAGCCGGGTCATTGGTGACGGCCTGTGCATCGACCCGACCTCGCAGACCCTGCGCGCGCCGCTGGCCGGTGTGGTCAGCAATGTGCAGGACAGTGGCCATGCGGTGAGCGTCACCGACGACAACGGCGTGCAGGTGCTGATGCACATCGGCCTGGACACGGTGAACCTGGCGGGCAAAGGCTTTAGCCGCCTGGTGCAGGAGGGCCAGCGGGTCGAGGCCGGGCAGCCGCTGATCGAGTTCGATGCCGACTACATCGCCGTGCATGCCCGCAGCCTGTTGACGCTGATGCTGGTGGTCAGTGGCGAGCCATTCACCTGGCTGACAGGGGACAGTGCGTTGGTGGACAGCGGCCAGCCGTTGTTGCAGCTGAGCCTGGACGCGCCTGCGCCAAGCGCGGAGCCCGAGGAAGAGGGCGAGGCTCTGTTTTCCAAACCGGTGACGCTGCCCAATCCCAATGGCCTGCATGCGCGCCCGGCGGCGGTGTTCGCCCAGGCGGCCAAGGGCTTCAAGGCGAGCATCTGCCTGCACAAGCAGCAGGCCAGCGCCAACGCCAAGTCCCTGGTGGCGATCATGGCGTTGCAGACCGCGCAGGGTGATGCCTTGCAGGTCAGCGCGGCGGGCGCGGATGCTGAGGCGGCGATCAAGACCCTGGCCGAATTGCTGGCGAGTGGTTGTGGCGAGGCGGTGACCGCGGTGATCGCCGCCGAACCTGTGGCGCCGGTTGCCGCGCCAGCGGGCAAGTTGCTGCGGGGCGTCTGCGCCTCGACGGGCTCGGCCTTCGGGCAAGTGGTGCAGGTCGCCGAGCAGAAGCTTGAGATCGTCGAGTTCGCCAGCGATCAGGTCGCGCAGCGCGGGCAGCTGGAGCGGGCGCTGGCGCAGGCCACCGAGGCCCTGCAAGCGCTGCGGGACAAGGCCGCCAGCACAGCCCAGGGCGAGATCTTCAAGGCTCACCAGGAACTGCTGGAAGACCCGAGCCTGCTGGAGCAGGCCCAGGCCCTGATCAGCGACGGCAAGAGCGCGGCATTCGCCTGGAACCGCGCCACCGAAGCCACCGCCGAGCTGTTCAAGGGGTCAGGCAGTTCGTTGCTGGCCGAGCGTGCCCTGGACCTGATGGATGTCGGCCAGCGGGTGCTCAAGTTGCTGCTGGGTGTGCAGGACAGCGCCTGGGCCCTGCCGGAGCAGGCGATCCTGATTGCCGAGCAGCTCACCCCGTCCCAGACCGCCAGTCTCGATACCCGCAAGGTGCTGGGGTTCGCCACGGTCGGCGGCGGGGCCACCAGCCATGTGGCGATTCTGGCCCGGGCCCTGGGGTTGCCGGCGATCTGCGGCCTGCCGGTACAGGTGCTGGCGTTGGCCAGCGGCACACCGGTGCTGCTGGATGCCGACCAGGGTGAATTGCACCTGGAGCCTGCGCCGGCGGTGATCGCGCAGTTGCAGGCACGACGTCAGCAGCAACAGCAGCGCCAGCGCCAGGAGTTGGAGCAGTCGGCCCAGGCCGCGGTGACTCGCGACGGCCATCACTTCGAGGTGACGGCCAACGTCGCCTCGCTGGCCGAGGCCGAGCAGGCCATGGACCTGGGCGGGGAGGGCGTCGGCCTGTTGCGTTCGGAGTTTCTTTACCAGGACCGCGGCGTCGCCCCGAGCCACGAGGAACAGGCCGCGACCTACAGCGCCATCGCCCGGGCCCTGGGGCCGGAGCGCAATCTGGTGGTGCGGACCCTGGATGTCGGCGGCGACAAACCGCTGGCCTATGTGCCGATGGAGCCTGAAGCCAACCCCTTCCTCGGCATGCGCGGGATTCGCCTGTGCCTGGAGCGCCCGCAGCTGTTGCGCGAACAGTTCCGGGCGATCCTCGCCAGCGCCGGGCTGGCCCGCCTGCATATCATGCTGCCGATGGTCAGCCAGCTGGCGGAGTTGCGGCAGGCGCGGCAGATGCTGGAGGACGAAGCCCTGGCCCTGGGGCTCAAGGAATTGCCGAAGCTGGGGATCATGATCGAAGTACCGTCGGCGGCGCTGCTGGCCGACCTGTTCGCGCCGGAGGTGGATTTCTTCTCCATCGGCACCAACGACCTGACCCAGTACACCCTGGCCATGGACCGCGATCATCCGCGCCTGGCCAGCCAGGCCGACAGTTTCCACCCGGCGGTGCTGCGCCTGATCGCCTCCACGGTCAAGGCCGCCCATGCCCATGGCAAGTGGGTCGGCGTGTGTGGGGCGCTGGCTTCGGAAACCCTGGCGGTGCCGCTGTTGCTGGGGTTGGGTGTGGATGAGCTGTCGGTCAGCGTGCCGTTGATCCCGGCGATCAAGGCCGGCGTGCGCGAGGTCGAGCTGAGCCAGTGCCAGGCCCTCGCCGGGCGCATTCTCGGTCTGGAAAGCGCCGAGCAGGTGCGCGACGCCTTGCACCAGCATCGGCAATCGACGCTGGCCCCTTCACCGGTTCTGGAGAACTGAACATGTTCGAGAAATTGCAGCGGGCGTTCTGGAAGGCCCTGACCCCGGACCTGGTGCCCGACCAGCCGAAAGCCACAACCCAAGCCAAGGATGACGCAGCCCTGGGGGAGGCCGTGATTGCGGCGCTGGGCGGCGCCAACAACCTCAAGAGCCGGCAGCGCGTGGCCCTGACCCGGGTGCGGGTGGAATTGCATGACCCGACCTTGCTCGATGCCACGGCCTTGCGTAATGCCGGCGTGCCCGGGGTAATGGCGCTGGTCGGCGGCGTGGTGCATCTGCTCGTCGGCTTATCTCCAACGTAGCCGCTGCCGAGCGAGCGAGGCTGCGTACGGATGCGAAGCGTCCGCAACCCAGGCAATGCGTTGCACCTGAGCCACCACGTTGGATGCCTTGGCGGGCGCTGCGCGTCCGTACGCAGCCTCGCAGGCTCGGCAGCGGCTACAGAGGGCGGTGACGCCTGCGGCCGGTCGCCGCGCCGACCTTACTGTTTCTCAACTGCGGGTGTATCGTATTCGCCTTTTGCGGGCCCCGGCCCGCCGCGGATACGTGAGGTAGTTGAGTCCATGTCCTTTACCCGTCGACAGATACTCGGTGGTCTGGCCGGTCTTGCAGTGGTTGGCGTGGGCGCCGGTGGCGCGGCGCGTTACTGGCTGGGCAAGATGGCCGACGCCGAGGCGGGCCATGATTATCAACTGATCGCCGCGCCGCTGGATGTCGAGCTGGTACCGGGCCACAAGACCGAAGCCTGGGCCTTCGGTCCTTCCGCGCCGGGCACCGAGCTGCGGGTGCGCCAGGGCGAATGGCTGCGGGTGCGCTTCATCAACTACCTGCCGGTGGCCACCACCATCCACTGGCATGGCATCCGCCTGCCGCTGGAAATGGACGGCGTGCCTTACGTTTCGCAATTGCCGGTGATGCCGGGCGAATACTTCGACTACCAGTTCCGCGTGCCGGATGCCGGCAGCTATTGGTACCACCCCCACGTCAACAGCAGCGAAGAGCTGGGCCGTGGCCTGGTCGGCCCGCTGATCATCGAAGAGCGCGAACCCACCGGCTTCAAGTACGAGCGCACCCTGAGCCTGAAAAGCTGGCATGTGGATGAAGCCGGCGCCTTCGTGCCTTTCAGCATTCCCCGCGAGGCGGCGCGTGGCGGCACGGCGGGGCGCCTGTCGACCATCAATGGCGTGTCCCAGGCGGTGGTGGAGATCCCGGCCGGGCAGATCACCCGCGTGCGCCTGCTCAACCTCGACAACACCCTGACCTACCGCATCAACATTCCGGGTGTCGAAGCGCAGATCTACGCCCTGGACGGCAACCCCATCGAGCCGCGGCCGCTGGGCAAGGAATACTGGCTGGGGCCGGGCATGCGCATCTGCCTAGCGATCAAGGCACCGCCGGCCGGCGAAGAATTGTCGTTGCGCAACGGCCCGGTGCGCCTGGGCACCTTGCGTTCGGTGGCCAACAGCGACGCGCCGACCGAGTGGCCGCCGGCGTTGCCGGCCAACCCGATCGCCGAGCCGGACCTGGATAACGCCGAGAAGCTCAACTTCAACTTCGAGTGGGTTGGCTCGGTCTCGGTGAACGTGGACAATGGCAAGCCACCGAGCCTCTGGCAGATCAACGGCAAGGCCTGGGACATCACCGACAAGACCTGCGCCGACCGCCCGATCGCCACGCTCAAGAAGGGCCAGAGCTATATTTTCGAATTGAAGAACATGACTCAGTACCAGCACCCGATCCACTTGCACGGCATGAGCTTCAAGGTCATCGCCTCGAACCGCAAGAAGATCACCCCGTACTTCACCGACACCTACCTGCTGGGCAAGAACGAGCGTGCCCGGGTGGCGCTGGTGGCGGATAACCCGGGGGTGTGGATGTTCCATTGCCATGTGATCGACCACATGGAAACCGGCCTGATGGCCGCCATCGAGGTGGCCTGATGCGGCAGATTCGCCCCGCCCGGATCGTCGATCGCAGCCGCGATCAGGACTTCATGCGTGAAGCCCTGGCCCTGGCCGCCCAGGGCGCGGCCCTGGGCGAGGTGCCGGTGGGTGCGGTGCTGGTGCAGGACGGGGAAATCATCGGTCGCGGCTACAACTGCCCGATCAGCGGCAGCGATCCCAGCGCCCATGCGGAGATGGTCGCGATCCGCGCCGCGGCCCAGGCGCTCGACAACTATCGCCTGCCCGGCAGCACCCTCTACGTGACCCTGGAGCCGTGCAGCATGTGCGCCGGGCTGATCGTGCATTCGCGTATCGCCCGGGTGGTGTACGGCGCGCTGGAGCCCAAGGCGGGCATCGTGCAGAGCCAGGGGCAGTTCTTCAGCCAGGGCTTTCTCAACCACCGGGTATTGGTCGAGGGCGGAGTGCTGGCCGAAGAGTGCGGCGCGGTGTTGAGCGAGTTCTTCAAGGCACGCCGCGCCAGTCGCAGCTGAGTCCCTGCCTCTGTAGGAGCGAAGCTTGCTCGCGATGAACGATAACGCGGTGTGCCTGCAGAAACGCGGCGTCTCGATCGCGGGCAAGCCTCGCTCCTACACGGTGTGGGGCATTTATTTCCTGGCGACGATAACGGCGCGCATCGGCGCCGGCAGGCCTTCGATGGTCTTGCTGTGGTCGTTCGGGTCGAGGAAATCGCTCAGTGACTGGTACTTCATCCACTCGGTGCCGCGCTGTTCCTCGACGCTGGTCACGCTCACATCCACGCAACGCACATCGCTGAAGCCGGCACGGCGCAGCCACAGTTCCAGGGCCGGCACCGACGGCAGGAACCACACGTTACGCATCTGCGCGTAGCGGTCTTCCGGCACCAGCACCTGATGCCGGTCGCCTTCCACCACCAGGGTTTCCAGCACCAGTTCGCCGCCCTTGACCAGGCAGTCCTTGAGTGCCAGCAGATGCTCGATAGGCGAGCGGCGGTGGTAGAACACACCCATGGAAAATACCGTGTCGAAGCCTTCCAGGTTGGGCGGCAGGTCTTCGAACGGGAACGGCAGGTGCCACACCGCAGGCTCCGACAGGTAACGCTGCACCGCCTGGAACTGGCAGAAGAACAGCCAGTTCGGATCGACGCCGATCACGCTGTGGGCGCCGGCGCCGAGCATGCGCCACATGTAGTAGCCGTTGCCGCAGCCGACATCGAGGATGCGTTTGCCGTGCAGGTCCAGGTGCTTTGCTACCCGCGACCATTTCCAGTCCGAGCGCCATTCGGTGTCCACATGCACGCCGAACAGGTCGAACGGGCCCTTGCGCCAGGGCGACAGGCCCATCAGCGCGCTGCGCATCTGGGCGCGGGTGGCGTCGTCGCAGTCGGTGTCCAGGGTCAGGCCGTTAAGCAGGTCGATGGTGCTCGGCTGGATCTTCGGCAAGGCGTCCAGCGCGCTCTGCCAGCGCTCCAGGTCGCCGTGGCCCTTTTCCATCTTGGTGTCGAGTTGCGCTTGCAGGGTGTTGGCCCAGTCGGCCAGCGGAGTACCGGCCAGACGGCGGGCGAGGGGGGACAGATCAATCATGGCAAGGCAATCAACGAGGCAAAGTTAAGACACTGGAACCACGGCACGACTTTCGAGAACCCGGCGGCCAGCAGGCGTTCGCGGTGTTCTTCGAGGCTGTCGGGCTTCATGACGTTTTCGATGGCGCTGCGTTTCTGGGCGATTTCCAGTTCGCTGTAGCCGTTGGCGCGCTTGAAGGCGATGTGCAGGTCGGTGAGCAGCGCGTGCTCCTCGGGGTCGTTGAAGCGCAGCTTCTCCGAGAGAATCAGCGCGCCGCCGGGCAGCAGCGCCTGGCGAATGCGCCCGAGCAGGGCCAGGCGCTGTTCGGGGGCGATGAATTGCAGGGTGAAGTTCAGCGCCACCACCGAGGCCGGCTGGAACTCCAGGGCGAGGATGTCGCCTTCGATCACTTCGACCGGCAACAGCTCCTGGAACATCGAGTCCTGGCCGTTGAGGTACTCGCGGCAGCGCTCGACCATGGCCGCCGAGTTATCCACCGCGATCACCCGGCAGCCGTCGGTGCGCACATGGCGGCGCAGGGCCTGGGTCACGGCGCCGAGGGACGAGCCCAGGTCGTAGAGCACGCTGTTGGGCTGGGCGAACTGGGCGGCGAGCACGCCGAGGTTCTCGACAATGGTCGGGTAACCCGGCACCGAGCGCTTGATCATGTCCGGGAACACCCGCACCACGTCCTCGTTGAAGGCGAAGTCGGGCACCTGGGCCAGGGGCTGGGCGAAAAGGCGGTCGGGTTCTTTGCTCACGGCGGTTCCAGCGGTGGAGATAGAAAGAGGGGCGGCATTGTAGCCGCTGACGCAGGCTGCGATAAGGCCCGAAGGGCCTTCAGGGCCGTAAGGGCGACACAAGGTTGATGCCCACCTGTGGCCCTGTAGCCGCTGCCGAGCTTGCGAGGCTGCGCACGAGGACGCAGTCCTCGCCAAGCCTGTGCATGGGGTTTATCTGAAGAGCCGTGGCGACTGGTTTTACGGCCGCTGCGCAGCCGATCGCAGCCTCGCGGGCTCGGCAGCGGCTACAGGTTCAGCGCGGTTTCTGGCGGAAGGCCGAGGCTGCAATCCCCCATTGCCCCAGCCAGTAACTGAGGATGATCAGGTAGGGCGCGGCATCGAAGGCCACCACAAAACGGCTGATGCCGATCACGCTGTCGGAGAACACAAAGGCCACGGCGCCGGCGGCGGCCAGTTGCGCCGAGCGCTTGGGCACCTCACTGCTCAAGCGAGCCAGGGCGCGCCAGAGCATGGCGCTGATGGCCAGGCCGTAGACGATCACCGGCACCAGCAACGGGCCGAGGCCATGGCTGATCAGGATGCCCAGCAACGCCGCGCCGACGACCAGGGCCAGCAGCAGGGGCAAGGGCGCCAGGCGCCGGCAATCGCTGGTATAGGCCTTGAGATAGGCCAGGTGCGCGACCAGGAAGGCGCCGAGGCCGAACACGAACAGGTCGGCGGGCCAGGCCAGCAGCACGTCGCCGAGCAGGGAGAACAACAGGCCGAGGCTGATCCAGCGGCGATAGTCGCTGGGGGGCGCATCGTGCAACCAGCCGAGCAGGGCCAGCACCGGCAGCGGCTTGACCAGCAGGCACAGCAGGGTGGCGTGGATGCTCAGGCCGTAGAGGAAGGTCACCGCGCCCATCAGCGCCAGGATCAGCCAGCCCATGTCATTTGACCGAAATGGCGCAGTCGAAGGCTTTCACCGGCGCGACTTCCGGAGCCCAGGGCTGTTGATAGGTCAGCAGCAGGCGCCCGGTGCCGGCGGCGAAGGCCTGGAAGCGCCAGGTGGACTGGCCGGCGCTGCCTACCAGGCCGCTGTCTTCGGGGTTGCTGTAGACCTCGGGGCTGATTTTGCGCAGCACGCCGCCGGCCGAGTCCTGGATCGCCCAGCGATAACCCGTGGTCGGGTTGCTCGGCAGGGTCAGGATCAGGTTTTGCCCGTTGCTCAGTTGCACTGGGCATTCGCTCTGGTTCTCGACCGTGACGTTGTGCTTGGGTTGGCTGGCGCAGGCGGCGAGCAGGGCGAGGCTGAGGGGCAGCAACAGACGAATCGGTGACATGGGTCAGAAAGCTCCGGTCATGACAAAGGGCGAGCATAACCGAAGATTGAGGAATATGTGGTGGGGCAGGCAGACGTTGTAGGAGCAGCCGGTCGACGCTGCTCCTACAGATCCGTGTTTAGAACAGCACTTTCGCCACATCGGCGAAACGCTTGGCGAAGTGCACGGTGATGCCTTCCTTGAGGTAGTCCGGCAGCTCTTCGAAGTGGCCGCGGTTGGCTTCCGGCAGGATCAGCTCGTAGAGCTTCTGCCGGCGCGCCGCGATGACCTTCTCGCGCACCCCGCCGATGGGCAGGACATGCCCGGTCAGGGTCAGCTCGCCGGTCATGGCCACGCCCTTTTTCGGCGGCTGGTTGCGCGCCAGGGACAGCAGGGCGCTGGCCATGGTCACCCCGGCGCTCGGGCCATCCTTCGGCGTGGCGCCTTCCGGCACGTGCAGGTGGACGAATGCCTCGTCGAAGAACTTGGCATCGCCACCGAACTGCTTGAGGTGCGAGGTGACGTAGCTGTAGGCGATTTCCGCCGACTCCTTCATCACATCGCCCAATTGCCCGGTGAGCTTGAAGCCACGGTTGAGGGTATGAATCCGCGTGGCTTCGATCGGCAGCGTGGCGCCGCCCATGCTGGTCCAGGCCAGGCCGGTGATCACCCCGGTGCCGCTGAGCACCTGCTCGTTGCGGAACACCGGCATGCCCAGGGAGGCTTCCAGGTCCTTGGTGCCGAGCTTGATCACCGCGTCCGGATCTTCCAGCAGCCGCACCACGGCCTTGCGCACCAGTTTGCCCAGCTGTTTTTCCAGCTGGCGCACGCCGGCCTCGCGGGCGTAACCATCGATCACCGCGCGCAGGGCCGCGTCGCTGATACTCAGGTTGGCCTTGGACACACCCGCCTTTTCCAGCTGCTTGGGCCACAGGTGGCGCTTGGCGATGGCCAGTTTTTCCTCGGTGATGTAGCCCGACAGGCGAATCACTTCCATCCGGTCCAGCAACGGGCCGGGAATCGAATCCAGGGTGTTGGCGGTGCACACGAACAGCACTTTTGACAGGTCCAGGCGCAGGTCCAGGTAGTGGTCGAGGAATTCCACGTTCTGTTCCGGGTCGAGGGTTTCCAGCAGCGCCGAGGCCGGGTCGCCCTGGTAGCTCTGACCCATCTTGTCGATCTCGTCGAGCATGATCACCGGGTTCATCACCTCGACGTCTTTCAACGCCTGCACCAGCTTGCCCGGCAAGGCGCCGATGTAGGTGCGGCGGTGGCCCTTGATCTCGGCCTCGTCACGCATGCCGCCGACGCTGAAGCGGTAGAACGGCCGGCCCAGGGATTCGGCGATGGACTTGCCGACACTGGTCTTGCCCACGCCGGGCGGGCCCACCAGCAGCACGATGGAGCCACTGATCTCGCCCTTGTAGGCGCCGACCGCGAGGAATTCGAGAATCCGGCTCTTGATGTCGTCGAGCCCGGCGTGGTGCTGGTCCAGCACCTTGCGCGCATGCTTGAGGTCGAGCTTATCCTCGCCGTACACGCCCCAGGGCACCGCGGTGGCCCATTCCAGGTAGTTGCGGGTGACCGCGTACTCCGGTGAGCCGGTCTCGAGGATCGACAGTTTGTTCATTTCCTCCACGATGCGCTTTTGCGCTTGAGGAGGCAGGACCTTGCCAGTCAGGCGCTGCTCGAACTGCTCGATGTCGGCGCTGCGATCGTCCTTGGTCAGGCCCAGCTCCTGCTGGATGACCTTGAGCTGTTCCTTGAGGAAGAACTCGCGCTGATGCTCGCCGATCTTGCGATTGACCTCGGCGGAAATCTCTTTCTGCAGGCGCGCGACCTCGACTTCCTTGCGCAGCATCGGCAGGACTTTTTCCATGCGCTTGAGCATCGGAACGCAGTCGAGCACTTCCTGTAGTTCGTTGCCGGTGGCCGAGGTCAGCGCGGCGGCGAAGTCGGTCAGCGGCGACGGGTCGTTGGGGCTGAAGCGGTTGAGGTAGTTCTTCAGTTCTTCGCTGTACAGCGGGTTGAGTGGCAGCAGTTCCTTGATCGCATTGATCAGTGCCATGCCGTAGGCCTTGACCTCGTCGGTCGGCTCGCTCGGCTGGTGCGGGTACTCGACCTCCACCAGGTAGGGCGGGCGATGGTGCTTGAGCCAGGTGCGGATGCGCACGCGGGTCAGGCCCTGGGCCACGAACTGCAACTTGCCGTTCTCGCGGCTGGCGTGGTGCACCTTGACCAGGGTGCCGTACAGCGGCAGGGCCGAGGTGTCGAAATGGCGTGGGTCTTCCGGCGGGGTGTCCATGAAGAACAGCGCCAGGGAATGGTGTTCGGACTTGCTCACCAGCTCCAGGGTTTCGGCCCAGGGTTCTTCGTTGACGATCACCGGCAAGACTTGCGCGGGGAAGAACGGCCGATTGTGGATCGGGATGATGTAGACCTTGTCCGGCAGATTCTGCCCGGGCAGGGCCAGACCCTTGCCGGAGGAGGTATGGAGTTCGGGGTTTTCCGGGTCGGCGTATTCACTCATGGTTTCAGGAAGTTCTTGCTGGTCGCTCATGGGGCACCTGCGCAATGGGGTATGCGAAGTTAGATGGGGCAGGTGACGAGCGGTTTCAATGGTGCCCGGGCCGGATCAATTATTTCAGTCCTTGTCGCCGCAACGCAGGGCAGCCTCCAAAGCGCTGATTGTGAGGCTGTCATTTCTGCGCAAGAACGTTGGTAAATTGGCGGTGACAAAAAAATGACTTTATGAACCCCCTGATTTTATTGCGTGATCTTCTTCTCTTGGCAGTCTAATCTGGACCGATTAAATGTTGTCAGGGAAATGGCATTTATTTGACGCATCTTTAGCTGCCCAGAGGGACGCGTAATGATCAAAGGACTTTTCAGCGGGGAGCGGCGGGTGTCGCCGTGGGGGTGCAGGGGCGACAACAGTGAGGTCGCGGCGACGAGAGCCGTCTCATGAAGTGGCGCCATACGTTCCAGGTAAGGATCACTGGGGTATTGGCGTTGTTGCTGTTGATCGTGATCGGGGTGGTGTATTTCGCCGTCAAGGCCGCGACCAATCATGCGGTGGAAAACCAGGCGCAAGTGCAGCTGCAAACCGGCACCCGGGTCTTCGAACGCCTGCTGGAACTGCGCGGTCGGCGCTTGCGTTATGGCGTGGACTGGCTGGTGGTGGACGCGCAGTTCCGTGAGGCGGTGATCAGCGGCGACTCGCGGGCGATTCTCGAGGCGCTGCGTCAGCATGGTACCGGCACCCGCGGCAGCGAGCTGTTCGTGCTCGGCGCCGAAGGCACGGTGATCGCCAGCACCCTGGGGGCGATCGCCGAGCGTGAGCATTTCCCCTACGACCGAGCCTTGCGCACGGCCCTGCGGCAGAACAAAAGCATGTTGATCGTCGCGCTCAAGGGCCAGCCTTATCTGCTGGTCCAGGGGCAGGTGCTGACGCCGATGCACATGAATCGGGTGGTCATGGCGTTTCGCATGGACGATCTGTTCGCCAGCGAGTTGCGCTCCATGAGCAACCTGGAGGTGTCATTCCTCACCCTGCAGGACGGGCGCGCGGGGGAGCTGTTCAGCACTCAGCCGGATATTTTCTGGGCGACCATCATCACCACCCTGCGCAATGCGTCCTGGCGCGCGCGACCACAGTTGAGCGATGCCCACGGCAAGCGCTTCCTCAATCAGGCCCTGCAACTGGCCAATACCGACGATCCCGACGACCCCAAGGTTCTGGCGTTGCTGCAAAGCCCGCTGGATCACGCCTTGCAGGCCTTCGCGCCGCTGGACCGCGAGTTCCTGGTGATTGCCCTGGCGGCGCTGGTGGTGTCGCTGGCCGGCGCCCTGTTCATGGCGCGGCGGGTGTCGCGGCCGTTGAATGTGCTGGCCGATGCCGCCCAACGCATTGGCGCCGGCAACTATCAGGTGCCGGTGGTGCTCAAGCGCACCGACGAGTTCGGCTTGCTGGCCGAGGCGATTAACGCCATGCAGAGCGGGATTGCCAGCCGCGAGCTGCAACTGGCCCACAACGCCCTGCACGATCCCCTGACCGGCCTGCCCAACCGGGCGCTGGCCATGGAGCGTCTGAGCAATGCCATCAGCGCCGGGCGCAAGGTGGTGCTGCTGTACCTGGGGATCGAGGACTATCGGGCGATCAACGAAGGCCTGGGCCCGGAAGGGGTGGAGCAGATGATGCGCGAAGTCAGCCGGCGGCTGTCGGAGACGGTGTCCACCGGCGACACCGCCGCGCGCATCACCGCCAACGAGTTTCTGTTGCTGCTGGAAAATACCGAGATCGATGGCGCGGTGGCCATGGCCGACCGGCTCCATGCGTTGTTGAGCCGGCCGCAGCCCCTGCGTGGCGATGAAGTGCAGCGCCAGGTGTGCATCGGCGTGGCGGTCTACCCCACCGACGGCCAATCGGCGGAAGAGCTGATCAGCCGCGCCGCCATCGCCCGCCACGACGCGGCCGCCCAGCCTGGTTACCTGCAGATCTACCAGCAGGACCGCGACCTGGCCCATCAGCGCCAGATCGGACTGATCCGCGACCTGCGCCGGGCCGCGGCGGAAGGCGAGCTGTTCTTGCTGTACCAGCCCAAGCTGGACCTGCGCCATGGCCATGTGCACCAGGCCGAAGCCCTGCTGCGCTGGCAGCACCCGGAGTTCGGCATGGTCTCGCCGGCGGAGTTCATCCCCCTGGCCGAGCGGACCGGCAGCATGAACAGCCTGACCCTGTGGGTGATCGAGGAGGGCATGCGGCAACTGGCCGAATGGAACATGCGTGGGCTGCATCTGCAGTTGTCGTTGAACATCTCGGCGGACGACCTGCATGGCCACGACCTGGCGGCGCGGGTGAGCGTGTTGCTGCAGCGTTATCGATTGTCCGCCGAGCAGCTGATTTTCGAGATCACCGAAAGCGCCATCATGCGTCACCCGGAGCAGGCGCTGGAGGTGTTGCAGAGCCTGCGCGACTGCGGTATCAGCCTGTCGGTGGACGACTTCGGCACCGGCTACTCGTCGCTGGCGCAATTGCAGCGGCTGCCGGTGCAGGAGTTGAAGATCGACCAGTCGTTTATCCGCAACCTCGACGAAACCAGCGGCGACGCGGTGATCGTGCGTTCCACCATCGAGATGAGCCACAACCTGGGGCTCAAGGTGGTGGCCGAAGGGGTGGAGCAGGAGCGCAGCCTGCGCCTGCTGGAGCGCTGGCATTGCGACACGGCCCAGGGCTACCTGATCAGCCGGCCGCTGACTGCCACAGCCTTCGAGGCCTGGCTGTTGAAGTCGCGGATTTCCAGCTGAGCAGCCCTGTGTGGCCGCACCGGGCGCTGCAGCCAGAGATCTGCAGGCCCTGCTTCACGGTGTGAAGTCTGGCGCCATGAACCCTCGGCGATGGGCCGCGGCTTACTGCTTGGTGCACTCGGCAGGGAGCGCCACGACGCCGCCCATGGAGGCGAAGGCGACCATGCCGCCACTGGGCAATACGCAATTGTATTCGCCGTTGCTGGTGCTGGCGGTGAAGTAGGTCTGGGATGCGTCGCTACGCACATTGGAGACCGTGGTCACGGGCTTGCCGAGGGTGGTCTGGGCGCGGTTCTTGAGGTCGTCGTTGCTGGGTTTGGCAATGGCGCAACCGCCCAGGGCGAGCGCCAGGATGCCGAGCAGGGCGAGGGGACGAGCAGTGGGGTGGAGGTTCATGGTGATTCTTCCTTGGCATTGTTGTGTTTTCTACGGCGCAGCCGACCCCGACACCGCAGAGCGGCGGTGTTGAGAAGAGCGAGTGAGTGGTTGGCACTATATCGCCGGGGTGGGGGAGGGTCGATTAGCACAGATGGGCTAATGTCCCTTTGCAATGACCGGGTTGAGGACGGCGTCGGCGCAGGGCCGGCTGGAGTCGCCGGCCCCGGATCGAGGTTCAGCTCAGCAGTTGTTCCTGCAGGCGCCGGCCGAGTACGTCCAGCAGGTCGCAACCGTCGCGCAGGGGGATGACGCAGAGCTGGGCGAAATCCTGGAGCAGCGCCGGGTTGCCGTGCAGGTTGGCGTCGCTGGCGAGGTTTTCCAGCAACTGGGCCGCGGCGCGGATGCGGTGGGCAGCGGCTTCGTGCAGCACATCCAATGGCGCCTCGGTGTCGATCAGCAAGGCGGGGATGGTGCAGTCGTTGCTGGTCAGGGCCATGTAGCGGCGGGGTGAGGTGTCGTCGATGAGCGCGGGTGGATCGGGAGTGAGTTTTTTCATTGGTCTGTTCCTAACGTATGAGTCGGAGTCGCCAGAAATCACTTCCACGTAATCAGGTGGCGGCTGTACGCAGGTGTGGAAGACCGGGACGTTAGGCACCCGGCGCACTCGAGAGTGCCCCACGCACAGCCGCCATAAAGTGCAGGCGAAAAAACGCCTGACTCACGTTGCTTTGCGCGCCTAACGATATAAGGGCTTCCACACCCTGTCACTGAGTTTGCAGTGACAGGCAAACCATAGAGTCCGAGACACGGCGGGACAAGGTGATGGGAGTCGACGCGTGTTGTAGGAATTTTCGCTATAACCACTGCCACACCGATCTCGGCTCAACATTGGCCCTGTAGCCGCTGCCGAGCCCGCGAGGCTGCGATAAGGCCCGCAGGGCCTTGGTTCCCGATCTTGCGCCAAACCTCCATCGGACTTCAGAACGCCACGGCCGTACCGGCCGATCGCAGCCTGCGGCAGCGGCTACACGAATCTCTATAGGCCTTGAGATCGCCGTCCGACGCCACCACCGATTTTGGCGCGACATTGGCCCTGTAGCCGCTGCCGAGCCCGCGAGGCTGCGATAAGGCCCGCAGGGCCTTGGTTCCCGATCTTGCGCCAAACCTCCAGAGGCCTTCAGAGCGCCACGACCGTACCGGTCGATCGCAGCCTGCGGCAGCGGCTACATGAATCTCTATCGGCCTTGAGATCGCCGTCCGACGCCACCACCGATTTTGGCGCGACATTGGCCCTGTAGCCGCTGCCGAGCCTGCGAGGCTGCGATAAGGCCCGCAGGGCCTTGGTTCCCGATCTTGCGCCAAACCTCCATCGGACTTCAGAACGCCACGGCCGTGCCGGCCGATCGCAGCCTGCGGCAGCGGCTACATGAATCGTTATCGCCCGGGAGGCTGGTGGTGGTTGGGCGGGCCCTATCGCGAGCAAGCTCTCTCCTACAGGTATTACATCGTCCTTGTAGGAGCGAGCTTGCTCGCGATGACGTCAGGCCGGGCAATACAAAATGAAAGGCCAAAGACACTCCCCCCAAACCCCACCCACAAAAAAAGGCGGCTACCCGCAGGTAGCCGCCTTTTCATTCACCGCCGGTAACGCTTATTCCGACAGTTTGTAGGCGATGATGTAGTCGCCCATCTTGGTGCCCAGCGAGCCGTGGCCACCCACGACCACCAGCACGTACTGCTTGCCATCCTTGCCGGTGTAGCTCATCGGCGTGGCTTGGCCGCCCGCTGGCAGGCGGGATTTCCACAGTTCCTTGCCGTTGTTCACGTCATAACCGCGGATGTACTGGTCCAGGGTGCCGCTGAGGAAGCCCACGCCACCGGCGGTGACCATCGAGCCGCCCATGCTCGGCACGCCGATGGGCAGGCCGATCGGTACTGGCGAGCTGTCGCGGCTGGTGCCGTTCTTGTGCTTCCACACCACTTTGTTGGTGGTCAGGTCGATACCGGCCACGTAGCCCCAGGCCGGGGCCTGGCAAGGTACGCCGAACGGCGACATGAACGGATGCATGATCACCGCGTAAGGCGCGCCGGTGTTGGGTTGCACACCGGAGGTTTCGCTTTCGCGCTTGCTGTCGGCGGCGACTTCGGCGCGCGGCACCAGCTTGGAAACGAAGGCCATGTAGTTCGGGCTGGTGAACAGCAGGTGGCGGACCGGGTCGATCGACACGCTGCCCCAGTTGAACACACCGACGTTACCCGGGTAGACCAGGCTGCCCTGGATCGACGGCGGGGTGTACTGGCCTTCGTAGCGCAGTTCCTTGAACTGGATGCGGCACAGCATCTGGTCGAACGGCGTGGCGCCCCACATGCCTTTTTCTTCCAGCGGCGGCGGCAGCAGGTTCAGGTCCGAACGGGCCTGGGTCGGCGCGGTGTGGTCACCTTCGACCGCACCGCCCGGCGCCGGTACTTCCTGGATCGGCACGATCGGGGTGCCGTCGCGACGGTCCAGCACATACAGGCTGCCTTGCTTGGTCGGCTGGATCAGCGCCGGCTTGATGCCGTCCGCGGTCTTCATGTCCACCAGGGTCGGCTGGCTGCCCACGTCCATGTCCCACAGGTCATGGTGGGTGAACTGGTAGTTCCAGCGCAGCTTGCCGGTGTCGATGTCCAGGGCCACGGTGCCGGCGCTGAACTTCTCGGCGCCCGCGGTGCGGTTGCCGCCCCATTGGTCAGGCATTTGGTTGCCCAGCGGCAGGTAGACCAGGCCCAGCTTCTCGTCGACGCTGGCCAGGGACCACATGTTCGGCGAGTTGCGGGTGTAGGTCTGGCCTTCCGGCAGCGGCGTGGTGACGTCGGGGTTGCCGGCGTCCCAGTTCCACACAAGGTGACCGTCGTGCACGTCGAAGGCGCGGATCACGCCGGACGGTTCGTTGGTCGACTCGTTGTCGGTCACGTGGCCGCCGATGATCACCAGGTTACGGGTGATGGCGGCCGGCGACGTCGAGTAGTAGCCGCCTGGAGTGAACGGGCCAATACCGGCCTTCAGGTCCACGGCGCCTTTGTTGCCGAAGTCTTCGCAGACCTTGCCGGTGTCGGCGTTGATCGCGATCAGGCGCGCGTCGGCGGTCGGCAGGAATAGGCGACGCGGGCAGCTGGCGGCGATCGCCTGGCCGGCGGCCGAGAGGCTGGCCGGAGTGCTGATGGCGTCGCTTTTGTTGAAGCTGGCTTCGTCGTAGTACGACACGCCGCGGCAGGTCATGTGTGCCCAGCCACGGAAGTCATCGCCGTTCGGGCCCTGGATTTTCGGGTCGAAACGCCAGATTTCCTTGCCGGTGTCCGGGTCCAGCGCCAGCACCTGGCTGTGGGCGGTGCAGGCATAGAGCATGCCGTTGACCTTCAGCGGGGTGTTCTGGTTGGTGATTTCCACCGGGTCCTTGGCGGTCGGCATGTCGCCGGTGCGGATGCGCCAGGCTTCCTGCAGCTTGCCAATGTTGGCCGGAGTGATCTGGGTCAGCGGCGAGTAGCGGTCGCCGAACTCGGTGCGGCCATATGCCTGCCAGTCGCCTTCGGGCATGGTCGGCGCGGCGCTGGTGGTGTCGGCGCTTGCACGGCCCAGTTCGCCCGAGATCTCGCCCGGATTGGTGAACTGGCTGTTGATCGCGGCACCACCGGCCAGGACCACGGCCACGCCCAGTACCGCGGTGCTCACAGGTGCCGGGCCGTTGCGCAGCAGCGGACGACGGAACCACGGCAGCAGCAGAACCACACCCAGGGCAAAGAACAGCGACAGGCGTGGCACCAGTTGCCACCAGTCCAGGCCGACTTCCCACAGTGCCCAGACGGAGCTGGCGAACAGCACCACCCCGTAGACGAGCAGCGCGGCACTACGACCGGCCAGCAGCAGCACGCCGCTGATGATCAGGCCGATACCGGCCAACAGGTAGTACAGCGAGCCGCCGAGCATGCTCAGCTTGATCCCCCCGGCCAGCATGGCCAGGCCCATTAGCAGCAGCAAGATACCGAGCAGGCTCGGCAGCAGGCGGCTCGGACTTGAAGCACCCTCAGTGCTCATAGTGTGGTTCTCCGTGACGTTTAAGGTAGTCCCGCGCTTGTTCACTGTAGATGACGATCAGGCGCGGGCATGGTTCAGCAGTGTTTGGGAAAAACAGTTTTATTCAGATTGGGCGCGTTGCCGGTGCGCCTCAGAACGAGCTCTGGATCTTGATCCCACCGATCAGCGCGTCGTCGACCTTGTCCACGCCACCCGGGTGGCGGATGTATTGCAGGTTCGGGCGCACGGTCAGCCAATTAGTGACATGCACGCCGTAGTACAGCTCGGCGCTGTATTCGGTGTCCTGGGGCGGCAGGTAGGCCGGGTTGTCGTAGTCCTGGATGAGGTTGGCCTGGTTGGTCGCTTCGGCGTTCTTGCGGTAGGCCGGGTTGACGTGGACCCGGGCCATGGCGAAACCGATGTCGTCCTTGGCGCGTGCATCGAACAGGCCCTTGTAGACCAGGCCGGCCTGGACGTAGTTGTCGATGGCGTTGGTCTTCTTGTCGTGCATCGTCGCGTTG
Source organism: Pseudomonas sp. NFACC41-3 (assembly GCF_900109505.1). Taxonomy (NCBI): domain Bacteria; kingdom Pseudomonadati; phylum Pseudomonadota; class Gammaproteobacteria; order Pseudomonadales; family Pseudomonadaceae; genus Pseudomonas; species Pseudomonas sp. NFACC41-3. The sequence continues at coordinate 309,544 of NZ_FOAE01000002.1, forward strand.
GCGAACAGGCTCAAGCCGCGCGAGTGGTCGCTGGCCAGGCTGGTGATCTGCTGTTGCGCGCCCAGCCACAGGCCGTGCTTGCTCGAGCTGCTGCGATAGGCCTCGCCGCTCAAGGCCGCCGGCTGGCCGTTGCTGTCCTTGTACACGTCGCTGGCCTTGGCGCTGCTGTAGTAGTAACCGGCGCGGTATTCACCCGGCAGGCCGTTGAGTTTCGGCGTCCACACCAGCTCCACCGGCAGCAGGGTGCCCTGGGTGCCGCTGCCGCTGAGCTTGAAGCCGTTGCCGCGCTCGAGGTTGGACGGGTTCTGCTCATAGGCGCCGATCTGCGCGTAGAGCTCAGGGGTCAGGTGATATTTGACCCGCAGCGCCCACTGGCTGACCGGCCAGTTGTACCAGACGCTACCGGCCCAGTTGCCGACCTGGGAGCCGCAGAACGCGAGGTTCTGGAAGTCGCAGGGGAAGCTGTTGAAGTCTTCGCCCTGGCCGAACCGGCCGACCTTGATATCGAGTTTCTGGTCGAAGAATTTCTGCTGGTACCACATCTGCGTCAGGCGCCAGGTCTGGCCGCGGCCCCAGACTTCCTGGGCCGAGGTGAAGCCACCGACCCGCGGGTCGTTGATGCGGTCGTTGCTGATGTTGTCGCCGTCGCGCTTGGTGATGGTCAGTTGGAACTCGGCGTCGTTCCAGCCGAGGATCTTGCCCAGGTCCAGGTGGCTGCCGAAGGCGAACTGGTCGCTGAAGCGCGCGGTACGGTCATGGTCGTAACCGCCATGCAGGTTGGCGCCCATTTCGCCGACGAAGTCGATCTTGAAGTCGTAGCCTTTTTTCGCCAGCTCGGTGCGGTTGCCATTCCAGTCGCCGAGCATCCACGGGGACTCACTGTCGAAGGCCGGCGCGGCCTGGGCGCAGGTGGCCAGGCCGAGGGCGCCGAGCAGGGTCATGGTTTGGTGCAGGGCGGCAGGGCGAGAGACAGCGCTGTCTTTAAAGGTTTGAACGTCTGGCATAGGTGAAGTCTTGGTCTTATTCAAGGAAATGGGCAGGCAAGCAAAGGCTCGACGTGGCTCGGTTCGCGGCAGTGCGAGCACGTTAATACAGCTGATTCAAAGGGCAGGATTAAAGGTTTCAGCCTGAGCGGCGCGAAGAATAAATCAGGGGCCAGGCGAGAGAAAGGGCTTTTGTTGACATGAATCATTTCGGATTCGGTAACAGTACTGCCTCGCCGCCTGGAGCACAGGACCTGCTGGCGCGATGAACGCCAGGAAAGCCGTGGCGCGACGGCCCGTTGCAGGCCGTCGCGGGTCAGAGCCTCAGAAGGTGGTGCGCAAGCCGACCTCGATGCTGCGCCCCTGGGCCGGGGCGATGTCGCGCAGGATCGAGCTGGCGTAGCGCACGGTCTGGTTGGTCAGGTTCTCGCCCTTGACGAAGGCCAGCCACTGGCTGCTGCCGATGTCGAAGTGGTAACCGGCGCTGGCGCCCAGGGTGGTGTAGCCGTCGGTGCCGCTTTCGTTGTCCGGCACGCGACGCTGGCTGGCGGCGTGTTCGACATCGATGCGTGCCTGCCAGCGATCCAGTTCCCACAGCAGGCCGCTGTTCAGGCGCAGCGGCGCGATGCGTGGCAGGGCTTCGCCGTTGTCCAGGTTCTTGGCGCGGGTGTAGTCGCCGGACAGTTCCAGGGCGAACTTGCCGTAGGCGCTTTCGCCGAGCTTCCAGTGATCCTGGGCCTCGATCCCGGCAAACCGCGCGCGGACCCCGGAGTAGGTGTATTCCGGCATGCCGCCGGCGTCCTCCTCGCCTGCATCGTTGAGGGTGCGCCCGCTGCCGAGCAGCCCGATGTAGTTGGAGAAGTGGCTGTAGAACACCCCGACGCTGCCTTTGTGGGTGCCGTTGTCGAAACGCAGGGCCAGGTCGCTGGACACGGCTTTTTCTTTCGACAGGTTGGCGTCGCCGACTTCATAGGTGCCGGTGGCCACGTGGGCGCCGTTGGCATACAGCTCGTAGAAGGTCGGCGCGCGTTCGGTGTAGCCCAGGGTGGCGGCCACGGACCAGATCGGCGTCAGGGTGTAGACCGCGCCGGACGACAGGCTGCCGGCGGTGAAGCTGTTGGAGCTGTCGGCCTGGCTGAAGCGCTCGTTGCCTTTGCTGTCCGGGTCGACGCGGGTGTGTTCCAGGCGCCCGCCGAGGCTGAGTTTCAGGCGTTCGGTGGCCTGCAATTCTTCGAGGATGAACAGCGCGGCGCTGTCGGTATCGGTCTGGGGCACGAAGGCTTCTTCGCCGAGCGCGGAAAACTCGCTGCGGCTGACCTGGGTGCCGATCACCCCATTGAGCGGGCCGAGGGGCTGGTGGCGCGCTTCGACCCGGGCTTCGTAACCCTTGTTCTTGAAAATGGTGCCGGTCTCGCCGCCTTCGATTTCGCGGTGTTCGTAATCGGTGTAGCCGGCGTCGAATTTCAGCGAGCTGAAAGGGCCGTCGAGGTTGCGCAGTTCCGAGGCGAAGGCGTAGTGATCCTGCTTCATGCGGATGCGCACGTCGTCTTCGGCGGGCGAGCCGTAGTTGGAGTCGTAGTTGCTATAGGACAGCCCGGCGTAACCGTCGTCCCAGGTGTAGGAACCGCCGATGGCGCCGCCGTCCTGGCGGCCGTCGCTGTTGCCCAGGCGGCCCTTTTTGCCATCGCCGTCTTCACTCGCTGGGGCGTGGCGGCTGCGGGCGTAGCCGGGGATTTTCAGGTCGTTGAACTGCCGCGAGTTGGCGTCCAGGTGCAAGGCGAAGGTGCCGTTGCCGGCTTCCAGCTTGCCCGCGCTGCTGCGGGTGGTGTCGGCACCGCCATAGCGCAATTCACCGGCACCGTGGATGCCTTCGATGGCGGCGGTGGGGATGCGGTTGTCGAAGGTGTTGACCACGCCGCCGATGGCGCTGCCGCCATACAGCAGGGCGGCCGGGCCGCGGACGATCTCGATGCGCTCGACGTTGACCGGGTCCAGCGGCACGGCGTGGTCGTAGGACAGCGACGACGCATCCAGGGCGCCGACACCGTTGCGCAGCAGGCGAATGCGATCGCCGTCCAGGCCGCGAATGATCGGCCGGCTGGCGCCCGGGCCGAAGTAGGAGGAAGACACACCCGGCTGTTTATTCAGGGTTTCGCCGAGGCTGCCTTGTTGTTGCAGGGTCAGGTCGTCGCCTTCCAGTACCGTGCTCGGCGCTGCCGTTTGCTGGCTGCCCAGGGGGTTGGCGGTGATGACCTGCGGTTGCAGCTCCAGGGCGTGGGCCTGGGAGGCGAGCAGCAAGGCGGCGGACAGTGGCGTCAGGCGCCAGAGTAAAGAGCGAGAAGGGCGGGGGGCAGAGAGGGACATCGGTCATTCCTTGGCAAGCGCGAGGCTGTGCGCTTTGAGTCAAAAGAGAACAGGCGTGACACGGCGAGGTGTCTGGATCAGGGGTTTGTTTTGTATTGATACAATATAACATCTCTTTTGGCGCAAAAAGGAAGGAACTTTTTCAGGAGAGGGGGGCATTCGTTCCGATGTAGCCGCTGCCGCAGGCTGCGATCGAGCGGAACGCTCGCGGCGATCTCAGGTGCATGAGCGCCTTCGGCGCTATAGCAGCCTGCGGCAGCGGCTACAGTTGATGAGTGTTCGCCCTTCCACCGGATCGAACCCTCGGCTAAGGTGCGCGACTTCCTTTTTCTCTTGCTCAAAGGCCCGGCATGACTGCAACGAACAACGACCCGCTGCACGGCGTCACCCTGGAACAGATCCTCAAGGTGCTGGTGGAACATTACGAATGGCAGGGGTTGGCCGAGCGCATCGATATCCGTTGCTTCAAGAGCGACCCGAGCATCAAGTCGAGCCTGACCTTTCTGCGCAAGACGCCCTGGGCGCGGGAGAAAGTCGAGCAGCTGTACGTGAAATTGCAGCGCACCAAACGCCCGCTCTAAGGACCTTCGATGGCTGTCGAGCCGGTTTTTCCTTCAGGCGGCAAACGGCTGTTCACCGCGCTGGCCGCGTTGCTCGGCTGGTTGGGGCTGACGATCCAGCTGTACCTGATCCTTCATCTGCGCTGGACGGTGGACGCCAGCCTGCTGGGCGGGCTGATCAACTTTTTCAGTTTCTTCACCGTGCTCACCAACACCCTGGTGGCGGTGGTGCTGACCTGTGCCCTGGACCTGCGCAGCTCGCGCGGGCAGCGGTTCTTTCTGCAACCCTGGGTCAGCAGCGGCATCGCGGTCAGCATTGTGGTGGTGGGGCTGGCGTACAGCCTGTTGCTGCGTCACCTGTGGCATCCCCAGGGCTGGCAGTTGGTGGCGGACGAGTTGCTGCACGACGTGATGCCGCTGCTGTTTCTCGTCTACTGGTGGTGCTGCGTGCCCAAGGGGCGCCTGGGGCTGCGACATGTCGCCGGGTGGATGCTCTACCCGCTGCTGTACTTCGCTTATGTGCTGCTGCGCGGGCATGTGCTGGGGCTGTATCCCTATCCTTTTGTTGACGTGGGCAAGCTGGGCTATGCGCAGGCGTTCGTGAATGCGCTGGGGATTCTGGTGGGGTTCGTGCTGGTGGCGCTGCTGTTCGTGGCTGTGGATCGCTGGGCGGGGCAGCGTAGGGCTTGAGTCGTTGGGTGACGGGGAGATTGTTATCGCGAGCAAGCTCGCTCCTACAGGGCTGTTACGCGGACATTGCAGGAGCGAGCTTGCTCGCGATAGGCGGCCAGGCCGCCGCTTTTATTCGTCCTCGCTACTGTCCAGGCGCCAATAACCGGCGGCCTTGACGAACTCGTCGTCGAGCCGGTGCTCGTCCAGCAGTACCCGGCGAATCTGCCGCGATACTTTGCTTTCCGTGGCCACCCAGGCATACAGCTTGCCGCTCGGCACCTGCAGCCCGCGCACGGTACTGATCAGGTCCTGCTGGCCGCCGTCGCGCTCGACCCAGACCACCTCGACCTGCGCCGCGCTCGCCAGCACCTGGCGCTCGGCGGCGTCCTGGATCTCTATCACCGCCAGCACCCGGCGCCCGGCCGGCAATTCTTCCAGGCGCCGGGCAATCGCCGGCAGCGCGGTTTCATCGCCGATCAGCAGGTAGCTGTCGAAGATGTCCGGCACGATCATCGAGCCGCGCGGCCCGCCGATATGCAGGAACTGACCGGGCCTGGCCTGCTCGGCCCAGGTCGAGGCAGGGCCGTCGCCGTGCAGCACGAAATCGATATCCAGTTCACCGATGTCCAGGTCGTAGCGCCGTGGCGTGTAGTCGCGCATGGCCGGCATCGCGCCGTTGTCCTTGCCCGGGCCCAACACCAGGGTTTCCAGGGCCGCCTGCTGTTCGGCGTTCTGCGGGAACAGCAGCTTTATATGGTCGTCGCTGCCCAGGCTGATGAAACCGGCGAGTTCCGGCCCGCCCAGGGTGATGCGGCGCATGCGCGGGGTCAGGTCGACCACCCGCAGCACTTCCAGGCGGCGGCGTTTGATCTCGTGGCTGACCCGATGAATCGATGGCGAAGTGTCTGCGGTCATTCAGCTGACTCCTGAGTGGAAGAGGGGGCCGGGCCGTCGACGATGGCGCGGGCGGTGTTGTTCAGCAGGTCGCGGACGCGCAGGATTTCTTGCGGGTTCCAGCGGCCGTGGTGCATCTGCAGGGCGTGGCGCAGGTTGTGCACCGCCTCGTGGATTTCCGCCGGGCGATCGTGGCCGCGCAGCGAGCGCTTGCTGACGTCGATGCGCATGCGCACGCCATCCAGGGCAATCGCCTGGTCCTGTAAGGACAGACGGCCGGCCTCGGTCACGCTGTAGCGTTTTTTCCCGCCTTCGGCGTCGCCGCTGATCAGTTCGCTCTCTTCGAGGAAGGTCAGGGTCGGGTAGATCACGCCCGGGCTGGGGCTGTAGGCGCCATCGAACATGCCTTCGATCTGGCGGATCAGGTCATAACCGTGGCACGGCTGCTCGGCGATCAGCGCCAGCAACAGCAACTTCAGGTCGCCGGGGGCGAAGACCCGCGGGCCACGGCCGCCGCGTTCGCGCCCGGGGCGTTTTTCGAAACCGTCGTGGCCGTCGCCGTACTCACGGTGGGGGTGGTGGTGTTCTCTCATTTTCTCTTTCTCCTGTGCGATTAAGACATAACTTAAGATATATCTTAAAGGCTGCGCAAGTATTTCCGTGCTGGCCGCACCAGCCGTTTGTCGAAGAGGGGGAGAATCGAGACAGTCCGTAGCCGCTGCCGAGCCTGCGAGGCTGCGATCGAGGACGCAGTCCTCGCAAAACGGCCTCCGCAGTGATTCCTGGAGCAACGGGGTTGCCCGGTTTGCGGCCACTACGCAGCCGATCGCAGCCTCGCAGGCTTGGTAGCGGCTACAGGCGGCTACGTTGCGGGGGGAGGTTTCAGCGTTGGGCCAGGCTGCCCAGGCATTGGGTATTGCTGCCCGGTTGCAGGTACGGCGTGAGGATCGGCGCCATGCCTTTGAGCACCTGGACCGGCAAGGCCGAGGTGAACTTGAAGGCTTGCGCCGAGACACCCGGCACATAGGCGGTCAGGGTGCCGAAGTGGTGTTCGCCGATATAGAACACGAAGGTGGCGGTGCGGTTGATGGATTTCGAACTGAGGATCCGTCCGCCGGAGCCGATGGCCTCGATACGGTTGTCGCCGGTGCCGGTCTTGCCGCCCATGGCCAGCGGTGTACCGTCGGCCAGCTTGAAGCTGCCGGAGAGGCGCTTGGCGGTACCGGCATCCACCACTTGCGACAGGGCGCCGCGCAGCGCCGTGGCCACTTCCGAAGGCATCACCCGCTTGCCCTCGGCCGGGTCGTTGACCAGCTTGGTTTCATACGGCGTATCGGCGGCGAAATGCAGGCTGTCGATGCGCAGGGTCGGCATGCGCACGCCGTCGTTGAGGATGGTGCCGACCAGTTCGGCCAGCGCCGCGGGGCGATCGCCGGAACTGCCGATGGCGGTCGCCAGCGAGGGCACCAGATGGTCGAACGGATAACCGACTTTCTGCCAGCGCTGGTGAATGTCGAGGAACGCCTCGATCTCCAGCATGGTGCGGATGCGGCTGTCCCGCGCGCTCTTGTGCCGGCTCTTGAACAGCCAGCTGTAGACCTCCTGGCGCTCGAATTCGCTGGCTTTGACGATCTCGCTGAACTTGGCGTCGGGGTGGTTCAGCAGGTAGCCGAGCAGCCACAGGTCCAGCGGGTGCACCTTGGCGATGTAGCCCTGGTCGGGCAGGTCGTAGGAGCCGGGGCCGTAGCTGTAATAGAGCTTGTCCAGGCGTTCGTCGGTGAGTTTCTCCGTGAGCTTGGCGCCCTTGAGGTGCGAGCGCACGAAACTGTTGAAACTCTCCTGGCTGGCTTCCGGCAGCAGGTAGCGGTGCACGGCCGCCAGGCGGATCGGCGTCGGGTGCATGCTGTCGAGGAAGGTGTCCAGGCGCGCCTGGGTGTCCTTGTTGCGGTATTTCTTCCAGAACCGCAGGAGGAAAGAAGTGCCCTCGCGGTCGGCGAACTTGGCCAGGTATTCCTGGCGCCGCGGGTCGCCGTCGTCCTTGAGCAGGTTGGCGCTGTTGCTCGGGCCGGCATAGGTGCTGTAGCGCACCAGGTCACGCATCAGGCGGATGAAGGGCAGGTTGATCGACTCGCGCAGGGCGTCGCGCAGGGTCGGTATGCGGCCGTTGTCTTCCTTGCGGAAGTTATGAAAGGTGTGCAGCCCGCCGCCGGTGAAAAAACTCTCGCCGGGGCTGGCCGAGTATTTGCGGTCCAGGGCCGCCTCGAGCATTTTCGGCAGGCTGCGGTCGCTGTTCTGGATCAGGTAGTCCACGGCCCAGCGGCTCAGGCGGTCCTGTTCGGCGATCTCGACTTTCTTCAGTACCGCCGGGGTTTCGGCGCCGTACTGCTCGTACAGTTCGGCAATGATCTGCAGGTAGGTGGTCAGGACCCGCAGCTTGGCGGTGGAGCCCAACTCCAGCTTGCTGCCTTCGTTGATGTCGAAGGGCTGGTCGGTGCTGTCGGTCTGGACCCGCACCCGCGAACCGTCCGGCGTCAGTTCGAGCAGGGTGAAGCTGTAGCGCACCTGGGTGGTGCTGGTCGGTGTCAGCAGGCGTTCGCCGAGCAGGCCGATCTCGGCGGCGAACACCGGGTCGGCCAGGTGCTTGAGGTACTCGGTGGCCTGGCGTTGCAGGTCGCTTTGCAGGGTGCTGGTGGCGGACAGGTCGAGGCGATCGAGGTCGTACAGCGGCCGGTTGAGCAAGCCGGCCAGGCGACTGCGGGCGACGCTGATGCCCTTGTTGGTTTCGATCGGCTGGATCGTCGGTTGCTGCACCCAGTCGCGGAAGGTGGCCTTGCTGGCCAGGGCAGCTTCGGACAGTGGCGTATCGATCACGCCATTCTGGGTCAGCAGGCGGATATGGCTGTCGGTGAGTTCGGCCAGTTCCCGGCGGCCCTTGGACAGGTAATGCGAAGGCCGGCGCTGGGCGATCATCAACGACAGCACCTGGCGCAGGGCCAGGCCGCGTTGCGCCAGGCTCTGCGGATCGCTGGCGGTACTCGCCAGCTGCTCGTTGACCTGGGTGAAGTCGGCGCCGTACCAGACCCGCAGCCCTTCGGCCATGCCATGCACCTCACCGTGGCCGGGCACGGCCGACAGCGGCACGCTGTTGAGGTAGTCGCGAATGATGCGCCGCCGGGCCTCGAGGGTCTGCTGGCCGCCCTGGTAGGCACGCACGCTGGCGGAAATCATCTGCCGGATCTTTTCCGCGCCGGACACGGTCAGGCCGTCCGGCGAGTGCCGGTACTTTTCCAGCTGGGTCGCCAGGGTACTGCCGCCCGCCGTCTGCCCTGGCAAGTGCAGCAGCTTGGCCACTTGCGACCAGGCGGCCTTGGCGAAGCGCGGCCAGTCCACCGCCGGGTTGGCCAGGGGCTGGTCGGGGTCGAGCAACTCGCGGTTCTCGATGAACAGCAGGCTGCGCACCATCACCGGCGGGATGGCGGCAAAGTTCGAATAGAGCTGCTGCGGGTACTTGAATTGATAGAGCGGCGCCGCGCGGCAATCGGTGATCGACAGCCCGGCCTGAATCTTCTCTGTATAGGGTACGAAGAAGCCGTTTTCGCTGTAGTTCATCAAGGCGGGGGAGAAGCGGGTCTGGGCCTCCACCACGTAACCGCGCTTGAGCAGGCGCGCCAGAAAATCATCGAGGGCGCTGTAGCCCAGGCGCTTGTCGAAGGGCCCGGCGCCGGGGTAGACGATGGCATCGCTGGGGCCGGGCGCCATGGAATAGCTCAGGTCCGCGGCGAACTTGCTGAGCTCGCGCGCCTGCAGTTTCGAGGTGCGCATTTCCTTGGACGCGGCAAAGCCCAGGGCGACCAGCGCCATCAGCAGCAATAGCCAGAACAGCCGCCACCAAAGTCGGCTTGAATGGGATTTCTCAGGGATAGGCGCTTCTTCCACGCGATCAGTTGGCACTACTTTTTTACTCGAATCGGTCTGCCACAAAGCACCCATAGTCGACTGATCCATTCACGCAGATTGATCGGACTTGTCTGAAGCTTAGACGGTGGTGGGCAATGGTGAAAAATTTGTGCGCGACCTGAAAGCATTCACCTCCCCCCTGTAGGAGCGAGCCTGCTCGCGACGGTCGTCAACGATGATTCGGTGTATCCGAAGCATCGCGGCGCCCTCGGGTTTATCGCGAGCAAGCTCGCTCCTGCAGGGCATGGGGCGAGGCGAAAGAAGCTTGAGATAGAGCTATCGCGACCGGTAAATAGGTCCTAGGTAGGGGCATGACGCTGCACCATGGCTGTGCAATACTCGGCGCCGTTCAAAAATGACAAACGGCGAAAATTCCAGGTAATGCCACTTCGCGAAACCGGAAAATACCGAGATTTCTCTCTGAATTTAGCTGTTTATAGAGTGAAAAAGCCTGCCGTCAGCTTTTTATACTGCACGCCCCACTGATCTTGCAGGATTTGTCCTACAAGACGTGTCGGCCCACAAGGTCGATCCGATCTGGTTGGCACGGATTATCCGTCCGTGCCTCACAGGCTCGGTGGCTCATATCCAATAACAAGATGAGGTTGTATCCCTATGCCAGTTGGCAACCACCTGCCCCAAGGCGAGACCGCTCAAGGCGGCCCGCTGAAACGCGAACTCGGCGAACGGCATATTCGCTTGATGGCGCTTGGCGCCTGTATCGGTGTCGGCCTGTTCCTCGGTTCGGCCAAGGCCATCGAAATGGCCGGCCCGGCCATCATGCTGTCCTACATCCTCGGCGGCCTGGCGATTCTGGTGATCATGCGCGCCCTCGGCGAGATGGCCGTGCATAACCCGGTCGCGGGTTCCTTCAGCCGTTACGCGCAAGACTATCTCGGCCCGCTGGCGGGCTTTCTCACCGGCTGGAACTACTGGTTCCTGTGGCTGGTGACCTGCGTCGCGGAAATCACCGCGGTGGCGGTGTACATGGGCATCTGGTTCCCCGATGTGCCGCGCTGGATCTGGGCCCTGGCGGCCCTGGTGAGCATGGGCTCGATCAATCTGATCGCGGTCAAGGCCTTCGGTGAGTTCGAGTTCTGGTTCGCCCTGATCAAGATCGTCACCATCATCGCCATGGTCATCGGTGGCGTCGGCATCATCGCCTTCGGTTTCGGCAATGACGGCGTGGCGCTGGGCATCTCCAACCTGTGGACCCACGGCGGTTTCATGCCCAACGGCGTGACCGGCGTGCTGATGTCCCTGCAGATGGTGATGTTCGCCTACCTGGGCGTGGAGATGATCGGCCTCACCGCCGGTGAAGCGCGTAACCCGCAGAAGACCATTCCCAACGCCATTGGCTCGGTGTTCTGGCGCATCCTGCTGTTCTATGTGGGCGCGCTGTTCGTGATCCTGTCGATCTACCCGTGGAACGAAATCGGCACCCAGGGCAGCCCGTTCGTGATGACCTTCGAGCGCCTGGGCATCAAGACCGCCGCCGGCATCATCAACTTCGTGGTGATCACCGCCGCGTTGTCGTCCTGCAACGGTGGCATTTTCAGCACCGGGCGCATGCTCTACAGCCTGGCGCAGAACGGCCAGGCCCCGGCCGGTTTCGCCAAGACCTCGAACAACGGCGTGCCGCGTCGCGCGCTGCTGCTGTCGATCTTCGCCTTGCTGCTGGGCGTGCTGCTCAACTACCTGGTGCCGGAGAAAGTGTTCGTCTGGGTGACCTCCATCGCCACCTTCGGTGCGATCTGGACCTGGGTGATGATCCTCCTGGCCCAGCTCAAGTTCCGCAAAGGCCTGAGCGCCTCGGAACGGGCCGGCCTGAAGTACCGCATGTGGCTGTACCCGGTCAGTTCCTACCTGGCCCTGGCGTTCCTGGTGCTGGTGGTGGGGTTGATGGCCTACTTCCCGGACACCCGCGTGGCGCTGTATGTGGGGCCGGCGTTCCTGGTGCTGCTGACGGCGTTGTTCTACCTGTTCAAGCTGCAACCGAACAATGCCCAACAGGGCGCGGTGCGTTCGGCGTCGTAACGCCATCAGGCGATAAAACCCAAAGCCCCCGGTCAGTGACCGGGGGCTTTTTTATGCGGGCGCTGTTTCTGCGGTTCCGGGTTTTAGTGTTGCAACCGCCCGTTCACCGCAGCCCGGTGAACGGTCAGCTCCCCAACAGCCCCGTGGTGTCCGCATCGAACGCCGCCTTCGCTTGTTGCGCGGCGGGCGCCAGCAGGGCCAGCAACGCGGCCTCGCTGTACAGCTTGGTGCTCGCCAGGTGCTTGGGCGTTGGTTCGATGGGGATCAGCACGTCTTCATCGCTGGCGTGCAGCCAGATCGCCGCGACATGCAGCGCCGAGACAAACAACACGCGCAGTTCAAAGGTCCGGCCTTTGAGGTGCGGCGCCTTTTCCGCCAGGTTCAGCGCATTGACCGTGGCCGACGCCAGGGCGCCGTGGTTCAGCGACGAGAACTCGACCTGGCCGGCGACTTCCGCCAGTTGCGCGTCGGCAATCGAGACTCCGTCGCTGAACACCAGGTAATGCCAGTCCCCCAGCGTGGCCTGCTGCAGGCCTTTGCCTTGGGCCAGGTCTTCCAGGCTCAGCGAGTAGCCGCGGTAGGGCTCGGACAGGCTCACTTTGCTGGCGGTGGCCTGGGCGAACTGGCGGTTGACGCCGAAGCCTTTGCTCTGCAGGGCCGCCTGGAGAGCCGGGCGCAGTACCTGAGCGCCGTTGGCAGGTGCCTTGGGATAAGTCAGTTGCATGCTGCCCTCCTTAGTTTTTCCGGGTGAAGTAGGTGGTGGTCCAGTTGCCGCCGCCGTTGTACGAACGGGGGAAGGTGTTCAGGGCACGGGTCGAATAGCCGTAGATGGAATCCGCAATCAGCAGGTAGCTGCCGTTGGTGCCGTAGATCGCCAGAAAGTGCGCGCCGCCGCCAAACCAGGCACAGCGCAGGCCAACGGGGCGTCCCATGTTGATCTGGTTGTCGATGGCCGACAGTTGGATCGAGCCCTGGCTCATGCCACCAAAGCTGCGGGTGGTTTGCAGGGCCGAGTCCAGGTAGCCATACACGTTGCATGGCCCCGGCTGGTTGCAGCAGGTATTGCGCCCCAGTTGCGCGTTGGCGACCCCGCATTGAGTCCAGGAACCGGTGCGGTAATAGTTGCCGACCGAGGCCGACAGCGCGGCCCAGCACCAGTTGGTCTGGGTTTGCTGCTGAATGCTGAAGTTGAGGCTGGCGGCCAGGGCGGCGTGTTCCGCGCTGTCGTCGACGTCGCTCAGTCCGGCGTTGAGCAGGGTGCCGACCAGGCACTGTGGCAGTGCCTCGGCAGGACCAGTGCGGGTAAAGGGTGTGTCTTCAAGGGTTAACATTTTCATCCTCCATGAGTGAAAACAAGCGTCCAGCTTGTGTCGTTGTTGCGTGTGGCGATGCAGCGTTTTTCGCAAGCCCGTGACCGGCCTGTAGGGTTCGCCATCCTCGATGGCCTGCTCCGGTCGGGCTCAGGGGTAACCTTAGTTGTGTTATGCGTTTGTGCAAGTATAAATATGCATTTATGCAATTTGTTGTGAGTAGGCAATCAGGCCAGAGGAGGGCTGGGAGGGGGGCTTGCACGACAACGGCCCCTGCAGGCCGGCCTGGATGCCACACGTCTGAAAGACCGCCGGATCAGCGATTTCGCCAATCGATGGGCAGAAAAACCTGCCATACAAGTTGAGCGATATTCAACGGGGGAGAGTCACCCATGAGACTCTTATGGAAGGGAATCTCCAGATACACGGTGATCGGCATCGCCAACACCTTTATCCACTGGCTGGTGTTCTTTTTGCTGAGCCTGGTGGCTGGCCTCAGCCAGGCGCTCAGCAACCTGGCGGCCTTTTGCGTCGCGGCGTCGTTTTCTTTCTATATGAATGCGCGCTTCACCTTCGCCGCCAGGGCCTCGGTCGGCGGCTATCTGCTGTTTCTGGGGGGCATGGGGGCGCTGAGCCTGGGTGTCGGGCATGCCGGGGATGTGTGGCGGCTGCCCGGCTTGCTGACGGTGCTGGTGTTTTCCGCCCTGAGCCTGGTGGCGGGTTTTCTGTTCGCCAAGTACCTGGTGTTCCGCGAGTGTGAACGATGAAGATCTCGCTGATCGTTCCGGTCTTCAATGAAGAGCAGGCCATCGGCCTGTTTTACCAGGCGGTGCGTCGCGAGTTGCGGTTCGAGCAGGGCGAAGTCGAGATCGTGTTTATCAACGACGGCAGTTCCGACCGCACGGCCGAGGAGGTCAAGGCCCTGGCGCAGATGGACGAGCAGATGCTGTTGATCAACTTTTCGCGCAATTTCGGCAAGGAGCCGGCGTTGTTCGCCGGGCTGGAACACGCCAGCGGCGATGCGGTGATTCCCATGGATGTCGACCTGCAGGACCCGATCAGTGTCATCCCGCGGCTGATCGAGGAATGGCAGAAGGGCGCCGATGTGGTCCTCGCCAAACGCCGCAGGCGCACGGCCGACAGTTTTCTCAGGCGCAGCAGCGCGGCGCTGTTCTACCACCTGCTGAACCGTATCGCGTACACCCGGATCGAGGAAAACGTTGGCGACTTCCGGCTGATGGATCGCAAGGTGGTCGATGTGATCCGAACCCTGCCCGAGCATCAGCTGTTCATGAAAGGCGTCCTGTCGTGGGCCGGGTTCACCACGGTGGTGGTGGAGTACGAGCGCGCCGAACGGGTGGCGGGCAAGAGCAAGTTCAATGGCTGGAAACTGTGGAACCTGGCGCTGGAAGGCATCACCTCGTTCAGCACCGTGCCGTTGCGCTTGTGGACCTACATCGGTGGCGGCATCTCGATTTTCGCGGTGCTCTACGCGGTGTACATGGTCCTGGACAAGATCTTCTTCGGCAACAGCGTGCCCGGCTACCCTTCGTTGATGACCGCCATTCTGTTTCTCGGCGGCGTGCAGTTGATCGGCATCGGCATCCTCGGCGAATACGTCGGCCGTATCTATATCGAGGCCAAGCATCGGCCGCGCTACGTGATCAAGGACGTCATCGGCGGCAAAGACCGCCTGGGGCTCTAGCATGGACAGAATGGGCCGCTTGCTCAGCGGGGAACTCGGGCGTCGCCAGGCCTGGCTGTTTTTTCTGTGCGCCACCTTGTTGTATGTGCTGCCGCTGATCCTCGCGGACTTTCCCTATATCGATGACAACTGGCGCTCGCTGTCGGCCGGCACCGCCTGGACGGAGCAGGGGCGGCTGTTTACCGAGCTGTTCTACAACGCCCTGACCTTCAGCGGCGCTGCGCCAAACATCTTTCCCCTGCCGCTGCTGATCGCCACGGTCGCCATGGCCGCGGCCCTGACCAGCCTGACGTTCCATTACTATCCGCAGCCGACGGCGGCCTGCTGCCTGGTGCTGTTGCCGCTCTGGTACAACCCGTTCTTTCTGCAGAACCTGTCGTATCAATACGACGGCCCGGCCATGGCCTTGAGCCTGGTGGCGGTGATCTACGCCATCACCTACCGCAACCCGTACCGCGTGCTGCAATGGCTGGTGCCGGCCTTGCTGGTGGCGCTGGCCATCGGGCTGTATCAGATCAGCATCAATGTGTTCCTGGGCCTGTGTTGCCTGGAGGTGATCCGCGGCGCCAATGACAAGAGCGCCTGGCCGCGCTGGTGGGAAATGATCGGCTGGAAGATCGCCCAGGCGGCCTTGGGCTGGATGATTTATTGCGTCACCGCCTACCCCTTCATGGATCAGACCCGCACCTTGCTGCTGAATTGGTCGGCGCAGCCCTTGCTGCAACTGCAAGTCAACATCGCCAGGGTGCTGGAAAAAGTCGCGCTGCTGTTTCACGGCGGGTTTGCCTGGGTGTTCGCCGCGCTGGCGCTGTGCGCCCTGGCCGGTTGCGTGCGGTTGGCGGCGAACCTGTTCCAGCGGCCGGACAGCGGCCTGAAAAAAGTCGTGATGGCGCTGGTCTGCCTGCTGGCATTGCCGCTGGTGTTTGTGCTGGTGTCGGGGATCGCGCTGTTTTTCCGCGACTTCAATGAAGGCGCCCGGACCTTGATGGGCTTCGCGGTGTTGTGGGTGTTGCTGTTCTATCTGAGCCACCTGGCGTTGGCGGCGCTGCATGAACGCTTGCCGCTGCTGCTGGTGGTGCCGCTGCTGGCGATGCTGTCGCTGTCGTTCGCCTATGGCCGGGTGCTGACAGTGCAGAAAACCCTGGTGGCCAGCGCGCTGTCGAGCCTTGAGCGCGACATCACCAGCCACCGGCAGTTGCGTGAGGCCAAGCGTATCTATATGTCGGTGACCTATTCCGATCACTGGCTGCTGGCGGCCGCGGGCTCGTTCAAGCAGATGCCGGTGCTGCACTACCTGCTGAACATCGACTTCTTCATGCTGGCCGAGAACCTGCCCAAGGTGGGCATTACCAACGTGGTCGCGGAAAGGGAGCGGCGCAATGCGACCCTGGTCGGTTACCTGGGCTATCCACCGCTGGTGGACAGCCGCTACTACCGGATCTATCTGCTGGGCGATTACGGTTTTATCGTCATGAAGGAACCGGCGCCGATCAAGACGTTGCACTGGTGAGGCACTGGGCTTATCCGCTGGATCAGAACTGATCCATCAGCAGCACACGGCATTCCCTGGCCTGGAAGGCGTTGATCTGTGGCACCAGGCGGGTGAAGTGCTCGGTCTGGCAATGGGCCTCGAGCGCTGCGCGGTCTGGCCATTGCTCGATAAAGATGAAGTGCCCAGGGTCTTGCTGATCGACGAACAGGTCGTAGGCGATACAGTCCGGTTCCTGGCGGGTTTTCTCCACCAGTTCGGCATACCAGGGGCGCACGGTGTCGAGGTGTTCGGGCTTGATGAAATCTTCGGCGATGACTTTGAGCACTGGGGATGCATCCTTTGCATGATGGATAACGCCCCACCGGCACGGTAGAGCGTCGAGGGTGGCCGGTCAGGCCGCGGCTTCGCTGTTGGGCTCGAAGCTGTCGGCGCGCGCCAGCTGCCACATGCGCGAATAGAACTCGCCGCTGACCGCGCCGGTGAGCAGTTCGCCGGGCTTGAGGAACACATGCAGCTGCGAGAACAGCTTGATCTCGGTGGCCGACATGCGCCGTACCAGATGCTTGGCTTCCAATTGCGAGGGGTGCTGCAGGCCGGCGGCGGCGAGCATTTCGGCCAGGGCCTTGAGGGTGTTGCGGTGGAAGCTGAACACCCGTTGCGCCTTGTCCGGCACCACCAGCGCGCGCTGGCGCAGGTTGTCCTGGGTGGCGACGCCGGTCGGGCATTTGTTGGTGTGGCAGCTTTGCGACTGGATGCAGCCGATGGCGAACATGAAGCCGCGCGCCGAGTTGGCCCAGTCGGCGCCGATGGCCAGCACACTGGCGATGTCGAAGGCGCTGACGATCTTGCCGCTGGCGCCGAGCTTGATCTTGTCGCGCAGGTTCAGGCCCACCAGGGTGTTGTGCACGAACAGCAGGCCTTCGCGCATTGGCACGCCGATGTGGTCGGTGAACTCCACCGGTGCCGCGCCGGTGCCGCCTTCCTTGCCGTCGACCACGATGAAGTCGGGGAGGATGCCGGTCTCCAGCATGGCCTTGGCGATGCCCATGAACTCCCACGGGTGGCCGAGGCAGAACTTGAAGCCTACGGGCTTGCCGCCGGACAGCTCACGCAGCTGCTGGATGAAATGCATCATTTCGATCGGCGTGGAAAAGGCGCTGTGGCTCGATGGCGAGATGCAGTCCTCGCCCATGCGGATGCCGCGGGTATCGGCGATTTCCTGGGTCACCTTGTGCTTGGGCAGGATGCCGCCGTGGCCGGGCTTGGCGCCCTGGCTCATCTTGATTTCGATCATCCGCACCTGCGGGTCCTGCGCCTGCACGGCGAAACGCTCCGGGTCGAAACGGCCGTCGCTGGTGCGGCAGCCGAAATAACCGCTGCCCAGTTCCCAGGTCAGGTCGCCGCCGTTTTCCCGGTGGTAAGGGCTGATGCTGCCTTCGCCGGTGTCATGGGCGAAGTTGCCGAGCTTGGCGCCCTGGTTGAGGGCACGGATGGCGTTGGCGCTGAGGGAGCCGAAGCTCATGGCCGAGATGTTGAACACCGAGGCCGAATAGGGCTGCTTGCACTGCGGGCCGCCGACCGTGACGCGGAAGGTGCTCGGATCGCTCAGGGGGGCCGGGCGCATGGAATGGCCGATGAATTCGAAACCCGACTGGTAGACGTCGACCAGGGTGCCGAACGGCTTGTCGGCGCTTTCGTTCTTGGCTCGCGAATAGACCAGCGAGCGCTGGGCCCGGGAGAAGGGCAGGGCGTCGCTGTCGGACTCCAGCAGGTACTGGCGGATTTCCGGGCGGATGCCTTCCACCAGGTAGCGGATATTGCCCAGGATCGGGTAGTTGCGGCGTACCGCGTGGGGGCTTTGCAGCAGGTCGAAAATGCCCAGCAGGCTGAGCAGGAAGGTGACCAGGGTGATTGGCCAGAGCCAGTCATGTTCGAGAAAGGGCAAGCTGGCGAGGGTGAAAATCACGCAGGCAGCAAAGAAGGCGTAGCGGCTCAGGAGGGACAGGCTCATACGGTTTCCTTGGTTCGGACTCTATAGATTTCGTTTTTGGGTACTCATTCTTCTTGTGTGGCCAACGATCTTGTTGTTGTAGAGAACGGCTGTGGCGCAGCCAGTGTGCGCACATGGCAGCTTCAGGCGTCAGGCAGTGCGCGCCTGGAGAAAAATCGAAAACAGTTCGGACCGGGACTTGATGCCCCGCTTGCCGTAGATGTGTTTCTTATGGACGTTCACGGTTTCGGCAAAGGTTTGCAGCTTACGAGCGATTTCCTTGCTGGAGCAACCGCTGAGCATCAGGTGTCCGCCCTGGTGCCAGGCGTTGACGAGGGCGATAGACGATTTGCTGCTTTTCTTATTGCAACTGGTTCTCGTTTCCATGGTCGAATAATGTTACTGTATAACGCATTCGATCATCACCCAGCCCTCGGAGACTGCCATGAAAGCCAATATCCATCCCGCCTACCGCACCGTACTGTTCCATGACACCGCCGCGGATGTGTACTTCCTGATCGGTTCCACCGTGGACACCGACCGCACCCAGCGCCACAGCGATGGCAACACCTATCCTTATGTCACCCTCGACGTCTCCAGCGCCTCGCATCCGGTCTACACCGGCCAGCAGCGCAAGACTCAGTCCGAAGGGCGGATCGCCGGCTTCAACAAGCGTTTCGCTTCGTTCGGTTCGTCCGGCAAGACCGGCAACGCTTGAGGGCCCCGGCCCTTGCCGCACAGCCGCTCGTTCCTGCACCCCTGTAGGAGCGGGCGGCATCCTCTCGTCCATTCCCCTCTCTAATGACGGCCCCCCATGGAAGGCCTGAACGGCGTCGCTTCGTCCCGCCGGCCGAGGCGCCGGGTGTATGGAAAAAACAGCGGCCGACTGTGTCGTGACGACGACTCGCCAGTCATGGGATCCTTGCCGCCTCGCGTAACCGATCCAGGTTTTTCATGACTCTTTCAAGCGCTACATCCCCCCTTATCCGTATCGCCGCGGCCCTGCTGATCGGCCCCGACGGCCGTACCCTGCTGGTGCGCAAGCGCGGCACCCAGGCTTTCATGCAGCCGGGCGGCAAGATCGAGCCGAACGAGTTGCCGGCCCAGGCCCTGGCCCGTGAGCTGGAAGAAGAACTCGGGCTGCGGATCGCCCCGGCCGCCGCCCGTTACCTGGGACTTTTTTCCGCACCGGCGGCCAACGAGCCGGGTTTTGTGGTCGAGGCCGAATTGTTTCGCCTCGATCTGGACACCCACGAGGTCCGGCCCGCGGCGGAAATCGAGGAGGTCTGCTGGATCGATCCACAGGCTGGCGACGAGCTCACATTGGCCCCATTGACACGCGACCTGATCTTGCCGTTCTATCGCGCCTCGCAACTGGCCTCGGCCTGATTTTTCAAGGACAAAGGATTGCCCATCATGATTCCCCTTCACGACATGTTGATCTTCATCGCCGCAGCCTTGCTGATGGTGCTGACCCCCGGCCCCAACATGATCTACCTGATCTCCCGTTCGATCTGCCAGGGGCGCCGGGCAGGGGTGACCTCGCTGGTCGGCGTGGTGGCCGGCTTCTTCGTCCACCTGTTCGCCGCGGCGATCGGCCTGACCGCGGTCTTCATGGCCGTGCCGGTGGCCTATGAAGTGCTCAAGTGGGTTGGCGCCCTGTACCTGATGTGGCTGGCCTGGCAGGCCCTGAAGCCGGGCGCGCGTTCGCCGTTCGAGGCGCAGCAGTTGCCGCCGGATTCGTCGCGCAAGCTGATCCTGATGGGCTTTCTCACCAGCGCCCTGAACCCGAAGATCGCGGTGTTCTACCTGTCGGTCTTTCCCCAGTTCATCAGCCCGGAACACGGTTCGGTGTTCACCCAGAGCATCATCCTCGGCCTGACCCAGATCAGCGTGAGCTTCAGCGTCAACCTGCTGATCGCGCTGTTCGCTTCGGGCATCGCCGCCTGGTTCGTGCACAACCCGCTGTGGCTGGCGACCCAACGGTATTTCATGGGCTTCGTGCTGGCCGGGCTGGCGGTGCGTCTGCTGCTGGAACAACGCCAGACGGTCTGACCGTTTCATTCACCTGCGGCCCGGGGGCCTCGACCGACCATGTCCATCCAGCGCCTCGATGCCGGTCACGCCGCTGCCTACCGCGCGCTGATGCTCGAAGCCTACGAGCATCATCCGCAGGCCTTTACTTCCAGTGTCACCGAACGTGCGGCGATGCCCTTGAGTTGGTGGGAGTCGCGGCTGAGCAGCCCGCTGGACCTGTTGCTGGGGGCTTTCGAGGATGGCGAACTGATGGGCATCGTCGGCCTGGCGTTCGAGGTCCGGGAAAAAGCCCGGCACAAGGCCACGCTGTTCGGCCTGTATGTGGCGCCGCCTTATCGCCACGGCGGCCTGGGTTACCGGCTGGTCCAGGCGCTGCTGCAGGAGGCGCGCGAACGCCCCGGGGTGCGGCTGGTGCAGCTGACGGTCACCGCCGGCAACGACGCCGCCCTGGCGCTGTACCAGCGTTGCGGTTTCGTCCAGTTCGGCCTGGAGCCGCTGGCGGTGCGGGTGGGCGTCGAGTACTTCGACAAGCTTCACCTGTGGCGTGAAGTTGTCTCCCCCCTCTGAAAGTCCCCGTTCCTACAGGCCGAATACCGCTTTTCAACGCACCGCGCTGACCCCGTCCAGGGTCGAGAACGAGGTGTCCTTGGCGGTCAGCAGGAAGTCGCGCATATAGGGCGCATCCAGCATGTCGGCGCGGATCGCCGCGTACAGCGTGGCGAACAGGCCTTTTTCCCCCAGGCGCTTGGCCTTTACATAGCCCCGCGAGCTGTATTCATGCAGCGCCCAGTGGGGCATGCCGCACACGCCACGGCCGCTGGCCACCAGTTGCATCATCATCACCGTCAGCTCCGAGGTGCGGACCTGGGCCGGTTCGATGTCGGCGGGCTCCAGGAAGCGAGTGAAGATATCCAGGCGGTCGCGCTCCACCGGGTAGGTGATCAGGGTTTCGCTGAGCAGGTCTTCCGGAACGATGTAGGGCTTGCTGGCCAGGCGGTGCTGGTTGGCCACCGCCAGCATGGCTTCGTAGGTGAACAGCGGCACGTAGGTGATGCCCGCCAGTTCCAGCGGGTCGGAGGTCACCACCAGGTCCAGGTCGCCACGGGCCAGAGCCGGCAGCGGGGCGAAGGAGAAACCCGAGGCCAGGTCCAGCTCGACTTCCGGCCAGGCGTCGCGGAACTGGTCGATGGTCGGCATCAGCCACTGGAAGCAGCTGTGGCATTCGATGGCCATGTGCAGGCGCCCGGCGGTACCGCCGGCCAGGCGGGAAATGTCTCGTTCGGCGGCGCGCAGCAACGGCAGGGTGGCGTCCGCCAGTTGCAGCAGGCGCAGGCCGGCGCTGGTGAAGCGCACCGGCTTGGTCTTGCGCACGAACAGCGGCATGCCCATGCGCTCTTCCAGTTCCTTGAACTGGTGGGACAGGGCGGACTGGGTCAGATGCAGGCGTTCGGCGGCTTCGACCAGGCTGTCGGCTTCGCGCAGGGCGTGCAGGGTCTTCAGGTGACGGATTTCGAGCACCAGGGTCTCCATGAGTAAATTTTGTGATCAACACGAAAAGGTTGAGTTTGTCTCATGTTGGCTGGGCTGTCGACAATAGCGCCATCTTTTACCGGGAGGAACCCACTCATGGCCTTGGCCCACACCCTTGGTTTTCCGCGCATCGGCGCCGACCGCGAATTGAAAAAAGCCCTCGAATCCTACTGGAAGGGCGACCTTGACCGGCAGGCGCTGCAAGACGTCGGACGCCAACTGCGGGCCCGGCACTGGCAGCTGCAAAAGGACGCCGGCATCGACCTGCTGCCGGTGGGCGACTTCGCCTGGTACGACCAGGTGCTGACTCACTCGCTGACCTTCGGCGTGGTTCCCGAGCGTTTCGACGGCAGCCAGGACGCCCAGGGCCGGCCGACCCTCGACACCCTGTTCGCCATGGCCCGCGGTGCCTCGGCGGGCTGCTGTGGCGGCGACCACGCCAAGACCCAGTACGCCCAGGAACTGACCAAGTGGTTCGACACCAACTACCACTACCTGGTCCCGGAATTCAGCGCCGACCAGTCGTTCAAGCTGAGCTGGGAGCAGCTGTTCGACGAGGTCGACGAAGCTCACGCCCTGGGGCACCGGGTCAAGCCGGTGATCATCGGCCCGCTGACCTACCTGTGGCTGGGCAAGGCCAAGGGCAACGACTTCGACAAGCTCGAGCTGCTGCAGCGCCTGCTGCCGGTCTACGGTGAAATCCTCAACCGCCTCAAGGCCCAGGGCGTGGAGTGGGTGCAGATCGACGAACCGATCCTGACCCTCGACCTGCCGCAGGAATGGAAGAGCGCCTTCGAGCGTGCCTACCACATCCTCCAGTACTCGCCACTGAAAAAGCTGGTGGCCACCTACTTCAGCGGCCTGCAGGACAACCTCGGGCTGGCCGTCGGCCTGCCGGTGGACGGCCTGCACATCGACGCCGTGCGGGCGCCGGAGCAACTGACCCAGGTGCTCGACCGCCTGCCGACCTACAAGATTCTGTCCGTGGGCCTGGTCAACGGTCGCAACGTCTGGCGTTGCGAGCTGGAGCAGGCGCTGGCGCAGCTGCAAGCGGCGCAGGAACGTTTTGGCGACAACCTGTGGGTCAGCAGTTCCTGCTCCCTGTTGCACAGCCCGGTGGACTTGTCCCGGGAAGACCAGCTGGATGCCGAGCTGAAAAGCTGGCTGGCCTTTGCCGTGCAGAAATGCGGCGAGATCTCGGTGCTGCGTGACGCCCTGAACGATCCCCAGGCCCCGGCGGTGCAAGCGGCCCTGGCCGCAAGCCGCCAGGTGCAGGCCAGCCGCGCGCGGTCGCCACGCATCCACAAGGCCGAGGTCCAGGCGCGGCTCAAGGCGGTCAGCGCCGCCGACAGCCAGCGTCATTCGCCCTTTGCCCAGCGCATTGCCCGGCAGCATGCCCGCTTGAAGCTGCCGGTGTTCCCGACCACCACCATCGGTTCGTTCCCGCAGACCGCGTCGATCCGCCTGGCCCGTCAGGCATTCAAGCAGGGCAAGCTGTCGAACAACGACTACACCGATGCCATGCGCTGTGAAATCCGCCATGCGGTGCAGGTCCAGGAGCGCCTGGGGCTGGACGTGCTGGTGCACGGCGAGGCCGAGCGCAACGACATGGTCGAGTACTTCGCCGAGCAACTGGACGGGTACCTGTTCACCCGCTTCGGCTGGGTGCAGAGCTACGGTTCGCGCTGCGTGAAACCGGCGGTGATCTACGGCGACCTGAGCCGTCCGCGGGCCATGACCATTGACTGGATCAGCTACGCCCAGAGCCTGACCGACAAGGTGATGAAGGGCATGCTCACCGGGCCGGTGACCATGCTGATGTGGTCCTTCCCCCGCGAGGACGTGCCGCGTGAAGTGCAGGCGCGGCAACTGGCGCTGGCCCTGCGCGATGAGGTGGTGGACCTGGAAAAGGCCGGGATCAAGATCGTGCAGATCGACGAGGCGGCGTTCCGCGAGGGCCTGCCGCTGCGCCGGGCGGACTGGCAGCCGTACCTGGACTGGGCGGTGGAAGCTTTCCGCCTGACCGCCTCTGGGGTGCGCGACGATACCCAGATCCACACCCACATGTGCTACAGCGAGTTCAACGACGTGATCCAGGCCATCGCGGCCATGGATGCCGACGTGATCACCATCGAGACGTCGCGTTCGGACATGGAGTTGCTGGAGGCGTTCGAAGCCTTCGACTACCCGAACGACATCGGCCCGGGGGTATACGACATCCACTCGCCGCGAGTGCCGGACACCGCCGAGATGGTCAAGCTGATGAGCAAGGCGGCCCGGCGCATCCCCGCCGAGCGCTTGTGGGTCAACCCCGACTGCGGCCTGAAGACCCGCGCCTGGCCGGAGACCGAAGCCGCCCTGGTCAACATGGTCGCCGCCGCCCGTCAGCTGCGTAACCAGCAGGCCTGAGCACCCACAGCCCTGTAGCCGCTGCCGCAGGCTGCGATAAGGCCCGAAGGGCCTTCAGCGAACTCAAGATTGCTATGTCCCTTCGGGCCGATCGCAGCCTGCGGCAGCGGCTACAGGGTTTTATGACCGCTGGGCAATCTTCATCAAACTGTCACGTAACTGTGGCAGCGCGCTCGATCAAAGTTCATCAGACTCGCGCTCTACTGGGCTTCTGCGTTTCGGTGTTTCTTCATGTGGGCAAGATTTTTTTCAACGACTGTTTTCCTGGCTGCGCTGTTGCTCGGCCTGCCGTCTCAGGCGGCGTCTCGCTGTGATGTCAACGTACCGACCCAACGGGTCGAACTGGAGCAGGTGAGCCTGGCCTACCAGAGCATCGGCCGTGCCTCCGATCCGGCCCTGCTGCTGGTGATGGGCCTGGGCGGGCAGTTGATCCACTGGCCGGACGAAGTGGTCGTTGCCCTGTGCCAGCAGGGTTTTCGGGTGATCCGTTACGACAACCGCGACGTCGGCCTGTCCACCTGGCGCCAGGCGCCGGTCAGCGCCAACCTGACGTTCGAGGTGCTGCGCTACAAGCTCGGCCTGCCGGTGGCCGCGCCCTACAGCCTGACCGACATGGCCGACGATGCCTTGGGCCTGATGAATGCCCTGCAGGTCGAGCAGTTCCATGTCCTGGGCGCGAGCATGGGCGGGATGATCGCCCAGCACCTGGCGGCCATGGCGCCGCAGCGGGTCGAGAGCCTGACCCTGATCATGACCAGCTCCGGCGCCGAAGGCCTGCCGGCGCCCAATGCGGCGCTGGTGCAACTGTTGTCGCGGCGCGGCGCGCCGAACCGTGAGGTGGCGCTGGAGCAACAGGCCGACCTGCTGGCCGCCCTCGGCAGCCCGCAGGTCACCGACGATCGGCAGGTGCTGCTGCATCAGGCGGCGGAGGCCTATGACCGGGCCTTCAACCCGGAAGGGGTGAAGCGCCAGATCATGGCGATCCTCGCCGAACCGAGCCGGGTGGCCCTGCTCAACCAGCTGCGCGTGCCGACCCTGGTGGTGCATGGCACCGCCGATCCGCTGCTGCCGGTGATGCACGGCGTGCACCTGGCCGCGCATATCCAGGGTAGCCAGTTGAAGCTGATTCCGGGCCTGGCCCATCGTTTCCAGGAAGCCTTCAAGGCGCCGTTGCTGGCGGCGGTGCTGCCGTACCTGCAACGCCATCGCGAAGACACTTCGCACTGGGCGCAGATCGATCCGCTGCCTGCGCCGAACCTGCTCTGACCCCGGCTTCCGTGGGAGCCAGGCTTGCCGGCGATGCAGGCACCGCTGCGTGTCTGGAGTACCACTATCGGGGGTAAGCTTCATTCCTACAGTTGGATCAGTTGGCTGGAATGGCAGGCCGCACCTGAGGGTGAATAGAAAATATATCAATATGCCACTATGGTTTTTGCAATGACAGCCGACACAGGCAGCGTCATTCTTAATTCATAGGGACTTGATTCATGAGTTTTCGTATCTTGCGTACTTGGGGTGTGCTGACTTTGTTGGCCTGCCTGGCACTTACCGGCTGTGCCAACGTGCAGCAACCGATTGCCCTGGACCAGCAGTTCTGGGGGGCCAAGGAGCCGACTATCGGCGTGGCCATCACTGTGTTGCCTGCTCCCGAGCTCATGCTGACGGGTAGCCAGGGGTTGCTGGATGTGGCTATCAACAAGGGCGTCAACAGCAAGCTCAGCGACAACGTCAAAACCTGGGAAGTGCGCGACCTCGACACCCTGCCGGACGTGATCGTGGCCAAGTTGCAAGCCAAGGGCTACAAGGCTAAGCGCATCATCGACCAGATCGACCTGAAGAATTACAAAAACATCTCGTTCCGCGAAGGCTATATGACCAAGGACATGACTCCGATGAAAGCCATGTATGGGGTCGATCGCCTGTTATTGGTGAACGTTTTTGTAACCGGTGCCACCCGTAGCTACTACAGCCTCGTCCCGACCAGCGTGCCGATGGCCCAGGTGGGTGGGCAGGGCATGGTGGTCGATCTGGCTGACAACAAACTGCTGTGGTTCCAGCCGTTCGCCGCAGTGCAGGCGGCCCAGGGCGAATGGGATGAGCCGAACTACGCCAACCTGTCCAACGCTTTCTACCAGGCCATTGATAACAGCCGCCAGCAAATGATTACGCCGTTCTCGCAATGAAAGGCTGGTTGACTGTTGCCCTGGCGTTGTTGCTGGCATCAGGTGGCTGTGCGCAGAAAGCACTGCCACCGGCCGGCTTCAAGGATCAGGGGGCGTTGCCCTATGTGCAGAAGCATGGGCTCAAGCTCGAGGTGCTGCTCAACGAGCAGGACTTCGTCGGCGCCAGCACTGTGATCGATATCAAGGACGCGACCCGCGCTGCGTCTGCCAGCAATACTCTGCTGCAAAGCTCCGGGGCCAGTGCTGGCCTGGCCGGAGTGCTGGTGGCCAGCCTGATCAATACGCAAATGGGCAGCGGCAGTTTGCAGCGCGAGGCCGAACAGGCCGCGCACAACGAGTCACGGCCGATGGCCACGTTGCTCGGTGGGATGCCGTTGCAGACACGCCTGCAACAGCGCTATCAGGAGGCTTCACAAGCCGCTGGCCTGAAGCAGGGCGAAGGGGCAATCACCGCCCGTTTGCTTGTCGAGCCCAAGCTGATGTTGGGGCCTGATCGCGGCAGTTTTGTGCTGATCAATCAGGTTCGGATCGAGGACATCGCGGGCTCCGCGCTGTACCGCACCCGGATCGAAGTGGTCAGCCAGCCATTCCGTCGCTGCGGTGCGCAGTGCATCGATGACGGCGGTCTGGAACTGGATAAGGTGCTGGCCTTGCTCGACGAGTGTATCGAGGAGTCGATGCGTGTGCTGGCGGCCGATCTGAGCCAGCCGGCGAGGCCGGCGGCCCAGGAAACCCTGCGTTACATGCTCGACGGTCAGCGGGTGGTCGAGCGTGGTTATCAGTTGGCGGGTAATGGCAGTTACTCGCGCTACCGTAATCTGCAGGGCGCTGTGAAGTCAGTGCCGGTGGCCTTCGAGGATGCGCTCACCGAAGAGCAACTGCAGAAAATCTACGGGCAGTAGAACTCCGTGCTGAGCCCTTAGCGAACGATCTTGTCGACCTGGATCCCGAGCTTTTTCAGGCGGTACCAGAAGCTGCGTTCGGAAATGCCGATCAGCTGCGCGGCGGCGGCTTGCACGCCGTTGCTCTGTTGCAGGGCGGCGAGGATGTAGGCCTTCTCCACTTCGGCCAGGGCCGCGTCCAGGTCGCTGGGCACGCTGAGGCTGTCGCCGGGCAGGGCGCAGGCCCCGGCGTTCATCGGCGGTGAGCTGAACAGATAACCCGGCAGGTCGCTTTCTTCGATCACCGCGCCCGCGGCGACTATGGTCGCGCGTTCGACGCAGTTCTGCAGTTCGCGGATATTGCCCGGCCAGGCGTAATTGGCCATGGCCTGCAGGGCCTGCGGGCTGAAGCCGGTGATGCGTTTGCCGGCGGTGGCGCCCAGGGTATGGGCGAAGTGCCGGGCCAGGGGCGCGATATCCTCGACCCGCTCGCGCAGGGCGGGCAGGGGGATCGGGAAGACATTGAGGCGGTAATACAGGTCTTCGCGAAACTCCTTGTTGGCCACCGCTTCCAGCAGGTTCTTGTTGGTGGCGGCGATCACCCGCACATCGACCTTGCGCTCGCGCGGGTCGCCCACCGGCTCGATCACCCGCTCCTGCAAGGCGCGCAGGATCTTCGCTTGCAGGGCCAGGGGCATGTCGCCGACCTCATCGAGGAACAGCGTGCCCTTGTCCGCCTGCTGAAAGCGCCCGACCCGGTCGGCCACGGCGCCGGTAAAGGCGCCCTTGCGATGGCCGAACATTTCGCTTTCCAGCAGGCCTTCGGGGATCGCCGCGCAGTTGACCGCGACAAAGGGTTTGTTGGCACGGTTGCCGTGCTGGTGGATGGCCCGGGCGACCATCTCCTTGCCGGTGCCGCTTTCGCCGGTCAGCAGGATGGTGGCGTTGCTTTCGCGCACCGAGTCCACCGCTTGCAGGACCCGGCGGAAGGTCGGGCTGTCGCCCACCAGGCTGTCGATCTGCCGGTGCTCGTCGAGCTCGGCGCGCATGCGCTGGTTGTCTTTGAGGATGTCGCGAAACTGCAGGGCCTTGCTGACGGTGATGTCCAGCTCGTCGATGTCGAAGGGCTTGGCGATGTAGTCGTAGGCGCCGTTGCGCATCGACTGCACGGCGTTTTTCACCGTGCTGTAGGCGGTCATGACGATTACCGGGATCTGCGGGTAGCGCTGCTTGATCTCGGCCAGCAGCTGCGGGCCGTCCATGCCGGGCATGCGCCAGTCGCTGATCACCAGGTCGATCTCTTCCTGCTCCAGCACCTTGAGCGCATGCAGGCCGTTGCCGGCGGTGAACACCTGGATGCCGTCCTGGCTTAGCGCCGAGGACAGCAGGTCGCAAAGCTTGGGCTCGTCGTCGACCACCAGCAGGTTATGCGTCATGGCTGGGCCTTTTGCTCGTCTTGATCATCTTCGTCGTCCTCACCTTTGGCCGGAATGTACAGGCTGAAGGTGGCGCCGGCATCTATTTCGCTGCTGCATTCGATGTGTCCGTCATGGTTTTCCATGATCGAGAACACCTTGGCCAGGCCCAGCCCGGTGCCCGAGGCCTTGGTGGTGACGAAGGGGGTGAAGATGCGTTCGAGCATGTCCGGCTCGATGCCCTGGCCGGTGTCGGCGACCCGCAGGATGGTGTGCTCGGCGTCCTGGGCGATGCCCAGGGTCAGGCGCCCGCCGGCGGGCATGGCGTCGATGGCGTTGAGGATCAGGTTGAGGCAGGCCTGCTTGAGCTGGCGGGCGTCGGCGTACAGGGTCGCGCCCGGCGCCTGGTCGTCGATCTGCGCGTCGATCTTGTGGCTGGCCAGTTCCGGCTCGCAGAAGCCGATCAGCTCCTCCACCAGTGGCCGCGCCAGCAGGGTCGAGCGGATCGGCGCGCTGGGTTTGGCGAAGTCGAGGAAGTCGGTGATCAGGTCGTTGATCCGGCTGACTTCGCTGATCACGTATTCCAGGTGGCGCTTGTCGCCTTCGGGCAGGTCCGCACGGCGGTGCAGCAACTGGGTGGCGGTCTTGATGATGCCCAAAGGGTTGCGGATTTCGTGGGCCAGGCCCATTGCCACTTCGCCGAGGGCGTGCAGGCGGTCGCGGCGGCGCAGCTGGGCTTCCAGGTGCTGCAGTTCGCCCAGGCGTTCGCTCATATGGTTGAAGGTACTGCTCAGCTCCGCCAGTTCGTCGCCGCCAATCACCGGCACGCGTTGTCGGTAGTCGCCGGCGATCACCGCCTGGACCCCCTTGGACAAGCCGCGCAGGGGCATGGTCAGGCGTTTCGACACCAGCCAGCCGACGGCCAGCGACGCCGCCGAGCTGAGCAGGAAGATCAGGATGAACAGGTTGCTCTGGTTGACCAGCCCCACCAGGCTGCTGTGGCGCAGCAAGCCGCTGAAAATCACCCCCACCAGCTCGCCGCTGTCGTTGAAGATCGGCCGGTACAGCCCGCTGTAGCGGCTGGTGAACTGCTCGGTGGGTTGGCGGGTGTCGCGCAGGATGTTCTCGATCTTTTCCGGCACCTGGGTCGGGTGGTCCTCGAAGCGCTGGGTGGCGAAGATCTCGGCGAAGTCGTTGGCCTTGGCCAGGTACAGGCGCAGGTCGAGGGAGTGCACGTCGGCCACGCTGGTGAGGAAGCTGGCGTCCAGGTAGGTGGCGATCAGCAGCTGGTAGTCGATGCCGTCGAGGGTGGTCTGGAAGGTCGAGACCACCGCTCCCGTGGCCACGCCGCCGACCTGCAGGGTCTGCAGCACGGCGTTATGGGCCAGGCTGATCTGCCCGACGATATCGTCGGCGGCGGTGCTGAACACCACCTGCTGGTCGCGCTTGCGGATCAGCGCCACCACATCGATGCCCATGGAGTCGGCGATGTCGGCGGTGAGCTTGTCGTGCCTGGCCGCGTTGCGGTCGGTGGGCGGCCTGGCATAACGCAGGAACAGCTGGGCGATGCGCGCGTTGTCGCGCAGGGTCTCGGTGATTTCGTCCTCGACGATCTTGGTCGACTCCTGCAGCCAGATGCGCACGTTGCTGTCGAAGATCTGCGACAGGGTGGTGGCCGCCAGCTCCGCGGCGATCATGGTGGGGATCACGCTGACCATCCAGAACGCCAGCACCAGCTTGCGCTGCAGGCTCCAGCGGGAGATGGCGAAAGGGCGAGGGGCGCGGCGGTCTTTTCTGGTCATGAACTTTCGCTTAGTGCAGCAGCCATGGCGGGGTCGGTGCGATCCGGCCGGAGAACATATTTCAGCCCTTTGAGCAGGGTGTCGAGCAGCGGGTTGCGATGCTGGAAAAACAGGCTGTTGCCGGTGAAGGTACAGCCCAGGCGCAGCTTGCTGGCATAACCGGCCTGGCCACATTCGTAGAGCGCGATCCGGTGCTGGATACAGTAGTCGACATTGGCCATCCAGCTGCGCAAATACAGGTTGTGCTCACGACTGATATCCAGGTCGTGGGCGAAGAATTTGTCGATCAGCCGATGCTCGTCCAGCAGCACCAGGTTGAAGGCCACCAGTTGGTCGTCGACCCAGTACAGCACGCAGGCGGCCCGTTCCCCCAACTGCTGGAGGATACCGGTGAAATAGGGCGCGGGTAAGCGTTCGAATTGCAGTTCGCTGCGCCGCAGGGTGGCTTCGTACAGGCGCATGACCTCGGGCAGCACGTCGTCGATGTTGTGTCGCCATTCGGTTCGCAGCCCGGGCGCGCGCAACTTGCGGCGCAGGTCCTTGCGCGTGGACTTGCCCAGGGTGCCGAGGTAGGCATCCAGCGAGCCGAAGGGCACCGGCAGCAGGGCGCTGGGCAGACTGGGCATGGCTTGCAGGCCGAACGCCTGGCAGCTGGCGGCCCATTGCCGATCCTGGCTGGCAGCATCCTTGACCGCCAGCAGGCCGATGCCCTGGGCGTCGGCGTCGCGCCGGGCCAGGTGTAGCAGTTGCCCGAGCAGGGCCTGGCGGCGCACCGCGGGAATATGGCTGGCGGTGCCGGCGTGGCACTGTTCGGCCACCGGCGAACCGATGGCGTACAGGCGCAGTTGCAGCAGCCCCGGCCACCAGCGTTGCAGGCGTTCGCTCAGGCGCTTGGCCGGGCCCGAGA
The DNA here is from genome assembly GCF_900109505.1 of Pseudomonas sp. NFACC41-3. Taxonomy (NCBI): domain Bacteria; kingdom Pseudomonadati; phylum Pseudomonadota; class Gammaproteobacteria; order Pseudomonadales; family Pseudomonadaceae; genus Pseudomonas; species Pseudomonas sp. NFACC41-3. The sequence goes on from NZ_FOAE01000002.1 coordinate 340,672, forward strand.
CGGTGGTGTCCAGGCGATAGCAGGTGGTGAAGGCCGGAGCGACGGCCACCAGCTTCGAATCTTCGAACACCGCCAGGTAGCGCCAGCTGAAGCCCTCGATGCCGGCGTTCTGTACCGCCAGGTAATAATCCCAATCTTCCAGGGCGCCGGGAAAACAGTCGTTCCAGGCGTTGCGGTCGATGGCCTGGATGCTCGAAAAGACTTGGCTGGTGATCACGTGCGGTCCTTGAATCAGGCGAACTGGCGCAGGTCGTCGTACGCCACGGGCCGCGGGCCAGCCTGCCTTTCGATGAAGTCCGCGCTCAACTCCACCACCCGGCGGTACTGCAGGTCGACGGTGATCATGTGGTAGCAGTTGTCGAGCAGTACCTTGACCACCGGGCCGCCGAGCTTGCGCTCGACATAGTCGGCGTTCCAGCGGCTGGTGATGTCGTCCTCGATGGAGTGCAGCACCAGGGCCGGGGTGGTGATCGACGGCATGCGTTTTTTCACCACCGCGTTCATCCGGTGCAGTTCGCGCACGGTCACCCCTTCCATGGTCAGCAGGCCGGCACTGCTGCTTTCGCCGGCCTTCATCTGCCGCTCGACCACCGCCCGCAGGCGCTTGTTCTTGATGCCGTACGGCGGCTTCTCCTCGAAGCTGCAGATGTGCACGCCGAACGGGATCTTCATCAGCAGCGGGGTGAGGAACGCCAGCTTGTTGATGCTCCAGCCGTCGTACTTGAGGGTGGTCGAATACATCAGCAGGCCGCTGACCTGGCCCGGGTGTTCCGAGGCCAGGTACATGGACATGACGGCGCCCATCGACAGGCCGCCGACGAACACCTGCCGGTGGCGGCGACGGATGCCGACGAAGGTCCGGCGCACGCCCTCGTACCAGTCCTGCCAGCCGGTGGCCTGCAGGTCGGCGTTGTTGCCGCAGTGCCCGGCCAGGGTCGGCACGTACACCTTGCACCCCGCGTTGGCCAGGCCGACGGCCACCCGACGCAGTTCCGTCGGGGTGCCGGTGAGGCCGTGGATCAACAACACCGCGACCTCGCCACTGCCGAGCACGAACCCGGCATCGCCCTGGCCCAGGTCGATGCCTTCGTCCAGATCGATCAGTGCGCTCATCGCTTCATGGCCCGGTCCAGCAGACGGTCGAGCAGGGCGATACCGAGGTCGATCTCCGCGTAGCTGATTTCCAGCGAGGGGGCCAGGGTGATGACGTTCTTGTAGTAGCCGCCCACATCGAGAATCAGCCCCAGGCGCTGGCCGTTGATTTCGATGTCACCCTTCATGCCTTCCTCGACCATGTAGTCCAGGGTCGCCTTGTCCGGGGTGAAACCGTCGGTGGCGCAGATCTCGCAGCGCAGGGCCAGGCCCAAGCCGTCGACGTCGCCGATGATCGGGTAGCGCTTCTGCAGATCCTGCAATCCGGCCAGGAAGTACTTGCCCTTGTCCATGACCATCGCGCCGTAGTCGATTTCGCTGGTCATCTTGAACATTTCCAGGCCCACCGCGGTGCCCAGCGGGTTGGAGGCGAAGGTGGAGTGGGTCGAACCCGGCGGGAACACCTTGGGGTTGATCAGCTCTTCGCGGGCCCAGATGCCGCCCAGGGGGTTGAGGCCGTTGGTCAGGGCCTTGCCGAAGACGATCACGTCCGGCTTGACGTCGAAGTGCTCGATCGACCACAGCTTGCCGGTGCGGTAGAAGCCCATCTGGATCTCGTCGACCACCATCAGGATGCCGTGCTGGTCGAGCACATGCTTGAGCTCGCTGTAGAAGTTCATCGGCGGGATCACGTAGCCGCCGGTGCCCTGGATCGGCTCGACGTAGAAGGCGGCGTATTCGCTCTGGCCGACTTTCGGGTCCCACACGCCGTTGTATTCAGTCTCGAACAGCCGGGCGAACTGCTGCACGCAGTGGCTGCCGTACTCTTCCTTGGTCATGCCCTTGGGGCCGCGGAAGTGGTAGGGGAAGGGAATAAAGTTGGCGCGCTCGCCGAAGTGGCCGTAGCGGCGACGGTAGCGGTAGCTGGAGGTGATCGACGAAGCGCCGAGGGTACGGCCGTGGTAGCCGCCTTCGAAGGCGAACATCAGGCTCTTGCCGTTGGTGGCGTTACGCACGACTTTCAGCGAGTCCTCGATGGACTGCGAGCCGCCGACGTTGAAATGCACGCGGCCGTCGAGACCGAACTTCTTCTTGGCATCGACCGCGATCATTTCCGAGAGCTCGATCTTGCCCTTGTGCAGGTACTGGCTGGCGATCTGCGGCAGGGTATCGATCTGTTGCTTGAGGGCGTTGTTCAGGCGTGGGTTGGCATAGCCGAAGTTCACCGCCGAGTACCACATCTGCAGGTCGAGGTAGGCCTGGTCGCTGGTGTCCCAGACGTAGGAGCCTTCGCAGCGGCTGAAGATCCGTGGCGGTTCGATGTAGTGGACGGTGTCGCCGTAGGAGCAGTACTTGGCTTCTTTTTCCAGAAGCACCTGGTCTTCGGCGGTCGCGATACGAATGTCAGACATGGTGGAAGAGTTCCTGAGTGGGTACGCAATGTTCGGTGGTGTTGTCGAGGGTGAAGGTGCCGGCGTTGGCCGCGTCGTTGGGCAACAGCGCCAGCAGTGCCGGCAGTTCGGCGAAGGAGTCGAAGGTCGCGTGGGGAATGGCGTTGCGTTGGCAGTACTCGGCCAGGCGACCCTTGGCGAACACGAAGTCGGCGCTGGCGGCCACGCACATGTCGGACTGGCCGTCGCCGATCACCAGCACCCGCTTGCCCTTGGGCGTGGATTTGCATTTGCAGTTGCCGGACGCGGCGCGGCAGGCGTCGCTGGAATGCGGGAAGTCGATGCGCCAGCTGTGCTGGTCGACCTGGCGCAGGCGGTTGGCGAGGATCGGCAGCAGGCTCACGTAGTGGCGCGCGAGGATGCGCGCGATGCCTTGCTCGATGCCGTCGCTGACCACTTCCAGGGACGCGCCCAGGCCGATCACGTGATCGACGAAGTCGGGGAAGTCGGGATCGATCTCGACGCTGTCGAAGTAGGCCAGCAATTCGGCGGGCGAGGCCTTGACCAGCGCCAGTTGGCGGCTGAGGCATTCCCGGGAGCCGATATGGCCGTCCAGCCATTGTTGCTCGATGTCTTCCCAGCTCGGGTCGGCGAAGCGTTGGAGGACGTTGTCGATCACGTCGGTGCGGGTGATGGTCCCGTCGAAGTCACACACGATATGCCAGTGCATCATCTGCAGTTACCTGTTGTAGAGGAGCGCACTTTGCGCATGCCAGGCACTGGAGCAGGGACTGTGCCAAGTGGCTCAAACCCAGGCGGGCCGGGCTTTGCGCGGGAACAAGGCGTTGGATGGGCGGGTTGGAGCTACAAATTTTGTAGCTCGCTACAAACAACATCAGTGCTTGCGGGGAGGGGGCAGGGTGGTGATTGATGCGCGCATCTTCACTTAAGGAACCCCGCGCCATGTTCAGCTTCACACGCTCCGCCCTGCTCGCCGCCGTGCTGTCTCTGGGGGCTGTCTGCGGGGCTTTCGCCGAGGACGGAGGCCGGGATGGATTGAGCGGCGCGCTGGGCCTGGGCATCGGTTACCAGCCCCATGACCCCAGCGGCAGCCGGCATGACACCGTGCCCTTGCCCTATGTCGATCTGGAGTGGGGCGATGTCAGCCTCGACACCGACGACGGCCTGACCTGGGACGCCTTCAAGGCCAAGGGTTTCAGCGCCGGGCCCTATATCAACTACCTGCCGGGACGCAACGCCAACGGCTCGCTGCGCGGCCTGCGGGATGTGCCGAACATGGCCGATGTCGGCGGCTACATCCAGTATGCGCCGGACGACTTCTGGCGCCTGTTCGCCTCCCTCGGCAGCGCGGTGGCCGCGGGCGAGGGCCAGGGCGGCCTGCTGGGCAAGGTCGGCGGCGAAATCGGTTATCCCCTGGGCCTTGGGATCATCGGCAGCAGCAACCTCACCGCGCATTTCGCCGACGCCCGGCAGACCCAGACCTTCTTTGGCATCAGCGACGCCGAAGCCCAGGCGACGGGCATCGGCCGCTACAGCGCCGGCGGCGGTTTGCAGAACCTGACCCTGACCCAGAACCTGCAGGTGCCCCTGGGCGGCAACTGGTCGTGGATGACCAGCGCCAGCTGGATTCACCTGACGGGTTCGGCGGCCGACAGCACCCTGGTGCGCGAGCGCGGCGAAGTGAACCAGGGCCAGGTCCAGACCGCCCTCAGCTACCAGTTCTGAGGCCGGCCAAGGCCTTATCGCCGGGCTTGCGGGGCGTTCTCCAGGCCATCATCGCGGGCAAGCCTCGCCCCTACAAAAGCGGGGCTGAACAGCTCTGCCGGCATGCGCTGTTTCTGTAGGAGCGAGCTTGCTCGCGATGCAGGCGTAGCCTGCCTTTTGTGCTGTATTTCTCTCCGGCTATCTGGGGGATCTCGGGGGGGGCGCGAGCAAGCTCGCTCCTACAGGGAGAGCCTGTGTCATTGCTGTCGCGAACCGTTTCGTTATTACGTCTGAGAAATTGGTCCACCCTTTGCACTGGCAGCCATGAACCCACTTTTCAGGAAGTTCTTCATGGCTCGTCCCGCTTATCGCCTGCTTGCCCATTCGCTGTGGGACCTTGTCCCGATCCTGATGGCCCTGGCGCATTTTTCCTTCGTCCTGTGGCTGGTGCTGGCTTTTCACAGCCTGTCCTGGTGGGTGATCCTGCCAGCGGCGCTGCTGTATGCGCTCAGCCTGTCGTGGAGCATCAACAGCATTTCCCACAACCAGATCCACAACGCCTATTTCAGCCTGCCGTGGCTGAACCGCGGCTTCGATCTGCTGCTGTCGGTGACCATCGGTTTTTCCCAGACCCTGTACCGCGATATCCACAACCGCCATCACCGTGGCAACTCGGATCGGCCCGGGCCGGACGGCACCACGGTCGATCCGCTGTCGATCTACCTGCATGGCCGCAACGGCCAGCCGGACAATGTCTGGGCCTACACCTTCCTGAGTTTTTTCCGCGACGACCCCAAGGCCATCTACCAGGAAATGCAGCGCAAGCGCCCGGCGGACGCGCGTTGGGTCAAGGTGGAAATCGGCGTGACGGTATTGGCCTACGTGGCGCTGGCGCTATACGACTGGCATGCGCTGCTGGTGCTGCTGCCGTTCTGGTACCTGGGACAGTCGCTGTCCTCGCTCAACGGCTATTACGAGCACCTGGGCGGCAACCCGGACCTGCCGATCGCCTGGGGCGTGAGTAGCTACAGCCGGCTCTACAACCTGATCTGGATGAACAACGGCTACCACGCCGAACACCACTACCGGCCGAAGATGCACTGGACCCGGATCAAGGCCTTCCACCGGGAGATCCGCGAGCAGCAGCGGGCGGCGGGGGTGAAGGTGATTCCGCTGGCCCATGGCCTGGGCTTTCTGCTGAAACACCCCAAGCGCTGACACCCGCGCACCTGTAGCCGCTGCCGCAGGCTGCGATCGACCGGTACGGTCGTGGCGTTCTGAAGATCGCGAAAGGTTCTGCGGGAGATTGGGAACCAAGGCCCTGCGGGCCTTATCGCAGCCTCGCGGGCTCGGCAGCGGCTACAGGGGCGTTATGCGCCCCCATATCCTAGGCCTCCTCGCCCTCGGCCAGCAGGGCGATCCCACCGACAATCACCAGCACGCCGACCCAGTGCAGCAGGCTGATCTGCTCGCCCAGGCCCAGCCAGGAGCCGAGCAACACCACCACGAACACCAGCGAACTCAGGGGGAAGGCCAGGGACAGGCTGCTGCGCCGCAGGATCAGCATCCACACGAAGAACGCGCCGATGTAGCAGGCAATCGCCAGCAGCACCCCCGGGTTGACCGCCACCGCGGCCAGCCATTGCAGGTTGAAATCCATCTGGCCCAGTTGGTCGCCGCCGACCTTGGTGGCGATCTGGCCGGCGCTTTCGAAGCCGATCAGCAGGGCCCAGAGCACCAGGGTGCCGAGGCGCCCGTGGAGCCAGCCGTGAGTCTGTGCAGTCATGAAATCTTTCCTTGTGAAGCGTTGAGGGGGCTCAGCTGCTGGCGACGCACACCAGCATCACACCGAGGGTGATGACCAGGGTGCCCAGCCAGCGCCGGCGGCTGACGTGCTCGCCGAGAATCAGCTTGCCGGCCAGGACCACGCCGCAATAGGCCAGGGCCGCCGCCGGGAACAGCAGGCTCAGCGGTGCGCGGGACAGGGCTTCGAGCCAGACGAAAAACTCGATCACATAGGCGCCGATGCCGCACCACAACAGCGGCGCGTTGAACACCTGGCCCCAGAAGGCATTCAGGCGAAAACCGCCTTCCAGCTCCGGCAGGCGGTCCAGGCCGAGCTTGAAACAGAGCTGGCCAATCACGTCGAGGACGATGGAAAAGGCCACCAGCAAGACAACGGTCGGGGTCACGGGAACAGCTCCTCGAACAACGCCATCAGGGCTTCGTTGGTGGTCGAATTGCGCAGCAGGTCGGCCGCGCTCCAGCGTTCGGCCGGCGGTTGGTCGGAGCGTGCTTCCCAGCGCTTGAAGGCGTTGCTGAAGGCCGGCGCGGCGAACTCGCCGCAGATGTCGATACCGAGGATGCGCTTGCCCGCCGCCAGGCTGCGCAGGGCCTGCAGCAGGTGGCTCAGGCGCATGCCGCCCTGGTCCCAGTTGGTCGCGGCGTCGGCACTGGCCAGCACGTCCTTGTCGATGGTGATCCAGATCGCCTGGGTCGGCAGGCTGGCGATCAACTGGTCGAGGAAGGCTGGCCAGTCGAGCCCGGCCAGGTTGAGCCAGTGCAGGTGGTTTTCCTGCTGCTGGTGCCCGGCGCCGTCACCGACCCGGCCCCAGACCTTGGAGGGCGCATGCTCCCAGGGAAACAGCTGCAGCTTGCCGTGGCGCAGCGCGCCGAGGTTGCCGCCGCGCAGCTGCGGGTTGTGCAGGTCGTCGCTGCACGGCCCGAGGGTGACAATGCGCTGGATGTGCGGCAGCTGCAGCGCTCGGTTGACCCAGGAACCGCAGTGCCGGCGCGGCGCGAAGCGCACCCAGTCGGGGTGGTTGTCGAAGTGGATCAGGCTGACCGGCTGTTGCAGGTCGGCGAGGAAGGCCGGGGTCAGGTGGTGATAGTCACCGGAGCCGACAAAGAAGATTTCCGGCTGCGGGCCGCTGTGGGCGGGCCTTTGCCGCAGGCGCTCGGTGAAGTGACGGTAGGTGCGTTCGGTGGACCAGAGCCGCAGTTTCGGGCCCAGGTCCAGCAGGTCCAGGCGTCGCGCCTGGCCGCTGCGCAGCCGGCGCTGGACAGGCTCCTGGGCGGTCAGGCTGTGGTCGAGATCGAGAATGTTCAAAGCAGGATTTACCCATGGCAGCGCCCCTCGGAAAAGCCGGCGTCACAGGTCGCGGACGCAGGCAGAGCGGGCTTTACAGGGTAAATGCAAGGGGCGGGCCAGGGCGCTGAACGGCACCTGTAGCCGCTGCCGAGCCCGCGAGGCTGCGATCGCTCCCGCAGAGGTCTTGAGATCGCTGAAGGCCTTCGGCCTTATCGTCCGAACGCGGCCCGAGCCTGCGGCAGCGGCTACAGAAGCGCGAGGGGAGTCAGGCGTGGACGCGCACCCAGACGCTGACCAGCACAGTGGCGGCCATCAGCCAGGCCACCGCGGCCACCGCCAGGGAGGCTTCCAGGCGCAGGCGGTCGACCATCACGTAGAGGGTCGCCAGGTACACGAAGTAGGGAATGATCGACCACATGCCGAACACGATTGTGGTCTTCAGGTCGTCGATGGAACGACCCTTGCCGACGATGTAGTGGGCGATCAGGGCGAAGGTCGGGAACAGCGGCACCAGGCCGGCGATGTAGTAATTCCGGGTCTTGGCCAGGGCGGCGAGAATCACCACCACGGCGGCGCCCAGGCAGGCTTTGAGCAATAAATCCACGGTACTTCTCGCAGGCGTTGGTTAGTGGCTCAGGCCGTATTTCTTGACCTTGTCGAACAGCGTGGTCTTGGCCATGCCCAGTTCCTGGCTGGCCTGGGTCAGGTTGCCGCCGCTGCGTTGCAGGGCGTCGTTGAGTAGGTTGCGCTCGAAGGCCTCGACCGCCTCGGCAAAGCCCAGGCCCTGCGCGGCGTTGCCGCTGGATTTCTTGAACGCCGGCAGGCCCAGGGCAAAACGTTCGGCGACGTTGCGCAACTCGCGCACGTTGCCCGGCCAGTCGTGGCTCATCAGGTTCGACAGGGTCTGGTTGTCCAGCTCCGGCGCGGCGCGGTCGAAGCGCAGGGACGACTGCTGCAGGAAGTGTTCGAACAGCTGCAGGATGTCCTCGCGCCGTTCGCGCAGCGGCGGCAGCTCCAGGGTCACCACGTTCAGGCGGTAATACAGGTCGCTGCGGAACTGGTTGGCGCGCCCCAGTTCGTCGAGGTCGGACTTGGTCGCCGCGATCACCCGGCAATCCACCGCCACGCTCTGGTTCGAGCCCAGGCGCTCCAGGGTGCGCTCCTGCAATACCCGCAGCAGTTTGATCTGCAGGTTCATCGGCATGCTTTCCACTTCGTCGAGGAATAGCGTGCCTTCGTGGGCGTGCTCGATCTTGCCGATGCGTCGCTTGCCGGCGCCGGTGAAGGCGTTGGCCTCGTGGCCGAAGATCTCGCTTTCGAACAGGTTTTCCGGCAGGCCGCCGCAGTTGAGGGCGACGAACTGGTGGGTGTGGCGGCGGCTGAAGTCATGCAGGCAGCGGGCGACCAGTTCCTTGCCGGTACCGGTCTCGCCTTCGATCAGCACGTTGGCCGAGGTGTCGGCGACGTTGGCGATCAGCTCCCGCAGGTGCTGCATGGCCGGCGAACGGCCGATGATCCGTCCTTCGAGGGAGTCGCGCTCGGCCAGCTGGCGGCGCAGCGACGACACTTCCCGGGCCAGCCCGCGCTGCTCCAGGGCGCGGCGGGCGACATCCACCAGACGCTCGGGGGAGAAGGGCTTTTCCATGAAGTCATAGGCGCCTTTCTGCATCGCGCCGACGGCCATGGAGATATCGCCGTGGCCGGTGATCAGCACCACCGGCAGGCTGCGGTCACGGGCCTTGAGGCGGGTCAGCAGCTCCAGGCCGTCGATGCCCGGCAGGCGGATATCGCTGATGACGATCCCGGCGAAGTTGTCGCCGACCCGCTCCAGGGCTTCTTCGGCGCTGCCGACGCCGACACAGGGAATGTCTTCCAGGGCCAGGGCCTGCTGGCAGCCGAGCAGGACATGGGGGTCGTCTTCGACGATCAGGACGGTAAGGTCGTTGTTCATAGCGGCTCGGCTTGTGTAGGGCTGACCAGGGGCAGGCTGAGGACGAAGGCGGTACCGCCGTCGGCCGGGTGCTCGACGCCCAGGTTGCCACCCGTGGCGGCGGCCAGGCTGGCGGACAGGGTCAGGCCGAGGCCCAGGCCCTGTTCGCCGGGTTTGGTGGTGAAGAAGGGTTCGAACAGATGCTTGCGCGCCTCGGCGTCGATGCCGTGGCCGTTGTCGCGGACCCGCAGGCGGTATTTGCCTTCGACGCTTTCGCCTTCCAGCCACAGCTCCGGCCGCGGCTGGGCCTGCATGGCGTCCAGGGCGTTGCCGATCAGGTTGACCAGGATCTGCTCCAGGCGGGTCTGGTCGATCTTGACCTGGACCTCGTTGAAGTCGCGGTGCAATTGCAGCGGCAGGTTTTCCAGGCGCGCATTGAGCAACTGCAGGGCAGCGTCCACGGCCTTGCCGAGGCTGGCTTCGCCCTGGTCCTCGCCACGACGGGCGAAGGAACGCAGGCTGGCGGTGATGCGGCCCATGCGGTCGATCAGTTCGTTGATGGTCTTGAGGTTGGTGCTGGCGGTATCCAGGGCGCCGCGCTCGAGGAAACGCACGGTGTTGCCGGACAGGGTGCGCAGGGCGGCCAGCGGCTGGTTCAGTTCATGGGCGATGCTGGTGGACATCTGGCCGATGGCGGCGAGCTTGCCGGCCTGGACCAGTTCGTCCTGGGCGCGGCGCAGGGTTTCCTCGGCCTGGCGGCGCTCGCGGATCTGGCCCTTGAGCCGTTCGTTGCTGGCGCGCAGGTCGCTGGTGCGTTCGGCGATCCGCCGTTCCAGCTGGTTGTTGGCTTCCTGCAGGGCTTCGCGGGCGGCGAGGCGGGTGGCGATGACCTTGCGCCGCTCGTTCCAGGCAATCAGCAGGAAAGCCACCAGGGCGAAGGCCACAGCCACCAGGATGCCCTGGTTGATGGCTTCGCGGCGCAGGTCCTTGAGCGGGGTCAGCAGGGTGAAGTTCCAGGGCGTATCGCTCAGGGGCCGGGTCTGGGACAGGTAGCTGATTTCCTTGTCGTCGGACACCAGCTCGGTGTTGGCCGGGAAGGTCAGCTTCTCCACGCCTTCGGCCAGGCGTTCGCGGGCCAGCGGCTCCAGCTCGTTGAGGGTGAACCAGTAATACTGCAGGCTGCGCGCCAGGCGCTCCTTGGTGTCGTCGCTCAGCGGGCGTACCGAGCGGAGGCGTCGGGCCGGGTCGCTGGAAAGGATGATGATGCCGTTCTCGTCGCTGACAAAGCCTTCCAGGCGGGCGCGTTGCCAGCGTTCTTCCAGGGCCTCCAGGCGCACCTTGACCACCGCCACGCCGATGATCTTGCCCTGTTCTTCCAGGCCGTGGGCGAGGTAGTAGCCGGGCTCGCCGTTGGTACTGCCGATGCCGTAGAAGCGCCCGGGCTGGCCGCGCACGGCATTCTGGAAATAGGCCCGGAACGACAGGTCTTCACCCAGGTAGCTGTCGACGTCGCGCCAGTTGCTGGTGGCCAGCACGCGGCCGGTGGTGTCCATCACGTAAATGGCCCGACTGCGGCTGCGCCGGTTCAGGCCTTCGAGGTAATTGTTGACGGTCTGCCGGTGCTCCGGCGTCGGCTCGTTGAGCAGCAGCGACACACTGGATTCGAGTTCCAGCAGGCTGGGCAGGTAGGTGTACTTGCTGATCTCGCTTTCGACCGCGCGGGCGTGCAGTTCCAGCTGGCGTTCGCCGTTCTCGCTGAGGCTGCGGATGCCGTAGTGCTCGCTGATCCAGAAGCCGATGTAGCCCAGGCCGATCATCAGCGCGATGACCAGTGGCGGCAGGAACAGGTGGCGGATCAGACGGGGTTTCACGGCGAGTGATGGCGGCGCGGCGCGATAGAGAGTGGGGTCGCATTTCATCACAGATGCCTTGGGTCAACCAGCGCTCGCCCGCTTCCTGTAGGAGCGAGCTTGCTCGCGAAGAACTCAAGGACAACGCATTATCCAGGATGCACGCGTTATCGTTAACGACCATCGCGAGCAAGCTCGCTCCTACAGGGGCGAGCCGCATCGTTTTTAGTGCTGCAGGATTTTCTCGAGGAAATGCTGCGCACGCTCGGAGCGGGCGTTGATGTCGCCGAAGAATTCCTCTTTCGGGCAGTCTTCGATGATTTTGCCGGCGTCCATGAAGATCACCCGGTCCGCGACCTTGCGGGCGAAGCCCATTTCGTGGGTCACGCACATCATGGTCATGCCTTCGTGAGCCAGTTGCACCATCACGTCCAGCACTTCGTTGACCATTTCCGGGTCGAGGGCGGAAGTCGGTTCGTCGAACAGCATGACGATCGGGTCCATCGCCAGCGCGCGGGCGATCGCCACACGCTGCTGCTGGCCGCCGGACAACTGGCCCGGGTGCTTGTGGGCGTGGGCGGACAAGCCGACGCGCTCCAGCAATTGCAGGCCTTTCTTGGTGGCTTCTTCCTTACTGCGGCCCAGCACCTTGATCTGCGCGATGGTCAGGTTTTCGGTGATGGTCAGGTGCGGGAACAGCTCGAAGTGCTGGAACACCATGCCCACGCGCGAGCGCAGTTTCGGCAGGTTGGTCTTCGGGTCGGCGATGGAGGTGCCGTCGACCACGATGTCACCTTTCTGGAACGGCTCCAGGGCGTTGACGCATTTGATCAGGGTGGATTTGCCGGAGCCGGACGGTCCGCACACCACGATCACTTCGCCTTTCTTGACCTCGGTGCTGCAATCGGTCAGCACCTGGAAGTCCCCATACCACTTGTTGATGTTCTTGATAGAGATCATACGGCAAACCTTTTTTGCAGACGCTTGACCAGCAGCGAGGCGGCAAAGCTGATTGTGAAATACACCAGACCGGCAACGATCAGGAACTCATTGGAGCGGCCGATGATGTCGCCGCTGGAGCGCGAAGCATTGAGGAAGTCCACCAGGCCCACGGTGTACACCAGCGAGGTGTCCTGGAACAGGATGATGCTCTGCTGCAGCAGCAGCGGGGTCATCTTGCGGAACGCCTGGGGCAGGATGATCAGGCGCATCATCTGGCCATAGCTCATGCCCAGTGCCTGGGCGGCGCCCATCTGGCCCTTGGGGATCGACTGCACGCCGGCGCGGACGATTTCGCAGAAGTACGCCGCTTCGAACATCATGAAGGCCACGATGCACGAGCCGAACGCACCGATCGGGGTGTCTTCGCCGGTGATCCAGCGCAGCACGAAGGGGACCGCCAGGTAGAACCAGGTGATCACCAGCAGCAGCGGGATGGAGCGGAAGTAGTTGACGTAGACGCCGGCGATGTTCGACAGCAGCTTGCTGTGGGACAAGCGCATCAGCGCCAGGATGGTGCCGAGGACGATCCCGCCGACGACGCCCAGGGCCATCAGCTTGAGGGTCATCAGCATGCCGTTCCACAGGCCGGGAATGGCCGGGACGACGCCAGTGAAATCGAATTCCATTATTTGCCCCCCACGGAGATCAGGCCGGGCACCGCAACTTTCTTCTCGACCATGCGCATCAGCAGCATCAGGCTCATGTTCAGGGTGAAGTAGATCAGCGTGGCCAGGGTGAAGGCTTCAAACAGGTTGGCCGAGAACTCGGCGGTCTGCTTGGTCTGCGCCAGCAACTCCATCAGGCCGATCAGCGAGGCCACGGAGGAGTTCTTGAAGACGTTGAGGAATTCCGAGGTAAGCGGCGGAATGATGATCCGATAGGCCTGGGGCAGCAGCACGTTCCAGTAGATCTGCGGCAGCTTGAAGCCCATGGCGCGGGCCGCGGATTCCTGGCCGCGTGGCAGCGCCTGGATACCGGTGCGCACCTGTTCGCAGACACGGGCGGCGGTGAACAGGCCCAGGCACACGACGACGCTCAGGTAGGCCGAGGTGGTCGGGTTGAGGTCCTGCTTGTACCAGTCCTGCAGGTTTTGCGGCAGCAGGTCCGGCACCAGGAAGTACCAGATGAACAGCTGAACCAGCAGCGGTACGTTACGGAAAATCTCCACGTAGACGGTGGCGATGCCCGACACCAGGCGGTTCGGCACGGTACGCATGACGCCCAGGATCGAGCCCAGCAGCAGCGCGACGATCCAGGCCACCACGGCGATGGCGATGGTCCAGCCCAGGCCCGCGATGTACCAGTCGAGATAGGTCTCGCTGCCCACGCCGGTGGACTTGAAGAACACGCTCCAGTCCCAGTTGTAATTCATTAGGGGCTCCCCTCTGATCGATCGATGTACAAGCACCCGCTTGGGGAAATCCGTTCCCGCCTGGATGACGCCCAGGCACACGCGATCGGCTCGACAACCACCGGTTCGAGTGTTTCCAAAAAAAGCCAGCAGGTAGTGACAGGCTCCTGAAAGGGCCGCGCCCTTTCAGGAGACAAGGTTAGTCAGGAATCAGGACTTTTTATCGTCAGCCGCTTTGTCGGTCGGGTTGGCGATCAGGGCCTTGAGCTCGTCGCTCATCGGGAACATCAGGTTCAGGCCTTTTGGTGGAATCGGCGACTGGAACCATTTGTCGTAGATCTTGTTGATCTCGCCCGACTTGAAGGTGGCGACGATGGCGTCGTCCACGGCCTTCTTGAACGGTGCGTCGCCCTTGCGGACCATGCAGCCGTAGATTTCGTAGGATTGCGCGGTACCGGTCACGGCCCAGTCGGTCGGTTTGCGGGCCTTGGCCATTTCACCGGCCAGCAGCGCGTCGTCCATCATGAAGGCGACGGCGCGGCCGCCTTCGAGCATGTTGAAGGACTCGCCATGGTCCTTGGCCGAGATCACGTTCATGCCCATCTGCTTGTCGGCGTTCATTGCCTTGAGGATGCGCTCGGACGTGGTGCCGGCGGTGGTCACGACGTTCTTGCCCTTCAGGTCGGCGAAGTCCTTGTAAGGCGAATCCTTCTTGGACAGCAGACGGGTACCGATCTCGAAGATGCCGACGGAGAAGTCGACCTGCTGCTGACGCTCGACGTTGTTGGTGGTGGAACCGCACTCGACGTCCACGGTGCCGTTCTGCACCAGCGGGATACGGGTCTGCGAGGTAACCAGGTTGTATTTGACCTTGAGATCCGGCATGTCGAGGTCTTTCTTGATGGCTTCGACGATTTTCAGCTGGATGTCGTGGGAGTAGCCGACTGGAACGCCGGATGCATCCGCGATGTAGGAGAACGGAATGGAAGCGTCGCGATGTCCGAGGGTGATGGTGCCGGAGTCTTTGATTTTCTTCAGGGTGCCGGTGAGTTCGGCGGCGACCACTGGAGTGCTAATCAGAGCAGCAGCAATGGCTGCGCCCAACAGATGGGGAACGATGCGCATCAATATTTCCTCGACATTTGTTTTTTTTATGAAGCCAGTTCGACGGCTCTCTTATACAGCGAATGCCTTGACGGCTCCTGATGTGTGTTGGCCCATCAGGCATTCGTCGAAGAGTGTAGAGCATGAGTCGTGCCAGGCCAGCTGATCCGTATCAAGACCTTGATTTGAAAGGCTATTAAATATTTATGGCGGATATTGTCGGCGGTCTTTATCCGGTTATCCGAATTGACCCGAAAGTCGCGTTCGGAAAACCGAATGCCCAGCAGGGCCGGGCTCATTCCCCTGTAGGCGCGAGGCTGCGGCCAGAAAAAAGCCCCCGGGCCGTATGGCGCAGGGGCTTCTTTATAGGAGGGGCGATCAGGCCGCTTCGATCTTCGCCCGGTTCTGCTCGACCTTCTGCAGGTAGTGCTGCAGTTTTTCCTGTTCTGCCGGGGTGGTGAACAGCCCCAGCTTGCTGCGGCGCCACAGGATGTCCTGGGCATTGACCGCCCATTCTTCGCTGCACAGGTAATCGACTTCACGGGTGTACAGGCCGCCACCCAGGTGCTCGCCCAGGTCGCTCAGGTTGTGTACGCCTTCCAGCAGGCGCCAGGTGCGGCTGCCGTAGCTGGTGGCCCAGCGGCGGGCGATTTCGCTGGGTACCCAGTCGAACTTCTGGCGAATCGCTTCGGCCAGTGCCTGCGGGGTGGTCATGTCTTCGCCGCCGGGCAGGGTCGAGTGGGCGGTCCAGCTCGGCTTGATGCCCTTGAAGAACGGCGTCAGCTGGGCCATGGCCGATTCGGCCAGCTTGCGGTAGGTGGTCAGCTTGCCGCCGAACACCGACAGCAGCGGCGCTTCGTCGGCATTGCCGGACAGCGCCAGGGTGTAGTCGCGGGTCACGGCCGACGGGTTGTCGGATTCGTCGTTGCACAGCGGGCGCACGCCGGAGTAGGTGTGCACGATGTCTTGGCGGCTCAGCTGCTTCTTGAAGTGGGCGTTGACCACTTTCAGGATGTAGTCGGTTTCGCCTTCGGTAATCGCCACCTTCGCCGGGTCACCGGTGTACTCGCGGTCGGTGGTGCCGATCAGGGTGAAGTGGTTCAGGTACGGAATGGTGAAGACGATGCGCTGGTCTTCGTTCTGCAGGATGTGCGCATGTTCGCCTTCGTACAGCTTCGGCACGATCAGGTGGCTGCCCTGGATCAGGCGGATGCCGTAAGGCGAATCCAGCTTCAGGTCGTCCTTGATGAACTTGGCGACCCATGGGCCGGCGGCGTTCACCAGGGCCTTGGCTTGAATTGAGAACAGGCTGCCGTCGGCGCGCTCCAGGTGCAGGTGCCACATGCCCTTGCTGCGGCGGGCGCTGATGCAGCGGGTCTGGGTGTGCACATGGGCGCCTTTTTCGCGGGCGGCCATGGCGTTCAACACCACCAGGCGGGCGTCGTCGACCCAGCAGTCGGAGTATTCGAAGCCTTTGGTGATCTCGGCTTTCAACGGGCTGTCGGCACCGAATTTGAGGCTCTTGGAACCGGCGAGTTTTTCCCGCTTGCCCAGGTGGTCATAAAGGAACAGGCCGGCGCGGATCATCCACGCCGGACGCAGGTGCGGGCGGTGCGGCAGGACGAAACGCATGGGCTTGACGATATGCGGGGCCTTGGCCAGCAGCACTTCGCGTTCGGCCAGGGCTTCGCGCACCAGACGGAATTCGTAATGTTCGAGGTAGCGCAGGCCGCCGTGGATCAGCTTGCTGCTGGCCGAGGAAGTGTGGCTGGCCAGATCGTCTTTTTCGCAAAGGAACACGGACAGGCCGCGCCCGGCGGCATCGGCGGCGATGCCGACACCATTGATCCCACCGCCGATCACGGCAATGTCATAAATCTCGGCGAGAGGGGGCGCGGGCAAGGTGGAAGTGGGCATCGACTGGCCTCGTGTTCTTCTGGTATTTGAAATCGAACATTAATGTTCATTTGCGAAAATACTAGCGCAGAAACACGCCGACAGCCAGCGGGATTCGATTGAAAAAACTCATCGAAAGGCGGGGAAAGGAAAATTTACGAACATTGTCGGACGCAAGGTGTCCGCGGCTTGCGGAGGAGCGAACTGTAGCCGCTGCCGAAGGCTGCGATCGCGCCCGAAGGGGGCGCAGGATCTCCAGTTCGCTGAAGGCCTTCGGCCTTATCGCAGCCTGCGGCAGCGGCTACACGGGGAGGGGGTCAGACGACTTCCAGGCGAATCTTGTGTTGCTGCAGCAACTGGGTCAGCGCTGGAACCGGCTGCTGGTCGGTGACCAGGCAGTCGATCAGGCTGATGGGGCCGAGGCGGATCATGGCATTGCGCCCGAACTTGCTGGAGTCGGCGGCCAGGATCACCTGCCGGGCATTGGCGATGATCGCCTGGGATACCCGCACTTCCTGGTAGTCGAAGTCCAGCAGGCTGCCGTCTTCGTCGATACCGCTGATGCCGACCAGGGCGAAGTCGACCTTGAACTGGTTGATGAAGTCGACGCTGGCCTGGCCGACCACACCGCCATCGCGACGCACATTGCCGCCGGTCAGCAGCACGTCGAAGTCGTCCTTGGCGCTGAGCATGGACGCCACGTGCAGGTTGTTGGTGATGATCTTCAGGTGGCTGTGATTGAGCAGCGCCCGGGCAATGGATTCGGTGGTGGTACCAATATTGATGAACAGCGAGGCGTGATCGGGGATCTGCGCGGCGATGGCTTCGCCGATGCGTTGTTTCTCGTCGCGCATCTGATCGGCGCGCATGGCGTAGGCGGTGTTTTCGACACTGGAGTCGTAGGCTGCGCCGCCATGGTAGCGACGCAACAGGTTCACTTCCGCCAGTTGGTTGATATCGCGGCGGATGGTTTGCGGTGTAACGACGAACAGCTGGGCCATTTCCTCGATGCTGACATAGCCGCGTTCGCGGACCAGCTCGAGGATTTGCTGCTGACGGGGAGGCAGATTCATGGGGCTTCCTTTGGGCTGCCATGCAAAATTTGCCCATGATGCCGCAGGAATCTACTCCCGACCAGTTACCCGATCACGTGAAAACTACTACGCTCGGAAATCCTGCGTTAAAAACAGACTCGGACTGCTCATTTACAAACACGTAAAGTCGGGTGCGACCCCAGCCGGTCCTCGTCTGTTTTTGCCTTGGCTTTCCTTCGCTCGCTACGTTTTCACCCGATCGGCCACCCGATACGAATCCGCGACCTGGCTTATTCAGCGCCTTCGTGCGGTTCCCAGTCGCGGGTGCGGCTGACGGCTTTTTTCCAGCCGGCGTAGAGTTTTTCCTTCTCGGTTTCGGCCAGCTGCGGTTCGAACTCGCGCTCGATCACCGCCTTGCCGCGCAGCTCTTCCAGGCTGCCCCAGAAGCCGCAGGCCAGGCCGGCCAGGTAGGCCGCGCCCAGAGCCGTGGTTTCGCGCATTTGCGGGCGCTCGACCTGGGTGCCGAGGATGTCGGCCTGGAACTGCATGAGGAAGTTGTTGGCGACCGCGCCGCCGTCCACGCGCAGGGCCTTGAGGCGTTCGCCGGAGTCCTGCTGCATGGCGTCGAGGACGTCGCGGGTCTGGTAGGCGATCGACTCCAGCGCGGCGCGGATGATGTGGTCCACGCGCACGCCACGGGTCAGGCCGAACAGCGCGCCACGGGCGTAGGGGTCCCAGTACGGAGCGCCCAGGCCGGTGAAGGCCGGGACCAGGTACACGCCGTTGCTGTCCTTGACCTTGCTGGCGAAGTATTCGGTGTCGTGGGCGTCGTTGATGATCTTCAGTTCGTCCCGCAGCCACTGCACGGTGGAGCCGCCGTTGAACACCGCGCCCTCCAGGGCGTAAGCCACTTCGCCGCGAGGGCCGCAGGCGATGGTGGTGAGCATGCCGTGCTTGGACTTGACCGCCTTGTCGCCGGTGTTCATCAGCAGGAAGCAGCCAGTGCCGTAGGTGTTCTTCGCCTGGCCCGGCTCGACGCACATCTGGCCGAACAGCGCCGCCTGCTGGTCGCCGGCGATACCGCCGATGGCGATGCCGCTTTTGGTGCGGCCGTAGATTTCCGAGGAGGACTTCACTTGCGGCAGCATTTCCCGCGGGATATCCAGCACCTCCAGCATCTTCGCATCCCACTCCAGGGTGTGGATGTTGAAGAGCATGGTGCGCGAGGCGTTGGTGTAGTCGGTGACGTGGGTCTTGCCGCCGGTGAATTTCCAGATCAGCCAGCTGTCGACGGTGCCGAACAGCAGTTCGCCGTTGCGCGCGCGTTCGCGGCTGCCTTCGACGTTGTCGAGGATCCACTTCAGTTTGGTGCCGGAGAAATACGGGTCGGTGACCAGGCCGGTGGTGTCGCGGATGTACTCTTCCAGGCCGTCACGCTTGAGCTGCTGGCAGATTTCGGTGCTGCGGCGGCACTGCCAGACGATGGCGTTGTAGATCGGCCGGCCGGTGGTCTTGTCCCAGACCACGGTGGTTTCACGCTGGTTGGTGATGCCGATGGCGGCGACCTGGTCATGGTGCAGGCCGGCTTGCGCCAGGGCCTCGACCATCACCGCGCTCTGGGTGGCGAAGATTTCCATCGGGTCATGTTCGACCCAGCCGGCTTGCGGGTAATGCTGGACGAATTCGCGTTGGGCGGTGCACACGACGTTGGCGTCGCGATCGAAAATGATCGCGCGCGAGCTGGTCGTACCCTGATCGAGGGCAATGATGTAGTTCTTATTCTGAATGTCGGTCATGTCGATTGCCTTGGACAAAAATAAGGAAGTGGGCAAGAGGCGCAGGTCGGGGTTGGGCAGGACCTTGCGCCGCCGGTTTCAAGAAGTTCTTACTTTGCCGTCAATGGCTTTTTCGGCATCCGTTGGAGCAGGGGCGACGGTTGGCAGGTGGCGGGCAATCAGCCCACGGTAAGCCACGGCGCCGAGGCAGGCACCGATAATCGGCGCGAAGATCGGAACCAGGAAGTACGGAATATCGCGGCCGCCGGTAAAGGAAACCTCGCCCCAACCCATGAAGAATGTCATCAGTTTAGGGCCAAAATCCCGCGCCGGGTTCATCGCGAAACCGGTCAGCGGCCCCATGGCGCTGCCGATCACGGCGATCAGCAGGCCGATCAGCAGCGGCGCCATCGGGCCGCGCGGCAAGCCGTTGTTGTCGTCGGTCAGGGACATGATCACGCCCATCAGGATCGCGGTAATCACCACTTCGACCAGGAACGCCTGGGCGGTGGACAGCGCCGGGTTGGGATAGGTGGAGAATACCGACGCCAGTTCAAGGCTGGCCTGGGAGCCGCGGACCATCTGGTGGGCTTGTTCGTAATCGAAGAACAGGTTGCTGTACAGCGTGTAGACCAGCAGCGCCGCGCAGAAGGCGCCGGCGATCTGGGAGACGATGTAGAACGGCAGTTTGCGTTTCTCGAAGTCGGTAAAGATGCACAGCGCGATACTGACCGCGGGGTTGAGGTGCGCGCCGGAAACGCCGGCGGTGAGGTAGATCGCCATGCTCACGCCGATCCCCCAGATGACGCTGATTTCCCACAGGCCAAAGCTGGCGCCCGCGACCTTGAGCGCGGCGACGCAGCCGGTACCGAAGAAGATCAACAAGGCTGTACCCAGGAACTCGGCCATGCACTGGCCGGAGAGCGACGGTTGTTGTAACGCAGTTGTCATGGAAAACCTCGGTTTTTGTTGTTGTCTGGCACTGGCGTGAAGGGCGCCGAGCGCGATTTTCACCGTCGGCAGGATCCCCATCCTGGACGCGGCTTACTGCTGGGTACGGCTGTTGGATCTACCACATGATATTCGCAAACGAAAAAATATAGACAAGAAACATTACTGTCAAAGGTCGAAAGTGAACCATTGGTCATTTTATAACTATCAGTTGTGTGAATGATCTTGCGGGAAGCGCATGGGTTTTGCGCAAAAGGCACGGCCAGCCTGGTGCCGGCGGCCGTCGGGACTGAGGTATGGGCCTTGGAATAGAGCCTTTTACTGGCGGATATCCTAGAATCGCCGGTGTTCTTTTCCCTGCCTATGGAGTTGCCATGACCCCTGCACTGGATCTGCTGAAAAAAGTTCGCGCCGAACATCGGGTGCACAGTTATGAACATGACCCGAAGGCGGCCTCCTATGGTCTGGAGGCAGCGGAAAAGCTCGGCCTCGATCCGGCGCAGGTGTTCAAGACACTGTTGGCCAGCAGTGAAAAGGGCGAATTGCTGGTGGCCGTGGTGCCGGTCGTCGGAAGTCTCGACCTCAAGGCCCTGGCGCACGCGGCGGGGGTGAAAAAAGCCGAGATGGCCGACCCGGCCGCCGCGCAGCGAGCGACCGGTTATCTGCTGGGCGGGATCAGCCCCCTGGGCCAGAAAAAGCGCCTGCGCACCTTTATCGATAACAGTGCGCAACCCTTTGCCAGCATCTTCGTCAGCGCCGGGCGGCGTGGGCTTGAGGTCGAACTCTCGGCCGCCGTGCTGGCCGAGCACACCCAGGCGGCATTCGCCGATATCGGGCGCGACTGACCGTCAGTGCGCCGATAAGTATCGGCGCTGTATGGCAAAAAATAACTTTCTCTGTGGCTGTCGGCGCCAGGACGGGCAGCCCCATGCTTGCGCGGCATGTTCAAGGAGAAATGTTTATGCAGCTTGAGTTTCATCAGGTCGACGCGTTCAGCGATCGTCCATTTAGCGGCAACCCGGCGATGGTCTATCGACTGCCGGCCTGGCCGGCCGATGAGTTGATGCAGAACATCGCCGCCGAGCACAACCTGGCGGAGACCGCTTTTGTCGTGCGCGAGCCTCAAGGCTGGCGTATCCGCTGGTTTACCCCGACTACCGAAATCGCCTTGTGCGGCCATGCCACCCTTGCCAGCGCCCATGTGCTGTTCGAGGTGTATGGCGAGCCGGGACCGCGTATCGACTTCATCTGCCAGTCAGGCTCCTTGAGCGTCAGTCGCGAAGGCGCGCAGCTTTGGCTGGACTTCCCGGTTCGTGCGCCGCGCGCGATCGATGGTCGCGAACAGCTGGAGCGCGTTTTGGGCACGAGGGTCTTGGCATTACTGGGGGCCAACGAGTTGTTCGCGGTGCTGGAGTCCGAGCAGGCGGTGCTCGACTGTCAGCCGGACATGGCGGCGCTGGCCAAGCTGCCCTGGCCTGGCGCGATCGTGACCGCGCAGGGCAGCCAGCATGATTTTGTCTCGCGCTATTTCGCGCCGGCCATTGGCATCAACGAAGACCCGGTCACCGGCTCGACCCACTGCGCCCTGATTCCGTATTGGGCCGAACGCCTGGACAAGACGAGCCTGACGGCCTATCAACGCTCGACGCGCGGAGGGGCGTTGTTCTGTCGGCTGGAAGGGGAGCGGGTGAAGATTGGCGGGCAGGCGACGCTGGTAGCCAGCGGCAAGCTGTTCCTGGATTGAAACCGCAGGCGCCGGTTGAGCGGCGCCTGCGCTTTCCGCTGGATCAGTGGGCGCTGCTGTAGCGGCGAACGCCCGATTCAGCCTGTGGCAGCTGCGCCGCGGTGCTGCCGGAGGCCTGGAATAGCACCAGGTGTTCGGCGGCGACGCGGATTCCGACGTCAGCGCCTATCAGATGATCGGCATGGCTTGGGAAGATCGACTCGAGCTGGCTGCCGGTCGGCAGTTGCAGGCGGTACAGGGTCGATGCGCCCTGGAAACTCTTGCCGACGATCCGCGCCTTGAGGGCGCTGTCCGGTGCATAAACGATGTCGTCCGGGCGTAGCAGCACATCCACCGCGCCGCCGGGGGGCCAGGTGTAGGCACGGTTGCCGCGCAGTACGCCGAGTTCGGTCTGCACCGATTCCGGGCTGTCCAGCTGGCCACGGATGAAATAGCCCTGGCCGATAAAGCTCGCCACGAACGGTGTCAGCGGTTCGTGATAGAGGTTGTACGGCGTGTCCCATTGCTCCAGGCGGCCTTCCTTGAACACCCCGACATGATCACTGACGGCGAAGGCTTCTTCCTGGTCGTGGGTCACCAGGATCGCACTGGTGCCCCGCGCCTTGAGGATGTCGCGCACTTCGTGGCTGAGCTTGCGCCGCAGTTCGCCATCGAGGTTGGAAAAGGGTTCGTCGAGCAGCAGCAACTGCGGCTCCGGCGCCAGGGCCCGGGCCAGTGCGACGCGCTGTTGCTGGCCGCCGGACAGCTCATGAGGGAAGCGCTTGCCGAGGTTCTTCAGGTTGACCAGTTCCAGCAGCTCCTCGACCACCCGGTTCTTCTGCGGGTGCTTGCGGATGCCGAAGGCAATGTTGTCCGCCACGCTCAGGTGCGGGAACAGGGCGTAGTCCTGGAACACCATGCCGATCCGCCGGCGTTCCGGCGCGAGGGTGAAGCCAGCGCTGGAGATGGTTTCGCCGGCCAGCTGGATTTCACCTTCGTGCACCGGCTCGAAACCGGCAATCGCGCGCAGGGTGGTGGTCTTGCCGCAGCCGGAGGAACCGAGCAGGCAACCGATATCGCCGGCGTTGAGGTGCAGGTTGAGGTTCTGCACGACCCGTTGGTCCTGGTAGCCGCAGGCGAGATTGCGCAGGTTAAGCAGTAATGGCTGGCTCATGCGTGGTGGTACGCCGGCTCGACCAGAAACTCGAGCAGGGCCTTTTGTGCGTGGAGACGGTTTTCTGCCTGGTCCCACGCCACGGAGCGTGGATCGTCCAGCAGGTCGAGGCTGATTTCTTCGCCGCGGTGGGCGGGCAGGCAGTGCATGAACAGCACGTCTTCGGCGGCCAGGTCGAGCAGCGCGCGATTGACCTGGAACGGCGCGAACAGCTTGAGACGCAGGGCGGTTTCTTCTTCCTGGCCCATGGAGGTCCAGACATCGGTGCTCACCAGATGGGCGCCGATCACCGCGTCTTGCGGATCGCGCACGATGCTCACCCGGTCGCCGGCGCGGGCGACGAATTCAGGGTTGGGGTCGTAGCCTTCAGGGCAGGCGATGCGCAGTTGGAAGTCGAACTGGATCGCCGCTTCTATATAGCTGTTGCACATGTTGTTGCCGTCGCCGATCCAGGCCACGGTCTTGCCCTGGATCGAACCGCGGTGCTCGAGGAAGGTTTGCATGTCGGCCAGCAACTGGCACGGGTGCAGGTCGTCGGACAGGCCGTTGATCACCGGTACGCGGGAGTTGGTCGCGAACTCGGTCAGGGTGCTGTGGGCAAAGGTACGGATCATCACCGCGTCGAGCATGCGCGACATGACGATGGCGCAGTCGCTGATCGGCTCGCCGCGACCCAGTTGGGTGTCGCGCGGGGACAGGAAGATTGCCTGGCCGCCGAGCTGGATCATGCCGGCTTCGAAGGACAGGCGGGTGCGGGTAGACGACTTCTCGAAAATCATCCCGAGAACGCGGTTTTTCAGGGGCTCGAAGAGTACGCCGCGGTTACGCAGGTCCTTCAGCTCGATGCCTCGACGAATCACGCTGACCAGCTCTTCGGGCGTGCAATCCATCAGGGAGAGAAAGTGCCTTGCGCTCATCATTAACTACCTTTTTGCAACAGACCGCAGATACTCAAAGCCTTGTTTTATCGAGAAACGGGCGAGACCTGCGGCGAAAGCCGCACGGGGCGACGAAATAGGGGAAGGCGCGATCTTATAATTAAATGTCGCGTCTTACCAATAGCAGGCTTGGTTTCTAAGGCTTTCACCACTTGCAGAGAGTGGCTTGGGCCAAAAAAGTGGGCCATTCGTGACGTTTTACAGCATGTTCAGATGGGCCCAGTCGGATGTGGAGTCAATCCACTTTGCATAGGTCCGCAGCAGCATTTGTACACTGCGCCTCGGCCGCTTTGCAACGCGCCTCGTGGCGCATGCCGCTATCAGGCATATGGCTGGCGCGAGGCCTCCTTTTCCCTGGCCGATCATTCGAGCGGCATAGGGAGCAGCGGCTTGTTGCTGGAAGGTGTTCGGCCTATAAGGCAGACTTGCGAGCCAACATCTCTGTGAGTGCAAGCCTTGGAAGCAGGTAAAGACTATTTCGTGCACGCCAATGCCCTGTGTGAGTCCGAGACAATCGGCGCGGGAACGCGTGTCTGGGCGTTTTCTCATATCCTGCCCAAAGCCCTGATCGGTCGCGAATGCAATGTCTGTGACCACGTGTTCATCGAGAACGAGGTGACGATCGGTGATCGGGTCACTATCAAGTGCGGTGTGCAAATCTGGGACGGTATCACCCTTGAGGATGATGTCTTCGTCGGGCCTAATGCGACGTTCACCAACGACTGTTTCCCGCGCAGCAAGGTCTATCCGGAGAAGTTTCCGAGTACCACGGTCAAGCGTGGTGCATCGCTGGGGGCCAATTGCACCATTCTTCCTGGTATCACCATTGGCGAAAATGCCATGGTCGGCGCGGGGGCGGTCGTGACCAGGGATGTGGCGGCCAACACGGTCGTGGTAGGTAACCCGGCCCGTGTTATCGGGCAAGTCTGCGATATCGGTTGCTTCGACTGAAGTCTGAGTCCAGCTGCTTTGCCGACTGCATCCAGGACGGATGTCAGCCGGAAATATTTCCAAGGCAAAGGGCTGGGGTTATAAATGCGCACCGGCAACAGGGAAGTGCTTGGAATGGACTCGAAAGAACAGCAATTGAAGACACTGTTGGGGTTGACGACACGAACCCTGACCGACCTGACGGCATCGATCACCTCGATGTCCTTCGAGTTGCTACGCAGCGAGGACGGCACAACGCGCAACGCCGCGCGACAGATGATCGAGCGCATGCTGACCATCAGCAGCCATCTCGATGAGCATTGGCGGCTGCTTGCCGAATTCAGCGGGGTGCAGGGCGGAGAGGCGCCGATGGACGGCATGACGCCGATCGCCCGGCAGGACGATCCACCGAGGCTGCCCTCCAACTGAGTCATCGGCTGGCTTGATGCTTGCCGATTCACAAGACGAACGTCTCTGGTGCTGATGCCGGTCTGGCACCATAGTTTTGTTCCCGCGGCCTGACGCTGGCCGCCCCGAATAAAATAGAGACTGGCCATGACCAAGACTCTCCATCACCGTGCCTGCCACCTGTGTGAAGCCATCTGCGGTTTGACCATCGAAACCACTGAAGTCGACGGCGCCGGCCCGCAGATCACCTCGATCAAGGGCGATGCCCAGGACAGTTTCAGCCGCGGCCATATCTGCCCCAAGGCGGTGGCGCTGCAGGACATCCAGAACGACCCGGATCGGCTGCGCCAGCCCATGCGCAGGGTCGGCGGCGATTGGCAGGCGATCGAGTGGGACGAGGCCTTCAAACTGGTGGCCGAGCGCCTGGCGGCGATCCAGGAGCGGCACGGCAACCATGCGGTGGCGGTCTATCAGGGCAATCCCAGCGTGCACAACTATGGGTTGATGACCCACAGCAACTATTTCCTCGGCCTGCTGAAAACCCAGAACCGCTTTTCCGCCACCTCGGTGGATCAGTTGCCGCAGCACCTGAGCAGCTATCTGATGTATGGCCATGGGTTGCTGCTGCCGATCCCGGATATCGATAACACCGATTTCATGCTGATCCTGGGCGGCAACCCGCTGGCCTCCAACGGCAGCATCATGACCGTGCCGGACGTGGAGAAGCGTCTGAAGGCGATCCAGGCGCGAGGCGGCAAAGTAGTAGTGGTCGACCCACGGCGAAGCGAGACGGCGGTGATGGCCGACCAGCATGTGTTTGTCCGTCCCGGCGGTGATGTGGCGCTGCTATTCGGCATGCTGCATACGATTTTCGCGCAGGGGCTGACGCGTGACAGCCATCTGCCGGTGGACGGCCTGGCCGAGGTGCGTGAGGCCATTTCCCGTTTCAGTGCCGAAGCCATGAGTCCTTTGTGTTCGGTGCCGGCGCAGCAGATCCGCCAGTTGGCGCGCGACTTCGCCACGGCGGACAGGGCGGTGTGTTATGGCCGGATGGGCGTGTCCACCCAGTCGTTCGGAACCCTCTGCCATTGGCTGGTGCAACTGCTCAACCTGGTGACCGGCAACCTGGACCGGGTCGGCGGCGCCCTGTGCACCGAGCCGGCGGTGGATCTGGTGGCGGCGACTTCGGGCGGGCACTTCAATGCCTGGCAAAGCCGGGTTTCCGGACGCCCTGAATATGGCGGCGAACTGCCGGTCTCGGCCCTGGCCGAAGAAATGCTGACCGCAGGCGAAGGGCAGGTACGGGCGCTGATCACGGTGGCCGGCAATCCGGTGCTGTCCACCCCCAACGGACGGCAGCTGGAGCAGGCGCTGGATGGCCTGGAGTTCATGCTCAGTATCGACCTGTACATCAACGAAACCACTCGTTATGCGGACCTGATCCTGCCATCGACCTCGGCCCTGGAGAACGATCACTACGACACCACGTTCAATATGTTCGCGGTGCGCAATGTCAGCCGTTTCAACCGGGCGATCCTGCCCAAGCCGGAAGGCGCGCTGCATGACTGGGAAATCTTCGTTGGCCTGGCCAGGGCCTTCGCCGCGCAGACCGGCAAGGAACTCAAGCCGACCGTGCCGCCGGCGCAGATGATCGACAAGGGGCTGCGCGCAGGGCGGTATGGCGAGGTGTCCGGATTCAATCTGTCGGTGGCGACGCTGGCCGACCACCCTCACGGGATCGATCTGGGGCCGCTCAAGCCCAACCTGGCAGCGCGCCTGAAAACCGAGAACCGCCGGGTACAGGCCGCTCCCGCGGCGATCATGGCGGACCTCGAGCGCTTTGCCGCGTTGCAGGCTCCGGCCGCGGATGAGTTGGTGATGATCGGCCGGCGCCATGTGCGCAGCAATAATTCGTGGATGCACAACTACCATCGGTTGGTGAAGGGCAAGCCACGGCATCAGTTGCTGATGAATCCCGATGATCTGGCCCGGCGAGGACTGACTGACGGACAGCGCGTGCGGGTCAGTTCGCGGGTCGGGGCGATCGAGGTGGAAGTCCTCGCCAGCAGCGAGATGATGCCCGGGGTGGTCAGCCTGCCCCATGGCTGGGGGCATGGTCGGCCGGGGGTGCAGATGAGCATCGCCATGGCCCAACCCGGGTCGAGTGCCAATGACCTGACCGACGAGCGTCAGCTGGACGAGCTATCGGGCAATGCGGCGCTCAATGGCGTGCCGGTGAAGGTGGAGGCGGCCTGAGGAGTCTGTCGGAGAGGCCGAGCATGGCGCTCGGCTTTCCGTTACAATGCGCCACCGTGTCGACAACAGAGTCGGAAAGTTCAGCCGAGGTGCTCCATGGATATCATCGAAACTATTAAAGAGCAGATTGCCAACAACACCATTCTGCTTTACATGAAAGGCTCGCCGAATGCCCCGCAGTGTGGCTTCTCCGCGAAAGCCGCTCAGGCCGTGATGGGGTGTGGTGAGAAGTTCGCTTACGTGGACATCCTGCAGAACCCGGAAATCCGCGCCAACCTGCCTAAATACGCCAACTGGCCTACTTTCCCGCAACTGTGGGTAGCCGGCGAGCTGGTCGGTGGCAGCGACATCATGGCTGAGATGTTCGCCAATGGTGAGTTGCAGACCCTGATCAAGGCTGCCGCTGAAAAAGCCGCTGCCAAGACCGAAGCCTGATTCGCCCTCGGCAGGAGCGACAAGTTCGCTCTTGCCGGGTTGTGTGGATTTATCCACGCAATTAAAAAGCCCCGCCCTCGTGAAGAGAGGCGGGGCTTTTTTATGGGCTGAACCTTGAGGGGAATTACTCGTCGCCCATCTGCGATTGCAGGTAGTTCTCCAGGCCGACTTTATCGATCAGGCCCAGTTGGGTTTCCAGCCAGTCGATATGTTCTTCTTCCGATTCCAGGATGTCTTCCAGCAGCTCGCGGCTACCGAAGTCGCCGACCGATTCGCAATGGGCGATGGCGGCTTTCAGGTCGGCGTGGCCGGTACGCTCGATGCGCAGGTCGCATTCGAGCATTTCCTTGGTGTGTTCGCCGATGTGCAGCTTGCCCAGGTCCTGGACGTTCGGCAGGCCTTCGAGGAAGAGGATGCGCTTGATCAGCTTGTCCGCATGCTTCATCTCGTCGATGGACTCGTGGTATTCGTGCTTGCCCAGCTTGTTCAGGCCCCAGTCTTCATACATGCGTGCGTGCAGGAAGTACTGATTGATCGCGACCAGTTCATTGGCAAGGATCTTGTTGAGATGCTGGATGACTGTGACGTCGCCTTTCATGATGGGGTCCTGCCCTGTAATTAGCGGTATATAAGGCAGAGTCTGAGCCGCACGATGATTAGTGTCAAACCTAAGTTATTGAATAATATATGAAAATTAATCGGAATAAGAATGTTTGTGTTCCGCGTTTTGACGCTAAGCGATTGAATTACAGGCATAAAAAAGCCGGACATGAAGTCCGGCTCTTTTAAATGGCGTTAATTACGCAACATTAAATTCTACTGGGTAAGGAATCGCTGGCTGGCTGCTTTGCAGTTCGGTCAGGGTTTCACGTACCACCTGCTTGGCGAGGCAGGCACATTTGCCACATTGACTGGCCACGCCGGTCGCTTGGCGTACTTCACGATAGTTGCAGCAACCGTCGTAGATTGCATCGCGGATTTGTCCGTCGGTGACGCCAGTGCAGAGGCAGACATACATAAGGTGAGAACCGTCGTTGGTTATGGCTCAATGCGACGGATCTTAATGTTAACGAGAATGATTGTCAAAGTGGTTTCCTGGGGCTTTTTGCCAGATGCGTATCTGGCAGACGAACGGTTTTTTCTAGCACGGGTGACGAGCTGTCCAGCAAGGCGGCTTTTTTGCGGCCTGAACCCAGGGGATGGAAAAACCACTAAGGACAGCTCAAAAACGCGGTGTATGATGTGCGGTCCTTACGAAGCGGGATCGAGTCACAGGGCTGTCGCTTGGCGGCGGCACACTGGGCTGGATCTCATTCTTCATTCGATCACACCAGGAGATATCCAATGAGCGTACTCGTAGGCAAACAAGCCCCTGACTTCACCGTTCCCGCCGTTCTCGGCAATGGCGAAATCGTCGACAGCTTCACCCTGTCCTCGGCCATCAAAGGCAAATACGGCCTGGTGTTCTTCTACCCGCTGGACTTCACCTTCGTCTGCCCGTCCGAGCTGATCGCCCTGGACCACCGCATGGCTGACTTCAAGGCACGCAACGTTGAAGTGATCGCTGTTTCGATCGACTCGCACTTCACCCACAACGCCTGGCGCAACACCCCGATCAATGCCGGTGGCATCGGTCAGGTCCAGTACATCATGGCTGCCGACATGAAGCACGACATCGCCAAGGCCTACGACGTTGAGTCCGAAGGCGGCGTGGCTTTCCGTGGCGCGTTCCTGATCGACGACAAAGGTGTCGTTCGTTCGCAGATCGTCAACGACCTGCCGCTGGGCCGTAACATGGAAGAGCTGATCCGTCTGGTCGACGCTCTGCAGTTCCACGAAGAGCACGGCGAAGTCTGCCCGGCCAACTGGAAGAAAGGTGACAAGGGTATGACCGCTTCGCCAGAAGGCGTTGCTGCTTACCTGAGCGAGAACGCCGGCAAGCTGTAAGCTGCGCTTCACGCATAAAAAAACCGGCCCCAGGGCCGGTTTTTTATGCGCGGTCGTTCAGCGACGGTATCAGTCGTTGAAGTCTTGCCAGCCGCCCATTTCCTTCCAGCGATTGACGATGCCGCAGAACAGGTCGGCAGTCTTCTCGGTGTCGTAGCGGGCGGAGTGTGCCTCACGGCCATCGAAGTCGATATCGGCAGCCTGGCACGCCTTGGCCAGCACGGTTTGGCCATAAGCCAAGCCGGCAAGCGTCGCGGTGTCGAAGCTGGAGAACGGATGAAACGGGTTGCGCTTCATGTCCAGGCGCGCGACAGCCGCGTTGAGGAAGCCCAGGTCGAAGCTGCTGTTGTGCCCGACCAGGATCGCGCGCTTGCAGCCGTTGGCCTTCAGCGCTTTGCGCACGCTGCGGAAGATATCGTTCAGCGCGGTTTCTTCGCTGACGGCCATGCGCAGCGGATGGTCGAGCTTGATCCCGGTGAACTCCAGCGCCGCGGCTTCGATGTTGGCGCCTTCGAAAGGCTCTACCCGGAAAAACAGGGTGTGCTCGGGGAACACGAAGCCCTTTTCGTCCATGCCGATGATGGTCGCGGCAATTTCCAGCAAGGCGTCGGTGGCCGAGCTGAAACCACCGGTTTCAACGTCGACGACTACCGGCAGGTAACCACGAAAGCGTGCCGCCATTGGATGACGCGAGCCACCACCGTTGTGACCGTCCTGCTCGTCGTCGAAATGGTCTTCACTCACGCGTGTTCCTCCAGCAGGCGCCAGCGCAGTTTTTCACCGGCGCGCAGCGGGATGACGGTCAGCTCGCCGAAAGGCAGGCTGGCAGGGGCGGTCCATTCTTCGCGAACCAGGGTGATGCGATCGGTGTTGGCCGGCAGGCCGTAGAAGCGTGGGCCGTTGAGGCTGGCGAAGGCTTCCAGCTTGTCCAGCGCGTTGCGCTGTTCGAAGGCTTCGGCGTACAACTCGATCGCGGCATAGGCGGTGTAGCAGCCGGCACAGCCGCAGGCCGCTTCTTTGGCATGCTGGGCGTGGGGCGCGGAGTCGGTGCCGAGAAAGAACTTCTGGCTGCCGCTGGCGGCGGCGTCGAGCAGCGCTTCCTGGTGCACGTTGCGCTTGAGAATCGGCAGGCAATAGAAGTGCGGGCGAATGCCGCCAACCAGCATGTGGTTGCGGTTGTACAGCAGGTGATGGGCGGTGATGGTCGCGCCAACGTTGGCCGAGGCCTCGTTGACGAACTGCACGGCGTCACGGGTGGTGATGTGTTCGAACACCACCTTGAGCGTCGGGAAGCGCTCGACGACACGGCGCATGTGCTCGTCGATGAACAACTTCTCGCGGTCGAACACGTCGACTTCACCGCGGGTGACTTCACCGTGGATCAGCAGCGGCAGGCCGACTTCGGCCATGGCCTCCAGTGCCGGGAAGATCTTGTCGATGCTGGTGACGCCCGAGTCCGAGTTGGTGGTCGCACCGGCCGGGTAGAGCTTGGCGGCATGGACGAAACCACTGGCCTTGGCCGCGCGAATTTCTTCGGGCTGGGTGCGATCGGTAAGGTAGAGCACCATCAGCGGCTCGAAGCGGCTGCCGGCCGGCCGCGCAGCGAGAATGCGCTGGCGATAGGCATCGGCTTCAGCGGCGTTGCGCACTGGAGGTACCAGGTTAGGCATGATGATGGCGCGACCAAAGGTGCGCGCGACATCCGCGACAGTATTGGTCAACACGGCACCATCGCGAAGATGAATATGCCAGTCGTCGGGACGCAGCAGGGTCAGGCGGTCGGACATTGGGGATTCCAGGCGGGTCAAACTCCAGTGAATGCTACCGGAAAAGACTCTTCCAGGCACTCGCTATCAAGTTTTGCGTGAAGCTTCCGATATCCCGAAGGTATGCCATAAACAGGCATTTCGATTTTCGTGATGTACAAGTCAGTGGAGCCTCCCGTGCGCCAGCGTTATCTAGCCTTGCTCAGTGTGTTCGCCAGCCTTCCCGCGATGGCGCTGACTTTCCAGACCCGTCTGGAGAGCATTGAGTGGACGGTCGAAGGCGATAAATTCGAGTGCCGTCTGAGCCAGCCGATCACCGATTTCGGTTCCGGGGAGTTCGTGCGTCGCGCCGGCGAGCAGGCGACCTTTCGTCTCAAGGCCTACAACCCGATGCTCGCTGGCGGTTCGGCCACGCTGCTCGCGGCGGCCGCGCCGTGGCAGCCGGGTCGGGGCGACATCAACCTGGGTTCGGTACGGCTCGGCAGCGGCGATGTGCTGTTCAACAGTTCGCAACTGCAGGCCGGGCGACTGATCGGTGGATTGATGGATGGGCGCAGCCCGGTGGTTCGCCACTACTCCCGCGAGGGTGGGGTGTCCGAGGTGCGCTTGTTGCCGGTCAAGTTCAGCAAGGCGTATGGCGACTACCAACGCTGTGTCGCCAAGTTGCTGCCGCAGAACTTCGATCAGGTCAGGCAATCCGAGGTCGGCTTCCCCGGGGGCGGCATCGATCTGGACGCCAAAGCCAAGGCCAGGCTGCAGGTGATGCTCGAGTTTCTCAAGGCCGATCCGACGGTCAATCACATCCAGCTCGATGGCCACTCGGACAACAGCGGCAACCGCTTGACCAACCGTGACCTGTCGCGGCGCCGGGCGCTGGCGGTGATGGAGTTCTTCAAGGCCAATGGCATTCCCGAGTCGCAGATCGAGATGCGTTTCCACGGTGAGCGCTACCCGTTGGCGCCCAACACCAACGCGGCGAACCGGGCGAAGAATCGTCGGGTCAACGTACAGCTTCAGCGTGTCCCGGTCGCAGAAAAACCGGTACCCCAGGCCGCTGCCCCCGCCAACGCCGCGGCGACGTCCTGAAACGGCTGTCGTCGCCCGCTCGACATAATCTGTCGCTTCGTCGTCATAAGCTGTCGCGCCTCTGTAAATTATCCGCGTTGATCGGTAGACTTGACGGCTTTCCGTAGAACCCCGTGGAGTGATGGCATGGCGGACGTAAACAAGGTCGTTCTGGCGTATTCCGGCGGCCTGGACACTTCGGTGATCCTCAAGTGGCTGCAGGATACTTATAACTGTGAAGTGGTGACGTTCACCGCTGACCTGGGTCAGGGCGAAGAGGTCGAACCTGCACGTGCCAAGGCGCAAGCCATGGGCGTGAAAGAGATCTACATCGACGATCTGCGCGAAGAGTTCGTGCGCGATTTCGTTTTCCCGATGTTCCGCGCCAACACCGTTTACGAAGGTGAGTACCTGCTGGGTACCTCCATCGCTCGTCCGTTGATCGCCAAGCGCCTGATCGAGATCGCCAACGAAACCGGTGCCGACGCCATTTCCCACGGCGCTACCGGCAAGGGCAACGACCAGGTTCGTTTCGAACTGGGCGCCTACGCCTTGAAACCAGGGGTGAAAGTGATCGCTCCCTGGCGTGAGTGGGACCTGCTGTCCCGCGAGAAGCTGATGGACTATGCCGAGAAGCACGCGATCCCGATCGAGCGTCACGGCAAGAAGAAATCTCCGTACTCGATGGATGCCAACCTGCTGCACATCTCCTATGAAGGCGGTGTGCTGGAAGACACCTGGACCGAGCACGAAGAAGACATGTGGCGCTGGACCGTCTCCCCGGAGAAGGCTCCCAACACCCCGACCTACATCGAGCTGACCTATCGCAACGGCGACATCGTGGCGATCGACGGCGTCGAGATGACCCCGGCCACTGTGCTGGCGACCCTGAACCGCATCGGCGGTGAAAACGGCATCGGTCGTCTGGACATCGTGGAAAACCGCTATGTCGGCATGAAGTCCCGCGGCTGCTACGAAACCCCTGGTGGCACCATCATGCTGCGCGCTCACCGGGCGATCGAATCGATCACCCTGGATCGTGAAGTCGCTCACCTGAAAGACGAGCTGATGCCCAAGTACGCCAGCCTGATCTACACCGGCTACTGGTGGAGCCCTGAGCGTCTGATGCTGCAACAGATGATCGACGCCTCCCAGGCCCACGTGAACGGCGTGGTTCGCCTGAAGCTGTACAAGGGCAATGTGATCGTCACCGGTCGCAAGTCCGATGAGTCGCTGTTCGATGCCAACATTGCGACCTTCGAAGAAGACGGCGGCGCCTACAACCAGGCGGATGCGGCTGGCTTCATCAAGCTCAATGCCTTGCGCATGCGTATTGCGGCCAACAAGGGTCGGACTCTGTTCTGATGCCTTGAGTCGTTTTAAAAGAGCCCCGCCATGAGCGGGGCTTTTTTATGCCTGATGTTTTAATCGATCAAGCGGGTGTCTGGAGACCATAACTAAAAGTTTCCACTGACCATTGTTTCAATGGGATCTCGACTATCTTTCAGTCCGTTCTTTTCAATACGAAGTGTAGGAAAGTCAGGAGTAGTTATATATAGGGGGCGACGTTCAATTTTTCCTTGTAGGGCAAATCCGTATTGTTTGTAAGGAACTTCTCGGGGCGATGCTGGCCAAGGGCATGGCCATGCCACGGGCCAAATGACTGGGTTATGGTGTTTGCTTGAAAAACCAATAGCGGACTCTGGACTTACCCATGAAGAAAGTTTTGATCGTAGATGATCATCCCGTCACTCGTCTGGCTGTGCGCATGCTGATGGAGCGGCACGGTTTTGAAGTAGTTGCCGAGGCGGACAATGGCATGGATGCCCTGAAACTGTCTTATGAACATGTTCCAGACATCCTTATTCTTGATATTGGTATTCCCAAACTCGATGGCCTGGAAGTTATCGCCAGACTTTCGTCAAAAGCCATGTCGACCAAAGTGCTGGTATTGAGCCTGCAAGTACCTGGGCCTTTCTCCATGCGCTGCATGCAGGCTGGTGCGGCCGGTTATGTGTGCAAGCAGCAGGACATCACTGAATTGATCAGCGCCGTCAGGGCCGTCCTGGCCGGCTACAGTTATTTTCCCAACGAAGCCTTGCATACCTTGCGTTCGAGCCTGGGCATCGCCAGCGAGGAGGGGATGTTGTCCAGCCTGTCGGGTCGAGAGTTGATGGTCCTGAAGCAACTCGCCGGTGGGCAGACCAACAAGGAGATTGCCGAGGGCCTGTGCTTGAGCAGTAAAACGGTGAGCACCTACAAAAGGCGGCTGTTGGGGAAACTCAACGCTCGCTCGCTGGTGGACCTGATCGAGTTTGCCAAGCGCCATCAGCTGGTATGAAGGTTGAGGCGCTACAACAAGGCGCGGAAGGAAAAAAACAGCGGCTTCTGCGAGCTTTCATTGCGTTGCGGGCCTGCCGGTCTGTCGGCGATGTTGGATCCCTCAGCCGCGCATGGCCTGGTTTGAAAAGACGCGACTTGGAATGTTGGCTGGTGTAACAAAAAAGCCTCCGTCAAAGGAGGCTTTTTGTTACTAAAGATCAAAGTCGTAATCGGCCAGTTGCTTTTGCAAGCGCCGCTCTTCCAGAAGGTTGTCGATGGTCCGACGTTTGCTCAAGTTGGTCTTGGCCACCTCTACCACAGGCTCCGCATCTTCTGTTTCAACAGGGGTGAAGTCGTCTTCTACGTCCAGTTGTTCTTTGCCAGTACTCATAAGGTTAACTCCAGGCTAAGACTGCCATTGGCGCTCCTTATATCGATATTCTCGGGACTGGTAAAAAAGATTTTTTCAATCGACCTATCATCAAAATCAATGATTGCTCAATCGTCAGAGGTCTTGTGCTTGTATTCGCACAGGTCCTCGATCCGGCAGCTTCCGCAGCGCGGCTTGCGGGCCAGGCACACATAGCGGCCATGGAGGATCAGCCAGTGATGGGAGTCGAGGAGATACTCCTTGGGCACGAATTTCATCAGTTTCTTTTCGACCTCCACGACATTCTTTCCAGGGGCCAGCCCTGTGCGGTTGCTGACCCGGAAGATGTGCGTATCGACGGCCATGGTCAGTTGGCGGAAAGCCGTGTTGAGTACCACGTTGGCGGTCTTCCTGCCGACGCCTGGCAGGGCTTCGAGCTCCTCCCGGGTCTGCGGGACTTCGCTGTTGTGACGTTCCACCAGCAGGCGGCAGGTCTCGATCACGTTTTTGGCCTTGCTGTTGTACAGGCCGATGGTCTTGATGTACTCGGACAGGCCTTCGACGCCCAGGGCATAGATGGCGGCCGGCGTATTGGCCACGGGGAAGAGCTTGGCCGTCGCCTTGTTGACCCCGACATCGGTGGACTGGGCCGAAAGGATCACGGCAATCAGCAGCTCGAAGGGCGACGAATAAGCCAGTTCGGTTTTCGGTTCCGGATTGTCTTCGTGCAGCCTGCGGAAAATTTCCAGGCGTTTTGCGGCATTCATGGGTGAGTCATTTCCTTGAAGGCGGTCGATGTAAGGTCGAAGAAGCGGCCCAGGCTTGCCTGGCGGCCAGCAGCAGCCCCAGCAGGATAAAACCGCCAGGTGCGAGTGTAAGCAGGTGCAAGCCGCCCTGGGCGGTCAGAACCCAGCCTGGCCAGTCGACGTCGTTCATCCCCAGCAGCCATTGCAGATGATTGCCGAGGGTGCCACTGCCGAAGGCTTCGCGCAGCGCGCCCAGGATAACCAGCAGCAGGCAGAACAGGCCGGCAAGACGCAAGCGCACGGGACGCTGGAAAAAATCCTGGTACTCCAGCACTACGCATTGCACGGCAATCAGGCCCAGGTAGAGGGCCAACTGTTGTTGCAGCTCGAACGCCCAGGCCTGCGCGGCCAGCATGGCACAGCTGGTGAGCGTGGCGCTGAGCAGGATACTGGCGCCCAGGCGGCCCTGGCCAGCCAGGTGTGGGCGCAGGGCATTCATGCACAAGCCGAACACCGCGCTCACACAGAGAAATACCAGGGCCAGGCCGAGGGCCTTGACCAATGAGTCGCTGGCGCCGATCAACGGCGTGAGCATCAGGGCGTTCTGCAGGGTCGAGGATTTATTCATGGGCGGGACTTCCCAGCAGTTGTTCGCGGTGCTCGTCGAAATAACGCAGGCTGTCGTGAATCCCCTCGACCACCGCCCGTGAGGTGATGGTGGCCCCGGCCATCTGGTCGAATTGGCCATTGTCTTTTTTCAGCGCCCAGCCGGCGTCGCCCGGGTCACCCAGTGACTTGCCGATAAAACCCTGCAGCCAGGCATTCGGGCGCTCGGCGATGCGCGCGCCCAGCCCGGGCGTTTCCGAATGCCGCAGAGCCTTGCTGCCCAGCAGTTTGCCGTTGGCGGCGACGCCGATCAGCAGCTCGATCGGGCCGCCATAACCGTTGACCTGGCTGTGCAGCAGCACGGCGCTGGGTTGGTCGTTGCGCGTGGCGCGATAACCGGCGAGCAGGGTGCTGTGGCTGAGCTGGATGTTATCGATGGCCAGCGGCTGATCCAGCGGCTGATTGTCGTAGCTGTCGACGGGCAGGAGATCCAGCAGGTTGCGTGCCTGGATGGCGCGCTGTTCGCGCTCGATGCGGGGAGCCGTCGTCTGATGGACGAAGAAAGTGCCAGTGGCGCCGACAGCCGCCAGCAGCGCCAACACTCCCAGGCTCGTTGCGCGGCTCATGGCAGGGAAGGCTCGGGGGGCGGAGCAGCCAGGCGCTCCAGGGCGGGGACGGCGAGGTTCATCAGCAGTACGGCGAAGGCGACACCGTCCGGGTAACCGCCCCAGGTGCGGATCAGGTAAGTCAGCAGGCCGACGCCGACCCCGAACAGCAGGCGTGCCTTTGCGCTCCTGGGGCCGGAGACTGGCTCGGTGACGATAAAAAAGGCGCCAAGCATGGTCGCGCCGCTCAGCAGGTGGAAAAACGGCGAGCCGTGGGAGTCCGACCCGGAATCGTTCCAGCACAGCAGGCTGATGACGAACAGGCTGCCGAGCATGCCGGCCGGGGCGTGCCAGCTGAACACCCTTTGCTGCAGCAAAAAGGCGCCGCCGGCGAGAAAGGCCAGGTTGACCCATTCCACGCCCTTGCCGCCGAAATGGCCGAAGGCGGCATTGCCGGCGAACAGTTCATCGATGGTCAGGCTCTTGTTGATGCGCAGGCTGTCGAGTGCCGTGGCCTGGGCCCAGGCATCGGGCGCCGTGCTGTCGAGGGCTATGCCGAAGATCTGCTGCAAGCCGCCCAGCAGGTCCAGGCCATGGGAGGCCGGCCAATGAGTCATCTGCTGGGGGAAAGAGACCAGCACCAGGGCATAACCGAGCATTGCCGGGTTGAACGGATTCTTGCCGACGCCACCATACAGGTGCTTGCCGAACAGCAAGGCACAAGCGGCCGCGCTGACTGTCAGCCACCACGGGCAATACGGCGGCAAGGCCAGGGCCAGCAAGGTGGCGCTGACCAGGGCACTGCCATCGCCCAGGAAAGGACGCAATGGCCACTGGCGCAATCGCAGCACCGCGGCTTCGACGGCAAGGGCGCTGGCACAGGCCAGCAGCAGGTTGATCAGAATTCCCCAGCCAAACAGCCAGAAGAGCGCCAGCAGCCCCGGCAGGGTGGCAAGAAGCACACGCTGCATGGCTTGTCGCAGGCGTTCGTCCGGTTGCTCAAGGGGCGTCATGGGCTTGTACCTGGCGCTCGGCTTCGGCCAGTCGCTCGCGGGCCTTGGCCAACAGTGGCGGCGGGGTGTCGCTGTGGCGCTCCAGCTTGCTGACTTCTGCCCGCGCGTAAGCCAGTTCGGTTTTCAGTTGCCGCAGGCGGGCGTCGATCGGGCGTTTTTCGACTCGCACCAGATTGGGCGCCGGTTGCCCGCTGGCTTCTTCGGTCGCGTGCAAGGCCTGTTCTGCGTCTTTCAGTGCCTGCTCCAAGCTGGTCAGCTGTTCGGCAGGCGCCTGGCTGTCCTGGGCCTTTTTCAGTTCCGCGCGGCGCATCGCCAGCTGGATTTTTGCGCGCTTGAGCTCGGCGTCTTTGGCCGGGGGCGCTGAGGCCAGGGTTTCGACGGTGGTTTCGACAGCGCCTTCCAGCTGCGCGAGCGCTTGCTCGGCGGCCTCGAACTGGCGCTGCAGGACGATCAGTTGCGACTGTTGCTCGAAGGTCGGCGGATGGCCGAAGGCTTTCAGCGATTTGTTCAACTGGGCCCGGCTCATTGCCAGATCGATCTTGGCTTTTTTCACCGCGGCATCGGCGGCGGCCGCCTTTTGCGCGCGCACCCGCTCGATGGCCGCCTGCACCGGGTCCAGGCTGGTTTCACTGGGCTGCGCCGCGCGTTGCGCGCGGGCGGCCCGTTCGGCCTGCTTGTGCTGTTCTTCGCGTTGCAGCCGGGCGTTGCGGCGCTCGAAGCGCTGGCGCGCGTGATCGCGCTTGGCGGTCCGGGCGCGCAGTTCTTCGAGATTGGTGGCCAGGCCACCGACGATCGGCAATACGTCATTCAGCGGCAGCGGGTGCATCTCGATGCAGTCCACCGGGCACGGCGCCACGCAGAGATCGCAGCCGGTGCATTCGTCGATCAGCACCGTGTGCATCTGCTTGGCCGCGCCGACTATGGCATCCACCGGGCAGGCCTGGATGCACTTGGTGCAGCCGATGCATTCGGCTTCGCGGATAAAGGCCACCTGGGCCGGCGCCGGGCCGCGACTGATGTCCAGTTCCATGACCGGGATATTCAGCAGCCTGGCCAGGCCGGCAATGGTTTCGTCGCCGCCGGGCGGGCACTTGTTGATCGCCTCGCCGTTGGCGATGCCTTCGGCGTAGGGCTTGCATCCCGGGTGGCCGCACTTGCCGCATTGGGTCTGCGGCAGCAGGGCGTCGATGCGTTGAATCAGACTCATGGGTTGAGCAGTCCGTTGAAACCGAGAAATGCCACCGCCATCAGGCCGGCGCTGATCAGGTCGATCGGCAGGCCGCGAAAGGGCAGGGGCACATCGTTGTTGAAAATGCGCTGGCGCAGGTCGCTGAACAGACTCAGCACCAGCCAGAAGCCGAGGCCCGCGCCCAGGCCCAGGGCGAGGCTATGACCGAGTCCGCGATTGGCCTGGACCGCCAGCAGCAACGCGCCGAGCACGCCGGCATTGCCCAGCAGCAGCGGCCAGAGGCCGTCGAATGGCAGCCCGGGCAACATCCGGCTCAGCAGCTTGAGCAGCGGTGCGATCAGCAGCACCCCCAGCGGCAGGAACACGAACAGTTGCAGCGAGGTCAGGCCCAGCGGTACCAGCAGCGTCTGATAAAGCCCGTAGCCCAGCAGGCTGCAGAGCAGCATCAGGCAACTGGTGGCGATCCCCAGGGCATGGATCCGCCGTCGCGCAACCTGCGGCTCGGCACTGGCCTGAAACAGCGGATCGACGCCCAGCGGCCACTGCAACACGAAGTTGTTGATCAGGGCAGCACTGATGAGCGTGAGGACAATCTCGGTCATGTTCGTGGCCGGTGAGGGCGGGCGGATACCTGAAGACTAGGCAATTATCCGGCAAGGGCGCAGGCCCATCCAGATATGAAAATCCCCCCGCCACGCAGCGGCGCGACGGGGGGATCGATCCAGCAAGCGGAGTTACTTGATCCGCTGGCCCGGCTTGGCGCCGCTGTCCGGGCTCAGCAGGTAGATCTCTTCGCCGCCGGGGCCGGCCGCCATCACCATGCCTTCGGAAATGCCGAATTTCATTTTCCGTGGCTTGAGGTTGGCGATCATCATGGTCAGGCGACCGTCGAGCTTGGACGGATCCGGGTAGGCGCTCTTGATCCCGGAGAACACGTTGCGTTGCTCGTCGCCGATATCCAGGGTCAGGCGCAGCAGCTTGTCGGCGCCTTCCACGTGCTCGGCCTTGACGATCAGCGCCACGCGCAGATCGACGGCGGCAAAAGTGTCGAAGTCGATTTCCGGCGACAGCGGATCCTTGGCCAGCTCGCCGTTGCCCGCAGGCTTGGCTTCACCGGTGTCGGTCTGGCTGGCGGTCAGGTCTTCTTTCGAGGCGTCGGTCATGGCTTGTACTTTCACGGGGTCGATCCGCGTCATCAGCGGCTTGAATGCGTTCAACTGGTGGTTGCTCAGCAGGTGCTGGTGGTCGTTCCAGGTCAGCGGGGCGACATTGAGGAACGCCTCGGCGTCGGCGGCCAGCAGCGGCAGCACCGGCTTGAGGAAGATCACCAGTTGGCGGAACAGGTTGACGCCGGTGGCGCAGATGGCCTGGACTTCATCCTGCTTGCCTTCCTGCTTGTTCAACGACCACGGCGCCTTGTCGGCGATCCAGGCGTTGGCGCGGTCGGCCAGGGCCATGATTTCACGCATGGCGCGGGCGAAGTCACGGGCCTCATAAGCGTCGGCGATGCTCGGCGCGGCCGCCAGGAAGGCCTCGGTCAGCTCCGGCGCGGCATTCTGGTCCACCAGCACGCCGGCATTGCCTTTGTGGATGAAGCCGGCGCAACGGCTGGCGATGTTCACCACCTTGCCCACCAGGTCGGAGTTGACCTTCTGCACGAAGTCTTCGAGGTTCAGGTCCAGGTCGTCGACGCCACGGCCCAGCTTGGCCGCGTAGTAGTAACGCAGGTATTCCGGCGACAGGTGGTCGAGGTAGGTCCGGGCCTTGATGAAGGTGCCGCGGGACTTGGACATCTTCTGGCCGTTGACGGTCAGGTAGCCGTGCACGTTGATGCCGGTCGGCTTGCGGTAGCCGGCGCCTTCGAGCATGGCGGGCCAGAACAGCGCGTGGAAGTTGACGATGTCCTTGCCGATGAAGTGGTACAGCTCGGCGGTCGAGTCCTTGCCCCAGAACGCGTCGAAGTCCAGCTCCGGCGTGCGGTTGCACAGGTTCTTGAAGCTGGCCATGTAGCCGATCGGCGCGTCCAGCCAGACGTAGAAGTACTTGCCCGGCTCGTCGGGGATCTCGAAGCCGAAATACGGCGCGTCGCGGGAGATGTCCCACTGCTGCAGGCCGACATCCAGCCATTCGGCGATCTTGTTCGCCACGGCGTCCTGCAGGGTGCCGCTGCGGGTCCATTGCTGCAGCATCTGCTGGAAGTCCGGCAGCTTGAAGAAGAAGTGCTGGGAATCCTTGAGCACCGGGGTGGCGCCGGAAATCGCCGACTTCGGATCCTTCAGATCGGTCGGCGCGTAGGTGGCGCCGCATTTTTCGCAGTTGTCGCCGTACTGGTCCTCGGTGCCGCATTTCGGGCAGGTGCCCTTGATGAAGCGGTCGGCCAGGAACATTTGTTTTTCCGGGTCGAAATACTGGGTGATCGAGCGCGTGGCGATGTGCCCGGCGTCGCGCAGCTTCAGGTAGATCTGGCTCGACAGCTCACGGTTTTCTTCGGCGTGGGTCGAGTGGAAATTGTCGAAGTCCACCAGGAAGTCGGCAAAGTCGGCGCTGTGTTCGGCCTGGACGTTGGCGATCAGTTGTTCCGGGGTGATGCCTTCCTTTTCCGCGCGCAGCATGATGGCCGAGCCGTGAGCGTCGTCCGCGCAGACATAGATGCATTGGTTGCCGCGATGCTTCTGGAAGCGCACCCACATATCGGTCTGGATGTACTCAAGCATATGGCCAAGATGGATGGAACCATTGGCATAGGGCAGGGCGCTGGTGACGAGGATCTTGCGTGGCTCGGACATGGGGCTCGGCTACTTGATGAAACGGAGGTCGGCCACTATAAAGCGCCGAGAAATATATTTCACCCCGTGAGCCCGGTTTTCCACGGCCGTCCTAGCCATCGGCGGGCGTGCTATATGATGTTTTGGCATCCCGCCCACGCCACGGAACAGGTAGGATAGCCGCCTGATTTTCCCGTCTTGTTATCGGAGTTGCCCATGAGCGCCGTCAATCGCGCAGCGGTGGAAGCCGTTCTTCGCCAATACACCGACCCCTACCTGAACCAGGACCCGGTCAGCGCCGGTTGTGTCCGTTCCATCGACATCCAGGGCGACGAGGTGCGTGTCGAGCTGGAGATCGGTTATGCCGCCGGTCTGTTCAAGAGTGGCTGGGCCCAGTTGCTGAAGCTGGCCATCGAAAACATGGACGGCGTGGTCATCGCTCGCGTCAATGTCACCAGCGTGATTGCCGCGCACAAGGCCCAGGCGCAGATTCCCGGCCTGGCCAACGTCAAGAACGTGGTGGCGGTGGCATCCGGCAAGGGCGGGGTGGGCAAGTCCACCACCGCGGCCAACCTGGCCCTGGCCCTGGCCCGCGAGGGCGCCAAGGTGGGGATTCTCGATGCCGACATCTATGGCCCTAGCCAGGGCATCATGTTCGGCATCGCCGAGGGCACCCGGCCGCAGGTCAAGGACCAGAAATGGTTCGTGCCGATCAAGTCCCACGGCGTCGAGGTCATGTCCATGGCCTTCCTGACCGACGACAACACGCCGATGGTCTGGCGCGGGCCAATGGTCTCCGGTGCCCTGCTGCAACTGGTGACCCAGACCGCCTGGGGCGACCTGGACTACCTGGTGATCGACATGCCGCCGGGCACCGGCGATATCCAGCTGACCCTGGCGCAGAAGGTCCCGGTGGCCGGCGCGGTCATCGTCACCACCCCGCAGGACCTGGCGTTGCTGGACGCGCGCAAGGGTGTGGAGATGTTCCGCAAGGTCAACATCCCGGTGCTGGGCGTGGTGGAGAACATGGCCGTGCATATCTGCTCCAATTGCGGCCATGCCGAGCATCTGTTCGGCGAAGGCGGTG
Organism: Pseudomonas sp. NFACC41-3; assembly: GCF_900109505.1. Taxonomy (NCBI): domain Bacteria; kingdom Pseudomonadati; phylum Pseudomonadota; class Gammaproteobacteria; order Pseudomonadales; family Pseudomonadaceae; genus Pseudomonas; species Pseudomonas sp. NFACC41-3. The sequence continues at coordinate 384,209 of NZ_FOAE01000002.1, forward strand.
GCGAGAAGCTGGCGACCCAGTACGGTGTCGAGCTGCTGGCCTCGCTGCCGCTGTCGATGCTGATTCGCGAGCAGGCCGACGGTGGCAAGCCGACCGTGATCGCCGAGCCGGAAAGCCAGATCGCCATGGTCTATCAGGAACTGGCCCGCCATGTCGGCGCGCGCATCGTGTTGCAGGAAGCCGCGGCACCGGCGATGCCGAACATCACCGTCAGCGACGACTGAGCCGGTTGGGCCAACAAAAAAGCCCGGTGCGCTGCACCGGGCTTTTTTATGAGCATTTCATGGGTGGGTTTCAGATCCGCAGGCCGCCGTCCAGCTCGAGAATCCGGCCGGTGTAATAGTCGTTCTCGAAGATGTAGGCCGCCGAATGAGCGATTTCTTCCGGCTTGCCCATGCGCTTGAGCGGGATGCCGGAGGTCATTCTTTCCAGGGCCTCGGGTTTCATGCCCTGGGTCATTTCGGTTTCGATGAAGCCCGGTGCGATGCCGGCCACGCGGATGCCGTAGCGCGCCAGTTCCTTGGCCCAGGTCACGGTCGCCGCGGCGACCCCGGCCTTGGCCGCGGAGTAGTTGGTCTGGCCGATATTGCCGGCGCGGGAAATCGACGAGATGTTGATGATCGCGCCACTGGTTTTCAGCTCGACCATCTTCGCCGCGACTTCGCGGGTGCAGAGGAACACGCCGGTCAGGTTGACGTCGATCACCGACTGCCACTGGGCCAGGCTCATCTTGCTCATCTCGCCGTCCTTGACCTTGAGCAGCAGGCCGTCGCGCAGGATGCCGGCGTTGTTGATCAGGCCGTGAATGGCGCCGAAGTCTGCGGCGACCTGGGCGACCATGTGTTCCACCTGCTCTTCATGGGCAACGTTGCACAGGTAGGCGCGGGCTTCGACTCCCGCCGCCTGGCAGGCGGCAACGGCCTGGTCGAGTTTCTCCTGGTTCAGGTCGACCAGCGCGAGCCTGGCGCCTTTGCTGGCGAAATACTCCGCCATGGAGCGGCCCAGACCCTGGCAACCGCCGGTGATAATGATTACTTTGTCATTGAGTTGCATTCGCATGCTCCGAAAGCAGAACTGGAGTGGTGTCCTTCAAGGCGCCTCTCTTGTGCGTCGGGCATGGCCTGGCTGCAGATTGAGAATTGCCCCCGATGGCGTCGCTGGAACTTTGCTCCAGGCGCCCGTCCGTTTTAGACGGATTCTATATAAGGAGTCATAAATTGAGCGTTGAAGCTGCGAAGCATGCACGAGAATTACTGCTCAAGGAATACCGTGGCGTGCTGTCGACGCACTCCAAGGCCATGCCGGGTTTTCCCTTCGGCTCGGTGGTTCCTTATTGCCTGGACGAGCAGGGGCTGCCGCTGATCCTGATCAGCCGCATTGCCCAACACACCCATAACCTGCAGAAGGATCCCAAGTGTTCGCTGCTGGTGGGCGAACGCGAAGCCGAGGACGTCCAGGCAGTGGGGCGCCTGACCTATCTGGCCGAAGCCGAAAAGCTCGAAGACGCCGCGGCGATCGAGGCGGCCGCCGAACGCTACTACCGGTATTTCCCGGAATCGCAGAACTACCACAAGGCCCACGATTTCGATTTCTGGCGGCTCAAGCCGGTGCGTCATCGCTACATCGGCGGCTTTGGCGCGATCCACTGGATCGACCAGGTGACGCTGGCCAATCCGTTCGCCGGCAAGGCCGAGCTGAGCATGGTCGAGCACATGAACAGTGATCACGCCAAGGCGATCGCCCATTACGTGGACCTGGCCGGCCTGCCGAAAACTGCTGCGGCGCAACTGGCTGGCATCGATACCGAAGGCATGCACCTGCGGATCGGCCAGGGGTTGCACTGGCTGCCGTTCCCAAGCCCTTGTAATACGCCGACACAAGTACGCGAGGCCTTGGTTTTTCTGGCTCACGCCGAGCAATGGCCGAAAAATGCCGGGGCCGAGGCTTGAATTCACGAATTGCCGACGTCATCTAGGGTCTACTGGAAGGCATTCTTCCGTAGAGGAAACCATTTGATGCGCCCTTTTCTGTTGCTCTTTCTGCTGTTCCCGGTGCTAGAGCTGTTCGTCTTCGTCAAAGTCAGCGGTGCGATCGGGTTTTTCCCGGCGCTGCTGCTGATCATCCTGGGTTCGATGCTGGGTGTGCTGATCCTGCGCGTCGCGGGGCTGGCCACGGCATTGCGTGCCCGTGAAAGCCTGAACCGCGGCGAATTGCCGGCCCAGACCATGCTCGAAGGCCTGATGCTGGCCCTGGCGGGCGGCCTGTTGATCCTGCCTGGCTTCATCAGCGACATCTTCGGCCTGTTCATGCTGTTGCCGATCACTCGTCGCCTGCTGGCCAACAAGATGCGCCAGCGCGCCGAAGAACAGGCCATTCGTCAGCGCGCCTTCGCCGACGACATGCAGGCCGCTCGTGGCGGGCCCGCGCCGCAGCGCCCCCTGGGGCGTGAGCCGAATGTGATCGAAGGCGAGTTCGAGCACCGCGATTCCTGAGTCTCTCAATGATCGACACGGCACCTTCGGGTGCCGTGTTCGTTTTGCCCGACTGAAAATCTAAAAAATTTCACTGGGCAGCCCTTGTAATAAGCATATGCGCCCACATGTATCGGTCACCGCAAGGTTTCTGGTGGCGACACCAGACAGACTTCCGCGTCTCGCTCGTCGAGCCGCAACCGGCCACGCCGGATTTGTTAACCCGCCGGTAACGACACCGGCCGCTGAAAACCATAATTAGGAGAGATCGACAATGAAGCTTCGTCCTCTGCATGACCGCGTCGTCATCCGTCGCAGCGAAGAAGAGAAGAAAACCGCTGGCGGTATCGTTCTGCCAGGTTCGGCTGCTGAAAAAGCCAACACCGGTGAAGTTCTTGCTGTAGGTCCAGGCCGCGCTCTGGAAAACGGTGAAGTACGTGCGCTGGCCGTGAAAGTGGGTGACAAGGTTGTGTTCGGCCCTTACTCCGGCAGCAACACTGTGAAGGTAGACGGCGAAGACCTGCTGGTAATGGCTGAGAACGAAATTCTCGCCGTTATCGAAGGCTGATTACCCGCTCATTTTCCCGTTACTACAAAGTATTTAAGGAATATCGATCATGGCTGCTAAAGAAGTTAAATTCGGCGACTCCGCCCGCAAGAAAATGCTCACCGGCGTTAACGTCCTGGCTGACGCGGTAAAAGCGACCCTGGGCCCGAAAGGCCGTAACGTGATCATCGAGAAGAGCTTCGGCGCTCCGACCATCACCAAGGACGGCGTTTCCGTCGCCAAAGAAATCGAGCTGAAAGATCGCTTCGAAAACATGGGCGCGCAGCTGGTAAAAGACGTTGCTTCCCGTGCCAACGATGACGCCGGCGACGGTACCACCACCGCTACCGTACTGGCTCAGTCGATCGTCAACGAAGGCCTGAAAGCCGTCGCTGCCGGCATGAACCCGATGGACCTGAAACGCGGCATCGACAAGGCGACCATCGCCATCGTCAAAGAGCTCAAAGGTCTGTCCAAGCCATGCGCCGATTCCAAGGCCATCGCTCAGGTCGGCACCATCTCCGCCAACTCCGACAACTCCATCGGCGACATCATTGCCGAAGCCATGGAAAAAGTCGGTAAAGAAGGCGTGATCACCGTTGAAGAAGGCTCGGGCCTGGAAAACGAACTGTCTGTCGTTGAAGGCATGCAGTTCGACCGTGGCTACCTGTCCCCTTACTTCATCAACAAGCCGGACACCATGGTCGCCGAGCTGGACGGCCCGCTGATCCTGTTGGTGGACAAGAAGATCTCCAACATCCGCGAAATGCTGCCAGTGCTGGAAGCCGTTGCCAAAGCCGGCCGCCCACTGCTGATCGTGGCTGAAGACGTTGAAGGCGAAGCCCTGGCGACTCTGGTTGTGAACAACATGCGTGGCATCGTCAAAGTCGCTGCCGTCAAGGCACCAGGCTTCGGCGACCGTCGCAAGGCCATGCTGCAGGACATCGCCGTCCTGACCGGCGGTACCGTCATCTCCGAAGAGATCGGCCTGAGCCTGGAAAGCACCACCCTGGAGCACCTGGGTAACGCCAAGCGCGTGATCCTGTCCAAAGAAAACACCACCATCATCGACGGTGCTGGCGTTGAAGCGGACATCCAGGCTCGTGTGACCCAGATCCGTCAACAAGTGGCCGACACTTCGTCCGACTACGACCGTGAAAAACTGCAAGAGCGTCTGGCCAAGCTGTCCGGCGGCGTTGCGGTGATCAAGGTTGGCGCCGGTTCCGAAGTTGAAATGAAAGAGAAGAAAGCCCGCGTTGAAGACGCCCTGCACGCTACCCGTGCAGCCGTTGAAGAAGGCGTGGTACCTGGCGGTGGCGTAGCCCTGATCCGTGCCCTGCAATCGATCAGCGGCCTGAAAGGCGACAACGCCGACCAGGACGTGGGTATCGCTGTTCTGCGTCGCGCTGTCGAAGCACCTCTGCGCCAGATCGTTGCCAACTCCGGCGACGAGCCAAGCGTAGTGGTCGACAAGGTCAAGCAGGGTGAAGGTAACTACGGTTACAACGCTGCTACCAGCGAATACGGCGACATGATCGAAATGGGCATCCTGGACCCAACCAAGGTGACCCGTTCGGCGCTGCAAGCGGCATCCTCCATTGGCGGTCTGATCCTGACCACCGAAGCGGCTGTTGCTGAAATCGTTGAAGACAAGCCTGCGGCTGGCGGCATGCCAGACATGGGCGGCATGGGTGGCATGGGCGGCATGATGTAAGCCAGCCTTACCCCTGTACGAAAAAGCCCCGCCGGCGAAAGCCGGCGGGGCTTTTTTATGGACGGGAGTTTTTGCCTGGGCCATCGCCGCGAGCAAGCGCGCTCCTACAGGTGTGCATCGTTTTGTAGGAGCGAGCTTGCTCGCGAAAAGACCTCAGGCCTTCACCGCTTCCGTCTCCATCACCGGCTCGGCCTTGGCTGCCGGTCGATAGAGAATGAAGTAGTACGCCCCCAGGCAGATCAGCCAGCAGAAGATCGCGGTCCAGACGTTGTGGGAGAAAAAGTGCGCGCCCTGCAGCATGCGCCCGACCGAGAACACCGTGCCGAGGGCAAAGGCGAACACCAGCGCCTTGCGCGCCAGGCGCGGACGGCGATCACGCAGGACAAAAAACAGCGCGAACAGGGTGAAGCCGGTGGCGGCATGGCCGCCTGGCCAGCAGCGACCAGGCTTGTCGGTCGCTGGCCGGGGGCTGAGCAGTTCGCTGTAGGTTTCCTTGCCGCCGAACTCTTTCAGGCTCCACGGGCACTGCACGGCGGTGACCGCCTTGACCGGGGTGACAAAGGCGGTGGCCAGGCCCAGGGACAGCACCAGGCAACCCAGCTCGCGCTTGAACGGCTTGAGACGCTGGACAAAGAAGGCGCCGATGAAGCCGACAATGGCCAGCACCGAAAAGACGATGACCAGCTGCTTGGCCCGGTCATGCAGGATATTTTCCAGGAAATAACTGTGGCCGCCGATGAAACTGCCAGCGGCGGGGTCATAAAAGTACCGGGCCAGGTCCATGTCCAGGGTGGTCAGTTCAAGCAGCAGCAGGATGACGGCAGCCAGGGCGGGAACGCCCAGGCAGATCCACCAGTTCAGCGCTCTGGAGGCGGGGCGGGCGAGGGTCAAAGCCATGGAAAGTCCTTCGAGGGAAGCGTTGCGGTCGCGGGTTCCCGCGGAGTCTGGAACTGTCCTTGTCGTCAGCGTGTGAACCCTGGGTGAAAAACTCGTCAAGGCCCTGGAACCCTGCGGCGGCATTCGCCGCGGGGGCTTGAACAACCCTAGCCGTCAGCCACGCTTGGCCTTAAGCTGCGCGAGCCAAGACGGGCGTAACTGTGTGCGGAGAGAGTGCCCATGCGAATTCTACTGGTTGAAGACAACCGCGATATTCTGGCCAACCTGGCCGACTACCTGGGGCTTAAAGGCTACACCGTGGACTGCGCCCAGGACGGTCTGTCGGGCCTGCACCTGGCCGCCACCGAACATTACGACCTGATCGTGCTCGACATCATGCTGCCGGGTATCGACGGTTACACCCTGTGCAAGCGCCTGCGCGAAGACGCCCGCCGCGATACGCCGGTGATCATGCTCACCGCCCGCGATCAACTGGACGATCGCCTGCAGGGCTTCAAGTCCGGGGCCGACGATTACCTGGTCAAGCCTTTCGCCTTGTCCGAGCTGGCCGCGCGCGTCGAGGCGGTCATGCGCCGGACCCAGGGCGGCGGGCGTCGGGCCTTGCAGGTCGGCGACCTGAGTTATGACCTCGACACCCTGGAGGTCACCCGCGAAGGGCGCCTGCTCAAGCTCAACCCGGTGGGGCTCAAGTTGCTGGCGGTGCTGATGCAGAAGAGCCCCCATGTGCTGCGCCGGGAAATTCTCGAAGAAGCGCTGTGGGGCGACGACTGCCCGGACAGCGACAGCCTGCGCAGCCACGTCCACCAATTGCGCCAGGTGATCGACAAGCCGTTCGGCAAACCGTTGCTGCATACCGTGCACGGTGTCGGTTACCGCCTGGCCGAGGGTCGTGATGGAGTTTAAGCAAAGCCTTTCCCAGCGGATCATCATCGCCTTTGCGCTGATGAGCGCGCTGGTCGCTGGAGCCTTCGCCCTGGGTATCGTGGCGACGGTGCACCTGGTGGAAGAGAAGCTGATTTCCGCGGGCCTGGGGGGCGACCTTCAGCGTCTGCTGTTGATGGACAACGTTTCCGACTGGAGCCACCGTCCCGAGCCGGACCAGCTGTTTTACTTCAGCGGTGGGCGCGGCGACTTCGAGTTGCCCAAGGATCTGCGGCATCTGGATCCGGGCTTTCATGAGGTCTTCCGCGAACAGCTGTCGTATCACGCCATGGTCGAAGTGGTCGACGGTCGACGCTATGTGTTGCTACAGGACCAGAGCGATTTCGAAGAGCGCGAACGGGTGCTCTTCGCGGTGGTGCTGGTGGGCTTCGTGCTGAGCCTGGCCTTGGCGGTGTTCCTAGGCTGGGTGCTGGCGCGTCGGGTCATGGCGCCGGTGGTGAGGCTGGCGCGGCAGGTGCGCCATCGCGACCAGTTGCTGGGGCTGGCGCCGCCATTGGCACCGGACTACGCGGCCGACGAAGTGGGGGAACTGGCGGTGGCCTTCGACGCCACCCTGGGGCGCCTGCGCCAGGCCCTGAACCGCGAGCGCCTGTTCACCAGCGATGTCAGCCACGAACTGCGTACGCCGCTGATGGTGCTGGCCAGTTCCTGCGAGCTGTTGCTGGAAAACCCGGCGATCGATCAGCGCGGTCGGGCCCAGGTCGAGCGCATCGCCCGGGCGTGCGGCGAAATGCGTGAGCTGGTCCAGACCTTCCTGATGTTGGCCCGCGCCCAGCGCGAAGACGGCGGCATGTCGCCCCAGGCGACCTTGAGCCAGGTGGCCGAGGACCTGGTGAGCCTGTGGGGCGGACCGATCCGGCAAAAGGGCCTCGAACTGATCTTCGACGCCGGCCAACCGCTGGACACCCGCTATAACGCCACCTTTTTGCACGCGGTGATGGGCAACCTGCTGCGCAATGCCTTGCATTACACCGAGCATGGCTTCATTCGCTTGAGCCTTGAGCCGAGCGGCTTTGTGGTCGAGGACAGCGGTGTGGGCATTCCCGAGGAGAAACGCGAGGCGATGTTCGAGCCTTTCGTGCGCGGCAACGAGAAGCGCGGCGAGGGCCTGGGCCTGGGTCTGTCGCTGGTGCAGCGGATCTGCGAGGACCAGGGCTGGAGCGTCAGCCTCAGCACCATGGAGCCCAACGGCTGCCGGTTTCATGTCGAGTTGAACCGCCGCACGGCATGATGGGTCTCCATGACTGCTGAGCGGGTCGTCACGGGAATTTCCCCGGTTGATGGCCCCAGGCCACTTATGGGAGCCTGTAAAACTCTGAAATATTTCCACTCTGGACCGGACGAAGTTTTCACAAAGACATGACCTGACGCTGACAAGCCGCTGCCTAAGGTGGGGCCATCAGATTCAGGAGACTGTGTGATGGCGACCCCGATCAAGCTGGAATTTTCCGAGAAGTACGACGAACAGCATGCTCAGGAGTATCTGCTCAAGCATCAGGATGGCGTCGCTCGCCGTCTGTCCCACAAGCGTGACGAGCAGTTGGCGCGTGCGGCGCTGGCCATGGCCGGAGAGCCGGGGCTGGTGCTTGACCTGCCTTGTGGTGCCGGGCGTTTCTGGCCGTTGCTGGCGGAGAAACCCAACCGCGTGATCATCGGTGCGGACAATTCCGCGGCGATGTTGAAGATCGCCACGGTGGCGCAACCGGCCGACGTGGTGAAACGGGTACAACCCTTGCAGACGTCTGCCTTCGACATCGACTTGCCGGACAACGCCGTCGACAGCATTTTCTGCATGCGGCTGCTGCACCACATTGGCGAGTCGTCCCATCGCCTGGCTCTGCTCCGGGAGTTCCAGCGGGTTACCCGGGACAGCGTGATCGTTTCACTGTGGGTCGACGGCAATTTCAAGGCCTGGAAACGCAAGCGCATGGAAGTGCGGCGCAAGGAGGAATCCGGGCAGGAAGGTTACCAGAACCGTTTTGTGTTACCGGCTGCCACGGTTGAAGAAGAATTCAAGCAGGCCGGGTTTCGCGTTCAGGATCATCTGGACTTTTTTCCGCTCTACGCCATGTGGCGAGTCTACGTATTACGCAAGAGGTAACAGGATGGCCGTTGAATGTGCACCGGGAATGGAAGTCGCTGCTGCGGACCGTTTCGACTACTTCTGGAATCAGCAGGGGGAGTGGGTCGAAGAGCCCAATCAACGTCGAGGCGGGGAAAGTGGCGTCCAACGTCTTCCGGGCACTGACGGGCGTGTGCTGTATGCCAAGCGCCAGGTCGGCCATATCTATCGCAGCTGGTTGCACCCCTTCGGCCGCCCCACGGTGCTGCGCGAACAGGATGCGCTCAAGGGCCTGAGCCAGCTCAACGTGGCGGTGCCGCACCTGGTGTTCTGCGGTGCGCAGCGTGATTCCCAGGGCCAGTGGCGTGCGTTGCTGGTGACCGAGGCGCTGGACGGCTTCGTGGAAATCGACCACTGGTACGCCGCTGGCGAGCGCGAGCGCCACGGCGAGGCCCTGCACGAGCGTGTGCTCAAGGAACTGGCGGCCACGCTGGCGCGCATGCACCGGGGCCGCTGGCAGCATGGCTGCCTGTATAGCAAGCATGTGTTCGTGCGGGTCACGGGTGAGGGCGAAGCGGCGAAGGTGGATATCGCGCTGCTGGATTTCGAGAAATGCCGCCAACGCCTGACCGCTAAACGGGCCGCCGCCCATGACATCAAACAATTGCGGCGCCACTCGTCGTGGAGCACCACGGACTGGGACAAACTCTACTATTTTTATAGGACGGCGTTTGGCAGCGCTATCAAAGGCTTATAGTGATGAAGCTCGAAATTGCACGAGGTTTGTTTTTAGTAGGAGCCTTGGCAGTTGCATCCTTGGCGGTGGCTGCATGGGAGCAGCCACGCATGGAAGTCCTCAGTACGGCGCAGGGTGATGCGCATTGCCCGTTGCCACGGGTCGTCAAGACGACCCAGGGAGCCCAACCCGATCGTGACCTGTTGTTGTTCATGTTCGGCCTGACTCAGGGAATGAGGCCACAGAGTTGAAGACCATCAAGCCCGATAAAAAGGCCTCGCATCGCGAGGCCTTTTTTATTGCGCGCCCTTCACTTGTCCGGCCTGGCCAGCAGGGTGTAGATGCAGGGCAGCACGAACAGGGTGAACAGGGTGCCGATAGACATCCCCGTGGCGATCACCGTGCCGATGTCGAACCGGCTGACCGCGCCGGCGCCCGTGGCCAGGATCAGCGGCACCATGCCGAAGACCATCGCCGCGGTGGTCATCAATACCGGCCGCAGGCGAATGGCCGCGGCGGCTTCCACGGCCTCGCGCGGCGTCAGTCCCTGGTCCTTGCGCAGCTGGTTGGCGAACTCGACGATCAGGATCCCGTGCTTGCTGATCAGGCCGATCAGGGTCACCAGCCCGACCTGGGTATAGATGTTCATGCTCGACCAGCCGAGAAACAGTGGGATCAAGGCCCCGCAGATCGACAGCGGCACCGTCACCAGGATCACCACCGGATCGCGGAAACTCTCGAACTGCGCCGCCAGCACCAGGAAAATGATCGCCAGTGCCAGGCCAAAGGTCACCCACAGCGCGCTGCCTTCCTGGACGAACTGTCGTGAGGCCCCGGCATAGTCGAAGGCGTAGCCTGGTGGGGCTTCTTCCTCGGCGATCTGGCGCACGGTATCGATCGCTTCACCCATGCTCACGATCGGGAATCCGGAAATGGTCGCGGCGTTGAGTTGCTGGAACTGGTTGAGCTGTCGCGGACGGGCCCGATCGTGGACAGTGATCAGGGTCGACAGCGGCAGCGCCTCGCCCTTGGCGTTTTTCACGTAGTAGTTGTTCAGCCATTCGGGGTTGTCGCGATAAGGCCGTTCGACCTGGGCGATGACCTTGTAGCTGCGTCCCTCGATGGTGAAACGATTGATTTCCGCCTCGCCGAGCAAGGTGGCCAGGGTCCCGCCCAGGTCCAGCATCGACACCCCCATCTGCGCCGCCTTGGCGCGGTCGATGTCGACCACCACTTCCGGCTTGTCGAAGGCCAGGTCGATATCGACAAAGGCGAACTTGCCCGATTCCATGGCGCGCTTCTTCACCCGGTCGGACAGTTCCAGCAGCGACTCGTAATCGTTGGGGCTATTGATGATGAAGGCGAATGGCAGCCCTTCGCCGGTGCCCGGCAGGGACGGCAGGTTGAAACCGAAGACCTGCAGCCCGGCAATGCCCGTGAGCCGGGCCTGGACTTCGGGCAGGATCTGCATCTGCGTGCGCTTGCGCTCATTCCAGGGCTTGAGCAGGAAGCCGCCGATACCCGATTGCACGCCGTTGAAGCCGTTGATCTGGAACGAGGAGTAGTACTCGGGGAACGTCTTGAAGATCTCCAGGAACTCGTCGGTGTAGGCGTTGAGGTAATCCAGGTTGGCCGGCTGGGGCGCGGTGGCCATCATGAAAATGATGCCCTGGTCCTCGTCCGGGGCCAGTTCCGACTTGGTGAACTTGAGCAGGGCCGGGATCAGGCACAGCACGAGCAGGGCGAACACCAGGACCACCGGCCGGGTGTTGAGGGTGCCATGCAGCAGGCTCTGGTAGCGGCGCTTGAGGCTTTCGAAAATCAGGTCGAGGCGGTGGGCCAGGCCGCTGGGGTTTTCATCGTGGCGCAGCAGCAGGGCGCACATCATCGGCGACAGGGTCAGGGCGACGATGCCGGAAATCACCACCGCGCCGGCCAGGGTCAGGGCGAACTCCTTGAACAGCGCCCCGGTGAGCCCCTGCAGAAAGCCGATGGGGGCGTAGACCGCCGCCAGGGTGATGGTCATCGACACCACCGGCATGGCGATTTCCCGGGCGCCTTCGAGGGCCGCGTCCAGCGGCGTCTTGCCTTCCTCGATATGGCGGTGGATGTTTTCCACCACCACGATCGCGTCGTCCACCACCAGGCCGATGGCCAGCACCATCGCCAGCAGGGTCAGCAGGTTGATCGAGTAGCCCATCAACTGCATGAAGAACATCACGCCGATCATCGACAGCGGAATGGTCACCACCGGGATCACCACCGAACGCAGCGCGCCGAGGAACAGGAACACCACCACGATCACGATCAGCACGGCTTCGAACAGGGTCTTCACCACCTCGTTGATCGAGGCCTGGATGAACAGCGTGGCGTCGTAGGCGATCTCCGACTTGAGGTTGGGCGGCAGCTGGGCCTCCAGCTCCGGCATGATCTTGCGCACTTCCTTGATCACGTCCAGCGGGTTGGCGTTGGGGGTCGCCTTGATGCCGATATAGACCGAAGGAATGCCGCCAAAGGAACTGATGGCGTTGTAGTTCTCCGCGCCCATCTCCACCCGTGCCACGTCGCTGAGCAGCACCCGGCTGTCGCCCTCGGTCCGCAGGGGAATGGCGGCGAAGGCTTCGGCGGATTTCAGTTCGGTGCTGGCGTTGATGCTGGTGACCACGTACTCGCCCTTGATCTCACCGGCCGCGGACAGGAAGTTGTAGCGGCGCACCGCGCTGGTCACGTCGCTGGCGCTCAGGCCGTAGCCGGCGAGCTTGACCGGGTCCAGCCACAGGCGCATGGCGAATACCTGGTTGCCGAGGATCTCGGCCTCGGCCATGCCCGGCAGGGTCGCCAGCTTCGGCTGGATCACCCGCGACAGGTAGTCGGTGATCTGCGGGTTGCTCAGCTCCTGGCTGAAGAAGCTGATGTACATCAGCGCCGAGGCGTCGGCGGCTTCCTTGCTCAGCACCGGGTCCTCGGCGTCCTGGGGCAGCTTGTTCTTCACCTCGTTGGCCTTGGCCAGCAGCTCGGTGAACAGGCGGTCGCTGTTGGCGCCGATACGGGCGTAGATCGAGATCACCGAGAAGTTCTGGCGACTGACCGAGGTCATGTAGTCGATGCCTTCGGCACTGGCCAGGCTCTGCTGCATCGGTTGGGTGATATAGCCCTGGATGGTCTCGGCGTTGGCCCCGGGGTAGGCGGTGGTCACCGTGATCAGGGCGTTTTCCATTTGCGGATACTGGCGCAGCGGCAGTTTGCTCCAGGCCTGGAAGCCCAGCAGCACGATCAGCAGGCTGACCACGGTGGCCAGGACCGGACGACGGATGAACGGATCTGTAAAAGCCATGAGGATTCCTTGATCAGTTCGCGCGTGGCTGGCCGCTCTGTTCGGGGGGCAACATCTTGTCCGGGGTGATGGCGATATGGGCGCCATGGTCCAGCTTGATTTGCCCGGCGCTCACCACCTGTTCGCCGCTGCGCACGCCCTTGTTGATCAGCACCAGGCCGTTGCGCCGTTCGCCGGTTTCGATGAAGCGCCGCTCGGCGATCAGCACCGGCTGGCCCTTGTCGTCTTTCTCCGGGCTGCCATCGGCGGCCTTTTTCTCGGCCACCACGTACAGCGAGTTACCGTACAGGGTGTAGGTGATGGCGCTCTCCGGTACCACCACCCGGGGCTGGGGATCGGGCAGTAGCACCTGCAGGTTGGTGAACATGCCCGGCAGCAGCTTGCCGTCGGGGTTGGCCAGGGTGGCGCGCACCTGCACGTTGCGCGTGGTGTCTTCGACCTTGGGGTTGATGGCGCTGATGGTGGCGGTGAACTGCTCCTCCGGATAGGCGGAGACCATCACGCTGACCGATTGGCCCAGGGCGATTTTCGGCACGGCCTGTTCCGGGACGAAGAAGTCCACGTACAGGCTGCTGAGGTCTTGCAGGGTGGCGATCACCGTGCCGCTGGCGAGGTAGTCGCCGACATCCACATGGCGAATGCCGATGGTGCCGCTGAAGGGCGCGAGCAGGCGTTTTTTCGCCAGCGAAGCCTTGAGCTGATTGACCGTGGCCTTGTTCTTTTGCAGCACCGCCGATAGCCGATCATATTCGCCGCGGGAAATCGCCTGGCTGCCCACCAGTTGGCTGCCGCGGCCGAAGTCCAGCCGGGACAGGCCCAGGTCGGCCTGGGCGGTTTCCAGCAGGGCGCTTTCCACGTCGCTGTCGAGTTGCAGCAAGGGCTGGCCGGCCGTGACCTTCTGCCCAGACTCGAACTGCAGCTCCTTGACGGTGCCGGCCACTTCCAGGCTGAGGTTGACCCCCTGCAGGGCCTTGAGGGTGCCGACCGTGGGCAGGCGGGTTTGCCACGGTTGTTCGCGAGCCGTGGCCACGGCCACGCTGATCGGCGGCTTGGGCACCGAGAAGAGCTTGACCTGCTGATAGATGGAGAAGGCCTTGTAGCCTGCCAGCAACAGCACGATCAGCAGGACGACACCCAACATGATAAACATGCGGCGACGCAGCATATTCCGGTTCCTTGGAAAACGAAGCTGGGAAAACCAAGCTGATTGCCGAAGACATTACTCCGACTTTCCGGGGGCTTCCAGATGACAATCCGGTCATCCAGAGTCCCGTTTTCCAATCCTGCGCGGCGGCGAAAAACTAGACCAGGTGCAAATGGTTGTCCCAGAGCCCTGCCGGCAAATCCAGGGGTTTTGCCACCAGTTGTTTCTGGCGACAGTCATAGAAGCGGCAACGCCCCTGGCCCGAGGTCACGACAAAACCATCCGCCACCGCACCGACCCCGGCACAGTCCGGCAAGGGCGCGTCCAGGCGCACTTCGGCGCTGTCCAGGTCCCAGATGAAAAAGCGGTTGCCGCGCGGGGCGGTGAGGGCCACCAGGCGCAGTTCGCTGTGCACCGCGACGCTGGCGGTGTAATGCCCCATTGCCTGCAACTGGTGCTCGGCCACCGGGAAGGCCTGGAACGGCTGCCCCGGGCGCTTGATCGCCAGCAGTTGCGACGACTCATGGGCATCGCCCATGAACTGCTGGCCGGTGACGATGGTGCCGTCGCCGGCGATGCCCATGTGGCGCACGCTGTTCATCTGCTGGGCCAGGGTTTCCTTGCTCAGCAGGCTGCCGTCGCGCTGCATCAGCACCAGGCTCGGCTCCATGGCGTCGAGGTTCATCTCGACGCGGCTTTCCGCCTCGGTGCGAATCCCGCCGTTGGCCACCACCAGGGTTTCGCCGTCCGGCATCCATGACACCTGGTGCGGGCCGATGCCGTGGGTCGGGATCTCGCCGCTGTGCACCAGGCGTTCGCCCTCGAACCGGTATACCCCGAGCAGGCCACGACCCGGATCGCTTGTGTCGTTCTCGGTGGCGTACAGCCAGTCGCCGCTCTTGTGGATCACCGCGTGGCCATAGAAGTGCCGGTTCGGCTGCGAGGCCAGGGTTTGCAGGAGGGTGCCGTCGCGCAGGTCGATCAGGTAGCTTTCGGTGCCCGGGCGACGGGCGACGAACAGGGCGATTGGCAGCGTCGGGTGGTTGACGATGTCATGGCAGCGTTGGCCAACCTGGGTGGCGAACACTTGCGTGCCGTCCAGGCGATAGCCGACGGCGTAGTGCTTGCCGTCGCCGTCATCGCGCGCCGAGAGCAGCAGCGGGCCTTGGTCCTTGTGCTTGAACAGCGTCCAGCCACCCAGCGTGACGGCGCTCAGCAGCAGGCTGCCGAGTGCCAAAGCCTGACGTCGCAGCATGATCAGTCACCGTCGTTGGCGTTGAAGCCCAGTTGGATGCCCAGCGCCTTGGCCAGCTCGCCTTCGTGCAGGCGGTGGACGACGTTGAGGCTGTCGTAGATATCGTTCAGTTGCTGGCGGCCGGCGTCGTCGGCCAGCAGCTCGGTCAGCGAACGCTGGGTACTGGCGAACAGCTTCAGCGAGGCGGTGTAGGCAGCATCGATCTTGTCGGCCAGCGGCTTCTGCTCGGCCGGCAACAGGCCGCGCAGGCCCTTGTTGTCGACCCCGGCCCAGACGGTCTGGGCCGCGGCGAGGCTGGCTTCCAGGCTCTGCATGGACGACTGGCTGCGCCAGGCGTCGGCCTGGAACGGCTGTGGAATGCCCTTGCTCTGACGGCCCATCGGCGTGCCGAGCTTCTTCTTCAGGGTATCCAGCGCGGTGACCTGGACCCGCAGCAGATCGGCGATGGCCTCATGGGAGTCGGCGTAGCGCTGGTTGGGGAACTTGCTCATCTGCGCGAGCATGCCGTCGCTGGTGTTCCAGCGCGACAGGATCTCTTCGGCGAGCTGCTTCTGGCGTTCGCCAATGGCGCTCAGCAGCGGGCAGTAGCGGGCTTTCTGCTCGCTGTTGGCCATGTCGATCTTGCTGTCGAACAGGATGTATTCGTAGGCCGAGAGGCCTTGCACCACGACGCTGGACTTGGCCAGGGCGGCGGCGTCGATCTGCGGCGTGGCGCTGACCAGCTGTTCGACCTGACGGCCGACCAGGTTCTTCTTGTCCGGCCAGAACTGCACTTGCCAGGAGCGGTTGCCCTCGGCCAGCGGCCCGATCAGCAAGGGTTGCAGTTCGGCCCAGGCTTTCTGCGCGTGCAGGAAGTCGGCACGGGCGGTGTCCAGGCTTTGCTTGCCTTCACAGAAGGCCAGGGCGCTGATCGCCAGCTGGCGGTCGGCTTCGACCCAACGGCTGTAGGTCGGCAGGATCACCTGTTTGGCGATGGCCGCCGAGGTCACGGCTTGTGGGTCCTGCGGCGAGCAGGCGCCCAGGGCGAGCGCGGCAAGGCTGGTGAACAACAGCTTGGGACGGAACATGTTCGGGCTCCCGTTTCTTGTAAGAAGGCGTTAAAGAGAATTCAGGAATGCCAGCAACGCAGCGCGCTGTTCGGCATTGAAGGATAAAACCTGTCGCTGCGCCGCCTGGGCCTCGCCGCCGTGCCAGAGCACAGCTTCGAGCAGGTTGCGGGCGCGACCGTCATGCAGGAACTGGGTGTGGCCGCTGACCGTTTGCGTCAGGCCGATCCCCCACAACGGCGGCGTGCGCCAGTCGCGGCCGCCGGCCTGGAATTCGCTGCGGTGGTCGGCCAGGCCTTCGCCCATGTCATGCAGCAGCAGGTCGCTGTAGGGGCGTATCACTTGATTGGCCAGCTCGGGTTCCGCGGCGTCGGCGGCGGTGGTGAACCGGGGGGTATGACAGGACTGGCAGCCGGCCTGGTAGAACAGGTTCTTGCCGGCCAGCACCTGTGGCGAGCCAACCTCGCGACGCGCCGGCACCCCGAGGTTGCGGCTGTAGAACAGCACCAGGCGCAGGATGTTGTCGCTGACTTCCGGTTCGCCATCCGGCCCGTTGCCGTTGGGGGCCTGCTTGCAGGCGGTCTGGGCGTCGGTGCAGTCATCGAAGGGTCTCAGGCTGGTGGTCAGGCCCATATCACCAGAGAACGCGTGAACATTTTGTTGATTGAGGTTGGGCTGTCCGGCTTTCCAGCCAAAACGCCCGAGTACGGTCTTTTGCTGGGCATCGTCCCAGACCCGGTTCGGCCGTCCGGCAATGCCATTGCCAGCCTTGGCTTGCGCTTGGGCATTGGCCAGGATCGCCGCCTCGGGGATGGCTTCGAGCAGGCCCAGGCCGATCATCGGTGGCGCCACGCGGGCCGAGAAGCGGGTGTCGGGATGCATCGGGCCATAACCGAGCTGGGTGATCTGCAGCTTCGGCTTGCGCAGTTCGACTTCGCTGCCGTCCTTGAAGCGTACGGTCAGCGGCTCGTACTCGACCCGCACCTTGCCTTCCGGGGCGACACCAGGCACCGCCATGTCCTGGAACTGCCCGCCGTACACCGGCTCGGGCACTATGCCCAGCTGCTCGATGACCTTGGCATAGGCCGGCTCATTGGGGATCGACAGGCGCACCAGCATCGACACGGCGTTGTCCGAGTCGGGCGTCGGCGGGTGGCCGCGGCCGTCCTTGATATGGCAATTCTGGCAGCCGTTGGTATTGAACAGCGGGCCCAGACCATCGCGGGCGGTGGTGGTCGAAGGAGCGATCACCCAGGGGCTGCGGAAGAAACTGTTGCCGACGCTGAAGTCCAGGCGCCGGGTCGGCGACAGGTTGGCCGACGG
Organism: Pseudomonas sp. NFACC41-3; assembly: GCF_900109505.1. Lineage (NCBI taxonomy): Bacteria > Pseudomonadati > Pseudomonadota > Gammaproteobacteria > Pseudomonadales > Pseudomonadaceae > Pseudomonas > Pseudomonas sp. NFACC41-3. Next base: position 401,680 of record NZ_FOAE01000002.1, read on the forward strand.
CATGGAAAAGGCGTTCTGGTCGCTCTTGCGCACGGTCGCTTCACCGCCGGAACGCGCTTCGCCCGGCTCGGCCTGGGTAAAACGCGGGGCGTCATCGCAGGCACTCAGGCTCAAGGCCATGAACAGCGCAGACCAGCGAAGCAGCGACGGGGGCATCGGATATCCTGCGGGACGAGCAAAACAAGGGCGCAAAGTCTAACAGGGCACGGGAGTTTGAATAAGAGGAATTATCGTTCCGCTTGACGTGGGACAACGCAAGCGAAGCCTGCCTGTCGCTGTCCCCCGGCTCTGGTCTGGTCCTGTAGCCGCTGCCGCAGGCTGCGATCGCCACCGAAGGGCGCGCAGGGTTTCAAGAGCGCTGAAGGCCTGCGGCCTTATCGCAGCCTGCGGCAGCGGCTACAGGGGCCGCGTCATAGGCAGGCACAAAAAAGGCGACCCGAAGGTCGCCTTTTCATTCCCGCAACGCTGATCAGAACTCGTGATCGGCGTTGTCCGGGTTCAGGTCGCTGATGCCCAGCTTGCCCGCGGCCTGTTCGATCGAACCGGTCTGCTTGACCAGCGCGGCGATGGCGTCACGCACGATCTGGTTGCCCGCGTCGTTGCCGGCAGCGATCAGCTGGTCGTAGTGCTCACCCTTGTTGGCGTGATCGACCATGACCTGGATCTTGGCTTCGGTGGCGGCCAGGTCGGCTTTCAATGCGGTGTCGGCGGCCGGGTCGATTTTCGCCACCAGCGACGACAGGCTGGCGCCGGTCAGCTTGGTGCCGTCGACGCGGGTGTATTCGCCCAGGTACACGTTGCGGATGCCCTTGGCATCGTAGAAGTGCGAGTTGTGGGTGTTGTCGCTGAAGCAGTCCTGTTCGTCTTCAGGGGAGTTGGCTTCCAGGGACACCTTCATGCGCTCGCCCGCCAGTTCGCCCAGGGACAGGCTGCCCATGCCGAACAGCATTTTGCGCAGGCCGCTTTCAGCCGGCTCGGCTTCCAGGGTGGCGCGGTAGTTGTCGGCCACGTTCGGCTTCCAGTTGCCGACCATTTCTTCCAGGTCGTTGACCAGCAGTTGGGTCACGGCTTTCAGGTAGGCACGGCGACGGTCGTTGTGGCCGCCGGTGGCGCCGGCGCCTTCCAGGTAGTCGGAAGCCGGACGGTTGCCGGCGCCAGGGCCGGTGCCGTTCAGGTCCTGGCCCCAGAGCAGGAATTCGATGGCGTGGTAGCCGGTGGCGACGTTGGCCTCGGAACCGCCCAGCTCGTTGAGGCTGGCGAGTTTTTCCGGAGTGATGTCTTTCACGTCGACCTTGTCTTCGCCGACCTGGACTTCAGTGTTGGCGATGATGTTGGCGGTGGCGCCCGGGTTACCCAGCGCGTGCTCGTAGGACTTGTCGACGTAGTCGATCAGGCCTTCGTCCAGCGGCCAGGAGTTCACCTGGCCTTCCCAGTCGTCGACGATGGTGTTGCCGAAGCGGAACACTTCGCTCTGCAGGTAAGGCACGCGAGCCGCGACCCAGGCAGCCTTGGCGGCTTTCAGGGTGTCGGCGTTGGGCTTGGCGAGGAAGGCGTCGATCGCGGTCTGCAGGGTCTTCGCGGTGGATTCGGCATCGCTGTACACGGCGAAGACCATGTCGGCGTAATGCGCGACGACCGCCTTGGCCGCCGCTTCATCGACCTTGCCGGCCGCAGGAGCGGTGGCCGGGGCTGCGGTGCTGGCGGCTGGGGTAGCGGCTTGCGGCGCGGCAGCCTGGTCTTTGCCTTCGCCGCAACCGGCGAGGGAAATAGCGATGGCCAACAGACTGGCGGTAGCCAGAGGCATACGAATCATGGCGAACATCCTGCTTCGAGAGAGGGGTGGAGTGGCGCGGGGGACGCGCAAAACTGCGACATAATGCGAAAGATTTGCATTATGTGTAAAGGGTTGTGGTTGTAAATATTTCCTATTCAGAACGCGATTGCGCTGGATCAGGCTTATGCGCGCAATCGGGTCTTCAGAGGATGGCCGCGTTACTGCGCTGGGCCTGTTTCAGGTAGGCGCTCAGCTCCCGTGCCGGCAGGGGTTTGCTGTAGTGATAACCCTGACCTTCGTGGCAGCCTTCGGAGATGATGTAGGCCTCTTGCTCGGCGGTTTCCACGCCCTCTGCGATCACCTGCATGCCCAGGCTTTTGCCCAGCTGGATGATCGCCCGCACGATGGTCGCATCGTCGTCGTCATCCAGCAGGTCCTGGACGAAGCTCTTGTCGATCTTGATCTTGTCCAGCGGCAGGCTCTTGAGGTAGCTCAGGGACGAGTAGCCGGTACCGAAGTCGTCGATGGCGATCAGCGCCCCCGAGCGGCGCAGGCTCAACAGGTGCTGGGCGGCGGTGCTGATGTCTTCCATCAGGCCGGTTTCGGTGACTTCCAGCTCCAGGCTGCGCGGCGGCAGGCGATAGATCTGCAGCAGGTTGTTGACCACCCGCGGCAGCTCGGCGTGGTGCAGTTGCACGGTGGACAGGTTGACCGCCATGCGCAGGTCGCTGAAGCCCAGGTCATGCCATTCGCGCAGTTGGCGGCAGGCCTGGTCCAGCACCCATTCGCCGATGGCGATGATGGTGCCGTTCTGCTCGGCCAGGGGAATGAACAGGTCTGGCGGGACGAAGCCGTGTTCCGGATGCTGCCAGCGCAGCAGCGCCTCGACCCCGACCACCCGATGATCGCGGTAGCTGATCTGCGGCTGGTAGACCAGGTGGAACTGCTCGCGGCTCAGGGCTTCGCGCAGGTCTTTTTCCAGCTCGCGGCGCCGGCGCATCTCGCTGTCGACGCTGGCGATATAGAACTGATAACGGTTGCGCGACCGGCTCTTGGCCAGGGTCATGGTCTGCTCGGCTTTCTGTAGCAGCTTCTCGGTGCTGTCGCCATCTTCCGGGAACAGGGTGATGCCGATGGTGGCGCGCAGGCGGATTTCCTGGTGGTCGAGGGCGAACGGTGCTTCCAGGTCGTCGAGAATGCTCTGCGCCAGTTCGGCGGCTTCGTAGGGTTGTTCGATATCGGCCTGGACCAGGGCGAACTGGTCGCCGCCGAGGCGGGCGAGGGCGCCCAGGCGGCCACTGTGGGCCCGCAGGCGATCGGCCAGGGCCAGCAGCAACTGGTCGCCGGTCTGGTAGCTAAACTGTTCGTTGATGCCCTTGAAGTCGTCGAGGCCGACACAGAGCACCGCGACCCGGCGTTGCAGGCGGCCGGCGTCGATCAGGATCTTGTCCAGTTGCTGCTGCAGTTGCTGGCGGTTGGGCAGGCCGGTGAGGAAGTCGTACTGGGCCATGCGCAACAGGCTGTTTTCCGCTTCATGGCGCAGGTGCGTGTTGCGTTCGATCGATGCCAGCAACTGGTTGGCGGTATTGATCCAGATCCCCAGCTCGTTTCGCTCGTGGCCCTTGAGCAACGGGATCTGATGTTCGCTGGGGCGGTCCGGGTTGATGGTGGTCAGGTGCTCGATGATCCGCGACAGCGGCTTGGTCAGCAGCCAGTGGTAAACCAGGTACAGCACCAGGCCCATGGCCAGGGCGCGCAGTACGCCGGAAATGAAAATGATCACCGAGCTGACGATAAACCCCTGGCCGTAGGTGGCCGTGTCGAGGGTGATGCTCAGGTCGCCGTAGTATTCGCTGTAGGGCCCGCGACCCACCAGTTGGGTGGTGAAGGTGCGCTCCTTGCCGAGGATCAGATCGGTCAGCCAGCGGCTGGGGGAGTTCTGCAATTCACGGGTTTTTTCCGCGAGCATGGTTTCGTTGGGATGGCCAATGGAGGCCATGCGCACAGCATCGTCCTGGAACAGGCCTTCGATGACTTGCATGCCCATTTCGCGGTCCAGGCTGTAGACGGCCTGGGTCGAGGGGTCGCGAAACATGTCGAGAATGCGCTGGGCATCATTAGCGACCGCCTGCCGAGTCTTATAAGCATCGAAGACGATTTGTGCGCAGCTCAGCACTACGCCCACTATCAGTGCCGACAGCAGCACAACCCGGAGCAACTTCACCGACAAGCTGTTTTTGAGTTCCAGCTTCAAAGGGTTATTCCTTGTTCCGTGCGGGTAGCGTCAAGTTGCCATGAGTATTGGCAATCCCGTGATGGCAGTCAAAGGGACAATCAGGCCCAGGATATTTCACCTGGAGGCTTGGTTGGAATGCCGGGAGCCAGCATATCCGCGCTTATCGGTTATATGTCGGTAGCCAAGCCTTGCAACTTGAGGGACAGCGGCGATTTTTTACCTGAGCGGATGTTAGCGCGCCGGGCTGGCGCGGCAAGCCGGCCGCTTGCCGGTAAAACGAAAAAACCCGGCAATGCCGGGTTTTTTTGACCGCAAACGGGCTTAGGCGACGAAGGTCTTGCCTTCGAACTGCTCGGCCACGAATTTCCAGTTGACCAGGTTCCAGAACGCTTCGACGTATTTAGGACGCAGGTTGCGATAGTCGATGTAGTAAGCGTGTTCCCAGACGTCGCAGGTCAGCAGCGGGGTGTCGCCGCTGGTCAGCGGGTTGCCGGCGCCGATGGTGCTGGCCAGGGCCAGGGAACCGTCAGCCTTTTTCACCAGCCAGCCCCAACCGGAACCGAAGGTGCCGACGGAAGTCTTGGTGAATTCTTCTTTGAACTTGTCGAACGAACCGAAAGCGGCGTTGATGGCTTCAGCCAGAGCGCCGGTTGGTTGACCGCCGGCGTTTGGCGCCAGGCAGTTCCAGTAGAAAGTGTGGTTCCAGACCTGAGCGGCGTTGTTGAAGATACCGCCCGAGGAAGACTTGACGATCTCTTCCAGGGTCTTGCCTTCGAACTCGGTGCCTGGCACCAGGTTGTTCAGGTTCACGACATAGGTGTTGTGGTGCTTGTCGTGGTGGTATTCCAGGGTTTCCTTGGAAATGTGCGGCTGCAGGGCATCGTGTGCGTAAGGCAGCGGCGGCAATTCGAAAGCCATGATGATTCTCCTAATCAGGTCAGTTGCGGTGAGCGCAAGGCCGATCACGGGCGGCCAGACAAGCGCCGGGGAGTTTGTACTCTTTGCGGCGCAGGGTTCGGATCATAGCACCGGGGGTGCGGCTTAACCACGCAACAACTGTGTGGGATAGAGGTTCAAGGGGATGCCCTCGCTAAATGACGAAACGCGTTGGCGCTGTGATCGTGCCAGGCAAGGCGCGGGATGCAGAGGATGCTTTTTGCCTCTTCAAGTCCCGCAACGCAGCATGGCACGATCACAGCGCCAACCCGAAGGGCCGTCGCCCCGCAAAGCGCAATCCGTCGTTGTTCGTCGCTCATTTGGACCACCAAACCACGCTCCTCACGCCTAGTCTTGCGCTTTGCGGGGCGGCGGCGCGCTCGTCATTTAGCGAGGGCATCCCCTTAGCCTTTTGGAATAAATCATGCGGCAGTGATGAGTTGAACCGCGACGCTGAACATCATCACCGCCACCAGCAGGTCGAGAATGCGCCAGGTGCTCGGCCGTGCCAGCCACGGAGCCAGCCATGCGGCGCCGAGGGCGAGGGTGAAAAACCACAGCAGCGAAGCACTGGCCGCCCCGACCACATAGGCGCCGGGTTCGGTCTGTTGCGCGCCCAGCGAGCCGATCAGCAACACCGTGTCCAGGTACACATGGGGGTTGAGCAGGGTCACCGCCAGCGCACTGAGCAGCACCGCGCGCAGCGAGCGCACGGTCTGGTTCTCGCCCTGCTGCAGGCTCTGTCTGGAACAGGCGCGACGCAGGGCCTGGCTGCCGTACCAGATCAGGAACGCGGCGCCGCCCCAGCGGGCAACCGCCAGCAGTGTCGGGCTCTGCGCCAGCACTGTGGCCAGGCCGAATACCCCGGCCGCCACCAGCAACGCATCGCAGGTCACGCACAGCACGGCCACCGGCAGGTGGTGTTCGCGCCGCAGGCTCTGGGCCAGGACAAACGCATTCTGGCTGCCGATCGCCATGATCAGCCCGGCCGCCACCAGCAGCCCGTTAACGTAGCTCTGCCACATGGCGTTTACTCCTCGCCCGAGGCCAGTTGCCGCAGCACATGCATGGCGCGCTCGGCATCGGCCTTAGCGACAAACAGATGATCGTGGTAGTAGCCGGCGATCACGTTGCAGCTGATCCCGGCCTTGCCCAGGGCGCTGGCGAACGCGGCGGTCAGGCCGACGGCTTCCAGGGCCGAATGCACGTTCAGGGTGATCCAGGCCGCGACGTAATCGAAACCCAGCCCCAGCCGCTCGGCCTGCTGGCGCTCGAGGATCACCGTGAGTCCTTCCTGCTCGCGAAAGCTGCCCAGTACGTCGCTACCTTCGAGCAGCGCGCGATCGGCGATGGAGCAGAACACGTAGTCGCCGTGGTTGAGCTGCGGGCTCATGCTGCGCAGCAGGGTATCGAGGGAGGTTTCGCCAGCCATGAAAAAGGTCCTTGAACGAGAAAGCATGCTGGCTATTCTCCGGTTGCAGGCTGTATAAGAAAAACCAATATTGCTGATCGCTCATTAGGAAAACTGATGTTCGACTATAAATTGCTGTCCGCCCTGGCCGCGGTGATCGAACAGGCCGGATTCGAGCGTGCCGCGCAGGTGTTGGGCTTGTCGCAGTCGGCCATTTCCCAGCGGATCAAGCTGCTCGAAGCGCGGATCGGCCAGCCGGTGCTGGTGCGGGTCACGCCGCCGGCGCCGACGGAAATCGGCCGGCGCCTGCTCAACCATGTGCAGCAGGTACGCCTGCTCGAACGCGACCTGCAGAGCCAGGTGCCGGCCCTGGACGAGGAAGGTTTGCCGGAGCGTCTGCGCATTGCCCTCAACGCCGACAGCCTGGCCACCTGGTGGGCCGAGGCGGTGGGCGACTTCTGTGCCGAGCAGCACTTGCTCCTCGACCTGATCGTCGAAGACCAGACCGTGGGCCTCAAGCGCATGCGCGCCGGCGAAGTGGCGGCCTGTGTCTGCGCCAGCGAGCGGCCGGTGGCGGGCGCCCGCAGCGTGCTGCTGGGCGCCATGCGCTACCGTGCCCTGGCCAGCCCGGCCTTCCTTGCGCGGCATTTTCCGCAGGGTGTGCAAGCCGAGCGCCTGGCCCGCACGCCAGCCCTGGTGTTCGGCCCGGACGATTTCCTGCAGCACCGCTACCTGGCGGCGCTGGGTGTCGACGGCGGGTTCGAGCATCACCTGTGTCCCTCGTCCGAGGGTTTTATCCGCCTGACCGAGGCTGGCCTGGGCTGGGGGTTGGTGCCCGAATTGCAGGTGCGCGACCAGTTGGCGCGGGGTGTGTTGGTGGAGCTTTTGCCAGATAAGCCGATCGATGTGCCGCTGTACTGGCATCATTGGCGCAATGGTGGCCAACTGCTGGGCCTGCTCACCGAGCACCTGGCGCGTTCTTCGGCGCAATGGCTGGTGCCGTTGGCGTGACACAAGGCGTCAAGGCATCAGGCAATAGCGTTAAGCAATACATAGTGCGACAGGCATGAAACACGAAAGCAATCGGAGCAAGTCATGAAAATTCTGGTCACCGGCGCAAGCGGCTTCATTGGTGGACGCTTCGCGCGTTTTGCCCTTGAGCAGGGCCTGGATGTACGGGTCAACGGGCGTCGGGCCGAAGGTGTGGAGCATCTGGTGCGGCGCGGGGCCGAGTTCGTCCAGGGCGACTTGAGCGACGCGGACCTGGTGCGCGACCTGTGTCGCGATGTCGACGCGGTGGTGCATTGCGCGGGGGCGGTGGGGCTCTGGGGGCGCTATCAGGATTTTCATCAGGGCAACGTGCTGGTCACCGAAAATGTGGTCGAAGCCTGCCTCAAGCGCCATGTCCGGCGCCTGGTGCATCTGTCGTCGCCGTCGATCTATTTCGACGGTCGCGACCATCTGGGCCTGACCGAGGAGCAGGTGCCCAAGCGCTTCAAGCACCCTTATGCCGCCACCAAATACCTGGCGGAGCAGAAGGTGTTCGGCGCCCAGGAGTTCGGCCTGGAGGTGCTGGCGCTGCGCCCGCGATTTGTCACCGGCGCCGGCGACATGAGCATTTTTCCGCGCCTGTTGAAGATGCAGCGCAAGGGCCGCCTGGCGATCATCGGCAACGGCCTGAACAAGGTCGATTTCACCAGTGTGCAAAACCTCAACGAAGCGCTGCTCAGCAGCCTGCTGGCCAGCGGCTCGGCCCTGGGCAAGGCCTACAACATCAGTAACGGCGCGCCCGTGCCGTTGTGGGACGTGGTGAACTACGTGATGCGCCAGATGGGCGTGCCGCAGGTCACGCGCTACCGCTCCTTTGGCCTGGCCTACAGCGTGGCGGCCCTCAATGAAGGCTTCTGCAAGCTCTGGCCGGGCCGTCCGGAGCCGACCCTGTCGCGCCTGGGCATGCAGGTCATGAACAAGAACTTCACCCTGGATATCAGCCGCGCCCGCCATTATCTGGATTACGAACCGAAGGTCAGCCTGTGGACGGCCCTGGATGAGTTCTGTGGCTGGTGGAAGGCCCAGGACATACGCTGAAAATAAACACTGAACCGAGTTCGGGGTTCAGGGTCGATCAGGGCGGCGGGTTAGCGGTTTATACTCGCCGCATTCAGCTATCACCGCGGTTTTAGAAAGGTTGCCCCATGCGTAACGATGCCAACGACGACTTCGACGATGTTCCAAGCCTGCGTGCCGATACCCTCGACGATGATTTCCCGACCACCGCCGCGGGCCGCGCGCGTACTTCGGTGCATTCGCGCAGCGTGCCGGCAGCCAAGGTCAAGGCACCGAGTGCCGGGCCGCTCTGGGCGCTGGTCGGCGCCTTGTTCTTCGCCTTTATCGGCCTGGCCTGGTGGAGCTTCCAGCAGATCTCGCTGATGGAGCAGCAACTGGTCGCTACCCAGGAAAGTTTCGCCCGCATCAGCGAAGAAGCGGCGGGGCGCCTGCAGGATATTTCCGGCAAGGTGGTGGCCAGCCAGTCCAGCGTCAACAGCGACAGCGAAGCTTTGAAGTTGCAGATCAAGCAGCTGGAAAGCCGCCTGCAGGACCAGGGCAAGCAGCAGCAAGGCGTGGCCGGGCAGGCCACGGACCTGGACAAGCGCCTGGCCCAGATGACCGCGCAAGCCACCGAGCAGCAGGCGGCCAATACCCAGTTGCAGGCACAGGTGAAAACCTTGGGCAGCGAACTGGCCGCCCTGAAAAGCGCGCCTGCCGACACCAGCAAGGTCGATGCCCAGTTCAAGAGCCTGAACGCCGAGATCGCCGCCTTGAAGAAACAGGGCAACCCGAGCGCCGCCATCGAGCGTCTGGAGCAGGACATCATCGTGCTCAAGAGCCAGCAGGACAATCGTCCCGCCGCGGCCCAGGGCGGCACCAACACCGCCGAGTTCGACGCTTTCCGCGGCCAGGTCACTCGCAACATCAATACCCTGCAGAGCCAGATCCAGAATCTGCAGCAGCAGCTCAATACCCGTCCCTGACCCTGGCGACCTTCCCGCGCGTGGCGTGGGAAGGTCGCGGTTTGCCTCTTCGCCTCCCTGCTTCGCTGAATACTCGACCATATCCCGCAGCCGTCTACGCTCTTGAAACACCAACAAGAACGAGGGATGCGCAATGAGGGGATTGCTTAGAGCCACGGTGCTGGGAGGGTTGCTGATGTTCTGCGCCAGCCAGGTCCAGGCGGCGGACGATGCCACGGCGGCCAAGGCCCTGCTGGAGAAGGCCCTGGCCTATTACCACGACCACGGTGACAAGGCCTTCGCCGCGTTCAGCCGCCAGGGCGAGTTCGTCGACAAGGACCGTTATGTGTTTGTGGTCGACACCCAGGGGGTGATGCTGGCCAGTGGCGGGCCGTCGTCGGCGCTGATCGGCCGCGATGTTTCCGAGGTGCTCGGGCCGGATCTGCAAAAGGCCTTCAAGGACGCGCTGAAGATTCCCGAGGGCAATGGCATCCAGCAAGCCGAATACCGCTGGCAGAACTGGGCCGACGGCAAGGTCGAGCGCAAGCATGTGTATTACCAGCGGGTCGGCGAGCGGATCCTGGCGGTCGGCTATTACCTGCCACGGGCTTCCGCCGAGCAGGCCAAAGCCTTGCTGGACAAGGCGGCGACCGAACTGGTCAAGGACGAAAAGGGCACGCTGACGGCGATCAACTCGCTCAAGGGCGGCTTCCTGCAGGACGATCTGTATGTGTTCGTGGTTGACCTGGACAACCAGCGCTACGTGGCCCACGGCACCAATCTGCGGCTGATCAATACCGACTTCGGCAAGGTCAAGGACCCGGACGGCAAACCGGTGGGTGAGCCGATCCTGGCGCTGATGGCCACCCAGGATCAGGGCGAGTATGAGTACCGCTGGAAGAACCCGGTGACGGCCAAGGTGGAAGACAAGCACGCCTACCTGCGCAAGGTCGGGCACTTCCTGGTGGCGGTGGGGTACTACAGCCCGTGACGGTCGGTCGCCAGCCAGCTCGCCTGTAGCAGAGCTGGCTGGCGATGCCGTTATTTGACCTTGTCTTCGCGCCCGCGCAGCAGCGCGTTGGGCATGGCCAGCGCCGCCGCCAAGCCGAGCAACGACACCGCCGCACTGACCATCAGCAAGTGTTTGAAGGTCAGCAGCAACTCAGCCCGCAAGGCTCCCTGTTCCGGACCCGGCGCGGCGTTCAGGCCGTCGAGCAGTACATTGCCCGAGTGGCCTTCGCCGATCAGCGCCGAGCCGCTCAACCGGGCGAAGCTGGAATCCTGCAGCAGCGCCAGCAACAGCGCCGACATCAAGGCCACGCCTACCGCACCGCCCAGGGAGCGGAACAGGTTGGTGGTGCTGGTGGCGACCCCGATGTCCCGTTGTTCCACCGAGTTCTGGCTGCCCACCAGCGACGTCGGGAACTGCATGCCGGAGGCAATCCCGCTGAACAACATGAACACACTGCTCAGTAGCACCGCCTGGGGCGGGCTGAAGGCCATGCCGAGAACGGTCAGCGGCATCAGCAGGGCGCCACCGAGGATCATCGGCTTGTAGCGGCCGGTCACCGAGGTCATGCGCCCGGCGAAGTAGGCGCCCATCGGCAGGCCGATGGCCAGCGGCAGCAGGTGCAAGGCGGCGCTGTCGGCACCGGCGCCGGTGACGCTCTGAAAGCGCAACGGCATCAGCACCGTCAGCGAGATGGCCTGGAAGCTGGTGAAGAACACCGTGCACCAGCACAACATGGCGTTGCGATTGGCGAACAGGTGCATGGGCAGCAGCGGCTCTTGCGTGCGCCGTTCATGCCAGGCGAACAGGGCCAGGGCGACGACGGCACATACCAGCAGGCCCAGCACTTCGCTGCTGCGCCAGGCGTGACCCTGGCCGAAATGGGTGATCGCCAGCAGCAGGGCCGTCAGGCCGATGATCATCAGCAGCGTGCCGAGGTAGTCGATGATCGGTTTGCGCTGCGGAATCGGCAGCCCGCGCAGGTTGCGCCGGGCCACCAGCCAGGCGCCCAGGCCCAGGGGCAGGTTGATCAGGAACACCCAGCGCCAGGACAGGTATTCGGTCATGTAGCCACCGAGCACCGGGCCGGCGACGCTGGCCGCCGCGTACATGCTGCTGAAATAGCCCTGGTAGCGCCCGCGCTCGCGGGGCGGCACGATGTCGCCGATGATCGCCTGGCTGACCGAAATCATCCCGCCGGCGCCGATGCCCTGGAAGATCCGTGCCAGCACCAGCTGTTCCATGTTCTGCGCCATGCCGCAGAACAGCGACGCCAGGGTGAACAGGCCCATGCCGAACAGCATCAGCTTGCGCCGCCCGTAGAGGTCGCCGAGCTTGCCGTAGATCGGCACCGACACGGTCATGGCCACCATGTAGCCGGAAATCACCCAGGCCAGCAGGCTGACATCCTTGAATTGCGCGGAGATGGCGGGCATGGAGACCGCGACTATGGTCTGGTCCAGGGCGCCGAGGAAGATCGCCAGCATCAGGGCGATCAGTACGCTGCGAAGAGCCAATTGGGGTTGGCCAGGCTGGTTGGGATGGGTCACGAAATAACCTGCGGGCAGTGATTGACCCGCAGGGTGCAAGGCGAGCGGGAATGCTCGCCAGTGTACTCGATAGGCTCCTACTCGATAGCCTCGTAAGGAAGGCCGACGTAATTTTCCGCGATGGTTTTGCGCCCGGCCTCGGAGTCGACGAAGTACGCCAGCTCCGACTCGGCGATGCGCTGGCTGAAGTCGTCGGAGTCGGGGAAACGGTGCAGCATCGCGGTCATCCACCAGGAGAAACGCTCGGCTTTCCAGATCCGCCGCAGGCAGATTTGCGAATACTTCTGCAGCAGGTCGGTGCGCTGCTCGCGGTAGACCTTGAGCAGGATGTTGAACAGCGTGCTGACATCGCTGGCGGCCAGGTTCAGGCCCTTGGCCCCGGTGGGCGGCACTATGTGCGCGGCGTCGCCGACCAGGAACAGTCGCCCGTATTGCATCGGCTCGACCACGAAGCTGCGCAGCGGCGCGATGCTTTTCTCGATCGACGGCCCGGTCACCAGGCGTTCGGCCAGCTCCTCGGGCAGGCGCTTCTTGAGCTCGTCCCAGAAACGTTGATCGGACCAGTCGGCGACATTTTCCTCTGCCGGTACTTGCAGGTAGTAGCGGGTGCGGGTGGTCGACCGCATGCTGCACAGGGCAAAGCCGCGTTCGTGGCGGGCGTAGACCAGTTCGTCATGGACCGGTGGGGTGTCGGCGAGAATGCCGAGCCAGCCGAACGGATAGACGCGTTCGAACACCTTGAGCTTGTCGGCCGGGATCGACTGCCGGGCGACTCCGTGGAAACCGTCGCAGCCGGCGATGTAGTCGCAGTCCAGGCGATGGGGTTCGCCCTGGTAATCGAAGGTCAGGTAGGGCTGGTCGCTGTGCATGTCGTGAGGGCGCACGTTGTCGGCCTGGTACAGGGTCCGGGCGCCGACGGCCTGGCGGGCCTGCATCAGGTCGCGGGTGACTTCGGTCTGGCCGTAGATCGTGACGCTCTTGCCGCCAGTGAGGGCGTGCAGGTCGATGGCCACCCGACGGCCGTCGAGGGCCAGTTCGAAGCCACCGTGCACCAGCCCTTCGGCGTCCATGCGCTGGCTGACCCCGGCCTGGCGCAGCAGGTCGACCATGCCTTGTTCCAGCACCCCGGCGCGGATGCGCCCGAGTACGTAATCCGGGGTTTGTCGTTCGAGGATCAGGGTATCGATGCCGGCCTTGTGCAGCAGTTGGCCAAGCAGGAGTCCGGAGGGGCCGGCGCCAATGATGGCGACTTGAGTTTTCAGGGTTTTCATTGTTTTTATGACTCGCAAGCTTCACGCGAACAGGTTCGCTGACTGATTTTTATGTTTCGAGTGCCTGCATTTTTCACTTGTGATGCTGTCAGTTGAAGGTGAAAACTGAGCCGATACCTGTTCATTTCACCAATTGGTGCGATTATCGCCCGTCACCCAGAGGCCTGGATTGCAGTTATGAATAAGCCTGCCTTGCCTTCAATTCCGGTGTTCAAACTCTATGGGGAAAGCCTGGATTGGCCGACACCGGACCTGCTGCACTGCGAAACCATTTCCAAGCGCAGCCGCGAGCACCATTGGGAAATCAAGCCGCATCGGCATGCCGATCTCTGTCAGTTGCTGTTCGTGCATCGCGGCCAGGCCGAGCTTGAGATCGAAGGCCAGCGCACGCTGCTGGGAGAGTCGGCGCTACAGATCCTGCCGGCCCTGTCGGTGCACGGCTTTCGTTTTTCCGAAGACATCGACGGTTATGTGGTGACCCTGGCGGCGCCCTTGATGGCCCATCTGCAAGCCCAGCTGGGGCATTCGGTAAATGCCCTGGCCGTGGCCGAGAGCTACCCGGCGGGCGCCGACGGCGACTACCTGAACAGCCTGTTTGCCGCGTTGCAAAACGAGTACCAGGGGCGTGAGCCGGCGCGGGAAATGCTCATGCACTCCCTGGTCAGCGTGATCATGGTGTGGGTCAGCCGCCAGGCGATCCGGCGCCGCAGCGCCAGCCAGCGACCGCAGCGGGCACGGGAGTATTTCAATGGGTATATCCAACTGGTGGAGGCCCACTATCGCGAGCATGTGAAGGTCGAGGACCTGGCGCACAAGCTGGGGATTTCCGTTTCCCACCTCAATGGCACCTGCCGTGAACTGGCGGGCCAGCCGGCCCTGCAGATCATGCATGAGCGTCAGCTGCTGGAGGCCAAGCGCCTGCTGACCTACACCAGCATGACCATCTACGAGATTTCCGACACCCTGGGGTTTTCCGATCCCACCAACTTCACCCGGCTGTTCCGCCGCCGGGTCGGGATCTCGCCCAAGGCTTTTCGCGACCGGCTGAAGACCGATCACGAACAGTGACGCCGCGCGCCTGCATCATTTCAGGGAGTTGAGGGTCGCGGTATGCGGGATGCACTGGTCGACGTTGCAACTGGCGTAGACACGGGGCTGTTGCCGGGCCTGTTCGACGCGATAGGCCGCTGTTCCATACAGCGCCAGGGTCGCGGTGCAGGTGACGAAAATGGCCAGGTATCTTCTTGTTTTGATGTTCATGGCAAACACCTCTGAACGAATACCCCTGCGCGTGTGGGGGTACTGTTATCAGCATAGATCAGCCATTGGGATCAGCCATGGCCGCCGGCCAGGTCGCGGGCAGCGTGTTGACGCGGTATTCAGCGGTCTTATCGGGCTTTAAAGGCCCTTGTCCCACTCCGGCTCCTCGGGGAAGCGCAGCACCAGGAAATCCAGCATGCTGCGCAGGGCCGCCGGCATGTGTTTGCGTGAGGCGTAGACCGCGTACATGTTCATTTGCCGGGGCTCTGCGTGGGGCAGCAGGCGCACCAGTTCGCCGCTGTGGATATGCACCCCGGCCAGGAAGCTGGGCAGCATGGCCACGCCGGCCCCGACCATGGTCGCGCGCAACAGGGTGCTGGCTTCGTTGGCGCTGATATTGCCCTGCACCGGTACCGAAACCTGTTCGCCGTCCTGCTCGAAATGCCACAGGCTCTTGCCGAAATAGGAGTGGGTCAGGCAGTTGTGCTGGCTGAGTTCCTCGACGCGTTGCGGCGCCGGGTGCTCACGCAGGTAGTCCGGGGAGGCGCAGATCACCGAGCGGCAGACCGTCAGCCGCCGGGCGATCAGGTTCGGGTCCAGGTCGTTGCTGGTGCGGATCGCCAGGTCGATGCGCTCGTCCACCAGGTTCACCGTGCGGTCGAGCATCTGCAGGTCGATGCTGACGCCGGGGTAACGCTTGACGTAGGTGGCCATGGCATCGGCCAGCTGGGCCTGGCCGAACGAGGTGCTGACGCTGATGCGCAGCAAGCCGCGGGGCGCGTCGTCGGGTTCGCTGACGGCGGCCTGCATGTCCGTCGACAACTCGAGCATCTGCCGGCAGCGGGGCAGAATCTCCGTGCCCGCCGCGGTCAGGCTCAGCTTGCGGGTGGTGCGGTGCATCAGCCGGGCGCCGACCCAGTCCTCCAGCTCCGCCAGATAGCGCGAAACCACCGGCCGCGAGAGGTCCAGGTGGTCGGCGGCGGCCGACTGGCTGCCAAGGTCGACCACGGTGACGAAGACGCGCATTGCTTGAAGACGATCCATGATTTGCCCGCTTTCAGAAACAAACTATGTCCAAGCATCGCATTTTTTGTAACGAGTGCGGCAACTAAGCTTCATCCCCATCGCCTACCCCTGGCCACTTACGGCCGACAGACATCGGAGCTGCACATGATCGGATTCACCTCACTCAAGCGCCTGCTGCTGGCGACCGCTACCCTGGGTTTCGCCGCCCATGCCGCCGCCGTCGAGCCGGCCCTGAGCCTGGATGTGTACAACCCGGGCGCCGCGGCGATCTTCCCGGTGACCTCGGTGCTGGTCAGCGGCAAGAAGGAAGCGATCCTGGTGGATGCGCAGTTCGGCAAATCCCAGGCCGAGCAGTTGGTGGAAAAGATCCGCGCCAGCGGCAAGCAACTGACCACCATCTACATCAGCCACGGTGACCCGGACTACTACTTCGGCCTGGACACCATCACCCGGGCCTTCCCCAAGGCCAAGGTCGTGGCGTCGCAGCCGACCGTCGAGCACATCAAGGCCACGGTCGACGGCAAGCTCGCATTCTGGGGCCCGAAAATGGGCGCCGACGTGCCGGCCAAGACCATCGTGCCGGGCGTGCTCAAGGGCCACAGCCTGACCCTGGAAGGGCAGAAGCTGGACATCATCGGCCTGGACGGCAAGCAACCTGACCGTACCTTCGTCTGGATCCCGTCGATCAAGGCGGTCGTCGGTGGCGTGGTGGTCGCGGAAAACATCCATGTGTGGATGGCCGACACCCAGACCGCGCAATCCCACAAGGACTGGCTGACCACCCTGGACACCATCGCCGCGCTGAAACCCCAGACCGTGGTGCCCGGCCATTACCTTGGCGAAAGCGCCCGCTCCCTGGCTCCTGTGCATTTCACCGCCGACTACATCAAGGCCTTCGATGAAGAGACCGCCAAGGCCAAGGATTCCGCCGAACTGATCGCGGCAATGAAAAAGCGTTACCCGGACCTGGGCGAAGACAGCTCCCTGGAGCTGAGCGCCAAGGTCGCCAAGGGCGAAATGAAGTGGTGATTCGACCGTCCCCGCGTCTGGCGCGGGGGCATTTCCTGTATGGCTTTGTATCACTTGTCGAAACTGGAGAACTGTCATGAGCAAGATCGCAATCATTGGGGCCACCGGCCGTGCCGGTAGCCAACTGCTGGAAGAAGCCCTGCGTCGTGGTCACAGCGTTACCGCGATTGCCCGTAACCCGGCGAAAATCGGCAATCGCGCCGGTGTGGTGAGCAAGGCGGTCGACGTGCTGGACGGCGCGGCGTTGCAAGCGGCGATCGCCGGTCACGATGCGGTGATCAGCGCGGCGCACTTTTCCACCATCGCGCCCAAGGCCGTGATCGAGCCGGTGAAAAAGGCTGGGGTCAAACGCCTGCTGGTGGTGGGCGGTGCCGGTTCGTTGCTGCTGCCCGACGGCAGCCGGGTGATCGATGCCGCCGGTTTTCCGGACGAATACAAGGCCGAAGCCAGTGCCGGCAGTGTGTTCCTCGATACCCTGCGCCAGGAACAAGAGCTGGACTGGACCTTCCTGTCGCCATCGGCGGAGTTCGTCGAAGGCGAGCGCCGCGGGCAGTTCCGCCTGGGCCAGGACCATCTGCTGGTGAGCGCCGAAGGCAAGAGCTGGATCACCTTCGCCGACTACGCCATCGCCATGATCGATGAGCTGGAAACACCGAAGCATTCCCGCCAGCGTTTCACGGTCGGCTACTGAGCCTGTAGCCGCTGCCGCAGGCTGCGATCGGCTGCGCAGCAGTCGTAAAACCAGACACCGCGTTTTTGCAGGTACAACGTGTTGACTGGATTACGACCGCTACGCGCTCGATCGCAGGCTGCGCCAGCGGCTACAGGGCTACAGGGCTATCGTGCCCGGGCCTGTTCCACCAGCCAGTCCAGCAACGCCCGCAACTGCGGCGACGGTGCCGAGCGATCGGGGTGCACCAGGTAATAACCCAGCCCCGTACGGACCTTCAGTTCAAATGGCATGACCAGCCGCCCGGCGCTCAGGTCTTCGCCGATCAATGCCCAATCGCCAATGGCCACTCCCGTCCCCTGGGAGGCGACCGACATCGCCAGGTCCAGGGTTTCGAAATGCTGGCCCTTGCCGATGTTGTTCAGCGCCGTCCCCGAGGCTTTCAGCCAGGTATTCCAGTCATGGGTATCCAGGGTCGGGTGCAGCAGCATGTGTTGCTGCAGGTCGGCCGGGGTCTGGAGCGGTATCGCCCCTTCGAGCAATGCAGGTGAACACACCGGCGTCAGCTGTTCGTCGAACAGGTGATAGGCGCCGAGGGTGGAAGGGGGCGGGGCACCGTAAATCACCGCGGCGTCGAACTGCTCGCGGCTGAAGTCCACCCCGTGTTGCACCGTGGTGGTCAGCCGGACGGGAACGTCCGGACGCTCCTTCTGCCATTGCATCAGGCGTGGCAACAACCAGCGCATCACGCAGGTGGACGCCTTGAGTTGCAGGGTGTCGCGGTTCACCCCGACCTGTTCCACCCCCTCGCTGATCAGGCCGAACACCTGTTCCACCCGTGGCAGCCATTCCCGTCCTTCGGCCGTCAGGCTCAGGCCGCGGGCCTGGCGCTGGAACAAGGCATAACCCAGGTGACTCTCCAGGCCGGCGATCTGCCGGCTCACCGCACCCTGGGTGATATGCAGCTGCTCGGCCGCGTGGGTGAAGTTGCAGCAGCGCGCGGTGATCAGAAAGGTGTGCAGCGCGGGTAGGGGCGGGAGGCGTTTCATAAAGGGCCAAGGCATGACGTGAGGACATGGCGAGTATGACTTTTTATCCATTGTTCCCGCTACACGCGGCCCGTTCCAATGACGCCTTCCCCGTGCCTGGCCATGCAGCGGCCAGCCAGGCACACCGTCTCAAGCGAACAAAAAGGGCAAGACATGGCGACGTGCGGCGAAGTGTTGGTCAAGTTACTCGAAGGTTATGGCGTCGAGCAGGTCTTCGGCATTCCCGGGGTGCATACCGTCGAGCTGTATCGCGGCCTGGCCCGTTCGAGCATCCGGCATGTCACGCCGCGCCACGAGCAGGGCGCCGGTTTCATGGCCGACGGCTATGCCCGCACCAGCGGCAAGCCGGGGGTGTGCTTCATCATCACCGGCCCAGGCATGACCAACATCACCACCGCCATGGGCCAGGCCTATGCCGACTCGATTCCGATGCTGGTGATCTCCAGCGTGCAATCGCGCAGCCAGCTCGGCGGCGGCCGCGGCAAGCTGCATGAACTGCCGAACCAGGGCGCCCTGGTGGGCGGCGTGGCGGCGTTCTCCCATACCCTGATGTCCGCGGCGGAACTGCCGGGGGTGCTGGCCCGCGCCTTCGCCCTGTTCCAGGCCGGTCGCCCGCGCCCGGTGCACATCGAAATCCCTCTCGACGTGCTGGTGGAGGAGGCCGACGACCTGCTCGACAGCGAGCCGGTGAGCATCGCCCGGGCCGGCGCCGCGCCCGCCGCCATCGCGCGGATGAGCCAGCTGTTGGCGGGCGCCAGGCGTCCGCTGATCCTCGCCGGCGGTGGCGCGATCGATGCCGCCGCGTCCCTGACCCGCCTCGCCGAATGGCTCCAGGCGCCCGTGGCCCTGACCATCAATGCCAAGGGCATGCTGCCGTCCCGGCACCCGCTGCTGATCGGTTCGACCCAGTCGCTGGTGGCGACCCGCGCCCTGGTGGCCGATGCCGACGTGGTCCTGGCCATCGGCACCGAGCTGGCCGAAACCGATTACGACGTGACTTTCGCCGGCGGTTTCGAGATTCCTGGCGCCCTGCTGCGCATCGACATCGACCCTGACCAGACCGTGCGCAACTATCCGCCGAAAGTGGCGCTGGTGGCCGACGCGCACAGCGCAACCGAAGCCTTGCTGGCCGAGCTGGGCAAACAACCGCTGAGCGAGCGCGACAGCGCCTGGGGCGCGGCCCGTGCCGCTGCCCTGCGTAGTGCACTGGAGCAGCAGTGGGACGCGCCGACCCGGGCGCAGACCCTGTTCCTCGAAACCGTCCTGCAGGAGTTGCCGCAGATCGTCATCGTCGGCGACTCCACGCAGCCGGTGTACAGCGGCAACCTGGCCTTCAACCCCGAGCGTCCACGCCGCTGGTTCAACTCCTCGACCGGCTACGGCACCTTGGGTTATGCCTTGCCGGCGGCGATCGGCGCCTGGCTCGGTGGCGCTTCCGAACGCAACGCCCGGGGGCCGGTGGCGTGCCTGATCGGCGACGGCGGCCTGCAGTTCACCCTGTCGGAATTGGCCTGCGCGGTGGAAGCGCGCACACCAATCATCGTGCTGCTGTGGAATAACCAGGGCTATGAAGAGATCAAGAAATACATGGTCAACCGCGACATCGAGCCGGTGGGCGTGGACATCTACACGCCGGACTTCATCGGCGTGGCCAAGGCCCTGGGCTGCGCCGCCGAGTCCATCGACAGCGTCGACGGATTGCGCGATGCGTTGCGCGCGGCCAGCGATCGCCAGGGCCCGACCCTGATCGAAATCGACCAGGCCGGCTGGATGCGGGCGGTGCAGGCATGAACCCGACAAGCCTGTTGAACGGCCTGTACATCGATGGCCAGTGGCATGCCGGCAGCGAGCGGTTGCCGGTGATCAATCCGTCTACCGAAGAGCCACTGGCCGTGGTCGGTGGCGGCGACCCACACAGCGTCGAGCAGGCGGTGAGTGCCGCCCAGGCCGGGCTCGCCGAGTGGGCCGCGACCTGCGGCGCCGAGCGTGGCGCGGTGTTGCGGCGGATCGCCGCCGGTGTCGCCGAGCGTCGTGAACACCTGATGCACCTGCAGTCGAGCAACAATGGCAAGCCGCAATTCGAAGCGGCCATCGACGTCGATGACGTGATTGCCACCTTCGAGTACTACGCGGGGCTGGCCGAAGGCCTGGACGCCGCCCAGGACCGCGATGTGCCGCTGCCCAGCGATGATTTCAGCGCCCGTGTGCGGCGTGAGCCCTGTGGCGTGGTCGGCCTGATCGTGCCGTGGAACTTCCCGATGGTCACCACCGCCTGGAAGCTTGCGCCGGCCCTGGCCGCCGGTTGCAGCGTGGTGCTCAAGCCCTCGGAAGTCACGCCGCTGCCGGAACTGGAGCTGGCGGCGATCATCGCCGGGAGCGGCTTGCCCAAGGGCGTGTTCAACCTGGTCTGTGGCACCGGCCTGGCGGTGGGCGCGCCGCTGGCGGCCGATCCGCGGGTGGCGAAGATTTCCTTCACCGGCAGCAATGCGGTCGGGGTCCAGGTCATGCAGCGCGCGGCGGAGACGGTCAAGGGCGTGAGCCTGGAACTGGGTGGCAAATCTTCGCTGCTGGTGCTGGCCGATGCCGATCTCGAACTGGCGGTGGAGCTGGCCTGCGGCGGCGGTTTTTTCAACGCCGGGCAGATGTGCTCCGCCACCAGCCGGGTGCTGGTGGCCGACGAACTGGCGGACGAATTCCTCCTGCGCCTCAAGGCACGGGCCGAGGCGATTCGGGTGGCGGACCCTTTCGATCCGGATGTGGAGATGGGTGCGCTGGTCAACCAGGCGCAATACCAGCGCGTGCTGGGCCATATCGATCGCGGGCTGAGTGTCGGGGCCAAGTTGGTATGCGGTGGCGAGCGCCCGGCGGACCGTGCGCGCGGCTTTTTTGTGCGGCCGACGATCTTCACCGAAGTGCCCCTCGACAGTGCGCTGTGGCGTGAGGAGATCTTTGGCCCGGTGCTCTGCGTGCGCAGTTTCGCCAGCGAGGCCGAGGCCATTGCGTTGGCCAACGACAGCGAATTCGGCCTGGTGGCCAGTGTGGTCGGCGCCGATGTGCAGAACGCCGAACGAGTCGCCAATGCCTTGCAGGCCGGGCTGGTGTGGATCAACGCACCGCAAGTGATCTTCCCGCAGACCGCCTGGGGCGGCTACAAGCAGAGCAGCATCGGCCGCGAGCTGGGGCCTTGGGGTTTGCAGGCGTTCCAGGAGATCAAGCACGTGGTTCGCGCGCGGTAACAGTCTTTTGGAGCGAGATGGTTTTCTGTAGGGGGGGAGTCAGACGCTGCTGCGCAGGCGCGCCATATCGCGCAGCGGCGGGGCGCCGAACTGGCGGCTGTATTCGCGGCTGAACTGCGAGGGGCTTTCGTAGCCGACCCGGTAACCGGCGGCGGACGCCTCCAGCCCTTCAGTCAGCATCAGGCGCCGGGCTTCCTGCAGGCGCAGTTGCTTCTGATACTGCAAGGGGCTCATGGCGGTCATGGCCTTGAAACGGTGGTGCAGGGTGGACACGCTGAGGTTCACCCCTCGCGCCAGATCGTCGATGCGCAGCGGTTGCTCGTAGTTGCCGTTCAGCCACTTGATGGCCTGGCTGACCCGGTGGCTCTGGCTGTTGGCGATGGCGATCTCATACAACCGGTGGCCCTGCGGGCTGCGCAACAGCCGGTAGAGAATTTCCCGACGAATCAGCGGCGCGAGCATGGCGATGTCTTTGGGTGTGTCCAGCAGGCGGGTCAGGCGCAGCACGGCGTCGAGTATCGGCGTGTCCAGGCGCTCCACATACAGGCCGCGGCCGACAGGACGGTTCGGCACCCCCAGCGGCCCGGCATCGGCGATCAGCGTGCTGATCTCGGCCGGGTCGATGTCCAGGCGCAGGGCCAGGACCGGCTCCAGCGGCGAGACATCGGCCAGGCGCCCGCTCAATGGCATGGAAACCGAGACCACCAGGTAGTTGAGCGGGTCGTAGTTGAACTCCTCGTCGGCCAGCCGCACTTCCTTGCGCCCCTGGGCCATGATGCACAGGGCCGGCTGGGCCAGCACCGAGGCGAAATCGTGGGAGTGGCTGTGGCGCGAGACGAACAGCGACTGGATCGCCGTGGCATAGCTGCCGTCTTCGCCGGTATTGCGAGCAATGATCCCGGCCAGCTCCGCCCGCTGTTTTTCCATCTCCGCATCCAGTGGCGGCTGCTGGGTTTCGAGCGATGACATGAAGGCCCCTCCGGGAAGATTGCGAATGGCCACAGCTTAAATTTGTGCAAGCGCCAGGGGTAGGCGATTCCTGCGTAAATCTTGCCTGATCCTGCCACGCGTGCGCGCGTGAGTAGAGCCGACTCCTGTGCGCGGGTTGTCACTTGCTTGAAACAACGTTGTGGGTTTTTTCCGCTTACCGGGCAGGATTCGGCGTTCCCGGGCAAGACTCGCAGGATTGTGCAATAGGCCGGCAGGAATCGACTAACGAGCATTACGTCGGGCGCTTAATCTTGGATCCTGTCGCAGCCCGTCCCATGGCTGCCTCGACACCACCCTGGGAGGGTCGCACATGTCCACGCATATTCCCGTCAGCCACATGGCATTCGTTCGCGCCCGCGCCGGCCGCTCAACGGAGTTGGGTGCTCGCTTGAGCAGTCTGATCGAACCATCCCGCCAGGCCACAGGTTGCCTGCAGTTCGCCTTGCAGCATTCGCAGTGCGACGCTGACCTGTGGCTGATATCCGGATTCTGGAGCAGCCAGCAGGCGATGACCGATTACTTCTGTTCGCCGGCCATGGCGATCTTCGCCGAGCTGGTCCAGGACCTGGTGGTCAACAGCCTGGATTTCCATACTTTCAGAGACGTCTCGGCGGCCCAGGCCGAAGGCGAATACGCGCAACTGAACGGGGCACCGGTACACCAGCTGGCCAGCTGAGGGTTTAGAATGGCCGACTTTCCATTGGCCAGGACCAGCAACATGGCACGTAAAGAGTTTGCAGCATACGAAGCGGTTTCCGCCGTGGTTCCAAGTGAAGGGGGCTACAGCGCCGCCATCGCGGTCAAGGCCCTGGGTGGTTCAGGGGCACCGCGCTTTCACAAGGTCCTCGACGACCAGAAATTCAAGACCGCCCATGACGCCGACCAGGCTGCCGCGCAGAAGCTTGAGCAGTTGATCGACGTGACCGAAGACGGCGAACTGGCCTGGGAAATGGCCTGATCCGGGTCGCTACCTGATCTGAGCAGCTAGTTGGATTGAGCCGCTACCTGACCGCCCCCGGGCGGAACATCTTGAACAAGGCCTCTGGCCCCAGCTGGAAATAATCCGCCGGCCCGCCGCCGCGCAGAATCGGCTCTGCCGCGGCGGTGTCGTATACCCCATCCTTGAGCAGCCACTTGGCGATATGCACGGCGACCACTTCGCCGAGGATCAGCCAGCTGGGCACCAACTCCTGATCCGCGCGCTGCAATTGAATGATCTGCGTGACCTTGCACTCGAAGGACACCGGGCTTTCGGCCACCCGCGGCACCGCAATCACTTTCGAGGCCATGGGCGTCAGCCCCGCCAGTTCGAACTCATTGACCTCGGCCGGCACGGCCGCGCAGCTCTGGTTCATCCGCTCGGCGAGCGGGCGGGTGGCGAGGTTCCAGGCGAACTCGCCGGTCTGCTCGATGTTGTTCAGGCTGTCTTTGCGACCGACGCTGGAGAAACCGATGATCGGTGGAATGTAATTGAAGGCGTTGAAAAAACTGTAGGGCGCCAGGTTCAGCCGGCCTTGCTGGTCCTGGGAGGAGATCCAGCCGATCGGGCGCGGGCCGACGATGGCGTTGAACGGATCGTGGGGCAGGCCGTGGCCCTGGGCGGGTTCGTAGTAATGGATGTCTTCGGACATGGCAGGCTCTTGCGCGGACAAAGAGGGAAGGCCGCCATAGTGCAAGCCATTGAACGTGAATACCAGCCTTGCGCCGTGCGGTTTTCCCCGGGCCAGAAACAACTAAGCCCGGCCGAAGCCGGGCTGCGGGGCATCCCTGAGGGTTAGCCGATGGCGGCGGCAGTCCCGGTGCGATCGAAGCCGTCGGCAGCGATTGCGCCTGCGGTACCGGTATGGTCGAAGCCGTCGGCAGCGATTGCGTCAGCGGTGCCGGTGTGGTCGAAACCATCGGAAGCGACTGCGCCTGCGGTGCCGGTGTGATCGAAGCCATCGGAGGCGATAGCGGCGGCGGTGCCGGTGCGATCGAAACCGTCGGAAGCCAGGCTGGCGCTGGCCGAGCTGCCCGAGGTGAAAGTGGCCGAGCCGGTGCGGTCGTAACCATCGGCGGCAAAGGTATTGGCAGCCAGTACGGAAAGGGTCAGGGCGAGGATCAGTTTGCTTTTCATGGTGGTCACTCCAGGTTCGTTGACGTTTTGTGCAGTGGGTGTGAAATGGATGGTACGCCAGTTAATTTGATTAAAAAGCGCAAATAAATGCTTAAAAATATCGAATTAATAGATGTTTTTGGCGTCAAGAATCAATGCATAAAGCCTCTTTCCTGCTTCTGCCGCGTTTGAGGCACCGACACCGATTTCGATGGAGGCAGAGTGAGGGCTGGGCATTAACCGGTCATTAACCTGTCCGCACCACTGAAAAAAAACCTGCTCAACGGTTTTTTCATACACCCCTTACCTATTTTTCACCGCTCGCCCCGCAGCCTTCGCTCCCACATAGAAGTCCAAGACGGACCGTCTT
Organism: Pseudomonas sp. NFACC41-3; assembly: GCF_900109505.1. Classification (NCBI taxonomy): domain Bacteria; kingdom Pseudomonadati; phylum Pseudomonadota; class Gammaproteobacteria; order Pseudomonadales; family Pseudomonadaceae; genus Pseudomonas; species Pseudomonas sp. NFACC41-3. The sequence goes on from NZ_FOAE01000002.1 coordinate 426,603, forward strand.
CACTCGAGCTCTGGAGCACTGCAACGAATGAATAAACTTCCTCAGATCACCCTGGCGTTCTGGGTCATGAAAATCTGCGCGACGACCCTCGGGGAAACCGCCGGCGACTTGCTGTCGATGACCCTGAATGTTGGCTACGCCATCAGCTCGATGATCCTGATCAGCGTGTTCCTGCTGACCCTGGTCACCCAGCTGTTTTCGAAAACCTACAACCCGGTGCTGTACTGGATCGTGATTCTCTCCACCAGCACCGCCGGCACCACCATGTCGGATTTCATGGACCGCACCCTGGGCCTGGGTTATGCCACCGGCTCGGCGATCCTGATCGCGATCCTGATGGCGATCTTCGCGGTCTGGCGCCTGAGCGGCGATCCGCTCAACGTCAACAAAATCCAGACCCTGCGCGGCGAGCTGTTCTATTGGCTGGCGATCCTGTTTTCCAACACCCTGGGCACCGCGCTGGGAGACTACCTGGCGGACGATTCGGGGCTGGGTTTTGCCGGTGGCGCGCTGCTGATCGGCTCGACCATCGCCCTGGTGGTTGTGCTCAAGTACTGCACCCGGATTTCCTCGGTGCTGCTGTTCTGGGTGGCGTTCGTGCTGACCCGGCCGTTCGGCGCGACCCTGGGCGACTTCCTGACCAAGCCCCTGGAGAAGGGCGGCCTGGACTTCGGCACTATCGGTTCGTCGGCGGTATTGGCGGGGATTCTGCTGGTGATGATTGCCGGGGCTTCGTACTACAAGAACCGTAGCGAGCGGCAGGTGGCAGCTGAATTGGGGTGATGATCCGCGCACCGCGTTGCGGTTATCGCGGGCAAGCCCCGCTTCTGTAGGAGCGACGCTTGCCCGCGATAGGGTTTAGCTGATGACACCATAGCGCGAGGGCCTTGCACCCTCGCGCTTTTTCTTGCCGGTCAGTCAGTCTCGATCCGCGAGTGTTTGCGCGTGTCTTTCATGGTGATGTAGACCAGCAGCGACACGGCGATGCAGGCGGTGACATACCAGTAGTAACCGGTTTCCATGCCGACGCTCTTGAACCACAGCGCGATGTATTCGGCGGTGCCGCCGAAGATCGATACGGTCAGCGCGTAGGGCAGGCCCACGCCCAGGGCGCGGATCTCGGTCGGGAACAGCTCGGCCTTGACCACCGCGTTGATCGAGGTATAGCCGCTGACGATGATCAGCGCCGCCATGATCAGGAAGAACGCGCCCCACCAGCTCTGGATGGTGTGCAGGGTGGTGAGGATCGGCACGGTGAAAAGGGTACCGAGGATGCCGAAGGCGATCAGGATCGGACGGCGGCCGATCTTGTCCGACAGCGCGCCGACCACTGGTTGCAGGCACATGAACAGGAACAGGGTCGCCGCGGAAATGGTGGTGGAGTCGGAGATGCTCATGCCGACGGTGTTCACCAGGTATTTCTGCATGTAGGTGGTGTAGGTGTAGAAGGCCAGGGTGCCGCCCATGGTCAGGCCGACCACGGTCATCAACTCTTTCGGATGACGCATCAGGGTGCGCATCAGGCTTTCTTTCGGCTTTTCCTTCTTCTTGGTGAAGGACTCGGTTTCTTCCATGCCACGACGCAGGTACAGCGCGACGATCGCGCACAGGGCGCCGATGCCGAACGGAATGCGCCAGCCCCAGGATTGCAGCTCCTCGGTGGTCAGTACGTTTTGCAGCACGATCAGCACCGCCAGGGCGATGAGCTGGCCGGAGATCAGGGTCACGTACTGGAAGCTGGAGAAAAAGCCACGACGTTCCTTGGTCGCCATCTCGCTGAGGTAGGTGGCCGAGGTGCCGTACTCGCCGCCGACCGACAGGCCCTGCATCAGGCGCGCCAGCACCAGCAGGATCGGAGCGCCGACGCCGATGGTCTCGTAGCCGGGAGTCAGGGCGATGATCAGCGAGCCGAAGCACATCAGCAGCACCGAGGCCATCAATGCGGCCTTGCGGCCCTTGCGGTCAGCGTAGAGCCCCATCAGCCAGCCGCCGATCGGACGCATCAGGAAGCCCACGGCGAAGATCGCGGCGGTGTTCAGGAGTTGCGCGGTGGTGTCGCCCTTGGGGAAGAAGACTTTGGCGAAGTACAGGGAGAAGGCGGCGTAGACGTACCAGTCGTACCACTCGACCATGTTGCCGACCGAACCGCTGAAGATCGATTTCAGGCGGCTGGCGGTGGTCTTTTCTTTGGCAGGCGCAGCTGCCGACCCAAGAGGCAGGGTTTGCGAGTTATCCATGACGGATCCTTCATTTAATTGTTTTTGTGGAGCGCGCCGAAACGCAGCCTGCTGGAGCTATAGCAGGAGCTGTGCCAGGAGCCGAAAGGCCTGGTTTAGAAGGGTCTTGAGAATTCGATGAGCGGAAATCCGCTCATTGGCGAAAGTGCGTGAGCGGAAAATTGCCGATGAAGGCGGTGTGGGTGAGGGCGTCTTCGCGAGCATCACTCCTCCCCGAGAAACATCTCCCGCGCCAGCCCATGGCGCTGCATCTTTTCATTGAAGGTGCGGCGCGGCAGTTGCAGCTCGACGAGCACCGCCTTGATGTCGCCCTTGTGCCGGGTCAGCGCGGCCCGCAGGCATTGCGCCTCGAAAGCTTCCTGCTGCGCCGCCAGGGACTGGCCGGGGTCGATGGTTTCCGGCTCGGGCTCGCCCAGGCCGAGCACCTGGCGTTCGGCGACATTGGCCAGTTCGCGCACGTTGCCCGGCCAGTCGTGGCTCAGCAGGCGGCTCAACTGCGCCCCGCTCAGGGGCGCGACGCTACGGCCCAGACGCTCGGCGGCGGCGTGGGCGAAATGTTCGTACAGCAGCGGGATGTCTTCGCGCCGATCCCGCAGCGGCGGCAGGCGCAGCTGCGCGACGTTCAGGCGGTAGGCCAGGTCTTCGCGAAAGCGCCCGGCGCGGGCTTCGTCCAGCAGGTCCGGTTTGGTCGCGGCAATGATCCGCAGATCCACCTCGATGCTTTGGTTGGACCCTAGGCGTTCGAGCTTCTGTTCCTGCAGCACCCGCAGCAGCTTGACCTGCTGGGCCAGTGGCATGCTTTCGATCTCGTCGAGGAACAGGGTGCCGCCGTCGGCGTATTCCAGCTTGCCGATGCGCTTGCCCTGGGCGCCGGTAAAGGCGCCGCTTTCATGGCCGAACAGCTCGGCTTCGAACAGTTGCTCGGGGATCGCCGCGCAGTTCAGGGCGACAAAGGGCTTGTCGGCGCGCGGCCCGAAGTCGTGCAGGCAGCGGGCGACCAGTTCCTTGCCGCTGCCGGTCTCGCCACGGATCAATACGTTGACCGGCAGCGCGGCCAAGTCGACCACCTGGCGCCGCAGGGTCTGCAAGGCGCGGGATACGCCGAGCAGGGTGGAGTCGATTTTCTCCCGGGTATCGGCCTGTTCGTGGAGGCGCCGGTTTTCCAGGACCAGGCCGCGCTTGTCCAGGGCCCGGCGCAGGCTGCTCAACAGGGTTTCCGGGCTGAAGGGTTTTTCCAGGAAGTCATAGGCACCGTCGCGCATCGCTTCCACCGCCATCGGCACGTCGCCGTGGCCGGTCAGCAGGATCACCGGCAGGTCGGCGTCGCGTTGCTGCACCTCTTTGAGCAGCTCCAGGCCGCTGATGCCAGGCATGCGCACGTCGCTAAGGATCACCCCGGGGAAGTCCCTGGGCAGCCGGGCCAGGCAGTCCTCGGCGCGACTGAACAGCTGCACCTCGAAGCCCGATAGGCTCAGCCATTGTTCGACGGCGGTGCGAATACTGGCTTCGTCGTCGACCAGCATTACCGAATTCAACATGGGATATGCGCCTCCAGGTCGATGGGCAGGCTCAGGGTGAAGATCGCGCCCTGGCCTTGATTGCCGGCGCTCAGGCGTCCACCGAGTTCGTGGACGATAGCGTAGGACACCGCCAGGCCGAGGCCCAGGCCGTCGCCCACCGGCTTGGTGGTGAAGAACGGATCGAAGACGTTCGGCAGGTGTTCTTCGGCGATGCCGCCACCGCTGTCGATGACGCTCAGGCTCCACAGCTGCTGGTCGGCTTCGAGGTGGATTTCCAGGTGCTTGAGGGGCTTGTCGCGCATGGCGTCCAGGGCGTTGCGCAGCAGGTTGATCAGCACCTGCTCCAGGCGTATGGCATCGCCGCGGACCCAGGCCGGGCGCGTCAGTTGCAGGCGTGTGTCGACCTGTTCGTCGCGCAGTCGGGTGTCCAGCAGTTGCAGGGCCTGATCCACCACCGCCGCCAGGTCCAGGCGTTCGCGCAGGCCGCTGGGGCTTTTGCGGGCGAAGGTTTTCAGGTGGCCGGTGAGGCTGGCCATGCGGGTCAGCATATCGTCCAGCGGTTTCAGGGCCTGGTAGGCCTCGTCGATCCGCCCGTGATCGAGCAGCAGGCGCAGGGTGGCCAGTTGCATGCGCTGGGTGGTCAGCGGTTGGTTGATTTCATGGGCCAGGGCCGCGGACATCTGCCCCAGGGCGGCGAGCTTGGCCGATTGCACCAGGCCGTCCTGGGCGGTGCGCAGATCGCGAGTGCGCTCCTCGACCAGGCGTTCGAGCTCTTCGCGGCTGCGCTGGCGCAGCTTGGCCAGGCGCCAGCGCTGGTTGAGGAACAGCAGCAGGAACACCAGGGTCAGCCAGGCACCGGCGGCGGCCAGGCCGGCGTTGCGGCGGTCCTCAAAGGCGATCTGCGGACGCCGCAGCAAATGCAGGGTCCAGCCTTCGGTGGCCAGGGGCAGGGATTCCCACAGGTAGTCGACGCTGCCGTCCGGGCCCTCGACCCGGGTCAGCGCGCTGTCGTCGTCAAAGCGTCGCAGCGGCCGATGTTCGAGCGGGGTCAGCCGTTGCTTGTCGTATTGCCGGGTGGCCTGGAGTTCGGCGCGGTCGCTGTCCGACAACGGGCGCAGCTGGCGATAGCGCCAGCCCGGCTGGTTGGCGATGAACACGATGCCCCGGGCATCGCTGACCAACAGGGTGTCGCTGCCCTGGCTCCATTCGCGCTCCAGTTCGGGGAATTCCAGCTTCACCACCATGGCGCCGAGGAACTGCTCCTGCTCACCCTTGACCGCGCTGGAGAGGAAATAACCGGGAATGCCGCTGGTGACGCCCACGGCATAGAAGCGTCCGCTGCCCTGGCTGCGGGTCTGGCTGAAGTAGGGACGAAAGCCGTAGTTGTGCCCGACGTAGCTGCTGGGCAGGCGCCAGTTGCTGGCGGCCACGGCGAGGCCGGTGTGGTCCAGCAGCTCCAGGGTCGAGGAGCGGGCGGCGCCGTTGATTTGTTCCAGTTTGCGGTTCAGGGCGTCCTGCTGCGGGCCGACCGGGCCCTTGAGCGCCGAGCGCAGTTCCGGGTCCAGCGCCAGCACGGCGGGCAGGGCGCGGTAACGTTCGATCAGGGTATGCAGGGAGTTGGCGTACAGCGCCAGTTGCTCGCTGGCGCGGGCGGCATCGTCCTCCAGCGCCTGGCGCTCGGCATGGCGCATGGCGAAGGTCGCGCTGACCACGGCGCCGGCGAGAATCACCAGGGTATAGAAGGTCAAGCGCAGCGGGCGGGAGATCTGGACCATGAGTCAAGGGCAGGCTGAAAGGGGGCAGGAAAGATAACACGCCTGTCCGAGGCTTCGTTGACCGTGGACAGCCCTGGCCCGGGCAGGCATGAAAAAGGCGGCGCTGCTCATCGAGCAACGCCGCCTTGGGTAACAGCAAGCAGCGCTTACTGCACTTCTACCGCCAGGCTTTCACTGATCTTTTTCTGCCAGATGGCAGGACCGGTGATGTGCACCGACTCGCCTTTGCTGTCGACCGCGACAGTGACCGGCATGTCTTTGACTTCGAACTCGTAGATCGCTTCCATGCCCAGTTCGGCAAAGGCCAGGACCTTGGACTTCTTGATCGCCTGGGCCACCAGGTAGGCAGCGCCGCCGACGGCCATCAGGTACACGGCCTTGCTGTCCTTGATCGCTTCGATCGCGGTCGGGCCGCGCTCGGACTTGCCGATCATGCCCAAGAGGCCAGTCTGCTCGAGGATCTGGCGGGTGAACTTGTCCATCCGCGTCGCGGTGGTCGGGCCAGCCGGGCCAACCACTTCGTCACCGACCGGATCGACCGGGCCGACGTAGTAGATGAAGCGACCCTTGAGGTCAACCGGCAGGGTTTCGCCCTTGTTCAGCATCTCGACCATGCGCTTGTGCGCGGCGTCGCGACCGGTGAGCATCTTGCCGTTGAGCAGGACGGTTTCGCCCGGCTTCCAGCTCTGCACTTCTTCCGGGGTCAGGGTGTCGAGGTTGACGCGACGGGCCGACGGACCGGCTTCCCAGACGATTTCCGGGTAGGCGTCCAGAGGTGGCGCTTCCAGGGACGCAGGGCCCGAGCCGTCGAGCACGAAGTGTGCGTGGCGGGTCGCGGCACAGTTCGGGATCATGCACACCGGCAGCGAGGCGGCGTGGGTCGGGTAGTCCATGATCTTCACGTCGAGCACGGTGGTCAGGCCGCCCAGGCCCTGGGCGCCGATGCCCAGCTGGTTGACCTTCTCGAACAACTCCAGGCGCATCTCTTCGATACGGTTCTGTGGGCCGCGGGCCTTCAGCTCGTGGATGTCGATGGACTCCATCAACACTTCCTTGGCCATCACCGCGGCTTTCTCGGCGGTGCCGCCGATGCCGATGCCGAGCATGCCCGGCGGGCACCAGCCGGCGCCCATGGTCGGAACGGTCTTCAGCACCCAGTCGACGATCGAGTCGGACGGGTTGAGCATGGCCATCTTCGACTTGTTCTCGGAGCCGCCGCCCTTGGCCGCCACGTCCACTTCCACGGTGTTGCCGGGAACGATGGAGTAGTGGATGACCGCCGGGGTGTTGTCCTTGGTGTTTTTACGAGCGCCCGCCGGGTCGGCGAGGATCGAGGCCCGCAGGACGTTTTCCGGCAGGTTGTAAGCGCGACGCACGCCTTCGTTGATCATGTCGTCCAGGCTCATGGTCGCGCCGTCCCAGCGCACGTCCATGCCCACGCGTACGAATACGGTGACGATACCGGTGTCCTGGCAGATCGGGCGGTGGCCGGTGGCACACATGCGCGAGTTGATCAGGATCTGCGCCATGGAGTCACGGGCCGCTGGCGATTCTTCGCGCAGGTAGGCTTCGTGCATCGCCTGGATGAAGTCCACGGGGTGGTAGTAGGAAATGAATTGCAGGGCGTCGGCAACGCTCTGAATCAGGTCGTCTTGCTTGATCACGGTCATGAGTCGCGCTCCTCTAAAAGACGGGAACATTTAATAAGGTGCTTGCAGCTTGGGTGCATCGGTCGGTTGCAAGCACCTTCAAGGCACGCCGGACACACTGGCGCGACGCTAAAAAGGCGCGGCAGTATACCGCGCCTCGGGGCCGGGCACACGCGCCGGCAGTCAAACCAAAGTCGCATGCCGGGCATGCGCCGGTCGGGGGATGGCGCCAGGCATGACGGTGGGCGCGGTCCCGGGTCGGATGGCGCTGGGCGGGAACAAAAATGGGATAGTTATTTTTTGGCGACACCACTAAAGTGGCAAGTGGCCTGTAGGGTAGGAAACTCTTTAAAGCCCCCTTTCGCATGGTGAGTCAACGATTGACCCATAACGCTATCCAGAGTCTTTTACTCAAGCGCTTCGTTCTTGCGGCGGGTACCTATGGACTGGCGTTGCTGCTGCTCTGGCTGGCCATTTTCAGTGGCTACTATTCGGCGCCGGTGCATTCGGCGCTGATCGATACCGGCCTGGTGGTGCTGAGCCAGGCGCTGCTGTTCTGGCTGTTTGTCTCCGGGCGCAACCTGCGCTTTCCCGACCCGAGCCTGACCGAGATCCAGATACTCCTGGCCATCGGCTGGCAGACCTGGCTGCTGGCCCACCTCGATACGGCGCGCGGCACCTTCCTGGTGTTCTACCTGCTGACACTGCTGTTCGGCCTGTTCCACCTTCCGCGCCGGGCCTTCGTGCGGTGCGCCCTGTGCATTTTCATCGGCTTTTCCGGGATCACGCTGTGGGATGGCTACCACTTCCGGTTGGCCGATCCGATGCTCGCCGCCTTGCAGGTGTGCGTGCTGTTCGCGGTGCTGATCTGGCTGTGCCTGTACGCCAGCTATGTGCAGACTTCCCGGCAGCGCATGCGGCAACGGCGCTTCGCCTTGCAGGCGCACCAGGACACTTTGCGCGGCATGATGCGACAACTGGAGGACCTGGTCGCCACTGACGAACTGACCGGCCTGTACAATCGACGGCATTTCCTGCGGCTGGCGTCGCGCGAACTGCACGCGATGAGCCTGGAGCAGATGCATGGCCTGGCGCTGATCGATCTCGATCACTTCAAGCGGATCAACGACGTGCACGGCCATGCCGCGGGCGATCAGGTGCTGCAGGCGTTCGCCGCCGTAGCCAGCGCCTGTCTGCGCGATGGCGATGTATTGGCCCGCTACGGCGGCGAGGAGTTTGTCATGTTGTTGCCCGATTGCGATCCCGAACGCCTGACCTCCTGCTGCGAGCGTCTGCGCGTGGCCTTTATGGACGCCCAGTTGATCGGGGTCGAGGTGCCTGGCCTGAGCCTGTCCGTCGGCATGACCCTGGTGGAGCTGGGCGACGACCTGGACGATGCCCTGCAACGTGCCGACCAGGCGCTGTATCGGGCCAAGCGCGACGGACGCAATCGCTGCGCCGCGGCCTGGGAAAATATCGATGCCTGAGCTGCGTGTCGGTGAGCGGCAGTGGTCGGTGGTCGCTGGCAGCAATCTGCTGGATGCCTTGAATCAGGCCGGCGTGGCGGTGCCTTACAGCTGCCGCGCCGGCAGTTGCCACGCCTGCCTGGTGCACTGCGTCGAGGGCCTGCCCAGCGACAGCCGGCCCGATGCCTTGAGCGACGACCAGCGCCAGCGCGGCTGGCGGCTGGCCTGTCAGTGTCAGGTGGTGGAAGACCTGCGGGTCGAAACCTACGACCCGCTGCGCGATGGCGCGCCAGCCGAGGTGGTCGGTGCGGACTGGCTGTCGGCCACGGTGCTGCGCCTGCGTTTGCGGCCGGAGCGCAACCTGCGTTATCAGGCCGGCCAGCACCTGGTGCTGTGGACGGCTTCCGGCGTGGCGCGGCCGTATTCGCTGGCGAGCCTGCCCGGTGAAGACCGCTTTCTTGAGTTCCACCTCGATTGCCGCCAGCCCGGCGCGTTCAGCGACACGGCGCGCCAGCTCAAGCCCGGCGATGGGTTGCGCCTGGGCGAGCTGCGCGGCGGGGCGCTGCACTACGACCCGGACTGGCAAACCCGGCCATTGTGGCTGCTGGCGGCGGGCACCGGGCTAGGGCCCTTGTTCGGTATCCTGCGCGAAGCTTTGCGCCAGGATCATCAGGGCGACATCCGCGTCATTCACCTGGCCCATGACGCCAGCGAACATTACCTGGCCAAGCCCCTGGTGGCGCTGGCGGCGAGCCACGCCAACCTCAGTGTCGAGCTGTTGACCGCGACCGAGTTGCCAGCGGCTTTGGCACAACTGCGGCTTGTTTCGCGGCAAACCCTGGCCTTACTCTGCGGGCACCCCGACAGCGTCGATGCCTTCGCCCGACGCTTGTACCTGGCGGGGCTGCCGCGCAATCAACTGCTGGCCGACGTATTCCTGCCCCGTGGTTGAGCGCTGATCCGGCCTGAGCGAGACCACCCATGACCGATACCATCCTGCTTGAACGCGAGGGCGGGCTGCTGACCCTGCGCCTGAACCGCCCGGACAAGAAAAATGCCCTGACCCGGGCCATGTACAGCCAGCTGGCCGAAGGACTGCGGCAAGCCGACGCCGACCCTGAGGTCCGCGCGGTACTGATCAGCGGCAGCAGCGATTGCTTTACCGCCGGCAACGACATTGCCGACTTCCTCCAGCAGCCACCTACCGGTCTCGACAGCCCGGTCTTCCAGTTCATGCTCAGCCTGTTCGAGTGCCGCAAGCCGGTGGTCGCCGCGGTTGCCGGGCCGGCCGTGGGGATCGGCACCACCCTGCTGCTGCATTGCGACCTGGTGTACGTCAGCCGCGATGCCCGGTTGCGCATGCCTTTCGTCAATCTCGGTTTGTGCCCCGAGTTCGGTTCCAGCCTGATCCTGCCGCGCTTGCTCGGGCAGGCCAGGGCCGCCGAGCTGTTGCTGCTGGGCGAAGGTTTCAGCGGTGAACAGGCTGCGCAGTGGGGCATTGCCAACCTGGCCTTGGCCGACGGTGCGGCGACCCTGGACAAGGCCCGGGAGATGGCGCTGCGTTTCGAGAAGCTGGCGCCGCAGGCGGTGCAGATCAGCAAGCAGCTGATGCGCACGCCCGATCGCGAACAACTGCGCAAGGTGATCGAGGAGGAGGGCGCCCTGTTCACCCAGCGCCTGCATTCGCCGGAAGCGCTGGCGGCTTTGTCGGGGTTTCTTGCCAAGAGCTGAAATCGGCACCGCTCGTGTAGCCGCTGCCGGAGGCTGCGATCGATTTGGGCGGGGGCGTAAGGTCTCAAGATCGCTGAAGGCCTGGCGGCCTTATCGCAGCCTGGCGGCAGCGGCTACAGGTTCGTGAGTTCCATAAGCGTGCCCCATGAAAAAAGCCCCGCAGTCTTCACTGCGGGGCTTTTTATTGTTGCGTCAGGGGACTCAGACCATCGGGTCGCCAACGTGCAGGATCTTCATGCCGTTGGTGCCGCCGGTGGTGTGGTAGCTGTCGCCCTTGGTCAGGATCACCCAGTCGCCTTTCTTCACGACGCCGCGCTTGACCAGCTCGTCGATGGCCTTCTGGCTGACTTCGCTTGGCGGCAGGGACGCCGGGTCGAACGGGATGGTGTAGACGCCACGGAACATCGCGGTGCGGGCCTGGGCTTCGCGGTGCGGGGTGAACGCGTAGATCGGCACCGAGGAACGGATACGCGACATGATCAGCGGGGTGTAGCCGCTTTCAGTCAAGGCGATGATCGCCTTCACGCCCGGGAAGTGGTTGGCGGTGTACATGGTGGCCAGGGCAATGCTCTCGTCGCAGCGCTCGAAGGTCTTGCCGATGCGGTGGCTGGAGGTCTTGCTGGTCGGATGCTTTTCCGCGCCGATGCAGATGCGGTCCATGGCCTGGACGGCTTCGAGCGGGTAGGCGCCGGCGGCGGATTCGGCCGAGAGCATCACGGCATCGGTGTAGTCGAGCACGGCGTTGGCCACGTCGGACACTTCGGCGCGGGTCGGCATCGGGTTCTGGATCATCGACTCCATCATCTGGGTCGCGACGATCACCGCCTTGTTGTGGCGACGGGCGTGCAGAATGATTTTCTTCTGGATACCCACCAGCTCGGCGTCGCCGATTTCCACGCCCAGGTCGCCACGGGCCACCATCACGGCGTCGGAGGCCTTGATCAGGCCGTCGAGGGTTTCGTCGTTGGCCACGGCTTCGGCGCGCTCGATCTTCGCCACCAGCCAGGCGGTGCCGCCGGACTCGTCGCGCAGTTGGCGGGCGTATTCCATGTCAGCGGCGTCGCGCGGGAAGGACACGGCCAGGTAGTCCAGGTCCATGGCCGCGGCCAGCTTGATGTCGGCCTTGTCTTTTTCGGTCAGGGCCGGGGCGGTCAGGCCACCACCGCGACGGTTGATGCCCTTGTGGTCCGACAGTGGGCCGCCGATGGTCACGGTGCAATGCAGTTCGGTGCTGGTGGCGGTGTCGACGCGCATCACCACGCGGCCGTCGTCGAGCAGCAGCTCGTCGCCCACGCCGCAGTCCTTGACCAGGTCCGGATAGTCGATGCCGACGATGTCCTGGGTACCTTCGGTCAGCGGGTGGCTGGTGGAGAAGGTGAACTTGTCACCGATCTTCAGCTCGATGCGCTTGTTGGCGAATTTGGCGATACGGATCTTCGGGCCTTGCAGGTCACCCAGCAGCGCGACGAAGCGCCCATGCTTGGCGGCCAGGTCACGCACCAGCTTGGCGCGAGCCTTGTGCTCGTCCGGGGTGCCGTGGGAGAAGTTCAGGCGGGCGACGTCCAGGCCAGCCAGAATCAGCTGTTCGAGAACTTCCGGCGAGTTACTGGCCGGGCCAAGGGTAGCGACGATTTTGGTACGACGGACGGACATGCAAAGACTCCTGAGTTCAAGCGCAACGAGAGGCTACTATGGTCCGCAGCTGTAGTCATTGTTCGTTTGCACTACTTATTCGTTTGTTTCTTTAAACGAACATTCCTGAAGATTTTCCAACGCGGGTCGATAACGTGCACAAGACAGGAGAACTCCCATGCGATTCGTGCTCATTGCTGCCCTGGCCGTCAGTGTTGTCGGCTGTACCCGCTGGTCGATGGACCATCATCTGAATACCGCCTACCGCGCCTACGACGCCGGCAACTGCGAACGGGTGATGCTCGAACTGAGCCAGGTCGACCGCACGAGTCGCTCGCGCCCTTATATCCAGCCCGAAGTATCGATGCTGCGCGGACAGTGCCTGGAGCGGCAGAAGCTGTTCCTCGATGCCGCGCAGACCTACCAGTACATCATCACCGAACACCCCAGCAGCGAGTACGCCTACCGCGCCCGCGCGCGCCTGGAAACCCTGCAGCAACTGGGTCATTACCCTTCGCGCAACAGCGCTCAGGCGCGTCCGACCGCGTTGTAACAATCGTCATCAGGCTATTGCTGATCTCGCGTGAGCCTTGAGCTAACATCTGTGGGCCTGTTTTAGAGTATTGTTTCTAAAATGGGCCGGCCGGGGCCGACAGTCCTCGGCGCGACGATGCGCAATGACCTTCTTAAATAGCGATGCATGACATGTTCACGGACCGGCGGATCGAGCGGCACCAGTTGCCGTGTTTTTTGAAAGTCTTCAATCGGCTGACCGATCGGCCCATCGGTTATCTGGGCAACGTTTCCGAAGATGGCTTCATGTTGATCAGCCAGTTGCCGATGCTGATCGGCGCCGATTTTGAGTTGCGCCTGCAGGTGCCCGGCCGCGACGGCCAGCTGCAACCGATCGAGATCACCGCCTCTTGTCGTTGGTGCCATGAAGATGTCACGCCCCATCATTACGACACCGGCTTCGTGCTGCTGCGTTCGCCTCCCGAGTACCGCGAGCTGGTGACGGCATTGCGCACCTATTTCAGTTTCTACCCGGTGCAGACCTCCGCCTGACCGCTACAGGGTCCCGGCCTTTTTCCAGCTGAGGTAACGGGTCACCAGTTCCGCCCCCAGTTCACCCGGCCGCACATCGAGCAGGGCAACGCCCTGGGCGCTCAGGCGTTCATGCAGGTCGGTGCGGGCATTCAGGTAATTGATCGTGCCGCAGTAGGTCAGGGCGTCGGACAGGTTGTGCACCGGCGCCTGGCGCAACTGATCGAGGACCTCCTCGCGCAGGCTGGCCACCAGCACCCGGTGCTGGCGCCCGAGGCGCTTGACCGCGGTCAGCAGCTCCTCGTCGTCTTCGTCCCGCAGGTTGGTCACCAGCACTACCAGGGCCCGGCGCTTCTGCCGGGCCAGCAGCTCGCTGGCGGCGGCCTGGAAGTCGGCGCAGCGCTGGCTGCTGTCCAGGTCGTAGACAGTGTTGAGCAAGGCGCTCAACTGGCCCGCGCCCTTGACCGGCGCCAGATAGCGGCGGCGTTCGCCGGCAAAGGTGCTCAGGCCCACCGCGTCGCCCTGGCGCAAGGCGACATAACTGAGCAGCAGGCAGGCGTTGAGCGCGTGGTCGAAATGCGCCAGTTCGCCGTCCTGGCTGCGCATGCGCCGCCCGCAGTCGAGCATGAAGACGATCTGCTGGTCGCGTTCGTCCTGGTACTCGCGGGCAATCGGCGTGCGTTGCCGGGCGGTGGCTTTCCAGTCGATCTGGCGCAGGCTGTCGCCCTCGCGAAACTCGCGCAGCTGATTGAACTCCAGGCCCAGGCCACGGCGCGGCTGTTGCCGCACGCCGATCTGGTTCAGCCAGTTGTCGACGGCCAGCAGCCGGGCGCCGTAGAGGCGGGCGAAATCCGGGTAGACGCGCGTGCTGTCGTCGAGCTTCAGCAACCGACGCGCCGACCACAGGCCCAGCGGACTGGGCAGGCTGACCTCGCAGCGCTCGAAGTTGAAATGGCCGCGCTTGAGCGGACGCACCCGATAACCCAGTTCCTGCGACTGACCCGGCTCCAGGAGCAGCGACTGCGGCAGGTATTCGAAGCCCAGGCCATCGGGCACATGATCGAACAGCTCCAGGGTCAGCGGCTGGGTAAAGTCGTGGCGAACGTCCAGGCGCACTTCGCTCCAGCGCCCCAGGGGCAGGCTGCCGGGCAACTGGCGCCGCAGTTGGGGCGAAGGCAGGCGCCTGAGCCGGAAGGCGTCCAGCACGGCCAGCAGCAACAGGGCCAGGAGCAGGCCCCAGGCAATCGCTTGCAGGCTGGCCGCGACCGCCAGGCCGTAGGCACGCGCGGCGCCGAGCAGCACGTCCAGCGCCAGCAATACGCCGAGCCAGGTCAGAAACAGGCGTGAGGGTTTCATCGCTTTGGCGGGCTCACAGTCGCGGCGCCGGCACTTGATCGAGCAGTTGCTTGAGCACCTGCTCCACCGACAAGCCTTCGATATCCAGCTCCGGGGCGATCCGTACGCGATGCCGCAGCACCGCCAGGGCGCAGCCCTTGATGTCATCCGGAATGACGAACTCGCCACCCCGCAGCAGGGCCCTGGCCCGGGCCCCACGGACCAGGGCGATCGACGCCCGTGGCCCGGCGCCGAGGGTCAGCCCCGGCCAGCTGCGGGTGGCCCGGGCCAGCCGTACGGCGTAGTCGAGGACCTGTTCGTCCAGCGGCAGGTCGCTGGCGATCCGCTGCAGGGCCAGCACGTCCTTGGCCTGCAGCAGGGTACGCAGCGGCTGCACGTCGAGCATGTCGGCCCGGGGCGAGCGGGTGACCTGGCGGACCATGTTCAATTCCTGGTCGCTGTCCGGGTAATCCATGCGCAGCTTGAGCATGAAACGGTCGAGTTCGGCTTCCGGCAGCGGGTAGGTGCCTTCCTGTTCGATCGGGTTCTGCGTGGCTAGGACCATGAAGGGCTGGGCGATGGGCAGCGCCCGGCCTTCGAGGGTGACCTGGCGCTCCTGCATGGCTTCGAGCAGGGCGGCCTGGGTCTTGGCCGGCGCGCGGTTGATCTCGTCGGCCAGCAACAAGTTGGTGAACAAGGGGCCCTTGCGCAGCTTGAACTGCTCGGTCTGCAGGTCGTAGACCGCATGGCCGGTGACGTCGCTGGGCATCAGGTCCGGGGTGAACTGGATGCGCGCGAACTCGCCGCCAAAGCAACGGGCCAGGGCGCGCACCAGCAAGGTCTTGCCCAGCCCGGGCACGCCTTCGAGCAGCACGTGGCCACCGGCGATCAGGGCAGTGAGCACGTCGTCGATCACCGCGTCCTGGCCGATCACGACCTTTTGCAGTTCGTGGCGCAGGGCCTGGGCCAGCTGGCTGGCGCGCTGGCGTTGCTGGACGGCATGCGCTTGGGCATGACCGGGCTCGGTGGCGGGAAGCGGTTCGGCGGGAAGGTCGCTCATAGGGCATTCCTGAGAGTTTGCAGGTGGGTGACCAGGCGGCTGAAGTCGGCGCTGGAAAGGCGTTGTGCCGGCTGGGGAGCCAGGGCCTGGCTGATGACGCTGTCCGGTTGCCGGGTAAGGCGGGCCAGGACCTGCCCTTGTTCGGTGGCGGTGAGTCGTTCGAAACCGGGATGACGATGCTGCGCGCGGCGCAGGATGTCCTGCTGCAGGCTATGCAGCAGCCCCTGCTGACCGGTGTGGCGCAACAGGAAGTGGGCGCTGGCTTGCAGGTGCTCGCGCAACTGGCGCCGGGCCCTGGGCATCGGGGCCTGCATCGGTCCGTGGCGAACCCCGACATGCCACAGCCACAGGCCGAGCAGTGCCGCCAGGGCCACCAGCGCCTGGGGGAAATACTTCAGCAGCAGGCTCCAGAGGCTGTCGTGATCAGTGTCGAACAGCAGGGTGACGTCGCTGTCAGCGCTCAGGTACCAGAGCAGCCAGGCGTTGTCGTACTTGGCGATCAACGGAGTCTTCCAGATCTCGGCATCGGTGAGCACGGTCACCGAACCCTGGCCGTAGCTCAGTTGCATCATGTGGGTGGCCCGGGCGCTGTTGGCCCAGGACTGGGCGAGGTTGTCCGGGTCTTCCAGGTGGAAGTCGGTGTCGAAACCGATGTAGGCCGGCGCGTCTTGGTCTTCCAGGTAGAGCTTGGTCAGTTTCGGGTAGGGCTCTTTGCCGGCGCCTGGCGGCGGGGCTTTGAGGTCCTTGCTGAGAAACTGGCGCAGGTGCAGGCGATCGAGCAACAGGTCGCCGCTGCGTCCGGCCTCTTTATTCCACAGCGCTTCGGCGACGAACAGCAGGCGCCCGCCGGCCCTGGCCCAGTCCAGCAGTTGCTCGACCTGCTGCGGCGTCATGTTCGAGCGCTCGCCCAGCAGCAACAGGCTGTTCTGCTGCGGCTTGAGGGTCGGCAGCACCTCCAGGCCGTTGGCGTGGTGAACCTGCAAGCCGCGCTGGCGCAGGAACATTTCCGCCGCCAGGTATGGGTTGGCGCGGGCTTGCGGGGAGGGGCCGTGATCGATGGTTTCCTGGTAGGGCCGGGCGTTGAGGTAGAGGTACAGCAGCAAGCCGCCGAGCAGGCCGGCGACCAGCAGCGCGAGCAGCGGCAGCAGGCGCCGGTTCATCGTGGGGCTCCTGGGCCGAACAGGGTGCGCCAGCCATCGCACAGTTCCTGCTTCAACTGCGCGGGAGGCAGGCGATGACCGTAGGCCAGGTTCTGCCAGTGCTGGGTCAGGCTGTTGCTGAACGCCTGCAACTGGGGCAACTGCAAAGCCTTGATCTGCTCGAGGACCTGGCCCTCGGTGTCCGCCGGTTTCAACGGCAGGCGGAAGTCATGTAGGAGCCGGCTCAGCAGCGCGCGGTACAACAGCCCGAGGGCTTCGCGTGGCTGCTGTGGCCAGAGTGCCTCGGCAGCGGCGGCGACATCCTCGGGCAAGGCGTCGGGGCTGAGGTCCAGGCCGAACAGCTGGTGCGGAGCGGCTCGCGCGGGTAGCTTGCCCGGCAGCGGACGGCGGCCGACAAAGGCCCGCAACCCTTCACGATGACGCCATACCAGCAGGGCCAGCGCCCCCAGCAGCAGGGCCCAGAGCAGGATCTCCAGGGCCTTGGCCGCGGCGCTGAAGACGCTGCTGTCGAGCCGATCGATCAGGGCCTTGAGCCAGCCCGGCAGCTCAGAGTGTTCAGCGCTTTTCGGGCTGTCTTCGTCGAACCGGTAGCGGGTCACGGTCTGCGGGTTCTTGAAGGGCGGCTGGTCGAGGATCTGGTTGATGCTGTCTTTCGCGGCCTGGCTGGTCAGCGGCTGATCCAGCAGGCGCGGGCTGTCAGGGCCAGTGGCCGGCTCGGCGGCCCAGGCTTCTGGCGCCAGGGGCAGCAGGCTCAGGCTGCCCAGGACCAGCAGCAGGGCGGCGCCACTCAAGCGCTGCCGCAGGCGGCGCAGCACCAGTTCGATATCCCAGGCCTCCAGCAGCGTGCGGCGATTGAGGTAGAGGCTAAAGCCGCAGGCAACGTACACCGGCTCCCAGACAATCAAGACCAGAGCATAGAAAGCGTTGGTCAGGTGTTCGAGCCAGAGCCAGTCCTGCTCGGCGGCGGCAATCAACGTCTGCCAGTCCCAGTCCAGTTCGATCTGTTGTGGCAGCAGCAGATAGAACAACGCCAGCAGGCCGATCCACAAGATACCTTCCAGGTGCACGCCGATCAGGGTCAGCCAGTGCGCGGCCCCGGCATTACGCTGTTGCAGCACCCGCACCCGTTGCTGGCGCGCCTCGCCGCTCAGGCCCTCGAGCTGCACCACGGGCATGATGAAACTGCGGCTCAGGCTCAGGCGGCGCCAGGTCAGGCTGGCCAGCAGTTGCGGCTTGAGCAGCCTGGGCCATTGGCGCAGGGCCTGGCGCAAGGTCGGGGTTTCGCCGAACAGGGCTTTGGCGAGGATGTACAGCGGCAGCCGTTCGAAGGCCGGCTTGAGCCACCAGAACAGCAGCAGGGCGAGGGTGGGCGAGTCCCAGAGCAACAGGCTGAGCAGGGCGAATACCGGCAGGGTGATCAGCGCCCAGCTGGTCATCAGCAGGCGTCGGTGGCGCTGGCTCAGCAGTACTCCCAGGTCCATGGCTTCCCAGGTCGTGCGCGGGCGAATCACCACGCTGGCTTCACTCAGGCGCATGGCGGCGTCCAGCGAATATCAGGTAGGCCAGGACCAGCAGCCAGCAGATGCCGCCGGCCAGGTATTTGATCCAGGCCGCGGGCCAGGTCAGGGAGGACCAATAGGCTTCGATAAAGGCAGCGATCAGCAGGAACAGGATGACCCCGCAGATCAACTGCACGCTGGTGCGCGCGGCCAGCAGCAAGGCTTCGCCGCGGGGCAGGCGTCCGGGGGCGATCAGCGCCCAGCCCATTTTCAATCCCGCCGCGCCGGCCAGGGCGATGGCGCTGAGCTCGAAGGCACTGTGGCCGACGACAAACGACCAGAAGGTGGCGCCATAGCCGATCTGGGTCAGGTGCCCGGCCACCGCGCCGATGGTCAGGCCGTTGAAGAACAGGAAGAACAGGCTCCCCAGGCCAAACAGCAGGCCGCTGGCAAAGGTCTGAAAAGCGATGCCGATGTTGTTCATGATGTAGTAGCCGAACATCATCCAGTCTTCGCCGGCGGCCCGGTTGGCGAGGCGGCCCAGGCGACTGGCACCTGGATCGTAGAGGCGTTGCATTTCGGCCACTTGTTGCGGGCTGACCACGCTGTAGATCAGTTCGGGCACCAGATACACCAGCAGGCCGATACCCAGCAGGCTGCCAAAGAACACCAGGCTGGCGGCCAGGACGAAGCGCCATTGTTCGCGCACCAGTTGCGGGAAGCCGGCCAGGACAAAGCCCAGGACCCGGGCGCCCAACGGGCTGCGTTGGCGATAGAGCTGCTGATGGCCGCGCAGCGCCAGTTGTTGCAACGGGTCGACCAGGAAGCTGCTGTAGCCGCGTTCCTGGGCCAGGGCCAGGTGTTGGCACAAGCGGCGGTAATCCTCGGGGAAACGGGTATAGGTCTCGGGCGTCGCCTGGCCGCGTTCCAGTTGTTCGAGCTGTTCGCGCAGGCGCTGCCACAAGGCTTGATGACGGTTTTCGAACAGGCTCTGTTTCATGTCGGCCCCAGCAGTCCGCGGGCGATGCCATTGAGTTCGTCACGGGCCTGCGCGGGCGTTACATGCAGAGGCTCGGCGAGTAGCGCGGCCAGCTCCTGGACCCGGTCCGCGGACAGTTGTTCCTGGCGTTCGGCGAAGCTGAGGATGGCCCGTTGTTCAGTCAGGCTCAGGGCGAAGGCGGCGGTCCTGGCGGGCACTGCCGGCAAGGTCGGACGAACCATCGGCTGCTCGCGGTAGATCACCAGGGTACCGGCCGCCAGGTCGCCGAGGCGCTTGAAGGTCGGGTGCTGCAGGCAACTGATGGCGCCGAGGCAATAACCGAACGGCAGCATGTCGACAAATCGCAGCAGGTTGCGGGTCAGGGAAGGGCCCCAGCCGATGGGCGTGCCATCGTCCTGCACGACCCGCAGGCCCATCAGTTGCTTGCCTGGCGAGCAGCCCTGGTTCAACACCTCGAACAGCACCATGTACCACCAGCTGACCAGAAACAGCAGGATCGAGCCCAGCCCCATGCCGAGCTGGCCGAGAAACCCCAGGACAATAAACAGCACACCGAGGATCAGGCCACGAAAGCCCAGGTCGATGGCAAAGGCCAGGGCACGCGACATCAGCCCCGCCGGCCGCAGCGGCAGGTCGATGCCTTCTGGCGTTTCGACCTGGTAGCGGGTGTCCAGTGGCGGGGGCAATGCTTTCCCTGGCAGTGCTGTCGTCTCGAGCATAGGCAACTTGAGGCTGGCCTGGTGGCGATGGATGACCGCCTGATGCTAGCAGTGTCGGAGGGGCGAACGACATCATTTACTGTGCCGCGTGACGTGCGCCGTTACCCTTGAATCATCACAAGGCTGGCCGCGGCCGGTGCCAAGCGCCTAGACTTTGCCGGTCTTTTGCTCAGGAACAGCCCGTGACTTCCATCTTCTGGTACGACTACGAAACCACCGGCATCAACCCGCGCTGCGATCGGCCGTTGCAGGTGGCGGGGATTCGCACCGATTTCGAACTCAACGAGATCGGCGAGCCGGTCAATCTTTACTGTCAGCCCAGCGACGACATCCTGCCCCATCCAGCGGCCTGCATGATCACCGGCATTACCCCGGGCCGGCTGGCCGAACAGGGGCTGAGCGAAGCCGATTTCATGACCCGGGTGCACGCTCAGCTGGCGGCGCCGGGCACCTGTGGCGCCGGCTACAACACCCTGCGCTTCGACGACGAGATGACCCGCTACAGCCTGTACCGGAATTTCTTCGACCCTTATGCCCGCGAGTGGCAAGGCGGCAACAGCCGCTGGGACCTGATCGATGTGGTGCGCACCGCCTATGCCTTGCGCCCGGAAGGAATTGTCTGGCCGCGGGACGAGGAGGGGCGGGTGACCCTGAAGCTGGAGCGCCTGACCGCCGCCAATGGCATTGATCACGGGCATGCCCACGAAGCGCTGTCCGATGTGCGCGCCACTATTGCCTTGGCCAGGCTGATTCGGGACAAGCAGCCGAAGTTGTATGAATGGCTGTTCCAGTTGCGCAGCAAGCAGAAAGTCATGGACCAGGTTCGTCTGCTGCAACCGCTGGTGCATATTTCCGGACGCTTTTCCGCGGCGCGCAGTTATGTCGGCGTGGTCCTGCCGTTGGCCTGGCATCCGCGCAACCGCAACGCCCTGATTGTCTGTGACCTGCACCTGGACCCGCAGGGATTGCTCGACCTGGACGCCGAGACGCTGCGCCAGCGTTTGTATACCCGCCGCGAAGACCTGGCCGAAGGCGAGTTGCCGGTGCCGTTGAAGCTGATCCATATCAACCGCTGTCCGGTCGTCGCGCCGCTGAATGTGTTGCGTGGCGAAGACCAGCAGCGTTTGCAACTGGACATGGCGGAATATAAGGCCCGGGCGCTGCGGCTAAGTGACGCACAAGAAGTTTGGCGGGATAAACTTGCGGCTATTTATGCCAGCGAGGACTTTGCCCCCAGCGTCGATCCCGAGCAGCAGTTGTACGACGGTTTTATCGGCGATCGCGACCGACGCTTATGCGAACAAGTGCGCAATGCCGAGCCGCTTCATTTAGGGCAAGAGCAATGGCCGTTCGATGATGAACGTTTGCCCGAATTATTATTTCGTTATCGCGCCCGTAACTTTCCTGAAACCTTGAACGGGGAGGAGCAAGAACGCTGGAAGTCATTCTGTCAGCAGCGCCTGTGCGACCCGCAGTGGGGAGCGCCCAATACCCTGGAAAGTTTCAATCAGGCGGCTGCCGAACTACGGCTGAGTGCTACAACGATTCAGCGTCAGGTGCTGGATGAATGGCAGGATTACAGCCAGTCGCTGGCCCTGCGTTTCGGGCTTTGATTGTTCGGCTTAGTACATTCCGGGCATTTGCCGGAAATAAAAAAACGCCAGCAAGCTGGCGTTTTTTCATAAGGTCGCAAATCCCTCTGTGACGGGTGTACGGCTTAACCCAGCAGGGTTGCCCAGCCTTCGACCACGTCGCCGCCCCACTTGGCTTTCCACTCTTTCAGGGTTTTGTGGTTGCCGCCCTTGGTTTCGATGACTTCACCGTTGTGCGGGTTCTTGTATTGTTTGACCTTGCGCGCGCGCTTGGTGCCGGTAGTTTTGGCGGCAACACGTGGCGCCTTAACTTTCGAGTCCGGATCCAGCAGCGCGATGATGTCGCGCAGGGACTTGGAGTATTCACCCATCAGGGCGCGCAGTTTGCCTTCGAATTCCAGCTCGGCTTGCAGTTTGTCGTCTTGCGACAGGTTCTTCAAACGGGCTTGCAGCTCTTTGATAGCTTCTTCTGTGGCGCGGTATTCGTTGATCAGGGACATGAGAATTGCCTTATGTTGAGTGCTGAGTGGCAGGTGACAGTGGCGTAATAATAGTCAGGCAGTTTCCTCAAGTAAACAATAAAGCCGGCTTTTATTTAATTTGATTAGAGTGTTTAGCAAAGATCCTGATTGATGAGTTAAATATTGTGAACGAGTCCGCACGACTATTTCCCACAAAGTTATAGGACTATTTCCAAGTGTGGCTGATTTCCCTCTCGCATCGGGCATGAGCCCTACAGGCTGCTCAGAGGAATCGGATTCCGACATCACGAATACTGCAGTTTTGTCGCGCAATCGCTAGAATGGCGGCCTTTGCGAAGTTCTGGAGTTTTCCCCTCATGCGCACTTTTCGGTTGGTGATTTCCTGCCCGGACCGCGTTGGCATCGTTGCCAAAGTCAGTAACTTTCTGGCGTCCCACAACGGCTGGATCACCGAAGCCAGTCACCACTCGGATGACCTGAGTGGCTGGTTCTTCATGCGTCACGAAATACGTGCCGACTCTTTGCCGTTCGGCCTTGAAGCCTTTCGTGAAGCCTTTGCGCCGATTGCCGAAGAGTTCTCGATGGACTGGCGCATCACCGATACCGCGCAGAAGAAGCGCGTGGTGTTGATGGCCAGCCGTGAGTCCCACTGCCTGGCGGACCTGTTGCACCGCTGGCACAGCGACGAACTCGACTGCGAGATCTCCTGTGTGATTTCCAACCACGACGACTTGCGCAGCATGGTCGAGTGGCATGGCATTCCTTATTACCACGTGCCGGTCAACCCTCAGGACAAGGAGCCGGCGTTCGCCGAGGTCTCGCGCCTGGTCAAGCAGCACGACGCCGAAGTGGTGGTGCTGGCGCGCTACATGCAGATCCTGCCGCCAGAGCTGTGCCGCGAATACGCGCACAAGGTGATCAATATTCACCACAGCTTCCTGCCGTCGTTCGTCGGCGCCAAGCCTTACCACCAGGCTTCCCTGCGTGGTGTGAAGCTGATCGGCGCGACCTGCCACTACGTGACCGAAGAGCTGGATGCCGGCCCGATCATCGAGCAGGACGTGGTCCGTGTCAGCCACAGCGACAGCATCGAAGACATGGTGCGTTTCGGTCGTGACGTCGAGAAGATGGTCCTGGCCCGCGGCCTGCGCTACCACCTGGAAGACCGCGTGCTGGTGCACGGCAACAAGACTGTCGTGTTCTGATCCAGAGTGTTCTGATTAAAAACGCTCTGATCGAATCCGCCGGGCCCGGGCATCCAGGCCCCAGGTCCGGCGGTTTTTCATGAGGATCGACCGATGAGTGATCCACTGGACAAAGCCACATCCAAGGCGCCCGCCACCCTCGGCGAGGGCTGCCTGAGCCGTTACGATCCGGACGACATGAGCGCCGAGAACGGTACCGAGTTTCCCGGCGCCGCCGAGTTGTGGCAGCAGTTGCAGCAGGATGCCCCGGATAAAGAGCCGCCTAAGCCTGCTTGAGCTTCATCAGGGTGCGCAGCAAGGGGCGCCCGACCATCATCAGGAATACCGGCCCGCCGGCCAGCAGATAGAAATAGTAGGTAACGGCCCGCCAGATCAGGATGGCCGCGGCCGCCGTCGATTTCCCCACCATGGGCGCCAGCAGCGCCGCCGATGTCAGCTCCGCCGCTCCCGCGCCGCCGGGCAGGAGGCTGAATTGCCCTGCGCTCAGGGCGAGCATCTGGATCAGAAAGGTCCAGGCCCATTGCAGGTCCACCCCCAGCCCGCGCAACGCCAGGTACAGCACGCTGTAGCGCAGCGCCCAATGCATGCAGGTCAGGGCAAAGACCCCCGTCAGGGTCTGCCAGGGCAGTTTCAGGCTATCGCCGAAGGCCTTGAGGAAATGCAGCCATTTGCGCGCCCGGCGCCGACGGGTCGCGGGGCGAATCTTGAAGGGCGCAAGCAGATGGCCGCTGAGCAGGATCAGGCGACGGTGGTAGCGGGCTATCGCCAGGCAGATGCATAACCCGCCGAACAGCGAAAGACTGCTGAGGGCCAGCAGCCATTCCAGGCGCTGACTGAGGTTCTGGAACAGCGCGTAGAACAGGATCCCCAGCAGCGCGCAGAGGAAGAACAGCAGGTCGCTCAATTGATCCATGGCGAACACCGCGCTGCCGTGAGCCGGGCGCACGCCGTTACGCGCCAGCAGGGCCATCAGGGTCAGGGGGCCGCCACTGCCGCCGGGCGTGGCGCACATGGCGAACTCGGTGGACATCACTACCGCCAGACTCTTCCAGCGTCCCAGCCGGCCGCGGTGTCGACCCAGCAGCAGGCTCAGGCGCAGCGAATTGATGATCCAGCACAGCAGAATCATGCTCAGCATGCCCAGCAGCAACGGCAGGGAAAAACGCTGGACCCGCCCCCACAGTTCGCCGCCGCCCAGCAGCAGCGGCACCAGGAGCGCCGCCAACAAGGCCATGGCCAGCCAGATCGCCCGGCTCATGGGGTACCGCGTGCCCTTGGCGGCTGGGTGTCGAGCCAGTCGGCCTTGGTCAGTGGCTGGCGTCCTTGCTCCAGCAGGCGTTCGAGGGTGTCCAGCCAGTACTGGCGCGAGTCGGGGTGACGCATGTCCACCGGGTGCAGGCCGAGGCGAATCACCGATGCCTGCTGCCAGCGTCGTTCGCGTTGCAGGCTGACCAGCCGGGAGGCTTTGCGGCGCCAGGCGCTGCGGGCGCTCCACACCAGGCCGGGGGCGGCGATTGGCGAGAAGTCCGGCAGCCGGTATAGGTGCTGCGGGCCGCTGGTGTAGCGCAGGGGCAGTTGGCGCAGGGCCTGGCGCGTACCCGGGCTCATCAGCCAGGCGGGGGCGACGAACCCCTGCAAGGGCCAGTTGTAACGCTGGAACAGTTCCAGCCCGGCATGCAGGCGTGCCAGGGCGGCGTTTTCCGAGAGGCTGTAGAACTCACCCTCATGGGTGTACACGCGACGCATGAACCAGTCATACGGGGTGCGCGGTGGCGGACCCTCGTCGCAATGGAAGTAACCGTGCAGCACCAGTTCGTCGCCGCGTTCCAGGCGCGCGCTGAGCAGCCGGCGAAAGCCGGGATGAGCATCGAGCGGGTTGTGCCGGTGAAAATCCGGTACCACCAGCCAAGTCATCGGCACGTTGCCCATGGCGTCGACGGCTTCGACGAAGGGTTGGTAGTCGATCCAGGTTTGTGGCGCGACATCGTGCAATACCAGCAGCACGCTGGGCACCCCGGCGGACTCAACCATGGGCCAGCATCGGCTGCTGGGTGCCGAGCACGGCGCGATAGTGCTCCAGCAGGCTGGCGACCACCGTATCCCAGGCGTAATAACGTTCGACATGGCGACGCGCCCGTTGGCCTCGCTCGGCGCAGCCTTGGGCGAACAGCTCCTGCACGGCATGGGCCATCGCCAGCGGATTGTTCGGCGCACAGAGCAAGCCGCCTTCCGCGGTGACGATTTCCTGGAAGGCCCCGGCGGCCACCGCCACCACGGGAACGCCGCTGGCCATGGCTTCGAGGATTACCAGGCCAAAGGTTTCCTGGTCCCCGGCGTGGACCAGGGCATCGGCGCTGGCCATCAGGCGGGCGACCTGAGGGGCCGGGCAGAACTCGTCGATCACCGTGACATTCTCCGGCACCGCCGTCGGCATGGCCGAGCCCACCAGCAGCAGGTGGTAGCGCTTGCCCAGGCGTTGCATGCAGTTGAGCAGCACCGGCAGGTTCTTTTCCTTGGAGCCGCGACCGGCAAAGATCAGCAGGCGGCGGTCTTCGGCAATCCCCAGTTCGGTGCGCAGGCCGGGGTCGCGATGACTCGGGTGGAAGGTCTGCAGGTCGACGCCCAGCGGTTGCACATAGACGTTGCGCACGCCCAGGCCGATCAGTTTGTCGGCCATGATCTGGCTGGGGGCCAGGACCCGGTCGAAGTTGCCGTACAGCTTGCGCACGTAGGCCTCGACATTCGGGGTGAACCAGGGGCCCATGCGGTTGCTGACCAGCAGCGGCAGGTCCGAGTGATAAAAGCCGATCACAGGTACATCCAACTGGCGCCGCGCATCCAGGGCCGCCCAGGCGGTGAGGTAAGGGTCGCCGACTTCGATCAGGTCCGGTTGCAGGCCATGGAGAATATTGCGCCAGGGCCCCAGGCGCAGGGGAAAACGGTAGCCCTTGCCAAAGGGCAGGGCGGGAGCGGGGACTTCATAGATGCCGTCGCGTTCGCTGAAGTGGGCCCCGGGGATCAACAAACTGTGGCGGATTCCTGGTTGGCGTCCCAGGCGACGATGTTTGGCGTCCAGATAAGTGCGCACGCCACCGCTGGCAGGGGCGTAGAACATGGTTATGTCAGCGATATGCACGATGATCATCCCTCCGATCCGGTGTTCTCCCTAGGGTTGACCCTTATCAAGGATAGATGTTCGGTCGGGATGCCGTGGCGGTTGGCGATGCGTCTGGATGAACGGCTTGCTGCGGATGCGGGAGGGATTGTCGGCAGTCCGGTGCCTGGGTGTTGCCCAGGCACCGGATGGCTGAAGGGATCAGATACGGAAACTGCCGACCAGTTGCTTCAGGCGTGCGGCCTGCTGCTCGAGGTCGGAACAGGCGCGCAGGGTCGACTGCAGGTTTTCCACCCCTTCCTGGTTCAGGGTGTTGATCTCGGTGATGTCCATGTTGATCGACTCCACCACCGAGGTCTGTTCCTCCGTCGCGGTAGCCACGGACTGGTTCATGCCGTCGATCTCGCCGATGCGCTGGGTCACGCTGTTCAGGCGTTCGCCGGCCTGGTTGGCGATCTCCACGCTGTCCTGGCTATGGCGCTGGCTGTTGCTCATGGTGCTGACCGACTCGCGGGCGCCGACCTGCAGCTCCTCGATCATGGTCTGCACCTGTTGCGCCGATTCCTGGGTGCGGTGGGCCAGGTTGCGCACCTCGTCGGCAACCACGGCGAAGCCGCGCCCGGCCTCGCCTGCCCGCGCCGCCTCGATGGCCGCGTTGAGGGCCAGCAGGTTGGTCTGCTGGGAGATGCTGGTGATGACTTCGAGGATCTGCCCGATGTTCACGGTCTTGCTGTTGAGGGTTTCGATGTTGCTGCTGGAGGCGCTGATCATGTCCGACAGCTGGTTCATCGCCAGGATGCTGCGGTCCACCACTTGCTGGCCGTCCTCGGCCAGGCTGCGCGCGTCGCTGGCCTGCTGCGAAGCCTGGGCGGCGTTGCGGGCGATTTCCTGGGCGGCGGCGCCGAGCTGATTGATCGCCGCGGCCACGCTGTTGGTGCGGCTGGCCTGCTCGTCGGAGTTGAGCATCGACGAATTGGAGGCGCTGACCACGCGCAGGGCGACTTCGTTGACGTGCTCGGTGGCCGACGAGACTTCGCGGATCGAACCGTGGATGCGCTCCACGAAGCGGTTGAACGCGGTGCCGAGGATGCCGAATTCATCTTGGTTCTGGATGGTCAGGCGGCGAGTCAGGTCGCCTTCGCCGTCGGCGATGTCCTGCATGGCGCGGGTCATGACATGCAGGGGTTGCATCAGCACTCGGATCAGCATGCCGAGCAGGGCGATAATGATGGCCACGGCGATGACGGTGGCGATGATGGCCGAAGCGCGGAACTCGCTGAGCATCGAGAACGCCTTGTCCTTGTCCACGGACAGGCCGATGTACCAGTTCACCGACGGCAGGCCCTTGATCGGGGTGAAGGTGACGATGCGGGTCTTGCCCTCGACTTCGATTTCGCTGAAATCGCCACTGATGCGTGGCGTGTTCTGCGGGTAGGCCTCGCTCAGGCTCTTCATCACCAGCGCCTTGTCCGGGTGCACCAGGATCTTGCCGTCGGCGCTGACCAGGAAGGCATAACCCATGCCGTCGAAATCCAGGGCGTTGAGGGTTTCGATCAGGGTTTGCAGGCTCAAGTCGCCGCCCACCACGCCGATGCTTTGCCCGCCGTTACGCGAGGCGGTGGCGACGGAAATGATCAACTGGCCGGTGGCTGCATCTATATAGGGTTCGGTGAGGGTCGAGCCGCTGCTGCTTTCGGCACCCTTGTACCAGGGGCGAACGCGCGGATCGAAGCCGTCGGGCATCTTCGCGTCCGGGCGGATGGTGAAGCTGCCGCTGGCATCGCCCAGGTAGGAGGCCATGAAGGTCGAGGTCAGGGCCTTCTGTTCGAGCAGGCTGGCCACCTTGGTCGATTGCGGGTCGATCGCCAGGTTTTGCGCCAGGTTTTCGATCAGCAGGATGCGCCCGGTGAGCCAGGTCTGGATGTTGCTGGCGGTCACATCGCCCATTTCATGCAGGTAATTGTCCAGGTCTTCGCGGATCGCATTGCGCTGTAAATAGTCGTTGTACAGCGTGAAGGAAGCGAAGGCGGCAATAACGATGAGGGCGGCGGCAAGCAGGATTTTATGGCTGAAGCGCAGGTTTTTGTTCATGGCTTGTGGTGTCCGCTAGGTCTTAATGTCACGAGCGTGCTCTTATAAAAGCGCGCAAAATGGGCGGGGTTGAAAGTAAGTTGATATTTCCACCTCTCCTTGGGGAATTATCTGAACTATTTTTCAGTCTTTTCTGATCTATCGGCCGGTCAAGGCTAAAGATTAACCATGGGTGACAAAATGCCGGATTCATCGCAACTCGTTATCGGTGCCGACCTCGCGGGGCAACCGATTGCCCAGGCCATGCGCCTGGCAAATCGTCACGGGCTGGTGGCAGGCGCTACCGGGACAGGGAAAACCGTCACCTTGCAGCGACTGGCGGAAGCGTTCAGCGATGCCGGTGTCGCGGTGTTCGCCGCGGACATCAAGGGTGACCTGTGTGGCTTGGGCGCCGCGGGCAATCCCCAGGGCAAGGTCGCCGAACGTATTGCCGGGATGCCGTGGCTGAACCACAAGCCCCAGGCTTATCCGGTCACGTTGTGGGACATTCACGGGCAGTCCGGGCACCCGCTGCGCACTACCCTGAGTGAAATGGGCCCGCTGCTGCTGGGCAGCCTGCTGGAGCTGACCGACAGCCAGCAATCGGCGTTGTACGCGGCATTCAAGGTGGCCGACCGCGAAGGGTTGTTGCTGCTCGACCTGAAAGACCTCAAGGCGTTGCTCAACCACCTCAAGGACAACCCGCAGTTGCTGGGGGATGACGCGGCGCTGATGACCACCGGCTCCAGCCAGGCCTTGTTGCGGCGCCTGGCGACTCTGGAACAGCAGGGCGCCGAGGCCCTGTTCGGCGAGCCGGCCCTGCAACTGGAAGACATCCTGCAACCGGCCAGTGACGGGCGCGGGCGGATCCACCTGCTCGACGCCAGCCGCTTGGTGCACGAGGCGCCCAAGGTCTATGCGACCTTCCTGTTGTGGCTGCTGGCCGAGCTGTTCGAGCAACTGCCGGAGCGCGGCGATGCGGAAAAGCCTCTGCTGGCGCTGTTTTTCGACGAGGCCCACCTGCTGTTCGCCGGCACGCCCAAGGCGTTGCAGGACCGGCTGGAACAGGTGGTGCGGCTGATTCGCTCCAAGGGCGTGGGCGTGTACTTCGTCACCCAGTCGCCCGGCGACTTGCCGGACGACGTGCTGGCGCAACTGGGGCTGCGCGTCCAGCACGGCTTGCGGGCCTTCACCGCCAAGGAACAGAAGTCCTTGCGCGCCGTGGCGGACGGCTTCCGGCCGAACCCGGCGTTCGATGCGCTGTCGGTGTTGACCGAGCTGGGGATTGGCGAGGCGCTGGTTGGTACCCTGCAGGAAAAAGGCACGCCGGAGATGGTCCAGCGAGTGCTGGTGGCGCCGCCGCAATCGCGCATCGGGCCGCTGACCGAGGCCGAACGTACCGCGCTGATCAACAGTTCGCCGTTGGTCGGCCGCTATGACAAACCGGTCGACCGCGAGTCGGCCTATGAAGTGCTGATGGGGCGCAAGGGCCTGGCGCCGGAGGCCGAGGCTGCGCCGGGCAAACCGGCCGCCGAGGAACCGAGCTTTACCGATCGGGCCGGCGAGTTCCTCGGTACTGCCGCCGGTCAGGCCCTGAAGTCCGCCATGCGTCAGGCCGCCAATCAGCTGGGACGGCAACTGGTGCGCGGGCTGATGGGGTCTCTGCTGGGTGGCAGCAAGCGCCGCTGATCGGCGGCTGGTCGGTCACGCCCGTGGTTTGGCGTGGCTGGCCAGGCGCTCCAGGGCGGCGCGCAGGTTGGGATCGGTGATGCCGTCGGCGGTGGCTTGAATGGTCTCGGCGGCATTGCTCGACAGGTCCATGGTGTGGCCGGCCGCGCCTCGTTGCACGGTGGGAGGCTGCACTTTGAACAGAATCCGCGTCAGATTGTTGAACTCATTGAACTCCAAAAGCTGACGTTGCAGGCGTTTTTGCTGATAACGCAGGCGCGTCGCCCAGTGGCCGTCGGTGACGATCAGCAGCAGGCTGCCTTCGCGCCAGGAGGCGACATGGCAGTGTTCGCGCGCGGCCGGTTGCAGCTGGCTTTCCAGCAGGCGCTGCAGATGCGCCAGGCGCTGGGCGTGGCCGAGTATGGCTTTGAGAGGCTTGGCTTCGCGAAGGAGTACGGCGGGTGCTCTGGCCGTAAGAGGGCGAAATGCCATGATCAGACACCTGAAGTTACAGAGCCGCCATGGTAGCAGAAAGCGCTGGCCGGACCTCGCTCATCGCTGCGGCGAGGCTTTATCCATTAAATCAATGGTTAACTTCGTACTCGTCCGGGTTGAAACTGGCGCAAAAGGCCTTATTGTAAGCAAGCCCCGTCACAGCGCTGTACCAGCATCGTGGAATAACGCCACTTTCCTCACCATCGTTTCCGGGTAGAATACTCGTTCGCATGCGGCCATGAGGGCTGCACGGGCGACTCACGGGGCCGCCCTCCATCCCTATGTGTGGAAGATCCTGCCGATATGTTTGCGCCTTTGTTAAAGAAACTTTTTGGAAGCAAGAACGAGCGTGAAGTCAAACGCATGCTCAAGACGGTACAGATCGTCAATGCCTTCGAAGAGCAAATGGTGGCCCTTTCGGACGATCAGTTGCGCGCCAAGACCGAAGAGTTCAAGGCCCGCATAGCCAAAGGTGAAACCCTCGACAAACTGCTTCCCGAAGCCTTTGCGGTCGCCCGCGAAGCCGGCAAGCGGGTCATGGGTATGCGCCACTTCGACGTACAGTTGATCGGCGGCATGACCTTGCATGAAGGCAAGATCGCCGAAATGCGTACCGGTGAAGGCAAGACCCTGGTGGCAACACTGGGCGTTTACCTCAACGCGCTGTCCGGCAAGGGCGTGCACGTGGTCACGGTGAACGACTATCTGGCCCGCCGCGACGCCAACTGGATGCGCCCGCTGTATGAATTCCTCGGCCTGACGGTCGGCGTGGTCACGCCGTTCCAGCCGCCGGAAGAGAAGCGCGCCGCCTACGCCGCCGACATCACCTACGGCACCAACAACGAATTCGGTTTCGACTACCTGCGCGACAACATGGCTTTCAGCATGGAAGACAAGTTCCAGCGTGAGCTCAATTTTGCCGTGATCGACGAAGTCGACTCGATCCTGATCGACGAGGCCCGTACCCCGCTGATCATCTCCGGCCAGGCCGAAGACAGCTCCAAGCTCTACACCGAGATCAACAAGCTGATCCCGCGCCTTGAGCAGCACATCGAGGAAGTGGAAGGCGAGGTCACCAAGGCCGGTCACTTCACCGTCGACGAGAAGACCCGTCAGGTCGAACTCAACGAAGCCGGTCACCAGTTCATCGAAGAGATGCTGACCCAGGTCGGCCTGCTGGCGGAAGGCGAGAGCCTGTACTCGGCGCACAACCTGGGCCTGCTGACCCACGTCTATGCCGGTCTGCGCGCGCACAAACTGTTCAACCGCAACGTCGAATACATCGTCCAGGATGGCCAGGTGGTCCTGGTGGACGAACACACCGGTCGTACCATGCCGGGTCGCCGTCTGTCCGAGGGCCTGCACCAGGCCATCGAAGCCAAGGAAAACCTCAACATCCAGGCCGAAAGCCAGACCCTGGCGTCGACCACCTTCCAGAACTACTTCCGTCTGTACACCAAGCTGTCCGGCATGACCGGTACCGCGGACACCGAAGCGTTCGAGTTCCATCAGATCTACGGCCTGCAGGTGATGGTGATTCCACCGAACAAGCCGCTGGCTCGTAAAGACTACAACGACCTGGTGTTCCTGACTGCGGACGAGAAATATGCCGCGATCATCAACGACATCAAGGAATGCATGACCCAGGGCCGTCCGGTTCTGGTGGGTACCGCGACCATCGAAACTTCCGAGCACATGTCCAACCTGCTCCAGAAGGAAGGCATCGAGCACAAGGTCCTGAACGCCAAGTTCCACGAAAAAGAAGCGGAAATCATTGCCCAGGCCGGTCGTCCGGGCGCCCTGACCATCGCCACCAACATGGCCGGTCGTGGTACCGACATCCTGTTGGGCGGTAACTGGGAAGTCGAAGTCGCCTCCCTGGAAAACCCGACCCCCGAGCAGATTGCCCAGATCAAGGCCGACTGGCAGAAGCGCCACCAGCAAGTGCTGGAGTCCGGCGGCCTGCAGGTGATCGCGTCCGAGCGTCACGAATCGCGCCGTATCGACAACCAGCTGCGTGGTCGCGCCGGTCGTCAGGGCGACGCCGGTTCCAGCCGTTTCTACCTGTCCCTGGAAGACAGCCTGATGCGCATCTTCGCCTCCGATCGGGTGAAGAACTTCATGAAGGCTCTGGGCATGCAGTCCGGCGAAGCGATCGAGCACCGCATGGTGACCAACGCGATCGAAAAGGCCCAGCGCAAGGTAGAAGGCCGCAACTTCGACATTCGCAAGCAACTGCTCGAGTTCGACGACGTCAACAACGAACAGCGTAAAGTGATCTATCACATGCGTAACACGTTGCTGGCCGCGGACAACATCGGCGAGACCATCTCCGACTTCCGTCAGGACGTGCTCAACGCCACCGTCAGCGCGCACATCCCTCCACAATCGCTGCCTGAGCAGTGGGACGTGGCCGGTCTGGAAGCTGCGCTGCAAAGCGACTTCGGTGTGAGCCTGCCGATCCAGCAATGGCTCGACGAAGACGATCACCTGTACGAAGAAACCCTGCGCGAGAAACTGCTCAACGAGCTGGTGGCGGCGTACAACGAGAAAGAAGACCAGGCCGGTGCCGAAGCACTGCGCACCTTCGAGAAACAAATCGTTCTGCGCGTACTGGACGACCTGTGGAAAGACCACCTGTCGACCATGGACCACCTGCGTCACGGTATTCACCTGCGTGGTTATGCGCAGAAGAACCCGAAACAGGAATACAAGCGCGAGTCCTTCACCCTGTTCTCCGAGCTGCTGGATTCCATCAAGCGCGACTCGATCCGTGTGCTGTCGCACGTTCAGGTTCGCCGCGAGGATCCGGTCGAGGAAGAGGCGCGCCTGCGTCAGGAAGCCGAGGCACTGGCTCAGCGCATGCAGTTCGAGCATGCCGAAGCCCCGGGGCTGGAACAGCCGGAAGCGCTGGAAGAGGGCGTCGATGTCGACGTGGCCCTGGCTTCGGCTCCGGTACGCAACGAGCAGAAACTGGGCCGCAACGAACTGTGCTACTGCGGTTCGGGCAAGAAGTACAAACACTGTCACGGCCAGATCAACTAAGATTTTCGCCAGACACTGAAATACCCGCGCCGCGACCGGCATCAGCCGTCGCGGCGTTTTTCCATTCGCCGCACTGCCTTTTGCGATGGCGGTGCACACATCAGGTTAAAGAGGAGCGCATTCATGGCTGTTGGTCTTGGTCCTTTGCCAACGTTGCACCCGGTTGCCGGTTTTGAACTTGGTATCGCTTCGGCGGGCATCAAGCGCCCGGGGCGCAAGGATGTTGTGGTCATGCGCTGTGCCGAGGGCTCTACGGTGGCCGGTGTGTTCACCTTGAACGCGTTCTGCGCCGCTCCGGTGATCCTGGCCAAGCAGCGCGTGCAGGGCCCTGTGCGTTACCTGCTGACCAACACCGGTAACGCCAACGCCGGCACCGGTGAGCCAGGCCTGACCGCCGCGACCCGTACTTGCGCCAAGCTGGCCGAGCTGGCTGGCGTCGATGCCAGCGCCGTACTGCCGTACTCCACCGGGGTCATCGGCGAGCCGCTGCCGGTCGAGAAGATCGAAGGCGCGCTGCAAGCCGCACTGGATGACCTGTCCGTGGACAACTGGGCCGCCGCCGCCACGGGCATCATGACCACCGACACCCTGCCCAAGGGTGCCAGCCGCCAGTTCCAGCACGACGGCGTGACCATCACCGTCACTGGCATCAGCAAGGGCGCAGGCATGATTCGTCCGAACATGGCGACCATGCTCGGCTACATTGCCACCGACGCCAAAGTCTCCCGTGATGTGCTGCAGAACCTGCTGCTGGACGGCGCCAACAAGTCGTTCAACCGCATCACCATCGACGGCGATACCTCCACCAACGACTGCTGTATGCTGATCGCCACCGGCCAGGCAGCCCTGCCGGAAATCACCGAAGCCAGCGGCCCGCTGTTCGCCGCGCTGAAACAGGCAGTGTTCGACGTGTGCATGGAAGTGGCCCAGGCCATCGTGCGTGACGGTGAAGGCGCGACCAAGTTCGTGACGGTCGAAGTCAACGGCGGCGGCAATCACCAGGAGTGCCTGGATGTCGGCTACACCGTGGCCCACTCGCCGCTGATCAAGACTGCGCTGTTCGCTTCCGACCCGAACTGGGGGCGTATCCTGGCCGCTGTCGGTCGTGCCGGCGTGCCGGACCTGGATGTGAGCAAGATCGACGTTTTCCTCGGTGAGGTGTGTATCGCCAGCCGTGGCGCGCGTGCCGCCAGCTACACCGAAGCCCAGGGCGCGGCGGTGATGCAGCAGGAAGAAATCACCATCCGCATCGAGCTGGGACGCGGTGATTGCAGCGAAACCATCTGGACCACCGACCTGTCCCACGAGTACGTGAAAATCAACGCGGAATACCGTACCTGATACACCGCTACTCGCTTCTACATGGACGCGACGCATCACGTGTAGGAGCGAGTCTGCTCGCGATGGAGGCCCCTGGCCTCCATCTCCTCTGAAAGGTGCCCGACATGAATCTTCACCTGATCATCGGCGACAAACTCTATTCCTCCTGGTCGCTGCGCGCTGCCCTGGCGCTTGAGTTGGCCGGCGCGACTTACACCGAAGAACTGATCAAGCTGAACCAGCCCGATACCCGCGAGCTGATTCTCAAGCATTCGCCAACCGGAAAAGTCCCGTTGCTGAAGACCGAGCACGGCACCATTGCCGACTCCCTGGCGATTGCCGAATACCTGGTCGAGCGTTTTCCCGAAGCCGAGCTCTGGCCGCGGGATGTGGCCGCCCGTGCCCAGGCCCGCTCAGCCTGCGCGCAGATGCACAGCGGTTTCTTCGGCCTGCGCGGCAATCTGCCGTTCGACCTGAGCCGCGATGCCGCGCTTTCACCCATGCCGCCCGAGGCCCAGGCTGATATTGAGCGGATGCTGGCGTTATGGGTCGAATGTCGCGCGGCCGCGACCGAGCCAGGGCCTTTCCTGTTTGGCCGGGCCAGCCTGGCGGACGCCTTTTTTGCGCCAATCGCCGTGCGCCTGCGTACCTATCGGGTGGCGCTGCCGGCTGTCGATGCCGCCTATGTTGAAACGATCTATCAATGGCCAGCCTTCAAGGCCTGGCAGAAAGCCGGTTTAGAGGAAGCAGTACGGTGAAACGAGTACATGTGGCGGCGGCCGTTATCCGTGATGCCGACGGCAGGATCCTGATTGCCCGACGTGCCGATACCCAGCATCAGGGCGGCCTCTGGGAGTTTCCCGGCGGCAAGGTCGAAGCGGACGAAGCGGTGGAAGCGGCGTTGACCCGTGAGCTGCAGGAGGAACTGGGCATTCTGGTGTCCCAGGCGCGGCCGTTGATCAAAGTGCAGCACGATTACCCGGACAAGCAGGTGTTGCTGGATGTCTGGGAAGTGTGCGCCTTTACCGGCGAACCCCATGGCGCCGAGGGCCAGCCTTTGGCCTGGGTCACGGCCCGTGAGCTGGAGAACTACGAGTTCCCGGCGGCCAACCAGCCGATCGTGGCGGCGGCGCGCTTGCCGAGCGACTACCTGATCACCCCGGAAGGCCTGGAAACACCGGCGCTGTTACGGGGCATGCAGAAGGCCATTGCCGGTGGCAGCAAGTTGATCCAGCTACGCGCGCCCAACGGCTACGACCCGCAATACCGCGACCTGGCGGTGGATGCGGTCGGCCTGTGTGCGGGCAAGGCGCAATTGATGCTCAAGGGGCCGTTCGAATGGCTGGGGGATTTCCCCTCGGCGGGCTGGCATATCACTGCGGCGCAGCTGCGCAAATACGCCAGCGCCGGACGTCCCTTTGGCAAGGAGCGCTGGCTGGCGGCGTCTTGCCATGACGCTGAAGAGTTGTCCTTGGCGCAGCAGATGGATGTGGACTTCGTGACGCTGTCGCCGGTCCAGCCAACCCAGACCCACCCTGAGGCGCAGCCACTGGGTTGGGAGCAGGCCGCCCGACTGATCAGCGGTTTCAACAAGCCGGTGTACCTGCTGGGCGGCGTCGGTCCGGATCAGCGCGAGCAGGCCTGGCAGGCCGGTGCGCAAGGGGTGGCGGGGATTCGCGCGTTCTGGCCCTGAGGCCATTCACTCGCCAGTTCGCTCCTGCATAAGTTGCAGGAGCGGGCTTGCTCGCGAGCGGCGGAGAAAAACGCCCGCTATTCGGGTTTGGCCGCTGCCTGCCAGAGAATCTCGGCAATCCCCTGGCGCTTGGTAATCAGGCGCGCCGCCACGAACAGCAGGTCGGACAGGCGATTGATGTAGGCCAGGCCGACCCCCTCCAGCGGTTCCACGGCATTCAGGTGCTGGCAGCGTCGCTCGGCACTGCGCGCCAGGCTGCGACAGACATGGGCTTGGGCAATCAAGGCCGAACCGCCCGGCAGAATGAAGTTCTCCAGCGGCCCCAACTCTTCGTTCCAGATATCGATGGCCGCTTCCAGGCGTTCGACTTCCGCGGTATTGAGTGCCTGATACACCGGCATGGCCAACTCGCCGCCCAGGTCGAAGAGGCGGTGCTGGCAAGGCGCCAGGACGTCGATCAGCTCTTGCAAGCCGGGATGTTCTAGACGCTGTTCCGCCAGCCCGGCCAAGAGCAGCCCCAGCTGGCTATTCAGCGTATCGACTTCGCCGATGGCCTCGACCCGCGGATGGTCCTTGGGAACCCGGCGCCCGTCACCCAGCCCGGTTTCGCCTTTGTCGCCGGTGCGGGTGTAAATCTTCGACAAGCGAAAGCCCATGCTTACCTCTCCAGTGGGGGATGTTCCAGTGGTGGCGGCTGACTGCCCGCCAATGGCAAACGCAAGGTGAAGCAAGTGCCCTGGCCCTGCGTCGACTGCACTTCCATCTGGCCTTTGTGGTTGTTGGTGATGATGAAGTAAGACACCGAAAGCCCAAGGCCGGTGCCCTGGCCGATTTCCTTGGTGGTGAAGAACGGTTCGAAGGTGCGTTTGCGCACGTTTTCGCTCATGCCGATGCCGTTGTCCTCGACCTGGATTTCCGCCCAGGGCGGGTTCAGCCGGGTGCGCAGGATGATGCGCCCGGGTTCGCTGTCGTCTACCCGCTGGTGAATGGCCTGGGCGGCGTTTTTCAGCAGGTTGAGCAGGACCTGCTCCAGTTCGTTGGCGGTGCCGGGCACCGGCCCCAGTTGCGGGTCGAACTGGCGGATGATGGCCTGGCCCTTGAAGTCGAAGCCTATGGCCAGGTCGAAGTCGTTGCCGGCAATCTCCACGGCCTGGTCGATCAATGCCGGCAGGTCGCAGGGCGCCATCTGCCGGTTGCTGCGCCGGCTGAAACTGAGCATATGGGTCACGATCTTCGCCGCCCGGGCGCCAGCCTGCTGAATGCCATCGAGCAGTTGCGGCACTTCGCGGCTCTGCAGGTAACGGTTGACGGTTTCCAGCTCGATGCCGATCTGCTCGGCATGTTCCTGATTCTTCGGCAGCTCGGGGGACAGGCGCCGACGAATGTTCTGCACGTTGTGCAGGATGGCCCCCAGCGGGTTGTTGATTTCGTGAGCCATGCCGGCGGCCAGGCCACCCACGGAGAGCATTTTTTCCGACTGCACCATCATTTCTTCCAGGGACAGGCGCTGGGTGATGTCGTCGATCCGGATCACCACGCCGCGCCCGGCACCGCCCATCAGCGGGTAGAAGGTCAGGGCGTAATGCCGGGCTTCGTCGTCCTTGACCCAGGTGACCCGCTCGACCTTGGTGACCGTATGTTGCTCCACGGTTTCCTTGAGTTGCGGCAGGAACGGCTTGAGCGGTTCGAAGGCGAGGAAGATCGGCTGATTCAGCGCTTCGTCCAGGCGGGTACCGGAGAGGGCGCTGGCCTCCTGGTTCCATTGGGTGACATAGAGCTGCTCGTCCAGGGCGATCAGGGCCGAGGGCATCGAGTCGATGATGCTGTTGAGGTAGTTCTGAAAGCCGGTGAGTTTCTTTTCGATCTTGCTGCGCACCTGGACTTCCAGCTCCAGCTTGCGGTTGGTGTGACGGGTTTCCTCGGCCAGCCCCTGGGCCTGGTCATAGGCCGCCTGGGAGTCGTCGCGGGCCCGCTTGAGTTGCTGTTCTCGCGCTTCGATGCGCGACAGCATGGTGTTGAAGGCCTCGGCCAGGCTGCCGATTTCATCGTGGTTGCCACGGGCGGCGCGCAGGGAATAGTTTTCCTCGCGTGTCACCTGCCGGGACAGTTCTTCCAGCTGATGGATGGGTTGGGTGATCAGCCGTTTGATCTGTCGGGCAATGATCAGCCACAGCAGCACGCTGAAGATCAGGATGCCCAGGCTCGCGGTCAGGGTGCCGGTGTAGAAGGCCATCGGCAGCTCACTGCTGGCCACCAGCAACAGGTGGCCGGGGGGCTGGCCGGCGCGGGGCAGGGTGATGATCTGGTTGCTGCGAAATTCGGTCAGTTGCCAGGCTTCGATATGCCGATAGCGTTCCGGCAGGTTCAGGCGTTCGCCATGTTGCAACTGGGCCAGGCGCGTGCCCTTGCCGTCATAGATCGCTGCGGCGCGCAGGGGAGAGTAGCTGTTGAGTTCGTTGAGCAGCTTCTCGGCATTTTGTGGCGAGTCCAGCGCCTGTGCGGCCAGGGTCGGGTTGGATACCAGTCGGCCGATGGTCTGCAAGGCTTGCGGCGCCATGCTTTCCTGAGAGATCCAGTAGGCGGCGCTGATAAAGGTCAGGTTGGCGACCAGCAGTACGGTAATCAGCAGGACGAGCAAGGCGGCCAGCAGTTTTTGGCCGACCGGCAGGTTTTCAAGGCGCTGGCGCAATGGCATCGGGGACGTCGCTAGAGAGGAACACGTGGGCAGCGTAGCCGCTGCTCAGTCGCTGGGCAATCCGCGCTGTTGCAGGTGTTCCACCAATAGCCGGCGCAGGCGGCTGAGGTTGGGCAGGTGCAACTGGTGCCTGGCGGCAACGTCGCAGGCATGCCCCAATAAATAGCTGATTTCGGTCCTGCGCCGACTGGCAACGTCCTGGTACATGGAGGAGTAGTTGGCGGCGGTCGCCTGGATCACCCGCTCCACTTCCTGCTGCAGGTTCTCGGCCGCGGCGGGCTGGCCGCAACGTTCCAGCAGTTCGCGCAGCTCGACGCACAGCATCGCCACTTCGCAATGGTGCTGCAGCAGGCCGCCGTTGCGGCAGTCGTGCAGGACCGTCAGGGGGTTGATCGCGCAGTTGAGCGCCAGCTTGCGCCAGAGGCGGGTCAGGATATCCGCGCTCCATTCATGGGGGATGCCGCTGGCGCTCAGGTCGTCGAGCCAGAAGGGCGCGGTAGGGTGGCTGGCGTCCCCCAGCCAGGTGTAGCCATGGCCGGCGAACACCACGCGCCAGTCGCCATCGCGAAAGGCGCCTTCGGTACTCGAGGCATAAATGCAGCGGGCCTGCGGCACCTGGGCGGCCACGGCGTCCTGGCTGCCCAGGCCGTTCTGCAGCAGGACCAGTTCGGCATCCGGCGTCAGGCGCGAGACCAGCTGGCTGACGGCTTGTTGCGCGTCATAGGCCTTGCAGGCCACCAGCAGGCGAGTGATGGGCTCAGGCCTGTCGACCGTCTCGCCGGGAATGGCATGAAAACTGGCCTGCCCTTGTTCCACCAGCGTCAGCCCACCCGCGGCCTGGTAGGCCTGCAGGCGGGACTGATCGCGCAGGATCAGGCGTACCGGCAAGCCGGCCCGGGCCAGGCGTGTCGCCCACAGGGTGCCGAGGCTGCCCGCGCCCAGAATGTGCCAGGTAGTCGACATTAGCGTGGTGCTCGGTTTGGCAGGCGCATGCGAGGCTCGCAGTGAAGGAGGGGAAAGACCCGTTATAATGAGCCCGGATTTTAACCGCAAACCGGGCGTGCTCCATCTTTATCGAGCTGCGCCCCTTTTTTATTGGAGAAATGACATGCCGTCGTTCGACGTGGTATCCGAACTGGACAAACACGAAGTCACCAACGCAGTGGAAAACGCCGTCAAGGAGCTGGACCGCCGCTATGACTTGAAGGGCAAGGGCAGCTTCGAGTTCAAGGAAAAGGAACTCACCGTCAACCTGACCGCTGAAGCCGAATTCCAGCTGGAAGCGATGATCGAGATCCTCAAGCTGGCCCTGGTCAAGCGCAAGATCGATGTGCAGTGCCTTGAGGTCAAGGACGCTTACGCTTCGGGCAAGGTGATGAAGCAGGAAGCCACCCTCAAGGAAGGCATCGACAAAGAGCTGGCGAAAAAAATCGTTGCCCACATCAAGGACGCCAAGCTGAAGGTCCAGGCTGCGATCCAGGGCGAGCAGGTACGGGTGACCGGCAAGAAGCGCGACGATCTGCAGGAAGCCATCGCCGCCCTGCGGGCGAAAGAGTTCGGCATGCCGCTGCAGTTCAACAACTTCCGCGACTGATGGGTTTTTTCGGGAACCTCGCGAGTTTATTGGCGTCCGAGGCCCGAGTAGTGGGCAGAAACGATTAAGCCTTTATAAAGAAAGCTACTCGTTCTGCCCTTGTTTTTTGTGTGCCCGGCAGCCGGGAATCAGGAGAGATAGATGGATTTGAATGCTGAAGTGGACAACCTGGTCAAGGCTTCCCAAGCCTGGATTCCGATGATCATGGAATACGGCAGTCGGGTACTGCTGGCCGTCATCACGCTGGCCATCGGCTGGTGGCTGATCAACAGTCTGACGCAAAAAGTCGGCAAGCTGCTGGCGCTGCGTAATGCCGACCAGGCCCTGCAGGGTTTTATCAGCAGCCTGGCGAACGTCATTCTCAAGGTGCTGCTGGTTGTCAGCGTGGCCTCGATGATCGGTGTCGAAACCACTTCGTTCGTTGCCGCGATCGGTGCGGCGGGCCTGGCCATCGGCCTGGCCTTGCAAGGCAGCCTGGCCAACTTCGCCGGTGGCGTGCTGATCCTGCTGTTCCGTCCTTTCCGCATCGGCGACGTGATCGAAGCCCAAGGCATCAGCGGCACGGTCGACAGCATCCAGATCTTCCATACGGTGCTGCGTACCGGTGACAACAAGACCGTCATCGTGCCTAACGGCAACCTGTCCAACGGCATCATCACCAACCACAACCGCCAGCTGACCCGCAAAGTGATCTTCGATGTCGGCGTGAACTACGAGGCTGAC
The DNA here is from genome assembly GCF_900109505.1 of Pseudomonas sp. NFACC41-3. Taxonomy (NCBI): domain Bacteria; kingdom Pseudomonadati; phylum Pseudomonadota; class Gammaproteobacteria; order Pseudomonadales; family Pseudomonadaceae; genus Pseudomonas; species Pseudomonas sp. NFACC41-3. The sequence continues at coordinate 468,127 of NZ_FOAE01000002.1, forward strand.
CTGCAAAAGGCCCGTGAGGTCCTGCTGGACCTGGCCAAGGACGAGCGCGTGCTGGCCGATCCGGAGCCGGTGGCGGTGGTTTCCATGCTGGGTGACAGCGCCATTACCCTTTCCTTGCGAGTCTGGGTGAAGACCGCGGACTACTGGGACGTAATGTTCCGCTTCAACGAGTTGTCCCGTGATCGCTTGAAGGAAGCGGGTATTGATATCCCCTTTCCACAGCGCGTGATTCGTGTGGTTCAGGAAGCGGCTGTTTGAGTCAGTAACGAGGATAGGGATTAAAAGTCTGATCGAGTGGTCAGGCTTTTAACGCGGTACTCGCTGGAGAATGTTTGAAACATGGTTGTAACAATAGACTGTCGATAACCGAAGATTCAGCGAGTTGCCAGCCCCAATAAAAAGGCCCATCGAATGATGGGCCTTTTTTATTACTCGCTAAGTAACCGCTATTACAAGATCGACAGTGGGTAGTCGACGATCAGGCGGAACTCGGAGATATCGCCTTCGGCCTGATCTGCGTTAGCAGTGTGCCAGGCTTGACGAGCGCGGAACGACAGGTCTTTGGCTGGGCCAGTCTGGATGACGTATTTGGCTTCCAGGTTGGTTTCGTGGTGTTTGCCATCTTCACCGTAACCGTAGTTGCGGTATGGGCTGTCAATGTCCATCTTGGTGCCGTCGATGTCCCAGCCTTTTACGTAGCGGGCCATGAAGCTCAGGCCTGGAACGCCGTATTCAGCCATCTTCAGGTCATAACGAGCCTGTACCGATTTCTCGCCTGGGCCGTTGAAGTCGGAGTACTGGATGGAGTTGGCCAGGAAGATCGAGTCGCCGCCGCGGTTGTTGTCACCCACACCGATATAGTCGAACGGAGTGTCACCGTTGACCTTCTGGAAGCCCAGGGTAAGGGTGTGCGCCTTCAGGAACGAGTAGGCCGCTGCCAGCGAGTAGGTGGTATTGCTGATATCACCAGCTTTGGCTTTGCCAGTATCGGTAGTGCGGTAGATGTTACCGTCCAGGTTGATCGACTGGTCGCCGCCCAGTGGAATGGTGTAGTTCAGGTTGGCGTAGTACTGGTTCCAGACGTCTTCCAGTTTGCCGCCATAGAGGGAAGCACTCAGTTCAGGAGTGATCGCATACTTGCCGCCGATATAATCCATGCTGTTGGAGGTGACAGCAAGTGCGTCAGAACTGGCGTAAGTAGCATGCAACTCACCGTCGCGGTTCATTTCGTCCTGGCTGGAAGCCGAGTAGAAATGACCAGCCTCGAGATCGAGACCTTCGAGTTCGCTGCTCTGCAGTTGGATACCGCTCGCAGTTTGAGGCAGCAGACGAGAGCCGCCTACGGCGAACACTGGGCTGGTGGAAGGCTGCATGTCGCCGATTTTCAGCTCGGTCTTGGAGATGCGGAACTTCGCTGCCGCACCGGCTTTACCGAAACTGTCGTGGTTATGACCTTCACTGTCGGTGCTCAGGTTGCCCGAACCGGAATAACGGTCTTCACCGTCCAGTTTGATACCCAGGTAACCGAAAGCGTCAACGCCTACCCCAACAGTGCCTTGGGTATAGCCAGACTTGAAGACGCCATGGAAACCTTGGGTCCAGTCTTTGTCGTCACGGTTGTGGAAGCCGGTCTTGTTACGGTTGTAGTAGTAGTTGCGAAGCAGCAGGTCGAGCTTGCTGTCTTCAACGAAACCTTTAGCGTCGGCCTGGTTGCCAACAAAAGGTTCGGCCATAGCCACTTGCGTACCGGCTGCAGCTACTGCCAGTGCGATCATGCTCCACTTCATCACGCGCATCGTGATTTGCTCCTTTGGTTTTTAGAAGAGTACTGCCGTCCCACCTGTTTTATTATCTGGGCGGCTCTTTCTTTTTGTGTCGGCGCAAACTTATATCACGCCGACAATGTTGGCGATACTTGCGTATCAGTCCTTTCAGCTTCTTTACGACCCTGTCGCAAAATGCTCGATCAATGTCGCAAATCCGCAGTCCGCATATATCCGGACTGACAACTTCAGCGCTGTTTTCGAAGGCTTGAACCTGGAACAAAAAGAACTTTGGTCAAGCAGTCAAATCTCCATGGGGCAGCCTTGCCACTATTGTTATTAGTCATAGGGGAAGCCTTTTTCCGATGGCTCCTCCTGGGACAATGTGGGGGTGAATGCAACAAGCGTGCACAAAACGCAAAGGCACCGAGTTTTTTTCGGTGATAGCCTTTCTGGCTGTAAAAACCGCATAAATCAGTGGTTTTAAGGTCGTTTTGTTTGGGCTTGACGTTCCCTGTCCTCCTGGTGTTGATCCCTGAAAAAAACGCATGACATTCCAAAACGTTACCGGTTCACCCTGCTGAGTGAGTAGATGGCGGATGGTTAACGCACTGAGCGTAGACGCACTGTGAGGTTTTGGTGCAAAAGTTTCTTGATGCAGCTCAATCATCATCCGGCGTCGGGCACTGGAAGAATGCGCAGGGAAGGGCCTCTTTCGCGGTTTTCTCCTTGTTTTTTATGAGCTTCGTTCTGTCATGGTGCAGCCCGCTGGAAAATGTTCCAGTCCGGGGCGCTCTGACGCGTGGCATCGAGGATGAGTGTTGAGGCGGGATCTGCGCAGCAGAGCGATGAACGCAAGAGCTTTCGCAGGTATGCTGCCGTTCTGTCGCTTGGCGGGCAGCCGGTCATGGCGTTCGCTAAGCTGAAACTTGATGAGCTGAGCGGGAGTACGCGCGGTGTTCGCTTTAGATCCACGACTTCAACAAGACACACTGCCCATTGGGGATTTCTCCCTTTGTCGGCTGCTGTTGTCCAACGATTCCAATTACCCGTGGTTCATCCTGGTACCGCGCCGGGAAGATATCAGTGAGTTGTTTCAATTGGATGACGCGGACCAGCAGCAACTATGGCGAGAAACCACGGCGCTGGCGGAGTTGCTTAAAGACTCGTTCGATGCGGACAAGTTGAATGTGGCGACTCTGGGTAATGTCGTCAGCCAGTTGCACATGCACGTTATCGTTCGCAAGCGCGACGATGCGGCCTGGCCTGCTCCGGTATGGGGCAAGCTGCCTGCCAAGCCCTACGACGCCGAACAGGTGGCTGCGATTCGTGAGCGGTTACGACTGGTCCTGACCGATGATTTCAAGTTTCTGGAGGGCTGAGTCATGAACCTGGAAGAGCGGGTAACCGATCTGGAAAGCCGATTGGCTTTTCAGGATGACACCATTCAAGCCCTGAACGACGTGCTGGTAGGGCAGCAGCGGGTGGTCGAACGTCTGCAATTGCAAATGGCCGCCTTGCTCAAACGACAAGAGGAAATGGTGGGGCAGTTCGAATCATTCGAAGAAGAGGCTCCGCCGCCACATTACTGAGCATCGGACGACCGGACGTTCAGGCAATAAAAAACCGCGAGCAACATGGCTGCGTCGCGGTTTTTTTTGGGCGTGAATCAGCGCCGCGGCAATGCCGCAATCACGTCTTCGGCTTGCAGGCCCTTGTCACGATTCATGACGGAGAACTCCACGCGCTGGCCTTCCACCAGGACGCGGTGACCTTCGCCACGGATGGCGCGGAAGTGCACGAAGATATCATCGCCGGAGTCGCGAGAGATGAAGCCGAAACCCTTCGAAGTGTTGAACCACTTGACGGTGCCGGTATCGCGATTGCTCATGTCGTAGGTTTGCGACGTATTGGTCGAGGGGGACGATTTATAGAAGCTGACGGCCAGGTGCAGAAGAACGGCGATCGCCGCGGTCAGCAGGCTGAACAGCACAGCCGGTTGACCTGCGATAACCGGCATTGGTGCCAGCAGGGTCAAGGTCTGCAAGACCACCGCCAGCACCAGGAGCGCGCTGACCAGGTTTTGCAGTTGGTGACGCGGGCCTTTGTTCCAGTAGGGGATAACCGGAGCCAGTGTCAGGTTGAGCAGGCCGAAAAAGGCCAGGTAAAGAGCATCGGGTTGTTGCAGGAAGGGAACGGCTTCGGATCGCAGGCTAGGGATAAAGGACAGCAGCAAGGCTGCTGCGCCCGTTAGCAGGTGGACGATTTTCAACATTTTAATGAACTCACGTTAAGACGGATCACAAGGAAGAGCTGAGCGTGCACGGTTCGCTTCTGAACAATGGGAGGCGGTGAGCACGTGCGCGGGATCAGCCTATGCGCTGAGGCCGAGAAATAGGCAACAACGACACGGCCTCTATTTAACAGCAAAGCCCAGGCCTTCTCAAATCAGGCGCTGTGGCCGGGAGGAGGGAGAAAACCCTGGTTGTCCTGAGGGAATACCGGACTATCGGGCAAAGCCTTGTTCTAGAGAGCCAGCGCCCAAAAAAGTGGAACGGCGGCTTTCCAGGCGGGTCACAACCGGCGTGGACCTTCTTGCAGGTACTGGCCGCCCGCTTGGTGGGCAATTTGTCGCAGTGCCTCGGGCAATCCCGGGCTGCGGGTGCAGGGCAGTCTTGCTAGAGTGGTCCGGTACCTGACCTGTTGAATTCAATGTACTAACGGAGATAGACATGGCAATCGATATCGGTATCAGCGCAGAAGATCGCAAATCCATCGTGGAGGGGCTCTCTCGCCTGCTTTCAGATACTTATGTGCTTTATCTGAAGACTCATAATTTCCACTGGAACGTCACGGGGCCGCAGTTCCGCACGCTGCATCTGATGTTCGAGGAGCAGTACAACGAACTGGCGCTGGCGGTGGACCTGATTGCCGAGCGTATCCGCGCCTTGGGGTTCCCGGCGCCAGGTGCCTATTCCATCTACGCGCGTCTTTCTTCGATCAAGGAAGAAGAGGGTGTGCCAAGCGCCGATGAGATGATCAAACAGCTGGTGGCGGGGCAGGAAGCTGTGACTCGCACTGCCCGTGGCATTTTCCCGATCATCGACAAGGTCAGCGACGAACCCACCGCAGACTTGCTGACCCAGCGGATGCAGGTGCATGAGAAAACCGCGTGGATGCTGCGCTCGCTGTTGAGTGAGCAATAGTCCCGCAGACCGAATGGCGCCGTTATCGGCGCCATTTGCCTTTATGGGGCGTGACTTGTCGTCCGATCATGGCTGTTCGTCCTCAGGCCCGATGAGTGGGGTATGGCAGCGGAGCGCTGGCTTTGTTTCGGCGGGCGGTGGTCTATCGGCGCCGTCATACGGCTGCACAGGGCCGATTTAATGGATATAATCCCGCCCTTTGCTATATAACCCGGGCCTCGGCACGGGTTAAGCCTGACGTTAAGTACGCCGAGACGCTCTCATGCCCATGTACGACTACCAATGTGCTTCCTGTGGTCATCAGCTGGAAGCCATTCAAAAGATCAGCGCGCCTGCGTTGGTCGATTGCCCTGCCTGCCAGGCGCCCGAGCTGAAAAAAATGCTGTCCATGCCAGGTTTCCGCCTCAGCGGTTCGGGCTGGTATGAGACCGACTTCAAAACCGGCGCCAAGAAGAACCTGGCCGGTGGCGACAAAGCTGATTAAGTTGAACGACACGCGCGAGCTCTTGCATTATCCGGTACCCCGAGGTGCGCAAGGCCTCCCATCGAATTTCGAATTACGAGAAGTGAAACCACTACCATGATGCGCAGCCATTATTGCGGCCAACTGAACGAAAGCCTGGAAGGTCAGGAAGTTACCCTTTGCGGATGGGTCCACCGTCGTCGCGACCATGGCGGGGTGATCTTCCTCGATATCCGTGATCGTGAAGGTCTGGCCCAGGTAGTGTTCGACCCGGACCGCGCTGAAACCTTCGCCGCCGCCGACCGCGTGCGCAGCGAATACGTGGTCAAGATCACCGGCAAGGTGCGCCTGCGTCCGGCCGGTGCCGGCAACGCCAACATGGCTTCGGGCATGATCGAAGTCCTGGGCTACGAGCTGGAAGTGCTGAACGAAGCGGAAACCCCGCCGTTCCCGCTCAACGAATACTCCGACGTGGGCGAAGAAACCCGCCTGCGCTATCGCTTCATCGACCTGCGCCGTCCGGAAATGGCCGAGAAGCTGCGTCTGCGCTCGCGCATGACCACCAGCATCCGTCGCTACCTGGACGAGAACGGTTTCCTCGATGTCGAAACCCCGATCCTGACCCGTGCCACCCCTGAAGGCGCGCGTGACTATCTGGTGCCGAGCCGTACCCACGCCGGCAGCTTCTTCGCCCTGCCGCAGTCGCCCCAGCTGTTCAAGCAGCTGCTGATGGTCGCCGGCTTCGACCGCTACTACCAGATTGCCAAATGCTTCCGCGACGAAGACCTGCGTGCCGACCGTCAGCCTGAGTTCACTCAGATCGACATCGAAACCAGCTTCCTCGATGAAAAAGACATCATGGGCCTGACCGAAGGCATGATCCGCAACCTGTTCAAGGAAGTGCTGGATCTGGAATTCGGCGAATTCCCCCACATGACCTTTGAAGAAGCCATGCGTCGCTACGGTTCCGACAAGCCGGACCTGCGTAACCCGCTGGAACTGGTGGACGTTGCCGACCAGCTCAAGGAAGTGGAATTCAAGGTGTTCAGCGGTCCGGCCAACGATCCGAAATGCCGTATCGCCGCGTTGCGCGTTCCTGGCGGGGCGAGCATGCCGCGCAAGCAGATCGACGATTACACCAAGTTCGTCGGCATCTACGGTGCCAAGGGCCTGGCGTACATCAAGGTCAACGAACGCGCCAATGGCGTTGACGGTCTGCAGTCGCCAATCGTCAAGAACATCCCGGAAGCCAACCTGAATGTGATCCTCGATCGCGTGGGTGCGGTCGACGGCGACATCGTGTTCTTCGGCGCCGACAAGGCCAAGATCGTCAGCGAGGCCCTGGGCGCGCTGCGGATCAAGCTCGGTCACGACCTGAACCTGCTGACCTGCGAATGGGCGCCGATGTGGGTTGTCGATTTCCCGATGTTCGAAGAGAACGACGACGGCAGCTTCACCGCCTTGCACCACCCGTTCACCGCGCCGAAATGCTCGCCGGAAGAACTGGAAGCCAACCCGGCGACCGCGCTGTCCCGTGCCTACGACATGGTGCTCAACGGCACCGAGCTGGGTGGCGGTTCGATCCGTATCCACCGCAAGGAAATGCAACAGGCGGTCTTCCGTCTGCTGGGCATCGATGAAGCGGAACAGGAAGAGAAGTTCGGCTTCCTGCTGGACGCCCTGAAGTACGGCGCGCCGCCGCACGGTGGCCTGGCGTTCGGCCTGGATCGCCTGGTGATGCTGATGACCGGCGCCCAGTCGATCCGTGAAGTGATCGCCTTCCCGAAAACCCAGAGCGCCGCTTGCGTGATGACCCAGGCTCCTGGCCTGGTCGACGCCAAGGCGCTGCGCGAACTGCACATCCGTTTGCGCGAACAGCCAAAGGCTGAGTAAGGCCGACCTGAAGGCGCATCTTCGGATGCGCCTTTTTCTATTGGGTCGAGATATTTGTTGCCCGCCCGCTGTTACAGGCGTTGCGGGCAATGTTTCAAAGAGAATTTGGAGCGCGTTATGGCAGGTCATTCCAAGTGGGCGAACATCAAGCACCGCAAAGAGCGTCAGGATGCCAAGAGAGGCAAGATCTTCACCAAGTGGATCCGTGAGCTGACGGTCGCCGCTCGTCAGGGCGGTGGCGAGCCGGGTTCCAACCCGCGTCTGCGCCTGGCCCTGGACAAGGCCCTGGGCGCCAACATGAGCCGCGACATCATCGATCGCGCCATCGCCCGTGGTGCGGGTGCGACCGAGGCCGACAATGTCGAAGAGCTGACCTATGAGGGTTATGGCCCGGGCGGCGTGGCGGTGATGGTCGAATGCATGACCGACAACCGCAACCGTACCGCCGCGGCCGTGCGCCATGCGTTCAGTAAATGTGGCGGCAATCTTGGTACTGACGGTTCGGTGGCGTATCTGTTCGAACGTAAGGGGCAGATCAGCTTCGCGCCGGGCGTCGATGAGGACGCACTGACCGATGCGGCGCTGGAAGCCGACGCTGATGACGTGGTCGTTCACGAAGATGGCTCGATCGATGTGTTTACCTCGTTCACTGGCTTCTATGCGGTACGCAACGCGCTCGAAGAGGCCGGTTTCAAGGGCGATGACGCGGAAATCGTCATGCAGCCGACCACCAGTGCCGAGCTGGATCTGGAAGGCGCCGAGAAGATCCTCAAGCTGATCGACATGCTCGAAGATCTGGACGATGTGCAGAACGTCTACTCCAACGCGGATATTCCCCAGTCGGTTGCCGAGCAACTCGGCTGATAGCGCGATAAAAGATCGCAGCCTTCGGCGGTTTCCCCCCTTTACACACAGGGTTACGCTGTACCTGTAGGGGAGCTGTCGAAGGCTGCGATTTTTTGTTTTTCCGGCTTCTCCCGGCGTTACCTTAGGCAACCGAACTTTCTCTTTGCAGGCGTTATGACTCTTATTCTTGGTATCGACCCGGGTTCGCGCATCACCGGTTACGGCGTGGTACGTGATACCGGGCGTGGCTGCGTGTACGTGGCCTCGGGCTGTATTCGCACGGGCGCCGGCGAGCTGCATGAGCGGCTGCAAATCGTCTATCGCGGGGTTCGCGAGGTCATTCAGACCTACGGTCCGGTGACCATGGGCATTGAAAAGGTGTTCATGGCGCGTAATGCCGATTCGGCCTTGAAACTGGGTCAGGCCCGTGGCGCGGCGATCGTAGCGGGAGCCGAGGAGAGCCTGGAAATCGCCGAATACACCGCCACTCAGGTCAAGCAGGCCGTGGCGGGCACCGGTGGGGCCAACAAGGAACAGGTGCAAATGATGGTCATGCACTTGCTCAAATTGACCAGCAAGCCGCAGATCGACGCCTCGGACGCCCTGGCGATTGCCATCTGTCATGCCCACACCCGTTCCAGTCTGCTGCCCCACGGCCTGGGTACCGCACGCAGTCGTGGCGGTCGCCTGCGTCTCTGATAGCATCTGCGCAAACATTTGATGAGTGGAGTGTCCCGCGCCTGTCTGCCCGGCCCGGATCTTCGCTCTATGACTCGCCGGCCCCTGTTCTGGCCTGAGCTAAGGATCTGAAACGTGATTGGACGCTTGCGCGGCACCTTGGCTGAAAAACAGCCGCCGTACCTGATTCTCGATGTAAACGGCCTGGGTTACGAGGTGGAAGTCCCCATGACCACCCTCTACCGCCTGCCGTCGGTCGGTGAACCGCTCACCCTGCACACCCATTTGGTCGTGCGTGAAGATGCCCAGTTACTCTATGGCTTTGCCAGCAAGCGCGAGCGGGACTTCTTTCGCGAACTGATTCGCCTCAATGGCGTGGGGCCGAAACTGGCGCTGGCGCTGATGTCCAGCCTGGAGGTCGACGAGCTGGTGCGTTGCGTGCAAGCGCAGGACACCTCGGCGCTGACCAAGGTGCCGGGGGTCGGTAAAAAGACCGCGGAGCGCCTGCTGGTCGAACTCAAGGACCGCTTCAAGGCCTGGGAAACCGTACCGAGCATGTTTGCCCTGGTGCCGAACCAGCCGGATGCACCGATGCCGGTGGCCAGTGCCGAGACCGATGCGGTCAGCGCCCTGATCTCCCTGGGCTACAAGCCGCAGGAAGCCAGCAAGGCCGTTTCCGCGATCAAGGAAAAAGGCCTGAGCAGTGAAGACATGATTCGCCGCGCCCTGAAGGGAATGATTTAAGTGATAGAAGCAGATCGTCTGATCGCCGCCACGGGCCCCCGTGAGCGCGAGGAAGTCCAGGACCGTGCGATTCGCCCCGTCAGCCTGGCCGAATACATCGGCCAGCCGACGGTGCGCGAGCAAATGGAGCTGTTCATCCAGGCTGCCCGCGGGCGCAGCGAGTCGCTGGACCACACCCTGATCTTCGGCCCGCCGGGCCTGGGTAAGACCACGCTGGCCAACATCATCGCCCAGGAAATGGGGGTGTCGATCAAGAGCACCTCGGGGCCGGTGCTGGAGCGCCCTGGCGACCTGGCGGCGTTGCTGACCAATCTCGAACCGCACGACGTGCTGTTTATCGATGAAATCCATCGCTTGTCGCCGATTGTCGAGGAAGTGCTGTACCCGGCCATGGAAGATTTCCAGCTGGACATCATGATCGGCGAAGGGCCGGCGGCCCGTTCGATCAAGCTCGACTTGCCGCCGTTCACCCTGGTGGGGGCGACGACCCGCGCGGGCATGCTGACCAACCCGCTGCGCGATCGCTTCGGTATCGTCCAGCGCCTGGAGTTCTACAGCACCGCGGACCTGGCGACCATTGTCGGGCGCTCCGCCGGCATTCTCGGCTTGCCGCTGGACCCGGATGGCGCCTTTGAAATCGCCCGGCGCGCCCGCGGGACGCCGCGTATCGCCAACCGTTTGTTGCGCCGGGTAAGGGACTTTGCCGAGGTTCGCGCCAAGGGCCACATCACCAAGCCCATCGCCGACCTGGCGCTGAACCTGCTGGATGTCGACGAACGTGGCTTCGACCACCAGGACCGGCGCCTGCTGCTGACCATGATCGAGAAGTTCGACGGCGGGCCGGTGGGGGTCGACAGCCTGGCGGCCGCCATCAGCGAGGAGCGGCATACCATCGAGGATGTGCTCGAGCCCTATCTGATCCAGCAAGGCTATATCATGCGTACGCCGCGGGGGCGTGTGGTGACCCGGCATGCCTATCTGCATTTCGGTCTAAACATCCCGTCACGATTGGGGGAGATGCCTGTGGTAGACGAATTCCTCGATGCCGTGGACGATTAATAACCGCTTGGGCAGCGATTTATTCGCAGCTTGTGCGGTCCTAGGGGGCTGGCATTGTCGTTATTTCGCCAGAAAGCCGTTCGAGAATGAAAAACAGTTGCCCGGCCGGATTGGCAACCTGAGGAGTAAGCACTAGAGTATGCGCGCGCAAAACGGGCTTGAGTCGTTCGCACATCGTTGTCGCGTTTATTACGAAGACACCGATGCCGGCGGCATCGTGTATTACGTTAATTACCTTAAGTTTATGGAACGGGCTCGAACCGAGCGGCTACGAGATCTGGGCTTTGCCCAATCGCAGCTGGCAGGGGAGAACCTGTTGTTCGTCGTGCATTCCAGCGAAGCGCGCTACCACGCGCCGGCGCGACTGGACGACGAGCTTCTGGTAAGTGCAGAAGTCATCGAATTGAACCGGGCCAGCCTGCGCTTCAAACAGCAGGTCAGGCGAGCCACGGATAATGCACTGCTCTGCGAAGGGCAGTTTCTGGTGGCCTGTGTGCGCACCGACAATTTGAAACCCCGGGCCATTCCCGAAGCTCTACGTGCGGCCTTTGCCGACGTGAGCGGCGCGGGTACACACTCAGAGCAGGAGATAAAGCGTGGAAGCTAACGTCGTCGACCATTCCTCCATGTGGAGCCTGGTCAGCAATGCCAGCATCGTTGTGCAGTTGGTAATGCTGACCCTGGTAGCCGCATCGGTGACCTCATGGATCATGATCTTTCAGCGCAGCAACCTGCTGCGTGCCGGTCGACGCGCCCTGGAGAGCTTCGAAGAGCGCTTCTGGTCGGGTATCGACCTGTCCAAGCTGTACCGTCAGGCGGGCAGCAACCCGGACCCTGATTCGGGCGTGGAGCAGATCTTCCGTGCCGGCTTCAAGGAATTCTCGCGCCTGCGCCAGCAATCGGGCGTTGATCCCGAGGCGGTCATGGAAGGTGTCGCGCGTGCCATGCGTGTCGCCATCTCCCGCGAAGAAGAGAAGCTCGAGCAGAGCCTGCCATTCCTCGCCACCGTCGGCTCGGTCAGCCCTTACATCGGTCTGTTCGGTACCGTCTGGGGGATCATGAACTCCTTCCGCGGCCTGGCCAGCGCCCAACAGGCGACCCTGGCGACCGTTGCACCGGGTATCGCCGAAGCCCTGATCGCCACCGCGATCGGCCTGTTTGCCGCGATCCCGGCCGTTATCGCCTACAACCGCTTTGCGGCCCGTGGCGAAACCCTGATCAGCCGTTACTACACCTTCGCCGACGAGTTCCAGGCGATCCTGCACCGTAAAGTGCACACCAGCGAAGAGTGAGCAGGTAAATCCCCATGGCCCGAGTTCGCCACAAACGCAAGCCGGTTGCCGAGATGAACGTGGTGCCCTACATCGACGTGATGTTGGTACTGCTGGTTATCTTCATGGTGACCGCGCCGATGCTCAATCAGGGCGTGAAAGTCGATCTGCCCAAGGTTTCCAGCGAAGCCTTGCCGCAGGACAACAACACCCAGGTCCTGACCATTTCGATCAAGGCTGACAAGACCTACTACTGGAACCTTGGCAGCGAAGTCGACACCGACAAGCAGATGGACAAGGCCATGACCTTGCCGCAGATGACCGACGCCGTGACCAAGATCATTCGCGCCGGCAATGAAGGCGGCAAGCATACCCAGGTGTTCATTCGCGGCGACAAGTCCGTCGACTACGGCGCCGTCATGGGTGCCATGGGCGGACTGCAGAAGGCCGGCGTCGGTAACGTTGGCTTGATTACCGAGGCGCCCTGATGCAGCAACAGCGAGAGCCGTCCGCCTCGGAAAGCTACTTCTGGCCTAGCGTGTGGGCAATTGCCCTGCACGTTCTGGTGTTCGGCATGCTGTTCGTCAGTTTTGCCATGACGCCGGAGTTGCCGCCGTCCAAGCCGATCGTCCAGGCGACCCTGTATCAGCTGAAATCGAAAAGTCAGGCGACCACCCAGACCAATCAGAAGATTGCGGGTGAGGCGAAGAAATCCGCCGCGCGCCAGACCGAAGTCGAGCAGATGGAGCAGAAAAAGGTCGAGCAGGAAGCGGTCAAGGCTGCGGAACAAAAGAAAGAAGAGGCTGCTCAAAAAGCCGAGGAAGCGAAAAAGGCCGACGAAGCCAAGAAAGCGGATGAGGCGAAGAAGGCTGATGAAGCCAAGAAAGCCGACGACGCGAAGAAGGCTGCGGAAGCGAAAAAGGCTGAAGAGAAACAATTGGCTGATATAGCCAAAAAGAAAGCCGAAGAAGAAGCCAAGAAAGCCGCCGAAGAAGAGGCCAAGAAAAAGGCCGCTGAAGAGGCGAAGAAAAAGATAGTCGAAGACGCGAAGAAGAAAGCCGCGGAAGACGCCAAGAAGAAAGCTGAAGCAGACGAGGCGAAGAAGAAGGTCGCCGAGGACGCGAAGAAGAAAGCCGCCGCCGACGCAGCCAAGAAAAAGGCCCAGGAAGCAGCGCGTAAATCCGCCGAAGATAAAAAGGCCCAGGCCCTGGCTGATTTGCTTTCCGACACGCCGCAGCGTCAGCAGGCCTTGGCGGACGAGCAGGGCGACGAAGTCGCGGGCAGTTTCGACGATCTGATTCGTGCTCGTGCGGCGGAAGGCTGGGCTCGTCCTCCTTCGGCGCGCAACAACATGACTGTCGTGCTGCAAATCGGCATGTTGCCGGATGGTACGGTGACTTCCGTGTCGGTGGCCAAGTCCAGCGGCGATGGTCCGTTCGATGCCTCGGCGGTAGCTGCGGTCAAGAACATTGGACGTTTGACAGAAATGCAGGGAATGAAGCCGAGCGATTTCGCTCCGTATCGTTCATTCAAGATGACATTCACACCTGAGGATCTAGCCTTGTGAGAAACCTTCTTCGAGGATTGCTTGTCGTTATTTGCTGTATGGCAGGGATAGCGACAGCGGATGAAAAGAACATTCTGGTCACCAGTGGCAGTGACCGGGCCACGCCAATCGCCGTAGTGCCATTCGGTTGGCAAGGGGGCAGCGTGCTGCCCGACGACATGGCGGAAATCATCGGCAACGACCTGCGCAACTCGGGTTACTACTCGCCGATTCCAAAGCAGAACATGATCAGCCTGCCGACCCAGGCCAGCGAAGTCATCTACCGTGACTGGAAGGCCCTGGGCGCCCAGTACATCATGGTCGGCAGCATTGTCCCGGCGGGCGGTCGCCTGCAGGTGCAATACGCCCTGTTCAACGTCGCCACCGAACAGCAAGTGCTGACCGGCAGCGTCTCGGGCAGCGTCGACCAGTTGCGCGACATGGCTCACTACATCTCCGACCAGTCGTTCGAAAAACTCACCGGTATCAAGGGCGCCTTCTCGACCCGCATGCTGTACGTCACGGCAGAGCGTTTCTCCGAGAAGAACACGCGCTACACCCTGCAACGCTCCGACTATGACGGCGCGCGCGCGGTGACCCTGCTGCAATCCCGTGAGCCGATCCTGTCGCCGCGCTTCGCTCCGGATGGTAAGCGCATTGCCTATGTGTCGTTCGAACAGAAGCGTCCGCGCATCTTCGTTCAGCACATCGACACTGGCCGTCGCGAGCAGATCACCAACTTCGAAGGCCTGAACGGCGCGCCTGCCTGGTCGCCGGACGGCCAGCGCCTGGCGTTCGTGCTGTCCAAGGACGGCAACCCGGACATCTATGTGATGAACCTGGGTTCGCGTCAGATCTCGCGTGTGACCGCGGGGCCTGGCATCAACACCGAACCGTTCTGGGGCAAGGATGGTTCGACCATCTACTTCACCTCGGACCGTGGCGGCAAGCCACAGATCTACAAGACCAGTGCCGGCGGTGGCGGTGCGGAACGGGTGACTTTCGTGGGCAACTACAACGCCAACCCGAAACTGTCCGCGGATGAAAAAACCCTGGTCATGATTCACCGGCAGGACGGTTTCACAAACTTCAAGGTAGCTGCTCAGGATTTGCAGCGTGGCAACGTAAAAATCCTTACCGACAGCACACTTGATGAGTCGCCTACTGTTGCGCCCAACGGCACCATGGTAATCTACGCCACCCGCCAGCAGGGCCGGGGAGTCTTGATGCTCGTGTCCATTAATGGACGCGTGAGGCTCCCGCTTCCTACCGCACAAGGCGAAGTCAGAGAACCGTCCTGGTCCCCTTACCTGAACTGACGCGGCGCTTTACGTTTTACTTAACACACTGGGGTTCATTAGGAGTTTCACGATGGAAATGCTGAAGTTTGGTAAGTTTGCTGCGCTGGCTCTGGCCATGGCTGTAGCTGTAGGTTGCTCCTCCAAAGGCGGCGACAACGCTGGTGAAGGCGCTGTTGATCCAAACGCTGGTTACGGCGCTAACACCGGTGCAGTTGACGGCTCCCTGAGCGAAGAAGCTGCTCTGCGCGCAATCACCACCTTCTACTTCGAATACGACAGCTCGGACCTGAAGCCAGAAGCCATGCGCGCTCTGGACGTTCACGCCAAAGACCTGAAAGCAAACGGCGCGCGCGTTGTTCTGGAAGGCAACACCGACGAACGTGGTACTCGTGAGTACAACATGGCTCTGGGCGAGCGTCGTGCGAAAGCCGTTCAGCGCTACCTGGTGCTGCAAGGCGTTTCCCCAGCTCAGCTGGAACTGGTTTCCTACGGCGAAGAGCGTCCAGTTGCTACCGGCAACGACGAGCAGTCCTGGGCTCAAAACCGTCGCGTCGAACTGCGTAAGTAATTCGTCATGCGAACGTGCCGTCGTGCTCTAACTGTCTTGGCTCTCAGCCTCGCACCGCTTTCGGTGTGGGCTGCGGTTCCTGTGGTCGATAACAACTCGGGCTATAACAATAGCGGAGGCAGTTATCCGCCAGCGGGTTATGGCACGAACGGCGCCTATGCCGGGGGAGGGGTTTCGACCCCTGTCTCGGCACAGGGCGAGCTGTTCCAGCAACTGCAGCAAATGCAGGATCAAATCGCACGGCAACAAGGTGTGATTGAAGTACTGCAAAACGATATTGCGCGTATGAAGCAGGAAAGCCTGGAGCGTTACCAGGATCTTGATCGGCGCATTGGAGCGGGCGGTGCACCTGCCGCGACTCCTGATAATTCTTCTGCCGGTGGTGATGCCAGTGCCGCCGGTGCAGCTGCCGGGGCTGCCTCGCAAGCTCCAGCGGCAAGCAGTGAACCGGGCGATCCGGCGAAGGAAAAGCTGTATTACGAAGCAGCCTTCGACCTGATCAAGGCCAAGGATTTCGACAAGGCCAGTCAGGCTTTCGCCGCGTTCCTGCGTAAATACCCAAACAGCCAATATGCGGGTAATGCCCAGTACTGGTTGGGCGAAGTGAACCTGGCCAAAGGCGACCTGCAAGGTGCCGGCCAGGCATTCGCCAAGGTCTCCCAGCTGTATCCGAAGCATGCCAAGGTGCCGGACTCGCTGTATAAGCTGGCTGACGTAGAGCGCCGCCTGGGCCACACTGACAAGGTCAAGGGCATTCTGCAGCAGGTGGTGGCCCAATATCCGGGTACTTCCGCCGCCCAGCTGGCTCAGCGCGATCTGCAACGCATGTAATCGAGTTTGAGCTGTTTTGAAGAAACCCGCGCTTGCCGCGGGTTTTTTCGTTAGAATCCATGCCCTTTTTATGAAACACGCTTCCTGGGATTACCGTGTTTGCGGGATTCCTCGAGGTGCCTGACGGAGGCGGACAGCCTGTTTAGCTGTTACGCCCGTGGCGACTATGCAAGACACATTGAGAATTACCGAAGTTTTCTACTCGTTGCAGGGTGAAACTCGGACTGCCGGCCTGCCCACGGTATTTGTGCGCCTGACCGGTTGTCCGCTGCGTTGCCAATACTGCGACAGTGCCTACGCCTTCAGCGGTGGCAGCATCCGCACCCTCGAGAGCATTCTCGAGCAGGTCGCCGGTTTCCGCCCGCGTTACGTCTGTGTGACCGGCGGCGAGCCTCTGGCCCAGCCTAATGCCATTCCCTTGCTCAAGCAGCTGTGTGACGCCGGTTACGAAGTCTCGCTGGAAACCAGCGGAGCCCTGGATATTTCCGCGGTCGATCCGCGGGTCAGTCGAGTGCTCGACCTGAAGACACCGGGGTCGCAGGAAGCTCAGCGCAATCGTTACGAAAACATCGAACTGCTGACGCCGAACGACCAGGTCAAGTTTGTCATCTGTTCCCGCGAGGACTATGACTGGGCGGTTGCCAAGCTGATCCAGTATGGTCTGGAGCGGCGGGCGGGCGAGGTGCTGTTCTCGCCGAGCCATCACGACCTCAATGCGCGCGATCTGGCCGACTGGATCGTTGCGGACAACCTGCCGGTGCGCCTGCAATTGCAGCTGCATAAATACCTTTGGAATGACGAGCCGGGGCGCTGATATGACTGAACAAGCACAGAGCCAAGTTGCCACTGAAAAGCGTGCAGTAATCCTGCTGTCCGGCGGTCTGGACTCGGCCACCGTGGTGGCCATGGCCCGCGCCGAAGGGTATCGCTGCTACACCATGAGCTTCGATTATGGCCAGCGTCATCGCGCCGAGTTGCAGGCGGCTGAACGTGTCGCTCGCGACCTGGGTGTGGTCGAGCACAAGGTGATCGGCCTCAACCTCAACGGTATCGGCGGCTCCGCGCTGACCGACAGCTCCATCGATGTGCCCGAGGCCCCGAGCGAAGGGATCCCCGTCACCTACGTGCCGGCGCGTAACACCGTGTTCCTGTCCCTGGCACTGGGCTGGGCGGAAGTGCTGGGCGCGCGGGACATCTTCATTGGTGTCAACGCCGTGGACTATTCGGGGTATCCGGATTGCCGTCCAGAATTCGTCGAGGCCTTCGAGCGCATGGCCAACCTGGCGACCAAGGCCGGGGTAGAGGGACAGGGGTTCCGTATCCAGGCACCGCTGCAGAACCTGAGCAAGGCCGATATCGTCAAGGCGGGCGTCAAGCTCGGGGTTGATTACGGCCTGACCGTGTCCTGCTACCAGGCCGATGATCAAGGGCGTGCCTGCGGCAAGTGCGATAGCTGCCGTCTGCGCGCGGAAGGGTTTGCCGCGGCCGGTGTCAGCGACCCAACACCTTATTTTTGATTTTTTTCATATTGGGTGTTGAATTCTTTTTATAAATCAGTATTATACGCGCCACCACACAGCGGGTCGTTAGCTCAGTTGGTAGAGCAGTTGGCTTTTAACCAATTGGTCGTAGGTTCGAATCCCACACGACCCACCATTTTCTAGCAGTATTTAAAATCCGAAAGGCCCACGAAAGTGAGGATTTTCGGGTTTTTTTTTGCCTGCGAAAAAGTGTGGGCCGGGTCTGGAGGCAGTGTGGAGCTACCAGGCTATAGCCATGCAGCTGTCTGGGTCGAACCCTGGATTCGAGCCGGTGTGATGTCAGGAGCGAGCCTGGACCATGGCCGGCACGAATCGATACTGCGCTGGACCAAATCCTCAATCTCGTCGCTAAAGATCGCCCGTCGTGAGGGCTGGCGGTGGGCGATGGATCGACAGCTCGGGCGCCCTACAGAGGAGTCAGGACATTCATCACGGTGTCCAGGGCCACGCGGGTGTCGTCCAGTTGCACCAGCGAGGCATGCCGGGCGCCGAGGGCGTCACGGTTCTTGATGGCGGTCAGGATCGCCTTGTGCCGGGGCAGGCTGAGGCGCTGGATATCGGGGCGGCGGTTGGTGATGCTGATGGACTCGCGCAGCGGCAGCGACAGCATGTTGCACATGTAGGCGAGCAAGTCGTTGCGGGTGGCATCGGCGATCGCCCGGTGAAAGTCCAGGTCGGCCTGCAAGAGCTCCTCGTGGGTCTTGGCCGTCTCCATGGACTGGTAGGCTTTCTCGATCACCGCGATATCCGGGTCGGTCGCGGTGGTGGCGGCCATGGCGGCGATTTCCGGCTCGAGGATGCGGCGCACGCCCGCCAGGGTATTGAAGAACTCGCTGTGAGGCGTCGACTGCATCAACCAGGACAGCACGTCCGGGTCCAGCAAGTGCCATTTCGCCCGTGGCCGTACCACCGCGCCGACCCGTGGCTTGGAGTACACCAGCCCCTTGGCGCTGAGCACCCGGGTAGCTTCGCGCAGCACCGAGCGGCTGACCTGGTATTCCTCACACAGCGTTGCCTCCAAGGGCAATCTATCTTCCGGCTTGAAGCGTCCGGAGACGATGTGCATGCCCAGATCCTGAACGATCCGGGCATGCATGCTCTTGCGGGGTTTGGAAGGCTGGTGATCCATAACAGGGAGGCTGCTCTGAAGAAATTGGCTGCATCATAGCATCGCTCCCGTATCTATCAGGCGCTCCTGCATACCTGAACCGGTGGGCGACGGGACCGCATCAGCCCCCTCAGTGGGAATGCCGCGGGATCTCGGCGCCCCGGCAACCCACCAGGAAATCGAAGTCGCAGCCCTGGTCCGCCTGTAGCACGTGGTCGATATACAGCTGGCGATAACCGCCGACAATCAGTGACGGCGGCGTTTGCAGGTCGCTCATGCGCGCCGTCAGTTCGGCCTCCGGGATGTCCAGGTGCAGGCGGCCGCTGGCACAGTCCAGCTCGATCCAGTCGCCTTCCTTCACCGCGGCCAGGGGACCGCCGGCCGCCGCTTCCGGCGCCACATGCAGGACCACGGTGCCATACGCGGTGCCGCTCATGCGCGCGTCGGAAATCCGCACCATGTCGGTCACGCCCTGGGCCAGCAGCTTGGCCGGCAGGCCCATGTTGCCGACCTCCGCCATGCCGGGGTAGCCCTTGGGGCCGCAGTTCTTCATCACCAGGATCGAGTCGGCGTCGACCTCCAGCTCCGGGTCGTTGATCCGTGCCTTGTACATGTCGAAGTTCTCGAACACCACCGCGCGGCCGCGATGCTGCATCAGTTCGGCGCTGGCCGCGGAAGGCTTGAGCACCGCGCCGAGGGGCGCCAGGTTGCCACGCAGCACGCAGATGCCGCCGTCGGCGCGGATCGGGTTGTCGAGACGGCGGATCACTTCGTCCTGGCCGTAGATCGGCGCGTCCTTGGTATTTTCGCCAATAGACTTGCCGTTGACCGTCAACGCATCCGGGTGAGGAATCAGACTGGCCTCGCCGAGGCGGCGCAACACCGCCGGCAGGCCGCCGGCATAGTAGAACTCTTCCATCAAAAAGCGTCCGGACGGTTGCAGGTTGACGATGGTCGGCGTGCTGCGACCGATGCGGGTCCAGTCATCCAGGTCGAGTTCGACGCCGATGCGCCCGGCGATGGCTTTCAGGTGAATCACCGCGTTGGTCGATCCGCCGATGGCAGCGTTGACCCGGATGGCGTTCTCGAACGCCTCTTTGGTGAGGATCTTCGACAGCCGCAAGTCTTCGCGAACCATCTCCACCGCACGCATGCCGGACATATGCGCCAGCACATAACGGCGTGCATCGACCGCCGGAATCGCCGCGTTATGGGGCAGGGAGGTGCCCAGGGCCTCGGCCATGCAGGCCATGGTCGAGGCGGTGCCCATGGTGTTGCAGGTACCCGCCGAGCGCGACATGCCGCCTTCGGCCGCAAGGAAGTCATCGAGGGTGATGGTGCCGGCCTTGACCTGTTCGCTGAGCTGCCACACCACGGTCCCCGAACCTATGTCCTGGCCCTTGTGCTTGCCATTGAGCATCGGTCCGCCGGTGACGACGATGGCCGGCACGTCGCAACTGGCCGCGCCCATCAGCAGTGCCGGGGTGGTCTTGTCGCAGCCGGTCAGCAGCACCACGCCATCGATCGGGTTGCCGCGGATGGCCTCCTCGACATCCATGCTGGCCAGGTTGCGGGTGAGCATGGCGGTCGGGCGCAGGTTCGACTCGCCGTTGGAGAACACCGGGAACTCCACCGGAAAGCCGCCGGCCTCGATCACCCCACGCTTCACATGCTCGGCAATCTGGCGGAAGTGCGCGTTGCACGGGGTCAGCTCCGACCAGGTGTTGCAGATCCCGATGATGGGCTTGCCATGGAACTGGTGGTCGGCGATGCCCTGATTCTTCATCCAGCTGCGGTACATGAAACCGTTCTTGTCGGCGGTGCCGAACCAGTGGGCGGAGCGCAGGTTGGGTTTCTTATCAGACATGGTCAGGTTCTCTTATTGTAAGACTATATTGTTCTGGTCTGGTCATAACATAAGCGCAAAATCGTGGGTTTGGAAGTATTGTTGGCTAAATAGTAATACTATATAGTCGTTTGCAACTGAGGTATGGCCCTGGCGGTTTTCCGCGAGAGGCGTCCCCCGAGCTTCTATAAAAACAACAATCGGAGACCGAGCTCATGAGCCAGGAATTGCGGCTTATTCGGCGCATCACGCTGAAACTGATTCCCTTCCTGATCCTGCTGTACCTGATCGCCTACGTGGACCGTTCCGCCGTCGGCTTCGCCAAGTTGCACATGGGCGCCGATATCGGCATCGGCGACGCGGCCTATGGGTTGGGTGCCGGGCTGTTCTTCATCGGCTACTTCCTCCTGGAAATCCCCAGCAACCTGATGCTCGACCGCTTCGGCGCACGGCGCTGGTTCGCGCGGATCATGATCACCTGGGGCGCCATCACCATCGGCATGGCGTTTGTCCAGGGCCCCTACAGCTTCTATCTGATGCGCTTTCTGCTCGGCGCGGCGGAAGCCGGGTTCTTCCCCGGTGTTCTCTACTACATCACCCAATGGTTCCCGGTGCGCCATCGCGGCAAGATCCTCGGGCTGTTCATCCTGTCCCAACCCATCGCGATGATGATCACCGGACCGGTGTCCGGCGGCCTGCTCGGCATGGACGGCATCCTCGGCCTGCACGGCTGGCAGTGGCTGTTCATCGTCATCGGCATGCCGGCGATCCTGCTGACCTGGCCGGTGCTGCGCTACCTGCCCGACGGTCCGCAACAGGTCAAATGGATGGACCCGGCCGAGAAGGCCTGGCTCACCGGTGAGCTGCACAAGGACTTGCAGGCATACGGCCAGACCCGCCACGGCAATCCACTGCACGCCCTCAAGGACACGCGGGTGTTGCTGCTGGCGCTGTTCTATCTGCCGGTGACCTTGAGCATCTATGGCCTGGGCCTGTGGTTGCCGACGTTGATCAAGCAGTTCGGCGGCAGCGACCTGACCACCGGCTTCGTCTCGTCGGTGCCGTATTTCTTCGGGATCATCGGCTTGCTGGTGGTGCCGCGCAGTTCCGACCGCCTCAACGATCGCTACGGCCACCTGGCGGTGCTCTATGTGCTGGGGGCGATCGGCCTGTTCCTCAGCGCCTGGCTGTCGGCGCCGCTGCTGCAACTGGCGGCCTTGTGCCTGGTGGCCTTCGCCCTGTTTTCCTGCACCGCGGTGTTCTGGACCTTGCCCGGGCGTTTTTTTGCCGGCGCCAGCGCGGCGGCGGGGATCGCCCTGATCAACTCGGTGGGTAACCTGGGCGGCTACATCGGTCCGTTCGTGATCGGTGCGCTCAAGCAGTACACCGGCAGCCTGGCGTCGGGGTTGTACTTCCTGTCCGGCGTGATGCTGTTCGGCTTGCTGCTGACGGGCATGGTCTATCGGTTGCTGGAGCGCAGGCACGTGCTGCCGGTCGAGCAGTTCGCCGCCAGTGCCCGCGGCGCCACTCGTACTTAATGGCCTAGAGGAGAAAGTTCATGCGTTTAGTGCAGTTCGAATTGAATAACGGCGAGCGTCGGGTCGGTGTGGTCGAGGACGCTCTGGTCCGTGAAGTGCAATCGGTGAACACGGTGCGCGAGCTGGCGCTGGTCGCCATCGAGGCCGGTGTCGGCCTGCGCGAGCAGGTGCAGAGCCTCGGCCTGGGCATCAGCCACGATTACGCCGAGCTGCTGGCGAGCCTGAGGGTCCTGCCGCCATTGGATCACCCGGACCCGGCGCACATGCTGGTCAGCGGCACCGGGCTGACTCACCTGGGCAGCGCCGCGGCGCGGGACAAGATGCACCAGCAGGGAGCTGACGACACGGCGCTGACCGACACCATGCGCATCTTCAAGTGGGGCGTGGAGGGCGGCAAGCCCGCAGCCGGTCAGGCCGGCGTGCAACCGGAATGGTTCTACAAGGGCGACGGCAGCATCGTCGTGCGCCCGGGCCAGGCCTTCAGCCTGCCGGCCTTTGCCGAAGACGCCGGCGAAGAGCCGGAAATCGGCGGCCTGTATGTCATCGGCCATGACGGCAAGCCTTATCGCCTGGGGTTCGCGGTGGGCAACGAGTTCTCCGATCACGTGATGGAACGCAAGAACTATCTCTACCTGGCCCATTCCAAATTGCGCAGTTGCAGCTATGGTCCTGAACTGCGGGTCGGCGAGCTGCCCCGGCACCTGGCGGGCACCAGTCGCATCCTGCGCAATGGGCAGGTGCTGTGGCAAAACGAGTTTCTCAGTGGCGAAGCCAATATGTGCCACAGCCTGGAGAACCTTGAGTACCACCATTTCAAATACAGCCAGTTCCTGCGGCCGGGGGATGTGCACATCCACTTCTTCGGCACCGCGACCCTGTCGTTCGCCGACGGAATCCGCACGCAGCCGGGGGACGTATTCGAAATCAGCCAGGCGGAGTTCGGCGCCCCCTTGATCAACGGTATCGCCGGCGTCGACGCGGTACTGGCACCCGGTTGCGTCGGCGCTCTTTAAGCCGCCGCTCGTTGAGCAGACGCCCTTTGAACGAACAACAGGAGACAGGCATGCCCCAGGTTCTTGGTCACAACTACATCGGCGGCCAGCGCAGCGCCGCCGGCACCGTCATTCTTCACAGCATCGATGCCAGCACCGGCGAAGCCTTGCCCCACGGGTTCTACCAGGCCACGGCGGAGGAAGTCGACGCCGCCGCCAACGCTGCCGCGGCGGCCTACCCGGCCTACCGCGCCCTGAGTGCGCAGCGGCGCGCGCAATTCCTGGAGGCGGTGGCGGATGAGCTGGACGCGCTGGACGATGAGTTCATCGCCCTGGTCTGCCGGGAAACCGCGTTGCCCACCGCGCGGATCCAGGGCGAGCGCAAGCGCACCAGTGGCCAGATGCGGCTGTTCGCCGAGGTGCTGCGGCGCGGCGATTTCTACGGCGCGCGTATCGATCGGGCACTGCCCGAGCGCCAGCCGCTGCCGCGTCCGGACCTGCGCCAGTACCGCATCGGCCTGGGGCCGGTGGCGGTGTTTGGCGCGAGCAACTTTCCCCTGGCGTTTTCCACCGCCGGCGGTGACACCGCCGCGGCGCTGGCAGCCGGTTGCCCGGTGGTGTTCAAGGCCCACAGCGGGCACATGGCGACCGCCGAGCGGGTCGCCGATGCGATCGTCCGGGCGGCCCAGGCCAGCGGGATGCCCGCCGGTGTGTTCAACATGATCTTTGGCGGTGGGGTCGGCGAAGCGCTGGTCAAGCATCCGGCGATCCAGGCGGTCGGTTTCACCGGCTCGCTCAAGGGCGGCCGGGCGCTGTGCGACATGGCGGCGGCACGCCCGCAGCCGATCCCGGTGTTCGCCGAGATGTCGAGCATCAACCCGGTGATCGTGTTGCCCCAGGCGCTGCAAGCGCGGGCGCAAACGATCGCCCGCGACCTGACCGCCTCGGTGGTGCAGGGCTGCGGCCAGTTCTGTACCAACCCTGGCCTGGTGATCGGCATCCGCTCGCCGCAGTTCGCCGCCTTCACCGAGCAGGTGGCCCGGCTGATCGGCGATCAACCGGCACAGACCATGCTCAACGCCGGCACCCTGGGCAGCTACGGCAAAGGTCTGCAAAAGCTGCTGGCGCACCCGGGTATCGAGCACCTGGCCGGCGCTCCACAAGCCGGCAACCAGGCGCGGCCACAGCTGTTCAAGGCGGATGCCCGCCTGCTGGTCGAGGGCGATGAAGTGCTGCAGGAAGAAGTGTTCGGCCCGACCACCGTGTTCGTCGAAGTGGCTGATCAGGCACAGCTCAATGCCGCCTTGCACGGCCTGCGCGGGCAACTGACGGCGACCCTCATTGGCGAGCCGGCGGATTTTGTGCAGTTTGGCGAGTTGACGGCGTTGCTGGAACAGAAGGTTGGCCGCATCCTGCTCAACGGTTACCCGACCGGTGTCGAGGTCTGTGACGCGATGGTGCACGGCGGGCCTTATCCGGCCACCTCCGATGCCCGTGGCACGTCGGTGGGGACCCTGGCCATCGAGCGTTTCCTGCGTCCGGTGTGTTTCCAGAACTACCCCGACAACCTGCTGCCGGATGCGTTGAAGAATGCCAACCCATTGCGCATCCAGCGCCTGGTGGATGGACGGCCCTCACGCGACAGCCTGTAACACGAACCCATTAGTGCCTACCTGAAAACAAACACAATGCAGGAGGTTTCATGTCGTGGACCGCAGTGACCACACACCGTGCGCGGCTGGGCGAAGGCCCGTTCTGGGACGCGCCCGGCCAGGCCCTGTATTGGGTCGATATCGCCGGCCGGCAGGCCTTGTGCCTGCGGGGCGGGCAGCTGCGGGCCTGGCACCTGCCGGAACCGGTGTCGGCCTTCATCCCCTGTGAGCGCGGCGATGCGCTGGTGACCTTGAGCAGTGGCGTATACCGCCTCGACCTGGACTCCGCGCCCGCCGCGCCGCGCCTGAGCCTGCTCTGCGTGGCCGATCCGCAACCGGGCAACCGGGCCAACGAGGCGCGCTGCGATGCCCAGGGCAGGCTCTGGCTGGGCACCATGCAGAACAATATCGGCGAGCGGGGCGAAGACCTGCCGGTGCGGCGGCGTTTCGGTGGCCTGTTCCGCATCGATGCCCAGGCGCGGGTCACGCCTCTGCTAAAGGGCCTGGGGATTCCCAATACCTTGCTGTGGAGCGAGGACGCCAGCCGCCTGTATTTCGCCGACAGCCTGGACGGCACGCTGTATCAGTACCCGATCGCCAGCGATGGCCGGTTGGGCCCCGCACAGGCGTGGTTCGGGCCACACCCGCGCGGCGTCCCGGACGGTTCGGCGATGGACGCCGAGGGTTATGTCTGGAATGCCCGCTGGGACGGCGGCTGCCTGCTCAGGCTGGCGCCCGACGGCGAGGTCGACCGGGTGCTCGAACTGCCCGTCAGCCGCCCCACCAGTTGCGTGTTCGGCGGCGCGGACCTCAAGACCCTGTACATCACCAGCGCGGCCAGCCCGCTCGACCATCCCCTGGACGGCGCGGTGCTGGCCGTGCGGGTCGATACCCCCGGGAATCTCTGTCATCGCTTTGCCGGATAACGTTCAGGCTTTACCTGTGTGCAACGAACTCTGAAAAACAACAACAAGGAGTCACCTTTATGAAGCGTCGTCGTGGGATCCGTTACCTGTGTTGTGCCGCCCTGGCCATGTCGGCCGCCAGCCTGAGCTGCCTGTCGCTTGCCGCCGAGCCGGTGAAGATCGGTTTCCTGGTCAAGCAGGCGGAGGAACCCTGGTTCCAGACCGAATGGGCCTTTGCCGAAAAGGCCGGCAAGGACAAGGGCTTCACCGTGATCAAAATCGCCGTGCCGGACGGCGAGAAAACCCTGTCGGCGATCGACAGCCTCGCCGCCAACGGCGCCAAGGGCTTCGTGATCTGCCCGCCGGACGTGTCCCTTGGTCCGGCGATCATGGCCAAGGCCAGGCTCAACGACTTGAAAGTGATTGCCGTCGACGATCGTTTTGTCGATGCCAAGGGCCAGTTCATGGAAGACGTGCCCTACCTGGGCATGGCCGCGTTCGAGGTCGGGCAGAAGCAGGGCGCCGCCATGGCCGGCGAAGCGAAGAAGCGCGGCTGGGACTGGAAGGACACCTACGCGGTGATCACCACCTACAACGAACTCGACACCGGTAAAAAACGCACCGACGGCTCGGTCAAGTCGCTGGAGGAAGCCGGCCTGCCCAAGGACCACATCCTCTTCGCGCCGCTCAAGACCCTCGACGTGCCGGGCAGCATGGACGCCACCAACTCGGCGCTGGTCAAGCTGCCCAGCGGGGCGAAGAACCTGATCATCGGCGGGATGAACGACAACAGCGTGCTGGGCGGCGTGCGCGCCACCGAAAGCGCCGGGTTCGCCGCGGCCAATGTGATCGGCATCGGCATCAATGGCACCGACGCCATCGGCGAATTGAAGAAACCCGACAGCGGCTTCTTCGGCTCGATGCTGCCCAGCCCGCACATGGAGGGCTACAACACCGCGAGCATGATGTTCGAGTGGGTCACCACCGGCAAGGAGCCGCCCAAGTACACCGCGATGGACGACGTGACGCTGATCACCCGGGACAACTTCAAGCAAGAACTGGAAAAGATCGGCCTGTGGAACTGAAGGCCGTCGACTTTCCCCGGCGGCCCGTTCGCACGGGCCGCCTGACTTGATGAGGTGGTTATGCACGCGCAACTGAATAAACGACAACACAGTGCCGGCGCCAGTTTGTGTTTCAACGGCATCGGCAAGACCTTCCCCGGGGTCAAGGCGCTGGACGGCATCAGTTTCACCGCCCAGCCGGGGCAGGTGCACGCCCTGATGGGCGAGAACGGCGCAGGCAAGTCGACCTTGCTGAAGATCCTTGGCGGCGCCTACACGCCCAGCAGCGGCAGTGTGCAGATCGGCGAGCGGACCATGACGTTCAAGTGCGCGGCCGACAGCATTGCCTGCGGGGTGGCGGTGATCCACCAGGAGCTGCACCTGGTGCCCGCCATGAGCGTGGCCGAGAACCTGTTCCTCGGCCATCTGCCGGCCAGCCTCGGGGTGATCGACCGCCGTGCGCTGCGCCAGCATGCACTGGAATGCCTCAAGGGGCTGGCCGATGAAATCGATCCCGACCAGAAGGTCGGCCGCCTGTCCCTGGGCCAGCGCCAACTGGTGGAAATCGCCAAGGCGTTGTCCCGTGGTGCCCACGTGATTGCCTTCGACGAACCCACCAGCAGCCTGTCGGCCCGGGAAATCGAGCGCTTGATGGCGATCATCGGGCGCCTGCGGGACGAAGGCAAAGTGGTGCTGTACGTATCCCATCGCATGGAGGAGGTGTTCCGTATCTGCGATGCGGTGACGGTGTTCAAGGACGGCCGCTACGTGCGCACCTTCGAGGACATGAGCGCACTGACCCACGACCAGCTGGTTACCTGCATGGTCGGTCGCGATATCCAGGACATCTACGATTACCGCCCGCGGCCGCGCGGCGCGGTGGCGCTCAAGGTCGACGGCCTGCTGGGGCCGGGCCTGCGTGCGCCAGTGAGTTTCCAGGCGCACCAGGGCGAGGTGCTCGGCCTGTTCGGCCTGGTCGGTGCGGGGCGTACTGAACTGTTGCGCCTGCTCGGCGGCCTCGAGCGGGCCAGCGCCGGAAGCCTGGCGCTGTGTGGCGAGGCATTGCGCCTGCGCTCGCCGCGCGATGCCATCGCCGCCGGGGTGCTGCTGTGTCCCGAGGACCGCAAGAAGGAGGGCATCATTCCGCTTTCCAGCGTCGCCGAGAACATCAACATCAGTGCGCGCGGCGCCCATTCGGCCTTTGGCTGGCTGTTGCGCGGCGGCTGGGAGAAGGGCAACGCCGACAAACAGATCAAGGCGTTGAAGGTCAAGACGCCCAACGCGGCGCAGAAAATCGTCTACCTGTCCGGCGGCAATCAGCAGAAGGCCATCCTCGGCCGCTGGCTGTCGATGCCGATGAAAGTCCTGCTGCTCGACGAACCCACGCGCGGCATCGATATCGGCGCCAAGGCCGAGATCTACCAGATCATCCATGACCTGGCGGCCAGGGGCATCGCGGTGATCGTGGTGTCCAGCGACCTGATGGAAGTGATGGGTATCTCCGACCGCATCCTGGTGCTCTGCGAAGGCGCGTTGCGCGGCGAGAAGAGCCGTGAACAGGCCAATGAATCCAACCTGCTGCAACTGGCTTTGCCGCGCCAACGCGCCGACGGCCTGGAGAACTGAAGAGGTGAACATGACAACTCAAGACAACGCGCTGCCGACGGCGCGCAAACCCCTGGACCTGCGTGGCCTGCTCGATAACTGGGCGATGCTGTTGGCGGCGGTGGGGATCTTCGTGCTCTGCACTCTGCTCATCGATAACTTCCTGTCGCCGCTGAACATGCGCGGCCTGGGCCTGGCCATTTCCACCACCGGCATCGCCGCCTGCACCATGCTCTATTGCCTGGCGTCCGGGCATTTCGACCTGTCGGTCGGTTCGGTGATCGCCTGTGCCGGGGTCGTCGCGGCGGTGGTGATGCGCGACACCGACAGCATGCTCCTTGGCGTGGGCGCCGCGCTGCTGATGGGGCTGCTGGTCGGGCTGATCAACGGCATCGTGATTGCCAAGCTGCGGGTCAATGCGCTGATCACCACTTTGGCGACCATGCAGATTGTCCGGGGCCTGGCCTACATCTTCGCCAACGGCAAGGCGGTCGGCGTGTCCCAGGAGTCGTTCTTCGTCTTCGGCAATGGCCAGTTGTTCGGGGTGCCGGTGCCGATCCTGATCACCATCGGCTGCTTCCTGTTCTTCGGCTGGCTGCTCAACTACACCACCTACGGGCGCAACACCATGGCCATCGGCGGCAACCAGGAAGCCGCGCTGCTGGCCGGGGTCAATGTCGACCGGACCAAGATCGTGATCTTCGCCGTGCACGGGGTGATCGGCGCGCTGGCCGGGGTGATCCTGGCCTCGCGCATGACCTCCGGCCAGCCGATGATCGGCCAGGGCTTCGAGCTGACGGTGATTTCCGCCTGCGTGCTCGGCGGCGTGTCGTTGAGCGGCGGGATCGGCATGATCCGCCATGTGATTGCCGGGGTGCTGATCCTGGCGATCATCGAAAACGCGATGAACCTGAAAAACATCGACACCTTCTACCAGTACGTGATCCGCGGTTCGATCCTGCTGCTGGCGGTGGTCATCGACCGTATGAAACAACGCTGATTACGGGGGCTGCGGCAAGGGATGCCGGCGGCGCGATACGCGTCGCCGGCCGGCCCGTCCCCTTGCCGAATCTGTAGGCAAGAGGCGGGCGGCACTGGCGTTTCAGTCGGCGGAGAACTTCAGCACGGTGTCCTGGCTGTAGACCTGGCCGGGGTTGAGCCGGGTGCTGGGGAAGTCCGGCTGGTTGGGCGAGTCGGGGAAGTGCTGGGTTTCCAGGGTGAACGCGCCCCAGTGGTTGTAGGTCTTGTCCGCCTTGCCCTTGAGCGTGCCGTCGAGAAAATTGCTGGTATAGAACTGCACCCCGGGTTCGCTGGTGTAGAGCTGCAAGCGGCGACCGGATTGCGGGTCGCGCACTTCGGCGGCGAGCTGGCCGACGTCGCCCTTGGCGTCAAGCACCCAGTTGAAGTCGAAGCCGCCCTGTTTCGGCTCGGCGAACTTGAGCTGCGGATGATCGTCCTTGATGCGCTGGCCGATGGCGGTCGGTTGCCGGAAGTCCATCGGCGTGCCGGCGACCGGGGCCAGTTCGCCGGTCGGGATCAGCCTGGCGTTGACCGGCGTGTAGTGGCTGGCGTGCAGGGTGGCGAGCTGGGCGAGCACATCGCCGTTGCCGGCGCCGGCGAGGTTGAAGTAGCTGTGGTTGGTGAGGTTCAGCACCGTGGGTTTGTCGGTGGAGGCGCTGTATTCGATGCGCAGCTCGTTGTTGTCGTTGAGGCTGTAGGTGACCTCGACTTGCAGGTTGCCGGGGAAGCCCATTTCGCCGTCTTTGGACAGGTAGCTCAAGGTCACCCCGACGGCGTCCTTGCGCTTGATCGGCCGGGCTTTCCAGACGCGCTTGTCGAAGCCCTGGGCGCCGCCATGCAGCGAGTTCGGGCCGTCGTTGAGCGGCACCTGGTAACGCTGGCCGTCCAGCTCGAACGCACCTCCAGCCAGGCGATTGCCGTAGCGGCCGATGGTGGCGCCGAAGAACGCGGTACCGCGCTGATAGCCCTGGACGTCATCGAAGCCCAGGACCACGTCGTCGAAGGTGCCGTTTTTATCCGGCACCTTCAACGATTGCAGGACAGCGCCGTAGGTGATGACCGTGGCTTGCAGGCCATGGCTGTTGCGCAACACGTATTGCTCGACGGCGGTGCCGTCGAGGGTCTTGCCAAAGGCCTTGTGTTCGCTGGACAGGCCCGCGGCCTGGGCGCCGAAACTGGCGAGCAGCAGCGACAGGCCGAGGCTGGAAAGCCGGTGGGGAGAGTGCGGCATGGTTGAACTTCCTTTTGTTGTTTTGAGTGGAATAGTTCTACTAATTTGCATTATTTTGTCGATGTAGCGGCAAATTTATCGCTTAATTCGGCATTCTTACAATATAAAATAAGACTATTTAAGGGTCGAATCGAAATGAACACTGCTCGGGAACTGTCATGATGAACACTGAAAAAGGGGCTGGCATGCAGGCTGTGTACGCGGATCTCGAGGGCAAGACCGTATTGATTTCCGGCGGAGCTTCCGGAATTGGCGAAGCCCTGGTTTGCGCCTTCGCACAGCAGGGCGCCAGGGTCGCGTTCGTGGACATGGCGCAAAGCCAGGGCGAGGCGTTGTCGGCCCGGCTATCGGCGCAGGGCCATCGCGTGGAGTTCGCGCATTGCGACATCACCGACGAGGTCGCTTACCAGGCCGCGATCGGGCGCTTTGCACAGACGCTGGGACCCATCACGGTGCTGGTGAACAATGCCGCCAATGACGTGCGGCACAGTCTGGAAGAAGTCGACGCGCAGGCATTCGACAAGCTCATTTCGGTCAATCTCAAGCACGCTTTTTTTGCCAGCCAGGCGGTGGTGCCGATGATGAAGGCCGCCGGCGCCGGCAGTGTGATCAACCTGGGTTCCATCGGCTGGATGATGGCCTCCAGCGGCTATCCCGTGTACGCCGCCAGCAAGGCGGCCACCCACGGCATGACCCGGGCCCTGGCGCGGGAGTTGGGACCCTGGCGGATCCGGGTCAACACCCTGGTGCCCGGCTGGGTGATGACCGAAAAACAACTGGCGATGTGGGTCGACGATGCCGCCCGCGAGCTGATCAGCCGCAGCCAATGCCTGCCGGGCAGCGTGGAGCCCGGGCATATCGCCCAGATGGCGCTGTTCCTGGCGTCCGATGCGTCCGCCATGTGCTCGGCGCAAAACTTCATCGTCGATGGCGGCTGGGTATAGCGCCCGGCGAACGACGCCGTGGCCCCGCCAGGATGGCGGGGCGGGGTGTCGGCGAGCGGATGCTCAAGCGGAAGGCGGCTGGACAGTGTCTAAGGCGCAGCGCAGACAGATAGACAGGCAACCGCCCACGGCTGCCGGGGCCCAAGGCGCCATGCCGGCTGGGCTGAGCGGCATGCCTGGCCTGTTCATCGACCTTCGATACGCAGCGGCAGGCTGTCGATCACCTGAGACAGCGTTTGCTCCAGTTCCGCCTCTTCTTTTTTTACCCGTTCCGGGATTCTTCGGCGTTGTCGGTATTCGCTGGGGCTGGCGCCCGCGAATTGCTTGAAGGCGCGGGCAAAGTAGGACGGGTCCTTGAAGCCGACTTCATAGCCGATGCTGGTGATGGGCATCTGGCTGTTGTCGAGCAGATTCTTGGCGCAATCCATGCGTTTGCTCAGGATGTAGTCCATGAATCCCAGGCCATGGACCTCCTTGAACAGCCGGCTGAAGCGAAACGTGGTCATGCCGCAACGCTTGGCCAGCTCTTTCTGGTCGATGCTTTCACGAAAATTCTGCTCGATGTACAGCAGCACATCGCTGAGTGCCTGATGTTTCTGGTGCTCTACGGTCAGTCGGATGCTGTCCGGCAGGGACGGGCCATGTTCGATCTGCAGCGTCTTGTTGTCGGGGCCGCTGCTGTGGCGCAGTTCGTAGAGCTGCTTCAGCGCATGCAGGAAGCGCCGGATCTCGGCACTCGAGAGAGGGAGCACCATGTATTCCCAGACACGCGAGCGCATGGCCCAGACGGCGAGTTCTTCGGAGTGCTGCACCGTGAACATGGCGATGGGAATGGAGGGAATCTTGTGTTTGATCTCCAGTAACAGATTGAGCCCTGGCATGTCCGGGCGGTCATAGTGCATGCAGATCATGTCCGGTAGAGGATGGGTGTCCTTTTCGGGCAGGGACGCATCTTTCGACACCTGGCAATCGCAGGCTGGACGAAACAGCGCGATCAGTTCTTCAGAGGATCGGTCACGCGTGAGGTCGAACCATAAAAGAGAGGGTTTTTGGGCCGACTCAGGTCTCATTTCCTTATTCCTTCCTGGTGTCTCACTGTCACTTCCTGGGCTGTCAGTATCGCCACTGGGCTTTGCGGGCAAAGGATCAAGTTCTGATAACGCTTCATAAATTTTCTTGATTACCTTCTATGTCTGACAGCGAGATAAGAGTCACAGGCAGCTCCTTGCTGTTGCGATCGCCTTTTCTTGCACCACCGGCCATGGCTGAATCAATTTAGTTTTATATGAGAACAGTTCCTTTTCTGAAAAAAACTCCCTCTGCCAGGTTTAGTTTCATTGGTGTTCTTTGCTGTCTTGCCAAGCATTGCAAAAAAGTCCTAGAAACCGACAATAAACTCCTAACTCTTTCTGTTAGCCCCTGACTAGGATTCAGTCAGGCGGCACAAATACTGATCGCCTTAAAGCAACTTTTCTTATATATGAGGTGAACAAAATGAATCTGCAAACAATCAAAACCTCGGTGCTGGCATTCATCAAGGACGAAGAGGGTCTGACCATCGTGGAATACGCCGTGGCCGGTGGTCTGATTACGCTGGGCGCCGTTGCCGCGTTCGTGACCCTGGGCGGCAACGTGGCCACCGCCATCACCAGTCTGGGTTGCGCTGTTCAGGGCGTGGTGTGCTAACGACAGCCGTTGTGCCGAGTCTTCAGTCCTGGGCGGGAACTGCTTGTTGCTCGTACGCGGCCAGACTTTTTGGGTCTGGCTGCGAAGAGCGGTTTCCCTCGGGCTGAGGCCGTACCTGTGGTGCATGTGTGTTTCCGCCGTTGTTCTGTCTGCGCTCGCCTGGACAGGATGGAGCCTTCTCAATCGGTATGTGCAGTCAGCGCACAGTAGATGACGGATGGCTCCAGTCCTGGTCTCGAGCGAGTTCAAATTGTCAAAGTGACCTTTGGCCGAGCACGGCTCCATCGCTCTGCCGCAGCCTGCAAATTCTCTTTCCAGCTTCAGGAGTATCGTCGCTGTATTGCTCGCGTGAAGATCAAATCCTGATATGGAAGCCTCGGTTTACTTCGTTTCGCACTATGGTTGGGGTGCAGCGAATATGGCCGGGGCTTTTGTCTTTGTCGGCCAGTGCTCAGGCCGGTCTTGCATCGAGGGCGAGACTGTTTCAAGGCGACTCTTCAATTATTCCTTCCTTAGATAAAACATCTGTTTCTTGTGTTGTTCCTGGTGCTTTTTTGCATCTTTCAACAACAGCAATAAAGTCCTAACGATCAGCAAAAAACTCCTAACCCTTCCAATGCTTCCCTGACTAATGTTCAACCAGGCAGTACGACAGTGCTGCTCTTAAACAAAAACACTTGAGTGAGGTGGGAAAATGAATCTGCAATCGATCAAGACTTCGATCATCAAGTTCGCCAAAGACGAAGACGGCCTGACCATTGTGGAATATGCAGTGGCCGGCGGCCTGATCACTTTGGGCGCTGTTGCTGCATTTATCACCTTGGGCGGCAACGTGGCCACGGCCATCACCAGCCTGGGATGTGCTGTTCAGGGTGTCGTCTGCTAATACGCCAACTTCCACCGAGGGCTGCAGTCATGGGCAAAGAGCAATTATTCGTTGTTGCATTGATGCTGGGACTGCTGGGGATTGCGGTGGTGAGCGACCTTCGTCGCCACCGTATTCCCAACCTCTTGGTGCTGGTGGGGCTGGGGCTGGGGATTGCCGGCCAGGTCTATTCCTCAGGCGTCATCGGGTTTGGTTATGGACTGCTGGGCATGTTGATCGGTTTTGCCGTTTTTCTTCCCCTGTACGCCTTTGGCGGGATGGCAGCCGGCGACGTCAAGCTCATGGCCATGGTTGGCACTTTTCTCACGCCGCAGCACGCCCTCTGGGCTGCGTTTTTCAGCCTGATCGCCGGCGGCGCGTGCGGGGTATTGATTGTGTTGGTACGTGGTCAAGTTCAACAGACCATGGGGCGCTACTGGCAGATGATGAGAGCCAGGGCCTATTTTTCGCCGGCGGACGATGAAGTGGCCGGCAAACCATTTCCCTATTCGGTTGCGATCCTGCTCGGCACATTGGCCAGCTTTTACCTCTGGTTGCCCCTTGGCCAGTAGCTCAGGAGAACGTTATGTACGCCATCAGTAACAGCCGTCCGACCGGCAATGACCGGGAAGCAGTGCAGCGACTGGCTCCACAGCCACGCACGATCCTCGAGACCGGGCTGGCCGACAATTTCCTCGGAGACCTGGTCTGCAAGCATTTGCACGATGCGGGTGTACTGGACATGCCTCGACTGGTAGAGCGCCTGGCGCTGACGGGGGCGGTGGTTGAAGAAGTCCTGACCTTCCTGCGTCAGGATCACCGGGTCGAGATCCTTGGCCAAGCCGGTGGCCAGGGCTTGCGCTACGGGCTGACCGAGCGCGGCCGCAATGCTGCCCGCGATGCCTTGTCGCGCAGTGGTTATATCGGCGCGGCGCCCTTTCCGGTGAGCGCCTATCGCTCGCTGCTCAAGGTACAGACCATTCACCATGGCCGTATCAGCGCCCGGGACATGCAGGCTTCCTTCGGCTCCATGGTGCTGGCGCAGAACATGCTCGATCAGTTGGGCGTGGCCCTGAATTCCGGGCGCGCCATCATGATTTACGGGCCGGCGGGGACGGGCAAGACCTATGTCAGCAGTCGCTTGATCCGGCTGTTTTCCGAGTCCGTCTGGGTGCCCCATGCGATTGCGATCAACGATGCGGTGATCGAGATCTACGACCCCCAGGTACACCGGCGCCTGGATGTCGGCGATCCGCAGAACAGCCTGATGCTCAATGAGGGGATCGACCGCCGGCTCCTGTGCTGTGAACGGCCGATCGTCATCACCGGCGGCGAGCTGACCATGGAACAGCTGGATATCCGCTACGACCCCTTCACTCGCCAGTACCAGGCACCGTTGCAGCTCAAGGCCAGCAATGGCCTGTTCGTCATCGACGACATGGGGCGCCAGCGCATGGCGCCCGCGGAATTGCTCAATCGCTGGATCGTACCGATGGAGGAGAAACGCGACTTCCTCAACCTCGGCGGCGGGCGGCACTGCGAGCTGCCGTTCGACCTGATCCTGGTGTTTTCCACCAACCTGAACCCGTTGGAACTGGCCGACGAGGCGTTCCTGCGGCGGATTGGCTACAAGCTGCAGTTCGGCTACCTCAAGCCCGAGGAGTACGAACGTATCTGGATTCAAGAGACAGAGCGCCTGAACATCCAATACGACCCGCTGCTGTTGCGCTACGTCCTGGATGAACTCTATGGCGCTGAAAACATGCCGCTGGTGCCTTGTCACCCACGGGATCTCTTGAGCATGGCGCTCGATCGCCAGCGTTATGTGGGCGCCAGCGGACCCCTGTCAACCCTGGAACTGGAGTGGGCATGGCACAGCTACTTCGTCCAGCTCGACTTTCTTTGAGTAAGGAGATTTCGACATGAGTTCTCGTACTTTCACTCTGGTGACCCTGTCCGTGGTTCTGGGCCTGGGCGCGGCATGGATGGCCAACACCTGGCTCAATGCACGGCTCAACGCCACCCCCGACGATAACCAGCAGAACGTGGTGGTGGCGACCGTGGAAATCGCTTTCGGGCAAATGGTCGAGCCACAGCAGGTCGCGCTGGTCCGTATGCCCAAGGAAACGGTGCCCGAGGATGCTTTCGACGCGACCGAGAAGGTGGTGGGCAAGATCGCCACCTTCTCCATGCTGCGCGGCGACATCCTGCGCGGTGCGCGTCTGGCCGAACACCTGGGCGGCAGCACCCTGGCGTCGCTGATCGAGCCCACCAAGCGTGCGATCTCGGTCCGGGTGGACGACGTGGTCGGCGTGGGTGGCTTCCTGTTGCCGGGTAACCGGGTCGATGTGCTGGCTACCCGGCAGACCGGCAATACCGGCGATGCCGAATCCAAGACCATCCTGGAAGACCTGCGGGTGCTGGCGGTGGACCAGACGGCCAGTACCGACAAGACCCAACCGGTGGTCGTGCGCGCCGTGACCCTGGAAATGACCCCCCAGCAGGCCGAGGAACTGGTCAAGGGGATGGCGGCCGGCAAGCTGCAACTGGCCCTGCGCAATCCGCTGGACAACCAGAAGCAACCGGCGATGGTCGAGCCGGTCGCCATGATCCAGGAAGTGCCTGCCCCGCCAGTGGTTCGGCCGATTGTCCGGCGTCGTCCCAGCGGCGATAGCGGGATCACGGTGATCCGCGGGATCGAGGTCAACGTTGTGAAGTCCCAGCTGTAAATGATCGGGTACGACATAGACGAACAATGAGGGCTTGATGATGAGTGCGCGTATCCAACAGCCATTGAGTGCATTTCCACGGCAGCAGCGCGGCGCAATGCTTGTACTGGTGGTGATTGCCCTGGCCGCGATGCTGCTAATGGGGGCCCTGGCGTTGGATGGCGGCCATATGCTGGTGAACAAGTCCCGCCTGCAAAATGCAGTGGATGCCGCGGCGCTGAGCGGTGCCAAGACCCTCAGTACGGTAATGGGTACTATGGGAGCCGCCAGCCTGGCGCAGAGCGCTGCGCTCAATACCCTGACCCTGAATGCCAATGCCAGCGGCAATCAGGAGCTGGCCACCGCCATCGCCAACAATGTCGGCGGCTTTGCCACGGTGGAGTTGGCGTCCACTGTCTATGGGCCTTTCTCTTTCCCGGGGCCGGCCAATGCGAGTTACGTGCGGGTGACGGTCACCAACTATTCCCTGGCCGGATTCTTCTGGGGCGTCTTTCAGACCCTGGGCAATGGCGTCGGTAACAAGTTTGTGAGCGCGGTCGCTACCGCCGGACCCAGCCCCGCCAGCCCTTGCGACCTCACGCCGCTGATGGTGTGCGGCGACCCGACGAAAAACAACCCGTCCACCGGGATGTTCTGGGGGTTCCAGTTCGGCGATCCGCAGGTATTGAAAACCGCCGCAGGCAACAGCTCGCCGATTGGCCCCGGCAACTTCCAATTGCTCGATTTCGGCTCCGGCGGCAGCACGGTCAGGCAGGGCTTGGCTGGCGGTATCAGCCAGTGCAACAGCGTCGGTTCGAATGTCCAGACCAAGCCGGGGAATACCGTGGGGCCAGCCTCGCAGGGCCTCAATACACGCTTCAACGAGTATTCCGGCGGTCTCAAGGCGGCGGACTATCCACCGGACCTGGTGATCACCACCAACCCCAAGTCGTTCACTTACGACGATGCGCTCGCACAGATTCAGTACAACAATCAGGCGGTTACCTCCAGCAGCGGCAATTTGTCCGCGGCTGGCAGCGCCTTGTACGACTACAACGACTGGGTGCAGGACTCCGCCAACTGCGTTGCCGGTGGCGGTGGTGGCTGCCAGAGCGGTGGGTCGTTCGAACGGCGGATCATCAAGATCGTGATCGGTGACTGTTCGGGCAAGAACGATGGGTCGTCCTCGATACCGGTGTTGGGTTTCGGCTGCTACTTCGTCCTGCAACCGGCGTCGCAAAAGGGCAATGAGTCGCAGATATTCGGTCAGTTCGAGAGTGTGTGCGAAGGCGACAACGTGCCGGGTCCCAACCCGGCCAATACCACCGGGCCGCAGATTATCCAGCTGTACAAGACCTATATCGACAACAGCCAGACGCCAAGTACCGATTCTTAGGAGGCTTTATGGGACGCAGAGGATTCAGGTCGCCGCGCAACCAGGGCGGCTTGGCGATGGTGGAGCTGGTATTGACGTTGCCGCTGCTGCTGTTGCTGATGCTGACCTTCGCCGAGTTCGGCCGCATGTTGTTCCAGTACAACAGCCTGATGCAGGCCAGTCGCGATGCCGGGCGTTATGTCGCTGACAAGGCGTGGAACTCCACCCTCGGCAAGCTCGACCTGAGCGGCACGCTGCAGACCCAGGCCAAGAACGTCGCTGTCTATGGCGTGCCCGCCAACCCCAATGGCTACCCGGCGGTGGTGTCGGGGCTGACGCCGGCGAATGTCACGGTCAGCGCGGTGGGGGCCGAGCATGTCCAGGTCAGCATTACCTACACCTATGTGCCGGTGATCGGCAGTGCCTTGCCCGTCTTGTATGGCAGCAACGTGCCGCTGGGCCTGGCCTTGACTTCCACTGTCGTCATGAGGGCTTTGTGATGAACGTCAAAGGTATGCGTGGGCTGTACACCGTCGAGTTCGCGATCACCAGCCTGGTGCTGTTCACCGTGCTGTTCGGTGTGCTGGAAATGGGCCG
Organism: Pseudomonas sp. NFACC41-3; assembly: GCF_900109505.1. Classification (NCBI taxonomy): domain Bacteria; kingdom Pseudomonadati; phylum Pseudomonadota; class Gammaproteobacteria; order Pseudomonadales; family Pseudomonadaceae; genus Pseudomonas; species Pseudomonas sp. NFACC41-3. Next base: position 506,973 of record NZ_FOAE01000002.1, read on the forward strand.
GCTGTATTTCACGGTCAATGCCCTGAATGAAACCGTGCGCCGCGGCGCCCGTCTGGCGGCGGTATGCGACATCAACGATCCGGTGATTCTGCGTCGGGCGATGTTCAACGCTTCCACCGACGGCGGCCCGAGCAGCCTGCTCAATAACCTGACGGCCGCCAACCTGAACCTGGTTTATCTGGACACCAACGGCGCAGTCGTCACCAGCCCCAACGATCTGAGCGGCACCGGCGGCTTTGTCGCCATTCGTTATGTCCAGCTACAGGTATCCAATTTCAGTTTCAATCTGCTGATTCCTGGGTTCAACGGGGTGTTTGTCTTACCGGTATTCAGGTCGACCGTGCCACGTGAAAGCCTCGGTCGGCAGCCCCAGGCAGCAGTCACACCGGAGATCACACCATGTTGAGTACCCGAGAAGCGCCCGTTGTCGCTGCTACTGAAAAGCAAGGCAAGCGCCTGCTGATCAGTGGGCGCGACGCGACCACCTTGAATCATCTGAAAGCGTTGAGCCAAGGGCTGCCGAACCTGCAGGTAACCACTCGCCTGGTGAGCAACGGTCATACCGATCCGCTGTATGGGCTGGAGCAGATGCCCGACTTCCTGCTGTTGCGCGTCAGCCACCTGTGGCGCGAAGAGCTGGCGGCCTTGTTGCAGCATCCGCTCAAGGAGCGCCCACCGCTATTGGTCTGCGGCCCGCTGGATGAGCGCGAGGGCATGCGCCTGGCGATGCAGGCCGGCGCCCGGGACTTTCTTCCCGAGCCGGTAGCGGCAGAAGAGTTGCAGGCGGCCATCGGCCGTATGCTCATGGAGGCCAATGCGGAGCAGGGGACCGGTGGCAAGCTGATTGCGGTGATGAACGCCAAAGGCGGTTCGGGAGCCTCGATGCTGGCTTGCAACCTGGCGCATCAGCTCTCCACCCGCGGTGGCAGGACCCTGCTGCTGGACCTGGACCTGCAGTTCGGCAGCGTGGCGCATTGCCTGGATGTGGTGCCTACCCACAGCCATGTGGATGTGCTGAAGCAGGTCGAGTCCCTGGACAGCATCGCCTTGCGTGGCTATTGCAACCACTTCAGCCCGACCCTGCATGTGCTGGGCGGGCGTACCGGGGAGCTGTGCCTGACGCAGGATGTGCACCTGGACCAGCTGGAAAAACTGTTGCGCCTGGCCCGTGGGACCTACGACTGGGTTGTGGTGGATCTGCCACGACAGATCGATCACCTCACCGGCGTCACGCTCGAACAGGCCGATCGCATCTACGTCGTGTTGCAGCAGAGCCTGAGCCACCTGAAGGACGGCACCCGCCTGACCCGCATCCTGCGCGACGACCTGAATGTGCAGAGCAACCGGATACAGGTGGTGGTCAACCGCTACAACAAGGCCTCGCCGGTGAGCCTCAAGGATATTGCCGATGCCCTGCGCTGTACGACCCTGCAAGCCGTGCCCAATGACTATGCGGTGGTCAGCGAGAGTCAGAACACCGGTGTGCCGCTCGAGCTGCATGCGCCACGTTCCGGGGTGACCCTGGCCCTGCGTGAGGTGACCCAGAACCTGATCGGAATCGAGGTCGCCGAGAAGAGTTTGTTCAAACGTACCTTCAATCGTCTGTTCGGAGGCTAGGCCATGCTCAGCGACTTTCGTAATCGCCTGCGTCAGCAACCCGGTAGACAGGCACCGGCAGAAACCCAGGACGCGTCCCTCGACGGCAAAGAGTGCGCCAGCGTGCTCATGGCCTGGGAGGCCAGTGTGCCGGACCTGATCTATGAAACCAGGACCAAGCTCGGCCCGATAGAGATCGAATGGCGGGAAAAGATCTACCAGCAATTGCTCAAGGTCATGGACCTGTCGCTCCTCGATTCCCTGGAGCCGGCCGAGGCCGGGCGGCAGATCCGCGACATCTGCCAGCGCCTGCTCGACGAGCATTCGGCGCCGGTCAATTCCAGCAGCCGTCAGTTGATCCTCAAGCAGATCGCCGACGAGGTGCTTGGCCTCGGACCTTTGGAGCCGCTGCTGAACGATGCGAGTGTGTCCGACATCCTGGTCAACGGTCATGCCTCGGTATACGTCGAGCGCTTCGGCAAGCTGCAAAGAACGGATGTGCGTTTTCGCGACGACCAGCACCTGCTGAATATCATCGATCGCATCGTTTCCAGCCTGGGGCGGCGCATCGATGAGTCCTCGCCGCTGGTGGACGCTCGCCTGAAGGACGGTTCGCGGGTCAACGCCATCATTCCACCGCTGGCCATCGACGGGCCGAGCATGTCGATCCGCCGCTTCGCCGTGGATTTGCTCAACACCGAGAGCCTGGTGCAGATGGGTACCCTGACCCCGGGCATCGCCCTGATGCTCAAGGCCATCGTCCGCGGCCGGCTGAATGTCCTGATCTCCGGAGGCACCGGCAGTGGCAAGACCACCATGCTCAACGTGTTGTCCAGTTTCATTCCGCACAACGAGCGGATCGTGACCATCGAAGACTCGGCCGAGCTGCAACTGCAGCAGCCCCATGTGGTACGCCTGGAAACCCGTCCGTCGAACATCGAGGGCCGTGGCGAGGTGGGCCAGCGGGAGCTGGTGCGCAACAGCCTGCGTATGCGCCCGGACCGCATCGTCATCGGTGAGGTGCGTGGCGCCGAGGCGCTGGACATGTTGACGGCGATGAATACCGGCCACGACGGCTCGCTGACCACCATCCACGCCAACACCGCCCGCGATGCCCTGGGACGGATCGAGAACATGGTGTCGATGACCGGGGCGACCTTTCCGATCAAGGCCTTGCGTCAGCAGATCGCTTCGGCCATCGGTGTGGTCATCCAGCTGGAGCGGCAGGAGGACGGCACGCGGCGGCTGGTCAGCGTGCAGGAAATCAACGGCATGGAAGGGGAAATCATCACCATGACCGAGATCTTCTCTTTCGTGCGCAGTGGTCTGGGCGAGAAAGGCGAGGTCCTGGGCGAATTCCGCCCCACCGGCATGGTTCCGGCGTTTCGCGATGTGCTGGCCAAACGGGGCATCGAGCTGCCGCTCAGCCTGTTCCGGCCAGACTGGATGGAGGGCTAGTCATGCATCAGATCCCCAGCGAGTTCATCCTGGCGTTTCTCGGCATGGTATTCACCGCCATATTCCTGCTCAGCCAGAGCGTGGCGGTGCCGGTGTTCGGCGAGGCCGGCAAGGTGCGCAAGCGTATCCGCAGTCGCCTCGACCTGCTGGAACGGGCCAGTAACCTGGAGAACATGCAGTCGGTACTGCGCCAGAAATACCTGCGTCGCCTGTCCCCGCTGGAGGCGCGCCTGGAGCAGTTGCCGTCGATGGAGGCCCTGGCGCAGATGATCGAGCAGGCTGGGCATGAGTACCGCGCCTATCGGGTGCTGATGCTCAGCCTGGTCCTGATGATGGTGGCAGGCATGGGGACGTGGCTGTTCACGCAGTTGTGGTGGGCGGCGCTCCCGGCTGCTGCTATGGCCTTCTGGCTACCGGTGTTGAAAATCTCCCGGGACCGCAACAAACGCTTTGCCCTGTTCGAGGAGCAGTTGCCGGATGCCCTGGATGCCATGTGCCGGGCGCTGCGTGCCGGACATCCGTTCAACGAAACCCTGCAGTTGGTGGCCGAGGAGCACAAAGGGCCGGTTGCCCACGAATTCGGCCTGACCTTTGCCGACATCAACTACGGCAACGATGTGCGTCGGGCCATGCTTGGCCTGCTGGAACGCATGCCGAGCATGACCGTGATGATGCTGGTGACCACTGTGCTGATCCATCGCGAGACGGGCGGCAACCTGACCGAGGTACTGGATCGTTTGAGCAGCCTGATTCGCGGCCGCTTCCGCTTTCAGCGCAAGGTCAAGACGCTCTCGGCCGAAGGGCGCATGTCGGGCTGGATCCTGGTGGCGATGCCTTTTGTACTGGCGGCGGGGATTGTGCTTTCGAGCCCGACCTATCTGCCTCTGCTCATCAATGAGCCTCTGGGACAGAAGATGGTGCTTGGCGCGTTTGTGGCAATGCTGGTGGGAATCTTCTGGATACGCAAGATCATCCGGATCCAGGTGTGAGCACAATCACTCGTAGGGGGTGAGGTCATGGAGTATCTGCTGAGTCTGATCAAAAGTGTGGTCGGTAGCGAGCAACTGGCGCGCCTGCTGTTCGCCGGGGCCATCGGCCTGAGCGTGGTGCTGGCCGTGGCGACCCTGGTATTGCTGGTGCAGGGGCTGCAGGACCCGGTGCACCGCCGTCTTCTGCTGATCAAGCGCGGTCATGGTGGCGATGGTCACCGGCAGCAGGGCGCGCCGAGCAACCTGCAATTGATGCTGGAGCAGGTCGGCCAGCGTTTTGCCTCCGGTGAACGGGAGCAGGCCTCGGCGACCCGGACCTTGCTGATCCACGCGGGCTTTCGCTCCCCGGCCGCTGTCCAGATGTACTGGGCGGTGCGCCTGCTGACACCGTTGGCATTGGTGGCGCTGGCAGTCCTGGCGCTGCCGCTGATACCGAAGGTATCGCTGCTTCTGGGGATGGGGCTGGTGATCCTGGCGTTGGGGGTAGGCTGGCTGGTACCGGCCATCTATGTCGACAGCCGCAGGAACGCGCGGATGACCCGTTTGCTCGTCGCCTTTCCGGATGCGCTGGACTTGATGGTGGTCTGCGTGGAGTCAGGCCTTGCCTTGCCCCAGGCGATCGAGCGGGTATCGGAGGAGATAGCGGTCAGCCAGCCTGAGCTGGCCATGGAGCTGGCACTGGTCAACTCCGAGGTCCGGGCCGGGATTCCCAGTACCGAAGCGCTCAAGCATCTGGCCGAGCGTACCGGGCTGGAGGACATTCGCGGGTTGGTGAGTCTGCTGGCGCAGAGCATTCGCTTCGGGACCAGTGTGGGGACGACCCTGCGTGTCTATGCCGAGGAGTTTCGTGACCGGCGCACCCAGCAGGCCGAAGAGAAAGCCGCGAAAATCGGCACCAAGCTGGTGTTTCCGCTGATCTTCTGCCTGTGGCCAAGCTTCTTTCTGGTAGCCATAGGGCCGGCGATCATCGGCGTCTTCAAAGTATTCGGGAAGTTATGAAAGAGGGGAGGGGCAAGGGCCATCGGCATGGATGGCATTGCCCCCTCTGAACTGAACGCCATCGCGACTTGCTGTCACTTCGAACCACCTGACCCACCCGAACCCACGTACTCCTTGTAGTACTCGGGGATCGGGTGTTTGTAGTTGTCCAGCCAACGCTGCAGGGCCAGTTCCCGTTCGCTGGGCGAGGCGTTCTGTGGGATGGGCGACTTGACCTGGTTACGACTCTGCAGCAGCAGCCAGGTTTCGGTCGACTGCTGTGACCGGGAGGCCGGGCCGGGTTCGATAGCCTGGGTCACCAGCGGAAGAAGCAAGAGTCCCAGGCAGCTAAGCGTTTGGTATTTCATCACTACCTCTGCGTTATTGGTTGATTGACACTCGATGGCGACGAATCCGTAGCAGTGACTGCCTGATCCTTAGCTGACTTCTTCGTCGCGTTCCTGAGTTTTTCGGCCCGCTCCTTGGCACTGGTGACTTGTTCGGGTTTCAGGCCGGCACGATTGACCAGGTCCGAGGCCTGTTTCCAGTTGCCTTGATAAATCAGCAAGGTCACCAGGTTGAGGGTTGCCAGCTGGTTGTCCTGTTTCAGCTCCATGGCCGTGAGGAACTCAAAGCGGGCCTGGTTGGTATTCCCCTGGTTGAGGTAGACCACCCCCAGATCGTTGCGGATTTTCTCGTCGGTCGGAGACAGGCGTGCCGCTCGCGTCAGATGTTCCAGGGCCAGCTTGTTATCGTTGCGTGACGCTGCCAGTTGGCCCAGGCCATGCTCGCCTTCGGCGGCCAAGCAGGTGCTGAGCAGGCTGCGGTACAGCGGCTCGGCCTCGCTTTGACCGAGCTGGCGATAGATCTTGGCCTTGCGCATGCGAACCTGTGCCAGGTCATCCGGCAGGCGTTGCAGATTGGCCAGACCGGCATGCAGCTTGCCTTCGCCGATCATGTCGTCGGCCAGGCTCAGCGACAGTTCCTGATCCGAATCCAGCTTGCTGCAGGCCTGCTTCGACCAGCTACCGCCGCCATTCGTGGCGCAGCCGCTGAGCATGAGCAGCCCTAACGCCGCAATGACTACTTTCATTTTTCCCTCCTGGAACAATCCGATTGTCGAGGAATGGCTAACACCGGACTTGCCGAGTCCGGTGTCATTGAGCCTGAGTGTGGCGAGCAACGAACCAGGTCCCTGGTTCATTGCGAAAGCCCGCTGGCGGCCTGGTCAAAATTGCCGTTTTCCAGGAAGTACAGACGGAACCAGTTCGGGTCGTAGTTGCGCAGTGGCTCGCCAGGCAGTACTGGCAGCTTGGCATTGACCGCCAGCGGTTGCACCAGATGCGGAGTGACGATCATCAGCAGTTCTTTCTCTTCGCGCCTGATCGAAGAATCACGGAAAAATGCCCCCAGGATCGGGATCTCTCCCAGGCCGGGGAACTTGCTCACGGCCGTGCTATTGGTGGTGCTGATCAGGCCGCTGATCACGAAACTCTCGCCGTCGGCCAGGGAGATGCTGGTGTCGGTGCGACGCACAACCAGGGCTGGCACCGAGATATCGTTGACGGTAATCCCGTTGGTGAAGTCCAACTCGCTGACTTCCGGGGCGACCTTCAAGGCGATGCGGTTATTTCCGACGATTGTGGGGGTCAGGGTCAGGCGAATACCGAATTCCTTGTACTGGATGGTAATACTGTCGCTGCCGCTGCTGGGGACCGGGATCGGCACTTCACCACCGGCCAGGAAGCTTGCGCTCTGTCCGCTCAGTGCCACCAGGCTCGGACGCGCCAGGGTATAGGCAAACCCACTGCCTTCCAGGGCGTTGATCAGCCCAAGGACGTTACCGCCGCCAATGCCGATATTAAACATGCCGTTGTTGAGCGGTATGTTCGGTCTGAGGCCACCGATATTGCCGGGCGTCACCGTCGTCCCCAACGGGGCGGTGCCCGGGGAGCTGAACAGGAAGTTACCGCTCTTGCCGAAGATCGAGGTGCCGGCCTCTTTCAGCTTGGTGCGGCTGACTTCGACAAAGCGGATATCGGTTTGCACCTGGCTGGGCAGAGACGGATCTTCGGAGGGGGGCAATAGCGAACTCACCATTGAATGCGGGCCTTTGCCCTGGACGAACACCATGCTCTGGCGAGGTTCCTTGTCGCATGCCGTCCAGACCATCAGGCTGGTTGCACCGGGCGCGATGCCGGTCAGCAGGTATGAATCTCGCCCATTGAGATACACATCGGCAATTTTCGGGTCGCCCACGGCCAGTCGGGTAATGGCGACGGGGGAGTGCATTATCGTCTGCTGACCCTCTCCCACTTCCACCGTCGACGGCAGTGGCTGCAATCCAGCGCAGTTATTTGACGCCGCCATGGCCATTCCTGTGGGAAGACCAGCGACAATCAATGTCCACGCCACTCTCCTGAGCACCTGTACACAATCACTGTTCATGCACTGCATCCTTGTTTGGGCTGGGGGAAACCGCCAGGGCCGGTCAGCAGGGATCATTTCTCCGTCATCTGAACCAGAGCCCACCAAGTGTTGCTGCAACCAACCAGCAGTTAGCTGTTTCTGTAACTGACGTTAGCGCAGAAAGGTAAAATTGCTATGAAGTGTAAAAAAACGCTTGGTCGATCGAGGGGATTCACCGCCAGGCCGAGACTCGCCTGCATGCAATGCGCATAAATGGTGCAAGTGCGCGTTGCGCGTCACTGAACCGTTTGCGCTGTTGAGGCTGCAATTGGCAGGCTTTCATGACCTTGACCGATGCCTGCTCCATGCCGGGGCGAGCCGTGTGACACAGGTCAGAATCATCTTTTACATCAAGGGGATATTCTGTAGCCTTGCGCAGTTTCAACGCTGCACCTACCTGATGAATACTCACTCTCCCGGCGGTACCCTCAATGGGTCCGGAGCCGGGTGTATACTCGACTTTCGCGCATAAGCGCCCGCAGGTCTTGCGATCATGACGCACATTTCCGAACGCCTTCTGGTTCAGGCCCACCTTGACGCCAAACAGCCCAAGCCGCTGACGGCCGCCGAGGAAGCCCATTACCGTGCCGCGATTGCTGCCGAGCTCAAGGCTCAGGACGCCGTGCTGGTGGCTCACTTCTACTGTGATCCGGTGATTCAGGCCCTGGCCGAAGAGACCGGCGGCTGTGTGTCCGACTCCCTGGAAATGGCCCGTTTCGGCAACGCTCACCCGGCCAAGACCGTGGTGGTTGCCGGTGTCAGGTTCATGGGCGAGACGGCGAAGATCCTCAACCCCGAAAAGCGGGTGCTGATGCCTACCCTGGAAGCCACCTGCTCCCTCGACCTGGGGTGCCCGGTGGAAGAGTTCTCGGCGTTCTGCGACCAGCATCCGGAACGCACCGTGGTGGTCTATGCCAACACGTCGGCGGCGGTCAAAGCCCGCGCCGACTGGGTGGTGACCTCCAGTTGCGCCCTGGAAATCGTCGAAAGCCTGATGGATAACGGCGAAACCATCATCTGGGGGCCGGACAAGCATCTGGGCACCTACATCCAGCGCCAGACCGGTGCCGATATGCTGCTGTGGGACGGTGCCTGCATCGTCCACGAAGAGTTCAAGTCCAAGCAGTTGGAGGATATGAAGGCGCTGTATCCCGATGCGGCCATTCTGGTGCACCCTGAGTCGCCGACGTCGGTGATCGAGCTGGCCGATGCGGTGGGTTCCACCAGCCAGCTGATTGCCGCCGCGCAACGCTTGCCGAACAAGACGCTGATCGTGGCGACCGACCGCGGCATCTTCTACAAGATGCAGCAGCTGTGCCCGGACAAGGTGTTCATCGAGGCGCCAACGGCCGGCAACGGCGCGGCTTGCCGCAGCTGCGCCCACTGCCCGTGGATGGCCATGAACACTCTGGAGCGCACCTTGCAGAGCCTGCGTGAGGGCAGCAACGAGATATTCGTCGACCCGGCGTTGATTCCCCAGGCCATTCGTCCGCTCAAGCGCATGCTGGATTTCACTCAGGCGGCGCGGATGAAGCTGGCGGGCAATGCCTGATCGCCTTCGATAAGCGCACAGAAAAACGCCCCGAGATTCGGGGCGTTTTTCTGTGCGGCGGATTATTTTTTCTGCTTGGGAATGCGCACGATCTGGCTGGAAGAGTAGATGTCGTGCCAACTGCGCTTCTGCTTGTCTACCAGGATCCAGATGAAACCCAGCCCGGCGCACAGCCAGGAAGCGATCGAGACCATGAAGCGCAGGAGGGCCTGCCACAGGCTGATGCGGCTGCCGTCGGCGTTCTGCACGCGAATGCCCCAGACCTGCATGCCCAGGGTCTGGCCGGAATGGGTCCAGAACTTGGCGAAGAAGGCGAACAGCACGAACAGCAGGACGGTGGAGTAGAGGGGATCGCCGTCCAGGGCGCCGGATTCGGTCAGGGTGCGCATCCGGGTTTCACCGAGGATCTGCAGCTGGATGAACTTGTAGATACCGCCCGTGACGATCAGCAGTGCGGTGCACAGCAGGAAATCGTAGAACATCGCTGCCAGACGACGGCCCAGGCCAGCGGCGGGGAAATCGCCCTGGGGGGTTAGCAGGTGCTTTGGCATCACAGGCCTCTCGATCGAAGAAAGAAGCCATTTTACGGAATTGCGCGTACAAAAAAGCCCCTGATGTCAGCATCAGGGGCTTTTTCGTTACAGACGATCAGCCTTCGGCTTGAACTTCGTCAGCCTGCATGCCTTTTTGGCCCTGCACAGCGATGAAGGTCACTTTCTGGCCTTCTTTCAGGCTCTTGAAGCCGTTGCCCTGAATAGCGCGGAAATGCACGAACAGATCCGGACCGCTTTCTGGAGTGATAAAACCAAAACCTTTCTCGTCGTTAAACCACTTGACGGTACCGCTCTGACGTTGGGACATTTCTTATTTCCTTTGACGCTAAAAAATTAATGACAGTCTCTTTCTCATGAAGGAGTACTGGGCTGGGTTGCAGGAAAGTAAGAGACGTCGAACGGGTTGTAGCAAACTTGTTAGCTACTGCCCAGGTCACGATTCCAAGCGACCCATGCAAACACAGTGGGGAAACTCTACGCCAACTATGGGAGAAAAAACAAGCCCTGCGAAACCCCGGTTTTCCTCAGCTTGGTGGCTGTTTGCCGGAACTAGGCATCTGGGCTTATTCGATAGGGTCGTTCAATTGTTTTCAACTGTTATAAGGCAAGTTCAATATCGAAAATATGCACTATTTTATGGCGGTTGCGTTACAGATTAGTGCACTTTTAACGCAACCGCGTTACTTATAGAAACAGTTGATCAACCGCGATAGTAGCGTTGTGCAACGAATGGCATTTTGCTTACAAGCATTGGCACCTTTTTCCCACGAACAATTGCCCAAACTGGCGTATCGAGTGCGACATAAGCGCTATCGATGTAACCCATGGCCAACGGACCACCCAGGGTCGGGCCAAAACCGCCGCTGCAGACACTACCGATCACCTCGCCCGCTTCGTTGACGATCTCCGCACCTTCGCGCACCGGTGTGCGTTCCTGGGGCAGCAGGCCGACGCGTTTGCGGCTCACGCCATTGAGCTGTTGGGCGAATACCTGTTCCGCGCCAGGGAAGCCGCCAGCCCGCGCGCCATCGGCGCGCCGTGGCTTGGAGATGGCCCACAGCAGGCTGGCTTCGATCGGCGTGGTCTGGCTGTTCATGTCATGGCCATACAGGCACAGGCCGGCTTCCAGGCGCAGCGAATCCCGGGCACCGAGGCCGATGGCGGCCACTTCCGGTTCGGCCAGCAGGGCACGGGCCAGGGTTTCGGCGTCGGCCGCCGGTACCGAGATTTCGAAACCGTCTTCGCCGGTGTAGCCCGAACGGCTGACAAAGCAGTCCACGCCCAGCAGCTTCACGCGGGTGAACTGCATGAAGGTCATCTTCGCCACTTCCGGCGCCAGGCGCGCCAGCACGGTGACGGCCGCCGGGCCTTGCAGGGCGAGCAGGGCGCGCTCCTCGAACAGCGGCTCGATGCTGCACAAATGGCCGATGTGCTGGCGCAGATGGGCCAGGTCCTGGTCCTTGCAGGCGGCGTTGACCACCAGGAACAGTTCGTCGTTGCCCAGGTTGGCGACCATCAGGTCGTCGAGGATGCCGCCGTTTTCATTGGTGAACATGGCGTAGCGCTGCATGCCCACGGGCAGGTCGATGATGTCCACCGGCACCAGGGTTTCCAGGGCCTGGGCGGCATTGGCGCCGGTCAGGCGGATCTGGCCCATGTGCGAGACGTCGAACAGGCCGGCCTGCTCGCGGGTGTGCTGGTGTTCTTTCATCACGCCCAGCGGGTATTGCACGGGCATGTCGTAACCGGCGAACGGCACCATGCGCGCGCCGAGTTCGAGGTGCAGCGAATGCAGCGGGGTCTTCAACAGTGTTTCGGTGGACATGTTCAGCTCCTGGGTAAACGTGAGACGTATGTGCCTGCATCAGCACTCGATGATGTTGACGGCCAAACCGCCGCGGGCGGTTTCCTTGTATTTGCTTTTCATGTCGGCGCCGGTCTGGCGCATGGTGCGGATCACCTTGTCGAGGGAGACGAAATGTTGCCCGTCGCCACGCAAGGCCATGCGCACGGCGTTGATCGCCTTGACCGAACCCATGGCGTTGCGCTCGATGCAGGGCACCTGCACCAGGCCGCCGATCGGGTCGCAGGTCAGGCCGAGGTTATGTTCCATGCCGATCTCGGCGGCGTTTTCCACTTGTTGCACCGTACCGCCGAGCACTTCGCACAAAGCCCCGGCCGCCATCGAGCAGGCCACGCCGACCTCGCCCTGGCAGCCGACTTCGGCGCCGGAGATGGAGGCGTTTTCCTTGTAGAGAATGCCGATGGCGGCGGCGGTCAGCAGGAAACGCACCACCCCGTCTTCATTGGCGCCGGGGATGAAGCGCATGTAGTAGTGCAGCACCGCCGGGATGATGCCGGCGGCGCCATTGGTGGGGGCGGTGACGACGCGCCCGCCGTTGGCGTTTTCTTCGTTGACCGCCAGGGCGTACAGGTTGACCCAGTCCAGTACCGACAAGGCGTCGCGCAGGGCCGCCTCGGGGTGCTTGCACAGCTGGCGGTGGAGGGCGGCGGCGCGGCGCTTGACCTTCAGGCCACCCGGCAGGATCCCTTCGTTGCGGCAGCCGGCATCCACGCAGTCCTGCATCACTTGCCAGATCTTCAGCAGGCCGGCACGGGTTTCCGCTTCCGGTCGCCAGGCACTTTCGTTGGTCAGCATCACCTGGCTGATCGACAGGCCATAGGTGGTGCAATGGCCGAGCAAGTCCTTGGCGCTCTTGAAGGGGAAGGTCAGCTTGGTGGTGTCTTCGACGATGCGGTCGGCACCGGCGGCGTCCTCGTCGACCACGAAGCCGCCGCCCACCGAGTAGTACTCGCGGCTGCGGATCTGCAATCCGGCGGCATCGAAGGCGCGGAAGATCATGCCGTTGGGGTGGTAGGCCAGGGGCTTGCGGATCATGGCCAGGTGTTCTTTCTCGTTGAACGCGATGAGGTGTTCGCCGAGCAGGTTCAAGCGTCCGCTGCTGCGTATTTCCTGCAGGCGAGCGGCGATGTTTTCGGTATTCACGGTATCCGGGTGTTCACCTTCCAGGCCCAGGAGTACGGCCTTGTCGCTGCCGTGGCCCTTGCCGGTGGCGCCGAGCGAGCCGTACAGCTCGACCTTGACGCAGGTGGTGGCGTCCAGCAGTCCGTCGCGCCGCAGGCCTTCGACGAAGCGCGCGGCCGCGCGCATCGGGCCAACGGTGTGGGAGCTGGAGGGGCCGATGCCAATCTTGAACAGGTCGAACACGCTCAAGGACATGTTGGTTCTCCGGTTTCTTATTGTGTTGATCGGCACGCATTTTTTGTAGGAGCGAGCTTGCTCGCGATGAACCTGAGGGCACCGGGTTGTTCCGGTGCTCCGCGTTATCGTTCACGAGCATCGCGAGCAAGCTCGCTCCTACAGGTATACGCAGTATCTGTAGGAGCGAGGCTTGCCCGCGATGGACGGCGATGCCGTCTTAGGCGTCCTGATAACTTTCGATCGACGGGCAGGCGCACACCAGGTTGCGGTCGCCGAACACGTTGTCGACGCGGCCGACCGGAGGCCAGTACTTGCCTTCGATCAGCGAGGCCACCGGGTACACCGCCTGTTCACGGCTGTAGGGGTGCGACCACTCGCCAACGATTTCCGCTGCGGTGTGCGGGGCGTTTTTCAGCGGGTTGTCGTCCTTGTCCAGGCTGCCGTTTTCCACCGCGCGGATTTCTTCGCGGATGCGGATCATGGCGTCGCAGAAGCGGTCCAGTTCTTCCTTGGATTCGCTTTCGGTCGGCTCGATCATCAGGGTGCCAGCCACCGGGAACGACATGGTCGGGGCGTGGAAGCCGAAGTCGATCAGGCGCTTGGCAACGTCGTCGACGCTGATGCCGCTGCTGTCCTTGAGCGGACGCAGGTCAAGGATGCACTCGTGGGCCACCAGGCCGTTGCTGCCGGTGTAGAGCACTGGATAGTGCTCTTCCAGGCGACGGGAGATGTAGTTGGCATTGAGGATCGCCAGCTGCGAGGCACGCTTGAGGCCTTCGCCGCCCATCATGCGGATGTACATCCAGGTGATCGGCAGAATGCTCGCGCTGCCGAACGGCGCGGCGCAGACCGCGCCTTCCTTGCGTTCCATGGCCGCGTGGCCAGGCAGGAACGGCGCCAGGTGCGACTTGACGCCGATCGGGCCGACGCCCGGGCCGCCACCGCCGTGGGGAATGCAGAAGGTCTTGTGCAGGTTCAGGTGCGACACGTCGCCGCCGAACTTGCCCGGGGCGCAGAGGCCGACCATGGCGTTCATGTTGGCGCCGTCGATGTACACCTGGCCGCCGTTGTCATGGATGATGCCGCAGATTTCGCGGATGCCTTCCTCGAACACGCCATGGGTCGACGGGTAGGTGATCATCAGCGCGGCGAGGTGCTCGCGGTGCTCGATGGCCTTGGCCCGCAGGTCTTCGATATCGACGTTGCCACGGGCGTCGCAGGCGGTGACCACCACGCGCATGCCGGCCATGTTGGCGGTGGCCGGGTTGGTGCCGTGGGCGGACGAAGGGATCAGGCAGATGTCGCGACGGTCGTCGCCACGGCTCTGGTGATAGGCACGAATGGCCAAGAGGCCTGCGTATTCGCCCTGGGAGCCGGCGTTCGGCTGCAGGGACACCGCGTCGTAGCCGGTGGCGGCGCAGAGCATGGCTTCCAGTTCGGACGTCAGTTGCTGGTAGCCGGCGCTTTGCTCGGCCGGGGCGAACGGGTGCAGGGCACCGAATTCGGCCCAGGTGATCGGGATCATTTCGCTGGCGGCGTTGAGCTTCATGGTGCACGAACCCAGCGGGATCATGGTGCGGTCCAGGGCCAGATCCTTGTCCGCCAGCTTGCGCAGGTAGCGCATCAGCTCGGTTTCCGAGTGATAGCGGTTGAACACCGGGTGGCTGAGGATCGCCGACTGACGCACCAGCGCCGCCGGGATACGGCTCTGTACCGTACTGGCCAGCGCGGCGAAGTCCGGCAGCGCCTGGCCGTCGGCCAGCAGGCTCCACAGGGCTTGTACATCGGCCTGGCCGGTGGTTTCGTCCAGCGACAGACCCAGGCGCTCGGCGTCGATCACCCGCAGGTTGATGCGCTGGGCGCGGGCCTTGTCGTGCAGCGCCGCGGTGCGTGCGCCGGTGTGCAGGGTCAGGGTGTCGAAGAAGTTTTCCTGCTCGACCTTGATCCCCAGCTTGCTCAGGCCCTGGGCCAGGATCGCGGTCAGCTGGTGGATGCGCCGGGCAATCCGGCTCAGGCCTTGGGGGCCGTGGTACACGGCGTACATGCTGGCGATATTGGCCAGCAGCACCTGGGCGGTGCAGATGTTGCTGGTGGCTTTCTCGCGACGGATATGTTGCTCGCGGGTCTGCATGGCCAGGCGCAGCGCCGGCTTGCCGAAACGGTCCACGGACACCCCGACCAGACGGCCCGGCATGTCGCGCTTGAACGCGTCCTTGGTGGAGAAGTAGGCCGCATGCGGGCCACCGAAGCCCAGCGGCACACCGAAGCGCTGGGCGCTGCCGATGGCCACGTCGGCGCCGAATTCACCCGGCGGGGTCAGCACGGTCAGCGCCAGCAGGTCGGCGGCGACCGCCACCAGGGCGTTGGCGGCGTGGAAGCGCTCGGTCAGCTCGCGGTAGTCGAACAGGTCGCCGTTGCTCGCCGGGTATTGCAGCAGGGCGCCGAAGAACGGGCTGACGTCGGTCAGCTTGCGCTCGTCGCCGACCACCACGTCGATGCCCAGCGGCTCGGCACGGGTGCGCAGTACGTCAAGGGTCTGCGGGTGGCAGTGGCTGGAGGCGAAGAAGGCGTGGCTGCCCTTGTTCTTGCTCAGGCGCTTGCAGAAGGTCATGGCTTCGGCGGCGGCGGTGGCTTCGTCGAGCAGGGAGGCGTTGGCGATCGGCAGGCCGGTGAGGTCGCTGATCAGGGTCTGGAAGTTCAGCAGCGCTTCCAGGCGGCCCTGGGAGATTTCCGGCTGGTACGGGGTGTAGGCGGTGTACCAGGCCGGGTTTTCCAGGAGGTTGCGCAGGATCGGCGACGGCGTGTGGCAGTTGTAGTAGCCCTGGCCGATGTAGGTCTTGAACAGCTGGTTCTTGGCGGCGATGGCCTTGATCGAGGCCAGTGCGTCGGCTTCGCTCTGTCCGGCGGGCAGGTCGAGGACGCTGGTGCCCTTGATGCTGTCGGGGATCACGCTGGCGCTCAGGGCTTCCAGGGAGTCGAAGCCCAGGCTGTTGAGCATGGCTTGCTCGTCGCCTTGGCGCGGGCCGATGTGGCGCGCGATGAATTCGTTGGCGGTGCTCAGGTTGACTTGAGTCATGGCGGTTCCTCAGGCGTCGGCGTTGGCTTTGATCAGGCGGTCGTAGGCGTCCTGATCCAGCAGTTGGCCGACAGCGGCGGCGTTCGCGGGAATGAAGCGGAAGAACCAGCCTTCGCCCAGCGGGTCTTCGTTGACCAGCTCGGGGCTGGTTTCCAGGGCCGGGTTGGTTTCCACCACTTCCCCGTCCAGGGGCATGTACACGCCGCTGGCGGCTTTTACCGATTCCACGGTGGCGGCTTCGGCGCCCTTGTCGTAGGCCTGCAGTTCCGGCAATTGCACGAACACCACATCGCCCAGGGCGTTTTGCGCGAAAGCCGTGATGCCGACGGTAACGCTGCCATCGGCTTCGGTACGCAGCCATTCGTGATCTTCAGTAAAACGCAACTCGCTCATGGAAACTCCTCAAGGGGCCAGATTCGTCTGGTGGACGCGATTGAATGCTCGTGCAGGGCCGAGCGGAATGGATAAGCCCTTAGCAAAAATGCGGCCAATGTTTTTTAGTTGTTATTAATCAATGAGTTATATGTTCTTGGTGGTGGTCGGAAGCTAACGGCTGTAGCGAAAACGCTACAGCTGGAGGGCCAGGAAAAAGCCTATGGGGATCAAAGCCTTGCGTAGCGCCGATTACAACTGGTTGTAGCGATATCGTTCCGCTGTAGCGCTTTCAGTACAGGTGGAGGTCGCTTTCAGATGCGGCTACGCCACCTGTAGCCACTGCCGCGGGCTGCGATAAGGCCGAAGGCCTCGGCGATCTTGAGATCTTGCGCTCCCTGCGGGAGCGATCGCAGCCTGCGGCAGCGGCTACAACATCAAGAGCCGCGGCGGCTCAGGGCTTGTTGGGGATGCCGTATTTGCGCAGGCGATGGGCGATGGCGGTGTGGGAGGTCTGCAGGCGGCTGGCCAGTTGGCGGGTCGAGGGGTAGTTGACGTACAGGCCTTCGAGCAGCGCCTTCTCGAACTCCTCGACGGCCTGTTCCAGGCTTTCGACTTCGGTGTCGTTCTGGCGCGCCACCGAGGTGCCGGCGATATCCAGGTCGCCGATGTCCACCAGGCTGCTTTCGCAGATCGCCGCCGCGCGGAAGATCACGTTCTGCAACTGGCGCACGTTGCCGGGCCAGCGGTTGCCCAGCAGCGCCGGATAGGTGCCGGGCGCCAGGCGGCAGACCGGGCGCTGGATCTGCGCGCAGGCTTGCTGCATGAAGTAGCGTGCCAGCAACAGGATGTCCTGGCCGCGCTCGCGCAGGGGCGGCACTTCCACATTCAGCACGTTGAGGCGATAGAACAGGTCTTCGCGAAAGCTGCCCTCGGCGACCATCTTTTCCAGGTCGCGATGGGTGGCGCTGAGGATCCGCACATTGACCTTGACCTCACGGTCGCCGCCCACCCGGCGAAAGCTGCCGTCGTTGAGAAAGCGCAGCAGCTTGGCCTGCAAGTAGGGCGACATTTCGCCGATCTCGTCGAGAAACACCGTGCCCTGGTTGGCCAGCTCCATCAGCCCCGGCTTGCCGCCGCGCTGGGCGCCGGTGAAGGCGCCGGGGGCGTAGCCGAACAGCTCGCTTTCGGCGAGGTTCTCCGGCAGGGCGGCGCAGTTCAGCGCCAGAAACGGCGCGCCGTGCCGCGCACTGATGGCGTGACAGGCCCGCGCCACCAGCTCCTTGCCGGTACCGGTTTCGCCCTGGATCAGCAGCGGCGCATCCAGCGCGGCGACGCGCTGGGCGCGGGCCTTGAGGGTGCGGATGGCCGGGGAGTCGCCGAGCAGGGCATCGAAGCCTTCGGCATGGTCGTGGTGCAGGGCCGACAGGCGTTCGCCGATGCGATTGGGCTGATACAGGGTCAGTAGCGCGCCGGCGTCGGTGATCGGCGTGGCATCCAGCAGCAGGGTCTGGCCATTGAGGGTGATTTCCCGCAGGGGCAGGCGAAAGCCCTGTTCCAGCAGGGTTTCCAGCAGCGCCGGGTCGTCGAACAGCTCGGCCACGCTTTCCCCGGCCGGCTCGCGGCCATAGAGGGCAATCAGCGCCGGGTTGGCCAGCAGCACCTTGCCGGCGCTGTCCAGGGCCAGCACCGGGTCGGTCATCGCCGCCAGCAGGGCGTCGAGCTGCAGGTGGCGGCGCTGGCCGGGCAGGATGTCGACCACCGTCACCGCCTGCACGCCGCGCACGCTGAACAGCGCATCGCGCAGCTCTTCCAGCACTTGCGGGCTGAGGGTCGGGGCGTCGATGTAGACATTGGGCGGCACCATCTCCACCGCATCCAGGTTGAGGTTGCGCCCACCGAGCAGGGCCAGGACTTCCTGGGTGATACCGACGCGGTCGATAAAGCTGACGTGGATGCGCATGGGGCGGTCAAGGATTCTGGAAAACGGAGGGTGGCAAGTATGCCTTGGCGGACAGGGTTTGGCGAAATGCGCCGTGGCACGCATGACCTTGTAGGAGCGAGCTTGCTCGCGATGAGCCTGAGAGCGCCGCAGAGTGTCAGACACACTGCATTACCGTTGACGACCATCGCGAGCAAGCTCGCTCCTACAGGAAGAGCATCACTCTAGATGTTCGGGTTTGACTGGATCCCCGGATTTCATATTCAGCTGCACCCGCACATCCTCAAACATCGCGTCGTAATATTTATGCAGCGAGCCGATGCCGCTCAGTGCCTTGGGAATCCCATACTTCTCGGCGATTTTCGTCACGTTGCTGGCGAAGTTGTAGGCCTGATCCTTGGGCAGAAAGAACGGTTCATCGAGCTCTTTGCCCTGAATCGTTCCATGCATCTTGAACTGCATCCCTTTGCCTTCCTTGGGGTCCTGCGCGACTTCATAGTCGATACAGATGTTGTAGCTGACATCGTCCTTGGTCAGTGCGTGTCGCTCGATGTGTAAATGACCGGGTTCGAACTGGGCCATGGCTCTCTCCTTTCAAGGCATGGGGAGCGGTGCAGGCCAGCGGCCCGCACCCTGAGTTGCTCTTATCGGTAAGTGATGCCCGGCTGGGCGGTGCTGATGCGCGTACCGGCCTTGCCCTGGACGATCGCTTCGATGTCCGAGAGTGAACCGATCACCGCGACTTTTCCAGTATGGTGGGCGAACTCGCAGGCCGCCTGGACCTTCGGTCCCATGGAGCCGGCGGCGAAGCCGAGTTTTTCCATTTCGTCCGGGTGCGCCTGGGCAATGGCTTTCTGCGACGGCTTGCCCCAGTCGATAAAGGCCGCGTTGACGTCGGTGGCGATCACCAGCAGATCGGCTTCCAGCTGTTCGGCCAGCAGCGCCGAGCACAAGTCCTTGTCGATCACCGCCTCGATGCCCCGGAGCTTGCCGTCCTCGCCGTACAGGGTGGGGATGCCGCCACCACCGGCGCAGATCACGATGCTGCTCTTTTCCAGCAGCCATTTGATCGGGCGGATTTCAAAGATGCGCTTGGGTTTCGGGCTGGCCACCACGCGGCGGTATTTGTCGCCATCGGGGGCGATGGCCCAGCCTTTTTCCTTGGCCAGTTTTTCTGCTTCGTCCTTGCTGTAGACCGGGCCGATGGGCTTGCTCGGGTTCTGGAACGCCGGGTCCTTGGCGTCGACCTCGACCTGGGTCAGCAGGGTGGCGAAGGGCACTTCGAAATCCAGCAGGTTGCCCAGTTCCTGTTCGATGATGTAGCCGATCATGCCTTCGGTTTCGGCGCCGAGCACATCCAGCGGGTAAGGCGACACCGAGGTGTAGGCCGCCGCCTGCAGCGACAGCAGGCCGACCTGCGGACCATTGCCGTGGGCGATCACCAGCTGGTTGCCGGGATGGATCTTGGCGATCTGTTCGGTGGCGATGCGGATATTGGCGCGTTGATTGTCCGCGGTCATGGGTTCGCCCCGGCGGAGCAGGGCGTTGCCGCCCAGTGCGACGACGATACGCATAATGCATTCCTTCCAGAATTCGGTGATCCCGTGGGAGCAAGTCGCGCCCCCACGGACGTCGGTGTTACAGGTCGGCCAGGGTCGAGACCAGGATCGCCTTGATGGTGTGCATGCGGTTTTCCGCTTGCTCGAAGGCGATGCAGGCCGGCGACTCGAACACGTCGTCGGTCACTTCGATGCCGTTGGCCAGGTGCGGATACTGCTCGGCGATCTGCTTGCCGATCTTGGTATCGCTGTTGTGGAACGCCGGCAGGCAGTGCATGAACTTGGTCCGTGGGTTGCCGGTGGCCTTCATCAGCTCGGCGTTGACCTGGTACGGCAGCAGGTGCTGGATACGTTCGGCCCAGGCTTCCACCGGCTCGCCCATCGATACCCAGACGTCGGTGTGAATGAAGTCGACGCCCTTGACCGCGGCTTTCGGGTCTTCGGTCAGGGTGATGCGGGCACCGCTTTCTTGCGCGTACTGCTTGCAGCGGCTGACCAGGTCGTCATGGGGCCACAGGGCCTTTGGCGCGCAGATGCGCACGTCCATGCCGAGCTTGGCGCCCACCAGCAGCAGGGAGTTGCCCATGTTGTTGCGGGCATCGCCCAGGTAGGCGTAGCTGATGTCGTGGATCGGCTTGTCGGCGTGCTCACGCATGGTCAGCACGTCGGCGATCATCTGGGTCGGGTGGTATTCGTCGGTCAGGCCGTTGAACACCGGCACGCCGGCGAACTTCGCCAGTTCCTCGACGATTTCCTGCTTGAAGCCGCGGTACTCGATGGCGTCGTACATGCGCCCGAGCACGCGGGCGGTGTCCTTCATGCTTTCCTTGTGGCCGATCTGCGACGAGTTCGGGTCGATGTAGGTGACGTTGGCGCCCTGGTCATAGGCGGCGACCTCGAAGGCGCAGCGGGTACGGGTCGAGGTTTTCTCGAAGATCAGGGCGATGTTGTTGCCCTTGAGGTGCTGCTGCTCGGTGCCGGTGTATTTGGCGCGCTTGAGGTCGCGGGACAGGTCGAGCAGGTAGCGCAGCTCGCGCTCGGTGTGGTGTTCGAGGCTGAGCAGGTTACGGTTGTGGATGTTGAACGCCATGATGATTCTCCAGGGATTCTGTAATCGGCCCGGCCAGCACCGCAGAGGTGCGGCCGGGGGAAAGTCGTTTAGTAATCGATCGGGTCGCGCACGATCGGGCAGGTCATGCAGTGGCCGCCGCCACGGCCGCGGCCGAGTTCGCCGGCGCTGATGGTGATCACTTCCACGCCGGCCTTGCGCAGCAGGGTGTTGGTGTAGGTGTTGCGGTCATAGCCGATGACCACGCCCGGCTCCAGGGCCACCACGTTATTGCCGTCGTCCCACTGTTCGCGTTCGGCGGCGAAGCTGTTGCCGCCGGTTTCCACCACGCGCAGTTGCTTGAGGTTCAGGGACTCGGCCACCACCTCGAGGAACGATTTGTTCTCCCGTCGCACGTCCATGCCATAGGGCTTGCTGGTGTCGGGGCGGATGACGAACGGCACGATTTCCTTGACCACTTCCGGGAATACCGTGACCAGGTCGCGGTCGCAGAAGCTGAATACGGTGTCCAGGTGCATCGCCGCGCGGGATTTCGGCAGGCCGGCGACCACGACTTTTTCCACCGCGCCCTTGGCGAACAGGGATTGCGCAAGCTGGCCGATGGCCTGGCGCGAGGTCCGCTCGCCCATACCGATCAACACCACGCCATTGCCGATCGGCATGACGTCACCGCCCTCGAGGGTGGCCTGGCCGTGATCCTTGTCCGGGTCGCCGTACCAGACTTCGAAATCGGCGTTGGCGAACTCGGGGTGGAATTTGTAGATGGCGCTGGCCAGCAGGGTTTCCTGGCGCCGGGCCGGCCAGTACATCGGGTTGAGCGTCACGCCGCCGTAGATCCAGCAGGTGGTGTCGCGGGTGAACTGGGTGTTGGGCAGCGGCGGCAGCAGGAAGCTGGAGTGGCCCAGGTAATCGCGGTACATCTTGATCACGCTGGCGCCTTCGCTTTCCGGCAGGTCCTCGCCGGCCACGCCGCCGATCAGGAACTCGGCCAGCTTGCGTGGCTCCAGGCTTTCGAGCCAGCTGCGCACTTCGTTGGTCAGGCCGACGCCGACGGTGTCGGGGGTGATCTTGCGATCCAGAATCCACTTCAGGGCTTCGGGGTTCTGCACCGTATCGGTCAGCAGGTTGTGCATCTCCAGGACTTCGATCCCACGCTCGCGCATTTTGGTAACGAAGTCGAAATGGTCGCGCTTGGCCTGGTTGACCCAGATCACATCATCGAACAGCAGTTCATCGCAGTTGTTCGGGGTCAGCCGCTGATGGGCCAGGCCTGGGGAGCAAACCATGACTTTGCGCAGTTTGCCGGCTTCGGAATGGACGCCGTACTTAACTTTTTCCGTGGTCATTACCGTGATCCTCCAGAGGTAGAAACAATCGTGCGGTTACAGGGTCAGGAAGCCGTCGTAGAGCCCGTAGGCGGCCAACAGGGCGCCTATGACCACTGCGGCGAAAATCAGCTTCTCGACGTTGGTGAAAATCGGTTTGCCCAACTCCCGCTTGGCCTTGGCGAACAGGATCGCGCCGGGGGCGTAGAGCAGGGCGGAGAGCAGCAGGTACTTGACCCCGCCGGCGTACAGCAGCCAGATCGCGTAGAGCAGGGCGATGGAGCCGATCAGCAGGTCTTTCTTGCGTTCGGCCAGGGCCGCTTCGTAGGTTTCGCCACGCACCGCCAGCAGCACGGCATAGGCCGCCGACCACAGGTAGGGCACCAGGATCATCGAGGTGGCGAGGTAGATCAGCGACAGGTAGGTACTGGCCGAGAACAGGGTTATGACCAGGAAGATCTGCACCATGGCGTTGGTCAGCCACAGGGCATTGACCGGTACGTGGTTGGCGTTCTCGCGGCGCAAAAACTCCGGCATGGTGTGGTCCTTGGCCGCGGCGAACATGATCTCCGCGCACAGCAGCACCCACGACAGCAGTGCCCCCAGCAGCGAGATGATCAGGCCGACGCTGATCAGCACCGCGCCCCAGTGGCCGACCACATGCTCGAGCACCGCCGCCATCGACGGGTTCTGCAGTTTCGCCAGCTCCGGCTGGGTCATGATGCCCAGCGACAGCACGTTCACCAGCACCAGGAACAGCAGCACGGTGATGAAGCCGATCACGGTGGCCTTGCCCACGTCCGAGCGTTTTTCCGCGCGGGCGGAGAAGATGCTCGCGCCTTCGATGCCGATGAATACCCACACGGTGACCAGCATCATGTTGCGCACCTGGTTCATCACGCTGCCCAGGTCAGGGTTCTTCACGCCCCAGATGTCCGCGGTGAAGATGTCCAGCTTGAAGGCGAACAGGGCGATCAGCACGAACAGCAGCAGCGGCACCACCTTGGCGACCGTGGTCACCAGGTTGATGAAGGCCGCTTCCTTGATCCCGCGCAGCACCAGGAAATGCACGGCCCACAGCAGCAGCGAGGCGCCGATCACCGCGGCCGGAGTATTCCCCTCCCCAAATAGCGGGAAGAAGTAGCCCAGGGTGCTGAACAAGAGTACGAAGTACCCCACGTTGCCCAGCCAGGCGCTGATCCAGTAGCCCCAGGCCGAAGAAAAGCCCATGTAGTCGCCGAAACCGGCCTTGGCATAGGCGTAGACACCACCGTCCAGATCAGGCTTGCGGTTGGCCAGGGTCTGGAACACGAAAGCCAGTGTCAACATACCGACAGCGGTAATAGCCCAGCCAATAAGAACAGCGCCTACATCGGCACTTGCCGCCATGTTTTGTGGCAAGGAAAAGATCCCGCCGCCAATCATCGAGCCGACTACCAAGGCGACTAACGCACCAAGCCGTAGTTTTCCGGGAGTGTCAGACATTGCGTGACTCCATTGCAGGAGAAGAGAGACGTCAGAGTAAATCTGCGAGAAATCCGAACAGCTGATTTAGATCAGGTCATTGCTACATTCCATTGTGAATGAACGACTTAAGCTGTCTTTGCGGAAACCGGTGGGAAGCCTGAAAGCGCCATTCCATAAGGCCTCGGGTTCCAGATGAAAGGTCTTCTCATTGGCGCCAGATTGAAACTAGTCCGCTTTCCAGAATGCGCAACTCATTAAAAAGTTATAAGGCTGACCGGCGCGCTGATGGCATTTGGGTTTTATCCATAATAAAAACCCAACTATTCAATATGTTCTGATCCTCGTCATGTCGATGGCTCCACAAAAGATCAATAATTGACTCTTTTAGTCCGTTTCCAATCTGTGGAAGTTAACTAATTTCATATAGGTTGTTGTCGGACAATTGGACCGGACGCAGAGGTAGGCATGCCACAAACCACACAAAAACTGCGACTCGGCGCCCTGATCGCCCTGGTGGTGGGGTCGATGATTGGCGGCGGGATCTTTTCCTTGCCGCAGAACATGGCGGCCCGGGCCGACGCCGGGGCGATCCTTATCGGTTGGGCGATCACCGCCGTGGGCATGCTGACCCTGGCCTTCGTGTTCCAGACCCTGGCCAACCGCAAGCCTGAACTCGACTCCGGGGTGTACGCCTACGCCAAGGCCGGGTTTGGCGACTACATGGGCTTTTCTTCGGCCTGGGGCTACTGGATCAGTGCCTGGCTGGGCAACGTCGGCTACTTCGTACTGCTGTTCAGCACCCTGGGTTATTTCTTCCCGGTGTTTGGCCAGGGCAACACCCCGGTGGCCATCGCCTGCGCCTCGGTCCTGCTGTGGGCGGTGCATTTCCTGGTGCTGCGCGGGATCAAGGAAGCGGCGTTCATCAACCTGCTGACCACCGTGGCCAAGATCGTGCCGCTGGTGATGTTCATCGTGATTGCCGCGGTGGCGTTCAAGGCGGACATCTTCACCCGCGACATTTGGGGCCGTGCCAACCCGAACTTCGGCGGGGTGATGGACCAGGTGCGCAACATGATGCTGGTCACGGTCTTCGTGTTCATCGGCATCGAAGGCGCCAGCGTCTATTCGGCCCGGGCCGAGAAGCGTGCGGACGTCGGCCGGGCCACGGTGATCGGCTTTATCGGCGTGCTGGCCCTGCTGGTGCTGGTCAACGTGCTGTCCCTGGGGATCATGAGCCAGCCGGAACTGGCGACCTTGCAGAACCCGTCGCTGGCGGCGGTGCTGGAACACATCGTCGGTCCCTGGGGCGCCTTGCTGATCAGCATCGGCCTGGCGGTTTCCCTGCTCGGTGCCTTGCTGTCGTGGGCGCTGCTGTGTGCCGAGATCCTGTTCGCCACGGCCCGCGACCGGACCATGCCGGCCTTCCTGAAAAAGGAAAACGCCAACCATGTGCCGGTCAACGCCCTGTGGCTGACCAACAGCATGATCCAGGTGTTCCTGCTGATCACCCTGTTCTCCGCGGGGACCTACACCAGCCTGATCTACCTCGCCTCGTCGATGATCCTGGTGCCTTACCTGTGGTCGGCGGCCTATGCGGTGTTGCTCAGCGGCCGCGGCGAAACCTACGAGCAGGCCTCGGCCGAGCGCATGAAAGACCTGTGCATCGGTGGCGTGGCCCTGTGTTACGCGGTCTGGCTGTTGTACGCCGGCGGGGTCAAGTACCTGCTGCTGTCGGCCCTGCTGTATGCCCCCGGGGTGATCCTGTTCGCCAAGGCCAAGCGCGAGCAGGGCGAGCCGTTGTTCACCGGCATCGAGAAGGGCATTTTCGCTTGCGTGGTCGCCGGGGCCACCCTGGCCGCCTATGGCCTGTACAGCGGAGTACTGTCGCTGTGAGGCTGGTTTACCAGCCGCCCTATGACTGGCCGGCGATGCTGGCCTTTCTCCGGGTGCGGGCCATCGAGGGGCTGGAGACCGTCAGTGGCGACCGCTACTCGCGCAGCATCAGCCTCGATGGCGTACACGGCTGGTTCAGTGTGAGCCCGGGCGACAGCGATGCGCTGGCGCTGACCCTGCACTTTCCCGACCCGCAGGCCCACGCGCGGATCGTTGCGCGCATCCGCCGCCTGCTGGACCTGGACACCGATCTGGCGCCGATCCACCGGCAACTGTCCGCCGACCCGTTGATGGCCCGTTTGATCGCCTCGCGGCCGGGGCTGCGCGTACCCGGTGCCTGGGACGGTTTCGAGCTGGCGGTGCGCGCGGTGCTGGGGCAGCAGATCACGGTGGTGGCGGCCATCCGCCTGGCGGGCAAGCTGGTGGCGCAGTATGGCCAGCCATTGAGCTGCGAGGAGGCGCCAGCGGGGTTGAGCCATGTGTTCCCCGAACCGGGGCGGATGGCGGGCGCCGATCTGGCGAGCCTGGGCATGCCGCGCAGTCGGGGCCGAACCCTGTCCGGCGTGGCGCAGGCGCTGCTCGACGATCCGCAGCTGTTTGCCCCCAAGGCCAGCCTCGAACACAGCCTGTCGGCCTTGCGGGCGCTGTGGGGTGTCGGCGACTGGACCGCGCATTACGTGGCCCTGCGCCAGTTCCGCGAAGCGGACGCCTTTCCCGCGGCGGACGTGGGCCTGCTCAACGCCCTGGCGGCGCTCGAAGGCGGACCGGTCAGCGCCAGCCAGTTGCTGGCCCGCGCCGAGGCCTGGCGGCCATGGCGCGGCTACGCGGCGCAGCACCTGTGGACGGCGTTGTAGCCCCCTGATTCCCGTTTCTGTAGCCGCTGCCGAGCCTGCGAGGCTGCGATCGAGGACGCAGTCCTCGCCAACCCTGCGCACGCGATATGAATGACGTAACGCGCGGCCTGATTGACGTCCGCTTTGCGGCCGATCGCAGCCTCGCGTTGCTCGGCAGCGGCTACAGGGTTACGCGTTACGGGCTTACCATCTCGGGCGATGGGCGCCCAGGTCGCTGGCGGGGTGCGTCCATTGCAGGGGTGTGCCGCTGATCTGCAAGGGCACTTGCAGGCGATGGGCCGGGCCCCAGGGTGTCTGCTCTACCAGCAGGCCCTGATCGTCCTGGTCTTCGCCGCGCAAGGCGGGCTCGGCGCTGCCATTGGAGTGCTCGATCAACAGCTTGGCGGTCCGCGCCAGTGACAGTCGTGCGCTGCCGGCGGCCCCGGTTTGCAGTCGTTCGGTCAGGGCGCGGATCGCGGCGGCGGCCATCAGGTAGCCGGTGGCATGGTCCAGGGCCTGCACCGGCAGCGGTACGGGGTTATCGGCCTGCTGCCAGCGCTGGCCGGCCTCGGCAATGCCGCTGCTCATCTGCACCAGGCTGTCGAAGCCACGGCGGTTCTGCCAGGGGCCGCTCCAGCCATAGGCGTTCAGGCACACATCGATCAGCCCCGGGGCGAGGCGCTGGCGCTCGGTGGCCCCGTAGCCGAGGCGTTCCAGGGCATCGGCGCGGTAGCCGTGCAGCAGCAGATCGGCTTCCCCCAACAGGCCTTCGAAGACCTGGCGATCGGCGGCATCGTGCAGGTTCAGCCGGGCGCAGCGTTTGCCCAGGGTGACTTCCGGGACCACGCCGGGTTCATTCCAGTCCGGCGGGTCGATGCGCAGTACCTCGGCGCCCAGCCCGGCGAGAAAACGGCTGGCGATGGGCCCGGCCAGCACCCGGGTCAGGTCCAGCACCTTGATCCCGGCCAGGGGCCGGGCCAGCGATCCGCGCCAGGGCTGGGCGGCGCTGGCGTTGCGGGTCTGGTAATGCACCAGGGGCTCGGCATTCACGGCCTGCCCCTGGGGGTGGGCTTGCCACTCGGCCCAGCTGCGCATTTCGGCGGCGCAGCCACCTGCCTCGACCACCGCCTGCTCCAGGTCGCTCTTGTTCCACTGCGCGACCTTGGCGGCCATGGCCGGACGATCCGCGACCCGGCCGAGCACCTGTTCGGCCGCCCGCCGATGATGCGGCGCGTTGGTGTGCAGGCGAATCCAGCCGTCCTGGGTGGCGTAGTCGCCGGCGACCGGGTCCCACAGCGGCGGCACGCTCCAGCCGAGCGGACGCAGGGAGGTGGCGAACCAGAAGGAGGCGAGGCGCCGGTCGACGCTCAGGGTGGGCAGGCGCCCGGTCTGGCTGAGCAGCAGCTCGGCCGCCGCCTGGCCGGCCGCGGCGATGCTGGCGCTGGCCAGTTCGGTCACGGCGAAGGCCGAGGGCAGGGCGCCGCTCGAGGTCATGGCAATCGGGGTACGAGGCAAGCCTAGCGCGGCTTGAACAGACGACAGCACATCGGTCATTGCAGGCCCTCCGCAAGAGAGGGGGCAGCATAGATCAAAAGTGTGAAGCGCCGCAGTCCCGTAACGGCGCAAGAACTACCTGTAGGAGCGAGCTTGCTCGCGATGCTCGTCAACGATGACGCGTAATTACTGGCTCAACGCGGCGCTCTCTGGTGCATCGCGAGCACGCTCGCTCCTACAGGGGCAAGGTCAAACGCGGAACTGGTCCATCAGCTTCATCTGCTGGGTGGTCAGGGCGTTGAGCTGGCTGCTGACCTGGGCCGATTCGGTGGCCTGTTCGGTGAGGGATTCGGTCACGCTGCGGATCGCCGAGACGTTGCGGTTGACCTCTTCGGCCACTGCGCTCTGCTGTTCGGCGGCACTGGCGATCTGCAGGTTCATGTCGCTGATCACCGTGACCGCGTCGCTGATCTTGCCCAGGGCCTGCACCGCTTGCTGGATCTGCCCGGCGTTGCTCTGGGCCTGGGCCTGGCTCGAATGCATGGTCGCCACCACGCCCCGGGTGCCGCTCTGGATGCGCTCGATCACCAGGCGGATCTCTTCCACCGAGTCCTGGGTGCGCTTGGCCAGGTTGCGCACCTCGTCGGCGACCACGGCAAAGCCGCGGCCGCTTTCCCCGGCGCGCGCCGCTTCGATGGCGGCGTTGAGGGCCAGCAGGTTGGTCTGCTCGGCAATGCTGCGGATCACTTCCAGCACCGAGCCGATCTGCTCGCTGTTGACCGCCAGGGCCTCGACCTCGACCACCGCCTTGCTGACCTCCTCGGCCAGGGTGCTGATGTCGCGGGTGCTGCGCTCGATGATGGTCATGCCATCCCTGGCCGACTGGTCGGCGCCACGGGCGGCGTTGGCGGCGTTCGAGGCACTGTTGGCGACGTCGTGGGCGGTGGCGCTCATTTCGTTGGAGGCGGTGGCCACCTGGTCGATTTCGCGGAACTGCACCTGCATGCCTTCGCTGGTCTGGCGGGCGATCTCCGAGGACTGGTCGGCGGTGCCGCGGGCGTCGGTGATGCTCTGCTTGATCTGCGCGATGGTCGGTTGCAGCTTGTCGAGGAAGCGGTTGAACCAGCCCACCAGCTCGCCCAGTTCGTCTTGCTTGCCGTACTTCAGGCGCTGGGTCAGGTCGCCGTCGCCGCTGGCGATTTCCTTGAGCATCTGCGCCACGCTGTTGATCGGCCGGGTCACGCCGGAGGCGGTCAGCCAGATCAGCAGCAGCCCGATCACGCCGGCGACCGCCGCCACCAGCAGCGACACCAGGGTGCCCTGGGCCTGGGCGTCGTCGAGCACGCCCTGGAGTTTCACGGTGTCGGCCAGCAGCACCTGCTCCGGCAGGTCGATCACCACGCCCCAGGGGCGGGCGTCGGCGATCGGGCTGACCGGATACACGGCGCGGATCAGGTCGCCCTGCTTGAGGATTTTCGGGGTATTGCCGGCCAGCAGTTGCAGGACATCCCTGCCTTCGGCGCCGAGGGTGTCGGCGATGCCTTTGCCGACCTTGGCCGCATCGTTGCTGTAGGCGGCGAGGATGCCGCTGCCGGCGACGATCAGCATGTGCCCGGCGCCGTCGAACAATCCGCGCTGGGAGTCGGCGGCCGCGGCCTGCAGGGCATCCAGGGCGATGTCCACGCCGACCACGCCTATGACTTTGCCGTCGACAATCAGCGGCAGGGAAATGGTGGTCATCAGCATCAGCTTGCCGCCCACGGTGTCGGCGTACGGGTCGAGCAGACAGGTGCGCTTGCTGTCGCGCGGGCAGGTGTACCAGCTGTTATAGGGGGTGCCGCTGACGCTCAGGGTGGTCTTGTTCATGTCCTCTTCGACCATCACCGTGTTCAGCCCGGTGCCGCCGGCACGGCTCCAGTAACTGGCGAAGCGCCCGGCTTCGTTGGAGGCGTGGGCAGCGTCGTTGGCGAACTCGCTGTCCTTGCCGTCGAGGGCGTTGGGTTCATAGGCGAGCCAGATGCCCAGCACCTTGGTGTTGCGTTCGAAGGCGGTTTTCAGGCTGTGGTTGAGCTCTTCACGCAGCGCCGCGGCGTCCAGCGAACGCTTGCCGGCCATGGCCCGCAGGTCGTTGATCTGGTCGGCCAGGGTGGTGATCACCAGCAGGCTCTCGCCAAAGGTTTTCTGTACCCGCACCGCCTGCTCCGCAGCCCGGGCCTGCAGCAGGTTCTGCACGCTGTCAGTGAGCATTCGCGAGCTGGAGCTGCTGACCAACTGATCGTTCTGGTTGGTCTGGTAGATGTTCATCCCGACGATCAGGCCCACGACGCCGAGCAGGCAGAGTCCGGACAACAGCACGATTTTCAGGCGAATGGACAGAGAGTCGAACATGGGGCGATCTCGCGAATGGATAGGGGTGAGCGGTGAGTCGGATGACTCCGGTCGCCAAGTCCATTCAGCGCCATGCCCGGAACATCGGCTTGGGCGGCATTTGTCTGAGAAAAAGCCGACGAGCGGTCATGTGTTTGACATAAACGAGGAGGAGGGAGATTTCGCTGGAGGGCATGTCGCGAGCAGCCGAACGTCGACCGGCTGCTCTTGCCGAGGGATCAAGAGGCCTGGGCCAGAGCCTCCGGGCGCGACCAGATCCACAGGTTGCCCAGGCCCATGCCGGCCAGCGCCAGGTACAGGGTCCAGTGATGGTTGAGCAGGCTCAGCATCAGGCCGGCGCACAGCAACATGCTGACGGTGGCGCTGACCTTGGCCCGGCGGCTGACGATCCGGCCGTTGCGCCAGTTGCTCAGGATGGGGCCGAACAGGCGATGGTTTTCCATCCAGGCGCTCAGGCGTGGCGAGCTCTTGGTCGCGGCCCAGGCGGCGAGGAGCACGAACTCGGTGGTCGGCAGGCCGGGGACGACGATGGCGATCAGGCCGATGGCCAGGCTGATGTAAGCCAGGCAGCCGAAGAACAGGCGGGAGGCCTTGGACGGGGATCGGGTTGTGCCGGTCATGGGTTCGATGATGAGGTGACGAGCATGGGGCTCAATCCACAAGGGGTGGGAATAACGGCTGACGCCAGCGGGTTCGTTCCTGCAGCGGGCGTGAGTCTACGCCTTCAATACAGGAACGAGGGGGCCGGCGAAAAAATCAGGCCAGTTCAGGCGCCGTGTCGTAGGCCTTTTCCAGCAGCACGGTAAAGCGGTTGAAGGCATCCAGCGCGCCTTTTTCCGCCGCGGCTTCTTCTTCGGCGCTGAATGCCAGGCCGTCGAGGATGCGGGTGAAGGTTTTCCAGCCTTCGGCGCGACCGCCGGCCGGCTCGCCCAGGTGCCGGGCACCGAAGGTTTCGCCGAGGCCCAGGCCGACCGCGCGCTTGATCAGGAACGCCGCGCCGAGCTTGGAGCCCTCGGAGACGAACAGCCAGCCCAGGGCTTCGGCCTTGCTCGGGTTCTGCACCGCGCCCGCCACCGGGGCCGGGACTTCGGTGTCCAGGTCCGCCAGGTCGGCCTTGGCCGCTTCGGCGCGGCAACGCTGCGCCAGGTCCGGGACGATGGCGATCAGCGCCGGGTCGTTGTACAGGGCGACCAGTTCGGACTGGAACAGGTACTGGGCGACGACGAAACGGGCGAAGCTGCTGGCGCTTTCGAACGGCGCGTGGGCCTTGACCAGGGCGTCGAGCCTGGCATGGGGTTCGTGGGTGATCTGGTTCAGGCGCTGGGAGCGCAGGCTCGGGCGCTGTGGGGAATCCTGGGTGGTCATGACGATGTCCTTGGTCAATGGAAATGAGAGCTGCTTAAAAATAAGAGCGGCTTGAAATGAGAAGCACTTGCTAACTAGACGAACAAGAAGACGCGGCACAGTAAAAAATCCTCACTGCGCCCCATCGAAAAGCGCAGTGAGGCAGACCAGATCAGATGTCCCAGATCAGGTTGACCGCGAAGTTGCGACCCGGCTGGGTCAGGCGGTCGAGGTTGGCCGGGCTCAGCACGGCGGCTTCGCCGACGCTGTCGTAGCCGCGCACGTCATCCCACAGCCAGTACTTCTTGTCGGCCAGGTTGTAGATGCCGGCGCTGACGGTGACGTCGTCGCTGACCTTGTAGAAGCCGGTCAGGT
The DNA here is from genome assembly GCF_900109505.1 of Pseudomonas sp. NFACC41-3. Classification (NCBI taxonomy): domain Bacteria; kingdom Pseudomonadati; phylum Pseudomonadota; class Gammaproteobacteria; order Pseudomonadales; family Pseudomonadaceae; genus Pseudomonas; species Pseudomonas sp. NFACC41-3. The sequence continues at coordinate 538,929 of NZ_FOAE01000002.1, forward strand.
CGAGCACGCCGTAGCCCGGGGTCTTGAACTGGCTGCTGGTGCCGTCCGGGGTCTTGAAGCTGCTGCTGTCGACGCGGTCTTTCTTCTTCACCAGGGTCCAGCTGAGCAGGGCGCCGTAGTTATCCTGGTCGTAGCCCAGGCCGAACACGCCGGTCAGCGGGTTGACCGCGTTCAAGGGTTCGCCGGTGTCGTTGTTGCGACCGTAGGCATAGGCCACCGAACCCTGGGTGTACAGGCCCTGCGGCGCGCCCAGGGCGTCGAGGTTGAGCCGGCCCTTGACTTCCACGCCCTTGATGGTGGCGTGCTTGATGTTGTTGCTCTGGAACGTCAGTTCGTCGTAGCCCGGGGTCACCGCGTCTTCGTTGATGAAGTCGCGGTACTTGTTATAGAACACCGCCACGTCGAAATTGCCGGACTCGAAGTTGCCGCGCAGGCCGGTTTCGTAGCTCTGGCTTTTCTCCGGCTTGAGGTTCGAGTTCGGCGCCACGCGGTAACCGGTGGTGGTGTTCTCGAAGCGGCCGTACAGCGCCTTGGCGGTCGGGGTACGGAAACCTTCGGCGTACTGGCCGTACCAGGTGTACTGGTCGCTCAGGGCGTAGGTCAGGCCGAACTTGGGCGATACCCGGTGCCAGGTCTTGTTCTGGTCGCTCACCTCACCATTGCCATCGGCGGCCACGGTGTTGAGGAACTCCTGGGTGATGTGCGGCTTGAGCTGGGTGTAGTCGTAGCGCAGGCCCGGCAGGAAGGTCCACTGGTTCCAGCTGATCTGGTCCTGGGCGAACAGGCTGTAGGTGTTGATGGTCGGGTCCGGGAAGTCGCTGGACTTCTTCAGCACGTCGGACGGGCTGATGGCGCCGACCGCCGTGCAACCGCGACCGACCGCCAGGCAGGTGCCGCTGCCACTGCGCGAGCCGGTGACCTTTTCCTGCTTGATTGTGGTGCCGTAGGTCAGCAGGTGCTCGGTTTCACCGATGGCGAAGGCCTTGTCGGCCTGGGCGTCGAAGACCCACTGCTTCTCCTGGTAGAGGGTTTCGCGGCTGCGCATGACGTTGCGGCTGAATGGGAAGTAGTTTTCCAGGGTGCTCTGGTCGGTCTTGGCGATCTGGTAGTTCAGGCTCCACTTCACGTGGTCGGCCAGCAGGCTGTCGAGGGCGAAGTGGTTGTCCAGGCCGAAGCGTTCACGGGTGATGGTGTCGTTACCGGTACGCGAGCGGTACATGCCCAGCGGCTGGCCGGCGTTGAACGGGCCGCCCACGGCGCTTTTCTGGTTGGTGTCGCGGTCGTCCTTGTACTTCTCGTAGGTCAGGCCCAGGCGCGCGTCGTCGGCATAGTTCCAGCCGGCCTTGGCCAGCACGTTGCTGGTGCGCACGTCCTCCGGGTTGGCGGCGGTGCGCGCCAGGCCGGTGCCGTTGTGGCTGCCGTAGGAGTCGGTTTCGTGGCCGTCGCGCTGGCTGAAGTGCAGCAGGCCGTCGAACTGACCACTGCGTCCAGCCACGGTGGCGGATTTCAGCCAGCTGTCGTCGGCCGAGCTGTAGCCGGTCTTCAGGCGGGCGCCGACGTCCTGGCCTGGCTTGATGATGTCGTCCGGGTCGAGGGTGAAGTAGCTGACCGCGCCGCCGATGGCGTTGCTGCCGTACAGCACCGAGGCCGGGCCACGGAGGATCTCCACGCGCTTGATGATTTCCGGGTCGACGTAATTGCGCTGGGTCTTGGCATAGGGGCCGTTGAAGAAGCCGTTGGGAATCTCCACGCCGTCGACCTGGGTCAGGATGCGGTCACCGTCGATGCCGCGGATGTTGTAGCCGCTGATGCCGCCACCGCGCTGGCCGGCGCCGCCGACCGAAACGCCCGGCTCGTAGCGCACCAGGTCCTTGATGGTGTTGACGTTGTTGCGGTCCAGGTCCTGGCGGTCATGCACGGTCACGGTGCTGGGCACGCTGCTGACCTCCTGTTCCTGGCGCGTGGCGCTGATGGTCACCTGTTGCAGGTTCAGGGCACCGCCGCTGGCGCGTTTTTCCAGGACGATGTTGTTGGCGCCCAGCTTGCGGTAGCTCAGGTTGGTGCCCATCAGCAGGCGGTCCAGGGCTTTTTCCGGTGGCAGCGAACCGCGCACGCCCGGGGATGCGATGCCTTCGCCCAGTTCCGCCGGCAGGCCGACCTGCCAGCCGGTGACGGCGGTAAAGGCGTTCAGCGCCGACACCAGCGGTTGCTGGTCGATGGCGAAGCTGTAGTCGCCCATGTTGCGCGCTGGCGGGGCCTTGGCCCCGGCGGTGGCGGCCATGACTGGCGCGGCCCCGGCCAGCAGGAGGGCGACGGTCAGCAGGGACAGCGTGCAGTTCTGCAGGCGGGCCTGGCGGGAGGATGAAGAGGACCGGCTGTTGAGGCGAGAGGACATCGATAGCGCTCCGTGTCGCACGAATCTTTATAGGTGCTGATTCGCATGATTAATGCGAATCAATTGCATTGGCTATAACGAGACGAACGACCGACAGCGATCGCGTAAAAATAAATGCGCTTTAGTTGAGGATGACTAGCGCCGGGAATTCCTGCAGCCGCGCCGAGGTGATGTGGGCCAGGGAACGCACCACGTCCAGCGGCTGGTCGAGGCGGTAATTGCCGGTGACCGCGACATCGGCCAGGCGCTCGTTGTTGTTGACGATCCAGCCCGGGTAATACCGACGCAATTCGGCCAGCACCTGGTTCAGCGGGCAGTTCTCGAACACCAGCCGGCCCTGGACCCAGGCCAGGTCCTTGTCGAGGTCGAGCTTGGCCGGGCGATCGAAACCGTTGGGGCCGATGCGGATGCTTTCGCCGGCCGACAGGCGCACCCGGGCATCGTCGTGGGTGGCGCGCAGGTCGACATCGCCGCGCTGCACCCGCACCTGGGCCACGCCGTCCAGGTAACGCACGGCGAAGGCGGTGTCGCGCACGCTGGCGCGTACCGGGCCGGCATCGAGTTCCAGTGGCTGGCCGCGGCTGGCGGGGATCTCGAAGAAGGCTTCGCCCTGGTACAGGCGGGCCACGCGCTGGCGCTCGTCGATGCTGCTGGAGAAGGCCGAATTGGTGTTGAGCAGGACTTTCGAGCCGTCCTCCAGTTGCAGGCGCTGGCGCTCGCCGACCACGGTCAGGTGGTCGGCCTGCAGGCGCAGGGGCAGGTTGCTGAAACTGAACAAACCGAGGATCAGCACCGCCGCGGTCGCCAGGGGCCGCCAGTGCGGACGCAGGCGCGACAGCACACTGAGCTTGGGTTTTTGCGTGTCCAGGTTTTGCGCGCAGCGCACCACCTGCGGGCCGTTCCAGATCGCCTGGGCCTTGTCGAAGGCTGCGCTGTGCAGGGGCGAGGCGTTCAACCAGTCATGGAATTGCCGGGTCTGTTCGGGGCTCGGGTTCTCCAGCAGGATCAGCCAGTCCAGGGCCTGGTCCATGGCTTGATCCGCGGCGCAGGGGGTGGATGTTTCCTCGTCCTGGGCGGTCGGCTGGATGCGGTGGATGTCCGTCACGGGTGTTCCTCGGCTGTGTCTGTGCACGGCTGTTTTTTAGATGGAGAGCGCAGGGCGGTCAAGGGTAGCAAAGGGCCGCGGCTGACGCCCGTCCGGCTGGGCCTCAATGACCGTTCAAGCGCTCGGCGACGCCAATGCAGATGGCCATGATCAGCTTCAGTTCCTTTTGCACGGTGCTCTGGGAGACCTCGAGTTTCTCGGCGATTTCCAGGTAGCTGTGGCCGTGCAGGCGGCTGAGGATGAAGATCCGCTGTTGGCGCGGGCTGAGTTGGGCAAGGCTCATGTTCAGGCGTTCCAGCAACTGTTCGGCATGGGCGGCATCCTCGGCGCTGCTCAGGGGCGCGGCCACGCTTTCGACCACTTCCACCGGCACGTCTTCGAGCAGGGTGCGGGCCTGGATGCGTCGCGCGCGCAGGTGGTCGAGCGCCAGGTTGCGGGCGGTCTGGAAGACGAAGGGTTCGAGGTGCTCGATGGCCCGTTCGCTCAGGGCCCGGGTCACCCGCAGGTAGGTTTCCTGCAGCAGGTCCTCGGCGGTGCTGTGGTTGTTGACCATCCGCTCCAGCGTGCGCAGCAGCGAAACGCGCTGGGTGAGAAAGACGTGATTGAAGCGGGATTGGCTCACAACAGGACCTGGCTGATTTTTTCAGCAGATGATAATGCTTATCATCTACGTCGAAGGTCAAGCCCTGAGTGAATCATCGACGCCCGGAGAGGTAGGCCGGGTAGTCCGGAATCCGGTAGCTGTGCGCCTGCTCCATCAACGGGCTGCTGAGCAGGTAGTCGGCGCTGCATTCGTTGCAGGCCACGGGAATGTTCCAGACCGCCGCGACCCGTAGCAGGGCCTTGATGTCCGGATCGTGGGGCTGGGGTTCGAAGGGGTCCCAGAAGAACACCAGCATATCCACCCGCTGCTCGGCGATCCGCGCGCCGAGTTGCTGGTCGCCGCCCAGGGGGCCGCTGATCATGCTTTCCACCGGCAGGCCGAGGCGCTGGTGCAGCAACTGGCCGGTGGTGCCGGTGGCCAGCAGGTCGTGCTCGGCGAGCCGGTCTTTCTGCCGCTCGGCCCAGTCGAGGAGGAAACTCTTGCAATGGTCGTGGGCCACCAGGGCGATGCGCTTGCGCGCCGCCATGCCGGCCTGGGTGAAGCTGATACCGATCATCGGTGGTGGCTCCGGGAGGGAGAGAGTCTGCAGGAGCTGCCGAGGCTGCGATCTTTGCGCGCTTGAACCTCGAATGTGAAGATCAAAAGATCGCAGCCTGCGGCAGCTCCCGCGCCGCAGGCCGTGGGTTTACTCGGCGCTGCACAGGGCCAGGCAGTTATCCAGCATGCGGTTGGAGAAGCCCCACTCGTTGTCGTACCAGGCCAGGACCTTGAGCAGCTTGCCGCCGCTGACCTTGGTGTGATTGGCGTCGAAGATCGACGACAGCGGGTTGTGGTTGAAGTCGCTGGAGACCAGCGGCAGGCTGTTGTAGCCGAGGATCTTCGAGTGCTGGCTGGCGCTCTTGAGCAGGGCGTTGACCTCCTCGGCGGTGGTGTTGCGCTTGAGCTGCACGGTCAGGTCCACCAGCGATACGTTGATCACCGGGACGCGCACCGCCATGCCGGTCAGCTTGCCCGCCAGTTCCGGCAGCACCAGGCCCACGGCTTCGGCCGCGCCGGTCTTGCTCGGGATCATGTTCTGGGTGGCCGAACGGGCGCGGTACGGATCGCTGTGGTAGACGTCGGTCAGGTTCTGGTCGTTGGTGTAGGCGTGGATGGTGGTCATCAGCCCGCTTTCGATGCCCAGCTCGCGGTTCAGCACCTGGGCCACCGGCGCCAGGCAGTTGGTGGTGCACGAAGCGTTGGAAATGATCTGGTGCGACTGGCGCAGAATGTCGTGGTTCACGCCATACACCACGGTGGCGTCGGCGCCTTTGGCCGGGGCGGAAATAATCACTTTGCGGGCACCGGCGCTGAGATGGGCGGCGGCCTTGGCACGGTCGGTGAACAGACCGGTGCATTCGAATACCACGTCGATCTTCTCGGCGGCCCAGGGCAGTTCGGCCGGATTGCGGATGGCGCTGACGGCGATCCGGTCGCCGTTGACGGTCAGGCTTTCCTGATCGTGCTGTACGTCGGCATCGAAGGTGCCGTGGACGGTGTCGTATTTGAGCAGGTGGGCATTGATCGAACTATCACCCAGATCGTTGATGGCGACGATCTGCAGATCCTGACGATAGCCTTGGGTATAAAGTGCGCGCAGGACGTTGCGGCCGATACGGCCAAAACCATTGATTGCGATTCGTAGAGTCATTAGAAAAGCGCCTGCCGTAGTTTTGTTGTTGGAATTACAAGATTATTCGCAAAAAAATAGAAAACAAGCCTTTTTGGTGGCAATATTTTGTTTTATCTACAACGAGTGACCTGAATCAACTGGTCCAAATGGTCAAGAAACCCTCTGCCATCCCCTGTGCCGCGGGCGTTTTGACCAGCATAGACAAACAGGTCGCCACATCCGTTAGCCTGGAGTTCTACACATGCATCCCCGCGTTCTTGAGGTCACCGAACGGCTTGTCGCCCGCAGTCGCGCCACTCGCGAGGCTTACCTCGCCCTGATCCGCGGCGCCGCCAGCGATGGCCCGCAACGGGGCAAGCTGCAGTGTGCGAACTTCGCCCACGGCGTTGCCGGCTGCGGCTCGGAAGACAAGCACAGCCTGCGCATGATGAATGCCGCCAACGTGGCAATTGTTTCGTCATATAACGACATGCTCTCGGCGCACCAGCCGTACGAGCACTTTCCCGAACAGATCAAGAAGGCCCTGCGCGAGATGGGCTCGGTCGGCCAGTTCGCCGGCGGCACCCCCGCCATGTGCGATGGTGTGACCCAGGGCGAGGCCGGCATGGAACTGAGCCTGCCGAGCCGCGAGGTGATCGCGCTGTCCACCGCGGTGGCCTTGTCCCACAACATGTTCGACGCCGCGCTGATGCTCGGCATCTGCGACAAGATCGTCCCGGGCCTGATGATGGGCGCGTTGCGCTTCGGCCACCTGCCGACCATCTTCGTCCCGGGCGGGCCGATGCCGTCGGGCATTTCCAACAAGGAAAAGGCCGACGTGCGCCAGCGTTACGCCGAAGGCAAGGCGACCCGCGAAGAGCTGCTGGAATCGGAGATGAAGTCCTACCACAGCCCGGGCACCTGCACCTTCTACGGCACCGCCAACACCAACCAGTTGCTGATGGAGGTCATGGGCCTGCACTTGCCGGGCGCGTCCTTCGTCAACCCCTACACGCCACTGCGCGACGCCCTGACTCATGAGGCGGCGCAGCAGGTCACCCGCCTGACCAAGCAGAGCGGCAACTTCACGCCGATCGGCGAGATCGTCGACGAGCGTTCGCTGGTCAACTCCATCGTTGCCCTGCACGCCACAGGAGGTTCGACCAACCACACCCTGCACATGCCGGCGATTGCCCAGGCCGCGGGCATCCAGCTGACCTGGCAGGACATGGCCGACCTCTCCGAGGTGGTGCCGACCCTGTCCCACGTCTATCCGAACGGCAAGGCCGACATCAACCACTTCCAGGCCGCGGGCGGCATGGCGTTCCTGATCCGCGAACTGCTGGAAGCCGGCCTGCTCCACGAGGACGTCAACACCGTGGCCGGCCGTGGCCTGAGCCGTTACACCCAGGAACCCTTCCTGGACAACGGCAAGCTGGTGTGGCGCGACGGCCCGATCGAAAGCCTCGACGAAAACATCCTGCGCCCGGTGGCCCGCGCGTTCTCGCCGGAAGGCGGCCTGCGGGTGATGGAAGGCAACCTCGGTCGCGGGGTGATGAAAGTTTCCGCCGTGGCGTTGCAGCACCAGATCGTCGAAGCGCCGGCGGTGGTGTTCCAGGACCAGCAGGACCTGGCCGATGCGTTCAAGGCCGGCGAGCTGGAAAAAGACTTCGTGGCGGTGATGCGCTTCCAGGGCCCGCGTTCCAACGGCATGCCGGAACTGCACAAGATGACGCCGTTCCTCGGCGTGTTGCAGGACCGCGGCTTCAAGGTCGCGCTGGTCACCGACGGGCGCATGTCCGGGGCCTCGGGCAAGATCCCGGCGGCGATCCACGTCAGCCCGGAAGCCCAGGTCGGCGGCGCGCTGGCGCGAGTACGCGACGGCGACATCATTCGCGTGGATGGCGTAAAGGGCACGCTGGAGCTTAAGGTAGACGCCGATGAATTCGCCGCCCGCGAGCCGGCCAAGGGCCTGCTGGGCAACAACGTCGGCAGCGGCCGCGAATTGTTCGGTTTCATGCGCATGGCCTTCAGCTCGGCGGAGCAGGGCGCCAGCGCCTTTACCTCTGCCCTGGAGAACCTTAAGTGAAGTTAGCGCTGGTCGGTGACATTGGTGGAACCAATGCGCGTTTTGCGTTGTGGAAAGACCAGCGCCTGGAGTCGATCCAGGTGCTGGCGACGGCGGACCACGCCAGCCCGGAAGAAGCCATCGGCGTCTACCTGGGCGGCCTCGGCCTGGCGCCGGGTGCGATCGGCGCGGTGTGCCTGTCGGTGGCCGGCCCGGTCGGCGGCGACGAATTTCGTTTTACCAACAACCATTGGCGCCTGAGCCGCAAGGCCTTCTGCCAGACCTTGCAGGTCGACGAACTGCTGCTGGTCAATGACTTCTCGGCCATGGCCCTGGGCATGACCCGCCTGCAACCCGGCGAGTTCCGGGTGGTTTGTGAAGGCACCGCCGAGCCGCTGCGCCCGGCGGTGGTGATCGGGCCGGGCACCGGCCTGGGCGTCGGCACCCTGCTGGATCTGGGTGAAGGCCGCTGGGCCGCCTTGCCGGGCGAGGGCGGGCATGTCGACCTGCCGTTGAGCAGCCCGCGGGAAACCCAGTTGTGGCAGCACATCTACAGTGAGATCGGCCACGTCAGCGCCGAGACCGCGCTCAGCGGCGGCGGCTTGCCCCGGGTGTACCGGGCGATCTGCGCGGTGGACGGGCACGAGCCGCTGCTCGACACCCCGGAAGCCATCACCGCCGCGGGCCTGGCCGGCGACCCCATCGCCCTGGAAGTGCTCGAGCAGTTCTGCTGCTGGCTGGGCCGGGTGGCGGGCAACAACGTGCTGACCACGGGTGGGCGCGGTGGCGTGTACATCGTCGGCGGGGTGATCCCGCGGTTCGCCGACTTTTTCGTCGAAAGCGGTTTTGCCCGTTGTTTTGCCGACAAGGGCTGCATGAGCGATTACTTCAAGGGCATCCCGGTGTGGCTGGTGACGGCGCCGTATTCGGGCCTGACCGGTGCCGGGGTGGCGCTGGAGCAGGCGTTCGCCTGATCCAGTTCTACCTCTGTAGCCGCTGCCGAGCCTGCGAGGCTGCGATAAGGCCGAAGGCCTTCAGCGACCTTTAAAACCCCGCGCCCGCTTCGTCGGAATGCCGCCCAGGTCGATCGCAGCCTCGCGGGCTCGGCAGCGGCTACAGAGCCTTGGTATCTACGTTTCGTTGATCTGTAAGGCATAATCCGGCCCCATTCATAACAACAAAGGACGGCCCGCGTGAGTTCAGTCAGTAAGTCGATCTTGTTGGTTGATGACGATCAGGAAATACGCGAGCTGCTGGAGACCTACCTCAGTCGCGCCGGCTTCCAGGTCCGCAGCACGCCCGACGGCGCCGGTTTTCGCCAGGCGCTGAACGAAGCGCCGAGCGACCTGGTGATTCTCGACGTGATGCTGCCGGACGAAGACGGCTTCAGCCTGTGCCGCTGGATTCGCCAGCATCCGCGGGTCGGCCAGGTGCCGATCATCATGCTCACCGCCAGCTCCGACGAAGCCGACCGGGTGATCGGCCTGGAGCTGGGGGCTGACGATTACCTGGGCAAGCCCTTCAGCCCTCGCGAGTTGCAGGCGCGGATCAAGGCCCTGTTGCGCCGTGCGCAGTTCGGCCAGGAGCGCGCCGGCGGCGAGGTGCTGTGCTTCGACGAGTGGCGCCTGGACATGGTCAGCCACCGGCTGTTCCACAACGACGGCGAGGAAGTGATCCTCTCCGGCGCCGACTTCGCCCTGCTCAAGCTGTTCCTCGACCACCCCCAGGAAATCCTCGACCGCGACACCATCGGCAATGCCACCCGCGGCCGTGAGCTGATGCCCCTGGACCGCATCGTCGACATGGCGGTCAGCCGCCTGCGCCAGCGCCTGCGCGATACCGAGAAGCCGCCACGGCTGATCCGCACCGTGCGCGGCAGCGGTTACCAATTGGCAGCCAATGTGGTTGCCGGCAATGCTCACTGAGTGGCCGCGCAAGCTGCTAGCGCGAGTGCCGGTACCGCGTTCGCTGCTGGGCCGGATGTTGCTGCTGACGCTGCTGGCGGTGTTGTTCGCGCAAACCTTGTCCAGCGTGATCTGGGTTTCCCAACTGCGCGCCACCCAGCTCGAAGGCCTGGTCACCAGCGCCCGCAGCCTGGCCCACTCGATGACCGCCAGCGTCAGCTACTTTCGCTCGCTGCCGGTGGCGTATCGGCCGCTGGTGCTCGACCAGTTGCGCAGCATGGGCGGCACCCGTTTTGTCGTGACCCTCAACGACAAGCCGCTGGGCATGGAGGTGCTACCGATCACGCCGCGCAAGCAGGCGGTGCTCAAGGCGGTGGACGAAGTGCTGCGCCAGTCCCTGGGCAACGATGCCTACATTTCGGTGACCTTCGTCAGCCCCGAGGACCTGCGGATTTTCAACGGCGGCCTGAAACTCGATGAGTTGCCGCGTTCCTGGGCCCACTACGCCCTGACCCTGGAGCCGGTGAACCCGCCGGTGCTGGTCACGCAGATCCAGATGGCGCCGGGGGAGTGGCTGTACATCGCCTCGCTGTTGCCCGAGCCCTACACCAGCCTCGAAGAACAGGGGCTGCCGGCGCAGCAGGTGTGGTTCATCGTGCTCACCAGCGGTTTCCTGCTGCTGTTCATCGGCCTGCTGGTGCATTGGCAGAGTCGGCCGCTCAAGCGCCTGGCGCGGGCCGCGCGGGACATGTCCCTGGGCGCCGATGTGCAGCCGGTGGCCGAAGGCGGCGGCAGCGAAGTGGTGGAAGTCGGCCGGGCCTTCAATGCCATGCGCGAGCGCATCAGCCGATACCTGACCGAACGCAGCCAGCTGTTCAGTGCGATTTCCCACGACCTGCGCACGCCCATCACCCGGCTGCGGCTGCGGGTCGAACTGCTGGAGGACGAGCAGTTGCAAACCAAGTTCGGCCGCGACCTGGATGAGCTGGAGTTGCTGGTCAAGGGCGCGCTGCAATGCGTCAAGGACACCGATATCCACGAGAACATCGAGCCGGTGGACCTCAACCAGGTGCTCGACTGCCTGGTGGAGCCTTACCTGGCGCCCAACGGCAACGGCCGCGTGACCCAGCAGGGGCGGGCGCTGGCGCCTTATCCGGGCAAGCCCCTGGCGCTCAAGCGCTGCATGGGCAACCTGATCGACAACGCGCTGAAGTACGGGCAGAACGCCCACCTGCACATCGACGACGATGCCAATGCGTTCATCCTGCATGTCGACGACGAAGGCCCGGGCGTGCCGGAGCAGCGCCTGGAGCAGGTGTTCGAGCCGCATTTTCGCCTGTCCGGCCAGCAGCAGGGCTACGGCCTGGGCCTGGGCATCGCGCGCAACATCGCCCACAGCCATGGCGGCGAGGTCAGTCTGCAGAACCTGCGCGAAGGCGGTTTGCGCGTGACCCTGTACCTGCCACGCTCCATGGATTGATGCCCTTGTAGCCGCTGGCAAAGCCTGCGCCCGGCCGCGTCGCGGTCGTAAAACGTTAGTCGCGCTAGGCTGTATGACCGAGGCGCCGGTTTTGCGCGCCCTGCGGTCTCGAGCGCAGCCTGCGGCAGCGGCTACAGGGACTTTTGTCACGGCTTGGTGACATATCCTGTGACCTTCGTTACCTGCCCACGCGAACCCGTTGTTTAGACTCAAGGCCCTGATAAGAACAACAACAGGTTCGCCATGAACACTATTCCACTGACGTTCAGCAGTTGGCTGAACGCTCCTGCCCATCATCAATGGCTGGCCGCCGAAGGCCAGCGCCTGCTGGGGTTCGCCCGCGCGGCACGGCTGCCCGAAGGCTTCGGCGACCTGGACGAGCGCGGGCGCCTGCCGAGCGATGCCCGGGCCGGCACCATGAACACCGCGCGCATGACCCACAGTTTCGCCATGGCCCATATCCAGGGCATTCCCGGTTATGCCGCGCTGGTGGACCACGGCATCGCCGCGCTCAACGGTGCGCTGCGCGATGGCGAGTACGGCGGCTGGTTCGCCAGCCCCGGACAGGGCGACGGCAACAGTGGCAAGGCCGCCTACCTGCATGCCTTCGTCGCCCTGGCGGCGAGTTCCGCGGTGGTGGCCGCACGCCCCGGCGCCGAAGCCTTGCTGGCGGAGGCGATCGGGGTCATCGAAACGCATTTCTGGAGCGAGGAGGAGGGCGCGATGCGCGAGTCCTTCAACCGCGACTGGAGCGGCGAGGAGGCCTATCGCGGCGCCAACAGCAACATGCACGCCACCGAGGCGTTCCTCGCCCTGGCCGATGTCACCCAGGACCCGCGCTGGCTCAACCGTGCCCTGCACATTGTCGAGCGGGTCATCCATGAGCATGCCGCCGCCGGCGATTACCGGGTCATCGAGCATTTCGACCGGCAGTGGCAGCCGCTGCCGGATTACAACCAGGAACATCCGGCCGACGGTTTCCGCCCCTATGGCACCACCCCCGGGCACGCCTTCGAGTGGGCCCGCCTGCTGCTGCACCTGGAAGCCGCGCGCTGCCAGGCCGGCATGCTCAGCCCCGGCTGGCTGCTGCTGGATGCCCAGAAACTCTTCGAAAACGCCTGCCGTGACGCCTGGGACGTCGATGGCGCGCCGGGCATCGTCTACACCCTGGACTGGCAGCAGCGCCCCGTGGTGCGCCAGCGCCTGCACTGGACCCACGCCGAAGCCAGCGCGGCGGCCAGCGCCTTGCTGCAGCGCACCGGGGAAGCGCGGTACGAAACCTGGTATCGGCGCTTCTGGGAGTTCACTGCCGAGCATTTCATCGACCCGCTGCACGGCAGCTGGCACCACGAGCTGGACAGCAACAACAGGCCCAGCGCCGAGATCTGGGCCGGCAAGCCGGACCTGTATCACGCCTGGCAGGCAGTGCTGATTCCGCGCCTGCCCCTGGCACCGAGCATGGCATCGGCCTTGGCCGAAGTGTCTAGACTGCAGGTTGTGTAACCATGTAGTGACATTCGCGCATCCCTTCGTTACCTGCGCGGGTGGGGCCCCTGTTTAGAATCCTATGCAGCGCAAGCACCAGACTTGCATGCATAACAACAAGAAAGGTACACCTCAGATGAATGCGATTTCTCGTCTAGCTGCTGTCATTTCCGTTGCCTCGTTGTTTCCCCTCAGTGCATTCCCTCTCGTTTCCGTTGCCGCCGATGCCAAAGGTTCCGTGGAAGTCGTCCATTGGTGGACTTCCGGCGGTGAAAAAGCGGCGGTCGATGTGCTCAAGGCCCAGGTCGAAAAAGACGGTTTCACCTGGAAAGACGGCGCAGTCGCCGGCGGTGGCGGTGCCACGGCCATGACCGTGCTGAAAAGCCGCGCCGTTTCCGGCAACCCGCCGGGCGTTGCCCAGATCAAGGGCCCGGACATCCAGGAGTGGGGCAGCACCGGCCTGCTCAGCACCGACGCGCTGAAAGACGTGGCCAAGTCGGAAAACTGGGACGGCCTGCTTTCCAAGAAAGTCTCCGACACCGTGAAGTACGAAGGTGACTATGTCGCCGTGCCGGTGAACATCCACCGCGTCAACTGGCTGTGGATCAACCCGGAAGTCTTCAAGAAGGCCGGGATCGACAAGGCCCCGACCACCCTCGAAGAATTCTATGCCGCCGGCGACAAGCTCAAGGCCGCCGGCTTCATTGCCCTGGCCCATGGCGGCCAGCCATGGCAGGACAGCACCGTGTTCGAAGACGTGGTGCTCTCGGTCATGGGCGCCGATGGCTACAAGAAAGCCTTGGTCGACCTGGACCAGAAAACCCTCGCCGGCCCGGAGATGACCAAGGCCTTCACCGAGCTGAAGAAAGTCACCGGCTACATGGACCCGAACCGCGCCGGGCGTGACTGGAACATCGCTGCCGCCGACGTCATCAATGGCAAGGCCGGCATGCAGATGATGGGCGACTGGGCCAAGAGCGAGTGGACCGCGGCGAAGAAAGTCGCTGGCAAGGACTACCAGTGCGTGGCCTTCCCGGGCACTGACAAAGCCTTCACCTACAACATCGACTCCCTGGCGGTGTTCAAGCTCAAGGCCGATCGCAAAGGCGATATCGCCGCGCAGCAGGACCTGGCCAAGGTCGCCCTGGGCAAGGACTTCCAGAAGGTCTTCAGCATCAACAAGGGTTCGATCCCGGTGCGCACCGACATGCTTAACGACATGGCCGCGCAAGGTTTCGACTCCTGCGCCCAGGCGGCGGCCAAGGACTTCCTGGCCGACGACAAGACTGGCGGCCTGCAACCGAGCATGGCGCACAACATGGCCACCTCCCTGGCCGTGCAGGGCGCGATCTTCGATGTGGTGACCAACTTCATGAACGACAAGGACGCGGACCCGGCCAAGGCCAGTGCGCAGCTGGCGTCGGCGGTCAAGGCTGCTCAGTAACGCCGAATGCCGCAGGCCTGCCTGCGGCGATTTATCTGACGGCTCTTTCCCCTGTAGGAGCAAGCTTGCTCGCGATGACTGCATGACATTCGACAGAGGTGTCGGCAGTCGGATCGCTATCGCGAGCAAGCTCGCTCCTACAGGGGGCGTGTCGGACCTCACTTCTTCAATTGGATTATCCCGATGAGCTCTGTGGCGGTTTTCAGCAAAGCCTCACCGTTCGACGCGCTGCAGCGCTGGCTCCCCAAGTTGGTCCTGGCGCCAAGCATGCTGATCGTCCTGATCGGTTTTTACGGTTACATCATCTGGACGTTCATTCTGTCCTTCACCAATTCCAGCTTCATGCCGAGCTACAAGTGGGTCGGCCTGCAGCAATACATGCGCCTGATGGACAACGACCGCTGGTGGGTGGCGAGCAAGAACCTGGCGCTGTTCGGCGGCATGTTCATCGGCATCAGCCTGGTGCTCGGCGTGTTCCTGGCGGTGCTGCTGGACCAGCGCATCCGCAAGGAAGGCTTTATCCGCACCGTCTACCTGTACCCGATGGCGCTGTCGATGATCGTCACCGGTACCGCCTGGAAGTGGCTGCTCAACCCTGGCCTGGGCCTGGACAAGATGCTGCGTGACTGGGGCTGGGAAGGCTTTCGCCTGGACTGGCTGGTGGATCAGGATCGCGTGGTGTACTGCCTGGTGATCGCTGCCGTGTGGCAGGCCTCGGGGTTTGTCATGGCGATGTTCCTCGCTGGCTTGCGCGGCGTCGACCAGTCGATCATCCGCGCCGCCCAGGTCGATGGCGCGAGCCTGCCGACCATCTACCTGAAGATCGTCCTGCCGAGCCTGCGCCCGGTGTTCTTCAGCGCCTTCATGATCCTCGCGCACATCGCGATCAAGAGCTTCGACCTGGTGGCGGCGATGACCGCCGGCGGCCCAGGCTACTCGTCCGACCTGCCAGCGATGTTCATGTATTCCTTCACCTTCAGCCGTGGCCAGATGGGCATAGGTTCGGCCAGCGCCATGCTGATGCTGGGCGCGGTGCTGACCATCCTGGTGCCGTACCTGTACTCCGAACTGCGAGGCAAACGCCATGACTAACCAGCTCGGAAAACCTGCGCTGAACTTCAGCCGCATCGCCATCTACGCCACCCTGCTGCTGGCCGCGGCGGTGTACCTGGTGCCGCTGGTGGTGATGCTGCTCACCAGCTTCAAGACCCCGGAAGACATCCGCACCGGCAACCTGCTGAGCTGGCCGGCCGTGATCGACGGCATCGGCTGGATCAAGGCCTGGGACACCGTGGGTGGCTACTTCTGGAACTCGGTGAAGATCACCGTGCCGGCGGTGATCATCTCGACCTTCGTCGGTGCCATGAACGGCTACGTGCTGTCGATGTGGCGCTTCCGCGGTTCGCAGCTGTTCTTCGGCCTGCTGCTGTTCGGTTGCTTCCTGCCGTTCCAGACCGTGCTGCTGCCGGCGTCCTTCACCCTCGGCAAGTTCGGCCTGGCCAACACCACCAGCGGCCTGGTGCTGGTGCACGTGGTCTACGGGCTGGCGTTCACCACGTTGTTCTTCCGCAACTACTACGTGAGCATCCCGGACGCCCTGGTCAAGGCCGCGCGCCTGGACGGCGCGGGCTTCTTCACCATCTTCGGCAAGATCCTGCTGCCGATGTCGGTGCCGATCGTCATGGTCTGCCTGATCTGGCAGTTCACCCAGATCTGGAACGATTTCCTGTTCGGCGTGGTGTTCGCCAGCGGCGATGCGCAACCGATCACCGTGGCCTTGAACAACCTGGTCAACACCAGCACCGGGACCAAGGAATACAACGTTGATATGGCGGCGGCGATGATCGCCGGGCTGCCGACACTGCTGGTCTACATATTCGCTGGCAAGTATTTCCTGCGTGGGCTGACGTCCGGCGCGGTCAAGGGGTAAAAGATGGCAACTCTCGAATTACGCAACGTCAACAAGACTTACGGCAGCGGCTTGCCGGACACCCTGAAGAACATCGAACTGAAGATCGATGACGGTGAGTTCCTGATTCTCGTGGGGCCCTCGGGCTGCGGTAAGTCCACCCTGATGAACTGCATCGCCGGCCTGGAAAACATCAGCGGCGGGGCGATCCTGGTGGACGACGCCGACATCAGCGGCATGAGCCCGAAAGACCGCGACATCGCCATGGTGTTCCAGTCCTACGCGCTGTACCCGACCATGAGCGTGCGCGACAACATCGCCTTCGGCCTGAAGATCCGCAAGATGCCGGCCGCCGAGATCGACGAGGAAGTGGCGCGGGTGGCCAAGCTGCTGCAGATCGAACACCTGCTCAGCCGCAAGCCCGGCCAGCTGTCCGGCGGCCAGCAACAGCGCGTGGCCATGGGCCGGGCCCTGGCGCGGCGGCCGAAGATCTACCTGTTCGACGAACCGCTGTCCAACCTCGACGCCAAGCTGCGGGTCGAGATGCGCACCGAAATGAAGCTGATGCACCAACGCCTGAAAACCACCACGGTCTACGTCACCCACGACCAGATCGAAGCCATGACCCTGGGCGACAAGGTGGCGGTGATGAAGGACGGCATCATCCAGCAGTTCGGTACCCCGAAACAGATCTACAACGACCCGGCCAACCTGTTCGTGGCCAGCTTCATCGGCTCGCCGCCGATGAACTTCATCCCCCTGCGCCTGCAGCGCAAGGACGGCCGCCTGCTGGCCCTGCTGGACAGCGGCCAGGCCCGTTGCGAGCTGCCGTTGGGCATGCAGGACGCCGGCCTGGAAGACCGTGAAGTGATACTCGGCATCCGCCCGGAGCAGATCGGCCTGGCGAACGGCGAGGGCAACGGCCTGCCGACCTTGCGCGCCGAGGTCCAGGTCACCGAGCCGACCGGTCCCGACACCCTGGTGTTCGTCAACCTCAACGGCACCAAGGTCTGCTGCCGCCTGGCGCCGGATGTGGCGCCGCAGGTCGGTGAAACCCTGACCCTGCAATTCGATCCGGCCAAGGTTCTGCTGTTCGATGCCAAGAGTGGCGAGCGCCTGGGTGTTGCGGCCCCTGCGCAGGCTGAAGCCCACACCAGCAACGTGGCGCAGTTCAAGGGGCGTTGAGGCCAGCGTTATTGGAGCAAGGACGTACCGAATGCGCGGCGGATGGCCTGTCATCCGTCGCATCAGGTGTAAACCGCGTTAGAGAAAAACAGTTAATAACAATAAAGACGAGGATGTAGGGATGAAAAAGAAGAGCACCAATGCACGCTTGATCTGCCAGTTGTCAGCGATTGCGGCAATGACCCTGGCCGGTAGCGCGCACGCTGACGAAGCGTTCAGCGCCGATTCGAAATGGATGACCGGCGACTGGGGTGGCGAGCGGACCAAGCTGCTCGAGAAAGGGATCGACATCAAGGCCGATTACGTTGGCGAAATGGGCGCCAACCTGCACGGCGGCTACAACGACGACAAGACCGGACGCTACAGCGACCAGTTCGGCCTGGGCGTAGCCCTGGACCTGGAAAAACTCTGGGGCTGGGACAACACCCAGGCGAAGATCCAGCTGACCAACCGTAACGGCCAGAACATCTCCAACGACCGTATCGGCGACCCGCGTGCCGGCACCCTGAGCTCCTCCCAGGAAGTCTACGGCCGTGGCCACATGGTGCGTCTGACCCAACTGTGGATCCAGCACCAGTTCCTCGACGGCAAGCTCGACGTCAAGGCCGGTTACTTCGGCGAAGGCGAAGACTTCAACACCTTCCCCTGCGACTTCCAGAACCTGGCGTTCTGCGGCTCCCAGGTGGGTAACTGGGCAACCAACATCTGGTACAACTGGCCGGTCAGCCAGGCGGCACTGCGGGTGAAGTACCACATCACCCCTGAGCTGTACGCGCAGATCGGTGCATACAACCAGAACCCGTCGCAATTGGAACACGGCAACGGCTTCAAGCTCAGCGGCAGCGGTACCAAGGGCACCGTGCTGCCGGTCGAGCTGGTCTGGTCGCCGAAGGTCAACAACCTGCCGGGCGAATACCGCGTCGGTTACTACAAGAGCACGGCCGATGCCAGCGACGTGCGCGAGGACGTCAATGGCCAGGACGCCGCGGTCACCCGCGACAGCTATCGTGTGCACAGCAGCAAGCACGGCTACTGGTTCGTCGGGCAGCAGCAGCTCACCACCCACAACGGCGATGCGACCCGCGGTCTGAATATCGCGGCCAACGCCACGTTCCACGACAAGGACACCAACTTCATCGACAACTACCAGTCGCTGATGTTCGTGTACAAGGGCCCGTTCGACGCACGTCCGAAGGATGACGTCGGCATCGGTTTCGCCCGTATCCATGTCAACGACGACGTGAAGAAAAACGCCCAGTTGCTCAATGACACCAACGGCGTCAGCAACTACGACGATCCGCTGTTCTCGCCGATCCGCGAGACTGAGTACAACTACGAAATCAACTACGGCTTCCATGTCACCAACTGGCTGACCGTGCGTCCCAACCTGCAGTACATCACCCATCCAGGCGGTGTGGATGAAGTCGACAACGCCCTGGTGGCCGGTCTGAAAATTCAGTCGGTGTTCTAACGCTGTTGCGATAAGCTCCTCCTCTATGTGCGCATTTTTGCGGATGGCCTTGGCTATCCGCTTTTTTTTGGGGACGAACCCGTTCCCTGTAGCCGCTGCCGCAGGCTGCGATAAGGCCGCAGGCCTTCAGCGATCTTGAGGACGCTACGGCCGTTCCGGCCGATCGCAGCCTGCGGCAGCGGCTACAGGAGCTTGCGCAGCATGATGACTATCAGGACAGCAATGATCTTCAGGACCGTGGCCCATGCATGAGCATCCGCTACAACGCTTTTTCAAATCCTTGCGCGAGCGCCCGACCTTCGCCTGGGAGCGCTATCAGATGCGCGATGTGCTGGTGATCGACCATCCGCTGTGCCAGGCGGTGTTCAGTCGCCAGGGCGCGCAGCTCCTGCACTTCCAGCCGACCGGGCAGAAGCCCTGGCTGTGGTGCGCGGCGAAGTGGCCGCAGGTCGGGGCGATCCGTGGCGGGGTGCCGGTGTGCTGGCCCTGGTACGGCCGTCACCCGAGCGAAAACGCCTGGCCATCCCATGGATGGGCCCGGCTGATCGACTGGAAGCTGCTCGACAGTCGCAGCGATGACGAGGGCGTGTACCTGCACTGGCAGTTGCAGCTGTGCGACTGGCAGGTCGACCTGCACGCGCACCTGGGCGAAAGCCTGGACCTGCGCCTGAGTACCGAGCACCAGGACAGCCTGCCGTGCCAGCTGAGCCAGGCTTTGCACGCCTACTGGCGTATTGGCGACGTCGGTGAGGTAGCGCTGTCTGGACTCGACGGCGCCGAGGGTTACGACCAGTTGAGCCGCCAGGCATGCCGGCAACAAGGCGAGCTGCGGGTCGATGGCGGCTGCCAGCGGGTGTTCCAGCACGAGGGCGAATTGCAGCTCAAGGACCATGCCTGGCAGCGCGAATTGCGCATCGACACCGGCGACAGGGCCGACACCGTGGTCTGGCATCCGGGCAGCCGGCCGCTGCTGGGGGTGAGCTGGAACGAGGTGTCCGGGTTCGTCTGCGTCGAGGCCGCGGCGGGCGGTACCGACAGCCTGTGCCTGGCGCCGGGGGAGCGGGCGCATCTGAGCCTGCAGGCGCGGGCGGGGGCTGAGGTCGGCGTTCGGGCTTGAGGGTCTCATCGCGAGCAAGCTCGCTCCTACAGGTCAATGGGGTCTTGTAGGAGCGAGCTTGCTCGCGATAGGGCCGGTAACGGCCCTCAGTTGTACTCGTCGCCCACCGGATAGCGGCTGGCGTTGAGGCTTTCCTTGATCTTGCGCAGGTGCGGCTGGAAGTCCACGCCGCGGCGCAGGGTCATGCCGGTGGCGAGGACGTCGAGCACGGTGAGCTGGATGATCCGCGAGGTCATCGGCATGTAGATGTCGGTGTCTTCCGGCAGCGGGATGTTCAGGCTCAGGGTGCTGGCCTTGGCCAGTGGCGAGTCGGCGGCGGTCAGGCCGAGCACCGAGGCGCCGTTTTCCCGGGCGATGCGCGCCACTTCCACCAGCTCGCGGGTGCGCCCGGTGTAGGAGATGATCACGAACAGCTCGCCGGTGTGGGCCACCGAGGCGATCATCCGCTGCATCAGCACATCGGCATGGGCGGTCACCGCCAGGTTGAAGCGGAAGAACTTGTGCTGGGCATCGAGGGCCACCGGGGCCGAGGCGCCGAGGCCGAAGAAGTGGATCTGCCGGGCCTGGATCAGCAGGTCGACGGCGCGGCTGATCAGGTTCGGGTCCAGGGCCTGGCAGGCGCTGTCCAGGGAGGCGATGGCGCTGCCGAAGATTTTCTGGGTGTAGGCTTCGGGGTTGTCGTCGGCTTCCACCGCGCGGCTGACGTAGGCCGCGCCGCTGGCCAGGCTCTGGGCCAGTTGCAGCTTGAGTTCGGGGTAGCCGCTGACGCCGAACGAGCGGCAGAAACGGTTGACCGTCGGCTCGCTGACCGAAGCGGCCTGGGCGAGGGCAGCAATACTGAAGCGGGTCGCCTGCTGTGGGTTGAGCAGGATGACTTCGGCGACTTTACGTTCCGCCTTGTTCAATTCTTCAAGGCGATTCTGGATCTGTTCCAGAAGATTTCGCACGCGGTCCATTAGGGTTTTCCTGGTTCGGCAATGCAAAGGAAGCCGGTCTTAACCGGTCTTTGGCGGTGGCCTATCCTACTGATGGCTCCGACGGACCACCACTTCGAATCTGTATTTTGCTAAAATGTTGTGGTTATTACTACATTTTCCCTTGAGTGATGCCTTGAAAAAAGGTATTTGTAGCTTAACTTGATAAAAGAACAAACATCATGCCTTCGATAACGGTTGAACCGTGCACCTTTGCCTTGTTCGGCGCGCTGGGCGATCTGGCGCTTCGCAAATTGTTTCCTGCCCTGTACCAACTCGATGGCGCCGGCCTGCTGCATGACGACACGCGGATTCTGGCCCTGGCCCGCGAGCCGGGCAGCGAACAGCAGCACCTGTCATTCATTGAAGCGCAATTGCGCAAGTATGTAGGTGCCAAGGAGATCGACGCGGCGGTGCTGGAGCGCTTCCTGGCGCGCCTGACCTACCTGCACGTGGACTTCCTCAAGGCCGAGGATTACCTGGCTCTGGCCGAGCTGGCCGGGCGCGAGCAACGCCTGATCGCCTATTTCGCCACGCCGGCGGCGGTGTACGGGGCGATCTGCGAGAACCTGTCGAAGGCCGGCCTGGCCGAAAACACCCGCGTGGTGCTGGAAAAGCCCATCGGTTCGGACCTGGAATCGTCGCGCAAGGTCAACGACGCGGTGGCGCAGTTCTTCCCGGAGAACCGCATCTATCGCATCGACCACTACCTGGGCAAGGAGACGGTGCAGAACCTGATCGCCCTGCGTTTCGCCAACAGCCTGTTCGAGACCCAGTGGAACCAGAACTACATCTCCCACGTGGAAATCACCGTGGCCGAGAAGGTCGGCATCGAAGGCCGCTGGGGCTACTTCGACAAGGCCGGCCAGCTGCGGGACATGATCCAGAACCACCTGCTGCAACTGCTCTGCCTGATCGCCATGGACCCGCCTGCCGACCTCTCGGCCGACAGCATCCGTGACGAGAAGGTCAAGGTGCTCAAGGCCCTGGCGCCGATCAGCCCGGAAGGCCTGACCACCCAGGTGGTGCGTGGCCAGTACATCGCCGGGCACAGCGAAGGCAAGGCCGTGCCGGGGTATCTGGAGGAAGAGAATTCCAACACCCAGAGCGACACCGAAACCTTCGTCGCCCTGCGGGCCGACATCCGCAACTGGCGTTGGGCCGGGGTGCCGTTCTACCTGCGTACCGGCAAGCGCATGCCGCAGAAGCTGTCGCAGATCGTCATTCACTTCAAGGAGCCGTCGCACTACATCTTCGCCCCCGAGCAGCGCCTGCAGATCAGCAACAAGCTGATCATCCGCCTGCAGCCGGACGAAGGTATCTCCCTGCGGGTGATGACCAAGGAACAAGGCCTGGACAAGGGCATGCAACTGCGCAGCGGCCCGTTGCAGCTGAATTTTTCCGATACCTATCGCAGTGCGCGGATTCCCGATGCCTACGAGCGGTTGTTGCTGGAAGTGATGCGCGGCAACCAGAACCTGTTTGTCCGCAAAGATGAAATCGAAGCCGCGTGGAAATGGTGTGACCAGCTGATCGCCGGGTGGAAGAAATCCGGCGATGCGCCCAAGCCGTATGCGGCCGGGTCGTGGGGGCCGATGAGCTCCATCGCACTGATCACGCGGGACGGGAGGTCATGGTATGGCGATATCTAAATTGAAACTGCCTGCGGGCGTGTACGCCCACGAGTTCCACAGCCCGGCGCTGCTGGCCGAAGGCCTGGCGCTGAAGGTGGCCGGGCAACTGAGCCAGGCGATCCAGGTGCGCGGCGAAGCCACGCTGGTGGTGTCCGGTGGGCGCAGCCCGGTGGCGTTTTTCCAGCACCTGGCCAAGCAGCACCTGGACTGGTCCAAGGTGTTGATCACCCTGGCGGACGAGCGCTGGGTCCCGGTCGAACATGCCGACAGCAACGCCGGCCTGCTCAAGCGCTACCTGTTGCAAGGGCCGGCGGCCAAGGCGAAGTTCCTCAGCCTGTACAACGCCGCGGCGAACCTCGAACAGGCCGCGGAGCAGGCCGATCGTCTGCTGGCCGAGTTGTCGGCCATCGACGTGCTGATCCTGGGCATGGGCGACGACGGTCACACCGCCTCGCTGTTCCCCAACAGCCCGAACCTGACCGAAGCCCTGCGGGCCGACGGCCAGCGACGCTGCTGGCCGATGCTGGCGCCGAGCGTGCCGCATCAGCGCCTGAGCATGAGTCGCGCCTTGCTGGCCTCGGCCACCTACAGCGTGCTGTCGATTTCCGGTCAATCCAAATTGACCACCCTGAGTGCCGCACTGGCCGGTGACGATGTCGCCGCGATGCCGATTCGTGCCTTCCTGCAACCTCCGTTAGAGATTTACTGGTGCCCATGAGCCAAGGATCAGCCGCTATGACAATCCCACAACCGACCGTTTCCATGGCGGACAAAGTTGCCCTGATCGACAGCCTCTGCGCCAAGGCGCGGATTCTGCCGGTGATCACCATCGCCCGTGAACAGGACGTGCTGCCCCTGGCCGACGCCCTGGCCGCCGGTGGCCTGACCGCGCTGGAAGTGACCCTGCGCTCGCAGTTCGGCCTCAAGGCCATCCAGATCCTGCGCGAGCAGCGTCCGGAGCTGGTGACCGGCGCCGGTACCGTGCTCGATCGCCAGATGCTGGCCGCCGCTGAAGCCGCCGGTTCGCAGTTCATCGTCACCCCAGGCATTACCCGCGACCTGCTGGAAGCCAGCGTCGCCAGCCCGATCCCGCTGTTGCCGGGGATCAGCAATGCCTCCGGGATCATGGAGGGTTACAGCCTGGGCTATCGCCGCTTCAAGCTGTTCCCGGCGGAAGTCAGCGGCGGCGTGGCTGCGATCAAGGCCCTGGGCGGTCCGTTCGGCGAGGTGAAGTTCTGCCCGACCGGCGGTGTCGGCCCGGCCAATATCAAGAGCTACATGGCGTTGAAGAACGTGATGTGCGTCGGCGGCAGCTGGATGCTCGATCCCGAGTGGATCAAGAACGGCGACTGGGCGCGGATCCAGGAGTGCACGGCCGAGGCCCTGGCGCTGCTGGACTGACAGGTTTCCTGCTTTTTTCAAAGATTCGTTGGTGTGTTCTACGGCTTTACGGTGCGCTTGGTCGGTGCACCGTTTTTTTTTGCCTGGAGAAAAGCTGCCTGGCGACGCCGGGTCTTCTGTAGGAGCGCAGCTTGCTCTCGATGACGCCGGGGCGGGCAACGCGATGGGATGCCCGTTACTGCCTGTAGCCGCTGCCGCAGGCTGCGATCGGCCGAAAGGCCGTAGCGTCATCTGGATCGCAGAAGGTCCTTCGGACCTGTCGCAGCCTGCGGCAGCGGCTACAGGTTACTGGGCCGCCAGTTCAGTCAATGCCTCGACCAGCATCTGGATATCCGCGCTCGGCGTGGTAAAGCCCGGTGTCACCCGGATACAGGGCCCGCAACGCGAACCGCTGCGCGCCACGGTGAACAGGTTGTATTCCTGGAGCAGCCGCTCGGCCATCGCCTGCTGGTCCGGCTGGCGGGTGAAGCGAAACGAGGTGATGCCGCAATACAGCCGTGGATCGTCCGGGGTCATGACTTCAATGCCGGGCAGGTCGCGCACCTGGCTCACCCACAGGTCGCGCAGGTAATTCAGGCGTGCGCCCTTTAGGGCCGAGCCGCCCATGCCGCGGTGCTCCTCGAACACCCGGGGCAAGGTCAGCCAGGCCGGAATATTCGGCGTGCCATAAGGCGCCCGTGAGCGGATATCGTCCAGGGCATAACGTTGCTCGCCCATGTCCGGATCGATATCGGCCAGGCGTTGCGGGTCGATATAGACAAAACCCAGGCTCAGCGGCGCGCCAATCCACTTCTGCAGGTTATAGCCGGCGAACGCCACGCCCAGTTCACTGAGCTCGAAATCGACCTGAGCCAGGGCGTGGGCGCCGTCGAGAATGACGTCGATTCCCCGTTCGCGGGCATCCAGGGCAATGGCCTGGACCGGCAGCACCAACCCAGTGCGGTGGGTGACGTGGGTCAGGGCCATCAGTTTCAGTCGCGGGTAGCGCTCGAAGGCCTCGCGATAACTGGCCCGCAGGCTGTCGAAGCTTGCCGGATGAGCATGCTCGATCTCGATGACCTCGACCCCGCGATGGCGCGCCAGCCAGCGCATGGCCCCCTTGACGCTGTCGTATTCCAGGTCGCTGAGCAGCACCTGATCGCCCGGCTGGAGACGGTTGTAGTTGCGAATCAGCGATTGCAGCGCCTCCGAAGCGCTGCGGGTGAGGGCGATGGCCTGGCTGTCGACGCCGACCAATTCGGCCAATTGCTGTCGAATCTGCCCATTGCCGATCTGTTCGAAATGCTGGCGCACATGCACCGAGTTGCTGCGGTTCACGAAGTCGATCTGGCGCTGGTATTCCTCGACCACGGCGCGGCTCATGCGCCCGAAATAGCCGTTTTCCAGGTTGATCGGCCCGGGTTCGAGGTCATACCGCCGGGCAATGGCCCGCCAATAGTCTTCGTCGCGAGCGAGTTGGGCATTGCTTGGCATGGCGGGCTCTGTTCAATGACGGGGTTTGGGTTTGCCGTGTTTGGCGCGCAGCGGGTCCAGTAGATCGGAGAGGCCGTTGTGATCGATTTCCTGCATCAAGGCCAGCAGGCCGCCCAGCTCGCCGTGGGGAAAACCTTCGCGGGCGAACCAGTTCAGGTAGGGGCCAGGCAGGTCGGCGAGGATGCGGCCCTTGTACTTGCCGTAGGGCATTTCGCGAGTGACCAGAAGTTCAAGTTTTTCGGGATTCATGGCGGCTGTCTGTTGAGGTGACGAACACCTTGGAAAATACAGGCATTCTGCATGCAGGCCAAATGACAGATCATGCAAATAACGCGGATACAGAAAGCGGTGTAAAACTTAAGTAATTGAAAAATAACAGTAAATTTTAATTCCAAGACTGGCATGCAGGGTGCAACACCTATGACAACTCCCTCAACCTGGAAGGAATGAAAAATGACTGACATCAACAAAGAAGCGATTTCGATCCTCAACGACCTGATCGAAACCAGTAAGGATGGTCAGGAGGGGTTCAAGACCTGCGCAGAAGACATCAAGCAGCCTGAGCTCAAAGCGCTGTTCGTCAAGCGCTCCGCCGACTGCGCCACCGCCGCGGCCGAATTGCAGGCCAGCGTGCGTTCGTTGGGCGGCGATCCGGAAACCTCCACCAGCGTCAGTGGCGACCTGCACCGCCGTTGGGTCGACCTCAAGTCCCTGCTGACCGGCAAGGACGAAGAAGCGGTGCTCAACGAAGCCGAGCGCGGTGAAGACCACGCCCTGAAGGCCTACAAGGATGCGCTGGAGAAAATCAGCAAACACAACCTGGTCGGCATTCGTGACCTGGTGGAGCGTCAGTACCATGGTGTACAGCGCAACCACGATCAGGTCAAAGCCCTGCGTAACCAGGCCCGCGCCCGTTCATAACGGGTAAAACCTGTCAAAAACGCCAGCCTGTCTGGCGTTTTTTTATGGCTTGAAATTAATACTGGACGACTGATAGTTAGCTAGCTAATAATTTGCGGGCATCATCTCTCGCTCCCGTGCATCTATCGTTGTTTTGTCCTTTCCAGGGTTCTTTTCGTGCGTATCACTTTGCAGGCGTTGTTCGCCCCCAATCTTGCGGCCGTGCAGTTCGCGATCAAGACCGTGCTCGGCGCCGGGCTGGCGTTGTGGCTGGCCATGCGCTGGGGCCTGCAGCAGCCTTCCTGGGCCCTGATGACAGCGATCATCGTCGCCCAGCCGCTGTCCGGGATGGTCCTGCAAAAGGGCATGGCGCGGCTGGTGGGGACTTTGGTGGGAACCTGCATGTCGGTGCTGTTCATGGGGCTGTTCGCCCAGACACCGTGGTTGTTCCTGCTGGCCCTGGCGCTGTGGCTGGGGCTGTGCACCGCCAGTTCGACCCTGCTGCGCAGCGCCTGGTCCTATTCCTTCGTACTGGCCGGCTACACCGTGGCGATCATCGCCTTGCCGGCGATCTCCCATCCGTTGTCGATCTTCGACCAGGCCGTGGCGCGCTGCACGGAAATTTCCCTGGGCATCATTTGCGCCACCGCCAGCAGTGCCTTGCTCTGGCCGATGCGGGTCGAGCGGCAGTTGACCGCCCAGGCACGCAGCGCCTGGCAAAGCGGGATGCAGGCGGCGCGGGCGACCCTGGCCGGCGATGCCCAGGCGCGCAAGGGCCTGCTGGAAATCCTCGGGCGCATCGTCGCCGTGGACTCCCAGCGCGAACATGCCTGGTTCGAAGGTCCATCGGGGCGGCAGCGGGCGCGGGCGATCAGCGGCCTGAGCCAGAAGCTGCTGATGCTGCTGCGGATCTCTCGTTCGGTACGCCGGCAATGGAAGCAATTGGACCAGGCCGAGGCGCAGCAGCTGGCGCCGTGGATGGAGCAAGTGCAGCACGCCCTGGCGGCCATGGACAAACCGACCTTGCAGGCGTTGCGACCGCAGTTGCTGGACGCTTCCCATGACTCGGCGATCAGCTCGGCGCAAAGCTATTGCCTGGCCCGTTTCACCCTGTTGCTGGATACCGCCCTGGCCGCCGGCGCGGCGCTGCGGGCGGTGGAGGAGGGCAAGGCGCCGGTGGAGCAGCCGGCGACCTTGAGCCCCCATCGCGATCTGTCGCTGGCGCTGCTGTTTGGCGCGCGCAGCGCCCTGGCTTTCCTCACCGTGGCCTGCTTCTGGCTGGCCACGGCCTGGCCGGCGGCCTCGGGGGCGATGCTGCTGACCTGCGTGGTGTGCGGCCTGTTCGCCAGTCGCGAAAACGGCGCGCAGATCGGCATGAGTTTCATGCGTGGCATCTTCCTGGCGATTCCGGCGGCCTTCATGGTCGGGCAGATCCTGCTGCCGCAGTGGAGCAGTTTCGCCCTGCTGGCGATGGCCATGGGCGTGCCGTTGTTTTTCGGCGCGCTGGGCATGGCCAAACCGCAGATCGGTGCCACGGCGACCTCGTTCTGCCTGCACTTCGTGGTGCTGATTTCACCGCAGAACCCGATGACGTTCGACGTGGCGAATTTCTTCAACAGCGCCCAGGCGATGGTGCTCGGCGTAGGCGCCGCGGTGTTGGCGTTTCACCTGCTGATCCTGCGCGACCCGGCCTGGCACGGGCGGCGCCTGCTGGCGGCGACCCTGCAGGACCTGGTGCGCTTGACCCGGCGCAATCTGCGTGGCGCGGAAAGCTGGTTCGGCGGGCGCATGGCCGATCGCCTGCTGCAATTGGCGCGGCATTACCCGGAATTGCCGGAGCAGGCGCGCAGCCGCTGGGACGATGGCCTGCTGGGCCTGGATATCGGCGATGAACTGATGCATCTGCGGTTGAGCCTGGCGGTGGCCCAGGTGTCCGCGGATGCTTCGCAGCGACGTTATTTCGAGCATCTGGAACAGGTGCTGGAACAAGGGCCGGCCGCCGGTCGCGGCGATGCGCTGGCCGATGCCAGCACGGCCTTGCTCGAGGCCCTGGGCAGCCAACCGCCGAGCGACGCGTTGAAGCTGGCCCAGGGCGCGGTGGTGCAGTTGCAGAAGAGCTGGCGCACCTGGTGCCGGCAGCAGGAGGAAAACCATGGGGCTGCGTGAGTGGTCGCTGGGCGGAGTGTTGCTCAGCCCGTTTCTGATTTATGTGGTGCTGGCGCTGGTGCTGACCGGGGTGTTGCGCATGCTGTTGCGCGCAACGCCACTGGGGCGCTGGATCTGGCACGAAGCACTGTTCGATGTGGCCTTGTACGTCTGTGTCCTGACGTTGGTCACTGTCGTACTCGGACCTTTATAAGGAGTTGTTCATGCGTGCCTCCGTGCGTATCGCTTTTACTTTGTGCCTGGTGGCTGCGGCGCTGTTTGCCGGCTTTCATCTGTGGCAGTACTACATGATCACGCCCTGGACCCGGGATGCGCGGATTCGCGCCGACGTGGTGATAGTCGCCCCCGATGTGTCGGGCTGGGTGCGTGAACTCAAGGCCTATGACAACCAGGCGGTGAAGGCCGGCGACCTGTTGCTGAGCATCGACCGCGACCGCTTCGAGGCGGCGCTGGAAAAGGCCCAGGCGGTGGTGCAGACCCGCCAGCAGCAACTCAGCCTGAAAGAGCACGAAGCCAGCCGCCGGGCCAGCTTAGGCCCGCAGGCGATCAGCGCCGAGCTGCGGGAGAACGCGCAGATCAATGCCGGGGTGGCCCGTGGCGAGCTGCGCCAGGCCCAGGCCGACGCCAAGGTCGCCGAACTCAACCTGGCGCGCAGCCAGGTTCGCGCGCCGCGCAGCGGGCACATCACCAACCTGCGCCTGGCCGAAGGCAACTATGTGAACGCCGGGCAATCGGTGATGGCCCTGATCGACGATTCGACTTTCTACGTGCAGGCCTATTTCGAGGAAACCAAACTGCCGCGGATCAAGGTCGGCGACCCGGTCAAGGTGTGGCTGATGAGCGCTGGAGAAGCCTTGCAGGGGCATGTGGAAAGCATCAGCCGCGGCATCACCGACCGCAACACCACGCCGGACGGGCAACTGCTGGCGGAGGTGGAGCCGACCTTCAACTGGGTGCGCCTGGCGCAGCGGATTCCGGTGCGCATCAGGCTCGACAAGGTGCCCGAAGGCGTCAACCTGAGCGCCGGGATGACGGCGAGCGTGCAGGTAGAGGAGGGGAGTCGCTAATCCCGTCTGTCGCCGCTGCCGAGCCTGCGAGGCTGCGCCAGCGGCTACAGGGCGGCTCAGCCGATATTGATGGCCGGCAAGGTCGGCAGGGTGACGGTCTGCTGTTTGCGCGGGGCGAGGATTTCGGCTTCGCCGTCCACCACCAGCTCATCGCGCTGGTTGAACACGCGGGTGGCGATACGCACGCGGAACTTTGGCAGTTTTTCGAGGATTTCCAGGCGCACGGTCAGGGTGTCGCCGATCTTCACCGGCTTCTGGAAGCTCATCTGCTGGCCGATATAGATGGTGCCCGGCCCAGGCAGTTCGCAGGCCACCGCGGCGCTGATCAGCGCACCGCTGAACATGCCGTGGGCGATACGCTCCTTGAACATGCTGGCGGCGGCGAATTCGGCGTCCAGGTGCACCGGGTTGTGGTCGCCGGACATGGCGGCGAACAGCTGGATGTCACGCTCTTCCACATGCTTGCTGTAGCTGGCGGTCTGGCCGACTTCGAGGGCTTCGTACGGGGTGTTGGTAACCTGGGTCATCTCTCTCAAGTCCTGTGCTGAGCGTTGATTGGTATATCGATTGGAAACAGGGTCATTCAGTCTTCGGCGGTCGGCGATGCCGCAGGGCCTGGTCGAGCCAGGCCAGTACATCGGCAGTCACTTCGTCGCGGTTGCTTTCATTGAACAATTCGTGCCGCGCCTGCGGGTAGATCGTGAGCTGCAGGCACTGGCTGCCGGCCTCGCGCAGAGCACCGGCCAGATCCTTGAGACGTATGCCATTGCTCACCGGATCACATTCTCCGCCGATCACCAGCAATGGCAGGCCCGGATCGATCTGGGCCAGGTTGGAGGCCTTGCTGATTTGCTGCAGGCCGCCCAGCAGGTCGATCCACAGCTGGTTGCTGCAGCGAAAGCCGCAGAGCGGATCGTGGGCGTATTTGTCGACTTCGTCGGGGTCGCGGCTGAGCCAGTCGAAGGCGGTGCGGTTGGGTTTGAAGGTTTTGTTGAACGAGCCGAAGGACAGCCATTCAATCAACGCGCTGCGTCCCAGGGGCCCCTGGCGCCAGCGTTCGAAGCGGGCGATCTGGCGGGCCGCGCGGTACAGCGCCACCGGCTGGAAATTCGAGCCGCTGAGGATCGCCCCGTCGAGGCTGGCGCTGTGGTGCAGCAGGTAGGCTTGGGCGATGTAGCTGCCCATGCTGTGGCCCAGCAGCACGATCGGGATTCCCGGGTGCTGCTGGCCAATGTGCTGGTTGAGGCTGGCCAGGTCGCCAACCACCTTGCACCAGCCGTCATCGTCGGCGAAGTGCCCGAGTACCCCGTGCTCGGCGGTCTTGCCGTGGCCGCGCAGGTCCAGCGCATAGACCCCGTAGCCTTCATTGCACAGTGCCTGTGCCAGCCTGGCGTAGCGCCCGCTGTGTTCGGCCATGCCGTGGACCAGCAGGATCACGGCCTTGAGCGGGGCCGCCGGGAGCCACTGGTTGACGTAGAGCTGGCTGTGGTCGCTCGCGGTCAGCCAGAAAGAGTGGTGGATCATGGCGATTCCTTTGCACGGGGTCGTTGCATTGTATAGCTCATCGTCGCGGCCCCGTCCGATCCGCGCGCGCCATGGCGGCAAGATTCACGTTATCAATGACGCACCCGGCCTTATTTGCCCTATCCCTCATAGCTGCTAACGTCCGCAGAGCCCCGCCTTTCGTAGCGTGAGAGAAGCGGCCCGGACAACTCAGGTAACGAGGACAAGAACAATGCAGCCTGATTTCTGGAATGACAAACGCCCGGCCGGAGTGCCCACCGATATCGATCTGGGGGCCTACAAGTCGGTGATCGAGGTGTTCGAGCGTTCCTGCAAGAAATTCGCCGACCGCCCGGCCTTCAGCAACATGGGCGTGACCATGACCTACGCCGAGCTGGAGCGCTACAGCGCGGCCTTTGCCGGTTATCTGCAGAGCAGCACCGACCTGGTGCCGGGCGATCGTATCGCGGTGCAGATGCCCAATGTCCTGCATTACCCGATCGCGGTGTTCGGCGCCTTGCGCGCCGGGCTGATCGTGGTCAACACCAACCCGCTGTACACCACCCGGGAAATGCGCCACCAGTTCAAGGATTCCGGAGCGCGAGCCCTGGTGTACATGAACCTGTTCGGGCAGAAGGTCGAGGAGGTGCTGCCCGATACCGATATCCAGTTCCTGATCGAGGCGAAGATGGGCGACCTGATGCCGTCCGCCAAGGGCTGGCTGGTCAATACCCTGGTCGACAAGGTCAAGAAGATGGTGCCGGCCTATCGCTTGCCCCAGGCCGTTTCCTTCAAGAGCGCGCTGCGCCTGGGCCGTGGCCAGCCGATCAAGCCTTTGAACGCCCGCCTGGACGACGTCGCCGTGCTGCAATACACCGGCGGCACCACCGGGCTGGCCAAGGGTGCGATGCTGACCCACGGCAACCTGGTGGCCAACATGCAGCAGGTCCGTGCCTGCCTCGAGCAACGGGGCCCGGATGGTCATCCGCTGCTGCACGAAGGCCAGGAGGTGATGATCGCGCCGTTGCCGCTGTACCACATCTATGCCTTCACCGCGAACTGCATGTGCATGATGGTCACCGGCAACCACAACGTGCTGATCACCAACCCGCGGGACATCGGCGGTTTCATCAAGGAGCTGAAGCAGTGGCGCTTCTCGGCGCTGCTGGGGCTGAACACGCTGTTCACCGCGCTGATGGATCATCCCGAGTTCAAGACCCTCGACTTCTCCAATCTCAAGTTCACCAACTCCGGGGGCACGGCGCTGGTCAAGGCCACCGCCGAGCGTTGGGCGCAGGTGACGGGCTGTCGCATTACCGAAGGCTACGGCCTGACCGAAACCTCGCCCGTGGCCTGCACCAACCCTTACGGCGACCAGTCGCGCCTGGGCTCGGTGGGCTTGCCGGTGCCGGGCACGACCCTCAAGGTCATCGACGATGAGGGCGTCGAGCAGCCGCTGGGCGAGCGCGGCGAACTGTGCATCAAGGGGCCGCAGATCATGAAAGGCTACTGGCAGAAGCCGGAGGCCACCGAGGAGGTGCTGGATGCCGAGGGCTGGTTCAAGTCCGGCGATATCGCGGTGATCGATCCGGATGGCTTCGTGCGTATCGTCGATCGCAAGAAGGACATGATCATCGTCTCGGGTTTCAACGTGTACCCCAATGAAATCGAGGACGTGGTAATGGCCCACCCGAAAGTCGCCAACTGCGCGGTGATCGGCGTGCCGGACGAGCGTTCGGGGGAGGCGGTGAAGCTGTTCGTGGTGGCCCGCGAGTCAGGGGTCAGCCTCGAAGAGCTGAAGGCCTACTGCAAGGAAAACTTCACTGGCTACAAGGTGCCGAAACACATCGTGTTGCGTGAGTCGTTGCCGATGACTCCGGTAGGCAAGATCCTGCGCCGGGAGTTGCGCGACATCGCCTGATGTTTCACCGCATGTAACAGTCCCGCGCTATAGCGCGGCTATCGCGAGCAAGCTCGCCCCTACAGGGAACCGTACATTTCCTGTAGGGGCGAGCTTGCTCGCGATGCTTTTGAAGGGGCGAAAAGCCCATTCCAGAGCCTTGCGCGGCTGGATAGAATTTTTACTCTAAAAGTGACTATTAAATATTCTTGAGTCACAAAAGTGACTGTTTAGGCCGATTTTGGCTCTAGGCGGCCTTTGGCAAAGCTGCTACTCTCGGCGCGCTTTGTGACTTCTCGGCCTATGTAGACAGCCAGACTCACCAACAATAGACATCAATAAAAAACACACACAAATAATAATCGCATCAAATGCGCTGACGAATTCGCGTTGCTGAGGAGTGGGCTTCCATGATCCAAGACTTTTGGAAGGATAAGTACCCAGCTGGGATTGCTGCCGATATCAATCCAGACGAGTATCCGAATATTCAGGCGGTGTTGAAGCAGTCCTGCCAACGTTTTGCCAACAAACCGGCCTTTAGCAACCTCGGCAAGACACTCACCTACGGTGAGCTGTACGAACTGTCCGGTGCTTTTGCCGCGTACCTGCAACAGCATACCGATTTGCAACCCGGCGATCGAATCGCCGTGCAACTGCCCAACGTCCTGCAGTACCCGGTCGCGGTATTCGGCGCCATCCGCGCCGGCCTGATCGTGGTCAACACCAACCCGCTGTACACCGCGCGGGAAATGGAACACCAGTTCAACGACTCCGGCGCCAAGGCCCTGGTCTGCCTGGCCAACATGGCGCACCTGGCCGAAGCCGTGGTGCCCAAGACCGGCGTCAAGCATGTGATCGTCACTGAAGTGGCGGACCTGCTGCCACCGCTCAAGCGCCTGTTGATCAACAGCGTCATCAAGTACGTGAAGAAGATGGTGCCGGCCTATCACCTGCCCAAGGCCGTCAAGTTCAACGACGTGCTGAGCCAGGGCCACGGCCAGCCGGTCAAGGACGCCAACCCGGCCAGCAGCGATGTCGCCGTGCTGCAATACACCGGCGGCACCACCGGCGTGGCCAAGGGCGCGATGCTGACCCATCGCAACCTGGTGTCGAACATGCTGCAGTGCAAGGCGCTGATGGGCTCCAACCTCAATGAGGGTTGCGAGATCCTGATCACCCCGCTGCCGCTGTACCACATCTATGCCTTCACCTTTCATTGCATGGCGATGATGCTGATCGGCAACCACAACATCCTGATCAGCAACCCGCGCGACCTGCCGGCGATGGTCAAGGAACTGTCGAAGTGGAAGTTCAGCGGTTTTGTCGGCCTCAACACCCTGTTCGTTGCCCTGTGCAACAACGAAGCCTTCCGCAAGCTGGATTTCTCGGCGCTGAAAGTCACCCTGTCCGGCGGCATGGCGCTGCAACTGGCGGCGGCCGAGCGTTGGAAAGACGTGACCGGCTGCCCGATCTGCGAAGGTTACGGCATGACCGAAACCAGCCCGGTGGCCACCGTCAACCCGATCCAGAACATCCAGATCGGCACCATCGGCATCCCGGTGCCGTCGACCCTGTGCCGGATCATCGACGACGCTGGCACCGAGCTGCCCCTGGGCGAAATCGGCGAGCTGTGCGTCAAGGGCCCGCAGGTCATGAAGGGCTACTGGCAGCGCCAGGACGCCACCGATGAGGTGATGAGCGACGGCTGGCTGAAGACCGGTGATATCGCGCTGATCCAGCCTGATGGCTACATCCGCATTGTCGATCGCAAGAAAGACATGATCCTGGTCTCCGGTTTCAACGTTTATCCGAACGAGCTGGAAGACGTGCTGGCGGGCCTGCCGGGCGTGTTGCAGTGCGCGGCGATCGGCGTGCCGGACGAGAAGTCGGGCGAGTCGATCAAGATCTTCATCGTCGCCAAGCCGGGCGTGACCCTGACCAAGGAGCAAGTGATGGAGCACATGCGCGCCAACGTCACCGGCTACAAGGTGCCCAAGGCCGTCGAGTTCCGCGATGCGCTGCCGACCACCAATGTCGGCAAGATCCTGCGTCGCGAATTGCGCGACGAAGAGCTGAAGAAGCTGGGCGTGAAGAAGTAACACGCCAGGCAAACAAAAAGCCCCGCATCCGCGGGGCTTTTTATTGGGCGTTTGTGTAGCCGCTGCCGAAGGCTGCGATCGACCTCGCAGAGGGCGCTGTTCTTGCCGGCGCAGGAGGTCCTGCGGACCTTGCGCAGCCTGCGGCAGCGGCTACAGGTGGATCACTGCTGGAACTGCGCGAAGTTCACGCCGGTGCCGGCGGGGCGTACGTCCTTGAGGAACGAGTCCTTGTCGGCGCTCAGTTCCAGGCTCAGGGCCGCCTTGCGCTTGCCGGCGTTGCGTACCACCAGGCCTTCGAGTTTTTCCCGCAGGAACAGGGTCGGCACTTTCAGGTGCAGCAACTGGTCGGTGCCCGGGGTGTACAGCAGCAGGTGGACCCATTCGTACTGCCCGATGGCCAGGCGGCCGACCGGCAGATCGAACCACCAGATATTGCGGCTGCGGCTCAGTTCCGCGAAGTGGCAGTTGTTGACGCCCAGCACCGCACCGCCCAGTTCCTGGTTCCGGCGGGCGATGGCCAGCTTTTTATCGAGTTTCATAACATTCCTACGGATTGGATCTTCAGCGCAGTGCCTGAATACGTTGCGCATTCTCGTGGGTTGGTCGCCAAACATAAAGCGCAACCTGCGCGCGGCGGGCAAATAAGGCGATGAAAGGCCCCGCTGAAAATAATTGAAACTCCGCGCAACGGCCTTGGGTCAACCTCAGGGCAGGACCCCCAAACCCTCGATTGTTCTACGGATCTATGGATCTACGGAGAAACACCATGGGCAGCACAGCAGACAAGGCAAAAGGCCTGGCCAATGAGGCCGTTGGCAATATCAAGCAAGGTGTCGGCAAAGCGACTGATAACGATCGGTTGGAAACCGAAGGCAAGATTCAGGAAAAGAAAGGTGAAGCGCAGCAAACCCTCGGCAAGGCCAAGGATGCGTTGAAAAAGACCATCGACAAGGCCTGATTCACTGGCTTGCACTGCGACACGACGGCCATCCGCGGATGGCCGTTTTTACATCGGCCATGGCACCCAAACAGGACGAAACGGTTCAAAATCGCCAAACTAGGCTAGTTTGTTGTACAAAACGGCCCCTGAGTCGCCACCGACCCTGAATTCTTGCGGCGAAAGGAGACGCTATGTTCTTGCCGAATTTGAAAGGCCTGCCCCTGCATCGTGTGCTGGTGCGCACGGTCACTGAATTCATCGACGATGAAATGTCGACCTACGCCTCGGCACTGGCCTATCAGATGCTGTTTTCGTTGTTCCCCTTCATTCTGTTCCTGATTGCCTTGATCGGTTTCCTGCACCTGCCGGACTTTTTCTCCTGGTTGCGCCTGCAATCGGAACTGGTGTTGCCGCCCCAGGCGCTGGAGCAGGTCAACCCGGTGATCGACCAGTTGCAGCAATCCAAGGGCGGCCTGCTGTCGGTGGGTATCGTGATTGCCCTGTATACCGCCTCGGCCGGCGTGCGGCTGATGATGAGCGCGATGAACGCCGCTTATGACGTGGTGGAAAAACGCCCGTTGTGGAAACGTTTTCCGCTGTCGATTTTCTACACCATCGGCATCGCCGGCATGCTCCTGGCGGCCGCGGCCTTGATGGTGCTCGGGCCGCAGGTGATGGGCTGGATCGCCGCGCAGGTCGGCCTGGAAGACTTCATTGTCACGGTCTGGACCATCCTGCGCTGGCCGGTGATCGTGATCCTGATGATGGTCGCCGTGGCGCTGATCTATTACGTGATGCCCGACGTGAAGCAGGAGTTCCGTTTCATCACCCCGGGCTCGGTGCTGGCGGTGGTGGTGTGGATCATCGCCTCGTTGGGCTTCGCCTTCTACGTGAAGACCTTTGCCAACTACAACGCCATGTATGGCAGTATCGGAGCGATCATCGTCCTGCTGCTGTACTTCTATATTTCCTCGGCGGTGCTGTTGCTGGGGGCCGAGATGAATGCGGCGATCGAGCACATGTCGTCCGACGGCAAGAACCCTGGAGAAAGGGTGCCCGGCGAGCACGACGAACCCAAACAACACGTATCGGGACTGGGCCGGGACCACTCGCTCAAGCCGACCACTGACGAAGTCTGATCATGATCCGTGAAATCCTCAAAATGGGCGACGAGCGCCTGCTGCGCATCGCGCCACCGGTGCCGCCCGAGATGTTCGACAGCCCCGAGCTGTGGCAACTGATCGACGACATGTTCCAGACCATGGAAAGCGTCGGCGGGGTCGGCCTGGCCGCGCCGCAGATCGGCGTCGACCTGCAACTGGTGATCTTCGGTTTCGAGCACAGCGAGCGTTACCCGCAAGCCGAGGCCGTGCCGCAGACCATCCTGATCAATCCGCTGATCACGCCCTTGAGCCCGGTGCTGGAAGAAGGCTGGGAAGGCTGCCTGTCGGTGCCGGGGCTGCGCGGCGCGGTCGAGCGTTATCAGCATATTCGCTACGAAGGCGTCGATCCCAGGGGCGAACCGATCGTGCGCCTGGCCTCGGGTTTCCACGCACGGGTGGTGCAGCACGAATGCGATCACCTGATCGGCCGCCTGTACCCGTCGCGGATCCGCGACTTCAGCAAATTCGGTTTTACCGAGGTGATGTTCCCCGACCTCGATCCCCACGCCGACGATTGAAACAGACAGCCTGAAACGTCGGTTTCATGGACCTGCCGGAGGTCGGTTTGCCGTTGAGGCGGGCCCGCGCTCCAGGGCCCGCGATCACACCCTGTCGCGGGTCGAGCTGACCAAAGGATCGATGCCCATGGCGATCAGGCTCTTGCTCCTGCGATAACGCTCCAGGCGATCCGCCAGGGCCTGGGGCAGGGCAGGGGCCGTGGTAAAGCCCATGCGTTCGTACAGGGCTTGCAGGTCCGGATGACAGAACAGCCACAGCGGCCCCGGCAGCTGCGCGCGTGCCCGTTCGACCAGCATTGCGGCAATGCCCTGGCCGCGATGGGCCGGGTCGACGAACAGCCCGGTCAGCCAGTGGCCCTGGGCGACGGGCGTGAGGTTCAGCCCGGCAATGATCGCTCCCCGTTTCGCCACCCAGGATTGCCCTTCGCCGGCCGCGCGCATCGGCGAATTGTGGGCGCGATAGAACTTGTTCAGCAGCGGTCGCAGGGTGTCGGCAAGCAGCAGGTATTGGGTGTCGGGCATGGGTTTTCGCAGGGTGGGCCGGGGTGGTGATTATAAAAGTACGAAGTGCGCGGGATAGGTGTATACCAGATGAACGATCCCCTACGAGTGGAGTGTGCATCATGTCCAAAGGTATGAATGCCAAAAAGACGGCGAAGAAAAAACCCAGCCGGACCGCCGATGAAAAGCGCGCGGACAAGAAAGCCAAGAAGACCGAGCACAATATTTTCGGCCATTGATCCCCTACGAAGCCCGCCCTGCGGGCTTCCTTGTTTTTGCTTCTCAGTAAATAACCGGCAGAGCTGCTGCGGCATCTGCCTCGAGCCTTATGCCGCTTCGGCCGCCAGTGCCGCTTGCACCGCTTCGCGCTGGGCGATTCGCGCCTGGAAACCTGCCAGCGCCGGCCATTGTTCCAGGTCGATGGCGAAGCCGGCGGTCCAGCGCAGCACGGTGAACAGGTAGGCGTCGGCGACACCGAAGGATTCGCCCAGCAGGTAGGTTTGTTGTTGCAGCGTGCGGTCCAGCAGCGCCAGGCGCTTGAACAGTTTCTGCCGGATCAGCGCCTGGGTCGCTTCGGGAAACTCGGGGTTGAACAGCCAGCCGAGGCCGCCATGGATCTCGCTGGAGACGAAGTTGAGCATCTCCTGCAACCTCACCCGTTGCCAGCTGCCATTGGCCGGCGCCAGGCCCGCCTGCGGCTTGAGGTCGGCGAGGTATTGCAGGATCGCCGGGCCTTCGGTCAGCACCTGGCCGTCCTCCAGTTCCAGCGCCGCCACATAACCCTTGGGGTTGATCGCCAGAAAGTCGCCGCCGTCGGCCGTGGTTTTATTGCGGTTGTCGACCCGGACCAGGGTGAACGGCAGGGCCAGTTCGCGCAGCACGATATGCGGGGCCAGCGAGCAGGCGTGGGGCGAGAAATACAGGTTCATCGAGGGCTCTCCAGAGGGGGAGATCAGTGTCATAGTCCGCGCTGCTCTCAGTAAAATTAATCTTTCAGAAAACTCCCATAAGGACAGCTACTGCCATGATGAACCTGATGCACTGGCGCATGCTGGTGGCCGTGGCGGATACCGGCAACATCACCCGCGCCGCCGAGCGGGTCGGCATGACCCAGTCCGGCGCCAGCCAGGCCCTGGCGCTGCTCGAAGACAACCTGGGCGTGCAGCTGTTCACCCGGGAGAACCGTCAGACCCTGCCCACCGCCGTCGGCGAACAGGTGGTGGAGCAGGCGCGGCTGATGCTCGCGGCGTTGCAGAACATCCGCGACACCGCGGACACCTGCCGGGACATTCAGCGCGGCACCATTCGCCTGGCGAGTTTCCCCATGGTGCTGGCGACTTTCCTGCCGCCCTTGCTGCGGCGCTTCAAGCAGCTGTATCCGGGCATCCAGGTGGTGGCGCTGGAGGTCAGCGACGACGAGGTCGAGGCCTTGCTCGAGGCGCGCTTGATCGATGTCGGGGTGCTGCTCAATCCTGCGCCCGAGCGCAGCGTCGGCCTGCTGGGGCGCGATGCCTGGGTGGCGGTGCTGCCGGCGGGGCATGCCCTGGCGCGCCGCGCTCAGGAGCAGGGGGTGACCTTGCAGGAACTGGTGAGCCAACCCTTCGTGCTGGCTACCGGCGGCTGTTCGGTGAATGCCCGCAGCCTGGCGGCGGATGCCGGCCTGGAGCTGGCGGACGTGCGGGTCGAGGTGCGGGAGTGGAGCAGCGCCTTCACCCTGGTTCGCGAACAAGTGGGGGTGACCCTGGTGCCGCAGATGACCTTGCCGGAGCAACGCCAGGGCCTGTCCGTGCTGCCGTTGAGCGTGCCGATCCAGCGCACCTTCGCCCTGGTGCTGGCCGAGGGCAGCGAGCCGTCGCCGGCGCTGCGGGCCTTGCTCGACATGCTGGCCCAGGGCTGAGCGCAGCCGCTCAAGCCGCCCCATGAAACAGGATTCCCGTGGGGAACCCTGTTTCGACTGGCCGATTAAAGCGCCGCGAGGAACTTGTCGGCGACTTGTTTCTCGACGCCGTTGGCGTCCTTCTCGACTTGCGCCAGCTTCAGCTTGTCCTGGACCCGCTGGGCAATTTCCTGAGCCACCGCCTGCTGTTTCTCCGGTGGCAGGTTTTTCAGGTCTTCCTCGGTAATGCCCATCTCTTCGAGGATGCGGTCGCGCATGCGCTGCTCGGGGGACTTGCTCATGTAGTCCTTGAACTCATCCAGGGCCGGGCTCTGGGTGGCGCTGTTGGCCTGCGCGGTGCTGGCGGTCGGCGGGGTGGCCTGGAGCAGCACGCGGGTCTTGGCGAAGGCCGCCGCGACATTGTCGTTGACCGTGTTGCCGGCCTGCTGCACGGCCTGGGGCGCTTGCAGGGTCGCGGTGTTCTGCACGTTCTGCATCAAACCGCTGTACAGCGCGCTGGTGGCCGCGGTGCTCGGGTCCATGTCGGACCGTTGGCTGGGCTGGATCGCCGAGGTTTTCTGGGCACTGACCAACATGATTGGGTACCTGTGTGTGAAGGGCTATCGAAGGCTGCGCAGCAATTTGCATGCCGCCACCCTGCAGCGCCCCGGGACGGGGCTCTTTGCCAGGGCTTTGCGCCGATTGCCCGGCAAGGCTGGCGGCGCGCGGCGGACAAGCCTTGCCGCTTGCGGCCAGCGGCGACCGGTCAACGCTGGGCGATATTCTCCAGGGCCAGGTTGCGGGTACGCGGGCCAAAACGGCCGATGGTGAACATCACGATCAGCATGCTGCCGACAATGAATGCCAGGACCCCGGGCGTGCCGAAGTGATCGAGGAAAAAGCCGATCAGCAGGCTGCTGAACACCGTCGACAGGCGGCTGAACGAGTAGCAGAAACCCACCGCCCGGGCGCGGATATTGGTGGGGAACAGCTCGCTTTGATAGGAGTGGTAACTGAAGCTCAGCCAGGCGTTGCAGAAGGTGATCATCACCCCGCAGACGATCAGCCCCAGGGCCGTGCTCTGCCAGGCGAACAGGGTGCCGAAGGTCATGGCGCCGAGGGCCGAGCCGACGATCTGCCACTTGTTCTCGAAGCGGTTGGCGAACTTGACGAACAGCAGCGGCCCCAGCGGATAGGCGAGGGTGATGATAAAGGCGTACATCAGGCTGTGGGTGACGCTCACGCCCTGGCCCGAGAGCAGTGCCGGCAGCCAGTTGCCGAAACCGAAGAAACCGATGGCCTGGAACACATGGAACACGATCAGCATCAGCGCCCGGCGCCGATAGGGCGGTTGCCAGATATCGGCGAAACGCCCCGAGCCCTGGACACCGAGGGCCTCGGGTTGCGGGGTGTCCAGCGGCTTGCCGTGGTCCTTGGCGCAGCGCGCCTCGATGCCATCCATGATCCGTTCGGCCTCGGCGAAGCGTCCATGTTGGGCCAGCCAGCGCGGCGACTCGGGCAGGCGTGAACGCAACCACCAAATAAACAGCGCGAACACCGCGCTGGCCAACACCACCCAGCGCCAGCCGGCGATGCCGAACGGGTCTTGCGGCACCAGCCACCAGGACATCAGCGCCACCGCCGGCACCGAGAGAAACTGCACGAAAAAGGCAAAGGCGAAGGCCGAGCTGCGCATGTGCTTGGGCACCAGCTCGGAGAGGTAGGCGTCGATGGTCACCAGTTCGATGCCCAGGCCGATGCCCACCAGGAAACGCATGCCGATGATCCCCAGGGCCGAGGTCTGT
Organism: Pseudomonas sp. NFACC41-3; assembly: GCF_900109505.1. Taxonomy (NCBI): domain Bacteria; kingdom Pseudomonadati; phylum Pseudomonadota; class Gammaproteobacteria; order Pseudomonadales; family Pseudomonadaceae; genus Pseudomonas; species Pseudomonas sp. NFACC41-3. Next base: position 580,667 of record NZ_FOAE01000002.1, read on the forward strand.
ATGCCCATCAGCACCGTGGCCACGGTGTACCAGATCAGAGCGAAGGTGAAGATCGCCCGGCGCCCGAAGCGGTCGGCGATCGGGCTCAGCAGGCTGGCGCCGAGGAACAGGCCGAGAAAGGTCGCCGAGGCGAAGGCCGCCTGGTCGGAAAAACCGAATACGCCCTGGCTGCCGGTGGCGAAGATCCCGTCGCGGATCAGGCCGGGGCTGATATAGGCGGTCTGGAACAGGTCATACAGCTCGAAGAAACCGCCAATCGACAGCAGCGCCACCAGGCGCCAGACGGTGGCGACGGCGGGCAGGCGATCGATGCGGGCGGAGATATCGGCGGCGCGGACCGGGTCGAGGCCGTCGGTAGCGACAGTAGGGGCGAGGGACGACATGGGCGGGATTCCAGGTTTCGGTGAAGAGGAATCTTAGCTGGCTAACGGAAATCAATGATTGTGAATGCGGGGTCGGAAGCCGGGCTGTGCGCTGATTTATTGTCGTATTTCGTTACATCTTGGCGGTTTGTGCCGCAGCATCAACCAAGGCGGCATCCAGCTCCTACAGAAGAAAGACGATTCAGGGAATGCCATTGCGTCCATGCAGCAGGAAGGCCGGGCGTTCGCTGAGCCGTGCGTAATAGGCGGCGACGGCGGGGAAGTCGGGGCGCTCCATGGGCGTCATCATCCAGCGATGCACCGACAGCCCGAGGACGATATCGGCCAGGCTGAACTGCTCGCCGAGCACATAGTCGCCGCTGCTCGCCAGTTGCTGTTCGAGCAGGGCCATCTTGGCGTTCCAGCCGCGCAGGCCGGCGGCGATCCGCTGCGGGTCCTGGAAGTCCGGGTTCTGCCGGACCAGGGCGACGAAGGCGTAGCTCCACGCCGGATTGAGCTCCGTGGCCTGCCAGTCCATCCACTGCTCCACCAACGCCCGGGCCCGGGGTTCGCCGGGCAGCAGCCGTTGCCCGGCGACCTTGCCGGTCAGGTACCGGCAAATACTGTTGGACTCCCAGAGCGCGCCGGCGTCATCGACCAGCACCGGCACCTGGGCGTTGGGGTTGAGCCGGAGAAACTCCGGTGTGTGGGTCGACTGGAAGCCGCTGCCCCAATCCTCGCGTTCGTAGGGCAGGCCCAGTTCCTCGCAGGTCCACAGCACTTTTCGGACGTTGATCGACGAGGCTTTACCGAGAATTCTCAGGGTTCCCATGCAAGCTTTCCTTGGCGGGTGGAGGGCCCTGGAAATCTAACAGCGGCGTCGCTCTTGGGCGATACTGATTTGCACTCTGGCCTCAGACCGGGTCCGGCAGCGCCGACGCCGGCAGGCCAAAGACTCGGTCGAACAGCCAGTTGAAGACGAAGGTGTAGCAGGGGATGAACAGGATCAGCGCCAGGTCGAGCAGGAAGGCCTGCACCAGGCTGATGTGCATCCACCAGGCGATCAACGGAATCAGGAACAGGATCAGCGTCAGCTGGAAACCCACGGCATGGGCGATCCGCCGCTTGACCGTGCGGGTCCGTGAGACCTGGCGGCTTTCCCAACGCTCGAACAGGCTGGTGTAGATGAAGTTCCAGGTCACCGCGATGCTGGTGATCACCACCGCCAGCGGGCCGGTGCTGCTCGGCGAGGTGCCGGACAGCAAGGCCAGGCCTAGGGCCGAGAAGGTCATGCCGAACACCTCGAACAGTGACACGTAAACCAGTTTGCGCTTGATGCCTTGCATGTTTTTTCCTCCGCGTTCGTTGGCCCGGGCCGCTCCTTTTGCAGGAAGGGCTGGCGAATGCGGCGCAAGATAGCTTCAATATGCCTGACAGAAAAAGTCAGTAGCTTTCAGGTTTTCTGATAGATCGACATCCTAGACAGGCGTCTGCATGAATTTCTCCAGCGACAGCATCCAGTTGTTTCTCGCCGTGCTCGAGCGCGGTTCGTTTTCCGCGGCGGCCCGGGCCCTGGGCAAGGTGCCGTCGGCGGTGAGCATGGGTATCGCCAACCTTGAGGCGGAGCTGGGCTACCCCCTGTTCGACCGCAGCCATCGCGAGCCGGTGCCCACCGCCATGGCCAATGCCCTGGCGCCCCACGCGCGGCTCATCGCCGAGCAGCTCAAGCACTTGCAGGTGCATGCGGTGGAGTTGTCCCTGGGGTTGGAAAGCCGGCTGTCCATCGGCGTGGTCGAGGACATCGACAAGTCCCGGGTGCTGGCGGCGATCAAGCTGATCGCCGAGCGTCATCCGTTGCTCGACATCGAGGTACTGAGCGCGCCCCAGGACGATCTGTTGCAACTGCTGCACAGTGGTCGGGTCGCGGTCGGCGTGGCCTTCGCCGGGCTCAGCCTGAACGTGCTGGAGTATTTCCAGTACGTCGGCAGCGAGCGGATGATCGCTTGCATTTCCGCGCGCCATCCGTTACCCGAGGCGCCGGACGCCACCCTCTATCTGGAAGAGCTGGTCAACGTGCGTCAGGTGGTGGTTGCCAGCCGCGATTTGCCGATCCGCGACACCCGGCCGCTGATCGCCGAGTCCTACTGGCGCACCGACAGCCTGGCCATGGCCCTGGACATGGTCGAGTCCGGCATTGGCTGGGGCAATTTCCCTCAGTCGGTGATCGCGCCCTTGCTCCAGGCCGGAAGGCTCAAGCGCCTGACCTTCAAGAACATCGACAACGGCCTGCTGCTGCCGGTGCACGCGGTATGGCTGAAGAGCCAGCCCCTGCAAAAGGCCGCCCAGGCTTTTGTGCAGTTGCTGGGTGGGCAGGATCCGGCGCTGGCTTCGGAGGTTGCCGCAGAGGTGAGGCCGTAAGCCTGTCCGCTTATGGGGCTGGGCGGGTGGCGTCGTGCTGCTCGCTGCCCAGCGCCTGGTGACGTAGCCAGTCGAGCAAGCGGGCGACGGGCGAGTCCGGGTCGACGGCCTCGGGCGACAACAGGTAGTAGGCGCTGCCGTCGGCGATAAAACCGAAAGGCGCGACCAGCAGGCCCGACTCCAGGTCGTCGCGCACCAGTTGCCAGGGCGCGATGGCCAGCCCCAGCCCAGCCACCGCCGCTTGCAGGCTGAAGTAGAAATGCTCGAAGACCTGCTCCGGGCCCGGCGCCTGTTGCACTCCCTTGAGGGTCAACCATTGCTCCCAGGCCGCTGCCCGGGTCGCGCTGTGCAGGCGTGGCGCCGTATCCGATAGTCGCGCTCTGCCGCTTGCGTCGCGGGTCCAGCCGACGGCCTGGTCCGGGCGACACACCGGGCCGATGGCTTCATCGAACAGCCACTGCGCGTGGGTGTGCGGCGGCCAGGGAAAGTCGTTGCGGCGGATCGCCAGGTCGATGCCTTGAGCAAAGGCGAAGGGCCCGCCGCCGGCCACCAGTTGCAGGGGGATATCCGGATGAGCGGCAAAGAAGGCCGGGATCCGTGGAATCAGCCAGCGCATCAGCAGGGTCGGTTCGCAGGACAGCACCAGGGCCGCAGCCTTGTCGGGCGTTCGCAGTTTGCGGGCGGCGGCGTCGATCAGGTCGAAGGCATGCTCCACGCTGTGCAGCAATTCGCGGCCAGCTTCGGTGAGAAAGACCCGATGGCTGCGACGCTCGAACAGCCGCGTGCCGAGGTCTTCTTCCAGGGTGCGGACGGCACGGCTGATGGCGCCGTGGGTCAGGTGCAGGGCTTCGCCGGCGCGGGTGAAGCTTTCCAGGCGAGCGGCGGCCTCGAAGCAGCGCAGGGCGCTCAGGGGCGGCAGGCGGCGATGAGTTGTCTGTGAGTTTTTATCACCGGGAATGTCAGTTTTCATCGTTCGCTCTGTGGCGGTTCGTGCCCATAAAGTATGGGCCGGATTCTATAGCGAAGGCGCTTGAAAATGACTGAACTGTTAGTAGTAATCACCATTACCATCCTGGCGGTGCTCAGCCCGGGGCCGGATTTCGCCATGGTCACGCGTAACAGCCTGGTGCTGTCGCGTCGGCATGGGGTGTTCACGGCGCTGGGGATCGGGCTCGGGGTGATGCTGCATATCAGCTACACGCTGTTGGGTGTCGGCCTGCTGGTCAAGGAATCGCTGCTGCTGTTCAGCGTGCTGAAAATCGCCGGGGCGCTGTACCTGGTTTATCTCGGTATCGGCATGCTGCGCAGCCGCGCGGTCGAGGAAGAGGTAACGGTCGATGCGCCGCGGGTCTCGGCGTGGGCGGCGTTGCGTACGGGTTTTTTGACCAATGCGCTGAACTCCAAGACCATGATTTTCGTGGTCAGCCTGTTCATGCAGGTGATGCAGCCAGGTACCGCGCCGGGTGTGCAGATCGGCTATGGCGCGATCATTGTCCTGGCCCATGTGCTGTGGTTCGTGGCGGTGGCGCTGTTCTTTTCGGCGCCGGGCATCCGGGCCCGGCTCATGGCTTACAAACGGCGTATCGACCAGCTGTTCGGCGTTCTGCTGGTGGGCTTCGGCGTGTTGCTCAGCGCCCTGAGCCTGCGTTCCTGAATGCGGCTCAGGTGCTCTCGCGCACCATCAGCTCGAAGCCCATGTCCACCACCGGCTTGGCCACGCTGTTGCCGGCCATCAGGGTCAGCAGCTGTTCCGCGGCGCGGCGGCCGATGGCTTCGCGTGGAGTGCTGATGCTGCTCAGGCGCGGCACCATGTGCGCCGAGGCGGGCAGGTCGTTGAAGCCCATCACCGCCACTTGCTCGGGGATCCTGATGCCGCAGCGCATGGCTTCCAGCAGGGCGCCGTGGGCCAGGTCGTCGTTGCCGAAGAAGATCGCGTCGACGTCCGGGTGGCTGTGCATCAGTTGCAGGAAGAGTTCGCCGCCCAGGCCCACCGACGAGGGGCGCGGGGTGAGGACTTCCAGTTTCGGGTCGTAGAGGCCGGCTTTCTCCAGGCCGCGACGGAAACCTTCGCCGCGCATCAGGGTGCGCTGATCGAGCTGGGCGCCGATATAGGCCAGGCGCTTGCGCCCGCGGGAGATCAGGTGCTCGGCGGCGGTTTCCCCGGCGTTGTGCTGGGAGAAGCCCACGCAGTTCAGGCCGGCCTCGGGGTTGAGGTCCATCATGTAGACGCAGGGGACGTTGCTGGCTTCGACCATCCGTCGGGCGCTTTCGGTCCGGTCGAAGCCGGTCAGCAGCAAACCGCGGGGCTGGTAGGCCATGTAGTTGCGCAGCAGGTTTTCTTCTTCGTCGGGGGAATAGTGGAAGTTGCCGATCAGCACTTCGAAGCCCTTGGGCCGCAGAACCTGATGAATAGCTTCCAGGGTATCGATGAACAGCAGGTTGGACAGCGACGGCACCAGCACCACCACCGAATGGCTCTGGGCCGAGGCCAAGGCGCGGGCGGCGGGGTTGACCACATAGTTGAGTTCGCGGGCGGCCTTCTGCACCTTTTCCACCAGTTCGGTGGCCACCGTGTCGATGCCGCGCAGCGCTCGCGAGGCGGTGATCGGGCTGACGCCGGCCAGGCGCGCGACTTCGTTGAGGGTAGGGCGCCCCGTGGTGCGGGTATTTTTATCGTTCTTGGAGGAGGTCATCAGACGGCTTGCCAAACAAAATTCAAGTCACTAAGGTAGCGCTGTCTCGAAACAGCTGCAATGCGTGAGCGCGGTCGGCCTGACCCGCACTCTTTGGTTTCGCGGCCTATATACGCGGCAACCCACAAAAATGACAAGAAGGCGTCGGCAGAAACTATTTTTGCACTAGAGTTTCGAAGAGCGAAGGTAGCGCTGTCTGCGCGCTGAGGTGTTTCATGAGTCAACCCATCACCGCCCTGGTCATCATGGGCGTTGCCGGCTGCGGCAAGTCCAGCGTCAGTGAAGCGCTGTGCCAGCGCAGCGGCGCCACGGCCATTGAAGGCGATACGTTCCACCCTGCCGCCAATATCGCCAAGATGAGTGCCGGTATTCCCCTGAACGACGACGACCGTGCCGGCTGGCTCGACAGCCTGTGCGACGAGTTGCGTCGCGCCCTGGCCGCCGGACAACGTCCGGTGCTGACCTGCTCGGCGCTCAAGCGCAAGTACCGCGACCGCCTGCGCAGCGCCACGCCCGGCCTGGGCTTCGTTTTCCTGCAATTGACACCACAGGTGGCCGCCGATCGCGTGGCCCACCGTCCGGGGCATTTCATGCCTTCGACCCTGATCGACAGTCAGTTCGCGACCCTCGAATCTCCCGTGGGCGAACCCCTGACCCTGGCATTGGACGCCACCATCCACAGCGTTGACCGGCTGGCCGAACAGGCCCATGGCTGGTGGCTGGAGCACGGGCTGGACTCACCCCGATAAGCTTCGGTTCACCTAGATAGCGCTATCCCACTCGGCTCACGTTTTTAACGCTTGAATAAAAACAACAAACCGGAGGCAACCCCATGTTTGGCATGTCCCAAGAGACCTATCTGCTGGTAGACGCAGTGGTCACCATTATCGGGCTGATCGTGCTGATCACTCGATTCAAGCTGCATCCCTTCATCGCCCTGACCATCGCCGCGGGTTTCCTCGGCCTGACGTCGGGCATGCCGGTGGACAAGATCATCAAGGCGTTCCAGGACGGCTTCGGTGGGGTACTCGGTTTCGTCGGGATCATCCTCGCGCTGGGCACCATGCTCGGCAAAATGATGGCCGAATCCGGCGGCGCGGATCAGATCGCCCAGACCCTGATCCGCTCGTTCGGCAAGGAGCGGGTGCAGTGGGCGATGATGTTCGCCGCCTTCCTGGTGGGCATCCCGCTGTTCTTCGAGATCGGCTTCGTGCTGCTGATCCCGCTGGTGTTTATCGTCGCCCGGCGCACCGGCGTGTCGATCATCAAGATCGGTATCCCGCTGCTGGCCGGCCTGTCCGCGGTGCACGGCCTGGTGCCGCCGCATCCGGGCCCGCTGCTGGCCATCGGCGTATTCGGCGCCGACATCGGCAAGACCATTCTCTACGGCCTGATCGTAGCCCTGCCGACCGCGATCATCGCCGGTCCGATCTACGGCACCTTCATCGCCAAGCACATCCCGGGTCATCCGAACCAGGAACTGGTGGACCAGCTGGCGCGCGAAAACACCTCGGCCAACCTGCCGAGCTTCAGCGTGACCCTGCTGACCGTGCTGCTGCCGGTGTTCCTGATGCTGCTCAAGACCTTCGCCGACGTGGCCTTCCCGGACGGGCATTTCTTCCGTATCTGGATGGACATGATCGGTCACCCGATCAGCGCGCTGCTGCTGGCCTTGCTGCTGTCGCTCTACACCTTCGGTTCGCGCCAGGGCATCGGCTCCAAGCAGATCCTCAAGCTGCTCGACACCAGTCTGGCGCCGACCGCGGCAATCATCCTGATCATCGGTGCCGGCGGTGGCTTCAAGCAGATGCTGGTGACCAGCGGCGTGGGTGACGTAATCGGCCACATGGCGGTCAACGCGCAGATCTCGCCGATCCTGTTGGCGTGGCTGGTGGCGGCGGTGATCCGGATCGCCACCGGTTCGGCTACCGTGGCGACCATCACCGGTGCGGGCATCGTGGTACCGGTGGTCGGCATGATCCCTGGGGTCAACCGCGAGCTGCTGGTGCTGGCCACCGGCGCCGGTTCGCTGATCCTGTCCCATGTCAACGACGCCGGTTTCTGGCTGGTGAAGCAGTACTTCAACATGACCGTGGCGGAAACCTTCAAGACCTGGACCGCGATGGAAACCATCCTCTCGGTGGTGGGCCTGATCTTCATCCTGCTGCTGTCGCTGGTGGTGTGACCCGAACCCTGTAGCCGCTGCCGAAGGCTGCGATAAGGCTCGAAGAGCCTTCAGCGATTGCAAGATCGCGCAGCCTGCGGCAGCGGCTACAGGGGCGGCAGACAGGCACAAAAAAACCGCAGCGATGCGGTTTTTTTGTGCCTGCTTGTTTGTCGGCGTATATCAGCCTTTCTGCACCAGGCCATCGGCGCGGAACATGCCGCGGATGCCGCGCACGGCCTGGCGGATGCGGTCCTGGTTTTCGATCAGGGCGAAGCGCACATGGTCGTCGCCGTACTCACCGAAACCGACGCCCGGCGAGACGCAGACCTTGGCCTCGGCCAGCAGCTTCTTGGCGAACTCCAACGAGCCCAGGTGCGCGTAGGCTTCGGGAATCTTCGCCCAGACGTACATCGAGGCCTTGGGGTTCTCGACCATCCAGCCCAGATCGTGCAGGCCCTTGACCAGCACATTGCGGCGCTGGCGGTACTGCTCGGCGATGTCTTTCACGCACTGTTGGTCGCCTTCCAGCGCGGCGATGGCCGCCACCTGCAGCGGGGTGAAAGTGCCGTAGTCGTGGTAGCTCTTGATCCGCGCCAGGGCACTGACCAGCTCCGGGTTGCCGACCATGAAACCGATGCGCCAGCCGGCCATGTTGTAGCTCTTGGACAGGGTGAAAAACTCCACCGCGATGTCCTTGGCGCCCGGCACCTGCATGATCGACGGGGCTTTCCAGCCGTCGTAGACGATGTCGGCGTAGGCCAGGTCGTGGATCACCAGCACGTCGTACTGCTTGGCCAGGGCGATCACCCGTTCGAAGAAGTCCAGCTCGACGCACTGCGCGGTAGGGTTGGACGGGAAGCCGAGGATCATCATCTTCGGTTTCGGGATCGAGCCACGGATGGCCCGCTCCAGCTCGTCGAAGAAGTCCACGCCCGGCACCAGCGGCACCGAACGCACCTGGGCGCCGGCGATCACCGCGCCGTAAATGTGAATCGGGTAGCTCGGGTTGGGCACTAGCACGGTGTCGCCCTGGTCCAGGGTGGCGAGCATCAGGTGCGCCAGGCCTTCCTTGGAACCGATGGTGACGATGGCTTCGCTTTCCGGGTCGATATCGACCTCGTAGCGATCCTTGTACCAGCGCGAAATAGCCCGGCGCAGACGCGGAATACCCTTGGAGGTGGAGTAGCCGTGGGTGTCTTCGCGCTGGGCGACGGTGACCAGTTTCTCGACGATGTGCGGCGGAGTCGCACCGTCGGGGTTACCCATGCTCAAGTCGATGATGTCTTCGCCGCGCCGACGCGCAGCCATCTTCAGCTCGGCAGTGATATTGAATACGTAGGGGGGGAGTCGATCTATGCGCGCAAAGCGGCGCGGCGAACCTTGTTCGGCCATTGTTGCCTCGGAGTACGTGAGCGCCCGGAACCGTCCGAGCGACGTCGGCCACTGCGGTGGCCTGGGGGCAGACGATAAGGGCTGTGGCGCCAGGCTGTCCAGAGGGGCGCGGCAACTATTTTTTTGCCGGCAGCGGCGTTGCCTGGACAGGGATTTGCATCATGCAGGCTGGATTCGCAGCCCGCGCATTGTGTTTGCCGGGCCCTCCCGCGTTAAATACCCCCCACTCGAACAACCGCATCGAACAGGATGAATGATGGAGTTTACCAGCGGCTTTCTGCTGAGCCTTTCGCTGTGCCTGGACATAGGCGTGGCCAATATCGCGATGATTACCCTGGCCATGCAGCGTGGTTATTTCCAGGGTTTCTGCCTGGGCCTGGGCACCTGTGTCGGTGACCTGGTCTACGCCGTGCTGGCGCTGGCCGGCATGACCGTGCTGCTGCAGTACGAAGCGGTGCGTTGGGTGCTGTGGATCGGCGGGTCGGCGCTGCTGGTGTACTTCGCGGCGAAGATGATCTATTCGGCGATCCACCACAGCGCGGTGCTGGCCGAGGCCGGGGAGGTGGACAACGGTTCGCCGCGCAAGGAGTTTTTCCGCGGCATCTTCCTGGCCATGTCGTCCCCCAGCGCGATCCTCTGGTTCGCCGCGGTGGGCGGTACCCTGATTGCCCGTTCCGGCGGCGGTGACCTGCTCAGTTCCGGGCTGTTCCTCAGCGGTTTCTTCTGCGCCGGGCTGGCCTGGGTCGTGGGCCTGTGCTTTGCCGCGACCCAGGGCGGCAAGCTGTTGGGCGACAAGTTGTTGCGCTACTCCTACCTGGCATCTGCGGCGATCTTCTGCTATTTCGCGGTCTACGTGATCCTTTCCGGTTACCAGGAATTCATCGTCGGCGCGGCGGTCGCGGAGCTTCCCGCACTCTGACCCAGCGATTCGGGTTTGGCCTCTATACTCCCTGCCGAACCCATTTTTCAGGCAGGAGTCGCATCATGGATGAGCAAAAACAGGTCAGCGGGCCGGTGCCGCGTTTCGAGAAGGGGCGCTTTCTGCTGATCGCCGGTCTGGGCGGGCGTTTCACTCCCGAGACGACGCAGGGCATTCCTGAACTCTGGGAACGCTTCATTCCCCATATCGGCAAGGTTCCCGGCCAGGTCGGGGAGGAGACCTACGGCCTCTGCTGCAACCCCGACGGCAAGGGCGGGTTCGAATACATCGCCGGGGTCGAAATCAGCAAACTCGACGATTTGCCCGAGCTGTACCGCTGGGTCGAGGTGCCGCCGCAGCACTACGCGGTGTTCGAGCACCAGGGGCCGCTTGCGAGCCTGCCGCAGACCTTCCAGTACATCTGGAAAACCTGGCTGCCGCAGTCCGGGCGCGAAGCCGCCGATGCGCCGGAGTTCGAGCGCTACAGCGCCGACTTCAACCCCGACACCGGCCAGGGCGTGCTGGAAATCTGGCTGCCGCTCAAGGAACAGTGAGCCGCGCCGCGAGCACCGGCCGGGCCCGCGGTGGGCCCGGTCATTTGCCTTTGTTCGGCCGGCGGGCGCGCCACAGGTCGATGGACAGGGTGACAAAACCGAACGCACTGATACCGAACAGCACCAGCAAACCGATCTGAACATTGCTCATGGCGACTTCCGTACTCGACCAGGATGGGATTGATTGAGCCCTGATAAATAACCCGGTCGGTGCGCGGATGACAGCGACTCTACGCAGGTTTTACGGGCTTGCCGTCATTCGATATGCAAGCCTTATTACTTTATGATCGGCGGCATTTTCCATAGCCGATCTGTTCCCCATGACCTTATCCAGCCTGTTGATCCGTCAGGTCGCCGCCGCTGACCTGGACCGCTGCTTCGCCATCGAAACCCTGGCCTACGAAGGCGACGAAGCCGCCACCCGGGAAAAGATCGCCACCCGCATCGCCACCTGGCCCGAGGGCTTCATCGTCGCCGAAGTGGAGGGCGTGGTGGCCGGCTTCATCAATTCCGGAGCGGCCTTCGAGGTCGAGATGGCCGACGAGGCCTTCAAGGAACTGATCGGCCACGACCCGGCCGGGCCCCATGTGGTGATCATGTCGGTGGTGGTGCATCCGGACTATCAGGGCCAGGGTGTTTCCCGGCGTCTGCTGGAGGCCTTTATCGAGCGCATGCGCGGCCTGGGCAAGGCCAGCATCAACCTGATGTGCAAGGAGCGGCATGTGCCCTTGTACGAGCGCTTCGGCTTCGTCTACCTCAAGGCTTCGGCGTCGGACCATGGCGGCATGGCCTGGCACGAGATGGTGCTGGAGTTGTGAGGTCGTAACGCCACGGCGCAGGAGCGAGGCTTGCCCGCGAAAAGGGCGCCGCGGTCTGGCCGATGTACCGCGTCAGCCTTCAATACAGGCTGTTGCGCACCCGTTCCGGCATTTCCCGGTCGTAGCGGTCGGCGTCGAACTGGCCGTCGCAGAGGCGCTTGAGGATGGCGCCGGCCGAGGGCAGGGCCGAGCGTTCCAGGTAGTGCTCGGGGTTCCACAGGTCGGAGCGCACGATGGCCTTGGAGCAGTGGAAGTAGGCCGCCTCGACGTCCACCAGGATCACCGTGCGCGCCGGCTTGCCATTCACCGCGAAGCTGTCCAGCAGCGCCGGCTCGGCCGAGATCCGCGCCCGGCCATTGACCCGCAGGGTCTCGCCGATGCCCGGAATGATGAACAGCAGCGCCACCCGCGGGTCGCTGACGATATTGCGCAGGCTGTCGATGCGGTTGTTGCCCGGGCGGTCGGGCAGGGCCAGGGTGCGCTCGTCGATGATCCGCACGAAACCCGGGGTATCGCCGCGGGGCGAGCCGTCCATGCCGCCTGGGCCGACGGTGCTCAGGATCACCAGCGGCGAGGCGCGCACCATGGCCTGGTAGTCCGGGTTGAGGAAGGGGATTTCCTTGCGCACGGCGCGCTCAATGGGCTGGCCGTAGATTGCTTCCAGTTGCTCGAGGGTGGTCAGCATCATGCTTCTCCTGGGTAACGTCAGAACATCAGGGCCAGACGGCGTTCATAGCCGATGCGGCCCCTGTAGGCCTCGCCGCTGTCGACCCAGCCTTGCTTCAGGTAGAGGCTGAAGGCCGCTGCATTGTCCGTGTCCACCGACAGCATCAGCCCCTTGATCTCTGGCCACGCCTGGCGCGCGGCGACGGGCAGGGCTTGCAGGCAGGCCCGGCCGTAGCCCTGGCCCTGGACCCGCAGATCGACCTGCAAGGCATGCAGGGTGGCGGTGTCGGGGTCGGCCCAATGGGGCAGGAACGGTGGGCGCTTGAGCAGCAGGAAGGCCACCGGGACCTCGTCGGCCAGCAGGGCGAAGCCCTTGATCCCGGGCTCCGGCGCCTTGAGCAGGGTATGCAGCGCGGTGTAGATATCGCCGGAATAATTCTTCTGCCGCGGGTGCACTTCGAGCGCGTCGAGCTGCTGCAATTGCCTGGCGTCGAGCTGTTCGTAGGGCACGAGTCGGGTGGTCACTGGGCTGTCCATATCCGGGCACTGAGGGGGCTGGGTAAGTGGCGATTCTAGCGATTTTGCCCAGGGTTCCGGTTTTTTTTCCTGGCCCTGTCGATTGAGCGGGCGGCCAGACGACTAAGGGTGTCTTCACGATTTAACGGTCGCCTGCGGCGGCCACCTTGAGCCCGTATCACTCAATCGCAAGGAGAATCGCCATGAACGCCCAAACCACCGAAAGCGAAATCCGCAGCCTGATCGACGCCTGGCGCCAGGCCGTGATGGCCAAGGACATCGAGCGCATCGTCAGCTATTACGCCGACGACATCACCGCGTTCGACGCCGTGGCCGCGTTGCAATTCAAGGGCAAGCAAGCCTACCGCGCGCACTGGAAAGCCTGCATGGAGTTCTGCCCCGGCCCGGGCATCTTCGACTTCGAACAACTGCACATAGTCGGCGCCAGCGACAGCGCCTTCGCCCACTGGCTGGCCCACTGCGGCGGCACCGACGACAAGGGCGAGAGCAAGGCCTGCTGGATGCGCGTGACCGCCGGTTACCAGCGCCTGGGCGGCCAGTGGAAAGTGGTCCACGAACACTGGTCGGCGCCGTTCGACATGCAGAGCGGCACCGCCTTGTTCGACCTGCAACCCTGATCGTCGGGTTTTTCGCCAAAGCCTGAAACTGCAGCCATAGTTGATCAGCCCGATCGAGGAGAGCCCCATGAAATACCTATGCCTGGTCTACAGCGACGAACAGCTGTTGCACAGCCTGCCGGAGAGCCCGAAGGACGCCGAGTGCATGGCGTACGCCGAGTCGGTGCAGGGCAGCGGCCGGATGCTCGCCGCCGAGGCCCTGGAGTCGGTGCAGACCGCGACCACGGTGCGCATGCGCGGCGGCCGGCTGTCGATCACCGACGGCCCGTTCGCCGAAACCAAGGAACAGTTGGCCGGGTTCTACCTGATCGATGCCAAGGACCTCAACGAAGCCATCCAGGTCGCCGGCAACATCCCGGCGGCCCGGGTCGGCAGTGTCGAGGTGCGCCCGGTGCGTGAGTTGAATCCCTGATCGCCACCCTGGAAAAACGAGCCCTGGAAAAACAAGCATAAGCAGGAGTTTCGCAATGACCGAGCACAGCGTGGGCCGTGCGCCCGCCCAATATGAGTTGTCCATCAGCCGCCTGATCGATGCGCCGCCCGGCAAGCTGTTCCGTGCCTGGACCGAACCGCAGTTGCTGGTGCAATGGTGGGGACCCCACGGCATGACCACCCCCGAGTGTGAAATGGACTTGTGGGTCGGCGGCCAGTTTCGCACCCTGATGCGCGCCCCGGACGGCAACGAATACCCGACCATGGGCGTGTTCCTGGAGATCGTCGCGCCGCGGCGGCTGGTGTTCACCGATGCCTTCCTGCCGGGCTGGATTCCTTCGGGCAAGGCCTTCATGAGCGCCGAGGTGACCTTCGACGACCTGGACGGCAAGACCCTCTACACCGCCCGCGCCATGCACTGGAGCGAAGAGGATCGCCAGGCCCATGAAGCCATGGGTTTTCACGAGGGCTGGGGGCAGAGCCTGGATCGCCTGGAAAGCCTGGTGACCCAAGGCATGCCGGACTGATGCCGGCGGTGGCGCAAGACAGCGTCAAGGCGCTGGTGGAGACGGTCTACCGCAACGAGTCGCGGCGGATCCTGGCGACCCTGATTCGCCTGCTGGGGGATTTCGACCTCGCCGAAGAAGCCTTGCACGAGGCGTTCTTCGTCGCGGTCGAGCGCTGGCAGCGCGACGGCGTACCGGACAACCCGCGGGCCTGGCTGGTGTCGGCCGGGCGTTTCAAGGCCATCGACGGCTTGCGTCGGCGGGCGCGTTTCGCCGCGTCCCAGGCGGCGCTGGTCAGCCAGCTCGAAGAGCTGGAGCAGGCAGACTGGAGCGAGGAAGACCTGGAAGACGACCGCCTGCGCCTGATCTTCACCTGCTGTCACCCGGCGTTGGCGGCGGATGCCCAGGTGCCGCTGACGTTGCGGGAGATCTGCGACCTGACCACCGAGGAAATCGCCCGGGCCTTTCTCTCGGCGCCGGCCACCATCGCCCAGCGCATCGTGCGCGCCAAGGCCAAGATCCGCGATGCGCACATCCCTTATCAGGTGCCGTCCCTGAGTGAACTGCCCGAGCGCCTGGACAGTGTGTTGCGGGTGATTTACCTGGTATTCAACGAAGGCTATTCGGCGTCGATGGGCGCCGAGTTGACCCGCGAAGACCTGACCCATGAGGCGATCCGCCTCGGCCGTCTGTTGCTGGAACTGCTGCCGGAACCCGAAGTGATGGGCCTGCTGGCCTTGATGCTGTTGCATGAGTCGCGGCGCCTGGCGCGAACCTCGGCCACCGGGGAGCTGGTGCTGCTGGACGAACAGGACCGCTCGCTGTGGGACCGCGAACTGATCGCCGAAGGCTGCGCCCTGGTGGAGCACGCCCTGGGCACCCGCCGTTTCGGCCCGTACTGCCTGCAAGCGGCGATCGCCGCGGTGCATGCCGAGGCGGCGACCGCCGGGGAAACCGACTGGCAGCAGATCGTCGGTCTGTATGACGTGCTGTTGCGCGCCATGCCCTCGCCGGTGATCGAACTGAACCGCGCGGTCGCCATCGCCCAGCGGGACGGGCCGCTGGCCGGCCTGGAGCGGGTCGAGGCGATCCTGGCCCGGGGCGAGTTGCAGGATTACCACCTGGCCCATTCGGCGCGGGCCGAGTTCTGCCGGCAATTGGGCCGGATTGAACCGGCACGGGAAGCCTATCTGCGCGCCCTGGAACTGACCCGACAGGAACCGGAGCGGCGTTTTATCGAGAACAAGCTCGAAGCCCTGAAAACCCTCTGAACTCTTGCCGATCCGAAGACTGCGGTCGGCCGAGCGGTCGTGGTCTATTGACGATCGCTGAAGGCCTGCGGCCTTATCGCTGCCGCAGGCTGCGATCGGGCGCGGAGCGGCCGCCAGCGGGGCGAGCCTCTGCAAAAAACGTTTATTCCAGCATCCGCCCCAGCAACCAGCTGCCCGCCGGACCTGGCGGGTGCAGGCGCGACCACAGGGCATCGACCGCCACGTTGCGCGGCCAGCCACGGGCATCGAGTTCCACCAGGCTGTCGGCGCCGAAACGCTCCACCAGCCAGCGCGGCAGGGGCGCCCAGCCAAAGCCGCCCTGGGCCATTTCCAGCAGCATCAGATAGCTCGGCGCCGACCACACCCGGCCCCGGGCCCGGCTGTCGTAGGGGTTGACGATGGTCGCCAGGCGCAGCTCGCGGTGCTGTTGCAGGCGCGCCTGATCGATATTTTTCAGTGCCGCCAAGGGGTGGTTGCGCGACACGAACAGGGCGATTTCGGTGCGCTCGTCCACCGTCGAATGGTCGAGGTCCGCCGGGTATTCGGGCTGCATCTCGGCGAAGGCGATCTGCGCCCGACCGCGCTGGACCAGCTCGATCAGGTCGTCGCATTCGGCGATCAGGCATTCCAGTTCCAGGTCCGGGTAGCGTTGTTCGAAGGCGCTCAGCGAGGTTTCGAAACGATCCGACTGATAGGTGTCGGACAGGGCCACCGTGAGCTTGGCTTCCACGCCCTGGGCCAGCTGGCTGGCGGCCATTTCCAGGCGGCTGGTGGCGGCCAGGATGTCTTCGGCCCGTTGCAGCATGACGTGGCCTTGCGGGGTGAGGGCGGGCTTGCGGCTGCTGCGGTCGAACAGCTGCAGGTCGAGATCGATCTCCAGGCTCGCCACCGCCGCGCTGATGGTCGACTGGCTCTTGCCGAGCTTGCGCGCGGCCGCGGAAAACGAGCCTTGGGTGGCCGCCTGGACAAAGGCCAGCAGTACTTCGTGTGAGGCCATGAACTATCGCCTTGCTCGATGGTTAATGATTATGAAGTATCGGAACCTAAGGTGATCATGGCAACCACATTCACTTGCGGGAGCCAGATCATGAGCAGCACCAAATCCTTGACCGAACGGGTTTTCCAGGCCGTGGGCTTCGAGCTGCTGGCGTTCGCGCTGTGTACGCCGCTGCTGGCCTGGATCATGGACAAACCCTTTGTCGACATGGGCGTGGCGACCATCGCCATCGGCCTGATCGCCCTGGCCTGGAACGTGGTCTTCAATGGCCTGTTCGACCGCCTGCTCAAGCGCCTGGCCCTGGCGCCCAGCGGCTGGACCCGGGTCGCCCATGCGCTGCTGTTCGAAGGTGGCCTGGTGGCGGTAAGCGTGCCGCTGATTGCCTGGTGGCTGCAGGTCAGCCTGATGCAGGCGTTGATTCTCGACATCGGCGTGCTGCTGTTCTTCCTGCCGTACACCTATGTCTATCACTGGGGTTACGACCTGGTGCGGGAACGCTTGATGCTGCGTCGTCCGCTCGATCGCGCCAGTTGAACAGCGCAGGGGTCAGCGGGCGGCGTGGTGCCGCTCGATGGCTTCGAGGTAGGCCTTCATCGCCCGGGGGACTTCCTGCAACAGCAGGATGCTCTTGAGCTGGCTATTCTCCAGGGCAACCTGGAACAGGCCGATGGGCAATCCGCGCATGGCCGTCACGTAAGCGTCGCGCTCCGCGGCGCTGGCGGTGGGCAGGCGCAGGGCGAGCATGCGGTCGTAGGTTTCCTGGATTCGCGCCTGGATGGTCGGGGCCTGGAGCTGGCAGGGCGTGAAGGTGGGGCTGATCATCTGCAGCAGGTCGGGATGGGTCTCGAGGTATTCCATGATCGGCATGATCATCCGGTCGATCACCTCCTGGCTGCTCGACTCGACCCAGGTGGCCGGGTCGATGGCCAGGAGGTTGGCGGTGATCTGTTCGAAGGCGTCGATATGGCGCTGGCCCAGGGCGTCGAGCACGCTCTGCTTGTCGCTGAAGAAGTGGTACAGCGAACCGATGGAGGTGCCGGCTTCGCGCGCGAGGCCATGCATGGTCAGGCTGGCCACTCCCTGGCTGACCAGCAGGTGGGCGCAGGCGTCGAGAATCGCCGTGACCCGTTCATGGCCACGAGTCTGTTTCGGCGAGCGCGGGTTTTTGGCCGGGAGCATTTTTGAATCGTTCATGGTCTGAGAGGCAGCAAGGGGCATACATTATGGCGCACCGGGGCGATTGCAGTCCTCAGGTAAAACTAGACACCATCCTCTACTTTTGCAGAGAATACGCGCCATGGATCAGCGCCCTCCGCTGTCCCACCTGACTTGAAGACCATGACACTCTCTCCCAACTGGATCATCTGCGAGCATTGCGATTCGTTGTACGAGTCCGTGCCGCTTGCAAAAGGCCAGACCTCCCAGTGCTCGCGCTGCGGGGCGGTGCTGGAGCGCGCCCGGCACCTGAACGTGCAGCAGCTGCTCGCCCTGTCGATCACCGCGGCGCTGCTGTTCGTGTTCGCCAATGCCTTCCCGGTGATCGGCATCAGCCTCGAAGGCCTGAGCAACGAAGCCACCCTCTGGCAGTCGGTCGAAGCCCTGGCCCAGGGCCGCATCAGCCTGATCGCCGCCGTCACTGGCCTGGCCATCATCCTTGCCCCCGGCCTGCAGATTGCCCTGCTGTGCTGGGTGCTGGGCTTTGCCAACATCGGGCGCGCGGCGCCGGGCTTCAAGGCCTGCATGCGGGCCCTGGAACACCTGCGACCGTGGAGCATGCTGGAGGTGTGCCTGCTGGGCATCCTGGTGGCCATCGTCAAGCTGGCCGGCATGCTCGACGTGCATCCGGGCCTGGGGCTGTGGTCGCTGGCGATGCTGACGGTGCTGATCATCCTGATTTCCGGCAAGGGCATCCGCCGCCTCTGGGACGACCTGGAGGGCCGCTACTGATGAGCCAGCCTCCCTATGCCCGCGACCTGGGCCTGATGCTCTGCCACACCTGCGGCCAGACCTGCCCCCGGGACGTTCACTACTGCCCGCGCTGCGAGGCCGTGGTGCATGCGCGCAAACCCAACAGCCTGAGCCGTACCTGGGCCTTTCTCGTGGCCAGCCTGATTCTCTACATCCCGGCCAACGTGCTGCCGGTGATGTATACCCAGATCTTCGGCAGCGGCAGCGAAAACACCATTCTCAGCGGCGTGCTGGAGTTCTGGCAGCACGGCTCCTGGGACATTGCCCTGCTGATCTTCATCGCCAGCGTGGTGGTGCCATGCAGCAAGTTCCTGGTCCTGGGGATGCTGCTGATCACCTGCCAGCGCCGCAGCCATTGGGCGATGCGCGAGCGCGCCAAGCTGTACCGCTTTATCGAGGTGATCGGCTACTGGTCGATGCTCGACGTGCTGGTGGTCGCCCTGGTGGCGGCGCTGGTGCAATTCCACGCCCTGAGCTCGATCGAGCCGCGCATGGGCATTCTGTTTTTTGGTTTGGTCGTGGTCCTGACGATGTTCGCGGCCATGAGTTTCGATCCCCGGCTTATCTGGGATGTAGAGGTTGAAGATGTCTGATCATCCAGGTTCCAACGCTTCAAACGCGCCAGCGAGGCCGGGTACCCCCGCGGTCAGGACGCGCCGGTTCAATATCTCGCTGGTGTGGATCGTGCCCATAGTCGCGGCCCTGGTCGGCCTGTCGATGCTGGTGCACAAGTCGCTGTCGGCCGGACCCGAGATCTCCATCAGCTTCCAGACCGCCGAAGGCCTGGAAGCCAACAAGACCCAGGTCAAATACAAGAACGTGGTGATCGGCAAGGTCACCTCCATCGCCTTGAGCAAGAACCGCAGCAAGGTGATCGCCAAGGTCGAGCTGGACCAGTCGGCGGAGTCCTTCACCGCCGCCGACTCGATGTTCTGGGTGGTGCGCCCGCGTATTGGCGCGGGCGGTGTGTCCGGGGTCGACACCCTGCTGTCGGGGGCCTTTATCGGCGCCGACGCCGGCCATGAAGAGAAGCGCAAGAAAAGCTTCGTCGGCCTGGAGACGCCGCCTGCGGTGACTTACGGGCAAAAGGGCAAGCGCTTCACCCTGCGCACCGATGACCTGGGCTCGCTGGATGTCGGTTCGCCGGTCTATTACCGGCGCATCGAGGTGGGCCAGGTGATTTCCTACAAACTGTCGGATAACGGCAAGGGCGTGGACGTGCGGATCTTCGTCAACGCGCCCAACGACCAGTTCGTCACCACCGACTCGCGTTTCTGGAACGCCAGCGGCGTGGACGTGACCCTGGGCGCCAACGGCCTGAAGGTCAACACCGAATCCATGTCGTCGATCCTCGCCGGCGGCATCGCCTTCGTCGAACCCAAGTACAGCCCCAACGCCAAGCCGGCCGAGGAAAACGCCAGCTACCAGCTGTTCGCCGACCAGGACACCGCGCTGGCGCCGCCCGATGGCGACCCGTACTACATGCGCATGCGTTTCGACCAGACCCTGCGCGGGCTGGCGCTTAATGCGCCGGTGGAGTTCCTCGGGGTGAACATCGGCCGGGTGGTGTCGATGGACCTGGATTACGACGAGCAGAAAAAGACCTTCTCCACCGTGGTCGGCGTGGTGATCTACCCGGCACGCCTGGGCAAGGTCCATCAGCAACTGGAGAAACTCAGCGGTGCCGATGAAAGTCGCGCGGGCTACCTGATCGGTGCCTTCGTCCAGCATGGCCTGCGGGCCCAGGCGCGCAGCGGCAACCTGCTGACCGGCCAGCTGTATATCTCCATGGACTTCATCCCCAACGCCAAGCCGGTGCCTTTCGATGCGACCGCGCGGCCGCTGGAAATTCCCACCGTGCCGGGCGGGCTCGACAAGTTGCAGGAGCAGTTGCAGCGAGTGGTGGAGAAGATCAGCAAATTGCCGATCGATGCCATCGCCAACAACCTCAATGGCAGCCTGACCGAGATGCAGAAGACCTTGCAGAACGTCAACGGCAAGGTATTGCCGGAGATGCGCGACACCCTGGAGCAGACCAAGAAAACCCTGACCACGGCCAACGACAGCTTCGCCGAGGACTCGCCGCAGCGCCTGCAACTGGGCCAGGCGATGGACGAAGTGCAGCGCACCGCCCGTTCGGTACGGGTGCTCACCGATTTCCTCAGTCGTCATCCCGAAGCACTGATCCGTGGGCGGCTCAAGGACAATCAGCCGGACGCCTACAAATCCTCGACCTCGTCTTCTCGTGAGCCTGAATCGGAAGTCCAGCCATGAAAAAAACTCTAGTGTTGCTGATCGCGTCCCTGGGCCTGGCGGCCTGCAGCTCGGCGCCGACCCATTACTACACCCTGATGCCGCCGGCGCCCGAGCCGGCGGCTGCTGGCGGCGCGGCGTCGGGCCTGCAATTCGAAATGGCCGGGGTGCGCATTCCGATGCAGGTCGACCAGCCACAACTCGTGGTACGCCAGGACGGCGGCACCCTGGCGATCCTGGAAACCGCGCGCTGGAGCGCGCCGCTGGTGGATGAGTTCCACGATGCCCTGGCCAGCCAGATGGAGCAGCAATTGGGCACGCGCAACCTGGAGGGTCTGCCCAAGTCCGCGGGGCAGCCGATCCTGTCGTTGCAGACCGATGTGCGCCGCTTCGAATCGGTGCCGGGGCGTTATGCGCTGATCGACGTGGTGTGGAACCTGCGCCTGCGCGGCGATGGCGTCGAGCGCCGCAGCCTGACCTGCAGCAGCCGCATCAGCCAGCCGGCCAGCGTCGAGCTGTCGAGCCTGGTCCAGGCCCACCAGCGGGCCATCGACGAGCTGGCCAAGCGCATTGCCGGCACCGCCAAACGCTGGGCGCAAAACCCTGCCACACGCTGTCCCTGACCCGGCTTTTGTAGCCGCTGCCGTAGGCTGCGATAAGGCCGCAGGCCTTCAGCGATCTTCAGTACGCAGCGGCCGTACCGGCCGATCGCAGCCTGCGGCAGCGGCTACAGGGGGCCATACACCGAAGGGCAATCCCGCCCCTGTAGGAGCGAGCTTGCTCGCGATGGCGTCAGCAGCCACACCGCCGATTCAGCCGAAGAGGCGGGCTCAGAACAATTGGGTGAACAGCCAGTACAGACTGCCGGACAGCAGGATCGCGGCGGGTAGGGTCAGCACCCAGGCCATCAGCAGGTTGCGGATGGTCTGCATCTGCAGGCCGCCGCCGTTGGCGACCATGGTCCCGGCCACACCTGAAGACAATACGTGGGTGGTGGACACCGGCAGGCCGAACATATCGGCGGCGCCGATGGTCAGCATCGCCACGGTTTCCGCCGAAGCGCCCTGGGCGTAGGTCAGGTGGGTCTTGCCGATCTTCTCGCCGACGGTGACCACGATGCGTTTCCAGCCGACCATGGTGCCCAGCCCCAGGGCGATGGCCACGGCGATCTTCACCCACAGCGGAATGAAGCGCGTGGCGTTGTCGATCTGCTGCTTGAACAGTTGCAGCTTGCCCTGGGTGTCGGCGTCGAAATCGCCGACCTGGTTCTTGTCCATCAGGCGGATGGTTTCGCTGCTCAGGTACATGTCGTTGCGCACGTTGCCCATGGCTTCGGCCGGCACCTTGGCCAGGGAGCCGTAGCCCTTCACTTCGTCACCGATATGACCGGTCAGGGCGGCCAGGGCCGGGACCAGCTGCGGCGTGGCTTCCTTGCTGCGTACATAGTCGGAAAGCACCGCGCGCGGGTCGGCCGGAGCCGGCTGTGGGGCGTTTTTCACCAGGGCTTGTTGGGTGACTTCGGCCACCGCGGCGAATTGCAGGGCCTGGTCGGCCGGCATGGTGCGATTCAGCGCGTAGGCCATGGGCAGGGTGCCGACCAGGATCAGCATGATCAGGCCCATGCCTTTCTGGCCGTCGTTGGAGCCATGGGCGAAGGACACGCCGGTACAGGTGACGATCAGCATGCCGCGAATCCACCACGGCGGCGGGGTATTGCCCTTGGGCGCCTTGTACAGCGCGCGGTTCTTCACGAACAGGCGCAGGGCCAGGAGCAGCAGGGCGGCGAAGGCGAAGCCGATCAGCGGCGAGAACAGCAGGGCGTAGCCGACCTTGGTGGCCTGGCTCCAGTCCACGCCGCTGGTGCCGTCGCGGCCGTGCATCAGGGCGTTGGCCACGCCGACGCCGATGATCGAGCCGATCAGGGTGTGGGACGAGGAGGCCGGCAGGCCCAGCCACCAGGTGCCGAGGTTCCACAGGATGGCGGCGATCAGCAAGGCGAAGATCATGGCGAAGCCGGCCGACGAACCGACCTGCAGGATCAGCTCCACCGGCAGCAGGGCGATGATGCCGAAGGCCACCGCGCCGCTGGACAGCAGCACGCCGAGGAAATTGAAGAAACCCGACCAGACCACCGCGAAATGCGGCGGCAACGAGTGGGTGTAGATCACCGTGGCCACGGCGTTGGCGGTGTCGTGGAAACCGTTGACGAACTCGAAGCCCAGGGCGATCAGCAGCGCCACGCCAAGCAGCAGGAACGGGGTCCAGGTGGTGACCGTGGTGCCCAGCTCGTGCACGTCGTGCATCAGGCTGTAGGCGGTGAACAACAGGCCCATGGCGAGGATCGCGAAGAACACCACGAGGGTGAAGGGGCTGGCTTTTTTGTCCAGCTGCGGTCTGGCTTCGAGGGCGGGGGAAGGGGAGGCGGCGGTCAGGGAAGGGGTGGCCATTGCCGGACAATCCTGTGGCAGGGAGGAGTGTCGCCCATGATCGTTGCCAAATATTACAGAGAGACTGCCTCAGGTCAGTGTTTGGGTGAATCCTTTAACCACTGGTCAAGAAGCCGCGCCCTTTTCTGTAGGAGCGAGCGGGCGGCGATCCGACTTGCCCGTGATGGCGTCTGTAGCCGCTGCCGCAGGCTGCGATCGGTCTGGGCCGGCCGTGGCGGGCCTTGAAGTCGCCGGAGGTCCTGCAGACCTTGCGCAGCCTGCGGCAGCGGCTACAGGGAATAGGGCCTACATATCCTGGCGCTTGCGAAACGCCCAGCGGCCGGCGATGACGGTGAAGGTGGCGACCAGCGCGACGAGGATCCAGAAGCCCTCCGGGTCCTCAGAGAAGGGGATGCCGCCGACGTTCATGCCGAAGAAGCCGGCGATGATGTTGATCGGCAGCGCCAGCACCGTGACCACGGTCAGGGTGAACAGGGTGCGGTTGGTCTGTTCGTTGATATTGGCGGCGATCTCTTCCTGCAGCAGCTTGATCCGCTCGCCGAGGGCGGTGAGGTCGTTGATGATCAGGGCGAACTCCTCGGTGGACTTGCGCAGCTCCTTGACGTCCTCCTTCTGCAGCCATTGCGGCGGCCGGTTGAGCAGCCGCAGCAGCGAGCCCGGCTCCAGCGCCAGCAGGCGTTGCAGGCGCACCAGCACCCGGCGCATGGCCCCCAGCTCGGCACGGTTGGTGGAGATCCGCGCGGCCAGCAACTGGTCTTCGATCTGGTCGACGTTGAGGCTGGTCTTGCGCACGATCTGGGTCAGCACTTCGCCCTGGTCGCGCAGCAGGTGCACCAGCAGTTCCAGGGGCGAGCGGAAACGTTCGCCGGCCTTGACCGAGGAGCGCAGCTTGTCCACCGAATGCAAGGGTTGCAGGCGCGCGCTGACGATCAGCCGGCTGCGCACGCAGACCCACAGGGTGGAGATGTCCGAGGAAACCATGCTGCCGAAGTTGAACACCACGTCGTTGACCACCGCGAGCAGGGCTGAGTCCACATGCTCGATGCGGGTCGAGCGAGAGCCTTCGTGCAAGGCCTCGAAGAATTCCTCGGGCAGGGCCAGGTGAGTCTGCATCCAGCGTTCGCAGGCGGCATGGGCCAGGTTCAGGTGCAGCCAGAGAAACGCCTCGCCATCGTCCGACTGTTGCAGGGCTTGCAGGGCCTTGGCCGAATCCAGTTCGCGACCCCGCTCGCCGGGGCGGAACGCAAAGCCGTAGAGCAGGCCGAACAGATCCGAATCGCGATGGGCATGGTCGATGCTGTGGTTCATGGAGGCTCGCAGGAGGGAAGGCACCTGTAGGCGGTTTTACAGGTTCACTTGAGCCCGATCATCGCAAGGCTTCATGACTGTTTTGTGACGGTTCGAAGTGCAATATTCGGCGGTTATAACCGGCTGTCGGAGGCGCTCAAGAAAGCCTCTTCCAGGCCGATCACGCCTACGACGACTGCGCGACCGGCTTGCCCCGGTTCGCCTGACAGGGATGTTCGCACGCTACCCATGCCCACCTCGGGCGTGCTCTATCCCTGTTGAGAGATCTCATTCGATGTCCTTGCAAAAATCCCTGAGAGCGCAAGTCCTGGCTTTGTTGAGCGGCAGCTTGCTGGCGGTGCTGTTGATCGCGCTGGCGTGTTTTCACTTCCTGTCCAATGGCGTGCAAGGTTATCGCGAGCTGATCGAGGGGCCGTTGCGCACCTCGCAGCTGATCGATGAAGCCAACCTGCAATTCAAGGTCCAGGTGCAGGAATGGAAAAACGTGTTGCTGCGTGGCAAGCAGAGCGCCGAGCTGAGCAAATACTGGCAGCAGTTCGAGGAACGCCAGCGCGATGTGCAGGGCATTCTTGGCCAACTGGCGGCCGAGCCCGGCATAGACGCGGCGCTCAAGGGCCGTATCGAGCGCTTGCGGGAAGAACATCGGGTGCTGGGCACGGCGTACCAGAAGGGCCGCGATGCCTTTGTCGCCGCTGGTGCCGATCCGGCCGCCGGCGATGCCGCGGTCAAGGGCGTGGACCGCGCCGCCAGCGAGCAGATGAGCGCACTGGTGAGCGAGCTGCGCAAGCAGGGCAGCGAGCGGTCGCGCGACATCAGCGCCGCCGCCCAGCGCACGGTGTGGATCGGCCTGCTGGTGATGCTGGCCTCGGGCTTGTTGATCGGCCTGCTGAGCCTGTGGCTGGTCAACCGCAGCCTGGTGGAACCGATCCGTCAGTTGATCGACTACGTGGCGCAACTCAGCCGTGGGCGGATTGCCGAACGCGTGGCCAGCAGCCGTCAGGACGAGCTGGGCAAGCTGGCGGTGGCCGCCAACACCTTGCGGGATTTCCTCGCTGAAACCTTCAGCCGCCTGCAGCGCAGCGCCACCGACCTGGACAGCTCCAGCGGCGAACTGAATGCGATTGCCACCCTGATGTCCCAGGGCACCAACGATCAGTTCAATCGCACCGACCAGGTCGCCACGGCGATGAACGAAATGTCCGCCACCGCCCAGGAAGTAGCGCGCCATGCGGCGGATGCGGCGCGCGCCGCGGATGACGCCGACCAGTCGGCCCAGCAGGGCGAGCAGGTGATGCAGGGCACCATCCACACCATCACCCTGATGCGTGGCGAAATCGCCAACACCGCCGAGGTGATCCGCCGCCTGGAGGCCGACAGCGGGCGTATCGGCAAGGTGCTGGAGGTGATCCGCGGCATCGCCGAGCAGACCAACCTGCTGGCGCTCAACGCGGCCATCGAGGCGGCCCGGGCCGGCGAGGCCGGGCGTGGCTTCGCCGTGGTCGCCGACGAGGTACGCAGCCTGGCGCAGCGCACCGCGGCGTCGATCATCGAGATCAACCAGATTATCCAGAGCGTGCAGACCGGCGCGCTGGACGCCGCCCATGCGATCGAGAGTGGCCAGGCGCGCAGCGATGCCAGCGTCGAGCAGGTGACCCAGGCCGGCGCCATGCTGGAGCGGATCACCGAGGCGGTCGAGGCGATCCGCGACATGAACCGGCAGATCGCCACGGCGGCGGAGGAGCAGACCTCGGTGGCCGAGGACATCTCGCGCAACCTGACCGAGATCACCACGATCGCCAGCACCAACCTGGATAACGTGCAGCGCACCGAGCGCGCCAGCCAGAACCTGCACGAGCTGTCGGGGCAGTTGAATGAGGTGACGGCACGTCTGAGTGCCTGATGCGCCAGGGCATGAAAAAGCCGCGTGGCCTTTCGGCCACGCGGCTTTTTTTGTCCTGAAGAATTACTTGTCTTGCTTGTTGCTCAGGACCTTGCCGGTCTTGGCATCCAGATCGACGTCCCACTCGACGCCCTTGGCGTCACGCAGTTCCACCTGGTAGACGTAGGCGCCGGCCGCGGTCTGCTCAAGCTCGGTGTCGGTGATGTTGGCGGCGGTGGTGCCAGGGTGTTCGGCCAGGGCCGCCTGGTTGAGTTTTTCCAGGTCCATGATGGTGCCGGCCTTGAGCAGGCCCGGGATCAGGTCCGGGCGCACGTCGGCCTGGGCCAGGCCAGCGGTCAGGGTCAGGGCGGTAGCGGCGAACAGGGCAGTCAACGTTTTCATAGGGTCTTTCCTTGGGGTGATTCGTTTAAGTGGGTTCAGGTTAGCCGGTACAACTTAATTCACCCTTAATTCAGCGCAAGCTTTGCGCCGTTTGTTCAATTGCCGTGGCCCTCGGGTCTTTCAAACTGTGCTCTCGAACAGGAGAGGCAGTGATGAAAGCAATGATCAAAGGCTTGTACGGTCCGGCGTTTTTCGCCGGCTTCATCGGCGCTGGCGTGTGGGTGATGGGCTCGCCGGGGCTGGCCCCGGGCTGGCTGCTGCTGGTGTTCGCCGGGGCGCTGGGGGGGGCCTTTGTCGCGGAAGGGTGGTTGCCCTATGAGGTGGACTGGAACCGCCCGCGGCAGGATCGCCTGCGTGACGTGTTGCACGCGCTGGTCAATGAAAGCCTGAACGCCCTGGGGTTGCTGCTGTTGCCGGGGCTGGTGAGTTTGCTGGCGTTCGATGGCCTGTGGCCGCGCGGCTGGTCGCTGTGGGCGCAGTTGGCGCTGGCGATGGTCGTCGCCGACTGCGGCCTGACCCTGGCGCATTACTTCAGCCATCGGCTGCCCTGGCTGTGGCGTCTGCACGCGGTGCATCACAGCGTGCAGCGTTTGTATGGCTTCAACGGCTTGATGAAGCATCCGCTGCATCAGTTGCTGGAAGCCAGCGCCGGACTATTGCCGCTGCTGTTTTTGGGAGTCCCCTTGCCGGTGGCGCAACTGCTGGCGTTTGCCATTGCCATCCAGCTGCTGTTGCAGCACTCCAATGTCGACATGCGCCCCGGCCCCCTGGGCTGGGTGTTTGCCTGGGCGCCGATGCACCGCTTTCACCACATGAAGTACGGCACCGCCGGCAATGTGAATTTCGGCCTGTTCCTGAATGTCTGGGACTGG
Source organism: Pseudomonas sp. NFACC41-3 (assembly GCF_900109505.1). Classification (NCBI taxonomy): domain Bacteria; kingdom Pseudomonadati; phylum Pseudomonadota; class Gammaproteobacteria; order Pseudomonadales; family Pseudomonadaceae; genus Pseudomonas; species Pseudomonas sp. NFACC41-3. The sequence continues at coordinate 608,145 of NZ_FOAE01000002.1, forward strand.
CTGCTGGGCACGGCGTTTTATTCCTCGGCCTACCCGATCCGCCAGGGCGACCTGGGCATTGGCAGCCAGCCGGATTATCCGCAGGCGTACTGTCGACAATTGTTGGCACCCTTCAGCAGGCAAGCCGTGCATGAGGAACCGCCGGTGCCCTTGCCGTTGCGCCGTTGAGTCAGTCCAGCAGGCGCAGCTCGATGTGTTGCAGGGCTTGGCGCGCGGTGACGCCGAACAGGGTTTTCAGGGTGCGGGAGAAGTGTGCGGAATCGGCAAACCCGGCGCCATGAGCCGCCTCGGTGATGGCCTGGCCCGCCAGCACCAGGCCCATCGCCAGGCGCAGGCGCCGCCACAGCACCAGGCGCCGCACCGGCAACCCGAGCTGGCCGCTGAACAGCCGTTCGAGCTGGCTCAGGGACAGGTGCGCATGGGCCGCCAGGGCGCTGGCCGAGACCTTGCCGGTCAATTGTCGGTCGAGGACCTCCAGGGCCTTTTCGATCCGCCGGTCCTGCAAGATTCGGCGCGGGCAACGCCGCAGCGCTTCGGTCAGCGCCGGCAGCGTCAGCTCGACACCCAGCAGGCTGTCTTGCAGGGCCTGGGCGTCAATCGTCAGCGGTTCGGCGTAGAGGGTGAACAGGGGCCCGGGTGCATCGAGGATGGCATGCCGTTGCATGGCCGGGATGAACACATGCTTTGCGGTGCAGGGCTGGTCGTCGAGGCTGACGGTGACCGGTGCGGCGGGGGCAAGGATCAGTTGATGGGCGTAGTGGGCGTGGGGCGCGGTACGCCCCAGCTCGCCCTGGATCAGTCCGTAGTCACGCCCGAGCCACAGCTGGCCTGTCCACTCGGGCGTGCGCACGGCGACCGGCTCAGTAGCCGTTGGCCTCGAGCAGCTGGCTGACGCTGCCGCTGGCCGGACGCTTGACGTACTTGAGCAGGTCCGCGGCGCGGTTGGTGAAGATACCGTCGACACCGGAGTCGAGGACCTTCTTGAAGTCCACCGGCTCGTCGATGGTGTAGACGTGCACCAGCAGGCCCTGGTCGTGGGTGAACTGGTTCATCCAGGGTTGCACCAGGTCGAAGTAACTCTGGTCGCCGCCATTGGTGAGTGCCGCCGACGGGCCGGTGCCGATGGCGCCCTGGGCCTTGGCGTAGCTGACCCACTGCTCGAACTCGGCCTTGTCCTTGGGTTCCTGCTTGGCGTAGTAGGCCGCCTTGTCCTTCTCGCCGCTGTTGGCGAAGGTTACGTCGGACTTGGGCTGCATGCCGCCTTCACCGATCCACAGCAGGAGGATCTTCGGCACTTTCGGCATTTCTTTCTGCAGCAGTTCCAGGCTGCTCTTCTCGAAGGTCTGCAACACCACCTTGCCTTTGCCCTGGCCTACCGCCAGGTCGCTTTTCGCCAGCTTGGAGCCGGCCGGGCTGAGCCAGCCGCGGTCCTGGAGTTTTTCCTTGAGGTCGTGCTCGATGCCGGGGAACTGCTTGGGCTCCTTGGTCTCGATGTACAGGCCGGGTTTGTGATGCGGGTTGCTCTGGGCGATGTCGATGATTTCGTCGAGGGTCAGGATCTTCAGGCCGACGTAGCTCGCACGGGCACGGTCGGGATAGGCCTGGTTGAACCAGCTGCCGGCGTCGAGGGTTTTCAGCTCGGCCATGGTGAAGGCGTTGGCCGGGCTGTCCTTGCGCTCGGGAAACTTGCTGGCGACGTCGGTGGTGCGTTGCAGGTTGTTGTCGTGCAGGGCGAACAGCACGCCGTCCTTGCTGCGTTGCAGGTCCATTTCCAGGTAGTCGGCGCCCAGGTCGCGGGCCAGTTTGTAGGCGGCGGCGGTGGACTCCGGTGCATCGAAGGACGCGCCCCGGTGAGCGATCACCGCGGGGTGTGGAATGCCTTGGCTGACAGCCAGTGCGGTGGGGCTTGGGCTGGCGGCCTGTGCCTGGCCCAGGCCAAGCATCAGGCTCAGCATCAGGGCGCTTTTGGTGAAGGTGGCAGGCATGGTCGAGGTCCTTTCGTGGAGGGCGATTTTCAAAGGACTACCTTTTAACAATTGAATGGCCGTTGTGCTATCGCGAAACCGACATAAATCTGCAGGTGCGGCAAATTTTCCGACGCTTTTGCGGGGTGCTTTGCAGTACGCTTGCGCCCTGAAGTTTCCCCGTCAGAGGGAAGCGCGAAAAAATTTCCACTCTTGCCTGGCGTGTAAACCATCGATCACCTGTCCTTCGGGACACTCAGTGAGGTTTACCATGCGCATCACATCCGAACTCATCTGCCAGGCCGCCGACCAGCTCAAGGGTTTTGTCGGTTTCAACCGCAAGAGCGGCCAGCACATCGTGCGCTTCAGCGAAGACTCCTTCGGCATGGACGTCGCCGACGACGCCATCACCCCCGCCAGCGAATTCGTCTGGGCCAGCGCCGAGGGCCAGGTCATGGTGCTCAAGCGCGAGCTGATCCAGCTGCTGCTGGAACAGAACATCGACGACCGCATCAACATCAGCGAACCCTTGCGCGTGTACATGCGCCGCACCGACCTGCCGGAGATTTCGGCGGTGCGCAGCCTGGTGCCGGCGGCGCAATAACCAGGATGCGCGGTGGCTGGGCTGGCGATCAGGTCTCAGCGTTCGAACAGGTAGGCGCGTTCGACCTTGCACACCCGAGTGTGACAGGCCGCGTACCAGTCGCTGCGCCCGCGTTCGCGGGCGATGCGGTGTTCGGCATGCTGCTTCCAGGCGAGGATCGAGGCCTGGTCCCGCCAATAGGAGACCGTGATGCCGAAGCCGTCCTCGTTACGCGCGAACTCCAGGCCGAGAAACCCCGGTTGCTGCCGCGCCAGTTCGACCATGCGTTCGGCGGCCTGCTCGTAGGCCGGGTCCGGCTCGCGGCGCTGGGCGCTGAAGATCACCGCGTAATAGGGTGCCTCGGGGGTACGGGCGATCATGTATGACGCTCCAGGCAAGCGGCGAGCAGGGCGCTGACCAGGGGCGGCACGACGCCTTTGAGCGCTGCCCGTTCTGGCTGGAACAGGGTGGCGACAAAGAACCGCTGGTCGCGCAGTTCCACCGCCCGCAGGTCGCCGGCCGAGTCGTAGCCGCTGGGGCGCAGGTCGTGCTTGAGCAGTTGCGCCGCGAACTGCGGATTGACCCCGTAGCGACAGCGATAACCTTCACTGATCTGCTGCTCGCCGTAGGCTTCGGCGATTCGGCTGCCTGCGCACAGGTGAATGCTGTCGGTGGCTTCCACCAGGGCGCAGGTCAATGGTGTGAGCACGGCGCGCTCGGCCTCGGGATGGGTTTCGCCGTGTTCGGCATCGGCCCAGCCCAGCACATTGCGCGCGTACTCCAGCACCGCGTGCTGAAAACCGCCGCAGGTGCCGAGGAAGGGCCGCTGCTGCTCGCGGGCAAAGCGGATCGCCCGCAGGGCACCGTCCATCGAGCGGTAGGGGCTGGCGGGCACACACCAGATGCCGTCGAACTCTTGCAGTGGCGCGTCGCTGGTCAGGCTGTCGGTGGCCAGCCAGCGGTAGTGCACCTTGAGGCTGGTTTCCTCGGCGGCCATTTCCAGGGCCAGGGGAATGGCCTGGTGCGCGGTGACCTGAGGGTCGTAGTCGCCCACCAGGGCGATGTGCAGGGTCGGCGGATGTGCGATGTGCGGCATGGATTTCTCCCGGTAGGGCCAACGCTTGTCGGTTGCTGGACACCACTATAGATTGGCGCTCACGCACTCAATATTGGCGTTTATCCAAGTGATCAATGCAGCCACGCACTATCGGCTCGACTACTCCGACCTGTCGCTGATCCTCGCCCTGGTGCGTGGCGGCTCCCTGGCCCGCGCGGCGGCGTTGTTGAAGGTCGATGTGTCCACGGTGTTCCGTGCGGTGCGGCGCCTCGAGGCCGCGCTGGGCCAGCAGCTGTTCGACAAGAGCCGCGCCGGCTACCTGCCCACCGGCCTGGCCCGCACCCTGGCCGAGCAGGCCGAACGCGCGGAACAGGCACTGGACGCGGCACAGGTCGGGGTGGAGCAGGGCGGCGCGGTGGTCAGCGGCACGGTACGCCTGACCTGTACCGACTCGGTGTTGCAGGGCCTGTTGTTGCCGGCGCTGGCGCACTTCATGCCGCGTTACCCGGCACTGGCCCTGGAGCTCAGCACCTCCAATGATTTCGCCAACCTCAGCCGCCGCGATGCCGACCTGGCCCTGCGCCTGACGCGCACGCCACCCGAGCACCTGGTGGGCCGGCAGTTGCGGGCGGTGTCTTACCGGGTCTGTGCCAGCCCGGCCTACAGGCAGTCGGTCGCCTCGACGGATCTGGCCGGGCTGACCTGGATCGCCCCGGACGATTTTCTCCCGGACCACGCCACGGTGGCCTGGCGCCGGCAGGTGTTGCCCGGTGTGGTGCCGGGCTATCGCTGCAACAGCATGCTGGCGGTCAGCGAGCTGGTGAAGGCCGGGCTGGGCGTGGCGGTGTTGCCGGATTTCCTGCTTGACGACACCACTGCCCTGCAACCCCTGAGCGACCCGCTGCCGGGCTGCGACACCGCGCTCTGGTTGCTGACCCGGGCCGACTGCCGGGCGCTGCGCGCGGTGGTGACGCTGTTCGACGAATTGAGCCAGCGTCTGCGCGCGCCGCAGTGAGTCATGCCTGGGGCGGGTCCTTGTGCAGGACGTGCCGGTGCATTTCCGAAGTCAGGCCCTCGATACGTTCGGTCAGCTGTTTGGTCATCTCGGTCAGGCGGGTGTTCTGCTCCAGCAGTTCGAGCAGTTGCGCGCTGTGTTGCGCGGCTTGCGCCTGGCGTTCGCTGTTGGCGATAGCGATGGCTTCGCGGTGCTGGGCATCGGCGTCGGTCTGGGCTTTGTCGCGCGCGGCCTGGCGGGTCTGGGCCAGCAGGATCAGCGGTGCGGCATAGGCCGATTGCAGGCTGAAGGCCAGGTTGAGGAGGATGAAGGGGTAAACGTCGAAGTGCGTCACCCCGCTCAGGTTGAGCCCGACCCAGATCAGCACGATCAGGGTTTGCGCGCCGAGAAAGGTCGGGGTGCCGAAAAAGCGGGCGAAGGCTTCGGCCTTCAGGGCAAAGCGGTCGGTGCCGAAGGTCGGGGCCAGATGGGCATGGGGACGGTGGAAACGCAGGTGGTCGACAGGGGCGGCTGAGGCGGTTGCGGATGGGGTCGGGTTCATGGCGGGCTCGGGGCGATGGGACTGCCGGTCACTATAGCCCTTTGCTCGACGCCTTCCCTGGCGTCGACATCGTTGATTCAGAGGCGCCGGTTCAGAGCGTGGCACGCTCGTTGGCGAACATGCTCACCGCCTGTACCGCCTCGCTGGCACCGTCGCGAATCTGCAGGATCACCGTGCCGGCCTGATCCGCCAGGTCCACGCCCTTGGCCGCCCGGTCCCGGGTCCCGTCCATGCTTTTGATGGCCTGCTGGGTTTCTTGCTGGATCATGTCGATCATTCCCGAGATTTCCGCGGTCGAGCCGCTGGTGCGGGCGGCCAGTTGCCGGACTTCGTCGGCGACCACGGCAAACCCCCGGCCCTGTTCGCCAGCGCGCGCGGCTTCGATCGCGGCGTTGAGCGCCAGCAGGTTGGTCTGTTCGGCGATGGCGCGGATGGTGTTGACGATGGCGGTGATCTGCTCGGAGCGCTCGCCGAGCTTGGCGATCAGGGTCGAGGAGTCTTCGATGTTGACGGCGATCTGGCGCATCTCGCTGGCCGCCTGCTGGATCACCGCGGTGCCCTGTTCGGCGACTTGCCGGGTTTCCACCGAGATGTGATAGGCCTGGGTCGCGCTCTGGGCGTCCTGGGCGTGTTTCTCCACCCTCGCGGTTACGTCGGAGGCGAACTTCACCACCTTGCACAGGCGCCCGGCGGCGTCGTACACCGGGTTGTAATTGGCCTCCAGCCACAGCGATTGCCCGCGTTTGTCGACACGCTCGAACTGCCCGCTGAAGAACTCGCCCTGGTTGAGACGCTGCCAGAAGTCCTGGTAGGCGCTGCTGTTGGCCAGCTCGGGCTTGCAGAAGATCCGGTGATGCTTGCCCTTGAGTTCGGCGAGGCTGTAGCCGAGGCGATCGAGGAAGTTCTGGTTGGCCGTGATGACGCTGCCGTCCAGGTTGAACTCGATCACCGCCATGGCGCGGTCGATGGCGTGCAGCTTGCCCCTGGACTCGCTTTCCTGTTGGACCTTTTCGGTGACGTCGAGAGCGTACTTGACCACCTTGAAGACCTTGCCGTCGGCATCCCTGATCGGGTTATAGCTGGCTTCCAGCCATACCGGCTGGCCTTGGGCATTGACGCGCTCGAAGGTCCCCGATTGGAACTGGCCGTTTTTCAGGCGCGTCCAGAGCTCGCGGTATTGATTGCCGCGGGCGAATTCGGCATTGCAGAACTGCCGATGGGGGTGGCCGATGACCTGTTCCGCGCGATAGCCCATGGTCTTGAGGAAGTTGTCGTTGGCCCGCAGGACCGTGCCCTCCAGGTCGAACTCGATCACCGCCATCGAACGGTCGATGGCCTCGAGCAGGCTGGCTTGCTGGGCGATGGTGTGGTGCAAGGCGTCGATGGTTTTGTTATGGCGGTTGAATAGCATGATGGCTGGTGCTCAGTGGGAAAAACCTGGAGTCAGTCCCTGTTGTCTGCGCCTGCATGCCGAAAGCCCCCTGGGCCTCGGCCTTGTCTGCTCAATGCCAGCATTCCATGACTGACAGATACCCCTTGGAAGGGCACGCCCCTGTCCGGCGCGTACCCTTGCTCAACGTCTGAGGTGAGACGCTGGGCCTGCGAGTCAATTTAGGGAAGTTATGTTGCACGGCGGCGAATATGCCGCGCGTTTTTTTTAGGCAACCGCATGGCGGCATTATGCCGGCTTGGTGTGGAGCGATGCGGGTAAAAATTGTACAAAACTGCGGGTTTTTACATTTTTGTATAATTTTTCAGGAACTGGTGGACACCGCCAGGAGCGCGTCGTTTATCGGGGAGGCGATAGCGACTTTGTTGCGTCCGGTGTTTTTCGCGGCATACAGGGCTTTGTCGGCCTCCATGAGCCACATTGCGGCATCGCGCAGCCCCGGGTGCCAGGCGGCCAGGCCGATACTCAGGCTGACCCGGAGTGGCGGCACGCCCGGATGGCGATAGTTGCTGAAGACTTGCCGCAGTCGTTCCATCACTTCGTGGGCCTGCTGGATCGAGGTCGTCGGCAGGATCACGCAGAACTCGTCGCCGCCATAGCGCCCGGCCAGGTCGTCCTGGCGCAGGTTGTGCTTGAGGTCCCGGCTCAATTGATGCAGCACGGCATCGCCGAGGATATGGCCGTAGCTGTCGTTGATGTGTTTGAAGTGATCGATGTCGATCAAGGCAATGGTGCCGTGACAGCGTTGCTGCTGGCATTTGGTGAACTTGAGGTGCAGCAGGTCTTTCCAGGCGCCGTGGTTGAGCAGGCCGGTCAGGCTGTCGGTGCGGCTCAGCGCGCTGAGGGTGCGCTTGTGCTCGGCGAGCTTGATCGCCAGCCGGTAGCAGACCATACCCACCGCCATCGGGTAGAGGGTCAGCATCGGCAGGCAGGCGTAGATCTGCAGCTGGGTGGCATCCCCGGTGAAGGCAGGACCGAGCAGCAACCACGACAGCAGTATCCCGCTCAGTTGTGCCATGGAGCCATGGATGAACAGGCGCAGGCCACCGGCCGCGACGTTGTTCATTGCCATCATGGCCAGAATGGTCACCGTGGGCAGCGGATTGAACTGCATCGCCGCCGCCCAGAAACCACCGAAGAGCGAGTCGCACAGCAGGTTGCGGCGTTCGGCCTGGTAGGGGAAGGCCGCGCGGGTCGAGATCAGGTATGCCAGATGCGGCCAGATAAAGCCGTTGAACAGCAGGAGCAGCCAAACCCAGGTCGGTTGCGGCAGCGGGTACAAGCCGGCGAATACGCTGAGGCTGCCAATCCCCAGCCCGACGATCCTGGGCAGGTAAATACGTTTGGCAAACGACAGCCCTTTGCCTTGTTGGTTATCCATAAATTTCTGCGCGAGCCCGGGTTTGAAACACTTTGTGGTGTTTTTATTGGCCGTCACCCTTCATTGGGCAAGGCGGCGAATATTGTCATTTATTCCAACAAGAATAATCAGTGTCCTTGCAGGCCATTTAGTGGAACGAGCGTACGCAAATGCCCATTGCAGAGCACTCGGTGCAAGTCATGGCGGCCGGCAGATCCGCTGTCGGAGCCAATCGAGGGAGAAGGGAATCAGGCTTGATAGCAGGCCAGGAACATGTCCAGCGTGGATTCGACGACGCGCTGCTGTTCGTCTTCCTTGAGGGGCGGCTGATTCATGGTGATCTGTGGCCAGAAGGCAAACGCCTTGAGCATGCCGTGGAGCTGCTGGGCGGCGAAGTCCGGGTCCAGCGGCTTGAGCCGGCCGTCCGCCCGGGCCGAGCGAATCCACACCATCAGGCTTTCTTCACGCTCGCCCATGCGCGCCACCATGTACTGGGCGCGCTCGGGGGAATGCAGGGTCGCGGCAATGGCGACCCGCGCCAGGTTGAGGAAGTTGTCATCGGCCAGCAGTTGCAGCTTGGCCATCAACAAGTCCCGCAACTGTTCACGCAGGGTTAATCCGGGGTGGTAAAGAATGTCCGCCCGCGCCCTGATGCTTGCCCATAACTTATGCATGATCTCGGTGAACAACTCCTCCTTGCTGGGGAAGTGGTTGTACACCGTGCGCTTGGACACTCCGGCGGTTGCCGCGATCTTGTCCATGCTGGTGATATCGAACCCGCTGGCGTGGAATTCGGTGATTGCCGCCTGGATGATGGCTTCGCGTTTGAGGTCGGTCAGGCGCTTGGGGGCTGTCATAAGTTGGGTTCGATGGCGGTCGTTGGCAGTTATCCGGGGCAGTTTACTTAGTCCCGGGTTTGTTGCAATCTAGAAAAACTACACTGTGCAGTGTAGCTCATGGCAGAAAAAATGATGGTCGGCTGACGCTTGCGTGCATTGGCCTTTGTCGTTCCGCAGAGAATCACCGGAGCCTTGTCGGGTTCCTTGGAGTCACTGATTCATGGCCACTCTCTCTTCCCGTGCAGACAGCGTCTCACGCCCCGAAACGTCCCTGCAGGAACAAGGGGCGTTCCGTAATCACGCGCCGGTCCGGCGTGCCGGGCTGGGCAAGACGCTGGGTATTTTCTGGCGCATGTTGTTCCACAAACCGCGTAATACCCGCCCGGTCGGGGCCATCCCGGTGCAGCCATTGACCCACGAACAGCTGCTGGCGGCGCCGAACCAGAGCGTCTACCGCCTGGGGCATTCGACGGTGCTGTTGAAGCTGCACGACAAGTTCTGGATTACCGATCCGGTATTCGCCGAACGCGCATCGCCGGTGCAATGGGCCGGTCCCAAACGTTTTCACCAGCCGCCTATCAGCCTGGAGCAATTGCCAGCGATCGAAGCGGTGATCCTGTCCCATGATCACTACGATCACCTGGACCACCAGACCGTGCTCAAGCTGGCGGACAAGACCCGTCATTTCCTCACCCCCCTGGGCGTGGGCGATACCCTGGTGAAGTGGGGCGTGCCGGCCGACAAAGTCCGCCAGCTGGACTGGTGGGAAGGTACGGAAGTCGATGGTATTCGTTTTATCGCCACGCCTTCCCAGCATTTCTCCGGCCGTGGCCTGTTCGATGGCAACAGCACGCTGTGGGCCTCCTGGGTGATGATCGATGGCGACAGCCGGATCTTCTTCAGCGGTGATACCGGTTACTTCGATGGCTTCAAGCGGATTGGCGAGCGTTACGGCCCTTTCGACCTGACCCTGATGGAAACCGGCGCCTACAACGTCGAGTGGCCGGGCGTGCACATGCAGCCGGAGCAGACCCTGCAGGCGCACATCGACCTGAAGGGCCGCTGGTTATTGCCCATTCACAACGGCACGTTTGACCTGTCGATGCATGCCTGGTACGAACCGTTCGATCGCATCCTCTCGCTGGCCTGGGAACGCAGCATCGCCATTGCCACGCCGCAGATGGGCGAGGCCTTCAGCCTGGCGCACCCGCAACGGGGGCACGCCTGGTGGATGGAGGTCGACCCCGTGGCCGAGCAGGTAACGGCAAGCGATCTGTAGACCCTTCATCGGCTACTCCCCGAGCCCGGCCATCGCCAGGTTGCCGTGTCCGGGCCTGGGGAGTATCTAGAGAACTCCCCCAATACCCTCGACGGACCTGGTGATGGCTTATCGGCTTCATCTGTTTGGCGCGTCCGGTTCCGGCACCACGACCTTGGGCCAGGCGCTGGCCCAGCGTTTGGGGATCGCCCACTTCGATTCCGATAACTTCTTCTGGCGCCCCAGCGAACAGCCTTTCAGCCTGCGCCGTCCCCGGGATGAGCGCATCCAGCTGTTGCAGCAGCAGGTGGCCGGGTTGGACAGCTGGGTGCTGTCCGGCTCCTTGTGCGGTTGGGGCGACCCGATGATTGAGGCTTTCACCCATGCCATTTTCCTCCGCCTGGACCCCGAGGTCCGCTTGCAGCGTTTGCGGGTGCGCGAGTTTCAGCGTTACGGCGAGCAGATCCATGAGGGCGGCGAACGCCATCTCGCGACTCAAACCTTTCTTGCCTGGGCGGCTGGCTACGACACGGGTGGCCAAGGTACGCGCAGCCTGCGCCGGCATGAGAGCTGGATCACCGGGCTGAGCTGCCCGGTAATCCGCCTCGATGCCACTCACCGCTCGGTGCAGGCATTACAGGAAGAGGTATTGAGCGCCCTGGATCACTCGATCATGGCGTAGTCGGGCCGTTCCATCGGGTTGGGCGTCGCACCCTTGATGTTCATGCCACGCCCTGGAGCGAAACCGGGGAAGAACACCAGGCCTTCTGCTTCCAGGCGAAAGGCCAGGGCCAGTCGGGTCACGTCGAGCAATTCGCCGCCCGCCTCGAAGCGGTGAATGGCGGCTATCGAGACGCCGGATTCCTGTGACAGCTGTTCCTGGCTCCAACCCAGCATGGCGCGGGCTTGAATACAGTGTTCTGGGGTGAACTGGAAGAGGGCGATACGTTCCAGGGTGACTTTCATCGCGAGTGCGGCCATGGGATTTCTCCGGAAGCGGGTGAAGATGAGTCGATAAAGTACTGTTTATTTGTACAGTTGTTTTGCTCCCGGATCAAACTCATTTTGCCGATCGCCTCAACGTCTTCGTGACAAGTCTTGTCCCGGCGCTATGCCCCGGTTTCCAGGTAGGCGCTGGGCGGTTGCCCCGCTACCCGGCGGAACATGGTGGAAAAGGCGGCAGGGCTGTCATAGCCGAAATCGAGGGCGATTCGCGTCACCGCCTCGCCTGCGGCCAGTCGGGTCAAGGCCCTGACCACGCAGGCGCGCTGGCGCCACTGGACGAAACTCATGCCGGTCTGCTCGCGGAACAGGCGGTTGAAGGTGCGCAGGCTGATATGCAGCGGTTGCGCCCATTGCTCGGGAGACTGGTGGGCATCGGGTTGTTGCAGGAAGGCCTGGCACAGGGTGAGCAGGCGTGGCATTTCGGGCAGGGGAATGTGCAGGGGCAGGCGGGTGGTACGGCTCAGTTCATGCAGCAACAGACTGACCAGCACGCCGTCGCGTCCGTTCTCGTCGTACGCCAGCGGCAGATCCACCGCCTCCATCAGCAACTGGCGCATCAGTGGCGACACGCTGATCACCTGGCACTCATCGCCCAGGGCCGGCATGGCCGCCGGCTCGATGTACAGGCTGCGGGTACTGACCCCGAGCATCAGCACCTCATGGGCCACTCGCGGTGGAATCCATACCGCGCGCTGTGGCGGCACCACCCAGCGGCCATTCGTGGTGCTGACCTGCATCGCCCCGGTGGCGCCATACAACAGTTGCGCGCGACGATGGCTGTGGCTCGGCAACAGGTGGCCCTGGGGGTAATCGGTACCGATCGCCACCACGGCGCGTGGGGTGTGATCCAGCAGATCGATCGAAGTGTTACGCATGGTGTCGGCGTCCGCGGGTTGGCGTGAATGCAAACAGTATTGGCCGACTTGCTAAAGCCGGCCAAGCCCTGACGCTCTATCGTCGAGGTCTTCTGCTAACGGAGAACCTTCGATGTTTTATCTATGGCTGGCTGTGTTCGGCTGCATGAGCGGGATCAGCGCGGTGCTGTTCGGCTTTGGCGGCGGCTTTGTGGTGGTGCCGCTGCTGTATCGCATGTTGCTGAGCAGCCATGGCGCTGACGATGCCGTTGCCCAGTCGGCCATGCATATAGCGGTCGCCACCTCGACCTGCGTGATGATCGTCAACGCGCTGATGGCCACCGGCAAACACCGTCGCGCGGGTAACCTGATTGGACATTATCTGTGGCCGCTGGGTGGCTACATAGGGCTGGGAGCGATAGCGGGGGCGGTCCTGGCAATGGCGGTGAGTGGTGAGGCGATGCGCTACGCCTTTATTGCCTACCTGGTGCTGACCATTGCCGATTGCCTGATGCGTCGTGGCTTTCTTGAACAGGGCGACACCCGTGCGCCGCGCTGCCTGGGGCGACTGGAAAACACCGGAGGCCTGGGCATCGGGGCCATTGCTACCTTCCTGGGTGTCGGCGGCAGCGTGATGACCGTGCCCCTGCTGCGCCGCTGTGGTTTGAGCATGACCCAGGCCACCTCCATGGCCAACCCGCTGAGCGTGCCGGTAGCCCTGGCCGGGACCTTGACCTATATGGCCATGGCCGGCTTCAGCCGCTTCGATCTGGGCCCCTGGTTTATCGGCTATATCGACCTGCTGGCCTTTGCCGTGCTGACCTTCGGCTCATTGCTGGGCATGCGCCTGGCCTCACCGTGGATCGGGCGCATTCCCGACCGGCTGCATGCGCGGGTGTACATCGGCCTGCTGGTGCTGGTGATGCTCGGCATGCTGGTCCGCTAAGGGTTAGCCCAGCGCCAACCCCGGCGCTTCACGAATGATGAAGTGGTCGAGGTTCTCGATGTTGGCGCTGAATACCCCGAACGTCTGTTCGGGGTGTTTTTTGCTCGGCACCTGTTTCAGCTCCGGGGTCACGCCATAAAAGAAGCAATACAGCTCTTGTTCGCTGTCGATCGCATGCTTGATCTCTTCGAGGAAGGCTTTGCGCTTGCGGTAGCTCTCGATCAGTTTTTTGCTCAGGTAGACATTGACCGAGTAGGGTTTCTTTTTCGTCTCGTCCGCCTGTTTGAACCAGACCTTCTGTTCGAAGTCGATGCGAAAGCTCTGGGTGTAGTCCTTGATCTCCTTGATCTTGCCCCAGTAGATCAACCCCTTGTTGTCCAGCAGGTATTCGATCTTCTTGAAGAACGAGGCATAGGACGCCGTGTGTTCGCCGATCTTCAGCGGCATGCGCTTGAGCAGCTCCTTGTCGTCGATATTCGACACAAAACACTCCACCGGATGGGCGAAGACACTGGTCTTGTCTGGGGTGCCGGCCTGAGCCGGGGCCGGCGTGCGCGGGCTGGAGGAGGGGGCTGGCGCGGCAGTTCCTGGCGTATCGCCATCCGCTGCCGGGCTGGCGGGCTTGCGTACATATTCGCGGCGGGCCAGCAGCAATTCCGATGGGAAATGCTCCTCCCGATCATCCTCGTCCGGCGTACCCTCCACCCCGGCTGCCAGCGTCCTGCTGGTGCCATACGGGCAGCCTTCGATATGCCGGGTGCCAGGCAGGTTCTTGAAATGCGGGGTGCGGATGTAATTGACGTTCTTGGCATTGAAGGTCCCCAACTGATTGTCAGCGGCAAAGGCGGCGCGACAGGCATCGTTGGGGCACTGGAACTGTTCCTTGGCCGAGTCGAAGGCCATGGTCTCGTCGAAATTCAGATCGCGCACGTCATAGATCGACAGCTTGTCGTCGAGGCTGATGCAGTAGGCGGTGTCGAATTTCATGGGGGCTCGGGTCCTTGAGTGAAGAAGGCTATTAATAGCGGGTGGCGCAGGGCAGTGCACTGATCTTTTCAAGCATGGGCGCTGATCTCGGCATAACCTTGTAGGTAGCACGTTCCACTCATCACCGGAAAAGGCTCAGGTTCATGTCTGACGGTAATCGCATCAATATCGGCTCCATTGGTGATGCCAACCACATCAACATTGCCCAGAATCAGGCACCTGAACGCACCAGCATTCAGTTCGTCATCGATCCGGGGAGTGTCGAGCGGGTGAGCCGGGGCAGCGTCATCAAAGGCGCGGTGGCGTTTTTTCTATCGCTGCCGGCGCTGGCGCTTTCGGTCATGTCGATCCTGGCCGACGCGTTGGGCATCCTTTCCTACTTCAATGTGGAATCGCGGATCCTGGCCTACCTCATCATGGCCGCCGCCATGGGCGGGGTGATGCTGTGCAACGGCAAGCGCAAGATGGCCACCGCCAGCATTGCGCCCGACCAGGCCCGATTCATCGATGGGCGTTGGGTCGAGCGTGATGAAAGTGGCGATTACCTGCTGTATCGCAATACCGCGCCCTGCAATTACGAAAACTGCCACGGTACCGTGCGTATCCAGACGCCACCGCCGCGCGAACAGCATAACCACGATCTGATCGGCGTCTGCGATATCGGCGGCAAGCAACACACCTATCGCGTCGACTTCAATGGCGTCGGCGAACGGCAGCATTTCGACTGGCGTCCGCTTGAGCAGAACAAGTCATGACCCCGTTCCAACCACTCCCTTGGTAGGGCGAGCGTGCTCGCGAAAAATCCCCCGTCAGGACCCATCAAACTGACAGCCTTCCTGAGTCTTTCCAGGTCATCGCGGCTGCATGAGGGGCACGAAATTTCCTACAGTTCTAATTAACAAAACTCTCACCATATAGAGACGAGTCCTACGCGTTAAAGCTTGTAAAAACAAAAGCTTAGGTGTCTTTATCAGTCCTGGCAGAGAACGTCACAGCTTTGGCAAGGAGGGACAAGTAAGCCTCGAACAAATGGCCGATAAGAAGGCGCCGGCCTCATGAATGAAGGCCCGGTGGGAACCAGCCAGACGGCTTTTCCCCTCACAATAACGAGGACCTTCATATGCCTGTTGTTGCGCGTTCATTGTTGTTTTGTCTGGCCCTGTCCGGCACAGGGGCCGTCCTGGCGGAGCAGGCAGCCTTGCCTTATCTGCCGGCCAATCAGTTCCGGCTGGCTGACTACCTGCCACCGCCTCCAACTGTTGATTCATCGTTGCAACAAAGCGATTTAACAGCCGTGCTGGCGGCCCAGGCAGCACGCAGTAGCGCTCAGGTGAGCCGGGTCCAGCAGGATGATGAATGGGAAGACAGCGTGTTCCACTTCGCCAGGGAATCCCTCGGCGCCGGTTTCAGCATTGAGCGCCTGCCCCTGACCCGGGCCTTCTTCCGGCGGGCCCAGGAAGACCTGGTGCAATTCCTGATGCCGGCCAAGCACAGCTATGGTCGGCCGCGCCCTTACGAAGCATCGGCACTGGTGAAGCCGGTACTGCCGCCACCGGAGGGCGATTCCTACCCCAGCGGTCATTCGATGAACGGCTATCTCAATGCCACCTTGCTGAGCATGGCGCTGCCGGAGAAACGCAGCGAGTTGTTCAGCCGCGCACAGATCAATGCCGACAGCCGGGTCATCGCCGGCGTGCATTTTCCCAGCGACCTGGAGGGCGGAAAGATCAGTGCCGCGGTATTGGCGGCCCGGCTGCTGGACGATCCCCGCGCGGCGGCGGATTTCGAGGCGGTGAAACAGGAGATCCGTGGTGCTTTGGCCTCCGCTGATTGAGTTCCGGGTTGGATGATTTGCCTGGAGTCGGGGATACCGGGTCCCAATCAAAAAGCCCTGAGCAAGTCAGGGCTTTTTTGATCTTTCGTTGTGCCGATTCAGATCGAGATCGGCACAGGGCTGGAGCTCGGAATCAATCCCAGCTCAGCGCGCCGCCAGTCTGATACTCGATCACGCGAGTCTCGAAGAAGTTCTTCTCTTTCTTCAAGTCCATGATTTCGCTCATCCATGGGAACGGGTTGGTGGTGCCCGGGTATTCTTCTTTCAGGCCGATCTGCGACAGACGACGGTTGGCGATGAACTTGAGGTAGTCCTCCATCATCGCCGCGTTCATGCCCAGTACGCCGCGCGGCATGGTGTCGCGAGCGTATTCGATTTCCAGTTGGGTGCCCTGGAGGATCATCTGGGTGGCTTCTTCCTTCATCTCGGCATCCCACAGGTGCGGGTTTTCGATCTTGATCTGGTTGATCACGTCGATACCGAAGTTCAGGTGCATGGATTCGTCGCGCAGGATGTACTGGAACTGCTCGGCGACGCCGGTCATTTTGTTGCGGCGACCCATGGACAGGATCTGGGTGAAGCCGCAGTAGAAGAAGATGCCTTCCAGAACGCAGTAGTAGGCGATCAGGTTGCGCAGCAGTTCCTTGTCGGTGTCGACGGTGCCGGTTTCGAACTTCGGATCGGAGATCGAGCGGGTGTACTTCAGGCCCCAGGCCGCTTTCTTGGCGACCGATGGAATCTCGTGGTACATGTTGAAGATCTCGCCTTCATCCATGGCCAGGGATTCGATGCAGTACTGGTAGGCGTGGGTGTGGATCGCCTCTTCGAACGCCTGGCGCAGGATGTACTGGCGGCATTCCGGGTTGGTGATCAGGCGGTACACGGCCAGCACCAGGTTGTTGGCAACCAGGGAGTCGGCGGTGGAGAAGAAGCCCAGGTTGCGCATCACGATGCGGCGCTCGTCGTCGGTCAGGCCTTCCGGGTTTTTCCAGAGGGCGATGTCGGCGGTCATGTTGACTTCTTGCGGCATCCAGTGGTTTGCGCAACCGTCCAGGTACTTCTGCCAGGCCCAGTCGTATTTGAATGGCACGAGCTGGTTGAGGTCGGCGCGGCAGTTGATCATGCGCTTTTCATCGACGGCGACACGGGCGGAAGCACCTTCCAACTCGGCCAGGCCTTCGGCGATGTCGAGCTGGTCCAGAGAAGCCTTGGCACGGGCAACGGCAGCGGAATCACTGGCGGTTACGGCGCGGGCTTCGAGAGCGGCGGCACCACCGGCGCTGTCGAGTTTGTCCATGGCAGCTTCGGCAGCGTGGCCGGCGTTGGCGCCTTTAACGGCGACTTCGCCTTCTTCTTTGTCGAATTCGTCCCAGCTCAGCATGACGTGTCGTCTCCTGCGTGAGGGCCAGATGCCCGTGTGAAAACTGATGGTTGGCTTTTCACACGGCCGAACTGGCCGCGTTGGATCTTAAGGAATCGTTTGTTGCGGCAGCTAACGCAGGCAATAAACAAAAATATGTACGGGAGTTCCGAGGCGGTTATGGGCACAGAGGACCGAGTCGACTCCTGCGCTGGCTTCGGATTGGCTGTTTATCCCTGTAAGGGAATATTGCAGGCCCGTTTTAAGGCCGCATTATAGGGATTTTTTTGCCGCTGTGGTGCGACGAAGTGGCTCACGATTCGGTCGGCGAGGGGCGTGATCGCGGCGGAGCGAGGGTTTACAAGGCTTTGGCCGGCAAAGATTTTTTTTCACCCGGTTTCGCGGGTTTTTGCCGCCTGGAAGCGATCCGAGACCTCGGCTTTTTCGTGCAATGTTCTGCAAGCCCCGTAGTACATGGCTTACAGGGAAGGTCGTGGGCTTTGGTAGACAGGATTGTGTTCAATTCATGGTGCAAATTGTCATTCGGATAGTTTGCTCAAAAAATAAGCAAAAAAACGCTTTTGCCACTACATCTTGTGTTGGATGGTCAATTTTTGACCTTTGAAACACTACTGTCCCGGGTTGCCACTCGAGGTCGTTCTTGATGCTCGAGAAGGCATTTTCGGACCATCATCAAGCCCCTTGGGGCGATACGGAAACGCTCCCTGCAAGGTGGCTCGACAGATGAAAAAGGGGAGTGCGAAAGCCGTGGTCGCACTGCATTGGGCGATGGCTTGCAACCAGTCTGGATTCAGTTGTGCGTCTGGCCATCTTTGCCGCAAGAAAGAGCTCTTGCGGCCGGCAATTGTTGGAACTTTAAGAGCAACTTCAGTATTAGCCGTTAGAGCAGCCGTTACCCATGACGTGGTATTGCAGGATATGTCGCAGGCCTTTCGAATCTTCATATTCCATACGCGCAGGTACAACTTCGCATACATTTGGAACTTCGCTCATGGATATAACTTTGGCGATGTCCAGGTCGGACGAGTAAGAGTATTCCTCTACGGCTGGTTGCTGGCTTGCGACATCAGTCGGGATCTCGTCGGCCATTGCTGTAACGCAAAGACTGCTGAGGGCCAGAACTAATAAAGCTTTCATTTTGATTTCACCTTTCTAAGGTCGTGTAGGGTCACGCAGCCTTTGTGGGGCTGCGTGTGGAACTTGAGTAGAAGTCTGGATTAACTGCCTTCGTGGGGGCTGTAACTTGGTTAATCACATTGCCTTGTTGGCGAGGTTGATTTTAGGCGCCTGAGTAGGCGCTATACAGGCGTGCTTTTGATAAACACTATTGACGGTTTTTGTAACAATCCCGGTAAAAACGACCTTCAGTGACCTGGCAGCGGTCTTCTACTTGCCGCAGAAACTGCCGCAAGTCCCGTAATAGAGGGAGCAAAGCACTTTCCAGGGGGATCGGCTGGGGGTTGTTACTACCATCGTCGAATGGTTCTATAGGCCCGCCCCGGCTACAACGGGGTCATACAACAACAACTATGTCACCGAGGTAAGAAAGATGAGTGCGGCTTCTCTGTATCCCGTTCGTCCCGAGGTTGCGGCCAACACGCTGACTGACGAGGCGACCTACAAGGCCATGTACCAGCAGTCGGTCGTCAACCCGGACGGCTTCTGGCGCGAGCAAGCCAAGCGCCTCGACTGGATCAAGCCTTTCACCACGGTGAAGCAGACCTCCTTCGACGATCACCATGTCGATATCAAATGGTTTGCCGACGGCACCCTCAACGTTTCCTACAACTGCCTGGATCGCCATCTGGCCGAGCGCGGCGATCAGATCGCGATCATCTGGGAAGGCGACGATCCTTCCGAAAGCCGCAACATCACCTATCGCGAACTGCACGAACAAGTCTGCAAGTTCGCCAACGCCCTGCGTGGCCAGGACGTGCACCGCGGCGACGTGGTGACTATCTATATGCCGATGATCCCCGAAGCCGTGGTCGCCATGCTGGCCTGTACCCGGATCGGCGCGATTCATTCGGTGGTGTTCGGTGGCTTCTCGCCGGAAGCGCTGGCCGGGCGGATCATCGACTGCAAATCCAAGGTGGTGATCACCGCCGACGAAGGCATCCGCGCGGGCAAGAAGATTCCGCTCAAGGCCAATGTCGACGATGCGCTGACCAACCCGGAAACCAGCAGCATCCAGAAGGTCATCGTGTGCAAGCGCACCAATGGCCAGATCAAGTGGAACCAGCATCGCGACATCTGGTACGAAGACTTGATGAAAGTGGCCGGTACCGTCTGCGCGCCAAAAGAAATGGGCGCCGAGGAAGCGCTGTTCATCCTTTATACCTCCGGCTCCACCGGTAAGCCCAAAGGCGTGCAACACACCACTGGCGGCTACCTGCTGTACGCGGCCCTGACCCACGAGCGCGTATTCGATTACCGTCCGGGGGAAATCTATTGGTGCACCGCCGACGTCGGCTGGGTCACCGGGCACACTTATATCGTCTATGGTCCGCTGGCCAATGGCGCGACCACCGTGCTGTTCGAGGGCGTGCCGAACTACCCGGACGTGACCCGCGTGGCGAAGATAGTCGACAAGCACAAGGTCAATATCCTCTACACCGCGCCGACCGCGATCCGCGCCATGATGGCCTCGGGTAACGCCGCCTGCGCAGGCGCCGATGGCAGCAGCCTGCGCCTGCTGGGTTCGGTGGGTGAGCCGATCAACCCGGAAGCCTGGGACTGGTACTACAAGAACGTCGGTCAATCCCGTTGCCCGATCGTCGATACCTGGTGGCAGACCGAGACCGGCGCCACCCTGATGAGCCCGCTGCCGGGCGCCCATGCCCTCAAGCCGGGTTCGGCGGCGCGTCCGTTCTTTGGCGTGGTGCCGGCGCTGGTGGACAACCTGGGCAACATTATCGAGGGCGCCGCCGAAGGCAACCTGGTGATCCTCGATTCGTGGCCAGGCCAGGCGCGCACCCTGTATGGCGACCACGATCGTTTCGTCGATACCTACTTCAAGACGTTCCGTGGCATGTACTTCACCGGTGACGGTGCCCGTCGCGATGAAGACGGCTACTGGTGGATCACCGGGCGTGTGGACGATGTGCTCAACGTCTCCGGCCACCGCATGGGGACCGCCGAGATCGAAAGCGCGATGGTCGCTCACCCGAAAGTCGCCGAAGCGGCGGTGGTCGGTGTGCCCCATGACATCAAGGGGCAGGGCATCTATGTCTACGTCACCCTCAACGGTGGCGAAGAACCGAGCGAAGCATTGCGCCTGGAGCTGAAGAACTGGGTGCGCAAGGAGATCGGTCCGATCGCCTCGCCGGATGTCATCCAGTGGGCGCCAGGCCTGCCGAAGACCCGTTCCGGGAAGATCATGCGCCGTATCCTGCGCAAGATCGCCACGGCGGAGTACGACAGCCTTGGGGATATTTCCACCCTGGCTGACCCGGGTGTGGTGCAGCATCTGGTCGATACCCACAAGACCATGAACGTCGCCTGAGACGGACCTGTGTCAGCGAAAGCCCCGCCCGGCCTTGCGCCGGGCGGGGCTTTTTTGTGAACGCTATCGGGGGCTTCTGTAGCCGCTGCCGAAGGCTGCGATCGGCTCTGCAGGAGACGCGCTCTTGAAGGCCCTGAAAGGCCCTTCGGGCCTTATCGCAGCCTGCGGCAGCGGCTACAGGCAGCGGCTTTTCGATCGAATAAATATCGGCATGTCCATCAGGCGTATCTGAATGTTACCGGCGGGAGGGAATGTGTAACCCGCTGCCCGGATTCGGGGCAATGAGAAACGCCAAGCCCTGTTTCAGGGCCTTTGCGGGGTCGGTAAAAAATAAGTCATAACGCTGCGCTTGCCGGAATAGAAGGCTTTGCGAATAATAGGCCCGCAATTTGCAACACAGATTGGTTTACCGTCTTTTGCTCTTGCATAAATCTGAAGAGCTGTCAATGTGCTCGGCCTGGTTTCTCGGTGCTTCTGTAATTTGTTGTCGCATTGAGGAAATATCGGCTTCGGGCCTGTCGTTAGAATGCCGATCACTCGCTCGTCGTTGCCTGCCCGAGAGCCCGCATGGGGTTCGTGGCCAGGTCCTCAAGGACGCAGCACCGCTATCAGGTTCCACCCATTCGCATATTGGGCTGTCGCTCACTCTGCCGTTTTCGCCCTTTACCGATGGAGTCCTAAGATGAAGAAACTCGTGCTTCTTGGCGCCCTGGCACTGTCCTCCGTGCTTTCCCTGCCGACGTTCGCCGATGAAAAGCCTCTGAAAATTGGTATCGAAGCGGCTTACCCTCCATTCGCCTCCAAGGCTCCGGACGGCAGCATCGTCGGTTTCGACTACGACATCGGCAACGCCCTGTGCGAAGAAATGAAGGTCAAGTGCGTATGGGTCGAGCAGGAGTTCGACGGCCTGATCCCTGCGCTCAAGGTACGCAAGATCGATGCGATCCTGTCGTCCATGTCGATCACCGACGACCGCAAGAAGTCCGTGGACTTCACCGGCAAGTACTACAACACCCCTGCGCGCCTGGTCATGAAGGCCGGTACCCAGGTCAGCGATGGCCTGACCGAGCTCAAGGGCAAGAACATCGGCGTGCAGCGCGGTTCGATCCACGAGCGTTTCGCCCGTGAAGTGCTGGCTCCGCTGGGTGCCGAGATCAAGCCATATGGCTCGCAGAATGAGATCTACCTGGACGTGGCGGCCGGTCGCCTCGACGGCACCGTGGCAGACGCTACCCTGCTGAATGACGGCTTCCTGAAAACCGACGCCGGCAAAGGCTTCGCGTTCGTCGGCCCGGCGTTCACCGACAGCAAATACTTCGGCGACGGCGTGGGTATCGCCGTACGCAAAGGCGATGCGCTGAAAGACAAGATCAGCGGTGCGATCGCCGCCATTCGCGAGAACGGCAAGTACAAGCAAATCCAGGACAAGTACTTCGACTTCGACATTTACGGCCAGTAAATCGTCGAATCAGCAAGTCCGAGATGGCGCAAGCAGCAGAATCTCTGAAGTTTGCGCCATTTTTTCATCCCAATTTTCGAGGACCTGAATCATGTTGAAAGGCTACGGGGCTGTCATCCTCGATGGCGCTTGGCTGACGCTTCAGCTTGCCTTGTCGTCCATGGCCCTGGCCATCGTTCTGGGTCTGATCGGGGTCGCGCTGCGTCTCTCGCCGGTGCGCTGGCTGGCGTGGCTGGGCGACCTGTATTCCACGGTGATCCGCGGGATTCCCGACCTGGTGCTGATCCTGCTGATCTTCTACGGCGGCCAGGACCTGCTCAACCGTGTCGCGCCAATGCTGGGTTACGACGACTACATCGACCTGAACCCGCTGGCTGCCGGTATCGGCACCCTGGGCTTCATCTTCGGTGCCTACCTGTCGGAAACCTTCCGCGGCGCCTTCATGGCGATCCCCAAGGGGCAGGCGGAAGCGGGCATGGCCTATGGCATGAACAGCTTCCAGGTGTTCTTCCGGGTGCTGGTGCCGCAGATGATCCGTCTGGCGATTCCGGGCTTTACCAACAACTGGCTGGTACTGACCAAGGCCACCGCGCTGATTTCGGTGGTGGGCCTGCAAGACATGATGTTCAAGGCCAAGCAGGCGGCTGATGCCACCCGCGAGCCTTTCACCTTCTTCCTCGCAGTGGCGGCGATGTACCTGGTGATCACCAGTGTCTCGTTGCTGGCATTGCGTCACCTTGAGAAGC
The DNA here is from genome assembly GCF_900109505.1 of Pseudomonas sp. NFACC41-3. Lineage (NCBI taxonomy): Bacteria > Pseudomonadati > Pseudomonadota > Gammaproteobacteria > Pseudomonadales > Pseudomonadaceae > Pseudomonas > Pseudomonas sp. NFACC41-3. The sequence goes on from NZ_FOAE01000002.1 coordinate 630,929, forward strand.
GCTACTCGGTAGGCGTAAGGGCGGCTGATCTATGATCTTCGACTACAACGTCATTTATGAGGCCTTGCCGCTGTATTTCAGCGGCTTGCTGACCACCCTGAAACTCTTGGCCCTGTCGCTGTTCTTCGGCCTGCTGGCGGCGCTGCCCCTGGGGCTGATGCGGGTGTCCAAGCAGCCGATCGTCAACCTCAGCGCCTGGCTCTACACCTATGTGATCCGCGGCACGCCGATGCTGGTGCAACTGTTCCTGATCTACTACGGCCTGGCGCAGTTCGATGTGGTGCGCAAAAGCTTCCTCTGGCCTTGGCTGTCCAGCGCGACCTTCTGTGCCTGCCTGGCATTTGCCATCAACACCAGCGCCTACACCGCCGAAATCATCGCCGGCAGCCTCAAGGCCACGCCGAACGGCGAGATCGAAGCGGCCAAGGCCATGGGCATGTCGCGCTACAAAATGTATGCCCGCATCCTGCTGCCGTCGGCCTTGCGCCGGGCACTGCCGCAGTACAGCAACGAAGTGATCATGATGCTGCAGACCACCAGCCTGGCCTCCATCGTGACCCTGATCGACATCACCGGTGCGGCTCGTACGGTCAACGCGCAGTACTACCTGCCGTTCGAGGCCTACATCACCGCCGGCGTGTTCTACCTGTGCCTGACCTTTATCCTGGTGCGCCTGTTCAAGCTGGCCGAAGGCCGCTGGCTGCGTTACCTGGCGCCGCGGAAGCACTGATATGGAACGCATTGACCACCCATTACCGTGGAGCCACCTGGGCAGCGAACGGCAGATCTCGGTATTCCGTTTCGGCCATGGCGAGCGCAAGGCCTATATCCAGGCCAGCCTGCATGCGGACGAACTGCCCGGGATGCGCACCGCCTGGGAACTGAAAAAACGCCTGGCCGAACTGGAAGCCCAGGGCGCGCTGAACGGCGTGATCGAACTGGTGCCGGTGGCCAACCCGATGGGCCTGGGCCAGCTGTTGCAAGGCAATCACCAGGGGCGGTTCGAGGCCGGCAGTGGCAAGAATTTCAATCGTGATTTCGTCGAGCTGAGTGTGCCGGTCGCGGCCCGCCTGGAAGGGTGTCTGGGAGATGATCCGCACGCCAATATCCAGGTGATTCGCCAGGCCATGAGTGATGTGCTGGCTGAACTGCCGGCGCCATCGAGCCAGCTGCAAGGCATGCAGCGCATTCTCCTGAGTCATGCCTGCACCGCGGATGTGGTGCTGGACCTGCACTGCGATGCGGAGGCGGCGCTGCATATGTACGCCTTGCCGCAGCATTGGCCGCAGTGGCGTTCGCTGGCGGCTCATCTGAACGTGCGGGTCGGCCTGCTGGCGGAAGATTCCGGCGGCAGTTCGTTCGACGAGGCCTGTTCGCTGCCCTGGCTGCGCCTGTCGCGCCAGTTCCCGCAGGCGCAGATTCCGCTGGCCTGCCTGGCGACCACCCTTGAACTGGGCGGTCAGGCCGACACCGGTCGCCCGCAAGCCGAGGCGCACGCCGAAGGCATCCTGGCGTTCCTCGCCGAGCAGGGGCTGATCGCGGGCGAATGGCCGGCGCCGCAGCATGAAGCGTGTGAGGCCATGCCTTTCGAAGGCACTGAATTGTTGTTTGCGCCGCATCCCGGCGTGGTGAGTTTTCTGCGTCCGGCCGGTAGCTGGGTGGAGAAGGGCGAGCCGATTTTTGAAGTGATTGATCCCTTATCCGATCGGGTCAGCACCCTGTGTGCTGGCACCAGCGGCGTGTTGTTCGCCGTTGAGCGGCTACGTTACGCCCAACCCGGTTTCTGGCTGGCCAAGGTGGCGGGGCGCGAAGCGCTGCGGCACGGGCGCTTGCTCAACGACTGACTGCTTTTGTGAGAATCGACAGCATGTACAAACTTGAAGTCCAAGACCTGCATAAACGCTATGGCAGTCACGAAGTGCTCAAGGGCGTGTCCCTGAAAGCGGCGGCTGGCGATGTGATCAGCATCATCGGCTCCAGTGGCTCCGGCAAATCCACCTTCCTGCGCTGCATCAACCTGCTGGAGCAGCCGCACGCCGGCAAGATCCTGCTGAACAACGAAGAGTTGAAGCTGGTGGCGAACAAGGACGGCGCCCTGAAGGCGGCGGATCCAAAACAGTTGCAGCGCATGCGTTCGCGCCTGTCGATGGTGTTCCAGCACTTCAACCTGTGGTCGCACATGACCGCCATCGAAAACATCATGGAAGCGCCGGTGCATGTGCTCGGCGTACCCAAGGCCGAAGCCCGTGCAAAGGCCGAGCACTACCTGGCCAAGGTCGGTGTGGCGCATCGCAAGGATGCCTACCCGGGCCACATGTCCGGCGGTGAGCAGCAGCGCGTGGCGATCGCCCGGGCGCTGGCGATGGAGCCTGAGGTCATGCTGTTCGACGAACCGACTTCGGCGCTCGACCCCGAGCTGGTGGGCGACGTGCTGAAAGTGATGCAGGCCCTGGCCCAGGAAGGCCGGACCATGGTGGTGGTGACCCACGAAATGGGCTTTGCCCGTGAAGTCTCGAACCAGCTGATATTTCTGCACAAGGGTTTGGTGGAAGAGAGTGGCAACCCGCGCGAAGTGCTGGTCAATCCGCAATCGGAACGTTTGCAGCAATTCCTCTCGGGCAGCCTGAAGTAAATCACTCCCGTAACGCACCAAATTAGGTCATGCTGCGCACCGCGCGCCAGATGGTCTAATTTGGTTGCAGCCGCCTTTGGCCTCTAACACTGTTTTCGTTTCGGATTGCCCGCCATGACTGCCCATCGAATTGGTTTCCTGATTTGGCCCAGCACTAAAGCCTTGACGCTGGCGCTGGCCGAGGAGGCCTTGCGTGTCGCTCAGCGCGTGCATCCGGAAGTGGTCTACGAACTGGCCTTCCTGCAGGCCGAGGCGCCGGCCGACGGTGCCTGGCAACTGCCGGGCGAACCTTGGTCGGGCAAGCTCGAAGGCTGCCAGAAACTGTTCCTGCTGGCCGATGAGCCGCCTGCCACCCTGGCGCCGGCCCTGAGCAGCGCGCTCAAGCAACTGGTGCGCGCCGGCTGTGTGATCGGTGGTTTGTCCGCCGGTGTGTATCCCCTGGCGCAGCTGGGGCTTCTCGACGGTTATCGGGCGGCGGTGCACTGGCGCTGGCAGGACGATTTCGCCGAGCGCTTCCCCAAGGTCATCGCCACCAGCCATCTGTTCGATTGGGATCGCGATCGCCTGACGGCCTGCGGTGGGATGTCGGTGCTGGATCTGTTGTTGGCGGTGCTGGCCCGTGACCACGGCGCGGAACTGGCCGGCGCGGTCTCGGAAGAGCTGGTGGTCGAGCGGATCCGCGAAGGCGGCGAGCGCCAACGCATTCCGTTGCAGAACCGCCTGGGTTCCAGCCACCCGAAGCTGACCCAGGCGGTGCTGCTGATGGAGGCCAATATCGAGGAGCCGCTGACCACCGACGAAATCGCCCAGCATGTGTGCGTCTCGCGTCGGCAACTGGAGCGGATTTTCAAGCAATACCTCAATCGCGTGCCGAGCCAGTACTACCTGGAATTGCGCCTGAACAAGGCGCGGCAGATGCTGATGCAGACCAGCAAATCGATCATCCAGATCGGCCTGTCCTGCGGTTTCTCCTCGGGGCCGCATTTCTCCAGCGCCTACCGCAACTTCTTCGGCGCCACGCCGCGGGAGGACCGCAACCAGCGGCGCAGCAGCAGCCCGTTCGAACTGTCTTCGGTGCCTTCCGAGCGCGGTTGATCCACCTCTTCATTTTGTCTGTCAGTTTTTATCGCGAGCAATCGAGCGTCGACCGGCTGCTCCTACAGAAGAATGCGTTCCCTGTAGGAGCGAGCTTGCTCGCGATGGCGCCTTAATGTGTGGCGCAAATCGTTGGACAATCCTGCCGTTAAAGCCTCCAGCAGTTTAAACTGCGCCTTTGCGACGCTATTTGTCGCATTGCCGTAAACCCGCGTAAAACCGGGGTTGGCGCTATAAGAAGTTGTCGCTTGGCGACAAGGCCGGGCAGAAAACTGTCCTTACAATCCCCCCATCGCTCGCCAGTTTCAGGCAGGCGTTCCTCTTCAGGAGACTCCGATGTCCGTTGAGCAAGCTCCGGTGCAACGCGCCGATTTCGATCAGGTCATGGTTCCCAACTATGCACCTGCGGCTTTCATTCCTGTGCGTGGCGCGGGCTCCCGAGTCTGGGATCAGTCGGGCCGAGAGCTGATCGACTTTGCCGGCGGGATCGCGGTCAACGTACTGGGCCACGCCCATCCGGCGCTGGTCGCGGCGCTGACCGAGCAGGCCAACAAGCTGTGGCACGTATCCAACGTCTTCACCAACGAGCCGGCCCTGCGCCTGGCCCACAAACTGGTCGACGCCACCTTTGCCGAGCGTGCGTTCTTCTGCAACTCCGGGGCCGAGGCCAACGAGGCCGCCTTCAAGCTGGCCCGTCGTGTCGCTTTCGACCGTTTCGGCGCGGAAAAATACGAAATCATCGCGGCCCTCAACAGCTTCCACGGTCGTACCCTGTTCACCGTGAACGTCGGCGGCCAGTCGAAGTACTCCGATGGCTTCGGTCCTAAAATCACCGGTATCACCCACGTTCCTTACAACGATCTGGCGGCATTGAAAGCGGCGATTTCGGACAGGACCTGCGCGGTGGTACTGGAGCCGATCCAGGGCGAAGGTGGTGTATTGCCGGCCGAGCAGGCTTACCTGCAAGGCGCCCGCGAGCTGTGCGACGCGCACAACGCGCTGCTGGTGTTCGACGAAGTGCAGACCGGCATGGGCCGCAGCGGCGAGCTGTTCGCCTATATGCACTACGGCGTGACCCCGGACATCCTGACCAGCGCCAAGAGCCTGGGCGGCGGTTTCCCGATCGCCGCGATGCTGACCACCGAGGCGCTGGCCAAGCACCTGGTGGTTGGCACCCACGGCACCACCTACGGCGGCAACCCGCTGGCATGCGCAGTGGCCGGCGCGGTGATCGACGTGATCAACACGCCCGAAGTGCTGAACGGCGTGAAGGCCAAGCACGATCGCTTCAAGACCCGTCTGCTGCAGATCGGTGAGAAGTACGGCCTGTTCACCGAAGTGCGTGGCCTGGGCCTGCTGCTCGGTTGCGTGCTCAGCGATGCCTGGAAAGGCAAGGCCAAGGATGTGTTCAACGCCGCTGAAAAAGAAAACCTGATGATCCTCCAGGCTGGCCCGGACGTGGTGCGTTTCGCCCCGAGCCTGGTGGTCGAGGAAGCGGACATCGAAGAAGGCCTGCAGCGCTTCGAGCGCGCGGTCGCCAAGCTGACCCAGGCCTGATTCGGGCCGCGGTACTTCTCGGCGCTTGTCTGCAGGGCAAGCGTCGAGCCTCATTTTCGGTGCCGGGCTGTCCCGGCATTTTTTTCCCTGAGTCGGCCTCCTGGCCGGCCTGTTTCGAGTAAGGAGTGACACCATGCTGGTGATGCGCCCCGCGCAAATGGCTGATCTGGGCGAGGTACAGCGTCTGGCTGCGGACAGCCCGATTGGTGTCACTTCCTTGCCGGATGACGTGGAACGCCTGAGCGACAAGATCGCCGCAAGCGAGGCTTCGTTCGCCGCCGAGGTGAGCTTCAATGGCGAGGAAAGCTACTTCTTCGTCCTCGAAGACACCGAAACCGGCAAGCTGGTCGGTTGCTCGGCCATCGTCGCCTCGGCCGGTTATTCCGAGCCGTTCTACAGCTTCCGTAACGAGACCTTCGTGCACGCCTCCCGCGAGCTGAAGATCCACAACAAGATCCACGTGCTTTCCCAGTGCCACGACCTGACCGGCAACAGCCTGCTGACCAGCTTCTATGTGGTCCCGGAGCTGGTGGGCTCGCCGTGGTCGGAACTCAATTCCCGCGGCCGTCTGCTGTTTGTCGCCAGCCACCCGGAGCGTTTCGCCGATTCGGTGGTGACCGAGATCGTTGGCTACAGCGATGAGAATGGCGACTCGCCGTTCTGGGATGCCATCGGTCGCAACTTCTTCGACCTCAACTACGCCGCCGCCGAGCGTCTGTGCGGGCTGAAAAGCCGCACCTTCCTCGCCGAGCTGATGCCGCATTACCCGATCTATGTGCCGCTGCTGCCGGATGCCGCGCAGGAAGCCATGGGCCAGGTGCATCCGCGGGCGCAGATCACCTTCGACATCCTGATGCGCGAAGGCTTCGAGACCGACCATTACATTGACATCTTCGACGGTGGCCCGACCCTGCACGCCCGGGTCTCGGGGATCCGCTCGATCGCCCAGAGCCGCGTGGTGCCGGTGAAGATCGGCGAGGTCGCCAAGGGCGGCGGACGCCAGTACCTGGTCGCCAATGCGCAGTTGCAGGATTACCGCGCGGTGATGCTGGAGCTGGATTACGCGCCGGGCAAGCCGGTGACCCTGGATCTGCAAGCGGCCGAAGCCCTGGGCGTCGGCGAAGGTGCCAGCGTGCGCCTGGTGGCGGTTTAACGGCTGCGGCAAATGCCGGAAGAATCCTGGAAAGCAGCGAGTTTCGCGGGGGCCGTCAGCGGCGCCCGTCTGAGGAGATAGCATGATCGTTCGTCCCGTACGCAGCAGCGACTTACCCGCTCTGATCGACCTGGCCCGCAGCACCGGCACCGGCCTTACCACCTTGCCGGCCAACGAAGAGCGCCTGAAACACCGCGTGGGCTGGGCGGAAAAGACCTTCCGTGGCGAAGCCGAGCGGGGCGATGCGGATTACCTGTTCGTGCTCGAGGACGACAACGGCCGCGTGGTGGGGATTTCCGCGATCGCCGGCGCCGTTGGCCTGCGCGAGCCCTGGTACAACTTCCGGGTCGGCCTGACCGTCAGCGCTTCCCAGGAGCTGAACATCTACCGCGAGATTCCGACGCTGTTCCTGGCCAACGACCTGACCGGCAATTCCGAGCTGTGCTCGCTGTTCCTGCATGCCGATTACCGCACTGGCCTCAACGGCCGCATGCTGGCCAAGGCACGCATGCTGTTCATCGCCGAATTCCCGCAGCTGTTCGGCAACAAGATCATCGCCGAGATGCGCGGCATGTCCGATGAAGCCGGGCGCTCGCCATTCTGGGAAAGCCTGGGCCGGCACTTCTTCAAGATGGAGTTCAGCCAGGCCGACTACCTGACCGGCGTCGGTAACAAGGCGTTCATCGCCGAACTGATGCCGAAGTTCCCGCTGTACACCTGCTTCCTCTCCGAGGGCGCGCGCAACGTGATCGGCAAGGTACACACCGATACCGAGCCGGCGCTGGCCATGCTCAAGAGCGAGGGCTTCAGCTACCAGGGTTACGTCGACATCTTCGACGCCGGCCCGGCGGTGGAGTGCGAAACCGCCAAGATCCGCGCGGTGCGCGACAGCCAGGCGCTGGTGTTGGCCATCGGCACGCCGGGCGACGACGCCACGCCTTTCCTGATTCACAACCGCAAGCGCGAGGACTGCCGGATCACCGCCGCGCCCGCGCGCTTCGCGTCGGGCACCCTGGTGGTTGATGCGCTGACCGCCAAACGCCTGCAACTCAATGCGGGCGATCAGGTCCGTGCCGTTGCGCTGTCTGCTTCCCGGGAGTCGAAATAATGAACACGCTGTACATCGCAGGCCAATGGCTGCCAGGCCAGGGCGAAGCCTTTGAATCCTTGAATCCGGTGACCCAGCAGGTGCTGTGGTCGGGCAACGGCGCCACCGTCGCTCAGGTTGAAAGTGCGGTGCAGGCCGCGCGCCAGGCATTCCCGGCCTGGGCCAAGCGTTCGCTGGACGAGCGGATCGCCGTGCTGGAAGCCTTTGCCGCCAGCCTGAAAAGCCATGCCGACGAACTGGCGCGCTGCATCGGCGAGGAAACCGGCAAGCCGCTGTGGGAAGCCGCTACCGAAGTGACCAGCATGGTCAACAAGATCGCGATTTCGGTGCAGAGCTACCGTGAACGTACCGGCGAGAAGAGCGGCCCGCTGGGCGACGCCACCGCGGTATTGCGCCACAAGCCCCATGGTGTGGTGGCGGTGTTCGGCCCTTACAACTTCCCAGGCCATCTGCCTAACGGGCATATCGTTCCTGCGCTGCTGGCGGGTAACAGCGTGCTGTTCAAGCCCAGCGAGCTGACCCCGAAAGTCGCCGAGCTGACCGTCAAGTGCTGGATCGAAGCCGGCCTGCCGGCGGGCGTTCTGAACCTGCTGCAAGGCGCGCGGGAAACCGGTATCGCCCTGGCTGCCAACCCGGGGATCGACGGTCTGTTCTTCACCGGTTCCAGTCGCACCGGCAATCACCTGCACCAGCAGTTCGCCGGCCGCCCGGACAAGATCCTCGCGCTGGAGATGGGTGGTAACAATCCGCTGGTGGTGGACCAGGTCGCGGACCTGGACGCGGCGGTCTACACCATCATCCAGTCGGCCTTCATTTCCGCTGGCCAGCGTTGCACCTGCGCGCGCCGCCTGCTGGTGCCGCAAGGCGCCTGGGGCGACCAGTTGCTGGAGCGCCTGGTGGCGGTCAGCTCGACCATCGAGGTCGGTGCCTTCGACCAGCAGCCGGCACCGTTCATGGGCTCGGTGATTTCCCTTGGCGCGGCCCGCGCGCTGATGCAGGCCCAGGAAAACCTGCTGGCCAATGGCGCCGTGGCGCTGCTGGAAATGACCCAGCCGCAGGCCCAGGCCGCGCTGCTGACCCCGGGCATTCTCGACGTGACCGCCGTGGCCGAGCGCCCGGACGAAGAACTGTTCGGCCCCTTGCTGCAAGTGATTCGCTACGCTGATTTCGCAGCGGCGATCGCCGAGGCCAACGACACCCAATACGGCCTGGCAGCGGGCCTGCTGTCGGATTCCGAGGCGCGTTACCAGCAGTTCTGGCTGGAAAGCCGGGCCGGTATCGTCAACTGGAACAAGCAGCTGACCGGTGCCGCGAGCAGCGCGCCGTTCGGCGGTGTGGGTGCCTCGGGCAACCATCGCGCCAGCGCCTATTACGCGGCGGATTACTGCGCCTACCCGGTGGCGTCGCTGGAAACCGCGAGCCTGACCTTGCCGAGCGCGCTGACGCCGGGTGTACGCCTGGGGTGATGGGTTGCGCCGCAGATTGCAGGAAGGTCCCGCGGACCTTATCGCAGCCTGCGAAGCGGCTACAGAGAGCGGCGGGGCGTCGGTGGTTATGGTCACCCTGTAGCCGCGCCGCAGGCTGCGATCGTCCCGCGAAGCGGGCGCCGACGGCCTCAAGACATGTACTGATACCGATGCCTATAACAACAGATTCTCGTGGAGCCTCGCTGATGAAATCCTATGAAGTCAATTTCGACGGTCTAGTGGGGCCTACCCATAACTACGGCGGCCTGTCCTACGGCAACGTCGCGTCCCAGAGCAACAGCCAGCAGTCTTCCAACCCCAGGGAAGCCGCGCTGCAGGGCCTGGCGAAAATGAAAGCGCTGATGGAAATGGGGTTCCAGCAAGGCGTGCTGGCGCCACAGGAACGCCCGGACGTGGCCGCCCTGCGTCGGCTGGGTTTTGCCGGCAGCGATGCACAGGTCATCGAGCGCGCCGCCAAGGATGCGATGCCGCTGCTGGTCGCCAGTTGCTCGGCGTCGAGCATGTGGGTGGCCAACGCCGCCACGGTCAGCCCGAGCGCCGACACCCGCGACGGTCGCGTGCATTTCACCGCCGCCAACCTGAACTGCAAATACCACCGCAGTATCGAGCACCCGACTACCAGTCGCGTGCTGGGGGCGATGTTCGCCGACCAGAAACACTTCGCCCATCACGCGGCGTTGCCGGCGGTGGCGCAGTTCGGCGATGAGGGCGCGGCCAACCACACCCGTTTCTGCCGCGACTACGGCCAGGCCGGTGTCGAGTTCTTCGTCTTCGGGCGCAGCGCCTTCGATACCCGCTACCCGGCACCGCAGAAGTACCCGGCGCGCCAGACCCTGGAAGCCTCGCAGGCCGTCGCCCGTCTGCACGGCCTGAGCGACGACGGTGTGGTGTATGCCCAGCAGAACCCGTCGGTGATCGACCAGGGCGTGTTCCATAACGACGTGATCGCGGTGGGTAACGGCGAAGTGCTGTTCTACCATGAGGACGCATTCCTCGAGACCGACAAGATGCTCGCCGAGCTGCAGGCCAAGCTGGGCAAGTGTGGCGGCAACTTCCAGTCGATCTGCGTGCCGCGCTCGCAGGTCACGGTGGAAGACGCGGTGCGTTCCTACCTGTTCAACAGCCAGCTGCTGTCCCGCGCCGATGGCTCGATGCTGCTGATCGTGCCGGAAGAGTGCCGCGGCAACGAGCGTGTCTGGCAGTACCTGCAAAGCCTGACCAGCTCCGGCGGCCTGATCCGCGAAGTGAAAGTCTTCGACCTCAAGCAGAGCATGCAGAACGGCGGTGGGCCGGCGTGCCTGCGGCTACGGGTCGCGCTCAATCAAACCGAGCTGGCGGCGGTCAACCCAGGGGTTATCATGACCGCGCCGTTGTACGACACGCTGACCCAATGGGTCGACAAGCACTACCGCGACCGCCTGAGCGAAAACGATCTGGCGGACCCGCAATTGCTGCTTGAGTGCCGGACGGCACTGGATGAACTGACGCAAATCCTTAAACTGGGCGCGGTTTATCCATTCCAGATCAATTAAAAGCCCGCGCCTGCTTCTGCTGATCCAGGCGCGCCGCTTTACCTCCAGATGAGAGCGTAATAAATGAGCGATACCCTGCAGCTGATCCTTGAAGACACCGACGGCACTCAACTGGAAACTTCCTGCACCCGCGTTGCCGTGATGTGGCAAGGCAAGGAACTGTGGATCCAGCAGGACGGCCGCGGCCAGCTGCTGATCGGCGTGGACGTCGAGGAAGGCGACGAAGAATACGCCAACCTGCTGCTGCGCCCATTGGCGACTAATCTGGTAAGTCTGCAACTGGAAATGGAACCGGCCGACGCTGGTGACGACGATCACGTGCACGGCCCTGACTGCCAGCACGACCATTAAGGAATAACGTTCTATGCTCGCCCTCGGCAAACTGCTTGAACTGACCCTCGCCGGTCGTGAACCGGCGGAGAAGACTCAACTGACTGTCGACGGCGTGCGGATGCGCTGGCTGAGCGAAGGTGCGCTGGAAGTCCGGCCACCCCAGGCGCGCGACAATGGCATGGACCTGCTGTTGTCGGCCGGCATCCACGGTAACGAGACGGCACCGATCGAGTTGCTCGACCGTCTGTTGCACGACATCGCCCGCGGCGACCTCAAGCCGTGCGCACGCATTCTGTTCCTGTTCGGCAACCCCGAGGCCATGCGCCGCGGCGAGCGTTTCATCGAGCAGGACATCAACCGGCTGTTCAATGGCCGTCATGAACAAAGCAGCGGCAACGAAGCACTGCGCGCCTGTGAGCTGGAGCGCCTGGCGGCGAGTTTCTTCAGCCTGCCGGAGCGTACCCGCCTGCACTACGACCTGCACACGGCGATCCGCGGTTCGAAGATCGAGCAGTTCGCCCTGTATCCGTGGAAGGAAGGTCGCCAGCACTCGCGCCGGGAACTGGCGCGCCTGCGGGCCGCGGGCATGCAGGCGGTGCTGCTGCAGAACAAACCGTCCATCGTGTTCAGCTCCTATACCTACGACAAGCTGGACGCCGAGTCTTTCACCCTTGAGCTGGGCAAGGCCCGGCCGTTCGGGCAGAACCAGGGGGTGAATGTCGAGCGTCTGGAAACCCGCCTCAAGCAGATCATCGAAGGCCGCGAACCGCCCATGGCGGAGGAGAAGCTGGATGGTTTGCAGCTGTTCAGCGTCGCTCGGGAAATCATCAAGCACAGCGATACCTTCCACCTGCATCTGCCGGCGGATATCGAAAACTTCTCTGAGCTGGAAGTGGGTTACCTGCTGGCCGACGACATCGCCCAGACCCGCTGGATAGTCGAGGAGGAAGGCGCGCGGATCATTTTCCCCAACCCCAAGGTGAAGAACGGCCTGCGTGCCGGGATCCTGATCGTGCCGACCACGGCTGACGGCCTGGCCTGACCTGTAGCCGCTGCCGAAGGCTGCGATCGACCGCGTAGCGGGCGCCGCTTTTCAGGTTAATTAGAAGGCCCTGCGGGCCTTATCGCAGCCTGCGACAGCGGCCACAAAAAACATCGCGAGTCAGCTCGATCCCTGTAGGAGCGAACTGGCTCGCGATTTTGCTTTCAGCGTCTGACGCTTACACCGCTACCCGCTGTTCAGGACGACGCAGGGCGCGAGTCTTGTGCAGGGTGTCGGCGCAGGTCTTCGCGGCTTCCTGGCCCTTGTGCACGAAATGCTCGAAGAAGAACTTCTGATGTTCTTCGCCGGCGTGGAAGTGGTGCGGGGTCAAGACCACCGAGAACACCGGCACTTCGGTTTCCAGCTGGACCTGCATCAGGCCACTGATCACCGACTGGGCGACGAACTCATGGCGGTAGATACCGCCGTCCACCACCAGGCCCGCGGCAACGATGCCGGCATAACGACCGGACTTGGCCAGCAGCTTGGCGTGCAGTGGAATTTCAAAGGCGCCGCCAACTTCGAAGAAGTCGATATCACTTTCCTGATAACCCTGGGCAAGCATTTCGCTGACGAACCCTTTGCGGCTCTGGTCGACGATTTCCTTGTGCCAGCAGGCCTGGATAAACGCCACGCGTTCGCCGTGATGCTGTTTGCTTTTGCTATCGATTGCGGTGGGTTGCATCTGTTCTGACTCCTGTTTGTGTGAAAAACAGGGCGTTATGAATCGAAAGGGATTTAAGGGTACGTACAGGCCAGGCGCACAAGCAGCCATGCGCAGGTCTGTGGACGGCCCTTTGGCGCCAATCCCGTTCTCTCTTCATCCGGACTATGACCGTCGGCCCCGGGATCACACCGGGTCTGCTGACCTTGCCGTCATTGGCCGCCGAAGCGGTGCCTGTCGCCAAGCGCTCGCGGGCTATGCGCATTGCGCGCAATTACCGCCGGTGGGGAATTACACCCCGCCCTGAGAACGTTGCCACCGGGCTTTGCGGCGGCGGTGAGTTTGTAACACATATTTTTCGGCGGTGCATTGCGGCGTTTGGATGATAAACATCGGTTTTTCATGTCCATCGCTGGGCTTTTCCCGGGCGGGCCTTGATAAATCGCGGTTGTGCCCGTAGTAATTCAGTTCGAAAGAATTTCCTTATCCGCAGCGACGTTCGCGTCCCCTTGCCGAGGCCTGATTCATGAGCGTTATCGATCTTCGTAGTGACACCGTTACCCAACCCACGGCAGGCATGCTGGAAGCTATGGCCACGGCGGTCACGGGCGATGATGTCTACGGCGAAGATCCGACGGTCAACCGCCTGGAAGCTGAACTGGCGCAGCGCCTGGGGTTCGCCGAGGCGCTGTTCGTGCCGACCGGCACCATGAGCAACCTGCTGGGCTTGATGGCCCATTGTGGGCGTGGCGACGAATACATCGTCGGCCAGCAGGCGCATACCTATAAGTACGAGGGCGGCGGCGCGGCGGTGCTGGGCTCGATCCAGCCCCAGCCGCTGGAAGTCCAGGCCGATGGTTCGCTGGACCTGGCCCAGGTCGCCGCGGCGATCAAGCCGGACGATTTCCACTTTGCCCGTACCCGCCTGCTGGCGCTGGAAAACACCATGCAGGGCAAGGTGCTGCCATTGAGCTATCTGGCGCAGGCCCGGGCCTTCACCCGTGAGCATGGCCTGGCCCTGCACCTGGACGGCGCGCGGCTGTACAACGCGGCGGTCAAGCTGGGTGTCGATGCGCGGCAGATCACCCAGCACTTCGATTCGGTTTCGGTGTGCCTGTCCAAGGGCCTGGGCGCGCCGGTGGGCTCGGTGCTGTGCGGTTCGGCGCAGCTGATCGGCAAGGCCAGGCGCTTGCGCAAGATGGTCGGCGGTGGCATGCGCCAGGCCGGAATCCTGGCCGCGGCGGGCCTGTACGCGCTCGATCATCACGTAGCGCGCCTGGCCGATGACCACGCCAATGCCCAACTGCTGGCCGAGGGGCTGCGTGAAGCGGGCTATGACGTCGAGCCGGTGCAGAGCAACATGGTCTATGTCGCGATGGGCGACAGGGCAGAAGCGCTCAAGGCCTTCGCCGGCGAGCGCGGGATCAGGTTGAGCGCCGCGTCGCGGCTGCGGATGGTCACCCATATGGACGTCAGTCGTGCACAAATCGAGCAGGTCGTCGGGACTTTTATCGATTTTTCCCGCAACTGACAGTGTTAGCCGTCCAATTGACCGTCTCTATCGTATAAACACGCTGTACCCCAAGCTCAGGGCCGATATAATGCGGCCCTTTGCCGTCGTTTCGTCTGATGACGTTTCGCACAGGCCTTTGGCCGCAGTCTCCGTGGAAGAACCTAATGAAAAGCGCAGAAATCCGTGAAGCCTTCCTTCGCTTCTTCGAAGAGCAAGGCCACACCCGTGTAGCCTCCAGCTCTTTGATTCCGGGCAACGACCCAACCCTGCTGTTCACCAACGCGGGGATGAACCAGTTCAAGGACTGCTTCCTGGGCCAGGAAAAGCGCGCCTATACCCGCGCCGTAAGCAGCCAGAAATGCGTACGCGCCGGCGGCAAGCACAACGACCTGGAAAACGTCGGTTACACCGCCCGTCACCACACTTTCTTCGAAATGCTGGGCAACTTCAGTTTCGGCGATTACTTCAAGCGTGACGCCATCACCTTCGCCTGGACATTCCTGACCTCCGACAAGTGGCTGAACCTGCCGAAAGAAAAGCTCTGGGTCACCGTCTACGCCAGCGATGACGAGGCTTATGACATCTGGACCAAGGAAGTCGGGGTTCCGGCCGAGCGCATGGTCCGTATCGGCGACAACAAGGGCGCGCCATACGCCTCCGACAACTTCTGGACCATGGGCGATACCGGCCCGTGCGGTCCTTGCACCGAGATTTTCTACGATCACGGCGCCGACATCTGGGGCGGCCCACCGGGCTCGCCGGAAGAGGATGGCGACCGTTACATCGAGATCTGGAACAACGTATTCATGCAGTTCAACCGCACCGCCGATGGCGTGTTGCATCCGTTGCCAGCGCCGTCGGTGGACACCGGCATGGGCCTGGAGCGGATCAGTGCGGTCCTGCAGCACGTTCACTCGAACTATGAAATCGACCTGTTCCAGAGCCTGCTGAACGCGGCGGCCAAGGCCATCGGTTGCACCAACGACGCCCAGGCGTCTTTGAAAGTCGTGGCCGACCACATCCGTTCCTGCGGCTTCCTGATTGCCGACGGCGTGTTGCCTTCCAACGAAGGCCGCGGTTATGTCCTGCGTCGCATCATTCGCCGCGCTTGCCGTCACGGCAACAAGCTGGGCGCCAAGGGCAGCTTCTTCTATCAGATCGTCGCTGCCCTGGTTGCCGAAATGGGCGAAGCCTTCCCGGAACTGAAGTCCCAGCAGGCGCACATTGAGCGCGTACTGAAAGCTGAAGAAGAACAGTTCGCCAAGACCCTGGAGCAGGGCCTGAAGATCCTCGAGCAGGACCTGGCCGAACTCAAAGGCACGGTGGTACCGGGCGACGTGGTGTTCAAGCTGTATGACACCTACGGTTTCCCGATGGACCTGACTGGTGACATCGCCCGTGAGCGCGAACTGACCCTCGACGAGGAAGGTTTCGAGCGCGAGATGGAAGCCCAGCGCGTACGTGCCCGTTCCGCCAGCTCCTTCGGCATGGACTACAACAGCCTGGTCAAGGTCGATGTGGCCACAGAATTCACCGGTTATCACGCCACCAGTGGTTCGGCCAAGGTGGTTGCTCTTTATAAGGAAGGGCAATCGGTCGACGTGCTGAGCGAAGGCGAAGAGGGCGTGGTGGTTCTCGACCAGACGCCTTTCTACGCCGAGTCGGGCGGCCAGATCGGCGACTGCGGTTACCTGCAAACGGGTAACGCACGTTTCGACGT
Organism: Pseudomonas sp. NFACC41-3; assembly: GCF_900109505.1. Lineage (NCBI taxonomy): Bacteria > Pseudomonadati > Pseudomonadota > Gammaproteobacteria > Pseudomonadales > Pseudomonadaceae > Pseudomonas > Pseudomonas sp. NFACC41-3. The sequence continues at coordinate 646,765 of NZ_FOAE01000002.1, forward strand.
GCGCGATACCACCAAGACCGGCGGGGCTTTCCTGCACCACGGCGTCTTGGCCAGCGGCAGCCTGACCGTTGGTGCACCGGTGCAAACCCAGGTCGATGCCGAAGTGCGTCACGCTACTTCCCTGAACCACTCGGCCACCCACTTGCTGCACGCCGCTCTGCGTCAGGTGCTGGGCGAGCATGTACAGCAGAAGGGCTCGCTGGTCGACAGCCAGCGCCTGCGTTTCGACTTCAGCCATTTCGAAGCGATCAAGCCTGAGCAGATCAAGGCCCTGGAAGACATCGTCAACGCCGAGATTCGCAAGAACACCGCGGTGGAAACCGAAGAAACCGATATCGACACCGCCAAGCAGAAGGGCGCCATGGCGCTGTTCGGCGAGAAGTACGGCGACAGCGTGCGTGTACTGAGCATGGGCGGCGATTTCTCCGTCGAACTGTGTGGCGGTATCCACGCCAATCGCACCGGTGATATCGGCCTGCTGAAAATCATCAGCGAAGGCGGCGTGGCCTCTGGCGTACGGCGTATCGAAGCCGTCACCGGTGCCGCGGCACTGGCGTACCTGAACGCTGCGGAAGAGCAACTCAAGGAAGCGGCGACCCTGGTCAAGGGCAGCCGTGACAACCTGATCGACAAGCTGTCGGCCGTGCTGGAGCGCAACCGCCTGCTGGAGAAACAACTCGAGCAGTTGCAGGCCAAGGCGGCCAGTGCCGCTGGCGACGACCTGTTGGCGCAGGCGCTGGATGTCAAAGGCGCGAAAGTGCTGGCGGCGCGCCTGGACGGCCAGGACGGCAAAGCGCTGCTGGCGCTGGTCGATCAGTTGAAAAACAAACTCGGTCGCGCAGTGATCCTGCTCGGCAGTGTCCATGAGGAAAAGGTCGTACTGGTTGCGGGCGTAACCAAGGACCTGACTGGCCAACTCAAAGCCGGTGATTTGATGAAGCAAGCCGCTGCGGCAGTGGGCGGGAAGGGCGGTGGTCGTCCGGACATGGCGCAGGGCGGTGGTGTCGATGCCGCTGCGCTGGATGCCGCGCTGGCCCTGACCGTTCCGTTTGTCGAGCAGGGGATTTAAGGTTCCAAGCCGAGCCCGTCGTCTAGTGGCGGGCTCTGGAGCTGCGCAGTTTGATTGATTAATGGGCGCCCCTTTACGGGCTGAGGCGGCTTAGAAATGGCTTTGATCGTACAGAAATTTGGAGGCACCTCGGTCGGTTCCGTCGAAAGAATCGAGCAGGTCGCCGACAAGGTGAAAAAATTCCGCGAAGCCGGTGACGACCTGGTGGTTGTACTGTCGGCCATGAGCGGCGAAACCAACCGTCTGATCGACCTTGCCAAGCAAATCAGCGGCGACGGTCAGCCGGTTCCTCGCGAGCTGGACGTGATCGTTTCCACCGGTGAGCAGGTAACGATCGCACTTTTGGCCATGGCGCTGATCAAGCGCGGCGTGCCGGCAGTCTCCTATACCGGCAACCAGGTGCGGATTCTGACCGATAGCGCGCACAATAAAGCGCGCATTTTGCAGATCGACGATCAGAAAATTCGCGGTGACCTGAAGGCTGGTCGCGTGGTTGTGGTCGCAGGTTTCCAGGGCGTCGACGAGCACGGCAACATCACTACCCTCGGTCGTGGCGGTTCCGACACCACCGGCGTGGCACTGGCGGCAGCCCTGAAGGCTGACGAATGCCAGATCTACACCGATGTCGACGGCGTCTACACCACCGATCCGCGCGTGGTGTCCGTGGCCCAGCGCCTGGACAAGATCACCTTCGAAGAAATGCTGGAAATGGCCAGCCTGGGTTCCAAGGTGCTGCAGATCCGCGCGGTCGAGTTCGCCGGCAAGTACAACGTTCCGCTGCGCGTACTGCACAGCTTCAAGGAGGGTCCGGGTACCCTCATTACTATTGATGAAGAGGAATCCATGGAACAGCCGATCATTTCCGGCATCGCTTTTAACCGCGATGAAGCCAAGCTGACCATCCGTGGCGTGCCAGACACTCCCGGCGTGGCCTTCAAGATTCTCGGCCCGATCAGTGCCGCGAATATTGAAGTCGACATGATCGTGCAGAACGTTTCGCACGATAACACCACCGACTTCACCTTCACCGTGCACCGCAACGATTACCTGGCAGCCCAGCAAGTGCTGGAAAACACTGCCCGTGAAATCGGTGCCCGGGAAGTGGTAGGCGATACCAAGATCGCCAAGGTCTCGATCGTTGGCGTCGGCATGCGTTCCCACGCGGGTGTTGCCAGCCGCATGTTCGAAGCACTGGCCAAGGAAAGCATCAACATCCAGATGATCTCGACCTCGGAAATCAAGGTTTCCGTGGTGATCGAAGAGAAGTACCTGGAACTGGCTGTGCGCGCTCTGCACACGGCTTTCGAACTGGACGCTCCGGCCCGACAGGGCGAGTGATGCGTTGCCCGAAGGGCGCGGTTTACCGCGCCCTTTGTTTTTTTGATCGGCGTGACAGAAAACTGTTCTTTTGCTCGCGCTAGTCAATACTTAGGCGTGTAGGGCTACGGCCGTCCTGGTTGTAGGTCGATACCCTTTTTTTTGCAGACTGTTGTCCCTGAAATGAAATGCGTGAGGAGAAAGGTATGCTGATTCTGACTCGTCGGTGCGCAGAAAGCCTGATTATTGGTGATGGCGAAATCACCGTGACCGTGCTTGGCGTCAAAGGAAATCAAGTGCGTATCGGTGTCAACGCCCCTAAAGAGGTAGCGGTGCACCGGGAAGAAATTTACCTGCGGATAAAGAAAGAGAAGGACGAAGAACCAAGCCATTAATTTTTATCGTTTTTTTTGTTTGCAAACGGGGAGAAAGCTGGTTAATATACGCCCCGTGTTGCGGAGAGCTGGCCGAGTGGCCGAAGGCGCTCCCCTGCTAAGGGAGTACACCTCAAAAGGGTGTCGGGGGTTCGAATCCCCCGTTCTCCGCCATTATTTGCTTAGTTCGTTGTAATCTGACTTCTTCTGTAAGTTGTTGAAATTACTAGAAAAAGTGCTTTACAAAAAGATTTAACGGCCTATAATGCGCGGCAACAAATGCACTCGTAGCTCAGCTGGATAGAGTACTCGGCTACGAACCGAGCGGTCACAGGTTCGAATCCTGTCGAGTGCACCATTTAAGAGTTGTTTGCAGTAGTGTGAATAACTTGGCTTCAGCCAGTTGTGGTCTGGTCTAAAAACACAAATTGCACTCGTAGCTCAGCTGGATAGAGTACTCGGCTACGAACCGAGCGGTCACAGGTTCGAATCCTGTCGAGTGCACCATATACCAAGAAGCCCGCATTTATTGCGGGCTTTTTGCTTTCTGCCGTTTGGGTTTTCTCCCTTCTTTATTGGTTCCTCTGTTTGAACGTCGCGATCATTCTGGCGTCGTATTCAGCGTGTGCCTGTCCTTTTGATGTGGCCTTTCGAAAACTCCCGGCAATTGTGAATCGATAGCGGGAGCGAGTTCCGGGCGCAGTTTTTTGGTCTGGGGTGTGTTTTCTTTTTCGGATGGTGCGTCGCAGCTTTATAGATTCAGCGCTTCTTCAGCTTTGCGCCGCAAGCGCTTGTTCTTGCCATGATTTTTTAACGTTTAAAGCCGTCAAGCGGTGTATGATTGCGCCCGTCAGCCCCGCCGGGGCTTGTGGAATACCTCCATGGACTTACCCAGTAGTTACTCAGTATCCCGTTTTTACAATCATGAATTGACTGATTGATCCTTCCGGCGTGCTCCTCTGCTGGGAGTGGAGTTCGCCTATGACCGAAGTAGAAGTAAAGAAAACACAAGACAGCCTGCAGGATCGCCTCGCTCAAGTCGTTGAGCTGCTGCAGCGCCAGCGGGTGGTCGAAGACCTGACTCATCGTCAGGAAGGTCATCATCAGGATCGGGTCGAGAACCTGGTCCACCGGCAAAACCTTGTCGAGCTGCAACGCAAGCTCGACGATCTGCACTCTGCCGACGTTGCCTATATCCTTGAAGCCTTGCCGCTCGACGAGCGTCTGACTGTCTGGCAGTTGGTCAAGGCCGAGCGTGACGGCGACATCCTGCTCGAAGTATCCGATTCCGTACGTGAAACCCTGATCGCCGACATGGACGATCATGAGCTCCTGGCTGCTGCCAAGGAGATGGACGCCGACGAACTTGCTGACCTGGCTCCCGAGCTGCCGCGAGACGTTGTCCATGAGCTGATGGAAGCGTTGGACGGCCAGCAGCGCGAGCGCGTTCGCTCCGCCTTGTCGTATGACGAGGAGCAGGTCGGTGCGTTGATGGACTTCGAGATGGTGACCATCCGTGAGGATGTCAGCCTTGAAGTGGTTCTGCGTTATCTGCGTCGCCTCAAAGAGTTGCCAGGCCATACCGACAAACTGTTCGTCGTCGACTATGACGGTGTGCTTAAAGGTGTGCTGCCCATCAAGCGGTTGCTGGTGAATGATCCGGAGAAACAGGTTTCGGAAGTCATGGCCAGCGACCCGGTAAGTTTCCATCCGGACGAAGATGCCTACGACGCTGCGCAGGCATTCGAGCGCTACGACTTGATCTCGGCGCCGGTGGTCGACAAGAACGGCAAATTGATCGGCCGTCTGACCATCGATGAAATGGTCGACCTGATTCGTGAGGAGAGCGAGACCGAAGTCCTCAACATGGCCGGTCTGCGTGAAGAAGAAGATATTTTTGCCTCGGTCTGGCGTTCCCTGCGCAACCGTTGGGCCTGGCTGGCAATCAACCTGATCACCGCATTTGTCGCTTCGCGAGTGATCGGTCTGTTTGAAGGCTCCATCGAAAAGCTGGTGGCCCTGGCGGCCCTGATGCCGATCGTGGCGGGTATTGGCGGCAACTCGGGTAACCAGACCATCACCATGATCGTTCGCGCCATGGCGCTGGATCAGGTCAGCACCGGCAATACCTCGCGTCTGATGCGCAAGGAACTGGCGGTGGCCTTGATCAACGGCCTGGTCTGGGGCGGAGTCATCGGCGTGGTGGCTTACCTGCTCTACGGCAGTTGGTCGTTGGGTGTGGTGATGACGGCGGCCATGACGCTCAACCTGTTGCTGGCGGCGCTGATGGGGGTTCTGATTCCGATGACGCTGGCGCGCCTGGGGCGCGATCCGGCCATGGGAGCCAGCGTCATGATCACGGCCATGACCGACAGTGGCGGCTTCTTTATCTTCCTTGGGCTGGCCACCATCTTCCTGCTTTGATCCCGCGTACAGCCCCTCTAATGGGGCTGTATCGTTTTCTCCATCCTTGCCAGCCAGGCTTCTGTTTTTGTAGCGTTCGAGCAGCAAATTTCGCGCAAAAAAAAGCCAGCACAAGGCTGGCTCTAGCTTTCGAGGTCGAATCAGGAAGCGTCTGCGGCCATTTCGGCGTCATGGGCGATCAGCGAAACGAGAGCGTTCTGCTGGCGGTGGGAAAGTTGACGGAAACGTTGAAGCAGTTCGCGTTCATGCAAGGAGAGTTCTGGGCTGTCCAGGCGCATGCTCAACTCTTCACCCAAGGCGCCTTCCTGAATAAGACTCTGTTCCAGGCGCGCGATGATTTCGGAGTTCATGCTGCGGTGATGATTGCGAGCCACCTCGGCAATGCGTTCACGCATCCCGTCGGGTAGACGTACGACGAACTTGTCAGCCGTACGGCTGGAATAAATTGCCTGTTTCAATGGGCGCATATATTTAACCGGTTAGTTCAGGGGAGCGGTTCTCGGAATTGGCCGCGGGATGTCAGTTAGGACAAGCGTTGCTGCCAAATGTTCAACCTGAATTGTTAAGAGGCCCGCATCATGCCTCAAGATAGCCAGATCCTTGGCGTCAATTCTGTGACAAATATTGAACTGGGTAAAGGCGTTATGCCAGCACCAATTATCAGAAATGCGGACTGGTTTGAAAAGATTGCCTGGTCCGCCTATCTGCCCGCGTCCTGATGTCCGATGGTGGTGCGCTTGTGCGTCGCCAGACGGGCATGCATGCGGATCCGATCATTGTTTCCTACCTTGTACAGGATAGTGGCAAATTGCCGATTTACTAGGTTGCGAGTGCCATGGAGTCTTCGAATGCCAGGCAGACTGATTTATTTGATGGGGCCTTCCGGATCGGGAAAGGACAGCCTGATCGAGGCTGCGCGCCGTCCTCTGGCGCAGCTCGGCTGCGATGTGGTGCGGCGGGTGATCACCCGTTCCGCGGAATCCGTGGGGGAGGAGGCTCACGGGGTAAGTGCTGACGAGTTCGAGCGCCTGGAACGGCAGGGCGCCTTTGCCTTGTGCTGGCGGGCTAATGGCCTGGCGTACGGAATTCCCATGCAGATCGACGAATGGCTGGCCAGTGGGCGTCATGTCCTGATCAATGGCTCAAGGGCTCACCTGGATCAGGCTCGCCAGCGTTATCCGGAGCTTTTGGCGATTCTGTTAACGGTGGACATCGACGTGCTGCGGCAAAGGCTGATGAACCGCGGTCGCGAAAGTGCGGCGCAGATCGAGGCGAGACTCAAGAGAAGCGCTCTTTTTTCCGCTGAGGGCGGGCCCGTGCTGGGAGAGTCCGTGTTTTTTCTGGACAACTCGAGCGAGCTGTCCGTGACGCTTGAGCGTTTCCTGAAGCTATTGAGATCGCAGGGGATCAGCGCAGTACAGGGTCGAACTTGATCTTACGTCCCAACGCCAGCGCCAGCAGGAACAGGCCGGAAAAAACACCACAGGCAACCAAGGGCGCATCACCCAGAGTATTTTCAGTGGTGAAGCAATCCAGTGCGGCACTGAGTATTGCCAGGATGAGAAGGCCTTTGGCAAGTCGGGACATTAACAGGCTCCTGATGGGTGATTTTCAAAATACCCAGCTTTCGGGTCTTGGGTTGGCAGGTAGAACAACGGCTTCTGGGGCGTCGGCGACCTGTGCCATGCCAGGATTCTCCGATGCGCTGCTCATCACAGCCAATTGCGGGGCCTGGTGTTGCACGTAATGGGCCCTGTACGGGGTGGTACTCTGATCCGCGCGGCCATCAGGCTGAAAGTGGAAGACCACCAGGACGGCGATGGCAATGGCATTCGATAGAAGAAGGGCGCTGTTCATGGGCTTTGATCTCCACTGTTCTTTCATGGAGAGGAAGCAGCGCTCATGCCAAGAGTCTAACCTCTAATAAACCCTTTAAAAACAATGATTTATTAGGGTTTTTATAAGGCAGTGGATTGCATTCTGCAATGATGGCTTTTTGCAGTGATGCAATTTGCACGGTAGCTCTGGCAAGTTGCCTGATGGTCAGAGGCCGCCACCGGTTAAAAAGCCCTACTCACAACATGACAAAAGCAGGGCTGGCCGTTAACATGCACGCCGTCCTTTGCACCGCGGCAGTACACGCGGTGGTCAATTTGTCCCAGTAGCTCAATTGGATAGAGCATCCCCCTCCTAAGGGGAAGGTTGGCAGTTCGAACCTGCCCTGGGACACCATATAACTCAAGGCCTCTAGCGATTCAGCCCCTAACTCAAATATCTCCAAAGGTGCAGGGTGGGTGCAGTTGTCAGCTAGGTTGCTGTTTCCTTTGGCCCTGTTCATGGGCGATTCTCTTTTGGTCCTGGTTCGAATTTTGAATCTAGACCTTGTCGGACTGTTTCTGTGGATGGAAAGCCAGCTGTCATTCTATTAGTAGCCGCATGTAGGGTGTCTGCGCACCACGCTATTGTGGCTGTGAGATAGTCTGCGTCTGCTTCGTTTGCTGCGCCTGATCCGCGACCGTCAGGCTCCATTCGTGTGAAGGACATTGGTAGCACGTGTGCATATTGTGAAAGCAGATCCCAAATCGCGTAGAACTCAGCTTTTTCCCAGCCCGCCAGCTCAAGAATTTCGTCCCTGCTTGAGATCATGAGATGGTCCCCGGCTAGGCAGCGCTTTTGAGTCTTACCGTCTAGATTGAGGAACCATGGGTTTAGCTTTAGCCTGTCTTTTAATTCTTCCGCTTGGCGCACCCAATCTTCCGCCGCGTCTACTGCTTTGACGTTGGCCATCATTTTCGCCCGCCTCGTGCAGTCGTTGACATAGAGAACCAATAGCTTCGCCGTCCATTCCGCGTTACACGAGGGCGTTTGGGAAAGGTAGAGGAATAGTAAAAAGCCCTCGATGATTGCTCGGCTTTGTCCTGCGGCACAGGCGAAATCCCAATTTTCGAACTCAGATTTCACCCAGCGTGATCGGGGTACTGCGCAGATCAACGCGACGGAGTGGCTGCATAGCTTTTTGAAAATCTGCACTGAGAAACCTAGATGCAGTTCCGAGTTTTCAACATCAATGGCTTGGCTAACTGCCATCGCTTCACACGTAGCTACATCTAGCTTTGTGAGAGCTGCGTTATACGCCAAGTCAAGACTGTCGCTGCGCCGGGCGTTTTTGGGATCGTCCATTGATTGCATTCTCTGTGTATATGAGTGGGGGCGGAGGTTAAGCCTTTGACTGGTCTCGAATGCGTAAGACAGTCGTTGTGGAACAACTTGCATGCCGAGCAGTTGCTCGAATGCCGAGGCCGGCGCCGAGTAGTTCTGTGACGCGTTTATGCAGATCGGCGTTGATGGGGCGCCCCTGATACTTGCCAGCAGCCTTGGCCTTCTCGATTCCCTGGGCCTGGCGTTCGCGTCGCTGCTCGTAATCCTTACGGGCAATGGCGGCCATCATTTCCACCAGCATTGAATTGATCGCTTCCAACATTCGTCCGGTGAACTCGTCGCCTCTGGTGTCCTGCATCCCTTGGTGACTGGTTGGTAGATCGAGTGCGACGATACGCAATTCCTTGGAGTCGATAGCGGCCTTGAGCTTCTGCCAATCCTCCACGGGAAGGCGTGAGAGGCGGTCTATTGACTCCACCAGCAGCACATCACCTTTGCGGGCATCCTTGAGCAGGCGAAGTAGTTCAGGCCGGTCTGCGGTCGCTCCGCTGGCGTTCTCCAGGTACTCGCAGGCAATGACTTTGTTCTGGTCACTTGCAAACTTTTCGAGAGCTGTGCGGGCGCGGCCTGCATCTTGCTCGTCGGTTGATGCTCGAAGGTAGGCGCGGATGAACATAATACAACCTGTATCAGTTAGGGTGTTCTCCTGGTGATGTTGCATTTTGGGTGTCACATATCAAGCGAAAAGGCTGATAAAGACGCAATCTGCCCGTATCAGCCAAGGCATAGTGGTTGACTGGTTGTTGCAGCAAGGTGCCGACCCGGAGCGGCCCAACAACAAAGGCACGACGCCCTTGATGTATGCCAAGGATGCCTACCTCACCGGGCGTTGTCGTAAAACCTTTCAGTTGTTGCTGCGCAAGGGCGCGAGGCTGCCGACCATTGCGGTCGGGCACTTGCCGACTATGTGACTGACGAGCAGTTCGCTCAGTTACGAGGTGCTTTCTAGGCACTTCGCAACAGGCGCATCAGTGGGCGGTGAACTGGTTGATGGCGGTGACAATGTGTTGCTGTTGTTCCTGGCCCAATGTCGGGTAGATCGGCAATGACAGGATCGAGTCATGCAGCGGCGCCCGGGATGCCTGGGAGGTCATGGCCAGATCGCTGTAGGCCCGCTGCTCGGTGATCGCCAGTGGGTAGTGAACCAGGCATTGGATGCCACGCTCGGCCAGATGCGCCTTCAACTGATCGCGCCATGGGCAGGTAATGACATACAGGTGCCAGACATGGGCGCTCGCAGTCGTCACCGAGGGCAGGGTGATTCCCGGGTGCCGGATGTGTTCGCCGTAGTAGCGGGCGATGCTGCGTCGACGGGCAGTATCGCTGTCCAGGTGCGCCAGCTTCACTCCGAGCATCGCGGCCTGGATTTCATCGAGGCGGCTGTTCACCCCCTGATGATCGTGCTGGTACTTGACGCGCGAACCGTAGTTGCCCAGCGCCCGGACCAGGGTTGCCAGCTCGGCGTCGTTGGTAGTGATGGCGCCGCCGTCGCCCAGGGCTCCGAGGTTCTTCCCGGGGTAGAAGCTGAAAGCCGCGGCATCGCCCCAGTTGCCGGCCTTGCACCCGACCAGCTCGGCGCCATGGGCCTGGGCGGCATCTTCGAGCACTAGCAGGCCATGCTTGTGGGCCAGCGCCATGATCTGCGGCATCGGCGACAGCTGCCCATAAAGATGCACCGGCAGGATCACTCGGGTTTTTTCCGAGATGGCCCGCTCGACGGCCTCGATCTCCAGATTGTGGGTGGCAGGGTCGACATCTACCAGGATCGGCGCCAGATCGTTTTCCAGAATGGCCGAGATGGTGGCGATAAAGGTGTTGCTCTGCACTATCACTTCATCACCGGCCTGCAGCCGGCCTTGCTCTTTCCAGGCGCGCAGGATCAGGGTCAGGGCATCCAGGCCGTTAGCGACGCCGATGGCATGCCGGCTGCCGCAGTAATCGGCGAACGCGGCCTCGAATTGCTCAAGCTCACGCCCCATCAGGTACCAGCCGGAGTCGATCACACGGCTGCAAGCGGCTTTGAGCTGATCGGCATATTCGTGATTGATGCCTTTCAAATCCAGAAACGGAATATTCATCATTTGAGTCATTGTCCGACCATGTCCATGAACTGGGCATAGTCTCGAACATAGTCGCCTTCTTCATAGAGTTGATCGGCCAGGACCATCAGCACACAGTCTGGAGAGAAGTCATACATTTCACGCCAGATAAAGGATTCGATCAGCAGGCCCTGGCAAGGATTGTCCAGGGTGATGTCGATTTTTTCCCGACCGTCGTCCAGCAGGAAACGGCACGAGCCGCGTACGGCGATGGCCACCTGCTTGAGGGTCTTATGAGCGTGGTAGCCGCGGCGAACTCCTTCACCGGTATTGAACATGTAGTACACCCGCTTCACCGGGAAGGGGATGTTTTTCCCTTCTTCCAGGGCGATCAGCGAACCACGGTCATCGCCGTGGGTCTGCAGCGGCAGAATGTGAATCTTCATCGCGTCTCCCCTTCGAGCCGTTTCGACAAATGCTGTTGCAGCCAGTTTTCAACGCGCTTGGCGTCGACCCGATAATTTCGGTAATACAGTTCTCGGGAGTCGGTCGAGCCCACCCGGTAAGCGATGTAGTCCATTTCCACGCCGACGATCGCCGCCAGGTTGGAAAAACATGACAGTTGCCCATACTCCTCGGCCATCCAGCACAGCGCGCGGGCGTTTTTCGAGGCGAAAATCAGATTGGTCCAGGCCGCGCCGGTGGGGCCGACTATGACTTCGGCATTGGCCATGATCGCCACCTGATGGCTGATGTCCTGTTCCTCCATGTACACGCAGGTAAACCCATAGGGTTCCAGCAGCTTGAGGATCTCGGCCTGGTTGTAGTGCCGGAGAAAACCTTTGCGGGCCAGGAATACTCGCTTGGGGAGTTCGCCGGTGGGGATGCCATGGGCCAGGCGCAGGGCTTTTTCCCGCAGGAAGTTGATCGATTCCGGGCGTACGAAGCCGCTGCTGGCACTGTTCTGTGCCACGCCTTTGAAGTTCGGGATCATGTTGTTGGGCGCGCTGATCAGCAGCAGGTCGGCCACTTGATAGCTGGTGATGTTGTCCAGGAGTACCAGCGGGCGGTCAACGCCAATCGCCTCGATCAGGGACTTGATCGAGGGAATGTTCTGGCTGCTCTTGGAGATCAGCAGTGGATAGTCCGCATATTGCGGCGGCAGTTCGGCCACGAATTGCAGTTGAGACAAGACTTCTACCGTCCAGTGGTAATAGTTCTGCTCGTTACAGCCGCTGATCAGCAGGCCTTTGTCCAGCTCGATGGGTTTGCCGGTCCTGACCAGGGCCAGGCGCTGGCCGTGGTAGAGCAGGTGCGCAGCACTATAGTCGGCCTGCGAGGACTTTGCCGTGGGCACTCGCTCCAGCACCAATTGCCCATTTGGCAGTATCACCGAACGGGACACCGAACAGACCTGCCCCTGGCGAAAGTGATAGAGGGCGACCTCGGGTAATTCCAGGGTGATCGCCAGTGTCGATTGGTGGACGAACCGTGGCGGCTGGCTGCTTCCCGGTTGGCTCCGGCGAAACACATGGACCTTGTGCTCGGCGCTTTCATCCAGCCAGCGCAAGGCCAGGCGCCGGGTATCCTGGCGTCGAAAAAGCAGGCGATACAGCAGGTCGCTGATCAGTCCCGGCTGCTTGCACATGCGTTCATAGCCCAGTTGTTCCAGGCGTTTGCCTATGCGCTGGAACCATGGGAGTTGCGAGCTGATCTGTGCGCCATGGAACACTTCGATCCGTTGTTCATCGATCGCCAGCTTGTCGGTGAGCTGCGGGTAGATCTCACTGTAGTAATCGCTGGCGATGATGATCTTGTCGAAAACCAGCGCGCTCAGTTGCTGAGGGGCGTGGATCAACTTGCCGAACAGATGCTGGCCCTGCTTCTGCTGGTTGTTATCGACGAAGCCGATCACCCGGTAGCGGCGGCGGTTGTACTTGTAGAAATTGATGCCGCCGGCACCGGTGCCGAATATCAGCACCCGCGCTTTCTGTCCAAACCCTGTTGACACATTGACCTCGTCTTACTGGTGCAGCCGCTGGTAAATCGTCACCCGAGCGGTTCGCCCGTTCGCTGCAAGCGGTGACGCTAGCCATTGTTATTGATGATGTTGCCCTTGATCTGGGCGATACCCTTGGCGTTCAGGTCGCGTCGGGTCCTTACCGGTTGCAACTCACCCTGGATCGCACCGTTGATGGTGTCGATCGCGGTCTTGCCGGTATTGCCTCGGGACTTGCCCAGCAGATAACGCAGCGACAGGCGGAACTGCTCCGACTCGTTGGCCACCGGCCGTGTGCCATGCAAGGTGCAGTTATGCCAGAGCCCGACGTAACCCGGCCCGCCGGTCAGCCGGTAATCCTGGCAGGTCATCTGCTGTCCATGATCGTCGGCGTAGGTCCACCGATCGTGCTCCTGATGTTCCAGTCGATGCGGGAACAGCGTGGCGCCAAAGCGGTGAGTACCGGGCATCAGGTGCAGGGGCGAGTCGTTTTCGGTGACGTCGTGCAGGTACACATACAGGGTCAGAAAGGTCGAGGGGTCGAGTTCCACTCGGCCCTGGGGCCAATCGATGATGTCCTGGTGGAAGTCGATCCCGCGAAAGTAGGTGATGTCGCGAAAGGGTTTTTTGATATAGGGCCCCAGGTTCGCCACATTCACATCGCGGATCTTTTCCCGCACCCAGTCCGGCAGCCATGAGTCCGGTACGCCGCACACCGCTTTCTTGATCACCACCTCATAGTCGGCGCCGAGTACTTCATCGAGGACTGCAGTGAGGCGCGGGTCCTGCTCGATGAACTGCAACTGCGACTCGAAGCCATTGAGGAAGTTGAAGGTCTTGTTCGGGTTGGCGTTGAGGTGGTTTTCCTGGGCCAGGTATTCAGCCTCGTCCATGAACAGCCCTGCCCCGAAGGCCCGTGCGGCGATCATTTCGCGGTACAGCGCCTGCGTGCGGTCAGCGTCCAGGATCTCGCCGAAGATATGGGCGCCCTGGTCGATGAGGTTTTGGATACAGGTTTGCATGTTGCGCTCGTTTTGACTGTTGCTGTCTGTCTGCAAGGTATCGGCGTGGCTGGCTTAAAGTTGATGCCGTGCGGCTGATATTCCCGATGGAGTTTGCCGCAACCGGAGCTGGCGGGCGGCGCGAGCAAGGATATCGAATGCTTTTGGCACCTATCTATAAGGGAACGCCGGAATCGGCCGATAACCCCATGGATGTTGTTGCAGGTCAAATGGCGGGGCCATGGACCGAGTGTCCGGCGAGAGCGGGCGGGCGCCATTGTAGGTTGATGTAGAATGCATTGATGGCCTTTGGCCATTATCGTTGTCCGGGGGCAACAAGGGGGGCGACCTTGAGCGTGTCCTGCTGTTGCCGCGGGCTTCATCTTTTTTACGGGTCTGGAATCTTCGATGCTGGCGTACCACCAAAAAAGCTTTTTGATCGTCGATGATTTCTCGGATTTCCGCAGTTCTGTCCGGTCCATGCTGCGTGAGCTGGGCGTCAAGGACGTAGACACTGCCGATACAGGCGAGCAGGCGCTGCGCATGTGCGCGCAAAAGCGTTATGACTTCATCCTGCAGGATTACCACCTGGGCGACGGCAAGAAGAATGGTCAGCAGGTGCTCGAAGACCTGATGACCGACAAGCTGATCAGCCATGAAAGCGTGTTTCTCATGGTCACCGCCGAGACCAGCCAGTCGATGGTGCTCAGCGCCCTCGAGCACGAGCCGGACGCCTATCTGACCAAGCCTTTCAACCGCTCCAGCCTGGCTCAGCGACTGGAGCGGCTGCAGCAGCGCAAGTCGTTGCTCAAGCCGATCCTGCAGGCGCTCGATCGCGGCAAGCCGCTCGAGGTGCTCAATGCCTGCATCGCCCTGTGCAAGCAGGATCCGCGTTATTCGCCGTTGTGCCTGCGCTACCGGGCCGATGCCCTGCGTGACATGAATCAGAACGAGGCGCTGGAGCGTTTGTACGAGAGCATCCTGGCGGATCGCCCGTTGCCGTGGGCCTATGTCGGCCTGGGGCGTCTGCTGTTCAAGCGTGGCCAGGTGACCCAGGCCAAGGCCATCTATGAAAAGGCCTTGAAGGCCTTCCCGATGATGCCGGCGCTCTACGATGGCATGGCCGATGTGCTGCTCGCCGAGGGTGATTCCAGGCGCGCCCAGAGTGTGCTGGAGGAGGCGGTGCGCCTGTCGCCGCTGGCCGTGCGCCGGCAAGCGCTGCTGGGCAAGCTGGCGATGACCAACGAAGACTTCGAGACCGCATCCAAGGCGTATCGCCAGGCGGTGTCGCAAGGCGCGCAATCGCGTTTCAAGGATCCGGAAAGCAACCTTGGCCTGGCCCATGCGTTGATCAGCAAGGGCAGCGAGAGGGGCCTGGATACCCGCACGCGCCTGGAAATCAACAGCACCCTGAGTGCGGTGGCCAAGGAAAATCCCAGCGATCCGGGGCTGCAGATTCGCGCGCGCCTGATGAAGGCCACCAGCTTGTTGCTCAACGATGCTGAAACGGCGGAAAAACTCACCGAGCAGGCGATGCTGCGTCTGGACGGGATGGAGCAGTTCATGAGCCCGGAAGCGGCGTTGCTGGTAGCCAAGCAACTGCAGATGCTGGGACAGGCCGATGCCGGCGCATCGATGCTGAAGAACTGTGCGGAAATCTACGGCGACGACCCGAAGGTAATGGAGGGCATTGCCAAGCTCACCGATGATCCGGCGATCCTCAACTCCGCCAACGCCGCGGCGGACATGAACCGTCAAGGCGTGCGCAGCTACAAGGCCGGCGCGCTGGGCGAAGCCCGGGATCTGTTCCGTCGGGCCCTGGCCATGCAACCGAAGAACATCAGTATTGCCCTGAACATGGCGCAGTCGCTATTGCACGGCACCGACATCACCCAGGACACGGCACTGCTGGATGAGTGCCGGACCTGTCTGAAAATGGTCGGCCTGATGCCCGATACCGACGCGCGTTATCCGCGTTATCAGAAGCTGCGAAGCAAGGCGTTTGGCGAATGAATACCCACGAACAGGCTCTCGACTTTTCCACGGTGATCGCCTCTACCGTGCACGACATGAAGAACTCCCTGACCCTGCTCATGCAGGCCCATGCCCAGTGGCTGGCGGCACTGCCGCAGGCGCACCAGGGCACGCCGGAGCAGGGCGTGATGGAGTTCGAGTTTGCCCATCTCAACGGCATGCTGGTGCAACTGCTGGGGCTCTACAAATTGGGAGTCAACCAGTTGCCGGTGCAGCCGGGTTACCACGAACTGGATGACTTCATCGAGGCGCAACTGGTCAGCCATCAGGATGTATTTGTCAGTCGTGGCATTGCCGCAACCTATGAGGTCGATCCCTTGACCCCCCTGGGGTTCTTCGATCGGGAATTGATCGCCTCGGTGCTGGACAACTGCATCAACAACGCCATTCGTTATGCGCGCCATGCGTTGCTGGTCAGCGTGCACGATGAAGGCGGGCAGACGGTGCTGACCATCAATGACGATGGCGAGGGTTATCCGCAGTCGATGATCGATAACCAGGCCGACTACGTGCAAGGCATCAATCACAGCAGCGGCAGCACCGGCCTGGGGTTGTACTTCGCCGGGCGCATTGCCGCGCTGCATCAGCGCAACGGTGTCTGCGGACGTACCGAGATTCGCAACGGCGGGCCTTTGGGCGGCGGTGTGTTCAGTCTCTACCTGCCCTGAGCCAGCTGCTGTTGCGCTTGCTCCAGGGCCTGTAGAAAGCAGGTCAGGGCGGCTTTCGGCTCCTGGCCCTGGCGGGTGATGCAGTGAAAGGTCGAACGATAGGCCAGGCGCTGCGGTAACAGGGCGCGCATTTGGCCCCTGGCCACCCAGTTGGCGGCATAGTGGCTGGGCAGGTAACCCAGATAGCTGTCGGAAAATACCAGGGTGGCAATCGCTTCCATGGTGTAGACGGTGGCGCTCTGCAAAAAATACAGGCCATGGGGGCGCTGGTTCTCAGCCATGTAGCCACGACCGACATAGGGTGTGTTGCATATTTCTTCCAGGGTCAGGTCGGTGTCGCTGCGTTGAAACAGCGGGTGCCCAGCAGCGCAATAGAGATTTTGTTCCTCCTCGAACAGCGGCTGGTAGCGCAGCCCGGAGAGCTGGTGGTGGAAGGCTCCGATGGCCAGGTGCAGGCGCTCGTCGAGCACGGCCTGTTCAAGCTCGTCGGGACGCAGTATGTGCAGGCCCAGGCGGACTTCCGGCAGGCGCTGGCGGAACAGGTTGATGGCCAGGGGCAATGGCGCATAGGACAGGCTGAGCATGCTGTCGACATTGCCGATCTGCAGATGGTCGCGTGCCGGCCCGCCGAGTTGGTTGGCCTGCTGCCGAAAGCGCTCGATGTCGCGAAACAGCAACTGCGCAGCATCGAAAAGTTCCAGCCCTTCCTCGGTCAATTGGAAGCCACTGCTACCGCGTCGGCACAGCGAGCAGCCCAGGCGCTCCTCGAGATCGCGTACCACCACGCTCAGGCGCGACAGGCTGGTATTGAGCCTGGCCTGGGCCGCGGTGAAACCACCGGCGTCGACTATGGTGCAAAAGACCCGCAGCATGCGCAGGTCGATATCGGATAGGCTGCCCAGCACATTGGCCTCCATCAGGCGCGGCAAGGGGATGGGCAAAGCCTACACCGGTGCGGATCTGCGAGTCAGCGGCGAGAGGCGATGGACTCGGCCAGCAGGCACATCAGCTCGAACATCATGGTCGCCCCCACCAGCGCCGTGGCGCCGCCGACGTCGAAGGGCGGCGACACTTCCACCACATCGGCTCCGATCAGGTTCAGGCCGCGCAGGCCACGGATCAACTGCTGGGCCTCCAGGGTGGTCATGCCGCCGATTTCCGGGGTACCGGTGCCGGGGGCGAAGGCCGGATCCAGCACGTCGACATCGAAGCTGACATAGGTCGGGCCGTCACCGACCACGCGTCGTACCTCGGCCAGGGTGGCGGCGACGCCGATCTCGGCAAACTCTTCCATATGGATCACGCGGATGCCGGTCTCGGCAGCGAAGGCCTCGTCATCGGCCGAATAGACCGAGCCACGGATACCGATCTGCACGGTGCGTCGCGGGTCCAGCAGGCCTTCCTCCACGGCACGACGGAACGGTGTGCCGTGGGTGTAGGGATTGTTGCCGAAATAGCGGTCGTTGGTATCGGAGTGAGCGTCGAAATGCACCATGCCGATTGGCCGCTGGCGGGCCAGGGCGCGAAAGATCGGCAAGGTCACCAGGTGGTCGCCGCCAACGGCCAGCGGCACGGCACCGGCCTCGTGCAAGTCGCGGAAAAAGGCTTCTATGCGCGACAGCGAGTCCAGCAGGTCGATGGGGTTGACGGGAGCGTCGCCGAGATCGCCGATGCGCACCAGGTCATAGGGAGCGATACGGCTGACATGGTGCACCTTGCGCATCAGGCTGGAGAGGTTGCGCACTTCTCGCGGGCCATGCCTGGCGCCGGCGCGGTTGGTGGTGCCGCCGTCCCAGGGCACCCCGACCAGGGCGATCTGCACCTGGGCCGGGTCATCAAAGACCGGCAGGCGCATGAAGCTTGGAATCCCGGCGAAGCGTGGCACCAGCGCTGCGTCCACGGGTTGGGGAAAATCATTGGGCATGGTGGAGCTCCTGTGGCGAATGGGAGCGGCATGTGGCTGCTCTCTGGGTAAGCGTTGTCAATGGGATTCGATGGACGGCGCGGCGACCGGGTTGGTCAGCAGGGGCCTTGCGCATGCTCCACCAGCCGAGCGCGAAAAAATCATAGGGCGGGCGTGGCAGGCCGATAAATCATCAGCTCGGCAAGCTGGCTTGTGTTTTGTGACAAGTTCCTTGAGAGCGCTCCTTGCGAAGGCATGCCGGATGATGGTTGTCTATCCGGGTATTTCGAGTGTCCCTGCTTGATATTCCGAACAGCCGGAGCCTATTTTGTACGGGTCGCCGTTCTCGGCTCGTACAACAACAAGGATTGAGTCATGACAACCGATGGCCGCAGTTCACTCGCTCAGCGATTGACGGGCATTGACGAGATTGAATGTGTCACTCCGGATCTGAACGGCGTGCCACGGGGCAAGGTGATGACCGCCGAGGGTTTCCTCGAAGGGCGGCGTCTGCAGATGGCCCGTGGGGTGCTGTTGCAATGCATCATGGGTGGCTATCCACCCGCGCGTTTTTACGGCAGTGACGACGGCGACCTGGCGCTCACTGCTGACCCGCAACAAATTCATCGCCTGCCCTGGAGTTCGCAGCCACGTGCGCTGGCGATTTGCGATGCGGACGAGTTGAGCGGTGAAAGCTCGCGTCTTTCCACCCGGGGCCAGCTCAAAGAGGTCATCGCGCGGTACGCCGCTCGCGGCCTGGCGCCAGTGGTGGCGACCGAGCTGGAATTCTTCGTGTTTGCTCCCAATACCGATCCGACCCAACCTTTCCAGCCGCCCCTTGGCCTGGACGGTCGTCGCGAGGATGGGCATTCGGCGTTCAGCATCAGTTCCAACAACGGTTTGCGGCCGTTCTTCAGTGAGGTCTATGCCTGCATGGCGGCATTGGGCTTGCCGCGCGATACCTCCATGCATGAAATGGGCGTCAGCCAGTTCGAGATCAATCTGCTGCACGGCGATCCGCTGTTGCTGGCCGACCAGACATTCCTGTTCAAGCACCTGCTCAAGGAAGTGGCGCTCAAGCATGGCCTGACCGTGGTGTGCATGGCCAAGCCGCTGGCGCACACGCCGGGCAGTTCGATGCATATTCACCAGAGCCTGGTGGAGTCGGCCAGCGGCCGTAACGTGTTCAGTGATGAGGCCGGAGAGCCGACCGCGATGTTCCGCCACTTCATTGGCGGGCTGCAGGCGGGGATGGCGGATTTCACTGCGCTGTTCGCACCGAACGTCAATTCCTACCAGCGTCTGTGCCATCCTTACGCTTCGCCGAACAATGCCTGCTGGTCCCATGACAATCGGGCGGCAGGCCTGCGTATTCCGGCCAGTTCGCCGGTGGCGCGGCGGGTCGAGAATCGCTTGCCGGGCGCCGATGCCAACCCGTATCTGGCGATCGCCGCGAGCCTGGCGGCAGGTTTGCACGGTATCGAAAACGAGCTGGAACCGACGCCGGCGATTCAGGGTGAGTTTGCCGTGCCGGACAGTTTATCTCTGCCTTGTACCTTGCATGCCGCTCTTGAGCGTCTGAAACGTAGCCAGTTGGCCAAGGAATTGTTCGGCAATGAGTTCGTCGAAGGTTACGTCGCTTCGAAGACCATGGAGTTGACCAGTTTCTTTGATGAAATAACTCCCTGGGAGCGGCGCGTCTTAGCGGCCCAGGCTTAACCGAACCATCGCAGCCGGGCTATCGTCCAGATGGCCCGACACTCAATTCAAGGAGCCGCTCGGAACGCCGATGCGCCAAATCTGGAAATCCTTTCGAGCGCTTTATTTCGCCTCGCTGATGATGTTGATCGGCTCGGGCTTACTCAGTACCTACCTGGCATTGCGCCTGGCCGCCGATCATGTCGACGGGTTATGGGTGGGGGCCTTGATGGCGGCCAACTATTTCGGCCTGGTGCTGGGTGGGAAAATCGGCCACCGCCTGATTGCCCGGGTCGGCCATATCCGTGCCTACGCCACCTGTGCCGGGATCGTCGGCGCAGCGGTGCTGGGGCATGGCCTGGTGGACTGGTTGCCGGCCTGGCTGGTGCTGCGGATGATCGTCGGCCTGGGCATGATGTGCCAGTACATGGTCATCGAAAGCTGGCTCAACGAGCAGGCCGATGCCAAGCAGCGCGGGCTGGTGTTCAGCGGCTATATGATCGCCTCGTATCTGGGGCTGGTCCTGGGGCAGTTGATTCTGGTCATGCACCCGGCCCTCGGGCTTGAGTTGCTGATGCTGGTGGCCCTGTGTTTTGCCCTGTGTCTGGTGCCGGTGGCCATGACCCGGCGTATTCACCCTGCGCCTTTGCATCCTGCGCCCATGGAACCGCGCTTCTTTATCAAGCGCGTTCCACAGTCGCTGAGCACGGTGCTCGGGTCGGGGCTGATTGTCGGTTCATTCTACGGTCTGGCACCGCTGTATGCCTCCCAGCAAGGCTTGAGCACCGAACAGGTCGGCCTGTTCATGGGGAGCTGCATTTTTGCCGGGCTGGTGGTGCAGTGGCCATTGGGATGGCTGTCCGACCGTTATGACCGGGCTTTGCTGATTCGCTGCTTTGCCTGCTTCCTGGCGGTCGTGGCCTTGCCGTTGGCGATTTTGCCCCAGGTGCCACTGGAGGTGCTGTTCGCCCTGGGGTTCCTCTGTTCGCTGGTGCAGTTCTGTCTGTACCCGCTGGCGGTGGCGTTCTCCAACGACCATGTCGAAGGCGATCGGCGGGTCTCGCTGACCGCGATGTTGCTGGTGACCTATGGCGTCGGGGCCAGTGTCGGGCCTTTGGTGGCGGGGGTGCTGATGAAGTTGTTCGGCAGCCAGATGCTCTATGCGTTCTTCAGTTTCTTTGCCCTGGTACTGGTCTGGCGTATCCGGCCGAAAGCCGTGACCAACCTGCATCAGGTCGATGATGCGCCGCTGCATCACGTGGCGATGCCGGACAGCATGTCCAGTTCGCCATTGGTGGCCGCGCTCGATCCGCGGGTCGATGAGCAAGTGGTGCAGGATCAGATGCAACAGACCAGCGCGCCGGAAGCCGAGCCTCCGGTCGAGACGCCGGCCACGGATGAGGTTGAGGCTGAGGAGCCGGTAGTGAAGCCGGATGAACCAGGGCCGGACCAGTTCAGTGGGGCCAGGCCCTAGAAACGCAAAACGGGCAGCCCCGCAAGGGACTGCCCGTTTTTTATCGACGCTCGAATCTCAGAGGTCGTCTTTGTCGAAGCGCCGGGCTTCGCGTTGCAGCTGATAGACGAAGCGCTCGACCTGGCGTTGAACCAGGCCGCTCATGTTGTGAAAGCGCACACCGGCGAAAGTCGTGTCGATCTTCTCTTCGTGGTGCAGGTAACGCAGTTCCACTGGTGCAGTCATGCTGCCGAAGGGCAGGGCGGCGATAAAGCGCTCGTAGACTTGGCCCAGTTGCAGGCGGCCGGAGATGTCGCCCTCGAAGCGCAGCTTGCAGCCGGTGGCGGAGATATCCAGCAGCTTGCCGGCGATCGGCGCCTTGAGTTTTTCGCCGCCCAGTTCGATGTTGACCAGTTGGGCCAGCTTCAGGGCTGCGCGAAAGGCATTGCGGCGCTGGTGATAGACCACTTCGTCTGGCAGGGTGCCGCGGTAGCATCGCCCACCATTGGATTCGTCGATAGTCGGGATGCCATTGCTTTCCCAGGCGATGCGCACGCCTTCGTGAAAGCCTTCGACGCGAAACGGTTCGCCGGCGAGCATGAAGCGTTCGCCATCGCGGGGGATCATTTCGTCCAGGGCAATCATGTTGCTGTCACGATCGATCTCGACCAGATAGCTTTGAAAGCGCTGGCTGCGTTCGTGGAAAGTGATGATCAGCGGGTCATGGCTGTCTTGCAGCAAGCGCAGCGTGGAGTTGATTTCCAAGGGGGTGGTCAGCACCTTGGGTGGCTGCGGCGCATCTTCTGCGTTTACGGCATTGAACACGGTTCATCAATCTCCAGACAAAATACGACTACACGCAAGAGCCGGCATTTTGCCAGCATGTTCCGCGACTTGATAGGGCGCGCTCATCTCTGGGGTCAAGCCTGGCTAAGCGGGCGAGGCTTGGCCAGCTTGGCGGTTGAGCCACGGGCATCATAGAGGGCTGGAGGCTCGCCACCGGTGAGGATTTTCAATTGATTGGCGGTGGTGGCCTGTTGAACCTGGATCGAGCGACCGTTGAGTTCGTTCGCCGCCTGGCAATCGGCAAGCATCTGGGTCAGCACGTCACTCTGGGCCAGTAACTGGTCGCCGATCGAGGAGTGGCTGGCCAACTGTTCCAGGCCGGCGCGGCTGGCAGGAAGGTTCAGGCTGGCGAGGAGTTCGCTGCGTTTGCGGCCATGCTGCTCGAGCAAAATGATCAGGGCTTGCTTCTGCGCGAGAATCTCTTCCAGCAGCGGCATGTCGCGACCGTGCAGGGCTAGGGATTCGGTGCGCAGCAATTCCAGCAATTGTTGAGCTGGAGCAAAGTCGTCAGTGATCAGTTGCAGCAAATTAGTGTCGTGCATGTATGGCCTTGGGTTTTAAGCGTCCAAAAAACTGGCGCAGGCCTTATTGGCTAGCGCTGGGCTTCGAAATTAAGCAGTTTGCTGGCTACACGGTTGCTGTCGACTTTATAGCTGCCATCGGCAATCGCTTGCTTCAACTCGGCCACGCGGGCGTTGTCGACGGCAGGCTGGTCGCGCAGCTTGTCAGTGATCTTCTGCAACTGTTGAGCCTCATTACTGAGGTGTACCGACTCCCCGCTGGTGCTGGCCTGTTCGGCCGGAGCGTTCAGCGGCGCGGATTTGTCGGCGTCGCCGGTTTCCTTGCTGGCGCTGGTGCGCGTGCTGCCGGTGAGTGAGGGAGAGCTGTTTAAACGGCTGAAATCGATGACCATGGTAAAAAAACCTCTGGGTATTTGGACGCTTGACTTGTTTTCGGCAATACGCCGGAAAACTTTAGGCTCAAATATCGATAAGCCCGCACGCGCCGCTGTGGCCCTGCATGGGCCACAGTTTAGGGGGCAACAGTGCACAGCGCCAGTCGTCTACATGGCGACTTCCACCTGTCCCGGCGCGGTGATCCGCGCTTTGATGACCCGTTGTGAATTGAGGTTCTTGACCCGGATCTGCTCGCTCATGCCGCCATTGGACAAGGCTTCACCGGGCATTTTCACATTCAGCGTGCCGCTACGGGCAGAGATCACCACCTGATCGCCCTTGCGCACCACTTCCGCCTGTTCCAGGTGAACCAGGGTGACGAGTTGGTCGGCGACCATTGGTCGGACAAGCTTCTGCCCAATGGCCTGGTCCACTGAAGTCAGATAGCCCTGGTTGATCTGGCCGATATCGCGCTCGCGCAGCATCACGTCTTCGGGGCTGATGATGCCGGCGCGCTTGAGTGGCCGGGTGGTGGTGACCACTTCGCGGAACAGCTTGACCTGGGCGGGCACGAATACGGTCCAGGGCGAGGCGCCGTCGCAACGGACGCGAACGGTCACGCGTCCCAGCGGTTGTGCCGGGCTTTCCAGGGTCGCTGTCAATTCCTTGTCGCAATGCGGCATGCGCAGCCGCGGGTCGAGCTGATTGACCTGGATCTCGTAGCGCCCAGGCGTTTGACTGGTTTCCAGATAGTCTTCTACGGTGAATTCAAGAAACCCCTGAGTGACGCCGATAAGTAGATCAGGCAGGGTTACCGAGTCAGCAACGGCAGGATGGCCAGGGTTTAAAAAAAACAAAGCCGACAGCCCGTACAGCAATCTGCGGTAGTTTGATGTCAGGCGTCGGGAAAATGTCGTTTTGGCGTTCATAACAGTTAAAAAGCAAGCGCCGTGCCGTTTAGCGATGAGCGCGTCGGATCTTAAGCTTTGGGGAGTCTGGGCATGGCTGGTGTAATGGATTCGGTGAACCAGCGCACGCAACTGGTAGGGCAGAATCGCCTTGAGCTGTTGTTGTTCCGTCTCGACGGGCAGCAGCTCTACGGGATCAACGTGTTCAAGGTTCGGGAGGTGCTGCAATGCCCCAAACTGACGTTGATGCCCAAATCCAGTCCTGTGGTGTGCGGTGTCGCGAATATTCGAGGAGCAACCATTCCGATCCTGGACCTGGCGATGGCCACCGGTTCAGGCGGGTTGCAGGATCTGAGCAACCCCTTTGTCATCATTACTGAGTACAACACCAAGACCCAGGGGTTTCTGGTGCGGTCGGTCGAGCGCATCGTCAACATGAACTGGGAGGAGATCCATCCGCCACCCAAGGGGACGGGGCGCGATCACTACCTGACGGCGGTGACGCGGGTGGACAATCAGTTGGTGGAAATCATCGACGTCGAGAAGGTGCTGGCCGAGGTCGCGCCGACGCCCGAGACCATTTCGGTGGGCGTGGTGGATGTCGAGACTCAACACAAGGCTGTTTCACTGCGGGTGCTGACGGTCGATGACTCGTCGGTGGCGCGCAAGCAGGTCACGCGTTGCCTGCAGACCGTGGGGGTCGAGGTGGTGGCCTTGAACGACGGTCGACAGGCGCTGGATTACCTGCGCAAGCTGGTCGACGAGGGCAAGAAACCTGAAGAAGAGTTTCTGATGATGATCTCCGACATCGAGATGCCGGAGATGGACGGCTACACCCTCACGGCCGAAATACGCAACGATCCACGCATGCAAAAGCTGCACATCATCCTGCATACTTCGTTGTCAGGTGTATTCAATCAGGCGATGGTGAAGAAGGTCGGTGCCGATGACTTCCTTGCCAAGTTTCGTCCTGATGACCTGGCATCCCGGGTTGTCGACCGGATCAAAGCAGCAGATAACAGCTAGGGATATCCATCCCTGGCGGTCACACGATTTAAGAGGCGGCATCATTGTCTACGGGTAATTTGGATTTCGAACAGTTCCGGGTGTTCCTGGAAAAAGCCTGTGGGATCTTGCTGGGTGAGAACAAGCAATATCTGGTGTCGAGCCGTCTCAACAAACTGATGGAACAGCAAGGCATCAAGTCCCTCGGGGAGCTGGTTCAGCGCATTCAGTCCCAGCCGCGCAGCGGTTTGCGAGAGATGGTGGTCGACGCCATGACCACCAACGAAACCCTGTGGTTTCGCGATACCTATCCATTCGAGGTGTTGAAGAACAAGGTCTTGCCGGAGGCGATCAAGGCCAGCCCCAACCAGCGCTTGCGCATCTGGTCGGCGGCCTGTTCCTCGGGGCAGGAACCCTATTCGTTGTCCATGTCGATCGACGAGTTCGAGAAGACCAACATGGGGCAACTGAAGATGGGGGTGCAGATCGTTGCCACCGACCTGTCCGGGACCATGCTGAACAACTGCAAGACCGGCGAGTACGACAGCCTGGCGATCGGTCGCGGTTTGTCGGCCGACCGCCTGCAGCGCTATTTCGACCCCAAGGGGCCGGGGCGCTGGGTGGTCAAGGCGCCGATCAAGAGCCGGGTCGAGTTCCGTTCGTTCAACCTGCTGGACAGCTATGCCAGCCTGGGCAAATTCGACGTCGTGTTCTGCCGCAATGTGCTGATCTACTTCTCCGCCGAGGTGAAGAAGGACATCCTGATGCGCATTCACAGCACCCTGAAACCGGGTGGTTACCTGTTTCTCGGGGCTTCCGAGGCGCTCAATGGATTGCCCGACCACTACCAGATGGTCCAGTGCAGCCCTGGGATCATCTACCAGGCGAAGTAAGATTGTCGTTGTTGAAAAGAGAGGCCTTCGGGCCTCTTTTTTTGTGCCTGCGATTTTGCCAGCGCAGAAGAAGCGGCAACCGCTGCATTGCCGCTTTGCTGACGTTTCGCGGAAATGCCTTGCCGCTTTTCTGGCATTGCCGCTTTGCCGCTGCCGGCAAAGCCTTGATTTACGGGCTTTGAGCACTTGGCACGCAGCTTGCTATATCCCGTTTACGAAAAATCTGGTCGAAGGTTTCCCGACATGAGCATCAGCTTCGATAAAGCGCTCGGCATTCATGAGCAGGCTCTTGGCTTTCGCGCCAAGCGTGCCGAGGTGCTGGCCAACAACATCGCCAACGCCGACACCCCGAACTACAAGGCTCGGGATCTGGACTTCTCTGCCGTGCTCGCCGAGCAGAACGAGAAAGCCAAGAACGGCACCTTTGCCCTGAACATGACCAACAGCCGGCACATCGAAGCCGAAGGCCTGGGCAGCGGCGACGAATCGCTGCTGTACCGCACACCGATGCAGCCGTCGATCGACCAGAACACCGTGGATGCCCAACTGGAACAGTCGAACTACGCCGAGAACTCGGTGAACTTCCAGGCCAGCTTCACGCTGCTCAACAGCAAATTCAAAGGGCTGGTGTCAGCCCTGCGCGGAGAGTAATCCATGTCCCTCGCCAGTGTTTTCAATATTGCCGGTAGTGGCATGAGTGCCCAGACCACTCGCTTGAACACCGTCGCCAGTAACATCGCCAACGCCGAGACAGTCTCCTCGAGCATCGACCAGACCTACCGTGCGCGCCACCCGGTGTTCGCCACCATGTTCCAGGGCGCGCAAAGCGGCGGCAGCGAGTCGCTGTTCCAGAACCAGGACGCGGCCGGTCAGGGCGTTCAGGTGCTGGGTGTGGTCGAGGACCAGAGCAACCTAGAGGCGCGTTACGAGCCTAACCATCCGGCCGCCGACGCCAAGGGGTATGTCTACTACCCCAACGTCAACGTGGTGGAAGAGATGGCCGACATGATTTCCGCCAGCCGCTCGTTCCAGACCAACGCGGAAATGATGAACACCGCCAAAACCATGATGCAGAAGGTCCTGACCCTCGGTCAGTGATAAGGGGCGACTCAGATGAGTGTTACCGATACCACCAGTAGCCTGACGCTCAAGGAGATCCTTGCGAACTCCTCGAAGAAAACCCCGACCACCAGCAATGACGGCCTGGCCGCGGCTACCAATAGCGTCAAGGGGAAAAATGAGCTGGGCAAGGACGCGTTCCTGAAGCTACTGGTGACCCAGCTGAAAAACCAGAACCCGCTGGACCCACAGGACAACAGCGAGTTCGTTGCCCAGTTGGCGCAGTTCTCCACCCTGGAAGGGATCACCACCCTCAATACCTCGGTGAACTCCATCACTGGCAACTATAAGTCGTCCCAGGCCCTGCAGGCTTCGTCCCTGGTGGGGCGTTCGGTGATCGTCCAGACCGGTACCACCCAGGTCGACACCACCAAGAGCATGACCGGTTCGGTGACAGTGCCTACCGGAGTCAGTGGCGTCACCGTGACCATCACCGACAAGGATGGCAAGACGGTAAAGACCCTCGACCTGGGAAGCCAGAAGGCCGGCAGTACCAGTTTTGTCTGGGACGGCACCAAGACCGACGGCACCAAGGCCGATCCGGGCAATTACACCTTCAAGGCCAGCACAAAGATCGATGGCAAGGCGACCGACCTGGTCACCTACCTGCCGGCGACGGTCAACAGCGTCACCATCAGCCAGACCGGCGGTGAGCTGATGTTGAACCTCGCGGGACTGAGCAGCCCCGTGGCGCTCTCCAAAGTTCAAACCATTGGTATCTAGAGCCGACTAACGCGGCACAAGGAGTGGAATATGTCTTTTAATATCGGCCTTAGCGGTCTCTATGCTGCCAACAAGCAACTGGACGTGACCGGTAACAACATCGCCAACGTGGCAACCACCGGCTTCAAATCGTCCCGTGCCGAGTTCGCCGACGTCTACTCGGCCACCAAGCTGGGCACCGGCAGCAAGACCGTGGGCAACGGTGTGCGTCTGGCCAACGTTTCCCAGCAGTTCGGCCAGGGCGACGTGAACAACACCGGCAACGTACTGGACATGGGGATCCAGGGTTCGGGGTTCTTCGTGCTGAGCGACAACGGCTCGCTGACCTACACCCGCGCCGGTACCTTCAAGACCGACAAGGACGGCTACATCACCAACACCGATGGCACTGCCCGCCTGCAAGGTTATGCGGTCGATGCCAATGGCAAGATCGTCAACGGCGTGCTGACCGACCTGCGCATCGACACCTCGAACCTGTCGCCGAAGGCCACCGGCTCGGTGTCCTCGACCATCAACCTGAACTCCACCGCGCCGGTCATCGACCAGAGCGTGACAGGTTTTGCCTTCGATCCGACCAAGGTGGAAACCTACACCAAGCAGTTCAGCACACCGATCTATGACAGCCAGGGCAACGAGCACAAGCTGGACCAGTACATGGTGAAAACCGGTGCCAACACCTGGAAGACCTACACCCTGGTCGATGGTCGTAACCTCGATGGCTCCGCTCCGACCACCACCGGCGCTACGGCTCCAGTCGCATCGACCATGAATTTCGACTCCGCCGGCAAACTGGTTTCGGTCATCACGCCGCCTGCCACCACGCCTAATCCGGGTAACAACCTGACCCTGGCGGGCTGGGTGCCAGGTACCGTGACCAATGGTGTGTGGGCGGCCAACGGTGCCAGCGCCAATGCCGGCGGCGTGACCATCTCCATGACCAGCACCACTCAGTTCAACGCCGATACCGCGCGTTCGCTGCCGGTGCAGGACGGCTACGCCACTGGCCAGATCACCAACCTGACCATCGACGGCACCGGTACCCTGTTCGCCAACTTCAGCAACAGCCAGAACAAGGCCATCGGGCAGATCTCCCTGGCCAGCTTCACCAACGAACAAGGTTTGCAGCCAGTCGGCGGCACCAGCTGGAGAGAGACCTACGCCTCGGGCGTACCGGGCTACGATGCTCCACAAACCGGCACCCTGGGTTCGATCGTGTCCAACTCCCTGGAAGAGTCGAACGTCAACCTGACCAACGAGCTGGTGGACCTGATCAAGGCCCAGAGCAACTACCAGGCGAACGCCAAGACCATCTCCACCCAGAGCACCATCATGCAGACCATTATTCAGATGACCTGATAATGGCTGGCTGACAGCGCTCAAAAAAAGCCCCTCACCGCAGGGGCTTTTTTGTGCCCGCAAGATTCATCCACCGCAATCTGCTTCTGTAGGAGCGAAGCTTGCTCGCGATAAGTCATGACACTCAGGTAGGGGCAGCCGGCAGCGGCTGCGGAGGATGGAGAGGGCGGCTTTTCCCCAGGCCAAAGAAAACCCCCGGCAGGCAGGGCCTGTCGGGGGTTCGGATAAGCGCCGGGAGGCGCCTATCGGCTCAGCTTATTGGCAAGCTTCGCAATCCGGCTCGTCGATGGCGCAAGCCTTCGGCACTGGAGCTGGACCGGCTGGAGCCGCCAGGACCGAGTCGTCACCGTGGTTGCCGCCGCTGGAAACAGCGTTCAGCTTGCCGGTATTGATGGTCGACTTCTCGGTGCTGGTCGCGGCCAGGGCACGGAGGTAGTAAGTGGTTTTCAGGCCACGGTACCAGGCCATGCGGTAGGTCACGTCGAGCTTCTTGCCCGAAGCGCCGGCGATGTACAGGTTCAGCGACTGAGCCTGGTCGATCCACTTCTGGCGGCGGCTGGCGGCGTCGACAATCCACTTGGTTTCCACTTCGAAGGCAGTCGCGTAGAGCTCCTTGAGTTCTTGCGGGATGCGCTCGATCTGCTGCACGGAACCGTCGTAGTACTTCAGGTCGTTGATCATGACCGAGTCCCACAGGCCACGAGCCTTGAGGTCGCGAACCAGGTACGGGTTGATCACGGTGAATTCGCCCGACAGGTTCGATTTCACATACAGGTTCTGGTAGGTCGGTTCGATCGACTGCGACACGCCGGTGATGTTGGCGATGGTCGCGGTCGGCGCGATGGCCATGATGTTGGAGTTACGAATACCTTTCTGTACACGGGCGCGCACCGGTGCCCAGTCCAGGGTTTCGTTCAGGTCGACATCGATGTACTTCTGGCCACGGGACTCGATCAGGATCTGTTGCGAATCCAGCGGCAGGATGCCTTTGGACCACAGCGAACCCTGGAACGTCTCGTAGGCGCCACGCTCGTCGGCCAGGTCGCAGGAAGCCTGGATCGCGTAGAAGCTCACCGCTTCCATGGACTTGTCGGCGAAGTCGACAGCGGCATCGGAACCGTAAGGGATGTGCTGCAGGTACAGCGCGTCCTGGAAGCCCATGATCCCCAGGCCGACCGGACGGTGCTTGAAGTTGGAGTTCTTCGCCTGCGGTACCGAGTAGTAGTTGATGTCGATCACGTTATCGAGCATGCGCACAGCAGTGTTCACGGTGCGTTGCAGCTTGGCGGTGTCCAGCTTGCCGCCGACGATGTGGTTCGGCAGGTTGATCGAGCCCAGGTTGCAAACGGCGATCTCGTCCTTGTTGGTGTTCAAGGTGATCTCGGTGCACAGGTTCGAGCTGTGGACCACGCCCACGTGCTGCTGCGGGCTGCGCAGGTTGCACGGGTCCTTGAAGGTCAGCCAAGGGTGGCCGGTTTCGAACAGCATGGACAGCATCTTGCGCCACAGGTCTTTGGCCTGGATGGTCTTGAACAGCTTGATCTTGCCGTACTCGCACAGGGCTTCGTAGTACTCGTAGCGTTCTTCGAAGGCCTTGCCGGTCAGGTCGTGCAGGTCCGGCACTTCCGATGGCGAGAACAGGGTCCACTTGCCGTCGTCGAAGACGCGCTTCATGAACAGGTCAGGAATCCAGTTGGCGGTGTTCATGTCGTGGGTACGACGACGATCGTCACCGGTGTTCTTGCGCAGCTCGATGAACTCTTCGATGTCCATGTGCCAGGTTTCCAGGTAGGCACACACAGCGCCTTTGCGCTTGCCACCCTGGTTCACGGCTACCGCGGTGTCGTTCACCACTTTCAGGAACGGTACGACGCCCTGGGACTTGCCGTTGGTGCCCTTGATGTAGGAGCCCAGCGCACGCACTGGAGTCCAGTCGTTGCCCAGGCCACCGGCGAATTTCGACAGCATGGCGTTGTCGTGGATGGCGCCGTAGATGCCCGACAGGTCGTCCGGCACGGTGGTCAGGTAGCAGCTCGACAGCTGTGGACGCAGGGTACCGGCATTGAACAGGGTCGGAGTCGAAGCCATGTAGTCGAAGGACGACAACAGGTTGTAGAACTCGATGGCACGGTCTTCGCGTTGTTTTTCTTCGATCGCCAGGCCCATGGCCACGCGCATGAAGAAGATCTGCGGCAGTTCGAAACGCACGCCGTCCTTGTGGATGAAGTAACGGTCGTACAGGGTCTGCAGGCCCAGGTAGGTGAACTGCTGGTCGCGCTCGTGGTTGATCGCCTTGCCGAGTTTTTCCAGGTCGAAGTCGGCCAGCACAGGGTTCAGCAGTTCGAACTCGATACCTTTGGCGACGTAGGCCGGCAGTGCCTTGGCGTACAGGTCGGCCATCTCGTGGTGAGTGGCGCTCTCGGCCACTTCCAGGAAGCTCAGGCCTTCGGCGCGCAGGGTGTCCATCAGCAGGCGGGCGGTCACGAACGAGTAGTTCGGCTCGCGCTCTACCAGGGTGCGCGCGGTCATCACCAGGGCGGTGTTGACGTCCTTGAGTGCTACGCCGTCGTAGAGGTTCTTCAGGGTTTCGCGCTGGATCAGGTCGCCGTCGACTTCTTCCAGGCCTTCGCAGGCTTCGGTGACGATGGTGTTCAGGCGGCCCATGTCCAGAGGCGCGAAGCTGCCGTCGGCGCGGGTGATGCGGATCGATGGGTGAGCCTGCACCGGCTCTTCGCCTGGGGTGCGGGTGGCGCGCTCCTTGGCGCGCGAGTCACGGTAGATCACGTAGTCGCGGGCAACTTTCTGCTCGCCGGCGCGCATCAGGGCCAGTTCAACCTGGTCCTGGATCTCTTCGATATGGATGGTGCCGCCCGAAGGCATGCGACGCTTGAAGGTGGCGGTGACCTGCTCGGTCAGGCGAGCGACGGTGTCGTGGATTCGCGACGAAGCGGCAGCGGTGCCGCCTTCAACTGCGAGAAACGCTTTGGTGATGGCGACGGTGATTTTGTCATCGGTGTAAGGAACGACAGTGCCGTTACGCTTGATCACTCGCAGTTGGCCAGGCGCGGTGGCAGACAGATCCAGGTTGGAATCGGCAGCCTGCGGCGCTTTGGCCTGCGGGTTCTCGCGAGTTGTGTCGGTTTGCATGGGTGTCTCCACGTTCTCTATGTTTGTTTGGGCACCCTTTGGGTGCCCACCGTTCCGTCCTGAAGCACTACAACCGGCGCACGCCGGGCATAACGACTTCGGGACAGTTCAGGAAGGGGGGCTGTTGGCGCCGCTTCCATGCCGAAGTCATAGGTCGCGAGCCAGTGGCTCGTGACCGTATTCCTGGTGGGTGACAGTCATGTACTGCAACACCCGTACCGTTTTCCTCGCCGTGGGCTGGAAAACCGCAGCCATCCGCACGCGCGGTTTGGCTTCTGAAAATCCGATTGGTTCCACCAAACGAGTGCAAGAAAAGCGCTTGAGTTTCTTGTCTGATTTGTGTTTGGTTTTTGGCCTGAAACCCTAGATGTAGGGTTTTTTTGCGGCCGAGCTACAAGATAATGCGTTTTTGGGGGTGATTGCAACGTACAGCCTGTGGATAAGGTTGTGCGTAAATTGTGTATGAAGCAGGTAAACCTCACGCAGGCCGCAGCAGGGCTGGATCCTACCGTTTGTCACTGTTTTTTGCCCTGCAAAACTGCCCGGGGCGGATTTTTGCGGGCGCGAACCCTATCACAAAAAAACGCCTTTACCGAGCGCATTCAGCGCCTTGTGTTCACGGCCTTTGCCGTTGCTACAATCGGGCCTTGCAGACATTGTTTTATCCATCTCACATTACAAAAAGACGGGCGGATTCTTCCGGAGCCCGTATCTGGCAAGCAGAGGTCACCGTGGAGCAAGAAGCGTGGCAGATATTGATCGTCGAGGACGATCAGCGACTGGCCGAGTTGACCTGTGAATATCTGCAGAGCAATGGATTGCGTGTCGCCATCGAAGGCAATGGCGCCCTGGCCGCGGCGCGGATCATTGCCGAACAACCCGACCTGGTGATCCTCGACCTGATGCTGCCCGGCGAGGATGGCCTGAGCATTTGCCGCAAGGTCCGCGATCGCTACGACGGGCCAATCCTGATGCTGACCGCGCGCACCGACGACATGGACCAGATACTGGGGCTGGACACCGGTGCCGACGATTACGTGTGCAAGCCGGTCCGTCCGCGCCTGTTGCTGGCCAGGATCCAGGCCCTGCTGCGGCGTAGCGAACCTGTGGAAAGCAGCGCGCCGGAGAAATCCCGGCGCCTGCAATTCGGTCCGCTGGTGGTGGACAGCGCCTTGCGCGAGGCCTGGCTGCACGATGCCGGGATCGAGTTGACCAGCGCCGAGTTCGACCTGCTCTGGCTACTGGTGGCCAACGCCGGGCGCATTCTGTCCCGCGAGGAAATCTTCACCGCCCTGCGCGGCATCGGCTATGACGGCCAGGACCGCTCCATCGATGTGCGCATTTCGCGGATCCGCCCGAAAATCGGCGACGACCCGGAACACCCGCGGTTGATCAAGACCATCCGCAGCAAGGGTTATCTGTTCGTCCCCGAAGCCGCTGCCGACCTGTCGCCTTGAACTCCATATTCCTGCGCATCTACGGCGGCATGTGCGCCGCGCTGATTCTGGTGGCGTTGTTGGGCGTACTGGCGCTGCACCTGCTCAACCAGGTGCGCAGCGAGCAATACCGCGAGCGCCTGGCCCACGGCACGTTCTCGCTGATGGCCGACAACCTGCAACCCATGAGCGAAATCGAGCGCCGCCGCGCCCTGGCAGTGTGGGAGCGCCTGTTGGGCATCCCGCTGACCCTGCAGACCTTCACCCAGACCGGCCTCGACCTCGGGCAGCGCAACCGCGTGCTGCGCGGCCAGGCCCTGGTGGAGCAGACCGGGCCTTACGCGGCGCGGGTCTATCGCCTGGTCAGCGAGTCGGAACAACTGCTGCTGACCGGCGAGGTGCAGCAGATCAGCGAACAGTTGGCGCGGGCGACTATCTATCTGCTGGCCGACGAGTTGGTGCGCTTTCCGGTGGCCGAGCAGCCGGAACGCCTGGCGGCACTGAAAAAGAACAAAGGCTTTGGCTTCGACATGCACCTGGTCACCCAGGACGACGCGGACATGGACGAGGACCAGCGTCGCCGGGTTGCCGAGGGCGATACGGTGATGGCGCTGGGCAAGGGCGGCGATTCGATCCGTGTGTTCGCAGGGATGGTGGGCACGCCCTGGGTGCTGGAAATCGGCCCGCTGTACCAGATGAATCCCTACCCGCCGCAATGGCTGGTGTTGATCGCGGTGCTGGGCCTGAGCCTGATCGGCCTGATCGTCTATTTATTGGTACGCCAGCTGGAGCGGCGCTTGCGTGGCCTTGAGTCGGCGGCCACGCGCATTGCCAAGGGCAGCCTGGAAGCCCGGGTGCCGGCCGGTGGCGCCGATTCCGTGGGCCGGTTGGCGGCGGCCTTCAATGGCATGGCCGAGCATTTGCAGCGCTTGCTGGCGATCCAGCGCGAGCTGGTGCGCGCGGTGTCCCATGAGTTGCGCACGCCGGTGGCGCGCCTGCGCTTTGGCCTGGAGATGATCGGCTCGGCGACCACTCCGCAGGCCCGGGACAAATACATGGAGGGCATGGACAGCGATATCCAGGACCTCGACCGGCTGGTGGATGAAATGCTCACCTATGCGCGGCTGGAACAGGGTTCGCCGGCGCTGAACTTCCAGCGCATCGACCTGGACGCGCTGATCAACCAGGTGATCAGCGAGCTGGCGCCGTTGCGCGCGCAGGTCAAGGTGCAGCGTGGTTCGTGCCTGTCCGCGGCGGATTGCGATGGCGCCTGGGTCGAGGCCGAGCCGCGCTACCTGCATCGGGCGTTGCAGAACCTGGTGAGCAACGCCATGCGCCACGCCGAGTCGCAGGTGCTGGTCAGTTACCAGGTGGGGCAGATGCGTTGCCGGGTCGATGTCGAGGACGATGGCCCGGGGGTTCCGGAAAGCGCCTGGGAGCGGATCTTCACCCCGTTCCTGCGTCTGGATGACAGCCGTACCCGCGCTTCGGGTGGGCACGGCCTGGGGTTGTCGATCGTGCGGCGGATTATTCACTGGCACGACGGCCGGGCGTTGATCAGCAGGAGCAAGACCCTCGGCGGCGCCTGCTTCAGCCTGAGCTGGCCACGGCATCAGGATAAAGGTTGAGGGCTTGCGCTCAGGTTCGTCCGGGCATCAAGCCCGGATGCTGACCAGGCTCAGCAGTTGCCCGTCCTGCAGGGCGAATTGCGCGTCCAGTTCACTGCCATTGCGCCATTCGCTGGACAGGTCCGTCAGCAGGCGCAGGCGGACCTGGCCGCTGGCCGTCCACTCCAGCACTTCGGCGTGTTCGAAATAGAAGCGTTGCCGGACGATCGGGTACAGCGCCTTGAACAGGCTTTCCTTCACCGAAAAGGTCAGGGTGACCCAGAGCGCCAGTTGTTCCCGCGGGGCGGCGGCCATGCGCTGCATTTCGGCCGGGATGAGGATTTCCCCCGCCAGGCGTTCCGCCCGTTCGCTGTTGAGCAGGTTCTCTAGGTCCATGCCCAGCCCCCGCCAATGCTCCTTGCGCGCGACAATCGCCGCGGCACGCCCGGTGCTGTGGGTGATCGAGCCGCTGATGTGCGTCGGCCAGACCGGCGCCCGGTCCTCGCCGATCGGCGGAATGCAGTCCAGGCCGTCCAGGCGTTGCAGGGCGGCGCGGGCGCAGAAACGCCCGGCGAGAAACTCGGCCTGCCGTTTCGCCACCGAACGTTGAATGCTCGCGGGCGGCTCGATGGCGCTGAGCTGGAAGTCGTTGCTGGCCAGGCGCGAGGCATCGAAATGGGTGCCGAGCAGGACGACGTCCGGCAGGGCGTCGGGCAGCGGCCACTGGTCGTCGAGTGGGGTGCAGCAGGCGGGGAGGGTGGGGATGAGATTCATGCCAGGCATTTTGCCGGGTTGTAAGGCTGGAGGGTAGCCTGGCAAGCACCGGCCTCGATGCCGCCGCCCCGGGAGTTGAGACCTCGGGGCGGTCGACGCGGGGTCAGCCGAACAGCTTCTTGAAGAACGCCTGCATATCCGCCCATGAGCGTTCATCGGCGGCCTTGCTGTAGCCGATGTCCAGCCCGCCATGTTCGCCATGGCTCATGCGGTCGGCATCCGGATTGCTGAAGCTGTGCTTGGCGCCCTCGAGGTTGACGAACCGGTAGTCGGCGCCGGCCTTGTCCATTTCTGCCTTGAAGGCGCTGACGTTATCGGCGGTGACCATGCTGTCGAGGGCGCCGTGCTCCACCAGGATTTTCGCCTTGACGCTGCCAGGAGTGGCCGGGGTGCTGGTGACCAGGGCGCCATGGAAACTCACCACGCCGAGCAGGGGCAGGCCCTGGCGCGCCGCGTCCAGCACCACCTTGCCGCCGAAGCAGTAGCCGATCGCGGCCAGCTTGGCCGGGTCGGTCTGTGGTTGTTTCTTCAGCAGGTCGAGCCCGGCCTTGAAGCGCGCGCTGGCGGCGGCACTGTCTTTCGAGGCGGCCTGCATGAAGGCCATGGCGTCTTTCGGGTGCTCGGTGTTCTTGCCGTCGCCGTACATATCGATGGCCAGGGCGCTGTAGCCCAAGGCCGCGAGATCCCGGGCCCGGCGTTTGGCGTAGTCGTTCAGGCCCCACCATTCATGCACCACCACGACGCCGGGACGTGGCCCTTGCAAGCTGTCGTCATAGGCGTAGTAGCCGATGAGCCGGGTACCGTCGGGGCTCTGGTAGGGGATTTCCTGGGTCTTGATGGCTGCCTGGCTCAAGCCGCAGAAAGCCAACAACAAACAAGCGAAAAGCGCGCGCATGGTCCGTTCTCCTTTTAAAAGACTGCCAGACAGCCTAGTCGATTTGATTCAGCCGAGGTTCAGAGTGTGTTCAGGGGGAGTTCAGGGCGGGGTCGGTAGTCTGGCTCCCGTACCCAAAAACACATAGCGAATGAGGAAACACCCCATGACTACTTTCAAGAAGATGATCCTGGCCTTCACTGTTCTCGGCGCCAGCGCTGTCGTCCAGGCCGCCGACAGCAACTTCGCCAGCCTTACCTATGGCCAGACCAGCGACAAGGTCAAGAAGTCCAGCCTGCTCAACAGCAACCTGAACAACCCGAACGCCGACGGTGTGATCGGCAAGGACAACACCTGGGGCGTGCGCCTGGGTCAGCAGAATGACCAGCACCGCTACTACGCCACCTACGACAATGTCTCCGGCTCGCACAATGGCATTAAACTGCGCCAGGAAAACCTGCTCGGCAGCTACGATGTGTTCCTGCCAGTGACCAGCAGCACCAAGCTGTTCGGCGGCGGTACCGCGGGCCTGACCAAGCTGACCCAGGATTCCCCAGGCTTCAGCCGCGACAGCGATATCGGTTATGCCGTCGGCGTGCAGGCCGGTGTCCTGCAGCAGGTTTCACAGAACACTTCGGTCGAACTGGGTTACCGTTACCTGCGCAGCAATGCCAGCACCGAGATGAGCGAGCGCAGTGGCAGCAAGCAGGGTTCGCTGAGCCTGACCAGCAGCGCCCAGACGTACCTGTCGGCCAACTACGCTTTCTAAAATATTGTCCTGGTTCTGACCGCGCCGGATCTGCCAAGGCAAGATCCGGCGTTGCCATATATACGATCAGGGCGCCTGAGCGCCCTTGGAGATGTCGAATTTTGCCTGGGAGAGCTGCATGAAACTGCTCGTCGTTGAAGATGAGGCGCTGCTGCGCCATCACTTGCAAACCCGCCTCACGGACAGCGGCCATGTGGTCGAGTCCGTGGCCAATGCCGAGGAGGCGCTGTATCAGACCGAGCAGTTCAACCATGATCTGGCGGTGATCGACCTGGGCCTGCCGGGCATGGGTGGGCTGGACCTGATCCGTCAGCTGCGCTCGCGGGGCAAGGCGTTTCCGATCCTGATCCTGACGGCACGCGGCAACTGGCAGGACAAGGTCGAAGGGCTGGCCGCCGGCGCCGACGACTATGTGGTCAAGCCTTTCCAGTTCGAGGAACTGGACGCACGCTTGAATGCGCTGCTGCGCCGCTCCAGCGGGTTCACCCAGTCGACCATCATCGCTGGTCCGCTGCTGCTCGACCTGAATCGCAAGCAGGCCTCGCTCGACGAACAACCGCTGGCGCTGACCGCCTACGAGTACCGGATTCTCGAGTACCTCATGCGCCACCATCAGCAGGTGGTGGCCAAGGACCGGCTGATGGAGCAGCTGTACCCGGACGATGACGAGCGCGATCCGAACGTGATCGAGGTGCTGGTCGGCCGCCTGCGGCGCAAGCTGGAAGGGCCGTCGGGCTTCAAGCCCATCGATACCGTGCGTGGCCTGGGTTACCTGTTCAACGAGCGCTGCCGATGATCCGATCGTTACGCCTGCGCCTGATGCTGGCGGCCACGACGCTGGCGGTGCTGTTCATGCTGGCGTTGTTGCCGGCCATGCAAGGCGCGTTCAGCCTGGCGCTGCAGGACTCCATCGAGCAGCGCCTGGCTTCCGACGTGACCACGCTGATCTCGGCGGCCCGGGTCGAGAACAATCACTTGCAAATGCCGGCGCAACTGCCGGACGAGCGCTTCAACCTGACCGACAGCCGTCTCCTGGGCTACATCTACGACCGGGAGGGGCGGCTGGTCTGGCGCTCCAAGGCGACCCAGGAAGAGAACATCAACTACAAGCCACGGTATGACGGGCGCGGCAACGAGTTCGCGCGTATCCGCGAGGTCAACGGCCAGGAGTTTTTCGTCTACGACGTCGAGGTCAAGCTGCTGGGCGGTAAAAGCGCGGCGTTCAGCATCGTCGCCTTGCAGCCGGTGCGTGAGTACCAGTTGACCCTGGAAGGGGTGCGGGAAAACCTCTACCTCGGGTTCGGCGCCGCGTTGCTGGTGCTCCTGGCGCTGCTCTGGCTCGGCCTGACCTGG
Organism: Pseudomonas sp. NFACC41-3; assembly: GCF_900109505.1. NCBI lineage: Bacteria > Pseudomonadati > Pseudomonadota > Gammaproteobacteria > Pseudomonadales > Pseudomonadaceae > Pseudomonas > Pseudomonas sp. NFACC41-3. The sequence continues at coordinate 685,669 of NZ_FOAE01000002.1, forward strand.
GGCCTGCAGGCATTGCGCCGGCTGAGCCAGGAGCTGGACGAAATCGAGAGCGGCACCCGGCAAAGCCTCAGCGAAGAACATCCACGCGAACTGTTGCGCCTGACCGGCTCGTTGAACCGCCTGCTGCACAGCGAGCGCGAGCAACGCAGCCGTTATCGCGATTCCCTGGATGACCTGGCCCACAGCCTGAAGACCCCGCTGACGGTGTTGCAAGGGGTCAGTGAAGACATGGCCCTGCGCCCCCAGGACCGCGAACAGGCCTGGGTGTTGCAGACCCAGATCGAACGCATGAGCCAGCAGATCAGCTACCAGCTGCAGCGCGCCAGCCTGCGCAAGAGCGGCCTGGTGCGCCACCAGGTGCGTTTGCGTCCGGTGCTGAAAAGCCTGTGCGACACCCTGGACAAGGTCTATCGCGACAAACAGGTGCGGGTCTCGTTCGACTTGCCGGAGCGCTGCTATGTGCCGATCGAGCATGGAGCCTTGCTCGAATTGCTGGGCAACTTGCTGGAGAACGCCTACCGCCTGTGCCTGAGCGAGGTGCGCATCAGTGTCCGCCAAGACCTCCACGGCGCGCAGTTGTGTGTCGAGGACGACGGGCCGGGCGTGCCGCCGGACCAGCGGGCGCGGATTCTCCAGCGCGGCGAACGGCTGGATCGCCAGCATCCGGGGCAGGGGATCGGCCTGGCGGTGGTCAAGGACATCATCGACAGCTACGGCGCGCAACTGACCCTTGGCGATTCCACCCTGGGCGGGGCGGCGTTCCGTATTCACTTCCCGGTAATTTGATCAGGGCGCTCAGGTTTCCTGGGCGCGGTAGGCGCCCGGGGTCAGCCCGGTCCACTTCTTGAACGCGCGGTGAAAGGCCGATGGCTCGGAAAAGCCGGTCTGCTCGGCGATCTGTTGCAACGACAGGTCGGCCCGACGCAGATGGTAGATGGCGATATCGCGCCGCAACTGATCCTTCAACTCCTGAAAGCTCGTGCCTTCTTCGCGCAAGTGCCGGCGCAGGGTCTGCGGGCTGATGTGCAGGTGCTGGGCGATGCTTTCCAGGTCCGGCCAATGGTTGCTGTCGCGGCTGAGCAGGCGGCGCAGCTGGCTGCTCAGGCTGTCGCCGTCGTCCGGGCGGGCCAGCAGGTCGGCGGGGGAGCGTTCAAGGAAGTGCTTGAGGGTTCGTTCGTCCTGCAGCAGCGGCATGCTCAGGTAGCGGCTGTGGAACAGCAGGCTGCTGCAGTCGCGGGAAAACACCAGGGGGCAGGGGAACAGCAGGTCGTATTCGTTGCCGTGCTCGGGTTTCGGGTAGCTGAAACAGGCCTGTTCGAGGCGGATGCGCTGGCCGATCAACCAACTGCCGAGGCGATGCCAGATCACCAGCAGGCTCTCGCTGAGGAAGTGGTCCGGGTCCCACAGCGCGGCGTCGTCCAGGCTCAGGCGGGTCATGTCCCCTTCGCGCGTCAGGCTCAGCCGCGGTGCCTGGGGGAACAGGCTATAGAACAGCAGGCCGCGCTGCAGGGCCTTCTCCAGGTTGCTGCAGTGGATCAGGGCGTGGCACATCATGGCGAAGGTGCCGCGCTTGCTCGGGCCGTCGCCAAACCCCAGGTACTCGTCATCGAGGACTTGCCAGAGCTGTTGCAGCAGGCTGGCGAACTGCTCGGGGGCGATACGGGCCTTGGGTTCGTTGAGCAGTTCGAGGCTGATGCCCAGGGTCTGCAGCAACTCCGAACAGTCGTAGCCCCGCCGACGCGCCCCGCCCAGGGCGGCGCGGGCGAAATGACTGGCGATGGTGCGTTCGCGCATGAAGGTTGATCCGTCCATTAAGTGGCGGATGTTAACAGCCGACAACGACTGGGCAAGGCGGATATCCGCCAAATTGTAGGACGAGCGTCGGGCGATGGGCGGAAATCCGCCACTTCATGTAGGGACAGGGAGAGCGAGGGCGAGCGCAAACCCTGATGTCCAAAGGCCTTCAGGGTTTTTGGGCAAGCTGGCACGGGCTTTGCGATAGCGAGCAAGGAGAAGGGAGCAGCGAAAGGTGTTCCCCGCAGCTCTACACAACAAATCCCTCCAGTGCAGGAGGGTTCGCACTTTAGGCGTCGTGTGCATCGATGGATGGTGTGCAACGGTGCTCTTGAGGAACTTTGCAATGACGACTCGTCAGCCACTGTACAAATCCCTGTATTTCCAGGTGATCGTTGCCATCGCCATCGGCATCCTGCTCGGTCACTTCTACCCGCAGACCGGTGTGGCCCTCAAGCCGCTGGGTGACGGGTTCATCAAACTGATCAAGATGGTCATCGCGCCCATCATCTTCTGTACGGTCGTCAGCGGTATCGCGGGCATGCAGAACATGAAATCGGTGGGCAAGACCGGTGGCTACGCGCTGCTGTACTTCGAAATCGTTTCGACCATCGCGCTGCTGATCGGCCTGGTCGTGGTCAACGTGGTGCAGCCGGGCAACGGCATGCACATCGACGTGTCCACCCTGGATGCCTCGAAAGTGGCGGCCTACGTCACCGCCGGCAAGGACCAGAGCATCGTCGGCTTCATCCTCAACGTCATTCCGAACACCATCGTCGGCGCCTTCGCCAACGGCGACATCCTGCAAGTGCTGATGTTCTCGGTGATCTTCGGTTTCGCCCTGCACCGCCTGGGTGCCTATGGCAAGCCGGTGCTGGACTTCATCGACCGTTTCGCCCATGTGATGTTCAACATCATCAACATGATCATGAAGCTCGCGCCGATCGGTGCGCTGGGTGCCATGGCCTTCACCATCGGCGCCTACGGCGTGGGTTCGCTGGTGCAGCTGGGCCAGCTGATGATCTGCTTCTACATCACCTGCGTGCTGTTCGTGCTGGTGGTGCTGGGCGCCATCTGCCGCGCCCACGGTTTCAGCGTGCTGAAGCTGATCCGCTACATCCGTGAAGAGCTGCTGATCGTACTGGGTACTTCCTCGTCTGAGTCGGCCCTGCCACGCATGCTGATCAAGATGGAACGCCTGGGCGCGAAGAAGTCGGTAGTGGGCCTGGTGATCCCGACCGGTTATTCCTTCAACCTCGACGGTACTTCGATCTACCTGACCATGGCGGCCGTGTTCATCGCCCAGGCGACCGACACCCACATGGACATCACTCACCAGATCACCCTGCTGCTGGTGCTGCTGCTGTCCTCCAAAGGCGCCGCGGGCGTGACCGGTAGCGGCTTCATCGTGCTGGCGGCGACTCTGTCGGCCGTGGGTCACCTGCCGGTGGCCGGCCTGGCGCTGATCCTGGGTATCGACCGCTTCATGTCCGAAGCCCGCGCGCTGACCAACCTGGTGGGTAACGCGGTAGCCACCGTAGTGGTCGCCAAGTGGGTCAAGGAGCTGGACGAAGACCAGTTGCAGGCCGAGCTGGCTTCCGGTGGTCGTGCTATCAGCGACACTCGCGAAGAAGATGACCTGGGCGTTGCCGAAGGCCCAACCCCGACGTCCGTGAAGTAACTTCACCGCGTCGATGAAAAACCCGCTGCGGCGGGTTTTTTCATGCCCGGGATTTGAGCGCAACGGTCAGCCCGGGTGGCGCTTGCGGTGATTGCCGGGCCTCGAGACGCTGCCTACTCTGTGGGCAGTCAATCGGCAAGGGAGGGTGCTCATGCAAGGGCCACTGGCGTCACTCAAGGTACTGGATTTCTCCACGCTGCTGCCGGGGCCGTTCGCCTCCTTGCTGCTGGCGGACATGGGCGCCGAGGTGCTGCGCATCGAATCGCCGACCCGAATGGACCTGTTGCGGGTGCTGCCGCCCCACGATCAGGGCGTCTCCGCCAGCCATGCCTACCTCAATCGCAATAAGCGCAGCCTGGCGCTGGACCTCAAGCAGCCCGAGGCGCTGGAGGTGATCCGCCAACTGGTGCTGGAGTACGACATCGTCCTGGAGCAGTTCCGCCCTGGGGTGATGGAGCGCCTGGGGCTGGGCTACGAGGCGCTGAAGGCGCTGAACCCGAAGCTGATCTATGTCTCGATCACCGGTTACGGCCAGACCGGCCCGTACCGGGACCGCGCCGGCCACGACATCAATTACCTGGCCCTGGCGGGCCTGGCCAGCTACACCGGGCGCAAGGACAGCGGGCCGCTGCCCCTGGGCATCCAGGCGGCGGATATCGCCGGCGGTTCGCTGCATGGGGTCATCGGCCTGCTCGCGGCGGTGATTGCCCGCCAGCACAGCGGCCTGGGGCAGCACCTGGACGTGAGCATGACCGATTGCGTGTTCAGCCTGAACGCCATGGCCGGGGCCGGCTACCTGGCGTGCGGGATCGAACCCGCAGCGGAGCAGCAGGTGCTCAATGGCGGCAGCTTCTATGACTATTACCGCAGTCGGGATGGTCGCTGGCTGTCGGTGGGCAGCCTGGAGCCGCCGTTCATGCAGGCGCTGTGCAAGGCCCTGGGGCGTCCGGAACTGGCGGCCCAGGGGCTGTCACCGCAGCCGGAACAACAGCAGGCGCTCAAGCAGGCCTTGCAGGTCGAGTTCGAGAAGCTCGATTTTGCCGAGCTCTGCGAGTTGTTTGCTGGGGTCGACGCCTGCGTCGAACCGGTGCTGGGCCTGGCGGAGGCGGTGGCGCATCCGCAGCTGCAGGCACGGCAACTGGTCAGCCAGGTGCCGCGTGGCGATGGCAGCTACCAGGCGCAGATGGCCTGTCCGTTGAAGTTTTCCCAGGGGCTGCCGGAGCCGCGGCATATCGGGGCGGAACTGGGCGCCCATAGCGACCAGGTGCTTGTCGAGCTGGGTTACAGCGCGCAGCGCATCGCTGAGCTACGCCAGGGCCGGGTCATCCTGTAGGGCGCCAGGGCCAGGTTCACTCCACCCGCATCTCGCCGCTGAACACCAGGGTGTGCCGGCAACGCCGGCACAGATAACGCCGGCCCTGGGCGACCAGGCGGTGGCGCTGGGCGGAAAACGGGAAGTCGTTGTCGCAGGGGCAGCGGTAGATGTAGCGGGTCACGCTGCGGCGCTGGATCTCGTAGGTGTGGCAGCGATTGGGCGGCAGTTCGTACACGCCGCGCATGATCAGTTGCCATTCTTCGCCGTGGGGCTGAATGCGCTCGCCGAACAGTTGGTGGGCGATCAGGTGCGCGACTTCATGGGCCACGGTCTGTTTGAGGAAGTCTTCGGTGTTTTCCCGGTACAGCTGCGGGTTGAAGCGCAGCAGGTTCTCGTGCAGGTGGGCGACACCGGCTTTCTGGCCGCGCAACTTGAGGCTGACCACCGGGCGTTTGAAAGGTCGTTTGAAAAAGGATTCAGCGAGTTGGAAACAGTCTTCGACGCGGGTATTGAGTTGCTCGGGCATGCTTAACGGCTCTCCAGAGCGGGTGAGTATGCCGCAAAGCCGATGCATTCCGAATCGTCCAGGCGCCGAATGGTCGTTGCGCAGATTAGAAGGCCGCCTTGCGGCGGCCTGTGTTGGCAGATTGTGTTGGTTTTTTGAGCGACGTCAGTTGGTGTAAACGGGGCCGACGCCAAGACCCCAGACGATCACGGTGAACGCCATGATCGCGACCAGCACCACCAGCCCAACGGCCAGTACGGAGCTTGAGAACAGGAAACCTTCGTCCGAGGGAATGTTCATGAAGGTCGGCAACCCGACATACAGCAGGTAGACGGTGTAGCAGATGGCGGCCGTGCCGACGATCATGCCGAGCCACATGTGCGGATACAGCGCCGCCAGGCCGCCGATGAACAGGGGCGTCGCGGTATAGGTGGCGAACGCGATGCAGCGCGCCAGGCTCGGGCTGGCGTCGTAGGTGCGGGCCATCCAGTGGACGAAGGCGCCCATGACCGCGACCCCGCCCAGCATCGCCAGGTACGACATGATGGTCATCCACAGCGCGCTTTCCATGGTCAGCATGACCGGTGCTCGATTGCCGATGACCCAACCGACCTGGGTGGTGCCGATAAACGCCGAAATCGCCGGAATCGCCGCGAGAATCAGCGTGTGGGTGAGGTACATGTGGCTGATGCTTTCCTCTTCGTCGCCACGTATTTCTCGCCATTCCTGATCGGGGTGGGTGAAGAGTCCCACGACATGATGAATCATAGTCAGTCACTCCTTTGTTATTGCCATCGCCCCCCAACGGAGCGCCTACGGGCCAGCGGCCAAGTAAGTAAAGGTCTGAATACGTGTGCGACCTTATGTCGCAGTATAGAAAGGACTGACTTGCAAAGGTCATGGGCGTTAGAGCAAATCGCGCTGTCGACGCGGCTGGTAATCGCATTCGGCGATTTGATCGGTCGGCTGGCGCCTGGCGCTTCGCCCGCGCGCGGTTTTTGCGTAAAATGACCGGCTTTTCGTCACACACCGCGGATTTCAAGCGCCATGGGCACTCTTACGGTCAACCAGAACAAACTGCAGAAACGCTTGCGCCGCCAGGCCGGGGAAGCGGTCGCCGACTTCAACATGATCGAAGACGGCGACAAGGTCATGGTCTGCCTGTCCGGCGGCAAGGACAGTTACACCATGCTCGACGTGCTGATGCACCTGCAGAAGGTTGCACCGATCAAGTTCGACATCGTCGCCGTGAACATGGACCAGAAGCAGCCCGGGTTTCCCGAGCACGTATTGCCGGCCTACCTCGAGACACTGGGTGTGGAGTACCACATCGTCGAGAAGGACACCTATTCGGTGGTCAAGGAACTGATACCGGAAGGCAAGACCACCTGTTCGCTGTGCTCGCGCCTGCGTCGCGGCACCCTGTACACCTTCGCCGACGAGATCGGCGCGACCAAGATGGCCCTGGGTCACCATCGCGACGACATCGTCGAGACCTTCTTCCTCAACATGTTCTACAACGGCTCGCTCAAGGCCATGCCGCCCAAGCTGCGGGCCGACGACGGGCGTAATGTGGTGATCCGCCCACTGGCCTATTGCAGCGAGAAGGACATCCAGGCCTATTCCGACCTCAAGCAGTTCCCGATCATCCCGTGCAACCTCTGCGGCTCCCAGGAAAACCTGCAGCGTCAGGTGGTCAAGGAAATGCTCCAGGAATGGGAACGCAAGACCCCGGGTCGTACCGAAAGCATTTTCCGCGGCCTGCAGAACGTGGTGCCGTCGCAGCTGGCGGACCGTAACCTGTTCGACTTCACCAGCCTGAAGATCGATGAAACCGCGGCTTCGCGTTTCGTCAATGTGGTGAACCTCTGAGTCGTCTCGCGGCTCTGTATCGTGGAATCACGGCGCTCCTCTGAGCGCCGTTTCTTTATCGTCATTAGGAGAGGGCATGCGCGATTACAAGTGGCTGCACGAATACTGTCTGAACCGCTTCGGTTCGGCGGCCGAGCTGGAAGCCCATCTGCCGGTGCCGAAAACCCCGGCGCAATTGCGCAAGATCAGCGATGACCGTTACCTCTCGACCCTGGCCCTGCGGGTATTTCGCGCCGGTTTGAAGCACAGCCTGGTGGACGCCAAGTGGCCGGCCTTCGAAGAGGTGTTCTTTGGCTTCGACCCGGAAAAAGTGGTGCTGATGGGCGCCGAGCACCTTGAGCGACTGATGCAGGACACACGGATCATTCGCCACCTGGGCAAGCTCAAGAGCGTGCCGCGCAACGCGCAGATGGTGCTCGACGTGGAAAAGGAGAAGGGCAGTTTCGGCGCCTTGATCGCCGACTGGCCGGTGACCGACATCGTCGGCCTGTGGAAGTACCTGGCCAAGCACGGTCACCAGTTGGGCGGCCTCTCGGCCCCGCGCTTTCTGCGGATGGTCGGCAAGGACACCTTCGTGCCGACCTATGACGTGGTGGCGGCGCTGAATGCGCAGCAGATCATCGACAAGGTGCCCAGCAGCCTCAAGGACCTGGCCACCGTGCAGGGCGCCTTCAACCAGTGGCACGCCGAAAGTGGCCGGCCGCTGTGCCAGATCTCGATGATGCTGGCGTATACGGTCAATCACTGATCGGGGCGTGTTCCCTGGAGTACCGCGTCATCGTTCATCGCGAGCAAGCTTCGCTCCTACAGAAGTACTGGGTGCTCTGTAGGGGCGAGGCCTGCCCGCGATCGCGCGCCGTCAGGCGGCGCTGACCTGGCCTTCGCCCGCCAGCTTGCGATTGAGCTGGAAGCGCCAGCGCACGTAGAGCAGGGCCGAGCAGAACACGGCCAGGCTGGCCAGCATCTCCAGGATGCCGAACAGTTGCCGGTTCGGGTCGTAGGCGGCCAGCGCGCCCTTGATGAAATACAGGTTCACCACGAAGCACATCCAGGAATGCCCGCGGGCGCTGCCCATCAGCATGCCCGGCGCCATCAACAGCAGCGGCACCAGTTCGATCAGCAGGATCACCCAGGGCCGGGCGCCGTGCAGGTCGGCGACGAACAGGTAGTAGCCGCAGAGCAGGCCGACCAGGCCGAAAAAGCAGATCAGGCTCAGCACCCGGGTGATGCGTACGCGTGGCTCCAGCCATTCGATGGCCGGCAGGATCTTCGGCTTTTTAGCCACGGCTGCTCTCCAGTTGCAGGGCAGTCTTGGCCAGGCGCAGGCCCAGGGCGCGGCAGAGGGCGACCTCGTGCTCGTTCAGCGGGCTCTTGCCGTCGGCGCCGGCATGGTGGCTGGCCCCGTAAGGCGTGCCACCGCCACGGGTTTCCAGCAGGGCCGACTCGCTGTAGGGCAGGCCGGTGATCAGCATGCCGTGGTGCAGCAGCGGCAGCATCATCGACAGCAGGGTGGTTTCCTGGCCGCCGTGCAGGCTGGCGGTGGAGGTGAACACCCCGGCCGGCTTGCCCACCAGGGCGCCGGTCAGCCACAGGTTGCTGGTGCCGTCGAGGAAGTACTTCAGCGGCGCGGCCATGTTGCCGAAACGGGTCGGACTGCCCAGAGCCAGGCCGGAGCAGTGCTTCAGGTCGTCGAGGCTGGCGTACAGCGCGCCGTCTTCCGGGATGCTCGGGGCCACGGCCTCGCAGTCGGCGGATATCGCCGGCACGGTGCGCAGGCGCGCTTCCATGCCTCCTTGTTCGATGCCCCGGGCGATCTGCCGGGCCATCTCGTTGGTCGAGCCGTTGCGGCTGTAGTAGAGAACCAGGATGTACGGCGTACTCAAGGCAGGATCTCCAGCACGTTCTCCGGCGGCCGGCCGATGATGGCCTTGTCGCCGACTTCGAGAATCGGCCGTTCCATGAGTTTCGGGTGCGCGGCGATGGCGGCGATCAGCTGTGCTTCGCTCAGGCTGGCGTCGGCCAGGTTGAGGGTCTTGTACTCGTCTTCGCCGGTGCGCAGCAGCTGGCGGGCGCCGATCCCGAGCTTGCCCAGCAGGTTTTGCAGCTGGGCGGCATCGAGCGGGGTTTCCAGGTAGCGGACCACGGTCGGGGTCAGGCCACGGGCTTCCAGCAGTTCCAGCGCACCGCGGGATTTCGAGCAGCGCGGGTTGTGATAAAGCGTCAGATCGGTCATGGGCGGGTCGCATCTTGCGTAAGGTGGCGGCTATTCTACCTGTGCGACGGGCAGTCCTGAACCTTGCGAGGCGATGGGTCGCACGAGAAAGCGGGTTTGACGGGTTTTTTTCAATACAAGGATCAAGGCATGGCAAGGCAACTGGCAGCGGCATTGGCGATCATCGGCACTTTGTTGCTGAGCGGCTGCGGTAACGATTACGGGGTCGATCAATATGGCCGGAAAGTCGCCGCCGAGCGCGTGGACAAGCAGTGGCTGGTGCTCAATTACTGGGCCGAATGGTGTGGGCCGTGCCGCACCGAGATTCCCGAGCTCAATGCATTGGCCGAAGGGCTCAAGGGCCAGCCGGTGAGTGTGCTGGGGGTCAATTTCGATAATGTGCAGGGCGAAGAATTGAAGAGCGCCAGTGAAAAACTGGGGATCAAGTTCACCGTGCTGGCGCAGAACCCGGCGGAGATTTTCGACTTGCCACGCAGCGAAGGCTTGCCGGTGACCTACATCATCGATGACCAGGGCAAGGTGCGTGAGCAACTGATGGGCGAACAGACCGCGGCGGGCGTGATGGCGAAGCTGGAAGCCCTGCGCGGGCATTGATCTGTAGCCGCTGCCGCAGGCTGCGATCGGCCTGCAAGGCCGTTGCGATCTCGGGATCGCTGAAGCTCCTGCGGACCTTATCGCAGCCTGCGGCAGCGGCTACAGGGGGCGGTATCAACCTTCCTCGAGCCACCAGCGCAACGGCTTGCCTTCGGCCGGCCAGAAGCGCACTTGCTCGATTGGGGAAATGTCCCAGCGCTGGACGGTTTCCAACGCTTGCAGGAAGCGTCGTTCCTGCTCCATCAGGGCTGGCGCGCACAGCTTGCGGGTGCTGCCGACCTTGCCGAAGCTGAGCTTGTCACCGTCCAGGGTGTAGGGCGCGAACCAGTGGTTGCAGCCGCCGTTGCCGTAGGCGCGACCGTCTTCACCGAGGGTGATGGTCAGGTGGCTGTAGTCGATCAGCGGACGCTCGCCGATCCACTCCAGGATGTAGCTGCGATCCTGCTGTAGTTTCACCGGCTCCGCCGCGCAACCCAGCAGGCCGGCGCCGAACGCGGCGGTCAACGCCAGGCGTTTCATTGGGCGGCTCGCTGGCATTTCGGGCAGAGGTGTTTTTCCCCTTCGCTGATCCAGCCCAGCTCGGCGATCCGCGCGCTGGCCGCGGGCTTTTGCGCCTTGTTGCCCAGCTTGGCATCCACCGCGAACTCGAAGCTCAGCTCGGCCGCGCAGCTGTCGCAGTTAACCTGCCACTGATGGATCGCCAGCTCGCCGAATACCGGACCACGGGCCACGGCGACCCACTGGCCGACCGGGTTGATCAGGTGCCGCACGGTTTCCACCGTCAGGCGCATCGACAGGTCCTTGCTGCCCTTGAGGGTGACGATCAGCACGTCGTCGTTGCGGATGGAACCACCGTTGCCGGTGACCTGATAGCGGCCGGGCACCAGGGCGCGGCATTCGATCAGGGTGTGTTGCGGGTTCATCAGGCTGTAGCGGAAATCGTGTTCGACCATGGGTCCTCCAAATCTGGCGCGTATGCTAGCACGCACCCCGATATCTCAGGTTGCAGGCAGATGACCTTCGCTTACCGCCGGTCCGTCGGCTCAGCCTTCCACCTGGTTGCAGGGCGCGCCGGCGGCCCAGGCGGCGATGTTGTGCAAGGTGGTGTCGGCGATCGCCGCCAGGGCCTCGCGGGTGAGGAAGGCCTGGTGGGCGGTGACAATCACGTTGGGGAAGGTCAGCAGCCGCGCCAGCACGTCGTCCTGTAGCGGCAGGTCGGAGCGGTCCTCGAAGAACAGCTGCGCCTCCTCTTCGTAGACATCCAGCCCCAGGTAGCCCAGCTGGCCGTTCTTCAGGGCCTCGATCAGCGCCGGAGTATCCACCAGGCCGCCGCGGCCGGTGTTGATCAGCATTGCGCCCGGTTGCATCCGGGCCAGGCTCTGGCGGTTGATCAGGTGTTTGCTGTCGGCGGTGAGCGGGCAGTGCAGGCTGACGATCTGCGCCTGGGCCAGCAGCTCCGGCAGGCTCAGGTAACGTGCGCCCAGGGCCTCGACTTGCGGGTTGGGGAAGGGGTCGTGGGCCAGCAACTGGCAGCCGAAGCCGGCCATGATCCGGGCAAAGGTCGCGCCGATCTGCCCGGTGCCGACGATGCCGACGGTTTTTCCCACCAGGTCGAAGCCGGTCAGGCCGTGCAGGCTGAAGTCGCCTTCGCGGGTGCGGTTGTAGGCGCGGTGCAGGCGGCGGTTCAGCGCCAGGATCAGGGCCACGGCGTGCTCGGCCACGGCATGGGGAGAATAGGCCGGGACCCGGACCACGCTCAGGCCCAGGCGTTTGGCCGCGGCCAGGTCGACATGGTTGTAGCCGGCCGAGCGCAGCGCGATCAGGCGCGTGCCGCCGGCGGCCAGTTGCTCCAGCACCGGGGCGCTCAGGTCGTCGTTGATAAACGCGCAGACCACCTCGTGGTGCTCCGCCAGGGCCGCGGTGTCCAGGCTCAGGCGCGCGGCCTGGAACTGTAGCTCGATACCCGGCGGCAGCTCGGTGCCGAGGAAGCTGTCGCGGTCATAGTTCTGGCTACTGAAGAGAATCGTGCGCATGGCGTCGTCCTTGTGGGAGGTTGCCCCGAGCATGAACCTTCGGGGCAAACCTGTCGTTGCCCTGGGTCAGGCGTTGATGCGGGCCTCCGTGGCCAGGCGGTTGATGGCCCGTTCGAGTTCGTCGAGGGCGGCGAAGGCCTTGACGTCTTCCTGCTTGAGCAGGGTTTCGCTGCGCTGGCAGGCGGCGCGCAACTGCGGCACGCCACAGTAGCGGGTGGCCCCGTGCAGACGGTGGACCCGTTCGATCAGCGCATTGTGGTCGTTGGCGGCACGGGCGGCGCGAATCGCTTCACGGTCGGCCTCCAGCGAGGCCAGGAGCATCGCCAGCATGTCGGCGGCCAGGTCCGCCTTGCCGGCGGCCAGGCGCAAACCTTCGTCGTGATCCAGCACTTGCAGCTCGAGGCCGTTGCCGGACGGTTCGCCAGTGCGTTCCGGTCCCTGGTTGCGCAGGGCCAGACCGGTCCACTTCAGCACCACCTGAGCCAGTTGCCGCTCACTGATGGGCTTGGTCAGGTAGTCGTCCATGCCGCTTTGCAGCAGCGCGCGTTTTTCGTTGGCCATGGCGTGGGCGGTGAGGGCGATCACCGGCAGCGGCGTGCAGTTGCGTTCGCTCTCCCACTGGCGAATCGCCTCGGTGCTCTGGCGGCCGTCCATGCCGGGCATCTGCACGTCCATCATCACCAGATCGAACGATTCGTTCTGCACTGCCTTGACCGCCGCATAGCCGCTGTCGACCGCGAGCACCTTGGCGCCCATGTCTTCGAGCAGGGTCTGCACCAGCAGCAGGTTGGCCGGGTTGTCATCGACACACAGCACCCGTGGCGGGCGACTGGCGATCGGTTCGCTCGGCTCGTTGCGCACGACCTTGGGGTTGACCAGGTCGGCCAGGGCGCGCCGCAGTTTGCGGGTGCAGGCCGGTTTGGCCTGCAACTGGCTGTGAGGGTTGGGCACCGACAGATGGAAGAGCGTCTGTTCGGTGGTCGGGCACAGCACCAGTACTTTGCAGCCCAGGTGTTCGAGGTCCCAGATGTGCTGGTTGAGGCGTTCCGGCGGCATGTCATTGCTGGTGATGCCGAGCACCGCCAGATCGATCGCCTGTTCGGTCTGGTGCACTCCGGTCACGCCGTTGGTCAGGGCTTCCAGGGTATTGAACGGCGTCACTTCCAGGCCGCAGTCCTCGAGTTGATGCTGCAGGGCCTGGCGCGCCAGTTCATGGTTCTCCAGGACCGCGATCCGCCTGCCGAGCAGCGGCGGCGCGGGCAGGTCTTCGGCGTCGTCGCGGGTTTTCGGCAGGCGCAGGCTGATCCAGAACTCCGAACCTTCGCCGGGCGTGCTGTCGACGCCGATCTCGCCACCCATCTGTTCGATCAGGCGCTTGGAGATCACCAGCCCCAGGCCGGTACCGCCCGGTTGCCGCGACAACGAGTTGTCGGCCTGGCTGAAGGCCTGGAACAGGGCGCGCACGTCCTGGTTCGACAGGCCGATGCCGGTGTCCTGAATGCTGATGCGCAGTTGCACGCTGTCTTCGTGTTCTTCTTCGAGCATGGCGCGGGCGACGATGGTGCCTTCGCGGGTGAACTTGATGGCGTTGCTCACCAGGTTGGTGAGGATCTGCTTGAGGCGCAGCGGGTCGCCCACCAGCGACAGTGGGGTATCGCGATACACCAGGCTGACCAGTTCCAGCTGCTTGGCGTGGGCGGCCGGGGCGAGGATGGTCAGGGTGTCCTGCAACAGGTCGCGCAGGTTGAACGGAATGCTGTCGAGCACCAGCTTGCCGGCTTCGATTTTCGAGAAGTCGAGAATTTCGTTGATGATTCCCAGCAGGCTGTCGGCGGACTTTTCGATGGTGCCCAGGTAATCCAGCTGGCGCGGGGTCAGCTCGCTTTTCTGCAACAGGTGGGTGAAACCGAGGATGCCGTTGAGCGGCGTGCGGATTTCGTGACTCATGTTGGCCAGGAATTCCGACTTGATCCGGCTGGCCTCCAGGGCCTCCTTGCGCGCCAGATCCAGTTCGATGTTCTGGATTTCGATGGTTTCCAGGTTTTGCCGGACGTCCTCGGTGGCCTGGTCGATGCTGTGTTGCAATTCTTCCTGGGCATTCTGCAGGGTGCCGGCCATGCGGTTGATGCCCGAGGCCAATTCGTCCAGCTCCTGGCTGCCGAGCAAGGGCAGGCGGGTTTCCAGGTTGCCGTCCTTGAGTTGGGTAACGGCATGTTTGATCTGGCTCAGCGGGTTGTTGATGGTGCGCCCCATGCGCAGCGCCAGCAGGCCGGTGCAAATCAGCCCGGCGATAATCAGCAGCAGGCTGGCGAACAGGCTGCGGTAGCCGCGCAACAGCATGCTGTTATGGGACAGCTCCAGCTCGACCCAGCCGAGCAGGCGGTCGGACTCGTCGGGAATCAGGTCGCCGGCCAGGTTGCGGTGGCGGCCGAACACCGGCAGCAGATAGCGGGTGGCGTCGCTGCCGGTGCGTTGCAGCATCTGGCTGCCGTTACCGGTCGGCGCCTGATTGAGCATGCTCGGGCCGGCATGAGCCAGGGGCGTGCGGTCGGGCGCGAGGAAGGTCACTGCGCGCACGTCCTGCTGTTCCAGGGACTGGGTGGCGATGCGTTCCAGCAGGGCAATGTTCTTGTGGGCCAGGGCCGGTGCCACCAGGGGCGCCAGTTGCTCGGCGATCATTTCGCCGCGTTGCAGAAGCTGGGTTTGCAGGTCCGACTGCTGCATCCAGGTGAAATAACCGCCCAGCACCAACGCCATCAGGCTGGTTGGCAGCAAGGTCAGTAACAGCACGCGGCCTTTGATCCCCAGTTTCTTAAGCACGCAACTCTCCTGCTACCACGCCGTTTTGAATGAACCCTGCGCACATCCGGTGCGCACCACCTGCGCAGTGTAGCCATTTGCTTTGCCGCAATCTTCGCAAAATTAACCGTCGAACCGCTCAGGTGCCGCGGGCTGGCGAGCGCTTTGTCGACCGGTGTCGGTTGCCCGGCCGCGGACAATCTTGAATAATCGCCCAACTGAGAATTACTTGCAGAAGCTAATGAATCCCGTATCTGTCGGCCATCCCCGGATCCTGAGTATCGAAGACGACCTGGTGCTCGGTGCCTATGTGCACGAGCAATTGGGCCGTTGTGGGTTTGATGTCACCTGGTGCCAGAACGGCCAGGAAGGCCTGACGATGGCTCGCCAGCAACCTTTCGATGTGGTGCTGGTGGACATCCTGCTGCCGGGGATGGACGGGCTGACGGTGCTCACCCATTTTCGCCAGAGCCATTCCACGCCGGTGCTGCTGATGTCGGCGCTGGGAGCCGAGGCCGATCGCATCAGCGGTTTTCGCCTGGGGGCCGACGATTATCTGCCCAAGCCCTTCAGCATGGCCGAGCTGCGGGTACGGATCGAAGCCATCCTGCGGCGCGTGGCCCTGGATCGCCGGCCGGCCCCGGCGCCGCTCAGGCAGGAAGCCCAGGGCCTGCGTTTCGACGACGAGCTGTGCGACGTGCATTACGGGCAACAGTGGGCCGGGCTGACCCGCAGCGAATACCGCCTGCTGGAGACGCTCAACCGCAACGGCGACGAGGTCCTGAGCAAACCCTTCCTTTATCAGCATGTGCTGCAGCGCGGCTACGCGCCCCATGATCGCAGCCTGGACATGCACATCAGCCAGATCCGCCGCAAACTCAAGGCCGTCGGTTATGGCGCACGGGAAGTGCGCACGGTCTGGGGCAAGGGCTATGTGCTGAGTGCCGTCGATGAAATGGCCTGAGCTGCCCGGCAGGCATTCGCTGTTCTGGAAGCTGGCCTGCCTGTTGGTCGCGTTCTGCCTGCTGATGATCTGGCTGAGCTGGTCCTGGGGCCGCTACATGGAGCAGAAGAACCTGTTCCTTTCCGACGAGGCCCGCGGAACGCTGACCGGCTACGCCGCCGAAGCCGAACAGGCCTGGAACCAGGGGCAGAGCGCCGGGGTCGATGCCTGGCTGCAGGGCATGGCCGAGCGCGAGCGCCATTGGGTCGGGGTCATCGGCCGCGACCTGCAATCGCTGAGCAGCTATCCGCTGAGCGAAGCCGAGAGCCAGCACCTGACGTTCCTGCGCGGCCTGGATTGGCCGGTCAGCCGGCATACCCGTGGCTTGCCCTGGCTGAAGATTGCGTTTCCCAACGACCCGTCCGCCGGCAGCCTGGTGATCGAACTGCCCCAGCGCTTCATGCCTGGGCGCTACCGGGTGTTCTGGCGGGTGCTGACCAATGGGGTGATTCCCGGCCTGTTCACCCTGCTGCTGTGTGTCGGGCTGTATCGACTGCTGGTGGTGCCGCTGAACCAGCTGCGCGAACAGGCCAATGCCTGGCGCGCCGATCAACTGAATGCGCGGCTGTCGAGCCAGACCACCAGTCGCCAGGACGAGTTGGGCGAGCTGGGTCGGGCGTTCGACCAGATGTCCGAGCGCCTGCAGGGCACGGTGGCCTTGCAGCAACAATTGCTGCGCGATCTTTCCCATGAATTGCGCACGCCTTTGAGTCGCCTGCGGGTCGCCTGTGACGGCGAGCAGAGCCTGCCGGCACTGCGCGAGCGGCTGGCACGGGAGGTCGATGGCATGCAGCGGCTGGTGGACGACACTTTGCAACTGGCCTGGCTCGACACCGAGCGGGCGCCGCTGGCCGAGGAAGACATCCAGATCCAGGCCCTGTGGGAAATGCTCACGGAAAACGCCTGCTTCGAAAGCGCCTGGTCCGCCACGCAACTGCATTGTGCTCTGGACGCCTCGTGCTGGGTCCGGGGTAACCTCAATGCCTTGGCCCAGGCCCTGGAAAATATCCTGCGCAATGCCATTCGTCATTCGCCCGCGGGCGGTCGTGTGCTGCTGGACGGCCAGCGCCAGGGCGAGCATTGGTTGCTGTGGCTGGAGGATGAGGGGCCTGGCGTGGCCGACGCCGATCTGCAGCGGATCTTCGATCCCTTTACCCGCCTCGACGGCTCGCGTCCGGGCAATGGCGGTTTTGGCCTGGGGTTGAGCATCGCGCGCAACGCCGTGCAGCGTCAGGGCGGCCAGCTGTGGGCGGAAAATACCGGGCGTGGGCTGCGTTTGAACATGCGCCTGCGGGCTGCCGTTGTGATGGACGCGCCTTCGCCCGAGGCTGATTCGCTGCCTTATATCGTTAAGCCATAAGACCCTCACTTTGCGTGATATGGCCTGCGAACGTTTGCCGGTATGATAGTCGCCCCCGCAGTCCGGATTGCGAATACGCCATGACCTTGCAGTACCCCACCATCGCCGATTGCGTCGGCAACACCCCGCTGGTCCGTTTGCAGCGCCTGCCTGGCGTTACCAGCAACACCCTGCTGCTCAAGCTCGAGGGCAATAACCCGGCGGGTTCGGTCAAGGACCGCCCGGCGCTGTCGATGATCACTCGCGCCGAGCTGCGTGGGCAGATTCACCCCGGCGATACGCTGATCGAAGCGACCTCGGGCAACACCGGGATTGCCCTGGCGATGGCCGCAGCGATCAAGGGCTACAAGATGATCCTGATCATGCCCGACAACTCCAGTGCCGAGCGCAAGGCGGCGATGACTGCCTATGGCGCCGAACTGATCCTGGTCAGCCAGGAAGAGGGCATGGAAGGCGCGCGCGACCTGGCCGAAAAGATGCAGGCCGAAGGTCGTGGCAAGGTGCTCGACCAGTTCGCCAACGGTGACAACCCCGAGGCGCACTACACCGGCACCGGCCCGGAAATCTGGCGCCAGACCGAGGGCACCATCACCCATTTCGTCAGCTCCATGGGTACCACCGGCACCATCATGGGTACCTCGCGTTATCTGAAGGAGCAGAACCCGAACGTGCAGATCATCGGCCTGCAACCGATGGAAGGCTCGGCCATTCCCGGCATTCGCCGCTGGCCGCAGGAATACCTGCCGAAGATCTACCAGGCCAGTCGCGTGGATCGCATCGTCGACATGGCGCAAAGCGAAGCCGAAGACGTGACCCGGCGCCTGGCCCGCGAAGAAGGCATCTTCTGCGGCGTGTCCTCGGGCGGTGCGGTGGCGGCGATGTTGCGCCTGTCCCGCGAAGTCGAAAACGCGGTGATTGTCGCGATCATCTGTGACCGTGGCGACCGTTACCTGTCGACCGGCATCTTCGATGCGCCCAACTGATGGCTAAGCCAGTCAGAGGCCTGCGCTTCCAGCCTTCGGGCGGCAGCCGGGCTGCGCAGATACCCGTCGGGAAAAAACAGCGCCTGACCATCGAGCGCCTGGCCAACGATGGTCGCGGCATTGCCTTCCTGGAAGGACGTACCTGGTTCGTTGCTGGTGCATTGGCGGGCGAAGAGGTCGAGGCGCGCGTGTTGGGCGCCCACGGCAAAGTGGTGGAAGCCCGTACCGAGCGGGTGTTCAGCGCCAGCGATTTGCGGCGCCCGGCGCCATGCGCCCATGCCGGCCGTTGCGGTGGCTGCAGCGTGCAGCATCTGCCCCATGACGAACAGCTTGCCCTGAAACAGCGCATGCTCGCCGAGCAGCTGTCGCGGGTCGCCGGTGTCGAGCCAGAGGCATGGGCGGCGCCCTTGAGCGGTCCGGAGTTCGGCTACCGGCGCCGGGCGCGGGTCGCGGTGCGCTGGGACGCCAAGGCGAAAAAGCTCGAAGTGGGTTTTCGCGCCGCCGGCAGCCAGGACATCGTCGCCATCGACGAATGCCCGGTGCTGGTACAGCCCTTGCAACCGATCATGAGCCGCTTGCCGGCCATGCTGCAGCGCCTGAGCAAACCGCAGGCACTGGGGCATGTGGAGTTGTTCAGCGGTTCGGCGATTGCCGTGCTGCTGCGCCATATGGCGCCGTTGTCCGCGGCCGACCTGGAGATTCTCCAGGCGTTCTGCGCATTCCATGAGGCCCAGTTGTGGCTGCATGGCGAAGGCGAGCCGCAACCGGTGGACCCGGACCAGACCCTGGGCTATCGCCTGGAGCCCTGGAATCTGCAGCTGGCTTATCGGCCGGGAGACTTTGTCCAGGTCAACGCCGGGGTCAACGAGGCGATGGTGGCCCAGGCCCTGGAGTGGCTGGCGCCACAGGCCGACGAGCGCGTGCTGGACCTGTTTTGCGGCTTGGGCAACTTTGCCTTGCCGCTGGCGCAGAACGTTCGGGAAGTGGTGGCGGTCGAAGGGGTGGCGACCATGGTCGCGCGTGCCGCGGAGAATGCCGCTAGCAACAATTTGCATAACACCCGGTTTTTTCAGGCCGATTTATCGCAGCCCCTGAGCGACGCCGAGTGGGCCCGCGAAGGCTTTTCTGCGGTACTCTTGGACCCACCTCGGGACGGGGCTTTCGAGGTGGTCCGCAAGCTGGCGAGCCTGGGCGCCAAGCGCCTGGTTTATGTGTCATGCAACCCGGCCACTCTGGCGCGTGACACAGTCGAACTGGTCAGGCAGGGCTACCGGTTAAAACGTGCCGGGATCCTCGATATGTTTCCTCAGACGGCACATGTCGAGGCCATGGCGTTATTTGAAGCGAGCTAGGATGGCTCGTCTAATCCGTTGGCCCGTCAGGCAGCACTCGCCGGCCCAGCGAGGAAATACTGGCAGTGAAGGTCAGCGATTTGACGCATTGAATGTGCGTCGTAGGGAAGGTAAAGCAAGATGGTACAGGTGAGAGCGCACCAGCCGATCAACACCGACGGCAGTATCAATCTCGAGGCGTGGCTCGATCATGCGGTCAGCGTCGACATGGCACTGGACCGTGAAGCCTTGAAAGAAGCCTGCGAGTTCGCTCGTGAGGCAGAGCAACAACACATCGCGGCGAAGAATCTCAGCGGCGAGGACATGTCGAGTTTCAGCACTGGCCTGGAGATCGCGGAGATCCTTGCCGACCTCAAGCTGGATCAGGATTCGCTGGTGGCCGCGGTGCTTTACCGTGGCGTCCGGGAAGGCCAGATCCCGCTGCCGGCCGTCAGCCAGCGCTTCGGCCCGGTGGTGGCCAAACTGATCGACGGCGTGCTGCGCATGGCGGCGATCAGCGCCAGCCTCAGCCCCCGCCAATCCCTCGTGCTCGGCACCCAGGCCCAGGTGGAAAACCTGCGCAAGATGCTGGTGGCGATGGTCGATGACGTGCGTGTGGCACTGATCAAGCTGGCCGAGCGGACCTGCGCGATCAGGGCGGTGAAAAACGCCGACGACGAGAAGCGCAACCGGGTCGCCCGGGAAGTCTTCGACATCTATGCGCCGCTGGCGCATCGCCTCGGTATCGGCCATATCAAATGGGAGCTGGAGGACCTGTCCTTCCGCTACCTGGAGCCTGAGCAGTACAAGCAGATCGCCAAGTTGCTGCACGAGCGGCGCCTTGATCGCGAGCGTTTCATCTCCGACGTGATGAACCAGCTGCAGAACGAACTGCGGGCCACCGGCGTCGACGCCGACATCAGCGGCCGGGCCAAACACATCTATTCGATCTGGCGCAAAATGCAGCGCAAGGGCCTGGAGTTCAGCCAGATCTACGACGTGCGCGCGGTGCGTGTGCTGGTCCCGGAAATGCGCGACTGCTACACCGCGCTGGGGATCGTCCACACCCTGTGGCGGCACATTCCGAAAGAGTTCGACGACTACATCGCCAACCCCAAGGAGAACGGTTACCGCTCGCTGCACACGGCGGTCATCGGCCCTGAGGGCAAGGTGCTGGAAGTGCAGATCCGCACCCACGCGATGCACGAAGAGGCCGAGCTGGGGGTCTGCGCCCACTGGCGCTACAAGGGCACCGACGTCAAGTCCGGTTCCAACCACTACGAAGAGAAAATCTCCTGGCTGCGTCAGGTGCTCGAGTGGCATGAGGAACTGGGGGATATCGGCGGCCTGGCCGAGCAACTGCGGGTGGATATCGAGCCGGACCGGGTCTACATCTTCACCCCCGACGGCCACGCCATCGACTTGCCGAAAGGCGCGACCCCGCTGGACTTCGCCTACCGCGTGCACACCGAGATCGGTCACAACTGCCGGGGCGCGAAGATCAACGGGCGCATCGTGCCGCTCAACTACAGCCTGCAGACCGGCGAGCAGGTCGAGATCATCACCAGCAAGCACGGCACGCCGAGCCGCGACTGGCTGAACCCGAACCTGGGGTATGTCACCACCTCGCGGGCGCGGGCGAAGATCGTCCACTGGTTCAAGCTGCAGGCGCGGGATCAGAACGTGGCGGCGGGCAAGACCCTGCTCGAGCGCGAACTCAATCGCCTCGACCTGCCGCAGGTGGATTTCGACAAGCTGGCCGACAAGGCCAACATGAAAACCGCCGAGGACATGTTCGCGGCACTGGGCGCGGGCGACCTGCGCCTGGCGCAACTGGTCAACCTGGCTCAGCAGTTGGTGGAGCCGGAGCGCGGCAACGAACAGCTGGAGCTGATCCCGCGCAAGGCCACCGGCTACAAGCCCGGCAAGCGCGGCGACATCCAAATCCAGGGCGTCGGCAACCTGCTGACCCAGATGGCCGGCTGCTGCCAGCCGCTGCCGGGGGATGCGATCGTCGGTTACATCACCCAGGGCCGCGGGGTGAGCATTCACCGTCAGGACTGTGCCTCGGTGCTGCAACTGGCCGGCCGCGAGCCGGAGCGGATCATCCAGGTCAGCTGGGGCCCGGTGCCGGTGCAGACCTACCCGGTGGACATCATCATTCGCGCCTACGACCGCTCCGGTTTGCTGCGTGACGTGTCCCAGGTGCTGCTCAACGAGCGGATCAACGTGCTGGCGGTCAACACCCGCTCGAACAAGGAGGACAACACCGCGCTGATGTCCCTGACCATCGAGATTCCGGGGCTGGACGCGTTGGGGCGGTTGCTGGGGCGTATTTCCCAGCTGCCGAACATCATCGAGACCCGCCGTAACCGTACCCCTTGAAGATGGCCCGATACTGCGGGAGCAAGCTGGCTTGCTCCCGCAGGGGGCGCTAACGAGAGTGACCGATGTACAGCCTTGAAGACCTGTTGCACCTGATGGCGCGGCTGCGGGACCCGCAGTACGGCTGCCCTTGGGATATCAAGCAGAACTACGCCACCATCGTCCCCCACACCCTGGAAGAAGCCTACGAAGTGGCGGATGCCATCGAGCGGGGCGATTTCGAGCACTTGCAGGGCGAGCTGGGCGATCTGCTGTTCCAGGTGGTGTACTACAGCCAGCTGGCGCGGGAGGAGGGGCGTTTCGAGTTCGATGGCGTGGTCGACAGCATCACCCGCAAGCTGATCCGTCGCCATCCCCATGTATTCCCTACCGGGGACCTGTATGCGCCGCTGGATACCCCGCGGCTGGATGAAGAACAGGTCAAGCAGCGCTGGGAAGAGATCAAGGCCGAGGAGCGCGCCGAGAAGTCGGCAGAGCCTTTGCAGTTGTCCTTGCTCGACGATGTGCCCACGGCGCTGCCGGCGCTGTCCCGTTCGGCCAAGTTGCAAAAGCGCGCGGCCCAGGTCGGTTTTGACTGGCCGGATGCCTTGCCGGTGGTGGACAAGATCCGCGAAGAGCTCGATGAAGTGCTCGAAGCCATGTCCGAGAATGACCCGCAGGCGATCGCCGACGAAGTGGGCGACTTGCTGTTCGCCGTGGTCAATCTGGCCCGGCATCTGAAGGTCGATCCGGAAACCACCCTGCGTGGCGCCAATGCCAAGTTCGAGCGGCGCTTTCGATTTATCGAGCAGGCATTGCGCGATACCCGCCGACCCATGGAAGATTGCACCCTCGAAGAGTTGGACGCCTTGTGGGGCGAAGCCAAACGTCAGGAAAAGAATTTGCCCAGCTGTGGCTGAGGCTGTTGCCTAAGTGAGTGAGCACCAATGAGCCTTTCCCTTCGCGACCAGTTGCTCAAAGCAGGGCTGGTCAACCAAAAGCAGGCCAAACAGGTCAGCAAAGAGAAACAGAAGCAGCAACGCCTGGCCCACAAAGGCCAGATCGAACTGGACGATACCCAGCAGCGGGCGGCTCAGGAAGCCATGGCCGAGAAGGTCAAGCGCGACCAGGAACTCAACCGCCAGCAGCAGGAGAAGGCCGAGCAGAAGGCCCGTGCCGCGCAGATCAAGCAACTGATCGAAGTGTCGCGCCTGCCGAAGCTGACCACCGAGGACTACTACAACTTCGTCGACGACAAGAAGGTCAAGCGTCTGTCGGTGAACACCCTGATGCGCAACAAGCTGA
Organism: Pseudomonas sp. NFACC41-3; assembly: GCF_900109505.1. Taxonomy (NCBI): domain Bacteria; kingdom Pseudomonadati; phylum Pseudomonadota; class Gammaproteobacteria; order Pseudomonadales; family Pseudomonadaceae; genus Pseudomonas; species Pseudomonas sp. NFACC41-3. Next base: position 708,841 of record NZ_FOAE01000002.1, read on the forward strand.
GCAGCGGCTCGCTGGCCATCGTGCACCATGCCGGCGGTTATGAGGTCATCCCGCGTGAAGCCGCGCTGAAGATCCAGGAGCGCGATCCACGGCGCATCGTTCAGCTCAACACGCCGACCGAGGCGCCGGACGAGGACGATCCGTATGCGGCCTACCAGATCCCTGACGATCTGATGTGGTAAACCTGCATAAACAACAAACCCCGCCATGAGCGGGGTTTGTTGTTTCTGAAGCGCCTGCCGATGCGTGGCGGCAGGCGCGGCAGTCATCGTGAGGTCAGGAGCTTTGCGGTGCGCGGTTCTGCTCCAGCTTCTCCAGTTCGGCCTTGTAATTATGGGCATCGGTCTCGGAATGAAACATTCCCACCAGCAAGTCTTGTTGATGCACGTCCCAGATCCGTACACCTGCGGCTACGCCTTCATGGGACATGTGTGAATCGTCGCGTTCAGTTACTTTTACAGTCATCTGCTAGCTCCAATCTCTATTGATCTGCAGCAAGGCGTGTGCAGGACTCCGTTATATATTTTGTTAGCTGGCTAAGTAAATTGCTTTCAAATGCAACAATCTTTTGCAGATTTCGAAACAGTCCCGCAGGCCGCGGAAACTGTGGCATTCGGTCGCAGGTATGGGGGTTTTATGACAAAAGTTTCATGTTGGGCGGCTGTCGTGCTGGGTATTTTTAGCCGGCGAGCGAGCCTGCCAGGTCGCCAGGAGAGCCGTGCTTGAGCGGCTAAATGGAAACACCAGGCGAAAAAAAGCCCCGCATCGGCGGGGCTTTTATTGTCGTGCGGCTTAGCTGCCTTTGACGGTCTTGCCGTTGACGGTGCCGTTCAGGAGCATGATGTTGTACTCCTTGCCGTCGGTTTCGACCTGTTGCAGGCGAACCAGCAGGTAATCCCAGTCCTTGGCGAACCACATGACAGTGATGCGTTTACTTTGTGTCGGGTCGCGCACGCGCTCGACCTTGATCGCATCGATCTGGCCGGCCTTGGTGTCGACTTTTTCCGAGCCCAGGACACGGAAGTCGTAGGTATCGACTTCGCCATCATCGACGACCTGGTAGCTCATGCTTTTCTTGCCGGCGGCTACATCGTGCTGCAGGGCGAGCTGGTAGGTGGACTTGTCGACCATGCCGCGATTGAGCGGGATCTTGACCGCGTCACCACGATCGGTGCCAGTGACCATCTTGGCGTTCCAGTCGAAGTCCAGGTCGGCCTTCTTGGCTTTGCCCAGGCCGCCGCGCTCGAAGTGATAGGACTGCGGCAGCAGGGTGTCCTTGTCGAGCTTCAGGGTGCTTTCTTCGGTCAGGCTGGCGATCATCATCGAGGCCTTGAAGCTCAGCTTCCAGGTGCCGTCGCCTTTCTTTTCCAGGCTGCGTTCGGCGGTACCGCTCATCGGCAGCTGTTTCCAGTCGGCGGTATAGCTGGCGGAGAAGGGTTGAAGGTCCGCAGCCTGCGCGAAGGGCAGGGCGAGCAGAGCACAAGCGAAGAGCAGGGCGCGACGCATAAAATCTCCTAATTACGAATCAAGTGGCCACTGGCGGCCAGTAACTGACCATCCAGTAAAGCACCCTGTTCGCCGAGTGTGAGTCGACCTTCGGCAAACCAGCGTACGGCCATCGGGTAAATCCGGTGTTCCTGGACGTGGACCCGCTGCGCCAGGCTTTGCGGCGAGTCGTGCAACTCTACCGGGATCACTGCCTGTACGACCAGTGGTCCGCCATCGAGTTCCTCTGTCACAAAGTGCACGCTGCAGCCGTGCTCGGTGTCTCCGGCCTCCAGCGCTCGCTGATGAGTGTGTAACCCTTTGTATTTGGGTAGCAGCGAAGGGTGGATATTGAGCAGGCGACCCTGATAGTGCCGCACGAAATCCGCGCTGAGAATGCGCATGAATCCGGCAAGCACCACGAGTTTGGGCTGGAAGGCGTCGATCAGTTCGATCAGCGCGGCATCGAAGGCCTCGCGGCCTTCGAATGCCTTGTGATCGAGGGCGCGGGTATCGATACCCGCGTCCCGGGCGCGTTGCAGGCCGTAGGCATCGGCGCGATTGGAAATCACCGCGCGGATGCGTACCGGGCTGTCATCGGCCAGCGTACTGTCGATCAGGGCCTGCAAGTTGCTGCCGGTACCGGACAACAGCACCACTACATCGCAGGAGGCTGACATCGGCTCTTGCATCAATGTGCCTTGAGGTTTTTCAGCTCGACCTGGGCAGCACCCTCGGCGGCGCTAGCGATCTGACCAATGACCCAAGGTTGTTCGCCGGCTTCGCGCAGGACGTTCAGGGCACTTTCAACGTGCTCCTGAGCCACGCAGATCACCATGCCCACGCCGCAGTTCAGCACGCGGTGCATTTCGTGTTCGTCGACGTTGCCTTTCTCTTGCAGCCAGTCGAATACCGCCGGGCGCTGCCAGCTGGCCACGTCGACCACGGCCTGGGCGCCTTTTGGCAGAACACGTGGGATGTTGTCCAGCAGGCCGCCGCCGGTGATGTGGGCCATGGCCTTGACCGCGCCAGTGTCCTTGATCAGCTTGAGCAGTGGCTTGACGTAGATGCGGGTCGGGGCCATCAGCAGTTCGGTCAGCGGCTTGCCGTCGAGCTGGACGGTTTCGATGTCGGCACCGGAGACTTCGATGATCTTGCGGATCAGCGAGTAGCCGTTGGAGTGCGGGCCGGACGATGGCAGGGCGAGCAGGGCGTCGCCGGTGGCAACCTTGGAACCGTCGATGATTTCGGCTTTTTCCACCACGCCGACGCAGAAGCCGGCCAGGTCGTAGTCTTCACCTTCGTACATGCCGGGCATTTCAGCGGTTTCACCGCCGACCAGGGAGCAGCCAGCCAGTTCGCAGCCAGCGCCGATACCGGTCACCACGGTGGCGGCAACGTCGACGTTCAGCTTGCCGGTGGCGTAGTAGTCGAGGAAGAACAGCGGCTCGGCACCGCAGACCACCAGGTCGTTGACGCACATGGCGACCAGGTCCTGGCCGATGCTGTCGTGTTTGTTCAGGTTCAGTGCCAGGCGCAGCTTGGTGCCCACGCCGTCGGTACCGGAGACCAGTACTGGCTGCTTGTAGCCGGCCGGGATTTCGCAGAGGGCGCCGAAACCGCCCAGGCCGCCCATGACTTCCGGGCGCGCAGTGCGCTTGGCGACGCTCTTGATGCGTTCGACCAATGCTTCACCGGCGTCGATGTCTACACCGGCGTCTTTGTAGCTCAGGGAGGGTTGCTTGCTCATGATCCAGGCCTTTAGGGGGGATTCAGGGGGTATCGACCGAGTCCAGGGAGGCCAGTGAAACAGTCGCGGCGGCAATGCCGCGCAATCATTTCAGCGACCCCGGCTGTTGCCGGTCTGCGAAGGCGCGCGATTTTATCAGGCTTGAGGTGTAGCGGCCATCCTCGGGCCGACGGGCAGGGCATATCCGCTTAAAAAAAACCGCAATTGCGCGTGTCGATCGCGCCGCTCGGGGCTGTATAAGGTATAGCCTTGTACCCGCTATCGTTATGACAGCACGAAAACTTCCATCGACCGGGTGAATGTTTGCCCAGGCTTTGTGGTCACAGCCTTGGTCAATCCTGTTCATGCGGTCTGTTCCAGCCGCCTTTTGTCGTCGGGAATCCTCCATGCGTTTGGGTAAATTTCTTTTTGTGGGCTGTTTGTCTTTGGTCAGCCTGGCGAGTCATGCCGAAACCCTCAATAACCTGTATCAGGTCCGCGAACCGGTCAGCAGCCAGGCCCCTGGCGAGCGCGACCAGGCTACCCAGCGGGCCTTGGAAACCCTGGTATTGCGCCTGACCGGCGATAGCAAGGCCCTGCAGAACCCGGGACTGGCGGCCATCCGCAAGGACCCGCAGCAGATCATCAGCCAGTACGGCTACGACGCCGGTCCTCCCGAAAGCCTGCAGGTCGACTTCGACCCGGCCAGCACCGACCGGGCGTTGCGCCAGGCTGGCCTGTCGTTGTGGGGCAGCAATCGCCCGTCGATTCTTGGCTGGTGGCTGACCGACTCCAGTGAAGGTTCCAGCCTGGTGGGCGATGGCCAGGCCAGCGCCACGCCGTTGCGCCGTGCGGCCCTGCATCGTGGCCTGCCGCTGCGTTTGCCGCTGGGTGACCTGAATGAGCAGATTGTCGCCACGGCGCCGAATCTCGAAGGTTCCGATCCGGCTCCATTGCGCGCCGCGTCGGAGCGTTACGGCGCGGACGCCCTGCTGGCGGTGCATGCCAGTGAAGAGGGCGGTCAGTGGCAGGCCAAATGGCGCCTGTGGCTGGGTGACCAGAAGGAACAGGGCAGCGTCCAGGGAGCTGATGTGCCGGCCTTGGCCGATGCCGTGCTGTTGGCGGTCAGCCAGCGCCTGGCCCCGCGTTTCGCGGTCAAGCCGGGCGCCTCCAGCGAGCAGTTGCTGGAAGTGCAGGGCATGAACCTGGAGCGCTATGCGGCGTTGGGCCGTTTGCTCGAGCCCTTCGGTGGGCGTTTGCAGAGCGTCGATGGTGATCGTTCGGTGTACCGGGTCAGCGGCAGCGCTGAGCAGTTGCGTGCGCAGTTGAATCTGGCTCGGTTGCAGGAAGTCCCGGCGGGCGCTGTGCCTGTCCAGCCGACTGTCGAAGGCGCGACACCCGCGCCTGCACCGGCCGCGCAACTGCGTTTTCGCTGGTAGGTTTTCTTTCTTTATATAGAAGCAATGGAGTGGTTCATGGCTGATACGCGTCGATGGGTCTGGTTGGGTGGGTTGGTCCTGCTCTGTGGATTTGTGTACCTGTTGCATCCGATCCTGACGCCGTTCCTGGTGGCCTTGCTGTTGGCCTATCTGTTCGATCCGCTGGTGGACCGCCTGGAAAAGCTCGGGTTGTCGCGCACCTGGGGCGTGGTGGCGGTATTTGCCCTGTTCACCCTGATTGTCATGGCGTTGCTACTGGTGCTGGTGCCTATGCTCGCCAAGCAGCTGCTGCGCCTGTACGAACTGGCGCCGCAGATGCTCGATTGGCTGCAGCACACGGCAATGCCCTGGGCGCAGTCCAAGCTGGGTTTGTCCGATGGTTTCTGGAAGTTCGACAAGGTCAAGGCGGCGATCAGCGAGCACATGGGGCAGACCACCGATATCGTCGGCGTGGTCCTGAGCCAGGCAACGGCCTCCAGCCTGGCGCTGATTGGCTGGCTGGCCAACCTGGTGCTGATTCCGGTGGTCAGCTTTTACCTGCTGCGCGACTGGGACTTGATGATGGCGAAGATCCGCAGCCTGTTGCCCCGTGATCGCGAGGAGCGTGTGGTGGCGCTGGCGGGAGAATGCCATGAAGTGCTGGGGGCGTTCGTCCGTGGTCAGCTGCTGGTGATGGTGGCCCTGGGGATGATCTATGCGGCCGGCCTGATGCTGGTCGGGCTGGAACTGGGGCTGTTGATCGGTCTGATTGCCGGCCTGGCGGCCATCGTGCCGTACATGGGATTTGTCATCGGCATCGGCGCGGCGCTGATTGCCGGGTTGTTCCAGTTCGGCGGCGACCTGTACCCGATGATCGGCATCGTGGCCGTGTTCATGGTCGGCCAGGCCCTGGAGGGTATGGTGCTGACCCCCTTGCTGGTAGGCGACCGGATCGGCCTGCACCCGGTGGCGGTGATTTTTGCGATTCTCGCCGGTGGCGAGCTGTTCGGTTTCACCGGCATCCTGCTGGCCTTGCCGGTGGCGGCGGTGATTATGGTGCTGGTGCGCCATGTGCACGACTTGTACAAGGATTCGGACATCTATAGCGGTATAGAAGAGTCCGAGCTGTAGCGACCCCTGTTTGCATTTTGGGGCACCCGCGTTTCGGGCGGGTGCCTCGGAGAGTCTTTACAGCTGTCACATCCACCGTCAAAGAAACCCCCGTGATTTCATCAGGCTAACGCAAACCTTTGATTTTGCTTGTGGTCTGCTACATTGTGCGCCCGGCGTCACGGGTATAAACTTTGCAAACTTTACACAGAGGCCACTAACGGTTCGTTTGGAACTGTTCAGTCAGCATGAAACCGATTCAGCTGCCCCTAGGTGTGCGTCTGCGTGATGACGCCACCTTCATCAACTACTACCCAGGCGCCAATGCCGCTGCACTCGGCTATGTCGAGCGGCTTTGCGAAGCCGACGCCGGCTGGACCGAAAGCCTGATCTACCTCTGGGGCAAGGATGGGGTAGGGCGTACGCACTTGCTGCAGGCGGCCTGCCTGCGGTTCGAGCAGTTGGGGGAGCCAGCGGTCTATTTGCCCCTGGCGGAATTGCTGGATCGCGGCATCGAAATCCTCGACAACCTGGAACAGTACGAATTGGTCTGCCTGGACGACTTGCAAGCGGTGGCGGGCAAGGCTGATTGGGAAGAAGCGCTGTTTCATCTGTTCAACCGCTTGCGTGACAGCGGTCGGCGCCTGTTGATTGCGGCTTCGACCTCTCCCCGGGAGCTGCCGGTGAAGCTGGCGGACCTCAAATCCCGCCTGACCCTGGCGCTGATCTTCCAGATGCGCCCGCTCTCCGATGAAGACAAATTGCGTGCATTGCAGTTGCGCGCCTCGCGTCGCGGGCTGCACCTGACCGACGAAGTCGGGCACTTTATCCTGACGCGCGGTACCCGCAGCATGAGCGCCTTGTTCGAGCTGCTGGAGCGCCTCGATCAGGCGTCCTTGCAGGCTCAGCGCAAGCTGACCATTCCCTTTCTCAAGGAAACCCTGGGCTGGTAAAACCGCGAGCGGAAGTGGCTTTTTGGCATATTTCAGGCGCCAGAAACCCGCATCCGGAAGTGGTTCCAGAGGCGCGTGCGTTTAAAATGGGCTTAAGGCCTTAGATGTTGAGTAGAAACCGATAAGTCACATTTCAATCGATTGAATTTGCAAATTAGAGCGATAGAAGGCATAGTCGCGGCTTCTTTATAACTTTAAGCCACGGTCGTGCCCATGCTGAAGCGCTTCGCACCCCTCGTGCCTCTTGCACTCGTTACCCTGTTGTTTGGTTGCGCCACCCACTCTCCGGTGAGCCAACAAGAGCAACAGGTTCAAAACTCTTCAAAAGCCCAGTCTTCCGCTATTTTCCAGGAAGAGCTGGCAACCGAAAAAGAACTCGCCGAGTTTGCTGACAACAAGCCTTACCAGCTGCCAGTGCTGGCTGACAGTATTCTCGAACGTGGCATGTCCCTGATCGGTACCCGTTACCGTTTCGGCGGTACCTCCGAAGCCGGTTTCGATTGCAGCGGTTTCATCGGCTACCTGTTCCGTGAAGAAGCCGGCATGAATCTGCCGCGCTCCACCCGTGAAATGATCAACGTTGATGCTCCGCTGGTTGCGCGTAACAAGCTGCAGCCGGGCGATCTGCTGTTCTTCGCCACCAATGGTCGCCGCGGTCGCGTAAGCCACGCTGGCATCTACCTGGGCGATGACCAATTCATCCACTCCAGCAGCCGCCGCAGCGGTGGCGTGCGGGTGGACAGCCTGGGCGACAGCTACTGGAGCAAGACCTTCATCGAAGCCAAGCGCGCCCTCGCCATGGCGCCGACTGTGGTCACCGCACGCAAGTAAGCTGACTTTTTGTAAGGTGAAGTTAAAGTCTTACTTGAAGTTTGGCGCGTAGACGCTAGAATCCTGATCTATTGTTGAAAACTAACCGCGTAAGCCCTGCTTACGCGGTTTTGTTTTCGGCCTCACGGCAGAGAAAGCCGCATCCAGATCAGGATTGTTCTGCATATGTCGACGTCGGCCCGCCTTGCATTGATCGTTCTCGCCGCGCTGCTCAGCGCATGCGCCAGTCGTACCCCGCCACCCGCGCCTGTGGTACGTGCTCCCGTATTCAATACTCCCCAGACCTTCTCGCCGGCTGCCGAAGACGTGCTGTTTCGTGCGTTGGGCCTGGTGGGCACACCTTATCGCTGGGGCGGCAACACGCCGGACTCCGGTTTCGATTGCAGTGGCCTGATCGGCTATGTCTATCGCGACGCCGCCGGTATCTCGCTGCCGCGCTCGACCCGCGAAATGATCGGCATGCGGGCACCGAATGTCGGCAAGAATGCCTTGCAGACCGGCGACCTGATATTTTTTGCCACCAATGGCGGTTCCCAGGTCAGCCACGCGGGCATCTATGTCGGCGAAGGCCGTTTCGTCCATGCGCCGGCCACCGGCGGCACGGTGAAGCTGGACAGTCTGTCCAAGGCCTATTGGCAAAAAGCCTACCTGAGCGCCAAGCGCGTGCTGCAGCCAGAGCATCTGGCGCACAACCCTTAGTCCTGTCTCTGCGTCGAGGTTGCCATGACCGCTCGTACCCTCAGCCTCGACGACGCCCTCTATCACTACCTGCTCGACGTTTCCCTGCGCGAAACGCCGCTGCTGCGCCGTCTGCGTGACGAAACCCAGGCGCTGCCCATGGCGCGCTGGCAGGTGGCACCCGAGCAGGGGCAGTTCCTGGCGTTGCTGATCAAGCTGATCGGTGCCCGGCGTGTGCTGGAAGTGGGGACCTTCACCGGCTACAGCGCCTTGTCCATGGCCGCGGCCTTGCCGGAGGATGGTCAACTGATCTGCTGTGACATCCCGGGCTACTACAACGCCACCGCGCGCCGCTACTGGCAAGAAGCAGGTATCGCCGGGCGGATCGAGTTGCGCCTGGCACCGGCCCTGGAGACCTTGGCCAGGATCGAGCAGGAGGAGGGCGAGGGTGGTTTCGACCTGGTCTTCATCGACGCCGACAAGGCCAATTACCCGGCTTATCTGGAAAGTGCCCTGCGCCTGCTGCGCGTGGGCGGGTTGGCGGTGTTCGACAACACGCTGTGGAGCGGTCGGGTGCTGGAGGAAAATCCCCAGAGTGAAGACACCCGGGCCATCCAGGCACTCAATCGCGCCTTGAAGGATGACCCGCGTGTCGACCTGTCGCTGCTGCCCCTGGGTGACGGCTTGACCCTGTGCCGCAAGCGCTGAACCTATTGCGCCTTGGCTGCTGACACGCGCCAGACTTTGTTGCCGACATCATCGGCTACCAACAGATCCCCTTGCTTGTCGATCACTACGCCGACCGGGCGGCCCATGGCTTTCTCGTCGGCGTTGAGGAAACCGGTCAACACGTCCACCGGTTGGCCTACCGGCTTGCCGTTGGCGAAGGGTACGAAGATCACTTTGTAGCCGCTGTGGGGCTTGCGGTTCCACGAGCCATGCTGGCCGATGAACACGCCTTGGGTGAACGGCGCCGGCAGCTTGCTGCCTTCGGCGAAGGTCAGGCCCAGGGAGGCGGTATGCGGGCCGACGGCATAATCCGGGGCGATGGCCTTGGCCACCAGGTCCGGGTTCTGCGGGGTGACTCGCACGTCCACATGCTGGCCGTAATAGCTGAATGGCCAGCCATAGAAGGCGCCGTCCTTGACCGAGGTGATGTAGTCCGGCACCAGGTCGCTGCCGATCTCGTCGCGCTCGTTGACCGCGGTCCACAACTGGCCGCTTTGCGGCTCCCAGGCCATGCCGTTGGGGTTGCGCAGGCCTGAGGCGAAAATCCGTTGCTTGCCGGTGGCGCGGTCGACTTCCCAGATGGCGGCACGGCCTTCTTCCTGGTCCATGCCGTTTTCGCCGACGTTGCTGTTGGAGCCGACCGTGACGTACAGCTTGCTGCCGTCCTTGCTGGCAATCACGTTTTTGGTCCAGTGGTGGTTCAGCTTGCCGCCAGGCAGGTCCACCACTTTGGTCGGCTGGGCGCTGATTCTGGTGTCGCCGTCCTTGTAGGGGAAGCGCAGCAGGCGATCGGTATCGGCGACGTACAGGTCGTTGCCCACCAGGGTCATGCCGAACGGCGAGTTGAGGTTTTCCAGAAATGCCGTGCGGGTTTCCGCCACGCCATCGTGATCCTTGTCCCGCAGCAGGGTGATGCGGTTCGGGCTGGGCACACCGGCCCCGGCGCGGCTCATGATCTTGCTGGCTATCCAGCCACGAATACCTTTGCTGTCATCGGGGGAGGGCGGGGCGTTGGTCTCCGCCACCAGTACGTCGCCGTTGGGCAGCACGTACAACCAGCGCGGATGGTCCAGGCCTTCGGCGAATGCAGCGACCTGGGTGCCGGCGGCGGCCACCGGTTTGGCGTCTTGCGGCCAGCCGATCGCAGGCGCGATGTTCACGGTCGGGAACAGGGTTTTGTTCGGTTCGGGCAGTTTCGGCGAGGGGCCGGTGCCGTCGGAGACCTGGAGGGTGGAGGTTTCGCCACAGGCACCAAGGCCTGCGGCGACGGCGACAAGGATTGCGTATCGAGGCTTGAACATGCTGATTTCCCTATGTATGCACGACGTCGGTGTAGTCATAGAGAAGCACAGGTCGGCGATGGTTCAACCCGTTCAGCGCGCTTCCTTGAACAGCACGGCAACGCCGGGGTGATAGTTGCCGGCTTCATTGCGCAATTTGCGGTACGCGTAGGGGAAGTACCAGGCCACGGCGCAGCAATGTTCCTTTTGCAGGTCGTCGACCATGTCCTGCAATTCTTCCGGGGTGGCGCTGTGCTGGGTTTTCTGTGGCGTGACGAACAGGCAGCCGAGTTTCAGGTCGCTGGGGTAGCTGGCTTTTTTCGCGTCGCTGGCGGCATCCAGCAACGGTTGGGTCAGGTGCAGGCTGTTGACCCGGGGCCAGCGCTGGGTGGTCTGGATATAGACGCGTTGCTCCTGCGTGGCGATGTACAGGTCGGTGCGGCCATTGCGGTCGCCGTCCTCGAGCTGTTTTTTGCTCGGTGCGTGTTCCAGGGTGACCATCTCCGCCATCCAGGCTGCCGCCGAGAGCATTCCCAGGTTGGCTTTTTCGTCGAACCAGTACGGGCTTTCGTTATCGCCGCGCACGGCGTTGTAGCGGTCGATGCAATCGAACCAGCGTTCCAGGGCAGGGCGCAGGAATTCCAGTTTCGGATTGCTGATGATCATGCCTTGCATCGGACTTTTCCTATTATTGTTGAGATATTGGAGTTTTTTAACGCGATTATGGCTATTTGATATCACTGCTCTGAGTGTGGCACAAGATTGGCGTCATTTTTCCGATATGCAGCATTCGCCGATCTGCGGGGCTTTAATTGACGCTCCACCCCCAACCCTCTAACCTTCGCGACTTGTTTCAGGTGCTCTGTGGCCTTGGGTCGACAGAGTGAAACAGGGAAGCCGGTGAGTACGCGTGCCGAAGGCGCACGCACGACGATTCCGGCGCTGCCCCCGCAACGGTAAGTGAGTCAAGACTGCGCCTGATGCCACTGTGTCGACTGTCGACATGGGAAGGCGCGCAGTTGGGCATTCCAGCCACTCACAAGCCCGGAGACCGGCCTGATCCATCCAACGGCATCACGGTGGGCGATGCCAGGCTTGCGCCGTCTATTCCTATTCCTGCCCCCCGTTATCCAGCCCCAACGGAGAGCTGCCCCATGACTGAATCCCCCGATCGTGACGAACGCCATCTGGCGCGCATGTTGCGCAAAAAAGCCGTGATCGATGAACGCATCGCCAACTCGCCGAACGAGTGCGGCTTGCTGCTGGTGCTGACTGGCAACGGCAAAGGCAAAAGCAGCTCGGCCTTCGGCATGCTCGCGCGGGCCTTGGGCCACGACATGCAATGCGGCGTGGTGCAGTTCATCAAGGGCCGCAACAGCACTGGCGAGGAATTGTTCTTTCGGCGCTTCCCGGAGCAGGTGCGTTTCCATGTCATGGGCGAAGGCTTCACCTGGGAAACCCAGGACCGCCAGCGTGACATCGCCGCGGCCGAAGCGGCCTGGGCGGTTTCCCGCGAACTGCTGAGCGACCCGAACATCGGTCTGGTAGTGCTCGACGAATTGAACATCGCCCTCAAGCACGGCTATCTGGACCTGGATCAGGTGCTCAGCGACCTGCAGGCGCGGCCGCCGATGCAGCATGTGGTGGTCACCGGACGTGGCGCCAAGCCAGAGATGATCGAGCTGGCCGACACCGTCACCGAAATGGGCATGGTCAAGCATGCGTTCCAGGCGGGGATCAAAGCGCAAAAAGGCGTCGAACTGTGAGTGATGCCCGTCATTGCCCGGCGGTATTGATTGCCGCGCCGGCTTCCGGTCAGGGCAAGACCACCGTGACCGCCGCGCTCGCCCGCCTGCATCGCAATCAGGGGCGCAAGGTGCGTGTGTTCAAGTGCGGCCCGGACTTTCTCGACCCGATGATCCTCGAGCGCGCCAGCGGTGCGCCGGTGTATCAGCTGGACATGTGGATGGTCGGCGAGCAGGAAAGCCGCCGCCTGTTGTGGGAGGCCGCCGGCGAGGCGGACCTGATCCTGATCGAAGGCGTGATGGGGCTGTTCGACGGCACGCCGTCCAGCGCCGATCTGGCGCGGCATTTCGGGGTGCCGGTGCTCGCGGTGATCGATGGCACGGCCATGGCCCAGACCTTCGGCGCCCTGGCGCTGGGGCTGGCGCGTTATCAGCCGGATTTACCGTTCGCCGGCGTGCTGGCCAACCGCGTCGGCACCCTGCGGCATGCGCAGTTGCTCGAAGGCAGCCTGACCGAAGGCCTGCGCTGGTACGGCGCGCTGTCCCGGGAGACCGGCATCGAACTGCCCAGCCGCCATCTGGGGTTGGTGCAGGCCAGCGAACTCAATGATCTGGATCTGCGTCTCGACGCCGCGGCCGCTGCTTTGGCGGACAGCTGCGAAGTGGCCTTGCCGCCCGCTGTGGCGTTCGCCGCTCCCCAGACGGTTGCCGTCGAGCCGTTGTTGGCCGGCGTACACATCGCCGTGGCCCGCGATGAAGCCTTTGCCTTCACCTATGGCGCGAGCCTGGATCTGTTGCGGGCCATGGGCGCCGAGCTGAGTTTTTTCTCGCCGATCCATGACGCGGTACTGCCGGAGGCGGACAGCCTGTACCTGCCGGGCGGTTACCCGGAGCTGCATCACCGGGCGCTGGCGGCGAACGGCTCGATGCTCAGCGCGATCCGCGCGCATCACGCTGCAGGCAAACCCTTGCTCGCCGAGTGTGGCGGCATGTTGTATCTGCTGGACTCCCTGACCGACGTCGACGGCGAGCGCGCCGAACTGCTGGGCCTGTTGCCCGGCGACGCGGTGATGCAAAAGCGCCTGGCGGCCCTGGCCTTGCAGGCGGTGGAGTTGCCGGAAGGCTCGTTGCGCGGGCATACCTACCACCATTCGTTGACCAGCACCGAGCTTGCGCCGATCGCCCGCGGCCTGAGCCCGAATGGCGGGCGCGGCGCGGAAGCGGTTTACCGCGAAGGGCGGATGACCGCCTCTTATGTGCACTTCTATTTTCCGTCCAACCCCGAAGCGGTGGCGGCCCTGCTGGCGCCGGCAGGAGCGAGCGTGCTCGCGCGGCGCCCATGAGCGACAACGCCTTTTCCGCGGCCGAACGCGACGCGGTCTATCGCGCGATCGCCGAGCGTCGTGATATGCGCCACTTCGTCGGTGGCACGGTCGAGCCGCAGGTCTTGCGTCGCCTGCTGGAGGCGGCGCACCAGGCGCCCAGCGTTGGCCTGATGCAGCCTTGGCGGTTTATCCGTATCAGTGACCGGTCGTTGCGCGGGCAAATCCAGCAACTGGTGGAAGAGGAGCGGGTACGCACCGCCGAGGCCCTGGGCGAACGTTCCGATGAGTTCATGAAGCTCAAGGTCGAAGGCATCAACGACTGCGCCGAGGTCCTGGTGGCGGCGCTGATGGACGACCGTGAGCGGCATATTTTCGGCCGGCGCACCTTGCCGGAAATGGACCTGGCCTCGCTTTCCTGCGCGATTCAGAACCTGTGGCTGGCGGCCCGGGCCGAAGGGCTGGGCATGGGCTGGGTGTCGCTGTTCGAGCCCGCTGCCTTGGCCCAGTTGCTGGGCCTTCCGGCCGGGGCCAAGCCGCTGGCGGTGCTGTGCCTGGGCCCGGTTGGCGAGTTTTATCCGGCGCCGATGCTGGTGCTCGAGGGCTGGGCGCGGGAGCGTCCGCTGAGTGAATTGCTGTATGAAAATTACTGGGGAGTGAGTCAATGAGTGTGGCGTTGCTGAGTGTCGCCGGGGTGGCGCTGGATGCGTTGCTGGGCGAACCCAAGCGCTGGCATCCGCTGGTGGCGTTCGGCCGTTTTGCCGATCGCATCGAGCAACGTTTCAACTCCGGCGGTCGCGGCTGGCGCAGTCATGGCGTCACCGCCTGGGTCATCGCGGTGCTGCCGCTGACCCTGCTGGCAACCCTGTTTTCCTGGCTGCCCTACATCGGTTGGTTGTTCGAGATCCTGGCGCTGTATTGCGCCCTTGGCCTGCGCAGCCTCGGCGAGCATGTCGAGCCGGTGGCCCAGGCCTTGCGCAGCGACGACCTGGACCAGGCGCGGCAGCGGGTCGGTTATCTGGTGAGCCGGCAGACCAGCGAGCTGGATGCCACCGAAGTCGCCCGCGCCGCCACCGAGTCGGTGCTGGAAAACGGCAGCGACGCGGTGTTCGCCGCCTTGTTCTGGTTTGCCGTGGCCGGTGCGCCGGGCGTGGTGCTCTATCGCCTGAGCAATACCCTGGATGCGATGTGGGGCTATCGTAATGAACGCTTCGAGCGTTTCGGCTGGGCGGCGGCGAAGATCGACGACCTGCTCAACTACATTCCAGCCCGCTTGGTAGCCCTGACTTACGCGTTGCTGGGCAAGACCCGCCTGGCGCTGAAATGCTGGCGCCGCCAGGGGCCGACCTGGGACAGCCCGAATGCCGGGCCGGTGATGGCGGCCGGTGCCGGGGCCCTGGGCGTCGAGCTGGGTGGCGCGGCGATCTATCACGGCGAGCTGCACCAGCGCCCGCAGCTGGGCGAGGGCATGGCGGCCGATGCCTCGTCCATCGATCGCGGCTGGCAGCTGGTGCAGCGCGGGGTCTGGTTATGGCTGCTGATTCTCTGCGTGGGAGCTGAGTTCTATGCTTGAGCACGGTGGCCGCCTGCGCAAGGCGGCCGAGCAATACGGCATCGCCGAGGCCGACTGGCTGGACCTGTCCAGCGGCCTGGCGCCCTGGCCGTGGCCGATTCCCGAGATCGGGATGCGGGCCTGGGCGCGCCTGCCGGAAACCGACGATGGCCTGGAGCAGGCGGCCCGCGACTACTATGGCGCCGCCCATGTGTTGCCGGTGCCCGGTTCCCAGGCGGCGATCCAGCTGCTCCCGCGTTTGCGCCGCGCCGGCAAGGTCGGCGTGCTGTCGCCCTGTTATGCCGAGCACGCCGAAGCCTGGCGCCGCAGCGGCTACATCGTGCGGGAAGTGCTGGAGCAGGAAGTGGACTTTTTCCTCGACAGCCTGGACGTGCTGGTGGTGGTCAACCCGAACAACCCCACGGGCTTGAGCCTGACCCCGGAGCGCCTGCTGGACTGGCATGCGCGCCTGGCGCAGCGCGGTGGCTGGCTGGTGGTCGACGAAGCCTTCATGGACAACACTCCCCAGCTGAGCCTGGCGGCCCAGGCCGATCAGGTGGGGTTGATCGTCCTGCGTTCCTTCGGCAAGTTTTTCGGCCTGGCCGGTGTACGCCTGGGCTTCGTGCTGGCCGAGCGCAAGCTGCTCAAGCTGCTGGCCGAGCAGGTCGGCCCCTGGGCCGTCAGCGGACCGACCCGGGTGCTGGGCCAGGTGTGCCTGCGCGACAGCCAAGGCCATGAGCGGCAACGAGTGCGCAGCGAAGCGGCGAGTATGCGCCTGGCGCAGTTGCTCGAGCGCCACGGTCTGAAACCCCAGGGTGGCTGTGCGCTGTTCCAGTGGCTGATCACCGATTGCGCCGAGCTGTTGCATGAGTTCATGGCGCGCCGGGGCATCCTGCTGCGGCTGTTCACCCACAACAGCAGCCTGCGTTTTGGCCTGCCGGCCGACGAAGCCGATTGGTCGCGTCTCGAACAGGCCTTCGTCGCCTACGCCAAGGAACATCCATGACCACCCTGATGGTGCAGGGCACCACTTCCGACGCCGGTAAAAGCACCCTGGTGACGGCGCTCTGCCGCTGGCTGACGCGCCAGGGCGTCAGCGTCGTGCCCTTCAAACCGCAGAACATGGCCCTCAACAGCGCGGTGACCGCCGACGGTGGCGAGATCGGCCGGGCCCAGGCAGTACAGGCCCAGGCCGCGCACCTGGAGCCGCACACCGATATGAACCCGGTGCTGCTCAAGCCCAACAGCGACACCGGGGCTCAGGTGATCATTCACGGCCGCGCGGTGACCACCATGAACGCGGTGGCCTATCACGACTACAAGGCCATTGCCATGCAGGCGGTGCTGGCCTCTCATCAACGCCTGAGCGCGGCCTATCCGGTGGTGATGGTGGAAGGCGCGGGCTCGCCGGCGGAGATCAATCTGCGGGCCGGCGACATTGCCAACATGGGCTTTGCCGAAGCGGTGGACTGCCCGGTGGTGCTGATCGCCGACATCAACCGTGGCGGGGTTTTCGCCCATCTGGTGGGCACCCTGGAGCTGTTGTCGCCGAGCGAGCAGGCGCGGGTCAAAGGTTTCATCATCAACCGTTTCCGCGGCGATATCGCCCTGCTGCAACCGGGCCTCGACTGGCTCGAAGCGCGTACCGGCAAGCCGGTGATCGGCGTGTTGCCCTATGTGCTGGACCTGCATCTGGAAGCCGAGGACGGTATCGACCAGCGTCAGGCCGACAAGGTCGAGCAGGTGCTGAAAGTACGGGTGCCGGTTTTGCCGCGCATCAGCAATCACACCGACTTCGACCCGCTGCGCCTGCACCCCCAGGTGGACCTGCAATTCATCGGTCCCGGCCAGGCGATTCCGTCGGCCGACCTGATCATCCTGCCCGGCTCGAAAAGCGTGCGCAGCGACCTGGCGTACCTGCGCGCCCAGGGCTGGGACACAGCCATCGCCCGGCACCTGCGCTACGGCGGCAAGCTGCTGGGCATCTGTGGCGGTTTGCAGATGCTCGGCGAGCAACTGCACGACCCTTTGGGGTTGGAAGGCGCGCCAGGCTCCAGCGCGGGGTTGGGGTTGTTGGCGTTCGAGACGGTGCTGGAACAAGAGAAACAGCTGCGTAATGTGCGTGGACGTCTGGCGCTGGAGGAGGCCGAGGTCAGCGGTTATGAGATCCATGCCGGCGTCACGACGGGGCCAGCGCTGGAACTGGCCGCCGTGACCCTGGACGACGGTCGCTGCGACGGCGCGCGCAGCGACGACGGGCAGATTCTCGGCACTTACCTGCACGGTTTGTTCGAGGCGCCGGCGGCCTGCAGTGCGCTGCTGCGCTGGGCGGGTTTGCGCGAGGTGCAGGCGGTCGACTACCACGCCCTGCGCGAGCGTGACATCGAGCGCCTGGCCGATCTGGTGGAGCAGCACCTGGACACCGAGCACCTGCGCCAGCTTTGCGGGCTTTAGAGCGTCGGCGCCGGCATTGCCGCGCCGCTGTGGCTGTACCTCAATTCAAGGGTTTCCAAGCATGTTGCAACTGATCCTCGGCGGTGCCCGTTCCGGCAAGAGTCGCCTGGCGGAAAAGCTCGCCGGCGAGAGCGGCCTGGCCGTGACCTATATCGCCACCAGCCAGGCGCTGGACGGCGAAATGAATCAGCGCATCGCCCATCACCGCGAACGGCGTCCGGCCGAATGGGCATTGATCGAGGAGCCGTTGGAATTGGCGCGGGTGCTGCGCGAAAGCGCGAGCGTCGAGCGCTGCCTGCTGGTGGATTGCCTGACCTTGTGGCTGACCAACCTGTTGCTGCTGGAGGATGCCCAGCGGCTCGCCAGTGAACGCGAAGCGCTGCTGGAGTGCCTGGCGTCGCTGCCGGGCGCAATCATTTTTGTCAGCAACGAGACCGGAATGGGTGTCGTGCCGCTGGGCGAATTGACTCGCCGTTATGTCGATGAAGCCGGTTGGTTGCATCAAGCCCTGGCCGAGCGTTGTCAGCGGGTAGTGCTGACGGTGGCCGGCCTGCCCCTGACTCTGAAAGGAACTGCGTTATGAATGACTTCTGGTGGCTGCGGCCGTGCAAGGCGCTCGACACTCAAGCCCTGGAGGCGGCGCGGTCGCGTCAGCAGCAATTGACCAAGCCCGCGGGTTCGCTGGGGCAACTGGAGCGGGTCGCGGTACAGCTGGCCGGCTTGCAGGGGCGGGTCAAGCCTGGCCTGGAGCAGCTGTGGATCGCGATTTTCGCCGGCGACCACGGGGTGGTGGCCGAGGGCGTTTCGGCTTATCCGCAGGCAGTCACCGGGCAGATGCTGCACAACTTCGTCAGCGGCGGCGCGGCCATCAGCGTGTTGGCGCGGCAGTTGCGGGCACGCCTGGAAGTGGTCGACCTCGGCACGGTGACGCCCGGCTTGAACCTGCCCGGCGTGCGGCATTTGAACCTGGGGGCGGGTACCCGGAACTTCGTCGAGGGGCCGGCCATGACCCAGGCCCAGGGCGAGCAGGCCCTGCAGGCCGGACGTGACAGTGTGCTGCGGGCCGTCGAGCAGGGCAGCGAACTGTTTATCGGCGGCGAGATGGGCATCGGTAACACCACCGCGGCCAGCGCCGTGGCCTGCGCCTTGCTGGACATTCCGGTGGCGCACCTCGCGGGGCCGGGCACCGGCCTGGATGCGGCGGGTGTCAGCCACAAGGCGCAGGTGATCGAGCGCGCCTTGAGCCTGCATGCCGCCCAGCGTGGCGATGCCTTGCAGACCTTGTTCAACCTTGGCGGTTTCGAGATCGCCGCGCTCGTTGGGGCGTACCTGGCCTGTGCCCAGGAAGGCGTCGCAGTGTTGGTCGATGGTTTCATTTGCAGCGTGGCGGCGCTGGTGGCAGTGCGGCTGAACCCCGAGTGCCGCCCGTGGTTGCTGTTCGGCCACCGTGGGGCCGAGCCGGGGCATCGGGATATCCTGCAAACCCTCGAGGCCGAGCCTTTGCTGGACCTCGGCCTGCGCCTGGGCGAGGGCAGCGGCGCGGCGCTGGCGGTGCCGTTGCTGCGCCTGGCCTGCGACCTGCACGGGCAGATGGCGACTTTCGCCGAAGCGGCCGTGGCGGATCGTCCGGCATGACCTTGCGCCTGGACTTGCTGCGCCACGGCGAAACCGAGCTCGGTGGCGGCCTGCGTGGCAGCCTCGACGATGCCCTGACCGACGCCGGTTGGCAGCAGATGCGTGCTGCTGTCGCAGGCCGGGGGCCCTGGGATCGGCTGGTGAGTTCACCCTTGCAACGCTGCGCGCGTTTTGCCGAGGAACTGGGGGCGCGCCTGGCGCTGCCGGTGACCCTGGACCCGGATCTGCAGGAGCTGCATTTTGGTGCCTGGGAAGGGCAGAGTGCGGTGGCGCTGATGGCGACCGATGCCGAGGCGCTGGGGCGGTTCTGGGCCGATCCCTATGCCTTTACCCCGCCGCAGGGCGAGCCGGTGCTGGCGTTTTCCGCGCGGGTGCTGGGGGCGGTCGAACGTCTGCATCAGCGTTATGCCGGCGAGCGGGTGCTGCTGGTCAGCCATGGCGGAGTGATGCGCTTGTTGCTGGCCCGGGCCCGAGGTTTGCCGCGCGAGCAGTTGCTGAATGTCGAGGTCGCTCATGGTGCCTTGTTCGCCCTGACTGTCGAGGCTGGCCTGGTATTGAGCGAAGGAGTCTGAGCGTGTTGCCATTCTGGATCGCCCTGCAATTTCTCAGCAGTTTTCCGGTGCGTTTGCCGGGCATGCCGTCGCCCGAGGAAATGGGCCGGTCGTTGCTGTTCTATCCGCTGATCGGCCTGCTGTTCGGGGTGCTGCTCTGGGGGCTGAACCAGTTGTTGATGGGCGCACCACTGTTGCTGCATGGGGCGTTGTTGCTGACGGTCTGGGTGCTGCTCAGCGGTGCCTTGCATCTGGACGGGCTGGCCGACAGCGCGGACGCCTGGCTGGGCGGCTTCGGCGATCGCGAGCGCACACTGACGATCATGAAGGACCCGCGCAGCGGGCCGATTGCCGTGGTCACCCTGGGGCTGGTGTTGCTGCTCAAGTTCGCCGCGCTGGTGGCGCTGATCGAGCAGCAGGCCGGCGTTGCCTTGCTGCTGGCGCCGCTGATCGGTCGCGGCGCCTTGCTGGGATTGTTCCTCTGCACGCCTTATGTGCGCCCTGGTGGCCTTGGGCAGGCGCTGGCGAATCATCTGCCACGTCTGGCCGGCAAGTGGGTGTTGGCGCTCGCCGCGCTGGCCTGTGTCGTGCTCGGTGGTTGGCGCGCGGTGTTGGCGTTGCTGCTGGCGGGCCTGGTGTTTGCTGGCTTGCGTCAGTTGATGCTGCGTCGCCTGGGAGGCACCACCGGGGACACGGCGGGCGCCCTGCTGGAACTGCTGGAGGTGACGGTCCTGGTAGGGTTGGCGCTGTTCTAGAAAGGCGGAGCGCGGGTTTTATTCGCGCCCTGAACTATGCAAATTTCTTGCATTCCCTTAATCGCGGGTATATACACGCACCATGCTTCCTTCTCAATGTCTGTGCACCAACCTGCGGCGCGCCGCCCGTGGCGTCAGCAGGTTCTACGACGGCGCTCTCGACGGCTTCGGGATCAACGTTGCCCAGTATTCCCTGCTGAGCAACCTGCAGCGCCTGGACCAACCGAGCATTTCCAGCCTGGCCGAGGCCATGGGCCTGGACCGCAGCACCCTGGGCCGTAACCTGCGGGTGCTGGAAGGCGAGGGCCTGGTCCGGCTGTCCGAAGGCGAGGATCAACGCAATCGCATCGTTCAGCTGACCGATGAGGGCCAGCAGCGACTGCTGGCGGCCTTGCCGGCCTGGGAAGCGGCGCAACAGCGCTTGATCGACCGTCTGGGTGCAGAAAAACGCGAAACCTTGCTGGCCTTGCTGAACGAACTGGCGTGAAGGCCTTTCGTTCGATGATAAGCGGGTATATACCCGTAAATGGAGAATAAAATGACTTCGATGTGGCGTACCAGCGGTTGGGTTCTTCTCGGGAGTGCGCTGATCCTGGCCTTGTCCCTGGGGATAAGACATGGCTTCGGGCTGTTTCTGCCGCCCATGAGCGCGGAATTCGGCTGGGGGCGCGAGGTGTTTGCCTTTGCCATTGCCCTGCAGAACCTCATCTGGGGCCTGGCCCAGCCCTTCACTGGAGCCCTGGCCGACCGCTTCGGTGCGGCGAAGGTGGTACTGGTCGGCGGTGTGTTATACGCCGTGGGCCTGTTGTTCATGGGGTTGGCCGATTCGCCGCTGTCGCTGTCGTTGAGCGCCGGCTTGCTGATCGGTATCGGGCTTTCGGGGACCTCGTTTTCAGTGATTCTCGGCGTGGTGGGGCGCGCGCTGCCGGCGGAGAAGCGCAGCATGGGCATGGGGGTCGCCAGTGCGGCCGGTTCGTTCGGTCAGTTCGCCATGCTGCCGGGCACCCTGGGCTTGATTGGCTGGCTCGGCTGGTCGTCGGCACTGTTGGTGCTGGGGTTGCTGGTGGCATTGATCGTGCCGCTGGTGAGCATGCTCAAGGACAAACCGCTGCCCAGCCTGGGCCATGAACAGAGCCTCTCCGAGGCCTTGCGTGAGGCCTGCTCTCACTCCGGGTTCTGGCTGCTGGCGTTCGGCTTTTTCGTCTGCGGTTTCCAGGTGGTGTTCATCGGCGTGCATTTGCCGGCCTACCTGGTGGACCAGCACTTGCCGGCCACGGTGGGCACCACCGTGCTGGCGCTGATCGGCCTGTTCAATATCTTCGGTACCTACACCGCCGGCTGGCTGGGCGGGCGCATGTCCAAGCCGCGCTTGCTGACCGGCCTGTACCTGTTGCGCGCGGTGGTCATCGGCCTGTTCCTCTGGCTGCCGGTGACGCAGCTCAGCGCGTATCTGTTCGGCATGGCCATGGGCTTCCTGTGGCTGTCGACGGTGCCGCTGACCAATGGCACGGTGGCCACCTTGTTCGGGGTGCGCAACCTGTCCATGCTGGGCGGCATCGTGTTTCTGTTTCACCAGTTGGGCTCGTTCCTCGGCGGCTGGCTCGGCGGGGTGGTCTACGATCGAACCGGGAGTTATGACTTGATCTGGCAGGTGGCGATTCTCCTCAGTCTGCTGGCCGCGGCCCTGAACTGGCCGGTGCGCGAGCGTCCGGTTGCCCGTCTGCAGGCGAGCGCGGCATGAGCCGGACAGGTTTGCGCTGGGTCGGCCTGATGGTTGTTATCGCCTTGCTGGTGTTGGCCTGGTGGGGCTGGCACCAGGGTGGGCTGGCGCTGATGCAGTTGGGTATGGGCGTCTGCTAGGAAGCGCTTGCTAGGGTGTCCGCCGGGCGAGTAGCTTCACCCTCTGACGGTACTTTCAAGGAGTTGAATATGTTGGCGCGCTGGCTTGCTGTTCCAGCTGTACTCATGGTGTTTGTTGGTTCGACCTGGGCGGGCGAATGCCCGTCGCTGTTGCAGGGCTCGTTGCCCAAGTTGCGCGCCAAGGAATCCGTCGACCTATGCCAACGTTTTGCCGGCAAGCCGCTGGTGGTGGTCAATACCGCGAGTTTTTGCGGCTTCGCCCCACAGTTCAAGGGGCTTGAGGCGTTGTACCAGCGTTACAAGGATCAGGGACTGGAGCTGGTAGGCGTGCCGTCCAATGACTTCAAACAGGAGTCCAAGGATGGCGCGGAGACGGCCAAGGTCTGTTATGCGAACTACGGCGTCACCTTCACCATGACCGAGCCGCAGCAGGTCCGAGGCCCGGACGCGGTGCATCTGTTCAAGGTCCTGGCCGAGCAGAGCAGCGCGCCGAAGTGGAATTTCTACAAGTATGTGGTCGATCGCCAGGGCAAGGTGATCGCCAATTTCTCCAGTCTGACCAAACCGGACAGTCCGGAACTGATCAAGGCGGTGGAGCAGGCGCTGGCATCCAAGCCTTGAGTGTTATCCGCGGCCAATAAAAAAGCCCCGGCATCCTTGGATGCGGGGGCTTTTTCGTTCAGGCCGTCAGGCTTTAGAAGCGGTAGGTTGCCCCCACGCCGAAGCCGTTCGCGCTGTTTTCGTACTCGGCGCTGTAAGACTGGCCGAGCTGCTGGTTCCTGTTGTTGACCTTGACTTTCTCTTCCTTGAGGTAGGAGTAAGCCACGTCGATGGTCAGGTCTTCAGTTGGGCTCCAGCCGGCACCGAGGCTGAAGATGGTCCGGTCGCCGGTAGGAATGCGTGGCGAGCGGTTGGTGTTGTTGGCTGGCGACTGGTCGAAGGTCAGGCCGGTGCGCAGTACCCACTGCTTGTTCAGCTGATAGGAGGTACCGATGGCATAGGCCCAGGTGTCGTGCCAGTTCTGTTCTTCCTTGATGGAACTGAGGGCGCCCGGGGCCAGGAGACCGCCGGCGCTGGCGGTTACGCCTTCGTTTTGCACGGTGATGTCTTTCAGGCGGCTCCAGCGGGTCCAGGTCGCACCGGCGTAGAGTTTCCAGGCATCGTTGAGGTCCTGGGTCACCGACAGGTCGGCCGACTCAGGGGTGGTGATGTCCAGCGAGGCGTCGTAGCGAGCACCGCGCAGCAGGGCGCTCGGAGTACCGGCGCCTGGGCTGACTTCGGTGTGGCCTTCCAGCTTGTACTTGACCTTCGAGTGATAAGTCAGGCCCACGCGAGTGGTATCGGTTGCCTGGACCAGCACACCGATGTTGTAGCCATAGCCGATATCGTCACCCTTGATCTGGACATTGCCATCGTTAGGCGACAGTGGCGTGGTCAGCGCGGATTCCAGGGTGCCGGAGATACGGTTGATGGTCGGGCCGAAACCGATCGACACCTTGTCGTTGAAGGCATAGCTGACGGTTGGCTGGAAGGTGACGATTTTAACTTCGCTTTTGCTGCCGAAGTTACGGCCCTGGAAGCCGCTTTCATAGTCGGTGATCAGGCCGAACGGGGCGTAGACACCCAGGCCGAAGGCCCACTGGTCATCGATTGGCTTGACGTAGTAGGCCATTGGGACGGCGGTGAACGGCACCATATCGCCTTTGTTGGTCCCTCTCTGGCTACCGCTGGCGTCGTTGATATCGGTGGACGCGTCAATGGCCGCGAGACCGCCAGTGACTTGCTGGCGTTTCAGGCGCGACATACCGGCAGGGTTACCAAAAACTGTGCTTGCATCGTCGGCAGCAGAGGATCGACCGGCGAAACCAGTACCCATGCCGCTGATGCTTTGTTCGTTCAGGGCAAAGCCACTTGCGAAAAGTTGGGTGGATGCCATGGCAACGGCAAGGCTAAGACTGGTTTTGAGTATTACTTTTTTCATTATTAGAACTCCTGGTGATCACCGGAGCGAAAATTACCAACATTTCCTCCTCAACGCTATAGGCTGTATGGCTTGAGATAGAGCGGTTTTGTAGGACAATCCGACCAAAATTGCGCTTGTTTGCGCGAACTTGCAAAAAGTCCGCTCAGCAGGCGACCTGATTCAGTGGCGCAACACAGGTCTGCCAGGCATCGGCGAAATCCCGCAAACGTCCTTGTGGCTGGAAGATCTGCTTCCAGATACGAGCCATGCCGACCAGATCATCGGCCTCGGGGAGCGGGGTGTTCTGCTCTTCTACCAGCAGCCAGGCGATGGCGGTGGCGTAACGCAGGTTGACGGTCAATTCCAGATGCGGCCCGCTGAGGAATGCATGCTGGCTGGCCAGGCCGCGAACCAGGCTGGCGCGTTCCGGGTCCAGGGCCAGATAGTGGTCCCAGAGTGCCTGGTGGCGGGGTTCGGCGATGCGGTAGAGGCCATGGCCTCTGCGGTCGTGCAGGGCGGAGCCGAGGGCGGATTGACTGGCGGCGATGCCTAGCAGCAATGATTCTGCGGTGCGACTGTGGTTGCCCAGATAGATCAGGGTCGGGCGGATCACGTAGCGGCACAGTTCGCTGGCGGCAATACCCATAAAGCCCTCGAAGCGTGAAGTGGCCGGCGAGGCCTGATGGGGGAGCTTGGCAGCGGTGGATCGGTCAGGCTCGCCGGAAGCGGATCATGCCGCTTGAGTTGAAGTGTAGTGTCATATCGTTGCTGTAAAGGTCTGTTTTTAAAATATTTCCGGCTTCCTGTTATAACCGTTATATCGGATGGTGCTTTAGCCGAAGGCGGGCAAATCGAAATAACAGGTAATAAAAAGCCCCGCTATTCAGGCGGGGCTTCGGGTTTTCAGCGCTTTGGCGTCTCAGGCGGTGAGGGCCTGACGGGTGCGCTCGATCACCGCTTGCAGCGGCTCGGCGCTGGAATACTGATCGGGGTACAGGCGTTCGCTGTGACGAGCGATACCGTGTTCGTTGACCAGGGTGAAGCTGAAGCAGCCTTTGCGAGCAGCCATGATCAGGCAGTTCATTGGAGCAAAAGCATTGGTGAGGGTGCGAATGGCATCCTGAGTCTGGATTTGAGTAGACATAGTTATTGGGTGTTCCTACAAATGACACGGTTAAGAACCGTGCAACGTTAAAACGTTCCAGTAACGCCGACCACCATTGGTCGAACGAAGAACCCGACTGGAACAAAGCAGCCAGTTGGAAGCGCTTTATCAAGTGCGCGCTAGGGCTGGCAGGTAGGTACTTAGGAGGGCAGGCAATCACAGCAGGGGTTAAGGTTCTGGGCCCCAGGTGAAGATCCTGATCAATTTGCAGGTTGGTTCGGTCAGAGTAAAAAGGGCTTTGCGACATCCTTTGCAATGTGTTCAAAGGCAGTGTCGGCAAAAGCTTTACCTGGAAACCAGCGAGGTGGTCGATCCCGTGTAGTCGGTAGAAACTTCTCTTCAGGGAAGCTAAACCGGGGGACTTGTTCGACCAGAATTGACTTTCAGCTTGGTACTAACGCTGTGGATGATAACGGATTGATGTAGCTGGTGCAAGTGTGTTAGGCAAAATGGTTATGAGTGTCACAGGGAGCGGGGTCGTGAACGAGGCAGGCCGGGCTTTCCACCGTAGTTGAGCAGAAAGTTGTTACTGGAGCTTTGGTCTTCGCTGCTGTTCTCCCATGAACGGGCGAAAAAGGTGCACCGATATAACCGGATCAAGGTTACTTGTGCACAATAGTTGCGCGGGCTGTCACCGGCCTGTCACCTCACCTGCCGGGCCCTCTAATGCCTGCGATGAAAATTTAAGTCAATGAAAAACATCGGTTTTTTTTACTGGTGAAAAAATCGTCAGTTTGACTGCGGGCCCCGTCCCATACGGCTTTCGGAGACTTGTAGGGCGGTTGTCCACTGAGTTATCCACAGCTTCTGTGGATTGTCCCAAGCGCTTGCTCTAGCACGGGCGTGCCGAGTTTTTTCGACTTTACGCGTGTGAAAAAAGGAGTAGAGTGGCGCGCCTTCCGATCTGCCCTACAGTGCTTTATGAAGTTTCGCTCAGTGTCACCTTCTGTTACCTCTGCCTCTTCCAGTGTTACCGAGCCCAAGCGTTTTTCGTTACGTGTGGCCATGTGGCTGCTCGACAGCCCGCGCCTGGGTGATAACCGGAACGTCAAGCACTTTGCCGGGCATTTGCTCAAGCAGCCTGCCCGGGAAGGGGTGGTGGCCGCACAGAGTCGTCTTGGCCAACTGATGTGCCGCGAATGCGGCAACGCCCGCGATCGGCGGATTGGTCATGACCTGCTGCGCCAGGCGGCACGGGCTGGCGATCGCCGCGCCCAGCTGGAGCTTGGCCAGATCGAAGACTGAGCTGTCCAAGCCTCGGTCCCTTGGTTAACCTTCAAGCTTTATTTCACTGTCTGGAGTGGCTATGGCTATGGACTTGACCAGCGTACTGCTCGGTCTGGCAGGCGCGGCATTGCCCTTGGTGGCGCTCGCCTGGCAACTGCAACGCCGTCTGAGCTCCCGCCAAACCGAACTGTCCCTGCTGGAGGAACGCCTGGCCACCGCGTTGCTGGCACAGGATGGCTTGAACGCCCAACTGGACGCCTGCCGCGACGAGATCAGCGACCTGGGCCAGGCCAATGCCGTGAAGCAGGCCGATCTGGCGGCGGTGCGCCGGGAAGTCGAGTTGTTGCAGATCGAACGCGACAACGCCCGTGATGCCGCCCACGCCTGGAACCTTGAACGGGCCAACAAGGAAGCCGAGCTGCGGCGCCTGGACGCCCAGGCCGCGTCGTTGAATGCCGAGTTGCGCGAGCAGCAGGAAAGCCACCAGCAACGCCTGAGCGACCTGCAAGGCTCGCGGGACGAGCTGCGGGCGCAGTTCGCCGAGCTGGCGGGCAAGATCTTCGACGAGCGTGAGCAGCGTTTTGCCGAGAACAGCCAGCAGCGTCTCGGACAATTGCTCGACCCGCTCAAGGAGCGCATCCAGTCCTTCGAGAAGCGGGTCGAAGAGAGTTATCAGGCCGAAGCGCGCGAGCGTTTTTCCCTCGGCAAGGAGCTCGAGCGCCTGCAACAGCTGAACCTGCGTTTGAGTGACGAGGCGACCAACCTGACCCGTGCGCTCAAGGGCCAGAAAACCCAGGGCAACTGGGGCGAGCTGATTCTCGAGCGGGTACTGGAGCATGCCGGCCTGGAGAAGGGCCGTGAGTACCAGACCCAGGTCAGCCTCAAAGGGCCCGACGGCGAGCGTTTCCAGCCCGACGTGCTGATCATGCTGCCCGGCGACAAGCAGGTGGTGGTGGACTCCAAGGTCAGCCTGACCGCCTACCAGCAGTTTGTCGCGGCGGACGATGAAGTGATCGGCCAGGCGGCGCTGAAGCAGCACGTACTGTCCTTGCGCAATCACGTCAAAGGCCTGGCCGGCAAGGACTACAAGCGTCTGGAAGGTTTGCACAGCCTGGATTTCGTGTTGCTCTTCGTACCCATCGAGGCGGCTTTTTCCGCCGCCTTGCAGGCCGAGCCCAACCTGTTCCAAGAAGCCTTCGACCTCAATATCGTGATCGTCAGCCCGACCACCTTGCTGGCTACCCTGCGAGTGATCGACAGCCTGTGGAAGCAGGAGCGGCAGAGCCAGAACGCCCGGGAAATCGCCGAACGCGCCGGTTGGCTGTACGACAAGTTCGTGTTGTTCATTCAGGATCTGGATGAAGTCGGCAATCGTCTGCAGCAGTTGGACAAGGCCTACAGCGCCGCGCGCAACAAGCTGACCGAGGGGCGTGGCAACCTGGTCAGCCGCAGCGAGCAACTGCGGTTGCTCGGGGCGCGTGCCAGCAAGAGCCTGCCCGCGGACCTGCTGGAGCGGGCAATGACCGATGCCGATGGCGCGTTGCTCGAACTGCCGGATTGACCCGGGGGCGGAAGGTCAGAGCGGCAGATGCCGGCTCAGCAGCGCCCGCAATGCCGCGGGCTTCACCGGCTTGGCCAGGTAGTCCAACCCCGCGGCGTGCACCTCGGCGACCATCTCGGGGCGCCCGTCGGCGCTGATCACCACGCCTGGCACCGGGTCACCCAACTGGGTACGCAGCCAGGCCATGACCTCGGTGCCGGTTTCACCATCGTCCAGGTGATAGTCCACCAATGCCAGTTGCGGGCGCACGCCATCATTGAGCAGCGCCGCGCATTCTTCGCGGTTACGCGCGGTCCAGACCTGGCAGCCCCAGCGGCTGAGCAGGCTGTTCATGCCGATCAGGATGCTGTCTTCGTTATCGACACACAGTACCTGGGCGCCGGACAGCAGATGGCCGTTGAGTTCGGCCACCTGCCTCGGTGCGCTGACGGCCGCCTTGGCCAAAGGCACGCTGACACTGAAGACGCTGCCCTTGCCCGGCCAGGAGCGTACTTGCAGGCCGTGACCGAGCACGCGACACAGCCCGTCGGCGATCGCCAACCCGAGGCCCAGGCCTTTTTCGGCGCGGGTCTGGTGGCTGTCGAGGCGTTTGAATTCTTCGAAGATCACTTGCTGCTTATCCAGAGGAATCCCCGGTCCACGGTCCCAGACTTCCAGGCACAGCTGGTTGCCGCGGCGGCGTACGCCCAGCAGCACAGGCCCTTTGGCGTAACGGAAGGCATTGGTCAGGAAGTTCTGCAGAACCCGGCGCAGTAGCTTGATGTCGCTGTCGACCCGGAGACGGCTGCCGCGCAGACGGAATTTCAGGCCTTGCTCCTGGGCCAGCACCTTGAATTCGGCCCCCAGGGTATCGAACAGCTCGTTGAGCACGAACGGCTTGCGCTCCGGATTGATCTTGCCGTTTTCCAGGCGGGAGATATCCAGCAGGTCGCTGATCAGGTCTTCGGCAGAGCGCAGGGAGCTGTCCAGGTGCTGGACCAATTGCTGGGCTTCGGCGGACAAACCGTCGTCCTGGTGGGAGAGGGCGGCGGAGAACAGCCGGGCGGCATTCAGCGGTTGCATCAGGTCGTGACTGACCGCCGCCAGGAAACGAGTCTTGGACTGGTTGGCGGCCTCGGCGGTGCCCTTGGCCTCGGTCAGCGCGGCGTTCAGTTGCGACAGCTCGTGGGTTCGCTCGGCGACCCGTTGTTCCAGGCCTTCGTTGGCTTCGGTGAGGGCCTGTTCGGCCTCGCGGAACGGGGTGATGTCGGTGAAGCTCATGACAAAGCCGCCGCCGGGCATCGGGTTGCCGATCAACTCGATCACCCGGCCATTGGGGAACAGCCGTTCGGAGGTGTGGGCGCGGCCCTGACGCATCCAGTGCAGGCGGCGGGCGACATGCACTTCGGCCTCGCCCGGCCCGCACAGGCCTCGTTCGGCGTTGTGGCGGATGATGTCGGCGATCGGCCGGCCGACGCTGATCAGCCCGTCCGGGTAGTTGAACAGCTCCAGGTAGCGACGGTTCCAGGCCACCAGCCTGAGGGATTGGTCGACCACGCTGATGCCCTGGCTGATGTTCTCGATCGCGCCTTGCAGCAAGGCCCGGTTGAATTGCAGCACTTCCGAGGCTTCGTCGGCGATGCGCACCACGTCTTCGAGCTGCATCTCCCGCCCTTCGATGGCGGCCTTGACCACCGCGCGGGTGGACGATGCGCCGAGCACGCCGGCCAGCAGGCGTTCGGTGTGGGCGATCCATTCGCCGTCGGCGTTCTGGTTGGGGTTGAAGCCTTTGCCCTGGCGGTAGGCAAAGCGGATGAAGCTCTGGCGGGCCCGTTCTTCCCCGACAAAACGCGCGGCGAGCTTGAGCAGGTCGTCGATCTGCACCGAGAGCATCGAGCGGGAGCTGGGGCGGCCGCTGATTTCCTGGCCGATGAAGCGCCCGGCCTGCCAGTGCTCCGAAACCCGGGTACGCGACAGCACCGAGACCCAGGCGAACAGGGTGAAATTGCCGGCCAGCGACAGCACCACACCTTGGGTCAAGGGTGTGATCGGCAGGTTCAGCGGGTTGCCGTGCAGCCAGGCCAGGCCCGGGAAGCTGCTCAGCGACCAGCCCAGGCTGTGGGCGGCGATCGGCAGGACCAGGGTGTAGAACCACAGGAAAGTGCCGGCCGCCAATCCGGCGAACACGCCGCGGCGGTTGGCCTGCTTCCAGTACAGCGCGCCGAGCATGGCCGGGGCCAGTTGGGTCACCGCGGCAAAGGCGATCTGGCCGATGGTCGCCAGGCTCGCGGTGGAGCCCAGCAGGCGGTAGCTGACATAAGCCAGCAGCAGGATGACCACGATGCTGACCCGGCGCACCGAGAGCATCCAGTGGCGGAACACTTCGAAGGGCCGTTCGGCACTCTGCCGACGCAGCAGCCAGGGCAGCAGCATGTCGTTGGAGACCATGGTCGACAGGGCCACGCTGGCGACGATCACCATGCCGGTGGCGGCCGACGCGCCGCCGATGAAGGCCAGCACGGCCAGGGCCGGATGGGCCTGGGCCAGGGGCAGGCTGATGACGAACGAATCCGGCAGCACTGAGCTGGGCAGCAGCATCTGCCCGGCCAGGGCGATCGGCACCACGAACAGCGCGGCCAGGGCCAGGTAGGCGGGAAACACCCACTTGGCCAGGCGCAGGTCCTGGGGTTCGATGTTCTCTACCACTGTGACGTGGAACTGCCGCGGCAGGCAGATGATCGCCATCATGGCGACGCCGGTCTGCACCACCATCGACGGCCAGTTGATGGTTTCTTCCCAGTACTGTTCCAGGCGCGGGGCGAGCATGGCCTGGCTGAACAGGTCGTCGAAACCGTCGTACAGGCCATAGGTGACAAAGGCGCCGACCGCGAGAAAGGCCAGCAGCTTGACCAGGGATTCGAAGGCAATCGCCAGCACCATGCCGCGGTGGTGCTCGGTGGCGTCGAGGTTGCGGGTACCGAAGACGATGGTGAACAGCGCCAGGATCAGCGACACGATCAGCGCCGTGTCCTGGGCGCGGGTGCCCATGGTGTCAGCCCCCGCGCCGATCAGCAGGTCCACGCCAAGCACGATGCCCTTGAGCTGCAGGGCAATATAAGGAAGCACGCCGACCAGGCAGATCAGCGCCACCACCACCGCCAGGGTCTGGGACTTGCCGTAGCGCGCGGCGATGAAGTCGGCGATGGAGGTGATGTTTTCCTGTTTGCTGATCATCACCATCTTTTGCAGGACCCAGGGCGCGAGCACCAGCAGCAGGATCGGCCCCAGGTAGATCGGCAAGAACGACCAGAGTTGCTCTGCGGCCTGGCCGACGGCGCCGAAGAAGGTCCAGCTGGTGCAATACACCGCCAGCGACAGGCTGTACACCCAGGCGCGCACTCGCGGCGGCAAGGGCGCGCTGCGGCGGTCACCGTAAAAGGCGATGGCGAACATGATGGCCATATAGGCCAGGGCGACGATGGCGATCAGCCCGCTGGACAGCGACATGGAAACTCCGAACATAAAGGCGCGCCGGGCGCTTCAGCCCGGTCAGACAGTCTCGCACGATGTTCAGGGTTCGTCAGTGTCGACCAAGGTATTGGCGCGGCCAGGTGTCGCAGGGGGAAGAGGGCTGCCTGTCAGGTTTTATCGCGGAAGGCGCGCGCCTATGGAAGGTGGCTCGGAATCGGTTGGCGCGAGAGCGGCCTCAAGGCCGCAGCGCGATGTCGATCAGTTCATGCAGTTCCTGCACTTCAAGCGGTTGCGCGGCGAACAGGATGCGGAACACCGTTGGCGCCACCAGCATGTTCAACAGCCGGTCGATGCTGGGCAGGGCTGTTTCGCTGTGCCGGTGACGGTCGAGGATGATCTGCAATTGCCCGCTGAGAATGCTCACGCAATAGCCGGGCGTGCTGCTGCATTGCACGTCGCGCATCATGTTGCGCCCGGGTTCGGAGCTCATTTCGTCGAGGTACTGTTCGGACCAGGCCCGCAGGTCGCCGCGCAGGCTGCCGGTGGCGGCCGGTTCGCTGTCCGGGCGCATGCGTTCCAGGGCGACATCCGCCAGCAGTGCCGACAGGTCGCCCCAGCGCCGGTAGATGGTCGAGGGCGTAACGCCGGCGCGGGTGGCGATTTGCGGCACGGTCAGGGTCGAGCGCTCCTGTTCTTCGAGGAGTTCCCTGACTGCCGAGTGGATGGATTCCTGTACCCGGGCACTGCGCCCGCCCGGGCGTAAACCTTCTTTAATAGCCATGGATCGAACCTTAACACAAAGAATTTGCTTTAAGAGCGAGGCGGTAGCACACTCCGCAAAAGCAAAAAATTAGCTTTAATGGAGCGTGCCCATGTCCAGTAGTGTCGACTCTTCACGGTCAAACCGTTCCAGACTGTTGTTTCTGGCGATCACCTTACTCAGTTTTCTCGCCGCTTCCAGTGTGCCGACGCCGATGTATCACCTGTATCAGGAGGCGCTGCAATTCTCGTCGGCGACCTTGACCCTGATCTTCGGTGTCTACGCCTTGAGCCTGCTGGCGGCGCTGCTCACCGTGGGCTCGCTTTCGGATTATCTGGGACGCAAGCCGGTGATCTTCGTGGCGCTGCTGCTGGACATACTGGCGATGCTGCTGTTCATCCAGGCCGACAGCGTGGCCTGGCTGATTGCTGCCCGGGTGATGCAGGGCTTCGCCACCGGCATGGCCACCAGTGTGCTGGGGGCGGCGCTGCTGGATACCGACCGCCAGCAGGGGCCGTTGGTCAACAGCGTGGCGCCCTTGCTGGGCATGGCGTGCGGGGCGATGGGCAGCGGCTTGCTGGTGGAATATGCGCCGTTGCCGCTGCAACTGGCCTACTGGTTGCTGCTGGTGCTGTTTGTCGCCCAGGCGCTGTACGTCTGGCGCCTGCCGGAGACGGTCACTGCCCAGGCCGGTGTCTGGGCTTCCCTGCGGCCCTCGCTGCATGTACCGCCCCAGACGCGGCGGGCGCTGTGGCTGGCGTTGCCGGTGGATGTGGCGGTATGGGCCGTGGGCGGGTTCTTTCTGTCATTGGCGCCATCGCTGGTGCGCACCGCGACAGGCTCGACCTCGAACCTGATCGGCGGTGGCCTGGTGGCGGTGCTGACCCTGAGCGGTGCCCTGATGATTGTTTCCCTGCGCCATCGTCCGGCCGACAAGGTTCTGCGGTTGGGCGCGAGCCTGCTGGCCGTCGGCATCAGCCTGATCCTCATCGCCGTGCACACCGCCAGCCTGCCGCTGTTCTTCCTCGGCACCCTGGTCACGGGCGGAGGTTTTGGCTCCGGGTTCCTCGGTGCTCTGCGCAGTGTGATGCCGCTGGCCTTGCCCCATGAGCGGGCGGGGTTGATGTCGGCGTTTTATGTCCTGAGTTATCTGGCGTTCTGTCTGCCGTCCCTGCTGGCGGGAAACCTGACGCGCAGTTTCGGCCTGATCGCTACCACCGACGGTTATGGCGCAGTGTTGATTCTGTTGTCCCTGGGCGCTTTGCTGGGGTTGCTGCGCCAGCGCACCGCCAAGGCCTGCGTCGCGCAAGAGAGTTGAGCGCGACGCGGATGCCGGTGGTTGAAACGCAGGCAGTGTCTAGCTTTTATATTTACAAAATAGATAACAGATAGAGAAATTACCCGTTATATAGATATTCGATCCGGTTCTACCATGGGCTCCACCTCATCGGAGGACAGGAGATCAGACCATGACATGCCCCAATACCCTCAGAACCGGACGGCCCTTGAGCCAGCTGCAGCATCCTCGCGAAGCCATCCGCCATTTCACCCCCAACTGGTTCGCCGCCACCATGGGCACCGGCGTGCTGGCCCTGGCGCTGGCCCAGTTGCCGCTGCGGATCCCGGGCCTGCACCTGTTGGCCGAGGGGCTGTGGCTGTTCACCATCGGGCTGTTCGTGGGGTTCAGCGTCGCTTATGCGGCACGCTGGGTAATGTTCTTCGACGAAGCCCGGCGGATTTTCGGGCATTCCACGGTCTCGATGTTCTTCGGCACCATCCCCATGGGGCTGGCCACCATCATCAACGGTTTCCTGCTGTTCGGCGTACCACGCTGGGGCGACGGTGTGGTGCAGCTGGCCGAGCTGCTGTGGTGGCTGGATGTGGCGCTGTCGCTGGCTTGCGGGGTGTTGATTCCCTACATGATGTTCACCCGCCAGGAGCACCGTATCGACCAGATGACCGCGGTCTGGCTATTGCCGGTGGTCGCGGCCGAAGTCGCCGCCGCCAGTGGCGGGCTGCTGGCGCCGCATCTGGTGGACGCGCATTCGCAACTGGTGATGCTGGTGACCAGCTATGTGCTCTGGGCCTTCTCGTTGCCGGTGGCTTTCAGCATCCTGACCATTCTCCTGCTGCGCATGGCCTTGCATAAGCTGCCTCACGAAAGCATGGCTGCCTCGAGCTGGCTGGCCCTGGGGCCGATCGGCACGGGAGCCCTGGGCATGTTGCTGCTGGGCGCGGACGCTCCAGCGATCTTTGCCGCTAACGGCATGGCCGCAATCGGCGAAATCGCCGAGGGCCTGGGCCTGGTGGCCGGTATCACCCTGTGGGGTTTCGGCCTGTGGTGGATGCTGGTAGCGCTGCTGATCACCCTGCGTTACCTGCGCGACGGCATTCCGTTCAACCTCGGCTGGTGGGGGTTCACCTTCCCGCTGGGGGTCTATGCCCTGACCACCTTGAAACTGGCCTCTACCCTGAACCTGACGTTTTTCGCGGTGTTCGGCAGCCTGTTGGTCCTGGCGCTGGCACTGATGTGGCTGTTGGTGGGCAAGCGCACGCTGCAGGGCGCTTATCGTGGCGAGTTGTTCGTTTCGCCTTGCATCGCAGGATTAGCGAAATAATCCGCGAACTTTAGGTAAGGTTGTGGCCTGGATCGAAGATCGATAATCCAATAACAGCATCCAAGCCACTCAGGGACATGGAAGATGAGTCACCCCTCACAGTTCACCTTGCTTCGTACGCGGCGTTTCCTGCCGTTCTTCATTACTCAGTCCCTCGGTGCGTTCAACGACAACATCTTCAAGCAGTCGCTGATCCTCGCCATTCTCTACAAGCTGGCCATCGAGGGTGACCGCTCGATCTGGGTCAACCTCTGCGCCTTGCTGTTTATCCTGCCGTTCTTCCTGTTCTCGGCGCTGGCCGGGCAATTCGGCGAGAAGTTCGCCAAGGATGCGTTGATTCGCCTGATCAAGCTCGGCGAGATTGTGATCATGGCCGTGGGGGCGGTGGGGTTTGTCTTCGATCACCTGTCGTTGATGCTGCTGGCACTGTTCGCCATGGGCACCCACTCGGCGCTGTTCGGCCCGGTGAAATATTCGATCCTGCCCCAGGCGCTGCGGGAGGAAGAGCTGGTGGGGGGCAACGGCCTGGTGGAAATGGGCACTTTCCTGGCGATTCTTGCCGGGACCATTGGTGCCGGGATCATGATGTCCTCCGCCCATTACGCACCGATTGTCTCGACGGCGATCATTGCCGTCGCCGTGCTCGGTTACCTCGCCAGCCGGGGCATCCCCCGGGCCGCGGCGGCCACTCCGGACATGCGCCTGAACTGGAATATCTTCAGCCAGTCCTGGGCTACCCTGCGCCTGGGGCTGGGGCAGACGCCGGCTGTGTCGCGCTCGATCGTCGGCAACTCGTGGTTCTGGTTTGTCGGGGCGATCTACCTGACGCAGATTCCGGCCTATGCCAAGGAGTGGATGCACGGCGACGAGACAGTGGTCACGCTGATCCTCACGGTGTTCTCGGTGGGCATCGCCGCCGGCTCCATGCTGTGCGAGAAACTCTCGGGGCGTAAGGTCGAGATCGGCCTGGTGCCTTTTGGCTCGTTCGGCCTGACGGTGCTCGGCCTGCTGCTGTGGTGGCATTCCGGCGGGATTGCGCCAAGCGAGGCGGGGTACAGCTGGCTCGAGGTCCTCGGTTATGGCCACGCCTGGTGGGTGCTGATCGATATTCTCGGCCTGGGCATCTTCGGTGGTTTCTACATCGTGCCGCTGTATGCACTGATTCAGTCGCGGACCCCGGAGAACGAGCGGGCGCGGGTGATTGCCGCGAACAACATTCTCAACGCGCTGTTCATGGTGGTATCGGCGATCGTCTCGATCGTCTTGCTGAGCCTGGCCAAACTGTCGATTCCGCAGCTGTTCCTGGTGGTGTCGCTGCTGAACATCGCGGTCAACGCCTACATCTTCAAGATCGTCCCTGAGTTCAGCATGCGTTTCATGATCTGGCTGCTCAGCCATTCCATGTATCGGGTCGAGCACCGCAACCTGGAGGCGATCCCGGACGAAGGCGCGGCGTTGCTGGTGTGCAATCACGTGTCCTTCGTCGATGCCTTGCTGATCGGAGGCGCGGTGCGGCGGCCGATTCGTTTCGTGATGTATTACAAGATCTACAACCTGCCGCTGCTCAACTTCATTTTCCGTACCGCCGGAACCATTCCAATTGCCGGGCGCAACGAGGACATCCAGATCTACGAAAGGGCGTTCACCCAGATTGCCCGCTACCTCAAGGATGGCGAGCTGGTGTGCATCTTCCCGGAAGGCAAGCTGACCGCCGATGGCGAGATCAATGAGTTCAAGGGTGGGCTGACGCGGATTCTCGAAGAGACGCCGGTACCGGTGATTCCGCTGGCGTTGCGGGGGCTGTGGGGCAGCTTTTTCAGCCGCGATCCAAGCAAGGGACTGTTCCGCCGCCTGTGGTCGCGAGTGACCCTGGTGGCGGGTTCGGCCGTGACCGCCGACAGTGCCGAACCGGCCCGTTTGCAAACCCTGGTGGGTGAGCTGCGCGGTAGCCTGCGCTGATACCTGTAGCCGCTGCCGCAGGCTGCGCTCGCCCACAACGTGGGCGCAGGATTTTAAGATCGCTGAAGGCCTTCGGCCTTATCGCAGCCTGCGGCAGCGGCTACAGGGGGGATCAGGCCGCGCTGACCTTCAAGCCGATCAGTCCGGTAATGATCAGCGCCACGCTGGCCAGGCGGAACAGCGCCATGGACTCACCGAACAGAATGATTCCGGCGATCACCGTGCCGACCGCGCCGACCCCGGTCCAGATGGCATAGGCGGTGCCCAGCGGCAGTTCCTTCATGGCCAGCCCCAGCAGACCGAGGCTGACCGCCATGGCGGCGATGGTCAGGGCGGTAGGGAGAGGGCGACTGAAACCGTCGGTGTACTTGAGGCCGACGGCCCAGCCCACTTCAAACAGGCCGGCGAAAAACAGAATGATCCAGGACATGATGACCTCCATCGATTGACGGGGTCGTCCCCAGATTAATGACTCGATCGAGCCGCGGGGTCGTCCCCGCGTTGCGCAGTATAGTGCCCATCATTAACCCGGGGATCAAGGTTTCTCCTCAGTCGCTCGCCTGCTGGGCAGCCAGTGCGCGGTCGTCCTTTTCGCTCATGCGGCGGAACCAGGTGGAAAGCAGCGCCCCGGAAATGTTGTGCCAGACACTGAACAGGGCGCTCGGCACCGCCGCCAGGGGCGAGAAGTGCGCGCTGGCCAGGGCGGCGCCGAGGCCGGAGTTCTGCATGCCGACTTCCAGGGCCAGGGATTTGCGTTGCGCCAACGGCAGCTTGAACAGGCGGCCGGTGAAGTAACCCAGCAGGTAACCGAAGCTGTTATGCAGCATCACCACGGCCATGATCAGCAGGCCGGACTCGGCGATTTTCGCCTGGCTGGCGGCGACCACCGCGGTGACGATGATCACAATGCTGACCACCGACACCAGCGGCAATACCTCCACTGCATGCCGCACCCGGTCGCCGAGCACGCGCTGGGCAATCACCCCGAGCACGATCGGCAGCAGTACCACTTGCAGGATCGACCAGAACAACTCCATGAACGAGACCGGCAGCCAGGCCGAGGCCAGGAGCCAGATCAGGGTCGGGGTCAAAAGCGGTGCCAGCAGGGTGGTGACGGCGGCGATCGCCACCGACAGCGCCAGGTCGCCGCGGGCCAGCCAGGTCATGACGTTGGACGACGTGCCGCTTGGGCAGCAGCCGACCAGGATCACGCCGACGGCGATTTCCGGCGGCAGGTGGAATATCTGGCACAGCAACCAGGCCACGCCCGGCATGATCACGAAGTGCGCGACCACGCCCAGGGCCACGCGCCACGGATGGCGGGCGACTTCGGCGAAGTCTTCGAGCTTCAGGGTCAGGCCCATGCCGAACATTACCAGGCCCAGCAGCGGCACGATGGCGCCCTTGAGGCCGATGAACCAGTCTGGCTGCAAGAACGCCACCACCGCGAAAATCAGTACCCAGTAGGCAAAGGTATTGCCGACAAAACGACTTAATGCTGCCAGTGCACGCATGGCCTGTTCCTTCTTATATGAAAACGCCACCGAAAGCGGTGGCGTCTGTGGTGCTCCTGCAGGAGCGAGCGAGTTGGCGACAAGGCCGGATGCGGCCCGTCGCCAGCAAGCAGGCTGCTACAAGGTCAGATGCCTTGTGGAATCTCTTCGCCACCCAGGGCTTCGAACAGCGCCGGGAGGAAATCGCCGAAGGTCAGCATCATCAGGGTGAAGCTGGCATCCAGCTGGCCGAGGGCTTCGTCGCCGCCGTCCTGCTCCGCCTGATCCTGCAGCAGGTCCTCGAACTTCAGGCGCTTGACCGTCATCTTGTCGTCGAGCATGAAGGACAGTTTGTCCTGCCAGGCCAGGGACAATTGGGTGACCACCTTGCCGGTGCTCAGGTGCAGCTGGATTTCTTCGCTGGTCAGGTCCTGGCGCTTGCAACGGACGATACCGCCGTCTTCATGGGTGTCGCGCAGCTCGCACTCGTCGAGGACGAAGAAGTCGTCGGCGGCTTGTTGGGTTTTCACCCAGTCGGTCATGATCGCGGTCGGCGCGGTCTTCACGGTCAGCGGGCGCACTGGCAGGGTGCCGAGTACTTCGCGCAGGGTGGAGAGCAGGTCTTCGGCGCGTTTCGGGCTGGCCGAGTTGACCAGGATCAGGCCCTGTTTCGGCGCGATGGCGGCGAAAGTCGAGGAGCGGCGGATAAAGGCACGGGGCAGGAATGCCTGGATGATTTCATCCTTGATCTGATCGCGTTCCTTTTTATAAACCTTGCGCATTTGCTCGGCTTCGATCTCTTCGACCTTTTCCTTGACCGCGTCGCGCACCACGCTGCCAGGCAGAATACGTTCTTCCTTGCGCGCGGCGACCAGCAGGAAGTCCTGACTGACGTGCACCAGCGGCGCATCTTCGCCTTTGCCGAACGGCGCGACGAAACCGTAAGTGGTCAACTCCTGGCTTGCACATGGACGCGCCAGTTTGGTGGCCAGTGCGGTTTCCAGCGCCTCAGCATCAAAGGGCAGATCTTGGGTCAGGCGATAGATAAGCAGGTTCTTGAACCACATGGGGTGAATCTCTCCTTTATACAAAGGGGGGCATTATTCTCCGCGCAGCTCCATAGGCCAACCCTCCGCTAAGCCTTTGGAAGGCCTGAAAAAATTATTTTAAAAAGTGCTTGCCAGAGTAGGGGGCGCTCCGTAGAATGCGCGCCACACCGAACGTGAAGGGTGATTAGCTCAGCCGGGAGAGCATCTGCCTTACAAGCAGAGGGTCGGCGGTTCGATCCCGTCATCACCCACCATTCGCTTTCAGTGTTACGCGCAGCGGTAGTTCAGTCGGTTAGAATACCGGCCTGTCACGCCGGGGGTCGCGGGTTCGAGTCCCGTCCGCTGCGCCATATTCGATGAGCTGGAACACTGAACGCCAGCTCATCACAGAAAGCCCGCTAACGCGGGCTTTTTTGTGCCTGTGTTCCGCGCGAGGCGCCCGACACATCGAAATTCAGCTTTTTTTGATAATTTTATTATTTAAATCAGCACGTTATGAATTTCTGTGTAATAATGCGCCCCGCAACGAAGGTAAAGGGTGATTAGCTCAGCTGGGAGAGCATCTGCCTTACAAGCAGAGGGTCGGCGGTTCGATCCCGTCATCACCCACCACTTGCTTTCAACGCTACGCGCAGCGGTAGTTCAGTCGGTTAGAATACCGGCCTGTCACGCCGGGGGTCGCGGGTTCGAGTCCCGTCCGCTGCGCCATATTCGATGAGCTGGAACACTGAACGCCAGCTCATCACAGAAAGCCCGCTCACGCGGGCTTTTTGCTGTCTGGCGTATGTAAATGCTCCCCAAAAAAGCGGCCCGCGGGTCGCTTTTTTCGTTTCTGGATCACTGCTCGGCGTTGCGGCTGTGCCGGTAGTCGCTGACCGCTTCGTACACCGCCTTGCGCAGGCGGTTGATGCCGCCGATGGGGCGGTGCGCTTCCAGCCCGAACCAGGGGTTGAAGGACAGGTTGTCGCATTGCAGGTTCTGCCGCGGGGTATCGAAGTCCTGGGCAGGAATTTTGATCCGCGCCACGGTTTCGAAGGGCGCATCGCTTTCTCGCCATTCGATGCTGGTGTCTTCGATGGGCATGTAGTGGTTTGGGTCCTGGCGTTGCACCTGCAATACAAAGCAGGCCGGCACACGATCGGTCGACAGCTGCTGGCTCAGGGCGTTGCGTAGAAAGTTGGGCAGGGTCTGGTTCTGTGGGGGCAGGTTGTACGGCGGGCAGCTGTCGGGGTCCGGTGCGACGCGGAACTTGGCGTTGGCGCTGCCGAACTTGTAGGGCGAAACCGAAAAATAGCGGGTTTGCGTCGGGCTGGCCGGGGGCGGTGACAGGGTGGCCAAGGCAATGAACAGGTGACGAACCTGCCAGGTGCGTGGGTCCCAACCGGGGAAAAAGGCTCCAACCTTTTTTCCGTCCGCCTGCGCGGCGACATTCTGCCGGTACTCGGCGACATCGCTGACGAAGAAGTTCGGATGGTTGAACATCACGAAGTCCTGCTCGCTACGGCCCTGCTGTTCCTTCAATAGTTGGGTGCCGGGCACATTCAACAACTTGATTGCCATCCCGCGCGCGTCACGAATGCTGTCGAACTGTGGATAAGCATTGCCGTTGGACAGCCGCACCATGGCTTGCCAGGTCTTGCCGGGTTCGGCGAACACGCCCTGGCGCAACGGCGGCGCCAGTTGCTCGAGCACCTGGACCTCGGCCTTTACGCAGCCGTGGGCCTTGGCGTGGGCGTCGCGCAGGTAACGGGTGTTATCCCGGTGCTGATCGACGATGCGCACGGCGGTCTGGATGATGTCCTGGGTCATGGCGGCTTCGCCGGGCGGAACCTGTTCTTCGGTCGAGACCGGCCCCTGGTAGCGCCAGATGGACCAGGCGCTGTTCAGCGCCCAGCCGAGCAGGGCGATCAGCGCCAGCAGCAAAAGTGTCTTGAGCAGCAGCGCACCGATGCGCAGCCATAAGGTGATCAGCATGAAACCGTCCTTTTGATGAGGGGCAGGGTCATGGCAGTTGCGCCTCCAGCGGCCCGCCCAGCACTTTCAGGTATTCCAGTAGGGCCCAGCGTTCCTCGGGCTGCAGCAGGCGGCCGATCACCCCGTCGCTACGCTTGCCCGAACGGAATTCATGGCCGCTGTTGTGATTGCCGCTGATCCTGGTATCGAACAGGAAGCCGTTCTTGAACGGCTCGGTACGATAGCCCAGATGCTTCGGATCGTATTCGAAGGTGCCTTTATAGAAGGTGCTGGCGCGTTCGTCCTGAGGCGAAAGCAACTGATACAGGCTGGGCACCGAACCGTTATGCAGGAAGGGCGGGGTAGCCCATACCCCGGCCAGCGGCCGGGCCTTGTAGGCGCGCAGTTCGCGGACGCCGATCGGCAAGCCGTAGCCGTCGAGTCGCGGGCGTTCCGCCGGGGTCACCTGGGCGTCCCGGTAAGCGCGCTCCTCAACGAAGGCAGTGACATAGGCCAGGCCCTTGGCCGCTGACAGCTGGCGCATGTCCAGTGGCTCAGTGGGCGTGGGGTGCAACTGGACATTCGATTGCGCCAGCTCGGCGGCGTCCCATTGCAGCGCGCTCAGGTCGTAACGCTGATCGGCAATATTGTTGGCCGTATTCGGGTCGGTGCCGATCACCGCGACTGGCAGCATCTTCAGTTGTTGTACCGGGCGCCCGTTGACCTCGGTGACCGGCGGGACATGGCAGCCTGCACAGTTTTCCGCGAACAACGCTCGCCCCTTGACCGCCAGGGGCTTGTCGATGCCGCCGAACAGTTCTTCTGGCCAGGTCGGCGGTTTCAGTCGTTGCAGGGTTTCTTCGATGCGATTGAGGTCGCGCACCCGAACGCTCGACGCGTAGCGGGCGTCGCCCTTGAGCGGCTGGCCCTGGGCATCGAAGAAGTTCAGGGTGGCGCCTACACCCAGCGCCTCGCCGATATTGCGGGCCATGGGTTGCTGGGCCGAGCCGTTCCACTGTACCCAGTCGAAGGTCCAGATGTCCCAGAGCTGCGGATAGTCCACCGGTGCGTTGGCCACCCGATAGTTGTCGGGGGAAATGGCGTCGCCGAAGCTGGCATTGGCGATCCGGCCAAAGGCATCGGTACGCCCGGGGCCTTCTTCGGTGGGATAGAGGCCGCGGTGAGTGTCGTTCCAGGCGACGCGCAGGAAAGTGTCCAGCGACGCCTTGAAGTCCTTGCGCAGTTGTTCATGCTCGGCGTCGTAGTCCTGGCCCAGCACGTTGCGGGCGAAACGCTCGAATTTCCACGGGTTGTAATAGGTCGACGCCAGGCTGGCGACCAGCGCCTGGCCGAAGCTGCCGCCGCGCAGGGTGGGCACGCTGGAGGGCAATACATGTTGCGCCGAACCGCCGTCGACCCGCAGGGCCTGCTGGTTGTAGCGCAGCTCGCCGGTGTGGCAGGCGGCGCAGGTGATGTCTAGGTACTGCTGCGGGCTGCCAGGGTTCTGATGGCGAGTGAAGCCGACCGGCAGGTTCGCCGGGTTATCGGCGCTGGCCTGCTGCGCCGCATCCACCAGGAAGCCGAAGCGGGCCAGGTACTGCGGCGCGGCGAAGCGTTGCGTGGAGAAGGGCAGTTCCAGGGCGGCGAACCACTCATAGCGCAGGCCCTTCACCTGAGTGCCCTGGGGGGTGAAGTAATAGGTCTGGCGGTCGGCGGCGCTCCATTGATCCTGATAGTGCACCTGCCGGGCGGGCATATAGTCGGGCAATTTCGGATTGGCCACGTAATACAGGACCACGGCCAGGGCGACGCCGATCAGGGCGAGGATCAAGAGCAAAACACGGGATAAGAGGCGCAAGATAAACATCCTTGTCGAGTTGTGGCTCTCTTATGCCTCAAGGGCAAACTGCCGGGCAAGTGGCCATTACGTGCGCTGCCATTACTTTGCGGTCGAGGTGTTCTTTCTCGTGCTCGTTGTAATGGCTGGCGAAATGCTTTTAAACACGTGAACTTATCGGGCTAATCCGGCTCTCATGCCGGTAGCCATTGGTCGTGGCCGCCTGATAAGCTCGCGGCTTTACTCGATTGCCCTTTAGGCGCATGAACAAGGAAATAGCATGAAACAGCATCGGTTAGCGGCGGCGGTAGCCCTGGTTAGCCTGGTACTCGCGGGTTGTGACTCGCAGACCAGCGTGGAGCTGAAAACCCCGGCGCAGAAAGCTTCCTATGGTATCGGCCTGAACATGGGCAAAAGCCTTGCCCAGGAAGGTATGGATGACCTGGATTCCAAAGCGGTAGCCCAGGGCATCGAAGATGCCATCGGCAAGAAAGAACAGAAGCTGAAAGACGACGAACTGGTCGAAGCCTTCGCCGCGCTGCAAAAGCGTGCTGAAGAGCGCATGGCCAAGATCAGCGAAGAGTCGGCAGCAGCCGGCAAGAAATTCCTCGAAGAAAACGGCAAGAAGGCTGGCGTGACCACTACCGCCTCCGGTCTGCAGTACGAAGTGCTGAAAAAAGCCGATGGCGCCCAGCCTAAGCCGACCGACGTGGTGACCGTTCACTACACCGGTACCCTGACCAACGGCACTGTGTTCGACAGCTCGGTCGAGCGCGGCAGCCCGATCGATCTGCCGGTCAGTGGCGTGATTCCGGGTTGGGTCGAAGGCCTGCAACTGATGCACGTCGGCGAGAAGTACAAACTGTACATCCCGAGCGATCTGGCCTACGGCGCACAGAGCCCGAGCCCGGCCATTCCGGCCAACTCGGTTCTGGTGTTCGAGCTAGAACTGCTGGGTATCAAGGATCCAGCGAAACAAGACGACGCCAAGTAATCTTCGTCTGGTTCAATGACAACGCCCCGTCCTTACGGGGCGTTGTCGTATCTGGTCGTTGGTCCGGGAAAAAATGCGAACCCACGGCATAAGGCATAGTCTTAACAGCACGTGTTGCGGCTAGCCGCATGAGGCTGCCAAGTCAATGAAATTATGGGTTTTTTTATGTGAGTAAAAAACGCCCGATCTGAGCCGAGCCCTTGTAAAACGG
Organism: Pseudomonas sp. NFACC41-3; assembly: GCF_900109505.1. Lineage (NCBI taxonomy): Bacteria > Pseudomonadati > Pseudomonadota > Gammaproteobacteria > Pseudomonadales > Pseudomonadaceae > Pseudomonas > Pseudomonas sp. NFACC41-3. The sequence continues at coordinate 753,168 of NZ_FOAE01000002.1, forward strand.
GGCTTTCAGCTGTGAAAAGCGGCTCTGTTCACAAGGTTATCCACAATTTGTGTGGATAACATTTCAGTGGGAGTGACGATGAAAGCACCCTGGAATTTTGCCCGCTTCCTGCCCCTGGCCGGCCGCTTGCTCAGCCGTGGCCGACTGCCGACCCTGTTGTTCGCCGTGGCCAGCAAAGGCGCCTTGCAAGGCGGCCGTCTTGGCAAGCTCAAGGACGATCTGCGCCTGCTGCAGGCGCTGTGCCTGGCTTACTGGCGTGGCGAGTACCGCGCCATCAGCCCCAAGGCGCTGCTGTCGGTGGTCGCGGGCCTGATGTACTTCCTCAGCCCGCTGGATGCCATCCCGGACTTCCTGCCGATGTTCGGCATGCTCGACGATATCGCCGTTCTGGCCTGGATCATGAAAACCCTGGACGGCGAACTCAGCGCCTTTCGCGCCTGGCGCAATCGCCAGCAACCGGAGAAGCTGGCGGTAGTGGAGCGTTTGCCCGACACCCCGGAACAGCTGCAATTGGAAGGTCCGAAGAAAAACTGAGGTGAATTCGGATCCATACAACGATGCCCCCGCGACCTTAGTGACTGTTAGGATTACACTTCATAAGGAAAAGTCCGACTCGTTATGTGTCGTCCTACGGGGTAGTAATGGATATTCAGATAATTGCACGCGATGGCGAGCCCGAATATGCGGTTCTGCCATGGGCTCAGTATCAGGCTTTGCTAAAAGCCGCAGGTATCACCGAACAATCTCCGCGAGAAGCCAGGGGGCCTGTCGCGACCACAGCCGACCAGCCGCTTCCAGGTCTGGATCAACTTCGCAGTTTGCGTGAAGCCAAGGGCATCGCCATTGAGGCGCTTGCCCGTACGGTAGGTATCAGTCCGTCATATCTGGCCATGATTGAAAGCGGTGAGCGTCAACCCGACGCCGCTATACGCCGTAGCCTGGCCTGGGAATTGACGGTTCCGGGTTGGAGGGATGAATCGTGAGCGTAAGGATCAGTCGTCAACATTGGGATGGCCTGTTGGGGGAACTCGACCAGGCCCGTCGGCAACGCCATCTTTTGACCTATCGCGCTCTGCTTGAGCGCTTGCAGCTACCCAGCCCCGCCATGCAGACCCTGACGGCGGCCCTTGAGCATCTGGCCGCGCTGGACGCGCGTGCGGAGCAGCCGTTGCGCAGTTCGCTGGTGATCAGCCAGGGGGCGAGTCGATTGCCGCGCACCGGTTTCTTCGAGTGTGCGGAGCGCCTCGGGCGTTTTTCCGGGCCTTCCGATGGGGTCGCGGCCGCGTCGTGGCATGCCTCGGAAGTGGTTCGTGTGTTCGAGTACGAATACCCCGAGTCGGTGGAGGCCTGAGTGTTCTGGCGCCTCAAGGCGCGAGCCGGCTACTGGCTGGCTCGCCGGTTGTTTCATTGGCCCTGGTTTGTGCGTCAACCCCGGGGCTGGCACTGGCTGGAGGGGCAATTGGCGCGCATGGCGAACCTGGGGGACGTCGGCGCACAGAGCTTTTATGGCCATATCCTGACCTTTCGTGGCCAGGGGCTGGGGGCTCGCGAAGAAGGCATACGCCTGTTGCGTCTTGCCGGCTTGGCCGGGGACGCCAAGGCGGCCTATCAGATGGGCGTCATCAGCCTGGCCGGTTCGCCCAGCAAGGCCGCGGATGCGGCGCAAGCCGCCCGTTGGTGGACCCTGGCGGCGAAAGCCGGGCATCCCCTGGCCGAGGTCAAGCTGGCGCAGCTGAATCAGTCGAGTACGCTGGACCCGCAAGCCGGTCCGCGTCAGCCGTAAAGCCGTCTGCCATCTGGCGGCTGTCGATCACATGGATGCTGTAGCCCGGCACGTTCTTGGCGTGGTGCTTGGCTTGCGAGGCCAGCTCGGCCAACTGGCTGGCATCGAGTTGTCCACAGGCCTGTGGATACAGGTGCACCACGCCAATGGACAGTGACAGCAAGGCGAACTCCTGGCGAATGCCCTGGCGGTTGGGGGCGATGAAGCAGCCGGCTTCCAGGTGTTCGCTGCGATAAAAACGCCGGCACTGGCTATGGAAGTCGTCCAGCAGCTGGTTCAGGCGTTTTTGCCAGTCCTCGGGGCCCAATACCAGGAGAAAGTCGTCGCCGCCGATATGGCCGACGAAATCGCGGCTGGGGTCCACCCGGTCATTCAGGCACTGCGCCAGGCACAACAGCACTTCATCGCCACGGCCGTAGCCATAGATATCGTTGAAGGGCTTGAAGCTGTCGATGTCCACGTAACAGATCAGCGATTCCCGTCCTTGTTGCAGCAGGTGGGTCAGGCACTGCTGGATCGGCACGTTGCCAGGCAGCAGGGTCAACGGGTTGGCATAACGCGCCTGCTGGATCTTCAGCTCGGTAATCAGCTTGAGCACATCGATCACTCGTCCCAGGCCCAGGTAGCTACCGTTGAGGGTGATGATGAAATCCTCTTCGATCCGTTGCCGGGCACGGCTGGTGATCAGGCGGCTGACCTGTTGCAGCGACTGGCTGAGTTCCACCGCCAGGAAGTCATCGTTCATCAGGCGGCTGATGGGCTTGCGGGCAAACAGGTCGGTGGCAAAGGGCTTGAGCAGGGCATCGGACAATGAATGGCGGTGCACGATGCCGCAGGGCTGGCCCTGTCCGTCGAGCACCGCCAGCGAGTTGAGGTTGGCCTGGCGACGGAAGGCTTCCAGCACCGTGGCCGTTGGTATGTCGCGTGCTACCGCCGGTTGTTCGTTGAGCAGGGCACTGAGGTCGCAGCCTTCGTCGTTGAGCGTCGCGGGAGTGCTTTCGCGCTTGGGCAGCAGGTTGCGGCCATCGCGGGGCGGATGTTCCTGGGGGCGGCAGAGCAGGTAACCCTGTAGCAGGTCCACGCCCATTTCCGTGAGCACCTCCAGCTCTTCCGCCACTTCGATGCCCTCGGCGATCACCTGGGCCCGGGAGGCTTTGGCAATTTGCAGGATCGAGCCGACGAACTCGCGCTTGAGGGCATCCTGATGAATGCCGTCGATAAAGTGCCGGTCGATCTTCACGTAGTCCGGGCGCAGCTCGGACCACAGGCGCAGGCTCGAGTAACCGGCGCCGAGGTCGTCCAGGGCGATCGAGAAACCCATATCCCGATAATGATGCAGCGCATTGTGCAGCAGCTGGAAGTCATCGATTGGCGTCTGCTCGGTGAGTTCGATCACCACCTGGCTCGGCGGAATACCGAAGTCTTGCAGCAGTTGCAGGGTGCGCCCGGGCTGGTGGGCAGCCTCCAGCAGCGATTCCGGAGAGACGTTGAGGAACAGTTTGCCGGGCAACTGCTGCTCGCTGAATCCCTTGCAGGCGCTCTGGCGGCAGGCGATTTCCAGCTCGTTGAGGCGTCCGACCTGGCGGGCCACGGCAAACAGGGCGACAGGGGAGTGCAGCGGGCTGTTGGACGGGCCACGGGTCAAGGCTTCATAGCCGAGAATGCGTCGTTCGGAGAGGCAGATGATCGGCTGGAACAGACTGTGCAAACCGCTTTGAGCCAGGATTGAGCTCAAGGCACTCAGCTGTTCGGTCGTGGTCATGGCGATCTCTGTCGATAAAAAAAGGACCGGGCGCGCCCTTGATTCAAGAGCAGCGCCCGGTCCTTTATTTCACGACAGAATGATGACTGTTTGATGACGCTCCGAGGAGCGTCAGCATTAAATTGCCATTATCTCAGTGCTTGGCGACCGCGGTGTTGAGCTTCAGGTAATCGAGGAGGATTCGCCCGGTTTCGCTGAGGTAAGCGTCGTCTTCCGGCTTGGTCTTGTCCGGATCGGCGGCCGCGATGGCGTCCTCGTCTTCTTTCTTCAGCTCCTTGAGCGGCTCTTCCCCCTTGGCCTTGCGGCGGATGTTTTCCAGCGTCAGTTGCTTGGCCTCGATGTCGGCGTGTTGTGCCCGACGTTCGGCTTCGTTGAGGCTGACGGTTTTTTCCGCCATCAGCTTCTTGGCCAGGGCCAGCTTGTCGCGGATGAAGACGAACTCGGCGTCCTTGGCCGAGCGCACGTCATGCTCGGATTTCAGCTGCGCGAGGAACGGCTTGAACGGATCCACCGCCGGCTTGATGGCCGGGCGAATGGTGTCCCATGGCATGGCTTCGGGCAGGGCGCTTTCGCCGATTTCCTTGGTGTCGATGATCGACGGATAATCGATGTCCGGCAGCACGCCCTGATGCTGGGTGCTCTGCCCGGAAACCCGGTAGAACTTGGCCAGGGTCAGTTTCAGCTCGCCGTGGTTGAGCGGCTGGATGGTCTGCACGGTGCCTTTGCCGAAGGTCTGGCCACCGATGATCAGGGCACGGTGATAGTCCTGCATCGCACCGGCGAAAATCTCCGAGGCCGAGGCCGAGAGACGGTTGACCAGCAGCGCCATCGGCCCTTTGTAGAAGGCGCCAGGGTTTTCATCTTCGAGCACGTCGACCCGGCCGTCGGCGTTACGCACCAGCACGGTAGGGCCCTTGTCGATAAACAGGCTGGTCAGCTCGGTGGCTTCCTGCAGGGAACCGCCGCCGTTGTTGCGCAGGTCGATGACCACGCCGTCGACCTTGTCTTTCTGCAACTCGGTCAGCAGTTTCTTCACGTCACGGGTGGTGCTCTTGTAGTCCGGATCGCCGGCACGGAAGGCCTTGAAGTCCAGGTAGAAGGCCGGGATCTCGATCACCCCGAGCTTGTAGTCCTTGCCGTCCTGCTTGAGGTTGAGGATCGACTTCTTCGCCGCCTGCTCTTCCAGCTTCACCGCTTCGCGGGTGATGGAGACGATCTTGCTGGTCTGGTCGTTCGGCGCGTTGCTCGCCGGGATGATTTCCAGGCGCACCACCGAGCCTTTCGGACCACGGATCAGCTTGACCACTTCGTCCAGGCGCCAGCCGACCACGTCGACCATTTCCTTGTCGCCCTGGGCCACGCCGATGATCTTGTCCGCCGGGGCCACCTGCTTGGTCTTGTCCGCCGGGCCGGCCGGCACCAGGCGCACGACCTTGACCTGGTCGTTGTCGCTCTGCAACACGGCGCCGATGCCTTCCAGCGACAGGCTCATGTTGATGTCGAAGTTCTCCGCGTTATCCGGCGACAGATAGTTGGTGTGCGGGTCGTAGGACATGGCGAAGGTGTTGATGTACGCCTGGAAGATATCTTCGGCGCGGGTCTGGTCCAGGCGGGCGAGCTGATTCTTGTAGCGCTTGGTCAGCGTTTCCTGAATCTGCTTGGGTTCCTTGCCAGCGATCTTCATGCGCAGGACTTCGTCCTTGACGCGCTTGCGCCACAGGTCGTCGAGTTCCGCGGTGGTCTTGAGCCAAGGCGCGTCCTTGCGATCGATCAGCAAGGACTCCTTGGTGGTGAAGTCGAATTTGTCGACGCCTTTGCCCAGCTCGGCCAGGGCAAAGTCCAGGCGCGCCTTGACGCGGTCCAGGTAGCGTTTGTAGATGATGAAGCCGGCGTTCAGGTCACCGCTTTTCAGGAAGTCGTCGAACTGGGTTTTCCACTTGTCGAATTCCGCGATGTCGCTGGCCATGAAGTAGCTGCGCGACGGGTCCAGCAGCTTCAGGTAGCTGTCATAGATGATCGCCGAGCGCGCGTCGTCCAGCGGTGGCTTGCTGTAATGATGACGCTTGAGCAGCTCGACGACATTGAGGCTGGCAATTACCTCGTCGCGATCCGGCTGAAGTTTGTCCCAGCTATTGGCTGCGAACGTATTGGTCGACATCGGCAGCAGACCGAGACCAATGAAAAGAGCGAGGGCGGTGCTGGGGAACAAATGCTTCATGCTGATTCGACGCGGGGGCAATTGATAACGCATATTAGGCCGTCTTTGAAGTCGCCGGTTCCACAAGGGCCGGTCGCATAATGCAAAAAGCCCGGTGCTACAGCTCCGGGCTCAGTCCAGACTCACTATGGAGGCACTGTGAAAGCATTGCAAGGCGTTGAAGGTCATGTGGAGTGGGTTGAAGAGCCCAGTCCGACGTGCGACGTAGGACAAGTGCGCATCCGCGTGGCGGCCGCGGGACTGAACCGGGCCGACCTGTTGCAACGGGCCGGGCTCTATCCGCCGCCACCGGGTGCCAGCAAGGTGCTGGGCCTTGAGTGCTCGGGGGTGATCAGCGAGGTCGGCCCGGGCTCTGCGTGGCAGGTCGGCGATCGGGTCTGCGCACTGCTGGCCGGGGGCGGCATGGCCGAGGAAGTGGTGGTCGATGCCCGTCATGTCCTGCCGGTGCCGGAAGGGCTGTCCCTGGCACAGGCGGCGGCGCTGCCCGAGGTGTACAGCACCGCCTGGCTGAACCTGTTCCAGCTGGCGGCCCTCAAGCCGGGGGAAAAGGTCCTGCTGCACGCCGGCGCCAGTGGTGTCGGTTCGGCCGCGATCCAGTTGTGCAAGGCGTTTGGCAATCCATGCTGGGTCAGCGTCGGCTCCGCCGACCGCCTGGCCTACTGTGAAGCGCTGGGGGCCCAGGGCGGCGTGGTGCGCACCGACGGCCTGGAAGGCCTGCGGGATTTCGGGCCGTTCGATGTGATCCTGGATCCGGTCGGCGCCAACTATGCCGCGCACAACGTCAAGCTGCTGGCCCTGGACGGGCGCTGGGTGCTGATTGGCTTGATGGGCGGGCGCGAGGCCCAGTTGGACCTGGCGCAGATCCTCGGCAAGCGCATCCAGTTGCTGGGGTCGACCCTGCGCAGCCGCGACGAACAGTTCAAGGCCGATCTGTTCAGCGACCTCAGCCAGCATGTCTGGCCACTGTTCGCCGAAGGGCGCCTGAGCCCACAGCTGGCCATGACCTTCCCGATCAAGGACGCCGAAGCGGCCTTTGCCGAGCTGGCGACCAACCAGGTGTCGGGCAAGCTGGTGCTGCTGATCGACGAAACCTTGGCCTGATCCTGTAGCCGCTGCCGCAGGCTGCGATAAGCCCGAAGGGCTTCAGCGATCTTCAGATCTTGCGCCCACGTTGTGGGCGATCGCAGCCTGCGGCAGTGGCTACAGTGGCGCTTATTTCCACTGATGAATCGGCCAGCCGGCCTTTTCCGCGTGTTCGCGCAGCACCGGGTCCGGGTTGACCACATGCGGGTAGTCGACCTTCAGCAGCAACGGCAGGTCGTTGCGCGAGTCGGAATAGAAGCTCGCGCCTTCGAGGTTTTCTTCTTCGGCATCCAGCCACTCCAGCAGGCGGGTGACCTTGCCTTCGCGGTAGGTCAGGGTGCCCAGGGTATTGCCGCTGTAGACCCCGTGCAGCACCTCCAGCTCGATCCCCAGGACTTCATCGATGCCCAGGCGTTCGGCGATGGGCTGGACCAGGTGAGTGCCCGAGGCCGAGATCACCAGGATCCGGTCGCCGGCCTTGCGGTGGGCGGCGATGGCCTTGCAGGCGTCGCTGAAAATGATTGGTTCGATCACGTCCTCGACCCAGGGGCCGACCAGGTGCCCGACTTCTTCCGGGGTGCGTCCGGCCATCGGCTCCAGGCTGAAGGCCATGAACTCCTCCATGGCCAGCTTGCCGTGGCTGTAGGCGTCCATCAGCTCGTTGTTGCGGCGCATGAAAGACTCGCTGTCGACCCAGCCCAGGCGCCCCATCTGTTCGCTCCAGAGGGTGGCGCAGTCGCCGTGGATCAGGGTCTCGTCCAGATCAAAAATTGCCAGGGCCATTAGTACCGCTCTCTCTTAATCGTTTGCGTCAAAGTCATCAGGCTACCTCACAGAGGGCCGTGGGATCGATGGAAAGTGCCAGGCGTTGGCCGTCGGGGTGCAGATCGTCCGGCGAGCGGTTCAGCACATCCACCACCAGTTCCACGCCACGGGCTTCGACCCGGTAGCGGATCACATTGCCCAGCAGGCTATGGCCGCGGATCTGCGCGTCGGGCTCGCCGTCCTTGCGCAGTTCGATGGCTTCGGGACGAATCGCGATACGCCCGGTGATCGGTCGCTGCAGCAGCCTGCTGGCACTTTCTGCATCCAGCAGGTTGTAGTTGCCGATGAAGCCGGCGGCGAACACATCCACCGGTGCGGTGTAGAGCGTCTCGGCGTCGCCGCTCTGGACGATCTTGCCCTGGTTCATCAGGAAAATGCGGTCCGACATGGTCAGGGCTTCTTCCTGGTCGTGAGTGACGAAAATCGTGGTCAGCCCCAGTTCGCGCTGGATCTGCCGGATCTGTTCGCGCAGGTGCTTGCGGATCCGTGCGTCCAGCGCCGACAGCGGCTCGTCCAGCAGCAACAGGCGCGGACGGGTCACCAGCGAACGGGCCAGGGCCACGCGCTGGCACTGGCCCCCGGACAGTTGATGGGGATAACGGCTGGCGAAGTCGTGCAGTTCCACCAGGCGCAGGACTTCGAGCACGCGCTGGTGGCTCTCGTCGGCGTTGACCTTCTGCATGCGCAGGCCAAAGGCCACGTTCTGCTCCACGGTCATGTTGGGGAACAGTGCATAGCTCTGGAACACCATGCCGATCCCGCGTTTCTGCGGGCTCAGGGGCACGATGTCGTGGCCGTCGAGGAGGATCTTGCCGGCGTCCACCGGGGTCAGGCCGGCGATGCAGCGCAGCAGGGTGGATTTGCCGCAGCCGGACGGGCCGAGCAGGGTGACGAATTCGCCCTTGTGGATTTCGCAGTTGATGTCGCTGAACACCGGGGTGCCACTGTAGTTTTTCTGCAGGTGTTGGACGCTGACGAAGCTCATTGGCTTTTGTCCTTGTTCAAGATGTTGGCGGCCCAGGTCAGAACCAGCACAAAGAAGAAGTAGGAAATCACCAGCGCGCTGGTGAAGTGGCCGCTGCTGTTGCGCATGTTGTTCAGGTAGACCTGCAGGGTTTCGTAGCGGGTGCCCACCAGGATGTTGGCGAACACGAACTCGCCGAACAGGAACGAGAACGACAGCAGCAGGGCCACCATCAGGCCCTTGCGCAGGTTCGGCAGCACCACCAGGAAAGCCGCCTGCCAGGTACTGGCGCCCAGCAACTGGGCGGCGTCCATCAGGTCGCGCAGGTTGATCGCTTGCAGGTTATTGGTGATCGCCCGGTACATGAACGGCAGGGCCACGGTGAAGTAGCAGCCGACGAGGATCCACGGCGTGCCGACCATGGCGAACGGTCCCGAACCGTAGAGTTGCAGCAGGCCCACCGAGGACACCACTGGCGGCACCGCGAACGGCAGCAGGATCAGGATGTTCATCAGCGCATCGAGCCTTGGGAAGTGGTAGTGCACCACGAACAGCAGCGGCAGGATCAGCACCACCGACAGGATCAGGGCGCCGACGCAGACCAGCAGCGACTGGCCGAAGGCGTGCAGGAAGCGCGGGTCGCTCCACAGCTGGATGTACCACTTGAAGGTAAAGCCGCTGGGCAGGATGGTCGCCGACCAGCTGCTGGCGATGGAGTAGATCAGGGTCCCGGCCAGCGGCAGCAGGAGGATGGCGAACAGCAGGTACACCACGACTCGGTGATAGAGGGCGGCGGAGCCGGGTTCAGCGCGAGACATGGTAGCTCCTCTTCAACAGCAACTGATGGACGATGGTCACCAGGGTCATCAGCGCCACCAGGACCACGGCCAGGGCGCTGGCCATGTTCGGGTCGAGGGAGATGTCGCCGGAAACCATGGCGGCGATGCGGATCGGCAGCACGTTGAAGTTGCCGGTGGTCAGTGCATAGACCGTGGCATAGGCGCCCAGGGCGTTGGCCAGCAGGATGACGAAGGTCCCCAGCAGCGCCGGGGTCAGCACCGGCAGGCCGATGTGGCGCCAGAACTGCCAGCCACTGGCGCCAAGCAGTGCCGCGGACTCGCGCCAGTCTTCACGCAGGGCGTCGAAGGCCGGGTAGAGCAGCAGCACGCCCAGGGGAATCTGGAAGTAGGTGTAGAGGATGATCAGGCCGGTCTTGGAGTACAGGTTGAAATCCTGAATGATCCCCGCCTGCTTGAGCATGATGGTGATGCTGCCGTTGAAGCCCAGCAGGATGATGAAGGCGAACGCCAGGGGCACGCCGGCGAAGTTGCTGGTCATGTTGGCGAAGGCGTTGACGAAGTTGCGCAGCTTCGAGTCGACCCGGCGTAGCGAGTAGCTGCCGAGAATCGCGATGACGATGCCGAACACGCTCGACCAGAAGCTGATCTCCAGGCTGTACTGGATGGCCTGCAGATAGAACCTGGAACTGAAGATCTTGTTGAAATTGGCCAGGCCCCAGCCGAACTCTTCCGATTGCAGACTGTTGATCAGCACCCAGAGCAGCGGGGCGATCTGGAACACGATGAAGAACAGGGCAAAGGGCAGCAGGCACAGGATCGCCAGCCATTTGCCGCGGGTGAATGCATTCACTTCAGCAACTCCCGGCATACAGGTTTGTCGTGGGGCACGCCGAGCAACTCGCAGATGGTGCCGCACAACTCGGTCTGATCCGGCGTGGCGACGGGGCTGAAGCTGAACGCATCGCCGAGAACGAACAACGGCACTTCCCGCTCCTCCGGCAGCAGGCCGTTGTGGGAGCGGTCGTTGTTCATGCCGTGGTCGGCGGTCACCAGCACCTGGTAGCCAGCGTCGAGCCAGCCTTGCAGGTAATCGGCGAGGATGATGTCGGCCGTGCGTGCGCTGTTGCGGTACTGCGGGGTGTCGAGGCCGTGCTTGTGGCCGGCGTCGTCGATGTTCATCGGATGCACCAGGAGAAAGTTCGGGGCATGGCGCAGCCGCAGGTGTTCGGCATCGGCGAACAGGTGGGAATCGGGGTAGTGGTCGTTCCAGTAGAAATGCCCATGCTGGATCGGCAGTTTCTTGTTGTCGGTATGCCGGTCCCGGGCCGGGTTGAACGGTGAGCGGTTGTACAGCTCGCTGATCCAGTGATAGGCCGCGGCGGCGGTGCCGAGCCCGGCGGCGCTGGCATAGTGGAAAATGCTGCGCTGGTTGGACAGGCGCGAGATGTTGTTGTGCACGATGCCGCTGTCGATCGGTGATACCCCGGTCAGGATGCATTCGTAGAGCGGTCGGGACAGGGCCGGCAGTTCGCATTCCAGCTTGTACAGCGCGGCGCGTCCCGCGCCGACGTAGGCCTGAAGGTGCCCCATGGCGTGGCGGGCGACCTCATGGTTGAGGCCGTCGAGCACGACAAGGATGACGTTGTGTGACATGGGGGAGGACTCCGCAAGACAACCAGGTGCCTGTAGGAGCGAACTTGCTCGCGATCGCATCTCCGCGGTTCCAGGACAGACCGCGGCGCCTGGATCGCGGGCAAGCTCGCTCCTACAGATGCAGCATTACTGCATGTTGATGATCACTTCTTCCTGCCATTTCTGTGGCAGGCCCTTGGAGGTTTTCTCCCAGGCGTCGGCGTCCTTGATCGGCGTGACTTTCTTGTACTGCTCGTTGGGCAGCAGGTTGGCCTGGACTTCGGCGGGCAGGGTCAGGTGCTCGGCGCGGATCGGACGGGCATTGCCGCGCGCCAGGTTGATCTGGCCGGCATCGCTGAAGATGTATTCACGGGTCAGCTTGGCCGCGTTCGGATGCTTGGCGTATTTGTTGATGATGGTGGTGTAGCCGGAGATTACCGAGCCGTCCGACGGGATCAGCACGATGTAGTCGTCCTTGTTGACCATCTTGTTGCGGTAGCTCAGGCCGTTGAAGTCCCAGACCACGCCGACTTCCACTTCACCCTTTTCCATGGTGGCGATGGTCGGGTTGGCCAGCGACAGGCGCCCCTGCTTGGCGATTTCGGCGAACATCAGCAGCGCCGGCTGGATGTTCTTTTCATCGCCGCCCTTGGCGATGGCCGCGGCCAGCACGCCGTTGGCGGCCTGGGCGGCGGTGCTCACGTCGCCGATGGAGACCTTGTATTTGCCTTTCTCCAGGTCGGCCCAGCTTTTGGGGGCTTCGGAGCCGTGCAGCAGCTTCTTGTTGATGATGAAAGCGATGGTGCCGGTGTAGGCCAGCGCCCAGTTGCCGTCCTTGTCCTTGGCCCAGTCCGGGACCTGGTCCCAGGTGCTTGGCTTGTAAGGCTGGACCACGCCCTGCTTGACCGCGATCGGGCCGAAGGCCGCGCCGACGTCGCCGATGTCGGCGCTGGCGTTGTCTTTCTCGGCGGCGAACTTGGCGATCTCCTGGGCCGAGCTCATGTCGGTGTCGATGTGCTTGAGGCCGTAGTGCTTGGCCAGGTCTTCCCAGGTCCCTTTCCAGTTGGCCCAGTCGTCGGGCATGCCGACGCTGTTGACGGCGCCTTCGGCTTTCGCCGCGGCTTCCAGGGTCTTCAAGTCGGTATCGGCGGCCATGGCGGCGGTGCACAGGGCAATGGTCGAGCCTAACAGTGATGCCAGGAAAAGCTGTTTCATCCGAAGCTCCTTTGGGCGTGTTCAACGCTGTGTTTGTCTAACGTTGTTGGTCTAGGTCAGCAATACCTGAGCCAATTTAAGCCGGCTGGATGACACTTTGATGTCGGCATCAGTCCTGCAAGCCGTTTGCGAGTGTCTGGCACGGGTCTGCGAGATAAGCGTAGCCCAGGGCTAAACAGCTGATATGAAAGGACTTGGCCAGCCAATTGCAGGTGTCTGGCACAGCGATTTGGCGGCGTTGTCATCTGTCAGTCATATGCAGTGCCTAGGCTCTCGGTGAAGGCTGAGTGCCTTTTTCCTTGGCACGTTTTGCCCTGAAACAGTGCTGGTCTAGTCCAGATAGGTAACGTTGATGCGCGAAGAGGCAGTCAAGGCGGTGACAGCCATTGGGCAGGTCCTGCAGGAACAGATCGATCACGGGTTGTTGGCACCCGGTAGCAAGCTGCCGGCCGAGCGCAAGCTCAGCGAGTTGTTCGGCACTACGCGGATTACCGTGCGCGAAGCCTTGTTGCAGTTGGAGGCCCAGGGCCAGATCTACCGCGAGGAGCGGCGCGGCTGGTTCGTCTCGCCGCCACGGCTGGCCTACAACCTGATGCAGCGTAGCCATTTTCACGCGATGGTCAGCGCCCAGGGGCGGGTGCCGTCGACCGAGATGATTTCGGCGCGCCTGCAACCGGCTTCAGCGGCGGTCTGTGCCTGGCTGCAACTGCCGGCGCTGTCCAGCGTGATCCAGATCCGTCGGGTACGACGCATCGACGAGCGCCTGGTGCTGTATGTCGAGCACTACCTCAATCCGCAGTACTTCCCGGGCATTCTCGAGTTCGACCTGAACCAGTCGATTACCGAGCTGTATGCCCGGCACTACGACCTGCATTACGGGCGGGTGCGCTTCGAGATCGTGCCGACCTCCTTGCCGGTGGAGGCCGCGGCGGCGTTGAAGGTTTCGGCCGGCAGTCCCGGGCTGCGGATCGCCCGGGTCAATTACGACCAGCACCAGCGCCTGATCGACTGCGACCTGGAGTTCTGGCGCCACGACGCGATCCATGTCGGCGTCGATGTGGTCTGAGCCCGCTCCCGGTGCGGGAGCGAGCCTGCTCGCGATAACGCCAGGGGGCCAATCCTTAAGGTTTGGCCCCGGCAAACAGATAATCGGTGGTCAATGACGCCAGGGTACGCACGCCCACCACCAGCGCCGATTCATCGACAAAGAACCCCGGGTTGTGGTTCGGCGCGGCCTTGGCCATGTCCTGGTCCCGCGGTGTCACGCCGAGAAACACGAACAACCCCGGCGCCTCCTTGGCATAGAAGGAAAAGTCCTCCGCGCCCCCCACCAGCGGGCCCTGCACCACGTCGCCCCCGGCCGCCCAGCGCAGGCTCGGCAGCATCTTCTCGGTCAGGGCCGGGTCGTTGATGGTCGGGTCGTACTTCTCGATGATGGTCACCTCGGCCTTGGCGCCGCCGCTTTCGGCGATCTTTTCCACGGTCTGGCGCACATCGCTGTGCAGCTTCTGGCGAATGCCGTAGTCGTACGAACGGATGGTGCCGCTCATGTCCAGTGACTCGGGGATGATGTTGTAGCGCGTGCCACCGCTGATGGTGCCGATGCTGACTACCGAGGGAAACGACGAGATGTCGGTGCGACGGCTGACCACGGTCTGCAGCCCGACTATGGCCTGGGCACCGACCGTGATCGGATCGATGCCGTCCCAGGGGCGGCCGGCGTGGGTCTGCTTGCCGAGGATCCTGATGCGCAGGTCGTCGGAGCTGGCCAGGGTCGGGCCCGGGCGATAGGCGATGCGCCCGGCCGGAATCCCGGCCCAGACATGCAGGCCGAACACCGCGTCCGGCTTGGGCGATTGCATCACGCCTTCCTGCACCATCATCTTCGCGCCCCAGATGTTCTTGCCGTCGGGGATGAAATCGCTCGGGCCTTCTTCGGCGGGCTGGAAATAGAACACCACGGTGCCGGGCAGGCGCTCGCGCATGTCACTGAGGACTTTCGCCGTGCTCAGCAGGATGGCGGTGTGGGCGTCGTGGCCGCAGGCGTGCATGACGTCCACTTCCTTGTCCAGGTAGCGCCCCTTGGCCTTGGAGGCGAACGGCAGGTCCGCGACTTCCTTGACCGGCAGGGCGTCCATATCGGCGCGCAAGGCCACGGTGGGACCGGGCAGGGCGCCCTTGAGCACCGCCACCACGCCGGTGCGGGCGACGCCGGTCTTGACCTCCAGGCCCAGGGCGCGCAATTGCGTGGCTACCAGCTGTGCGGTGCGCTGTTCGGTGTTGCCGAGTTCCGGGTGGGCGTGGATATCGCGACGGGTTTCCAGCAGCGTCGGCTCCAGGGCCTTGGCCTGTTCGGCGATGTGCTGGCGGGCCTGTTCCATGGCGCTGTCGTCGACAGCGTTGGCGGCCTGGCCGGACAAGGCCAGGACGCCGATCAGGCAGGCTTGGGCGATAGCGGATAGCTGCATAGGGACTCTCTCCATGATTAGTGTTGTGCTGCTCAGGTGCCAGAACCTGTGACCGCCCCCAACCCTGGAGAGTGCGACCGCGCCCTTGCCGAGGCGCGGCCGGACGCCTTACTCCTCTTGCTGGGGTCCGCCGCCGGCGGTGATCACTTGCACGCTCATGCGTGGCGTGGCCAGGTCCATTCCGGCTTCGTCGAGGTGACGCTTGAGGGACAGGTTGAAGGCCCGTGACACTTCCCATTGCTTGATCGGCGCGGTCTTGAAACGGGCGCGCAGAATCGCGTTGCCGGACTCGAAGCTTTCCACCCCCTGGAACTCCAGCGGCGACCAGATGTTGCGCCGTTGCAGCGGGTCGGTACGCATCTTCTGGCCGACATCGCGCATCAGTTTGATGGCTTCGTCAATGTCCATGTTGTACGGAATGGCCACCCGGAAGATCGCGTAGCCGAACTCCCGGGAGTAGTTCTTGATGCTCTTGATTTCGCTGAACGGGATGGTGTGCACGATGCCGTCGATGTCCCGCAGGCGCACGGTGCGGATGGTCAGGCCTTCGACGGTACCCAGGTGGCCGCCGACGTCCACGTAGTCGTCGATGGCCAGGGAGTCCTCGATGATGATGAACAGGCCGGTGATCAGGTCGGCCACCAGCGACTGGGCGCCAAAACCGATGGCCAGGCCGATCACACCGGCACCGGCCAGCAGCGGCGTGACGTTCATGCCCATGTTCGCCAGGGCGACGATCAGGGCAATGATGAAGATCGCCACGAACAGCACGTTGCGGATCAGCGGCATCATGGTCTGCGCCCGGGCATTGGCCAGGCCTTTGCGCGATCGGGTCAGGGCGTGGTGCACCGCGGTGTCGCTGAGGATCCAGATCAGCCAGGCGAACAGCAGGGTGCCGCCCAGGCTGAACAGCTTGACGCTGATTTCGTGGCCATCGCCTTCGGTGAAGCGGATCAGCGACATGCCCCAGACCCGCAGGCCGAGTTCGATGAACACCAGCCACACCAGCAGGTGGGCGAGGGTGTAGAAGAAGCCTTTGAGGCGCTCGGAGTACAGGGCATGGCGCTTGTGCCCGCGCTGGGGCTTGAGGGAATGGCGGCGCACCAGGCCGTTGATCACCATGCACAGCACCAGCAGCACGGTGCAGATCAGCGACTGGCGCAGCGCGGTGCTGGTGTCGCCGGCGGAAATGAAGGTGGCGAACAGGGAAATGGCCACCAGCACCAGCGCTGGCAGGTACCAGAAGGTGCCGATGATCTCGATGGTGTCGCTCAGGGCGCGGCGGGTCAGGCGGCGGGACAGCGGCTGGTTGCGGATCAGGTGAGCGATCGGCCGGCGGAAACGCAGGATGAATACCCCGGTGGACAAGGCCGCCATCACATTGGCGAAGGTGGCCGCGGTGTGCGCCAGGTGGCTGCCCAGGCTGGCAATCAGCCGTGGGTCGCTCAAGGCCTCGCCGAAGGCGGCGAAACTGCCGATCAACCACAACGGCCGGAACGCCTGGCGACGCAGGATGTACAACGCGCGGTGACGGTTCGGACCGTCCAGCACGGAAAAGGCGATCACGCAGATCGCCGAGAAGCAGGTGCCGACCACCAGCGCGTAAGCCAGGACCATGGCCAGGTCCTTGCCCAGGGACGATGGCAGCTTGTAGGTCATGTATACGGTCATGATCAGCGCGATCAGCCAGGGCCCCAGTTTGCGCAGGGCGAAGCGCAGCAGGTCCCAGGTCTTGGGGTGTTGCGGCAGTTCTTCGGTGAGGCCGAAACGCTCGCGCAGGCGGTGACTGAGCCAGATCAGGGTCGCGGCGAGAAGGCTCCAGACCATCAGGATCAGGGCGAAGGCGAAGATGATCGGCAGCCATTCGCTGGCCGGCAGCATCAGGGCCGCCAGTTCATCCTGGGCCTGATCGAATTCGTTCGACCAGCGAGTGATCGGGCTGTCGGCGCCGGAGAACTGTTTTTCGAAGCTGGAGAGGGTGCCGCCGATCAGGCCGAGCACGCCTTCTTCGGCGGGCGTCTGGGCCTTCTTCGTGGCGTCGCGGAGCTTTTTCAGGTCGGTCAGCAACTGGGTGCGTTGCTGGTCGTTTTCCAGGGACTTGATCACTTCATCCAGCGACTGCCCCAGGGGCTGCTCGGCTTGTGGCTGGGTTTTGCCGCTGTTGAGCAGGCCCGGCAGACCCACTGCCTGGGCCGATGACAGCGGCAATAGTGTCAGGAGACAGAGAAACAGGCAGTAGGGCAGAACGGAAAGACGAGCAAACACTGGGCGGTCAACCTCAGAAAAAGCGGATCGACCGAGTGTACGAGGCAGCCAATACCAATGCGAGCCTGGACGGCGGATTTATTCGGCGAGTTTGGCGAGGATCTTGTAGATCACGGTGCCGAGGATCAGCAGCATACCGGCCCACATGCTGAAGATGCCGGCGTTCTTGTCGCGGAAGTTGTAGCCGATGGCCAACAGGATCATTCCCGAGAGAATGGGAATGAGCATGGCGTGGAACGAAGACATCGAGATCATGGCGACAGCCTTGTCGGAAGGGGGTAGTCCTAAGTCTAGGTGGCTTTGGCGAGGTTCGGGTTGATGTGTATCAGAAATGCTGCGGCACCCTGTAGCCGCTGCCGCAGGCTGCGATCACCTGTAAAAACAGGCGCAGGATCTTGAGATCGCTGAAGCCCTTCGGGCTTTTCGCAGCCTGCGGCAGCGGCTACACGGGGCTTACGGCAGATCGCGGCTGGCGTAGAACGCGCTCAAGACCTTCACCAGGTGGGCCAGGTCGTGGCTGCCGCACAGTTCGCGGATCGAGTGCATGGCGAAAGTCGGCAGGCCGATATCCACGGTGCGCACGCCCAGGTGGCTGGCGGTGATCGGGCCGATGGTCGAGCCACAACCCATGTCGCTGCGCACCACAAAGCTTTGCACCGGCACTTCCTCGGCCATGCACAGGTGGCGGAAGAAACCGGCGGTTTCGCTGTTGGTGGCGTAGCGCTGGTTGCTGTTGACCTTGATCACCGGGCCGGCGTTGAGTTTCGGGCCATGGTTGGCATCGTGCTTGTCGGCGTAGTTGGGGTGCACGCCGTGGGCGTTGTCGGCCGAGACCAGCAGCGACTTTTGGATGGTACGCACGAATTCGTCGCCTTCGGGCAGCAGGCGGCGCAGGGTCTGCTCGAGCATCGGGCCGTCGGCGCCACAGGCCGAGCAGGAGCCGACTTCTTCGTGGTCGTTGCAGACCAGCACGCAGGTTTCCTCGGTGTCGGCGTTGAGCAAGGCTTGCAGGCCGGCGTAGCAGGACAGCAGGTTGTCCAGGCGCGCACCGGCGATGAAGTCGCCATGCAGGCCGATCACCGCCGCGCTTTGGGTGTCGTAGAAGCTCAGCTCGTAATCGAGCACCACATCGGCGCTCAGGCCGTGTTCGCGGGCCAGCTGGTCGGTCAGCACCGCGCGGAAGTCGACCCGCTCGTCGCCGGCGAACTGCGCGAGGATCGGCGGCAACTCGGTCTGGGCATTGATGGCCCAGCCCTGGTTGGCCTCGCGATTGAGGTGAATCGCCAGGTTGGGGATGATCGCGATGGGTGCCTTGAAGTCGATCAGTTGGCTTTCAACCTTGCCGTCGCGGCGGAAGGTGACGCGGCCGGCCAGCGACAGGTCGCGGTCGAACCAGGGCGCCAGCAGGGCGCCGCCATAGACTTCCACACCCAGTTGCCAGAAGCCCTGGCGTTGCAGCTCTGGTTGCGGCTTGACCCGCAGGCACGGGCTGTCGGTGTGCGCGCCGACCATGCGGATCCCGCCTTGCAAAGGCGAATGCCGCCCCAGCTTGACGGCCACGATGGAGGAGTCATTGCGGGTGACGTAGTAGCGACCGTTGGCTTCGGTGGTCCACGGCTCGCGCTCGTCGAGACGCTGGTAGCCCGCGGCCTCCAGGCGTTGTACGAGGCTGGCGGTTGCATGGAAAGGGGTAGGGGAGGCCTTGAGGAAGTCGATCAGGCCCTGGTTCAACTCTTCGCGCATAAGTAACTCCAGACAGCAGTGGCGCGAGTTTACCGTATCGGCTCGCGGCATTGCAGGCGCAATGCCGTTGAGGGAGACAACATTCATCGCGGCAGGGAAAACGGCTCAACCGGTGATCAGGTTGCCTTTGAGGAATACTTCGCGGCGTTGCTTGCGACCTACATATTCATGCTTGCTGGCCTGGTAAACCTCATTGAATTTCTCTGCGCAAATGCCCGGCAGTTGATCGAGGTATTCCTTCACCAGCGCATCGTACTGCGCTTCGGTGATCAGTTTGTAGACTTCGCGGCGATAGAAGAAACCCAACTGAAAACCCAGGGTTTCGCTGGCGTGGGGGGTGATGGTCGCGAAGCAGTTCTCGAAGTCGATGGCCTTGAGCGGAGCCTGGGGGCTGATCATGATATTGCCGGCCCAGAAATCCATGTGGGTGATGTTCTTTTGTGCGAGGGAGTGCAGCAGGCCGAATGCATCGCGGATAAAAGGCTCGATCTTGTCCGGATTGTTGCGCAACCACTGTACGCCGTCGACGTAATCATCCAGCAGGCGGGTAAGGATGAAGTATTCCTGTACCAGCCCCAGGCGATCCCGGGTATAGCCGAAGCCTTCAAGGTCGGACATCTGTACGCCGCGTCGCTGGGCTTCGACGGTGTTGATCAGTTCTTCCAGCGGCCAGTCGAAGCGACCGTTGCGCTGGGGCTTGCCCAGGGTGACGCGAACTTTCGCCTTGAGCGTATCCAGGGGCTGCACCTTGGCGAACAGCGGTGTCTGGCCGGTCGCCAAGGGGGCGCTGGCGCGGGTCTGTTTGTGTGCGTGACGTTGGCGGATGAGTTGTTCGAGGGCTGCGCAGGCGTCTGCCGAAGGTTTTTCGCGAAGGTGCAGGGTGGTATTCAGGAAGCAGAAGGTGAAGGGGTAATCGCGTTGAAATGGCTGACTGCTGAGCACGAGGGCTTCCTGCCTTAATGTCGAATAGCCACTATTTTAATATTTTTTTCACAAATTCATAACAAATTATTCGGATTAATCTTTAATTTTGATCAGATTTTTCCGTATATGCCCCTCAATCGAGGGGCGTCCCGCTACGGTGGCCGCTATTGATCAGAACGGTGCCGGGCACTCGAAGCGCAGGCGTTCGCCACTCTGCGGATGGGTGAAGCTGAGCATGCTGGCGTGCAGGCACAGGCGTGGCCAGGCGGCCAGCGCTTGCGGATGCGCGTACAGGCCGTCGCCCAGCAGTGGGTGGCCGATGGACAGCATATGCACCCGCAGCTGGTGCGAGCGCCCGGTGATCGGGGTCAGCTCGACGCGGCACCAGTCGCCGCAGCGTTCCAGCACTCGCCAGAAGGTCAGGGCGTTCTTGCCGAATTCGTGGTCCACCACGTGCCGCGGTTTGGTCGGCGGGTCGTAGCGCAGTGGCAGGTCGATGCTGCCGCTGTCCAGTTCCGGCTGGCCCCAGCACAAGGCGGTGTAGGCTTTTTCGGTCTCGCGGTCGTGAAATTGCCGGGACAGTTCGCGATGGGTATCGGGGTCGCGGGCCAGCAGGATGATGCCGGAGGTTTCCCAGTCCAGGCGATGGACGATGCGGGCTTCCGGGTAGCCGTTTTCCTGCAGGCGGGTGATCAGGCAATCCTTGTTGTCATCGGCCCGGCCGGGCACGGAGAGCAGCAGGGTGGGCTTGTCCACCACCAGGACGGCGGCGTCCTGGTGAATGATGCGGATATTCGACAGCGGCATTAAAACAGCCTCGTAACAAACGCCAACGGCGGCTCGATCGACCCGGCTTCTACAGGAGCATGTGTGCTCCTGTAGAAAAGCCGAGGGACCGAGCCGCCGTGGCTCCAGCCGAATCGATTAGCGATCAGGCAGGGTGATATTGAGTTCCAGGATCGAGCAGCTGCCCTGGTTTTCCAGGGCGACATGCACGTCATCGGACCCGATATTGACGTACTTGCGGATGACTTCCACCAGTTCCTTCTGCAAGGCAGGCAAGTAATCAGGGGTAGTGCGCTGGCCGCGTTCATGCGCCACGATGATCTGTAGACGCTCTTTCGCTACCGACGCGGTGCTTACTTTTTTGCTGGCACGAAAGAAGTCAAAAAGATTCATTACCTACCTCCAAACAGGCGCTCGAAGAATCCCTTCTTCTCAACATCAAGGAACCGGTGTTCCACGGTTTTACCCAGCAGACGGTCGACAGCATCGCTGTACGCCTGGCCGGCGTCGCTCTGGTCATCGAGAATCACCGGAACGCCTTGGTTGGAAGCCTTGAGTACTGCCTGGGATTCTGGAATCACGCCCAGCAGCGTTACTGCGAGAATCTCTTTGACGTCTTCGACGCCAAGCATTTCGCCGTTGCTGACACGCGAAGGGTTGTAGCGGGTCAGCAGCAGGTGTTCCTTGATCGGGTCTTCGCCGTTTTCCGCGCGCTTGGACTTGCTGGCCAGCAGGCCCAGCATGCGGTCGGAGTCACGTACCGAGGAGACTTCCGGGTTGGTCACGACAATCGCTTCGTCGGCGAAGTACATGGCCAGGTGAGCACCTTTCTCGATACCGGCCGGGGAGTCGCAGACCACGAATTCGAAGGTCTCCTTGAGCTCCATCAGCACTTTTTCCACGCCTTCCTGGGTCAGCGCGTCTTTGTCGCGGGTCTGACTGGCGGCCAGTACGTAGAGGTTTTCCAGGCGCTTGTCTTTGATCAGGGCTTGCTGCAGGTTGGCTTCGCCGTTGACCACGTTGACGAAGTCATACACCACGCGACGTTCGCAACCCATGATCAGGTCGAGGTTACGCAAGCCGACGTCGAAGTCGACGATGACTGTTTTGTGGCCGCGCAGAGCGAGGCCGGTACCGATAGCGGCGCTGGTGGTGGTCTTACCCACACCACCCTTGCCGGATGTAACCACGAGAATCTTGGCCAAGGTGTTTCACCCCTAAGGAAAAAGGACTTTTAGCCCCTGAAAAACATCTCTTGAAAACTACTGCAGTCGGACAGCCTTGGCTGGAGGTCGGTTAACACCTGCTCCTACTTCGTTTGAGCCGTATTCGCTACGTTTTAGAGATGCTTGGAAAATGCGGCAGTATCCGTTAAAGACGTGTGATGTTCAACACGTCACCCGACAGGCTGACCTGGACCCCGGCACCCCACAACGGATCGCGCCGCAGGTCCTCGGAAACCTTGTACTGGCCGGCGATGGACACCAGTTCAGCGCTCAATTGCTGACAGAAAATCCGTGCCTTGGTATCTCCCTTGACCCCGGCCAGCGCTCGACCGCGCATCGGGCCGTATACATGGATGTTGCCATCGGCCAGAAGTTCCGCACCCGGGCTGACCGAGGAGGTCACGACCAGATCGCCACCCTGGGCATAGATCTGCTGCCCGCCGCGTACTGGCGAAGTGATGATGCGGGTGGGTTTGATGGTCGGCTCAGGCGGCTTTTCAGGCTTTTTCCGGGCTTCGCTTTCCTGCGGTTCCAGCGGCCGCTCCCGGGCGCCGGAAGGCGGCAGCACGGGCAGGTCGACGGCGATCGCCGCGGCGATGTCTTCGATGCGGCTGGCGCGGATCGCCAGGGTGCGCAGGCCATGGTGACGGCAGACGCGCATCAGGCCGGGCAGATCGACGGCGCCTTCGCTGGCCGGCAGCTTGTCCAGCGCCAGCACCAGCGGGGCGTTACTGAAGAAATTCGGGGCTTGCGCGACCTTCGCCGCCAGTTGGCGATCGAGGCCCTCGAGGTCGTTGCGGGCCAGTTCCAGCACGGTGATGGCCAGCATGCTGCCCTTCAACTGGAACACAGGATCCAGGTCTTGCGATTCGGTTTGGCTCATGGTCGGCATAAAGCGGCTTGTCACTAAAAGTGCCGAGACTTATAACGAGAACGCCCGCGGGCCGCAAGCCGGGTCGAACCGATGTAGAATGCGCGACCTTGTTGTCTGTCCGGAATCTGTAATGGATCGCCCGCGTTTTCGAGCTGCATTTCTTTATCCCCGTTTTTGGCCGCTGTGGCTGGGCCTGGGCCTGCTATGGCTGGTGGTCCAGCTGCCTTATCCGTTGCTGCTGTGGATCGGTCGTGCCCTGGGCGCGCTGATGTACCGGGTGGCCGGTGAGCGCCGGCGGATCGCCAAGCGCAACCTGGAACTGTGTTTCCCCGAAAAGTCCGCCGCCGAGCGCAAGCGCCTGCTCAAGGAAAACTTCGCCTCCACCGGCATCGCCTTTTTCGAAATGGCCATGAGCTGGTGGTGGTCCAAGCCCCGCCTGGCGCGCCTGGCCCATGTCGAAGGCCTGGAGCACCTCAAGCAGGCGCAGCTGGAAGGCAAGGGCGTGATCCTCATGGCCCTGCACTTCACCACCCTGGAGATCGGCGCCGCCTTGCTGGGCCAGCAGCACACCATCGACGGCATGTACCGCGAGCACAAGAACCCGTTGTTCGATTTCATCCAGCGTCGTGGCCGCGAGCGGCACAATCTGGATTCCCTGGCGGTGGAGCGTGAAGACGTGCGCGGCATGCTCAAGCTGCTGCGCGCCGGGCGGGCCATCTGGTACGCACCGGACCAGGATTACGGCGCCAAGCAGAGCGTATTCGTGCCGCTGTTCGGCATCCAGGCGGCTACGGTCACCGCCACCAGCAAGTTCGCCCGGCTGGGCAAGGCCCTGGTGGTGCCTTTCACTCAGCAGCGGCTGGCCGATGGCAGTGGTTATCGGCTGGTGATTCACCCGCCGTTGCAGGATTTCCCGGGTGAGACCGAAGAGGCCGATTGCCTGCGTATCAACCAGTGGATCGAAGGCGTGCTGCGCGAGTGTCCGGAGCAGTACCTGTGGGCGCACCGGCGCTTCAAGAGCCGCCCGCCAGGCGAGCCGAAGCTGTATAAGAAGCGCGGTTGAAATTATCGCGTTAGGCTCTAGGACGAAAAGTCGGCGAGCGAAGGTCAGGCAAGGCAAAAACAGGCGAGGAACGGCTGGGGTCGCATTCGACTTTAGGGGCCTAAATGAGCATTCCGATCGGACTCGCGCACGAGCCTGTTTTTAACGCAGCATGGCCTGCGTAGCGCCGAAGGCGCCCAGCGCGTAGCCACTTTTCGTACAGAGCCTAGATTGAAAGCCCTTTATCAGCGCCATGGAGTGTAGCGATGAGCCCAGCGGAACCGGTCACAGGATTGATTCTTTCCGGCGGCGGGGCTCGTGCGGCATATCAGGTGGGAGTACTGGCGGCGATTGCCGAATTGCTGCCGGCGGGGGCGAGCAATCCCTTCCCGGTGATAGTCGGGACCTCGGCCGGGGCGATCAATGCGGTCAGCCTGGCCAGCGGCGCGCTGGATTTCACCGCGGCCATCGAGCGTCTCACGGCGTTCTGGCAGGGCTTTCGCAGCCATCAGGTGATCCGCAGCGACTGGCCCGGGGTGATCCGCCAGGCTACCCGGTTCGTCGGCCACAGCCTGCTCGGCCTGGGCGCGCCGGTCCCGGTGGCGCTGCTCAACAGCGCGCCGCTGCGGCAGTTGTTGAACGATAAGCTGCAGCTGTCCGGTATTCGTCATGCCATTGCGCAAAAGCATCTGCAGGCGGTGGCGGTCACGGCCTTCGGTTATGAATCGGGCCAGGCGGTAACCTTCTACCAGGGCGGCGGCACCATCGAGGCCTGGTTGCGCCATCGGCGTATCGGCCTGCCCACCGAACTCACGGTCGAGCACTTGCTGGCCAGCTCGGCGATTCCACTGCTGTTCGCGCCGGTGAAAATCGACCAGGAGTTTTTCGGCGACGGCGCGGTGCGGCAATCGGCGCCCATCAGCCCGGCGTTGCACCTGGGGGCCAGCCGGGTGCTGGTGGTCGGGGTCAGCGGCAACCCCCGTGGCATCGATCCACAGGCGCCCCAGCAACGCAGCTACACCGGGCAGCAGCCGACGCTGGCGCAGATCGGTGGCCACATGCTCAACAGTACGTTCATTGACAGCCTGGAGAGCGACATCGAGCTCTTGCAGCGACTCAACCAGTTCAGTCATCTGCTGCCGTCGGGCACGCCCGTCCGCACCCTGGGCGTGGCGCCGGTGGAGGTGCTGGTGATCGCACCCAGCCAGCCGATCGACGAGATCGCCGCGCGTCACAGGCATGAGCTGCCGGCGGCATTGCGCCTGTTCCTGCGCGGGCCGGGGGCGACCAAGACCAGCGGTGCCGGGGTCTTGAGTTACCTGCTGTTCGAGGCGGGATATTGCAGCGAGTTGATCGAGCTGGGGCGCAGCGATGCCTTGGCCAAGCGCGACGAGCTGCGGCGGTTCCTGGGGTTGGCGGCAGAAGTCGCGACCGTCTAAATGCATCGAGGGTAAGCCTGCCCTCACAGAAAACTTGCCTCTGTGTGGGAGCGAGCTTGCCCTCGATAGCGGTTTTGAGCCTGCGTGGCTCAAGCCGTCAGTTTGTCGTCGCGAAAATCCCGCAATGCCTGCTCGATCTCTTCCCGGGTGTTCATCACGAACGGTCCGTACTGCACGATCGGCTCGCCCAACGGCTTGCCGGCGATCAACAGCACACGGGCGCCGTCGGCACTGCTCAACTGAATCTCGCCCTGGTCGGACAGGCGCACCAGCTTGCTGCTGGCGACCGGTTGCGGATGCCCGGGCAGGTCGATCTGACCTTCATAGACGTACAGCAGGGCCCGATGCCCTTCAGGCAGGCGCGGGCTGATGCTGGCGCCCGCAGGCAGGCGCAGGTCGAAGTAGTGGGGCTCGGTGTCCGGCCGTTCGACGGCGCCGGTCTGCTGCGCCTGGCCGTCATCGAAGCGGCCGGCGATCACCACCACTTCCACGCCATTGGCGGTGGTCAGGCGGGGGATGTCCTGGGGTTGAATGTCCCGGTAGCCGGCCTTGTCGAGCTTGTGCTTGCCCGGCAGGTTCAGCCATAGCTGGAAGCCGCGCATCACGCCTTCTTCCTGTTCCGGCATCTCGCTGTGGATGATGCCCTTGGCGGCGGTCATCCATTGCACGCCACCGCCTTCCAGCAGGCCGACGTTGCCCAGGTGATCCTCGTGGCGCATGCGACCTTCGAGCATGTAGGTGACGGTTTCGAAGCCGCGATGGGGATGGGGCGGGAAACCTGCGATGTAGTCGTCGGGGTTTTCCGAGCCGAATTCATCGAGCATCAGGAACGGGTCGAAGCGCTCGACACCCTGGCCACCGAAGACCCGGGTCAGTCTGACGCCGGCGCCGTCCGAAGCGGGCTGGCCGGTATGGACACTGAGTACTGTGCGAAATTGAGTCATCGATGCAACTCCTGATCAGGTTGGAATGAGCGACATGCTATGCCAGCTCAACTGATCGATGGTTGCGAATATCGGCACGTTGCTATCGATTTATTCGATGTAATCCGTTCCCGCGGCCAGCACGGGAACGGCGCTCACTGCATCAGAAGTGGTACTTGAGCAGCAGGCTGGCGGTGTTCTGGTCGGTGTCGAAGTAGGGGGTGTCCTTGACCCCGTACTTGTTCTTCCAGTAGTCGTATTCGATACCGACATACAGCTGTTTGTCGCCCAGTTTCAGCGCCTTGCCCAGGTCGTACTTGATCTGCGGGTTGATGTGCAGGTTGGCGTGGTACTCGCCTTTGGCATTCTTGTCGTTGTCCACCACCCAGTCGATGAAACCGTCGATGAGGATGTCAGAACTGCCCACGGGAATGGTGTAGGACCAGACCGGAGTGATCTGCCAGACATTGTCGCCGGCACGGCTGCCTTCGGTCTGGCGGTTGTAGAAGTTCAACTGGAAGTAATCGAACCCGGGGATTGCCAGGTCGAAGCCCGGACCGATCAGGTAGGACTCGTTATCACCTTCGCCGAACTCGTAAGTCATGGCCAGCAATACATCCTTGATCGGGCCGAACTCCAACTTCTGATCAAAGATCTTGCCGAACGAAAGGCGCGGGCTGAACTCGCCGTAATAAGTGTTCGGGCCGACGTTGCCGTCTTTTTTACCGTTGTAGAAGATCTTGTCGATAAACAGGAAGTTGTCGCCGTACTTCCAGGCATCGGCATGTTCGAACGTAACGGTCTGCTGGATCTCTGGATTGATCGCGAAGTCTTTGCCGTAGAGGTAAGTCAGGCTGTTGTTCTGCCATTGCAGCAGGTCGCCGGCGGTGGCCTGGGCCCCTGCCAGCAAGGATCCGGCAAGCATCAGGCCTTTACAGATGCGGTTCATTCGGTTGCTCCCAAAAAGTAAGTGGTTCCACGTTTTTCTTTAAAAGCCGGTGCTCTGGTGTGGCACCTTTTAGTGGCTGAAAAATCATCCGATCGGTCAGCTTTGTTGCTGATAGCAAGAGCTGAGCCAAGGCGAAAAAAAAAGCGCAAAAACTCCCGCGCGCCTGTACGAATACAGTCGATCGAGAGTGAATTCGGTTTTAACTCGGTACGCCTTGGTACTTCCCAGAGGCCGGGATAAGTTGGCTTTCCGGTCAGGTTTTAAATCCGGCCTTTTTTTTTCACCGGATTCAGGCGGCCGCGGAGAATACTGACTCCCACGGCCTTGCTCAAGTGCTCTGCAATAGCGCACTTGAAACAACTTTGGGGCACGTTTGCCGGTCATTCTAGAAATGCACCTTCACCAGCAGGCTGGCGGTGTTCTGATTGGTGTCCAGGTTGGCGCTGTTCTGAATGCCGTATTTGTCTTTCCAGTAGCTGTATTCGAGACCGACATACAGCTGCTTTTCGCCCAGGCGCAGGGCCTTGCCCAGGTCGTATTTGATCTGCGGGTTGATATGCAGGTTGGCGTGGTAGGTACCGCGGTCGTTCCGGTCGTTGTCCACCACCCAGTCCAGGTAGCCGTCGATCAACAGGTTCGAACGGCCCAGCGGAATGCTGTAGGACCAGGAGGGAGTGATCTGCCAGACACCGTCGCCGGGGCGCGGGCCTTCGGTCTGGCGGCGGTAGAAGTTCAGGGTGAAATAGTTGAAGCCCGCAACGGCCAGGTCGAAACCGGGGCCGATCAGATAGGCCTCGCTGTCGCCTTCGCCATATTCGTAGGTCATGGCCAGCAACACATCCTTGACCGGGCCGAAGGCGAATGAGCGATCGAGGATCTTGCCGAACGACAGCCTGGGGCTGAACTCGCCGTAAAAGGCGTGGGGACCTTTGTTACGGTCTTCCTCGCCGTTGTAGAAAATCTTGTCGACGAACAGGAAGGTGTCGCCGTATTTCCAACGGTCGGCGTGTTCGAAGGTCACCGTCTGCTGGATCGACGGGTTGATCGCGAAGTTCTTGCCATACAGGTACGTCAGGCTGTTGGTCTGCCACAGCAGTAGGTCGCCGGCCATGACCTGGGTCGTGGCCAGCAGTGCGCCGCCGAGCAGCAGGCGTGCGTGTGCATGTCTCATCGTGTTGCTCCCTGTTTGTTTTTATTGTCAAGGCGCAGGCAGCCGCCGACTGCGACCGGGCGCGGTGCCGGGTCTGCCTGTCGTGCGTGTATTTCGGGTATCGACGGTCAAGCAGGGGCGGCTATCGGGCCGCCCCGTCCAGGCTTCAATGCTGGTGGGCGTGTCGGGCGTTGCTGGCGGCCCGTTCGGTGCCGCCCAGGATGTTGAACAGCAGGTTCAGGGCCAGCGCACTGAGGGTGGCCATGGCGATTCCGCTGTGGGTGATCGGGCTCATCCACAAGGGCAGGTGGGCGAAGAACTCCGGGCGGACCACCGGAATCAGGCCCATGCCGATGCTCACCGCCACCAGCAGTTGATTACGCCGGTCGGCGATATCGGTCTCCTGGAGGATCTTGATCCCGGTCGCCGCCACCATGCCGAACATGGCGATAGCCGCGCCACCCAGTACCGCCGGGGGAATCGAGGCCACCAGGAAAGCCGCCTTGGGCAGCAGGCTCAGCACGATCAGCAGGCCGCCGGCGACTATGGTCACCGAGCGGCAACGCACGCCGGTCATCTGCACCAGGCCGATGTTCTGGGCGAACGAAGAGTGGGTGAAGGTGTTGAGGAAACCGGCGAAAAACGAGGCGCCGGCATCACACAGCAGGCCGCGGCGGAGCATGCGCGGGGTGACTTCCTGGCCGGTGATTTTCCCCAGGGCGAGGAACATCCCGGTGGACTCGACGAAGATGATCACCACCACCAGGCACATCGAAAGGATCGGCGCCAGATGGAACTGCGGCATGCCGAAATGCAGCGGAGTGACCACCTGCACCCAGGGTGCCTGGGCCATGCCACTGAGGTCGACCATGCCGATCAGACCGCAGAGCACGTAGCCCAGGCCCATGCCGATCAGCACGGAAATGTTCACCCAGAAACCGCGCATGAACCGATGCACCAGCAGGATTGTGCCCAGCACCAGCGCGGCGATGGTCAGGTAGATGGGGGAACCGAATTCGGCATTGTGGCTACCGCCGCCCGCCCAGTTCACCGCGACCGGGAACAACGACAGGCCGATGGAGGTGATGACGGTGCCGGTGACCAGGGGCGGAAAGAAGCGCACCACCTTGGACATGAAGGGCGCGATGAGCATGCCGAAGAAACCGGCGGCGATGGTCGCGCCAAAGATCCCCTGCAGGCCGATGCCCGGCATGCCGGCCATGGCCACCATGCTGCCCACCGCGGCGAAGCTGGCGCCCATCATCACCGGCATGCGGATGCCCATGGGGCCGATGCCGAGGGATTGCACGAGGGTGGCGATGCCGGCGACCAGCAGGTCGGCATTGATCAGGAAGGCGATTTCTTCACGACTCAGACCCGCGGCCTGTCCGATGATCAGAGGCACCGCGATGGCGCCTCCGTACATCAACAGAACATGTTGCAACCCGACCAGAATCAGTTGCAAAAGAGGCAGTCGCGCAATGGCGGGTGCGTCGGGGATGCGCGGTTCGTTTAACGCGGACATGCAACACCTCGGATCTTCTTATTCTTGTGATTAGAAAGCTGTGTGGTTGCGAACAGCTTTTTTGCAGCAGGCCAACC
This sequence comes from Pseudomonas sp. NFACC41-3, assembly GCF_900109505.1. NCBI lineage: Bacteria > Pseudomonadati > Pseudomonadota > Gammaproteobacteria > Pseudomonadales > Pseudomonadaceae > Pseudomonas > Pseudomonas sp. NFACC41-3. Next base: position 782,841 of record NZ_FOAE01000002.1, read on the forward strand.
GCGTGGCGGTTGATCGCGAGCAAGCTTCGCTCCTACAGAAGCAACACACATGCTGCAGGCGCGAGGCTTGCCCGCGATAGCGGTCGTCGGGCATCGCGGTACTAGTTGGTGCGCGCCCCCTGGTTGATCCAGGCGCCGATCAGGTCACGTTCCTGCTGGGTCATCTGAGTAATGTTGCCCAGTGGCATGATCTGGCTGGCGACTGCCTGGGCCTGGATGCGTGGGGCCTGGAGCTTGATCTGCTCTGGGGTGTCGAACATCACGCCGGCCGGCGCGGCACTGAACAGCGGGCTGGTGGGCTTGGCCGAGTGGCAGACGGTGCAACGTTCCTGGATCACGTTGTGCACCTTGTCGAAGGTCGGGCCCTGGGTTGCCGTGGACGCTTGTGCCGGGGCCACTTCGGGAGTCGCCGGAGCTGCTGGAGTTGCTGCGGTTTCGGGCTTGGCGCCGCCGCCAATGGCAGTTTCCGGCAGTGGCTGGTACTCGATCTTCGCCGGCGCCTTGGCCACTTCCGGGCTGTTGGCCATTTGCGCGGGGCCGGTGACGTAGGCCAGGCAGATCATGCCCAGGGCGGCGACCGGCAGGGTCCAGGCGAACTTGTGGCTGTCGTGGCGGGTGTTGAAGTAGTGACGTACCAGCACCGCCAGCACCGCGATCCCGGCCAGGATCAACCAGTTGTACTGGCTGCCGTAGGTGCTCGGGAAGTGGTTGCTGATCATGATGAACAGCACGGGCAGGGTGAAGTAGTTGTTGTGGCGCGAACGCAGCAGGCCCTTGGCCGGCAGGGTCGGGTCCGGCGTGCGGTTTTCCGCGATGGCGGCCACCAGCGCGCGCTGGGCCGGCATGATGATGCGGAACACGTTGCCGACCATGATGGTGCCGATGATGGCGCCGACGTGCAGGTAGGCGCCGCGACCGCTGAACACCTTGCTGAAGCCATAGGCCGCGGCGATCAACAGCACGAACAGGATGAAGCCGAGCAGGGCGGGTTTCTTGCCCAGGGGCGAGTCGCAGAGGAAGTCGTAGACGAACCAGCCGGCGATCAGCGAACCGATGCCGATGGCCACGCCTTCAGGGCCGGTCAGGCCGCTGCCGGGCGCTACCAGGTAGAGCATCGGGTTGTAGTAGAACACCAGGCACAGCAGGGCGATCCCCGACATCCAGGTGAAGTAGGCTTCCCACTTGAACCAGTGCAGGTTCTCCGGCATGGACGGTGGGGCCAGTTTGTATTTCTCCAGGTGATAGATGCCGCCACCGTGGATTGCCCAGAGGTCGCCCGACAGGCCGTCCTTGGGGTTGACGCGATTGAGGTTGTTTTCCAGCCAGACGAAGTAGAACGACGCGCCGATCCAGGCCACGCCAGTGATCATGTGAACCCAACGCACGCTCAGGTTGAGCCATTCCAACAGATGTGCTTCCACAGTCTTTACCTCTCGCCTGTCACCCTTGTTGTCGAGTGATCAGACCTTCTCTTATTGGTGGGGGGCGAGGATCAAACACTCATCCTCTTCAAAGAAATGCTCATCGCAGTTGTTGCCTGTGCCACTGCGATCAACCACCAGGAAGTCATCCCGCTTTTCGATCGTCAGCACCGGGTGGTGCCAGACGCCGCGATGGTAATTAATGCCCTGCCTGCCATTGCTGACAAAGGCGCGGACCAAGCCCGATACAGGTGCATCGCCAAGTGGCGCGACCACGATCAGAAAGGGGTTGCCGAGCAGCGGAATGAAAGCCTGGCTGCCCAGCGGATGGCGCTCCAGCATGCGGACGGTCAAGGGCATGTCCAGCGCGTCGGCGCGGAAGATGCTGATGATCGCCTTGTCGTCCGGCGTGGCGGTTTCCACGGTAGCCAGACGATGGAAGCGCATGGTCGAACCGTTGTTGATCATGAAGTGATCGCTGCCGTCGGTTTCGATCACGTCACCGAAGGGGGCGAAGGCTTCTTTGCTCAGCGGTTCGATCATCAATGTGCGCATGCTGTTCTTCTTAATCTGTGAGTTCGTTGTTGTCGTCTTGTGCTGTCCTGTAGGAGCGAGCTTGCTCGCGATGCGGTTGTCCGGTGTTCATCTATCGCCCGGTCTGACGTCATCGCGAGCAAGCTCGCTCCTACACCTACAGGTTTGGTATTACTTCGCGATCTTGCCGAGGATCCGCAGACGGCTGACGCCACCGTCCGGAAACACGTTCAGGCGGATATGGGTGATCGGGCCCAGGGCCTTGATCTGCTCGGCGAAGGTATGTTCGGCATGCATTTCCAGCTTCTGGCTCGGTAGCAGTTCGCGCCAGAACAGCGACTGGGTTTCGATCTGGCTGTCGGTGCCACCCTTGACGAAGGCGCCCTGGATCGAGCAGCTGTCCGGGTAGTTGCCCTTGAAGTGCAGGGTGTCGACGATGATTTTCTCGATCTCGCCCGGATGGCCCAGGGCGACGATCACCCAGTCATTGCCTGGCGTGCGGCGGCGTGCGGTTTCCCAGCCATCGCCCATGTTGATGCCGCGGCCCGGGTTGAGGATGTTGCTCATGCGGCCGAAGTGTTCGTCGGAGCAGGCGAGGGCGCGGCCGCCGTTGAGGGCGGCTGCCAGGTCGATCTGCTCGTTGTCGCCGACCGCCGACCAGTCGCGGTACGGAATGCCATACACGCGCAGACGGGCCACGCCGCCATCCGGGTAGATGTTGAAGCGCAGGTGGCTGAACGCCTGGTCGTTGCTGATCTCGTGGTAGTGGTGGCTGTTGCCTTGCAGCTCGACGGCCGACAGCACTTCCACCCACTGGGTGTTTTCATTCGGTTCGCCTTCGGCCAGGAAGCAGGCTTCCAGGGAGGCCGACGGTGGGAAGTTGCCGGTGAAGAATGAGGTGTCGATATCCACGCCTTTGATCTGGCCAGGCACGCCCAGGCGGATCACCGCGCTGTCGTAGCCTTCGAAGCGCTTGCGGCGGGACTCCCAGCCGTCCATCCACTTGCCGTTGTCATCGAAAACGCCCTCCTTCCATACGGCCGGGGTCGGCTGGAACAGACGGTTGGCGTCAGCGAACCAGTCATCGGTCACCGAAATGATCTTGGTGCCCAGGCGGGCGTCGGCCAGGTTGACGAACTTCTCGAAAGGTACGGCGTAAGCTTTCATTCTTCTTGTCTGCCTTTTTATAGAGTGGCTTGGGATGCTTGCTGGCCCTGTGTGCTTTGCACTTTGCAGAGGGGCTGCTCGCTAAAGAGTCAGTAATCGGAACAGGGCGATCTTGTTGATCTCCGCCAGCGCGCACCTGAATTCGGTGTCCACCGAGTTGTGGATGCGTGCTTCGAACGCCGCGAGGATCTGATGCCGGTTGCTGCCTTTTACCGCCATGATGAAGGGAAACTTGAACTTGGCCTTGTAGGCGTCGTTCAGCTCGGTGAAGCGCTGGAACTCTTCGGCCGTGCATTGGTGAATACCCGCGCCAGACTGTTCTTCAGTGCTGGCCGCGGTCAGTTGCCCCTGGACGGCGGCTTTGCCGGCCAGGTCCGGGTGAGCGTTGATCAGGGCGAGTTGGCTCTGGTGATCGGCGCTCAACAGGATGTCGCTCATGCGCTGGTGCAGGGTGTCGATCCGGTCGATTGAGGCATCCTGGCCCAGGTCGAAGGCCTTTTCGGCAACCCATGGCGAATGTTCATAGATGTCGGCGAAGGCTTTGACGAAGGCGTCGCGGCTCAGGGTCGAGGGTTTCAGGGTTTGGAAGGTGCTCATTTCGCCGCCCCCGGGAACGGGTGGGTTTGCTGCCAGTGGCGGGCGATGTCCACGCGGCGGGTGAACCAGACCTGATCGTGACCTTTAACGTACTCGATAAAACGCTTCAGGGCGGCCAGGCGCGCCGGGCGGCCGATCAGGCGGCAGTGTAGGCCGATGGACAGCATTTTCGGCGCCTCGGCGCCTTCGGCGTACAGCACGTCGAAGGCATCCTTGAGGTACTGGTAGAAGTCGTCGCCCTTGTTGAAGCCCTGGACCTGGGTGAAACGCATGTCGTTGGTGTCCAGGGTATAGGGGATCACCAGGTGCGCCTTGCCGGTCGGGTTGTTGGCTTCCCAGTAGGGCAGGTCGTCGTCGTAGGTGTCGCAATCGTAGAGGAAACCGCCTTCTTCCATCACCAGGCGCCGGGTGTTCGGGCCGGTGCGGCCGGTGTACCAGCCCAGCGGGCGCTCACCGGTGATTTCGGTGAGGATGCGGATCGCCTCGAGCATGTGCTCGCGTTCCTGGGCTTCGTCCATGTACTGGTAGTCGATCCAGCGGTAGCCGTGGCTGCAGATCTCGTGGCCGGCCTCGACCATGGCGCGGATCACGTCCGGATGGCGCTGGGCGGCCATGGCGACGGCGAAGATGGTCAGCGGAATGTCGAATTCCTTGAACAGCTTGAGGATCCGCCAGACGCCGGCACGGCTGCCATACTCGTACAGCGATTCCATGCTCATGTTGCGTTCGCCCTGCAGGGGCTGGGCGGCGACCATTTCCGAAAGGAAGGCTTCCGACTCCTTGTCGCCGTGCAGGATATTGCGCTCGCCGCCTTCTTCGTAATTGAGCACGAACGACAGGGCGATGCGGGCATTGCCCGGCCAGTGAGGGTGAGGAGGGTTGGAGCCGTAACCGATCAGGTCGCGTGGGTAGTCAGCGCTCACTGCAGTCTTCCTTCTTATCGTGATAACGGTGGCGTGGCGGGGCCTGGGGGGAAGGACAGGCTGGCGTCACAGCGATAGGCTGATTGTATACAACTTTTCATTCAGTTTGTAAGCCCGATTTTTTGCATTTTTCATCGATTGTGTTCATGCCTGGGTACTGCAAGAAACCTGCCTGGTTGGTCAGCTAATGGGTGAAAAGTCTTCTGTCCTCATGGTGTAGCCGCTGATCAAGAGAATACGGGGGCTTGCTTGAGGTACCCGGAAATGGGTGATTTTTATTGTGTACAATTTTTTTTAAAAGTGTCTTAATAAATTCCTCGCCGTATCCTTTCGTGCTCCGAAACGGTGCGGTCTCCTTATCAACTGACTTCAGGAGGCGCGAGGTCTGGACGTGTGAGCGCGCACAGACACGCAGAATCAATGGGACGTTTGACTACACACGTGTTGGATGCCGCGCATGGCTGCCCAGGCAGCGCCATCAAGGTCGAGTTGTACCGGGTCGAAGGTACGCAGCTGGAACTGGTCGCCAGTGCCTTGACCAACGGCGACGGCCGTTGCGATGCGCCGCTGCTGCAAGGCGATGACTACCGCACCGGGGTTTACCAGCTGCAATTCCATGCCGGTGATTACTACCGTGCCCGCGGCGTACAACTGCCCGAACCTGCGTTTCTCGATGTGGTGGTGCTGCGCTTTGGCATCTCGGCCGAGCAGGAGCATTACCACGTACCGCTGCTGATCTCGCCCTACAGCTATTCGACCTACAGAGGAAGCTAGGACTTTCCCCCCCCCACGAAGCCTGCGCAAATAGCTTCTTTGGTCTTTCGCCCGCTCACACTGCGGGCTTTTTTTCGCCCGTCGAAAATGGGGGCATCGCGAGCAAGCTCGCTCCTACAGGTTTGCAGCAGCTCTCTGTAGGAGCGAGCTTGCCCGCGATGCTTTCAGCGGCTCAACAGCGACGCGGCACCGGCGCCGCTGAACAGCCCGGCGCTGACCCGGTTGAACCAGCTCTGGCCCTTGCCGCTGCGCAGGTAGCGCGCCGCGCCGTGGGCGCCCAGGCCATAAGCCAGCTTGCACAGCAGGTCGAGCACGGTCCAGGTGGCGATCATGATCAGCAACTGGGGCAGGAAGGGTTGTTCGGCACTGAGAAACTGCGGCAGAAACGCGGCGAAGAACAGAATGTCTTTCGGGTTGCTGGCACCCAGCACAAAAGCGCGCCCGAACAGTGCGCGAAAGCGTGGTTTTGGTGCGGCCTCGGGCACTTCGGCGCCATGAGACGGCTGCCGCGATTGCTGCCAGCTTTGCCAGGCGAGATAGAACAGGTACAGCGCGCCGACGATTTTCAGGGCGCTGAACAGCTGCTCCGAGGCCAGCAGCAGGGCGCCCAGGCCCAGGGCCGAGGCGCTCAGCAGGCAGATCGAGGCAAACACGCCGCCGAGAAACGCCGGGGAGGATCGGCGCAAACCGTAATTCAGACTGTTGCTGATCATCAGCAGGGACAGCGGGCCCGGAATCAGGATCACCACCAGTGCGGCGCCGCTGAACAGCAGCCAGGTTTCCACGCTCATTACCTTTCTCCTTATGCGCAAAAGCCTCACCCGACGGGGTGAGGCTGTTTGAAACCGATGTACCTACAAGAAAATGAACTTGGCGATAAAGATCGCGCACAGCACCCACAGGCTGATGGAGATTTCCTTGTACTTGCCCGTCCCGGCCTTCAAGGCCACGTAGGTGATGAAGCCCAGGGCGATACCGTCGGCGACCGAGAAGGTCAGCGGCATCATGATGGCGGTCACGATCGCCGGGATGCTGTCGGTGGCCTCTTCCCAATCGATGTGGGCCATGCCGCCCATCATCAGCATCGCCACATAAATCAGCGCGCCGGCGGTGGCATAAGCGGGGATCATGCCAGCCAGCGGTGCAAAAAACATGGCTGCGATAAATAGCACACCTACGGTCACTGCGGTAAGACCAGTCCGACCACCTGCGGCGACGCCCGCGGCACTTTCCACATAGCTGGTCACGGGCGGAACGCCGACCACCGCGCCAAATACGCTGGAGGCGCTGTCCGCCTTCAGGGCGCGGGAGAGGTTCTCGATCTTGCCATCGGGGTTGACCAGGCCGGCGCGCTGGGCCACGCCCATCAGGGTGCCGGCGGTATCGAACATGTGCACGAAAAGGAACGCCAGCACCACGCTGATCATGCTGACGTTGAACACCCCGGCCACATCCATGGCCATCCAGGTCGGTGCCAGGCTCGGCGGGGCCGACATGATGCCCTCGTAGTGCACCAGGCCCAGGCCCCAGCCAGCCAGGGTCACGGTGATGATACTGATGAGGATCGCGCCGAATACCCGGTGATAACTGAGCACGGCAATCATCAGGAAGCAGATCGCCGCCAGCAGCGGGCCGGGTTCGCGCAGGGAGCCGAGCTTGATCAGGGTCGCCGGGCTATCGACCACGATGCCCGCGGTCTTCAAGCCGATCAGCCCCAGGAACAAACCCACGCCGGCGCCCATGGCGAAGCGCAGGCTGGCCGGAATGCTGTTGAGCAGCCATTCGCGGATCCTCGAGAAGGTCAGGAACATGAACAGCACGCCGGAGACGAACACCGCACCGAGGGCGGTTTCCCAGTTGTAACCCATGGTTCCGACCACGGTGTAGGTGAAAAAGGCGTTCAGCCCCATGCCGGGCGCCAGGCCTACCGGCCAGTTGGCGTACAGCCCCATCAACAGGCAACCCAGGGCCGCGGCGATGCAGGTGGCGACGAAGGCCGCGCCGTGGTCGATGCCGGCGTCGGCCATGATGTTGGGGTTGACGAAGATGATGTAGGCCATGGTGATGAAGGTCGTCAGACCGGCGATCAACTCGGTCTTCACCGTGGTGCCATGCAACCTGAGTTTGAAGATGCGCTCCAGCCAGCCACTGTTCAGCGGCGGCGAGAGTTCCAGCGTAGGGGCTTCGGATTTGCGGCTTTCCACAGCGAGTACTCCTCAAGAGTTTTATTATTTTTTCCAGAGCCGGGCACGTGAGGGTGGGCAGCGGCTCTTTGAGGCATGTAAGGCTTGCGGGCTTTTATTGACCTTTAGGTCAGGAACTCGCACGTGGCGAATTATGCTTTTGTATACAAAGAAAGCAAATAATGTTTTTTAGGTTGTGTGCGAAAAGTTCGCCAGAAAGGCTATATGCCCTGTAGCCGCTGGCGCAGCCTGCGATCGAGCGCGCAGCGGTCGTAATGGGGCTGACGCGGTCCTGCAGAAGCATCGGATATGCAGGTTGACGACCGCTGCGTGCTCGCGGGATGTGGTGTCAGCGGTTGTCGCCCAGAGCCTTGTTCACCGCCAGCCAGCCATCCACTGCCGCCTCGCCGGCCTCGGCGAATACCCGTTGCAGCAGCTTGACCTGCTCGCGCCGCAGCGATTGCTCAAAGCGCGCGCCGTCTTCCGTCAGCTCCAGCAGGCGTTTGCGCTTGTCACTCTGCGAGGCAACGCTGTTGACCAGGTGCATCTCCATCAATTGGCGCAGCGGGATATTCAGCGCCTGCTTGCTCACGCCCAGCGCCGTGAGCAGTTCTTTCACGCTCAGCCCCGGATAGCGGGCGATGAAAAACACGATGCGCTGGTGCACGCGACTCAGGCCGCGACGCTCGAGCATTTCGTCGGCCTTGGCGGTGAACGCCTGGTAACCAAAGAAGAAGGCTTCCATGGCGGCTTGTTGGGTGGCCTGGTTTTTAAGGTCAAGCATATTGACGTATCTGAGAAAGTCAGCGTAATTTCGGTCAAGCAGTTTGACGTATTTTCCTCCGCCTTTGCTACGGGTAACCTCATGGCCTTCTCCGAACGTGTCTCGCGTCTTAAAAGCTCACTGATCCGTGAAATCCTTGCCGCCGCGCAGCGTCCGGAAGTGATGTCGTTCGCCGGAGGCCTGCCCGCCGAGGCGATGCTGCCGAAGATCGATTGGCAGGCGATGCCGGTGTCCATGGGCCAATACGGCATGAGTGAAGGCGAGCCACAGCTGCGCGAGGCCCTGGCGGCGCAGGCCCGGGCGCTGGGCGTGCCGTGCGAGGCCAGCCAGGTGCTGGTGGTCAGCGGCTCCCAGCAGACCCTCGATCTGGCGGCCAAGCTGTACATCGACAAGGGCACCGAGATCATGCTGGAAGCGCCGACTTATCTCGCGGCACTGCAGATCTTCCAGCTGTTCGGCGCCGATTGCCTGACCGTGCCGCTTCAGGCCGATGGGCCGGATCTGGCGCAATTGCGCGCCCGCCTGGAGCAGCATCGTCCCGCGTTCATCTACCTGATCCCGACCTTCCAGAATCCTTCGGCGGTGCGCTACAGCGAAGCCAAACGCGATGCCGTGGCGGCGTTGCTCGACGAGTTCGGAGTGACCCTGATCGAAGACGAGCCTTACCGCGAACTGACGTTCGATGGCGGCAACGCCACCCCAATTGTCGGGCGCCTGCGCAAGGCCAGCTGGATCTACACCGGCACGGTGTCGAAGACCCTGCTGCCAGGGTTGCGGGTCGGTTACCTGATCGCCAGCCCGGACCTGTTTCCCCATCTGCTGCGGTTGAAGCAATCGGCGGACCTGCACACCAACCGCGTCGGCCAATGGCAGGCGCTGCAATGGATAGGTACCGAGCAGTACCAGCAGCACCTGGGCGAATTGCGCGATTTCTACCGGGTGCGCCGCGACGGTTTTCAGGCCGCCCTGCAACGTCATTTCGGTGATCTGGCCGATTGGCAGGTGCCCCAGGGCGGGCTGTTTTTCTGGTTGACCTTGAAACAGCCGCTGGACACCCGCACTTTGCTGAAAGCGGCGCTGGAGCAGGACGTGGCATTCATGCCGGGCGAACCCTTCTTCTCCGAGCCGGACCGCAATCCAGGTCACCTGCGGTTGAATTTCAGTCATATCGATCCGGCGCGTCTGGACGAAGGTCTCAAGCGGCTGGCCACCGTGGTACGTCAAGCACAGGCTGCACAGGCAGCCTAAGAGGAGAGGGCCATGTACAAGGTTTATGGGGATTACCGGTCCGGCAACTGCTACAAGGTCAAGCTGATGCTCAATCTGCTCGGTCAGCCTTACGAGTGGCACGCGGTGGACATCTTGAACGGGGATACGCAGACCGAGGCGTTTCTGGCAAAGAACCCCAACGGCAAGATCCCGGTGCTGGAGCTGGAAGACGGCACCTGCCTGTGGGAGTCGAACGCGATTCTCAACTTTCTCGCCGACGGCAGCGAATTCCTGCCGAGCGAGCCGCGTTTACGCACGCAGGTGCTGCAATGGCAGTTTTTCGAGCAATACAGCCATGAGCCGTACATCGCCGTGGCACGTTTCATCCAGCTCTATCTGGGGCTGCCGCAAGAACGCCAGCACGAATACGAGAAGCTGCAAAAGCGTGGTTACAAGGCCCTGGATGTGATGGAGCACCAGTTGGCGCGAACGCCGTATCTGGTGGGCGAGCAGTATTCGATTGCCGATATCGCGCTCTATGCCTACACCCATGTCGCCCATGAAGGTGGCTTCGACCTGGCGCGCTACCCGGGAATCCAGGCGTGGATGCAGCGGGTGGAAAGCCATCCGCGGCATATCGGGATGCTCGACTGAGCTGTTGCGGGAAACAAAAAACCGACCCTTGGGTCGGTTTTTTATGGTCTGGCGCTTGTGGGCCAGCCGGCGATTGCGCGTTTCAGGCGGCGGAGAAACGCTTGTCCAGATAATCGATGATCACCTTGGACTCGTACATCCAGGTGGTCTGGCCGTTTTCTTCGATACGCAGGCACGGCACCTTGATCTTGCCACCTTGCTCCAGCAGGGTCTGGCGATCCTGTTCGTTGTTTTTCGCGTCACGCAGGGCCACCGGAACGTTCAGGCGGTGCAGGGTGCGGCGGGTTTTCACGCAGAACGGGCAGGCGTGGAACTGGTACAGGGTCAGGCCCTTGGCGGCCTGTTCGACCTGGGCTTGAGCGGCGGCGGGGCGCTGCTGCTTGCGTGGGCGGGTGATGAAGTCGATGAAGATGATGAGCTGGCCCAGGCCGACTCGAAGCGCTTTGACGATCACGATATTGCCTCTTGCCCATGAAAGAAGGGGCGGCAGCTTACCTGATTTTTGCCAGGCGAAAAAAAACCGGCGATGAACGCCGGTTCTTTCGGGCAGCCGTTTACTTGATCAGGCTGAGAAACTCGCTGCGGGTTGCCGCGTTTTCGCGGAACTCGCCCAGCATCACCGAAGTGATCATCGACGAGTTCTGCTTCTCCACACCGCGCATCATCATGCACATGTGCTTGGCCTCGATCACCACCGCGACGCCCAGGGCGCCGGTCACTTGCTGGACTGCGTCGGCGATCTGGCGGCTGAGGTTTTCCTGGATCTGCAGGCGGCGCGCGTACATGTCGACGATGCGCGCGACTTTCGACAGGCCCAGCACCTTGCCACTCGGAATGTAGGCGACGTGAGCCTTGCCGATGAACGGCAGCAGATGGTGCTCGCACAGCGAGTAGAGCTCGATGTCCTTGACCAGCACCATCTCGCTGTTATCGGAGCTGAACAAGGCACCGTTGGTGACTTCTTCCAGCGTTTGTTCATAACCGCGGCAGAGGTACTGCATGGCTTTGGCGGCACGTTTTGGCGTGTCGAGCAGGCCCTCGCGGGAGACGTCTTCGCCCAATTGGCCGAGGATCGCCGTGTAATTCTGTTCCAGGGACATGAAACTACCTGTGGGATTTTACGCAAAGGGCAAGGGTACGGTGGCGGACCGGGCGCTGCAAGCGCGACGAAGTGGCTTTACTCGTCGCGGCCTTCCATCATGGTGCGTTTGAGCATCACGTAGACCGCCCCGGCACCGCCATGTTTGGCCTGGCACGAGGTGAAGCCGAGCACCTGAGGATGCTGGCGCAGCCAGGTGTTGACGTGGCTCTTGATCATCGGCCGCTTGCCGTCCAGGCGCACGGCCTTGCCGTGGGTGACGCGCACGCAGCGGATTTCGAACTTGGTGGCTTCGGCGAGGAATGCCCAGAGGGTTTCCCGGGCCTTTTCCACGTTCATGCCGTGCAGGTCGAGGCTGCCCTCGAAAGGGATCTGGCCGACCTTGAGCTTGCGCATCTGGCTTTCCTGAACCCCATCGCGGGCCCACATCAGATCGTCTTCCGGGCCGACGTCGATCACGAACTGATCGGACAGCCCGTCGACGGTCGTGGTTTCGGTGCGCACGCTGGCAGCCTGGCGCAGCTTGGCGATCTGCGCCCGGTCAGCCTTGGGTTTGCCGGTTTCGGCGCGATCGTGCTTGATCGGCTTGACGCCTTGGATCGCGCTTTTGAACAGGGAAAAATCGTCGTCTTGCATGTCAGCCTCCGCGAAGACCGAGCAGTTTACCCAACTCGACGGGAGAGGGGCGGGACAAAACGTGTTGCCGTCGATTCAGTCATGTTTCTTCATCAGGTGGGGAGCCATGTTCAGGGTCTGCGGCTGGCGCATGCGCCGCCGGCAGCGACGCCACAGCCAGACGCCGACATACAGCAGTAACAGACCGACCGCTAGAATCACCGCGGAACCCGCCGGACTTGCATTCAATTCGCCCAGCGCCGGAGGGCGCCCCAACAGGCTGGCGGCCCCGGCCATCGCCAGCAGCACACCGAAGGTCGCCAGCAACGCGGAGAATCCCGCGCCCAGGCGCAAACGCCAGTTCCGCGGGCCTTTGGGCCGCAGACGACGTGCGTCAAAACCATCGGATATCTTCATTCCGACCTTCCTCAATGGGTATCGGCCCTTCGACCGAAAGATGACCGGGTGGTTCCTGAGGCTAAGGCAATTACGGCAAATGAGAGGCTTTTACGGATGAGCGGCCTTGCCCCTGAAGGCGCGCCGCTCATTGCAGGTCGATCAGATCAGATCTTTGGTCAGGGCGAGGGTGGCGAAGTTGTCCGCCATGATGGCCATTTCGGTCTGCTGCACGTGCTCGGCGCTGAGGATGCCACCCTTGTAGGGCAGGTCGCGAGTGGCGCAGGCGTCTTCCACCAGGGTGCAACGAAAGCCCAGGTTCTTCGCCGCGCGCACGGTGGTGCTGACACTGGAATGGCTCATGAAACCGCAGACGATCAGATCCAGGGAGCCCAGGTCCTGCAGGCGCTTTTCCAGTTCGGTGCCATGAAAGGCGCTCGGCAGCAGCTTGCCGATGATGGTCTCGTCGCCCTGGGGTTCGAGGCCGGGGATGAATTCACCGCGCTCGCCCTGGGGGTCGAACAGGCCGCCGACGGTGCCGAGGTGGCGCACATGCACAACCGGGCGGGCGGCGGAGCGGGCGGCAGCGACCAGTTGCTTGATGTTGGCGACCGCAGCGTCCATGCCGGACAGGGCCAGGGGACCGCTGAGGTACTCTTTCTGGGCGTCGATGATCACAAGGGTCGCGTGGCTCAAATTAGCCGCTGCATAACCACGACCGCTGAGTTGAAACATCGTCTTTGGAACGGACATTCTGGGGCTCCTGTGAGTGGGGCTTTTGCGACATTGTCCTCTGGCGGAGCGCTTCTGTGAATCGCTACTAACGTAAGGTGCGTGGTTGCTGGCCTACAGCCGTGTCAAGGGCTATGGAGAATCGGGTCGAATGCGGGGAAAAGCGCCCGAACGCCCCGTAGACTCAGATTTTTCATGCGTCGTCCTCAGACGTTTTGGCTGTTAGAATCGCCAGTCGTTTTTTCAGGAGTCTGTCCCGTGATCACTTCCCGCCTGCGCACCCTGCGCGACCACATCCGTTGGGCTGTCAGCCGCTTTCATGGGGAGGATCTGTTTTTCGGCCATGGGACCGACAACGCCTGGGACGAAGCCCGCCAATTGGTACTGGGTGCCTTGCACCTGCCGTGGGAAATCGCCGACAGCTATCTGGATTGCGCACTGGAAGACGACGAACTGGTCAACCTGCAGCGCCTGCTCAAGCGTCGCATCGAAGAGCGCGTACCGACCGCCTACCTGCTGGGCGAGGCCTGGTTCTGCGGCCTGTCGTTCATTGTCGATGAGCGGGTGCTGATCCCGCGCTCGCCGATCGGCGAGCTGATCGAAAAACGTTTCGAGCCCTGGCTGGGCACCGAGCCCGCGCGCATTCTCGACCTGTGCACCGGTTCCGGCTGCATCGGCATTGCCTGCGCCTACGAGTTCCGCAATGCCGAAGTGGTGCTGGCCGACCTGTCGTTCGAAGCCCTCGAAGTGGCGAACCAGAACATCGAGCGCCATGGTGTCGATGAGCGGGTGTTCACGGTGCAGGGCGACGGTTTCGACGGCTTGCCGGGCCAGCGTTTCGACCTGATCGTGTCGAACCCGCCGTATGTGGATGCCGAGGATTTCGCCGACATGCCCGAGGAGTACCAGCATGAACCGGAGCTGGGCCTGGCCTGTGGCGACGATGGCTTGAACCTGGTGCGGCGCATGCTGGCCGAGGCGGCGGATCATTTGACCGAGAAGGGTCTGTTGATCGTCGAGGTCGGCAACAGCCAGGTCCATGTCGAAGCCCTGTACCCGGAAGTCGATTTCGCCTGGCTGGACTTCGAGCGCGGCGGTCATGGCGTGTTCATGCTCACCGCCGAGCAGTGCCGACAGCACCAGGCACTGTTCAGCTCCCGGGTCTGAGCAACCAGCGAAGCACCACAAAAAAGCCCGCCAATCGGCGGGCTTTTTGTTGTCAGCGGTGGGTCGCGATCCAGATCAGCAACCCGGCCTGGAACACCGCAAACGCCACCAGGCAGGTGATGGTAAAGCGCAGCCCGGTGTCTTCGCGCTTGTACTTGGCGACCTTTTCTTCGTGCTTGCGCAGCTTCACTTCCTGTTCTTCGAGGTTCTGCTCGGCCTGCTGCAGCATTTGCGCGGCTTCGAGGATCTCGACGAATTGCAGCTTTTCGGTGTTCCAGTTGGGCAGCAGTTCACCGACCTGCACATGCTTGACGCTGCCCTTGAGATGCTGGGCATCGGCGTAAACCACATCGAAACCCTGGACCCGCAGGAAATGATCGCGCCGCAGGCGCGTGGCCTCGTTCAGTGCATCCTTGTTCGCCAGTTCGAAACCGTCCACGCGGTAGTGCGGCCATTTCTTCTGGGCCCAGCTTGCCCCCTGCGCCAGCAGAAAGCGGCCGATGCCGCGGTTCGCCGGTTCGATCTGCAGGTTTTCCGGCTCGAAGCGCACCCGACGAGTCGTGTGGTCGACCCAGACATCCAGGTGATTCTGTTCCTTGCGCACTCGTTGGCCCGGCAGTTGGAGGGTCATGCGCAACAGGCTGTGTTCCTTGTTGCTGCGCTCGGCATAACCGAACTCGATAAAGCGCAGAGGCCGTCCGCCCGTGGCGCGATCGGTTTGCAGCGGGGCCAGGCGAAGCATCCGGTGATGCTCGGCATGGACGTCCGCCCACGGCAACGCCACGGCTTCGGGAGCGGGGTTTTCAACCTCGGTTTCGGGAGGGTTCTGGGTATCGGTCATAACGGCGAGATCCTGTCCAAGCGCTACTTGCCGACGGCAAGTGAACGGCCGGCAAAGGCTTATCGGCCGTTTTTTTCAGGACTGGAGGGGAAAACGCGTCAACGGGCGTGAAGTCCGTCAATAAAGCTGATGATGCGGGTGCCGAGTTCCGAGGCCAGGGGCAGTTGCGGATCCTTGTAGGAGGCCAGTTGCCGCTTGACGTCGTTGGGCACGATACGCAGGACATGGTTCATGCCTTCGATCAGTGCCAGTTGGGCGTCCGGCTTGGCGGCCTTGAGCATCTGCGCATCGCCGACACCGACCTGGATGTCATTACTGCCCTGGACGATCAGCGCCGGCATTTTCAGGCGGGCGAACGCGGCGGCCGGGTCTTGCCTGAACAGGGTGATCAGGTACGGCTGCACGCTGGGGCGGAAGATCACTTCCAGTTGCGGCGGCACGTCAGTGTCGACCCGGCCAGCCTTGAGGCTGTCGAGCAGTTCGTTGCTGCGCAGCATCAGCGGCGCTGGCAGGCGGTAGCTCAGTTGCTGGCGCAGCACTTGGTCCACCGGGCGGGCGGTGCCGGAGATGGAGATCACCGCCGCCGCATCGACCTGGGGCGCGGCCAGGGTGGCGATCAGCGCGCCTTCGCTGTGGCCGAGCATGATCAACGGGCCCAGGCGCGGGTCGCTCTTGAGCTTCTTGCCCCAGGCCACGGCGTCGGCGACGTAGGCGTCGAGGGTCAGGTTGCGCTCGTCCGGGGTGGCGGCGAGGCTGGCGGCCACTCCGCGCTTGTCGTAGCGCACGCTGGCGATGTTGTGCTTGGCCAGCACCCAGGCCAGGCGCTTGAGGCTGTCGTTGCGCCCGCCGTCGGGGTTGTTGCCGTTGCGGTCGGTGGGGCCGGAGCCGGAGACGATCAGGACCACCGGCACCGGGGCGTTGGACTTGGGCAGCAGCAGCGAGCCGTATAACTCGCCAGTGCCAGTGTCGAGGCTGATGGGACGTTGCAGTACGGCCGCCTGGACCAGGCCGGTGAACAGGGTAAGGCTCAAGAGAAGAACTCGCAGCATCATCACGCCATCATGGAGAAGGTGCCGGTTGGACTTCCGGACACGGATAAGGTTCGAGGATGAACTAGTTGGGGAGCCTGCGTATACTTCCCGGCTCAGTAATCCAGATTGAGTTATTTCGGCTGATTTCATGGAGCGTCCTGCATGTCCGGCAATACCTACGGCAAGCTGTTCACTGTCACCACCGCGGGCGAAAGCCATGGTCCGGCGTTGGTCGCCATTGTCGACGGCTGCCCGCCGGGTCTTGAGCTGTCGCTGGACGATCTGCAGCGCGACCTGGACCGGCGCAAGCCCGGCACCAGCCGCCACACGACCCAGCGCCAGGAAGCCGATGAAGTCGAAATCCTCTCCGGCGTGTTCGAGGGCAAGACCACCGGCTGCTCCATCGGCCTGCTGATCCGCAACACCGACCAGAAGTCCAAGGACTACTCGGCGATCAAGGATCTGTTCCGCCCGGCCCACGCCGATTACACCTACCACCACAAATACGGCATCCGCGACTACCGCGGCGGCGGTCGCAGCTCGGCGCGGGAAACCGCCATGCGCGTGGCGGCCGGGGCGATCGCCAAGAAGTACCTGGCCAGCCAGGGCATCGTGGTGCGTGGCTACATGAGCCAGCTGGGCCCGATCGAAATCCCGTTCAAGACCTGGGACTCGGTGGAAGACAACGCCTTCTTCAGCCCCGACCCGGACAAGGTGCCGGAGCTGGAAGCCTACATGGACCAGCTGCGTCGCGATCAGGACTCGGTGGGCGCCAAGATCACCGTGGTCGCCGAGGGCGTGATGCCGGGCCTGGGCGAGCCGATCTTCGACCGCCTGGACGCCGAGCTGGCCCATGCGCTGATGAGCATCAACGCGGTCAAGGGCGTGGAAATCGGCGCCGGTTTCGCCAGCGTCGCCCAGCGTGGCACCGAGCATCGCGACGAGCTGACCCCGCAAGGCTTCCTCAGCAACAACGCCGGCGGCATCCTGGGCGGGATTTCCTCCGGCCAGCCGATCGTCGCGCACCTGGCGCTCAAGCCGACCTCCAGCATCACCACCCCGGGCCGCTCGATCGACATCGATGGCAACCCGGTGGACGTCATCACCAAGGGCCGTCACGACCCGTGCGTGGGCATCCGCGCCACGCCGATCGCCGAAGCCATGATGGCCATCGTGCTGATGGATCATCTGCTGCGTCATCGTGGCCAGAATGCCGACGTGCGCGTCAGCACGCCGGTGCTGGGCCAGTTGTAATGGCGTCTCTGCCAGTCGCCACGGTCTGACGGCCGTGGCGGCGATCCCGTACTGGCGGCTCTCCAGTTTCTACCTGTTCTATTTCGCCTTGCTGGGGTCGACCGCGCCGTTTCTGGCGCTGTATTTCGATCACCTGGGGTTTTCCAGCGCGCGCATCGGCGAGCTGGTGGCGATTCCCATGCTGATGCGCTGCGTGGCGCCGAACCTCTGGGGTTGGCTTGGCGACTACACCGGCCGGCGCCTGGCCATCGTGCGTTTTGGCGCGATCTGCACGCTGCTGAGCTTTTCGCTGATTTTCGTCAGCAAGAGCTACGCCTGGCTGGCGATGGTCATGGCCCTGCATGCGTTCTTCTGGCACGCGGTATTGCCGCAATTCGAAGTGATCACCCTGGCGCACCTGCAAGGCCAGACCGCTCGCTACAGCCAGATCCGCCTGTGGGGCTCGATCGGTTTCATCCTCACGGTGGTGGCGCTGGGGCGATTGTTCGAGTGGTTGAGCCTGGACATCTACCCGGCGGCGCTGGTGCTGATCATGGCCGGCATCGTGCTCAGCAGCGCCTGGGTGCCCAACGCCCAGCCAGTGGCACAGGGCAGCCGCTTGGCCGCCGGGGGCTTTCTTGGCCAGCTGCGCAGCCCCGGCGTCCTGGCCTTCTATGCCTGCGTGGCGCTGATGCAAATGAGCCACGGTCCTTACTACACCTTCCTGACCCTGCACCTGGAACACCTGGGCTACAGCCGCGGCTTGATCGGCCTGTTGTGGGCGCTGGGGGTAGTCGCCGAAGTCTTGATGTTCCTGGCGATGAGCTGGATTCTCTCGCGGTTTTCGGTACGCCGGGTGCTGCTGGCGAGTTTCCTGCTGGCAGCCCTGCGCTGGTTGCTGCTAGGCGCCTTTGCCGAACACCTGTGGGTGTTGTTGTTTGCCCAGGTGCTGCATGCCGCGACCTTCGGCAGCTTTCATGCCGCGGCCATTCATTTCGTGCAACGCAGCTTCGGCGACCGCCAGCAAGGCCAGGGCCAGGCCCTGTACGCGGCCCTGGCCGGCACCGGCGGCGCATTGGGCGCGCTGTATTCCGGCTACAGCTGGAACGCCCTGGGCGCGACATTGACCTTTAGTATTGCAAGCCTCGCAGCGCTGGCGGCAGCCGTTATCATTGCCACACGTATGCAAGAGGAGAGGCCATGAGCCTTACCCGCGAACAGCTGGCACAGGACATCATCGAGGTCGGACGCTTTCTGTATGCCCGCGGCTGGTCCCCGGCCACCAGCAGCAACTATTCCACGCGCCTGTCGCCGAGCGCGCTATTGCTCACGGTTTCGGGCAAGCACAAAGGCCAGTTGGGCCTGGATGACGTGCTGGCCACCGACTTGTCGGGCAACAGCCTGGAACCGGGCAAAAAGCCCTCGGCCGAAACCCTGCTGCACACCCAGCTGTACCGCTGGAACCCGCAGATCGGCGCCGTGTTGCATACCCACTCGGTGAATGCCACGGTGCTGTCACGCCTGACCGCCGAGGACTTCATCGAGTTCGAGGGTTACGAGCTGCAAAAGGCCTTTGCCGGCATTTCCAGCCACGAGTCGCGGGTGTGCGTGCCGATTTTCGACAACGACCAGGACATCGCCCGGCTGGCGACCAGGATCCAGCCCTGGCTCGACGCCCATGCCGATTGCGTCGGCTACCTGATTCGCGGTCATGGCCTCTACACCTGGGGCGCGCGCATGAGTGATGCGCAGCGCCAGATCGAGGCCTTCGAGTTTCTGTTCGAGTGCGAGTTGCAGACTCGCGCCCTGTTAAACCGTTAAGGCTTGCTTCGACTGAAGTAGCCAGCGCCTGATGATATGCACTGCCTGACCGGCCTGGAAAAAGCCGCAAGGCACTGCCGATAACGAGGAATTGCCAAGATGAGCAGCCTGTCCGTTTACCACGTATCCAGCCCGGACCTGCCGAACAAGGTGCTGACCCATTTCGACGATATCGCCGCGACCCTGGCCGAGCAGGGCGTGCGCTTCGATCGCTGGCAAGCCGCCACCAGGATCCAGCCGGGCGCCAGCCAGGAAGAAGTGATAGGCGCCTATCAGGAACAGATCGACCGCCTGATGACCGAGCGCGGCTACATCACCGTCGATGTGATCAGCCTCAATGGCGATCACCCGCAGAAGGCCGAGCTGCGCGCCAAGTTCCTCGACGAACATCGGCATGCCGAGGACGAGGTGCGCTTTTTCGTCGCCGGCCGCGGTCTGTTCAATCTGCACATCGGCGACTACGTGTATGCCGTGCTCTGCGAGAAGAACGACCTGATCTCGGTGCCGGCCGGTACCGCGCACTGGTTCGACATGGGCGAGAACCCGTACCTGGTGGCGATCCGCATGTTCAACAACCCGCAAGGTTGGGTCGCCAACTTCACCGGTTCCGATATCGCCAGCCAGTTCCCGCTTCTGGAGGATTGAGCGGATGCCGATCAAGGCCATTCTCACCGACATCGAAGGCACCACCAGCGCGGTGAGCTTTGTCTTCGAGGTGCTGTTCCCCTACGCGGCGCGGCACCTGCCGGACTTCGTGCGCAAGCACGCCAGCCGGGCCGACGTTGCCGAGCAGTTGCAGGCGGTGCGCGAGGCAAGCGGCGAGCCGGCGGCGGACGTCGAGCGGGTGATCGAGATCCTCCTGGGCTGGATCGCGGAAGATCGCAAGTCCACGCCACTCAAGGCGCTGCAAGGCATGGTCTGGGAGCAGGGGTATAGGGCCGGACAGCTCAAGGGCCATGTCTACCCGGATGCGGTGGCGGCGTTGCAGCGCTGGCACCAGGCCGGCTATCGGCTGTACGTCTATTCGTCGGGTTCGATCCAGGCGCAGAAGCTGATTTTCGGTTGCTCCACTGCCGGGGACCTGGCGCCGCTGTTCAGCGGTTTTTTCGACACCACCTCGGGGCCGAAACGGGAAGTGCAGTCTTACCAGCGCATTACCCAGGCCATCGGCTGTGCGCCCGGGCAGATTCTCTTTCTGTCCGATATCGTCCAGGAGCTGGATGCGGCCCGGTCCGCCGGCCTGGCCACCTGCGGCCTGGTGCGCGAAGGCGGGGTATTGGCGGGGCATGCGAATGTGGCGAGCTTCGCCGATATCGATCCGCAGGGTTTCTGAAAAGCAATCAGGCCGTGTCAGCGCAAGGCTGGCACGGCCGGATTGGGGGTATCTGTTATTCAGCTGCCGGTGATCACCGCGAATCCGCAGCGGTGCGGATTTAAAGCGAGTGATACGACGGCAGGGCAAAACGGTTCTGGCTTTGCAGCAGGGAAATCTGTGGCAATTCGCTGGCCTGTTCGGCCAGGTCGCGACGCAACGCGCTGATCACCCACGACAACTGATCGCCCGCATGCAACTGCGCATAGGAGATCGAGCGCTTGAGCTGTTTACCTTCGCTGTTACGCAGCGTCAGCAGGATGCCGCCATCGGGCCGTGGCTGAGTGGTCACTTCGTAGTTGGAGAACAGGGAAGCGAATTTTTCTTGGATCAGGCTCATGTCTATCAGCTCCATTGGTTCTTGAATGGCAAACCTGGAGTGATAGGTGCAGCGATTGTGCCAGCCTCAATTTATTATAAAAATCGTTATAAATCATGTTGTTATAAAAATACGTCGTTTGCGTGTCCGTGCAATTTGCATGAATGGCCATCGTGCATCCTGCATTTTGCGAGATTGCGGGCCTGGGCAAGGGCTGCGGCGTAACGCTGTGACTGCCGGTTCACGCAAAAGATTCAACCGGCAAGCCCGGCCCTCAAGCGCGAGGCACCTGGCGGCGCGGAGGAGATACAAAACTTTGCAAAAACTCCATGTACAGGCCAAGAAGCGCTGACGTATTTTTTTGCCAGCGACAGGCTTGGCGCAGACTCTTTGCACAAGCCCAAGCCCTGATGTTCCGGGCTGTACAGGTCAATCAGACGTTTCACCGACATGGACAGTCATGCGTCGTGATCCCTTGGATCATGGGCGCCTGATAATAAGAAAATAGGACGTCATCATGAATGCCACGCTCTGCGTTACTGCCAATAGCATGCCCGCTGTTTCTCCCCTGTTTGCCGTGGCGGCCCGCCCTCGGCCCCCAGCTGAATAGCCCCATCGACCCTTGTCCGCCTGTCCGGCCTGGCCCCGTGCAGGATCCTTTTGCGTCGAACAGGAACCGTCATGAGCACTCATCAGCACGACATGATCACCTGGGGCATGATGCTACGGAAGTTGCCCTCCATCGCCCGGGCGTTGCCGCGGGTCATCAAGGGCATGCAGATAGCCAACGTCAAGCGCGCCGATCAACCCTGCGGGCTGGGCTGGACCTTCGAGCAGGCCACCCAACGCAACCCCGACGGCCCGGCGCTGCTGTACGGCGACCGGGTGTTGAGTTATGCACAGGCCAACCAGTGGGCCAACCGAATCGCCCATTACCTGGCGAGCCAGGGCCTCGGCAAGGGCGACGTGGTGGCGATCTTCGTCGAGAACCGTCCCGAGTTGCTGGTGAGCGTGCTGGCGGTGGCCAAGCTCGGCGGCATCTGCGCCATGCTCAATACCGCGCAGACCGGCAGTGTGCTGGTGCACAGCGTGAATCTGGTGAAGCCGGTGGCGATGATCGTCGGCGGCGAACTGCTGGATGCCTACTCGGCGATTCGCGATCAGGTCGCCATCGACGAGGCGCGCACCTGGTTCGTCGCCGATCCGGAGGTGGCGCCCGGGCCAACGCCTGCCGGTTGCATCGACCTGATGACTGCCAGCGCCGCCAGCGAATCGTCCAACCCCCCAAGTACCGCGCGGATCTACCTCGACGATCCGTGCTTCTATATCTACACCTCCGGCACCACCGGGCTGCCCAAGGCCGGCATTTTCAAGCACGGCCGCTGGATGCGCAGCTCGGCCAGCTTCGGCATGATCGCCCTCGACATGCAGCCGGCCGATATCCTGTACTGCACTTTGCCGCTGTATCACGCCACCGGGTTGTGCGTGTGCTGGGGCTCGGCCATCAGCGGCGCCTCGGGCTTCGCCATTCGCCGCAAGTTCAGCGCCAGCCGTTTCTGGGAAGACGCCCGCCGGTTCAAGGCCACCACCATTGGTTACGTGGGCGAGCTGTGCCGTTACCTGGTTGACCAGCCTGCCAGCGAGCACGACCGTGACAACCGCGTGGTGAAGATGGTCGGCAATGGCCTGCGCCCCGGCGTGTGGGGGCCGTTCAAGCAGCGTTTCGGCGTCGAGCATATCTGTGAGCTGTATGCCGCCAGTGACGGCAATATCGGCTTTACCAACGTGCTCAACTTCGACAATACCGTGGGTTTTTCCCTGGCGCCCTGGGCGCTGGTGGAGTATGCCCACGACACCTGCGCGCCGATCCGCAACGGTTCCGGCTTCATGCAGAAGGTCGCCAGGGGCGGGCAGGGCCTGCTGCTGGCGAAGATCGACGACAAGGCGCCGCTGGACGGCTATACCGAGCCGGAAAAGAACCTGAAGGTGATCCTCACCGACGTGTTCGAGAAGGGCGACCGTTACTTCAATACCGGCGACCTGCTGCGCGATATCGGTTTTGGCCATGCGCAGTTCATCGATCGCCTGGGCGATACCTATCGCTGGAAGGGCGAAAACGTCTCCACCACCGAGGTGGAGAACATCCTCCTGCGCCATCCGCAGGTTGCCGAGGCGGTGGCCTATGGCGTGGAGGTGCACAACACCAACGGTCGTGCCGGGATGGCGGCGATCACTCCGGCCGAATCCCTGGCGACCCTGGATTTCACCGAGCTGTTGCAGTTCGCCCGCGAGCATCTGCCGGGCTACGCGGTGCCGCTGTTCCTGCGGGTCAAGGTGAAGATGGAGACCACCGGCACCTTCAAATACCAGAAGACCCGGCTCAAGGAAGAAGCCTTCGACCCGTCGAAAACCGGCGGCGATCCGGTGTACGCCTGGTTGCCGGGTTCGGCGACCTATGTCCGGGTGACGGAGGCGGTGCTGGCGGATATTTGTGCCGGTCGGCACCGTTATTGATTCTGGCTATGGCCGCTCTTGAGAAAAAAGGGATGACAGGGCAGGAGCCGCTTGGGGACACTAGCGGCTTTCCGATTGGCCGAAAGTGGAGTTCCCGATGTCAGACAAAAGCCGCCAGATGACCGCAGAAGAAGCCGCCGAGTTCACCGAGCAGGTCTTCAACGTCGCACGTCAAGGCGACGCCCAGATGCTCGACAAGCTGGCGAGCAGCGGTCTGCCGGTCAACCTGCGCAATCACAAGGGCGACACCCTGCTGATGCTGGCCAGCTACTACGGGCATGTGGACGCGGTGCAGGTGCTGCTCAAGCACAAGGCCGACCCCGAGATCCGTAACGACAACGGCCAGAGCCCGATCGCCGGCGCGGCCTTCAAGGGCGACCTGGCGGTGGTCAAGGCGCTGGTGGAAGGCGGTGCCGAGGTGGAAGGCTCGTCCTTCGACGGGCGTACCGCGCTGATGATGGCGGCGATGTTCAATCGCACGGAAATCGTCGACTACCTGATCAGTAAGGGCGCCAACCCGCGAGCCACCGACGCCAACGGCGTGAGTGCACTGGACGCGGCGAAAACCATGGGCGCCGTCGACACCACCGCGCAGTTGCAGAAGTTGCTGGGCTGAGCTGAACGGCGCATGCCGCCGGGCCAAGGCCAGGCCTTGGTCGCGGCGGTAGGTTCGCGGGGCGGGTTTAGGCTATCCTGCGCGCCCGCCATTGACCCGTAACAGGATTCGCCCATGAAAACCGTCCTCGCCGAACTTATCACCAAAATCAGCTCCGGCTGCATGGGCGAAGAAGAAATCCTGCGGATCGCCGACGAGGCCGCCCAAGCCTACGCCGATCCCCAGGCCTTCCTGGCCGCCAATCCGGACATCAACTACGACGACAGCTTCCCGATCCCGCTGGGCGAATGGGTGGTGGTCGGCAGCCTGCCTGAAACCGTACTGTTCCAGGCCGACACCTACATGGACCTGTTCGCGCAGATCGTCGCGTCTTTCGGCCCGGGCGTGGCGTTCAACATCAAGCCCAAGCAACTGGCCAAGACCGAGGCCCTGACCGCGCTCAACCGCATCCAGATCCAGATGGGCAGCATGAACCCGGAAAACGGCGGCTACGTGCTGATGAACTTCAGCCAGCTGCTGGACGACGAGCTGCAAGTGGTGCTGGTCTACGGCAACGACGTGCCGCGTGTGCTGCAGCTGTGCGCCGAAGCCGGCATCGCCGCCGCACCGTCCCTGGAAGCGCTCAAGGTCGCGGTTCACGTCTGAGCTGCCGAGCCACTGACCTGACCGCGCGGGCAATAAAAAGGAACCCCGGTGCTGGCCGGCTATCCTAAGTGGGCAAGCCCTCACTTAGGAGCGACACCATGGGTTCCACCTTCAATACGCTGGTCGGCCTGATCATCCTCGCGCTGGATATCTGGGCGATCATCAATGTGCTTAAAAGCAGTGCCGAAACCGGGATGAAAATCCTCTGGGTGTTGCTGATCATCCTGTTGCCGGTTCTGGGCCTGATCATCTGGGCGATTGCCGGGCCGCGCGGCAACGTACGGCTCTGAAGGCTGGCGCGGGTTCGAAAAAGGGCCGCCAGGCCCTTTTTTATGTGACCAAATATGCGCTGCACGAAATTTTCACAAAGTCTCCATGACAATTCGCCAGCGCTGTTTTTCCGCTGCACCCCGTGCGATCTCCGGTTGCGATCCCTGACTCTGGCCATTGCCGGCCGGGTGAGGGCGCCTGCCAGTAATCAATGGCAAAGCCGCTGCTGATCGTGCAACATTTGCGCACCGCGCCATCCCCCCAGCCCTGAATGGCTACAAGAGGGCAAAGCGCAGCTGCATTCTTTTCGCAACTTCAACTTCCATTGGGTCCTAAAACGATATGGCAAACCCGGACGTCCTGAGTCAGCAGCGAGCCTCGAGTCGCCTGCTGCAACCGACCGTCAAATCGCACCTGGCTTATACGCTGCTCTGCGCGCTGGCCATGATGGTCATGCTGTCTTTGCTGCGCGTGGCGCTGCTGGTCTACAACCGCGAGATGATCCTCGACACACCGGCCTCGACCTTCCTTGAAGCCTTTGCCAACGGCCTGCGCTTCGACGTGCGCCTGGTGGTCTACCTCAGCATCCCGCTGCTGCTGGCGCTGTTCAGTGCCCGGGCCATGGCGGCTCGCGGTTTCTTCCGCTTCTGGCTGACCATCGTTTCGAGCATCGCGCTGTTCCTCGGCCTGATGGAGATGGACTTCTACCGCGAGTTCCACCAGCGCCTCAACGGCCTGGTCTTCCAGTATGTGAAGGAAGACCCGAAAACCGTGATGAGCATGCTCTGGTACGGCTTCCCGGTGGTGCGCTACCTGCTGGCCTGGGCGCTCGGCACCTGGCTGCTGAGCCTGGCGTTCAAGGGCGCCGACCGCGCGACCCGGCCGCGTGGCCCGTTCAGCGGCGGCAGCATCGGCACCCGCCAGGTCGCCCCGTGGTACGCCCGTATCGGTGTCTTTGTGGTCTGCCTGCTGGTCTGCGTGGTCGCCGCCCGCGGCACCCTGCGCCAGGGCCCGCCACTGCGCTGGGGTGACGTCTACACCACCGAATCGAACTTCGCCAACCAGCTGGGCCTCAACGGCACGCTGTCGCTGGTCGAGGCGGCCAAGAGCCGGATGGGCGAGGACCGCAGCAATATCTGGAAAGCCACCCTGCCGCAGCCCGAGGCGCAGCAAGTGGTGCGCGACCTGCTGGTGATGCCGGACGACAAGCTGGTGGACGCTGATATCGCCGCCGTACGCCGTGACTACACGCCACCGGCCGACAAGACCCTGCCGATCAAGAACGTGGTCGTGATCCTGATGGAAAGCATGGCCGGTCACTCGGTGGGTGCCCTGGGCGCTCCAGGCAATATCACCCCGTACCTGGACCAACTGTCCAAGGAAGGCCTGCTGTTCGACCGCTTCTTCTCCAACGGCACCCATACCCACCAGGGTATGTTCGCCACCATGGCCTGCTTCCCCAACCTGCCGGGTTTCGAATACCTGATGCAGACCCCGGAAGGCAGCCACAAGCTGTCCGGCCTGCCGCAGGTGCTGAGCGCCCGCAAGTATGACGACGTGTATGTCTACAACGGTGATTTCGCCTGGGACAACCAGTCGGGCTTCTTCAGCAACCAGGGCATGACCAACTTCGTCGGTCGCAACGACTTCGTCGATCCGGTGTTTTCCGATCCGACCTGGGGCGTGTCCGACCAGGACATGTTCAACCGTGGCCTGGAAGAGTTGAAGGCACGGGAAAACGGCAAGCCGTTCTATGCGCTGCTGCAGACCCTGTCCAACCACACCCCGTACGCCTTGCCGACGCCATTGCCGGTGGCGAAGGTGACCGACCGTGGCAGCCTGAACGAACACCTGACCGCCATGCGTTACTCCGACTGGGCCCTGGGCCAGTTCTTCGAGAAGGCGCGCAAGGAGCCGTACTTCAAGGAGACGCTGTTCGTGATCGTGGGTGACCATGGTTTCGGCAACGAGCGCCAGATCACCGAAATGGACCTGGGCCGCTTCAACGTGCCGATGCTGATGATCGCTCCGGGCATCCAGGAAAAATTCGGTCAGCGCAACCACACCGTGGGCACCCAGGTCGATATCGTGCCGACCATCATGGGCCGCCTCGGTGGCGAAGTGCGTCACCAGTGCTGGGGCCGCGACCTGCTCAACCTGCCGGAAGGCGACACCGGCTTTGGCGTGATCAAGCCGTCGGGCAGCGAACAGACCACCGCCATCGTCACCGCCAACCAGATCCTGGTACTGCCGCGCGAGAAGGAAATGCCGCCGAAGATCTACCAGTACGAACTAGGCGCCAACCCGCATGCCGAAGTGGTGCCGGACGCACCGCGTACCGCCGAGTTGAAGCACAAGCTGGAAGCCTTCCTGCAAACCGCCACCAAGAGCCTGCTGGATAACACCGCGGGCGTGGTGCACGGCACGCCGGACTGATTCATTGCACTAATGAAAAAGAGGCCCTAGGGCCTCTTTTTTTTCGACGGTTGAACAGTACCGAGTGTGAACGACCGATGCCTATATCCGGCCCAGTAACACGAGAATCAGCAATACCACCAGGACCACACCGATGATCCCGGACGGGCCATAACCCCAGCTTCTGGAGTACGGGAATACTGGAAGACCACCGAGCAGCAGAAGAATCAGAATAATGATCAGGATTGTGCCCATGTCGTTGTCCTTATTGGATGATCGAAGGCGCGGCTGGACTCGAAGGCAATTAATCCGTACCGCTTAATCATTCGGACTCTGTGCCTTGAAGGATGATTCCAAGTTTTTTTAATGCTTTTTGCACGCAGGCCTATTTCTTTTCGTACCGGCTGCCGGTGGCCATCGAGTTGAACTTGCAACACCGCGGGAAGTCGCACCGAGGCCCCGGTTTGCCTGGGGCATTCAGCAATCTGATGGTGCGTGGGCGGCACAAAATCCTTCGCTACACTCGCCTCATCTTTCCCGGAACAACAAGGCAACTCCTATGCAAAATCGCATGATGATCACTGGCGCCGGATCCGGCCTGGGTCGCGAAATCGCTCTGCGCTGGGCGCGCGAAGGCTGGCAGTTGGCGTTGTCGGATGTCAGCGAACCCGGCCTGCAGGAAACCCTCAGGCTGGTACGCGAAGCCGGCGGCGATGGCTTCGTGCAACGTTGCGACGTGCGTGACTATAGCCAGTTGACGGCCTTCGCCCAGGCTTGCGAAGTCAAGCTCGGCGGCATCGATGTGATCGTCAATAACGCCGGCGTGGCCTCCGGCGGCTTCTTCAGCGAATTGTCCCTGGAGGACTGGGACTGGCAGATCGCGATCAACCTGATGGGCGTGGTCAAGGGCTGCAAGGCGTTCCTGCCGTTGCTGGAAAAGAGCAAGGGCCGGATCATCAATATCGCCTCGATGGCGGCCTTGATGCAGGGCCCGGCGATGAGCAACTACAACGTGGCCAAGGCCGGCGTGGTGGCCCTGTCCGAAAGCCTGCTGATCGAGCTGGCCCAGCAGGAAATCGGCGTGCACGTGGTATGCCCGTCGTTCTTCCAGACCAACCTGCTGGATTCGTTCCGTGGCCCGACCCCGGCGATGAAGGCCCAGGTCGGCAAGCTGCTGGAAAGCTCGCCGATCAGCGCGGCGGATATCGCCGACTACATCTACACCCGGGTCGCCGCCGGCGAGCTCATGATCCTGCCCCACGAACAGGGGCGCATGGCCTGGGCCCTGAAGCAGAAGAACCCGCAGCTGCTGTATGACGAAATGACCCTCATGGCCGACAAGATGCGCGCCAAGACCAAGCAAAACGCCAGCTGAGCTTGCTCCTGCCCCGGCGCGTCGTTAGGGTTGCCAGCATCTGGCATCCCTGACGAGACCTTGCATGCTCAATTACCTGTGGTTCTTCCTCGCCGCGCTGTTCGAGATCGCCGGCTGCTACGCCTTCTGGATGTGGCTGCGCCAGGGCAAAAGCGCCTGGTGGATGGTCCCGGCGCTGGCGAGCCTGATGCTCTTCGCCCTGTTGCTGACCAAGATCGAGGCGAGCTACGCCGGCCGGGCCTATGCGGCGTACGGCGGGATCTACATCATCGCCTCGATCGGCTGGCTGGGTATGGTGGAGCGGGTGCGGCCGCTGAGTTCGGACTGGCTGGGGGTGGCGCTGTGCGTGATCGGCGCGAGCATCATCCTGTTCGGGCCGCGCTTTACCAACGGTTGAGAAACTGGCCGGGTTGCGGGCGCCGCGATGGCGCCCGGTCCCGGCCGGGAATCAGTCGAACAATTCCTTGGGCACATCGTGCTTGAGCATCAACTGGCACTGCTCGCTGTCCGGGTCGAAGACGATCACCGCCTGGCCCTTGGTCAGTGCCTGGCGCACGCGCAGGACGCGGGTTTCCAGCGGGGTGTCGTCGCCATTGTCGGTGCCGTCGCGGGTGACGAAGTCTTCGATCAGGCGGGTCAGGGTGTCGACTTCTAGTTGGTCATGGGGAATCAGCATACGGGCCTCCGGCAAACAATCCCGGATCCTACTGCGCCGGGCCCCGCGCGGCTAGGCAAACCTCGCGCGGGCCCGTAATGCCGATCATCTGTAGGAGCGAGCTTGCTCGCGATGAGCGCGCAGCGCTCGCCTTGAGGGCCCTGCGTATTTACCTGTGAGTACGTGTGGGGCGAGAGTTCAGCGCTTTGCGCTCTATCGCGAGCAAGCTCGCTCCTACAGTGGTAGCGGGGCTTTTCACCTCAGGGCTTTTGTCCCACCAGGCTGTCCACCGACGGCACCCGGGTGTCGCTTTCCATTTGTGTGTCGTGTTCCAGCTGATGGCTGAAACGGTCCAGGGAACCCTGGGCCGGCTGCGCGTCGCTGGCGAACACCGGCGGGCTGAGGATGTAGGCGCCCAGCAGGCGGCTGAGGGCCGCCAGGCTGTCGATATGGGTGCGCTCGTAGCCGTGGGTGGCGTCGCAACCGAAGGCCAGCAGGGCGGTGCGGATGTCGTGGCCGGCGGTGACCGCCGAATGGGCATCGCTGAAGTAGTAGCGGAACAGGTCGCGGCGCACCGGCAATTCGTGTTCCGTGGCCAGGCGCAGCAGGTGGCGCGACAGGTGATAGTCGTAAGGCCCGCCGGAGTCCTGCATGGCCACGCTCACCGCGTGCTCGCTGGAGTGCTGGCCGGGGGCGACCGGGGCGATGTCGATGCCGACGAATTCGCTGACGTCCCAGGGCAGGGCCGCCGCCGCGCCGCTGCCGGTTTCTTCGGTAATGGTGAACAACGGATGGCAGTCGATCATCAGCGGCTCACCGCTGTCGACTATGGCCTTGAGCGCGGCCAGCAGCGCGGCGACCCCGGCCTTGTCGTCGAGGTGGCGGGCGCTGATATGGCCGCTTTCGGTGAATTCCGGCAAGGGGTCGAACGCGACGAAATCGCCGACGCCGATGCCCAGCGACTCGCAGTCGGCACGGGTGGTGCAGTAGGCATCCAGGCGCAATTCGATGTGGTCCCAACTGATGGGCATCTCGTCCACCGCGGTGTTGAAGGCGTGCCCGGAGGCCATCAGCGGCAACACGCTGCCACGCAATACGCCGTTGTCGGTGAACAGGCTGACCCGGCTGCCCTCGGCGAAACGGCTGGACCAGCAGCCGACCGGGGCCAGGGTCAGGCGGCCGTTGTCTTTCACCGCACGCACGCTGGCGCCGATGGTATCCAGGTGCGCCGAAACCGCGCGGTCCGGGCTGTTCTTCTGGCCCTTGAGGGTGGCGCGGATGGTGCCGCGGCGAGTCAGTTCGAAGGGAATGCCCAGTTCTTCCAGGCGCTCGGCCACGTAACGCACGATGGTGTCGGTGAAGCCGGTGGGGCTGGGAATGGCGAGCATTTCCAGGAGGACTTTCTGCAGGTAGTTGAGGTCCGGTTCGGGAATCGATCGGGTCATGGAAACTCCTGATGATGAGAAGGCCATCGATGGTTTCGATGAACAAGGCGTCGGGCGCTCGCTCCCACAGTGCGTTTCTGTAGGAGCGAGGCTTGCCCGCGATAAGGCCGCGACGGTCAGCACGGGGCTTTCAGACCGCCGGCTGGCTGTGGGGAAACAACAGGTCGACAAAGCGCTCGGCCGTCGGCTGCGGTTCATGGTTGGCCAGGCCGGCGCGCTCGTTGGCCTCGATGAACACGTACTGCGGCTGGTCCGCCGCCGGCACCATCAGGTCGAGGCCGACCATCGGGATATCCAGCGCCCGCGCCGCGCGGATCGCTGCGTCCACCAATTCCGGATGCAGAATCGCGGTGACATCTTCCAGAGTGCCGCCGGTATGCAGATTGGCGGTGCGCCGCACGAACAGCCGTTCGCCGGCCGCCAGGATGCTGTCGTAGCCGTGCCCGGCGGCCTGCAGGGTGCGCTGGGTTTCATGGTCCAGGGGGATCTTGCTTTCGCCGCCGGTGGAGGCCTGGCGACGCCGGCTTTGCGCTTCGATCAGCTCGCCGATGGAGTGCTGGCCGTCGCCGATCACCTCGGCCGGCCGGCGAATGGCGGCGGCGACCACCTCGAAGCCGATCACCAGGACGCGCAGGTCCAGGCCCTCGTGGAAGCTCTCGAGCAACACCCGGCTGTCGAACTGCCGGGCGTTGTCGATCGCCTGTTGCACTTCTTCGATGGTGCGCAGATCCACGGCCACACCTTGGCCTTGTTCCCCGTCGAGCGGCTTGACCACCACCCGTTCATGCTCGTCGAGAAACGCCAGGTTGTCGTCGGCGTTGCCCGCGAGTTGTTGCGCCGGCAGGTTCAGCCCGGCCTGTTTCAGTACCTTGTGAGTCAGGCTCTTGTCCTGGCACAGGCTCATGCTGATGGCGCTGGTCAGGTCGCTGAGGGATTCGCGGCAACGCACCCGGCGGCCGCCATGGCTGAGGGTGAACATCCCGGCTTCGGCGTCGTCGACCTGCACGTCGATGCCGCGGCGATGGGCTTCCTCGACGATGATCCGCGCGTAAGGGTTGAACTGCGCCTCGGGCCCGGGGCCGAGGAACAGCGGTTGGTTGATGCCGTTCTTGCGCTTGATGGCGAAGGTCGACAGGGTGCGGAAACCCAGCTTGGCGTACAGGCACTTGGCCTGGCGATTGTCGTGCAGCACCGACAGGTCGAGGTAGCTCAGGCCCCGGCTCATGAAGTGTTCGATCAGGTGCCGGACCAGCACTTCGCCGACCCCCGGGCGGGTGCAATGCGGGTCCACCGCCAGGCACCACAGGCTGCTGCCGTGCTCCGGATCGTGGAAGGCCTTCTGGTGGTCCAGGCCCATGACGCTGCCGATCACCGCGCCGCTGTCTTCGTCTTCGGCCAGCCAGTACACCGGCCCGCCGGCATGGCGCGGGGTCAGCAAGCTCGGGTCGACCGGCAGCATGCTGCGGGCCAGGTACAGCTGGTTGATGGCCTGCCAGTCCGCCGCGCTCTGCGCCCGGCGGATGCGGAAGCCGCGAAACACCCGGGTGGCCTGGCGGTAGTCGCTGAACCACAGGCGCAGGGTGTCCGACGGGTCGAGGAACAACTGGGTCGGTTCCAGGCCGAGGATCTGCTGGGGGGCGGCGACATACAGGGCGATGTCGCGTTCGCCGGGGTGTTCGTTGAGCAGCTCCTCGGCCAGACTCGTCGGGTCGGGAAAGGTATGGCCGATCAGCAATCGGCCCCAGCCGCAATGCACGGCAATCGGGTCGGTGCCGAGGGCGCTGCGGTCTTCGGCGAAACGCGCCTGCAGACGCTCGTAGGAGGGCGCCTGACCGCGCAGCAAGCGTTGGCTGTAAGCCGTGGCATGGGGTTTCATGGTCAGATTCCTTGTTCGCTGAGCCACAGGTTCAGCGCCGCCAGTTGCCACAGCTTGGAGCCGCGCAACGGCGTCAGCTGGCCTTGTGGATCGGTCAGCAGGCGGTCGAGCATCGCCGGGTTGAACAGGCCGCGGTCCTGGCTCGGGTCGAGCAGCAGTTCACGTACCCAGTCCAGGGTGGTGCCCTGCAGGTGCTTGAGGCCGGGCACCGGGAAGTAGCCTTTCTTGCGGTCGATCACCGCGCTGGGGATCACCAGGCGCGCGGCTTCCTTGAGCACCTGCTTGCCGCCATCGGGCAGCTTGAACCGGGCCGGCACCCGCGCCGACAGCTCCACCAGCCGGTAGTCGAGGAACGGCGTGCGCGCCTCCAGGCCCCAGGCCATGGTCATGTTATCCACACGCTTGACCGGGTCGTCGACCAGCATCACCGTGCTGTCCAGGCGCAGGGCTTTATCCACAGGCTCGGCGGCGCCGGGCTGGGCGAAATGCTCGCGGACGAAATCACCGGCGGCGTCGTTGGCGGTCAGCCACTGCGGCTGCACGGTGGCCGCGTAATCGTCGTAGCTGCGGTCGAAGAACGCCTCGCGGTAGGCCGCGTAGGGATCGCTGGCGCCCTCCACCTGCGGGTACCAGTGGTAACCGGCGAACAGTTCGTCGGCGCCCTGGCCGCTCTGCACCACCTTGCAGTGCTTGGCGACTTCCCGGGACAGCAGGTAGAAGGCGATGCAATCGTGGCTGACCATGGGTTCGCTCATGGCGCGGAACGCCGCCGGCAGCTGTTCGATGATCTCGCGCTCGTCGATGCGCAGCTGATGGTGATCGGTGCCGTAGTGTTGGGCGATCAGGTCCGAATACTGGAACTCGTCGCCGCGTTCGCCGCCGGCATCCTGGAAGCCGATGGAGAAGGTCGACAGGTTATCCACACCGACTTCCCGCAGCAGGCCGACCAGCAGGCTCGAATCGACGCCGCCGGACAGCAGCACGCCGACATCCACTGCCGCCCGTTGGCGGATCGCCACGGCTTCGCGGGTGCTGTCGAGTACGCGGTCGCGCCAGTCTTCCAGGGTCAGCCCGGTTTCATCGGCGCGCGGGCCGTAGGACAGGGTCCACCAGGTTCGCTGCTCGGTGCGGCCGTCGGCTTCGATGCGCATCCAGGTGGCCGGCGGCAGTTTCTCGATGCCCGCCAGCAGCGTGCGCGGCGCCGGCACCACGGCATGGAAGTTCAGGTAATGGTTGAGCGCCACCAGGTCGAGCAGCGGGTTGATGTCGCCGCCCTTGAGCAGCGCCGGCAAGGCCGAGGCGAAACGCAGGCGCTGGCCGGTGCGCGACAGGTACAGCGGCTTGACGCCCAGGCGGTCGCGGGCGATGAACAGGCGCTTGGCGTCCCGCTCCCAGATGGCGAAGGCGAACATGCCGTTGAGCCGCGGCAGCAGATCGGCGCCCCAGGCGTGATAGCCCTTGAGCAGCACCTCGGTGTCGCCGCCGGAATAAAAGGCGTAGCCCAGGCTTTCCAGCTCGGCGCGCAGTTCGGGGAAGTTGTAGATCGCGCCGTTGAAGGCCAGGGACAGGCCCAGCTGATTGTCGATCATCGGCTGGGCCGAGCCGTCCGACAGGTCCATGATTTTCAGGCGTCGATGGCCCAGGGCTATCGGGCCCTGGCTATGGAAACCCCAGGCGTCGGGGCCGCGAGGGGCGAGGTGGTGGGTAATTCGTTCAACCGCTGCCAGGTCGGCGGGTTGATGATCAAAACGTAGTTCTCCAGCTAATCCGCACATAAGTCCTTACCGGTTTTTCCGTTGGGGAGGGGTGAGTCGTGACCTGCCAGAAACGGCAGGTACCCGGAAACTGACCCAGGTGATCCCCTGGAGTTTTAGACCGATGGGTTATAAGCGGCGGGGCGCAAGTGCGTTGCCGGCTGGGGCAAAGGCCTTGATCTGCCTGGAGTTTTGCCGTGCGGGCAGGGCCCGTGGGCGTTTGCGGGAGATGGCCAAGCGATGCCAGGGCGGCTGGCATCGCTGCTTTATTTCATGGCTTGCCGCGAATCAACCGACGCAAGGCAAAGCGATTGGGGTGACAGGCTTCGGCCACGCTGCGCGGCAGGGGCAGCGGTTCGTTGTCCAGCCAGGCGGCCAGCAACTCGCCCGACAGCGGCGCGGTGATCAAGCCGCGCGAGCCGTGGCCGCTGTTGATATACAGGCCGTCCAGCCAGGGGCAGGGCAGGTCCGGAACCTGGCGCGCGTCCTTGCCCAGCACCGCGTAGACCTCGGCGAATGCCGCCTGGTCCGCCAGGGGACCGACGATCGGCAGATAGTCCGGGCTGGTGCAACGGAAGGCGGCCCGTCCTTCGAGGGTTTGCGCTTGCAGCCGGTCGGCTTCCAGGCGTTCCACCAGGTCCCGGGAGATCTCTTCGAGCATCTGCAGGTTGCCCGCATGCTCGGCGGCGGTGGGTGTCAGGTCTTGGCTCTTGAAATCGAAACTGGCACCCAGGGTGTGTTCGCCCAGGCGCGCGGGGGCGACATAACCTTCGGCGCACACCACGGTGGCCAGGCTCTGGCTGCGCGCAGTCTGCGGCAGGCGGGTGATCTGCCCGCGGATGCGTTTGAGCGGCAGTTCGGCGCTGGCCGCAAAGCGCTTGATCTCGGCGGCGCCGGCGAGGATCACTACTTCGGCACTGGCCAGCAGCCGCTCGCCGTCCCAGGCCTGCCACTGGCCATCGACCCGGCGCAATTCCACGACATCGTGGTGGGGCAGCAGGCGAATCCGCGGGTGCGCGGCTTGCCACTGGCACAGGGCCGGCGGATGCACCCAGCCACCTTCCGGGTAGAACAGCCCGCCGTGGGCCAGGCCGACGCCGGCCAGGGCCTGGGCCTGGGGTTGGTCCAGCTGATGCAACAGGTCCGCCGGGAAGGCTGCCGCCAACTGCGCCTGGCGCTCGGCTTCCTTGGCGTTGAAGGCCAGTTGCAGCACGCCGCAGCTGTCCCAGTCGACGCCCCGTTGCAGCTGTTCGAGCTGGCGCCGGGTGTAGCCGAAACCGCTGAGGATCATCTGTGACAGGGCGGTGCCGTGGGCCGAGAGTTTCAGGTACAGCACACCCTGGGGATTGCCCGAGGCCTCCTGGGCCAGTTGCCCGTGGCGCTCCAGCAGGCTGACCCGCCAGCCCCGCGCGGCGAGGCTGGCGGCGCTGGCGCAACCGGCCAGGCCGGCGCCGATCACCAGGGCGTGTTTGTCCTGGATCTGTTGCGTGGGGCGGGCGAACCAGGGCTTGCTGGCGGCAGGCAGCGGCGTGCCTTCGGGCCAGCCGAGAAACTCGCCGCGCAGCACTTCCCACTTGTGGCCGATGCCCGGGGTGCGCTTCATCTTGAAGCCCGCGGCATTCAGCAGGCGGCGCACCCAGCCGGTGCTGGTGAAGGTGCTGATGCTCGAACCCGGCGCGGCCAGGCGCGCCAGTTCGGCGAACAGCTCGGCGGTCCACATCTCGGGGTTTTTCGCCGGGGCGAAACCGTCGAGGAACCAGGCGTCGATCTGCCCGTCGAGTTGTGGCAATTGCTCCAGGGCATCGCCGACCAGCAGGGTCAGGGTGACCCGGCCCTCGTCCAGCACCAGGCGCTGAAAGCCTTCGTGCACCGCGACATAGGCGCGCAACAGGCGCTCGGCCAGCGGGCCCAGTTCCGGCCACAG
This sequence comes from Pseudomonas sp. NFACC41-3, assembly GCF_900109505.1. NCBI lineage: Bacteria > Pseudomonadati > Pseudomonadota > Gammaproteobacteria > Pseudomonadales > Pseudomonadaceae > Pseudomonas > Pseudomonas sp. NFACC41-3. The sequence goes on from NZ_FOAE01000002.1 coordinate 819,202, forward strand.
GGCCAGGGCGCGCTGCAGGTCGGCTGGTGTCAGCGGGTACTTTTCCACGCTGACGAAATGCAGGCTTGCGCTGGCGTCGGCCTGTTGCTCGAACAACTGCCAGGCGCAGAGGAAATTCAGGCCGGTGCCGAAGCCGGTTTCGCCGATGACGAAGCGGCCACTGGGCGGCAACGCGGCAAAACGCTCGCGCAGGCGGTTCTGTTCGAGAAACACATGGCGGGTTTCGTCCAGGCCCGACGCGGTGGAGAAATACACATCGTCGAAGACCCGCGAACGCGGGCGACCTTGGTCGTCCCAATCGAGCTGGGCGTGGGACTGGGGAGGGGGCAATTCGGCGCTCATGTTCGGCTCGGTAGCGGCAAGGCGGCCATTCTAGCCGATCGACACACCGGGTAATGATCCACGGCAATAAGCGGCATGTTCGGGGCCGACAAAGCCTAGGTCGATCCGCTAGTCTTGCTCCATCTTGCCAGGGAGTCGCTCATGTTCGAATCAGCCGAAATCGGTCACGCCATCGACAAAAAAACCTTTGACGCCGAAGTCCCGGCCCTGCGCGAAGCCCTGCTGGAAGCCCAGTTCGAGCTGAAGCAGAAAGCCCGTTTTCCGGTGATCGTATTGATCAACGGCATCGAAGGCGCCGGCAAGGGCGAGACGGTGAAACTGCTCAACGAGTGGATGGACCCACGCCTGATCGAGGTCCGCACCTTCGACCAGCAGACCGACGAAGAGCTGGCGCGACCGCCGGCCTGGCGCTACTGGCGGATGCTCCCGGCCAAGGGCCGCATGGGGGTGTTTTTCGGCAACTGGTACAGCCAGATGTTGCAGGGGCGGGTTCACGAGCTGTTCAAGGACGGCCGTTTCGACCAGGCCATTGCCGGCGCCGAGCGCCTGGAAAAGATGCTCTGCGACGAAGGTGCGCTGATCTTCAAGTTCTGGTTCCACCTGTCCAAGAAACAGATGAAGGCCCGCCTCAAGTCCTTGCAGGACGACCCGCTGCACAGCTGGCGCATCAGCCCGCTGGACTGGCAGCAGTCGGAGACCTACGACAAGTTCGTCAAATACGGCGAGCGCGTGTTGCGCCGCACCAGCCGCGACTACGCGCCCTGGCATGTGATCGAAGGCGTGGACCCGCATTACCGCAGCCTGGCGGTGGGCAAGATTCTCCTCGAGGGCCTGCAGAGCGCGCTCAACCGGCCGACGCTCGAAGTCGAGTCCCATGTGGCGCCGCTGGGCGAGGCGGTCGACAAGCTGACCCTGCTCGACAGCCTGGACATGAGCCAGCACCTGGACAAGGACGACTACGAGGAGCAACTGATTACCGAGCAGGCGCGCCTGGCCGGCCTGCTGCGCGACAAGCGCATGCGCAAGCACGCGTTGGTGGCGGTTTTCGAGGGCAACGACGCGGCCGGCAAGGGCGGGGCGATTCGCCGGGTAGCGGCGGCGCTGGACCCGCGCCAGTACAGCATCGTGCCGATTGCCGCGCCGACCGAGGACGAGCGGGCCCAGCCGTATCTGTGGCGCTTCTGGCGGCACATTCCGGCGCGGGGCAAGTTCACTGTGTTCGACCGTTCCTGGTATGGCCGGGTGCTGGTGGAACGGGTCGAGGGCTTTTGCAGCCCGGCGGATTGGTTGCGCGCCTATGGCGAGATCAACGACTTCGAGGAGCAGCTCGAGGACGCCGGGGTGATCGTGGTCAAGTTCTGGCTGGCGATCGACAAGCAGACCCAGCTGGAGCGTTTCCAGGCCCGCGAAGAGATTCCGTTCAAGCGTTTCAAGATCACCGAGGACGACTGGCGCAACCGCGACAAATGGGACGCCTACCGCGCCGCCGTCGGCGACATGGTCGACCGCACCAGCACCGAGGTCGCGGCCTGGACCCTGGTGGAGGCCAACGACAAGCGCTGGGCCCGGGTCAAGGTGCTGCGCACCCTCAACCGCGCACTGGAAGAGGCATTCGACAAGTCCGAGAAAAAGGACAGGAAAGGCAAGAAGGGCAAGAAATAATCGCCGCGGGTTGTGAGTGGGTCACTGGATAAACCCGGCACCGCGATGGTTTTGCATACGCCGGATGAATGATCGTCGCGGCCGGGCAAGGGCTGGATCTATGCTCGAGCCACTCACAACCGACAACAACAATGAGGTATGCCATGCGTGAAGTGGTGATCGTCGATAGCGTGCGGACCGGCCTGGCCAAGTCCTTTCGCGGCAAGTTCAACCAGACCCGTCCGGATGACATGGCCGCTCATTGTGTCAATGCGCTGCTGAGCCGCAACGGTATCGACCCGGCCAGCGTCGAGGACTGCATCGTCGGCGCCGGTTCCAACGAAGGCGCCCAGGGCTACAACATCGGGCGCAACGTCGCGGTGCTGTCGCGCCTGGGCACCGGTACCGCGGGCATGACCCTCAACCGTTTCTGTTCGTCCGGCCTGCAGGCGATCGCCATCGCCGCCAACCAGATCGCTTCCGGTTGCAGTGACATCATTGTCGCCGGCGGGGTCGAGTCCATCAGCCTGACGATGAAGAGCGTCAACACCGACAACCTGATCAACCCGCTGCTCAAGGAACAGGTGCCGGGCATCTATTTCCCCATGGGCCAGACCGCCGAGGTGGTTGCCCGGCGTTACAACGTGAGCCGTGAGGAGCAGGACCTGTATGCCCTGCAGAGCCAGCAGCGCACCGCGGCGGCCCAGGCGGCCGGGCTGTTCGATGACGAGATCGTGGCGATGGCAGTGAAGTACCGGGTCGAGGACAAGAACAGCGGCCAGGTGCAGATTCTCGACGGCGTGGTCGATCGCGACGATTGCAACCGCCCGGATACCACCCTGGAGAGCCTGGCCGGTTTGAAACCGGTGTTCGCCGAAGACGGCTCGGTGACTGCGGGCAACTCCTCGCAACTATCCGATGGCGCCTCCATGACCCTGGTCATGAGCCTGGAGCGGGCCCTGGCGCTGGGGCTCAAGCCCAAGGCGTTCTTCCGCGGCTTCACCGTGGCCGGTTGCGAGCCGGACGAAATGGGCATCGGCCCGGTGTTCTCGGTGCCCAAGCTGCTCAAGGCCAAGGGCCTGCAAGTGGACGACATCGACCTCTGGGAATTGAACGAGGCCTTCGCCTCGCAATGCCTGTACAGCCGCAACCGGCTGCAGATCGACAACGCCAGGTACAACGTCAACGGCGGCTCGATCTCCATCGGCCACCCGTTCGGCATGACCGGTTCGCGCCAGGTCGGCCATCTGGTGCGGGAACTGCAACGGCGCAACCTGCGCTACGGCATCGTCACCATGTGCGTCGGCGGTGGCATGGGCGCGACCGGGTTGTTCGAAGCGGTGCGCTAAGCCCGTCAGGCGGGGGCGGATCTGTCTGCCTTATGAACCTATCGCGGGCAAGCCTCGCGCCTACAGGACGGTGGTGTTTCTGTAGGTGCGAGGCTTGCCCGCGATGTTTTTGCGACCTGCACAGTCCTGTTTACGTTCCCCCTCCAACTGTCTCTGTGTAAGTCACGGCCCCGGGCCTAGAATGCGGGCTCTCTCCATCAGGCTTTTGGGGGTTGCATGCACATCTCGTCCGGTCGCTGGGTCTACGGCTTGTTCCTCGCACTGCTGACGGCGCTGCTGTGGGGCATCCTGCCGATCAAGCTCAAGCAAGTGTTGCTGGTGATGGACCCGGTGACCGTGACCTGGTTTCGCCTGTTGGTGTCCGGTGGTTTCCTGCTGGTCTACCTGGCGGCGGTCAAGCGTTTGCCCAGCTGGCGGGTACTCGGGCCGCGCGGCGGCTGGCTGGTGCTGATGGCGGTCTGCGGGCTGGTGGGCAACTACGTGCTGTACCTGATGGGGCTGAACCTGCTGAGCCCCGGCACCGCGCAACTGGTGGTGCAGATGGGGCCGATCCTGCTGCTGATCGCCAGCCTGTTTGTGTTCAAGGAGCGTTTCAGCCTGGGGCAGGGGATTGGCCTGGCGGTGCTGCTGATCGGTTTCGGGCTGTTTTTCAATCAGCGCCTGACCGAGCTGCTGACGTCCTTGAGCAACTACACCGCCGGGGTGCTGACGGTGCTCGCCGCCTCGGCGGTCTGGACCTTCTACGCCCTGGGCCAGAAGCAATTGCTGACGGTGTGGAATTCCTTGCAGGTGATGATGGTGATCTACCTGTTCTGCGCGCTGTTGCTCACGCCGTGGGCCCATCCTCTCGAAGCGCTTGAATTGAGCCCGCTGCAAGGCTGGCTGTTGCTGGCCTGCTGCCTGAATACCCTGATCGCCTACGGTGCCTTCGCCGAAGCACTGGCCCATTGGGAAGCGTCGCGGGTCAGCGCCACGCTGGCGATCACGCCCTTGGTGACCTTCGCCGCGGTGGCGGTGGCAGCCTGGTTGTGGCCCGAATATGTGCATGCCGAACAGATCAACGGCCTGGGGTATGGCGGGGCGGTGCTGGTGGTGCTGGGGTCGGCCTTGACGGCCCTGGGGCCTTCGCTGATGGCCGGGCTCAAGGCGCGGCGGGTACGTATGGAAATGCCGCAGAGCTAGGGCGCGTTATCGTTGATCGCGGGCAAGCCTCGCTCCTACGGAAGCAGGAGCGAGGCTGATTTGCAGTTGGCGATCAGCCCTGCTTGCCAGCCTCCAGCATGTTTTCCGGACGCACCCAGGCATCGAACTCTTCGTCAGTCAGGTAACCCAGTTCCAGGGCCGCTTCACGCAAGGTGCGGTTCTCGGCATAGGCCTTCTTGGCGATCTCGGCGGACTTGTCGTAGCCGATATGGGTGTTGAGCGCGGTGACCAGCATCAGCCCGCGCTCCAGGTGATCGGCCATTTGCACCGGGTCGGGCTCCAGGCCGGCGATGCAGTGCTGCTGGAAGTTGCTGCAGCCGTCGGCGAGCAGGCGCACCGATTGCAGCAGGTTGTGGATGATCACCGGCTTGAACACGTTCAGTTGCAGGTGGCCCTGGCTGGCGGCGAAGCCGATGGCCACATCGTTGCCCATCACCTGGCAGGCCAGCATCGACAGGGCTTCGCACTGGGTCGGGTTGACCTTGCCCGGCATGATCGAGCTGCCCGGTTCGTTGGCCGGCAGCCTGACCTCGGCCAACCCGGCCCGTGGTCCGGAGCCCAGCAGGCGCAGGTCGTTGGCGATTTTCATCAGGCATACCGCCAGGGTCTTCAGCGCGCCGGAGAGGGTGGTCAGGGGTTCGTGGCCAGCAAGGGCGGCGAACTTGTTCGGCGCGGTGACAAACGGCAGGCCGGACAAGGCCGCCAGCTCGGCGGCGATCGCCTCGCCGAAACCATGGGGCGAGTTCAGCCCGGTGCCGACGGCGGTACCGCCCTGGGCCAGCTCACAGACCGCCGGCAGGGCCGCGCGAATGGCGCGCTCGGCGTAGTCCAGTTGGGCGATGAAGGCCGACAGCTCCTGGCCGAAGGTGATGGGGGTGGCATCCATCATGTGGGTGCGCCCGGTTTTCACCAGCTTCATGTGCCGTGCCGCGAGTTCGGCCAGGCCACCGGACAGTTCGGCGATCGAGGGCAACAGATGCTGCTGCACCGCCTGGGCCGCGGCGATGTGCATTGCCGTGGGGAAGCAGTCGTTGGAGCTTTGCGAGCGATTCACATGGTCGTTGGGGTGCACCGGGCTCTTGCCGCCGCGCGGGTTGCCGGCCAGTTCGTTGGCGCGACCGGCGATCACCTCGTTGACGTTCATGTTGCTCTGGGTACCGCTGCCGGTCTGCCAGACCACCAGTGGGAACTGGTCGTCATGCTGGCCGTCCAGCACCTCGTCGGCGGCCTGTTCGATCAGGCGAGCAATGTTGGCCGGCAGGTCGCCGTTGCGGTCGTTGACCCGGGCCGCGGCCTTCTTGATCAACGCCAGGGCATGCAGGACCGACAGCGGCATGCGCTCGTTGCCGATGGCGAAGTTGATCAGCGAACGCTGGGTCTGGGCGCCCCAATAGGCTTCGTCCGGGACTTCAACCTGGCCAAGGCTGTCGGTTTCGATTCGACTCATCGTGCTCACTCCTGTAGGTCTGATTGCGCAGTTTAGGCCGTGATCCACCGCCTGGGTTCCATAAAGCGCCTTTTGTGTCATTTGGTCGAGCAAATGCAGGCACCACAAGGCTTGGGGTTGAGCGACAGAGTTTTTTAGGCGCAGAATGGTCGCCCTTGGGGTTATACCTCGCCTGCTAGAAAAGGAAACTCGATGACTCGTCTTCGTGCCATCTGTACCGCGGTTGCTCTGGTTTGCGCCAGCGGCCAGGTGCTTGCCGATACCGCCAGCCACAACGCCAGTGCCGAAGCTTTCCTGACCCTGGCGCACGCTGACAAGCTGGGCACTCCGGTGTACATGCAAGTGCAGCAAATGTTCGCTCAGCGTTTTGAACAGACCAAAGCCCCAGAGTCGAAAAAAGCCGTGCTGGAAACCTACCAGGCCAAGGCCAACGCCGCCCTGGACCAGGCCATCGGCTGGAACAAGCTGAAGCCGGACATGGTCAAGCTCTACACCAGCAACTTCAGCGAATCCGAGCTCAAGGACCTGGTGGCGTTCTACCAGTCGCCGCTGGGCAAGAAAGTCCTGGAAAAAATGCCGCAGCTGACCCAGCAATCGGCCCAGATGACCCAGGCCAAGCTGGAAAGCGCGGTACCGGTAGTCAACAAGCTGCTGGCCGACATGACCGCCGAACTCGAGCCTAAGGCCGCACCGGCGAAGAAGAAGTAAGCGGAGCCAGGAATGACCATGCAACAACGTATCGAGTCGGCACTGGGCGCATTGCAGCCTGAGCATTTGCAGGTGCTGGATGAAAGCCACATGCACAGCCGCGGCCTGGAAACCCACTTCAAGGCCGTGCTGGTCAGCGAGCAGTTTGCCGGGCTCAACAGCGTCAAGCGTCACCAGAAGGTCTACGCGACCCTGGGCGAGCTGATGGGCCAGTTTCATGCGTTGGCGCTGCATACCTACACGCCAGAGGAATGGGCGAAGATCGGCGTGGCCCCGGCCTCGCCGACCTGCGCTGGCGGCAGCAAGCATTAACCACAGGTTTTTTGCTAGAATCCGCAACGCGCCGCTCAGTCGGCGCGTTTTTTTTGCATCCGGTTCACCCTTTGCGAGGGTAGCCACCTGGAGAATTACCCATGACACAACAGATTGTCGTGGCGGCACTGTATAAGTTCGTCACCCTCGAAGATTACGTTGCCCTGCGCGAACCGCTGCTCGAGGCGATGCTCGACAACGGCATCAAGGGCACCCTGCTGATCGCCGAAGAAGGCATCAACGGCACCGTTTCTGGCAGCCGCGAAGGCATCGACGGGCTGCTGGCCTGGCTCAAGAACGACCCGCGCATGGTCGACATCGATCACAAGGAATCGTACTGCGACGAGCAGCCGTTCTACCGCACCAAGGTCAAGCTCAAGAAAGAGATCGTGACCCTGGGCGTGCCCGGCGTCGATCCGAACAAGAAGGTCGGCACCTATGTCGAGCCGCAGGACTGGAACGCGCTGATCAGCGACCCGGAAGTGCTGCTGATCGACACCCGTAACGACTACGAGGTTTCGATCGGCACCTTCGAAGGCGCCATCGACCCGAAGACCACCAGTTTTCGCGAATTCCCCGACTACATCAAAGCCAACTTCGACCCGAGCAAGCACAAGAAAGTCGCGATGTTCTGCACCGGCGGCATTCGTTGCGAGAAAGCTTCGAGCTACATGCTCAGTGAAGGCTTCGGCGAGGTCTTCCACCTCAAGGGCGGTATCCTCAAGTACCTCGAAGAGGTGCCGCAGCAAGAGAGTAAATGGCAGGGCGACTGCTTCGTCTTCGATAATCGGGTGACCGTGCGTCACGACCTCAGCGAAGGCGACTACGATCAATGTCATGCCTGCCGCACGCCGGTAAGCGTCGAGGATCGCGCCAGCGAGCACTATGTGCCGGGTATCAGTTGCCCGCACTGCTGGGACACGCTGAGCGAGAAAACCCGCCGCAGCGCCATCGACCGGCAGAAGCAGATTGAACTGGCCAAGGCTCGCAACATGCCGCACCCGATCGGTTACAACTACAAGCAATCTTCTTCCGAGGCCTGAGCCATGTCTGCCCGCCTGCTCTATGTGATGGACCCGATGTGTTCGTGGTGCTGGGGCTTCGCTCCAGTGGCCGAGGCCCTGGTCGAGCAGGCGCGGGCCGCGGGCGTCGAGTTGCATCTGGTGGTGGGCGGCCTGCGGACCGGCAGCGGCTCGGCACTGGAGCCGACCACCCGCCGCTATATCCTCGAACACTGGCAGGCGGTCACCGAGGCCACCGGCCAGCCGTTCAAGTTCGAGGGCGCCTTGCCCGACGGTTTTGTCTATGACACCGAGCCTGCGTGCCGCGCCATCGTCACGGCGCGCAGCCTGGCGCCGGATTGCGCCTGGAAACTTTTGCGGCTGATCCAGTGGGCTTTTTACGTCGAAGGCCGGGATGTCACTCGCGCCAGCGTTCTGGTGGAACTGGCCGAGGAAGCGGGCGTGCCGCGCATCGAGTTCGCCGAGGCGTTCGATCGCGCCGAGCAGCATGCCGCGACCGCCGCCGATTTCACCTGGGTCCAGGACCTGGGGATCGCCGGTTTCCCAACGATGCTGGCCGAGCGCAATGGCCAGCTGGCCTTGTTGACCAATGGCTACCAGCCCCTGAGTGAGCTGTCTCCACTGCTCGGCCGCTGGCTGGAGCGTGCCGCCTGTGCGTGATCCACAAGCACCGGAACCCGTCGATCGCCTGAGCTGGGCGCAAGTCCGCCGGCTGGCACTGCAGCATAAAAAAGCCCTGTGGGTCGCCAATGGCGTGGCCGTCCTGGCGACGCTGTGCAGCGTGCCTATCCCGTTGCTGCTGCCGCTGTTGGTGGACGAAGTGCTGCTGGGGCATGGCGATGCCGCGCTGAAGGTGATGAACCATGCGTTGCCCGCGGGCTGGCAGAGCGCCGCCGGCTACATCGGCCTGATGTTGCTGATCACCCTGATGCTGCGTTGCTCGGCGCTGCTGTTCAACGTGCTGCAGGCCCGGTTGTTTGCCGGGTTGGCCAAGGACATTGTCTATCGCATCCGCCTGCGGCTGATCGAGCGCCTCAAGCGCATTTCCCTGGGCGAGTACGAAAGCCTGGGCAGCGGTACGGTGACGACTCACCTGGTCACCGACCTCGACACCCTCGACAAGTTTGTCGGCGAAACCCTCAGCCGTTTTCTGGTGGCCATGCTCACGCTGGTGGGCACCGCGGGCATCCTGATGTGGATGCATTGGCAACTGGCGCTGCTGATCCTGTTGTTCAATCCCCTGGTGATCTACGCCACGGTGCAGTTGGGCAAGCGGGTCAAGCACCTGAAAAAGCTCGAGAACGACAGCACCTCGCGTTTCACCCAGGCCCTGACCGAAACCCTGGATGCGATCCAGGAAGTCCGCGCGGGCAACCGCCAGGGCTTTTTCCTCGGCCGTCTCGGCCGGCGTGCCCAGGATGTGCGGGACTACGCGGTGGCTTCGCAATGGAAGAGCGACGCCTCCAATCGCGCCAGCGGGCTGCTGTTCCAGTTCGGTATCGATATCTTCCGTGCGGCGGCCATGCTCACCGTGCTGTTTTCCGATCTGTCCATCGGCCAGATGCTGGCTGTATTCAGCTACCTGTGGTTCATGATCGGCCCGGTGGAACAACTGCTGAACCTGCAGTACGCCTACTATGCCGCCGGTGGCGCGTTGTCGCGTATCAACGAGCTGCTGTCGCGGGCCGACGAGCCGCAGTATGCCGGCGGTGTCGACCCGTTCCAGGGGCGCGAGACCGTGGGTATCGAAGTCAGCGGCCTGAGTTTCGGTTACGGCGACGAACTGGTGCTGGACCAGATGAACCTATCGATCGAGCCGGGGGAGAAGGTGGCGATCGTCGGCGCCAGCGGCGGCGGCAAAAGTACCCTGGTGCAGCTGTTGCTGGGGCTCTACACACCGCAGGCGGGCGTGATTCGTTTTGGCGGCAAGACCCAGCAGGAAATCGGCCTGGAAACCCTGCGGGAAAACGTGGCGGTGGTGTTGCAGCATCCGGCGCTGTTCAACGACAGCATCCGCGCCAACCTGACCATGGGCCGCGAGCGCAGCGACGAAGCCTGTTGGCGGGCGTTGGAAATTGCCCAGTTGGACTCGACGGTCCGCGCCCTGGCCAACGGCCTGGACAGTGTGGTCGGTCGTTCCGGCGTGCGTCTGTCTGGCGGCCAGCGCCAGCGCCTGGCAATCGCGCGAATGGTCTTGGCCGAACCCAAGGTGGTGATCCTCGACGAAGCCACCTCCGCGCTGGACGCCGCCACCGAGTACAACCTGCACCAGGCGCTGACGCGTTTCCTCCACGGCCGGACCACGCTGATCATTGCCCACCGCCTGTCCGCGGTAAAACAGGCGGATCGGGTTCTGGTGTTCGATGGCGGGCAGATTGCCGAAGATGGCGACCATCAGCAGCTAATTGCCGACGGCGGCCTTTACGCCAAGCTTTACGGGCATTTACAGCAAGTCCAGCGACCTTGAGTTTTATCCGGTTTTCTGTGCTTAGTGCTTGAATTCTCTGGTGGAAATGACCCTCCTGGGACGCGGCCCTGTCGCGTCTCGACTGGCATCGTGCTTGAACGTCATGGCCTGTGCGTTCGAGGCGGCGGAAATTAGCCTAGTCTGTGCTGTCAGGAGCGGTATTTTCTCGGGTGTTCATCTGGCAGTGCTTATGCAAGGGACCTCATGAAGCAAAAGCGGACTCTCGGAACGCCACGGTTATTGGGCATCGTCTGGCCATTTATTGCGGTGGTGTTGTTTCAAGCGCTGTTGGGTGGCCTCAGCTTATATGTCCTTTCGGCGGTACGTGTTTACGTTGCCGGGGAGAGCCTTTGGTCCAAGGGCCAGAAGGACGCCATCTACTACCTCAATCTCTACGCCGACAGCCGCGACGAATCGATCTTTCTGAAGTACCAGAATGCTATTGCCGTGCCTCAGGGCGGGCATGAACTGCGGGTCGCGCTGGATCAGCAACCGCCCGACCTGAATGCCGCGCGGGCGGGGATTCTCAAGGGGGGCAACCACCCTGACGACAGCGACAGCGTGATCTGGCTGTACCTGAACTTCCGCCATTTCAGCTACCTGGAAAAAGCCATCGACCTGTGGACCGTGGGCGACAGTTATCTGGTGCAGCTCGACAGCGTAGCCCATGAAATGCACCGCAGCATTACCAGCAACCAGGCCTCTGAAGCCGATATCCAGCGCTGGAAGAACCAGATTTTCGCCATCAACGATGGCGTGACGCCTGCGGCCAAGGCCTTTAGCGATGCTCTAGGCGAGGGTTCGCGGGTCATCCTGCGGCTGTTGCTGATCACCAACCTGGCCACCGCGCTGGGGCTGATTGTCCTGGCCTTGCTGCGCACCCATAAGCTGCTGGCCCAGCGTCATGAATTCGCCAGCGCCCTGCAGTTGGAAAAGGAACGGGCGCAGATCACCCTGCAATCCATTGGCGACGGTGTCATCACCACCGACGTGGACGGCGCTATCGCCTACATGAACCCGGCCGCCGAGGAAATGACCCACTGGAAGGCTGAACAGGCGGTGGGACTGCCGCTGGCGGCCTTGTTCAACCTGCTGGATGAAAATGCCCAGGCCGATGGCTTCACCCTGATCGAGCACATTCTCAGCGGTCAGCTCAGTGGTGGCAGCGAGCACTCGAAGCTGATCCAGCGCCTGGATGGCAGCACGGTGTCGGTGACCCTGGTCGGCGCGCCGATCCAGAATGCCGGCAAGGTCAGCGGTACGGTGCTGGTGCTGCACGACATGACCCAGGAGCGCCAGTACATCGCCAACCTGTCCTGGCAGGCGACCCACGACGCCTTGACCGGCCTGGCGAACCGTCGCGAGTTCGAATACCGCCTGGAGCAGGCATTGCACAGCCTGAGCCGGCAACCGGGGCGGCACGCCCTGATGTTCCTCGATCTGGACCAGTTCAAGCTGGTCAACGATACCTGCGGCCATGCGGCAGGGGACGAGTTGCTTCGGCATATCTGCGCCTTGCTCCAGTCGGGGCTGCGCGAGGGCGATACCCTGGCGCGCCTGGGGGGCGATGAGTTCGGCATCCTGCTGGAGAACTGCTCGCCGGAAGCGGCGGAAAAGATCGCCGAAGGCCTGCGCCAGACGGTGCAGAACCTGCATTTTGTCTGGAAAGGCCGGCCCTTCGTCACCACGGTCAGCATTGGCCTGGTGCATGTGGCGCAAACCCCGACCACTCTCGAAGCATCACTGCGGGCAGCGGACATGGCGTGCTATATGGCCAAGGAGAAAGGGCGCAACCGGGTCCAGGTCTATCACGCGGACGACTCGGAGCTGTCCCTGCGGTTCGGTGAAATGGCCTGGGTACAGCGCCTGCACATGGCCCTGGAGGAAAACCGCTTCTGTCTTTATGCCCAGGAAATAGCCGCCCTGGGTCATGTGGACCGGCTCGGCGGGCACATCGAGATTCTGCTGCGCCTGCACGACGAGGCCGGGCGGATGATCCTGCCCGACAGCTTTATCCCGGCCGCCGAGCGTTACGGCCTGATGACCTCCCTGGACCGTTGGGTGGTGGAGAATGTGTTCAAGATCATCGCCGAATGCATCCGCGAGGAGCGCGAAGGGCCCCTGGCGATGTGTGCGATCAATCTGTCGGGCGCGACCATCGGTGACGAGGCTTTCCTGGACTTCCTGCGCGAGCAGTTCATCGTCCACGGTGTGCCACCGGACCTGATTTGTTTTGAAATCACCGAGACCAGCGCTATCTCCAATCTCGGTAGTGCGATTCGATTTATCAACGAGCTCAAGGGCTTGGGCTGTCACTTTTCGTTGGATGACTTTTGTGCGGGAATGTCGTCATTCGCTTATCTCAAACATTTGCCTGTAGACTTCCTCAAGATCGATGGAAGTTTTGTAAAGGATATGCTGGACGACCCGATCAATCGCGCGATGGTCGAGGTGATCAACCATATCGGTCATGTGATGGGCAAGCGTACGATTGCCGAGTTTGTCGAAACACCGCAGATTGAGCAGGCATTGTTGGAGATTGGCGTGGATTACGCTCAGGGCTACCTGATCGAGCGCCCGCAACTCTTCACCTGCGACAGTCTGCAGTGCCGGCCTTCGCGACCACAGCCTCTGTTATTCAAGGCTCCTGGCACGTTCCGTTGAATCTCTCGCTGATCCGTACCATCACCATCAAAAGGAGCCCCGACAGTGATCGACGCATTCAACAGAACCGGTCCGCTCATGGACGCTGCAAGCTATCCGGCCTGGGCCCAGCAGCTGATCCAGGATTGCAGCGAGAGCAAGCGCCGCGTGGTCGACCACGAACTGTACCAGCGCATGCGCGACAACAAGCTCAGCAACAAAACCATGCGCCAGTACCTGATCGGCGGCTGGCCGGTTGTCGAGCAATTCGCCCTGTACATGGCGCAGAACCTGACCAAGACCCGCTTCGCCCGTCACCCCGGGGAAGACATGGCGCGGCGCTGGCTGATGCGCAATATCCGGGTCGAGCTCAATCATGCCGATTACTGGGTGAACTGGAGCCGCGCCCATGGCGTGAGCCTGGAAGATCTGCAGGCGCAACAGGTCCCACCGGAACTGCACGCCCTGAGTCATTGGTGTTGGCACACCAGCTCCGCCGACTCATTGATCGTGGCGATCGCTGCGACCAACTACGCAATCGAGGGCGCCACGGGTGAGTGGTCGGCGCTGGTCTGCTCCACTGGCGTGTATGCGGCGGCCTTTCCCGAAGAAGAGCGCAAGCGGGCGATGAAGTGGCTGAAAATGCATGCCCAGTACGATGATGCGCATCCTTGGGAGGCGCTGGAAATCATCTGTACCCTGGCCGGCATGAAGCCGAGCAAAGCCTTGCAGGGCGAGCTGCGCCAGGCGATCTGCAAGAGTTATGACTACATGTACCTGTTCCTGGAGCGTTGCATGCAACAGGAAAAGACCCCAGCGGCCCGTGAGCGGATGGCGCTGGTCGAAGGTTGAATGGCGGCCTCCGATGGAGGCGGCCCCAGCTATTTCTCAGCCAGCCATTGCCAGGCGATTGCGGCCTTCGCGCTTGGCCACATACAGCGCGCTGTCCGCACGACGCAGCAGGCTCTCGGCTGATTCCCCCGGCAGCAGGGTCGAGCAACCCAGGCTGACCGTCAGCTCGATCAACTTGCCATCCGCCCAGTAATCCTTGGCCTGGGCTGCCTGGCGCAGCCGTTCTCCCACCATGGCGGCGGCATCGCGGCCGGTATTGGACAGCAGGATCAGGAACTCCTCGCCGCCAAAACGAAACACCATGTCGACGTTGCGCAACTGCGCCTTGATGGCCGCGGCAACAGCCTTGAGCACTTCATCGCCGGCGCTGTGGCCGTGGCTGTCGTTGATTCTCTTGAAGTGATCGATATCCAGCATCAGCAGCGACAGTGGGTGCAGGTGGCGGCGGGCCATTTCGATTTCCCGTTGCAGTGTCTGGTCCATGGCGATCCGGTTGCCGGTATCGGTCAAAGGGTCGCGCAGGGCGCTACGGGTCGCGGCCCGATAGAGCAGGGCGTTGCGCATCGGATAAAGCAGGGTGGACAGCAGGGACTCCAGATGGCCCTGTTCCTGGTCGCTGAAACGCTGATTGCGCCGAAATACCAGCTCGCCCATGGTCTCGCCTTCATGGCTCAGGCTGTAGCTGATGGAGTGGTGGCCGCGCTGGCCGAACTCCAGGCGCAGGTCGCTGGGCTTGTGCTGGTAAACCAGGGCATCCAGGGGCACAAGGCGTTGGGTTTCGCGGAAGAACAGGCCGAGAATGCGTTGCGGTTCCAGGCTGGTCTGTAATTGCAGGCTCAGTTGCTGGCGCAACTGGGCAAGGCTGACCGGGCGTTGCAGGAGTGGTGACTGCTGGCCAAAGCCCAGGCGTTGCAATTTGGCGCTATCGAAGTCAATTGCGTTGGTCTGGGTGGGTATTTTCATATGGCGTGAGCCCCTGGGCACGTAATGCAGTCTTACTGGCTGGGTGAGAGCGGCTCATGGCTGCACGTCATACTGTTCCATCAGTCCCGTAGGACAAGCGATCACAGTCTAATCCGCTTTACGGGCCGTTATAAGCCCCGACTCGATCGTCGCTGAGTTTCGCCAATACATTGCCTATTTGAGGGAGATGAGAGCGAAAGTCATGCCATTCGCTTCATCCGAGTAAAATGCTTTTGAATTCAGCGGGTTGGCTGACAGTTCCAAGGCTTGGGGTGACCCAGGATGGCATTTGTCTGGCGATGACAGGGTGGAAGACTGCCAGGAAAGGAGTGCCGCGACGGTATTCCGCCGCGGCCAAAGAAAGGATTACTGGGCGTCGAATGCCTGGCCGTTGATCCCGTTACTGTCCGGACCCATGAGGTACAGGTAGACCGGCATGATCTCCTCGGGGGCCGGGTTGTTGCTCGGGTTTTCCCCTGGATAGGCCTGGGCGCGCATGCTGGTGCGGGTAGCGCCCGGATTGACACTGTTGGCGCGCACCGGTGCGACACCGTCGACTTCGTCGGCCAGGGTTTGCATCAGGCCTTCGGTGGCGAACTTTGAAACGCCATAGGCGCCCCAGTAGGCACGGCCCTTGCGGCCAACGCTGCTGGAGGTGAACACCACCGAGGCGTCCTGGGACAGCTTGAGCAGCGGCAGCAGGGTACTGGTCAGCATGAACATGGCATTGACGTTGACTTGCATCACCCGCATGAAGTTCTCGCCCGACAGCTGTTCCAACGGCGTGCGCGGACCAATGATCGAGGCATTGTGCAGCAGGCCATCGAGGTGACCGAACTCGGCTTCGACCATGGCGGCCAGCTCGTCGTACTGGTGCGGCAGGGCGGTTTCCAGGTTGAACGGAATCACCACCGGCTGAGGGTGGCCGGCGGCTTCGATCTCGTCATAAACCTGGATCAGGTTGGCTTCGGTCTTGCCCAGCAGCAATACGGTGGCGCCGTGGGCGGCGAAGGTCTTGGCGGCAGCGGCGCCGATGCCGCGACCGGCGCCGGTGACCAGGATGACCCGATCCTTGAGCAGTTCGGGGCGGGCGGAATAATCAAACATAAAAACCTCGGGAAATCAGAAGCGAAAGCCTGGGCCGATCAGCAACTGCATAGCGCCTGGTCCAGGACCTGGCGCAGTTCCAGCGGATGGTCGACCACCACGTCGGCGCCCCAGTGCTTGGGATTGTCGTCCGGATGGATGTAACCGTAGGTCACGGCGGCGGTCCTGGTGCCTGCGTCGCGGCCCGATTCGATGTCACGCAGGTCGTCGCCGACGAACAGAACGCTGGCCGGGTCGAGGTCGAGCATCTTGCACGCCAGGATCAACGGTTCCGGATCGGGTTTGCTGTTCTTTACGTGATCCGGGCAGATCAGCAGGGCGGAACGTTCCGCCAGGCCCAGCTGCTGCATGATCGGCTCGGCAAAGCGCACCGGCTTGTTGGTGACCACGCCCCAGAGCAGATTGGCCTTCTCGATATCGGCCAGCAGCTCGGCCATGCCGTCGAACAGCTTGCTGTGCACTGCGCAATGCTTGAGGTAGCGCTCCAGAAACTCCAGGCGCAGATCCTCGAACCCCGGGGATTCCGGGTCCATCGAGAAGGTCACGGCGACCATCGCCCGGGCGCCACCGGAGATTTCGTCACGGATATGTTTGTCCGTGATCGGCGCGAGGCCGCGGTCGGCGCGCATGGCTTGGCAGATGGCGATGAAGTCCGGCGCGGTGTCGAGCAGGGTGCCGTCCATGTCGAAAAGAACTGCTCTGATACGCATGGGCTTATTCCTCCCGCAGGGTCTGGATCATGTAGTTGACGTCGACGTCGGCGGCCAGCTTGTAGTGCTTGGTCAGCGGGTTGTAGGTCAGGCCGATGATGTCCTTGACGGTCAGGCCGGCGTCGCGGCTCCAGGCACCCAGTTCGGAAGGCCGGATGAATTTCTTGAAGTCATGGGTGCCGCGTGGCAGCAGCTTCATGATGTATTCGGCGCCGATGATGGCGAACAGATAGGCCTTCGGATTGCGGTTGATGGTGGAGAAGAACACCTGGCCACCGGGCTTGACCATGCGAAAGCACGCGCGGATCACCGAGGAGGGGTCTGGTACGTGCTCGAGCATCTCCAGGCAGGTGACGACGTCGAACTGCTCGGGCATCTCCTCGGCCAGGGCTTCGGCGGTGATCTGCCGGTATTCGACGTTCACCCCTGACTCCAGTTGATGCAGCTGTGCCACCGCCAGCGGGGCCTCGCCCATGTCGATGCCAGTTACCGTGGCGCCGCGCTGGGCCATGGCTTCGCTGAGGATGCCGCCGCCGCAACCGACGTCGAGGACTTTCTTGCCGGCCAGGTTGACACGCTCGTCAATCCAGTTGACCCGCAGCGGGTTGATATCGTGCAGCGGTTTGAATTCGCTCTCGCGGTCCCACCAGCGATGGGCGAGGGCTTCGAATTTGGCGATTTCGGCGTGGTCGACGTTACTCATGGGTAATCCTCTGAATCTGGAAAATTCTGGCTGTCGGTCTCGAGCCGGGCTCGAGGGTTCCTGCTATTCGGTATGGCCGCTGATGCGCCGGCCCCAGGCTGTCGCCGTGGCGTGCAGCTGTTGTTCGTCCATGCGCGTCAGGCGCCGGTCGTCGAGCAATTGCTTGCCGGCGACCCAAAGGTGTTTCACGCAATCGTGGCCGGTGGCATATATAAGCTGCGAAACCGGGTCATAGATCGGTTGCTGCGCCAGGCCGGACAGGTCGAATGCCACCAGGTCCGCGGCCTTGCCGAGTTCCAGCGAGCCGATCTCGCTCTCCAGGCCCAGGGCCCGCGCGCCGTTGAGGGTGGCCATGCGCAGCGCCTGGTGGGCATTCAGGGCGGTGGCCGAGCCTGCCACGGCCTTGGCCAGCAGTGCGGCGGTGCGGATTTCGCCGAGCAGGTCCAGGTCGTTGTTGCTGGCGGCCCCGTCGGTGCCTACCGCAACATTGACGCCAGCCTGCCACAGCCGTTCCACCGGGCAGAAGCCGCTGGCCAGTTTCAGGTTCGACTCCGGGCAATGAATGACATTGCTATTGGTTTCTACCAGCAAAGCCAGGTCGTCATCGCTGATTTGGGTCATGTGTACGGCCTGGAAGCGCGGCCCGAGCAGTCCCAGTCGCGCCAGGCGCGCCAGGGGCCGCTCGCCGTGCCGGGCGATGGCCTGCTCCACTTCGAAGGCGGTTTCATGGACATGCATATGAATGGAGGCATCGAGTTCTTCGGCAATGATCCGGATCTTCTCCAGGTTTTCGTCGCCGACCGTGTAAGGCGCGTGGGGGCCGAAGGTGATCTTGATGCGCGGATGATGCTTGAGATCGCTGAACAGCTCGACGCCCTGGCGGATGGCCTCGTCGGCGCTGTGGGCGCCCGGAATCGGAAAGTCGAGGACCGGAATGGCGATCTGCGCCCGAATGCCGCTGTTGTGCACGCGCTCGCTGGCAACCTTCGGAAAGAAGTACATGTCGGAAAAGCAACTGATGCCGCCTTTGAGCTGTTCGGCGATGGCCAGGTCGGTACCGTCGCGGACGAAAGCTTCATCGACCCATTTGGCTTCGGCGGGCCAGATGTGGTTCTCCAGCCAGGTCATCAATGGCAGATCGTCGGCCAGGCCGCGGAATAGGGTCATTGCCGCATGGCCGTGGGCGTTGATCAGGCCAGGGCTGAGCAGCATGCCCGGCAACTCGCGGACCTCGGCCGCCTGCAGCTTCAAGGCCTCGGCGCGCGGGCCGATGAACACGATGCGGCCGTCGCGGATACCCAGGCCATGCTCCTTGAGCACCACGCCGGCCGGTTCAACAGGCACCAGCCAGGTCGGCAACAGGAGTAGGTCGAGCGCAACGACAGGGTTCGGCATCGAAGATCGGTTCCAGGGCGTTTGTGGAGGATGGCGAAGTATACCCGAGCGTCTTCGCCGGGGGCTCGCTATAATCGGCGGCTTTTGTTCATGAGTGCGGGGTGAGGGATGCGCGATCGACTGTTGGCAGCGGAGAAGGTGAAGGCCATCGATTGGCGGGATGACGCCCTGTATCTGCTCGATCAGCGTATTTTGCCCTTCGAGGAAAGCTGGATTGCCTACACCAGCGCGGCTGGCGTCGCGCAGGCCATTCGCGAAATGGTGGTGCGTGGCGCGCCGGCGATCGGTATCAGCGCCGCGTATGGTGTGGTCCTGGCGGCGCGCGCGCGTTTTGCCGCCGGTGGTGACTGGCAGGCAGCGATGGAGCAGGACTTCGCACTGCTCGCCGACTCGCGTCCGACCGCGGTCAACCTGTTCTGGGCGCTGAACCGCATGCGTGAACGCCTGGAGCGCCTCAAGGGCCACGCCGACCCGCTGGCGGTGCTGGAGGCGGAAGCCCTGGCCATTCATGAAAGCGACCGCGAAGCCAACCTGACCATGGCCCAGTTGGGTGTCGACCTGATTCGCCGGCATCAGGGCAATGCCCAGGCCATCCTGACCCACTGCAATACCGGCGCCCTGGCGACCGGCGGCTTCGGAACGGCCCTGGGGGTGATTCGCGGGGCCTTTATCGAAGGTATGGTCGAGCGGGTGTATGCCAATGAAACCCGTCCCTGGCTGCAGGGTTCGCGGCTGACCGCCTGGGAGCTGGCCAACGAAGGCATCCCAGTGACCTTGAATGCCGACTCCGCTGCCGCACACATCATGAAAACCAAGGGCGTGACCTGGGTGATCGTCGGCGCCGACCGCATCACCGCCAATGGCGACGTGGCGAACAAGATCGGCACCTATCAGCTGGCGGTCAATGCAATGCACCACGGCGTGCGTTTCATGGTGGTCGCGCCGAGTTCGACCATCGACATGGCCCTGGCCAGTGGCGAAGACATTCCGATCGAGGAGCGTGATGGCAAGGAGCTGCTCGAGGTCGGCGGCAAGCGGGTAGGGGCGGATGTGGAGGCCTATAACCCGGTATTCGACGTCACCCCGGCGGACCTGATCGACGCCATCGTCACCGAGAAAGGCATAGTCGAGCGTCCCGACACCGCGAAACTGGCCCAGTTGATGTGCCGCAAGCGCTTGCACTGAGATCGTTTTGCAAAAGGTTTCGCTGACGGCTGCCGTGGGGTGGTCGTCAGTCCGGGAAAAAATCCGCATTTACGCGCGAAATCAGCCTCTGAGCTTCTCTCGTCTCTTATCAGCCTGTCACCGGTCAACTAACTATGCTCCATGCGCATCAGGGGGATAGGTGCGTGGCGGCGATTGTGATAACATCCGGCGGTTTCCAAGGTGGTCCGAAGTGACCGCCTTCACTGCGCAAATCCATGGCATAACTTGTTGATTTGTCGTAAGTCGGTGCATGGCACTAGGCCTGCAGCGGCGAGCTTCGTTCGTCCCATATGGATGTGACGAAGTTTCACCAGAAAAAGGAATCAGGCTTCTCATGGGCGAACTGGCCAAAGAAATCCTCCCGGTCAATATCGAAGACGAGCTGAAACAGTCCTATCTCGACTACGCGATGAGCGTAATCGTCGGGCGGGCACTGCCTGATGCGCGCGATGGCTTGAAGCCCGTGCACCGGCGTGTGCTGTACGCGATGAGCGAGCTCGGTAACGACTGGAACAAGCCGTACAAGAAATCTGCCCGTGTTGTCGGTGACGTGATCGGTAAGTATCACCCGCACGGTGATACCGCGGTGTACGACACCATCGTTCGTATGGCCCAGCCATTCTCCCTGCGCTACCTGCTGGTAGACGGCCAGGGTAACTTCGGTTCGGTCGACGGCGACAACGCGGCGGCCATGCGATACACCGAAGTGCGCATGACCAAGCTGGCGCACGAGCTGCTGGCCGACCTGCACAAGGAAACCGTGGACTGGGTGCCGAACTACGACGGCACCGAACTGATCCCCGCGGTCATGCCGACCAAGATCCCCAACCTGCTGGTCAACGGTTCCAGCGGTATTGCCGTGGGCATGGCGACCAACATTCCGCCGCACAACCTCGGTGAAGTCATCGACGGTTGCCTGGCCCTGATCGACAACCCGGAACTGACCGTCGATGAGCTGATGCAGCACATCCCGGGCCCGGACTTCCCGACCGCGGCGATCATCAACGGTCGTGAAGGCATCATCGAAGCCTACCGTACCGGCCGCGGGCGCATTTACATGCGTGCCCGCTCGATCATCGAGGACATCGACAAGGTCGGTGGCCGCCAGCAGATCGTCATCACCGAGCTGCCTTACCAACTGAACAAGGCGCGTCTGATCGAGAAGATCGCCGAGCTGGTCAAGGAGAAGAAGCTCGAAGGCATCACCGAGCTGCGCGACGAGTCCGACAAGGACGGTATGCGCGTGGTGATCGAGCTGCGCCGTGGCGAAGTGCCGGAGGTTATCCTCAACAACCTCTACGCCCAGACCCAGCTGCAGAGCGTGTTCGGTATCAACATCGTTGCGCTGATCGACGGTCGTCCGCGGATCCTCAACCTGAAGGACCTGCTGGAAGCCTTCGTGCGTCACCGCCGTGAAGTGGTGACCCGCCGTACCGTGTTCGAACTGCGCAAGGCTCGTGAGCGTGGTCACATTCTCGAAGGCCAGGCCGTTGCCCTGTCGAACATCGACCCGGTCATCGCCCTGATCAAGGCCTCGCCGACCCCGTCGGAAGCCAAGGAAGCGCTGATCAGCACGCCTTGGGAGTCCAGCGCGGTGATGACCATGGTCGAGCGTGCCGGCGCGGATTCCTGCCGTCCGGAGAACCTCGATCCGCAATACGGTCTGCGCGACGGCAAGTACTTCCTGTCGCCAGAGCAGGCACAAGCCATTCTGGAATTGCGTCTGCACCGCCTGACCGGCCTCGAGCATGAAAAACTGCTGGCCGAGTACCAGGAGATCCTCAACCAGATCGGCGAGCTGATCCGCATCCTCAACAGCGCCACGCGCCTGATGGAAGTGATCCGCGAAGAGCTGGAAGTGATTCGCGCCGAATACGGCGATGTGCGTCGCACCGAGATCCTCGATGCCCGTCTCGACCTGACCCTGGGCGACATGATCCCGGAAGAAGAGCGTGTCGTGACCATTTCCCACGGCGGCTATGCCAAGACCCAGCCGCTGGCCGCGTACCAGGCCCAGCGTCGTGGCGGCAAAGGCAAGTCGGCAACCGGCGTCAAGGATGAGGACTACATCGCTCACCTGCTGGTGGCCAACAGTCACACCACGCTGTTGCTGTTCTCCAGCAAGGGCAAGGTCTACTGGCTGAAAACCTATGAAATCCCCGAGGCGTCCCGTGCCGCCCGCGGTCGTCCGCTGGTCAACCTGCTGCCGCTGGATGACGGTGAATACATCACCACCATGCTGCCGGTCGAGGAATACACCGAGGGTCACTACATCTTCATGGCGACCGCCAACGGCACCGTGAAGAAGACCCCGCTGGAATCCTTCAGCCGTCAGCGCAGCGTCGGTCTGATCGCGCTGGAACTGGACGAGGGCGATGTGCTGATTTCCGCCGCGATCACCGATGGCGAACGCGAAGTCATGCTGTTCTCCGATGGCGGCAAGGTGACCCGCTTCAAGGAGTCCGACGTTCGTGCCATGGGCCGTACTGCCCGTGGTGTGCGCGGCATGCGTCTGCCGGAAGGGCAGAAGCTGATCTCCATGCTGATCCCGGAAGAAGGCAGCCAGATCCTCACCGCTTCGGCGCGGGGTTATGGCAAGCGCACGGCGATCACCGAGTTCCCTGAGTACAAGCGTGGCGGTCAAGGCGTTATCGCCATGGTCAGCAACGAGCGTAACGGTCGTCTGGTCGGCGCGGTCCAGGTGCTCGACGGCGAGGAAATCATGCTGATTTCCGACCAGGGCACCCTGGTGCGCACCCGGGTCGATGAAGTGTCCAGCCTGGGCCGTAACACCCAGGGCGTGACCTTGATCAAGCTGGCCAGCGACGAAACGCTGGTAGGCCTGGAACGGGTTCAGGAGCCGTCCGAAGTCGAAGGCGACGAATTAGAAGGCGAGGATGGCGAGGTGCTCGAGGGCGTCGTGCTGGATGCGGCGACCGACTCGGATGATGCCGTCGAAGGCCAGCAGGCTGACGCCGCAGGCGAAGAAGAGTCGCAAGACTAAATAAATCGTAGCAGGGCAGAGTGTTTGCTCTGTCCGCTACCGTGAATGCATAGCGAGAGTGGATGTGAGCAAACGAGCCTATAACTTCTGCGCAGGTCCCGCTGCGCTACCTGAAGCTGTCCTGTTGCGTGCCCAGGCCGAATTGCTGGATTGGCATGGCAAGGGCCTGTCGGTCATGGAGATGAGCCATCGCAGCGATGAGTTCGTCTCCATTGCCACCAAGGCCGAGCAGGATCTGCGTGATCTGCTGAATATCCCCTCGAACTATAAAGTGCTGTTTCTGCAAGGCGGCGCCAGCCAGCAATTTGCTCAGATCCCGCTGAACCTGTTGCCGGAAAATGGCACGGCCGACTATATCGACACCGGTATCTGGTCGCAGAAAGCCATTGAAGAAGCCTCGCGCTACGGCCATGTCAATGTGGCTGCCACCGCCAAGCCTTACGATTACTTCGCTATCCCTGGCCAGAACGAATGGCAGCTGTCGAAAGACGCGGCCTACGTGCACTATGCGCCGAACGAAACCATCGGCGGCCTGGAATTCCAGTGGATCCCGGAAACCGGCGACGTTCCGCTGGTGGCCGACATGTCTTCCGACATCCTCTCGCGCCCTGTGGATATCTCCCGCTTCGGCATGATCTATGCCGGCGCGCAGAAAAACATCGGCCCGAGCGGCATCCTGGTCAATATCGTTCGCGAGGACCTGCTGGGTCGCGCGCGTTCGCTGTGCCCGACCATGCTCGACTACAAGGTCGCGGCGGATAACGGCTCGATGTACAACACTCCGCCGACTCTGGCCTGGTACCTGTCCGGCCTGGTGTTCGAGTGGCTCAAGGAGCAGGGTGGGGTGGAAGCCATCGCCAAGCTCAATGACGTCAAACAGCGCACCCTGTACGACTTCATCGACGCCAGCGGCCTGTACAGCAACCCGATCAACAAGTCGGACCGCTCGTGGATGAACGTGCCGTTCCGCCTGGCCGATGACCGTCTGGACAAGCCGTTCCTGGCCGGCGCCGACGCGCGTGGCCTGCTGAACCTCAAGGGGCACCGTTCGGTAGGCGGCATGCGCGCCTCCATCTACAACGCCGTCGACATCAATGCGGTCAACGCGCTGGTGGCCTACATGGCAGAGTTCGAGAAGGAACACGGCTAATGTCTGAGCAAGAACTCAAGGCACTTCGCCTGCGCATCGACGCTCTGGACGAGAAAGTCCTGGAGCTGATCAGTGAGCGCGCGCGCTGCGCCCAGGAAGTCGCGCGAGTAAAGATGGCCTCGCTGGCCGAAGGCGAAGTGCCGGTGTTCTATCGTCCTGAGCGTGAAGCTCAGGTGCTCAAGCGGGTGATGGAGCGCAATCAGGGGCCGTTGGGCAACGAGGAGATGGCGCGGCTGTTCCGTGAAATCATGTCGTCCTGCCTGGCGCTCGAGCAGCCGCTGAAAGTGGCTTACCTCGGTCCGGAAGGCACCTTCACCCAGGCCGCGGCCATGAAGCACTTCGGTCACGCGGTGATCAGCAAGCCAATGGCGGCGATCGACGAAGTGTTCCGTGAGGTGGCGGCGGGAGCGGTGAACTTTGGCGTGGTGCCTGTGGAAAACTCCACCGAGGGTGCGGTCAACCACACCCTCGACAGTTTCCTGGAGCACGACATGGTGATCTGCGGCGAGGTCGAGCTGCGTATCCACCATCATCTGCTGGTCGGTGAAAACACCAAGACCGACAGCATCAGCCGCATCTACTCCCATGCCCAGTCCCTGGCGCAGTGCCGCAAGTGGCTGGATGCCCATTATCCGAATGTCGAGCGGGTGGCGGTTTCCAGCAACGCCGAGGCGGCCAAGCGGGTCAAGGGCGAGTGGAACTCGGCGGCCATCGCCGGCGATATGGCAGCGAGCCTGTATGGCTTGACCCGTCTGGCCGAGAAAATCGAGGATCGCCCGGACAACTCCACGCGCTTCCTGATGATCGGCAACCAGGAAGTGCCGCCGACCGGCGACGACAAGACCTCGATCATCGTTTCCATGAGCAACAAGCCCGGCGCTCTGCATGAGCTGCTGGTGCCGTTCCATGACAACGGTATCGATCTGACGCGTATCGAAACCCGGCCTTCGCGCAGCGGCAAGTGGACCTATGTGTTCTTCATCGACTTCGTCGGCCACCATCGCGATCCATTGATCAAGGGTGTGCTGGAAAAGATCAGTCAGGAAGCAGTGGCACTCAAGGTGCTGGGTTCCTACCCGAAAGCGGTTCTCTGAGGCTTTAACAATGAGTGGCGACTTCCTCGCTCTGGCACAGCCGGGCGTGCAACAACTTTCGCCTTACGTTCCGGGCAAGCCCGTGGACGAACTGGCACGCGAGCTGGATATCGATCCGGCGAAAATCGTCAAGCTGGCGAGTAACGAAAACCCGCTGGGCGCCAGTCCCAAGGCGCTGGCGGCGATTCGCGAAGAGCTGGCCGAGCTGACCCGCTATCCGGATGGAAATGGTTTTGCGCTCAAGACCCTGCTGGCCGAGCGCTGTGGCGTCGAGCTGGCGCAGGTCACCCTGGGCAATGGTTCCAACGACATCCTGGAGCTGGTCGCCCGCGCCTATCTGGCGCCTGGCCTGAATGCGGTGTTCAGCGAACACGCCTTTGCGGTCTATCCGATCGTTACCCAGGCCGTGGGCGCCGAAGCTCGAGTGATTCCGGCCAAGGACTGGGGTCATGACTTGCCGGCCATGCTGCAGGCTATCGATGCCGATACCCGAGTGGTCTTTATCGCCAACCCGAACAATCCGACCGGCACCTGGTTCAGCGCCGAGGCGCTGGACGAGTTCCTCCAGGACGTACCGGCGCATGTGCTGGTGGTGCTGGACGAGGCTTACATCGAATACGCCGAAGGCAGCGACCTGCCGGATGGCCTGGATTTCCTGGCCGCCTATCCGAACCTGCTGGTTTCGCGAACCTTCTCCAAGGCCTACGGCCTGGCTGCGTTGCGCGTGGGTTATGGCTTGTCGACTCCGACCGTTGCCGATGTGCTCAATCGCGTTCGCCAGCCCTTCAACGTCAATAGCCTGGCCCTGGCGGCGGCGTGTGCGGCGCTGGAGGATACCGATTACCTGGCCGAGAGCCGTCGCTTGAACGAGGCGGGCATGCAGCAGCTGGAAGCCGGCTTCCGGGAGCTGGGCCTGAGCTGGATCGCTTCCAGGGGCAACTTCATTGCGGTGGATGTCGGGCGGGTTGCCGCGCCGGTGTTCCAGGGCTTGTTGCGTGAAGGGGTGATCGTGCGTCCGGTGGCCAACTACGGCATGCCGAATCACCTGCGCGTGACCATTGGCCTGCCGGCTGAAAACACCTGTTTCCTCGAGGCTTTGGCCAAGGTTCTGGCTCGTGGTTGATGTCATTCCAGTGCAACCTGCGGTGCCTATGATCGGTCGCCTGGTGGTGGTCGGTCTGGGACTGATCGGCGGTTCCTTTGCCAAGGGCCTGCGTGAAAGTGGCGTATGTCGCGAAGTGGTCGGTGTCGATCTCGATCCGCAATCGCGCAAGCTGGCCGTTGAGTTGGGTGTGGTGGATCGCTGTGAAGAAGACCTGGCGCTGGCGTGCCAGGGCGCTGACGTGATCCAGCTGGCGGTGCCGATTCTGGCCATGGAAAAACTGCTGGCGATTCTGGCTGGCATGGATCTGGGGCAGGCGATCCTGACCGATGTCGGCAGCGCCAAGGGCAATGTGGTGCGGGCGGCGACCGAGGCCTTTGGTGGCATGCCGCCGCGCTTCGTTCCGGGGCATCCGATCGCCGGTTCCGAACAAAGCGGGGTGGAAGCCGCCAATGGCCAGTTGTTCCGTCGCCACAAAGTGATCCTGACGCCGCTGGAGCAGACCGACCCGGCAGCGCTGGCGGTGGTCGACAAACTCTGGCGGGAACTGGGGGCGGATGTCGAGCATATGCAGGTCGAGCGCCACGATGAGGTGCTGGCCGCGACCAGTCATCTGCCGCACTTGCTGGCGTTTGGTCTGGTCGATTCGTTGGCCAAGCGCAGTGAAAATCTGGACATCTTCCGCTACGCTGCGGGCGGTTTCCGTGATTTCACGAGAATCGCCGGTAGTGACCCGGTCATGTGGCACGACATCTTCCTCGCCAATCGCGAAGCTGTCCTGCGCACACTCGATACATTTCGCAATGACCTCGACGCCTTGCGCGACGCGGTCGATGCAGGGGATGGGCACCAGTTGTTGGGCGTATTCACTCGCGCCCGGGTTGCTCGCGAGCATTTCAGTAAAATCCTGGCCCGTCGGGCCTATGTGGACGCTATGAACTCCAATAACCTGATTTTCCTGGCAAATCCTGGTGGCCGCCTGACTGGGCGGATTCGTGTACCAGGCGACAAGTCGATTTCTCACCGTTCGATCATGCTCGGCTCCCTGGCTGAAGGTACTACCGAAGTCGAAGGCTTCCTCGAGGGCGAGGACGCCCTGGCGACGCTGCAGGCTTTCCGTGACATGGGTGTGGTGATCGAAGGTCCGCACCATGGTCGCGTGACCATCCATGGCGTCGGCCTGCATGGCTTGAAGCCGGCTCCGGGCCCAATCTACCTGGGCAACTCCGGCACCTCGATGCGCCTGCTGTCCGGTCTGCTGGCCGCGCAGAGTTTCGATAGTGTGCTGACAGGCGACGCGTCGCTATCCAAGCGTCCGATGAATCGCGTAGCCAATCCGCTGCGCGAGATGGGGGCGGTCATTGAAACCGCAGCGGAAGGGCGTCCGCCGATGACCATCCGTGGTGGCCACAAGCTCAAGGGGCTGACTTACACCATGCCAATGGCCAGTGCCCAGGTTAAGTCCTGCCTGCTGTTGGCTGGCCTGTACGCCGAAGGCAAGACCACTGTGACTGAGCCTGCGCCAACCCGCGATCACACCGAGCGCATGCTGCGCGGTTTCGGTTACCCGGTGGCGGTCGACGGCGCCACGGCCTCGGTCGAGTCCGGCGGCAAGCTGCAGGCGACCCATATCGAAGTGCCTGCGGATATCTCCTCGGCGGCCTTCTTCCTGGTGGCTGCGTCCATCGCCGAAGGTTCCGAGCTGGTGCTCGAGCATGTTGGTATCAACCCGACTCGCACCGGGGTAATCGATATCCTGCGCCTGATGGGGGCTGATATCAGCCTGGAAAACCAGCGTGAGGTCGGCGGCGAGCCTGTGGCGGACCTGCGGGTTCGCGCGGCGAAGCTCAAGGGGATCGAGATTCCGGAAGAGCTGGTCCCGCTGGCGATCGACGAATTCCCGGTGCTGTTCGTTGCCGCAGCCTGCGCCGAAGGGCGTACCGTGCTGCGTGGCGCCGAAGAGCTGCGGGTCAAGGAGTCCGACCGCATCCAGGTGATGGCCGATGGTTTGCTGGCCCTGGGCGTCAAGTGCGAGCCGACGCCGGACGGTATCATCATCGATGGCAGCCAGATTGGCGGCGGCGAAGTGCACGGGCATGGCGATCACCGTATCGCCATGGCTTTCAGCGTGGCTTCATTGCGTGCCAATGCGCCAATCCGCATCCATGACTGCGCCAACGTTGCCACGTCCTTCCCGAACTTCCTTGCGCTATGTGCACAAGTCGGCATTCGTGTTGCGCAAGAGGCCCAGTCGTGAACATCAAGGCGCCAGTCATCACCATCGATGGGCCAAGCGGCTCGGGCAAGGGCACCATTGCCGGGATTCTGGCCAAGCGCCTGGGCTGGTGCCTGCTGGATTCCGGTGCCTTGTACCGCTTGCTGGCTTTTGCCGCGCGCAATCATGGTGTCGACCTGACCAATGAGGAGTCGCTGAAGCTGCTGGCGGCTCATCTGGATGTGCAATTCGTCGGAGCGACCGAAGGTCATCCGCAACGCATCATTCTGGAAGGTGATGACGTCACCGACGATTTGCGCAACGAGCAGGTCGGTGCCTGGGCCTCCCAGGTTGCGGCGCTGCCGGCCGTGCGCGATGCGCTGTTGCAGCGTCAGCGGGCTTTTCAGGAGCCGCCGGGGCTGGTGGCCGATGGGCGCGACATGGGGACAGTGGTATTTCCCGATGCGCCTCTGAAGATATTCCTCACCGCAAGTGCCGAGGAGCGCGCGCGCCGTCGCTACTTGCAGTTGAAGGGAAAAGTCGATGGTGTTAGTCTGTCGAGTCTGCTAGATGAGATTCGTGCGCGCGATGAGCGCGACACCCAGCGAGCAGTCGCCCCGCTCAAACCGGCGGTTGACGCTATACAGCTGGATTCCACGGAGTTGTCCATCGAGCAGGTGCTGGAACGCATCTTGAGCGAAATCGCCATTCGCGATATCACCGGGTGACCAAGGAGGAGCGCAGGGGACCAGTCATAGTCCTGCGGTCCTTCTTTTATATGAACGTAACCCACATTGTCTGGGGTGTGGCAGATGGGCGTATTCTTCGCCCTTATCAACAGGAATTAAAATGAGCGAAAGCTTTGCGGAACTCTTTGAAGAAAGCCTAAAAACCCTGAACCTTCAGGCAGGCTCCATCATCACCGGTGTTATCGTCGACATCGACTACCAAGCGCGTTGGGTAACCGTTCACGCTGGTCTGAAGTCTGAAGCGCTGATCCCGCTTGAGCAGTTCTACAACGATGCTGGCGAACTGTCCATCAATGTTGGTGATGAAGTTCACGTTGCTCTGGATTCGGTTGAAGACGGCTTTGGTGAAACCAAGCTGTCCCGTGAAAAAGCCAAGCGCGCTGAATGCTGGATCGTTCTGGAAGCAGCCTTCGCAGCCGAAGAAGTGGTCAAGGGCGTTATCAACGGTAAGGTTAAAGGCGGCTTCACTGTCGACGTTAACGGCATCCGTGCGTTCCTGCCAGGTTCTCTGGTTGACGTCCGTCCAGTGCGCGACACTACGCACCTGGAAGGCAAAGAGCTCGAGTTTAAAGTCATCAAACTCGACCAGAAGCGCAACAACGTTGTCGTTTCCCGCCGTAGCGTCCTCGAAGCCGAGAACTCCGCTGAGCGTGAAGCTCTGCTGGAGTCCCTGCAGGAAGGTCAGCAAGTCAAAGGTATCGTCAAAAACCTCACCGATTACGGCGCATTCGTCGATCTGGGTGGCGTCGATGGCCTGCTGCACATTACCGACATGGCTTGGAAGCGCATCAAGCATCCTTCCGAAATCGTCAACGTTGGCGACGAGATCGATGTCAAGGTTCTGAAGTACGATCGCGAGCGCAATCGTGTTTCCCTGGGCCTGAAGCAGCTGGGCGAAGATCCATGGGTTGCTATCAAAGCCCGTTACCCAGAAAGCACTCGCGTTACCGCTCGTGTAACCAACCTGACCGACTACGGCTGCTTCGCTGAGCTGGAAGAAGGCGTTGAAGGTCTGGTGCACGTTTCGGAAATGGACTGGACCAACAAGAACATCCATCCTTCGAAAGTCGTACAAGTCGGCGACGAAGTGGAAGTTATGGTTCTGGACATCGACGAAGAGCGTCGTCGTATCTCCCTGGGCATCAAGCAGTGCAAATCTAACCCATGGGAAGATTTCTCTGGCCAGTTCAACAAGGGCGATAAAATCTCCGGCACCATCAAGTCGATCACCGATTTCGGTATCTTCATTGGTCTGGACGGTGGCATCGACGGTCTGGTTCACCTGTCCGACATCTCCTGGAACGAAGTGGGCGAAGAAGCCGTACGCCGCTTCAAGAAGGGCGACGAGCTGGACACCGTTATCCTGTCGGTTGACCCAGAGCGTGAGCGCATCTCCCTGGGTATCAAGCAACTGGAAAGCGATCCGTTCTCCGAGTACGTTCAAGAGAACGACAAGGGTGCAATCGTTAAGGGTGTTGTGAAAGAAGTTGACGCCAAAGGCGCCATCATCACCCTGGCCAACGATATCGAAGCTACTCTGAAAGCCTCCGAAATCAGCCGTGATCGCATCGAAGATGCTCGTAACGTCCTGAAAGAAGGCGAAGAAGTTGAAGCCAAGATCATCAGCGTTGACCGTAAGAGCCGTGTAATCCAGCTCTCGATCAAGTCGAAAGACGTTGAAGACGAGAAAGAAGCTATCCAGAGCCTGCGCGACAAGCCAGCTGCTTCGGATATCGCTGCTGGTCCTACCACTCTGGGCGACCTGCTGCGTGCACAGATGGAAAAGCAGAACTAAGTTCTGTCAGACCATAGAAAAGGGCGACTTCGGTCGCCCTTTTTTGTGCCTGCGATTTGGGTTCTGGCTTGCATCTGTCAAGGAAGGGAAACCAATAGAGTCATTCGGGTGTCTATTTTCTTAAGCGGATCAATAACCTATTCAGGGCTAGGCTTATTTGAGCTGAGTGATGGTGGGCGATTGCCCGTATAAGGAAGTAGATGAAAAATCTCATCGTGATTTTCGCGGTTCTAGTTTTGGTGGGCTGTACGACCAATGCCAAGGTTCATGCGGTCCGTGGTGTCAGCGGCATCGAGATCGACTGCTCCGGTCTTGGGGGTGGATGGGGCAAGTGCTACAAGCGTGCCGAGCGTGAATGCAAGGGGGATGGCTATAAGGTCATCACCAGGTCCAGTGATGCCAAGGACGAGGAGGGTGACTATCCCTTTGGCTGGAATCCTGCGGGTTACCTCACTCGGACCATGCTTGTCATATGCCGCTAGTAGGATGGTGTGGTGGGAGGTCAAATTGCTGCGGAGTTTTCGTTTTAGGCGCTGTTGAATGCCTTCGTTTATGGTGTTTTCGCAAGGGGGGAGATAAGTCAATGCTTAGGCTGTTCAAAATCTCCCGGCCGTGCTAAAACCTTTGAAGCGCTTATCTAGCTGCTTGAAAAAGAAGGGAAAAATATGACGAAGTCGGAGTTGATCGAACGAATTGTCACCCATCAAGGGCTGCTCTCATCCAAGGATGTGGAGCTGGCCATCAAGACCATGCTTGAGCAAATGTCCCAATGCCTGGCAACCGGAGATCGCATTGAGATTCGGGGCTTTGGTAGCTTCTCCCTGCACTATCGTGCGCCGCGCGTAGGTCGCAATCCAAAGACTGGTCAGTCTGTCAGTTTGGATGGAAAATTCGTTCCGCATTTCAAGCCGGGCAAAGAGCTTCGGGATCGTGTGAATGAGGATGAAGAAGGGATTTGATCGTTGTAACCTTAGGAGCGTTTGATGCGTAACCTAAAACGCGTATTTGTTGTAGTGGTTTGTCTATTGTCAGTTTTGGCGATTCTTGCATTCATCCTGGAGAATCAGGAGCCCGTCTCGCTCCTGTTCCTTGGGTGGGCAGGTCCTCAGTTACCTGTTTCGGTTGTTGCAGTCCTGGCGCTGATGATCGGGTTGGTCATCGGTCCTGTCCTTGGCTGGCTTCTGGGGCTGAGAGGTAGGGTGTCACGTAAGAGTCTTGGCTGAAAAGTCTAGCTCTAAAGGGCTGAGGGTGTTGGTCGTGAGGCTACTTGCTTGATGCTCCAAGGCTCTGTTGGCTGGCGACATTGAGGAGAGAAGTGGAACTGCCTCCTGACGGGTCTATGGCTCTGGCTGCGAGAAGTTGTACATGCTTTGATGCTTGAAAGGACCTTGGAGCGTTAATTCGCTATTCTGAGGCCTAATCATTTTCATAGGCTTTTTTGTTGCCTTTGGCTCAATAGTCGACTTGAGTGAAAATTGATCAAAATTATGGTTGATATTGTTTTGATGTCAATTACCTGGAAGGCCCGTTTGTTTTTAGATGATTTTTTGTCTCCTGCCTCTGCATGAGTTATTAATTCGTGGCTCTAGCTGTAGAATAGTCACGAGAATAATCTGACCCCGTTCAGTAATGTATACCTCACTCGCGCGGTCTTTCCTCCTCAAAGAGGGTTTCAGCTTGTCGCAATGTGCTCCCAGAGCAGTCGCTAGGCAGTAATATCCGGCTGCGGCTGTGCGTGAGCCAATCGGGTTGACGCGCTTGGCTGGGGTCGGATCGAAGCCGAGCTGTTATCTGCAGCTGCTTCGAGTAAGGATTTTGCATCGATGACGATGCAGGAATGATCGGAAACATAACTGAGCCCCGTTTCTGGATGCATCTGCCAGAGGGGGATTAAGGATTTAGAGCATGGAACTGATTCCCGTAATTTTGTCTGGTGGAGTGGGTAGTCGTTTGTGGCCCGTTTCTCGAGAGGCCCACCCTAAGCCGTTCATGGATCTACCAGATGGCCAGAATCTAATCCAAAAAACTTTCCTTCGTGCCTCTCGCTTGGATGGGGTTGTGGAGGTTCTTACGGTGACCAACCGTGAGCTCCTGTTCAAGACCGAAGACGAATACGGTGTAGTTAATACGGCTAAGCATGCTCAAGGCTTCATTCTAGAGCCTTTTGGTCGCAATACAGCTGCAGCTGTTGCTGCTGCTGCGCTTCAGTTGGAGGCCACGCATGGTCCTGATGTTCATATGCTGGTGCTGGCTGCGGATCATCTAATAAAAGACGAAAAGGCCTTTGCGGCGGCTGTAGCCAATGCAGTGGCACTAGCTTCTGAAGGTTGGTTGGTAACCTTTGGTATTCAGCCAACCTATCCTGAAACAGGTTTTGGATACATTGAGGCTCAAAAAGAGGCTCCGTTGGAGAAAGGCCTGAAGGTTGCCCGTTTTGTCGAAAAACCTGATCTTGAAACGGCTCAAGGTTATGTGAGTGCCGGCAATTACTACTGGAACTCGGGGATGTTCTGTTTCCGGGTTGGTACGGTGCTTGAGGAGCTTCGGCAGCATGCTCCGGACGTAGTGGCTGCCGTTTGCAAGACCATCGAAAGTTCGCGCCTCACCTCATCAGAGAAATATCGTTGCCTTGCACTAGACGCTGATGCATTCGCAGAGGTTCCGGACATCTCCATCGATTATGCATTGATGGAGCGTTCCTCCAAAGTTGCAACCATCCCATGTGATATCGGTTGGAGCGATATTGGTTCTTGGAATGCTGTCAGCGAGTTGACCGCGCCAGATGAGAACGGTAACCGTTTTGAGGGGGAAGTGCTTTCCCACGGTTCTCGGAACAATTATGTCAGTAGCGAGGGTCGACTCACCGCGTTGGTTGGCGTCGAGGATTTGTTGGTAATCGACACTCCTGATGCGGTGATGATTGCCCATAAAGATCATGCTCAAGATGTAAAACATATAGTCAATCAGCTCAAGGCCTGTAGCCATACGGTTCATTTACTTCACCGTACTGTGCATCGCCCTTGGGGGACTTATACAACGTTAGAGAATGGCGAGCGCTTTAAGATCAAGCGTATTGTGGTGAAGCCCAAGGCGTCTCTGTCTTTGCAGATGCACCACCATAGAAGCGAGCACTGGATTGTCGTTAGCGGGATGGCTGTGGTTGTCAACGACCAGCAAGAGCTGATGCTGAATACCAACGAGTCCACATTTATTCGGGCTGGTCATCAGCACCGCTTGATGAACCCTGGAGTTATAGACCTGGTTCTCATTGAAGTCCAAAGTGGTGATTATCTCGGTGAGGACGACATCGTCCGCTTCGAGGATAAATACGGTCGCGTCGATAAGTAATGATGCTTCCGCGGTTACTAAGCTTTGGTCAGGAGCTTGATTTGACCAAGCTTATTCGCATTTTGTATGAGGCTGATACTTTTTACGTGAGTAGCAGCCTCATCTTCTTTACCTTCACATACCTCGGTAAGAGAGCGGTATGCATACTCCTATCAGCACCCAGTGTTTCAAAGCCTATGATATTCGTGGCCAAGTGCCGTCCGATCTCAATGAGGATGTGGCTTACCGAATAGGGCGAGCCATGGTTACCGAGCTTCAAGGTAAAAGCATTGTACTTGGGCGTGATATGCGTCTTGAGAGTCCGATGCTGGCGGAGGCCATGATACGCGGTTTGTGTGATGCGGGTGCCAATGTCATTGATATAGGTTTGTGTGGCACAGAAGAAGTGTATTTTGCCACGAGTGCGTTGAGCGCAGACGGTGGCGTGATGATTACAGCGAGTCATAATCCCAAGGGCTATAACGGGATGAAGTTGGTCAAATCTGAGTCATGCCCTATCAGTGGTGATACAGGGCTGAATGCAATTCGCGAAAGAGTAGAAAATGGTGATTTGGGGCCGTTAGCTAGTTCTCCGGGTGAAATTCGCTTCGAACTGAGTAAGGTCTCTTATATCAAACACCTGCTTAGCTATGTTGATGTAACAAAACTTAAGCCGCTTAAGATACTTGCTGATCCTGGTAACGGTGCTGCTGGGCCTGTATTGAAAGAGCTAACTAATAAGTTGCCCTTTGAGTGGGTCATCATCAACGAAGA
The DNA here is from genome assembly GCF_900109505.1 of Pseudomonas sp. NFACC41-3. NCBI lineage: Bacteria > Pseudomonadati > Pseudomonadota > Gammaproteobacteria > Pseudomonadales > Pseudomonadaceae > Pseudomonas > Pseudomonas sp. NFACC41-3. Next base: position 854,482 of record NZ_FOAE01000002.1, read on the forward strand.
GCCCGATGGTAACTTTCCTAATGGCGTACCGAATCCATTGCTACCAGAGAATCGTGAACTCACTCGGGAAGCACTGCTGGCTAATCATTGTGATCTTGGGTTAGCTTGGGATGGGGATTTCGATCGCTGCTTCTTCTTTGATGCTAATGGGCGCTTCATTGAAGGGTATTACATTGTTGGTCTATTAGCTGAAATGCTACTGAAGCTCTATCCCGGCAGTAAAATCATCCACGATCCGCGTTTGACTTGGAATACTATCGCGCAAGTAAAGCTGGCGGGAGGGATCCCTATACAAAGTAAAACAGGGCACGCTTTTATCAAGGAGCGTATGCGTGCGGAGGATGCGATATATGGTGGCGAAATGAGCGCACATCACTATTTTCGCGATTTTGCATACTGTGATAGTGGAATGATTCCTTGGCTATTGCTGACGGCATTGATGTCTACAAGCGGGAAAAGTCTCTCGGACTTAGTTGATGCGAGAATTAATGATTTTCCTTGTAGTGGAGAAATTAACTATCACGTTGAGAGTGTTCATGATGCCTTAAGTGAGGTTTTGAAACACTTTTCACATAATGCTCTTGACGTGGATACCACCGATGGGATCAGCCTTGATTTTGGAGCGTGGCGATTTAATTTGCGTGGCTCTAATACTGAGCCATTGTTGCGATTGAATGTTGAAACAAAGGGAGACATGGAGCTGCTCAAGATTAAGATTAAGGAGGTAGAGGAGGTCCTCTTTGCATTGGAGCAAAGAAACAGGCCAGATGCCATTTAAGGAAAATCAATGCGAGCGCTTCCGTAATTTCTAAAAACTATTTCGATATTTTATAGATTGACTGTAGGTGTTTTGAGTTAAAGTCCCAAGGTAGTTATGTTTCAGTAATTTAAAAAATTGGTATTTCTCTGAGGTTTAACTCAATACTTTCTAATTTTTTGTTAGCAAACTCTAATAGAGTGATCATGAATAAGAATCTAGTCTCTCACCCCAGTACTGTAAATGCATTGCAGCGATCAGCCCAAAAGGGGCAAAGGCCATTTGTCTTATGGCTGACGGGCCTTAGTGGTGCAGGAAAGTCTACGATTGCCAACGCAGTTGAAAGTGCTCTTGTCAAGCGAGGACAGCATACATACTTGCTTGATGGAGATAATGTGCGTACGGGATTATGTGGCGATTTGGGGTTCAGTGAGGAGGATCGACAAGAAAATATTCGTCGCATTTCAGAGGTTTCAAAACTGTTCCTGGATGCTGGATTGATAGTTATAACTGCATTCATTTCACCCTCTATTCAAGATCGTGCGATGGCGCGCAGGATTATAGGTAAGCAAAAGTTTGTAGAGGTGTTCGTAGATACTCCGCTAGAGGAGTGCGAGCGTCGAGACCCTAAAGGGCTATATATTAAAGCTCGTCAAGGTTTGATAAAGAACTTTACGGGCATTGATGCTGCATATGAGGAGCCTACCAATCCTCAGGTTAGGATAAATACAATGGATGAAACCTTGGAATGTTCCGTTTCTAAGGTTTTAAAATATATCGATGAGCAATCATACTAAATGAGAACCATCGTTATCGTTGGCGCTGGATTTAGCGGAGTAGCGCTCGCCATACAGCTTCTTAGGAGCTTAAATTTTAGAGCTGATATTCTGCTTGTAAATCGCTCGGGGATTATGGCTCGTGGGTTGGCATTCGGTACCACAAGTGAGGATCACTTGTTAAATGTTCCAGCTGGTAATATGTCGGCTATTGTTCAAGAGCCAAATTCATTTGTCGATTTCTGTCGCGAAAACCTTATAAATGTAGACGCTAGTCATTACCTATCACGGAAGGTATATGGTGATTACCTCGACTACCTATTGAGGCAGGCTCAAGCATGTGCTGGTGCTGGTGCTGGTGTCCTGCTCAAGCGTGTAGTAGGGGAGGTTTCGGATGTTTTACCAGATGAAGATGGCGCAATTTTAACCCTGGAGAGTGGGGATAAGATAAAAGCGGATCATGTAGTATTGGCATTTGGGCATTTTAAGCCTAGAGACCCTATTGAGGCGTTATCACGCTTTGATCATTCACAATATCAACGTGATCCATGGCTTCCTCGAGATATTTTTCGAGGGAGTAAAGACTGTAATCTTCTTTTAGTTGGAAGCGGGCTAACAGCATTAGATATGATTTCAAGCTTGCGTCGTGCTGGGCATCGGGGAGTAATCTATATCCTCTCCCGACGCGGACTGTTACCTATCCCGCATCGAGAAGCTCTGCCTCCATCGCAGGACTTTGATGAGTTTTTAGAGTATGTGAAGTCTATAAAGCCTAGTGTATTGGGTTATTTGAGGTGTATTAGGTTCCAAACCCAACTGGTTATGAATAACGGTGGTGATTGGAGAGAAGTGATAAGCGCTTTGAGGCCGATTACACCAGTGTTATGGCAGCGGCTTGATTCAAAGGAAAGAAAAAGGTTTTTGCGCCATGTCAGCGTATATTGGGATGTCCATAGGCATCGTGTGGCCCCAGAACCTTTTTATATGCTGAAGCAAGAGTTGGCAGTGGAGAAGGTTAAAGTCTTAGCAGGAAGAATACGTGGAGCAAAGCGGCATTTAGCTCAGGTTAGGGTTGAGATCGAGCTGCGTGCTGGAAGGCGGATTGAAGTCATTGATTTTGGAAAGGTCATAAATTGTACTGGGCCTAGCACCGATCTACGTTATGTTGATGAGCCGCTTATAAAGCAGTTGCTTGAGAGTAGACTAATACAGCCTGATAGTGAAGGATTGGGTATTAGAGTTGATGAGAATCTGACAGTTACAAGTGGCAAGGGTGCTAATGCTCCCTGGCTTAGTTATATTGGGCCTATGTTGAAGGCTAAGTATTGGGAGGCGACGGCAGTGCCAGAACTCCGCCAGCATGCCAAGAAACTTTCTGATTATATAGCTTTAAAACTGGCCTAGTAATATTGTATAGTTTAATTTTTTTCTTCTGATTTTTATAGCTGTTTCTGGTTTGGCCGATTGGCTTTTTATATAGATCCTGGGAGGTGAGAGCGTAATATGTTTAGCATGCTGAAAAACTTATGGCAATATAGAGCGTTCATCTTCTCTTCTATCGGAAATGAGTTTTCCGTACGTTTTGCAAGAAGTAAGCTTGGAGGTTTATGGATGATTATTCATCCTCTGACTCAGGTAGCTATCTATGCAATGATTTTATCAAGCGTGCTCTCTGCAAAGCTCTCGGGCATCGATAGTAAGTATGCATATGCTATCTATCTAATTGCTGGGATGCTGGCTTGGAGTTTGTTTTCCGAAATTGTCAGTAGGTGCCTGACACTATTTACGGATCAAGGAAACTTGATGAAAAAAATGCGTTTTCCGCGTATTACTTTGCCTGCTATCGTTGTTGGGACCGGACTGGTTAATAACTTTTTTCTATTTGTTGCCGTTTTACTTGTACTTGCGTGTCTAGATAGTTTTCCTGGTGTAGAGGTTTTTTGGTTGATACCTTTGTATCTGCTATTGGTGGCAATGGCGGTTGGTGTTGGTCTCATATTTGGTGTTCTGAACGTATTTGTCAGAGATGTTGGACAAGTAGTTCCTATTATGTTGCAAGTTTTATTCTGGTTCACCCCAATCGTTTATCCGATTAGCATTATTCCTGCTGAGCTTAAAGGATTGGTTGAGTTGAATCCGTTGTATTCTATCGTTACTGGGTTTCATGAGGTTCTTGTATTTCATCGGTTGCCAGTCATTGAGCAGGCTACATTTCTTTTATTCCTATGCTCTTTGGGCTTAATGTTATTAGGTCTGTTTATATTTCGTCGTGCTGCGCCTGAAATGGTTGATTCGCTATGAGCCTTCTTTCTGTAAAAAATCTTGGAAAGTCATACCGTACCTATCGGAGTGAGTGGCAGCGTTTTGCTCGTTGGTTCGGTATTTCGGTTAAACCTCATACAGAGAATTGGGTGCTGCGAGGGGTGGGGTTTGATATCCAGCCTGGTGAGTCTATTGGGGTGTTAGGAAAGAACGGAGCAGGAAAAAGTACTCTGCTAAAGATGATAACTGGGACATTACAGCCTAGCGAAGGCAGTATTATTTTAAATGGCAGAATTGCAGCCATTCTTGAGCTTGGTATGGGGTTCAATCCCGAACTTACAGGTAGGCAGAATGTCATTCATGCTGCTGGCTTAATGGGATATACCCACGATCTTATTGAAAAGGTTATGCCGGATATTGAAGCATTTAGCGATGTTGGTGAGTATTTCGATCAGGCGGTTAGAACATACTCTAGTGGTATGCAGTCAAGAGTTTCTTTTGCCGTGGCCACAGCATTTAAAACAGATATTCTTATCGTTGACGAGTCGCTAGCCGTCGGAGATGCGGCATTTCAGCGCAAGTGTTTTCGTCGCTTGGAAAGTATGATTGAGGAAGGAACCACCTTATTATTTGTCAGTCATGATATTGAAAGTGTAAAAAAGATATGTAAAACCGCTCTTTATATCGACAAAGGTGGAGTGGTTGAGTTTGGGGAGGCGAAGGCGGTTTGTGATATCTATGAGCGAGCACTATTCAGTAAAAATAACATTTCGCTGATAGAGCAGGTCCCTGATGCTAGCCTCGATTTAGGGCTTAAGAGCGATTGTGAGATTAGCTATGGTAGTGGTGGTGCGGTTATTCAGGATCTGCAAATCAAAAACGCTCAAGGTGGCTTGGCCAATGTTATAAAAAATAATGATGTAATGAGGCTTTGTTTTAAGGTTGAGTTTTTTAAGTCCGTAAAAAGCCCGGTTTTTACGTATCTGATTAAGACTAAAGAAGGTATAGCGATTTCAGGGACTGATTCTTTTTTTCTTAGTGAAGATGTTGGTTCTGTCGAAAGTGGTAGTATTGTAAATGTTGAGTTTTCTTTTAATGCCTCGTTGGTTCCAGGTATATACTATATAAACTGCGGTGTCAGAGAGTCTACGGGGGAAGAAATTGATTTTCTTCATCGTCGCGTTGATGCCGCGATATTTCGCGTTGTAAGTAGTTCTGGTACAACCGCATTGGCTGGACTAGCTGATTTTCATACAGCGGTGAAGCTGAGTTCTTTATTATGAATTTAAATCCTATTTTTGTTCATTCTTTATTTCGCTCAGGTAGTACTTACCTGTTTAACGTCTTTCGTCGCGCTAATGATAAGTATTGGTGTTACCAAGAGCCCGAAAATGAATGGCTTCTTGAGTTGGATGAACGGCCTGAACTGGTGTTGGCTGTAGGGGCATCTGACGCAAAAAATGTAAATCACCCAGATATAGGTCTGCCTTATTTTTGGGAGTTTTTGCAGATAAAGGACTCGTTGGTAGGGTTGTTTAAAAAGGAAATTAGTTTTCAGGATATATTTCTTGAAGACTTGACCACCGAACAGCATGTTTATTTTTCTACTCTGATAAGTGAAGCAAAAAATAAACCGGTCTTACAGCTTTGCCGCAGTTTTGGTAGGGCTGCTGCATTAAAAAAGTCATTCGGGGGCGTACATTTACATCTGTGGCGAGAGCCTCGTAGTCAGTGGTGGTCTTTTAAGATAAATGATTACTTTGATGCGGCGACGCAGCTGATTTTTATGGGGGGGGCTGTTCCAGATGTGCTTCGTAAGGTTTATAGGCACGTCGAACTGCAAGATATAAGTCTTGCACAAATAGATCGGGCTCGAGTTTTTGCCGAGAGTAATCCACTGGATTGGCGGCGAGGCTATTATTTATTTTTTTCCCTTTGGGTATATTCTAATATTTGCCTAGAGTCTGTCTCTGATATCTCTGTATGTATCGATAATCTCAGTCTGAGCGATGAGTATCGAGCAAAATTTAAAGGGGAGTGTCTGTTATTTGGTTTGGATGATATCAATGTTGATGATTGCAAGATTCCACAGGTCTTTCTCGGTCCCAAAGAAGCAACTGAGTACTCGAAAATTGAGAGTGAGGTTCTAGGGTTATTTAGAGAGTATTATTCTGATCGTGAAATTGATGCATTGATCTCGCGACTTGACAGTTTGCTGCGCGCATCAGGTTCATATGATTTAATTGATCCTCAGTCGGTGCAGGCCAGAAGTATTGCCCTTAGGCTAACAGATCGTTGTGCTTTTATCGCAGAGAAGTCGCGTAACGAAATAGCTGTTCTACATAAGCGCCTGATGGAAGTAGATGAATATACTAAAGGCTTGGTCAATGCTGTAGATATTAAGCAGTTTCATATTGAGAAAGTCGAGAGTCATAATCAAGACCTGGCTAATGCTATTGCAATAAAAGATGATCATATCATGAGGGTGGAGGGTCTTTTTCACGATTTAACAGCAGTTGTAGAGCTCAAAGAGAAGGAAATTGCGAGCCTTAGGCGTGAAGTAGAATATCTGAGTGGCGAGATGAGTTTGGCTTGTGAGAGGGCTGCGATTTTAGAGTCGCGCTTGACCGAGTTCTCGACTGGCTTGGATATTCAAAATGGCATTCTGCAGTCAGAAAAAAAAGATAGTGAGAGTGGCGTTTAGATTAAGTGAAATTGACCAAAAGCTGATCAGTTGTTAGCTTGTAGTGTTTTCTGCTTGTAAATGATAATGTATGCTAGGTGTTGATCTCTGCGTCGGCGCTTACGTTGCTTAGTCAAGCATACTGATAGATCGTCATGAATTTTGAACGGATAATTGAATTGAATAACAGAACTATTTGGGTAGACATTACGACCTCTCAGCAGTGGCCGGGAGGAGTGGTGGGAATCGTTCGAGCAGAGTTGGAAGTTGCTGCTGCGCTGAACAAGCACTATCCTGATGTTCGCTTCAGTAAATTTGATAATGGAAGTTTTTTTGAGGTAAATAAAAGCGACTTGCCGTGGCTTGGTAAGGACGTAAATATCGCAGAAGCGTACCTCGAAGGAAGAGGTAAGGCTCATGCCTTTCCGGTGACAGAGAAGTCGATATCAAAAGTTGAAAAGTATTTGCGTAGGCTGGCAGCTGAAATTCCTAGTCGCTCTCGCCGCTTTCAACATTCGTTGTTATTAACCGTCAGTTCAATGCCTGTTCGCTGGCAAAAGCTGGGGATGTACCTGACCTGGTTGCCAAGAAAGATACTAGACGCAGCGATTTGTGTTCGGCTTCTTTTTCCCAAGGCAGTAGAAGAGTCTGCTAGCAACTCACTATTCTCAGCAAGCGGTTCTCTATCATATCCGTATAAGAACGGCGATATGGTTGTCAGCTTGGGGTGGCTTGATAGTGGTAAAGAAAACTATTATACAAAGGTCAAAGAGCGAGATCCAAATATAGAGCTAGTCTATATGGTTTACGATACCATACTAGTAGGTGAGTCTACTCACCATTTGTATCGCCCGCAGGAGGAAGACGGCTTTAGAAAATACTTCGAGTGGATATCTAAAACCTGCGACTATATTTTATATGCTGGTAATAGCCCTCAGGTAGATGGTATCGCTTATCAGGAAAAGCATAGTTGGCCTGTTCCTCCTAGTCTGTCGATACCATTTGGTGGTACCGACCTTTCAAAAAATAATGACTCTTTTAACGATCAAGAGATTTTGAGTTCTCTTGGGGTTGTTGGTCCATATATTCTTACTGTTGGTACGATTGAGGTAAGAAAGAATCATGACACTCTGTACAAGGCTTATGTTTCGCTGATTGAAAGTGGTGACGAAAATATTCCGCAATTAGTATTTGCAGGAAAGCCAGGCTGGCGGACTGGTGATCTTATTGACACAATTGAGCGTGATCCTCGCGTTGCTGGTAAGTTACTGTTGCTTTCCCCTTCGGATATAGAGTTGACGGCTCTATATCGTAATTGTCGCTTTACCCTTCTGCCTAGCTTCTATGAAGGTTGGAGTTTGCCTATGCCGGAGGGGTTAAGTTATGGGAAGCTTTGCTTAGCTTCGGACGTAACACCTTTAAGGGAGATTGGGCAAGAGTTTCCTGTATATATTCATCCATTGGATGTCATGGGGTGGGCGGATAAAATTAAGTTCTATAGCCACAATGACGATGCACTTCTTGCAAAAGAAAATAATATTAAAAATAATTGGAAGGCAACGTCATGGGAAAAATGTGGTGAGGATGTTTTAGTTGCTATCAAGGATTTCGCCAGTCGCAAGGTTGGCCAAAAAGAAACACTGAACTTGTGGTTCGATTTGACGCTTTCCTACGCTGTTTGGCGTGGAGGTGTAAGTGGTATTATTCGTAGTGAGTTGATTCTTGCTCACTATATGGAAAAGCTGGTGCCTGGAGTTAAGTTTTTTGGTTTCTATGAAGGAAAGTTCTTCGAAATTCCTCGCGATCGGTTGATTTGGCTTTTTGCTTCTACAGATGTTAACCGCCAATATGCGACCTTTCAAAAGTTTTGGAATGAGGCCGAGGCGAAGGGAGAAGGGCATAGAATCCCAATTTTCAATGGATCAAAAGAACCTGTGATCCAAGCGTCATTGATTTCTGAGCTTGAGCATGTGGCACCTTTTGTACTTTCTCGAAATGAAAGAATTAGAAATTCGGCTGGCTACTTTCTAAGTGCTTTACCTAGCGTATTGCAAAAGCTACTTGTCAATATGGCGTTGCGAACTGGGCTTATTAAGAAGTTTTCCAGTGCTGGTGTTTTAAATACTGCGGACTTTTCACCTCATAAAAATGAGGAGGGGCTTCCACAATACTTTGAGAAACTTCTAGAAGGAAGTGCTCAGGATCTACCATTTTCTAAGAATGATATGGTTTTTTCTGCTGGGATTAACTGGGATCAGCAGCCTCTAATAGAACTGATTAAGGCAAAACGGAAGTCGCCGTTCAATTTTGCTCAAATAATTTATGATATGACACCACTAATAACCCCACACTTGCATGCGAAAGAAGCGTTCAATTGGTATCAGCGGTTTTTTTATTTGTCAGGCTTGGCGAGTAACAAAATTATCTATGGCGGCGAAACGGCCATGCGAGATGGCGTGAAATGGCAAGCTGAGCATAATTGGTCAACTATTCCAGGACTTCCAGTGAAGTTTGGTGCGGATATCGCTCCTCAAACGGATCATTCAAAAGACTCTGAAATGCTTCTGGAAATGGGGGTTACAGGTCCCTTCATTCTTTCTGTAGGCACTTTAGAAATTAGAAAAAACCATGAAACGCTTTACAAGGCATATCTAAAGTTATTGGAGGATGGTGTTAAAGACATCCCTCAGATGGTATTTGTTGGTGGCGCTGGATGGAAGGCGCAGGATCTTTTTGAAATTATCACGAGAGATAAGCGCGTTTCAGGAAAAATACTCATTTTGCGGACGTCGGATCCGCAGCTAGATGTGCTTTACCGACACTGCCAATTTACTTTGTTGTCCAGCCTTTATGAGGGGTGGAGCCTTACTCTTCCTGAGAGTTTAGGTTACGGTAAGTTTTGCCTCACATCGGATGTAGATCCTTTGCGTGAAACGGGTAGGGATCTTGTTGATTACATCCATCCTTGGGATGTTGTCGGTTGGGCGGAGAAAATTAAATTCTACTCCCATCATCCAGAAGCTCTTGCAGCTCGTGAGGCTCGCATTCTAGAAGAGTGGAAAACTATTACTTGGGAAAAATGTGCGGAGGAGCTTATAGGTTCCTTTAAATCGATTGTTAAAGAGCAACAGGAGCGCCAACAATGAAAGATACTCGTGTTTTAATTACTGGGGGCAGTGGATTTATTGGTCGCTATCTCACAGAAGAATTAAAACTGCGTGGTGCGAATGTTCTCGGCACCTGTATTGATCAGCCTTCAGACGGAATGGTGTCGGTGTCTCTTACCGACAAGGACAAGCTTACGAGTATTATCGAACAGTTCTCTCCTGACTGGATTGTTCACTTGGCAGCTATAGCGCTGGTAACGCATGGTGATGCCCAACAAATTTACGGGGTGAATGTCCTTGGCTCGGAAAACTTATTTAATGCCGTAATTGATGCCAAAATTAAGCGTCCTACAATATTGTTGGCAAGTACAGCTGGTGTATATGGTAATCAAAATATAGAGTTTCTCCACGAGGGCTTGGAGTATAAACCGGCTAACCATTATTCATACAGTAAGATGGTAATGGAGATGCTTGCTAAACAATATTCTGATGATATAAGAATACATGTTGTGCGTCCATTCAACATTATAGGACCTGGTCAATCAGAATCCTTCCTTATTCCAAAAATTGTAAGGCATTTTGTAGACCGCGCACCCACATTGAAGCTGGGGAATATTAGCTCTGTTCGCGATTATGTTGAAGTGCATCGCTGTGCGTGGATGCTTGCTGAGCTAATGTCTAAAGAACATGATACCCCCTTTACAGTCAACCTCTGTTCTGGTCGTGGCTGGACTGGTTACGATGTGCTAGATCGGTTAACGGAAATTAGCGGCTATCGTCCGGAAATTGAGGTTGCTGACCAATATGTTAGGAAGAATGAGGTTTGGCGATTGGTAGGGGACTCTCATAATCTTCATAAGCTACTTGGGACTGATCCTGCTTTGCCGGACCTGGCCCAGATACTTAAATCCATGTACACCTCCATGAAATAAGGGTGGGGTATGGGTAAGGAGCTTTTTTACTATGTTTTGGTTGCCGCTTTATTTGTAGTAGGATGCCTTTATCTTTCTGTTGTTTGTCGAAAAGTTGGCATTCAGCAGTCTGAGCAGGTGGGGTTTTCGGGCTCGCTAGAATCCTTGCGTGGTATTGCTGCTTTTTTGGTATTTGGTGCTCATTCGACGATGTACTTCGGATTTGCCCCCAAACAAGTGGCTGCTGCATCTATGGGTGAAATTGGTGTATTGTTGTTTTTCATGTTGACAGGGCACTTGTTCTGGGGGCAGATCAAGGCAGGCAAGTTTGACGGGAATACTTTTTTTATAAAAAGGATTCGTCGCCTTGTTCCGATTATGATGGTGGTAATTGCAACATTTCTTCTTCTTGATTGGGTTCGCGCCGGTTTTCCGGTGCCTTCAATCAGTCAGTTGATAGCTGGTTTTCGGAATTTTGGCTTTGGGTTTGGTAAAGTTTTGAATAGCACAGGAGATGTTAATGACGTTTTTAGCAAGGATATGTATCTTCGAATAAATACAATCTGGACATTACGCTGGGAGTGGATGTTCTATTTGTTCATGCCACTTCTTGCTACCTTGGGTAGCCTTCCGAAGGTTACGGCATTGGCAGTTACCATTATCCTGATGTTTATGGATCCATTCTCTATAATGCAGGGGGGGACGGATGCCGTTTTTATCATGGCTTTCTGGCTGGGCGCCCTATCCCGCTCTATGGAAGACTATCGTAACGGTGTGTTATCATTCCTATTCAGTAGGCATGTGAGTAGCTGTCTCCTTCTTCTGGGGGTGCTAGCAACCGGTGTTTATCTGTTTGGCGGCGAGCTATCACAAAAAAATGTGAGGGTTCCGATCATGATACTTACAGTATTTCCGGTGTTCTTCTATTTTGTCGCCAGTAAATACCACCCTGATCGGCTCACTTGGAGACCTCTGCAGCAAGCGGGTAAAGTCAGTTACTCATTTTACCTATGGCATTTAGGGGTTAACTACTATGTGGTGAGGGGGCTTTCATTGCTTTTTGATCAGCCTCAATCGCTCATTTGTTTTGTAGTTAGCTGCACGGTGATGATGCTTATTGGATTGACTCTGTCTGCGATTTCTTATCGATATGTAGAAGAACCATTTCTCAAGAAAAGTACTCATATCACCACTTGACATAGATTATATAAGAGACAGGCTAGGACCATGAAAACAGCAATTATTACAGGGATTACAGGTCAGGATGGTGCTTATCTGGCTGAGCTGCTTCTTGAGAAAGGATATCTTGTATACGGTACCTTTCGTCGCACCAGTTCCGTAAATTTTTGGCGAATTGAAGAGCTTGGTATTACCAATCACCCTAACCTTCAGCTGATTGAGTACGACCTGACAGATCTGTCTTCCAGTATTCGTCTCTTGCAAACAGCAAAACCAGATGAAGTTTATAACCTAGCGGCGCAAAGTTTTGTAGGCGTTTCTTTTGATCAACCTATCACCACCGCCGAGATTACTGGGGTTGGTGTTGTAAACCTGCTTGAGGCCATTCGGATCGTCAATCCGAACATTCGTTTTTATCAAGCATCGACTTCAGAAATGTTTGGTAAAGTACAAGCTATTCCTCAAAAAGAGGATACGCCGTTCTATCCTCGTAGTCCCTACGGTGTTGCGAAACTGTATGCCCATTGGATTACAATCAACTATCGTGAAAGTTACGATATATTTGGCTGCAGTGGAATCTTGTTTAACCATGAATCGCCACTGCGCGGTCGTGAGTTTGTGACTCGTAAGATTACCGACTCTGTAGCCAAGATCAAGCTGGGGAAACTGGATGTTCTTGAGTTGGGGAACCTGGATGCCAAGCGCGATTGGGGTTTTGCTAAAGAGTATGTAGAGGGTATGTGGCGCATGCTTCAGGCCGACAAGCCAGATACTTATGTTCTTGCTACTAATCGTACTGAGACGGTTCGCGATTTTGTTTCTATGGCTTTTAAAGCTGTGGGGATATCTATTAAGTTTGAGGGATCTGAGGAAAATGAAGTTGGATTGGACTCGGAAACGGGTAAGGTGCTCGTTCGCATAAATCCAAAGTTTTATCGCCCTGCAGAAGTCGAGTTGCTTATCGGTGATCCAGCACATGCTTCCAAAGTGCTGGGCTGGGAGCCTAAAACCAGTCTTGAGGAACTTTGCAAGATGATGGTTGAAGCAGATCTACGTCGTAACGAAATCGGCTTTTCGTTTTGATTTCTTAGCGCACTTTCAGAAGTGAAAGTGCGCTTCTCTATATTGTGTTATAAAAATACTATATGAATATAATCTTATCGGTCGATCCTGTTAAGTTTCCACTTACCGGGATTGGCCGGTATGCATACGAACTAGCTAGAAGGCTACAAGAAACACCAGAAGTTGAGTCGTTAAAGTTCTTTTCTGGTACTAATTTTTTGTCTGTATTGCCTGCGCCTTCAGATGGTGCGGGAAAACAGCACAGTCTAAAACGGGCGGTGCAAAAGAGTTATATTGCTGTCGAAGCATATCGTTTGTTAATGCCTTATTTTCGATCTAGGGCATTGAGGGAGTATGATAATTTTCTTTACCATAGTCCCAACTATTACCTGCCGCCTTTCGCTGGATATAGTATCGCAACATTTCATGATCTTTCCCCTTTTACTTGGCCCCATTGCCATGCACCGCAGCTTGCCCGCTATTTGCGGAAGGAGCTCAAGACTACGCTCCTCAGGGCTGACGCACTGATTACGGACTCAGAGTACACTCGGCGAGAGTTGGCTGAATATTTTTCCTGGCCGATTGAAAAAATTTACACTGTGCCCTTAGCTAGTTCTATCGAATTTTACCCTCGCGACCTTGAGACTTTAAGAGAGCCTCTTTCTCGATACGGCCTCGAGGCTGATGGGTACAGTTTATTTGTCGGCACAATCGAGCCACGAAAGAATATCGAAACCTTGCTTGATGCCTATTCACAGTTACCTATAGAGCTGCGTAAGCGATGGCCCTTGATTTTAACGGGCTACCACGGTTGGCAAAATGAACGTATTCACGAGCGCCTCGAGAATGCCAAACGTGAGGGATGGGCCTGTTATTTGGGGTTTGTGCCAAGTGAAGACTTGCCCTTTTTGTTTGCAGGGGCAAGGCTGTTTACCTTCCCTTCGTTATATGAAGGATTCGGTTTGCCAGTCTTGGAAGCAATGAGTTCGGGCGTGCCGGTAGTATGTTCCAGCAGTTCATCACTACCAGAAGTAGCTGGTGGCGCGGCGTTGATGTGCGAAGCGATGGATGTTGATGCGTTGGCGGAGCTTATTCATAAAGGTCTTGTGGATGAAGTTTGGCGTTCTATTGCAATCGAGAGAGGTATACAGCATGCATCTGCTTTTTCCTGGGATCGCTGTGCGATGGAAACAGTCCAAGTTTATCGTCAGGTGATCAAAGGTAGATGATCAAGGTTCTGCACTTCTTCAAGACATACTACCCGGAAACTATGGGAGGGATCGAACAGGTTATCTTTCAGATTGCTGAAGGCTGTGTCAGTCATGGTTTTGAGTCCGAGGTGCTTTACCTCAGTGATTGTGGGGCTGCACGTAACGAAGTCGTAGGCCATCATTTGACCCATCGTTCCAAGCTCGATTTGCATGTCGCTTCGACAGGCTTTTCGCTTTCGGCATTCAAGGATTTTGCCGAATTAGCCAGGCAAGCCGATATTGTTCACTACCATTTCCCTTGGCCTTACATGGACCTGGTGCATTTCGCCAGCCGCTTGCGTAAGCCCACGGTTGTGAGCTATCACTCCGATATCGTCAAGCAAAAGTTTTTGCTCAAGCTGTATCAACCATTGATGAATCGCTTTCTTTCCAGTGTCGATTCTATTGTGGCTTCCTCGCCCAATTACGCCCAAAGCAGCCCGGTGCTGACGCGTTTTGAGGACAAGGTACGGATCATTCCCTATGGTTTGGATCGGGAGACCTACCCGACGCCATCACCCGCAAAGCTTGAGTATTGGCGTGGCCTGCTGGGCTCCCGATTTTTTCTATTCGTTGGCGCCCTGCGCTATTACAAAGGCTTGGATTATTTGCTGGAGGCGGCCAAACGTACTCAACTGCCGGTGGTCATCCTTGGTGGAGGCCACCTTGAAGCTGAGTTAAAGGCCCAAGCGGCTCAACTCGGACTGAGTAATGTGCATTTCCTTGGTGGATTGCCAGACGAGGATAAGGCCGCTTTGCTGCAGTTATGCTATGCCTTTGTATTTCCCTCTCATCTGCGTTCGGAATCATTTGGTATTTCACTGCTGGAAGGTGCGATGTATGGCAAACCAATGATTTCCTGCGAAATAGGGTCCGGGACGACTTTCATCAATATTGCCGATGAGACTGGCCTAGTAGTGCCTCCTTGTGACGCGGTGGCGCTTGCGCACGCGATGATGACCTTGTGGCAGAGTCCTGAACAGGCCAATCAGATGGGGCAGCGTGCGATGTACCGTTATGAGCAGATATTCTCCTCTCGCTCCATGGCTAGCGCATACGCCGATTTATATCGGGAGTTGCTCAAGCGTCCGGAAGGCTGATCGAGCACGAGGCTAACGCTATCATCGGTTCTTTCCTCTAATATATTCGGACGAATGTAATGCACTCCCGATCAATCCTCCTGACTGGAGGTTCCGGTTTTTTGGGTTCCGCGCTGTTAGGGCATTTGACCCGCACCGAAACGTTCACTGTTGTTGCAGCATTGCGGTCTACCCATCGGGCACTTGCTTCGAATGTGCGTATTTTTCCAATCGATAACCTGAATGCCACAACTCAGTGGGCTTCCGCGTTTGAGACGCCCATTGATGTGGTCATACACGCAGCCGCACGTGTGCATGTGATGTCAGAAGTCGCTGCTGATCCATTGGCTGAATTCCGCAAGGTCAATGTTGAGGGTACGCTCAACTTGGCTCGACAAGCGGCAGCATCAGGGGTGAGTCGTTTCATTTTCATCAGTTCGGTTAAGGTGAATGGAGAAAATACTGATTCGGGTTTGGCATTCAAAGCGGATGATATTGCTGAGCCATCGGATCCTTACGGTGTTTCGAAGTGGGAAGCTGAAATGGGGTTGCGTGCTTTGACCGCTGAAACGGGAATGGAAGTCGTGATCATTCGCCCTGTGCTGGTTTATGGTCCGGGCGTCAAGGCAAATTTTCTGTCGATGATGCGTTGGCTCGATAGAGGTTTCCCGCTGCCTTTAGGTTCGATTAACAATAAGCGGAGTTTAGTATCGCTTGATAACCTGATCGACCTGATCGCTACCTGCATGGACCATCCGAATGCTGCTAATCAAACATTTTTGGTCAGTGACGGTGATGATGTCTCGACTCCGGATCTTTTACGTCGTCTTGGTTGGGCTATGGGCAAGCCTGCCCGGCTGCTATCGGTACCGCGTTGGATGATGGAGGCAGGTGCCGCGGTATTGGGCAAGTCGGCCATGGTGCAGCGCCTGTTTGGCTCCTTGCAGGTCGACATTAGTAAAAACTACGAGCTACTTGGCTGGCGCCCGGTAGTCACCATGGATGATGCACTTCGCGCCACAGCCAAAAAATTTCTGGAGTCTCAGAAACGATGAATGTCTGGTGGTTGTTGCTGCTGGTAGTCGGCTTTTCGTTCTTTCTCACTGCCGTTTTACGTCGCTATGCATTGGCACGCAGCATGATGGACGTGCCCAACGAGCGTAGTTCCCATTCGGTACCGACACCGCGAGGTGGCGGTGTTGCCATAGTCATTACGTTTCTCTTTTCCCTGATTTACTTGTGCTGGACCGGTTGGATTGATATGGCATTCTTTATCGGCGCTTTTGGTACGGGAGCCATAGTAGCCGTCATAGGTTTTATGGATGATCATGGTCATATCGCTGCACGTTGGCGTCTGCTCGGACATTTTGTTGCGGGAGGATGGGCGTTGTTTTGGCTTGGCGGGCTGCCAGAGCTTGAAGCGGCAGGTGTTGCTTTGCATTTGGGCTGGATTGGTGGAGCTTTTGCACTTTTCTATCTGGTCTGGATGCTCAATCTCTATAACTTCATGGATGGGATCGATGGCATTGCCAGCGTCGAGGCCGTTTGTGCTTGCCTTGGGGTCTGCATACTCTATGGCGTCGGTGGGCACCAGGCTTTGATCTGGGCCCCATTGTTTATGGCTGCTGCTGTGGCAGGTTTCCTCATCTGGAATTTTCCGCCGGCAAAAATCTTTATGGGCGATGCTGGCAGCGGTTTCCTCGGGATCATGTTAGGTGTGTTTTCGCTGCAGGCTGCTAATGTTGATTCACGTCTATTCTGGGTATGGATCATTCTTTTGGGTGTATTCATTGTTGATGCAACCTTTACTCTACTGCGTCGTCTGGCCCGCGGAGACAAGGTCTATGAAGCCCACCGCAGCCATGCCTATCAGTATGCCTCCCGTCAGTATGGTCGGCACTTACCGGTCACTATGACGGTCCTATTGATCAATATGCTGTGGTTGTTGCCCATTGCCTTTTCAGTTATCCATTTTAATGTGGATGGGGTATTGGCCACTATCGTTGCCTATGTGCCTTTATTAGTGATGGCGTTGAAATATCATGCAGGCGAGCTTGAACCTAAGGTTATTAGCGCCAAACGCTAGTTGGATTTAAGTCGACCATGTGTTGTTTCCGTGCAATGCCAGTAGCTTTTGAAAGGGATAGGACCAACCGGTTGAGGTATATGGATAAGATACGTACCTATTTGCTAGGTTTGCCAAGAGGCAAAAAAAGACTGATTCAAGTCACCACGGACATTTTTTTGGTTTGGGGGGCATTGTGGTTGGCGTTCATTGTTCGCCTGGGCATCGAAGACATGTATAACCCCTTCAGGGTTCACGTCTGGCTCTTTGTTTGTGCCCCAATCGTTGCCATCCCGCTATTTATCCGTTTCGGTATGTATCGTGCCGTGATGCGCTATTTTGGTAATGATGCGCTCCTTGCCATCGTGAAAGCAGTTAGTCTTTCTTCCTTGATTTTGGCAGTGTTGGTCTATTGGTACAGTAACCATGAGGCGGTGGTCCCTCGATCCATCGTTTTCAACTACTGGTGGCTCAGCCTTGTGATCATTGGTGGCCTGCGCCTCTGCATGCGCCAATACTTCATGGGCGACTGGTTCACTGCAGCGCAGCATGTGCCATTCACCAGTCGCGATGACGGCTTGACCAAGGTCGCCATTTACGGCGCTGGCGTTGCAGGTAACCAGTTGGTGGCGGCGCTGCGTATGGGGCGGGTAATGCGTCCCGTGGCTTTTGTCGATGATGATCCGAGCATTGCGGACCGCTCTATTTCCGGTCTGCAGGTTTACAAGCCCAAACACATCCAACAGATGATTGAGGTAACCGGCGCTCAGGAGATTCTTTTGGCATTGCCGTCGTCGACTCGTGCACGGCGTCGTGAAATCCTCAATCTGCTTGAGGGCTTTCCTCTCCATGTGCGCAGTGTTCCGAACTTCACCGACCTGGCCAGCGGACGTGTGAAGGTCGACGATATTCAGGAAGTCGATATCGCAGACTTGCTGGGGCGCGACGCTGTACCTGCTCAGCCCGACCTGCTGGCTCGTTGTATCAAGGGCAAGACGGTCCTGGTGACTGGCGCAGGCGGCTCGATCGGGGCCGAGCTCTGCCGTCAGATCTTTTCGTTGGGGCCGACCACGCTTCTGTTGTTCGATCACAGTGAGTTCAATCTCTATAACATCCTGTCGGAGCTTGAGCAGCGTCTCTCTCGCGAGTCATCACCTGTTCGGTTGCTGCCCATTCTTGGCTCGATCCGCAATCCGCATAAGCTGTTGGATGTGATGAAGACTTGGAATGTCGATACGGTCTATCACGCGGCGGCTTACAAGCATGTACCGATGGTCGAGCACAATATTTCCGAAGGTGTCCTGAACAACGTGATGGGTACGCTCAACACTGCTCAGGCTGCATTACAGGCCGGTGTGGCCAATTTTGTGCTGATTTCTACCGACAAGGCGGTACGCCCAACCAATGTGATGGGGAGCACCAAACGTCTCGCTGAATTGACCCTGCAGGCTCTGAGTCGTGAAATCGCACCGGTTCTGTTCGGCGACAAGGCCAACGTATCTCGCGTCAACAAAACCCGTTTCACCATGGTGCGTTTTGGCAATGTGCTGGGGTCCTCTGGCTCGGTGATTCCGTTGTTCCACAGCCAGATCAAGTCGGGTGGTCCTCTGACCGTTACCCATCCAAAGATCACCCGTTACTTCATGACCATTCCCGAGGCAGCGCAATTGGTGATTCAGGCCGGCTCCATGGGGCAGGGCGGCGATGTATTCGTGCTGGACATGGGCGAGCCGGTGAGGATTGTCGAGCTGGCCGAGAAGATGATTCATCTCTCCGGATTGAGTATTCGTTCGGAGAGGAACCCCCAAGGCGACATCGCCATCGAGTTCACTGGCTTGCGCCCGGGTGAAAAGCTTTACGAAGAGTTGCTGATTGGCGACAACGTTTCTGCCACTCAGCACCCGATGATCATGAGTGCCAATGAGGATCATCTGTCTTGGGACTTGCTCAAAGCCAAGCTGGCGGAATTGCTCGCAGCCGTTGAGGAGGATGACTATTCCAAGGTTCGGCAACTGCTGCGTGAGACTGTCAGCGGTTACACCCCGGACGGCGATATTGTCGACTGGATTTACCAGCAGCGTCGCCTCGAACCCTGAGCTTACACACGTTGTAACCCAGTCGCTTTTGACTTGCCCGTGGCACCACCTAGGTTTGGAGAGCAGCTTTGGAAAAGTTGCTCTCCCTAATCGATGTCATGGAGTGTCACTTATGCGTATCGCTTATTTTCCCTCTCTGGTCTTCGCTCTGATGGCCAGCCTTTCTTCCATTACCTACGCAGCACCTGCGGTCAATGCCGAGACCAAGACTTCGGCAGTGGCGCAGGTGGTCTCTTCGGAGCAGGCAGGCAAGATCGATCTGAACACTGCCGATGCGGCGGCCTTGCAGCGCGAGCTGTCCGGCGTTGGTGCGGTCAAGGCGCAGGCGATCGTTAAATATCGTGAAAGCAATGGACCTTTCGCCTCGGTGGACGAACTGCTCGAGGTCAAGGGAATCGGCAAGGCGATTCTGGAAAGCAATCGGGAAAAATTGAAGGTCAACTGACGCTTCAATTCATGCGCAAGGCCGATCACTGATCGGCCTTGCGTTTTTCGGGCCCACCATAAGCAAGGTTGTGCCATTCAATGTTGTCTATCGTATCGATAGAATTATGATCGTAATATTTTATTGAATTATGACTATAATCAAACCGCTTCCCAAGCAGCGCATCAATTCCTTGTCTTTCCCTTCTCAAGCACTTTTCTGGAGAGCCGTTATGAATTCGATTTCCCCCAAGGGGCTGGCACTTGTCACCGGTGCTTCATCTGGCATCGGTGCGGTTTATGCCGAGCGGCTGGCCGCTCGTGGTTACGACCTGTTGCTGGTTGCACGCGATGAGCAGCGCCTGCAAACCGCCGCGACCCGGTTACGGGCCGAGTACAAGGTGCAGGTTGAAGTGTTGAAGGCCGATCTGACGCTCCAGGTCGATATGCTGAAGGTCGAGCAGCGCTTGCGCTCTGACTCGAGCATCAGTCTGTTGCTGAACAATGCCGGTATCGCGGCTGACGGGAGCCTGGCCGTTGCCGACACGGATCAGTTGGAGGCAATGATCCAGTTGAATGTGGTAGCGGTCACTCGTCTGGCTGCTGCGGCCGCCGCCAGCTTTTCGGCGGCGGGAAGAGGAGCGATCATCAATATCGCTTCGGTGGTGGCGCTGATTCCCGAGCGTTTTAATGCGACCTACAGCGCGACCAAGGCCTATGTCCTGAGCCTGACTCAGTCGCTTGCTGCGGAATTGGACGGTAAGGGTGTGCAGGTCCAGGCGGTATTGCCTGGGGTGACCCGCACTGAGATCTGGGAGCGCTCGGGCATCGACGCGCAAGGGATTCCAGCCGAGATGATCATGGAAGCCACCGAGATGGTGGATGCGGCTCTGGCCGGTTTTGATCAGGGGGAGTTGATCACCATCCCCTCGCTACCCGACTCGGCAGATTGGGACTCCTTCGTAGCTGCGCGTTTTGCCCTGGGGCCAAACTTGTCGAAAAGCAGTGCGGCTGCTCGCTACAAATAACGGTTTCGAGGCTGGAGGTTGGTGCGGATCACTCCGCCTGACCATCCTGTTTTTTCAGATGCTCGCGTGTTACCTCCAGTATCCGTTTGGCCAGGTCGGGGTTCTCGACACTGCGCGACAGCACCAGGGCCCCGACCAGGGTCGACATGATCACCAGGCTCTGGTCGGCGGCATTTTCTCCTTCGAGATTGGCCTCTACCTGCGCGAGTCGGGCATTGAGCACCGCATCAGTGGTGGGACTGGCTTGCCCGCGCAGGCCCAGTTCCGAAGACATTGTGGGCAGCGGGCAGCCTTCACTTGGGGAGGTCTGATGCCACTCGGACAGATAGCTGTCGATAAAGGCCGGCAGGGGTTGTTCCTGGGCAAATAGCGTGGCGCAGTGCGCATCGAGTTCTTCCGCCGCGGCCTGCAGGGCTTTTTCGACCAGTTCGTCCTTGGATTTGAAATGCGAGTAAAAACCGCCATGGGTCAGGCCCAGGGCTTTCATCAGTGGTTGCAGGCCTGTCGCCCCGATACCGTCGCGCCGAAAGCGCTCGGCGGCCTCCTTGATGATGCGTTGATGAGTTTGGGCTTTATGGTCGTGCGAGTAACGCATCGGGGAAGTCTCCACAGCTAGGGAGCCATCTTACCCAAGGTTGACGGAAGGGGGATTGCACTATTAACCCCGGAAACCTCATTTTTCTCACTGAATAGCTAGAAAAGCATGATTCGTCAGTGAGCCAAGTATCGGTTGGCATGAATAGTGACTATTGGATATCCATAGATTGTTCAACAATCGCAAGGCGATATTCATGAGCAACGTACTCTCCCTGGCCGATCAGATAACCCTCGAATTACGTGCCGATATCATCGGCGGTCGCTTGCTGCCGGGCATGGCCCTGGTGGAAAGCGATCTGGTGTCCGCCTACAACGCCTCGCGCAACACCATTCGCGAGGCCTTGCATCGCCTGGGACAGGAAGGCCTGACCCGCTACGTACGCAATAAAGGTGTCACGGTGCGCAGGCTGGGCATCGATGAAGTGCGTGATCTGTTCCAGGTGCGCCGTACCCTGGAGTTGCAGGCCATTACCTCCAGCAAACCGCTGCGCGACTACCAGTCCGACCGGATGCTCGAGGCTATCGAGGCCAGCGAACTCGCCCGCGAGCGCGAGGACTGGCGCTCGGTGGGCACCCACAGCCTGGCCTTTCATCAACATATCGTCGGACTGATGCGCAGCCCCTTGTTCGATGAGTTCTTCACCAACGTCGTGGCGCAGATGCGCCTGGTGTTTTGTGCCGCCCCTGACGAGCAGCATTTTCAATCGCCCTGGCTGGCCCGAGACCGGCAGATCCATGACTTGCTCGCCGCTGGCGACAAGCAGGCCGCCAGCGAAACCCTGGCGGTTTACCTGGATGATTCCGAACGGCTGCTGCTCGACATCCTTAGCCACTCTTCCCGCCACTGATCGAGGATTTCAACCATGTACAAAGACTATCCCGCGGCTTATCAGGTCAGCAAAGGTTCGGCACTGCAGGTGGACACGGTCTTTTATGAGCGGGTCCGTGACAGCAAGGACCAGCGCACCTTGATCGAACAATTCGAAGTGCCGATCCGTACCGGGCGCGCCTGGCATGTGCCGGCTGGGCACGTGTTCCGGGTGACCACGCCGGCCGGCCCGCAGGTCGGGGACTTCAACGTCTGGAATGCCAACGATCCGCGGGAGCGTCTGTGGGCGGCGCGTACCCGGCAGTTGCAGGGCGCGCATGTCAGTACCCATGACCGGTTGTGGTCGAACCTGCCGTTTTTGCGGCCATTGGTGACCATCACCGATGACAGCCTGGCCGGTTACGGGATCGACGAGCATGGCGGGCGCTTGCACGACCTGCTCGGCACGCGCTGCGATCCTTATGTGAACCGCATGCTCACCGGGGAGGACTTCCATCACCATTGCCATTCCAACCTGACGCGCGCGGTCCTGCCTCACGGCCTGACCGAGTTCGATGTGCATGACGTGCTGAACATCTTCCAGTGCACCGGGCTCAATCATGACGACATGTATTTCATGAAGGCCTGCCCCGCGCAGAAGGGCGATTACCTGGAGTTCTTTGCCGAAATCGATCTGTTGTGCGCGCTGTCGACCTGCCCGGGCGGCGATCTGTCGCTGCCCATGTGGGGGCCGGAGGCTCAGGACCCGCTCAGTGTCTGTCGGCCGTTGGGCGTGGAGATCTATCGGCTCGACGAGGCATTGCTCGAAGGTTGGAGCCAGCCTGAGCGGGCAGCCTACAAAGGTTTGCATGGCCTGCACATCGCCAAGGCTGCTTGGGAGAAATAGCGCTGCCGACCGCAGGGGCGGATAAAAAAGCCCCGCCATTTCGAGAAGGGCGGGGCTGTTCGATTGGGTTATCCAGTCAGCGGTCCTGCGCGTCCTTGGCGTCCGCTTCCGCGTTGCGCTCAGCAACGCGTTTGCGTTGCTCTTCGGTCAGTTCCACCTTGTTGGCGGTGTCGCGCAACATCATCAGACCGCCAACGATCGAGCCGATTGCAACGATCAGAATCAACCAGGCATACCAGGGCATAGGGCTCTCCTTGAGGGCATACCGGCGGGCGAGGAGTTTCGCCCGTCAAGCTGCCATACCACTTCGAGTTACAGCGTTTCGCAGTGGTTCCATTGTAGGCCTGATCTGCCCCGGTAACCTCTCTTGCATCAATCTTCTCGAAGGTTGCATTCGGCCATGCAAGCCAACTACAGAGAGATGCCATCCCCTCGGAGCCCGGTCAGCATTGCATCCGCCGGCGCATCGGCGCGCAGTTGCGCGGTCAGTTGGAAGTAGATGAAGCCGGCCACCATGAAACCGAGGAAGATCAGGCCGATCAGGCTGTTGAACCAGGCCATCGCCACCAGGCAGACCACGGCCAGTGCCAGGGCAATGGCGGGGACCAGCGGGTAGCCCGGTGCGCGGAAGGTGCGTTCCAGGTGCGGCTCGGCCTTACGCAACTTGAACAGGCTGAGCATGCTCATGATGTACATCACGATGGCGCCGAATACGGCCATGGTGATCATCGCCGCGGTCAGGGTCATGCCGCCCAGGTTGATCAGGCCATCGCTGTAGATGGCGGCGATGCCGATCAGGCCGCCGGCGATGATGGCGCGGTGTGGCGTCTGGAAGCGTGACAGCTTGGCCAGCGACGCCGGCAGATAGCCGGCGCGGGCGAGGGCGAAGAACTGCCGCGAGTAGCCGAGAATGATGCCGTGGAAGCTCGCCACCAGGCCGAACAGGCCGATCCACACCAGCATGTGCAGCCAGCCGGAGTTGTCCCCGACCACGGCTTTCATCGCCTGGGGCAGCGGGTCGTTGATGTTCGACAGGGTGCGCCAGTCGCCCACGCCGCCGGCGAAGAACATCACGCCCATGGCCAGCAGCACCAGGGTCAGAATGCCGCTGATGTAGGCCTTGGGGATGGTGCGTTTCGGGTCCTTGGCTTCTTCGGCGGCCATGGCCGCGCCTTCGATGGCGAGGAAGAACCAGATGGCGAATGGAATCGCCGCGAACATCCCGGCAATCGCCGGCGCGCCGAAGGTGTCCGAGCCCGCCCAGCCGTTGAGGGCGAAGTGGCTGAAGCTGAAGGCCGGCGCGACCACGCCCATGAACACCAGCAGTTCCGCCACCGCCAGTACGCAGACCACCAGCTCGAAGGTGGCGGCGAGTTTGACCCCGAGGATGTTCAGCCCCATGAACACGATATAGGCGCCGACCGCCGCATGCTTCGGGTCCAGGGCCGGGAACTGCACATTCAGGTAGGCACCGATCGCCAGGGCGATGGCCGGTGGCGCGAAGACGAATTCGATCAGGGTCGCCAGCCCGGCGATCAGCCCGCCTTTTTCACCAAAGGCCCGGCGGCTGTAGGCAAAAGGCCCGCCGGCATGGGGAATGGCGGTGGTCAGTTCGGTGAAGCTGAAGATGAAACAGGTGTACATGGCCGCGACCATCAGCGAGGTCAGCAGAAAGCCCAGGGTGCCGGCGACGCCCCAGCCATAACTCCAGCCGAAGTATTCCCCGGAGATCACCAGCCCGACCGCGATCCCCCATAAATGCAGCGTGCCCAGCGTTGGTTTGAGTTGTGTGTTCATGCGTGGCTCCCGGAACGGAATGAAATGCTCGGGACTGCTCATTGCACCGCTCATGCCAGAGCGAAAACGGCCGTCGTAAAGCGCAAAAAGCTGTCGTATCGAGGATGTTTCCAGTTGTTTCGGGGCCGAAGGCACCTGGGTTGGTGCACAGCCGTGCAACAGAGGAGGGCGGTGGAGCCTGGAGGCGCGCGATCGCGAGCAGGCTCGTTTCTACGTGCATCGGGATTTTCCGGTGCAGCAGCAAACCAGCTGGCGATCCCTTCCCCTGGCCACGCCGATGGCCGGTGTAAATCCCGCGTAAAGCCTTTCTTTACGCTTTCTTTATGCGTCGCCCACGCCCTCGATCTCGTTCCTTTACAGCCTCCCTGCGGACAATGCCCCACACGCGGCGATTGCCGTACGACGGAGAGATTCCATGAGCGTTCTGGACGGGGTGTCCCTGCTGCTGGCAGTGGGGCTGTTCATCTATCTACTGGTTGCGCTGTTGCGCGCGGATCGGAACTAGGAGCGGCTATGCACAGTTATGACTATTGGCTGATCCTCGGCTTCTTTGCCTTGGTGCTGCTGCCCGCGCCTTTCCTGGGGCGGTTCTACTACAAGGTAATGGAGGGCCAGCGCACCTGGCTGACGCCGCTGTTGGGGCCGGTCGAACGCGCTTGTTACCGGCTTTCGGGCGTCGATGCGCAAAGCGAACAGAGCTGGCAGAAATACACCCTGGCCCTGCTTGCGTTCAACCTGGCCGGCTTCCTGTTGCTGTTCACGATTCTGTTGTTCCAGGACCATCTGCCGCTCAACCCGCAGAACCTGCCGGGGCAGGAGTGGACGCTGGCGTTCAACACTGCGGTCAGCTTCATGACCAACACCAACTGGCAGTCCTACAGCGGTGAAGCCTCCCTGAGCTACCTGAGCCAGATGATCGGCCTGACCGTGCAGAACTTCGTCAGCGCCGCCACCGGTTTGGCGGTGCTGGTTGCACTGTGTCGTGGCATCGGCCGCAAGTCGACCAAGACCCTGGGCAACTTCTGGGTCGACATGACCCGTGCCACCCTCTACGGCCTGCTGCCGCTGTGCCTGCTGCTGGCACTGTTCCTGGTGTGGCAGGGCGTCCCGCAAACCTTCGCCCAGTATGTCCACGCCGTGACCCTGCAAGGCGTCGATCAGGTGATTCCATTGGGCCCGGCCGCCAGCCAGATCGCCATCAAGCAACTGGGCACCAACGGCGGAGGCTTCTTTGGCGTCAACTCGGCGCATCCGTTCGAGAACCCGACGGCCTGGAGCAACCTGTTCGAGGTGGCCTCGATCATCCTGATCCCGGTGGCCCTGGTGTTCACTTTCGGCCACTACGTCAAGGACCTGCGCCAGAGCCGGGCGATCATCGCCTGCATGCTGGCGTTGTTCCTGATCGGTGGCGCGACCTCGCTGTGGGCCGAGTACCAGCCCAACCCGACCCTGAACAACGTCGCGGTCGAACAGACCGCACCGCTCGAGGGCAAGGAAGCGCGCTTCGGGACCACTGCCACCGTGCTCTGGTCGGTGACCACCACCGCGGCCTCCAACGGTTCGGTCAACGGCATGCATGACAGCCTCAGCCCGCTGAGCGGCATGGTCGCGCTGATCAACATGATGGTCGGCGAGGTGATCTTCGGCGGCGTCGGCGCGGGCCTCTACGGCATGTTGCTGAACGTGCTGATCGCGGTCTTCCTCGCCGGCCTGATGATCGGGCGCACCCCGGAATACCTGGGCAAGAAGCTGCAGGCCAGGGAAGTACAGTTGCTGGTGGTGACGCTGATGGTGATGCCGGTCGGCGTGCTGGTACTGAGCGCCATCGCCGCGAGCCTGCCGGGGCCGGTGGCGGCGGTGAGCAACCCTGGCGCCCACGGTTTCAGCCAGTTGCTGTACGCCTACACCTCGGCCAGCGCCAACAACGGCTCAGCCTTCGCCGGCCTGGGCGCCAACACCCCGTTCCACAACCTGATGCTGGGCCTGGGCATGTTGATCGGCCGCTTCGGCTACATCCTGCCGGTGCTGGCCCTGGCCGGCAGCCTGGCGCTGAAAAAGACCGCGCCGATCAGCCAGAACAGCTTCCCGACCCATGGTCCGCTGTTCGTCACGCTGCTGACCATGACCATTTTGCTGGTGGGCGGCCTGACCTTTTTGCCGACCCTGGCGCTGGGCCCGATTGCCGAACACTTGAGCTTGGCTGCCTTTGGAATGAAGGGCTGAGGACTTAATGATGAATATGCATGTTCCTGCTTCCAAGAAGGCTGTAACCGAAATGCCCGGTGCCAAAACCGCGGCCTCGAAACACACTGTTGCCGAACAACAGAAAACCTCGATCGCAGCCCTGTGGCGTCCGGCGCTGGTACAGGCCTTCGTCAAACTCGACCCACGCCAGTTGCAACGTTCGCCGGTGATGCTGGTGGTCGAACTGACCGCGATCCTGACCACGGTACTGTGCCTTGTGCCGGATACCGCAGTACCGACCTTCGTCGCCGCGCAGATCGCCCTCTGGCTGTGGTTCACCGTGCTGTTCGCCAACTTCGCCGAGGCCCTGGCCGAAGGGCGTGGCAAGGCCCGCGCCGACAGTCTCAAGGCCGGCAGCGAGGGCCTGAGTGCACGCCTGAAAAAGGCCAATGGCAGCTTCCAGGTGATACCTGCCGCCAATCTGCGCAAGGGCGATGTGGTGCGGGTCGAGGCCGGGGAGATGATCCCCGGTGACGGTGAAGTCATCGAAGGCATTGCCGCGGTCAACGAAGCGGCGATCACCGGCGAGTCGGCACCGGTCATCCGCGAATCCGGCGGCGATCGCTCGGCGGTGACCGGCAATACCCGGCTGGTGTCCGACTGGTTGCTGGTGCGTATTACCAGCAATCCGGGCGAATCGACTCTCGATCGCATGATTGCCCTGGTGGAAGGCGCCAAGCGCCAGAAGACCCCCAACGAAGTGGCCCTGGACATCCTGCTGATCGGCCTGACCCTGATCTTCCTGATCGTGGTCGTGACCCTGCAGCCGTTCGCCCACTTTGCCAATGGCAGCCTGCCGCTGGTGTTCCTGGTGGCGTTGCTGGTGACCCTGATTCCGACCACCATCGGTGGCCTGCTGTCGGCTATCGGGATCGCCGGGATGGACCGCCTGGTGCGGCTGAACGTGATCGCCAAATCCGGTCGCGCCGTGGAAGCGGCGGGTGACGTGCATGTCCTGCTGCTGGACAAGACCGGCACCATCACTTTCGGTAACCGTCGTTGCGCGGCCATCCACGCGGCGCCTGGGGTCAACCACCAGGAAATGGCCGAGGCCACCTTGCTGGCCTCGCTGGCGGACGACACGGCGGAAGGCAAGTCCATCGTCGAATACCTGCGCGGGCTTTATCCACAGTCTGAGCCGGGCGCCGATGCGCTGACCGCCGTGCCCTTCAGTGCTGAAACCCGGCTGTCCGGTGTCGACTATCAGGGGCGGGTCTATCGCAAGGGCGCGGTGGATTCGGTGCTGGCCTTCGTTGGCCTGCAACGTGGCGAGCTGGCCCCGGCGCTGTCCCGGGAAATCGACAAGATTGCCCAGAGTGGCGGCACGCCGCTGCTGGTGTGCGCCGAGGGCAAGCTGCTCGGCGCCATTCACCTCAAGGACGTGGTCAAGCCCGGTATCCGCGAGCGTTTCGCCGAGTTGCGCAAGCTGGGGATCCGCACCGTGATGGTGACCGGCGACAACCCGCTGACCGCCGCCGCCATTGCCGCGGAGGCCGGGGTGGATGACGTGCTGGCTGAAGCCACGCCGGAGAAAAAGCTGGCGCGCATTCGCCACGAACAGAACGACGGTCGCCTGGTGGCCATGTGTGGCGACGGCGCCAACGACGCTCCGGCGCTGGCCCAGGCCGACGTCGGCATGGCGATGAAC
Source organism: Pseudomonas sp. NFACC41-3 (assembly GCF_900109505.1). NCBI lineage: Bacteria > Pseudomonadati > Pseudomonadota > Gammaproteobacteria > Pseudomonadales > Pseudomonadaceae > Pseudomonas > Pseudomonas sp. NFACC41-3. The sequence continues at coordinate 883,161 of NZ_FOAE01000002.1, forward strand.
GATGGTACCCAGGCGGCGCGCGAAGCGGCGAACATGGTCGACCTCGACAGCGATCCGACCAAGCTGCTGGACGTGGTGCAGATCGGCAAGGAGCTGCTGGTGACCCGTGGCGCCCTGACCACCTTTTCCATTGCCAACGACATCGCCAAGTACTTTGCGATCCTGCCGGCGCTGTTCGCGGCGATTTATCCACAGCTCGGCGTGCTCAATGTCATGCAACTGAGCAGCCCGCAGAGCGCGATCCTCTCGGCGATCGTGTTCAACGCCCTGATCATCGTCGTGCTGATTCCGCTGGCCCTGCGCGGGGTGCGGGTGCAGGCGGCCAGCGCGGCCCATCTGCTGCGCCGCAACCTGCTGATCTATGGCCTGGGCGGGATCCTGGTGCCGTTCCTGGGCATCAAGCTGATCGACATGCTGCTGACGGCTTTGCATCTGGTGTAACCCCGCGACCCTGTAGGAGCCAGCTTGCTGGCGATGGCGTCAACCCAGTGCGCCAGACGCACCGCATCGCTAGCAAGCGGGTTCCTACGGAGTCCGGGTAAACCCGTTAACCGAATCGAGGATTTGATGATGTCCACTGTATTGCGTCCGGCCTTGAGCCTGATTGTGTTGATGACCCTGATCACTGGTGTGGCCTATCCGCTGGTGGTCACCGGCGTGGCCCAGGTGGCGTTCCCGAAACAGGCCAATGGCAGCCTGGTGCTCGATGGCGTGGGCCAGGTCCGTGGTTCGGCCCTGATCGCCCAGGATTTCAGCGGCGACAGCTGGTTCCACCCGCGTCCATCGGCCGGGGCTTTTGCCACGGTGTCCAGCAGCGCGAGCAACCTGGCGCCGAGCAACCCGGCGCTGGCCAGCCGTGTGATCGATGACGCCAACAAGCTGGCGGTGCCAGGGCAGGGGCCGGTACCGCTGGCGTTGCTGACGACTTCGGGCAGCGGCCTGGATCCGCACTTGCCACCGGCGGCGATTAACTATCAACTGGCGCGGGTCGCGGCGGCGCGCAACCTGCCGGTCGCCACGTTGCAGCAACTGGTGGATGCCCATGTCGAGCAGCCTCTGGTCGGCCCGCCGGTGGTGAATGTGCTGGCCTTGAACCGGGCGCTGGAAAAGCTCGCCCTGTAGCCAGCTGCTACAAGTTTGTATGTCGATGATTTGAGTCCAGAGAGAACAATGCATGAGTGATTCCGGCCGCGCCGACGCCCTGTTAGCCGATCTGTCCCATGACGGCCGCGGCCGGCTCAAGGTCTTCCTTGGCGCCGCCCCGGGCGTCGGCAAGACCTACGCCATGTTGCAGGCGGCGCACACGCAATTGCGCCAGGGGGTGAAGATCCTGGCCGGGGTGGTGGAAACCCATGGTCGGGCGGAAACCGAAGCCTTGCTCGGTGGCTTGCCGCAACAGCCGCTGGTGCGTTCCGAATACCGCGGGGTCATGCTCGAAGAGATGGACCTCGACGGCCTGCTCAAGGCCAAACCCAAGCTGGTATTGGTGGATGAACTGGCCCATACCAACGCCCCCGGCAGCCGGCACGCCAAGCGCTGGCAAGATGTTCAGGAACTGCTGGCGGCCGGTATCGACGTCTTCACGACGGTCAACGTGCAGCATCTGGAAAGCCTCAACGATCAGGTCCGCGGCATTACCGGGGTGCAGGTCCGCGAGACCCTGCCCGACTGGGTGCTGCAGGAAGCCTACGAGTTGCTGCTGGTGGACCTGCCGCCGCGAGAACTGCTGGAGCGCCTGCGCGAAGGCAAGGTGTATGTGCCGGAGCAGGCCAGGGCGGCGATCGATGCGTTCTTCACCCAGACCAACCTCACCGCGCTGCGTGAGCTGGCGATGCAGGCCGCGGCGGCGCAGGTCGACGACGATCTGGCCCAGGGGTATCGCAAGCTCGGGCAGGCCGCGCCGGCGGTGCGCGGACGCTTGCTGGTAGGGGTCGATGGCGACGCCCAGGCCGAGCGCCTGGTGCGTCATGCCAGCCATGTCGCCCGGCGGCGGCATCTGCCCTGGAGCCTGGTGCATGTGGATGACGGCCGGGTGCCTGACGAGCAAGCTCGCCAGCGCCTGCAAAGTGCCCAGCAACTGGCCGAGCGCCTGGGCGGCGAGGTGGTCCTGCTGCGGGCCGGCGAAGTGGCCAAGACCCTGATCCAGCATGCCGCGGAGCGGCGCGCCAGCCTGGTGCTGGTGGGGCAGTCACGCAAACGCCTGCGCCGCCGTTTGTTCGGCGGCGGCCTGGCGGCGCGCCTGCTGCGCAACGCCCAGGGCCTGGAAATCAACGTGCTCGACAGCGAGGACGAACCCGGCCAGCCGCGCCTGCGGGTGGAGCGTTCGCTGGTCTGGTTCGACTACGCCCTGGCGGTCCTGGCGACGGTCCTGGCTTCGGGGCTGTCATGGGCGGTGGCGAGCGTGCTGGCGTTGCCGAACATCTCCCTGGTGTTCCTCGCCGCAGTGCTGCTGGTGGCGGTGCGCAGCAGTCTCGGGCCGGCGCTGGTGTGCGCGGCGTTGTCGTTCCTGACCTACGATTTCCTGTTCATTCCGCCGACGTTCTCCTTCGCCATCCAGCGCGAGGAGGACGTGTTGACGCTGCTGTTCTTCCTGTTGATGGCGGCCCTGACCGGCAACCTGGCGGCGCGCCAGCGTCGGCAGTTGCAGGCATTGCGCGACACCCAGGAAGAAACCAGCGAACTGCTGGACCTGTCGCGCAAACTCACCGCCGCCACCGACCGGCAGGCGGTGGTCAGCGCCGCGGCGCAGCACCTCAATGGCTGGAAGGAATTGCAGCTGTGCCTGCTCAATCGCGACGGGCAGGGTGGCTGGAAGGTCGAGACGGGTGGGCCCTTGCAGTTTTCCGAGTCCGAACGGGCCGCCGCCGACTGGGCCTGGCAACACGATCAACCGGCCGGGATGGGTACCGGGACCCTGCCTTTCGGGCGCTGGTGGTGGTGGCCGTTATCCGTCGACGAGGGCCCGCTGGGCTTGCTTGGAGTCTGTCCGAAAGAAGGCGAGGAGCTCAACGCTCAGCGTCGTCGCCTGTTGAGTGCCTTGAGCCAGCCCCTGGCCCAGGCCTTGGCCCGGGCACAGTTGGCCGAGGATCTGGAAGCGGCGCGCCTGCACGGCGAAACCGAGCAATTGCGCAGTGCGCTGCTGGCCTCGGTGTCCCATGACCTGCGTACCCCCTTGACCTCGATGCGCGGCAGCATCGACAGCCTGCTGGCGCTGGGGGAGGCGATCCCCCTGGAAGACCGTCGCGAACTGCTCGAAGGCACGCGGGATGAGGCCGAGCGCCTGGATCGCTACATTCAGAATCTGCTGGACATGACCCGTCTCGGCCATGGCTCGTTGAAGCTGGCGCGAGACTGGGTGGCGCCGGCCGATATCGTTGGCAGCGCGCTGAATCGCCTGCGAGTGGTGCTGGCGCCGCTGCGGGTCAGCACCGAATTGCCGGCCGAACTGCCGTTGCTGTTCGTGCATGCGGCGCTGATCGAACAGGCGCTGATCAATGTCCTGGAAAACGCCGCGCGCTTTTCACCGGCCAACGGCCGTTTGCAACTGAGTGTCGGGACCCGCGATACCGAGCTGCTGTTTGCCGTGAGCGACGAGGGGCCGGGAATTCCGGTGGAAGATCGGCCGCGGATTTTCGACATGTTCTACACCGCGGCACGGGGCGATCGCGGTGGGCAGGGCACCGGCCTGGGGCTGGCGATCTGTCAGGGCATGGTCGGTGCCCATGGCGGGCGCATCACGGTGGGTGAAGGGATCGACGGGCGTGGTACCTGCATCACCTTGTGCCTGCCGCTGCAGGTGCAACCCGAGCTTGAAGGAGAGGCCTGAGTGCCGGTAAAAAAGCGTCAACCCAACGAGGCCAGGAGGGCCGCACATGTTCTTTACGATCCAGAGCCACGCCTGCGCTACTCTTGCGCCACTTATTTGTCTTGAAGCGAAACCATGAGCCAGACCGCGACCATCCTGGTCATCGATGACGAGCCGCAGATCCGTAAATTCCTGCGCATCAGCCTGGTGTCCCAGGGCTACAAAGTGCTTGAAGCCGGCACCGGCAACGAAGGCCTGGCCCAGGCGGCGCTGAACAAACCGGACTTGCTGGTGCTCGACCTCGGCCTGCCGGATATGGACGGCCAGCAGGTGCTGCGTGAGTTTCGCGAGTGGTCGGGCGTACCGGTGCTGGTGTTGTCGGTGCGGGCCAGCGAAGGGCAGAAGGTCGAAGCGCTGGACGGTGGCGCCAACGACTACGTGACCAAGCCCTTTGGCATCCAGGAGTTCCTGGCGCGTATTCGTGCGTTGTTGCGCCAGGCACCCGCCGGCGAAGCGCAGGAAGCAGCCCTGGATTTCGGCCCGCTGACCGTGGACCTGGCGTATCGCCGGGTACTGCTCGACGGTGCCGAAGTGGCGTTGACGCGCAAGGAATACGCCGTGCTGGCGCAACTGGCGCGGCACCCGGGGCGGGTGATCACCCAGCAGCAACTGCTCAAGGATATCTGGGGGCCGACGCACACCGAGGACAGTCACTACCTGCGTATCGTGGTCGGGCATCTGCGGCAGAAGCTGGCGGACGATCCGACCCGGCCACGCTTTATCGTGACCGAGGCCGGGGTGGGATACCGCTTGCTGGGGGCGCAGGAGTGAGCGGGCTCGCGGCCCTCTTTCAGTTCAGTTCGTTCTCGTAGCGGTCCAGGGTGTCGCTGGCAATTTCCCGCCCCAGTGCGATCAGCTCCGGAGCCTTGTAGAACTCGAAGAAACGGCACACCCGCTTGGGCACGTTGATCAGGATGTCCGGCGGGTAGCCGGCGATCTTGTACTGGGCCAGCGAGGTCTGCATGACCTCGAAGCTCTGGTTGATCAGGTCCAGCAGGGAAGCGGGGCCTACGTTATCGATAATGAACGAGCCGGTGGCCGATTTCGGGGCGCCATCGGTTTCCGGAGCGGCGGCCGGTTGCTGGGCCTCGGGCTCGGCGGATTCGATCCAGGGGTTGCCGATGTCGGCTGCTTCGCTGCGCAGCGCTTCCTGTTCGAGCAGCAGCAGTTGTTCGGCTTGCTTGCGGCGAAAGGGCAGGTGCGAGCCCAGGGAGTTGATCAGGTTGTCGAAGCGGCTCTTGAAGGCGGCGGGGCGCTGGATCACCGGCAACTGGTAACGACGCTGGTTGGTCGAGTTGAGGTTGACGGCGATGATCAGGTCGCAGTGGCTGGAGACCACCGGCACGATGGGCAGCGGGTTGAGCAAGCCGCCGTCCACCAGCATGCGATTGCCTTGCATGACCGGGGTGAAGAGGCTGGGGATCGCCGCCGAAGCCCGCATGGCCTGGTGCAGGCAGCCTTCCTGGAACCAGATTTCCTGCTGGTTGGTCAGGTCGGTGGCCACGGCGGTGTAAGGGATGCGCAGGTCTTCGATGTTGATTTCGCCGACGATCTTGCGGATCTGGCCGAATACTTTCTCCCCGCGTATCGCCCCCAGGCGAAAGCTGACATCTACCAGCCGCAGCACATCCAGATAGTCCAGGCTTTCGATCCAGCTGCGGTAGTCGTCCAGTTTGCCGGCGGCGTAGATACCACCGACTACCGCGCCCATGGAACAGCCCGCGACACAGGCGATGTCGTAACCACGTCTTTCGATTTCCTCAATCACCCCGATGTGGGCGTAACCCCGGGCACCACCAGAGCCCAGGACCAGTGCGACACGCTTTTTCATGACTCGATCCTTCGCCAGACAGGTTTCCACAATGCACCCATCGAGGGTTTCGGTTCAATCACTGACTGCCGCCGAGGGCCTTGGACAAAGGGATTTTTTCCAGTGTCTTGCCGCATGGGGTTATGCTCGCGCGGCTATATTTTCCCTGACGAGCCAAGGCACTTTTAGTGGCGGCGATCGTCTTACGTTCACGATTGTTTTTATTGTTCGCAATTGCTTCTTATCGTTCACGACTGTTTCCCCCCTACTTTGAGGTGTCATTGATGAAAGCCTGGATCTGTCTACCGTTGATTGCATTGGTACTCGGTGGTTGTGCTGGCAAGACCGCCTATCGCGACAGCTGCGGTACGCAACTGGATGCGGCCTGGCATGAACTGGACCTGGCCAAGGCCGAAGGTTTCGCTGGCACAGTCAGCTATTCCAAGGCCCTGTCGCTGCTGACCGGGGCCAAGACCCAGCAGCAATTCGAAGCCTTCGAGGGCTGCACCAAAAAAGCCGAGAAAGCCCGTTTCTATATTCGTGAGTCGCGCGCCGGCCGCTGATCGCAAGGCTGTCGTTTGCCGCTAGACTGAAGAGCGCTCTTCAGTTTCCGTCTTGCAGGCGTCGTGAGTGCGCCTGCCAGTCATGCCAGGGCCCGGCCGCAGTCTTTGTGCTGCGAGCCGGGTCATTCGTTTCGGGAGTCAATGATGTCTGCCTTGGTTGATCGGTTGGTGGCACAGGTGTTGGGGCTGGAGGTGCGCTTGCTGGCGTGCCAGGCGCGTTTGCAGGCGGTGACCGACCCCGAGGCGCTGCACGATCTGCGTACCACGGTGCGCCGCTTGCGCAGCCTGTTGCGAGCGCTGCGCGGCTTGCCTGGTGTCGAGCAACTGGAAGCGGCCGCTTCGGCAGTCGGGCAACTGACGACGCCGTTACGCGACCGTGAGGTCCTGGCTGCGTACCTGCATCAGCATGACTACCATCAGGCCGCGGAACGCCGTACCGCGGGGCTGGCGGATGAATACCGGACCGTGGCGACGGGCTCCGAACTCCAGCAACTGCTGCTGGTGCTGGATGCCTTCCCGCGTTTCCTGCGGGCGGCGCAACGTCAGGAACTGTTGCGCGGCTTGCGCAAGCGCATCGAAAAGCGCCTGTCCAAGCAATGGAAGGCACTGGACGAGGCCCTGCACGATCCGGCTCATGATCGGCACCGTTTGCGCCTGCTGATCAAGCGTGTGCGCTACGCCGCCGAGGCTTATCCCGAACTTGCCGAACTGTCTCCCAAGGCGGTCTCTCGCTTGAAGGCCGCTCAGGGCGCGCTGGGCGACTGGCATGATTGCTGGCAATGGCTGGCCCAGGCCGAACGGCAGGCGGACCTGTTGCCTTGTGTTCCGGTCTGGCACGCCACCATGCACAAGGCCGAGGGACGTGCCGATCGGGTGCTCGACAAGCTGAGCGCTGCCTGTTTCCGTAGCTGACTCCCGGCTGGCGGCTTATCTGTCAGTCTTTTTGGCGGGAACAAGTGCTTTACGCGTGTGCGCTGCTGGTTAAGATCCTCGAACCCTTTTCTTGATCAGAGGTGCTCATGCGCTTTTGCGATTTGCTCGATGCCGTCCGCCACCAACCGTTGGAACTGTCGATTCCAACCGAATGGGCGCAGGGACGGGCCAGTTTCGGCGGATTGGTGGCGGCTTTGCAGTATGAAGCCATGCGCGCAAAAGTCCCCGCCGAACGTCCGGTGCGTTCACTGGCGATCACCTTTGTCGGTCCGGTCACCCCCGATGTGCCGGTCAGCTTTGAAGTCGAGGTGCTGCGCGAGGGCAGGGCCGTCAGCCAGGTGCTGGGACGTGCGGTGCAGAACGGTCAGGTAGTGACCCTGGTACAGGGCAGTTTCGGTGCCTCTCGGCCGTCCGAGGTGACGGTTGTCGCCGAGGAAGCGCCCAGCATGAAACATTGGGACGAGTGCCCGGAACTGCCTTACGTCAAGGGCGTGACGCCGGAGTTCATGCGCCATCTGGCAATGCGCTGGAGCATCGGTGGCATGCCGTTCACCGGCAACAAGTCGCGGGACATGGGCGGTTGGGTGCGCCTACGGGGCGACGTGAAGGAAGAGCCCATGACCGAGGCGCATATCCTCGCATTGGTGGACGCCTGGCCGCCGGCCTTGTTACCACACCTGACCAGCCCGGCCCCCGGCAGTACCCTGACCTGGACCATTGAATTCGTGCAGCCACTGCTGGCGTTGAGCACACTGGACTGGTGCAAGTACCGGGTGAATATCGAACATGCCCGTGACGGTTACGGGCATGCGGCCGCGGCACTCTGGAGTACCGAAGGCCGGTTGATCGCGCTCAGCCGGCAGACGGTCACCATCTTCGGTTGAATCCCTCTCAATGCCGGTGGCGCTTGCGCCATGCACGCCACCAGGCGCCGCTGAGGACGAAGCGTGGAAAGGTCACGAATTGTTCTACCAGCAGGCGCTGGACCGCATCTTTACGGTCACTGAACGGCTCGGCGGCTTGGGCCTCCAGGCTATGGCCGTGACGCTGCAGGCCCAAAGCGGCGAGCAGGCCGACCACGCCGATGGCGACGTTGGTGAAGCTCAAGCCGAATACTCCTGAAACCAGCAACAGAAAGCCGACGATGAACAGCGGCACTGCAATCAGGTGCAACACCAGGTTGGTCGGGTTGCGGTGGTTATGCGGGTAGGAGCGCCATTGCCAGGCGGGGAGATTGGGGTGACGTTTACCCATGACAGTGATCCTTGATTCGTAGAAAGCTATGTATCAAGGATAGGTCTCGCGTGGGGCTTCGGCGAATCAAGGCTGGCTATGGGGGCGATAGCTTGGCAAGGGTTTCGCCACGGCAGGGAGGCTGATCCTGCTGCAACGAAACTCGTGGTTTTAAAGCTTCAACTGACCGATGGCCTTGCTCAACTCTCCGGCCAGGGTCGCCAGTTCGTTGCTGGTGGTCGCCGAGTCGACGGTCTGTTGCACGGTGTTTTCGGTGACGTCGCGAATACTCACCACGGCGCGATTCATTTCTTCCGCCACCTGGCTTTGCTGCTCGGCTGCCACCGCAATCTGGGTATTGCTCTCACGCATCTGCGCCACGGCCGCGGTGATTTCCGCCAGCGCCGCTCCGGCTTCCTGGGCCTGCTGTACGCAATCGTCCGCCTTGAACGAGCTTTCCTGCATGAAGTCCACTGCGTCGCGGGTACCGGCCTGCAGGTCGGAGACCATCCGGGTGATTTCGTCGGTGGAGGTCTGCACCCGCTTGGCGAGGTTGCGTACTTCATCGGCGACCACCGCGAACCCCCGGCCCATTTCACCGGCGCGCGCCGCTTCGATCGCGGCATTGAGCGCCAGCAGGTTGGTTTGTTCGGCAATGCTGTGGATCACGTTGACCACGCCATTGATCTTCTGACTGTCCTCGGCCAGGCGCTGGATCATTTCGGCGGTCTGTTGCACGCCGCTGGAGAGCCCGGAAATGGACTTCTGCACGCGGCTGACCACTTCCTGGCCGCTGCCGGCGAGGACATCGGCGGCCTGGGAGCGATCCCGGGTGGCGCCGGCGTGCTGGGCGATGTGATAGACGGTGGCGGACATTTCGTTGATCGCTGTCGCGGCCTGATCGGTTTCGCTTTGCTGGCCCAGCATGCCGTGACGCACATCGTTCATGCTCGATGCCAGGCGCGCGGCGCCGATATCCAGTTGCCGGGCGGTGTTGGCGACGGTGTTGACCACCCGCTGGTAACCCGCCTGCATCGCATTGAAGGCGCTGGCCATCTGGCCGACCTCGTCGGTGCACGACAGGGGCACGCGGGCTGACAGGTCGCCGGTTTTCTCCACATGCAGCATCACATCCTTGAGGGTGTTCAGCTGGCTGAGCAGGAAACGGATCAACAGTTGCGAAGCACCGAGCATCGCCAGCATCAGAATGAACACGGCCACCGCGTACTGGCTGAAGCGTTCGCTGAACACCTGATGCAGGCTTGGCCCATGGGCAAGCACTGCAACCCGTTGGCCATCGGCCCGGGGCAGCACCAGCGCGCCGATCAGAGGGTTTTCACCGAACAGCGGCATTTCGTCGAAGGCCACCCATCCATTGGCGTTGCTCAACTGCGGCAGGGGGCGTTGGTCGAGGCTGGGGATCTGGCCGGCCGCGAAGCTCAGCAGATTCTCGGCATTGGGCAGCGCTTTCCCGGAGGGCCATGCGCCGAGCAGGCTCGCCTGGGCCCTGGCGTTGTGTTGTGAGGCCTGGCTACGCGCTTGCTGCTCCAGCTGGACGGCGTACAGGACCAGTAGCAGGGTGGTCACGAAGGCGACCGCATTGACCGCCCAGAACTTGTATTTCAATGAGATATTGCTGAGCCAGGCACCCATGGAAGGTCTTCTCTGATTAAGCGGAACAGTATTGGCAAGGTGCCATTATTGTGCCGCTATGCAGAGAGTCGAATCTTGATATGCGTCAAGCAATCTCGGGCAAGGCGAAGAAGGCACGGGCGCTGGCGGTACTGTGGGCCGCCAGCTCTTCCTGGCTCTCGCCGCGGTGCAGGGCCACCTCGCGCAACACTTCAGTCAGGTAGGCCGGTTCGTTGCGACCGTTCTTCGGCTTGGGGCGCAGGCTGCGTGGCAACAGATAGGGGGCGTCGCTTTCGAGCATCAGGCGACCGCGGGGAATCTCTCGTACCAGCGGGTGCAAGTGAGTGCCACGACGCTCGTCGCAGATCCACCCGGTGATGCCAATGTGCAGGTCAAGGTCCAGATAGTTGAACAGCGCGCGCTGTTCGCCGGTGAAGCAATGCACCACCGCGGCCGGCAAGCGGTCACGAAAGTCGCGGACTATTTCCAGCAGGCGCTGGCTGGCGTCGCGTTCGTGGAGGAAGACCGGCAGTTGCAGTTCAACGGCCAGGGCCAGGTGTTCCTCCAGCACTTTTTCCTGTTGCCCTCGGGGGGAGAAGTCCCGATTGAAGTCCAGGCCGCATTCGCCCACGGCCTTGACGCTGCTTTCCTTGAGCAGGCTGCGCAAGCGCTGTGCGCTGTCGGCATTCCAGTCGCTGGCGCAATGCGGATGAACCCCTGCGGTAGAGAACAGTTGGCGGCCACTTTCGTCCAGTTGCCGCGACAGCTCGAGCGCCTGTTCGCTGCCCTCGACACTGGTGCCAGTGAGCACCAGCTGGCAGACGCCGGCGGCATAGGCACGGTCCAGTACTGCGTGATGTTTTTCGGCGAAACTCGGATTGGTCAGGTTGACGCCGATATCGATGAGTTGCATGGTGCTATCTCCGCCTGCGGCCGGAAAGCATATCAGAGCTGTAGATTTATAAGAAAAGCCAAGAACTACAACGAGTTGAAGCTGTCTCTTGATGCCGGAAGAAAGGCAGCGGTTGGTTTGCCAGCCGTGGTTGTGCCAGTCTTTCGCATCTTGTCAGCGCTCTAGGCGCTCTGTTTCTGTCGCCCGCGTTTTCGCCATTGCTCGAAAACTCGGACAGTATTCTTCCCGGAGAGCGGATGACGCGACCCTCGGTTTTGCTAGCGTTGTGCTTGTCGTTGCTGCTGCCCCTGCCGGCGGTAGCACGCTTGGCTGGCCCTCCGGAGGCGGCCGTAGCGGGCAAGGTCCGCGACCTGGCGGACATTCGCAGCAGCCGGGTCTTGCGTGTGCTGGTCAACCAGAGTCGCAATAGTTCCGGTGAAGTCCAGGGCCAGGCCATCGGTGTCGAATACCACCGTCTGCGCGCCTTTGAGCAGTACCTCAATGGTCACGCTCGCGACGGTCAGGAAATCAGTCTCAAGATCATTCCCAAAGCCAAGGATCAATTGCTCGGTGCGCTGCAGCGTGGCGAGGGGGATCTGGTCGCTCCGGGAGAGTTGTTGGAGGCGCTACCGGGACAAGCGGTAAGCCCCAGTGAACCGGTCGCCAGCAACGTGCCGTTGCTGCTGGTGGGAATCAAGGGCGAGCGGCGCTACACCCGGCCTGAACAGCTCTCCGGCAAGACCCTGGCGCTGACCACAGGCAGTGCTGCCGGGGATGCGGTGAGCCAGATCAATCAGAGGCTGGCGCTGCATAAGCTGGCGCCGGTCAAGGTCGAGTGGGTCGATCCGAGCCTGGCCGTCGAAGATGTCCTGGAAATGGTCCAGGGCGGGATCTTTCACCTGACCATCGTCGAGAAGCCCATTGCCGAGCGCTGGGGCAAAGTCCTGCCGAAGCTGCGTTTTGATCGGCAACTGGTCATCAGCGAGCCTGGCGAGGAGCACTGGTTCGTGCGGCGGGACGCCTCGATGCTGCGGGCGAGCATCGATCGTTTCCTGAAGGTCTATAAGGCTCCGGCGGATCAGGATGTTGCGTTCTTGCGCATCTATCGACGCCTGTATCAGGTGCATAACCCTTTGACCCGGGCCGATCGCCAGCGCCTGGAAAAGTTGCGCCCGGTATTACAGAAGCATGCCGATGCCCAGAACATGGACTGGTTGAACCTGGCGGCGCTGGCTTTCAAGGAGTCGTCGTTGCAGCCCTCTGCCAGAAGCGGCAGCGGCCCGACCGGCCTGATGCAGATCACCCCGTCAGCCGCCCAGCGGGTAGGGGTCAATAACATCCAGACCCTCGATAACAACGTGCTGGCGGGAGCCAAGTACCTGGCGTTGATCCGGCGCAAGTTCTTTTCCAGTCCCAAGCTCAACGAGCGCGAGCGTATGGCATTTGTCCTGGCGGCCTACAACATGGGGCCGGAGCGAGTGCAGGGTATGCGGACCGAAGCCCGGCGACGCGGATTGAACCCCAATCAGTGGTTTTTCCAGGTCGAGCGCATTGCCATGGAACAGGTCGGAATGGGCGCCGTCAGCTATGTTAATAGCGTCAACAAATACTATTTGGCCTTTGACCGGGAACGCGAATCGTTGGAGCCGCAAGCGCGTAAGGTCGTCTCAAGGAAGTAATCGATAAAGTTGATTGTTATCTTGCTATTTTTGCACTTTTAACATGAGATTTTGTGATTAATATAGCGACCCATTACCCAACACTACAAAGGACTACACAGCATGAGCACACTGATCAAAACCGTACTGAACACCCGTGCAGGCTACGGCCTGACCGTCCTGCGAGTTTTTGTCGGCATCATTTTCGCCGCTCACGGCGCGCAAAAGCTTTTCGGCCTGTTTGGCGGTTATGGATTGGCAGGTACGGCACAGTGGATGGAGAGCATCGGCCTGGCACCAGGACACCTGATGGCGCTGTTAGCGGGCGGTACCGAGTTCTTCGGCGGTCTGGCGCTGATTATCGGTCTGTTGGCACGTCCTGCCGCGTTGGGGTTGAGCTTCACCTTGCTGGTGGCGATTTTCTCCGTGCACATCAGCAATGGCCTGTTCATGGCGAACAATGGTTATGAGTTCGCCCTGGCTCTGCTCGGTGGCACCATTGCGGTTCTGATCGAAGGCGCAGGCAAATTGTCACTCGATGCGGCGATTGCCAAGTAACTTCCGGGAAACACCCAAGGCCCGCTTGTAGCGGGCCTTTTTCGTTGCTGATTTCGTTATTGGGGATTCTTGACACTACCCCGTCGGCTTCTCTAGGATTGTTGCCCATGCGCCGATTTAAACAGCTACTTGCGGGGCGCCAGGTGATTCGGAATATCACCGACAGAAGCTCTACCGGCTTCGAAATACCGCTAAAGCGCTGGTTCGGTGTTGCCTCTCACCTGCCCGGCAGAAAATTGAGGCAGAGACACGACACGATGAATGCACTCCACCCTCCTGTACGTCTTGCGCCAATCACGGCAAATCTTGTTCAGCGCAATCCAAAAATTCTTCTTGGCGGCACACACCAGCCGACATTGCTGCGTTATCTCGATGGCTGGCCACGTCGTAGCACAGGCCCTTCGGCCTTTCTCATCCAGTTCATCGAAGACGGCGAGTCCTTGGCACGTTTTGCCAACGACAGTTTTGATCTTGCGGTGATACAGGCGCCCAGCTCGGAAAATGCTGCGGAAGTCATCCGGCATCTGACCCGTGTGGCTCGACAGGGGCTGATCACCCGTAGGTAAGTACCGTAGGTGATCAACCCGGCAGTCGAGGTGGGGGACCGATGTTTCTGAATTCCTGCTACAGGCTGCATCGATATCAGGGGTTCAAACTACGGAGTTGCGTTTGGCCAGCTCCGCCAGCGCTACCAGATTGGAAACGTTGAACCGCTTTAGCAGCCTGACCTTATAGGTGCTCACCGTCTTGTGGCTGATCAGCAACGCATCCGCGATTTTCTGATTATTCAGACCGCTTGCCAGCAGTTTCAGGACGGTGATTTCCCGGTCGGTCAGTTGGGCAATCAAGACACTTTCCTGGCAGGCGGCGTTTGTATTCTGTTGCAAGGTGCTGATTGTATCCTCGGGGAAGTAGCTATACCCCGAGAGTATGGCTTTTACCGCATTAGCCAGTTCGTTCAGATTATCGTTCTTGCACAGAAAACCAGCCGCACCGGCCTGCAAACAGCGCAAGGCGAAGTTCTTGGAGTTGCTGGACGTCAGCACCAGTGTCTTTATCGGCAGTCCAGCGGACTTGATATGGGAGATAACGGAGAACCCATCCAGGTTGGGTATGTTCAAGTCCAGGATGAGCAGGTCCGGAAGATGCTTGCGTACCAACTGGACAGCGTCCGCGCCATTATCGGCTTCGGCGACGATGTTGTGTTCATGAGGCTCCAGAACGGTTCTTATTGCGAGTCGAATCAACGGATGGTCGTCGACGATGATGATACTTCCCATGCAAGGCATCTCGATATTTAGGGGGAGGGTGCTTTTCGTATTTTATCCGAGCACTCTGAAAACTAAATCAGACGAATCTGATAGTTGTCATTGTGTGGCTAAGTTATGGTTTAGCCCCCTTTTGATCTGGCCAAGCCACCCGTTCTCTATGCGTATTATTATCTTTAGACCGACCTCTCACCTGAAAGGCTCTTGGTTATTCAACATGCTTCTACGTCTTGATCGTGTTATCTACTGGTTCGCTCCTTCTCTGTCTATGTTAATGGGGGTGGCTGGTGTCGCGCTGTGTTTTTTTGGCTGGCAGCAACGACTAATATTGACAGGAGGGGCTGGAGTAGTACTGCTACTGCTGGCAGGAGGATTAATCATGCTATGGTCGAATTATGACTGGTGGTTGTTCAAGCTCAGCCCGCAGAGGGGCTTGAATATTCCTCTTAAGTGAGGTCACAGCTGTCAATGCTATCGGTGATAGTAGGATAAATCGAAAGAATTGATTTTCTGGTAGTGAGTTGTCGGATAATTCCACCTAGAAAATAGGAGTTATCCAGTTGCTGGCATGTGTTGTTAGGAGGTACTTTTTACTCCGTGCTACATATTTTTAGATGCATAATGGAGTCTAAACCGGCGATGCTGCTACGAACTATTTCCATCAAAAACGCAGAGCAGGAAGTTCTGAACGGTGCGGTGCTCTGTAGTTTTGCAATTCCTATGCTGAGCCGCAATTTTCTTGCCTATAGCTTAAATGAGGGGGCTGAGGTCGGAGAATCGCGAGTTTATTTGGCGATGCTAAATAAGGCAGGGCAGAGTTATTCACTGAGCTCGATCGAGGCCGAAGAAGATTGGCGTCAGGTTATTCAAGTCTTCAAGGAAATAGTCACCCATGCGAGCCTGCCTGAGGGGCGACAGCAAGGTGCTGGTGGTAGTGCTGATATTCCTTACCATCTGATTGACCTTAAGAATTGTGTGATACCGACAGGGAATCTATCGGATCATCGTTCACTCACCATCAAGAAAAATCTGGTGATGAAGCTCATCTCGTCAGAGGCCTCGGTTGCCTGCCTGCCTGCAATTGACAGCGCTGAACTCGGAGTCCCTGAGTTCGATGTCTCTATTTCCATGGTTTCTCAAGATACTCCTGCGGCACAGGCTGTCGCGGAGCACATGGATGAGGTTTCTGATTCGAATGAGCATCGCTCGCCGGGAGCCGTTGAGGATCTTGAAGGCGATGTATTCGATGGTGCTCCATCCGGATTTGCTCCGATTGGAGATCCAGAGGAGCTCTCTCAAAAGCCAGGAAAAGTTGAGACGGATATAGAGAAGGTTCTTACTGATGCTTCATTATTTACCGAGAGTTTTCAATACGATATGACTGAAATGCCGACTACGAATGCCGAAAAACATGTCGACTCATCTGAAATTGATGCTCCCTTGTCTGGCCATTTGACACCTGAGGTTATCGCTGACCCGTCTGCCAACTCGGAGACCGACATTGGGCGCCTGTCCCAAGGTATACAGAACACATTGGCTGGCTTGGCGGAAGTAGTTCGCGATTTGTCTTCGGAGGAAACGGTGAAGTTGATCCAGAGTGAAGAGTACGACCTGTCGATATTTGACAGTGTTCCAACTTTGATGGATAGGCAGGTTCAGGCTACCGCAGATATCGATCAATCCGCTCAAGTTGCTGGGGATGTAACACCGGATGAGGTGGCTGATTGCCCAATTCCCTTAGAGAACTCATTGGATGAAACGCAGTTTCTGATGGCGACGCTTCCTGAGGCTGAAGCTGCACTTCAGGGGGCGGATACCGATCACCTACTTCTTGATGTGGAAAGCACTTTGTCTAATCTTGCACTTATGGCGCAGGAGTTGACACAGCAAAAGTTGGTTGCAGTGAAGCAACAGGAAGCTTTGGAGCTTTTGAAGGAACAGTTGCAAGAGCGAGAGCGTAAACTTCATGAAAAAGAAGAACACCTGCGCCAGGTACAAAGTCAGCTTCAGCAAGAGAAAATCACGATCGATAAGTCCGCTGAGCATAATTCCCGAGTGATTGCGGAACGCAGTGCTGCGCTTCAACAGCTGGCTGAAAGTGTAGAGTCCAGAGAGCGAAGTGTTGCCCGGCGCTCTGAACTAATGCAGCTTGAGCAGCAACGCCTTGATGAAATTTCCGCTAAGCAAAGTATCCGCGCAGTCGAACTGGAAAAGAGAGACGCCGGAATCCAGCAAAAAAATACAGAGCTAGTGGAAAGGTTAGCGCAGTTGTCCAGCACCCGTAAGAAGCTCAGCAATATTGTAAAAGGCTTCAATGAGACGGTGACCTTCAATAACAGCCTGCATAGCATATCCAGTACATTGCTCAGCGATGATGAGTAAAGCGCTCCTGCTAGAATTACAGTTCTCTTTTTCAGTGTATTGGGTATTTCAATAAAGCCGTATTTGGCCTGTGTGAAAAGACGGAGAATGCAGTCAGACGGCTCAAGCTGGAGAGAACTGATGGGGTGTATCCGGTTTTAGATATGTGCATTCTGATGTGGATTCGCACGTGGGTTTGATGCCCCATTGACCTATCACGACCGCTTTTTCGTACAAAACCCAAGCGGTAGTGTTATCGGCCTGTTCACTCTGGATAGGGCATCCCCGTGAGGAGGTGTGCTGCAGGTGGATCTATCTCGCTTAGCATTGGTTCTCAAGGTCTCGATTCAACCATAATGCTGAACTGGCTCATAAGGCTCTGCATGGGGGATTTAACCAATTGAGTACCAAGCTCATTACGCAGGAAGGTTTCGAGGCTCTGAAAAACGAGCTGGATTACCTGTGGCGGGAGAAGCGTCCGGATGTGACGCAGAAAGTCACTTGGGCGGCCTCCCTGGGGGATAGAAGTGAAAACGCCGATTATCAATACAACAAGAAACTCCTGAGGGAAATTGATCGCCGGGTTCGCTACTTGCGCAAGCGACTCGAAGACATGAAGGTCGTGTCTTATTCGCCGGAGCAGGAGGGTCGGGTTTTCTTCGGCGCCTGGGTCGATATCGAGAATGAAGAGGGTGAAACCAAGCGTTTCCGTATCGTTGGCTATGACGAGATATACGGGCAGAAGGATTACATCTCTATCGATTCGCCCATGGCCCGGGCGCTCTTGAAGAAAGAAGTCGGCGACGAGGCGATAGTGCAGACGCCCGGTGGAGAAATGTGCTGGTGGATCAATCAGATCGAATACGTGAAATGAACTGCCTGCGAGGGGCTTACCCCTCGCGCAGTACTGTCAGTGGGCTGGCATTCAATGCCCGGCGTGTCCCGTAGACACCGGCACCGCCGATCAGCAGGGCACCGATAACAGGCAGGAGCAACAGCCAAGGATGTGGATGCCAGGGCAGGTCGAAGGCAAACCGATACAGCACCAGGCTCACCAGTTCCGATCCCAATGCGGCCAGTAGCCCGCTGACGGCTCCCTGCAGCCCGAACTCGATACGCCGGGCCCTGACCAGTAATTGTCGTTCCGCCCCCAGCGCCCGTAGCAGGGCGCCCTGACGAATACGCTCGTCCAGGGTGGCCTGCAGTCCGGAAAACAGCACGGCCATGCCGGCGGCGAGTACAAACAGCAGCACGTATTCCACGGCCAGGGTGACCTGGGCCAGGATACTGCGCAGTTGTTCGAGCAGAGCCTCCACTTGCAGGATGGTCACTGCCGGAAACACCCTGGACAACTCGACCACCTGCTGGTCATGACCCGCAGCCAGATAGAAGCTGGTCAGGTAAGTGGCGGGCAGATCCTGCAGCGTGCCCGGCTGAAAGATCATGAAGAAGTTGGGCTGGAAGTTATCCCAGTTGATTTCCCGCAGGCTGGTCACCCTGGCCTCGCGATTGACCCCTGCGACGCTGAATGTCATCTGGTCGCCGAGTTTGAGTTTCAGGCTTTCGGCCACCTGGGCCTCGACCGAGACGCCAGGCAAATCCCCTTCGGGCTGTTGTGCCCACCACGAACCGCTGGTGATCTTATTGCCCGCTGGCAGATCCGCGGCCCAGGTCAGGCTCAAATCGCGCTGCACGGCGCGATCGCCACTGGAGTCCTTGCTGACGATTTCCCGGACCGGTTCGCCGTTGATGCTGATCAGCCGCCCTGGCACTACCGGATACAGCGGCGCGGAAGGGGCGGAAAGCGCCACCAGCTTGTCGATGAAAGCTTGTTTGTCCGCGGGCAGGATATTCAGCGCGAAATAGTTCGGTGCGTTCTTTGGCAACTGGTTTTGCCAGGTGTCGAGCAACTCTCCACGTAACAGCGCAATCAAGGCCATCGACAGCAGAATCAAGCCGAAGGCCAGGGATTGCCCGGCAGCAGCCAAAGGATGCCGCAGCAGCTGGCCCAGCCCCAGGCGCCATGGCAGCGACGCCTTGGCCAGCAAGCGACGCAGACTCTGCAGGGCCAGCAGCAGTAATCCGCCCAGAACCAGGGCGGCAATGACGCCACCGCCGAGCAAGGCGAAGGTCAGCAGCAGATCCAGGCTCAGGCGCCACATGATCAGGCCCAGGGCCAGCAAGGCGGCGCCATACACCATCCAGGTGCTTGGGGGGATCGGCAGCAGGTCACGGCGCAACACCCGCAAGGGTGGGACACGCCCCAGCGCCGCCAGTGGCGGCAAGGCGAAACCGCCAAGTGCCACCAGGCCGGTGCCGATACCGGCGACAGCGGGAAGCAGCCCGCCAGGAGGCACATCGGTTGGTAGCAGGTCATGCAGCAGGTAAAACAGCCCAAGCTGGGCGAGCCAGCCGAGCAGCGCGCCGACGATGCTGGCCAGGATGCCGAGCAGGGCCAGTTGCAGGGTGAACAGCAGCATGGTTTCCCGGCGAGACAGGCCCAGGCAGCGCAGCAGCGCGCTGGCGTCGAAACGGCGGGAAGCGAAGCGCGCAGCGGACAGGGCAACCGCCACGCCTGCCAGCAGCACCGCCACCAGGCTGGCCATGTTCAAGTAGCGTTCGGCCTTGCCCAGGGCTCCGCCGATCTGGCGGTTGCCATCTCGGGCATCCTGCAGGCGCTGATTGGCCGCCAGGCCTGGCTTGATCAATTGGCGATAGGTTTCCAGGGCGCTCCCGGGACCGCGCCAGAGTTCCTTGTAACTGACCCGGCTGCCCGGTTGCACCACGCCGGTGGCGTTCAGGTCGCTCAGGTTGATCAGCACTCTGGGGGTCAGGCTATAGAAGTTGCCGGCGCGGTCCGGTTCGTAAGTCAGTACCCGGCTCAGGCGTAGGGTTTTCATCCCGACGTCGATGCTGTCGCCGATTTTCAGGTCCAGCGCGGTCAACAGTCGGGCTTCGACCCAGGCTTCACCCGATTGCGGACCACCGCCGGTTTCTTCCGTCGCGTAAGGGGCCGGGGCGCTTTTCAGTTCGCCACGCAGCGGGTAGGCATCGTCCGCGGCCTTGATACTGGAAAGCTGGATGCCATTATCGGTGGCGATCACACTGGAGAACTCCACCACCTGCGCATGTTGCAGGCCCAGTTCCCGACCGCTCTGTATCTGTTCGGGCCTTGCCGGAGAGCTGCTTTCAAGCAGCAGGTCCGCGCCGAGAAACTCCGTGGCGCGCAACAGCATTGCGCCGTTGAGGCGCGCACCGAAATAGCCGATGGCGGTGCTGGCGGCTACGGCCACCACCAGGGCGAAGAACAATACCCGCAGTTCTCCGGCGCGGGCGTCGCGCAGAAGTTGGCGAACGGCAAGGCTGAACAGGCGCAACAGCGGCAGGCGTGCCATCAAGGCTCCAGGGGGGCGACCAGCAGGCCGGCTTCAAGGCGGATCAGGCGCCGGCAACGATGGGCCAGGCGTTCATCGTGAGTGACCAGGACCAGCGTCGTGCCGCTTTCCTTGTTCAGATCGAACAGCAGGTCGCTGATGCGCTCGCCGGTGTGGCTGTCGAGGTTGCCGGTCGGCTCGTCGGCGAACAGCACGTCAGGTTCGGCGGCGAAGGCGCGGGCGATGGCCACCCGCTGTTGCTCGCCGCCGGAGAGCTGGCGAGGCGAGTGACTCAGGCGTTGCCCGAGCCCGACGCGCTGGAGCAGTTCGGTCGCACGCTCGCGGGCATCCCGGCGGCCGTCCAGCTCCATGGGCAACATGACGTTCTCCAGGGCATTGAGGCTGTCGAGCAGTTGGAACGACTGGAAGACGAAGCCCACATGCTCGGCGCGGATTCGGGCGCGCTGGTCTTCGTCCAAGGTGCTCAGGCTGCGACCGGCCAGGGTGACCTCGCCGCTGCTGGGCAGGTCGAGCCCGGCCAGCAGGCCGAGCAGGGTGGATTTTCCGGAGCCGGAACTGCCGACGATGGCCAGGCTGTCGCCTTTGTTCAGTTCCAGGCTGAGTTCGTGCAGGATGGTCAGTTCACCTTCCGCGCTGGGAACCACTTTGCTAAGGTTCCGCGCAGTGAGAATGCTTGCGCCCATGGAGAATCCGATGCGTGTGTGGTTTTTGAGTGCTGGCCTGGCCTTGATGTGCATGGCCCAGAACGCAGCGGCGGGTACAGTCCTGATCGTTGGCGATAGTATCAGCGCGGCTTTCGGCCTGGATACCCGGCAGGGGTGGGTGGCACTGCTCGAGCAACGGCTCAAGAGCGAAGGTTTCAACGATAAGGTGGTCAATGCTTCCATCAGTGGAGACACCAGCGCAGGTGGCCAGGCGCGGCTGCCGGCGCTGCTTGCAGAGCACAAGCCGGAGCTGGTGATTCTCGAGTTGGGCGGCAACGATGGCCTGCGTGGGCAACAGCCCACGCAATTGCAACAAAATCTTGCTTCGATGATCGACAGCTCCAAGGCCAGTGGTGCCAAGGTGCTGTTGCTTGGCATGCAGCTGCCACCCAATTACGGCGTGCGTTATACCCAGGCGTTTGCCGAGGTGTACAGCAAGCTCGCGAATGAAAAAAACGTAGCGCTGGTGCCATTTTTTCTGGAAGGGGTCGGCGGCAATCCCGAGCTGATGCAGGCCGATGGCATCCACCCTGCGGTCACCGCTCAGGGCAAGTTGCTGGAAAATGTCTGGCCGACGCTAAAACCGCTGCTTTGACGCTTTTCTACCGGCAGTGTTTCGGCTAATGTGGCGCCCCCGATTTGGAGCCCCCGATGCCGCGTCCCGCCTGGTCCCTGTTTGCCTACCAACTGATCGAGCCTGACGAACAGCTCGACCTGTTCGCCTGCCAGGAAGTCCGGGTGCACCTGGTGACGCGTCAGCTGGAGCTGGGCGGCTCTGCCGATCGCACGTTGTGCGGCACCTTGCTGCCCGCGCAACCGCGCTGGTCGAGTGTCGACCGGACCATTTTCCAGGACCAGCGCCTGTGTCCGTTGTGCCGGGCGATCCTCGAATCGCAAAAGCGCGGCACGCCACCGATCTGGCCAGAGTTGCGTTTCGAACTGTAAGGCAGCAAGTTCTCGCCCGGCTCCCTCCTTGCTGATGCAGCTGTCGCTCCCGCAGTCACGGGGGCGGGTGTACAATCACTTTTTTTACTCGTTGATCATGCGAAGGATTTTCCGGATGTTGCCGCGCTTTCCTGTCGTCACCCGTTGCCTGACGCTTGCCGCCTTCTGTGTGGCCGGCCCCGTTGCCGCATTGGAACTGCCTCTACCTCCACCGGGCGAAGATATCGTCGGTCAGGTACAGGTGATCAAGGCTAAGTACGAAGACACCTTTGCCGACCTGGGCACAACCTACGACCTGGGCTATTACGAGATGGTCGCGGCCAACCCGGGAGTGGATCCCTGGTTGCCGGGTGCGGGCACCGAAGTGGTGTTGCCGACGCGTTTCATCCTGCCGCCGGGACCTCGTGAAGGCATCGTGATCAACCTGGCTGAATATCGCCTGTACTACTACCCGAAAGGGCGGAACGTGGTGTACACCTTCCCCCTGGGTATCGGGCGGGAAGGCTGGGGGTCGCCGATCGCCCATACCAGCATTGTCGCGAAGACGCCGAACCCGACCTGGACTCCGCCAGCCTCGATCAAGGCCGAGCACGCCGCCGACGGTGACCCGCTGCCAAACGTGGTGCCGGCGGGGCCGGACAACCCGTTGGGACCATTCAAGTTCACCCTGGGCACGCCGGGCTACCTGATCCACGGTTCGAACAAGAAGTTCGGGATCGGCATGCGCACCAGCCACGGCTGCTTCCGGATGTTCAACAACAACGTCCTGGAAATGGCGAGCATGGTGCCGGTGGGGACATCGGTGCGCATCCTCAACGATCCGTACAAGTTCGGTATCAGCGCTGGCAAAGTTTATCTGGAAGCTCATACGCCGCTCGATGACAAGGGCAATCCGTCGGTCGTGGACAAGCACACCGCGGTGATCAACGCCTTGCTCAAGCGTGAAGACCTGGCCAATAACCTGCGGATGAATTGGGATGTAGTGCGCGACGTGGTGGCGGCCGAAGATGGTTTGCCAGTAGAGATCGCCATACCGACCAATGCACCGGTGGTATCGGCGGTGCCTATCGATATGCAGCAGTAACGGCTGGAACAGCAACCCGTCGATGCTTTCGGGCGTCGACGGGTTTTTTATTGCCACAAGAAGATCCGGGCAATAAAAAAGCCGACCCAATAAATGGGTCGGCTCGATAACAATCCCGAGGGATTATTACTTGCGGCTAGCTTTTTCCAGCATACGCAGAGCGCGCTCGTTAGCTTCGTCAGCAGTCTGTTGTGCTTTTTGAGCAGCAGCCAGAGCTTCATCAGCTTTACGGTAGGCTTCGTCTGCACGAGCCTGGGCACGAGCTGCTGCGTCTTCAGTTGCAGTCAGACGAGCTTCGGTTTCTTTGGATACGCTGCTGCAACCGGTAGCCAGAACTGCGGCCAGAGCCAGAGCAGAGAATTTCAGAACGTTGTTCATCGTGTTCCCCTTCAAGGACTTTCTATTAAGTAGCTATCTCATCCGAGTGATGAAATGGCCGGCGTACATACTACCCATTACTTGTAGTAAGTAAACTGACGTAGCGCAAGAAGCAAAAAAAATTCTAGGCGTTGAATCTTTTTCGAGCAACTTTTTATCGATCTGTATAAAAAATACGCAACCTTGTCACCCTGTTGGGAGGTTGCGCTTGTTAACCGAATCTGCCGTAGAGTCCCTTTGCACGGCGCTTGCGGAGTGTAGGCTCAAGTCTATCTATATCGACTCGTCTACACTTTTGTTCAGAATCTGTGGGGCGCCTCACGCATCTTTGTCCATGTTGAGGTGACTTTAAATGGGTGGGCTCGTCTTAAATCTCAACATCCGGCGATGTTCAGGTTGTTGATCCTCAGGCGGTTTGATCGAGCGTTTTGCATGTAGCTGGGAACAGGTCCGGGGAAGTATCGACAGCAAACTGGCCTGATGCCAGTATCTTGAACACAAGCGCCCTTGAGCATTGGTGCCAATGGTGCCTACTATTTGAAACGTGCTCGGTCATGCGAGAGCGGCAAGCTCTCCTCGGTGTCCAGACAGGCACGGGGTGGCGTAGTTGTTCCTTCGCCGGAAAAACATCGGTAAGGTAGGGGTCAGAATCCAAGACCCGCGAGGAGTAGTGATGAGCGAGGCGTTGTCCATCCACCATGACCAGGCTGGTCATCAATTCGAGACCAATGTGGACGGTCATCGTGCCTACCTGACCTATATGGACCTGGGTAAGCAGACCCTGGATATTTATCGGACGTTCGTGCCTAACGCGCTGCGTGGTCGTGGTATTGCCGCGGCACTGACCGAGCAGGCGTTGGAATATGCTGACCGTATGGGTTACACGGTAATTCCGTCGTGCTCATATGTGGAGCGCTATATGGAGCGCCATCAGCGCCACGCCGCGAAACTCTGAGCGGGGACGCCAAAAAAAAACGCCGGGCTTGGCCCGGCGTTTTTGTGTCTGCGATACGGGGTCAGGTACGAACCCGTTTTGGCAGGACGTCCTTGAGCTTGGCGTGCATGCTGCGCAAGGTTTTCTCGGTGCTTTCCCAATCGATGCAGGCATCGGTGATCGACACGCCGTATTGCAGTTCGGCCAGGTCCTTGGGAATTGCCTGGCAGCCCCAGTTCAGATGGCTTTCGACCATCAGGCCGATGATCGACTGGTTGCCTTCGAGAATCTGGTTGGCCACGTTCTCCATCACCAGCGGCTGCAAGGCCGGGTCCTTGTTGGAGTTGGCGTGACTGCAGTCGACCATGATGTTCGGCTTGATCTTTGCCTTGTTCAGCGCCTGCTCGCAGAGGGCGACGCTGACCGAATCATAGTTCGGCTTGCCATTGCCGCCGCGCAGAACCACGTGACCGTAGGCATTACCCTTGGTGGTGACGATGGATACGCCGCCTTCCTGGTTGATGCCGAGGAAGCGGTGAGGGCTGGAAACCGATTGCAGGGCGTTGATGGCAACGGTCAGGCCGCCGTCGGTGCCGTTCTTGAAACCTACCGCCGAGGACAGGCCGGAAGCCATCTCGCGGTGGGTCTGGGATTCGGTGGTACGCGCACCAATCGCCGACCAACTGATCAGGTCCTGCAGGTATTGCGGGGAGATCGGGTCCAGCGCTTCGGTGGCGGTCGGCAAGCCCATCTCGGCCAGGTCCAGCAGCAACTGGCGACCGATGTGCAGGCCGTCCTGGATCTTGAACGAGTCGTCCAGGTACGGGTCGTTGATCAAGCCTTTCCAGCCAACGGTAGTCCGTGGTTTCTCGAAGTACACGCGCATCACCAGATAAAGGGTGTCGGAGACTTCGGCGGCCAGGACTTTCAGGCGCTCGGCATACTCGTGAGCCGCCTTGATGTCGTGGATCGAGCACGGGCCGATGAC
This sequence comes from Pseudomonas sp. NFACC41-3, assembly GCF_900109505.1. Lineage (NCBI taxonomy): Bacteria > Pseudomonadati > Pseudomonadota > Gammaproteobacteria > Pseudomonadales > Pseudomonadaceae > Pseudomonas > Pseudomonas sp. NFACC41-3. Next base: position 908,362 of record NZ_FOAE01000002.1, read on the forward strand.
GACGAACAGGCGGTGGTCGGTGCCGTCGAGAATATTGCGGATCACTTCGCGACCCTTGGTCACGGTGCGCAGGGCGGCGTCGCTCAGCGGGATGTCACGCTTGAGCTGGTCGGGAGTGATCAGGGTTTCGTTGGAGGCGACGTTAAGGTCGTTGATCGGTAAATCAGCCATCGTGTTACTCGTCAGGTCACGGGTGCCGGCCGCCAGCGATCCCCGCGCGGCGGTGCACAGCGGATTTAAGCGCGTCGGGGAGCCGAACCTTAGCGCGTTACACCGGGGCTCGACAATGGGCAGAGGCGGGTTTAATCCAGCGCTGGCTGCATAAAAGCCTGGTGAACCCGGTCATGGGAGAATTCGGCGGCGTGCTGTTCGACCCATTGCTGGGCCAGGGTTTCGATCTGTCGCTGCTCAGCCTGGGGCTCATGCAGGTGGCAATAGTGGGCGATCTGGCACACCTGCTCACTCATTCGGGCATGGAACAGGGTCTGTTCGTCGATGAAGGCGATCCCCACCAGATAGCCATGCTTGCGTCGCAGGCACCAGGCCACATAGCCGTTGTAGCGGGCGTTTTCACCCAGAGTGGGGATGCAGATTTCCAGTGCGGTGCCGCAACGCCAGGCGCGGTGATAATTGCAAGCCATGCCGCCGAGGCTGATAGTGTGCAACCGTTGACGCGAAATGCATGCGTGCTCGCGTAAGGTCATCTCAACCGGAACATCGTCAGGATGAGGAATGAAACGTCCCATGAACGCAGACTCCGAGTGTCGGCTATGTGACATTGTTTCCCCCAGTATAGTGGTCGAATTGGAGCTGACTGATTTCGATATCGATCAGCGGTTGTTGGCGATGAGCGGTGTTTCGCTGGTGATATTCACCAGCGCCGGCTGCGCCAGCTGTCGCTGGGCCAGGCAGCAGTTGCCCGGCTTCGATCTGCCGATCGAGCGGTTGTGCTGGGTCGATGCGGGAAACAATGGCGGCGCGGTCGAGCGTTATCAGGTGTTTCACTTGCCGGCACTGTTCGTGGTGCGCGACGGTGAGTTTTATGGGGCCTTGCAGTCGCGCCTGACACCCGGCGAGCTCAGCGAGCGACTGGCACAGGCGCTGAACCGAATTCCAGAGGAGTTGCCTTGATGGAAGCAGTCCACACGCCGCGAATCGGCATTATCGGTACCGGAGCGATCGGTGGTTTCTACGGGATGCTGCTGGTGCGAGCCGGCCTGGATGTGCATTTCCTGTTGCGCAGCGAGTTCGCCGCGGTCACCGAGCGGGGGTTGCAACTGCATAGCGCGGTGCATGGTGAGCTGACCCTGAACCCGGTCCAGGCCTATGCCAGTGCCGAAGACATGCCGCCCTGCGATTGGCTGCTGGTGGGAGCCAAAACCACCAGCAACGCCGAGCTGGCTCCGGCGATTCTTCGCGCGGCGGCTCCCGGCGCCAAGGTGCTGTTGCTGCAGAATGGCCTGGATGTGGAGGACGGCCTGCGCGACCTGCTTCCCGACTCGCTGCATCTGTTGGGCGGCCTGTGTTTTATCTGCGTGCACCGTGCCGGCCCCGGGGTGATCGAGCATCAGGCGCTGGGCGCGGTGAACCTGGGTTATCACAGTGGCCCGGCAGCGCAGGACGACTCGCAGCGCCAGGCGATAGTGGAAGAGGGGGCTGCGCTGTTCCGCAAGGCCGGTATCGGCTCCCAGGCCATGGCTAACCTGCAGCAGGCGCGCTGGCAGAAACTGGTGTGGAACGTGCCCTATAACGGTTTGTCGGTATTGCTCAACGCCAGCACCACGCCGCTGATGGCCGATGCCGACAGCCGAGAGCTGATTCAGGCCTTGATGCGTGAAGTGGTGCAAGGCGCCCTGGCCTGTGGTCACAGCATGCCGGACGGCTATGCTGAGCACTTGTTCAAGGTGACCGAAGGCATGCCGGACTATTGGCCGAGCATGTACCACGACTACCAGCACAAGCGTGCGCTGGAGTTGTCGGCCATCTATGCCGCGCCACTGGCCGCGGCCAAGGCGGTGGGATGCGCACTGCCGAAAATGGAAGCCTTGTATCAGGCGTTGAGTTTTATCGACCGGCATAACGGTTGATCGCAGCATCGAGGGGAGGGGATATGGCAAAGGGCTTGGGCGGTAAACTGGTGGTGGCGATTTCATCGCGAGCCCTGTTCGATCTCAGCGAGAGCCATAAGGTCTATCTGGCCGAGGGGGTCGAGGCCTACCGCAAGTATCAGATCGATCACGAGGAGGAATCCCTCGAACCGGGCGATGCTTTTCCCCTGGTGAAAAAGCTCTTGAGCCTCAATGCCAGCCTCGGCCGGGCGCGGGTCGAGGTGGTGCTGGTTTCGCGTAACAGTGCCGACACGGGCCTGCGGGTCTTCAACTCGATTCAGCATTACGGTCTGGATATTTCCCGGGCCGCGTTTGTTGGTGGGCGCAGCCCTTATCCCTACCTCGCGGCCTTTGGCTGCGACCTGTTTCTTTCCACCCACGCCGAAGATGTGCGCAGCGCACTGGACGCCGGGTTCGCCGCGGCGACCATTCTTTCCGGTGGCGCCCGACGCGCCGCCAGCGCCGAACTGCGGATCGCTTTCGACGGTGACGCCGTGCTGTTTTCTGATGAGTCGGAACGGGTCTATCAGCTCGGTGGCCTGGAAGCCTTTCAGGCCAAGGAACGCGAGTCCGCCCGCGAGCCGTTGCGTGGGGGGCCGTTCAAAGGCTTCCTCGCCGCGCTCAATCTGTTGCAGCGCGAATTCCCCGACGATGGTTGTCCGATCCGCACCGCCCTGGTGACGGCGCGTTCGGCACCGGCCCATGAGCGAGTGATCCGCACCCTGCGCGAATGGGATATCCGCCTGGACGAATCGTTGTTCCTGGGCGGTCTGGAGAAGGCCGCCTTTCTCGAAGCCTTCGCCGCCGATGTGTTCTTCGACGATCAGGCGGGTCATTGCGAACTGGCTCGCGAAGTGGTCGCCACCGGTCACGTACCCCACGGTATCAGCAACGAAACCAAGGTTTAGCTCAATGTTCACGGGCTTGCGCGGGACGTCGTAGTCGCCTTGGCACTGCTAAGCTGAATCAATCTCCGCCATATTGGCAGTCGAGGAGGTCATATGATTCGTTCGATGCTGTATGCCACTGACCTCGGTCTGTATGCGCCCTACGTGATGCAACATGCCCTGGAGCTGGCTCGAACATTCAATGCCGAATTGCACGTGGTTCATGCGGTGGAGCCCATGGGACTGTTTGCCGAGTCGGTGTTACAGAGTTATCTCGACGAACAGGCCCTGAATGAGTTTCACAGTCAGGGGCTGAGTACGGTGATGGCGAATATCGAGCAACGGGTGCTCGACAGCTTTCGCGAAGAGTTGGGGGAGGGTATGCAGGATCTCGCGCTGATTCAGTCGGTCAGGGTCTTTCAGGGGGACCCCTCGCACGTCATTCTCGAGCAGGCGTCGAAACTCTCTGTGGATTTGTTGATCGTAGGAAGTCACAGCCATGGGGCGGGCGGTGAAACTCCATTGGGCAGGACGGCAGCCAGGGTACTGCAACTGGCCAAGGTTCCGGTTTACCTGGTGCCCTTGGTACAGCGTCGGCGTCTCGGAGATATCTGACGCGGTTGTTGGAATTTTCTTAAGAAAAGTTCTAGATTTATTCTTCGAACCATTAATATAGTTATATACCGTCGCTGATGCCCGTGGCGTCTACCTGCTTTGAGGGATTCATATGAAGCTTCAACAATTGCGCTACATCTGGGAAGTGGCGCACCACGACCTCAACGTCTCTGCTACAGCCCAAAGCCTTTATACGTCGCAACCGGGTATCAGCAAGCAGATCCGCCTGCTCGAGGACGAGCTGGGGGTCGAGGTATTCGCTCGCAGCGGCAAGCACCTGACTCGCGTCACCCCGGCTGGCGAACGCATCATCACCACCGCTGGCGAGATCCTGCGCAAGGTCGAAAGCATCAAGCAGATCGCCCAGGAATTCTCCAACGAGAAGAAAGGCACCCTGTCGATCGCCACCACCCATACCCAGGCCCGTTATGCCTTGCCGCCGGTGATCAGCAGCTTTATCAAGCAGTACCCGGATGTGGCGTTGCACATGCATCAGGGCTCGCCGATGCAGATCGCCGAAATGGCTGCCGATGGCACCGTCGACTTCGCCATCGCCACCGAAGCGCTGGAGCTGTTCGGCGATCTGGTGATGATGCCATGCTACCGCTGGAACCGTTGCGTAGTGGTACCGCAGGGCCACCCGCTGACCAAGCTGCCGAAGCTGACCCTGGAAACCCTCGCCGAATACCCGATCGTGACTTACGTGTTCGGTTTTACCGGCCGCTCCAAGCTCGACGAAGCCTTCAGCCATCGCGGCCTGACGCCGAAGGTGGTGTTCACCGCCGCCGACGCCGACGTGATCAAGACTTACGTACGCCTGGGCCTGGGTGTGGGCATCGTTGCCAAGATGGCGGTCGATACCAAGCTCGACAGTGACCTGGTGGTACTGGATGCCAGCGAACTGTTCGAGTCGAGCATCACCAAGATCGGGTTCCGTCGTGGCACTTTCCTGCGTGGCTTCATGTGCGACTTCATCGAGAAGTTCGCGCCGCACCTGACGCGCGAAGTGATGGCCAAGGCCATTCAGTGCCACAACAAGCAGGAGCTCGAAGAGCTGTTCGACGGCGTCGAACTGCCTGTCCACTAAGTCGGGCTTACTTGACCTCGGTGACAGCGAACTGTTGCCGAGCGCCCGCGACGACGATCTCCAGTTCATCCCCCTCGAACTTGCCCAGCAGGCCTTTGCCCAGCGGTGAACGAGGGGTGATGACGGTCACCGGTTGCCCCACCACCTCTACCTTCAGTCCTGCCCCATCCGGCGCCAGGAACAGCCATTGTTCGTGGCCGTTTTCGTCTTCGAGGCCCAGCAACGCGCCAACCTGGATACCGACCTGCTCATCGTACGGGCGCAGGGTCAGGTTCTGGCAGAGCGCCAACGCCTGCCGGATTTCCTCGACGCGCCTGGCCTGGCCGGCGGCGAGATAGGAGGCCTCGAGCCCCAGGGTGTCGTACTTGTTTTCGGCAATGTTCTCTTCGTGAGTCGCCGCCTCATAGGCGGTCTGCGCCGCACGCTGGGCGATCTCCAGATCGCCACGGAGTTTGTCGAGAATCAGCTGGTGGACCGTAGACTTGTTCATGATCAATTGCAGAATTGCAGGACGTTGGCCCGGCTCTTTTCGCTCGGCGCCGTCTGGTCCTGTTGCAACCAGAACTGGCATTTCGGGTTGGACTGGTTGCGCAGGTTGCTGCGCGCATTATCCAGGGCCTGCTGCTGTTCGTTTTTACGCAGGTTTTCCTGGTACTGCTCGAACATGCGGTTGGGCGCTGCTGATTCCGCACTGGGCGGTTTTGCCAACTGTTGCACGGCCTGGGCGACGGGCGCCAATGGCTGGTCGAACAGAAAACGCCAGGCCAGCCAGCAGGTCAGGGCGATCGCCAGAAAACCCAGCCACAATCCCAGGGCAATACTGCCGCTGAGTTGAAGTGCGTTTACGCTGATACGTAATGATCGACGGGATGTCGGGCGATAGGGCATGGCAGCCTCCTGGCAGGCGGTGTCGGCAAGCTGCGATTGTCGCACGAAGATTATCGGCGTTGGCTCTTCTGTCTGTGGCCATTTATACGGACAATCGGCGCCTTTGCCAAATGGAGCCCGGAATGAAAGCCTCCTGGGATATTTTCTGCAGCGTTGTCGACAACTACGGCGATATCGGCGTGACCTGGCGGCTGGCCCGGCAACTGGTGGCCGAGCATCAGTGCGCGGTGCGGCTGTGGGTGGATGACCTGCGGGCCTTCGAGCGTTTGTGTCCGCCCATCGATATCGCCTTGCCTCAGCAATGGCAGGAAGGCGTCGATGTGCGTCACTGGCCAACCGAGTGGTCGCCGGTGGCGGCTGCCGATGTGGTGATCGCGGCCTTTGCCTGCCAGTTGCCAGCGGCTTATATGGAGGCGATGGCCGAACGTGAACATACCCCTTTGTGGCTGAACCTCGATTACCTCAGCGCCGAGGCCTGGGTGACCGGCTGCCACGGTCTGCCCTCGGTGAAGTTCAAGGGCGTGCAGAAGTACTTCTTTTTCCCTGGGTTCCAAGCCGGCACCGGTGGGCTGCTACGTGAGGCTGGATTGCTGGAGCGGCGCAGGGCATTTCAGCAGGACCCCCTGGCCCGGCAACGCTTCCTGGAAGGGCTCGGCGTATTTGCTGCACCTGGCGCGCGATTGATGTCGCTGTTCGCCTATGAGAACGCCGGCCTGGCCAGTTGGCTGCACGCGCTGGCTGCCGACTCGCGGGCTACCCATCTACTGGTTCCCGAGGGGCGGATCCTCGGTGACGTACAACACTGGCTGGGTGTCGAGGCGCTGGCGGCGGGTGCGGTGCAGGTCCGTGGGGCCTTGACGGTGCAGGTGCTGCCGTTCGTCCGACAGGAGGAATACGACCAGCTCCTGTGGTCCTGCGATTTCAACGCGGTACGCGGCGAGGACTCGTTCGTGCGCGCGCAGTGGGCCGGCCGGCCGATGCTCTGGCACATTTATCAACAGGACGAAGACATCCATCTGGACAAGCTCGACGCCTTTCTCGAGCTTTATACGCGGGGGCTGTCACCAGAGGCCAAGGCGGCGCTGATCGACCTGTGGCGGGCCTGGAATGCCGGAGGCGAGATGGCACAAGGCTGGAAAAAGCTGCTCGAACACTGGCCTGAAGTGGCTGCTCACGCCGAAAAGTGGTGTCTGGAACAGGGCTCGCAGCCCGATCTTGCTGCGGCGCTGGTGCAGTTTTACCTAAATTGGATATGATACGCGGCCTAGATTTTTGTAAATCCCATCCAAATTCGGATATTCGCAATGAAAACTGGTAAAGAACTCAAACCCGGTACCGTGATCCGTATCGACAACGATCCTTGGCTGGTTCAGAAAGCTGAATTCACCAAGTCCGGTCGTAACAGCGCGATCATGAAGACCAAGCTGAAGAACCTGCTGACCGGTTACAAGACCGAAACCGTTTACGGTGCGGACGACAAACTGGACGACGTGATCCTGGATCGCAAAGAAGCGACCCTGTCGTTCATCAGCGGCGACACCTACACGTTCATGGACACCACCGACTACACCATGTACGAGCTGAACGCTGAAGACATCGAAGCCGTTCTGCCGTTCATCGAAGAAGGCATGACCGACGTTTGCGAAGCCGTGTTCTTCGAAGACCGTCTGGTTTCCGTTGACCTGCCGACCACCATCGTGCGCCAGGTTGACTACACCGAAGGTTCCGCTCGCGGTGACACTTCCGGCAAGGTGATGAAGCCTGCCAAACTGAAGAACGGTACCGAGCTGTCGGTTGCTGACTTCATCGAAATCGGCGACATGATCGAGATCGATACTCGCGAAGGCGGTTCCTACAAAGGCCGCGCCAAGGTTTAAGCTTCTGCTTGAATCCTTAGCCACAAAAAAGCCCGACCATCGAGTCGGGCTTTTTTGTGGTTGAAGGTCCGGATGGCAAACTTACTTCAGGTGTTGCTTGAGCTCTTCGCTGGCCTGCAGCAGAGCCGAACGCACCGCGGGTACCTGGCTGACCACGTTGAGCAGGCCGTAGTCGTGGATCATCCCGTTGTAGCGCACCGAGGTCACGGTCACGCCGGCTTCGTCCAGCTTGCGGGCATAGGCTTCGCCTTCGTCGCGCAGTACGTCGGCGCCGGCCGTCTGGATCAGCGCGGGTGGCAGGCCCTTGAGCTGGGCGCTCGTGGCGCGCAGCGGCGAGGCGTAGATCTCGTTACGCTGCCGGGCATCGGTGGTGTAGTTGTCCCAGAACCACTTCATCATGTTTTTGCTGAGGAAGTGTCCCTCGGCATACTGGTTGTATGACGCCGTTTCGAAATTCGCGTCGGTTACCGGCCACAACAACAGCTGGAACCGGATCGCCGGCGTGCCCTTGTCCTTGGCCATCAGGCTGACCACTGCTGCCATGTTGCCGCCGACGCTGTTGCCGGCAACCGCCAGGCGCTTGCCGTCGACGTTGATTTCCCGGCCATGCTCGGCCACCCATTGGGTCGCCGCGTAAGCCTGATTGATCGCCACCGGGTAATGCGCTTCTGGAGACGGCGTGTAATTGACGAACACCGCCGCCGCCCCGGAGCCCACCACCAGGTCCCGCACCAGCCGTTCGTGGGTCGGGAAGTCTCCCAGCACCCAGCCGCCGCCGTGGAAGAACATGAACACCGGCAACGTGCCTTTCACCCCGGCCGGCCTGACGATGGTCAGGCTGATGGCCTGGCCGTCGACGTCGATGGTCTTCTGGCTGATATCCGCCTTGGGCAGCGTCAGCTTGACCCCGGCCTGGGCACCGACCAGCACGGCCCGGGCCTCTTTGGGTGTCATCTGTTCCATCGGCTTGCCGCTGCCGGCGTTCAAGGCGTCGAGGAACGCCTGGGTGTTGTGTTCGACCCCGCCTTCGACCCCGCCTTCGGCGAACGCCGTGTTGATGGACAGGGCGAGAAGGCTGCCGGTCAAGACCTTGCTGAAAGTGTTCATGTTCGTCTCCTGGGCGGTGCGGGCGCTGGCGCGCAGCTGGGTTAGACAGTCACGTGCAGACGTACGTCGACGTTGCCGCGGGTGGCGTTGGAGTAAGGGCAGACCTGGTGAGCCGCTTCGACCAGGGACTGCGCGTCGCTCTGTTCAAGACCTGGCAGGCTGATATGCAGGTCGATATCCAGGCCGAAGCCGCCAGGAATCTGGCCGATGCCGACGTGCGCAGTGATCGAAGCGTTGTCCGGGATCTTGCGCTTGCTTTGGCTGGCGACGAATTTCAGGGCGCCGATAAAGCAGGCGGAGTAGCCGGCGGCGAAGAGTTGCTCAGGGTTGGTCGCCTGGCCGCCGGCACCACCGAGTTCTTTGGGGGTGGAGAGTTTGACGTCGAGGATGTTGTCGCTGGAGACGGCGCGACCATCACGGCCACCGGTTGCGGTTGCGACTGCGGTATAGAGAGTTTGCATGGTGTGAGCCTCTTGGGTTTCGAATTTTTGCGCTAAATATTTGCGCGCTAAGTAAGTGCGAAGTAAATGTATCGCTCAAATATTTAGTGCGCAATATAAATTTTTGAAAAAAACTCGAAAATGCTTGCCAGCAGTCCATATTTTTTGGCTAAGCGAATGATTTAAATAATATTTTTATCGAGAAATTTTTTTCGTCGATACGCTGTTAGCGACATCGAAACAGAGAGAATCGCGAGCAAGCGCTCCTGCAGAAGGGCAGGGCGTGCTCGCGAGCGCGCCGTTAAAGGCTGTCTTGCAGATGGCCGCGCAGGTTCAGCAGGTCGGCCTGCAGTTTGCGCAGCTGCTCCAGGGTCAGGCCGCTGGAGCCGAGGATGCATTGGGGAATGCCTCGCGCCCGGTCATACAGGGCCCGGCCTTGCTCGGTCAGCTCGATGATCACCACTCGTTCGTCTTCGCGGCTGCGGGTCCGGCTCAGCAATCCCTCGGCTTCCAGGCGCTTGAGCAAGGGCGTCAATGAACCGGGATCGGTCAGCAGGCGGCTGCTGATCTCGCCGACGGTCAGGCCGTCCTGCTCCCAGAGCACCATCATTGCCAGGTACTGGGGATACGTCAGGCCCAGCTCCTGCAGCAGTGGTTTATAGACTTTGGTCATCAGCAACGAAGTCGAGTGAAGGGCGAAACACAACTGGTTATTCAGCAGCAGATCGTCGCATTTTTCCGGGGTGGAGCCTTTGGTGTTCATGGTCGGGCCTTGATCGATACTCGCCCTGAATCTAGCGGGCGAATCTTTAATGCGCCAGATAATTCTCACGAGCGCTCAGCCCATGGCGCTCTGCAGGGCCAGATCCCAGGGCGGAATCGGACTGAAGCGAGTCTTCAGGTATTCCAGCAACAGGCGGCTGCGAGCGTTGGTGTGCTGTTCCAGGCGCAAGGCGTAGATACCGGCGCTTTCCGGTTTGGGCAGGCCGGTTTCGCAGAACAGCGGCAACAGTTCCCCACGCAGCAGGTATTCGCTGGCCAGCCAGGTTGGCAGGTGGGCAATGCCCAGCCCGGCCAGGGCTCCGGATAGCAGGGCCTCGGCATTGTTGGCGCTCATGCGGATGCGTTGTGGGCGATGAGTCTGCAACTGCCCGTCCAGTTCGAAGCGCCAGGCGAACAGTGGGGCCAGGCCGTCCCAGTCCAGGCCGTCGTGCTGGCTCAGTTCGGCGGGATGCACCGGGGTGCCGCGCAGCTTGAGGTAGGCCGGGCTGGCGCAGGCGATGCGCACGATGCTCGCCAGTGAGGTTGCCACCATGCGGGTATCGACTCTTTGCCCGGCGCGCAGCACCAGATCGACCTTGCCCAGGTGCGAGCCCTGCATGTCGACGAAGCTGTCGATCAGGTGCAACTGCACATCCAGCCCCGGATAGAGCATCAGGAAATCGGCGATCGCTGGCGCCAGGTGTCGCCGGCCGAACGCCGCGGGAGCGTCGATGCGGATCAGGCCTTCCGGCGCGTGGCTCAAGGACACGGCTTCCGCCCGGGCCAGTTGCAGTTCGGCGACGATGCGCCGGGCGCGTTCGGCAAAGGCCTGGCCAGCCGCTGTCGCCACCACCGCGTGGGTGGTGCGCATGAACAGCTTGCTGCCGACCGCGCTTTCCAGGCTGTCGATACGCCGGGCCACCGCCGAAGGGGTCAAGGGATGCCGGCGCGCGGCGGCGGAAAAACTCCCGGCTTCCAGCACATCGAGGAACAGGCCGAGCTGGTCGGTGAGGACGTTGGGGTTCATGGTGGGTATTTGCTTGTGCGAATTTGGCAAAGCCATTGTGCGTTGCTGTGCGTTTCCGCACCAGAGCCGACTGCGTAGCATGCAAGGCTTGAGTGAGGAGAGCGGCGGTGATCGATTTAGCGATGTATGTGGTATTGGGCGCGGCGCTGGGCACGGTGGGCGGCTTGTTCGGGATCGGTGGAGGGCTGATTGCGATTCCGGTGCTGGGTGTGCTGTTCGGGCTGGACCAGCAGATCGCCCAAGGCACGGCGTTGGTGATGGTGGTGCCGAACGTGATGCTCGCGCTGTGGCGTTATCACCAGCGCAACCGGATCGAGGCACGGCATGCGCTGCCATTGGCCTTGATGGGCTTCTGTTTTGCCTGGCTCGGTTCGATCTGGGCGGTGGGCATCGATGCCCAGGTCATGCGGGTTGGCTTCGTTGCGTTCCTGGTGGCCTTGTCGGCCTACAACCTGTTGCGCATGTTCCTGGCCAATGCCCCGGCTTCGGCGCAGATGCGCTATCCCTGGCCGTGGCTCGGTGTGCTGGGTGCGGCTTCCGGGGCCATGGGCGGGTTGTTCGGCGTCGGCGGCGCGGTGGTTGCCACCCCGGTGCTGACCAGCGTGTTCGGCACCACACAGGTGGTCGCCCAAGGGCTGTCGCTGGCCCTGGCCCTGCCCAGCACCGGGGTGACCCTGGTGACCTACGGGGTGCATCAGGAGGTGGACTGGATGATCGGCCTGCCGCTGGCGGCGGGTGGGCTGCTGAGCATCAGTTGGGGGGTGAAAATCGCCCACGCGCTGCCCGAGCGAATGCTGCGCGGGCTGTTCTGCGGCTTCCTGGTGATCTGCGCGGTGATGCTCGCCTTTAAAGTTTGAAGCCTTCGACTATGTGCTCGGCCAGGCATTCGGTGATGGGCGAAGGCGTGTTGAGGTTGCGCACCAGCATGATGCTGGCCTCGGGCAGCAGGGGCAGATCTTCGGCGGCGCCCAGAATGCGCATGTCCGGGGTGATCAGGCTTTCCAGCTGCGCGGTGATCGCCAGGCCGGCGCTGACCACGGCCATCAGTGCCGACAGGCTGGAGCTGTTATAGGCGATGCGATAGTCGCGACCGGCGGCGTCCAGCGCATTGCAGGCCCACTGCCTGCAGAAGCAATCGCTGTTGAACATCGCCAGGGGCAGCGGCGTCTGTTCGTGGGGGCAGAACCCCTGGGCCTCGGCCCAGACGAAACGCTCCTTGCGCAGCAACTGGCCGATTTCGCTGCCCGGCTCGCGGGTGACGATAGACAGGTCCAGATCCTGGCGCAGCAGCAGTTGCTTGGACGACTCGCAATGCACCTCGATCTGGATCAAGGGGTAGGCCTGGGCAAAGCGCGACAGGATCCCCGGCAGAAAACGCATCACGTAATCGTCCGGCGTACCGATGCGCACGGTGCCGACCATGTGCGGCTCGCGCAGGGTGTTGAACACCTCGCTGTGCAGTTTCAGGATGCGCCGTGCGTAACCCAGCAGCACCTGGCCTTCGGCGGTCAGGCGTACTTGCCGGCCCTCACGCTGGAACAATTGGCGCTGCAGCACGTCTTCCTCGAGCCGCTTCATCTGCATGCTCACCGCGGACTGGGTGCGATTGACCTGCTCCCCGGCCTTGGTGAAACCGCCCTGGTCGGCGATGGCGACGAAGGTGCGCAGGACCTCGGTATCAATGCTTGGGTAGCTGGACAATTCATCAAACTCCGAGATGTATTGCATAAGAAACATTCGTTGGATTGATCTTAGCCCTGGGTGGAGACTTGAGCCATCCCCACTGGAGGGCAAGACGATGAAAGGTCAAAAAGGTTTTGTATTGGCTCACAGGTTGGCATGGCATGGTGTTTCCTTGCGGCATTTGCTGCAGAGGATTGTCCGCTGGCATGAGCTGCATCGTGAACGCAATATGCTGGCGGGCATGAGTGATGAGGCGCTGAAGGATATCGGCCTCAGTCGCGCGGATGTGGAGCGGGAGACCGTGCGGCCGTTCTGGGACGATCCGATGCACAAGTGAATGTCAAAGCGCTACACAAGCCACTTCTCACTGAGGTAGTTTGCGGGCAGACAAGGAGATTGCCATGCCCGCAGAACTGTCCTTTTCCCTTAAGCAGGCTCGGCGTCTGGCGCTGGCCGCCCAGGGTTTTTCCGGGCGGCCAGCGCCTGCGACGATCAGGCCCGCACAGCTCAATCGCCTGATCGCGCGCCTGGGCATCCTGCAGATCGATTCGGTCAACGCCCTGGTGCGCTCGCACTACCTGCCGCTGTTTTCCCGTCTTGGCGACTATCCCGCGCAACTGCTGGACCAGGCTGCCTGGAGCCAGGGCCGGCAACGCACGCTGTTCGAATACTGGGGCCACGAAGCCTCGTTGCTGCCGCTGTCGCTGTACCCGCTGATGCGCTGGCGCATGCAGCGGGCCAGCCAGGGGCAGGGGATCTACCAGCAGTTGGCGCGTTTTGGCCAGGAGCAGCAGGCGACTATCCGCCGGGTGCTGGCCGCGGTCGAGGAGCAGGGCGCCCTCGGGGCGGGCAGCCTGTCGACCCGCGAGGAACGCGCCGGCCCCTGGTGGGACTGGAGTGCGGAGAAGCATGCGCTGGAATGGCTGTTCGCCACCGGTGAGGTGACGGTCGCTGGCCGGCGTGGGTTCGAGCGCTTGTACGACTTGCCGGAGCGGGTGATCCCTTCGAGCATCCTGCAGCATTCGCCGCTCAGCGAGGCCGACGCCCAGCGCGGTTTGCTGCTGCATGCCGCTAGCGCCCTGGGCGTGGCCACCGAGAAGGATCTGCGCGACTACTTTCGCCTGGAGCCGGCAGACAGCCGGGCGCGCCTGGCGGAATTGCTGGAAGGCGGCGAACTGCTGGCCTGCGAGGTGGCGGGCTGGAAGCAAGCGGCGTATTGCCTGCCAGAGGCCAAGGTGCCGCGCAGCGTGCCGGCCAGCGCCTTGCTGTCTCCCTTCGATTCGCTGATCTGGGAACGCAGTCGTACCGAGCGCCTGTTCGATTTCCGCTATCGCCTGGAGATCTACACCCCGCAGCACAAACGGGTGTACGGCTATTACGTGCTGCCGTTTCTGCACCACGAACGGATCGCCGCGCGGGTCGACCTGCGGGCAGAAAGGGCGCAGGGGCGCCTGGCGGTGCATGCCGTGCATGAGGAGGATCAGGGGTTGGACGAGCAGGGGATGCAGGCACTGGCGAGCAGCTTGCGGAGCATGGCCGACTGGCTGGGGCTGGCCGACGTCCAGCTCAATTGCCCGAGGGCCAGCGCTCAGCGCTTGCGCGTGTTTCTTTGACCAGCATCGATCATCCAGTTTCCCCTGGATGATCAATGCTAGGAGTTCAACGCTTGACCTGTTTCAAGGTCTCGGCAATCAGGAACGCCAGCTCCAGCGACTGATCGGCGTTCATCCGTGGGTCGCAATGGGTGTGGTAGCGATCCGACAAAGCATCTTCGGTAATCGGCCGCGCGCCACCGATGCACTCGGTGACGTTCTGCCCGGTCATCTCGATGTGGATACCGCCGGCATAACTGCCCTCGGCTTCGTGGACCTGGAAGAACTGCTTCACCTCATTGAGGATCTGCGCGAAATCGCGGGTCTTGTAACCGCTGCTGGCCTTGATGGTGTTGCCATGCATCGGGTCGGAACTCCACAGCACCTTCTTGCCTTCGCCTTCCACCGCGCGGATCAGCTGCGGCAGGTGGTCGCCGACCTTGTTCACACCCATGCGCACGATCAGGTTCAGGCGGCCCGGATCGTTGTCCGGGTTGAGGATGTCGATCAGGCGGATCAGCTCCTCGGTGTTCATGCTCGGGCCCACCTTGACCCCGATCGGGTTATTCACCCCGCGCAGGAATTCGACGTGGGCGCCGTCGAGCTGGCGGGTGCGATCGCCGATCCACAGCATGTGCGCCGAGCAGTCGTAATAGTCGTTGGTCAGGCTGTCGCGACGGACGAAGGCCTCCTCATAGTTCAGCAGCAGTGCCTCGTGGGCGGTGAAGAAGCTGGTCTCGCGCAGTTGCGGCGAGCTGTCCATGCCGCAGGCGCGCATGAAGGCCAGGGTTTCGTCGATGCGGTCGGCCAGTTGGCTGTACTTCTCGGCCAGGGCGGAGTTGGCGATGAAGTCCAGGTTCCATTTGTGCACCTGGTGCAGGTCGGCAAAACCGCCCTGGGCAAAGGCGCGCAGCAGGTTCAGGGTGGCGGTGGCCTGGTGATAGGACTGCAGCAGGCGGTCCGGGTCCGGCACCCGGCTTTTCGCATCGAAACCGATGCCGTTGACGATATCGCCGCGGTAGGCCGGCAGGGTCACGCCATTGATGGTTTCGTCATTGGCCGAGCGCGGCTTGGCGAACTGGCCGGCCATGCGCCCGACCTTAACCACCGGGCAACCGGCGGCGAAAGTCATGACGATCGCCATCTGCAGCAGGACCTTGAAGGTGTCGCGGATCTTCGCCGCCGAGAACTCGGCGAAGCTCTCGGCGCAATCGCCGCCCTGCAGCAGAAAGGCACGGCCCTGGGTCACTTCGGCAAACTGGCGGCGCAACTCCCGGGCTTCGCCGGCAAACACCAGTGGCGGGTAGCTGGCCAGGGTCTGCTCGACCTGCAACAGGTGTGCGGCGTCGGGGTAGACGGGTTGTTGCTGGATCGGCAGGGCGCGCCAGCTGTCAGGGCTCCAGGGTTGGCTCATCACGGACTCGGGTGTTTTTAAGGTCGGACAGGCATGTTATCAGCAATTAGTGCGTGACCTGTTCCCGCCGGTTCGCGGACAATCGCGCCTTTCCCGCTCGGCGCCGAGCGGCCGGTTTATCGCGACGGCGAGGTTGAGCCCCGTCGCGGCTAGGAGAAGAGATGACTGAGGAGCGCGTCGAGCGCCTGCTCGCCGAAGTGCACGATGAGTTCGGCATGATTCGGGTACTGGAAGTGGCGGATTACCGCTTCCTCGAATTTGGCGATGCCATCGAGCAGAGCTGCGTGTTTACCGCCGACCCGAGCTGGCTGGAGTACGACTACACCCGCGCCATGCTGATCGGCGCGCTGTGCCATGAGCAGCCCGAGAGCGCGCTGTTTCTCGGCCTGGGCGCCGGCACCCTGACTCAGGCCTGCCTCAAGTTCCTGCCGCTGGACGATGTCGAGGCCATCGAGTTGCGCCCCGACGTGCCGCGCCTGGCTATCGAGTACCTGGGGCTGGATGACGATCCGCGTCTGTATATCCGGGTCGGCGATGCGCTCGAACTGCTGGACAGCGCCGAGTCGGCGGACCTGATTTTCGTCGACCTGTACACCGATGTCGGGCCGGGCGTCGGGCACCTGGCCTGGGGTTTCCTGGAAAACTGCCAGAAGCGCCTCAACCCGGGCGGCTGGCTGGTGATCAACCAGTGGGCCACCGACGATGGCAAGCCACTCGGTGCAGCCTTGCTGCGCGGGCTTTACCACCGGCATTACTGGGAGCTGCCGGTGAAGGAGGGCAACGTGATTCTGATCGTGCCGTCCGACCTGGAGCAGGGGCTGGACATGGACGGCCTGAGCGCCCGGGCCGAGGCGCTGGCGCCACGCCTGGGCTATTCGTTGCAGCCGTTGATCAAGTGCATCCGGCCGGCGACCTGAGTCGGCTGGTCGAGCGTATCTGTAGGCGCGAGGCTTGCCTGCGATAGGGCCTCGCATTCACCACGGGTTCAGACCGCTCAACATCCCTTGAACACCCCCGGGCGCTTCTCGACCATCGCTCGCACACCCTCCTTGGCGTCCTCGCTGTTCAACAGCGCCTTCACCAGCGGCGGCAGCCCCTGCGCTGCCGCGCTTTCTCCTTCGAGCCGGGCTTGTCGGGCCGACATCAGGGTCGCCTGAACCCCCAGCGGCGCCTGACAGGCGATCCGTTCGGCAAGGGCCAGGGCGCGGGGCAGCAGGTCTTCGCTGGCCATCACCTCCTGCACCAGCCCCAGGCGCAGGGCTTCATGGGCGTCGAATTCGTCGCCGGTGAGCAACCAGCGCATGGCATTGCCCCAGCCGGCGATCTGATGCAGGCGCAGGGTGGCGCCGCCAAAGGGAAAGATGCCGCGTTGCACTTCCAGCTGGGCGAAGCGGGTATTGCTGGCGCACAGGTTGATATCCGCCGCCAGCATCAGCTCGATGCCTATGGTCAGGCAGTAGCCCTGTACCGCGACTATCACCGGTTTGCTGACCCGTGGCCCGGCGAAGACACCCCAGGGATCGCAACCGCCGGCCGGCGCCTGCCAGCCTTCGGCGAGCTTCGCCCCGACGTTGGCCAGGTCCAGCCCCGCGGTGAAGTGCTCGCCATGGCCGAACACCACGGCGACCCGGGCCTCGCTGCTGGCCTCGAACTCGCCGTAGGCCAGGCTGAGTTGATCGAGCAGCTGCAGGTCGAAGGCATTGCGCTTGGCGACCCGGTCCAGGCCGATGAGGAAGAGATGACCACGCTGTTCACGGCTGACGCGACTGCAACTGGGCTGGCTCATGGGGCATTTCCTCGGACGGTAAAGAGTGTCTCGGACCGACGGTATCGGCCGGCAAGATGAACCGTTTAAGCGTCATCCCCCGACAGGCGTGGGCCTGTGCAAAATAGACCTTTGCCGGATTATCCGCAAAGCCTGTGACAACTAGGCATTCAGCGGGTTTTTCCGATAAAAAAAACTCCCTTTTTTGAGTAATTCCGGTATAGTGCGCGCCGGCCTTTAACCGGGCCTCGTTTAGGTGATGCAATTCCCCGAAGTCAGCTTCGGCTGCTTGTCCGCTGCGCGGACTATCCTTGACGTTCATTTCTTTCAATCGTTTTCGCAAATCCCCGCCGACAAAGCTGCCAGGGTGACTCTTGAGTCTTACACGGCATGCGCAGCTTTGGAGCATGGGTCTTTGCGGATGCACTTAGAGGCAGACCCATGACCCAGGAAATCGGCGGCTTCGCCGCTCTTGAACTTCATCCCAATATTGTCGCTGCAGTAGTCGCTACCGGCTATGAAGAGCCTTCGGCCATTCAGCAGCAGTCGATCCCGATCATCCTCGCCGGTCACGATATGATTGGTCAGGCGCAAACCGGTACCGGTAAGACCGCCGCGTTCGCCCTGCCTATCCTGCACCGCATTGATCCGTCCAAGCGCGAGCCGCAAGCTCTGATCCTGGCCCCAACCCGTGAGTTGGCGCTGCAAGTTGCAACCGCTTTCGAAACCTACGCCAAGCAAATGCCGGGCGTAACTGTTGTGGCTGTCTACGGCGGCGCGCCGATGGGCCCACAACTGAAAGCAATCCGTAATGGCGCACAGATCGTTGTCGCCACTCCGGGCCGTCTGTGCGACCACCTGCGTCGCGACGAAAAAGTCCTGGCTACCGTGAACCACCTGGTTCTCGACGAAGCCGACGAAATGCTGAAACTGGGCTTCATGGATGACCTGGAAGTCATCTTCAAGGCCATGCCGGAAACCCGTCAGACCGTACTGTTCTCGGCCACCCTGCCGCAGTCGATCCGCGCGATCGCCGAGCGTCACCTGAAGGACCCGAAACACGTCAAGATCCAGAGCAAGACCCAGACCGTTACCGCGATCGAACAGGCTCACCTGTTGGTTCACGCTGACCAGAAGACTTCTGCCGTTCTCAGCCTGCTGGAAGTGGAAGATTTCGACGCCCTGATCATGTTCGTGCGCACCAAGCAAGCGACCCTGGACCTGGCCAGTGCCCTGGAAGCCAAAGGCTACAAGGCCGCTGCGCTGAACGGCGACATCGCCCAGAACCAGCGTGAGCGTGTGATCGACTCCCTCAAGGATGGCCGCCTGGACATCGTTGTGGCGACCGACGTTGCTGCCCGTGGCCTGGACGTACCGCGCATCACCCACGTATTCAACGTGGACATGCCGTACGACCCGGAATCCTACGTGCACCGTATCGGCCGTACCGGCCGTGCCGGTCGCGAAGGTCGTGCGCTGCTGCTGGTGACTCCACGCGAGCGCCGCATGCTGCAAGTGATCGAGCGTGTAACCGGTCAGAAGGTTGCCGAGGTTCGCCTGCCGGACGCTCAAGCCGTTCTCGACGCGCGCATCAAGAAGCTGACCAACAGCCTGTCGCCGCTGGTCGCTGACGCTGAATCGACCCACGGTGATCTGCTCGATCGCCTGACCGCCGATATCGGTTGCAGCCCGCGTGCCCTGGCCGCTGCCCTGCTGCGCAAGGCCACCAACGGTCAGGCGCTGAACCTGGCAGCTATCGAGAAGGAACGCCCACTGGTGCCGAACAGCGCGCCACGTGGCGACCGTCCTGAGCGCTCCGGCGATCGTCCTGATCGCGGTGAGCGTGAGCGTCGCGCGCCGATGCCTCTGGCTGAAGGTCGTGCCCGTTGCCGTACCGCGCTGGGCGCGCGTGACGGTATCGCGGCCAAGAACCTGCTGGGCGCCATCCTCAATGAAGGCGGCCTGGCCCGCGAAGCCATCGGTCGCATCCAGGTGCGTGACAGCTTCAGCCTGGTCGAGCTGCCGGAGGACGGTCTGGAGCGTCTGCTGACCAAGCTGAAGGACACTCGCGTGGCCGGCAAGCAGTTGAAGCTGCGTCGCTATCGCGAAGACTGATCAGTGCTGAGCTGATTGGTTGAACGAAAAAATCCCCGCCTGGTGCGGGGATTTTTTTTGCCTGGGGGTTGGATCAGTTGTCGCATCGTGATGCGCCAGGCCCGGCAGTGGCATCAGCCGAAGCGATAGATATCCATGCCCAGCGCGCCCATGGTGAAGCCTTGATGGGCGATGCTGAAGTCGCCACCGGCGCTTCTGGCGAAGTACAGCGGCAGCAGGTGTTCATCGCTGGGGTGGCTGCGCACGGCATTCGGTGCCTGGCGACGGTAGTCGTGCAGCGCGGCTTCGTCGTTGGCGGCGAGCTTCTCGATCATCCAGTCGCGGAACGCCTTGGCCCAGGGCTCGATGCTTTCCGGGCCGGCGTGCCAATCCAGTTCGCGCAGGTTGTGGGTAATGCTGCCCGAGCCGATCAATAGCACCCCTTGTTGCCGCAGGCTGGACAGGGCATGGCCGACCTGGGTCTGCAGGGCTGGTCCAAGGCGACTGGGCAGGGAAACCTGAACCACCGGAATATCCGCCTGTGGGTACATCAGCGACAGCGGCACCCAGACCCCATGGTCGAACGGGCGCTGGTCGTCGAGCTGCGCCGGCAGGCCGTCGGCCCTGAGCAGCTGCGCCACCTGTTCCGCCAGCTCAGGCTGGCCGGGGGCGGGGTATTGCACGGCGAACAGCGCGGCGGGAAAGCCGCCGAAGTCATGCCAGGTTTGCGGTTGCGGGTTGCTGCTGACCCGCAGGTCCTGGCTTTCCCAGTGGGCCGACACCACCACTATGGCCTTGGGGCGCGGCAGCTCGGCGGCCAGGCGGGCGAGGGCCGGGCCGCTGGCGCCGGGTTCCAGGGCGAGCATCGGTGATCCGTGGGAGATGAACAGGCTAGGGAGCATGAATAAGGTCCTGAGCGTTAAGATGCACCATCTTCAATCAGACATTGATCTAAATCTAATATAAGTTTTTGTGGTTTTTGATCGAATTTCAGGGTGATTTATGCAGCCGGAGTTTTGGCACAAACGGTGGGAACAGAATCAGATCGGCTTCCATTTGTCCGAGGTTAATCCTTACCTGCAACGCTACTGGCCCCAGCTGGAGCTGGCGTCGGGTTCGCGGGTGCTGGTGCCGCTGTGCGGCAAGAGTCTGGACCTGAGCTGGCTGGCCAGCCAGGGTCATCAAGTGCTGGGTATCGAGTTGTCGGAGAAGGTCATCCAGAACTTTTTCAGCGAGCAGCAGGTGCAGCCGCAGGTCAGCCTTCGAGGTGGATTCAAGGTCTATGAGTACGGCCCGATCCAGCTCTGGTGCGGCGACTTCTTTGCCCTGCAGGCCACGGATGTCGCCGACTGCCAGGCTTTGTACGACCGCGCGGCGTTGATCGCCTTGCCGCCGCAGATGCGTGAGCGGTATGCGGCGCATCTGCAGTCCATCCTGCCCCAGGGCTGCCAGGGGCTGCTGATCACTCTGGATTACGACCAGACGCTGATGGCGGGGCCGCCTTTCGCCGTGCTCGATGACGAGGTCAAGGCCTTGCTCGGTAAGCGCTGGCAGCTGCGGGTCGAGGAGGTGCGGGACATTCTTGGCGAGAGCTGGAAGTTTCTCCAGGGCGGCGTGACCCGCCTCGAAGAACGGGTCTATCGCTTGCTGGCGCGCTGAGCCTCGGCCTTTTTCCAGGCCATGAAAAAGGGCGACTTGCGTCGCCCTTTTTTGTGTTTGCCAGCGTTATCAGCCGCGACGACGGCTCAGGGCGTCGATACGCTCTTCCAGCGGAGGGTGGCTCATGAACATGCGAGCCAGGCCTTGTTTGAGGCCACCGTTGATGCCGAAGGCATTCAGGGTGTCGGGCATGTGCACCGGCAGGCCCTGTTCCGAGCGCAGGCGTTGCAGGGCGCCGATCATGGCCGCGGTACCGGCCAGTTGCGCACCGGCTTCGTCGGCACGGAATTCGCGCTTGCGCGAGAACCACATGACGATGGCGCTGGCCAGGATGCCCAGGACCAGTTCGGCGAAGATGGTCGCGATGTAATAGGCGATACCCTGGCCTTCTTCGTTCTTGAAGATCACCTTGTCGACGAAGTTGCCGATGATGCGCGCGAAGAACATCACGAAGGTGTTCACCACACCCTGGATCAGCGCCAGGGTGACCATGTCGCCGTTGGCCACGTGACCGATCTCGTGGGCCAGCACGGCTTTCACTTCATCGGGCGAGAAACGCTCGAGCAGGCCCTGGCTGACCGCAACCAGCGCGTCGTTCTTGTTCCAGCCGGTGGCGAAGGCGTTGGCCTCGTAGGCCGGGAAAATACCGACTTCGGGCATCTTGATCCCGGCTTCGCGGGACAGTTGCTCGACGGTTTGCAGCAGCCATTGCTCATGACGAGTACGAGGCTGGGTAATGATCTGGGTGCTGGTGCTCATTTTCGCCATCCACTTGGAGATGAACAGCGAGAACAGGGAACCGGCGAAACCAAAGACCGCACAGAAAACCAGCAGCTGATTGAGGTTGAGATCAACCCCATTGGCCGCCATGAACCCGTTGAAGCCGAAAAGGCTCAGGGTGATGCTGGCAATCAGCACGACCGCCAGGTTAGTGGCCAAGAACAGCAGGATGCGCATCATGGTTGTAGAAATCTCCTCATGCTAAAGATGTAGCGTTCTGCGGGGTATATAAGGTGCGGCACCGGCCTATTCAACCGGGTGACTATTTCAAACTGTGTCCTGCAGGCTGATTTTAGACGCTTGCATGAGCTTTCTGTCGCAGTTGGGCAGCCACCGGAAGCCGAGCCGCACTTCAGAGGCATGCAACCACTGGGCACAAGGCGCAAGGCAAAGATACAGAAGGGTAGGCGTAGCAGGGAGTACAGAAGTGTTGCTGAATTAATCGCAGTGCGACCGGGGCGGCCGCACTGCGTCGCAAGGCTTACTGGCGATACGACTTGAGGAAGCTGCCGATACGGCCGATCGCCTGCTCCAGGTCATCGACCCGCGGCAGGGTCACGACGCGGAAGTGGTCCGGCCATGGCCAGTTGAAAGCGGTGCCCTGAACCACCAGCAGTTTCTCCGAGAGCAGCAGGTCCAGGACAAACTTCTCGTCGTTGTGGATCGGGCAGACTTTCGGGTCGATTTTCGGGAAGGCGTACAGCGCGCCCATGGGCTTGACGCAGCTGACGCCGGGGATGTCGTTGAGCAGTTCCCAGGTGCGGTTGCGCTGTTCCAGCAAGCGGCCTGGGGGCAGCACCAGGTCGTTGATGCTCTGATAGCCGCCCAGCGCCGTTTGAATGGCGTGCTGGCTCGGCACGTTGGCGCACAGGCGCATGTTGGCCAGCATGTCGATGCCTTCGATGTAGCTCTGGGCGTGGTGCTTGGGACCGGAAATGGCCACCCAGCCGGAACGGAAACCGGCCACCCGGTAGGACTTGGACAGGCCGTTGAAGGTCAGGCACAGCAGGTCAGGCGCCAGGGAGGCGGTGCAGACGTGCACGGCATCATCGTAGAGGATCTTGTCGTAGATCTCGTCGGAGAACACCACCAGGTTGTGCTGGCGTGCCAGTTCGAGCATGTCCAGCAACACTGCCTTGGGGTACACCGCGCCGGTCGGGTTGTTCGGGTTGATGATCACCAGGGCCTTGGTGTTCGGGGTGATCTTGGCCTTGATGTCGGCGATGTCCGGCCACCAGTTGGCCTGCTCGTCGCACAGGTAGTGCACCGGGTTGCCGCCGGCCAGGCTCACGGCCGCGGTCCACAGCGGATAGTCCGGGGCCGGGACCAGCACTTCGTCACCGTTGTTGAGCAGGGCCTGCATGGCCATGACGATCAGTTCGGAAACGCCGTTGCCCAGGTAGATGTCTTCGATGCCGACGCCTTCCACCTGCTTTTGCTGGTAGTACTGCATGACGGCCTTGCGCGCGCTGAACAGGCCCTTGGAGTCGCTGTAGCCCTGTGCGGTCGGCAGGTTGCGGATCACGTCCTGGAGGATTTCGTCCGGCGCTTCGAAACCAAAAGGCGCCGGGTTGCCGATGTTCAGCTTGAGGATGCGATGGCCTTCCTCTTCCAGGCGTTTGGCGTGCTTGAGCACTGGGCCGCGAATGTCATAACAGACGTTGGCGAGCTTGTTCGATTTGCTGACCTGCATGGCGATGTGTTCCCGAAAATGAACGATCCAGACGGTGAGTGAGCTACCGTACTGGGAATCCTGCGTTTGCACACAGGCCTGAAGCCTGGGTTCGCGGCGGCAAAATCCGTTTGAACCCGTGTAACACGGCTGCCAGACTGGCGTCTAACGAGGCGCAATCATACGTGCCGCCCGATCCGTGGAAAAGATACAGATCGGGCTTTTTCAGTTGCAGAGGAAGGACCATGGAAAAGCTGGAAAAAACCCTTGAAGAATGGCGTGCCATGCTCGATCCGGAGCAGTACAACGTGTGTCGCCTCAAAGGCACCGAACGACCGTTCTCGGGCAAGTACAACGCCACCAAGACCGACGGTGTGTATCACTGCATCTGTTGCAATGCGCCGTTGTTCGACTCCAGGGCCAAATTCGATTCCGGTTGCGGCTGGCCGAGCTTCTACGAGCCGATCGGCGAGAGCGCCATGGTCGAGATCCGTGACTTGAGCCACGGCATGATCCGTACCGAAGTGGTCTGCGCCAAATGCGATGCGCACCTGGGGCATGTGTTCCCGGACGGTCCGCCGCCGACCGGCCTGCGCTACTGCATCAACTCGGTGTGCCTGGACCTGGTTCCACGCTGACCGGAGCGGGCGGCCAAGGCGATTTTTCGGAATCGCTTTTCGATTTATTAAATTGCACACAATTTAATTGAGTACTACTTTTATCGGACCTTTCATTTTTCGGAGTCCGCGCCATGAGTGACACATTGCTGAACATTCCGTGTACCACCATCAAGGGCGAGCAAAAGACCCTGGCCGACTTTGCCGGCAAGGCCGTGCTGGTGGTCAACACTGCGAGCAAGTGCGGTTTCACCCCACAGTACAAGGGCCTGGAAGAACTGTGGCAGACCTACAAGGACCGGGGCCTGGTGGTGCTGGGCTTTCCCTGCAACCAGTTCGGCAAGCAGGAGCCGGGCAACGAAGGGGCCATTTCCGAGTTCTGCGAGCTGAACTACGGCGTCAGCTTTCCGCTGTTCAAGAAGATCGACGTCAATGGCGCCGAGGCGCATCCGCTGTTCGTGCAGCTGAAAAAACGCGCGCCGGGGGTACTGGGTTCCCAGGGTATCAAGTGGAACTTCACCAAGTTCCTGATCGGCAAGGACGGAGCGCTGGTCAAGCGTTTCGCCCCGGCCACCAAGCCTCAGGACCTGACCGGCGAGATCGAAGCCTTGCTCAAATGACCGACCTGTTCGCCGATTCGCTGAAACTCGACAGCCAGCTGTGCTTCAAGCTGTACGCCGCCTCGCGGGCCGTGGTGCGGGGCTACAAGCCGATGCTCGACCAGTTGGGGCTGACCTACCCGCAGTACCTGGTGATGCTGGTGCTCTGGGAATGGCAGGCCACGCCCCCCGAGCTGCCGACGGTCAAGGCGCTGGGGGAACGCCTGGCGCTGGATTCCGGGACCCTGACGCCGTTGCTCAAGCGCCTTGAACAGCTGCAACTGGTGCAGCGCCAGCGTTCGCCCCGGGACGAGCGCGAGGTGCACCTGAGCCTGACCGCGGCCGGCCTGGCGCTGCGCGATCAGGTGCCGCCGCTCAAGGCCGCGCTGTTGTGCGACAGCGGGGTCGACCTCGACGGCCTGAGCGAATTGCGCCATGGCCTGGACCGGCTGCTGGCCCAGGTCAAAGCGCTGTCGTAGTCGGCACCCAGAGGTCCAGCAGGGCAATCAGCTCTTCACGGCGGAAGGGCTTGGACAGGTAGTCGCTCATGCCCGCCGCTCGGCAGCGTTCGCGCTCCTCGGGCATGGCATTGGCGGTCAGGGCGACGATCGGCAGGTCCGGCCAGCGGCCGCTGCGGCGGATCTGTCGGCTGGCCTCGTAGCCATCCATCACCGGCATGTTGCAGTCCATCAGCACCAGGTCGAAATGCTGGTGCTCCAGCACGTCCAGGGCCTCGGCACCCTGGGAGGCGACCGTCACCTCGCAGCCGAGCTTGCTCAACATACCTTTGGCCACCAGTTGGTTCACCGGGTTGTCCTCCACCAGCAGGATGAAGGCGCGGCGCAGGGGCGCCAGGGTTTCCAGCTGGGTTTCGTTGATCACCGCGGTTTCGGCCAGCAGGGCCCGGCGCAGGGTCTGATACAGGGCGTTGCGCGCCAATGGCCGCGCCTGTTGCTGCAACGGCGCCAGGGCGCTGGCTTCTTCGCTGGGCAGGAAACTGCCGTAGGCGGTGACCAGCAGAATCGGCGCGCTGATACTCGGGCGCAGGCCGAACAGGCATTCCGGGCAGTCGGTGATCAGCAGGTCCGGCTTCTGCCCGAGCAGTGACTCATCGAGATCGCAGCGCCGATACTCCAGCCCCCAGAACGGTAACTGCACGCTCAACAACTCGGCCAGGCCGCTGCCTTCGGAGGTAATGGCCAGTATCTGGCCGTGCAGCGGCGGCGGTGGGCTGGCTGGCGTGTGGCAGGGCAGCGGCAGGTCGGCACAGAACTGGCTGCCGAAACCCACTTCCGAGCTGATGCTCAGGCGCCCCTGCATGGCTTCGCAGAGGTTGTAGGTCAGGGCCAGGCCCAGGCCGGTGCCACCGTATTGCCGGGTGATCCCGGCACCGGCCTGGGTATAGGGCTGGAAGATCTTCACCTGGGCCTCGCGAGCGATCCCGATACCGGTGTCGCAGACTTCGATCCTGACCCCGTCCTCGAACGTACGCAGGCGCACATCGACACGGCCGAAGCGGGTGAACTTGAGGGCATTGGACAGCAGGTTGCTGACGATCTGCCGCACGCGCGTGGGGTCGCCGAGGACCAGGGCCGGAAACTCCGGCTCGATCAGGCAGGCCAGCTCGACGCTCGGCGCGGCGTTCTGCGACAGCAGGTTGGCGGTGTCTTCCACCAGTACCCCGAGATCGAAGGGGATGCGCTCCAGCTCCAGCTGGCCGGCGTCGAACTTGGACATGTCGAGAATGTCGTTGAGCAACTCCACCAGCACTTTGCCGGAGTCGTGGGCGATCGACAGTTGCTGGCGTTGTTCGGCGTTCAGCGGGCTGTCCAGCGACAGGGCGATCATGCCCAGCAGGCCGTTGAGCGGCGTGCGGATTTCATGGCTCATGTTGGCCAGGAAGGCGGCACGCGCCTGGGCCATGTCGAGGGCGGTGCTACGGGCGACTTCCAGTTCTTCGTTGGACTGGCTCAGCCGGTCGTTGATCGCCTTGAGCTCGGTGGTGCGCGCCGAGACGATGTTTTCCAGCTGCCCGAGATAGTCGGTCAGGCGGTTTTCGGCATTGCGCCGTTGCTGGATCTCGGTGGCCATGTTGTCGAACTGCTGGTTGGCGACCTTGACCAGCACGCCGATCTCGTCCTGTTCGTGGCTGGGCGGGAAGTCCAGCCGGCTCTGGTCGGGGCTGCGCGGGTCGCGCCCGCTGAGTTCGCGAATGACGCCGACCAGGGGTTTGGTCAGCATCACGTAGAACAGCGCCAGCAGCAGCCCGGTGAGGATCAGGCTGCGCACGAAACCGTTGATCAGGGTGATTTCCGCACGGCGCAGGAAGCGGCTGCCGAACGAGTAGGTGTCGACTTCCAGGTGCAGGACGCCGAGGGATTCCGAGGGCAGGTGATCGAGGTACAGGCGGTCCTGGAACTCGCGCTTGGCGCCGAACAGGAAGTCGCTGAGCATCCGGTAGGAGCTTTGCTGGGCCGGCCGGGTGACGTTGGCCAGCAAAGTGTCGTTGTTGTCGATCAGCCGGGCGCGGATGATCGCCGGCGAGCGCAGCAGGCCGAGGGTCAGCTCCTGGGCGAGCTCGGCGTCGATGTTGTAGGCGATACGCGAGGCCGGATTGTGGCTGATTTCCAGGAGCGCGTTGATTTCCCGGTTGATGGAGGCATCTTCACTGGCATAATCGATGCCGATTTGCAGCAGACTGAGCGCCGTCCCCAGGACAAAACCGACCAGCACAGTGAGCCTGGCTTGCTTGTAAGACAGGCGGTTGGTGAACTTGATGTCCATGGGGTGTTGAACCAATTTCCGTTTCCCTTCGCTGGGCAAGCATAGCTGATCGTCAGTGTGTGCCGGCAGGGCCCGGCGCCGTTCGCCTGCGGTAGACCAGGCATGCGCAAGGTCGTTGCGTCTGCGTGCCACATCATTACTGGGAACCTGCCCGAGGAGAAGTCGTGGAATCTCGATTGAATGCTTTTCTTGAGCGCGCCGATGCGGTTCTGGCGCGTATCGAGCCGCTGTTGCCCGCGCCGCGACAAGCCATCGACTGGACCCAATGTCTGGCCGCGCGCTGGCAGCGTGAAGGCCGCAGCGGTTTCCTGCTGCCGCTGGAGGTCAGCCTGGACATGCGCCTGTCCGACCTGATCGGGGTCGACAACCAGCGCGACCAGCTGGGGCGCAATACCCGGCAGTTTCTCGACGGCCTGCCGGCCAACCACGCCTTGCTGTGGGGCTCGCGCGGCACCGGTAAATCGTCGCTGGTTCGCGCGCTGCTGGCCGAGCATGCCCAGCATGGCCTGCGCCTGATCGAGATCGAGCGCGATCACCTGGCCGACCTGCCGCGGGTGGTGGAGCAACTGATCAAGCTGCCGCAGCGTTTCGTGCTGTTCTGCGACGACCTGTCGTTCGAGTCGGGCGAGGGCGACTACCGGGTACTCAAGAGCGTGCTCGACGGCTCGCTGGAGCAGGCCCCGGACAATGTGCTGCTGTACGCCACGTCCAACCGCCGGCACCTGGTTCCGGAGAAGGAAAGCGACAACGAGAACTGGAAGCGCGTCGATGGCGAGTTGCACCCGAGCGAAGCGGTGGAAGACAAGATTGCCTTGTCGGACCGTTTTGGCCTGTGGTTGTCGTTCTACCCCTTTACCCAGGAGCACTACCTGAACGTGGTCGAGCACTGGATCGGTGAGTTGGGAGGCAAGGCCGGTCTGCAATGGCAGCGTGACGAAGCCCTGGACATCCTCGCCGTGCGCTGGGCCACCGGCCGTGGCAATCGCAATGGTCGCTGCGCGTATCAGTTCGCGCGCTACTGGGTAGGTTTGAAGTTGTTGGAGCAAAAAGCATGATCGATCTGCAGAACACCGGCAAAGGCCTGGACGGCTATGCCTTGCTGTGCGCCCAGCTGGAATCGTTGCTGGCCGACGAGCGCGATTTCATTGCCAACGCCGCGCAATTCTCGGCGTTTCTGTTCAACCAGCTGGATGACTTGAACTGGGCCGGGTTCTACCTCAATCGCAACGAGGAACTGGTGCTCGGCCCGTTCCAGGGCCAGATCGCCTGTGTGCGCATTCCCTTCGGTCGTGGTGTGTGCGGCGCGGCCGCGGCGAGCCTGCAGACCCAGCGGGTCGAGGATGTGCACGCGTTCCCCGGGCATATCGCCTGCGACAGCGCTTCCAATAGTGAACTGGTGGTGCCCCTGGTCAAAGAAGGGCGGTTGATCGGCGTGCTGGACCTGGACAGCCCGAAAATCGCCCGCTTCACCCTCGAGGACCAGGCCGGCATCGAGCGCCTGGCGGCGATCTTCCTGCGCCTGACCGACTGCTGAGCCTCGTCAGTCCCTGAGCCCGGCCTTGCCCAGCACGGCCTCGGGGTCTACCCCGTCGATCTGCTGCGGTTCCATGAAGCGGTCGGCGTACTGCTGGTAGATCCCGGTCTGGATGAACAGCTCGAACAGTTCCGGATCGATATGGGCAGTGCGGCACATGGTTGCCATGATGCCCAGCGCTTCGCTCAGAGTCTTGCCCTTCTTGTAGGGGCGATCCGCCGCCGTTAGCGCTTCGAAGATATCGGCGATTGCCATCATCCGCGCCGGTAGGCTCATCTGCTCCCGTTTCAGCTGCTTGGGATAACCGCTGCCATCCATTTTCTCGTGATGGCCGCCGGCGATCTCGGGAATGCTGCTCAAGTGGCTGGGGAAGGGCAGGTGGTTGAGCATCAGGATGGTCTGCACCATGTGATGGTTGATCACGTAGCGCTCTTCCCGGGTCAGCGTGCCTTTGCCGATTTTCAGGTTGTACAGCTCGCCACGGTTGTACTTGTAGGGCGGCACATCGAGCTTGAAGCCCCAGGGGTTGTCCGCCGGGATCAGCTCGGCGGGGTTGCGTTCGATCAGATGCTCGGGCTTGTCGGCCAGCAGCTGTTCGGTGACCGGCAGGGTCGGTGCCGGTGTGCATTGCTGGCGGTGGTTTTCTTCCCATGACACGCCCAGGCGGTCGTCCAGGGTGCGGCTCCAGGTGCGCCGGGCAATGCTTTCCAGTCGTTGCAGATCGGCCTCGGCCATGGCTTCGTTACCGAGGTTGCAGCGGGCGATAAAGGCAAAGTCGTCGTCCAGTTCTGCCAGGCCGGCATCGCGGATCGCCGCCAGCGAAGCGTCATCGCCACCCTGGGCGCGGGCCTGCCAATAGTCGATCCAGAGATCGCGCTTGAGCACCTCGACGCGGGTGCGGATTTCATGGATGCGGTCGTTCAGGGTTTCCAGCTTGGTGGCCTTGTCGACCACGTACTCGGGGGTGGTGATCTTGCCGCAATCGTGCAACCAGGCGGCGATATGCAAGGCCTCCCACTCATCTTCGCTGGGCTGGTAGGCGCTGAACGCCGGCTGCTGGCTGGCCGCGGCGGCCTGGGCCAGCATCAGCGTCAGCGCCGGCACTCGCTGGCAATGCCCGCCGGTGTAAGGGCTCTTGGCGTCGATCGCCCCGGCCAGCAGCTGGATGAAGGCGTCGAGCAATTGTCTTTGCCGGTTCTGCAGGCGCTGGCTGTCGATGCTGACCGCCGCGGCGCCGGAAACCGCCTGCAGGAACGCGACGCGGTCCGGGCCGAGTTTTTCCAGGTCGGCTTCCTGGCCGCTGTCGGCCAGCAGTAGCACAAGGATGCCGACGGTTTCGTTGTGGCGATTGTGCAGGCGGATACCGATCAGGTGCACGCTGGGGCAGTTCATCGCCAGCAGCACGCCTTGCAGGTCGGCCGCCTGCTCGAACCCCAGGGTCGTGACCAGGCTCTCGCCGTTCGCCAGTTGCCGCAGCCATGCGGGGCTTGCCTCGTGCTGGATGTCCTGGCTGCGTACATCGAACGCCTGCAAGTCCTGGACAACATCGGCGATGATCAGGCCGTGGGGCTTGAGGTTCATGCCATCGTTTTCGCGCAGGTAGATCAGCCCGGCCTGGGCCTGGCCGATCTTCATGGTTTCAACCAGCACCCGTTGCAGCAACGGGTCGAAGCGGGTTTCCGCGGAAAGGCTGGCGGTGATCTCGAAAAAGCTGGCCAGGGTTTCCTTCATGCGGGCCATCGACACGCTTAACTGGTCGATTTCCAGCACGGGCGAGCGGCGCGTCAGCGGGTAATCGAAATCGAAACTGCGGATGGCATCGGCTTCCTGCACCAGGGCGCGCAGCGGCCTGACCAGCACGCGCGAGGTCAACCAGCCGAGCGGCAGGCACAGCAGCAGAATGCCCAAGGTGATGAGCGCGCCTTGCCAGCGCATGCGATAGGCGTCCGCCAGCAGCTCGTCCTCGGGCACCAGCAGCGCCAGCTGTAACCCACCGGGTCCACCTTCCTGCAGGTGCCGGCTGGCAACTATCCATTGGCGATCCTTGAGTTGCAGGCGATTGCCCTGGGCCTTGCCTTGCAGCAACGCGTCGAGAGCCGGGTTCAGGTCATTGGCGCGGATCAGCCGGGCGCTCTGTTCTTCGACGATCAGGCGACGGCTGTCCGGGTAGGCCACGGCATGGCCATTGCCATCCACCAGGGCGATTTCGGTGCTGGGCGTGACCCGATGCTTGGCCAGGGTCGCCGAGAGTTGTTCCAGGGTCAGGTCGGCCCCGATCACCGCATGGTTGCCGCTGCGGCGGGCGAGGGTGGTGCCGACGTTGCGGGTCGAAAAAAAGACGTAGGGCTCGGTGGTGATCTGATCGGTGTCGTCCTTGGCGCCCGCAAACCAGTTGCGGGCGCTCGGGTCGTAGGATTCCTGGGGATTGTCGCGGCGGCTGACGGGGCCGAGGCTGGCGTCGTAGAACAGCGACTGCGAATGCAGTTGCCCGGTGTGGCGGTCACGTTCGATGCTCCAGACTTCGTAGGCCGCGGCTTCAGGGGCCTGGCGAGCTTGTTTCAAAGCCTGGGTGCGCAAGGGCCGGACCATGAAAAAATCCCCATCGGCATAACCCACATAGAGTGAGGCCAGGTCGGGGTTGTCCTTGAGCGATTGGCTGAAAGGCCCAAGCAGCGCCAGGCGTTGCTCAAGGTCGCCGGCCTGGATGGCCGGGTTGCCCACCAGCAGGCTGAGCAGATGGCGAATCGGTTCGTAGGTCGCTTTCAGGTCCAGTTGCACGTCCTGTTCGATGCGCTGGAACAGTTTTTCACTGCTGGAAAGGATGATGCGGGTGGTCTGCTGGTAATTAAAAACGCCCAGCACCACACCGGTCAGCAGAAGCAGGCAGGTGAACATCACGCTGATATGCACATGGAGAGGAAATCGGCGTTTATCGAACGACAGCGTGCTTGGCATTGCAGCTCTCTCCAGGGGGCGCGTGATGCGCAACTCAACGTTTGAGCATAGTTAAGGCAGGTGCATTGCGCTCAGGGGAAGCAGCTCCGGGGGGCGTTGCGAATTGCATTGCCATGAGGCGTTTGGGGCCGACTGACAGAATAGTGGCTTTTTGATATTTGTCTGGCAACTAGCCGCCCCACAAGTTGCTGCGCTGGTGATGGGGATCAGGTCGTGGCCGGGCTGTGCTGTTGATCGATTTGCCACAGCAGGGCCCGTTCGAGCTTGAGCATGGCCTGTTCCAGGGCGGTTCTGCGCTGCAGCAAGGTTTGTCTGTCCGCGTCTTGCAAAACAGCCTGCTCAAGGGCTTCGCACTGCGCTTCAAGGTCTTTTGCCTGCACCATCAGGGCCGAGCCCTTGATCTTGTGGGCGAGTTCCGCCAGTGCCTGGAGCGGGGGCTCGCAGGGCAGGGCCATCAGTTGCTGGCGGTCCCGGTAGCTGCAATGCAGTAGTTCGGTAAGGATGCGCAGGGCGAACTGCGGTTTGCCGCGGGACAGGGTGCGCAGCGCCTTCAGGCTGAACACGCCATTCCAGGGCCGCGGTTGCAGGCCCGCCAGTTTATGGCTGAGGGTCGCCAGGCCGACAGGTTTGAACAGGCAGTCGTCGATGCCGGCCTGTTCGCACTGCTGCCTTTCGCGCGGCCTGGGGCTGGCGGTCACCCCCAATACCCGGCAAGCCGCACGGGACTCCAGGCGTTCATGCTCGCGGATGGCGCGGACCAGGTCGTAGCCGTGCATGCCCGGCATGTTGCAATCGACGATGAGCAAGTCGAAGAACCCCTTGCACCAGAGCTCGAAGCCTTGCTCGACGTCTTCGGCGGTGCGGCAACGGTGCCCGAGAAAGTGCAGTTGTTCGCTCAGCAGCAGGCGGTCCGCAGCATGGTCATCGATCACCAGTACGTTCAAGGCCCGGGTGGCAGGGGCAATGAGTGGCTCGACGAGGGGCGCGGGTTTTCGCGCTGGCTGACAGGCCAGCGGCAACAGGACCCGGACTTCCGTGCCTATGCCCGGCTGGCTGGTCAGTTGCAGCGTGCCCTGCATGAGCTCGCAGAGGTGGCGGCAAATGGTCAGGCCCAGCCCGGCGCCGTCAGGTCTGGATGGGGTGCGAGCCTGGGCCTGGAAGAAGGGTTCGAACAGCCTGTGCTGATCCTGCTCGTCGATGCCGATGCCGCTGTCCGTCACTTGCAGCATCAGCCGCACCTGTTGCGGCTGCGTGGCCGCTTGCAGGTCGAGATGGATTTTGACCTGACCCTGTTCGGTGAACTTGATCGCGTTGTGCAGCAGGTTGCCCAGAACCTGCTTGAAACGCAGTGGGTCGAGCAGCACATCGACCGGCTCGACGCTGGAGTGGAAGGTCGGTAGCAGCTTGAGGTGTTTCTTCCAGGCCTGGCTGTCGAACTCCCTGACGATGGATTCGACAAGGGCGCGCGGCTCGAGCCATTCGGGCGCCAGGTCCAGGCACCCCGATTCGATGCGGGCGATATCGAGGGTGTCGTCGACCAGGTCCTGCATCGCCCGGGCCGCGCGATAAGCCATTTCAATGACCGGACGATCCTGGGACTGGCTGTCGGTGCGCTGCCGCAGCAGTTCCAGCGCACCGATCAGGGCATTCATGGAGCGGCGCAGTTCGTGGCAGGTACTGGCCAGGAAAGCGCTTTTCGCCAGGCTGGCCGCTTCGGCCTGTTGTAGGGCGGCCTTGAGGCCGTCGCTGAGCCGATGGCGTTCGCTGATATCGACCCAGCCGCCGATGATGCCCTGGACCTCGCCGTTCGCGTCCCGGTAGGGCAGGACCCAGTGCTGGACGGTCAGCTCCTCTCCGTTCAGGCGCAGTGGCCGGTCACGCAACAGCGGGCTGTCTTGCGCCATGACGCGCTGGTAGTCGGAGTGATAGGCGCGGGCCTGCTCGGGATCGTCCAAAAGTCCCTGCAACAGGCTTTTGCCGATGACCTCTTCGCGCCGGGCGGCGAAGCTTTCCAGGTAGCTGGCATTGCAGCTTTGCAGCAGGCCCTGGCGGTCGCGCACGTAAGTCGGATGAGGCACGCCGTCGATCCAGACCTGCATGAATGCAAGCTGATGCCTGAAGTCATGGGTGGCCTGTTGCTGCTGGGTCAGTCGCCGGTGCAGCCAGGCATTCCAACCCAGGGACGCCAGCAGCGGCACGCCGAGCCCCAGGCCTGTGAGCAGGAGCAACCCGCGATGGCCGTTATCGAGAGGCGGGGCGGCGGCCGATTCAAGACAAGGCGCGGTGTCAGGGCACTGAGGGAGGGATGTCTTTGCCAACTCTGGTTGCCCGGCCTCGACCAGGCCAAACAACAGAAACAGCGAAACTGCCGTGGCCGTCAGGGTTAAATAATAAAGAATGGGTTTGAACATCCTGTTTCTCACACCAGTTCGTGACGTTGTGCCAACTCGATAAGTTCCGCCATGGAAGTCGCGCGAAGTTTGTGCATGATTCTTTTTTTATAGGTACTGACGGTCTTGCCACTGAGAAATATGCTGTTGGCTATTTGCGTACTGGTGCTGCCCTTGGCAAAAAGTTGCAACACCATCAATTCCCGATCGCTGAGCAACATCAAGCGGCTCAGTTCGTTGTTTGTCGTTTCATCCTGACGCGGCGTTTGCAGGGCATGGCTCGGAAAGTAGTTGTAGCCGCACAACACCGCCTTCATGGCGCTGAGCACTTCGCTCAGGTCTTCCTGCTTGCACACATAGCCGCAGGCCCCGGCCTGCATGCAGCGCGCGGCGAACAGGGCCGGCGATTGTGCCGTCAGCACCAGCACCCGCAAGGACTTGTCCAGGGCGCCGAAACGCAGCAGCAGTTCCAGCCCGTCGAGCTTGGGGATGCTGATATCGAGCACGATCAGGTCCGGCATGCTGTCGCGAACCATTTGCAGGGCATCGACACCGTTATCGGTTTCGCCGACGACTTTATAACCCTCATGTTCCAGCAACATGCGGATGGCCAGTCGGATAACGGGATGGTCGTCGATGATGAAAACAGAACTCATGGTCAAACCCGTGGAAATAAATACAGGTCTGGACCTTAGCGCAGGCAGGACAGTGGATATATGCGGGTTAAGGCGGGGTTGGGGACAATAAGGCAGTTCTTACATGAAAGACGGTTTCGGATTACAGCGGTTTTTCAGTTGAAAGTAGGAATGAGTATCCAGCCATGTAAAAGGTAAGGAGATATTGGCGGTTTAGTGCACTTTTTCGCAGGGCAATAAAGGGCGCTGAGAAGAGAAGGGAGCCGGGCAAGGCTGCCCCCCGTTCATGGGGGGCAGCCGCTTACGGAGCGCTTGCCTCAGGGCGCTTTCTGATCGATGCCGGCCTGCAGCAGCTGGCTGTCGCTATGGCCGCCGACGCGCAGCGGCCCCAGGTTGAACGCCTGGTCATTGCGGGTGGCGTCGTCCTGCTTGCGGGTCAGCTCATCCTTGGCGCCGAGGACCAGGTTGACCGGCGACTTCGACAGGTTGAGCCCGACGTCGGCGCGGTAATCCGTGCCCGCCAGCGCGGTGCTCTTGACGGTCGAGCCGCCGAGGTCGACCTTGCCTTCGCTGGCGCCGATCCGCGCGCCGCTCAGCTGGGTTTCACCCGACACCTGCAGGTTGACCCCGCGGCGGCCGCTGATGCCAGAAGCCTCTGCCACGCTGTCCTTGCTCTGACGGCTGACATTCAGGTTCAGGGTCGGCGTGTAGGAGGTGTTGCCGCTCTTGTCGCCGAACAGCACGCCTTGCGCGGTGTTGGTCAGCTTGCTGCCAGCGCCGGTTTTCTCGCTGACGGCGTAGCTGTCGCTGGTTTTCGGCCAGACCCGTTCCTTGAGGCTGGAGAAGCGATCGCCCAAGGCTTCGGTTTTGTCGGCGAGGTAGCTCTTGGCTTTGTCCACGCCGCGACCGAAGGCGCCCTTGGGTTCCGGGTTGACGTCATAGCTGCCGCTGCGGGTGAATTTCTCGCCCAGGCGTTCCTTGGCGATTTCGGCCTTGTTCACCAGGTTGTCCTTGGCCGCAGTCAGGCGCTCGGTGCCTTTGTCGACGACGTTTTCCAGTTTCTCGCGGTGCTTGTCGAAACCGCCTTCGGCCTTGGCCTGCAGCTTGTCCTTGAGCGGGCCGGTCTGTTTGGTCAGCTTGTCGACCACGCCAGGCTGGTTCTTCTCCGCGTCCAGGCGGGCGTCGAGGTTGACCGTGGTGCTGCTGAGCTGGTCCTTGCGGCTCTCTACCTTGAGATCGCCACCGATCCGCCCATCGACCTGATTGGCGTCGATGCGCGCCCCTGCCAGATGGGTGTCGCCGTTGCTATTGAGCGTCACCTGGTCGGCCTTGATCAGGCTGTTGTGCTGGGTGCTGCTGTGCAGTTGCTCGACGTCGATCTTGGCCCGGGCATGGATACCGCGATCGGTTTTCGGCGAGTCGTGTTCTCCAGCGTCGGCGCGGGTGGTCTTGCCGCCATTGCCGCCGGCGCCCAGGGTCAGGCCCCAGTTGTTGTGGGCCTGGGTGGACTGCGTCGACTCCTGGTAGATCCCGCCCTGGTCGGCGCTGAGGGTGACACCCTTGGCCTCGACCTGAGTGCCCTGCAGATGTAGCGCGGTAGTGCTGTCGGAGCCGCTGGCGAGTGTTACCTGGCCATTGCTGTGCAGTTGCCCGCCGGTCTGGTTCTGGTCCTGTTCCGAGACCCGGCCGATGTTGAAGTTGGCGCTCAGGTTGGCGCTCTTGCCGCTGCTCTGCTCGCTGCTGGTCTTGCTGGCGCCGCCCGTCAGGCCGCCACCGAGGTTGCTGCCCTGGCTGCTGTGGGTGTCGACCGCGGCCTGCAGGTCGAGTTTGCCGCCGGCGTTCAGGTTGATGTCGCCGGTCTTGGCGGTCTTGCTGCCGATGGTGGTGCCCTGGAGGATCAGGTCGCCGCCGCTGGTCAACTCGACCGGGCCCTTGCCCTGGATAGCCGCGACCCGCGCCTGGCTGTCCTGCTGATCCAGGCGCTTGTGGTCCAGTTGTACGCCGGCGCCGAGGTTGAGGTTATTGCCGTTGGCGCCCGGTGCGCTGCCGACGGTGAGCGAGGCATCGCCGCGCAGGCTGGAGTCGCTGCTGCTCTGCCGGTCATTGGCCTGGTTCAGCGCCAGTTCGCCGCCGCTGTGCAGCTTGACGCCGGCGTCGCCGCCATCGAACCGGCTGCCTTCGTACTGGCCATCGCCGTTCAGCGCGATATCCACGCCCTGTTTGCCGACATAGCTGCCGACCACCGCCTTGCTGCTGTCGCTGCGCTTGTCGCTGCTGCCGCCAGCGCCGCTGCCACGCACGTTCACGTCCTCGCCGGTGGTGGTGTAGACCCGCACGCCGGCCTTGGCGTCCAGCGCCTGCTCGCTGCTGCTGTGGGTATCGCTGGCGGCCTTGGCCACCTGGCTGCCGGCGTCGATCTTCAGCGCGCCTTGAGTCGCCTCGTAGCGGCTGCCTTCATCCTGCAGCTGGCCGGCGACCTTGACCTCGACCTGGCCACCCGTGAACTGGCTGACCACCGCGGTGCTGCCTTGCTCGGTGCGCTGTTTGTTCTGGTGGCCGACTTCCACATCCAGGCCAACATTGGGTTGTTCCAGGGCATCGAGCAGGCCCGGTTGATGGAACTTGCGCTGGGCCACGCCTTCGATGGCTTTTTCCACCGGGCGGGTCAGGCCCTTGTGTTCGACGTTGGCGCCGATATCGGCGCTCCAGGTGTTTTCCTTGTGGCTGGTGGACTCGCTGTCGCGCGCCGCGCGGTTGTCGACCTGCTCGGCCTTCACCAGCAGCTTGTCGCCGGCCTTGACCTGGGCACCCTCGGTCACCAGGGTGTTGCCGGCCTTGATGGTCAGGTTGCCGCTGGCGGCGATGCCGGTGGTGTTGGCGGTGCTGCTGTCATGGGTGTCCTGGGTGCTGCTGTGGGCGAACTCCACACCGTTGCCCGCGCGGTCCAGGCCGCCGGTGTAGTAGAAACCGCCGCCGGTGGTGCGGGTGTCGGTGCTTTCGGTCTTGCTGTCGTGATCGGCCAGCAACTCGACCTGCTGGCCGCTGAGGCTGGCATCGCCTTGGGTGGCTTTCAGGTCGCCGCCCTTGATGCTCAGGTTGCCCTTGGCAGCGACTTCCAGGCTGCCGCCGCTGAGGCTCGAACCCTGTTGTTGGGTGTCGCTGGTCTTGACCGTTTTCTGCTGGTCTTCGTAACGCACGCCGGCACGGTATTGCCGGGTGCCCGGGGCATTCTCCTTGGCGTAGGCGTCGAAGCCACGGGTGTGGGTCGTTTTTTCGCTCTGCGTAGTGTCCTGCGCCGAGTCGATCTTGATGTCGCCGTCGGCCTTGGCTTCGAGCTTGCCGGTCGCGGTCACTTGCGCGCCGCTGATGGCGATGTCCTGGGTGCTTTTAAGCTCGAGGTTGCTGTCCGAGCGCAGGTCGCTGGTGACGGTGGTGCTGTCTTTGCGGTTCTGCCGGCTTTCGTCCTTGGTGATGCCGAAGAACTTGCTGTCCTTGCTGTAGCTGTTGTCGTGGGAGCGGTCCTGCACGCCGTCGATGATCAGCGAGCCGTTTTCGCTGATCACGCTGGCCTGCTTGCCGCCACGGGCCTGGCTGCCGCTGATGCGGACTTCGTCGGCCTTGACGATCAGGTCGCCCTTGGCGTTGACCTTGCTGCCCTTGTTCAGGGTCTTGCCCTTGTCGCCGTCGCCGTTCTTGCCGAAGAAACTACCGCCGACCAGGTCGCCGGAGTAGGACTTGTCGTTGTTGCTCTGGGTGCGGCTGGCGCTGGTGATGTCCACCTGGCGCCCGGTCAGCTGGATATTGTTGCTGGCCAGTTCGGCGCCCTGCAGTTGCAGCTGCTTGCGACTGGTCAGTTGTAACTGTTCTTTGGCCTCCAACTGGCTGGTGATACTGCGCTGTTCGCTGCTGGACTTGTCCCAGTCGGCTTTCCACAGGTGCTTGCGGTGCCGGCCCTGGTCGCGTTGTTCGTGGGTTTCGGTGGCGGCGGTCAGTCGCAGGTCAGCACCGCTGTCGACTGTCAGGTTGTTTTTGGCCTTGATCTGGCTGGCCTGGATTTCGGTGTTGGCGCGGGCCTTGAGCTCGGCATCGCGGCGGGCGGTCAGTTGGTTGCCGTGTTGACGGCTGTCGCTGTCGGTCAGGGTGCGGTCGTAGGTTTCCCAGGTGATGCCGATGGTGCTGTTGTGCCACTGCTCGCGCTTTTCCTGGAGCTTGCGGCTTTCGATGGCGCTCAGGGTGAGGTTGCGCCCGGCGTCGAGCTTGATGTCGCGAGCGCTGACATCGGTGGCGGCGAGGCTCAGGTCCTGGCCGCTGCGCAACTGCACGTCGCCCTGGCTGCTGTGCACGCCGGCACGGGTGGCGTCGAGGCTGTCGGGCCTGGCCTGGCCGCTGATGTGCAGGTCGCCGGCGGACGCGATATCCACCCCGTCGCGACCTTTGACCTGCACCGCGCCGACCCGCACGCCCGCGCCTTCGGCGGTGCTGACAATGTTGATGCGCCCGGCCTGCATGGCGCCGAACAGGCTGGCGTCGATGCGCTGCTCCTGGGTGTTAGCGGCCGGGTCGGTGCTCAGCACCTTGCCGCTGGCCGGGTCCACGCGGTTGCGCCCGACGGTGAGGTTGAGCTGGTCGCCGGCAGTAAGGTCGCCCTGGCTGTCGATGCGCGGGGCGATCAGGTTGATGCTGCCCTTGGCGTTGCTCAAGCCTCGGCCCTCGACCGTCAACTGACCCTTGGCGTCGCGGGTGCTCAGGGCTTGCAGCTTGCCGTCGTTGAGCTCGGGGCGGCCGACCAGCAGGCTGGCGTTCGGCGTATTGATGAAGCTGCCGCCGTTGACCGAGATGCCGTTGGGGTTGGCCAGCACATAGTCGGCGGCGCGGCCGAAGATCTCCTGGGCGCCGTTGAGCGCCGAGGCGTTGCGGCTGATCACCTCGTTGAGAATCACGCTGGCGTCCTGGCCGTGGAACTGCGGGTTGGCAGCCAGCTGCCCGGCCAGTTGCGAGGCGCCGGCTTGCAGGGCGTTGTTCAGCACCACGCCCTGGCGATCGACGTTGTAGTCGAGGAACTGGTTATGGGAGAGCCCGGCGCCGTTGGGCGCGACGATGTTGACGATAGGCACGCCGTTCTGGTTCTGCAGCTGCGGGATACCGCCCGGGCCCGGGGCCACGGTGATGCCGCCGGCCAGCGCCTGCGGCAGATGGGAGACCAGAAGCAGGCTGGCGATGGCCAGGCGCAGTTTGCCCCTGGGGGACAGGTGAAACACAGATGTGTTGTCGGGCATAAGAAGTTCTCTATGTGTGGGCCGAGTGGCAGTGCGCGTTGTTCGTTGCAACGCTGCTGTGGTGTTCAGGCTCGGCTGTTTTTTTCAGGCTGATGCACGGTTCGCGGAACCTCAGATCTGCACACTCAGGCGGGTCAGCCAGGTGGGCGATTCATGGTGAAAACGCTCGGGTGTTTCCAGGCTGTGCTGGTAGTCGACGTCGACTTGCAGGTTCTTCCAGCTCAGGTTCAGGCCGATGCTGGCGCTGCTCAGGCGCTCGCTGCTGGCGCCTTCTTGCGCCTTGATCCGGCCGTGGTCGAAGGCCAGGCGCGGGGTCAGCTTGACCGGCAGATCGTTCTGCAACGGCAGGCGCAGGGTGTTGCGCCAGATCCCGCCGATGGCGCCCGAGGCGCTGTTTTCGCGATAGCCGCGCACGGCGGAGTCGTCGGTGCCTAGCAGTTGTTCGATGGCCGGCAGCGGGTCGGGGCTGTACTGCAGCGACAGCTGGCTCTGCCACTGCCAGGGCTGGCTGCCGAGGCGGCCATTGCGCCATTGGCTGAGGCTGGCGCGGTACTTGCGGAACTGCGCCTGCGGCAGGTTTTTCTGCACCTGTTGCGAGTCGCGGTCGGCGCCGAACCAGGTCAGGCCCTGGGCATAATTGACGTCGAGGTTCCACACCGCGCTGTCGAGCCAGAACAGGTTGAGCCCGGCTTCGGCCACGGTCAGGGTCGGGCTCTGGATGCCCAGGCGGACCTTCTCCAGGTAGCTGTCGACATCCTTGTGGGCCAGTTGCAGGTTGGCGCTCAACTGGTGGCCCTGGTCGCGCCACAGCACGCGGTCGGCGCGCAGGCTGAGCAGGTCGGTGCGCCCGCTGTTGTAGAAGGTCACGCTGCTGAGCTTGAACGGCGCCCGGTACTCGGCATGGCTGGCGAACAGGCTGTAGGTCCAGTAGCCGTAGGGGATCGAGTAGAAAACGCTGGCGCTGCGGCTGTAGCGCGGGCCGTGATTGAGGGTGTCGCTGAAGTTCAGGTTGAGCGCGTCGTTGAGTTGCAGCGGGCTGTCGAGGCTCAGGTTGACGGAGTTGCGATCGCGCCCGGTACTGGCGCTGCCGAGGTTATCCACACCCAGCCCCAGGGCCCAGCGCGAAGCGCCGCTGCTGCGCGAGCGCAGGATGATCCGCGAGGCGCCGGGCTGGCTGCCGGGGGCGATATCGGCGGTCAGGTCCAGGGAGCGCAGGCGATTGAGCTGGTCCAGGCCCTGTTCCAGGTCGCGCAGGTTCAGCGGTTCGCCGAGCATGCCGGGAAAGGCCCCGGCCAGGGAAACCGGCAGGCTCTGGTCGGCCAGTTCGACGGCCTCGACATACCCTTCGTCGACCACGATATCCAGCGAATGGCCGGCGGCGGGGGCGCTGCTCAGGTAAGGGCGGCTGGCGATGTAGCCGGCCTCGACATAGATCCGGGTGATCTGCGCCAGCAGGCGGTTGATCCCGTTCACGCCCATGCAGGGCGCGATATAGGGTTCGAGCTGGCGGTTCAATTGGTCTTTCTTGAACAGCGTGACACCGGCGATCCGCGTGCCGCTCAGGGCCCAGCACTGTTCATCCTCGCCACCGTGGGCGGTTTCGGCGGGAGTTACCGCCGGCGTACCGAAGCTGCCGCGCTGCAACT
Organism: Pseudomonas sp. NFACC41-3; assembly: GCF_900109505.1. Classification (NCBI taxonomy): domain Bacteria; kingdom Pseudomonadati; phylum Pseudomonadota; class Gammaproteobacteria; order Pseudomonadales; family Pseudomonadaceae; genus Pseudomonas; species Pseudomonas sp. NFACC41-3. The sequence continues at coordinate 950,255 of NZ_FOAE01000002.1, forward strand.
GGCGCTGGCGCTGTTCCAGCTGCAGTTGTTGCAGGTCGCGCTGTTGCTGTTGCTGCAGGCGCAGGGCTTCCTGACCCGGTTGTGGCATATCGGCGGCGGCCACGGGCAGGGCCCCGGCCAGCAGCGAGAGCAGCAACCAGCCGCGCAGGCCAGGGTGACAGCTTGGGTGACTTGAGGACGTATAGGGCACTCGACATCCTTAATAGTGGAAAACGGATGAGGAAGTGCGGGAACAACTTATCGACACGGATTCATTCCGTGTACTCACTTCCATTTTGACGCTTGAGTCCTGAGCGCGCTCTTTGTTACAGCGGGGGGTGAAATTATTTTGCAAATGCCTGCTGAACTAACAGGTGAAGCCGAAGTTTTAATGTGGGTACTTAGTTCGCTTGCTATTTGTTTTTGCACCGATCATTCGGGCAGGGTCATGAAAGGGGAACGATCTGTGGCGGAGTGAAATTAATCCTGGTTAACCCATTAGGGTTCGAGACTAGCGGAAACGATAAAGTTGATTTGTACGGAATTTGTAATCGTGGGGCATCCGTAGGGGCCTTGTGCTGCAAGGGTTTCTGCCTGAAGGCTAGGCAGATGTATCGAAAGGTAAAGGTAGGATGTTTGGTTGTGTCGTTAACGATCTGTTTAATTCAGCCTAGTTGGCTTGCTTGTCGGGCTGTATGTATCGGTCAATATCGCTAGTTATAGAGCAAGTGCTCTAGGTGGGTGCGGGTGCGTGGAATATTGTCGATCTGGATGGCGTCTGGCGAACTTGCTGGAAGTGAACGGCACTCTCAATACAGTGTGAAGTGGCCGGGATTTCAAAGTTGAAGTAACGGCGGTGGCCGGTTACTGCCTGAGAAGAGACCCGGGGAATTTCTTAGTTGTCGACTCACGAGAAACCGCTCGAACGGCCACCTCGATAACGCGAGATAGCCGCTCGACGGCGGGTCATTGCGGGCTGGAACGCCCGGTCATTTCCCGGGCCATTTCGCTGGCGTAGCTGTCGGTCATGCCGGCGATGAAGTCGATCATGCGCAGGAAGGATGCATGCAGCGAGCCGTTCGGATCCGGCGCGTTGTTGCCCAGCAGGTCGAGAATCCGCCGGTTCTTGAACGACGGCGTGCGTCCGCCGTGCTGTTCCAGCGCGGCGCCGCAGAACGAATTGAGGAGGATTTCCAGGGTGGTGTAGGCACCGATCTCGTGCAGGGTCTTGCGCTTGTCCTGGAAAATCTTCTTGCGCGCGATGTCCTTGGCATTGAGCACGCAACGCTTGGCCGGGCCGTGCATGTGCTCCACCAGGTCGCCCGGCAGGGTGCCGCTGAGCAGGGCGTCCTGCTGTTCGACGAAGGCCCGGGCGGCGGCGTTGGTCAGGTGCTCGATGGCCTTGCCGCGCAGGATCGCCAGCTTGCGCCGGCGCGAGTCCCGCGGGCCGAGCTGGCGATAGGTTTCCGGCAGGTCGTCGCCCACCAGCCCGAGCAGCAGCGACTCGACTTCGGCATAGTCGAGCAGCTCCATCTCCAGCCCGTCCTCGAGGTCGATCAGGGCATAGCAGATGTCATCGGCGGCTTCCATCAGGTACACCAGCGGATGGCGGGCCCAGCGTTGTTCCTCGAGTTGCGGCAGGCCGAGCTTGGTGGCGATCTGTTCGAGCAACGGCAACTCGCTCTGGTAGCAGCCGAACTTGTGCTTCTTGTAGCCCAGGGAGTCGGCGTGGCGCGCGGTCCAGGGGTACTTCAGGTAGGTGCCGAGGGTGGCGTAGGTCAGCCGCGTGCCGCCGTCGAACTGGTGGTATTCCAGTTGGGTCAGCACCCGGAACCCCTGGGCATTGCCTTCGAAGTTGAGGAAGTCGTTGCGCTCGTTTTCGTGCATGGCGTCCAGCCAGCCGCGCCCGGCGGCCTGCTGGAACCAGTGGCGGATCGCGTCTTCGCCGGAGTGGCCGAACGGCGGGTTGCCAATGTCGTGGGCCAGGCAGGCCGATTGCACCACCATCCCCAGGTCGCTGGGTTCGCACCACTCGGGCAGGGCGTCGCGAATGGTCTCGCCGACCCGCATGCCCAGGGAGCGACCGACACAGCTGACTTCCAGGGAATGGGTCAGGCGCGTGTGGATGTGGTCGTTGCTGGACACCGGGTGCACCTGGGTCTTGCGGCCCAGACGGCGGAAGGCACCGGAGAAGATGATGCGGTCGTGGTCCTTGTGGAAGGGGCTGCGGCCCAGTTCTTCAGGGCTGTGCAGCGGCTTTCCGAGGCGTTCGCGGGTAAGCAGGGTATGCCAATCCAAGGCGGGGTCTCTCCGTCGAATGACTGATGGGCTAGCTTCCCGGTTCGCGCCAGCGCCTGCAAGGGGAACAGGTTGAATAACGGGGCCGACCACGCACGCCACTAAAGCCCCGCGGCATCGATATCGATCAACAGCAGGCGCTGGCCATTGTCGAAGAACTGCCCGGCGGTCAGGCAGTACTGGTTGCTCGTGGCGTCGCGGTAGGTGTTCGACAGGGTCAGCCGCCGCTCGTCCCAGCCTTCGGCCAGCAGGTGATAGAAGTACGGGCGCCACGACCAGTTGTGGCCGACGTAGCTGTGGTCGGCCTGCCAGCGGTCGTGGCGCCATTCCAGGTTCGGCGTCAGCTGGGTGCCGTGGCGATCGCATTGATAGAAGCGCAGCAACCAGGGAAAGGCATCCAGCTGGGGCAACCGTTCGATCGGAGCCCGGGCCTGGGCCCAGTCCTGCAGCAGGGCCATCAGCTCCGCGAGTTGTTGGCGCATCTGCATCAGGCGTCCGCGCTCGGCCAGTTTCTGTTGCACATAGCGCTGGCGCACCCGGGCAAAAGGCGCGACGAAAGCATCGCTGGCGAAGAACGCCTGCTCGGCCCGGGCAAACAGGAAGCCCTGGACATAGCGCGAGCCGCATTCCAGGGCGAAGTTGAGTTCGGTTTCGCTCTCGACCCCCTCGGCGATGATCCAGCAGCCGGTTTTCTCGGCCATCTGCGCCAGGGCCTTGACCACGTCGCTGCTGGGCCCGCCACGGGCCGCGGCCTGGAACAGGCGCATGTCGAGCTTGAGAATGTCCGGTTGCAGGGCCAGCACCCGGTCGAGCTGGGAGTAACCGGCGCCGAAGTCGTCGATGGCGATCCGCACGCCGGCTTCGCGGTAGCGCGCCACCACTTCGCTCAAGCGCTGGCTGTTACCGCTCAGTTCGGTGATTTCGAAGACCACGCGCCGCGGATCGACGCCCTGTTGCTGCAATTGCCTGAGGCTCGGCAAGGGCTGGCCGGCGCGCAGGCGGCTGATCCAGCGGGGCGAGATGTTGATGCTCAGGAACCAGTCGGCGGGCGCTTCATGCAGGCGGCTCAGGGCGTCGGCGCGAATCAGCCGGTCGAGCCGCCGCAGGGCGCTCGAGGAGGTCCGGGGATCGTTGAACAATGGGCCGACCGACAGCAGTTGGCCGTTCGGTTGGCGCAGGCGGCCCAGGGCTTCGACACCGGCAATACGGCCGGTGGCGGTGTCGATGAAGGGTTGAAAGCAGGCAAGCGGTTGCCCGTCGATCACGGGGCCTCCTTGGTTGATCTTGTTGATCCTGGCGCTGCGCCGACGCAACAGGCAGGCACGACCCGACCTCTCGTGGGAGAGGCCGGGTGCGCAGCTATTGCGGGAATGATTGCAAGAATGCAGCCAGATGGCGGCTCAGTGCTTGTTCGAAGAACCTTGCATGACCAGCTTGATCAGCGGCAACAGGCCGGCGCTGAGCCGCACCAGCCGGGCGAAGCTTCTGACGCTGCCGCTCTTGGCGCCTTTGCCGGTGAGAAACCCCAACAGGGTCACGGCAGCCACGCCCCACAACGGCGCGTGCTTGATGCCCAAGCCCTGTTGCCAGCTCTGGCCAAGGCCCCGGACCCGCTGCAAGGGTTGCAGCAACTGTTGGGATTCGTGGCGGATTTCCTGGCGGTGCATTTCCATGCGCAGGCGGATCAGCGCCTTGCGCATCTCGCGCCGGGAGTTGGTTTGCGGGATGTCAGGCAGGCTCATGGCAGCAGGCGCTCCCTGTCGTTGGCCAGCTCTTCAAGGGTGGCGTGGAAGGGCGAGGACTCGTCGAAAATCGCCGCCTTCAGGCGCAGGGCGCAGAACAGCGCCGCCAGCGTATAGAAGACGCACAGCCCGATGATGGCGGTCAGGCGATAGGTGTCCCAGAACAGGATCAGCACCAGCGCCGACAGGCCTATCAACAGCAACAGGGCGAACACCAGGGCCAGCCCGGCGAACAGCAGCAGGCTGACGGTTCTGGCTTTCTGTTCCTGCAACTCGATGCCGAACAGTTCGACGTGGCTGTGCAACAAACCCAGGAAAGCAGCGCCCAGGCGCCGCGTTGAAGAGCCTTGGCCCGCCGTGGAGCCGGATTCACCGATAGCCATATCAGCGCCGGGTCGCCAGCAGGCCGATCAGAAAGCCCACGCCCGCCGCGATGCCCACTGCTTGCCAGGGGTTGCTCTGCACATAGTCTTCGGTGGCGGTGACTGCCGCCTGGCCGCGTTCGCGCAGCGATTGTTCGGTCAGTTGCAGGGTCTCGCGGGCGCGCAGCAGGCTGTCGTGAATCTGCGTGCGTAATTGGTCTGCCTGGTCGCCAGCCAGGGTGGCGGTGTGTTCCAGCAGACGTTCCGTGTCACTGACCAGTGCCTGAAAGTCCGCCATCAGTGTTTCTTGAGCTGTCTTGGTGGTTTTGCTGGCCATGGTTATCTCCGTAGTGGCGTTCTGAAGGGTTCGAGTATGAGCCTTGCGCGAAGGTTCAGTGCAATTGTCTGGTACAGCTTTTGCTTTGTCCTGGTGCGTAAACACGGGTGGTTGCGCCGAAAGCGCGCAGGATGCGGTGCCTGGCAGCTAAAACCTTACCCTAAAAAATCAACACTTATGGAAACACCCCGAGCGATACATCCCTCTCGCAAAAGCATCGCGCCAAAATGGGTCGTAATACCTGGGTCGACAGGACCTTCGGTGCCAAGTTGGTGCAAAAAAGCGTTCGAGCGGCTCGTGGCTTTTTCCTGAATATCAGGTCTGCCCATTCCATGGAAAATCTGCAAAGCGCTGTGGACACTCTGGTCCATGGTTCCAATACCCTGTTCATCCTCATCGGTGCGGTCATGGTCCTGGCCATGCATGCCGGCTTCGCCTTTCTCGAGGTGGGCACGGTGCGCCAGAAAAACCAGGTCAACGCCTTGTCGAAGATCCTCAGCGACTTTGCGGTCTCGACCCTGGCCTATTTCTTTATAGGCTATTGGATCTCCTATGGCGTCAGCTTCCTGCAACCGGCGGCGGTGATCAGTGCCGATCACGGCTACGGGTTGGTGAAGTTCTTCTTCCTGCTGACGTTCGCCGCGGCCATCCCGGCGATCATTTCCGGCGGCATCGCCGAGCGTGCGCGGTTCGTCCCGCAGCTCTGCGCCACGGCGCTGATCGTGGCCTTTATCTATCCCTTCTTCGAAGGCCTGGTGTGGAACGGCAACTATGGCCTGCAAGCTTGGTTGCTGGCGAGCTTCGGCGCGGGCTTCCATGATTTCGCCGGCTCGGTGGTGGTGCATGCCATGGGCGGCTGGCTGGCGCTGGCCGCGGTGCTGTTGCTCGGGCCGCGCAACGGTCGTTATCGCGACGGCAAGCTGGTGGCGTTCGCGCCGTCGAGCATCCCGTTCCTGGCCTTGGGGTCGTGGATCCTGATTGTCGGCTGGTTCGGCTTCAACGTGATGAGCGCGCAGACCCTGCAGGCGGTCAGCGGGCTGGTGGCGGTGAATTCGCTGATGGCCATGGTCGGCGGCACGGTGGCGGCGCTGATCGTCGGGCGCAACGACCCGGGCTTCCTGCATAACGGCCCGCTGGCCGGGCTGGTGGCGATCTGCGCCGGCTCCGACCTGATGCATCCGGTGGGCGCGCTGATCACCGGGGCGATTGCCGGCGCGCTGTTCGTCTGGTGCTTTATCGCCACCCAGACCCGTTGGAAGATCGACGATGTGCTGGGTGTCTGGCCACTGCACGGGCTGTGCGGCGTGTGGGGCGGTATTGCCTGCGGGATCTTCGGCCAGAGCGCCTTGGGCGGCCTGGGCGGCGTCAGCCTGGTCAGCCAGGTGATCGGAACCGGCCTGGGCGTGCTGGTGGCGCTGGTCGGCGGCTTTATGGTGTACGGCGCGATCAAGGCGCTCTGCGGCCTGCGCCTGACCCAGGAGCAGGAGTATTACGGCGCCGACCTGTCGCTGCACAAGATCGGCGCGGTCAGCCAGGACTGAGCCCATGCGGCCCTGGCTGGAGTCTCCGGCCAGGGCCGCTTGCCGCTGATCATTGGCCGCCGAGCAGGCGCGCCTCCGACGCTTCGATGGCCGCCAGCGGGCCGGACATCAACACCGTATCGCCGGCTCGCAGCAGGGTGCCGGCGGCCAGCTCCAGGTCACGGCCATCGCGCTGCACGCCTTGCACATCCACGCCCAATTGCTCCAGCGCCAGCTCGCCGAGGGCCAGGTCGCAGGCGTGGGCCGCGCTGCCAAGATTGACCGCATGCATCAGCACCCGCGGCTGGCCGCGATTGTCCAGCAGGTCGGTCTGCGCGCCATGGTAGAAGCCATGCAGCAGGCGATAGCGGTTGTGGCGGACCTCATCGACCTTGATCTGTACCTGGTGTTCCGGCAGCCCGAGCATCACCAGCGCATGGGACGCCAGCATCAGGCTCGACTCCAGCAGCTCCGGCACCACTTCGCTGGCGCCGGCGGCTTTCAGTTCGGCCAGTTGGCTGTCGTCCCGGGTGCGCACCAGGATCGGCACGTCGCTGTTGATCCGGCGCGCGCTTTTCAGCACGTTGAGGGCGATGTCGGTCTTGTCCACGGCAATCACCAGCAGCCGCGCGCGTTCGAGGCCGACCGCCGCCAGCAGCTCGGCGCGGCGGGAGTCGCCGTAATGCACGCAGCTTTCGCCGGCCGCGGCTTCCTGGACCCGTACCGGGTCGTCGTCCAGGGCAATGAAACGCTGCTGTTCGCGGCGCAGGAAACGGCCGATCGACTGGCCGACGCGGCCATATCCACAGATCACCACATGGTCCTGCAATGCGGCGTTGAGGGCGCTGATTTCTTCCAGGTGGGCCTCCTGGTTCGGCTTGCGGTGCAGGCGCGCGGCAATGCCCGGGGCGGCGCGCAGCAGCAGGGGCGTCAGCAGCATCGAACAGAAGGTCGCGGCCAGCAGCAGGCCGCTCAGCTCGGCCGGCATCAACTGGCTCTGCTGCATCTGCGCCATCAGCGCAAAACAGAACTCGCCGCCCTGGGCCAGGGCCAGGCCACTGCGCCAGGCCGTCTCGCCGTCGCTGCCGCGCAGCTTGAGCAACAGTGCCACCACGGCACCTTTGATCAGCATCAGGGCCAGGGTCAGGCCGAGGACCAGCAGGGCATGGCTGGCGAACAATTGCAGGTCGATCAGCATGCCGATGCTGACGAAAAACAGCCCCAGCAGAATGTCGCGGAACGGCCGGATATCGGCCTCGATCTGGTGCCGGTAGCGGCTTTCCCCCAGCAGCATGCCGGCGAGGAACGCACCAAGGGCGGGGGACAGGCCGAGCAGGTGGGTCAGCCAGGCGGTCAGCAGGACGATGACCAGGGCCAACAACACGAACAGCTCGGCGGAGTGGGAGGCGGCCACCTCGTGGAACAGCCGTGGCAGCAGCCAGCGGCTGGCCAGCGCCAGGCCGATGAACAGCAGGGCGGTCTTGCCCAACGTCAGGGGCAGCGCCCAGTACCAGGCCTGTTCGGTGTTGCCGGCGAATACCGGCACCAGGGTCAGCAACAGCACGGCCACCACGTCCTGGAACAGCAACACGCCGATCGCATTCTGCCCGTGGCTGCTGAAGATTTCCCCGAGGCTGCCCAGCTCCTTGCTGACGATGGCGGTGGAGGACAGCGCCAGGCCCGCACCGAGCAGCAGCGCCGGGATCAGCGGTACGCCGGCGAGAATCAGCAGGCCGCCAAGGACGGCGCCGCTGCACAGCACTTGCAGGCTGCCCAGGCCGAATACCACCTGGCGCAGGGCCAGCATTTTCGAGACGGAAAACTCCAGTCCCAGGGAAAACAGCAGGAACACCACCCCCAACTCCGCCAGGTCAGGCAGGTTTTCGTTGTCGTTGACCCAGCCGAAGGCGGTCGGCCCCACCAGCAGGCCCACGCACAGGTAGCCCAGCACGGGCGGCAGGCGCAGGCGGCGGAACAGGGCAATCACCACCAGGGATGAAGCAAGGATGATCAACAGATTGGCGAACACAGACATCTCCGGGCGGCGGGTTGTAATGACAGAGCGTAGAGGCAAAAAAAGCCGCGAGGGTCGCTCAACCGCAAGTTGGCGGCGCTGACCTGCATCAGCTGTTTGGCAGAATGCTCGACGATGGCCATTGTTGGCCGCAGGGTATTGCGTTCATCGGTCGACGGCTTTTTCCCGCGGGCCTAGAATAAGCGCCTGTCTCTTTTCGGTCTGTCTGTCATGCCTCCTGAATGTCAGCTGTTCGGCACCCTGGGCTGCCACCTGTGCGAACTCGCCGAGGCGGAGTTGATGCCGCTGGTGGAGCACGGGCTGATGGTCGAGCTGGTGGATATCGCGGAAAACGAAACCCTGTTCGAGGCGTATGGCCTGCGTATCCCGGTCCTGCGCCGGGTGGACAACGGCGCCGAGCTGGGCTGGCCGTTCGATGCCGAGCAGGTGGTGGCCTTCCTGCGCTGAGCCGGCTGTCGCTGGCACGACCCTTTCCGTTTGTCGCCTGCGCTGCAATCCCTTGGCGGGATCCCGATTATTCGGTTACTGTATATGCGTACAGTTATCGGGATGGTTCGTCATGTCTCTCACAATCCTCGCCCGCGCCGAGCGTTTGCAACACCTGTCGCCCGAGCATGCAGGGCACGACGGGTTTGCCGCCGGGCTCACGTTCGAAGGCGGTTTTTCCCTGGATCGCACTGTGGGGCTCGGAGCGCCGCAGATCCGTGCGGTGCTGGTGGATGACGACAGTCTGCTGGGCTTCGGGATCTATCCCGGCGACCGGCTGATCGTCGATCGTTCGGCGGCCCCGGCGGTGGATCAGTACGTGGTGGCCCATCTCGATGGCGAAGACGCCTATGGCGTGCGCCTGCTGGCGCCCGATCCCAAGGGTGGGCTGCTGCTCAAGGCGGCGCGACCTTCGGTTGCACCGATCCCCCTGGACGATCGGGACTCGGCGCAAATCTGGGGCGTGGTGTTGTGGGTGGTCAGTTATGTCGGCCGTGGCTGATATCGAGGCGCAGGGCGTGTGCTCAGTGGATGAATGAGAGGGTAGAAGGACTGATGATGGTCAATGTCGAACAATTGAAGAGCAGTGTGAACCGCATGTCTGCCGATGTGGTGCGCGAAGCGGTACTCGAGCTGCGCCTGGACGGCCTGGTCACGGAAGGCAAGACACCGTTCAACAAGCTGCATTTCAATACCTGCTTTGCCGAAATCGAAGCCCTGTTCCAGCGTGCGGGTTATCACCGGCAACTGGACGTGGTGGGGTATCAGGGGTTGTTGTATGCGCTGTATGACCCGGCCCGCTGGGAGGCGGTCGATGTGCTGCGCTGGCTGAAGGAGTTCACCGATGCCGCCGCGCAAGCCGGCGTGGCCCGGGCTTAGTCGCAGGTTCCGGAGGGGGAAACTCTCCTAGGCTCCCCGGGACCCATGTTGGATAATGTCGCTCTGCATTGTCCGCTCGAGCTTTTGTATGTCTTCCGTACCTTTTTTTGCCGCACAGCATCAGGCCAGCACCCTGTACCTGCCCCCCGGTTCATGGCCAACCGTACTGGATTGCCTGTGTGACCATTTCAGCACCATCAGCCGCGAGCAGTGGCTGAGCAGGATCGCCCGCGGCCGGGTGCTCGATGGACAGGGACTACCGATCGGTGTCGACCTGGCGTACCGCGAAGGCCTGCGCATTCATTATTTTCGCGAAGTGCCCGACGAAAAGATCATCCCGGTGCAGGAGTCGATCCTCTACGTCGATGAGCACCTGGTGGTGGCGGACAAGCCGCATTTCCTGCCGGTCACCCCGGCGGGGGAATATGTCGAGCAAACCTTGCTGCGCCGCCTGATCCGCAGCCTGGACAATCCCCACCTGGTGCCTCTGCATCGCATCGACCGGCATACGGCGGGCCTGGTGTTGTTTTCGGCCAATCCGCAAAGTCGCTCGGACTATCAGTCGCTGTTCCCGACGCGCAGGATCGACAAGCGCTACGAGGCCATCGCACCGGCCTTGCCCGGTCTTGAATTCCCGCGGGTGCATAAAAGCCGCCTGATCGATGGCGAGCCCTTTTTCCGCATGCAGGAAGGGCCTGGTACGCCTAATACGGAAACGGCACTGGAGGTCCGGGAAAAGAATGGCGACCTCTGGCGTTATGGGCTGTATCCGGTGACCGGCAAAAAGCACCAGTTGCGGGTGCACATGAGTGCACTGGGGGCGGCGATCTGCAACGACCCGTTTTATCCCGATGCGCTCAAGGATGTGGAGGATGATTACGCCAAGCCGCTCAAGCTGCTGGCCCAGGGGCTGCGTTTTACCGACCCGCTGACAGGGGAGGAGCGCGAGTTCGAGAGTCGGATCACCTTGCAGTGGTAATCCAGGCCACTGCTTGCTGTTGCCAGAAACGATAAAGCCCGCGAAAGCGGGCTTTATCGTTCAAGGCAGTAACGGTATGGATTACAGCTCTTTTACCGTACGAACCTGATCCTTGTTGATGCGGGTTTGTTTGCCGTCCAGTTGTTCGAACTCGTAGAAACCGGAATCCTCATCGTATTTCGGCGTATCGACGGCCTGGATTTCGCGACCGTCATTCAGGGTGATCACAGTAGGCGATGCGCAACCGGCGAGAGTGGCAAGGCCCAGTGCAAGCATGAGAGTGGCGAGAGTCCGCTGAATCATTGTGTGTCTCCGAGATGAATACTTTTAGTTGCTGTGCTTGAGACGTATGCAACGCCTGCAAGTTCCTTGAGTTAAGGGCATTCTGACACGCCGTGCTGCTGGCTTAACAGCTCTGGTGTATTCAGATTAGCCAATCGGGGATCGTTTGCCGGACATTGCAGGGCCTGAGTATCCAGCCCGCGCATGATACGTCCGGGGCTGCGCTCACCGTTCTGCCAGGCTCCGTCGAAGGTGCCGAGCAGCGTGCGCGGAATGATACACAGCAAGGGTTCCCAGTGCTCGCCATGGCGCAACATCAGCGGTTTGTCCGGATGCAGGGCGGCGCTTTGTCGCATGGCGTCGATCAGTTGCGCATCGATGCGCGGCACGTCGCAGGGCAACCCCTTGTCCCTTCCGCCCATGCGTTGGCCGCGTCCACCGGCCAGGAGCAGAATGGAGCAGGGCAGCAAATCTGCGCGCTGGGTCATGGCACGTCTCCACAGGGGCGGGCAAAGAGAGCGCTGTGATATAACACCGGGCTGTTTCTCCTACAACTGGATCGAGCCTATGAAAGCCAAGGCTGATGTACCTTTTGCACCCCTGAACATCGCGGTGCTGACTGTCAGTGATACCCGGACCCTGGAGACCGATACCTCCGGCCAGGTCTTCGTCGATCGTCTGAGCGCTGCTGGCCATAACCTGGCCGCGCGCGTCCTGCTCAAGGACGATCTCTACAAGATTCGCGCACAAGTGGCGACCTGGATCGCCGACGACCTGGTCCAGGTGGTGCTGATCACCGGCGGCACCGGTTTCACCGGCCGCGACAGCACCCCGGAAGCCGTGTCTTGCCTGCTCGACAAACAGGTCGACGGCTTTGGCGAGTTGTTCCGCCAGATCTCGGTCGCCGACATCGGCACTTCCACCGTGCAGTCCCGGGCCCTGGCCGGGCTGGCCAACGGCACGCTGGTGTGCTGCCTGCCGGGCTCGACCAACGCGGTGCGTACCGGTTGGGACGGCATCCTCGCCGAGCAACTGGATTCGCGGCACCGGCCGTGCAATTTCGTCACGCACCTGAAACAGGCGGCGCCTTGTGAATCCCGTGGGTAAGCCGGGCAAGACCGGTGCCTTGATGCCGGTCGAGGTCGCATTGGCCCGTTTGCTGGAGATGGCCGAGGCTACTCCCATTCTCGAGCGCGAGCGGCTGCCGCTGGCGGCGGCTCAAGGCCGGGTCTTGGCCGACGATTTGGTTTCTACCCTGGATCTTCCGCCCTGGCCCAACAGCGCCATGGACGGTTATGCCTTGCGTGCCGCGGATTGGCGTGGTGAGGCCCTTGTAGTCAGCCAGCGTATTTTCGCCGGCCAGGCGCCCGAGCCTTTGGCGCCCGGTACCTGCGCACGCATCTTCACCGGGGCGCCGGTCCCGGCGGGAGCCGACTGCGTGGAAATGCAGGAGAACGCCGAGGTTCAGGCCGATGGGCGGGTGTCCTTTACCGAGCCGCTCAGTGCCGGGCAGAACATTCGTCCCCAAGGCCAGGAAACCACGGTCGGCGAGTGCGTATTGGTGGCCGGAACGCAGCTGGGGCCGATCGAGCTGGGGCTCGCTGCTTCCTTGGGTTGCGCGGAACTGGAGGTGGTGCGTCGAGTGCGGGTCGCCGTGCTCTCCACCGGCGACGAGCTGGTAGAGCCCGGGCAAGCGCTGGGTCCCGGGCAGATCTACAACAGCAACCGTGTCCTGCTGTGCAGTTGGTTGCAGCGTCTGGGCTGTGAGGTGGTCGACGGCGGCATCCTGCCGGACGACCTGCCCACGACCCGGCATCGTCTTGCCGAGCTGGCGGATGTGGATCTGATCCTGTCCACCGGTGGTGTATCGGTGGGCGAGGCGGATTTCCTGGGCATCGCCTTAAGAGAAGAGGGCGAGCTGGCCCTCTGGAAGCTGGCGATCAAGCCGGGCAAACCGTTGACCTTCGGGCATTTCCGCGGTGTGCCGGTGATCGGCCTACCGGGTAACCCGGCCTCGACGCTGGTGACCTTTGCCTTGCTGGCTCGCCCCTATATTTTGCGGCGCCAGGGAGTGAAGGAGCTGCAGCCCTTGCAGTTCCAGGTTCCGGCTGGATTTGCCTGGCCGAAGCCGGGGAACCGCCGAGAGTATCTGCGTGGGCGCCTGGAACAGGGCAGGGCAATCATCTATCGGAACCAGAGTTCCGGGGTTTTGCGCAGTGCCGCCTGGGCCGAGGGGCTGGTCGAGGTACTGGAAGAGCGAACGTTGGTTGAGGGCGATTGGGTCAACTTCATTCCATTGAGTGAAGTCCTGGGCTGACGCCAGGGGAGGCGGACCTGGTCGGCAGCGCCGGGTCCATCCTCCAGAGCCCCCCCTATCAACGCAGGAGTAAAAGGATCAGCAAGCCAAAACGGCTGTTCAGTCCCCAGGACAGCAGTGCCGATATAAATCCGGCATAGGCCAACACCCACGCGAGCTTCTTGAGCAAGGCATGAAGCTTGCTGTCGGGCTTATGCTCGGGGTCACGGGTATGTACTTGATGGACACTCAGTTCCGGGTGTTTGCCTGTACTGAGCAGGATGCTCCCTTCCAGTCGAGTGAGCGCGGAGTTCGAGCGTTCAAAGCATTTCTTGTCATCCATGTGTTTCGCTTCCCTGTTTGAGGCGTCGTTCGCCTGCCATGAACATTCTCCGATTGTCTGTTTCGGGTCAATTCAGGTGATTCTCAATCTGCGGTCAGAAAAGTTACCGGTCAGCCAGCAGACGGCCTGACGGGGACAAATTGATTACATCCCGATCGGACTTTTTCTCATGGACCGAGGGTCAACATCCTTCAATGGCCCTCGAATGACAGGAGTGATGAGCGATGAGCGAACGCAAGGCGATGCTGATACTGCACGGCAAGCAGGCCCTCAACGAAGAGGTCCGCGAGGCTGTCGAGCGCAAGCGTGAAGAGGGTTGGGAGCTGGCGGTCCGCCTGACCTGGGAAGCGGGCGACGCCCAGCGCCTGGTGGATGAAGCCCTCGTGGCCGGTTACACCCGCCTGATCGCAGGAGGCGGTGATGGCACTTTGCGTGATATCGCCGAGGCCATGGCGGCGCAGGCCCACGATGCCAGCCTGGTGTTGCTGCCGCTGGGCACGGCCAATGATTTCGCGCGGGCGGCTGGCGTGTCGTTGCTGCCCCATGAGGCATTGAACCTGCTCGACGTGCCGGCACGGGCGATCGACCTCGGCGAGGTCGGTGGCCAGGTATTTCTCAATATGGCCACGGGCGGGTTCGGCAGCCAGGTGACGGCCAATACCTCCGAGGACCTGAAAAAGATTCTGGGGGGCGCGGCCTATCTGTTCACTGGTTTGTCCCGTTTCAACGAACTGCATGCGGCATACGGTGAGCTGCAGGGGCCGGATTTCCATTGGCGCGGCGAGTTGCTGGCCCTGGGGATCGGCAACGGGCGCCAGGCCGGTGGTGGGCATCTGCTGTGCCCTGAGGCGATGGCCGATGACGGATTGCTGGATGTCAGTATCCTGCCGGCCCCCCAGGAGCTGGTGGGCACCTTGAAGGACCTGCTGGCCGGCGGCTGGGGAATCGACAACCTGTTTGTGCGCACGCGCCTGCCCTGGGTTGAAATCAAGGTGTCCGAGGGGCTGGATATCAATCTCGACGGTGAGCCCCTGCAAGGCGAAAACCTGTGTTTTCGCGCGCTCCCAGGGGCATTGCGGGTGCATTTGCCGGAAGACTCCCCGCTGTTGGCGGCTTCGGCGTCTTAATCGTCGAGGCTGATGATCTGTTCGCGGACGGCAAACAGGACCAGGCCGGCCACATCATAGATCTGCAGGCGTTTCATGATCTGCGAGCGGTGGGTTTCCACGGTCTTGATGCTCAGGCCCAGCCCATGAGCGATTTCACGGGTCGATTTGCCGCGAACAATCAGGCGCAGGATCTCCAGCTGGCGTGCGGTCAGGTTATGGGTTTCAACGGGTTCCGGATGGGGCTTCTGCACGCGGATCAGCGCCTGGTTGATCACCGTGTGGGCAATGGCCGGGCTGAGATAACGCTCGTTGTTGCGCAAGGCGTCGAGCGCGTGCTCGAGCTCGTTGGCGGTGGTGTCCTTGAGCAGATAACCATGAGCACCGGATTCCAGGGCCTGCATGATCAGCGCCGGATCGGTGTGCATCGAGAGAATCAGTACTTTGCTCTGCGGGTGCACCACCTTGAGTCTCTTCAGGGCTTCAAGGCCGCCGATATCCTTCATGGAAATATCCAACAGGATAATGTCCGGCGACAGCCTCTCGACCATTTCCAGTACTTGTGCGCCATCGTTGGCTTCACCGATCACGGCATAGCCAGGAATATCCATGACCAGGGCACGCACGCCAGCCCTGATGAGCGAGTGGTCATCCACCAGAAGTAAATTGCAGGTCAATGTAAAACCTTATTCGTACTGGCCCGTTCGAGTGCGCGAGGCGCCCAGGGGAAGAGTGCTTCGATTTGTGTGCCCTGGTCGGGCTGGCTGGAAACCTTCAGGGTGCCACCCAGTTGCGCGATTCTTTCCGCCATGCCCGCCATGCCGCGTTGTCCTTGCGCGCCTGGATTGGTCGCCGGGGAAAAGCCACGGCCATCATCGCTGATAAACAGCGAAAGGCCCTCGGGCAGGCGTTGCAGGCGTACCAGCAGGTTATCCGCCTGGGCGTGACGCAGCATGTTGGTGACGGCTTCTTGAGTGATACGAAAGGCGGCCACCGCCATCTCCTCGGGGATGCCTGCCAGGCGTTGCTTGCATTCCAGGCTCCAGTGCACGGAAGTGTTTTCCAGGGTCTTCAGCAAGTGTGCCCGCAGGCTGGCTTCCAGGCCCAGGCTGGCCAATTGCCGGGGATTGAGAATGGCCGATACATCGCGCACCTTGGCCAGGGTTTCTTCCAATGTGCTTTGAAGCGTCGTGCAATGCTGTTGCAGGTCTTCGGGCAGGCGGCGCTTGAGCCATTCGCTTTGCAGTTTGGCGGCAGTCAACAGCTGACCAATATCATCATGCAATTCACGACTGAGGCGATGGCGCTCGTTTTCCTGGACTTCCAGTAAGCGATCCGCCAGTTCCTGAGGCTGGAACTTGATCGATTTGCGCGAATCGCCGTAATAGGCCCAGACACTGGCCAGGGCCACCAGATTCAGGATCAGCAGGCTGAGGGGAAAGGTCGTCGACAGGCAATAGACAGCCAGACTTCCAAGTGCCGAGCATGAGCACAGCAACAGGTTGAGCCAGCGCAGGTTTATTCGAGAGAGAAGTCTGGTGGCAGTTGACTTGAGGCTGGCGTACATAGCGGATGGAGCCAATGAATGTTCGCTGCGGGGAGACCGGTCAAGTCGACTGACGGGCCCCGGTTTGGAATACGGTATTGTTTGAGTATGCGGCTTCAATTAACGCGGTCTATTCGTTGGGAGCAAGCCTTGCACTGATCAGGTGTGTAACAAGATCAATCTGAAATCACAGTGCCATTAAGGATGTCGTTTAGTGGCTGGCATAGTATCAGCTTAGCTACCGTTGGTCGCGCCTCTATATATGTCCAGCGGGTCAGGAATATTGCCTTTTGGGACGTATGTTCCGATTCGCTTGTTTTAACTGGCTCCGCTCAAACAGTGACTGTATCTGGCCTTGCGCGAACGGGTAGGCGAGATTCAGAGCACTTGAAGTCTCGGGATTGGTTTTATTTAGTTGTCTTAGTTGGTTCTGTCGTTAACAGGCATGAAATATTGGATAACGACATGATGCTGGTCAATGTCACGACATATCTAACGACTGAAGTTAGGTATTAACGACAGGGTCTATGCGTTTCTCTTGGCGATCGAAAAAACTTTGAACGAATTTTGGTGGCAGGACAGGGGGGCGGGCAAAGGGTCGATTTGCACGGCGAGGGATTCGATGAGAGTGGCCTGTTCGTTGCCATCGAGGTTCAGTTGCCCGGTCACCGGATCGACGAGTTCAAGCTGCCAGGCCATCAGGCTGAAGCACTCCCCGAGAGTGTCGAGGATCTGCTCGTTCATGTCCGGATGAGGGTGGGAGTGATCCAGCAACGCATGAACCTGGCGCGAGAATTCGGCGGTGCTGCGCAGCGCCAGCGCGTCGGTTTTCTCGGCAAGTTTGAGCAGAGTGGACAACATGCAATCGATGGCGTCCTGATCGTTCCTGATCAGGTTGAGATGGTTCAGGCATTCAACAGACTTGGCCAATAGTGCTTCTGCCTCAAGCAGAAAGTCAGGTGACTGGTGCCACTCTTTATCGTCGATCAGCATGCTTGTCTCCACGACGCCACGTCAGATGATGGAATGGTCCGTTTTGTGAGCGGCTGTAAGGTATTACGTCGGTTATGCCGTGGGATATAGGACGAATCTGATTGGTTCTCAATGGACGAAGACGCTGTGCTGGTGTTTAGTCTGCAGGCGACAGACTGCCGAGCACGGTGTGTCGGCCACGCTTGGATAGCGGAGGCGGGGGGGCTCGAAGGGGCACCAGCCCATCTTCCTGCGATCACAAACAAAAGCCTGACTCCATTCATGCAATGAGAATGGCGTCACATTAATGGCTATTGGATATTGCGAATATCAGGTTGGTCCTGATTGCCGGTAGGGGATTCCCTTATAAAGGGGAACCAAGTGCTGAAAACGAGGTCGCGGCGGGAGCTTGGGCGGATGAAATCGCGAAGCCAGTAAAGCATGATGTTAATGTGACATCAATGCCTTTGCATGGCATTTTGTACGCGGGTCAAGATTCGGCGAATCGCGCCGATAACCCGCGTTAGTGAATTCATCAGAACAAGCCCAGGAGTCATTACATGGCCGGCATTCTCGACACGGTAGATCAACGCACGCAACTGGTGGGTGAGAATCGCCTGGAAATCCTCATGTTTCGTCTGGCCGGGCGACAGTTGTTCGCGATCAACGTGTTCAAGGTGCAGGAAGTCCTGCAATTGCCGAAGCTGACGCTGATGCCCCAGCGCCATCCGTTCGTCTGTGGCGTGGTCAACCTGCGGGGGCAGACGCTGCCGGTCATCGACCTGTCCCAGGCGATCGGCATGCGGCCTCTGGTGCCGGGTCCCAACAGCACCATCATCGTTACCGAGTACAACCGCTCGGTGCAGGCCTTCCTGGTGGGAGGCGTCGACCGCATCGTCAACATGAACTGGGAAGCCATCCTGCCGCCGCCGACCAGTGCCGGGCGCCAGCATTACCTGACGGCGATCAGCAAGGTCGACGATCAACTGGTCGAGATCATCGACGTGGAAAAGGTCCTGGCCGAAATCGTTCCGTACAACGCCAAGGTCTCGCGCGACAAGCTCGACGATCCGGTGCTCGAGCGTGCCCGCGGCCGTGAAGTGCTGTTGGTGGACGACTCCAACGTGGCGCTGTCGCAATTGCGCGACACCCTGGGCCAGCTGGGGGTGAAGATGCACATTGCCAGCGACGGCCTGAAGGCCCTGAAGATGCTCAAGGCCTGGGCCGATACCGGGGTCGACATGACCGACAAGCTGCTGATGGTGTTCACCGACGCCGAAATGCCGGAAATGGACGGCTATCGCCTGACCACCGAAATCCGCAACGATCCTCGTCTGCGCGGCCTTTACGTGGTGCTGCATACCTCCCTGTCCGGCAGCTTCAACGAGTCGATGGTGAAGAAGGTCGGTTGCGACAACTTCCTGTCCAAGTTCCAGCCGGACAAACTGGTCGACGTGGTGCGCCAGCGCCTGATGCTGGACGAAGTTCCCGCCTGACGGGAGCATTGGCCGGAGCGACGCCTGCGCGGCAGGTGCTTCTTTGATTCGCGGGCCGGCTCGTATAAGGTTGCTTTTTTTGCTACCCGGGAGCTGGCCATGCGTCTCAGCGCGCTTTATCGATACCCCTTGAAATCCGGCAAGGGCGAGTCCCTGCAACAGGTCGCGCTGGACAGGCTGGGGCTGGAGGGAGATCGACGCTGGATGCTGGTCGATGAACCCAGCGGGCGTTTCCTGACCCAACGTGCGGTCCCGCACATGAGCCAGCTTTCGGCGCTCTGGAACGCCGAGGGAGGGCTGACCCTCAGTGCTCCCGGCTACCCATCCCTCAATGTGCCACTGCCTGGTGCGGATGCCCCGTTACGTGGCGTGACCATCTGGCGCGATACCCTGCGCGTACCGGATGCCGGCGACGAAGCCCATGCCTGGTTGAGCGATTTCATCGGCAAGCCGACCCGCCTGGTACAGGTCCCCCCGGAGCGTGCGCGCACCACTCAGGCCGGTTACGGCAGGGATGACGATCAGGTGGCCTTTGCCGACGGTTTTCCGCTGTTGCTGATTGGCGAGTCCTCCCGGGAAGACCTGTCCAGTCGTGTCGGCCGTCCCCTGGAAATGCTGCGCTTTCGCCCGAACCTGGTGATCGAGGGCTGCCCGGCCTTCGCCGAAGATGGCTGGAAACGCATCCGCATCGGCGATATCGAGTTTCGGGTGGTCAAGCCTTGTGCGCGTTGCATCCTCACCACCATCGATCCACAGACTGGCGAGCGCAGCGCCGACCGTGAACCGCTGGCCACGCTGCAGCAGTACCGGGCGCAAGAAGGCGGGGCGATGTTCGGGCAGAACCTGGTGAACGATGGCATTGGCCGCCTGGAAGTCGGTATGCCGGTCACCGTGCTGGAATAAAGAGTCGGCAGCGCTGAAACGAAAAATGCCCGTATCGTCAGATACGGGCATTTTTTTATCGCCGAGGATCAGCTCCTGGAGGGATCAGCCGCGGTATTCGCACAGGTAGGCGGTGTCGACGGCCACCTTCAGCTGGAACTTGCTGTTGGCCGGTACGTTGAACTGGCTGCCGGCGGCAAAGGTTTCCCAGTCGTTGCTGTCAGGCAGCTTGACGGTCAGGGCGCCGGAAACCACGTGCATGATTTCCCGTTGAGCCGTGCCGAACTCGTATTCGCCCGGAGCCATGACGCCGATGGTGGCGGGACCTTCGGCCGTGCCGAAGGCAATCGACTTGACGGTGCCGTCGAAGTACTCGTTGACTTTAAACATGGGCGATTCCTCAAAAAAGGGGTCAAAAAGGCCGGCCAGTATGCACAAGGCCTTCAGATGCGTCACCTGTTGCGCGGACGGATCAGCCGGGAAGAATCAGAGGCAATAAACGCGCCGTATTGCGGGCATCTTCCAGGGCGCGATGCTGCTGGCCGGTGAACTGCAGCCCGGCCAGTTGCAGCGCGCCGTTCAGGCCCAGCGGTCGTTCGAGGCGGCGGGCCTTGGCGAAGCGTTGCTTGAGGTTCATGTGCGGCAGTTGGGCGAGGGCGCTGTGCAGTTGCGAGCGTTGCCACTCCTGCAGCAGCTGCTTGCGATCGTAGTCGCCCCAGCTGGCCCAGCCCTCCAGGCGTGTGTGATGCTGGCCCAGCCAGCGTTCGAACAGCGGCCAGACTTCGCTCAACGGCTGGGCGCCGTCGATCTGGGCCTGGGTGATGTGGGTCAGTTCGCGGCAGAACGGCGTCAGCATCGGCCGCCGCAGCGGGCGCACGAAGCGTTGGAAATGGTCCAGTTCACGCCCTTCGCGGTTCACCAGGGTGGCGCCGATCTCGATGATTTCCATGTCGGTCACCGGCCAGCCTCCTTCGTCCGTGGTGGCTTCCAGATCAATTACCAACCAGTGGGGCATCACAGGCTCCAGCTTCAACATCCCGATGAGGCTTGAGCGTAGCCAAACCCGACGTCTGCGCCTAGCGGCTTATTCCACCTCCAGCAGAATCTGGCGGTTTTTCACCTGATCGCCCAGGTTGACCTGCAGCCGCTTGATCACGCCATCGATCCCGGCCTTCAGCGGATGCTCCATTTTCATCGCCTCCAGCACCAGCAGCAGTTGCCCCTTGCTGACGGTCGCGCCCTCGCTGACCAGTACGTCGACTATGGCGCCATCCATGGGCGCCTTGAGCATGCCGCTGTGGACGCCGGCCTGGCTGGCCACCGGCGCGTGGCTCAGGTCTTGCAGGTGCAGGCTGCCAGGCCGGGTGAACAGCCAGAGCTGTCCGGCTTCCAGGGTGTAGGTGTAGCGGCGGCGGATACCGTCGATGGTCGCGCAGGCCCAGCGGCCATCCGCCTCCAGCAGTTGTACCTCGAAGCTTTCGTCGGCGTGTTGAATCCGCAGCGTTCCGGCCTGGTTATTCAGTTCAAGGTTCCATACGGCTTCACCCGAGCCCAGGCGATAGTGCAGCGGCACACTGGCGTTGTTGCGCCAGCCGGCCAGCGCCGCGCCGTGACGCTGGGCCACGTGCTGATAAAACAGTGCCGCGGCCAGGGCCAGTTCGGCGCCGCTTGGCGGTTGTGGGCGCAGGCTTGGATCATCGGCGAAATGTTCGGCGATAAAGGCGGTGCTGAATTCGCCGCTGGCAAACCCGGGATGGCGAAGCAGGTTCGCCAACAGCTTCTGGTTGCTCGCCACGCCGGTCAGCACCGTGTCCTCGACTGCGCGCAACAGCTTGCGGCGCGCTTCTTCGCGGGTGGCGCCATGGGCGATGAGCTTGCCCAGCATGGGGTCATAGAATGGACTGACGCTCTGGCCTTCCAGCAGGCCGTGATCGATACGCACATCGGCACCCAGCGCCGGCTCCCAGCGCCGTACCTGCCCGGTTTGCGGCAGGAAATCCTGCGCCGGGTCCTCGGCATACAGCCGCACTTCGATGGCATGGCCCTTGAGTTCGACCTGCTCCTGGCGCAGTGGCAGCGGTTGACCGGCCGCCACCTGCAGCTGCAGGGCCACCAGGTCCAGGCCGGTGATCATTTCGGTGACCGGGTGTTCGACCTGCAGGCGGGTGTTCATTTCCAGAAAGTAGAACCGGCCCCGCGCATCGAGGAGAAATTCCACGGTGCCGGCGCCGACATAATTCACCGCCCGGCCGGCCTTGAGGGCGGCCTCGCCCATGGCCTGGCGCAGCTCGGCGGTCATCACCGGGCAGGGTGCTTCCTCGACGACTTTCTGATGACGGCGCTGGATCGAGCAATCGCGCTCGCCGAGGTAGATCAATTGGCCGTGGCGGTCGCCGAACACCTGGATTTCCACATGCCGCGGTTCGATCAGCGCCTGCTCCAGAATCAACTCGTCGCTGCCGAAGGCGTGCAGCGCCTCGGAGCGCGCGGTACGCACCTGGGCCAGCAGCTCGTCGGCCCGCTGCACCAGGCGCATGCCGCGTCCGCCGCCACCGGCGCTGGCCTTGATCATCAGCGGGTAGCCGATGCGTTCGGCTTCGCGTTGCAGGGTCGCATCGTCCTGTTCCGCGCCCTGATAACCGGCGATGCAGGGCACGCCCGCCGCGAGCATCGCCAGCTTGGACAGGCGCTTGCTGCCCATCAGTTCGATGGCCTCGGCACTGGGGCCGATAAAGGTGATGCCGGCTGCCTCGCAGGCGCTGGCGAACTCGGCGTTCTCCGACAGAAAGCCGTAGCCGGGATGCAGTGCGTCGGCGCCCGTGCGCCGCGCCGCGTCGAGGATCGCCTGGCTGTTCAGATAAGACTGTTGGACCGCCGCCGGGCCGATGCGCACCGCTTCGTCGGCCATCCGCACATGCAGCGCATCGGCGTCGGCATCGCTGAACACCGCCACGGTGCGATAACCCAGGGCTTGGGCGGTGCGCTGGATGCGGCAGGCGATTTCACCGCGATTGGCGATCAGGATTTTGCTGAAGGCGGGCATGAGGTGGTTTCCTGAGATCGGTGGTGTTTGGTCGGGCATTTCGCGAGCAAGCTCGCTCCTACAAAGGCGTAGGCCAGTCACGGACCGGTAGGAGCGAGCTTGCTCGCGATGGGGCTCATGAGGCCCACGCCGGTTTGCGTTTCTGCACGAAGGCCATGGTTCCTTCGATGCCTTCGGCACCGGTGACGGCGGCGCCGAACTGTTCCGCCGCGCGATCGAGCAGCGGCGCCAGCGGTTCTTCAGCGCTGGCCAGCAACAGGGCCTTGGTCGCGGCGTTGGCCTCGGGCGCGCAGCACAGCACATGGGCCAGCACCTCATCGAGGCGTTCGGCCAGGGCCTCTGGGCCGTCTTCGACAAAATGCACCAGGCCCAGCCGCTCGGCTTCGTTGCCATCAAAGCGCGCGACGGTCAGGGCCAGCCGACGGGCCTGGGTCAGGCCGATGCGCTTGACCACAAACGGCGCGATCTGCGCCGGCAGCAGGCCGAGGCTGGTTTCCGGCATGCCGAACTGCGCCTGATGATCGGCGATGGCGATGTCGCTGACACAGGCCAGGCCGAAGCCGCCACCCAACACCGCGCCCTGCAGCAGCACGATCAGCACCTGCGGGGTGTGCTGGGCTTCTTCGAGCAGTGTGCCGAACGCCCGGTTCAGTTCCTGATAGGCACTGGCGCCCTGGGCACGGGCACTGGCCATGTCTTTCAGGTCGCCGCCGGCGCAGAAATGCCCGCCGGCGCCCCTCAGGACCAGGGCGCGAATGCCGCGGTCATCGCGTACCGCCGCCAGCACCGCGCGCAGTTCGGCGACCATGTGCAGGCTCATGGCGTTACGGCTGTCCGGGCGATCGAGGGTGATGTGCAGGACGCCACCACGGGGCGCCAGCAGCAGGGTTTCGCAGGCGGGCAGGCGGCTCATTTTCTTTTCCCCGGCAGGATGCCCATGAGTTTGCAGATGATGCCCAGCATGATTTCGTCGGCGCCGCCGCCGATCGAAACCAGGCGCACGTCGCGGTAGGCGCGGGCCACCGGGTTGTCCCACATGAAGCCCATGCCGCCCCAGTATTGCAGGCAACTGTCGCTGACTTCGCGGCCCAGGCGCCCGGCCTTGAGCTTGGCCATGGACGCCAGGCGGGTGACGTCCTGGCCGCGCACGTATTGCTCGGTGGCCTGGTACACCAGGGCCCGCAGGCATTCGATTTCGGTGGACAGTTCGGCCAGGCGGAAGTGGATCACCTGGTTGTCGATCAGCGCGCTGCCGAAGGTCTTGCGCTCCTTGCAGTACTCGATGGTGCTGTCGACGCAGTACTCCAGGCCCTTGATCATGTTGGCCGCGCCGAACAGCCGCTCTTCCTGGAATTGCAGCATCTGCATCATGAAACCCGCGCCTTCGTGGCCGATGCGATAGCGCTGGGGCACGCGCACGTTATCGAAAAACACCTGGGCGGTTTCCGAACTGCGCATGCCGAGCTTGTCCAGGTGCGGGCTGAGGCTGATGCCGGGGCTGTTCATCGGCACCATGATCAGCGACTTGTTGACGTGGGGCTTGTCGTCCGAGGTGTTGGCCAGCAGACAGATGAAGTCGGCGCTGGGGGAGTTGGTGATCCACATCTTGCTGCCGTTGATCACATAGTCGTCACCGTCCTTGCGCGCGGTGGTCTTGAGCCCGGCCACGTCGGAGCCGGCACCGACTTCGGAGACACCGATGCAGCCGACCATTTCCCCGCTGATGGCCGGGCGCAGAAACTCCTCGCGCAACTCGTCGGAGCCGAAGCGCGCCAGGGCTGGGGTGCACATGTCGGTCTGCACGCCGATGGACATCGGGATGCCGCCGCAATGGATGGTGCCGAATTCTTCGGCGGCGACGATCGAATAGCTGTAGTCCAGGCCCATGCCGCCGAACTTCTCCGGCTTGGAGATGCCCAGCAGGCCCAGTTCGCCGGCCTTGCGGAAAATCTCGTGGATCGGAAAGCGCCCGGCCTTTTCCCATTCCTCGACATGCGGGTTGATCTCGCGCTCGACAAAATTGCGCACCGTGCGCCGCAGTTCTTCATGTTCCTGGGTGAAGATCATTTTTATTGTTCTCCTCAAGTTGAGTGACGCAATCCCTGAACCTTGTTACCCCTGTAGCCGCTGCCGCAGGCTGCGATCGGCCCCGCAGGGGACGTGCCCTTGAGGCCCTCGAAGGCCCTTTGAGCCTTATCGCAGCCTGCGGCAGCGGCTACAGGTCAGAAGCGTGCGACGCCGAAGCTGTTGGGCTGCAATGGGCGAACCTGCGCCTCGTGGCAGATATCCAGCAGATAACCCAGCAGGGTGCGGGTATCCCGTGGGTCGATCAGCCCGTCGTCCCACAGGTTGGCGCTGCCATACAAGGCCGTGGACTGGCTGTCGAGTTTCTGCGCCGTGACCTGTTCCAGCATATCCAGCATCTGCGGATCGGCCTCCTGGCCCTGCTTGGCGTGCTTGGCCTCGGTGACGATGCGCAGCACCTTGCCGGCCTGGGCGCCACCCATCACCGCGGTGCGGCTGTTGGGCCAGGCGAAGATGAAGCGCGGGTCCAGGCCGCGGCCGCACATGGCGTAGTTGCCGGCGCCGTAGGAGCCGCCGACCACGATCGTCAGCTTCGGCACCCGGGCATTGGCCACTGCCTGGATCAGCTTGGAGCCGTGCTTGATCACGCCCTGCTGCTCCGACTCGGTGCCGACCATGAAACCGGTGGTGTTGTGGAAAAACAGCAGCGGGGTGCCGCTCTGGTCGCACAACTGAATGAACTGCGCGGCCTTGCTCGCGCCTTTCGGGGTGATCGGCCCGTTATTGCCGATAAATCCGCAAGGGCGCCCCTGGATCTGCAAATGGCCGCAAAGGGTCTGCTGGTCGAACTCGCCCTTGAACTCGAGGAAGTTCGAACCGTCGGCAATGCGCGCGATGATTTCCCGGGCGTCGTACGGCTTCTTCGGGTCGTCGGGAATCAGCCCCAGCAGCTCGTCGATCGGGTACAGCGGCTCCGCATAAGGCCGGGGTGGCTGTAGCGGCAGCCGGGCATTCCACGGCAGGGCTGCGAGGATTTCCCGCACGATGCGCACGCCGTCGCCGTCGTTTTCCGCCAGGTATTCCGCGGTGCCGGCCACCTGCGCATGCATCTCGGCGCCGCCCAGTTCTTCATCGGTGGCCACCTCGCCGGTGGCGGCCTTGAGCAGGGGCGGGCCGGCGAGAAACAGCTTGGCCTTGCCGCGCACCACCACCACGTAATCCGACAGCCCCGGCTGGTAGGCCCCGCCGGCGGTGGCCGAGCCGTGGACCACGGTGATCTGCGGCAGACCCATGGCCGACATGCGCGCCTGGTTGGCGAAGCTGCGCGCGCCTTCGACGAAAATCTCCGCCGCGTAATTGAGGTTGGCGCCGCCGCTTTCGGCCAGGGTCACCACCGGCAGTTTGTTTTCCATGGCGATCTGTTGCAGGCGCAGGGATTTTTTCAGGCCGCTGGGGGAGATGGTGCCGCCCTTGATCGCACTGTTATTGGCCACCACCAGCACCCGCACGCCGCTGACGTAGCCGATGCCGGCGATCAACCCGCCACCGGCCTGGCTGCCGTCCTTGTCGTCGTGCAGCTTGTAGCCGGCCAGGCTCGCCAGTTCGAGAAAGGGCGCGCCGGGGTCGAGCAGCAGATTGAGGCGTTCGCGGGGCAGCAGTTGCCCGCGCTTTTCGAATTTCGCCTTGGCCTCGGCGGCCTTGGCCAGCAGGTTCTGTTCCAGCTGGCGGATCTGCGCGATGCCGGCCAGCATCGCCTCGCGGTTCTGCTGGAACTGCGGGCCGTGGGGATCGAGCTGGGACTGTATGACTGGCATGGCTTATTTCCCGTCCTTGAGTGGCTCGTCCTTCAGCACATCCGGCAGGTAGGCGCGGTGGAAGCCGTTGTAGGACTCGCTGTGGGACGCCTTGTGCAGCGGCCAGGCACGGCTGCCGAGGCTGGCGGCGCCGTCGATGCGCAAGGTGCTGCCGCTGATGAAGGCCGCCGCCGGGCTGAGCAGGAAGACGATGGCGGCGCTGACTTCCGACTCGGTGCCGATGCGTTTGAGCGGCACGTGTTCGCGCAGGGTCGGGATCACCGCCTTGAACGCGCCTTCGTAGGTGTCCATGCCGCTGGAGGCGATCCAGCCCGGCGCCACGGCGTTGACCCGCACCCCGGCATGGCCCCATTCGAACGCGGCGGTCTTGGTGAAATTGTCCATCCCCGAACGCGCGGCGCCGGAATGGCCCATGCCGGGCATGCCGCCCCACATGTCGGCGAGCATGTTGACGATGCTGCCGCCGTGCTTGCTCATGGACTGGTTGAAAACTTCCCGGGCCATGAGAAAACCGCCCACCAGGTTGGTGCGCAGCACGGTTTCAAATCCCTTCTGGTTGATCGAGGCCAGGGGCGAGGGGTACTGCCCGCCGGCGTTGTTGACCAGGCCATGCAGCGGCCCGTGGTCACGGATCAGTTCGCTGACCAGGGCCTTGACCGCGTCCTCGTCGCGGATATCGCAGGCATGCCCGCTGGCCTGGCCGCCGTCTTCGGCGATCTCCGCGGCCACCTTGTGCAGCTTGTCCGCCTTGCGCCCCACCAGCAGCACGCGGGCGCCAAGGGCCGCCAGTTCATGGGCGGTGCAGCGCCCGATGCCGCTGCCGCCGCCGGTGACGACTAGGGTCTGGCCGGCGAACAGGTCGGGTTTGAAAATCGAGTCGTAGCCCACGAAAAGCCTCCTTCAGTTGACGGCGTCGGCGATGCTCTGTGGCACCGGGATCTGGATTTCCAGCAACTGCTGGGCGAAGGCCTTGCCTTGCGGGTCGATGCGCAGGCTGGCGACACCGCCGCCACCGAGGGCGTTCTCCAGCAGGAAATTCAGGCTGTGGGTGCCCGGCAGGTACCAGCGCTGGACCCGGCCATGCACCGGGTCCAGCACATGGCTCATCCAGTCCACCACGACGGCGGGTGTCAGGGCCTCGGCGATCCACGGCAGGTATTCGGGGGCGCGGGCCATGACCCCGATATTGCTGTGGTTGCCCTTGTCGCCGGAGCGCGCCACCGCCAGCTTGACCAGCGCCACGCTGGCATCGGCGCGGCCCACGGGGCTGGCCACGGCATGGGGCGCGGGCAGGGCGCTGGCGTCGAGGCTGTCGAGCTCGGGCAGCTCGACCCGGTGGCGCTGGCCGGCCATCTCGACTTCCAGGGTGCAGGCGTTTTTGTCGATCAGGAACGAGAACAGGCGGATCAGCGGATAGACCGTGGGCCGGCCGCCGACGATGCCGGTCAGGCCCGGGGCCATGCCGGTGGCGGCCTGGGCGATCTCCCGGGAAAACAGCACCAGCGCGCGTTTGTCCGGATGGCGCACGGCGAGCTTGATCACCACTTCGCGGCTGTCCTGGCGCTGGCCGTGGGGGCCATAGGTGGCTTCGCTGCCGAGCAGTTCGATGTTGACTTCGCTGTAGGGCACCCAGCCGCGTTGGCCGAACATTTGCGTAGTCTTGTCGATGATCGCCTGGCTGACCCGGCGCGCCTTGGCCACCGCGTCGATACCGGCGATCAGGCAACTGGCGGTGCAGCGGAAACCGTCCGGGTAAGTGGCGCTGACCTTGTACTGGCCGGTCGGCGGCAGGCCCTTGGCGCCGTGCACGCTGACCGCATTCTTGCCCTGTTGGCGCAGTTTGACCTGGGTGAAGTCGCAGACCACGTCCGGCAGCAGATAGGCCCGTGGGTCGCCGATCTCATAGAGCAGTTGTTCGCCAACGGTCAGCGGCGTGACCAGGCCACCGGAACCTTCGGGCTTGCTGACCACGAACTGGCCATCGGCACTGACTTCGACGATGGGAAAGCCGATGTGTTCGTAGTCCGGCACGTCGCGCCAGTCGGTGAAGTTGCCGCCAGTGCACTGCGCGCCGCATTCGATGATGTGCCCGGCGAGGGCGGCCTGGGCCAGTTTGTCGTAGTCGTGCCAGGACCAGCCGAATTCATGCACCAGCGCCGCGCTGACCACCGCGCTGTCGACCCCGCGGCCGGTGATGACGATGTCGGCGCCGAGCTTCAGGGCTTCGACTATCCCGGGGGCGCCGAGGTAGGCGTTGGTGGACACGCACATCGGCGGCAGCGGCGCACCGCTGAACATCTCATGAATGCCGCTGCCGCTCAGTTGCTTGAAGCGGGGTTGCAGATCGTCGCCCAGCAGCACGGCGATTTTCAGGGCCACGCCGGCCTGGTCGCAGGCCGCTTGCAGGGCCGCGGCACAGGCCTGCGGGTTGATCCCGCCGGCGTTGCTGATGACCCGGATCTCCTGCCGGGCGATCTCGCCCAGCAGTGGGCTCAAGACCTCGACGAAATCCGTGGCGTAGCCGGCAGTAGGGTCCTTCATTCGCGCGCCGGCCATGATCGACAGGGTGATCTCGGCCAGGTAGTCGAACACCAGGTAATCCAGGCGGCCACCCTGCACCAGTTGCGCGGCGGCGCTCGAGGTGTCGCCCCAGAAGGCGCTGGCACAACCGATGCGGAGGGTCTTGGTCATGGCTGGGGCTCTCGATAAAAGACTCGATAAAAAGACGCGATGACAGAACTGGATCGAGACTACCAAGCAAGCGCTTGGTTTGTAAATGTCGGAAATATCTTATTCCCAAGCGCTTGCTTGGTCGTCCCCGCGGGCTTAAATTGCGCGCGCAAGCTCCCTGTTTCAGGGGGCTGCGCCGCATAACGATCGAGCGAATGTAGGAGAGAGGCCGTGGACGAGCAAAAAGCCTTGCTGGTGATGCGCCAGCTGGTCGCCAACGGGCAACTGACCGACCCGGACAGCGCCCGCGGCAAGCTGCTGCAAACCGCGGCTCACCTGTTTCGCAACAAAGGCTACGAGCGCACCACGGTGCGCGACCTGGCCGGCGCGGTGGGCATCCAGTCCGGCAGCATCTTTCATCACTTCAAGAGCAAGGACGACATCCTGCGCGCGGTGATGGAGGAAACCATCCACTACAACACCGCCCTGATGCGCGCCGAACTGGCCGAAGCCGGCAGTGTGCGCGAGCGGGTGCTGGCGCTGATCCGCTGCGAGCTGCAATCGATCATGGGCGGCAGCGGCGAGGCCATGGCGGTGCTGGTCTACGAATGGCGCTCGTTGTCGGCCCAGGGCCAGGCCGACGTCCTGGCGCTGCGCGACATTTATGAGCGGATCTGGTTGCAGGTGCTGGGCGAGGCCAAGGAGGCCGGCTTTATCAAGGGCGATGTGTTCATTACCCGGCGTTTTCTCACCGGGGCGCTGTCCTGGACCACCACCTGGTTTCGCGCCGAGGGCAGCATGACCCTCGAGCAACTGGCCGAGGAAGCGCTGACCCTGGTGCTCAAGGAACCGTAGGCCTCCTGCAAGTAATTAATTATTCAGTGGAAAGTTGTCGAAGCCAGGGAAACCGCCTAGCTTTAATGGCATTGCCCTGTTTCCTTTCTTGAGGTGAGTTGCCTTGATGTCTTCGCCAATGCGGACGGCTTTGCGAGTGCTGGTGTGGGGCCTGGCCACCCTGACGGTTTTTCCGGCCTGCGCTGCGCAGTTGGTACGCGTGGGGGCGGCGCATTTTCCCCCCTATACCGTGCGTCCCGAGCAGGGCGCCGACACCGGGCTGCTGCCGCAACTGGTGGACGCCTTGAACGCGCTGCAGAGCGACTACCAATTCGTACTGGTGCCGACCTCGATTCCCCGGCGGTTTCGCGATTTCGAGCAAGGCCGCGTCGACATGGCGATTTTCGAGAACCCGGCCTGGGGCTGGCAGAACATTCCCCACACCAGCGTCGACATGGGCCTGGAAGATGCCGAAATCTTCACCGCCCAGCGCGAGCCCGGCCGCGGCCAGGAGTATTTCGCCGACCTCAAGGGCAAGCGCCTGGCCCTGTTCAGCGGTTACCACTATGCGTTCGCCAACTTCAATGCCGACCCCAAGTACCTGGCCGACACCTACAACGCGACCCTGACCTATTCCCACGACAGCAACCTGCTGATGGTGCTGCGCGGTCGTGCCGACATTGCGCTGGTGACCCGTTCCTACCTCAGTGATTTCCTTTCGCACAATGCCGACACCGCGCAGCAATTGTTCGCCTCCGAGCGGATCGATCAGGTCTACCACCACTACGCGCTGATTCGCCCCATGGCGCCGATCAGCGGCGAAAACTTCGCCAAGTTGCTGGGGCGCCTGCGCGACAGCGGTGAATTGCTGAAGATCTTCGATCCCTACCGCATCGTGGTCATGCCACCGGCCAAATGAAGCCGCCCCCAAGGCGGCTTGCCTAAATTTCCCTGTGCGGCTCACGTCATTTGGTTGAACACTGATGACGCTGAGTCCGTGCCATGTCCTCTGTCGATATGCTGTCCGCTGTGACCGTTGCCGATCCCTGCCGTTGCGCCGCCGATCCCGCCGGCTTGCAACCGCTGTGCCTGGCCGGTATTGAAACCAGCGGTGCCGGCCGCGGCCCTGGCACGCCACTGCCACCGGCGGGCAGCGAGGTGCTGCAAGCCTTGCGTGGGCAAGAAGGATGGCGTGACGAGTGGATGGCCGGCTGGTTATCGACCCTGGTGCATTCGTTATGCCTCGACCACGGGCCGCGCGAATGGCTGGCCGAGGACGCTGGCCAGAGGCTCGAGCAGCAGGAGCGTTGCCTGCATTGTGGGAGAGCCTTCGATTTTTCCCACAAGCGCGCCGCCCTGCTGATTCTGGCGCAGGGGCGGGGTGTCGGACGGCATCAGGCGGTCGAGAAAATCTGGCGGGAGCGTTCCTGTTCGCGGTAGCGCCGTGGCTGACGGTGGCTATCGCGATCAGGTGCGGGAGTAGCGTGTGGCGCGGATCAGTGACGGGCGTAGGTGTCGGCGCGGTTGCCAGAGACTTTGCGGCAATGCACCAGCGCATCGCGAATCATGAAATTCACCAGGGTCGGCGAGACCCCGAGTTCCTTGGCGATGTCCTTTTGCGGCACGCCATGCAGGCGATACATCTCGAACGCATAGCGGGTGCGGCTGGGCAGCTCTGTCAGCGCGTCGGCAATGTGTTCCAGGGTCGAGAAATTGATGTGTGAGGTTTCCGGCGACGCTCCCTGCACGACCACATTCAGACCCTCTTCTTCAGTGCCCGAATACTTCTGCTCCAGCGCCTGCTTGCGATAGTGGTCGATCGCCAGGTTGCGCACGATCTGGAACAGATAGCTCAACTGCGCCTTGAACGACGAGGTGATCTGCGGCGCCGATTGCAGCCGGAAGAACGCGTCTTGCACCACGTCTTCGGCACGGGAACGACAGCCGGTAATACGCGCCGCGATCTTGACCAGGATCAGGCGGTTGTCGACGAAGGCCTGGAGTAGCGGTGAATCGCACCTGCTTGTGGATACTTGTTCCGTCATGGAAATCACCTTGCTGCAAAAGGGTTAGTAGGACGACAGAAATTTCAGATTCGTCTTACACATCGAGCGACAAATTATTCTTAATGATAATGATTGTCAATTGAGAAAGAGAATTAATGAGCATCTTTGGTGCAGAGTGAGAACTGCGGCTCGTTGTCGCACTTTGTGAAGGGGTTCGAGGGCAGAGTGCGGACTAATTATTTCAAGACGCCATCCGTTCTCATTGGAGAAAGGTTCCGGGTGGAACATCCCGCCACAGCGCTCTCCAGATGTCCCATTCCGAGGGCAGGGGCCTTTATTTTTCAAAGGTTTATGTAACGGCCGCGGCTTTTTCCCGCGGCTCTACGTGCAAGCACAATCCGCGCAGGAAACCCCATGATGGACGCGTTCGAACTCCCCAGCACTCTGGCTCAAGCCCTTCAACGCCGGGCGGCTCAGACCCCCGATCAAGTGGCCTTGCGCTTCCTTGCCGAAGAGCAGGATCAGAGCGTGGTCCTCAGTTATCGCGACCTGGATTTGCGTGCCCGGACCATCGCCGCGGCGCTGCAGGCCAATGCCGGCTTGGGCGATCGCGCAGTGCTGCTGTTCCCCAGCGGCCCGGACTATGTCGCGGCCTTTTTCGCCTGCCTGTATGCCGGGGTCATCGCGGTGCCGGCCTATCCGCCGGAGTCGAGCCGACGCCATCACCAGGAGCGGCTGATCTCGATCATCGCCGACGCCGAGCCGCGGCTGCTGCTGACCAGCAGCGGGCTGCGCGACTCCCTGGCGCAGATGGACGAGCTGCAAGGTGTCGACGCGCCGCAACTGCTCTGCGTGGATACCCTGGCGGCGAGCCTGGCCGAAGGCTGGACGGCCACCGAACTGCGCGGCGACGACATCGCCTTCCTGCAATACACCTCGGGCTCCACCGCCTTGCCCAAGGGCGTGCAGGTCAGCCACGGCAACCTGGTGGCCAACGAGCTGCTGATCCGCCGCGGCTTCGGCATCGATCTCAACCCCGACGACGTGATCGTCAGCTGGCTGCCGCTGTACCACGACATGGGCCTGATCGGCGGCCTGCTGCAACCGATCTTCAGCGGTGTGCCCTGCGTATTGATGTCGCCGGCGTATTTCCTCGGCCGACCGTTGCGCTGGCTGGAGGCGATCAGCGAATACGGCGGCACCATCAGCGGTGGCCCGGACTTCGCCTACCGCCTGTGCAGCGAGCGAGTCAGCGAGTCGGCCCTGGAACGCCTGGATCTCAGCCGCTGGCGCGTGGCCTATTCCGGGTCCGAGCCGATCCGCCTGGACACCCTGGAGCGCTTCGCCGAGAAGTTCGCCGCCTGCGGTTTCACCTCGAATCATTTCTTCGCCTCCTATGGCCTGGCCGAAGCCACCCTGTTTGTCGCCGGTGGCACCCGTGGCCAGGGCATCCCGGCCCTGCGCCTGGACGAGCAGGCCCTGGCGCAGAACCGCGCCGAGCCGGGCACCGGCAACGCCATGATGAGCTGCGGCACCCGCCAGCCCGAGCACGCGGTGCTGATCGTCGAGCCCAATACCCTGGCCGAGCTGGAAGACAACCGGGTCGGTGAAGTCTGGGCTGCCGGCCCGAGCATCGCCCATGGTTACTGGCGCAACCCTGAGGCCACGGCCAAGACCTTTGTCGAGCATGCCGGCCGGACCTGGCTGCGCACCGGCGATCTGGGTTTCATGCGCGATGGCGAGCTGTTCATTACCGGCCGCTTGAAAGACATGCTGATCGTGCGTGGGCACAACCTTTATCCACAGGACATCGAGCAGACCATCGAGCGTGAAGTCGAGGTGGTGCGCAAGGGCCGGGTGGCGGCGTTCGCCGTCACCGAGCAGGGCGAGGAAGGCATCGGTATCGCCGCGGAAATCAGCCGCAGCGTGCAGAAGATCCTCACGCCGGACGCGCTGATCAAGCTGATTCGCCAGACCGTGGCCGAGGCCTGTCAGCAAGCGCCGAGCGTGGTGGTCCTGCTCAATCCCGGCGCCCTGCCCAAGACGTCCAGCGGCAAGCTGCAACGTTCGGCCTGCCGCAACCGTCTGGCCGATGGCAGCCTCGACAGTTATGCCCAGTTCCCTAGTCGCCAGGCTGTGGCCGGCGAGGCCAGCGGCGAAGCGGCCAGCGAACTGCAAGAACTGATCGGCCGCATCTGGCGCGAACAGCTGCAAGTCGAGCAAGTAGCGAGCGACGATCACTTCTTCCTGTTGGGCGGCAACTCCATCGCCGCGACCCAGGTCGTCGCGCGCCTGCGTGAAGCACTCGGCCTGGAGCTGAACCTGCGCCTGCTGTTCGAGGCGCCGACCCTTGGCGCCTTCGCCGCGCAGGTCGCCCAGTTGCAACAGGACGGCGGCCTGGCCCAGGGCGCGATCAACGCCTTGTCGCGTGCCGAGGCGCTGCCTCAATCCCTGGCGCAGAACCGCCTGTGGATCACCTGGCTGCTCGACCCGCACGGCAGCGCCTACAACATTCCCGGTGGCCTGCGCCTGCGTGGCGAGCTGGACGAAGACGCGCTGCGCGCCAGCTTCCAGCAACTGATCGAACGCCACGAATCCCTGCGTACGCGCTTTTTCGAGCGCGACGGCCAGGCGCTGCAACAGGTCCTGCCGGCCTGCGAATTCAATCTGCAGGTGATCGACCTCAGCGACCTGCCGCTGGCCGAGCGCGAAGCGCGGGCGCAACAGATCCGTGAGGATGAGGCCCGTACCCGGTTCGACCTGGAACAAGGCCCGCTGCTCCGGGTGACCCTGGTGCGCCTCGATGACGAAGAGCACCAACTGCTGGTGACCCTGCACCACATCATCGCCGACGGCTGGTCGCTGAATGTGCTGATCGACGAGTTCTCGCGCCTCTATGCCGCCGCCTCGCAAGGCCAGGCGACGAGCCTGGCGCCGCTGCCGTTGCAGTACGCCGACTACGGCAGCTGGCAGCGCCAGTGGCTGGCCCAGGGCGAAGGCGAACGGCAATTGGCCTACTG
The DNA here is from genome assembly GCF_900109505.1 of Pseudomonas sp. NFACC41-3. Lineage (NCBI taxonomy): Bacteria > Pseudomonadati > Pseudomonadota > Gammaproteobacteria > Pseudomonadales > Pseudomonadaceae > Pseudomonas > Pseudomonas sp. NFACC41-3. The sequence goes on from NZ_FOAE01000002.1 coordinate 985,207, forward strand.
GAAGCAGCAGTTGGGCGACGAGCACCCGAGCCTGGGACTGGCCACCGATCACCCACGTTCGGCGCAACGGCAACACAGCGCCGCGCGGCACAGCCTGCGCCTGGGCGCGAGCCTGAGCGACGCCATTCGCCAGACCGCCCAGGCCCATGAATCCACACCTTTCATGCTGTTGCTCACGGCGTTCCAGAGCCTGCTGCATCGCTACAGCGGCCAGCGCGACATCCGTATCGGCGTGCCCAACGCCAACCGTCCGCGCCTGGAAACCCAGGGCCTGATCGGTTTCTTCATCAACACCCTGGTGCTGCGCGCCGAGGTGGACGGGCGCCTGCCGTTCGTTGAGCTGTTGGCGCAGACCCGCCAGGCCGCGCTGCAGGCCCAGGCCCATCAGGACCTGCCGTTCGAGCAACTGCTCGAAGCCTTCCCCCAGGCCCGCGAACAGGGGCTGTTCCAGGTCATGTTCAACCACCAGCAGCGTGACCTCGGTGCCCTGCGCCGGTTGCCCGGGCTGCTGGCCGAGGAGTTGCCGTGGCACAGCCGCGAGGCCAAGTTCGACCTGCAACTGCACAGTGAAGAAGACCGCAACGGCCGCCTGAGCCTGTCCTTCGACTACGCCAGCGAATTGTTCGAGGCCGCGACCGTCGAGCGCCTGGCCGAGCATTTCGTCAGCCTGCTGCGCGAAGCCTGTGCGCGTCCGCAGACCGCCATCGCTGACCTGCCGTTGCTCAACCCCTGCGAGCAGGCGCAGCAGCAACAGTGGAGCGAAGCCCCGTGCGCGGCGGCCAGCCAGTGGCTGCCCGAGCTGCTCGAAGCACAATTGCAGCAGACCCCGGAACGCACCGCGCTGGTGTGGCAGGGCGGCGAGCTGAGCTTTGCCGAGCTGCATGCCCAGGCCAACCGCCTGGCCCATTACCTGCGCGACAAAGGGGTCGGCCCGGATGTCTGCGTGGCCATCGCCGCCGAGCGTTCGCCGCAGCTGTTGATCGGCCTGCTGGCGATCGTCAAGGCCGGCGGCGCCTATGTGCCGCTGGACCCGGACTACCCGGTCGAGCGCCTGGCCTACATGCTGGCCGACAGTGGCGTCGAGCTGCTGCTGACCCAGACCCACCTACTCGAGCGCCTGCCCCAGGCCGCCGGCGTCAGCGCCATCGCCATGGACAGCCTCAAGCTCGACAGCTGGCCGAGCCATGCGCCGGGCCTGCACCTGCACGGCGACAACCTGGCCTATGTGATCTACACCTCCGGCTCCACCGGGCAGCCCAAGGGCGTGGGCAACACCCACGCGGCCCTGAGCGAACGCTTGCAGTGGATGCAGAACACTTACCGCCTGGACGCCAGCGATGTGCTGATGCAAAAGGCGCCGATCAGCTTCGACGTGTCGGTGTGGGAGTGCTTCTGGCCGCTGATCACCGGCTGCCGCCTGCTGCTGGCCGCGCCGGGCGAACACCGCGACCCGCATCGCATCGCCCAGTTGGTGCAGCAATACGGCGTGACCACGCTGCACTTCGTGCCGCCGCTGTTGCAGCTGTTCGTCGATGAGCCGTTGAGCGCCGGATGCAGCAGCCTGCGCCGGCTGTTCTCCGGTGGCGAAGCCTTGCCGGCCGAATTGCGCGACCGGGTGCTGGAGCAACTGCCGAACGCCCAGCTGCACAACCGCTACGGCCCGACCGAAACCGCGATCAACGTTACCCACTGGCATTGCCGCAGTGTCGATGGCCAGCGTTCGCCCATCGGCCGTCCGCTGGGCAACGTGATTTGCCGGGTGCTGGACGCCGACCTCAACCCGGTGCCGGTCGGGGTGCCGGGCGAGCTGTGCATTGCCGGGATCGGCCTGGCCCGTGGTTACCTGGGGCGGCCAGGGCTGAGCGCCGAACGTTTTGTCGTCGACCCGCTGAGCAGCGACGGCGCGCGCCTGTACCGCACCGGCGACCGGGTGCGCTGGGCGGCCGATGGCGCGCTGGAATACCTCGGGCGTCTCGACCAGCAGGTCAAGCTGCGCGGCTTTCGCGTCGAGCCCCAGGAAATCGAAGCGCGCCTGCTGGCCCAGGAGGGCGTGGCCCAGGCCGCGGTACTGGTACGCGAGACCGCGGCCGGTGCGCAGCTGATCGGTTATTACACCGCCAGCGCGGATGGGGAAGAGGAGGGGGCGCAGACCGCGCGCCTGAAAACCGCCCTGGCCAGTGAGCTGCCGGAGTACATGGTGCCGGCGCAACTGATGCTTCTTTCGGCCATGCCCCTGAGCCCGAGCGGCAAGCTCGACCGCCGCGCCTTGCCGGAACCGCAATGGCAGGTGCGTGAACACGTCGAACCCGTCACTGAGTTGCAACAGCGGATCGCGGCGATCTGGCGCGAGGTGCTGGGGCAGCAGCGCATTGGCTTGCGCGATGATTTCTTTGCCCTGGGCGGCCACTCGCTGCTGGCCACGCAGATCATTTCCCGGACCCGCCAGGCCTGCGACGTCGAGTTGCCGCTGCGGACCCTGTTCGAAGCCAGCGAGCTGGGCGACTTCGCCGAGCAGGTGCGGCTGATCCAGGAAGCCGGCAAGCGCAACCAGCAGCCGCCGATCGCCAGGGTCGATCGCAGCCAGCCGGTACCGCTGTCCTATTCCCAGCAGCGCATGTGGTTCCTTTGGCAGATGGAGCCGGACAGCCCGGCCTACAACGTCGGCGGCATGGCGCGCTTTACGGGCGTGCTGGATGTCGGGCGTTTCGAGGCGGCGCTGCAGGCGCTGATCCTGCGCCACGAAACCCTGCGCACCACCTTCCCTAGCGTCGACGGCGTGGCCCAACAACGGGTGCACGGGGAAACCGGCGTGCGCATGGGCTGGAAGGATTTCTCCATGCTGGATGCAACGGCCCGCGAGCAACGCCTGCAACAGCTGGCCGACAGCGAGGCGCACCGGCCGTTCGACCTGGAGACCGGTCCGCTGCTGCGCGCCTGCCTGGTCAAGGCGGCGGAGCATGAGCACTACTTCGTGCTGACCCTGCACCACATCGTCACCGAAGGCTGGGCGATGGACATCTTCGCCCGTGAGCTGAGCGCGTTGTACGAAGCCTTTATCGACGACCGCGACTCGCCGCTGGAACCGCTGCCGGTGCAGTATCTGGACTACAGCGTCTGGCAGCGCCAGTGGCTGGAGTCCGGCGAGCGTCAGCGCCAGCTGGATTACTGGACCACGCAACTGGGCAACGAACATCCGCTGCTGGAACTGCCGGGCGACCGGCCGCGGCCGCCGGTGCAGAGCCACCGCGGTGAGTTGTACCGCTTCGACCTGAGCGACGAGCTGGCGGCACGGGTGCGGCGCTTCAACGCCGAACATGGCCTGACCCTGTTCATGACCATGACCGCCACTTTGGCCGTGCTGCTCTATCGCTACAGCGGCCAGACCGACCTGCGCATCGGTGCGCCGGTGGCCAACCGCATCCGCCCGGAAAGCGAGGGGCTGATCGGCGCTTTCCTCAACACCCAGGTGCTGCGTTGCCAGCTCGACGGGCAGATGAGCGTCGGCGAGCTTTTCGAGCAGGTGCGGCATACCGTGATCGAAGGCCAATCCCATCAGGACCTGCCGTTCGACCACCTGGTGGAAGCCCTGCAACCGCCGCGCAGCGCCGCCTATAACCCGCTGTTCCAGGTGATGTGCAATGTTCAGCGCTGGGAGTTCCAGCAGAGCCGCAGCCTGGCCGGCATGACCGTGGAATACCTGGCCAACGATGCGCGGGCCACCAAGTTCGACCTCAACCTGGAAGTCACCGATCTCGATCATCGCCTGGGTTGCTGCCTGACCTACAGCACCGACCTGTTCGACGAACCGCGCATCGCGCGCATGGCGGCGCACTGGCGCAACCTGCTGGAGGCCTTGATCGCGGCCTTGATCGAGAGCCCCGAGCAGCGCTTGAGCGAATTGCCGCTGCTGGACCGCGTCGAACAACAGCAGCTGTTGGACAGCCTGGGTGTCGAGCCCGGCGAACATCGCCTGGACCAGTGCATCCATCACTTGTTCAGCGAGCAGGCGCTGCTGCGCCCGGACGCGCCGGCCCTGACGTTCGCCGGGCAGACCCTGAGCTATGCCGAGCTCGACAGCCGCGCCAACCGCCTGGCCTGGATGCTCCGTGAGCGTGGCGTCGGCCCGCAGGTGCGGGTCGGCCTGGCCCTGGAGCGCTCGCTGGAAATGGTCATCGGCCTGCTGGCGATCCTCAAGGCCGGCGGCGCCTACGTGCCGCTGGACCCGGAATACCCGCTGGACCGCCTGCACTACATGATCGATGACAGTGGTATCGGTTTGCTGCTCAGCGATGCGGCGATGTTCCAGGCTTTGGGTGAGTTGCCAGCCAGCGTGGCGCGCTGGTGCCTGGAAGAGGACGGCGCGCAACTGGCCAACTACCCGGCCAGCGAGCTGCCCTTTATCAGCCTGCCGCAGCACCAGGCGTACCTGATCTACACCTCGGGCTCCACCGGCAAGCCCAAGGGCGTGGTGGTGTCCCATGGCGAGATCGCCATGCACTGCCGCGCGGTGATCGAGCGCTTCGGCATGCGTGCGGACGACTGCGAGCTGCACTTCTATTCCATCAACTTCGACGCCGCCACCGAGCGTCTGCTGGTGCCGCTGCTCAGCGGCGCCCAGGTGGTGCTGCGGGCGCAAGGGCAGTGGGATGCGCAAGAGATCTGCCAGCTGATCCGTGAGCACCGTATCAACATCCTCGGTTTTACCCCGAGCTACGGCAGCCAGCTGGCGCAGTGGCTGGCGACCCAGGGCCAGACCCTGCCGGTGCGCATGTGCATCACTGGTGGCGAGGCGCTGACCGGCGAACACCTGAGCCGCATCCGCGCGGCGTTCAAGCCGAGCCTGTTCTTCAACGCCTACGGCCCGACCGAAACCGTGGTCATGCCGCTGGCCAGCCTGGCGCCGGAACAACTGGAAGAGGGCGCCGGCAGCGTACCGATCGGCACGCTGGTGGGTGAGCGCGTGGCCTACATCCTCGACGCCGATCTGGCCCTGCTGCCGCAAGGCGCCACCGGTGAGCTGTATGTCGGCGGGGCGGGCCTGGCCCAGGGTTACCACCAGCGTCCGGGCATGAGCGCCGAGCGCTTCGTGGCCGACCCGTTCAGTACAAATGGCGGGCGCCTGTATCGCACCGGCGACCTGGTGCGCCAGTGCGCCGATGGCCTGGTGGAATACATCGGCCGGGTCGACCATCAGGTGAAGATTCGCGGCTTCCGTATCGAGCTGGGGGAAATCGAAAACCGCCTGCTGGAACATGACGCCGTGCGCGAAGCGGTGGTGCTGGCCCTGGACATGCCGGGCGGCAAACAGCTGGCCGGCTATTTGGTGACGGATATCGCCGAGCAAGGCGACGAGCAACAGGCGGCCCTGCGCGAGGCGATCAAGGCGCAGCTGAAAATCCACCTGCCGGATTACATGGTGCCTACCCACCTGATCCTGCTGGCGAGCATGCCGCTGACCGCCAACGGCAAGCTCGACCGCCGCGCCTTGCCGGCGCCGGACCTGGAGCTCAACCGCCAGCAGTACGTGGCGCCGAGCAACGAGCTGGAGCAGACCCTGGCCCAGGTCTGGTGCGACGTGCTGAACCTGCGGCAGGTCGGCCTGCACGACAACTTCTTCGAACTGGGCGGCGACTCGATCCTGTCAATCCAGGTGGTCAGCCGCGCCCGTCAGCTGGGCATTCATTTCAGCCCGCGGGACCTGTTCCAGCATCAGACCGTGCAAACCCTGGCCGCGGTGGCCAGCCGCAGCGAGCGGATCGTCGCCGAGCAAGGCTTGCTCAGCGGCGAGTCGCACCTGACACCGATCCAGCACTGGTTCTTCGACAGTGCGATCCCCGAGCGTCAGCACTGGAACCAGGCCCTGCTGCTGGCGCCGACCCAGGTGCTCGATGGGCAGTTGCTGGAGCAAGCGTTGCACGCGGTGCTGGCCCAGCATGACGCCCTGCGCCTGCGCTTCACCCAGGTCGACGGCCAATGGCGGGCCGAGCACCAGCCGCTGTCCGAGGCGCCACTGCTGATGCAGATGCGCGTGGCTTCCATGGAGCAATGCCCGGCGTTGTTCGCCGAGGCGCAGCGCAGCCTGGACCTGGCCAACGGACCGCTGTTGCGCGCGCTGTTGGTGGACGGTCCGGATGCGCAGCAACGCCTGTTTATCGCCATCCATCACCTGGTGGTCGACGGCGTGTCTTGGCGGGTGTTGCTGGAGGATCTGCAAAACCTCTACCGCCAGCTTGAAGCTCAGCAAACGCCGCGCCTGCCGGCGAAAACCAGCGCCTTGCGCGATTGGGCGTCACGCCTGCAGGCCTATGCCGGCAGCGAGTCGCTGCGCGAAGAGTTGAGCTGGTGGCAGGACCAATTGGCTGGCCCGGCGGCGACGCTGCCGGTGCAGCACGCCCAGGGCGGGCGGCAGAACAAGCATGCGCAGACCGTCAGCGTGAAGCTGGATGCCGAGCGCACCCGGCAGTTGCTGCAACAGGCGCCGAGCGCCTACCGCACCCAGGTCAACGACCTGCTGCTGACGGCCCTGGCCCGTGTGTTGTGCCGCTGGACCGGCGAGGCTTCGGCGCTGATCCAGCTCGAAGGCCATGGCCGCGAAACCCTGTTCGACGAGATCGACCTGACCCGCACGGTCGGCTGGTTCACCAGCGCTTACCCGCTGCGCCTGACCCCGCTGGCTATAGAGGAAGCGGCCGGGCAGGGCGCCTCGATCAAGGCGATCAAGGAGCAGTTGCGCGCCGTGCCGCATAAAGGCCTGGGTTATGGCGTGCTGCGCTACCTGGCCGACGGGGCTATCCAGCAGGGCATGGCGGCCTTGCCGCAAGCGCCGGTCACCTTCAACTACCTGGGGCAGTTCGACCAGAGCTTTGCCAGCGACGCGCTGTTCCGTCCGCTGGACGAGCCGGTGGGCGCCGCCCATTCGCCGGAAGCGCCGCTGCCCAACGAGCTGAGCATCGACAGCCAGGTCTACGCCGGCGAGCTGGTGCTGCGCTGGACCTTCAGCGGCGAGCGTTTCGATGTGCAGAGCATCGACGCGCTGGCCCAGGCCTACCTCGGCGAACTGCACAGCCTGATCGGCCATTGCCTGGAGGACGATGCCGGCGGCCTGACGCCGTCGGACTTCCCCCTGGCACGCCTGACCCAGGCACAACTGGACGCGCTGCCGGTGTCGGCCAGCGCCATCGAGGACGTCTACCCACTGACCCCGATGCAGGAGGGCATGCTGCTGCACACCCTGCTGGAGCCGGGCACCGGCCTGTACTACATGCAGGACCGCTACCGCATCGACAGCGAGCTGGACCCGGTGCGTTTCGCCCAGGCCTGGCAGGCGGTGGTGGCCCGTCACGAAGCCCTGCGCGCGTCCTTCTGCTGGAACGTCGGCGAAGACATGCTGCAGGTTATCCACAAGCCGGGCAGCACGCCGATCGAGTTCCTGGACTGGAGCGCTGTCGCGCAAGACGAGCAGGAACCGAAGCTGCAGGCGCTGCTGAAAAGCGAGCGCGAGGCCGGTTTCGATCTGCTCAGCCAGGCACCGTTCCACCTGCGGCTGATCCGAGTGGGGGCCGCGCGCTACTGGTTCATGATGAGCAACCACCACATCCTGATCGATGCCTGGTGCCGTTCGCTGTTGATGAACGACTTCTTCGAGATCTACACCGCCCTGGGCGAAGGTCGCGAAGCCCAGCTGAGCGTGCCGCCACGCTACCGCGACTACATCGGCTGGCTGCAACGCCAGAGCCTGGCCGAGGCGCGCCAGTGGTGGAAAAACAACCTGCAAGGCTTCGAGCGCACCACGCCGATTCCGAGCGACCGGCCGTTCCTGCGCGAACACGCCGGCGACAGCGGCGGCATGATCGTCGGTGACTGCTACACCCGTCTCGATGCCCGCGACGGCGCGCAATTGCGTGAGTTGGCGCAGCAGCATCAGTTGACCGTCAACACCTTCGCCCAGGCGGCCTGGGCCCTGGTCCTGCGGCGCCTGAGCGGCGAGGGTGACGTGCTGTTCGGCGTCACCGTGGCCGGGCGTCCGGTGCAAATGCCCGAGATGCAGCGCACCGTCGGCCTGTTCATCAACAGCATCGCGCTGCGGGTGCAGCTACCCGAAGACGGCCAGCGCCTGAGCGTGCGTCAATGGCTCAGCAGCCTGCTGGAACGCAACATGGAGCTGCGCGAGTACGAATACCTGCCGCTGGTGGCGATCCAGGAAAACAGCGAACTGCCCAAGGGCCAGCCGCTGTTCGACAGCCTGTTCGTGTTCGAGAACGCGCCGGTGGAAGTCTCGGTGCTGGACCGCGCGCAAAGCCTGAACGCCACCTCGGATTCCGGCCGCACCCACACCAACTTCCCGCTGACCGCGGTGTGCTACCCGGGGGATGACCTGGGGCTGCACCTGTCCTACGACCAGCGCTACTTCGAGCAGGCGACCATCGAGCGCATGCTCGGCGAGTTCAAGCGGCTGCTGCTGGCGCTGGTGCAGGGCTTCCATGGCGACATGGCCGAGCTGCCGCTGCTGGGCGCAGCAGAGCAGGACTTCCTGCTCGCCGGCTGCAACCAGAGCGAGCATGACTACCCGCTGCAGCGCAGCTACGTCGAACTGTTCGAGGCCCAGGTGGCGGCGCATCCGCAACGCATCGCCGCCAGTTGCCAGGACTTGCACTACAGCTATGCCGAACTGAACCAGCGCAGTAACCGCCTGGGCCACGCCCTGATCGCCAACGGCGTGGGCCTGGACCAGCCGGTGGCCCTGCTGGCCGAGCGCAGCCTGGACCTGCTGGGCATGATCATCGGCAGCTTCAAGGCCGGCGCCGGCTACCTGCCGCTGGACCCGGGCCTGCCGGGCCAGCGCCTGGGGCGGATCATCGAGCTGAGCCGCACGCCGTTGCTGGTGTGCACCGCGGCCTGCCAGGAACAGGCGCGAGCCTTGCTCGACGAATTCGCTTGCGCCAACCGACCACGTTTGCTGGTGTGGGAAGAGGTGCAAGCGGCCGATCATTCGCAGGACAACCCGGGGATCTACAGCGGCTCGGACAACCTGGCCTATGTGATCTACACCTCGGGCTCCACCGGCCTGCCCAAGGGCGTGATGGTCGAGCAGCGCGGCATGCTCAACAACCAGCTGAGCAAGGTGCCATACCTGCAATTGAGCGAAGCCGATGTGATCGCCCAGACCGCGTCGCAGAGCTTCGACATTTCGGTCTGGCAGTTCCTCGCCGCGCCGCTGTTCGGCGCGCGGGTGGACATCGTGCCGAACGCCATCGCCCATGATCCGCAAGGTTTGCTGGCCCATGTGCAGGCGCAGCGCATCAGCGTGCTGGAAAGCGTGCCGTCGCTGATCCAGGGCATGCTCGCCCAGGAGTCGATCGACCTTGATGGCCTGCGCTGGATGCTGCCGACCGGCGAGGCGATGCCGCCGGAGCTGGCGCACCAATGGTTGCTGCGTTACCCGCAGATCGGCCTGGTCAACGCCTACGGTCCGGCCGAGTGTTCGGATGACGTGGCCTTCTACCGCGTCGACATGGCTTCGACCCGTGGCAGCTACCTGCCGATCGGTACGCCGACCGACAACAACCGCCTGTACCTGATGGATGGCGCGCTGGAGCTGGTGCCACTGGGCGCGGTGGGCGAGCTGTGCGTCGCCGGTACCGGGGTCGGCCGTGGTTATGTCAGCGATCCGCTGCGCACCGCGCAGGTGTTCGTGCCGCATCCGTTCGGTGCCCCGGGCGAACGCCTGTACCGCACCGGCGACCTGGCACGACGCCGCGCCGATGGCGTGCTGGAGTACGTCGGGCGGATCGACCATCAGGTGAAGATCCGTGGCTACCGCATCGAGCTGGGGGAAATCGAAGCCCGCCTGCACGAACAACCGGAAGTCCGCGACGCGGCGGTCGGCGTGCAGGAAGGCGTCAACGGCAAGCATTTGGTGGGCTACCTGGTGGCGAGCGACTCGCCGCTGAACCCAACGGAACGCCTGGAGCGCATCAAGCAACGCCTGCGCGCCGAGCTGCCGGAATACATGGTGCCGCTGCACTGGCTGTGGCTGGAGCGCCTGCCGCTCAACGCCAATGGCAAGCTCGACCGCAAGGCCCTGCCGGCCCTGGAGATCGGCCAGCTGCACAGCCAGGACTACCTGGCACCGCGCAGCGAACTGGAGCAGACCCTGGCCGCTATCTGGGCCGAGGTGCTCAAGGTCGAACGGGTCGGGGTCCGGGACAACTTCTTCGAGCTGGGCGGGCATTCGCTGCTGGCCACGCAGATCGCCTCGCGGGTGCAGAAGACCCTGCAACGCAACGTGCCGCTGCGTGCGATGTTCGAGTGCAGCACGGTGGAGGAGCTGGCGCAGTACATCGACGGCCTGGCGAGCAGTGAAATCAACGAGGAGAAGGTCGATCGCCTGAGCGACCTGATGGCGGAGCTGGAAGGGTTGTAGTCCGGCGTTGTCAGGCCTGGCGCTATCGCGAGCAAGCTCGCTCCTACAGAGGTCATATCAAACCCTGTAGGAGCGAGCTTGCTCGCGAAAAATCTCCAGGCCTGCACTTTTCTTCGAACTCGTCCGATTGACTGAACCCTTTCACCGGCACAGGCTAGCGGAGCTTTTCTGGAGCCCCCCTCAACAGGAGACAGTTGATGCCCTTCGCGACTATTGATGGACAATCCCTTCACTACCTGGACCAGGGCAGCGGCCCGGCGGTGCTGCTGGCCGGCAGCTACCTGTGGGACCTGAACATGTGGGCGCCGCAGATCGAGGCGCTGTCCCGGCAGTACCGGGTGATCGCCCTGGACCTGTGGGGCCACGGCCAGTCCGGGGCGCTGCCGCAAGGCACCACTTCGCTGGACGATATCGCCCGGCAGGTGCTGGCACTGCTGGATCATCTGCAGATCGAACGCATCAGCCTGGTCGGCCTGTCGGTGGGCGGCATGTGGGGCGCGCGCCTGGCCCTGGCGGCGCCGCAGCGCATCAATGGCCTGGTGTTGATGGACACCTATCTGGGGGCCGAGCCGGAGCCGACCCGCCAGTATTACTTCTCGTTGTTCAAGCAGATCGAAGAGAGCGGGGTGATCGCGCCGCAGTTGCTGGACATCGTGGTACCGATCTTCTTCCGTCCGGGCATCGACCCGCAGTCGGCGCTGTACCGGGACTTCCGCGCCGTGCTCGCGGCACTGCCCAGCGAACGCCTGCGCGAAAGCGTGGTGCCCATGGGCCGCATCACCTTCAGCCGCGCAGACCTGCTGTCGCGCCTGGACCAGCTGGACCCCAAGACCACCTTGCTGCTGTGCGGCGACCAGGACAAACCGCGCCCACCTGCGGAAACCCGGGAAATGGCCGAGCTGATCGGTTGCCCTTACCAACTGGTGCCTGAGGCCGGGCATATCTCCAACCTGGAGAATCCGGCGTTTGTCACTGAAGCGTTGTTGAAGTTTTTGGCGGAACGGCATTCCTGCTGATGCTTCGGCGGCGTTTGGGCTGACGTTATCGCGAGCAAGCTTCGCTCCTACAGAAACCGTATTTCTCCTGGTGGATCGCATTCTTCTGTAGGAGCGGCCGGTCGACGCTCGATTGCCCGCGATTCGATCTCACGACCACCACCCGACCCTCTGCTATAGTCGCGCCCGGCTCAGGTCCAAGCACCTGCGCCGGGCGTTTTCATTCAGGGACAGGGGCGATGACGGAACATATTTACTGGCGCGATATCGAGGACTTGGCCGGCAATTGGAACGGCCTGGGTGTGGACGTCCAGCGCCCGGCCAGCGGCAAGCCGAACTTGCGCCTGCTCAGTGGCCACAACCGACGCATGCAACTGGTGCTGGGTGACCAGACGCTGCTCTGGGGCACCATGTCCCGCTGCCTTTACGGCGTGTGGCTGGTACGCAATCACCTGGTGGAGCAATGGCCGCAAACCCTGGTGGGCCCCATCGATTCGCCCCAGGTGGAGCAACTGCTACGCCTCGACCCGGCCCTGCGCCTCAAGGCCTGGAGCCGCTTCTTCGTCCAGCAGTTGATGCAGCACCAGCCGGATTTTTTCTACCCGGGCTACTGGCTGGTCCGGGCCCTGCGCCCGGAATCCCTCAAGCCGATGCGGCCGTTGCTGAGCGGCACCGAAGCCTGGTACTTCAAGGGCGGTGAAGACGCCCTGAGCCATATGCCGCAGTGGGCGATCTACGGCCGCAACATCCTCGACAACCGGCAACCCGGCGCGGCGCGCTGGGTCGAGTTGGGCGAGAGTGGCGGCGCGGTGGTCGGCCTGCATGCAGTGGACCCGCATTCCGGGCGCCTCAAATGGTGGCGCAAGAAAGCCCGCGAAGGCAGCTTGCCGCCCATCCTGCTGTGGTACGTGAGTGGCCTGAGCTGCCACCTGATTCTCGATGGCCATTACCGCTTGCAGGCGGCCATCGATGAAAACCTTCCCCCGGAGTTCCTGGTGCTCAGCTCGCCGCGGCTCTTCAGCTATCGCCCGAACCCGCAAGAGCAGCAGAAGGTGCTGGGGGCGCTGCAGATGCAGATCCAGCGCAAGAACCTGGAAACGGTGCGTTTCAACCAACTGCTGATCAGCACCTTCGATGACCGGCCGTATCACGGTTTCGGCAGCCAGTCGTGGGCCGGGATTGCCTCGGAAAAGGTCTGGGTCGATCAGGTCAGCGGCCTCCTCAACGAACGAGGCGACACGGGCGAGCTGGAGAACATCCTTGCCCGCGAAGCGCCGGACGAGTTCGCCTGAGCCTTGCGCACAAATGCCGAATGTTGACGCCCCTGTAGCCGCTGCCGAGCGCAGCGAGGCTGCGCTCGGGCGCGAAGCGGCCGCAAACCCGGCGACGGGATTTTGCCTGACACACCGCGTTGGCAGGTTTGGCGCCTGCTGCGCAGTCGATCGCAGCCTCGCTGCGCTCGGCAGCGGCTACAGGGGGCTGATTCGCTTTCTTTTGTAAGGCTTTTCCTAGAAACTTCTGCGCGCTTGAGTGCGCCTGTATGCGGGGCTAGGCTGCCTGGGTCATCGCCAAATCGGTGACACGGATGTGCAAGTCCGGGCTCTTACCAGGTGCAGAAGCGCTCAGTCGTGAGTGAGCGTTTTCATGTCCGCTGCTTTATGGCGGCCATGCGCGGGAGATCCTCGGATCTGCTGAGTGGCCTGGTAGCTCGGTCTTGCACACCCGCGTATGGCTGCCACCCTTAATTCGTGTGCAAGCGAACGGTGTCAGCTCCTTTATTTACCAGGAGCTCAACCATGAAAAAACTTGTTCCCGATCCACCTGTTGATTCCAGCACCTACCGCAACCCCGAACTGAAACAGGCCAACCAGGCCCTGCGCCAATCCTTGGCCGAGCAACCTGTCGAAACGGTGCCGTTTGCTTCCTTGGCCACCACCGTATCGGTGCGTGTCACCCCGGATTCTCTTTTCTGTGTACGCGAAGGCATCAGCGCCGAAGAAGCCCTGGTGCATGTCTCGCTCTTGCTCAAATGCGCCGAAGAAGTCAGCGATGAAATCACCGAACGCGGCAGTGGCCTGGAGCGTGGGTTGATCTGGTCGATGGTCCATTCCGTGGAAATGGCCAGGGCGGTGGTGGATGCGTTGCTGGATGGGCGTGGCGCCCGTTGAACCGATACTGTTTTTTGAAGCGCGCATCGTGAGCGGGTTCGCCCCCACGGAGGCCTGATAGTCGTTTCACAATCAGGTATCCGTGGGGGCGAGCGCTCAGGTCAGCGTCAGGCGCTGACGGTGTTCAACGTTAGGTCTGTTCTTCCAGCGCATTCAGTTTCGCCAGAAATGAAGCGGGCCCCATTCTTTGCAGCGGGAATTTGCCGCGACTCACCGCATCGAAATAGCGCAGCGACCCCCACAGTTCAAAATCCCCCACCAGATAGACCCGACGTTTGGCCCGGGTGAGGGCAACGTTCAGCAGGTTAGGCTTGGAGGCGGCCCACTGCGCCGCTCCCGCATGCTCGGTGTCTGCCCCCAGCAGCATGAACACGGTGTCTTGTTCTTTACCCTGGAAGGTATGCACGGTGCCGACGGAGGCTTTCAACCACTGCTTCAACTCGCCCGCAGGTAATTTCGGGCGATGGTTGGGCCGGGCCCAGGCCGCCATGCGTATGGCTTTTTGCAGGGCCAGGCGCACGGCCTTGAACGGCGAGATCACGTACAGCTGCGGCAGCTCCCCATCGCGCAGGTACAGCTGCCCGAGCAGATCGACCATGAACTCGATCTGCTGGGGGACAACCTGTTTGTGTTCGACATTGCCAGGGATATCGACCCAGCAACTGGAGCTGTACACCGGGGCGTCCTGTTCGGCGTGGGCATTGGGCAGGCCAAAGACCATCTTGTTACCGTAGGCGATCTGGTTCGACAGGCTGAACATGGGTTCGATGCAGCGTCTGTGGACCCGCAACGGGCTGCCGATCCACAGCTCTTGATCGGTATCGTTCTTGAACACGCTGCCATACAGATTGTTGTGGTCCGCCAGGCTTTGCACCGACACACGATTGGGGGCGAAGGCATCGTTCGCCGTGTGTACCGATAGCTGGCCCAGGGTCTTGACCAGGCGTTGCGGCAGGGTGAAGACCGGCTCGATTTGCAGGGGGTCGCCCACCACCATGGCTCTTTGCGCCCGCCACAAGGCACCGACGGCGGCCTGGGGCACGGCTTGTCCCGCCTCGTCGATGTACAGCCAGCCCAAAGAGCCAGCACCCAACCCACGGAACTGGTTGGCAAAGGAGGCAAAGGTGCTCGAGACCACCGGAATCACCATGAACAGGCTTTGCCAGAGCACCTGGGTCAGTCGCTCATCCTCGGGGGTCTTGTTGCTCAGCAACAGGCTGATGGCGGCGAGGTTGGCGCTGAAGCCCTTGCCGTTCGAGCCTGAAGGCGCCACCTCGGCCAGCCAGGCTTCATGCAGGGTCAACGCCGCGGCGAACAAGGTCGAGCGCAAGCGATTGAGTGCTTCATCATGCCAAAGCCCATTGATCTGGAACTCGCTGTTCTCCAGCTCACTGAGCTGGCTTGGCAAATTCGGACGGCCCAGGCGGCTGGCGAAATCGTCCAGGCATCGGCACTTGTCTTGCCATTGCGCCAGACGGGTATCGAGTTCGCTTTTACAGAACAGCAATGCGGTTTGCGCGCTTTCAAGTTCTGGTCTGAGGCTATTGTTCAGAAGGCTTTTCGCGCGGTTGATCTCTTCATGCGCCTGACGCTGGAGCCGGGCATTCTCCAGTTGTTCGTCACGGTGGGTTTTAGCGGCTTGAGTATTGAACAAGCGCTTCCACCAGACCGGACGGCTGCGATCTATCAGGCGCTCCAGTTCCTGCAGGCTGCTCAGGTGTTGCGCTGATGCCTGAAGTTGCTGTTGTTGTTGGTCGACGGCTTGCTGGGCGGACACCCTGGTCTGTTCGGCCTGATTGAATGACTGTTGCTGAAGGTGCAGGAAGGCCTGTTCATCGGTAGCCGCCATTTCTTCCAGCAGGCTGGCGTAACGGGCTCGTTCCTCCAGTGCTTTGCTGACTTCCTCATCGGCTTTTTTGAAGGCTGCGCTGGCATCCTTGAAGGTGGGGCCCTTGTATTCATCCACCCATTGCCGAATCGTCAGTGGCCGATTGGGTTCGGTGGAGTCTACCGGGGCGAAGAACATGCGTTCCTGTAGCACTTTTCGGTTGTTGCTATTGCCGAGTGCGGCGCAGATCAAGCCCCAGGGTTTGTCCTCGTCGGACAGGTCGCTGATGCTGCCATCGCTTTTTTGTGCGGCAATCTTATGGGCGACCGGTTGCAGGTACTGCACGTCGCTCCAGCATTTTCCCAGGGATTTGCGTTTGGGCAGGTCTCGGGAAATGTTTTCCACGGCGGCATTGTTGGAGGAGGCCACCACCATTTCATAGCCGGTCAACTCAGGTTTGAGCGCGCGGATGGTGTAGGTATTCGGCATGCCCTTGAAGGTGACCTGCGGTTTTTTCCCGCCGACGAAAGCATCTTCCGCCTCGCTGTATCCCGCCAATACCCGCGCCCGACGCACGATGTTCTCGGCGAACATGTCGCGCAATAACGTCGTTTTGCCTGTCCCGGGTGGTCCGTTAACGGAGAACACCCCACTGTTTTCCAAGGTGCCGAGCGCGGTATTGATCGCGAACTGTTGCATCAGGCTCATGGCATGGCCGGGCTCATCCGGCCAATGCCCGGGGTTTATGCATTGCGGTTGCAGGGCCTGGTAAATGGCCTTGCGGCCATTGTCGGTATACAGGTCGATTCTTTTGCCCGGGTCGGCTTCGCCCAGGTATTGAAGCAAAGGCAGTGGCTGTTCTGCGCGTTGCAGGCTGGCGATCGCACGCTCGATGTCTTTTATGAAAAAGCTGTTGAGGATGTCGATCTCGGTATCGGGTTCTTCTTCGTCCTCGACTTCCGTTGCCTGTGCCGCAGAGGGTTGCGTGAGTGGTTTCTCGACCTTGGGCTGGGTCAGCACTTGAAGCAATGCGACAGCGCTACCGCTGTTCTGCTCAGGCGTGAAACTGGCCCAGTTGCACAGCAGTTGATGCAGGTGCATGACTTCCTCGGCCATCAAGGCTGGGTCATCGTTTTGCTGACGCTGTCCGTGGAAGTTGTGCAGCAGTTTGACCAACTGCTCCTTGGCGTCCTCGAAGGCTTGATGGCCAAGCGCACCAAGCCCTTTGCTCACCGTTTGCCCCAGGGCCCAGGGAGCCGTCGACAGTGACACGGCATCCAGTTGCGGGACGGCTTGCGCATTGAGCTTGATCTTGGCGAAGCACGTCAGCCCTTCAAGCTCCACCCGTTCCTGCTCTTCGTAGAAGGTGTTCTCGTCTACCGATAAAGCGGCCAGATACGGTTCGCAAAGAGTCGCAATGACGGAGGCGTCAAAGACCCCGATATAGAGATTGAAGCCTTTGACTTGAAGGTCGTCAGGTATGGAAAAGTTGCGCCAGCGGCTGTCCTTGCTCTGCTGGAGAATTTCCTGGGAGAGCCATCGGGTCTCCCATTCCTTGAAGTCCTCAACATATTTCCCGAGGGCATAAGGTAGAAAGAATTCCACCTTGTGCCAGTAATCGAGAATGTCTAAAAGCCTGGCTTGTCCTTGAGCTTTCAAAACGTCACATCCCTGTCTGCGTGAATAAAGGCAGTAGTGTAACGCTGTCGGTAAGGCTAAAGGCCATTAGCGGTCAGGTCGTTCTCATTCATTTGGGCCCGAAAATCTTGCCCAGCTTGTCCGGCGCGGGTGCGCCTTGTTGCTGTTGCAGCTCGCCCTTGTCGTCCATGTAGAAGATCGCCGGGGTGGCGGACAGCTCCAGTTCGTCCATCAGCGCCATGTTGGCGTCGAGCTTGGCCTGGACCTCGGCGGGGATCTTGGCCAGGGGCTTGAGGCTGCTGCCCTTGCCGGCTTTCTCGTGGTCCTGCAGGGCTTTCTGCGGGTCTTTGGCGGCCAGCAGGGCGGCGGATTTGCCGGGGCTGTCTTCGCGGATGATGCCGACCATGATGTGCCGCAGCTGAACCTTGCCGGCGTTCACCCAGGGCCGCGCCTGTTCCCAGAACATGTTGCAGTAGGGGCAGTTGGGGTCGCTGAACAGGTAGACCACGCGCGGCGCGTCGGCCTTGCCGTCGGCGATCCAGTGGCTCTTTTCCATCTTGGCCCAGACGGCCTTGGCCATTGGCGCGTACACCAGTTTCTGCAGCGGCTCGGCGCTCAGGTCCTTGCCGTCGGCGTCGTACAGGTTGCCCAGCAGCACATGCTTGCCGTCCGGGGTCAGGTACAGCGCCATGCCGCGGTTCTGGTACTGCGCGGCATAGCCCTTGAGGCCGTCCGGGGCATCGAAGCTGCCGACGATCTTGGCGCCTTTGGCTTCGATCTTCTTGACCGCCTCGGGCAGTTCTTCGGCGTGCAGCAGCGGGGCCTGGAGCAGGGCGGCGCCCAGGGACAGGCTCAGCAGGTGGCGGATGAAAGGCATGGCAATTTCCTTGAAGGGGCGGCCTGCGTGGCCGTGGTCGAATGCGCTGAGTCGAAATGTTCCAGGGCGCGGGCCAGGCTGGCTTCGGACAGCTCGCCCAGGTGGCTGCCGAGCAGGCGCCCGTCGGCGCTGTAGAACAGCGTAGTCGGTAGCGCCATGGAGCCCACGGCCTTGCCCAGGCGGCCGCTGCCGTCGAACAACACGTTGTTCAGGTTCAGCTCCTGGGTGGCCAGGAAGGTGCTGACGCTCTGCATGCTTTCGGCCTGGTTGACGAACAGGAAGGTCAGGTCTGGGCGCTGCTGCTGGGCTCTTTCCAGCACCGGCATTTCCCGGCGGCAGGGCGGGCACCAGGTGGCCCAGAGGTTGATCACCAGCGGTTTGCCTTGGTAGCTGGTCAGTTGCACGGTGCCGCCGTCGGGGTTGCGCAGGGCGATTTCCGGCAGCCGCGTGCCTTGTTCGAAAAGGCTCAGGGACAGGGTGGCGAGCAGCCAGAAGGCCAGGCCGCTGCCGACCCCGGCGCCCAGCGGCTGGCGCAGGGCCGGGCGGCGCCAGCCCCAGGCGAGGGCGGCCAGCAGCAGGACGATGGCCCCCGGCCAGGCGAGGAAACCGCCGTCGCGCAGGTCGATGATCTGCCACAGGTCGTGGCGGTAATGCTTCCAGTAGGCGACCACGAAGCCGATGCGCGCCGCCAGCATGCCCAGCAGGAACAGGCCGAACAGCACCGATTCCGGGTTCTCGCCACCGCGCTTGGCGACTCGCCAGCCGACCAAGGTGGCCAGCGCCAGGGCACTGATCAGCAGCAGGTGGTTGAGCGCGATGGCAAAGGTGCCGATGGTAAAGGTCAGCATCAACGGGCTTCTCGGGTAGCGGTCCAGCGTTGCAGGAAGGCAGCCGCGTCTACCTCACCGGTAATCCGCTGGCTGCGGCGTTCTTCGCCGTCCGGGCCGATCCACACCAGGCTCGGCGGCCCCGGCACTTTATACCGGTTGAGCAGTTCGCGGCTGGCGGCGTTGTCGGCCGTGACGTCCAGGCGCAGCAGGCGCACGTCTTTCAGGGCCTCGAGGACCTGGGGTTGGCCGAACACCTGTTTTTCCATGATCTTGCAGGACACGCACCAGTCAGCGTAGTAGTCCAGCAGCACCCACTGGCCCTGGGCCCTGGCGGTGTCGAGGGCGCCTTGCAGGGCGGCCGGGTCGTTGACGGTGCCGAAGGCGTCGTGGGCGCTGACGGTCGCCACGCCATTGCCGCCGCTGTAGACCTTCAGCGGTCGCCACAGGTCGTCGCTACCACCGGCGGCGCCCACCAGCAGCAGGCTGCCCCACAGGCCGAACACCACTGAACCGGCGCCGAACACATGCCCGGCGCGCCCGGCCGCGCGCATCTGCTGCCAGGCGGTGTAGGCCAGGACCAGCGCCAGCGCGCCCCACAGGCCGATCCACAGCGATTCGTCGAGTACCGGGCGCAGCAGCACGATGGCGGTGCCGAGAAAGAGGAAGCCGAACACGCCCTTGAGCAGGTTCATCCACGGGCCGGGCTTGGGCAGGAAGCGGTTGCCCACGGTCACCAGCAACAACAGCGGCAGGCCGATGCCCAGGCCCATGACGAACAGGATCAGCCCGCCGTGCAGGGCGTTGCCGCTCTGGGCGATGTACAACAGGGCACCGGCCAGCGGCGCGGTCATGCATGGGCCGACCAGCAGGCCGGACAGGGCGCCGAGCACCCCGGCGCCGACCAGGCTGCCGCCGCTGCGCGAGCGGCTGGCGTTTTCCAGGCGATCACGCAGGGCCGCCGGCAGTTGCAGCTCGAAGAAGCCGAACATCGGCAGTGCCAGGACCACGAACACCGCGGCAAAGCTGCCCAGCAGCCAGGGCTGTTGCAGCAGGGCTTGCAGGTTGGCGCCGAGCAGCGCGGCGAGCACGCCCATGGCGGAATAGACCAACGCCATGCACACCACATAGCTGCCGGCCAGGGCGAAGCCACGCCGCGGGCTGGCGCCGCTGCCCACCACCAGGCCGGCGAGGATCGGCAGCATCGGCAGCGAGCAGGGGGCGAAGGCCAGCAGCAGGCCGAGGCCGAAGAACACCAGCAGGCTCCAGCCCAGGGCCCGCTGTTGCAGGCCGCTGGCCAGGGCCTGGTCGCTGGCCTCGGTGGTATTGGTTGCATTGGTGGCGGCCGGGCTGCCGCCCAGGTCCACTTCCAGGGATTGCGGCGGGTAGCACAGGCCGGCGTCGGCGCAGCCTTGCCAGCCGACCTTGACCTTGCCGGTGGCGCCGGCGGGGATTTTCAGTTCCAGGCCCTGGCGATACACCTGCTGTGCGCCGAAGAATTCGTCGCTGTGGGCCTCGCCCTCGGGCAGCGCCGGTTTGTGTGCGTCCGTCAGGCCGTCGAATTTCAGCCGTTGCTGATACAGGTAATAGCCATCGGCGATCTGCCAGAACAGCTGGGTTTCCCCCGACGCCAGGCGTTCGGAGGTGAAGACGAAGGCTTTGCCGACCGGGAGAAAGTCGGGTTTGACCTCGAACGGGTTGTTACCCGCCTGGGCCAGGCCCGACAGCAGCATGAACAACAGGATGAACAGACGACGCATGGAAAAGCCTTAAACCGGTGCAAGTGGGGGGCACAATGGCCGATGGCGATTAACCGATGATTAACCCTGCACGCCTTGTGGCACTGGCGGTGCAGGCATAATGTCGGCTTAATCGGCGCTGGTTTTAATGCACCCCTTTTCTACAGGTTCCACCATGCACGTACTTGTCTGTGAAGATGATGAGCTGATTGCCAGCGGGATCGTGGCCGGCCTCACGGCCCAGGGCCTGACGGTCGAGCACGTGGCCACCGCCTCGGCGGCGCGGGCCATGCTCGGCGTGGCGGAATTCGACGTGATGGTGCTTGACCTCGGCCTGCCCGACGAAGACGGCCTGAAGCTGCTCAAGCAGCTGCGCCACAACGGCCTGGAAATCCCCGTGCTGATCCTCACCGCGCGGGACTCGGTCACCGACCGGGTCGACGGCCTGCAGGCCGGCGCCGACGATTACCTGCTCAAGCCCTTCGACCTGCGGGAACTGGCGGCGCGCCTGCATACCCTGTTGCGCCGGGTGGCGGGGCGCAGCGTCAACCTGATCGAGCACGGCCGCCTGACCTACGACCCGAGCACCCGCGAAACCCAGCTCGGCGGCCAGCCGGTGGACCTGTCGCGGCGCGAGCAGGCGCTGCTCCAGGCGCTACTGCACAACCGCGGCCGGGTGCTGTCCAGCGAGCAGCTCAAGGACAGCGTCTACGGTTTCAACGACGAACTGGAAAGCAATGCCCTCAACGTGCACATCCATCACCTGCGGCGCAAACTCGGCAACGGCATCGTCGAGACCGTGCGCGGCCTGGGCTATCGCCTGGGGCCGGCGGATGGCGGGGAGGAGTCGTAAGTGATGAGCCTGCGTTTGCGCCTGAGCCTGACCATCGGCGCGGCTTTCGTGCTGATCTGGGCGCTGGCCGCGGCCTGGATGTTCAGTGACCTGCGCAACCAGATGATGTTTTCCCTCGACCAGCGCCTGGTGGCGTCGGCGCGCATGGTCGCCGGCCTGCTGGAACAATTGCCGGCCTTGCCGAGCAAGGGTGAGGGCACCCATTTCAGCGCCGAACAGTTGAACATTCCCGGGGGCATGGCCTGCCAGGTCAGCTCCCTGCGCGGCGAGATCCTCGCCCGCAGCCATAACCACCCCGACGAAAAGCTCGAAGCCGAACGCATGGGTTTTCACGACCAGATGATCGACGGCGTGCGCTGGCGCAGCTTCACCCTGGCCCGGGGCGACCTGCGCATCACCACCGCCGATCGCCAGGTCGAGCGTGAAGCGCTGAACATGTCGGTGCTGCTGGCGGCTTCGGTGCCGGTCGGCGTGGCCTTGCTCGGTTGCCTGTGGTTGTTGTGGCTGGGGATCGGCCAGGGCCTGGCGCCGCTGAACCGCATGCGCGATGCCCTGATGCGCCGCAGCGCCGACTCCCTGGAGCCATTGCAGATCCAGCCGCTGCCCAGCGAGCTGCGGCCATTGCTGGAAACCCAGAACCAGCTGTTCCAGCGCATCGGCAAGACCCTCGAGCGCGAGCGCCGCCTGACCGGTGACGCCGCCCACGAATTGCGCAGCCCGCTAACGGCGATCAAGACCCACCTGCAAGTGGCGCGGATGACCGACGGCGCGGCCCGCGATCAATCCCTGGCGCGCGCCGAAGAAGGCGCCGACCGCCTGCACCGGACCCTGGAGCAGCTGCTGTTGCTGGCGCGGGTCGAAGGCAGCCTGTCGTTCGAGGACGGCGTGCAGTGCAGTGCCGAACAGGTGGCGAAAACCGCGATCCAGGACGCCGCCAGCGGCGCCCGGCAGCGGGTCAGGTTGCATATCGACGAGCGGGTCTCGACGGCGCCGCTGGAAATGCCCTCGGTGCTGGCCATCGCCGCGTTGCGCAACCTGCTGGACAACGCCCTGCGCCACACCCCGAGCGATGCGCCGGTGGAGCTGAACCTGGAAACCATCGGCAACCGCGTGCGTTTCCAGGTGCGCGACCACGGTGACGGGATTCCCGAGGATGACTTGCAGCACCTGACCCAGCGCTTCTGGCGCAACGGCCAGAGCACCGGTTGCGGCCTGGGCCTGGCCATCGTCCAGGCGATTGTCCAGCGCTGCGGTTGCGTGCTGCATTTCGACAGCCGGCCCGATGGCTTGCGGGTCGAGTTGACCATGCCGCTGCAGTCGGCCTGAGGGCCTATCGCGAGCACGCTCGCTCCTACAAGAAGGGTTGTGCTGCCCACTGTAGGAGCGAGCTTGCTCGCGAAAAAACTCGAATCGCCACAGTCCCCTGACGATTCGTCCGCTTCCCGTTATCTCCCCACGCAATAAACCCTCGCCTGGGTGTAAATCCTCTCGTCGCTGATGCGTTTCCAGAACAGGAAAACCTGCGAGTGCGCGCTGAACCGGCTGCGTACCTGTGTGGTGTGCGGTTTCGCTCAACTCATCAGCGTGAGGATTCGAGAGATGTCAGTTGCTACCAGCCTTGTCGACGATCAGCCCGCGCGGACCAGTCCCGCGCCTGCCGAGACGCTTTACCAGTTCACCGAATCGCCGTTGCTGGCCCGGCAGAACCAGCAGGAATCCAATGCCCGCAGCTATCCGCGGCGGATCCCGCTGGCGCTCAAGCGGGCGAGCGGGATTCATGTCGAGGACGTCGAAGGCCGGCGTTTCATCGACTGCCTGGCCGGTGCCGGGACCCTGGCCCTGGGCCATAACCACCCGGTGGTGATCGCGGCCATCCAGCAGGTGCTGGCCGATGAGCTGCCGCTGCTGACCCTGGACCTGACCACCCCGGTCAAGGACCAGTTCGTCCAGGACCTGTTCGGCCTGTTGCCGCCGGCCCTGGCCGCCGAAGCGAAAATCCAGTTCTGCGGCCCCACCGGCACCGACGCCGTGGAAGCGGCGCTGAAGCTGACCCGCACCGCCACCGGCCGCAGCACCGTGCTGTCGTTCCAGGGCGCCTACCACGGCATGACCCAGGGCGCCTTGAGCCTGATGGGCAGCCTGGGGCCGAAGCGCCCGCTGGGTGCGCTGCTGACCACTGGGGTGCAGATCCTGCCGTTCCCTTACGACTACCGCTGCCCGTTCGGCCTGGGTGGCGAAGCGGGGGTCAAGGCCAACCTGAGCTACCTGGAAAACCTGCTGAGCGATCCGGAAGCCGGCGTACAGCTGCCGGCGGCGATCATCGTCGAAGCGGTGCAGGGCGAGGGTGGGGTGATTCCCGCCGACCTCGACTGGCTGCGCGGCGTGCGCCGGATCACCGAGAAGGCCGGGGTGGCCTTGATCGTCGACGAGATCCAGAGCGGTTTCGCGCGTACCGGCAAGATGTTCGCCTTCGAGCACGCCGGGATCATTCCGGATGTGGTGGTGCTGTCCAAGGCCATCGGCGGCAGCCTGCCGATGGCGGTGGTGGTCTACCGCGACTGGCTCGACACCTGGCTGCCGGGCGCCCATGCCGGCACCTTCCGTGGTAATCAGATGGCCATGGCCACCGGTTCCGCGGTGATGCGCTACCTCAAGGAACACCAGGTGGCCGAGCATGCCGCCGCCATGGGCGAGCGTTTGAGCGAGCACCTGCGGATCCTGCAGCGCGACTATCCGCAGATGGGCGACATTCGCGGGCGCGGCCTGATGCTGGGAATCGAGCTGGTGGACCCGAGCGGCGAAAAAGACGCCCTGGGCCATCCGCCGCAGTTCAGCCGCCTGGCGCCGCTGGTGCAGCGTGAATGCCTCAAGCGCGGGTTGATCCTGGAAATGGGCGGGCGCCATGGCAGCGTGGTGCGTTTCCTGCCGCCGCTGGTGATCACCGCGGCGCAAATCGACCAGGTGGCGGATATTTTCAGCCGGGCGTTGGCGGCGGCGGTCGCCAGCCTCTAATTTTCCATGGGCCTTGAACGTTCCTTATTCACAACCGCTGCGCCTTCAGCGCGGCGAGCCTTATAGCGATGGAGACACGTAATGACTTCAGTATTCGACCGCGAGGACATCCTCTTCCAGGTAGTGGTCAACCATGAGGAGCAGTATTCGATCTGGCCGGACTACAAAGCTGTGCCACAGGGCTGGCGCACCGTGGGCAAGAGCGGCTTGAAGAAGGATTGCCTGGCCTACATCGAAGAGGTGTGGACCGACATGCGCCCGCTGAGCCTGCGGCAGAAGATGGACGCCCAGGCGGCTGCCAACTGATTACCCCGTACTGACGTGGACCTGTAGCCGCTGCCGCAGGCTGCGATAAGCCCGATAGGGCTTCGGCGCTCTTAAGATCGCTGACGACCGTTCCGGTCGATCGCAGCCTGCGGCAGCGGCTACGTACCTGGGTAGGAGCGAGCTTGCTCGCGATAACGACCCTCCAGCCAACGCCGATGTCGAGGCGGATAACGCTATCGCGAGCCAGCTCGCTCCTACAGGTGATTTGATCAGGTGCCGTTAGCAAAAAGCCCCGCCCTCGTGAGAGAAGCGGGGCTTTTTTGTGGGCGTCAGCCCAGGCGCTTGATGGCCTGCAAGGTGTAGCTCAATGGCAGGCGCCAAGGGGCGTGTTGCAGGTGCCATTCGCCTTGTTCGTCACAGCGCATCTGCCCGGGCAGGGCTTCCCAGGGGATGCTCTGGTGTTCCACCAGGCCGCTGATGTCCAGGCCGTGCTTGAGCAGCGCGCTGACGATTTCCCCCAGGCCGTGGTTCCACGCATGGGTCACCGTGGCCTTGAGCGGCCGGTCGGTACTGACGTAGGTGCTGTCGTCGTCCCATACCAGCGGTTCGCTGCGCTCGAAGTAGGGCAGGTCGACCACCAGCGCATCCTCGTGGCTTTCGTCCAGGGCCCAGAGCATCGGGTGGCCTTCGCGGATAAACAGCCGGCCGCCGGGCTTGAGCAATTGGCTGACATTACGCGCCCAGGTGTCGACGCTGGGCAGCCAGCACAAGGCGCCGATACCGGTGTAGACCAGATCGAACGCGCCTTTGGGCAGCACCTCGCAGGCCTTGTAGACGTCGGACTCGACGAACTCGATGGCGCTCCCGGTGCGCGCCGCCAGGCTGCGGGCTTCGGCCAGGGACGCGGGGGAGAAGTCCAGCCCGGTCATCCGCGCGCCGAGGCGCGCCAGCGACAGGGTGTCGGTGCCGATATGGCATTGCAGATGCACACCGCGCAGGCCGCTGATATCCCCCAGCAGCGGCAGGTCGAAACGCACCACCTCGGACAGGTGCCGCGGGTCGTCGACAAACATCTGTGCCTGGTAGTCCGGCGAGGCCGCGTGCAGCGGTGCGCGCTCGTCCCAGTTGGCCTGGTTGAGCTTGAGGTAGTCACTCATGGCGGGGCTTCCTGTCCGTTCAATAGGAGCAGCAGGCTAGCATCGGCGACGCGGGGATTCTTGGGGGAATGTGTAAGCCGCGCCATTTCCCCTGTAGGAGCGAGCTTGCTCGCGATAAATGCAAGAACAACGCGTCCACTCAGGCAATACGCGTCATCGTTGACGTTCATCGCGAGCAAGCTCGCTCCTACAGAGGGAGTGGCGGGTCAGGTTTTCGGGGCGAGGGCACTGGTGATCTGGCCGATGCTGTTCTCCAGCTCCGCCAGCGGGTCGGCGCTGTCGGTTTGCAGCACCAGCAACTGGCTGCCGGCGGCGTCGATGGCGGCCTTGATGGCAGCGGACGGCTGGCGGTGGTGCAGGACGATGGCCACATCGTTGTCCTTGAGCCGGGTTTGCAGTTGCTGCAGGGCTTCGGGCGTCCACTCGTTGTCGGCGCGGGCGTCGACCTCCAGCAGCTCCAGGTTGAGCCCGCTGACCAGGTAACCGAAGTGGTCGCTGAGGCTGAGCACGCTGAGGTTGTCGGCGTTGGCCAGTTGCCCCTCGCTATCGGCGCTGAGCTTGAGCAGGCGTTGCTTGAGGCTGGCCAGGTTGGCGTCGATCTGCGGCTTGGCGGCGGGGGCCAGGCGCACCAGATCGGCGGCCAGCACATCGGCCATGCGTCCCAGGTTATTGCTCGACAGCCATGGCTGGCTGTTCAGGCCGTCGCTCTTGCCGGGCTGCAGGGCGACCCCGGGCAGGGCACCGTCCACCGGGCGCGCGGCATCGACTTCGACGATGCGGATATTGCTGCGTCGCGCGTTGGGGTACAGCGGGTCGTCCGGCCAGATCGAGCGCAGGCCGATCACCGCGTCGGCGTCGAGGGCCAGCTTGTGCAGCGCCGGGGCGCCGCGGCCGGTGAAGTAGGCGGTCTGGCGCGAGCCCGGCAGGTTGTCGGGGGCGGCGCGTTCGAGCCGCACATCGGTGCCTTGCAGCAGCCACTGGCCGAGGCCGAAGGTGATCGGTAGCGAGGCCAGCACGGTGAGCGGCTTGGGTGAGCTGGCGCTGTGCAGCGCCGTGGTGCCCAGGCTCTGGTTGGCGGTGACGCGCATCGGTTCGAAACGGTCCGGCTGGGCCAGGGCCGGCGCGCTGCTCAGTCCGCCGAGGGCCAGGGCCAAAGTCAGGGGGCGTGTCAGGTGACGTAATGAACTGTGCATTTATCCGATATTCCCTTTGAGGCTGGGGACAATGCCGCGGGCAACGGCGGCCAGGGCGAAGGCGACACCGGCCACCAGGATGATCGCGGCGCCGGAGGGGACGGGCAGGTCGAAGAGGATCGGCAGCAGGATGCCGCACAGGGTGCTGACCGTGGCGATCAGCACCGAGATCCAGAAAAAGCCCTTGAGCGACTGGCTCAACAGGCGCGCGGCCGCCGCCGGGATCACCAGCAGTGCGCCCACCAGGATCGCGCCTATGACTTTCACCGCGGCCACGGTGATCAGGGTCACCAGGATCACGAACAGGTAGTCCAGGGTCTTCACCGCGACACCGCGCACCGCCGCCAGTTGCGGGTTGAAGCTGGCCAGCATGATGCGGTTGTACAGCGGCAGGCTCAGGCCCATCACCAGGGCGCCGACGATCAGCAGCACCAGCAGGTCGTTGCCGTTGACCGTGAGCACCGAACCGAACAGCACGTTTTCCAGGATGTGCACGTTGATCTTGCCGGCGAGGATCAGCAGCAGGCTGGCGCCCAGGGCCAGGGACACCGACAGGAACACCCCGATCAGGGTGTCCGGCGCCAGGCCGGTGCGGTTGCGCAGGTAGTTGAGCAGGATGCCGAACAGCAGGCAGTAGCCGAACAGGCTGCCGTACGGGCCGGTGTAGGGTTCGCCGAGCAGGATGCCGATGGCCACGCCGGTCAGCGCCGCATGGCCCACCGCTTCGGAGAAGAACGCAAAGCGCTTGACCACTACCAAAGTGCCCAGGCCGCCCAGCACCGGGCCGATCAGCAAGCCGGCGAGCAGGGCGTTGACCACAAACCCATAGGCCAGGGCTTCTGGCAGGTAACCGGAGGAGGCCCAGCCCTGGATCATCAGACGAAAGGCTTCGTAACTCATCAGGCAACACTCCCGCTGACGATATCCGCGCTGCGCGGGTGGGTGGAAAACAGCGTCAGCAGGCGTTCCGGGGTCAGCGCCTGTTGCGGGTGGGCGTCGAACAGCACGCGGCGATGCAGGCCGGTGACCCGGTCCGCCAGGCGGCCGACCGCTTCCAGGTCGTGCTCGATCCACAGCAGGGTGATCCCGGCCTGGCGCCAGTCGCCGAGCAGGCGCTCGAAGACCTGGATACCGGCTTCGTCGAGGGCCGACATCGGTTCGTCCAGCACCAGCAGTTGCGGCGCCGGGATCAGCCCCTGGGCCAGCAGCACCCGCTGGCGTTCGCCGCCGGACAGGGCGCCCATGCGCCGCTTGCGTTTGTCCTGCATGCCGACCCGTTCCAGGGCCTCGCCTATGGCCGCGGCGTAATGCCGGCTGAGGCCGAGGAAAGCCGGGCGGCGCTGGCACATGGCGGCCATGAAGTCGTCGACGGTCATTGGCAGGCCGCGGTCGAATTCCAGGGCTTGCGGCACATAGCCGATCACCCCCGGCTCGCCCGGCCATTGCAGGCGCAACTGGCCCTGGTGGGGCATCTGCCCGAGCAGGGTCTTGATCAGCGAGCTCTTGCCGCCGCCGTTGGGGCCGACCAGCGCATGCACGGTGCCGGGCTGCACCTTGAAGCTGACGTTGTCGAGGATGGTGGTGCGGCCCAGGGTCAGGCTGACCTGGTCGAATTCGATGGACGGGCCGCGGGCCAGGCTGTGCAGGGCGGTCATGCGCCGGCCTCCTGGATCGCCCGGACCACGGTGTCGAGGTTGCCGGCCATTTCCTTCTCGTATTTCTCGGCGCTGTAGTCGCCGTAGGAAATGTGCGACAGCGGGTACAGCTTGACCCCGGACTCGCGCTGGATGGTGTCGACGTAGGTGGAGGGGAAGTCCATCTCGGAGAAGATCACCTTGACGTCCAGTTCACGCAGCTGGTCGATGGTCTTTTTCAACTGGCTCGGGCTGGGCTCGATGCCATGGGCCGGCTCGACCACGGCGGTGACTTCCAGGCCGAACTCGCGCAGCAGGTAATCGTAGGCGGCATGCACCGTGGCCACCCGCAGGTCGGCGTTGGGCGCCCTGGTCAGCTTGGCCAGGGCGTCGGCGCGCATCTGCCGCAGGCGTTTGCCGTAGGCGCGGGCGTTCTGGGTGTAGGTCTTGGCGTTGGCCGGGTCCATCTTGCCCAGCTCGCGGGCGATGTTGTTGACCTGGGCGATGGAGGCGCTGATGGACAGGAAGGTGTGCGGGTTGACCACCTTGCCGGCGCCGCGCGCGGCGATGCCGGTGGCGGCCAGCAGCGGCACGTTCTGGTTGGCCTCGATCACCGGGATGTCCGGGCGTTCGCTGGCCTCGATCATGCGGTCGGCGAAGTCGTCGTGGCCGACGCCGTTGAGCACGATCACGTCCAGGGTGCCGATGCGCTTGATGTCTTCGGCGCGCGGTTCATAGGCGTGGGGGTTGAAGCCGGCGGGGATCAGCGGCACGACCTCGGCCTTGTCGCCGACGATGTTGGCCACGTAGCTGTAGTAGGGGTGCAGGGTGATGCCGATACGCAGGCGCTTGGCCTGGTCGGCCGTGGCGAGAGGGCTGAGCAACAGGGCGAACAGGCTGACCAGCAGCACCCGCAGGAGCGGGCGGCGTTGAGATGAAATAGGCATGGGCTAGCGGTCTTCTCTCGGTGAATGCGTGGGTTCAGTGGCGATGCTGGCGGGTCACTCCGGCATCGAATTGCGCGACCACCTGCTGCCAGCCGGCACTGGCCAGGGCGGCGTCGCTGAGGTCGTCGGGGGCGGGGAGGGACGGGCCGCGGTTGAGCCAGATGTCCGGGGCGGCTGCTGGGTCGGCGGCGATGCGCATCAGGAAGGAGCCGGCCACTGCATTGTTCTGGCTGAGGCCGACATAGGCCTGTTGCCGCAGTTGCCAGGCATGCCCGCCACGGCTCACCGAACTGGCGTCCTGGGCAAAGGGCGCGAAACCTTCCTCGGCCAGTTGTTCGGGCGTCGGCAGGGCCTGGGCTTCTTCGCGCAGCAGGCGGATTTCGTCGAGGGTCACCCGCAGGTCGGCGTACAGGCCTTGTTCGCCGGCGGTGAGGTCGCGACGGGCGTCCAGTTGGTGGCTGTCGACGCTCGCCACTTCGCTGCTTTCGCCGCGCCAGAGCACCACGGTGCCGGCCACGCTGAGGATCAACAGGCACAGCAGCAGGACGTAGAGGGTTTCATGGCCGGCACCGGCCGGGCGCACCACTTGGTGGGGGGAGGTGCTCATGGGGCCTCGATGTCGGCTTGGTCGATCTCGACCACGTGGCCGGGGCCGGCGTCGAACAGCACGTAGAACTCGGCGTCGGGTTTCTTGAAGGTCAGGGTGGAGTCGGCGCCCAGCTTGCCGGGCACCAGGATGGTTTCGTCGTAGCCGATCACGTCCAGGGTCACCCCCGGGGCGCCGCTGCCGTCGGAGAAGCCGCCGGTGCAGCGGATCTGCTCGCCGTCGATCTGCTTGCACTCGCACATCGGGTTGTGGGCCAGGGCGCCGCCACTGAATACGGCGCTGGCCAGCAGGAGTGCGCCGGCACCGAGCAGGCGCAGGCGGGCGGTGGGTACAGCAATCATGGTTTGCCTCCTTGTTGGTTCAGCCAGGCGAGGGTGGCCGGGGATGCCTGGCCCAGGGGGATGGCCGCCTGGTGCATACTGCCGTCCCAGCCTTCCATGGTGATCCACAGCTCAGCGTCGGCCTTGGTCTTTTCCGGAACGGGCAGGCTGGCCCCCATGCGGTACGGGGTGCCGAAGAAGATCACCCCGGCGGCGCGCAGGCTGCGGGGTTTGCCGATGCGCAGGTAGGTGGCCTTGACCTGGTCGATGCAGGCGTCGCACAGGGCGGCATTGAAGCCCTTCATATAACCGGCCGGCCCCTGGAGTTGCGGCGCTTGGTTACGCAGTTCGGCCAGGCGCAGGCTCCAGGGCCCGACCTGTACCTCGCCCACCTCACGCTCGCCCAGGCCGCTGTCGCCACGGGCCAGCGCCGCGTCGGCGAAGTACTTGGGCATGAAGCCGAGGGGGACCAGCAACAGCAGGATGTTCAGGTGGAAACGCCATTTGAGCCAAAGCTGGCGCAGGGGCGAAACCGGCATTGGGTTGTCTGTCTTGCTCACAGGTTGCCCTCCGGCGTGTCGCTGTGCAGGGCCGCAACCGGGCGCTGGGCGAGAGCGGGGCGCGCTGTCTTGGTGCTGCGCTTGAGGGCCGCGGCGGTGGCCAGGGCGGTGCGCTTGGTCCAGATCAGCAGGCCGCTGAGCACCATCATGCTCAGCAGCAGGCCGAAGAAGCACCAGATCAGCTTGATCCAGATGCCGCCGAAATCACCGGTGTGCAGCGGACGCATGGACTCGGTGACGAACTCCAGGGCCGAGCGATGGGACAGCAGGTGTGTGGTATCCACCGAGCCGCTGTAAGGGTTGAGGTTGGCGGTCTGGTACATCAGCGGGTACCAGCCGCGGCCGCCAATGAACAGGTGGCTATAGGCATTGCTCGGCAGCATGACGAAGCTGACCTCGAAGCCCGGTATCTGCTGGGTGGCGATGCGGATGGCTTCATCGACGCCGATCATTGGCGCGGGGCTGCCGTCGGCGGAGGTCGGCACGCTTTCGCGGGCGATCACCGGAACTATGGGTTCGCTGGAAAGGGTGATCTGGTTGTCGCCAAGAATCGCCTCGATCAGGAACCAGGTGCCGGTGATGGAGATCACCGCGATGAACCAGATCGACCAGATGCCGCTCAGGCGATGGAAATCGCCCCAGAAAATCCGCGCGCCATGGCGCAGGCGTAGGGTCGGCTTGAGGAAGCCCTTCCAGAACTTCTTGTAGACCACCAGGCCGGTGACCAGCGAGGCCAGCATCGGCAGGCCGAGCAGCGATACCAGGTACCAGCCCCAGCTGTAGCCGTTGGTGAAAGGCACCAGCCACCAGCCGTGCAGGGCGCGGGTGAAGGCCTGGAAGTTGAATTGCGGGCTGACGCCCTGGATGACGCCGGTGTACGGGTTGACATAGACCTCGACGGAACGGCCATCGGGGTAGCTGACGCCCACGGTCAGGGCGAAATGCGCTTCGTCGGGGGTGCTGATGCTTTCGACCAGGGTCTGCGGTTCGGCCTGCTTGATGGCTTTGACGATCTGGTCGTAGCTCAGCGGTTGGGCGTCGCCTGTGGGTTTGCTGGCGCGGATGTCGGGGTTGGCCAGCCAGACGATTTCCTGGCTGACCACGGCCAGGGTGCCGGTGACGCAAACGATCAGCACAAAGAACCAGATGGGCAGGGCCAGCCAGCTGTGAACGAGAAACCAGATTTTCGAGCGGGACTTCTTCGACATTGAGCACGCGTCTTGATTCGAGGAGTGGAGCCGCGGGCGGCTGGTAAGCCCGGAGAGAAACCCGCGGCGTAACCTTCGCCAACGCGACCTGCTGCATCTAATTAAGACGAATGAGAATCGTAAATCCCGAAAGACGATATGAAAGTAAATGTTTCCGCGCGACCAATGGCAGGGGCAAGGTCCGGGGGGAGGCTATCGCGGGCCAGCCTCGCTACAGAAGAAGCGCGCGAGTCTGGCCCGCGATCAGCGATTTGCAGGTACAGGGCTTACCCCTGCTGTTTAAACATCTCCACGGCCCGCTGCTTGATCTGCTCTTCGCTCAGGTCTTCCTTGCGGGTGGCGAGAAACCACAGGTGGCCGAACGGGTCTTTGAGGGTGCCGCTGCGGTCGCCGTAGAACTGGTCCTTGACCTCGGACACCACCTGGCCACCAGCGGCGATGGCCTGGGCGAACTGTTTGTCGACATCGTTGACGTACAGGTGCAGGCCGACGGAGGGTGATTGGTCGGGATTGCTCAGTGGCCCTTGATCGCAGGGCGTTCCCAGCATGATCGGGCAGTCGCCGATGCGCAGCTCGGCATGGCCGACGCTGCCGTCGGGCATGTCCAGGCGCATGACCTGGGTAGCGCCGAAGGCATTCTTGTAGAACTCGATAGCCTCGGCGGCCTGCGTAATCCCCAGGTAGGGCGTGATGCTGGGGTAACCCTCGGGGATGGGTTTGACGCTCATCTCGGTTCTCCTTTCTTGTCATGGGTTTGTCGAAGTGAACCTGGCCGGTTTTCCGGTCGGTTCACTATAGGCCCGGGCAGTCCACAGTCTGGCTTGAACTGACGAGGTGTTCGCCTGGCAACAGTGAGCCAGCGATCAGGAGAAGAGGTGCCGCCGCTGCCGCAGGCTGCGGTCGGGTTGGGGAAACCGCTGTGCCGCCGCTCAGTCGGTTTCCAGCAATTGCGCGCCCGGGCCGTGTTCGCCCAGCTGGTCGCCCTGGTTGCGCAGCGGGCAGTCTTGCATCGACAGGCAGCCGCAGCCGATGCAGCCATTGAGGCGGTCGCGCAGCAGGGTCAGTTGCTTGATCCGCTCATCCAGCTCCTGGCTCCACTGCTCGGACAGCCGCCTCCAGTCGGCGGCCGTCGGCGCGCGGTGGTCCGGCAGGCTGCGCAGGGCCTGGCCGATCTCGGCCAGGGGAATGCCCAGGCGCTGCGCCACCTTGATCAGCGCCACCCGGCGCAGCACTTCCCGCGGATAACGGCGCTGGTTGCCGGCGTTGCGGTT
Organism: Pseudomonas sp. NFACC41-3; assembly: GCF_900109505.1. Taxonomy (NCBI): domain Bacteria; kingdom Pseudomonadati; phylum Pseudomonadota; class Gammaproteobacteria; order Pseudomonadales; family Pseudomonadaceae; genus Pseudomonas; species Pseudomonas sp. NFACC41-3. Next base: position 1,018,731 of record NZ_FOAE01000002.1, read on the forward strand.
GCTCTTGATCAGCCCCTTGGTTTCATAGAAATGCAGGGCGGTGACCGCTACGCCACTGCGGGCAGCCACTTGGCCGACGGTGAGTTCCTTGTGCACGGTTTCGGGGCTGAGCATGCAGCGCTCCTGCGGGTGGGGAATGAGCAAAAGTCGCTTGACCTTTACTTAACTGGAGGTTTTACCCTGCGGGCCTTCGAATCACAAGATTCCGTTTATCCGTCAGTGGGGACTCGCCATGCACGCGTTTGCGCAAAACCGCAGCTTTACGCAATTGATCGAATTCGAAATCGAACCCCATCAACAATCCGGCCTGGTGTCGGCGCTGTCCGAGCAGACCGAACGTCTGGCCCAGGGCTACCCGGGTTTCCTGAGTGGCAACGTGCAGGCCAGCGAGGACGGCCGGCGGGTGCTCAACTATCTGCAATGGCAAACCCGGGAAGCCGGCGAGGCGGCCTTTCAGAGTTTCGAGAAGGGCGAGCAGGACTTCTGGCAACTGCTGCGTGCTTATCAGGCCAAGACCGTGACCTTTGGCTCGTTCCAGGTGGTGCGCAGCATCGAGCGCAGCCCGGACAACGCGCTGCACTGCCGCCTGGCCAGCTAGATCGACAGTTGCAGGGTGCGCTCGTGCTGGCCGGGTTTTTCCGGCGGACGGCGCTTGTTCACCGCCAGTTCGCCGATCTTGATCAGCCGGGTGCGGGTGACATTGCGGCTCAGGCCCAGCAGGTTGGCGGTGTGCACCTGGTTGTAGTGGCTGAAGCGGTAGGCCGCGCGCAGCAGCGCGTCCTCGACCTTTTCATGCAGGGCGCCGGCCTGCTCTTCGAAGAGTTTGTGAAAGGCCCGCTCCAGCAGGGCTTCGGCTGAGTCGTCGTGGTTGTGGTGGCTGTCGTCCTGGCGCTCGATGCGCATGTTCGACAGGCGCAGGTCGTCGCGCTCGATCACGCCGTCGCGGCAGATCAGCAGGGTGTGGTGGATGACGTTTTCCAGTTCGCGGATATTGCCCGGCCAGCTGTAGCTGCGCAGCTTGTGCTCGGCCTCGCTGCTGATGGTCACTGCGCCGTAGCCCAGGCGCTGGCTGTAGGCTTCGATAAAGTGCCGGGTCAGCGGCAGGATGTCGCCGGGGCGCTCGCGCAGCGGGCTCAGTTCCAGGCTGACCACGTCGAGGCGGTAGTACAGGTCCTCGCGAAAATGTCCGGCGTTGATGGCTTTCTCCAGTTGCACGTTGGTCGCCGCCAGCACCCGCACATCGATGGGAATGCTTTTGCGCGAACCCAGGCGCACCACTTCGCGCTCCTGCAGCACCCGCAGCAACTTCACCTGGATCGCCATCGGCAGGTCACCGATCTCGTCGAGGAACAGGGTCCCGCCATTGGCCTCTTCGAACCAGCCGGCCTTGGCGCTCAGGGCCCCGGTGAAGGCGCCTTTTTCATGGCCGAACAGTTCGGCCTCCACCAGCGACTCGGAGAACGCGCCGCAGTTCACCGCCACGAACGGCCGGTTGCGCCGGGCGCTGAGGTTGTGGATATGGCGCGCCACCAGCTCCTTGCCGGTACCGGTTTCGCCGATGATCAACACGCTGGCCTCGCTCGGCGCGACCTGCTGCAGATGCGCCAGCAAGGCCTGGGATTTCGGGTCTTCGAACACCTGGGCGGTGGCCCGGATCGAGGTCGCCAGGGCCGGCGAGGGCGGTAGGGTCAAAAGCTGCATGGACAAGCTCCGGGAGCAGAAGGCTAGGAATAGAAAGTCGGGGTCGGCAGGGACTGGTTCAGGGCCCAGTCACCCAACTCATGGAGTTTGTAATCCACCGGGTCGTGCAGGGTTTGCGTGCGCAGGTTGCGCCAATGCCGGTCCAGGCGCAGGGAGGCGTGGGTGGAGCGGGCGCCGGTGACCTCGAACAGGCGGCTGCACAGCTCCAGGCCCTGGCGCGTGGTGGCGACCTTGGCGGTGGCGATGGCCGTGGCCAGGTGGCCGCGTTCTTCGGCGCTCAGGTTCGGGCCCTTGGCCCAGGCCTTGTCCAGCAGCTCCGCGGCGCGCTCCACCAACAGCCGCATGCCTTCCAGGGCCACCCAGAAATCACCGTAATGACCCAGCACATAAGGGTCCTGATAGGCCTCCTGCGCGCTGGACTTATGCCAGGGCCGGGTTTCGGTGAGGGTGTATTGGCGAGCTTCTTCAAAGGCGCCTTCGGCGATGCCGAGAAACATGTGGGTGAAGGTCAGTTGGGCGATCAGTGGGCGCAGGCAGGCGAAGGGCGTGCTCAAGGGGCCCGGGTCCAGCAGCAGTTCCGATTCCTCGACCCGCACCCGCTCGAAGCTGGCGCTGCCGCTATCGGTCTGGCGCTGGCCCATGTTGTTCCAGTCATTGTGCAGGGTGATGCCGCTGCGGCCGCTGGGAATGGCGGCAATCAGCAGCTTGCCGCCGTTGCTTTCGTCGACCGCCGAGGCGATGAGCATTTCCGAATCGCTGGCGCCGGAGCAGAAGCTTTTCTTGCCGGAGAACTCGCGCCAGCCGCCGAGGTTCTTCACCAGGGTACGGGTGTCCAGCGGGTTGAGGGCGTTGCCCCAGAACCAGTTCTTGCGCGCGGTCTGTTCGAACCAGGGTTGCCATTGTTCCGGGCGGGCGAACAGGCGCACGGTGGCCAGCATCAGGTGATGGAAGCCGAAGACGTGGGCGATGGAGCTGTCGACCTTGGCGAACTCGCGGACGATGTTCAGGGTCTCGCTCCAGCTGGCGCCGAGACCGCCGTACTGAGTGGGAATGCTCAGGGCCAGCAGGCCGCTCTGGCGCAGGGCGTCGCGCTGGGCTTTCGGGGTACCGCCGCGTTCGTCGCGTTCGACAGCGGTCAGGGCAAACTCGGCCGCCAGCTGGCGGGCGGTCTGCAAGGGGGACAACAAGGCGCTTTGCGGCTTGGCAGTCACGCGGTGTTCCTCGTTTGGGGCCGGTTGCGCGGCCGTGAAATCGGTGGGGCTGTGAGGCGAGCGCGGGGCGCTCGATCGCGAGCAAGCTCGCTCCTACAGGGTGCAGGTGGTTTCTGTAGGAGCAGGGGGGACGCCCAGTTCTTGCCCGCGATAGCGTTCCGGCAGGCGACCCATGGCATGGGGTCGCCATGCTGGTTAGCCTCCAGCCGCTTTTTTGCTCGGCAGCACGTCATTGGCAATCATTTCGCCGAACGGCCCGGTGAGGTTGGTCACGCCACGCCCGGCCAGGCTGGCGTAGGGTTCCGGCAGCAGCGGGAACACCAGCTCGGCAAAGCGGTAGGCTTCTTCCAGGTGCGGGTAGCCGGAGAAAATGAAGCTCTCGATCCCCAGGTCCGCGTATTCCCTGATCCGCGCCGCCACCTGCTCGGGGTTGCCCACCAGCGCGGTGCCGGCGCCACCACGCACCAGGCCGACGCCGGCCCAGAGGTTGGGGGAAATTTCCAGGTTGTCGCGCCGCCCGTCGTGCAAGGCGGCCATGCGCCGCTGGCCCTCGGAGTCGAAGCGCGAGAAGGATTGCTGCGCGGCGGCGATGGTGTCGTCGCTGATGTGTTCGATCAGCTTGTCCGCGGCCTTCCAGGCCTCTTCCGCGGTTTCGCGCACGATCACATGCAGGCGGATGCCGAATTTCACCGTGCGGCCATGGCGGGCGGCCCGTTCGCGCACGTCGGCGAGTTTCGCGGCGACCGCGGCCGGTGGTTCGCCCCAGGTCAGGTACACGTCCACCTGTTCGGCGGCGAGGTCATGGGCGGCGTCCGAGGACCCGCCGAAATACAGCGGCGGGTAAGGCTTCTGCGCCGGCGGGTACAGGGCCTTGGCGTTTTGCACATGCAGATGCTTGCCTTCGAAATCCACGGCTTCACCTTGCAGCACCCGGCGCCAGATCCTCAGGAATTCGTCGGTGACTTCATAGCGCTCGCTGTGGCTGAGGAAGCTGCCGTCGCCACGGTTCTCGTCGGGGTCGCCGCCGGTTACCACGTTGATCAGCAGGCGCCCGTTGGACAGCCGGTCGAGGGTCGCGGCCATACGCGCCGAGACGGTCGGCGAGATGATCCCCGGGCGGATCGCCACCAGGTAGCGCAGGCGTTCGGTCAGGGGCACCAGCGCCGAGGCGATCACCCAGGAGTCTTCGCACGAACGCCCGGTGGGGATCAGTACGCCGTGATAGCCCAGGCTGTCCGCGGCCTGGGCCACTTGCTTGAGGTAGTTGAGGGTGACCGGACGCGCGCCCTGGGTGGTGCCCAGGTAATGGCCGTCGCCGTGAGTCGGAAGAAACCAGAAAACATCCATGACAGGTCCTTAAGCGATTTTCAGCAGATTTTTCGGATGCACGCCGAACAGCGGCGCGGCGCGTTCTGCCGCAAGGCGAATGCGGGCCTTCAAGGGCTCGCTGGTGATCTGGTAGTTGGTGAAGTCGGCCTCGGTGGCATAGACCCCGATGGGCAGGGTCAGGGCCTGGAAGAAACTGAACAGCGGCCGCAGCTGGTGATCCAGCACCAGGGCGTGACGTTCGCTGCCACCGGTGGCGGCCAGCAGCACCGGGGTGTCGATCAGCGCGTTGAGGTCGATCAGGTCGAACAGGTGCTTGAGCAGGCCCGGGTAGGAACCGCGGTACACGGGCGCTGCGACGATCAGCAGGTCGGCGCTTTCGATGGCTTGCAACTGCGCTTCGACTTCCGCCGCCAGCTCCTGGCGGGACAGGGCCGCGCCCAGGGGGCGGGCGATGTCGCCCAGTTCGATGAGCGTGCTCTCGATCGGCAATTGCCCCGCCAGTTCGGCGAGCAGCGCCTGGGTCAGCACCAGGGTACGCGAGGGGCGCCAGGTTCCACCGGACAGGGCAACGACTTTTAATGGACGCGACATGATCAGTTCCTTTGTTGAACAGGGCTCAACGAGCAGTGAGTAGTCCCAGGGCTTGAGCAAGAGCTGTACCAGCGACGCAAAGCCTTGAGTGGCGGGGCTTGTGGCGCTGTTGCAGGAGCAGGCTGTTGTTGGGAAGACACTGTTTTGTTGATTGGCTGTTGCCTGGCGAACAGTTGCTCAGACAACAGCAGGCGGCGCGATGGGCCTGTTATAAAGGCTTACTGATATTCCTAAAAAATACTTTATTTCCATATTTATAGGTCTTTTAGGAATATGTAGGCTGCGATGGGCGGCGATAGGGGGAATCGATAGCCACTATCGAGCGTGATGATTTCTGTCCCGGGAAGGGCGACGGTAGCCTGTGTTCATTGCCTCGCAGCCCAGATCCAGGAGCTTTTGCCATGAACCGTTCGCTTGTCTTTTCCTTGCTTGTCGCCACTGCGGTGCTGGCCGGTTGTGCCAGCCAGCCTGGCCCGGAGTCGCGTCCCTATACCGCCGAGGAAACCCGCGAACTGGCGCTGGAAGCACTGAACCGGCGCGGGCTGTCCTTTGACGAATACCAACAGAAGAAGGCCGAGCTGCTTGCCCCGCAACGGACCTTCGGTTTCGACCAGAAGGGTGAAATGAACGCCGAGCACAGCGTGACCCTGCATGGCCGGGCCAGCTGATTTGCCGATCTGCCACGGCCTTGCCCGCGCAGGCTGACGGACTGCCGGTGAGCGTCGGCAAAACCCTGTGATGATTTTCCCGCCTTGCGCCTTGTTCTTCGGCCCCCTGGCCGAACCTTGCTTAACCCGGCTCCCGGAGCCTGTTAAGCTGCCCCTCGGGAGCGTTCCTACGCACTTTTAAATGAAGTTGTCCTTCTTTAACTGCATCCGATCGGGTATTGCTGACGGTCTGCCGTTTTTGCGTTGCCGAAAGGGCGCGTATCAGCGTTCGGCACCGAGCGAACCTTGATCCTGGAACAGGCTCTGCGGGTATTTTTGCGATGAATAAACGTCCTCTCTATTTCGACTACGCTGCCACCACGCCGGTGGATGAGCGCGTCATTCAGGTGATGGTGGAATGTCTGGGGTTCAACGGTAACTTCGGCAATCCGGCGTCCAGTTCCCACGCCTTCGGCCAACAAGCCCGGCGCAGCGTCGAGCTGGCGCGCCAGCAGGTCGCCCAGTTGGTGGGCGCGGCGCCCGAGCAGATCGTCTGGACCTCCGGCGCCACCGAATCCAACAACCTGGCGCTCAAGGGCGTGGCCCAGGCCCGGGGCATCTCCGGCGGGCACATCATCACCAGCCAGATCGAACACAAGGCCATTCTCGACACCGCCAGCCAGTTGCAGGCTGCCGGCGTGGCGGTGACTTACCTGGTGCCGGACAGCGACGGGCTGATCACGCCCGAGGCGGTCAGCGAGGCTCTGCGCGACGACACCTTCCTGGTGTCGCTGATGCTGGTCAATAACGAACTGGGTACGCTCAACGACATCCCGGGCATTGGCCGCGTGGTCCGCGAGCGCGGGGCGCTGCTGCATGTCGACGCGGCACAGGGCGCGGGCAAGGTGGCGATCGACCTGGCGCAGTGGCCGGTGGACCTGATGTCCTTTTCCGCCCACAAGATTTACGGCCCCAAGGGCATCGGCGCACTCTACGTCGGCCCGCGCGCGCAGCAGCGCTTGCAGGCGCAGATCCACGGCGGCGGCCATGAAGGCGGCTTGCGCTCCGGGACGCTCGCCACCCATCAGATTGCCGCCATGGGCGCCGCCTTTGCCCTGGCCGCCGAACACTTCGACGAAGAAGCGGTGACCATCGCCCGTCTGCGCGAGCGTCTGCTCGAACAATTGGCCGACGTGCCGGGGCTGCGCCTGAACGGCAGCCCGGCCCAGCGCATTCCCCACACCTTGAGCCTCACCTTCGGTGAAGGGGAGTTCAACCCGGCGGCCCTGAGTGCCTCCATCGCGTTTTCCGCGACCTCGGCCTGCAACTCGGCGAGCAATGCGCCGTCCCATGTGTTGCTGGCACTCGGGCTCGACGCCCGGGCGGCGGGGCGGACCATCCGCCTGAGCCTGGGGCGTTTCACCACCGAGCAGGACATCGATCAGGCCGTCCAGCTGATCAAGGCTTCATCCGCCAGTGCACCGGCGTTCTGGGCGGTTGCCCAACCCTGAGGGTCGATGCCCTCGGTATCCAATAACAATGATTGACCTGGTAGCAGGAGACACAATGAGTACGCAGCCCTTGACCAATGGAGTGGTCCCCCAGCGCCTGGCGCGCACCCGCGAGCTGATGAACCGCGAGGGCATTCATGCCCTGCTGGTGCCGTCGGCCGACCCGCACCTATCGGAGTACCTGCCCGGTTATTGGCAAGGCCGGCAGTGGCTGTCGGGTTTTCACGGTTCGGTCGGCACCCTGATCGTGACGGCGGATTTCGCCGGGGTCTGGGCCGATAGCCGTTATTGGGAGCAGGCGACCAAGGAACTCAAGGGCAGCGGCATCGAGTTGGTCAAACTGTTGCCGGGCCAGCCCGGCCCGCTGGACTGGTTGGCCGAGCAGACCCCGGAAGGGGGCGTGGTCGCGGTGGACGGCGCGGTGATGGCGCTGGCTTCGGCGCGTACCCTGGGCAACAAGCTGCAGGAGCGCGGTGCTCGCCTGCGCACCGATATCGATCTGCTGAACGAAGTCTGGAGCGACCGCCCGAGCCTGCCGGACCAGCCGATCTACCAGCATTTGCCGCCCCAGGCCACGGTCGGCCGGGTCGAGAAGCTCGGCAAGCTGCGCGAAACCCTGAAAGAGCGAGGCGCGGACTGGCATTTCATCGCCACCCTCGACGACATCGCCTGGCTGTTCAACCTGCGCGGCGGTGACGTCTCGTTCAACCCGGTGTTCGTCTCTTTCGCCCTGATCAGCCAACAGCAGGCGACGCTGTTCGTGGCGCTGAGCAAAGTCGATGACGCCTTGCGTGCCGTGCTGGAACAGGACGGCATCACCCTGCGTGACTACAGCGAAGTGGCCGCGGCCCTGAGTGCGATTTCCGACGGCGCCAGCCTGCTGGTGGATCCGGCGCGGGTTACCGCCGGTTTGCTGGATAACCTTGGGAACGGTGTGAAGCTGCTGGAAGGCCTGAATCCGACGACCTTGGCCAAGTCCCGTAAAAGCCTGGCTGATGCCGAGCATATCCGCCAGGCCATGGAGCAGGACGGTGCGGCGCTCTGCGAATTCTTTGCCTGGCTGGAGTCGGCCTGGGGCCGTGAACGCATTACCGAGTTGACCATCGACGAGCACCTGACCGCGGCGCGCGCCCGTCGCCCCGGTTACGTCTCCCTGAGCTTCAACACCATCGCTGCATTCAACGCCAATGGCGCGATGCCGCATTACCACGCCACCGAAGAAGAGCACGCGGTGATCGAAGGCGATGGCCTGCTGCTGATCGATTCCGGCGGCCAATACCTGGGCGGCACCACGGACATCACCCGCATGGTCCCGGTCGGTACCCCGAGCGCCGAGCAGAAGCGCGATTGCACGCGGGTGCTCAAGGGCGTGATCGCCTTGTCCCGGGCGCAATTCCCGCGGGGCATCCTGTCGCCGTTGCTGGACGCCATCGCCCGCGCGCCGATCTGGGCCGAAGGCGTGGATTACGGGCACGGCACCGGTCATGGCGTGGGGTATTTCCTCAATGTCCACGAAGGCCCGCAAGTGATCGCCTATCAGGCGGCGCCAGCACCGCAAACCGCGATGCAGCCAGGGATGATCACCTCGATCGAGCCGGGTACTTATCGTCCGGGCCGTTGGGGCGTGCGCATCGAAAACCTGGCGATGAACCGTGAGGCAGGCACTACCGAATTCGGCGAGTTCCTCAAGTTCGAAACCCTGACTCTATGTCCGATCGACAGCCGCTGCCTGGAACCTTCGCTGCTGACCCAGGACGAGCGTGAGTGGCTCAACGCCTACCACGCTGAAGTGCGTCGGCGCCTGAGTCCGCTGCTGCAGGGCGCGGCGCTGGAATGGCTGAATACCCGTACCGCAACCCTCTGAACGTGAATCGCGCTGCCGGCTTTGGGCCGGCAGCGCGAATTGCGTTGTTTGTCTTACCTAAGCTTTGGCTTAGCTCAGGGCTTCGAGGACAAAGTCCAGGCGATCCTGGCCGAAGAACAACTGGTTATCGACGAACATGCTCGGCGCGCCAAAAACGCCGCGTTGCAAGGCTTGTTCGGTCTTGTCCTTGAGGGCGTTCTTGACCTCTTCATCGTTGGTCAGGGCCAGCACCTCTTGCGGATCGAATCCTCCCTCACTGAGTACCGCGGCAACGGTGGCCGGATCGTTCAGGTTGCGCTTCTCGACCCAGAGTGCGCGGAACAGGCAGTCGATAAAGGCGATAAAACGCTGTGGATGTCGCAGTTGCATGCCGGTCACCGCGCGCATCAACAGCAGGGTGTTGATCGGGAAGTGCGGGTTGAATACCAGTGGTACCTCATAACGTTTGGCATAACGCGCCAGGTCCTGAAGCATGTAGCGTCCTTTGGCGGGGATGCTGATCGGCGAGGCATTGCCAGTGACCTTGAACACGCCACCGAGCAACATGGGTTGATAAATCAGCTGGCTGCCTGTCTGGGCACAGATCTTCGGCAATTGGGTGTAGGCCAGGTACGAGGTCGGGCTGCCCAGGTCGAAAAAGAACTCGACGGTTTTGCTCATCGGTAATGCTCCTTTATTGTTGTTATGGGGGAGGGGTTACCAGCGTTCGTTCCAGGGCCGCAGATCCAGCTCGAAGGTCCAGGCATCCCGTGGCTGGCTGTGCAGATGCCAGTAGTTGTCGGCGATGTGTTCGGGGTTGAGGATGCCGTCCTCATCCTTGAGCGCATACTTTTCCGGGAAACTGTTGCGGATAAAGTCCGTGTCGATGGCGCCATCGACCACCACATGAGCAACGTGGATGTTCAGCGGTCCCAGTTCCCGGGCCATGCTTTGCGCCAGCGCGCGAATGCCATGCTTGGCTCCGGCGAAGGCGGCAAAGCCCGCTGCACCGCGCAAGCCCGCGGTGGCGCCGGTGAACAGGATGGTCCCGCGTTTGCGAGTGACCATGCGCTTGGCCACTTCCCGTGCATTGAGGAAACCTGAGAAGCAGGCCATCTCCCAGATCTTGAAGTACTTGCGCGCTGTTTCTTCAAGGATGCTGCAGGGCACGTTGGCGCCGATATTGAACACCAGGGCTTCGATCGGACCGATCTCGCGCTCGATCTGTTCGATCAAGGCAATCACTTCTTCCTCTTTTCGAGCGTCGCAGGCGAACCCATGGGCTTCGCCTCCCGATTGCTGGATGGCCTCCACCAGGGGCTGCAACTTGTCTGCGCTGCGTCGGGTGACACAGGCGACAAAACCTTCCCGGGCAAAACGCTTGGCAATTGCACCGCCTGTGGCATCACCGGCTCCGACGACCAAAACGACTTTCTTGTTCTCTGTGGCTGTAGTCATGGTGGGATCGCTCTATTGGTAAACGGTCGTTAACTAAACGAACGTTATGCTACGATCCGCCGAGCGTCAAGGCGAAGAGAGGAGAGGGGCGTCATGCGTTATTCAGCCAGTCACAAGCAGGAAACCCGGGAGCGGCTGCTGCAGAGCAGCGCGGTGTCAGCGAAAAAAGAAGGATTTTCGACTGTGGGGGTCGATGGCCTGATGAAGGCGATCGGGCTGAGTGGTGGGGCGTTCTACAGCCACTTTTCATCCAAGGATGAGTTGTTCGGTTCGATCGTTGAGCGGGAACTGAGCCAGAGCCTTGAGCGTCTGGGGGGCGATGGTGAGCAAAGCCGGATGCGGCTTGAGCGCTGTCTCAAGCACTACTTGAGCATGGCGCATGTCGAGAGCCCTGAAACGGGCTGCGCCTTGCCAACCTTGGGCGCGGAAATCTCACGGGCGGACGAGGTGGTTCGACAGCAGGCGCAAGACTGGATTTGCCGTTTGCAGCAGAGTTGGGCGCGCACCCTGGGCAGCGACAGCCTGGCCTGGTCGATTCTGTCGCAATGCGTGGGGGCGTTGGTGGTGGCGCGAATGCTGGTCAGTCCGGACATTCAGCGCCAGGTCCTGAAGTCGAGCCATGACGAAATTGTTCGTCAATTGCCAACGCAGGATGTGCAGTAGGCAGGTGCTGCCTACTTGCAGATGACGATCATGCTGCGGCTGGTATAGCCGGCGGGATTCAGGCCGAAGGGATAGTCGCCCGGATCCTCCACTGTATCTCCGGACTTGGCGATCACCTTGTAGCCTTTGGGGCCGCAGGAGGTAGCAGCGCTGGCGTAGCATTTGTCCCAGGAGGAGGACAGGCCGGAGCAGTTGATATGCAGGCCCTTCTTTCCGCGCTTGACCTCGGTTTTCGAAGTTGCGGCGCAACCTGCGATGGCCAGTACGGCTAACAGAATCAAAAAACGTTTCATTCCTGTCCCTATTGCTGATCCCGGATCTGTTGTCCAGGTTCGACTGCGTTAGCTGTCACTTTGGCGTCTGTGCGGTCCTTGCCTGAAAAATCCATGACTGGCGCTGAGTTACAGCGCCTAAACATGGCCTAATTGAGCGGCAAATACCAGAGCTATGTACAACCAGGAATCAATCCGCCGCGACCAAAGGTTTCGATTCGCTGCGCATGGTCAGGGTCGCACCCACTGATGCCAGGATGATGCAGGCAATAGCCAGCCACTGCGCGAGCGACAGGAACTCGTGGAGGAACAGCAGCCCGGACAAGGCACCAAAAGCAGGCTCGATACTCATCAGCGTGCCGAAGGTTCTCGCCGGCATTCGGGTCAGGGCGACCATCTCCAGGCTGTAGGGAAGGGCGGTGGAGAGAATGGCCACGCCGATGGCTATGGGGATCAGGGAAGGCGTCAGCAAGGCGGCCCCTGCATGCACGATGCCGATAGGCGCAACGAACAAGGCAGCAATCATCACACCCAGCGCTGCAGTCTGGATGCCATTGTCGGCCCCGGCCTTTTGCCCGAACAGAATATAGAGCGCCCAGCACACCCCGGCTCCCAAGGCATAACCCGCGCCGATCAGGTCGATACCAGCGCTCGTATCGCTGGTTGGAATCAACAGCAGCAGACCGATAATCGCCAGGGCGATCCAGAGAAAGTCGATGGCTTTTCGCGAAGCATAAATGGCCACGGCAAGTGGGCCGGTGAATTCCAGGGCCACGGCGATTCCCAGAGGAACGCTGCGTAGCGACATATAGAAGAGAAAGTTCATTCCACCCAGCGCCATGCCATAGACGATGACGGTGCGCAGGGACTTGGCGGTGAGCTTCGCGCGCCATGGGCGCAATAGCAGCAGCATGATGATGCTGGCGAAAATCAGGCGCAATGTGGTGGTGCCTTGTGCGCCCACTATCGGGAACATGCTTTTGGCCAGTGAGGCGCCGGACTGGATGGACGCCATGGCAATAAGCAGCAGTCCCACCGGGAACAGGGTCGAGGCTAGGCTGCGGGGCTGGTCATTCATGGCAAGGCATCATCCGGGTCAGGGGGAGGTTTGGTGCGCCGACATGATGCTTAACTAAAAACGCTTGAGCAATATATTGCTCATGATGTTTCTGTTCTTCTTATATAGAGAAGGATTCATCCGTTTTTGCAGGTTATTGATAGAAAAGACAAATTAGGGGTTGACGGCAGATTCTGGAAGTCTATAATTCGCCCCACTTCCGGCGCAGTCGAAACGGAAAACTCCTTGAGATTCAACGAGTTACACGGTTTTCGACAGCGGTCACGCTTCAGTTCATCGAGGCCCGAAGGAGTTGGTTCGGCAGTATGTTTTCGCCGAGTTAACGGTTCGATCTTCTCGGTCGAAAGCGGAGAAAAAGAGGTGTTGACAGCAGCGTGTAACGCTGTAGAATTCGCCTCCCGCTGACGAGAGATCGGAAGCGCAAGTGGTTGAAGTTGCAAAGGAAACTTTGAAAACTTCTTAAAATAACCGCTTGACAGATACAGAGGCTGCTGTAGAATGCGCGCCTCG